>NZ_CP065745.1:0-2650000 GCF_016026615.1 Aeromonas allosaccharophila | reverse complement strand
TCTTCAGCCTTGTGCTGTTGCAAACATGCTCTTTAACAATCTGGAAAGCTGATTTAAAAAGTAGTTCTCAAACATTTGTTACAAGTGCTTTGGAAACTTCTTGGCGAAAACCAAATTTTATTTGGTCCTTGTTGTACTTCAACAAGTCGCGTCGTTTCGACGACACTTCTTGGGGTTGTATGGTTAAGTGACTAAGCGTACATGGTGGATGCCTTGGCAGTCAGAGGCGATGAAGGACGTACTAACCTGCGATAAGCTGTGAGAAGTCGGTAAGAGACGCTATTACTCACAGATTTCCGAATGGGGAAACCCACTTAGCATAAGCTAGGTATCGTTGCATGAATACATAGTGCAACGAGGCGAACCGGGAGAACTGAAACATCTAAGTACCCCGAGGAAAAGAAATCAACCGAGATTCCCTCAGTAGCGGCGAGCGAACGGGGATTAGCCCTTAAGTTTCTTGGAAGTTAGTGGAATGGTCCTGGAAAGGCCAGCGATACAGGGTGATAGCCCCGTACATGAAAACGACCTTGAAGTGAAATCGAGTAGGGCGGGACACGTGACATCCTGTCTGAATATGGGGGGACCATCCTCCAAGGCTAAATACTCCTGACTGACCGATAGTGAACCAGTACCGTGAGGGAAAGGCGAAAAGAACCCCTGTGAGGGGAGTGAAATAGAACCTGAAACCGTGTACGTACAAGCAGTGGGAGCCCTTCGGGGTGACTGCGTACCTTTTGTATAATGGGTCAGCGACTTACATTTTGTAGCGAGGTTAACCGTATAGGGGAGCCGTAGGGAAACCGAGTCTTAACTGGGCGTCTAGTTGCAAGGTGTAGACCCGAAACCGGGTGATCTAGCCATGGGCAGGTTGAAGGTTGAGTAACATCAACTGGAGGACCGAACCCACTAACGTTGCAAAGTTAGGGGATGACCTGTGGCTGGGGGTGAAAGGCCAATCAAACTCGGAGATAGCTGGTTCTCCCCGAAAGCTATTTAGGTAGCGCCTCGGACGAATACTACTGGGGGTAGAGCACTGTTTGGACTAGGGGGTCATCCCGACTTACCAACTCCATGCAAACTCCGAATACCAGTAAGTAATATCCGGGAGACACACGGCGGGTGCTAACGTCCGTCGTGAAGAGGGAAACAACCCAGACCGCCGGCTAAGGTCCCAAAGTTCTGGTTAAGTGGGAAACGATGTGGGAAGGCTCAGACAGCTAGGATGTTGGCTTAGAAGCAGCCATCATTTAAAGAAAGCGTAATAGCTCACTAGTCGAGTCGGCCTGCGCGGAAGATGTAACGGGGCTCAAACCAGGCACCGAAGCCGCGGATTCATACTTATGTATGAGTGGTAGGGGAGCGTTCTGTAAGTCTGCGAAGGTGTATCGAGAGGTATGCTGGAGATATCAGAAGTGCGAATGCTGACGTAAGTAACGATAAAGGGGGTGAAAAGCCTCCTCGCCGGAAGACCAAGGGTTCCTGTCCAACGTTAATCGGGGCAGGGTGAGTCGACCCCTAAGGTGAGGCCGAAAGGCGTAATCGATGGGAAGCAGGTTAATATTCCTGCACGACTTGTAATTGCGATGGGGGGACGGAGAAGGCTAGGTGGGCCAGGCGACGGTTGTCCTGGTGAAAGTGCGTAGGTGGTGTTTCTAGGCAAATCCGGAGACACAACACTGAGACACGAGACGAACGCACTACGGTGCGGAAGCCATTGATGCCCTGCTTCCAGGAAAAGCCTCTAAGCTTCAGATTACAAGTCATCGTACCCCAAACCGACACAGGTGGTCGGGTAGAGAATACCAAGGCGCTTGAGAGAACTCGGGTGAAGGAACTAGGCAAAATAGAACCGTAACTTCGGGAGAAGGTTCGCTCTTGACAGTGAAGTCCCTTGCGGATGGAGCAGTCGGGAGTCGCAGTGACCAGATGGCTGGGACTGTTTATCAAAAACACAGCACTCTGCAAACACGAAAGTGGACGTATAGGGTGTGACACCTGCCCGGTGCCGGAAGGTTAATTGATGGGGTTAGCGCAAGCGAAGCTCTTGATCGAAGCCCCGGTAAACGGCGGCCGTAACTATAACGGTCCTAAGGTAGCGAAATTCCTTGTCGGGTAAGTTCCGACCTGCACGAATGGTGTAACCATGGCCATGCTGTCTCCACCCGAGACTCAGTGAAATCGAATTCGCCGTGAAGATGCGGTGTACCCGCGGCTAGACGGAAAGACCCCGTGAACCTTTACTACAGCTTGGCACTGAACATTGAACCTACATGTGTAGGATAGGTGGGAGGCTTTGAAGGCGTGACGCCAGTTGCGCTGGAGCCGTCCTTGAAATACCACCCTTGTATGTTTGATGTTCTAACGCAGGGCCCTGAATCGGGCTCGCGGACAGTGCCTGGTGGGTAGTTTGACTGGGGCGGTCTCCTCCCAAAGAGTAACGGAGGAGCACGAAGGTTGGCTAATCCTGGTCGGACATCAGGAGGTTAGTGCAATGGCATAAGCCAGCTTAACTGCGAGACGGACAGGTCGAGCAGGTACGAAAGTAGGTCATAGTGATCCGGTGGTTCTGAATGGAAGGGCCATCGCTCAACGGATAAAAGGTACTCCGGGGATAACAGGCTGATACCGCCCAAGAGTTCATATCGACGGCGGTGTTTGGCACCTCGATGTCGGCTCATCACATCCTGGGGCTGAAGTCGGTCCCAAGGGTATGGCTGTTCGCCATTTAAAGTGGTACGCGAGCTGGGTTCAGAACGTCGTGAGACAGTTCGGTCCCTATCTGCCGTGGGCGTTGGATGATTGAAGGGAGTTGCTCCTAGTACGAGAGGACCGGAGTGAACGAACCTCTGGTGTTCGGGTTGTCACGCCAGTGGCACTGCCCGGTAGCTAAGTTCGGAATCGATAACCGCTGAAAGCATCTAAGCGGGAAGCGAGCCCTGAGATGAGTCATCCCTGACCCCTTGAGGGTCCTAAAGGGCCGTTGGAGACCACAACGTTGATAGGTGGGGTGTGTAAGCGCGGCGACGTGTTGAGCTAACCCATACTAATTACCCGTGAGGCTTAACCATACAACACCCAAGAAGTGTTCTGGGCCTTGTAGCAAATACCAAGCGAACTACTAACTAATTCAGTGATAGCGACAAGCCACGAGCAACATCGTTATTCACGTCAGCTTTCTCAGATTGAAGAATTTGCCTGGCGGCCATAGCGCCGTGGAACCACCTGATCCCATGCCGAACTCAGAAGTGAAACGCGGTAGCGCCGATGGTAGTGTGGCATTCGCCATGCGAGAGTAGGACACTGCCAGGCACCCAATACAAGAAACCCCGCTCATCGAGCGGGGTTTTTTATTGGCTGAAAATCAGCAAATCGCCTGAAAATTGACCTTCTTTACTCCTCCGTCCCCTGAATCCCTTATCTTCCCGTCTGTTTTACTCATAAAAAACGGCCCTAGGGGCGTAAAATGGCGCTTTATTTCGTCGGAGATAGCCCATGTTTTGTCCAAAATGCGGCGGTCAAACCCTGCAGCGCATCAGTCAGAAAGAGTGTCGTTGTGACTGCGGTTTTCATTTTTTCCAGAATGTTGCGGCGGCAGTGATGGTGGCGATCTGCTGGCAGGATGAGGTGCTGGTTGCGGTGCGCGCCCGTAATCCGGGTAAGGGGCTGCTGGATCTGCCGGGGGGATTTGTCGATCCTGGCGAGTCGCTGGAGGTCGCGCTGCGTCGTGAGTTACAGGAAGAGTTGGGGTTCGATATGGCTGGTCAGCCATGTCGTTATCTTGGCTCGTTCGCCAATACCTATCCCTATGACGGCATCACCTACCACACCTGTGACACCTTCTTTGCCATTACGCTGGCAGAGAAACCGGCTATCCAGCCCGCCGATGACGTGGCTGATTGTCAGTGGGTGAAGCTCGATTCGCTCTCCTTGTCCCGTTTCGCTTTCACCTCGACCCGATCTGCCGTGGCGCTATTGCAGCAGCCTGCTCATCTCTGAGCTTGAGGCCCTCCGGGGCCTCTGTTGATCGCGGAGTCAGAATCTCCGGCGTCAGAGGTCGCGACTATCCCTGTCCGGTGATCTCGCCCTTTTCGCCGCCATGCCCCCCCTGCGTTGCCCCGGATGATATAGTCACGGTCAGGATCCCTATTCAAGGAGTGCATCGTGAAGAAGATCATCTACATCTTGCTGGGCCTGGCCGTGGCGGCGGTGGTGGCCATTGCGGCGCTGGTCAGCCTTATCGACCCCAATCAATTCAAACCCCAGCTGGCTGAGCAGGTGCGCAAGAGCACGGGCCGCGAACTGGTGATGGCGGGGGAGATTGACTGGCGTTTCTGGCCGAGTCTCGGCCTCTCGCTGGAGAAGGTCGCCCTGCGCAATCCGGCCGGTTTTGCCGAGCCGGATCTGGTTCGTTTCGAACAGGGCGAGGCCTCGGTGGCCCTGTTGCCGCTGCTTTCCCATCGTCTGGAGATCGGCAAGGTGACCCTGAGTGGCGCCCATCTCTTTATCCAGACCAAGGCGGATGGCAGCTCCAATCTGAGCGGACTGATCAAAGATGCCACTGCTGATGCAAGCGAACCGGTCGTCCCCGCAACCCCTGCGCCAACCGCTGATAGCAAGCCCTGGCAGATCAGCTTGCAGGGTGTCGCGCTCTCCCAGGCCAGTGCGCTGGTAAAGGATGATCGCAGCGGCACGTCGCTGCGACTGGATCGCCTCGATCTCGATATGGGGCAGCTGGCCACTGGTCAGTGGGTACCCGTGACGCTGGCCGCCAAGGGAAGTGCAGACAAGCTCGCTTTCGATATCAAGGGACAGACCCAGATCAAGCTGGCGCAGGAGGCGATGGCCAGTGAACTGAAAGATCTGAGCCTCAGTGGCAGCCTGAGTGACCCATCCCTGCGACTCGAGAGTTTCTCCATCAAGGGAGACCGGTTGGCCCTCGGTGAGTGGAGCAACCTCACGTTGGCACTCAAGGGGGCCAAAGGCGAGGGGCAACAAGCTTCACTGGCTGGCTCGCTGGAGGGGACGCTCAAGGGGCGGCTCGATAAAGAGATGAAGCTTGCCGAACTCTCCGATGTGCTTCTGACCGCAGCGCTGGAAGGTGATGCGCTGCCGCGCCCGCAGATGAAGCTGAAACTGGCCGGGTTTGCCCGCGCCGAGCTCGACAAGCAGTTGATTACCCTGAGCAAGCTGGTGATGAGTGCTGATGAGGCTCTGCTGAGTGGTGATGGAACCGTGCAGCTTGGAGCTGTTCCCGCGATCAGCTTCGATCTCAAGGAGGAGAAGCTGGATCTCGATAAATGGCTAGCCAAATCGGCACCGACCACACCTGCGCAGGCCAAAGAGAACAAACCGGCGATCGGTGCTTCCAATGCCGCTGCAAGTGACAATAAAGCGGCAACCGGCAAGAGCGAAGCTCTCTCCGCGGTTGAACCGGATCTGGGCGCGCTCAAGGGGGTGGATCTGGATGGTCGGCTGCAACTCGGCAGCCTGCGTCTGAAGGGGCTGGAGCTGGGGAGCGTTGACCTACAGGTGGCGCGGACCAAGGGACTGCTGACGCTCAAACAGTTCAGCGCGACCGTGGCTGGCGGTCAGGTGAAAGCGAACGGGGTACTCGACGCACGCCAGCAACCCGCCACCTACAAGGTGCACAAGCAGGTGACCGGAGTGAACATTCGTCCCTTGTTGCAGACTCTGGCCCAGAGTGATCTGCTGGAGGGCAAGGGCGATCTGGATGTGCAGGTGCAGGGCCGTGGTCTCTCTGCGCTGGCACTGCGCAACGGGATGCAGGGCAAGGTTACCTTGAAGCTGAGCGATGGTGCCCTGCACGGCATCAACCTGCCTGAGATGATCCGCGAGGCGCGGGCCACCCTCACTGGCAAGGGGGCCGAACAGGTGAAGGAGGCGCGCAAGACCGACTTCAGCGCCCTGACCGCCAGCTTCCTGATTGCCGATGGCATCGCCCGCAGCAACGACATCCAGCTCTTTGCCCCGGCCTTACGAGTCAAGGGTGAGGGGCAGACGGCGCTGGTGCCACAGAGCCTCGACTTCCTGTTCCTCACCTCCATCGTCGAGAGCAGCAAGGGGCAGGGGGGCAAGGATGTGGACGAGCTGAAGGAGATCACCATTCCGGTGCGGATCGGCGGCCACTGGCAGGCGCCCAGCTACCAGCTCGACGTAAAGGCGCTGCTCAGCAACAACAAGCTGCTGGAGGATAAGGCACGCAAGGAGGCTGAGCGCGGCCTCAAGAAGCTGCTGGGTGACAAGGCCGACAACGATGCCGTCAAAGGAGTGGCAGACCAGCTGCTCAAGGGACTGTTCAAATAGGTGATGGTTCATATGGGCTGGCGGGCGCTGCGCCAATGCTGTTAGCGGTTGACCGGATGTCAGCGCCATTGAAAAATGGCGCTGACATTTTTTATGGCGCAGTGATCTGCTGTGTCTTCATCCGGAGTCATCTCGAGTTGAACCCATGCGCCTGATCCTGCTGCTCTGCTCCCTGATCTGCTACGGCATGGCTTCTCCCGTGCTGGCCGGGCCGCTGGCGGATCGTCTGGCTGGCGAGCTGGCCAGGCAGGTTCCCGAACAGGCGCTGCCTCTTGACGAGGTGCAGCGGCTCGACCGTCGCCTGATTGCTCCTGACACCCTCTATCCCGCCTGGCACCGTTATCCGCTGCGCCAGTTGCAGGCCATCTATCGCTATCAGCAGGAGTGCGGGACAGAGAATGACTTGCCCGCCGAGTGGCTGCCACTGCTGCGGGCGCTTTGCAAAGAGGGGTCAATGCCCTCGGCCAGCTGGTTTGCCGCTCACCCCGTCTATCCGCTGGGGGGAAGTAGCGCTGCCCGCTGGCTGGCTGGTCATCCGGCGGCCGGGCTCGACGATCTGCTCCATGTGCGGGAGCGGCGCGACCGGTTGGGGCAGCTTGGCGAGCTTGATGATGACAACCTCGACGCCCTGCTGCGGGGCGAGCGCTGGCTGCTGCAATCGGATCAGCTCTGGCTGCTTGCCGATGGGCAGTGGCGCCGTTATGGCGCCGGGCTGTGGCAACCGCTGGCCGAGCGGCTTGGCGTGACGCTGGATAGCCGGGTCGATGGCTCCTGCCAGGAGCGGGTTGGGGGGATCTGCATCAACGAGCGCACCACGCTGCATTGGCAGTGGCTGGCGCTGGCCAGTACGTTTGGCTTTATCCTGTTGCTGGGGTGGGCCAGCTGGCAGCGCTGGCGCCTGCTGCGGGAGCGGCGTGTCGCATTGCAGATGCTGACCCACGAGCTGCGCACTCCCATCATGGCGCTCTCCGGCATCAGCGAGGAGCTGCGCCACGACTTCGACCGGCTCCCCCCTTCCGCCCAGCAGAGCGTGGGTCAGCTGCTGGGCAGTGTCGCCCGCTTGCATCAACTGGCACAGGCCAGTCGCCACTATCTGGCGGCAGAGACGCTCGAGGATGAGCGGGTGGCGGTCAGTCTGGCCGAGTGGCTCACGCTGGCCTGCGAGCGGCATGGCGCAACCTTCTGCCTTGAGCGTGAGTTGACACTGGCGCTCCCCTTCTACTGGCTCGATCTCGCCCTCGACAACCTGCTGCGTAACGCCAGCCAGCATGGCCGCGCCCCGGTTCGGATCTTTGCCAGTTGGCAGGCGGGGCGCTTGATCCTCGCGGTCAGCGATGGCGGCGAGCTGCCGAGTTACCGGATCGCCACCCTGCTGCGTCGTGGTGCCCGTGCCGAGGGTTTGGGGCTGGGGCTTGCCATTGTGCGCCATCTGCTGCGCCGTCTTGGCGGACGCCTCGCTCTATCCGGCCCGCCCACTACCTTTACCCTGACGCTGCCCTGCCAACTCTGGAGCGACCCCGAATCATGAAGACCATCCTGCTTGTCGAAGACGAGGCGCTGCTGGCGGAGAACCTGCAACGCTATCTGATCCGCGAGGGGTATCGCTGCCTCTGGTGCGACACCTTAGCCGCGGCGGAGCAGCAGTGGCTGGCTGCGGATCTGGTGCTGCTGGATCGCACCATGCCAGAGGGGGATGCTCTCGACTGGTTGCCCCAGTGGCTGGCGCGCAAGGCACTGCCGGTGATCGTGCTGACCGCAAGGGTGGAGGTGAGCGATCGGGTGGCCGGGCTCGATGCGGGGGCGCGCGATTACCTGACCAAGCCTTTCTCCCACGACGAGCTGCTGGCGCGGATCCGTGCTCAGTTGCGCCAGCTGGGGGATGGCACTCAGGCGATGGGCGGCTTGCAGCTTCATCCCGCCCGGATGCAGGCGAGCTGGCAGGATGCGGAGGTGAGCTTCACCCCCACCGAATTCGCCCTGCTCACCCTGCTGGTGCGGATGGCGGGGCGGGTGCTGAGCCGGGAGGAGATCCTC
Source organism: Aeromonas allosaccharophila (assembly GCF_016026615.1). Classification (NCBI taxonomy): domain Bacteria; kingdom Pseudomonadati; phylum Pseudomonadota; class Gammaproteobacteria; order Aeromonadales; family Aeromonadaceae; genus Aeromonas; species Aeromonas allosaccharophila. The sequence continues at coordinate 2,641,639 of NZ_CP065745.1, read as the reverse complement.
AACCGGGTGTGGGGCTATCAGGCGTTTCCCTCCACCCGCACGGTCGATACCCATATTCTGCAGCTGCGTCAGAAGCTGCCCGGGCTGACCATCGAAACGGTGCGTGGCATCGGCTACCGGCTGGAGGTGACTGCGTGAAGCGCGCAACGCTGGCTGGGTTGTTGTTGGCTCTAAGCGTCGGCCTTCTGAACCTGGGCCTTCTAAACGTAAGCTGCGTGATGGCAACCGAACGCCTCCAGGAAACCGAACGCCCCAACCCGCTGCAACCGGCCACCCTGGCGCTGTTGCAGGGGGATAACCGGCACGCCTGGCAATCTTTGCTGCAGGCATGGCCTGCCCTCAACAGCGATGCCGAGCGCCGCAGCTGGCAGGGGATGCTGGCAGCGCTAAGTGCCCTGCACTGCGGCAAGGATTTCCCGCTCACTCTGCCTGATGGCGTGAGCGAGCTGCGCCTTGAGCTGATCCAGCGCGATGCGCCGCTGCTGCGGGATTATCGGGTGCAGCTGACCGGGGAGGGACCCATCACAGCCGCTGAACTTATCGATCCCGCTGGCCGCAACCGCTTGGAAGGTGCTCAGTGGGAGGCGGAAGAGAATAAAGGGGTCAGGGTTGTCGGGGCCGATCTGCCGATGCCTTTGCCAGCCGGGCTCTATCAGCTGCGGCTGACGGTGGCGGGCCAGCGCTGGCAGGTGGCGTTGCCGCTGCCTGCGGTGCAGGATCTGGACTGGCTCTCCCGCTCGCCGCAGGCGGTAGCCAATCCTCCCGCCAATCCCGCTTCGTGCACTCCGCTCTGGCTTGAGCAGACTGTGCTGGCCCGCCCGCAATACTCACTGCTCTGGTGGCACCGGATTGCGCCTGATGAGCCGGTGAACTGGCCAACCGCCACGCCCGACAGCTGGCGCACCCTCTCGCTGGTGCAGACCAGCCAGCGTGGCCAGCTGGTGTTGCAGCTGAGTCACAGTCAGGCGGGGCCGGTTGATTAATGCGCATCGTGATAGGCAGTTGCACGCAATCCTGACATTGGCCTGACAATCGCAGGCCGCCGATCTGCTGAAATGGCGATTCCCGTTTTTATCAGGAATCACCGACCATGACTTCTTTCCCCGTGCTGGCGAGCCGGATCCGCCCGCTGCTGCTGTTGGCGCCGCTGTTCTCCCTGCTCTCACTGCCTGTGGAGGCGCTGACCCTTGCCAACGAGCAGTGGCGCATCGAGCTGGATCCCGCCACCCTGGCAGCCGAGGCTGTGCTGCCATCGGGCAAGCACCTTGTCATCTCTGCCCCCGGCCCGCGTCAGCCGGTCACTGCATTGCAGCAGGAGGGGGAGCGTGCCAGCTGGCTGACCCGTGCCGATGGTGAGGTGCGGGCGTTGGCTCGCCTCGAGGGCAATCGCCTGATCCTCACCCTGAGTCGCGCGAGTGCTGGCGAGCTGGTATGGCCGCGAGTGCCGGCAGGGGCACAGGCGCTGATGCTGCCGATCCACGAGGGTTTTCGCATCCCGGTTGAGCATCCCGCGTGGCGCAAGGCGCTGGCGCAGGAGTATCAGGGGATCAACACCACCGAGGATCTTACCCTGCCGCTGGTCGGGCTGGATCACAGCGATCAGCAGTTGGCGATCCTCTTTGCCAACCCCTTCAACAACCGCCTCTCCTTTACGCCCAAACCGGACGGCATAGCACTCACAGCGACCCATAGCATCAATCGCCTCAATCAGGCTGATCCCTATGAGGTGGCGGTGTTGCTGCAGCCGGGCAATGACTGGCTGGCGGCGGGCAAGGCCTATCGCAGCTGGTTGCAGGAGCGGGGCGAGCTGGTCTCGCTCGAGAGCAAGCTGGCGGCGGTGCCGGATGGCAAGCGACTGATCGGTGCCTCTCACCTCTATCTCTGGGGCGAGCGACTGCTGGTGCCACAGGATGTGAAGAGTTGGCCCGCGCTGCGCCGCCTGATCCCCGCTGACTGGCTCAAGGGGGAGAGCAAGCGTGCGCTGCAAGCGCCCGACCTTGAGCGCAACCGCTACCTGCAAAATCTGGTGCTGGCCGGTGTGGAGCAGGCGCTGGCGCAGCGCCATCCGGGTCAGCAACCGGCCGATTTAGCTGCCCGGCGTGCGCTGGCGGCCACGCAACTGGGGGCTGCGCTCAACGAGCCGCAGAGTTGGGGTGATGGCAGCTCGACCAAGATGATCGCCGCTCTCAAACAGGCTGGACTACCCAAACTCTGGCTGGGTCTGCCCCAGTGGACGGCGGGCTTTGCTGCGCCGGAGGGGATTGAACTTGCCAAGCAGGCGGGCTATCTCATCGCACCTTACGACTCTTACGATACCGCGCTGCCGGAGGGGAATAGCCAACAGAGCTGGCTCACCGCCCAGATGGGGCAAGATAGCTATCTGCGCTGCGGCATCATGCAGGAGAACGGACGGCGCAAAAGTGGCTTTCAAAGCAGCGGCGTCTACACCAATCAGGCCTGCGTGCGCCCGGTGATGGAGCAGCGCGTACCCTGGTTGCAGCAGGCGAGCCACTACAACAGCTGGTTCCTCGATGTGGCGGCGACCGGCATGGTGTTTGACGACTTCGACCCGGCCAAACCGACCACTCAGGCACAGGATGCGCAAAACCGCATGGCGGGGATGGCGTGGATTGCCAAGAGTCAGGGTGTGCTGGTGGGCTCCGAGGAGGGCGGCGCGGTAGCCAACCGCACCGCGGCCTTTGCCCACGGCCCCCAGACCAGCGGCTTTGGCTGGCAGGATCCCGATATGCGCCGTAACAAGCGCTCCCCCTACTATCTGGGGGCCTGGTATCCCGAGCATCAGCCCGATTACTTCTTTCGCCAGAGCCACCTCAAGCCCGAGTATCAGGGGCTCTACTTCGATCCGGCGCTGCGGTTGCCGCTGTTCCAGAGCGTCTTTCACGACAGCATAGTGACCACCCACCACTGGACGATGGATAGCCTGAAGTTCAAGGAGAGTCGCCAGGTGACCGAACTGTTGCAGCAGCTCTACAATGTGCCGCCGCTGCTCAATCTCAGTCTGGATAGCGCCAGCGCGCGCATTCCCTACCTCAAGGGGCTCGATGCTTTCTTCCGTCCGCTGCATGAGAGGCTCTACAACCAGCCCCTTACCGGTTTTCACTGGCTCGATAAAAGAGGTGTAGTGCAGCAGAGCGAGTTTGCCGATGGCACCCGACTGATAGTCAACTTCGGCCCGGCCACCGAGCAGGCGGGGATAAAACTGGCCGCTCAAAGCGTGTTGGCGCTGTTGCCCGATGGCAGTCAGCAGCAGTTTGTCTCGCAACCGGATGGAGCGCGTTGAAGTTGGCGCTGGTTGGTTTGGGTACTATCGTGGCGGGTAGCGATCGTGAAACTGATAGTGGAATAACAAGGATGCTCAATGAACAAAAATGTGTTGATCACCGGTGGCAGTAGAGGAATTGGTGCTGCTACCGCTCGTTATCTGGCGGGGCAGGGATATAACCTCTGCATTAACTATCGGTGTGACCGGCAGGCCGCCGATGCGCTGGTGGCTGAGATCAAGGCTAACTTTGCTGTCCCCTGCATAGCCGTGCAGGCGGATATCAGTATTGAGGCTGAGGTGGTGCATCTGTTTGAAGAGATGGACGAGCGGCTCGGAGTGATCACTCATCTGGTGAACAATGCAGGGATCTTGCAACCACAGATGAAAGTGATGGAGATGAGCGCTGAGCGCTGAGCGCATCAACAAGACTTTGACCACCAATGTGACCGGCTATTTTCTTTGCTGTCGTGAGGCTGTACGGCGTATGGCGGTGGGCAGCGCCATCGTCAACGTCTCCTCGGCAGCTGCCCGTTTGGGCTCGGCAGGTGAGTATGTAGATTATGCAGCCTCCAAGGGGGCGATCGATGTGCTGACCAAGGGGTTATCGTTGGAGGTCGCGGCAAAGGGAATACGCGTCAACGGTGTGCGTCCCGGCTTTATCTATACAGAGATGCATGCCGACGGGGGGGGGAGCCCGATCGGGTGGATAGAGTGAAGAGCCAGATCCCGCTGCAACGGAGAGGACAACCAGCCGAGGTGGCCGCCGCTATCGCTTGGTTGTTGTCGGACGAAGCCTCCTACGCTACCGGCACCTTCATCGACCTTGCCGGTGGACGATAGCGCGTGATGCTACCGTAGATATCAGGATGAAGCAGGGGCGCCCAAGCGCCCCTTTCTCGTTGAACCAGCTGTGGTTTATCTCACTCTCCCAGCAGGGTTTGCCAGACTGCGAGCACATGGTTGCGCTCACTCTGCAGCTGATCATCGCTTACCTTGCGGGAGATCTCCGAGAGGTTGAGGCGATGGCCGAGGTTACGGATCTCCAGATAGGCCTGCTTCAGCCCCTCCGCCTGCTCCAGCGTCAGCACCCCCGCCATCACGCACTCGTCGAAGATGCGCACGTTATCGGACCAGCGGGTGAGGGCATCGGGCTCGCCGCAGGCGTGGGCCAGCACCAGATACTGGGCGATAAACTCGATATCCACCATGCCGCCAGGGGACTGCTTGAGATCGAACTCGCCAGCCCCCGCCTTGAGCAGGTGGTCCCGCATCTTGTGGCGCATCTCGCGCACCTCGCGGGCCAGAGTTGGTAGCTCCCGTTCCCTGGCCAGCACATCGCGGCGGATGCGGGCAAACTCGGCAACGATGGCGTCATCGCCATAGATAGGGCGAGCCCGCACCAGCGCCTGATGCTCCCAGGTCCACGCCTCGTTTTGCTGATACTGCTCGTAGGCCGACAGCGACGAGACCAGCAGGCCGGAGTCGCCGGAGGGGCGCAGCCGCATATCGATCTCGTAGAGAATGCCGGACGGGGTGCGGGTGCTGAACAGGTGCAGGATCCGCTGGGCGAGACGCAGGTAGAACTGGCGGCTGTCGATGGGCTTGCGGCCATCTGTGTAGCTGTTGGGGTCGCCGCCGTGCAGGAACACCAGATCGAGATCCGAGCCGTAGCCGAGCTCGATGCCGCCCAGCTTGCCGTAGGCCACCACCGCAAAGCCGCGCTGGCCGCTCACCGCTACCTCGGGCGGTACCCCGTAGCGTTCACTCATCTGGGCCCAGGCTTGATTGACCACCTCTTCGGTGATCGCCTCCGCCAGCCAGGTGAGGTGGTCGCTCACCTTCATCAGAGGCAGGGCGCCGGCGATGTCGGCCGCCACGATGCGCAGCAACTGCACCTGCTTGAACTGGCGCAGCGCCTCCATCTGCTGCTCCACGTCCTCTTCGGGGATGCGCAGCAGGAACTGGCGCAGCTGGGGTTTGTATTGATCGAGCGGGGTGGGGTGATAGAGGTGCTGGGGATCGAGCAGCTCATCCAGCAGGATGGGGTAGCGGGCCAGCTGCTCGCTCACCAGATGGCTGGCATCACACAGCCGCACCAGCTGGCGCAGGGCGCCCGGGTTCTCCGCCAGCAGCTGCAGATAGGCGCTGCGGGTGAAGATGCGGGTCAGCAACTCGCACACCCGCTCGAACAGGCGGGCGGGCTGCTCGCTGGCCACCACCAGTCGCAGCAACTCCGGCATCAGCCAATCCAGCGCGATACGCCCCTGCGGCCCCACCTGACGGCGCTTGTACTCCTCCTTGAAACGCAGCAGGGCAGCGCAGAGCGGGGCGGGCTCGGCCACCCCTTGTGTGGTCAGCAATTTTTCCAGCTCGGCGGCATCGAGCTCGGTACGCCAGAGGTCGAGCCAGAGCTGCTCCAGATGGGCGGGTGCCTCTTTCTCTTCCCCCACCACGGCGGCGAACTCCTGATGGACGGCGGCCATCTCCTCATCCAGATGAGCCATAAAGGCGCCCCAGTCAGCAAAACCGAGGGCGGCGATCAGCCGCTGGCGATTCCGCTCTTCGGTGGGCAGGGTCTGGGTCTGCTGATCGCCGATCTCCTGCAATATGTTCTCGACCCGGCGCAGGAAGCGATAGGCATCCAGCAGACGGTCGCAATGGGCGGATTCGAGGGCGCCGCACCGGGCGATGGCGGTCAGCGCCTCCGGCAGATGACGCACCCGCAGCGCCGGTTCGCGCCCGCCGCGAATAAGCTGCAGCGCCTGGGCGATAAACTCCACTTCACGGATGCCGCCAGCCCCCAGCTTGATGTTGCCCTCCAGCCCCTTGCGGCGCACCTCGGCGGCGATCATCGCCTTCATCTGGCGCAGGCCGTCGATAACGCCAAAGTCGATATAGCGGCGAAACACGAAGGGGCGCAGCATCTCGGCCAGCTCGACCGCGTGCTCGCACTGGGGGCCCAGTACCCGCGCCTTGACCATGGCGTAGCGCTCCCAGTTGCGGCCGTGGTGCTGGTAGTAATCCTCCATGGCGGCAAACGAGATGGCGAGCGGCCCCGCATCGCCAAAGGGGCGTAAGCGCATATCGACCCGGAACACCTGACCATCCTGGGTGGGCTGGTGGAGGGCGTTGATGATGCGCTGGCCCAGCTTGATGAAGAATTGCTGGTTGGCGAGCTCGCGCCGTCCGCCGACCGTGTAGCCGTTCTCGGGGAAGGTGAAGATTAGGTCGATGTCGGAGGAAAAATTCAGCTCGCCACCGCCGAGCTTGCCCATGCCGAGGATCAGCAGCGGCTGCGGGGTGCCGTTGCCGTCCATCGGGGTGCCCAGCTCGCAGCACTGTTTGGTGTAGAGCCAGTCGCGGGCGGAGCAGATGAGGGCATCCGCCAGTTTGGTGAGATGGATAAAGCTCTCTTCCACTTCAGCGTGGCCCAGCAGCTCGCGCCAGGCGATCACCAGCATGCGGCTACGGCGGAACTGGCGCAGGATGCGCTTGAGCGCCTCTTCATCACTCACCTCGGCCAGTAGGGCGGTCAGGTCGCTCTGGTAGGCGGGCCAGCGCTCGGCCCGCTCCAGATCCTTGGAGGCGAGCAGCTCGGTCAGCAACTCCGGTTGTTTGAAGAGGGAATCGGCGACAAAATCGGAGAGACCGAGTAGGGTCAGCAGGGTGTGGCGCATCGGTTCGGGCTGGTTGCCATAGTCGGGGGCCAGTTCGACCAGTCGCTGCCACTGACGTTCGGCCTGTTCTTGCAGCAAGGGCGGTAAAGAGTTGATAGACGCAGAGATTGATGCGGAGGGAGAAGCAAAATGCTGGGCCACGGTTGCCGTCCTTGTGGTTAACGGGTCTGCATAGTGAGCAAAAAGGTTGTCAGCGAATCTAGCATTGTCAGGCCCTTGCGTCACTCCTACGCACCATTGGCATTGTAATTATTATCTGTATCTGTATCTGTATCTGTATCTGTATCTGTATCTGTATCTGTATCTGTATCTGTATCTGTATCTGTATCTGTATTTAAGAAAAATTCATCTATTTTAACTTGGTCAATAAAGCCAGTTTTAATTGATGCTTTCTTAATGTATTGTGCTTGGATGCTATGCAAGTATTGCCGGTGTACCTTGGTAGTTGATTGTTTTACAGAACATGAAATTATGTTATTCTTGACAGTGTATTGTTGGTTGTAAAGGTGTTATCATTTATATTTCCATTGATTTGATGTAGTGATGCTTATATGGTAAACAAAGATCTTTATCTGTTGTTTGAATATGCTAGGATTAAATTTACCGATATTGATAATAAAATAGCTGATTATTTTTATAATAGGCAGCCAGTGGCTAACATTGGCGATATTTCTGAACGAATCGGGGTGTCGACTGCCTCGGTAACGAGATTTTGCAAAAAGATTGGAGTGAATAACTTCAAAGAATTGTTATATCTCTATCAGCAGAAGCTGGACCTGCAAGAACCATTGAAAAATACTCATAGTTCTTTGTATTATGATTATCTGGAAATGGTCAAAGGGGTTGAGGGTAGACTAGCGCTTGATACTGTTTCTGATATTGTTGGTGAAATATATAAACATCGTATTATCCATGTTTTCGGTTTTGGCTATAGTGCGCTTGCTGCCGCTGATTTCAAATTTCGCTTTACCCGTTTGGGAAAATTTGTTGAGATCGTGCAGGATGATAGCTCCATGAGGATGATTACCTCATTATTAAATTCTGACTCTCTAGTGTTGATTCTTTCTTTGAAAGGAAAAAACAAAAAAATGATCGAAAATGTGCAGGAGATGACGAGTAGAGGGATAAAAGTCTTCGCCATCACCGGCAATGAAAAGTCAAAGTTGGTGGAGCATGCAACCGTAAGCCTGTTGACTGCCTCGTTAAGCGGTGAAGAGTCGACTGGAATGATTTCCGGTCAGATTCCGATCCTGATGGTAATCGATCACATTTATGTAAATTATGTCTCTAAATATAAAGAAGAGGCTCATAACTGGATGCTGACAGAAAAACCATTTCTATAATAATACCAGATTTATAGCCTTCAATGTCAATGATGAAAACCCACCTTGTCATGAGGCGGGTTTGATACATGTGAAATTCTTTTTGCTCAGAAGCTATTTGATAAGTCATATATTTTCAAGCCATCTCTTAACTGCTCAAGAGTCGCCTCTCCACGATATGTAACTTGTTTTTTTGCTCCAATTATCTTGCTTGGTAACAGAGTAAAGCTGGACTCAGAGAATATACCATCACCATTATATTCTAAATGCACGAATAGTGCAGGGTAATCTGAGTCTAGTAAAATACAAAGTTCGTTCCCTTTCTCTATTACCTGCCATTCAATCATGCAAGTTATTAACTTTGCTTGTTTATATACTACAGGGCAATAGGTGTTCTCTATGATTTTATCATCACATTGACACGTGACATGGTAAAAAAAACATTTATTATCAGCTGACTCTAGTTGTAAAATTTCATTCCAGAGTGGGATAGCTATATCGGTAGTTATAGTTCCATCAATGAAATCTTCACTTATAAGAGAACCAGCCCATGAAATTTTCATTATCCTAGCGCAATATGATATATCTCGATACTCGTCATTGATGAGATGCAAAGTCAACTGATCATCTTCATGAATAAATGTGACCAACTGTGGGTCGAAAAATCGTTTAGCATGATAGTGTAGCTGCTTCCAGCGACCAGTGTACTCAATGCTTGACCATGAACTGACCGGCCAGCAGTCATTCAGTTGCCAATAAAGAATGCCGCGGCAGATATGTTTGTTCGTACGCCAGTACTCGCTTGCAGTTTTAATGGCTAATGCTTGTTGTACCTGGCTGAGGTAGAGCATATGCTGAAAATTATTCGGGAATCGGAAATACCGGGTGAACATTTCGGTGATGATACTGTTTCCACGACTATTTTTTTGATGTTGTTCGAAGGTCGGCGAGGTGATATTCCACTCTTCTTCACTGCTGAATGTCTTAACTGTAGGAAAAGATGGCCATGACTGGAATCCGAACTCAGAGCAGAATCGAGGCTTAATCTTGCAGTATGCATCAAAGGATTTTCCAGAGTGCCATACATCCCAAAAATGCATATCGCCTTTGTCATCATGATGCCAGGCATCGCCGTAATCGAGATCACCATTGCACGGGGAGCTGGGCCAGAACGTTCGTGAGGGATCTCGGGTATGCACCAGTTCGGCCAGCTTTCTATTCAGGCGATCATAGTTGACTATATAGCGCTCACGATTTGTTTTCGATTCTGGATACCAGTTTATAGCGCCAATCACCTCATTGTCACCGCACCATAGTGCTAGGCAGGGGTGATCGGATAGTCGATCGATTTGCTGTGCTATTTCGCTAACGACATCCTCAATGAAATCTGGAGTAGAGGGGTAAAGAGCGCAAGAGAACATAAAGTCTTGCCAAACAAGTAATCCTAGCTCATCACACAGCTCGTAAAAAATATCTTGTTCATACATACCACCGCCCCAGACTCGGAGCATATTCATGTTGGCGGCCACAGCATCACCGAGCAACTGCTGATAGCGTGCTGGTGTCTGCCTTGAGGGAAGGGCATCAACCGGAATCCAGTTTGCCCCCTTTGCCATGATTGGTAATCCATTAACGATAAAGGTCATGGCCGAACCATATTGATCCGTAGCGGTATATAAGGTGAGTTGGCGCAGTCCCAGTTTTTTAGTTATGCAGCAATCATGCAGTTGTACCGATAGTGGATAGAGTGGTTGATCACCATATCCAACTGGCCACCAGCGTCTTGGTTGGATTACTTCTATCTCATGTTGGTAATGAAAACGGCCGATCTCGTTACCATTTAAGGCAATAACATGGGGTTGACTATCGAATGTGATATTCAACATATGTTCTTGCTGGCCTGCCGTTAGGCACTCATATTCCACATCAATTTTTAAGATGCAGCGATGGTCATCTGGCCACTGCTGGCTAGTTACTACTTGATGGATTTTGGTCTGATAGAGTGGTTGCAACTTGATAGAGTCATAAATTCCGCTGACCATCAGGCAAATTCCCCAATCCCAGCCTGCATGACATTGTGTCTTGCGTAACAGGTTCATGTGGGGGATTTTGTTATTTCCAACGGCCCATGGAATAGGGAGCGGTTGCTTTTTTGAGCGATTTTTAGCAACCAGATCATTTCTGGATAGAACAATTTTAACCTCGTTAACACCAGCCAAGACAAAGGGTAATATATCAATACGGTAGTGCTGGAACATGTTCTCGCAGTGCAAGACATGTTTCTCATTAACATAAAAGTCGGCGGTAGTATCGACCGAGCTCAATTGTAGCTCGATGGCTGAGGCGCAGAGCCACTGTTGAGCGATATGAATATTTTTAGTTAGTGTCCAGTCACTTTCCCCCACCCATTGCACATCATCCTCATTGCAACCAAAGTAGGGATCAACAATAACTCCCTGCTTAATAAGTGCTGAGTGAATGTCGCCAGGCAGCTTGCACTCCAATTCAAGTTCAGGGTGCTGTGGTGAGCGTAATGTCCAACTTCCATCCAAAGAGATCGTGTTCATAAAAAACCTGTTTTACATCCCGTGTCTGAAGTGCACCACCCGCAGGAGGCAGAATATCTTTTATGCCAGAGCTGCAGCCAGCTGTTCGGCAATCTCTTGGTTATTCTGAGTGGCATGGAGTTTTTCGCGAAAATCTTTGTGCATCAACTTTCTGGCCAGTGATGAGAAAATCTTCATGTGTTGGGCGCTGTCATTGTTGTTTAAAGTCAGCATGATGATGAAGTCGATCTCCCCTGTATCGCCTTGCCAATGAATAGGTTTAGCCAATCTAGCCATCGAGATGGTTGAGTGTTGAAGATGCTCAGACTTGGTGTGGGGGATGGCAAAGCCAAATCCGAGATCAGTAGAAAAGACAGCTTCTCTGGCCCAGAGATCATTTTCCAGCGCGTGGCTGTTATTAGTTCTGCCCGTAATGCCAAGATTACCAACCAAGGCTTGTATGGCCTCTTCTTTGGAGGCGTACTCTGCATCAAGGAAGATGCACTCAGAGGCGATAATCGGCTTGTCATTAGTATCGAGTTGCGTCTTGTCCAGCATGGTTTCAATTTCTCTTCTGGTGGCACATTGACATGCCCGCAAGAAAAGTGCCCGACACTGTTGGTAGTTCATGTTGGCCAACCTGGCCTTGGTGGCCAAAATTGCAGGTGTGCTCATGCTCAGTTCGTCCAGCCCTGATCCGAGCAAGAGAGGCAGGGCGCGATGATCGCTGCCTAACTCTCCGCATAGACCTACCCAGCAGTTATATTGATGTGCTGTCGACACCACCTGTTTCAGCATACGCAAAAATGACGGCACCAGGCTGCTGTAGAGATAGGAGATACTTTGGTTATCACGATCTATCGCTAGCAGGTATTGGGTCATATCGTTGGAGCCAATACTGAGAAAATCGACCTCTTGGCAAATGTGATCGAGAATGAAAACTGTGGACGGGATTTCTACCATGATGCCAATCTCGATATGCTCCGAGAATGGAATCCCCTCATGAGTCAGCTGATATTTTACCTCTTCCAGTTGTGATTTAACCCAACGGATCTCTTCAATACTGTTTATCATGGGGAACATGATTCGGGATTTGCCATGCACTGAGGCTCGCAATAGGGCCCGCAACTGACAGTGGAACAGCGTCAGAAATTTAGGATAAATGCGAACTGCGCGATACCCCAGAAAGGGGTTGTTTTCTGTTGGTAAGTTTAAATAGGCGAGCGGCTTGTCACCACCGATATCAATTGTGCGGAAGATGATGCTATTTCCCCCTCCGTTTATCAATGCATCACGATAACATTCATAAAGCTCATCTTCGGTCGGAGCTTGATCGCGATCCATATAAGCCATTTCGGTTCTGAACAGGCCTACGCCATCGGCACCAGCATTCAGTGTTGCTTGTACTTCAATTGGATGAGTTATGTTGGCCCCCACCTCAATGGTATGGCCGTCTAATGTGGCAATCTGTTTGCCAATATAGATTTGTTCGCTATATACACGCTGCTTGGAAATTTTAATGGCCCGCTCGAAGTAGCGAGTGGTTCCTTCATTTGGGTTAATAGCGATGATCCCTAGTTGGCTATCCATATAAGCAAGTTGGTGACCATAATCATGCTTATCTTGCAGTTCTCCGCATACTAATGTCGGAATATTAAATGATTTTGCTAGAATAATTGTATGTGAGGTGTGGCTGGCTTTGGCGAGGACCAGCCCTTTAAAATGTGTTTTATCAATTTTTAAAAACTGACTAGGAGTCATTTCATGCGCAATTACAATGCTGTCTTCCGTCAGTGTCGAGTCTTCCTGATGATGTTGGGGATAAGCCGCAGAGAGTAATTGCAAACCCAAGTCTTGCAGATCGAGGGTTCGTGCACGTAAATATTCACTGCTAGCACCATTGAATTTAGATATATATTCATCGATGGTGGCGATGATAGCGTTAGCTGTCGAATTATGAGTGAGGCGATGAGTAATGCCCGCAATAAGGTTATGATCTGTGACCATCGAAAGATGGCTAGTCAGGATGTCAGCCTCAGGACCTGTTGCGAGGCATAACTCATGTTTAATATTTTTTACTACAGTGTTGTGCGCGTTGGTAAAGCGTTCTTCTTCTTGTTCACGAAAGTCAGTAGCATAGCTATGAAGCGTGACGGAACCAAATTTAACCAACCTGCCTTTTACAATGCCACTGACCAATGATTTGCCATGGATTAATGTAGGGCAATAGTTTATGAGTGATTTCGGAAGGTAGATCTGTTTTTCTTCAGTAATGGCTTTCAAAGGCTCGTCACAGAGAGGGAACTCATTGTTAATATATATCTTAAGGATTTCAAAAGCATATTTAGCATCACTACCTTCGCATGATATGGTACAGTTATCTTTATGTATGGTATCTGTTCCTATTAGTTCAAGTGCACTTTTAGCATCCCCAGATTTGTTCGTTCTGTGATTGGTAAGCATAACCTGACAGGAAAATAGACGGCATTTTTTTTCTAAATGGCTGGCGGGTCTGGCGTGTATACCGTTCGGAAGATTACATTGAAACATCAACTCATACTTCATACATAAATCCTTTGTCTGAAAATGAAGTGTTATGCCACTACATATAATAAGATTAAGTTTGGGGGACAATGAAATGTGCGAACAAAACAGTAATCTTTAAATTGCAAATTATATTCTGTGCTTGCGGTACCATATATGCGAGACATAATGTCGCTGATGATCAATACCCCACAGATATCGCGATAATTAATACTATCTACTAATGAAATCAAAAATTGTGATTAATATCACCTTGTTGGTTATTTTTTTCTTGTTTTGACCTGTCCGTGACGCCGATCTCATATTTTTAGTGAAAATAATTTCATGATGCATTCATCTTAATGATTACAAACTCAGAGAGGAATGAATATGGGCAACAGCGTTGTCGCTATCACTGCATGTGCAGCAGGGATAGCGCATACCTATATGGCGGCCGAAGCCTTCGAGGTGGCAGCAGAGGAGTATGGCTTTAAGGTTAAGGTGGAGACTCAAGGTTCCATTGGGGCGGAAAATGTACTGACGGAGGAAGAGATAGCCCAGGCGGATGTGGTCATTGTTGCCTCTGATATTGAAATCGAATTAAGTCGTTTTGTCGGGAAAAAAGTATACAAAACTCGACCAAAGGAGGCTATCAAGGATGCTCATGGGCTGGTAGAGAAAGCGCTCAGGGAAGGGATTATCTTTGGTAGTAAAGGCACTGAAGTTGGCAACATTACTTTGGGGAAAACCAACGAGAATGGTTTTATCCAGCACATCATGAGCGGTATCTCTTACATGGTGCCTATGGTGATTGCTGCGGGTCTTTTACTCGCAATCGCCAATATTTTTGCTTTCCAGCGCGATGACTTGGGTCGTATGGTTGCGTGGGGATTTGATCGTAGCACCCCAATGGGTGAGCTGATGTATAGCCTTTTCCAGGTAGGCCAAGTTGGTTTCAAGTTGATGATCCCACTATTTGCTGGTTTTGTGGCAAATTCCATCGCCTCTCGTCCAGCTATTGCACCTGCCATGATTGGTGCCTATATAGCTAACGATGCTGCTTTCCTTGGCACTGAGACAGGTGGTGGCTTCTTGTCAGCCATTCTGGTGGCTTTTACGGTTGGCTATTTTGTTCGCTACCTCAAGTTGATCAAATGGCCGAAAATCCTGCAGCCGCTTGTACCCATAATGATCCTGCCACTGATTGCGACTTTCTTTATTACTATTGTGGTTAAGTATTTGATTGGATCGCCAATCGCCAGTGGCATGGGCGCTATGTATGACTGGTTGACTTGGCTGACTCTGAATTACAGTGCTTCAACTTTTGTGATCGGTGCCATTATCGGTGCCATGATTGGTTTTGACTTTGGTGGCCCGGTCAACAAAACTGCACTGATTTTCGGTACTGCGGTGTTCACCGATACTGTTGCCAAATATGGTATTGAAGGGGCTAATTTTGTACCAGGAACGGCAGCTCAGGCTGCAATTTCCGTGGCTCCGCTAGGTATCTTTCTTGCTTCTAAATTGTTCAGTCGTCGTTTCAATCAAACTGAAAAAATAGCTGCCAACTCAGCGTTTGGTATGGGTATTGTCGGTGTCACTGAGGGGGCTATTCCTTTTGCTGCGGCACATCCACTGCAGGTGATAACCTCTAGTGTGGCTGGCTCTGCACTTGCAGGAGGTTTGGTCGGTTGGTTTGATGTGAAGTTTTACGGTGGTATTGGTTCACCATTGGGGACTTTCGTTGGATATATTGAGCAGCCAATTCCTTTCGTCACTTGGATATTATGTACCATGTCGGGTATTACCCTGACCGCAATTATGATCGGGATGTGGCGAAAACCTGTGGCAGCAGAAGAAAAATCAGCGGCAACAATCGAATCTGCAAGTGTAACCACAGCCCAAAATGTGAAGTGAGGAAAGGTATGAAACCGGTATTTTATTCAGACCATATTATTGTTGATACTGCATCTAAGACCCAGCAACAGGCATTCGAATTTATTGCACGCCATATTTTTGAAATGGGATATGTGGCTGATGCTAAAGCATATGAAGCAGGGCTTTTTCATCGTGAGCAGGAGTCCAGTACTGGTCTGACAGGAGGCGTCGCGATTCCTCATTGCAAAAGTGCAACCGTTAAGTATGCCGGAGTATTTGTTGTCCGCTTTAGCAACCATATTGAGTGGGAGACTATGGATGAGCAATCTGTTCATACTGCAGTGGTGCTATCTATCCCAGAAAATGGTAATGAGGAATATGTTCGGATGTTGACCAAGCTCTCTCGCTGCATGGTGCGGAAAGCCTTTCGAGATGTTCTCATCGAGGGCGATAGTACCGAGGTAGACTCCGTCATCTTATCTGCCATTCAGTGAATTAAATAGAGTAGTAGCTAATGTCAAAAACCTATCATGTGATTTCACATACACACTGGGATTATGAGTGGTATTTCACCCAGAATGAATCGCTGATCCAGCTTGTCTATCATATGGATGAGTTAATGATGGCACTGGAGTGTCGTGAACTTGACAATTATCTTTTAGATGGTCAATTAAGCATTGTTGAAGATTATTTGGCGATTTGTCCTGAACAGACCGAAAGATTAAAGAGCTTGGTGAAATCCGGTCGTTTAAAAATTGGTCCTTGGTATACCCAATCAGATTTACTGACTATTGGTGGTGAATCCATCATCAGAAACCTGATGGCAGGTATGCAGATGGCGGACTCTGTTGGGCAGACGATGAAGATTGGCTATGTGCCGGACTCTTTCGGACAATCCGTTGATATGCCAAAAATATACAATGGCGTCGGTATTAACAAGACTGTATTTTGGCGTGGTCTATCTTCTGATAAATGTGCATCTAGAGAATTTATCTGGTGTAGTGAAGATGGTAGCCAGGTGACGGCCTATAACATCAAGAATGGTTATTTTGTCGGTAGTCATATTATGGATGTTGATGACCCTTCCGCGTTGGTAAATCTAGTTAGTGAAGGTGCAAATGCAAATAACGTAGTGGTTCCCTTGGGGGGGGACCAGCGCTATGTGGATATAGGGTTAAAAGAGCGTATTAAGCTCGCTAATAGTTTTTCACCTGCGCAGAAATTCATTGAGAGCAGTTACGAAGATTTTTTTGCAGCGTTGCAAAATGAACATCTTGATTTGCCGGTGGTTCACGGAGAGTTGATTGATGGGCAGGTCTCTAAAATTCACCGTTCAATATACTCATCCCGATATGACCACAAGTATCTTAATGATTACGTCGAGCGTACTTTGACGCTGCAACTTGAACCATTGATGTTAATAGCTAAGGAGATGGGGGTCGCCACAAAACCAGGTTTGGTTTCCAGTATCTGGAAGTGCCTGATGCGTAACCATGCGCACGACAGCGCGGGTGGTTGCAATACCGACAAAACCAACAAGATTATTTTGTCACGTTATGAACAAGCCAAGCAGATGCTGGACTCATCGCTAGAGTATCTGGTCCGAAAAATGTCTATATCTCATGCTAAAAACAGTGAAAACATGGATGGGAATGTGACGATATTTAATACATTGCCATATGCTAGGGAGGTGATTTTCAAACTTGATATATCCACTCTGAACGAGCGTTTTTCACTCTATGACATGAATGGCCAGGTTGTTAGCTTTGATGTGGTCGAGTTAAAAAGAGTTTATCGAGGCAGTATCAAACGCAGCGAAAAAGAGCATGACGATGATCTCTATTACTACCAAAGCATAATTGAGCTCCGCTATCGTTTGCCTGCCTCTGGCTGTTGCACATTACAGGTTAAGGAGATTGCCCATTCCGATAACGATTATCTCGAAGCGCTTTCATTCGTGGACTCTAGCCTTGAGAATGAGTCATTTTTGTTGACGCTCGCAGATGGCCAGTTTGACCTCTATGATAAGGTTCGCCAATGTTGGTGGCGTGACTGTATCCATATTGTGGATATGGGGGACGATGGGGACACCTATGATTACTCGCCTCCAAGCCAGGACTGGCGGCTCAAACTCGACTGGCATGAAGCAGTTTGCACCATCGTCAAAGGTGGTTTTTCCGAGCGAATGATCCTCGTTGGACGTTGGCATTTGCCGGTATCATTGGATTCCAGAGTTGCTCGGCAGCGTGATGGTTATGTGGATTATCAGATTGAAATTGCCCTGAAAGCCTCCTCGAAAGAGCTTGGTATTTTGCCTGTTGAATTGACCATTGAACTGGACAATCAGGTGAAAGATCACCGAATGCAGCTCGTTATTAATACACCTTTTGCTACTAATAGTTGCTGGGCAGATAGTCAGTTTGGTGTGGTGGAACGGGCTAATCATCCTGAGCATTTGCATGACTGGCGATCTTTGGGTTGGAAGGAAGAGCCATCAGCAATTTATCCGATGCTGCATTTTGCCAATCTTCATAATTCGGAGAATAGCCTCTCGGTGTTGAGCAAGGGAATCAAAGAGTATGAGATTATTGCAGATAACAGCCTAGCGTTGACGCTCTATCGCAGTATTGGTTGGTTAGGCAAACCCGATCTATTGCGCCGTCCAGGTATTGCTTCTGGTCAACAATTCAAATATATCGAGACGCCAGATAGTCAACTGTTAGGGAAATTGACCTGTGAATTGGCTTTGTTAATTGAAGGGACATTTGTGCCAGCCAAGATCCTGTCAGCATGGCAATGTTATGCGATTACCCCCCTATATTATCAGGAGCAGTCACTGAATCTTTTTACCAATACCATGCGCTATTTTGTGACGCATCCATTGACTCATCCAACCCCGATGTGGCGTCAGGGTATCGAAGTTGATACGACAGCCTTGGTCCTCAGTGCCATCAAGCCAGCAGTGAATAGTGGTGGAACTGTCATAAGGCTCTATAACCCTGCGGCTGAAGAGATTGACGTCGGTGGGTGGATAAATCTACCCAGTGATATCAGGTCAGTGACGGAAACTAATTTACTGGAAGAACCTATTTCTTCAATGGAGTGCGTATCACACCGGTTTGAACTTGGAAAATTCAAGGCCAAGCAGATAAAGACATTCTTGCTCAGCTGAGAAATTTATAGAAATAAAATTAATGTTACGAGGTATAAAATGAATATATTGGCAGTTACATCTTGTCCATCTGGTGTTGCGAATACCTTTATGGCTGCAGAGTCTCTCGAAATGGCAGCTAAAGAACGCGGCTGGGAGATAAAAGTGGAAACTCAGGGGGCTCTAGGTATTGATAATGTAATTTCTGAGCAAGATATTTCTCAAGCCGATGTTGTGATCCTGACCAACAATGTAAAAATCCAGAATGAAGATCGCTTTTTGGATATGATTGTGGTTCGCATCAGCGTGTCAGAAGCGATTCGAAATGCAGACAAGGTCATGGACGATATGATGAGTTTGCTGGCGGTGTCCATATGAGCTCGAATGCCTGATTATCACCTGACACCGGCCTCAAACTGGTGTCTCGTTTACGCTACTTTAGGACCTTGTTACTCAAATTGGGGGACTATCTTCGACCTCGGTGAGCTGATCCTGTAGAACAGTCTTCGAGTGCATCAGATGGGCAAGTCTATGCATGAGATCAGCAACTGGCAACAACACAACCAAGCCTTGCAGCAACACGGTTCGTTGACCATAAGGACTACATACTATTGAACAGTGGCACTGTAAAACCCACTATGGTCGCTGAGGATGTGGTTTCCACTACAGGTGAATACCGTCTCCATAAAAGCGGAGCTCTGAGGATGGGTATGCTTTTGTAGAAATGCCCGTCATAGTGACTTGACGGGCATTACACATTAGCAATAAAGGTATTTATCAGGCTTGCAGCCAGGTTTCGATGCTGCGCTGGATGCCAGCATCGTCCAGACCGAGCAGGGCATAGATCTCCTGCTGGGTGCCCTGTTCGACGAAGCGATCCGGCAGGCCGAGGTTGAGCACCGGCTTGCACTGTTTGCTGCGCATCAGCAGCTCGTTCACTGCCGAACCGGCGCCGCCCATGATGGCGTTGTCTTCGATAGTGACGAAGTGATCGTGGCTGGCCGCTAGCGACAGCACCAGTGCCTCATCCATCGGTTTGACGAAGCGCATGTCCACCAGAGTGGCATCCAGTGCCTCTGCGGCCGCTTTCGCGTGGTGCAGCAGGGTACCAAAGGCCAGAATTGCGGTGCCCTTGCCTTCTCGCAGGATTCGTCCCTTGCCAAGCTCCAGCGCCTGCATCTCTGACGAGATGGGGGTGTCGCTCAGGCTGCTGCCGCGCGGGTAACGCACAGCGGCAGGGCCCTGATGGAGATAGCCGGTATAGAGCATCTGGCGGCATTCGCTCTCGTCAGATGGCGTCATCACTACCATGTTGGGCACGGTGCGCAGGAAGCTGATGTCGAACGCCCCCTGATGGGTCGGGCCGTCGGCACCCACCAAACCGGCCCGGTCGATGGCGAACAGCACCGGTAGATCTTGCAGCGCTACGTCGTGGATCACCTGATCGTAGGCACGCTGCAGGAAGCTCGAATAGATGGCGACCACCGGCTTCTTGTCGGCGATGGCGAGACCGGCGGCGAACGTGACCGCATGTTGCTCGGCAATCGCCACATCAAAGTAGCGATCCGGATACTGCTGGCTGAATTTCACCAGCCCGGAACCTTCGCGCATGGCGGGGGTGATGCCGACGAGCTTCTCGTCTTTGGCAGCCATGTCGCACAGCCATTGGCCAAAGATGGCGGAGAAGGTTGGTTTGGCGCTGCTCGCCTTGGGCAGGGAGCAATCGTCAGGATTGAACTTGGGCACGGCGTGATAACCGATGGGATCTTTCTCCGCCGGCTCGTAACCCTTGCCCTTCTTGGTCTTGACGTGCAGCAGTTGCGGGCCCTTGAGGTTGCGCATATTGCGCAGGGTCTCGACCAGCGCCTCGATATCGTGCCCGTCGATGGGGCCGATATAGTTGAAGCCAAACTCCTCGAACAGAGTACCGGGCACCACCATCCCCTTGAGGTGCTCTTCGGCCCGCTTGGCCAGCTCCTTGACCGGCGGCAGACCCGCCAGCACCTTCTTGCCGCCTTCGCGGATGGTGGTGTAGAGCTTGCCGGACATGACCCGGGCCAGATGGTTGTTGAGCGCGCCGACATTCTCGGAGATGGACATCTCGTTGTCGTTGAGGATCACCAGCATGTCCTTGTGAACATCGCCGGCGTGGTTGAGCGCTTCAAAGGCCATCCCTGCGGTAATGGCACCATCACCAATCACCGCCACCACCTTGCGGCCCAGCCCTTCGCTCTCGGCGGCGACCGCCATGCCGAGCGCCGCACCGATGGAGGTGCTGGAGTGGCCGACGGAGAGCACGTCGTACTCGCTCTCGCCACGCCAGGGGAAGGGGTGCAGACCATCTTTCTGACGGATGGTGTGGATCTGATCACGGCGCCCGGTCAGGATCTTGTGGGGATAGGCCTGATGGCCCACGTCCCAGATCAACCGATCGAACGGGGTGTTGTAGACGTAGTGCAGGGCCACGGTCAATTCGACCGTGCCGAGACCGGAGGCAAAGTGTCCGCTGGAGCGGCTGACAGAGCGCAGCAGATATTCGCGCAGCTCGTTGCACAGCACCGGCAGCCGATCTTTGGGCAAGGAACGCAGCTCGACCGGAGTGTCCGCGAGGGCCAGGTTGGGGAAATTGCTAATATCAACGCTCATATTGTTACTGTTATCCAGCGTTTAGTGGGTTCGCTCGATGATGTAATCGGCAAACGCTTCCAGAATGTCGGTATTGTAGGGCAAGGATTGCAGGGCTGTTAAGGCTTTCCCATGCAGTTCGCGAGCCAGCTCACGGGCATTTTCGAGTCCGAGCAGGGCCGGATAGGTGCTTTTCTCCAGCGCCAGGTCAGAACCTTGTGGCTTGCCCAGGGTGGCGGTATCACCGGTGATGTCGAGGATGTCATCCTGCACCTGGAAGGCCAGCCCGATGGCTGCGGCGTAGGTTTGCAGCGCAGCCAGTGTGGCGTCATCGACATCGGCTTTGCACAGGGCGCCGAGCTTCACTGCGCACTCAATCAGCGCGCCAGTCTTGTGGCGGTGTACCTGTTCCAGCTCGGCCAGTGAGATCTGGCGACCTTCGGCCTGCAGATCCAGCGCCTGACCGCCACACATACCGAGATAGCCGGAGGCGCGGGCGAGGGTACTCAGCATCCGCACCCGGTTGGCCATCAAGGTATCGGGCATGGGGTGGTCGGCCAGAATGGAGAACGCCAGGGTCTGCAGCGCATCACCGGCCAGAATGGCGGTCCCTTCGTCAAACGCCTTGTGAACGGTTGGCTGGCCGCGACGCAGGTCGTCGTTATCCATGGCGGGCAGGTCATCATGCAGCAGGGAGTAGGCGTGGATGCACTCCACGGCAGCCGCGGGGCCATCCAGCAGTTCGCTCTTTACCCCTAGCATCTCGCCGACCGCGTAGACCAGAAACGGGCGCACCCGCTTGCCGCCCAGCAGCAGGCCGTAACTCATGGCATCGCGCAGACGCGGCGCCATGGCGGGCAAGGATTCAAGTTGTGCTGACAGACAGTCGTCAATACGCTGACGATGCAGACGGGAAAAATGGTCCAGCGCCACTCACTCCTCTCCTTGTTCTGGCTGGAAGGGGGCGAGCTGGTCACTGCCATCGGCTTGACTGAGCAGGATCTGGATCTTCTGTTCGGCCAGTTCCAGCTTCTGCTGACCGGCCCGTACCAGATGAACGCCTTGCTCGAACTGCTTGAGCGCCTCTTCCAGGGGTAGGGAACCTTGTTCCAGCTGATGAACGATGGTTTCCAGCTCTTCCAGAGTGGCATCAAAACTCAGGCGGTCGATTTTTTTACTGGCCATGTCCATCCTCGGGGATTGAAAAAAACGGCTTATATTAACATCGACCGTCCACAGGGGGGAGGCAGAAAAGCACTGGCTCCTCAAACTCTCGCTAAACTGGCCGATAATGAGCCATCATTCTCAGTAGATGCATGCTTGCCGCATGGGTCGCAATAGCAGAAAATTCAACAAACTATAAATAGACATAAGAACCGGTGACAGGAGTAGGGACGTGGATCTAGGCAGTCTTATAGGGATAGTGCTGGGTTTCGGGGTGGTGGTGTACGGCATGCTGCTGGGTGGGCCCATGAGTATGTACGTGGATATGCCATCGGTCTACATCACCATATTGGGTTCCATCTTCATCGCCATGATGAAGTTCAACATTGGTCAGTTCCTGATGGCATTCAAGGTGGCGGGTAAAGCCTTTATGTACAAGGGCGACAAGCTTGAAGACCTGATCACCAAAGCAGTTGAACTGGCTGACGCGGCTCGCAAAGGGGGTTTTCTGGCACTGGAGGCCGCAGAGATCCCCAATCCATTTATGAAAAAAGGGATCGACATGCTGGTGGATGGTCACGATGCCGATGTGGTGCGTGCCGTGATGGAAAAGGATATTGACCTGACAGCAGAGCGCCATGTCATTGCCATCAAGGTCTTCCGTACCCTTGGGGATCTGGGCCCGGCCATGGGGATGATAGGTACGCTGGTGGGCTTGGTGGCCATGTTGGCCAACATGAGTGACCCCAAGTCGATCGGTCCGGCGATGGCGGTGGCATTGCTCACCACCCTCTACGGTGCGATTGAGGCCAACATGATAGCGATTCCCATCGCCGACAAGCTGGAGCTGCGCAGCGGGGAGGAGAAACTCAGCCGTACCCTGATCCTCGATGCGATTATGGGGATTCAGGATGGCCAGAATCCGCGGGTGATCCAGTCCATGCTGCAGAACTATCTGAACCAGTCCAAACGTAATACCGGCACCGAGTAGGGGGCGCTATGTCTGATTGCAAGTGCCCGCCACCTGGGCTGCCCGGTTATATGGGCACCTTTGCCGACCTGATGTCGCTGCTCATGTGCTTCTTCGTGTTGCTGCTCTCTTTTGCCGAGATGGATGTGCAGAAGTTCAAGCAGATAGCCGGCTCCATGGACAAGGCATTCGGTGTACAGAACATCCTCGAAGTGAAAGATATTCCCAAGGGAACCTCGGTGATCGCCCAGGAGTTCAGGCCCGGTCGCCCGGAACCCACGCCCATTGATACCGTGATGCAGCAGACCATCGATATGACCCAGACCGAGCTGGAATTTCTGCCTGGCGAGTCGGATCAGGCCGGTGGTCAGGACAAGAGTGATGGCAAGCAGACGGGGGGCGATACTGCTCAGGATGCACAGAAGGCGCAGCAGCAGTCCAATACCCTGGCCAAAGCCCTTGCCGAGCAGATGAAAGATCAGATCCAGGATGGCGCCATCGAGATTGAGGCGCTGGGCCAGCAGATCATTATCCGGATCAGGGAAAAAGCGTCGTTCCCGGCCGGTTCGGCGTTTCTGCAGCCCCAGTTCTGGCCAGTCATTCGCAAGGTGGCGACCCTGCTCAAGGATGTGCCGGGGGAAATCACCATCTCCGGCCATACCGATAATGTGGCGACCGAAGATGAGCTGTTCCAGTCTAACTGGGAGCTCTCTTCGCAACGGGCGGTGGCGGTGGCGCACCAGATGATCAAGGTCCCCGGTTTTGATCAGGGGCGGCTGGTGGTGCAGGGAATGGCGGATTCCCAGCCACTGGTGCCCAACACCACTCCGGAAAATCGTCGGATGAACCGGCGGGTGGAGATCGCCATCATGCAGGGTAAACCGACCGTTTCGGCTCCCATTTCAGTACCGGAAGGGAAGTAAGCGAGGGGAATGTCGATGACGCAAGTGGGATCTGCATCAGGGGGCTGACGTGGATTTTGTGTTGGCTTCATATTAAGATGCCTCATCCGAACCGATTGCTGCGGCCTCCTTGCAGATAGCCGCAGCTTCTATTTTCAAGCAACCCAGGTTTCGACTATGAATCATACTCCGATGACTGTTCGCGGCGCTGAGAAGCTGCGCGAAGAGCTCGATTATCTCAAGACCGAGCTTCGTCCCCAGATTATCGAAGCGATTGCCGATGCCCGTGAGCACGGCGATCTGAAGGAAAACGCCGAATACCATGCCGCTCGCGAGCAGCAGGGGTTCTGTGAAGGCCGCATCCAGGAGATTGAAGCCAAGCTCTCCAATGCCCAGGTGATCGACGTCACCAAGATGACCAACAACGGCCGCGTGATTTTTGGCGCGACCGTTACTCTGCTCAAGAGCGAGACAGAGGAAGAGGTGGTCTACCGTATCGTGGGTGACGATGAGGCTGATATCAAACAGAACCTTATCTCTGTCAACTCACCCATTGCCCGCGCCCTGATTGGCAAGGAAGTGGACGATGTCGCTATCGTCAAGACGCCGGGTGGTGATGTGGAGTACGAAGTGCTGGAAGTCGCTTATATCTAAGCGAATGCCACAGAAGATGAAACAGGGGGGCTGGCGCTCCCCTGTTTGTCTTTATCGGTATCACAACTGATCAGGACAGATAAGCCTCGGTAAAGGCGTCCTGATGACGCTGGAACAACCAGTGGCGCAGCCGCGCTATGTCGCTCTCGCTCATCTGAAAGCTCAGCGCCCAGGTGGCATGGTTGGCATTTACCTTGATGCGCCTTACCAGTCGTCCCTGCAGTGGAAAAGGGGCCTCTTGCTCGATGCAGAGCTCGCCGTTGATGGGCGTATCGGCCACCATGTCGATGGGCAAATTTTCCACGATAAGGCCGTTGAGGGAGAGGCTGAGTACCTGAAACAGGCCCAGTTCGCTGCAAAGCTTGGCTTTTTGCGTGAGACGCCAGGCGCGCGGTTGCGCAAACCCCAGCTCCCTGATGACCGGTGCAGATAGCCGAGGCTCGACAAAGCCGTCTTCCCCTTGGGTAAATGTCAGAGGAAAACGCAGCTGATGGCCTGCGAAGCGAGCTTCGAGTACAAGGTGTTCGGCTTTTTGCAGCAAGCCAAGCATGGGAGCATCGAGGTGACCACTCAGAACATGGGTGTCCTGATTGCTCCCCAAGTCCCGCAGCATGGCCAGCTCATCGTCGGTCAGAATGGGATGGTGAGCCATAATGCGTGTCCGGAAGTATTCATCGCAGGTTAAGGGCTTTGCGACTACTTTGGCAAGCGACTCGGGAAGAAGTGGAATAAGGAAAGAGCGATGCTCTTTCCTTTTACTTGCGGGGCAGCTGGATTTTGGGTTCGTTGGCTTGACGATAAATGGTCAGCACATGACCCATGCTTTGCACCTTGATTGAACCGGTTTCACGGACGATAGCATCCATAACCAGTTGTTTCATTTCGCGATCTTCAGAGGCAACCTTAACCTTGATCAGCTCGTGATGGTTCAGTGCCAGATCGATCTCGGCCAGTACGCCTTCGGTCAGACCATGCTGACCCAGCAGGACGACAGGCTTGAGGCTATGGGCAAGGCCCTTGAGGTACTGTTTCTGTTTATTGTTGAGAATCATCGCAATTTCTTCATAAGTCAGGGTTGAAAGGGGCGTATTCTACCCCCACTTAGCCCTTAATACTAATAACCCTTGTGGTTTTTTAAAGTCGATTATCATGACCCAGAAAAAACGTTCCCCCAGTTCAACTCGCTGGTTAAAAGAACATTTCGACGATCAATACGTCAAAAAAGCCCAGAAAATGGGCCTGCGTTCTCGTGCTGTTTTCAAGATTGACGAGATCCAGGGCAAGGATCGCTTGCTGAAAAATGGCATGACCGTAGTGGATTTGGGGGCAGCCCCCGGTGGTTGGTCCCAGTTCGCGGTTGAACAGGTTGGTGATTCGGGTCGCGTCATCGCATGTGACATTTTGCCGATGGATCCCATTGCCGGTGTCGATTTCCTGCAAGGGGACTTTCGGGAGGAAACTGTGCTTGGCGCCTTGCTGGAGCGAGTGGGTCCTGACAAGGTCGATGTCGTGATGTCTGATATGGCGCCCAACATGAGCGGTACCCAGCAGGTGGATCAGGCTCGCGCCATGTATCTGGTCGAGCTGGCGCTGGACATGTGCAATCAGGTATTGCGCAGTGACGGCAGTTTCGTGGTGAAGGTGTTTCAGGGAGAGGGCTTTGATGCCTATCTCAATGAAATTCGTAAACTTTTCTCCGCCGTCAAAATTCGTAAACCAGACTCATCCCGCGCCAGATCACGGGAAGTCTACATTGTGGCTACCGGTTTTAAACTGTAGTACCCTAACCTTCATCGTTAACTGTCAGTCTGCGAGGTTACTGATTTGAGTGACATGGCGAAAAACTTAATCCTGTGGCTGGTCATCGCCGTCGTTTTGATGTCGGTGTTCAATAGCTTCAGCCCCAGCGATACCACCAGTCGCCAGCTGGACTATTCCAGCTTCGTTAAAGAGGTGACCCAAGAGCAGATCCGTGAAGTGCGGATGGACGGTAAGGTCATTAATGGCGTCAAGCGTACTGGTGAACGATTCACCACCATCATCCCGGCGCCGGATCCCCAGCTGCTCAACGACATGCTCAATCACAATGTTAAAGTGATGGGCGAGAAGCCGGAAGAGCCGTCTCTGTTGACCTCTATCTTCATCTCCTGGTTCCCGATGCTGCTGTTGATCGGTGTCTGGGTCTTCTTCATGCGTCAGATGCAGGGCGGCGGTGGCAAAGGTGCCATGTCGTTCGGCAAGAGCAAGGCTCGCCTGATGAGCGAAGATCAGATCAAGACCACCTTTGCTGACGTTGCAGGTTGCGATGAAGCCAAGGAAGAGGTGAAGGAGCTGGTCGACTATC
Organism: Aeromonas allosaccharophila; assembly: GCF_016026615.1. NCBI lineage: Bacteria > Pseudomonadati > Pseudomonadota > Gammaproteobacteria > Aeromonadales > Aeromonadaceae > Aeromonas > Aeromonas allosaccharophila. Next base: position 2,614,600 of record NZ_CP065745.1, on the reverse strand, counting down.
TGCGCGACCCGAGCAAATTCCAGAAACTGGGTGGCAAGATCCCGACCGGTGTGCTGCTGGTTGGTCCTCCCGGTACCGGTAAAACCCTGCTGGCCAAGGCCATAGCGGGCGAGGCCAAGGTGCCGTTCTTCACCATCTCAGGTTCCGATTTCGTGGAGATGTTCGTTGGTGTCGGTGCCTCCCGGGTGCGTGACATGTTCGAACAGGCCAAGAAATCCTCCCCCTGCATCATCTTCATCGATGAAATTGATGCGGTCGGTCGCCAGCGTGGCGCCGGTCTGGGCGGTGGTCACGATGAACGTGAGCAGACCCTCAACCAGATGCTGGTCGAGATGGACGGCTTTGAAGGCAATGAAGGCATCATCGTCATTGCTGCCACCAACCGTCCTGACGTACTGGATCCGGCATTGCTGCGTCCGGGACGTTTCGACCGTCAGGTTGTGGTCGGTCTGCCGGATGTCCGTGGTCGTGAGCAGATCCTGAAAGTGCACATGCGCAAAGTTCCGTTGGCGGATGACGTCAATCCGGCGCTGATTGCCCGTGGTACCCCCGGTTTCTCCGGTGCGGATTTGGCCAACCTGGTCAACGAAGCTGCCCTCTTCTCTGCCCGTGAGAGCCGCCGAGTGGTCTCCATGGCCGAGTTCGAGAAGGCCAAGGACAAGATCATGATGGGTGCGGAACGTCGCTCCATGGTGATGAAAGAGTCCGAAAAAGAGATGACTGCGTATCATGAAGCCGGTCACGCCATCATTGGTCGTCTGGTTCCGGATCATGACCCGGTGTACAAGGTCTCCATCATTCCGCGCGGTCGTGCGCTGGGTGTGACCATGTATTTGCCGGAGCAGGACCGCTGGAGCCACTCCAAGCAGCATCTGGAGTCAATGATCTCCAGCCTGTATGGCGGTCGTCTGGCTGAAGAGCTGATCTACGGGGCCGAGAAGGTTTCCACTGGCGCTTCCAACGACATCGAGCGGGCGACCGAGATTGCACGCAAGATGGTCACTCAGTGGGGTATGTCCGAGCGTCTCGGCCCAATGCTCTACGCGGAAGAAGATGGTGAAGTGTTCCTCGGTCGCAGCATGGCCAAGGCCAAGCATATGTCCGACGATACCGCTCGCGTCATTGATGCCGAGGTCAAGCAGGTCATCGACCGCAACTACGCCCGTTCCAAGCAGATCCTGCTGGATAACATGGACGTGTTGCACAGCATGAAAGATGCGCTGATGAAGTACGAGACCATCGACGCCAAACAGATCGATGATCTGATGGCGCGTCGCGAGGTTCGTGCTCCGAGCAACTGGCATGACGAGCACGGTGATACCCCGCAAGGCGGTTCCACTGTGGCTGCCGAGACCAAGCCGGCCGATGAGGTTGCACCGGTGGCGGATGTCACTATCGACAAAGCCAACGACGCTCCGGCCAAATAATCGTGACTCTCCAAACCCCGGGCTTGCCCGGGGTTTTTCTTTATCAGATGGATGTGAAAATGCAGTTAACCAGCAAGGGGCTCAGCCTCTCTCTCGATCGTCCCCATGTGATGGGGATACTCAATGTAACGCCCGACTCCTTCTCCGATGGCGGCAATTTCAACCAGTTTGAACGGGCAATGGCCCATGCGCGGCAGATGGTCTCTGACGGTGCAACCCTCATCGACATCGGTGGCGAGTCTACCCGCCCTGGTGCGCCCGATGTGAGCGAGCAGGAGGAGCTGGACAGGGTCATTCCTGTCGTGGAGCAGATGGTCCGTGAGCTGGACGTGATGATCTCTCTCGATACATCCAAAGCGGCGGTGATGCGGGAGGGTTGCCAGGCGGGTGCCCATCTGATCAACGATGTGCGGGCGCTGCAAGAGCCGGGAGCACTGCAGGCAGCGGCCGAGGCTGCTGTTCCTGTCTGTCTGATGCATATGCAGGGGCAGCCGCGAACCATGCAGGTCGAGCCCCACTATGACGATCTGATCGGGGAGGTGCGCGCCTTTTTTGATGAGCGCATTGCGGCTTGTCTGGCCGCCGGGATCCGGCGCGAAGATCTGTTGCTGGATCCGGGATATGGCTTTGGCAAGACCCTTGCGCACAACTATCAGCTGTTGGCGGCTCAACAGGAACTGCTTGATTATGGCTTGCCGCTATTGGTGGGTATGTCGCGAAAGTCTATGATAGGCAACCTGCTGGGCCGTCCGGTGGATGAGCGTCTGGCGGGCAGTCTGGCATGCGCCCTTATCGGCATGCAGCATGGGGCTCGCATCATCAGGGTACATGATGTACGGGAGACCATGGACGCATTGCGCGTCGGTTGGCTGGCAATGACGGGACAAGATTTTATTTCCAGATAATAAAGAGAACAGACAATGGCAAGAAAGTATTTCGGTACCGATGGTGTGCGCGGCAAGGTTGGCGAATTCCCGATCACTCCTGATTTCGTGATGAAATTAGGTTGGGCTGCCGGCAAGGTGCTCTCCAAGAAGGGCACCAAAAAGGTGCTGATTGGTAAAGATACCCGCATCTCTGGCTATATGCTGGAGTCTGCGCTGGAAGCGGGGCTCTCCGCGGCAGGCCTTAAAGCCATTCTGATGGGGCCCATGCCCACACCGGCGGTTGCTTATCTGACTCGCACTTTCCGTGCCGAAGCCGGCATCGTTATCAGCGCTTCCCACAACCCCTTCTATGACAACGGCATTAAGTTCTTCTCCGCCGATGGCACCAAGCTGCCCGATGATGTCGAGCTGGCTATCGAAGCCGAGCTGGATCACGAGCTCAAGTGCGTCGAGTCTGCCGAGCTTGGCAAAGCGGTGCGTATTGATGATGCCGCCGGTCGCTATATCGAATTCTGCAAGAGCACCTTCCCCTCCCATATGAATCTGGACGGGGTGAAGATGGTGGTCGACTGTGGCCACGGTGCCACGTATCACATTGCGCCGTCGGTTTTCCGCGAGCTGGGTGCCGATGTGATCACCATGGGCTGTGCCCCGGATGGCCTCAACATCAACGATGGGGTCGGTTCGACCGCGCCCGAGGCGCTGGTTGCCAAGGTGCTGGAGTGCAAGGCTGATCTGGGGGTTGCCTTTGATGGTGATGGTGACCGTCTGATCATGGTCGACCATACCGGCTATCTTATCGACGGTGACGAAGTGCTTTATATCATCGCGCGTGATGCCCTGCGCAATGGGCGCCTCAAAGGCGGTGTCGTCGGCACCCTGATGGCCAACATGGGCCTGGAGCTGGCACTGCAGACCCTGGGCATTCCGTTTGCCCGTGCCAAGGTGGGTGACCGCTACGTGCTGGAGATGATGGAAGAGAAGGGGTGGCGCATCGGTGGCGAGAACTCCGGCCACATTATCTGTCTGGATCAGACCACCACAGGTGATGGCATCGTGGCCGCCTTGCAGGTGCTTACCGCCATGCGCAGTGCCGAGATGCCGCTGGCCAAGCTGCGCTCCGGCATGAGCAAGTTCCCGCAGGTGCTGGTCAATGTTCGCTTTGCCGAAGGCAAGGATCCGCTGGCTGCTGATGCTGTCATGGATGAGGTTGCCAAAGTGGAACAGGAGCTGGCTGGTCGTGGTCGCGTGCTGTTGCGTAAATCCGGTACCGAACCGCTGATCCGTGTCATGGTCGAAGGTGAGCATGAACAGCAGGTGCGTGACATGGCTCAACGCATCGCCAAACAGGTCGAATCGGCGTTTTAATGAACAACCAGGGCGGCTTTTTAGCCGCCCTGGTTGTATCTTGTTCAAACGATTCGAAAATTTAAAAATAGCACTTGTCAGCTGAGCATCCTCTGGATATTATCAGCCCCGCTTTCGCAAGGGAGTTGCCGATGGGACATCGCAAGCCGTTTGTAGCAGCCAACTGGAAGTTGCACGGTAGTAGGTCGCAGTTAGAGCAGTTTACGAGTCAGTGCCTGAACGGCGTTGACGGAAAAGTAGATGTGGTTCTCTGTCCTTCCCATGTGCATCTCGACTTTACCGCTTCACTGCTCAATGAGCAGAAAGTAATAAAGTTGGGGGCTCAGAATGTGAGTCAGCACGACACTGGCGCTTACACAGGAGAAATCTCGTGTCAGATGCTGGTTGAGGCAGGGTGTCGTTACGTATTGGTAGGGCACTCCGAGCGCAGGCGTCTCTTTGGTGAGACCAGTTTTATCGTCGCAGAGAAGTTTGCGGCAGCCAGAGCGGCAGGCTTGATTCCCATCCTCTGTTTAGGTGAGTCAGGTGCAGCGAGGCAGGCGAGAAGAGCCTTCGAGGTGATCGCCGAAGAACTGGATATCGTCATAGAGAAAAATGGCGCGATGGCTTTCGATAATGCTATCATCGCCTACGAGCCGATTTGGGCTGTAGGTACAGGTAAATGCGCCACACCCGAGCAGGCACAAGAGGTTCATTCCTTTATACGTGGTCGCTTGGCGGAGGATACTCCGGTAATAGGTGAGAAAGTTAGAATCATCTATGGTGGGAGCGTAACGCCGACCAATGCGAGAGATTTGTTTGCCCAGCCCGACATTGATGGCGGACTGATTGGCGGAGCAAGCCTCGATAGCGATGCGTTTTTAGGAATTGTTGAAGCGGCAAAGGGTGCAAGTTAAATGTACGAGATTCTTTTAGTCGTTTATCTGTTGGTGTCACTGGCTCTGATTGGTCTGGTGATGATTCAGCAAGGTAAAGGGGCTGATATGGGCGCCTCCTTCGGCGCAGGGGCATCGAATACAGTATTCGGCTCCGGTGGTTCAGGCAGTTTCCTGACCCGAACAACAGCAATTTTGGCTACTCTGTTTTTCGTTATCAGCCTGGTGCTCGGCTCTATGTCCAGCAACAAGGTAAAGCAGGGTAGTGAGTGGGAAAATCTGCAACAAACCCAACAGGTTGAGCAGACAAAAGCGCCAGTAAACAAAGATACTGACGTTCCCCAGTAAGTGAGTTTTGCCGTGGTGGTGGAATTGGTAGACACGCTATCTTGAGGGGGTAGTGCTCTAGGGTGTGCGGGTTCGAGTCCCGCCCACGGCACCAATTAAGTAGTGAGCTCGGGTAACCGAGTGTATTATAGTCAGTCACTCTTGTATGAATAGATTGAACTGGCTATAATCTCGCACGATTTCGGACGCGGGGTGGAGCAGCATGGTAGCTCGTCGGGCTCATAACCCGAAGGTCGTCGGTTCAAATCCGGCCCCCGCAACCAAATTTCACGCATTTCCTACGCTCAGGAAGGCGGTCGCTGCGAGGCGACAATCAGGGTAAAGCGCCAAGCCCCGATTTGACATCGGGGCTTTTTGTTATGTGCAATTTACTCTGTATCGATCTCTATCTGGGCTTTATGCCCTTTTTTTGTTTTTCGGAGGGTGACTTTGGCTACGTTGGAACAACGTTTGACCGATCTGCTCGAGGCTCCGGTCGTTGCCTTGGGTTTTGAACTTTGGGGTATTGAGTTTATCCGTGCGGGTAAACACTCCACCTTGCGTGTCTATATCGACGGCGAGCAGGGTGTGACTGTCGAGAACTGTGCTGAGGTCAGCCATCAGGTTGGCGCCATCATGGACGTCGAAGATCCCATCACCGAGGAGTATTACCTCGAGGTATCCTCCCCCGGCATGGATCGTCCGCTGTTCAAGGTTGCCCATTTCGAAAAATACGTTGGCCAAGAGGCGGCGGTAACGCTTCGGATGGCAACAAATAACCGCCGCAAGTTCAAAGGCGTAATCAAAGCTGTGCAAGGCGACATGATCACCCTGACAGTAGATGGTAAGGACGACGTGTTGGCTTTCACCAATATCCAAAAAGCGAACATAGTGCCGAACTTTGGTTAACGAGGCTATCGGATATGAATAAAGAGATTTTGCTGGTCGTTGACGCAGTATCCAACGAGAAGGCGGTACCCCGCGAGAAGATTTTCCAGGCTCTGGAAACCGCGCTGGCGACTGCGACCAAGAAGAAATATGAAGGCGAGATTGAAGTTCGGGTCGAGATCGATCGCAAGACCGGTGACTACGACACTTATCGCCGCTGGGTCGTCATTGCGGATCAAGCCGCGATGGAGAATCCTTACGCTGAAATCACCCTGGAAGCGGCGCAGATTGATCAGCCGGAAATCCAGATCGGTGAGTATGTTGAAGACCAGATCGACTCTGTGACCTTCGACCGTATCACTACCCAGACCGCCAAGCAGGTTATCGTGCAGAAAGTGCGCGAAGCCGAGCGTTCACAAGTAGTTGATCAGTTTAAAGATAAAGAAGGCACCATCATCAGTGGTGTGGTCAAGAAGAGCAACCGCGACAACGTCATCCTGGATCTGGGCAGCAATGCTGAAGCCGTGATCTTCCGTGATGACATGCTGCCGCGTGAAACCTTCCGTCCGGGCGACCGTGTCCGTGGCCTGCTCTACGCAGTTCGTCCGGAAGCCCGTGGTTCCCAGCTGTTTGTCAGCCGTTCCAGCCCGGACTTCCTGAAAGAGCTGTTCCGTATCGAAGTACCGGAAATCGGTGAAGAGATGATCGAAATCATGGGCGCAGCCCGTGATCCGGGTTCCCGCGCCAAGATCGCGGTGAAGACCAATGATCGTCGTATCGACCCGATCGGTGCCTGTATCGGTATGCGTGGTGCCCGTGTGCAAGCTGTCTCCGCCGAGCTGAGCGGTGAGCGTGCCGACATCGTGCTGTACGATGACAACCCGGCCCAGTACGTGATCAATGCCATGGCGCCTGCCGATGTGGCCTCCATCATCGTTGATGAAGACAACCACACCATGGATATCGCCGTGGAAGCTGCCAACCTGGCGCAAGCCATCGGTCGCAATGGTCAGAACGTGCGTCTGGCCTCCCAGCTGACCGGTTGGGAGCTGAACGTGATGACCGTTGAGGACATGCGTGCCAAGCACCAGGCCGAAAACGACCGCATCATGAACCTGTTCACCAGCACCCTGGACATCGACGACGATTTCGCCGGTCTGCTGATGGAAGAGGGCTTCTCTACTCTGGAAGAGATCGCCTTTGTTCCGGTCAACGAGCTGCTGGCTATCGACGGTCTGGATGAAGACATGGTCGAAGAGCTGCGCAAGCGCGCCAAAGATGCCCTGACTACCAAGGCGCTGGCCAAAGAAGAGTCTTTCGATGGCGTCGAGCCGTCCGAAGAGCTGCTCAATCTGAACGGTCTGAGCCGCGAACTGGCTTACGCTCTGGCGGGCCGTGGCGTGGGCACCCTGGAAGATTTGGCTGAGCAAGGTATCGATGACCTTGCTGATATTGAAGGGCTGACTGCCGAGAAGGCAGGTGAGCTCATTATGGCTGCTCGCAATATCTGTTGGTTCGGAGAAGAGCAGTCCGAGTAAGATCAAACGGAGGAAAATGAATGGCAGAAGTATCAGTCAAACAACTTGCCACTGACATCGACACACCGGTTGATCGTCTTCTCCAGCAGTTTGTCGATGCCGGTATCAGCAAGAGCAAGGCCGACGACATGGTTAGCGAGTCTGAGAAACAGGCTCTGCTGGCACACCTGAAGAAACAGCATGGAGGTGACGAGGTCGCCGCTCCTGCCCGCATGACCTTGCAGCGCAAGACCAAGAGCACCATCAGTGTTCAGGGGACTGGCGGCAAGAACAAGGAAGTGCAGGTAGAAGTGCGCAAGTCTCGCACCTATGTAAGACGCTCGGCGCTGGAAGATGAACAGCGTCAGGCGGAAGCCGAGGAAACAGCGCGTTTGGAAGCAGAAGAAAAAGCTCGTCGCGAGGCCGAAGACAAGGCTCGCCTCGACGCTGAAGAGAAGGCTCGCCGTGAGGCAGAGCAAGCTCGTCGTGAAGCTGAGGAAAAGGCGCGGATCGAGGCACAATCAAAGGCTCGACAGGCTCCACAGCCCGCCAAAGCAGCCAGTAGCACAGCTCAGCAAGAGGCAGAAAAGATGGCCAAGCGCGAAGCAGAAGAACTGAAGCGCCAACAGGAACAAACAGCTTTGCAAAAAGCAGAAGAACTCGCCGCGAAGAAAGCCGAAGAGGCTCGTCTCATGGCGGAACAGAACGGCCCTCGCTGGGCTGAAGAAGAAGCTGCTCGCGCCAAAGAGAGCAGTGACTATCATCTGACCACCAACAAGCATGCGCAAGCCGCAGAAGATGAGTTGGATCGGAAGGAAGAGACCAGCCGTCGCACCGCCGCCGCCGCCGTTAAGGCGCCGAAAAAGGCCGGTCGCCGTGAAGATGACCGCGACTCTCGCAACCCGCGTGCCCGTAAAGGCAAGCGTGGCAAGGTCGCCATGCCGAACGCCATGAAGCACGGCTTCAACAAGCCGGCTGCCGTGGTGAACCGCGACGTCGTCATCGGCGAGACCATCACTGTGGCCGAGCTGGCCAACAAAATGGCCGTCAAGGGTGTTGAAGTCATCAAGGCGATGATGAAGATGGGTGCCATGGCCACCATCAACCAGGTGATCGACCAGGAGACCGCTCAGCTGGTCGCCGAGGAGATGGGTCACAAGGTTGTGCTGCGTCGTGAGAACGAGCTGGAAGAGGCGGTACTGTCCGATCGTGACGAGACCTCCGAAGCCAAGCCGCGCGCACCGGTCGTGACCATCATGGGTCACGTTGACCACGGTAAGACCTCGCTGCTCGACTACATTCGTAAAGCCAAGGTTGCTGCTGGCGAAGCCGGTGGTATTACCCAGCATATCGGTGCTTACCACGTCGAAACCGACAGTGGCATGATCACCTTCCTGGATACACCGGGTCACGCGGCGTTTACCTCCATGCGTGCTCGTGGTGCCAAGTCGACCGATATCGTGGTTCTGGTTGTTGCTGCCGATGATGGCGTGATGCCACAGACCATCGAAGCGATCCAGCACGCCAAGGCGGCAGAAGTGCCCATCGTGGTTGCGGTCAACAAGATCGACAAGCCTGAAGCGGATCCGGATCGCGTCAAGACCGAGCTGGCCCGTTACAACGTCATGTCCGAAGATTGGGGTGGCGATAGCCAGTTCGTCCATGTTTCTGCCAAGTCTGGTGAAGGCATCGATGATCTGCTGGAAGCCATCCTGATCCAGTCTGAAGTGCTGGAACTGAAAGCGGTTGTTGATGGCATGGCCAGCGGCGTCGTGATCGAATCCTTCTTGGATAAAGGTCGTGGTCCGGTTGCTACCGTACTGGTACAAGAAGGTACTCTGCGCCAAGGCGATATCGTGCTGTGTGGTCTGGAATACGGTCGTATTCGTGCCATGCGTGACGAGCTGGGTCGCGAGATCAAGGAAGCGGGTCCGTCCCTGCCGGTGGAAATCCTGGGTCTGTCCGGGGTACCGTCTGCCGGTGACGAAGCCACTGTTGTCCGTGACGAGAAGAAAGCCCGTGAAGTGGCGCTCTACCGTCAGGGCAAGTTCCGCGACGTCAAGCTGGCTCGTCAGCAGAAGGCCAAGCTGGAAAACATGTTCGCCAACATGACCGAAGGCGAAGTGTCCGAAGTGAACGTGGTGATCAAGGCCGACGTACAGGGTTCTGTCCAAGCAATTTGCGATGCGCTGGTTCAGCTCTCCACTGACGAAGTCAAAGTCAAGATCGTCGGCTCCGGTGTCGGTGGTATCACCGAAACCGACGCGACCCTGGCAGCAGCTTCCAGCGCCATCCTGGTGGGTTTCAACGTCCGTGCCGACGCCTCTGCGCGCAAGGTCATCGAAGCCGAGAGCCTGGATCTGCGTTACTACTCCGTCATCTATGACCTGATCGACGAAGTGAAGCAGGCCATGAGCGGCAAGCTGGCCCCTGAGTATCGTCAGGAGATCATCGGTCTGGCTGAAGTGCGTAGCGTCTTCAAGTCTCCGAAGTTCGGCGCCGTTGCCGGCTGTATGGTCACCGAAGGTGTGGTCAAGCGTTCCAACCGTATCCGCGTTCTGCGTGACAACGTGGTTATCTATGAAGGCGAGCTGGAATCCCTGCGCCGCTTCAAGGATGACGTCAACGAAGTTCGCAACGGCTACGAGTGTGGTATCGCGGTCAAGAACTACAACGACGTGCGCGAAGGCGACCAGATCGAAGTTTACGAGACTGTTGAAATTCAACGGACTCTGTAAGCCGAGAGTCAGACAAAATAGGGGGCCGCGGCCCCCTTTTATCGCAGGATAGAATATGGCCAGAGAATTCAGCCGGACCCGTCGGGTCGGACAGCAGATCCAGCGTGAAATCGCGCTGATCCTGCAGCGCGAGGTGAAAGACCCGCGTATCGGCATGGTGACCGTTTCCGATGTGGAAGTGTCCCGTGACCTCAACTATGCCAAGATTTACGTCACCTTCTTGCAGCTGGAAAATGATGCCGAGCGCATCAAGGAAGGCTTGCTGGGTCTGACCGAAGCAGCCGGATATATCCGTAGCCTGCTGGGCAGCGCCATGCGTCTGCGCGTGGTGCCAGAGCTGCGCTTCTACTACGACCAGACCCTGGTCGAGGGGATGCGTCTCTCCAACCTGGTGACCAACACTGTGCGTGAAGACAAGCGTCGCATGGCCGAATCCGGCCGTGACGAAGAAGCTGAATCCGCACCGGATGACACGACTGAGGATAAAGCCTGAGATGACCCGAAGACGTCGTTTCAAGGGCCGTGATGTGCACGGCATTCTGCTGCTGGACAAGCCTACCGGCCTGACCTCCAACGATGTGTTGCAGAAGGTCAAGCGCATCTACAACGCCGCCAAGGCCGGTCACACCGGCGCACTGGACCCGCTGGCGACCGGCATGCTGCCGATCTGCCTCGGTGAGGCCACCAAGTTCTCCCAGTATCTGCTGGAAGCGGACAAGCGCTATGAGGTGACCGCCAAGCTGGGCGAGCGCACCAACACCAGCGACTCCGATGGCGAGGTGGTTTCCACCCGTCCGGTGAACGTGGCAGTCGGTACCCTGATCGAGGCGCTGGACCAGTTCCGCGGCCCGATCATGCAGGTGCCGTCCATGTACTCGGCGCTCAAGCACAACGGTCGTCCGCTCTACGAATATGCCCGCGAAGGTATCGAGATCGAGCGCGAAGCCCGTCCCATCACCGTATTCGAGCTCAAACTGCTGAGCTTTGAAGGTGATGAAGTGCGCCTCGAAGTGCACTGCAGCAAGGGCACCTACATCCGCTCTCTGGTGGATGATCTGGGCGAAGTGCTGGGTTGTGGTGCCCACGTCTCCCAACTGCGTCGTACCCAGGTTGCCAGCTATCCGTATGATCGGATGCTGACGCTTGAGCAGCTTGAGTGCATCTTCGAGCAGGCCAAGGCCGAGAGCATCCCGCCGCGTGAGCAGCTGGATCCGCTGTTGCTGCCTATGGACACCGCCGTGGCTTCCCTGCCCGAGGTGAACATGCTGGCCGTTGTGGCTGCCTATGTGAATCAGGGCCAGGCCGTGCAGGTGGCCGGTGCGCCGCAAAGCGGTCAGGTTCGCATGACGGTCGGCCCGGAGCGCGAGTTCATCGGGGTTGGCGAGATTGATGATGATGGCCGCGTCGCGCCCAAGCGACTGGTGCGTTATCACGACGATAACAACGAGGAGTGATCCTCCTCGGGCGGTATCGGCATCACTTTGCCTGCGCGCGTCTTTATCGTTGCGAAAAGGGGCGGGGACGATTATGATACCGCCCTCATTTCACGGCTGAATTAGAGATTGGCTGTGAACCTTTAAACACTCTACCGGAGTAATACCATGTCTCTAAATGCTGAGATCAAAGCTTCCATCGTTGCTGACAACGCTCGTTGCGCCAACGACACTGGCTCCCCCGAAGTGCAAGTTGCCCTGCTGACTGCCCAGATCAACCATCTGCAAGGTCACTTCAAAGAGCACTCCAAGGACCACCACGGTCGTCGCGGTCTGCTGCGCATGGTTTCCCAGCGTCGTAAGCTGCTGGACTACCTGAAGCGTAAAGACGTTCAGCGTTATGCTGCTCTGATCGCCAAGCTGGGTCTGCGTCGTTAATCGACCATCAGATTTCGCGAAAAAGGGGAACCATCAGGTTCCCCTTTTTTTATTGCTCTTCAAGCCGTTGCCTGCCTCACAGAATTCGCGTCGCCGCTTACCTTTTGCATCGAATCAAGTATACTTGTGCGCGAATTTAAAGAGCCAAATTGTAAAAAGGAAATTCACGTGAATCCTATTGTAAAGTCATTCCAGTACGGTCAACACACCGTCACTCTGGAAACCGGTGTGATGGCCCGTCAAGCCACTGCGGCCGTAATGGTCAGCATGGACGATACCTGCGTATTTGTGACCGTAGTTGGCAAGAAAGAGGCCGATCATGGCCGTGATTTCTTCCCGCTGACCGTCAACTATCAGGAGCGTACCTATGCTGCTGGTCGTATCCCGGGTGGTTTCTTCCGTCGTGAAGGCCGTCCGAGCGAAGGCGAGACCCTTATCTCCCGTCTGATCGACCGTCCTATTCGCCCGCTGTTCCCGGAAGGCTTCCTCAATGAGGTTCAGGTCGTTGCGACCGTTATGTCCGTGAATCCGGCCGTATCCCCTGACATCGTTGCCATGATCGGTGCCTCTGCTGCACTGGCCATCTCCGGTATCCCGTTTGGCGGCCCGATTGCGGCGGCCCGCGTGGGTTACATGAACGGTCAGTATGTGCTGAACCCGACCACCACCGAACTGCCGCAGAGCGATCTGGATCTGGTGGTTGCCGGTACTGCCAACGCGGTACTGATGGTTGAGTCCGAAGCGGCCATTCTCTCCGAAGAGGTGATGCTGGGCGCCGTGGTATTTGGTCACGACCAGATGCAGACCGTGATCAACGCGATCAACGAGTTTGCCGCTGCCGTTGGCACCAAGCCGTGGGACTGGACTCCGCCTGCCGTCAACGAAGCGCTGAAAGCCAAGGTTGCCGAGCTGGCGACTGCCGAGCTGGGTGAAGCCTACCGCATCACCGAGAAGGCTGTTCGTTACGAAACCATCGCTGCCATCAAGGGCCGTGTGGTTGAGCAAGTTATCGCTTCCGGCGTGGAAGAAGATGCCAAGAAGATTGGCGAAGAGTTCCACAGCCTGGAAAGCCGCATCGTTCGTGGTCGCGTCGTACGTGGCGAGCCGCGTATCGATGGTCGCGATCCGGAAATGATCCGCGCCCTGAGCGTAGGTACCGGCATTCTGCCCCGTGCTCACGGTTCTGCCCTGTTCACCCGTGGTGAAACTCAGGCCATCGTGGTTGCCACTCTGGGTACCGAGCGTGACGCGCAGAACATCGACGAGCTGACCGGCAACCGTGCCGATCGCTTCATGCTGCACTACAACTTCCCGCCATACTGCGTCGGTGAGACCGGCATGATGGGTAGCCCGAAGCGTCGCGAAATCGGTCACGGTCGTCTGGCCAAGCGTGGTGTTGCTGCGGTGATGCCGAGCGCCGCCGAGTTCCCGTACGTGGTGCGCGTGGTGTCTGAAATCACCGAATCCAACGGTTCCTCCTCCATGGCCTCTGTCTGTGGTTCCTCCCTGGCGCTGATGGATGCCGGTGTGCCGATCAAGGCCTCCGTTGCCGGTATCGCCATGGGTCTGGTGAAGGAAGAAGAAGGTTTCGTGGTGCTGTCCGACATCCTGGGTGACGAAGATCACCTGGGTGACATGGACTTCAAAGTGGCCGGTACTACCGAAGGTATCACCGCGCTGCAGATGGACATCAAGATCGAAGGCATCACCAAAGAGATCATGGAGATTGCGCTGAAGCAAGCTCGTGGCGCTCGTCTGCACATCCTGAAAGTGATGGATGAAGCTATCCAGGCTCCGCGTGCCCAGATCTCCGATTTCGCACCGCGTATCCACACCATTAAAATCAATCCCGAGAAGATCAAGGATGTGATTGGTAAGGGTGGTTCCGTGATCCGTGCGCTGACCGAAGAGACCGGCACCAACATCGAGCTGGATGATGACGGTACTGTACGTATCTCCGCCGTGGCTAACGAAGCCGCCATGGAAGCGATCCGTCGCATCGAAGCTATCACCGCCGAGATCGAAGTGAACCGCATCTATGAAGGTAAGGTTGTCCGTCTGGCCGATTTCGGTGCATTCGTCAACATCCTGCCGGGCAAAGATGGTCTGGTACACATCTCCCAGATCACCGACGCTCGCGTACAAAACGTGGCTGACCACCTGACCATCGGTGACGTGGTCAAGGTCAAGGTACTGGAAGTGGACCGTCAGGGCCGCGTACGTCTCTCCATCAAGGAAGCGAACGCCCCGACCGAAGCGGTAGCACCTGCTGAGGCTGCTCCGGCCGCTGAAGAAGCGCCTGCTGCAGAGTAATCTGCTCGCCTGATACCGGACCTGTTCCGGTTGACCATAAAAAAGTCCGGCTCCCCTTGGGGAGCCGGACTTTTTTTATGTGTAATAAGGGGATATATGATTACCTGCCGAGGATGGCGTACTGCATCTCTTGCAAGGGAAGCACATGGCGAGCAGCCCCCAGCTTGATCGCCTCCTTGGGCATGCCGAACACCACGCAGGATGCCTCATCCTGGGCATAGGTGTTGGCACCAGCCTCCAGCATCTCGCGCAATCCCCGTGCGCCATCATCCCCCATGCCGGTCATGATGATACCGGTGGCGTTCTTGCCGGCATATTTGGCGACAGAGCGAAACAGCACATCCACCGAGGGACGATGGCGGTTGATGAGCGGCCCGTCGACCACCTCGACGTGATAGTAGGCACCGCTGCGCTTGAGCAGCATATGTTTGCCGCCAGGGGCAATCAGCGCCAGCCCGGGGATCACCCGGTCATTGTTTCTCGCCTCACGCACTTCTATCTGGCAGACCCCGTTCAGCCGTTCGGCAAACATGGCGGTAAATTTCTCCGGCATGTGCTGCACGATGACAATGCCGGGGCTGACCCGGGGCAGGGCCGTCAGTACTGCCTCAAGGGCCTGGGTGCCACCGGTCGAGGTACCGATGGCGATGAGCCGCTCGGTGGTTTGTGCCATGGCGTGCTGATTGGGTGCCAGCATGGCATCGGCGTTCAGCTTGGCGCTGACTGGCACAGAGGGGGGCTTGCCCACGCGCTTGAGGTTAGCCTGGGCCGCAGCACGTACCGCCATAGCCAAGTCGTGGGCAGATTCTTGCAGAAAGCTTTTTATCCCCATGGTCGGCTTGGTGATGATGTCCACCGCGCCGGCAGCCATCGCCTGCAAGGTGGTCTCGGCCCCCTTTTCGGTGAGGGAGGAGCAGATCACCACTGGCGTCGGGTGCTCCGCCATGATCTTGGTGAGAAAGGTGATGCCATCCATACGGGGCATCTCCACATCGAGCACGATGACGTCAGGCCACTCTTTCTTCAGTTTTTCCTGCGCAAACAGGGGATCCGATGCTGTGGCGATCACCCGGATATCGGGCTCCTGATCCAGCACCGCTTGCAATACCTGTCTGACCACGGCGGAATCATCCACCAGCATGACCCGGATCTGCTTCATTCTCGCGACTCCCGTTGATGTGGCAGACGATGATGGCGGAGCCAGACACTACCGTTACTGAGTTCAAAAATCAGGCTTCGGTGGCCGCTATGGCCAAGATGGTGGGCTTTGATATCGAGCCCAAGGTGTCGGGTCAGCTGCCAGGCTGCCTCAATATTTCTGGTGGCCACATTGTTATCGCGTTTGGCGTAGTGTGGCTGGTCGAACATATTGCCGCCTCCGAACAATTTGATCTCGTATTCGTCGAGAGGGGGTGGATATTGCGCAATAGCTTGTAATAGCAAGGTGATGGCTTCATCGGCATAGCGGCCATCCAACAGGGTGGTTGGCCGCCCTCGAGTTGGCAGCATGTAGTGGCACATACCGCCCATCTTTTGTTCCGGATGCCACAGGGTGATGGCAATGCAGGAGCCCAGCACGGTTTTGAGGACAACATCCTCCTTGCCAAAGAAGAGTTCACCGGGTTGCAGAATCACCTCCCGAGCCATGATTTATCTCTTCTGGTAAATGGAGGGAGATACCAGCTGCAGTCCATGATGCAAGCCATGCAAACTCTCTGCATGGCTGACCAGCAGATAGCCACCGGGTTTGAGTTTGGGCACCAGCCGCTGCAACACTTGCCCCTTGGTCTCCTTGTTGAAGTAGATCATCACGTTTCTGATAAAGATGACGTCAAACAAGCCGATGTCCGGCAGATCCTGATTGAGGTTGATCTGCATAAACTGCACCTTGTCCCGTAACTTGCGATCGATGATGAAGATCCCCTCCTGCAGGCCAACACCCTTGAGGCAGTATTTCATTAAAAAGGGCAGGGGAATGTTGTGCGCCCGCTCGATGGGGTAACGGCCGCTCGTCGCCTGTTCCAGCACCCGGGACGAGATATCGGAGGCCAGGATCTCCCAGTTGAGGGGGCCACGTTTCTCCGCGAGGGTCATGGCCAGACTGTAGGGCTCCTCTCCGGATGAACTGGCTGCGCTCCAGATCCGCAAGGTGCGTTCACTCGGGAAGTGTGCAAGCACCTCCCGGGTCAGAAACTCGAAGTGTTTTGGCTCTCTGAAAAAGTAGGTTTCGTTGGTGGTGAGCAGATCGAGCGCCAGCTGCAGTTCGCTGCTGCGATCGTTCATGATGAGCTGGAAGTAGTCGTCATAGCTGTCCAGCTCATAGTGGCAGAGCCGTTTTGCCAAGCGGCTGGCAACCAGCGCCTTCTTGGCTGGAGACAGCTCTATCCCCGCCGTTTGATGAAGCCAGCGTTGGAAGCGGGAGAACTCGTCATCATGCAGCTGGGTTTGATACAAAACCCTGTCCCTCTACCTGTGTTGTCGGATGCGGGAGAGGCAATGCCTCTCCCGTGACTAGAACCGGACAAAATCGCCGTCGTTGATGGGGCGTTGTGTGGTGGAGGCCCGCTCCCGACTGTTGGCATTGTTCTCGTTCATAAAGCGCCCTCGGGTAGTGGGGTGAAGGTGCGAGGTGGCTTTGCCTTCTTTGGTGTGGGCCTCCAGGGTAAAGAATTCCATGGCCAGCTGCAGTTGCTCGGCCTGGCTGCTCATCTCTTCCGCTGTGGCAGCCAGCTCTTCGCTGCAAGAGGCATTTTGCTGGGTAACCTGACTCAACTGATTCATGGCCAGGTTGATCTGGCTGACGCCGGTGGACTGTTCATTGGAGGCGGCGCTGATCTCCTGCACCAGGTCCGAGGTCTTGTTGATGGAGGGCACCATCTGATCGAGCAGACGACCGGCTTTTTCCGCCATCTCGACGCTGCTTGACGCCAGTTCGCCAATCTCCTGTGCTGCAACCTGGCTGCGTTCGGCCAGTTTGCGCACCTCCGCCGCCACTACGGCAAAGCCCTTGCCGTGATCGCCGGCGCGCGCCGCTTCGATGGCGGCGTTGAGCGCCAGCAGATTGGTCTGGTAGGCAATATCGTCGATGATGCCAATCCGTCTGGCGATCTGTTTCATGGCATCGACGGTCAGTTTGACCGCTTCCCCTCCCTCGACGGCTTCTTTGGCTGCCTTGCTGGCCATGCCATCGGTGACCTGGGCGTTGTCGGTATTCTGGTTGATGCTGGCGCTCATCTGCTCGATGGAGGCGCTGGTCTCTTCCATGCTGGAGGCCTGTTCACTGCTGGATTGGCTGATCGACTGGGCAGTCGCGCTGACTTGCTCGGCGGCACTGGAGAGATTGTCAGAGGCGCCACGCACTTCGGTGACAATCTTGGTCAGCGAGGCGATAGTGGTGTTTAGCGAATCTTTGGTGGTGCCAAAAATACCGGGATAATCAGCCTCTATCTGTTGGGTCAGATCCCCTTTCGCCAGACACTGTACGACCCGGATAACATCGTTGAGGGTACTGTCGATCACTTCGGCAATCTGGTTTATCCCTTCCCCCATTGCCTGAAAGAAGCCGCTTTTACCCGTCAGCTCCATCCGGCGGTGCAGCTCGCCATTGATCACGGCCTGCACGATGTCGGACATCTCTTTCTCTATCATCACCTCCTTGGTACGGTCTGCCCACTCGACCACGGAGCCTAGTCGCTCGCCGCTATCGTTGAAGACCGGATTGGCAATCAGGGAGAAGGTGCGTCCCCCCAGCTGGATCTGGGTGCGGTAGGTGCTGTTGAGTTTGGCCAGCATGGCGCGCTGATGGCCGGGATTTTTATGAAAGCTGTCGATATTGGCGCCCATCAGCTGATTGGCATTGAAGCTGTAGAGCTCTTTTTTGATGTCGCTTTCAGCCTGATTGAGCATGCCGGTCACCGCCTCGTTCATGTAGATAATGTCGAGGTCGGTATCGGCGATCATCACGTTGGTGCTGGCGCAGTCGAGTGCCTTGCGAACCAGCCGGTTTTCATGAAGCAGCACCTGGCTATTCCTGATCTCGTGCCGGCTTTGCTCCAGCTTGCCGCTCAACAGGGCAATCACGTCGTTGACCGCGACGGCCACTTCACGCAGCGGGCTATCCAGTCCGGAAAGTTCGATTGCAGCCGGAGCCTGATCGTCTTCAATGGTGCGCTGTACTTGCCCGATAGCATTGAGTAGTTGGGCCTGCTGTCTTGCTTCGGCCGCGCTGTTTCCGAAGAGTTTGCCAAAGAGTGAGTGGGTCATGAGCGTTTCCTTATGCTGCATGTCGTGGTGTATATGGGCCTGTTCAGGAGGGTTGCAGATTGCTTTGTGGCAACCTTGCCTGTGGCTGGGCCAGTTCACTGAGTTGAGCCATCTCATCGAGTGACAACACTTTTTCGGTATCGATGAGGATGACGAATTTGCCGTTGACCTTACCCATGCCGCTGATAAAGTCGGCCCGGATGCGGGCACCAAAACTGGGCGGGGGCTCGATATCTGCTTGTGGGATACCCAGCACTTCCGATACGGAATCCACCACAACGCCTATATCCTGACCCACAGGTTCATCGCCCTGTGGGGCCATCCCCTCAATGATGACGATGCAACTTCGGCGAGTGATGAGCGACGGGGCATTGCCAAAGCGGGCGTTCAAGTCGACGACCGACACGACCGCTCCTCTGAGATTGATTACGCCGCGAATAAACCCGGGCATCATCGGGATCGGAGTGATATTGCCGTATTCGATGATCTCTTTGACCCCCAGAATATTGATGGCGAACATCTCGTTGTTGATCAGAAATGTCAGGTACTGAGCATCGCCACTGCTCTCGTCAGCGGCCGCTGATGGCACCGTGATGTCGGTGGATGTATGCATGGTCGCCTCCGGTTAGAAACGGACAAAATCCGCTTCATCAATGGCATGGGATGATGGTTGATTGGGCTGGCTGGCCCGTTGTGGCGGTGCGATGAAACTGCCTCTGGGAGGCACGCCCTTGTGGTTGGCCTCATGAACTCTGGCATTAACCTGGGGGCGCTTTTCCAGCGCAAAAAAGGCCATGGTTTGCTGCAGTTCGCTGGCTTGCGAGCTCATCTCTTCCGCCGTGGCAGCGAGCTCCTCGCTACTGGCGGCGTTTTGCTGCGTGACCTGATTGAGCTGGCTCATGGCCAGGCTGATCTGGTTGGCCGCGCTGGCCTGTTCCCCGGAAGCCGCATTGATCTCTTGTACCAGATCAGAGGTCTTGCGAATGGAGGGGACGATCTTCTCCAGCAGATTGCCGGCCCGCTCTGCCTTGCTGACGCTGTCGGAGGAGAGTTCGCCAATCTCTTGCGCCGCAATCTGGCTGCGTTCCGCCAGTTTCCTCACCTCGGCGGCAACTACCGCGAAGCCTTTGCCATGTTCTCCGGCGCGAGCCGCCTCGATGGCCGCATTGAGGGCCAGCAGGTTGGTTTGATAGGCGATGTCATCGATGATGCTGACTTTCCTGGCGATTTGCTGCATGGCCGTCACCGTCTGTTGCACGGATTTACCCCCTTCGGTGGCCTCCAGCACCGAGTTACTGGCCATGCTGTCGGTGATCCTGGCGTTCTCGGTGTTCTGGTTGATGCTGGCGCTCATCTGTTCGATAGAGGCGCTGGTCTCCTCCACACTGGCCGCCTGCTCGCTGGTGGCCTGACTCAATGCCTGTGCGGTATTGCTCACCTGATTGGATGCATTGGTCAGGTTGTCGGCGGCGTTGCGAACCTCTTCGATGATATTGGTCAGCGCAGTGATGGTCTGGTTTAGGCCGTCTTTGGTCTGGCCAAAAATACCGGGGTAGGGTTCATCGATCCGTTGAGTCAGATCCCCTTTGGAGAGCGCGGTGGCGATGCGCATTACATCTTCCAGGCTGGTATCCGTGACATGGGAGAGGCGATTCAGCAGCTCGGATACCCGTTTGATATAGCCCTGGCGATCCTCCAGTGCAATCTTGTGGCTGAAGTCTCCCTGCTCGACGGCGGCGGTGACCAGGGTCTCGATATCCGTGATCAAGGCCCCCAGCTTCTTGACCATGTTGTCCATCGCCATCAAGAGCTGACCCGCTTCATCGTTGGACTCTATCTTGATCGATACATCCAGATTGCCATCGGCCAGACTATTGGCCACACGCAGGGCCTGCTCAATGGGAGTAATGATGCTTTTGATCAGCAGGGTGCCAAACCAGGCTGCGAACACGATGCCGACCGCGATAACCACCGCCATGGTTATCAGCATCACGTCATACCAGGATTGCGCCGCGGTATATTCCGACTTGGCCACATTGAGCTGCAGGTTGACCAGCTCGGTGATCTTGTTGCCTATCGGGTCGATGGAGCCATAGAGGGTGCCGTCAAAATCGTTCAGCATGCCGGCAATCATGCCGTGCTGGGTGGCGAGGAATTTTTCCAGCTTGCCAATATCGGAATCGGCCGCGTTGAACAGGGTGCTCGCCTCGGCTGACAAGCGTTGCTCCTCCGGGGTGAGAGTAGTGGATTGGTAGTGCTGCCACTCGCTCTTGATGGTCTGCTGGGCCTGTTTTATCTGATTCAACGCCTCTTCTGCCGGGATCAGCCCCGCATTAGCCTTGTTGAGGTTGTCGATGATCGAGACGGCATAGCTGTCGGAGATGGTCTTCAGCTGCTTGAGGGGAACCACCCTGTCGTTGTACACGCGCTGTAGCCCGGTATTGCTGCTCTGCATGTTGTATAACCCGAGGCCGCCAACGGCCAGCAGCAGCAGGCAGAGCAGGCAGAGCAGCACGATGAGGCGCAATTTGATGGTGGAGTTTTTAAACATGATGGCCCCCTCAGTTGAGGCTGGATTGAGGTTGGTTGCGCGACACCGTCAAGTTGTTGAGCTGACAGGATTCCAGGGTGATCGCGTGCTGGATGAGCGAGGGAATGTCGAGGATCAGGGCGACCTCTCCTCCCCCCAGAATGGTTGAGCCACTGATGCCCTGCAGGCGCTGGAACAATTTCCCCAACGGTTTGATGACGGTCTGGAATTCTCCCAGCAGTTCATCCACTACCAGTCCGGATTTTTTGCCTGCGTGGCTGACCACGACAATGTTCTCGCGCCGCCCCTTGCTGCCATTGGTATCGAAGTAGTGTTGCAGGCGGATAAAGGGCAGCACCTCGCCACGCAAATTGATGTAATTGCGCCCCTGGGTGTCGGCCAGTGAACTCTGGGTCAATTCAACGCACTCGATCACCATATCGAGCGGAATGACGTAGTGGGTGTCGCAGACTCGCACCAGGAAGCCGTCGATGATGGCGAGGGTCAGCGGCAGGCGTATCTGCACACGGGTGCCTTTTCCCTGGATGCTGTCGAGATCGACCGTGCCGCGCAGGGCAGTTATGTTGCGTTTGACGACATCCATGCCCACCCCTCGACCGGAGAGGTTGGTGATCGCCTCGGCGGTGGAGAACCCCGGCTCGAAGATCAGGTTGTATATCTCCTGATCCGTCAGCGTAGTAGTTGCGCTGATCAGACCGCGCTCGATGGCTTTTTGCTGGATCCTGGCTTTGTTGAGACCGGCGCCGTCATCCCGAATTTCGATGACGATACTATTGGAGTCGTGATAGGCGTTGAGATTCAGGGTGCCGCGGGGGGATTTGCCTGCCAGCAGCCGTTGTTCTGCCGATTCGATGCCGTGATCCATCGAGTTTCTGACCAGATGCATCAGCGGATCGCCGATCTTCTCTACCACCGACTTGTCCAGTTCGGTCTCGGCTCCGGAGATCACCAGAGTGATATCCTTGTTCAGCTCTTGGCTGACATCGCGCACCACCCGCTGGAAGCGATTGAAGGTATCGCCGATAGGCACCATGCGCAGGCGCAGCGCACTGTCACGGATCTCTTCCACCAGCATGGCAATGACCGAGGTGGCTTCCTGTAGCTGGCTTTCGCGGGTGCGCTGGGCCAGCAGATTGGCTCCTGAACTGGCGACTACCAGCTCCCCGACTAGATTGATCAGGTCGTCCAGCTTGTCGGCATGCACCCTGACGTAACGACCCTCTTTAGCCTTGCTCTCCTTGGTCTGGTTCTGTTTTTTCAGGGCGGCATCGACCACGGCTTCGTTGACGGCTCCCTGTGCAATCAGGATCTCCCCGAGTTTGGGCGCTTGATCTGCCGGGGTCGCTTGCTGTGCCTGCAGACCGTTTGCCAACTCCTCTGCGGTCAACGCGCCGGTGTTGACCAGCAACTGACCCAGCATGGCGTTGTCTTCCGGCAGCGACTCGATCAGGTTGATGAACTCGGCGATCTTGCTGTGGGGCGGCAAGATGGTGATCTGGCAGTCATCTCTAACAAATTCAAAGACATCGCTGATGGCTGCCTTGTCTGCTTGGGTGTCGAAATCGATCTCGTAGCCGAGGTAGCAATTCTCAGGATCGAACTGCTCCCAATCTGGTAGTCCTTGATGGATGGTCTCCACCGAGCAGAGGGTTCCGAGTGTGCCGAGATAGCGCAGAAATGCGGCGGGATCCATGCCGTTGCGCAGTACATCGGGACCAAAACGCAGGGAGATATGCCACAAGGAGGCTGCGCTGGTAATCCCTCCCTCTTTTTCGATTTTTGGTTCAGGTGTATGCACCGTATCTGGCAGCGTGGCATGGGGGGCGCACTGATGACGGGTGAGGGCGAGCCTCAGCCGTTCATCCTGTTTGGCATCGTCATCACTCAACGTGCTGCCCTGTTCCGCAACGACACTGATGAGCGTCTGGATGTGGTCACAGCTCTCCAGCAGATCCTTGATCAGAGAAGAGGTGACGGTGAGCTGCTGATTGCGGATCTGGTCGAGCAGATCCTCGACGATATGGGTAAACCCGACGATGGGCTGCAGACCAAACAGGCCAGCCGATCCTTTGATGGTGTGAGCTGCACGGAAGATAGCGGCAATCAGCTCGCTATTGTCAGGGTCAGCCTCCAGTGAGAGCAGCGCTGACTCCATCTCTTCGAGCAACTCGCGTGCCTCGGCGATATAGGTTTGTAAAGCCTGATCAAGATCGATGCTCACGGTGACTCCTTGTCATGCTGGCTCAGGGCCGTTCGCCATGGGTGATGAGGGTGGGGTCGCCAAAAAAGGCCGAGAGCTGGCACAGCTCCAGCAGTTCAAGCACAACATGGCTATGCCAGACCAGCGCCAGGGAGGAACCTTGCTGCAGCGCGGTTTTCTTTGTCGCCAGCAGCAGTTGCAGCCCGGCGCTGTCTATCTCGGATACCGCCGCCAGATTCAGTTCCAGTTCGCGCCCCTGATGCAATAAGGGTGAAAGGGCCTCTTTCAGCTCGCTGACTGTATAGATGGTGATTTCGTCCGGCAGGGTCACCACCACCTTGTTGTCGAGCCGCTCGCTCTGTAGTTGCATGATGCGCTCCGGATCACGGCATGATGAGCTTGGCGACAGCGGCCAGCATCTGCTCGGGCTGGAAGGGCTTGACCACCCAGGCTTTGGCTCCTGCGGCTTGTCCTTCCTGCTTCTTGCTGTCTTGCGATTCGGTGGTCAGCATGATGATGGGGGTGAATTTATAGCTGGCCAGCTTTTTGGCCTCTTTGACGAAGGTAATGCCATCCATGTTCGGCATGTTGACGTCACTGATGATCAGGTTGATCTTCTTGCCATCAAGCTTCTTGAGCGCGTCTTTGCCGTCAGAGGCTTCCATGACCTCATAACCGGCTCCCTTGAGGGTCATGCCCACGACTTGGCGAATAGTTGCCGAGTCATCCACGATCAGGATCGTTTTGCCCATATCTCTCTCCTAGAAAAATGTGATGTCGGCGCTGCTTGGTTGCGCTTTGGTAGAACGGGTGGTGCGACCATGGTGAATATTGCGCTGCTCGTCGGTGGCGTATGAGAGCTCCATCTCTGCCAGCCAGCGATGGGCATCGATCTGGATTGGCCCTGTTGCATTGCTGCTCTGCTCCGAAGCAACCAGATGGCTGGAGAGGCTCTCCATGTTTTGCCTGACGTGGCTGAGGATCTGGCTGACCCTGTCTTGAAATTGCAGCGAGACAATGACGCTGGAGATTTCGCGATGGATATCGGTGCTCTCGTTTTGCAGCAGGGAGGCGGATTCAGCCAGGCTGTCGGTGGCATGGCGGAAACGGGCCAGCACCTGTTCGATAGTCTGCTCCGAATTGAGTGCCGAGGCGTGATCCCGTGCGGCAGCATTTTCGGCAATCTGGAAGGCGCGACCGATAGCGGTATTGATGGTGTCGACCTTGTCGGTCATCTTCTGGGCGGTTTCGCTGGAGAGGCGGGAGAGGTTGCGCACTTCATCAGCAACCACAGCAAAGCCACGACCTGCTTCCCCAGCGCGAGCCGCTTCAATGGCAGCGTTGAGGGCCAGCAGGTTGGTCTGGGAGGCGATCTTGGCCACATCCATGGCCATGGTGTTGAGCTCTATGGTGTAGGTGGTCAGGCTTTTTATCTCACCCAGCATGGCGTCCCGATTGGCCTGGGCGGAGTGCAGAATGGCCACTACCTCATTGAGCTGCTGCTGGCTCTCGCTCAAGACTCCGGCCATGCCACGGGAATTGGCATCATCCAGTTCACCGGCTGCCAGATGGGAGGCATTGACCGCCTCTTCCAGCTTGTTGGCAAGCCCGCTGAAGCGCTGGGTCAGGTCAATCATCGCCGCTTCGGTTTGTTGACGAGAGTTTTCAATCTGTTGGGACCAGATGGGCAGCGCCTTCTCGCACACCTGTTCCAGCCCGACGATGGAGTGGGCGATGGCATTCGTGGCGGCGGGTTCTATCTGTTCGGTACGATTGCGGTGTATGTGCTGATGGAAGTGACTCGATGTCCAGAGGGCGGCGGCAATGGCAACCAGCACATTGAGCAGCAGGTAGAGAGGTGACAGCGCATCGGCGAGTTGCAGCAACAGGCAGCTCAGCAGACCGAGCCCGATGCAGCAAATCCAGCAAACCGGTTCCCAAAGCGGTGTGTTCACGCCACTTTTGTGTTGTGCCATACGTAGCTTATCCCTGTGCAATTATTTGGTAAGAGGTAAAGGAGCGGGACTGCAATAGTCATGGTGCCCCTTGAAGCTCTTTTCTTTATTTATAGTTGGCACAATAAGGTTAGCGGAAAAAAATAAATTGGCTGCAAATCGGATTTGTTTGTATCAGCGATTGCTGTATCGAGAGAATTGCGAAGGGGGAGCAGAGAGAGGTGGGGGGAAAAAAGAAGAACAGGAGCCTGACGATTCAGGCTCCTGATGAGGATCAGGCCTCGTTGGCGTGGGCCTTCTGGCACCCTTCGACGGCGTGGGCAATCAGCTCCAGCGCGCTCTTGTCGCACGGGGGCAGTTCGGCATCGCACGCCTTGATGGGGGTGACGCGCTCGCCCCACTTGATGATGGCGGCACCCCAGGTCAGACCGGCACCGAAGGCGGCGGTCAGCAGATAGGAGTTCGGCTTGACGCGGCCCTGCTCCAGCGCTTCGCACAGGGCGATGGGCACGGTGGCGGCGGAGGTGTTGCCGTAGTTTTCGATGTTGACCATTACCTTCTCCATCGGCGCGCTCATCCGCTTGGCGAGGGTCTCGATGATGCGGATGTTGGCCTGATGGGGGACGATCAGGTCGACCTGCTCCGGCGCAATACCGGCCTGCGCCAATACAGTGCTGGTGGCTTCACCCATGCCGCGCACGGCGCGTTTGAAGATCTCCGGCCCTTCGAAGTTGAAGGTGAACAGGCCGTCGACATCGGCAAAACGCACCCGATCGGTACCGAAGTTCGGTACGTGCAGGATCTCCCGCGCTTCGCTGTCACAGCCCAGCTTGTTGGCGATCAGGCCACACTCCTGCTCGCTTGCCTCGATCACCACGGCACCGGCGCCATCGCCAAACAGTACGGCGGTATCGCGGCGTGCCCAGTCCAGCAGGTAGGTGAGGCGTTCGGCGCCAATCACCAGCACCTTCTTCATCATGCCGGTCTGCACCAGCGAGGTGGCGACGGAGAGGGAGTAGACAAAACCGGTACAGGCCGCGTTGAGGTCAAACACGGCGGCGTTGACGGCCCCGAGCTTCTTCTGCACCGCAGAGGCGGCGCTTGGCAGCAGGTTGTCCGGGGTGGCGGTCGCCAGGATGATGCCATCGAGATCGCTCGCTTCCAGACCGGCGCAGGCCAGCGCGCGGCGACCGGCCAGGGTGGCGAGATCCGAGGTGCTGACGTGGGAGATCCGGCGGGCCTTGATGCCGGTGCGCGGATAGATCCACTCGTCTGACGTATCCATGATGGTGCTGAGGTCATCGTTGGTCAGCACGGAGGGAGGCAGGCATTTGCCCCAGCCGGTGATATTGGCGTATTTCATCTTGTTACCGCTTCTCAAAGTGGATCGCCCGCGGGCGGAAAATCGTGCAATTATGCCGTACGAGACAACCACTGTCATCTTGTGGTCATGGTTATGTGCTGGGCGAGCGGCTGCGCCATCTGACCACAAAGGGCGACAAAGTGCTGAACATGGCAGGAAATTTTGCTTAAAACGCGGGGCTCGTCTGCCCTAAGATAGGCGTTTCGCCACCGATGAGGGTATCCCTTGCTCAGAGCCAATCTCAACTTGCTGCCCACCCTCAAGGTGCTGCTGGATACCCGTAATATCAGCCGCGCCGCCGAGCAGCTGCACCTGAGTCAGCCCTCCATCAGCAAGCAGCTTGCCCAGTTACGCAGCGAGTTTGACGACGAGTTGCTGGTGCGGGAGGGGCAGCGCTGGCTGCTGACGCCTCGGGCCGAAGCGCTGGCCGCTCAGCTGGCGGATTCTCTCGGTGCGTTGGAGCGGCTCTACGAGGCTCCCGGGTTTGACCCGAGCCGCTGCGAGCGGGTATTTCGGCTCGCCTCTTCTGATTATGTAGCCCAGCATATCCTGCCCGATATCTGCGCCGCGCTCGCCAACGAGGCGCCGTTGGCGGCGCTGGAGTACAGCCTGTGGGACAAGCGGCAGCTGCCGCAGCTGTGGCAGTCCGAGCTCGATCTGGTCTCCACCATCACCGAGCAGGTACCGGATCAGATCCGTGGTCTGCATCAGGGGGAAGATCGGCTGGCGGTGCTGATGGGACGTCACCATCCGCTGGCAGGCAAGGCGCTGAGTCTCGATGACTATCTAGCCTGGCCTCACCTGCAGGTGAGCGGCGGTGGCGACAAGGACAGTCCGGTGGAGCAGGTGTTGGCGCCGCAGGGACTGAGTCGGCGCTGGTTTGCCAGAGTTCCCTTCTTTCAGGCGGCGGTGGAGGTGTTGCTGCGCACCGATTGCCTGATGACCACCCCGGCTCATATCGCCTGGCAGCTCTCCTGCGGCCATGAGCTCACCTTTGTCGATTTGCCGTTTGCTACCCGTGACCAGCAGTATCATCTGCTGTGGCACCAGCGTCACCATCAGGATCCGGCCCACCGCTGGTTTCGCGAGCTGGCTTACCCCTTCCTGCGGGATCACCTGCAACGCACCGTCGGCGAGAGTCGCAAGCTGCTCGAACTCGGTGATTAGCCCCAGTCAGTTGTGTGGCGCTATAGCCATCAGTTATGGGTTCTATTCATAACTTTCACTACTGGCATAATGGCTCAGCCCGTACTCTGAGTGCAGGTCATCATATCGAGCACAAAAGAGGAAAAGCATGGAACTGACGAGTTGGCTGGCACTGGCCGCAATCTGCGTGATGGGCGCCATCAGCCCCGGCCCGAGTCTGGCGCTGATCATCCGCAACACAGTGCAGGGCGGGCAGGGTCACGGCGTCGCCACTGCGCTCGGTCACGGCTTCGGGGTTGGTATCTATGCGCTGGTGACCGCGCTTGGCCTCTCCATTCTGATCACCCAGACCCCGATCCTGTTTGATCTGATCCGCTACGGCGGCGCCGCATTTCTTGCCTGGCTCGGGGTGAAAGCCCTGCTTGCCAAACCTGCCAGTGGCGAAGCGAGTGATGAGGTGCATCAGTTGCGTGGTCGGCAGGGGGCATTTGAAGGCTTTATGGTGGCCTTCCTTAATCCCCAGCTGGCGGTGTTCTTTATCGCCCTGTTCAGCCAGTTTGTGCGGGCCGATACCGGCTGGCGCGAGGGGGGCATCATGATGCTCACCGCTGGCGGGATCGATGCGGTCTGGTACGTGCTGGTGGCGCTGGTGCTCTCGCGCGGGCCTGTACTGGCGTGGCTCAAAGCCAAATCCTTCGTGATCGACAAGGTGAGCGGCCTGGTGCTGCTGGGATTGGCCTTGAAGGTGGTGCTTTAGTCCTCTCGTGGGCGATCTGTTGCTGGCACTCAAGGTGGTTATCTAATCCTGCATTTCGCGGATACCTTAAGCGGGATCAAGGCACGCAGGCGGTGAATGGGCTAGAGTAGCGGCCATTTGCTGTCCGCCCTGATCCCGAGACCATGCACCAGAACAAGCACCCGTTAAGCCACAACAACCGGTTGGAGCTGCTGGCTCCGGCCAAGAACCTCGCCTACGGCATCGAAGCCATCAATCATGGTGCGGATGCCGTCTACATGGGTGGCCCCGCCTTTGGCGCCCGCAGTGCGGCGGGCAACTCCCTCGAAGATATCGAAGCGCTGGCGCGTCACGCCCACCGTTTCGGTGCCCAGGTCTTTGTCGCTTTCAACACCCTGCTGCACGATCACGAGCTGGAGCAGGCGCGTCGCCTGACCCACCAGATTTATGAAGCCGGGGCCGATGCGCTGATCGTGCAGGACATGGGGCTGCTGGCGCTGGACCTCCCTCCCATCGCGCTCCATGCCAGTACCCAAACCGACAACCGCACACCGGAGAAGGTGAAGTTTCTGCAGGATGTGGGCTTCTCTCAGGTGGTGCTGGCGCGCGAACTGTCGCTGGCGCAGATCCGCGAGATCAGTGCTGCGACCAATGTGCAGCTGGAGTTCTTTATCCACGGTGCGCTCTGCGTCTCCTACAGCGGCCAGTGCAATATCAGCCATGCCCGTACCGGGCGCAGCGCCAACCGCGGTGAATGTGCCCAGCTCTGCCGTCTGCCCTGCTCGCTGCAAAAGCCGGATGGCGAAGTGCTGGTGGCCGACAGCCACCTGCTGTCGCTCAAGGATATGGATCAGACCGACAACCTGGAGGCGCTGATCGAAGCGGGCATCCGCTCCTTCAAGATCGAAGGGCGCCTCAAGGGGCTCGATTACGTCAAGAACGTCACTGCCTGGTATCGCCAGAAGCTCGACGCCATTCTCGACAGCCGCTCCGATCTGGTTGCCGCTTCGGCGGGTCGTTGCAGCTACAGCTTCACGCCTGACCCCAAGAAGAGCTTCAACCGCGGTAGCACCGACTACTTCCTGAATGGCCGCCAGCAGGGAATCGACTCCACCAAGAGCCCGAAATATGTGGGCGAGCCGCTGGGGCGCGTCACCAAGGTGACTCGTGACGGTATCGAGATCGACGGCAAGCAGGTCAGCCTCAACAACGGCGATGGTCTGGGCTTCTTCAAGCCGAACAACGAGCTGGTGGGGATGCGCCTCAACAAGATCGAAGGTAAGCAGTTACTCCTGTCTGAACGCATGCCGGGGCTGAAGGTGGGGACCGAAATCTACCGTAACCACGATCAGGCGTTCAGCAAGATGCTGGAAAAGGCGAGCGCGGATCGCCGCATCTGGGTCGATATGGTGCTTGCAGAGTGCGATGAGGGATTGCGCCTCACGCTCACCGACGAGCAGGGCATCAGCGCTGCGGTGATGCTGCCTTGTGACAAGCAGCCCGCCGACAATCCGGAGCGGGCGCTGCAACAGGCGCGGGATCAGCTTGGTAAACTCGGCAATACCCTGTTTGTGGCGCGCAAGATTGAGTTGGCATTCACTCACCCGCTATTCATCGCCGCATCACAGCTCAACGGCTTGCGCCGGGATGGCATCGCCACGCTGGAGGCCGCGCGGGTGGCCAGTTATCAGCGCCCCGAGCGACGCATCGCCCTGCGGGATATCAGCTATCCCCAGCACCGTCTCTCCTACCTTGGCAACGTGCTGAACAGCGCCGCCGAGCAGTTCTTCCGCGAACACGGCGTGGAGCGCATTGCTCCCGCCTACGAGGCGAACAAGGAGGAGGGTGAAGTGGTGTTGATGATCACCAAGCACTGCATCCGCTACAGCCAGAACCTCTGCCCGAAAGAGGTGCCCGGTCTCAAGGCCGAGCCGCTGGAGCTCAAGATGGGTAAAGACACCTTCCGCCTGCGTTTTGACTGCAACCGCTGCGAAATGCAGGTGATGGGGAGTTTGAAGAGGTGATTTCCAAACCGCAGTTCTGTTAAATCAGAGCGGGTCAGGAAGAAATAAAAAGCCCCGGAGCATGACTCCGGGGCTTTTGTTTGTGGCATTAATGGTTGAACTGTTCGACCTCTTCCCTGCTCGGAATGGAGCTTTGCGCCCCCATGCGGCTGACCGAGATGGCACTGGCACGGTGGGCAAAGAGCACGGCATCACGCAAGGATTTCCCTTCACTCAGCGCAACGGTTAATGCGCCATTGAAGGTATCGCCAGCAGCGGTGGTATCTTTGGCATCGACCCGGAAGCCCGCAATGATCTCCTTGATGCCATCGGCACTTTGCAGATACGCCCCCTTCTCACCCAGCGTGATGATCACATTCTTGACCCCTTTTTGCTGCAACAGGGTGGCGGCCGCTTCTGCGCTGGCGTGATCAGTCACCTTGATGCCGGTCAGGATCTCGGTTTCTGTCTCGTTGGGGGTGATAAGGTCGATATAGGGATAGACATCATCACTCAAGGGTTTGGCGGGTGCCGGGTTGATAATCACATAGGTATTGGCCTGGTGGGCCTCTTTGGCTGCCAGCTCCACCCCATCAATCGGCGTTTCCAGCTGCATCAGCAGGTAGTCTGCCTGGCGCAGGCTATCGAGTTGCTCGGTTACAAATTCTTTGGTCAGCATGGCATTGGCGTTGGGGGCAACACTGATGCAGTTGCAGCCCTGCTCATCGACCATGATAAGGGCCAAGCCTGTTGCAATACCGTCCAGTTGGACCATTTTGCTGGTATCCATACCGGATTGCTGATAATCCGCGATCAACTGGTTGGCAAAATCATCTTTACCCAGGCAGGAGATAAAACTGAGTTTACCGCCCATGTTGCTGACAGCTACTGCCTGGTTGGCACCTTTGCCACCGCGAGCGCTGAAAAACTCATAGCCGATGATGGTCTCGCCTTTTTTTGGCAGATGGCTGGATTTGTTAACCAGATCCTGATTGGTACTACCCAGAACGACAATTTTATTATTCAACATGATAGATATCCTGTATTAAATGCTATTCGCGGCGATGATCAGAGCAATGCCAAGAATATAGAAAGCAAACATAGCGTTGATGAGCTTGTTGGTTCCGGCAGGTGCGCTGGCAAATTCACGCCAGACAAAGACACCCCAAATAACGGCAATCATGGTGGCACCCTGACCGAGGCCATAGGAAATAGCGTAGCCAGCCGGGCCTGAGGCCAAAATGCTGAAGCTCATGCCAATACTCCAGATAATGCCACCGAGAATACCGACCGCATGCTCTTTGACGGTCCCTTTGAAGTAAGCGCTACCATTAATGACCGGGCCAGAGATGGGCTTCTTCATCATGATGGTATTCCAGACAAAGCTGGAGAGGAGTACACCAATGGCAAAGAAGACCAGCGCGGAATAAGGAGTGAGCAAGCCGGCTGCCGGTGCAGAAAAATCAGCGGCCATAGAGGCTGCGACAAAGCGATAGAACCAGCCCATGACCACACCGGCAATGATGGCAGTGATCAAACCACGCATTTTTGCACTCTGTTGCTGCTTGAGACGGCCGTAAGCAATAGCAGTCAAGATAATCGCAACGGTGACACAGGCAACGCCGATAAAGAGCACATAAGGTTCGCCAACCGGTACGGCCAGATAATTGACGATAACGCCAAGTACCAGTGCAATCCCGACGCCAACCGGGAATGCAACAGCCATCCCCGCCAGCGCAATAGCGGCTACCAGCAAGATATTACCCAGGTTGAAAATGATGCCACCGAGGATAGCCAGGCCAAAGTTTTGCCAATCAGCTTGCTGTAAATCGGCTATAAAGTGGCGGCCTTCATCACCGGACTAGCCTAACGTGAACGCCAGCAGCAAGGTAAACAACAGGATGCCGATTGAATAGTCCCAATAATATAACTGGAAAGGCCATTTTTTTTCATCAACCAGCTTGGTGGTGTTGGCCCAAGAGCCCCAACATATCATGGTAATAATACACATGATAATCGCAATGGAGTACGAGTGGATGACTAACATAAATACCTCTGTCAGTAATAGTGTAAATAGATTGGCAGTTAATTTGTTTGCAGTGTGTTGTTACAAATTATTTGTGGATAACCTTGCTTCAACCAGAGATGTGTCTGGCATATTTGATGCTCCACGACGTTCGACTTTCAATGAAGCGAACGCATTGGCAAAAATCAGTGCATCTTCAATCGATTTACCATTGGCAATAGAGGCAGCAAGCGAACCATTAAATGAGTCGCCAGCCCCGCTGCTATCAATTACGGCTGCTTTGTGGCCAGCCAAATGAAAGTGACGGTTCCCGTTAAAATAGTGGCACCCTTTATCACCCAGCGTGATGATGACATGTTTAACCCCCAGCTTATATATTTTCTCTGCCGCCAGTCTGGCTGATTCATGATCATTGATAACAATGCCAGACAAATCGGACGCCTCAATCTCATTGGGGGTGATGATATCGACAAAAGGCAATATTTTCTTCACGCTATCATTATATGGAGTCGGGTTGAGAATGGTAGTCGCACCACTTTTCTTTGCATAAGTTATCGCAAGTGACATGATGTCGAAGTTGTTTTCCAGTTGGGTCAAAAAAACGCGACAGTCACGAATATAATCGAGATCATGAATGATATCATCCACTGTGATGTGGCTGTTGGCACCCAAGTTAATTGCAATTTTATTTTCGCCAGAGGGTTGTGATACCAGAATGATGGCATTACCCGTTGGGTGCTCTGCATCCTCAAGAATATTCAATGAGGCAATATTGGCATTCGCCAGGTAGTTTTTGGCTCTATCGGCAAACAGGTCCTGACCTACCTTGATTGTCAGGTGAACCTGATCATTTATTTTTGCAGCCGCAATTGCCTGGTTTGCTCCCTTGCCACCACCATAATATTTAGTAGAGTGTGCCAGCACACTTTCCCCAACTTTTGGAAATTCATTTACTTCTAATACAATGTCAATATTGAATGATCCCAATATATAAATCTCTGGAGAGGTTTCATTGGCCCTGCTTACCGCAGGGTAACTCCAGGCCTTGGTGGTGGAGGGAGCCTCAAGCAGAGTCGATATATTGTTGATGGATGTTGATTCAAAATAGATGTCTTCATCATGTTTGATCAATCTGGCACCGCCATAGAACATTTCGCAAAGATGCTTGTCAGCTAGCGCTTGTAAATCATTGCGGATCGTTCTTTCGGTTACAGAAAAAGTACCGGCCAACGATTTTACACTGACTTCTTTATCAATTATCAGGCGCGTTTTGATCAGGCGTTGTCGGTCATTTTTATTCATTCAATATGGATTCGCTAACGGTCATTAAAAGTGGTTTGTGGTCAGCATAATACTAATTGAGCAGGGGGTAAAAATGAATGGCAATCACACTTGATAATCTGGAACGGAAAGGATATTTCCATTTCAATTGTTGCGTTTTCGTTGGGGCATGGTTGTTGGATGTTGCGCTATTACCTTAATGTGAAGGCTATCATACCAGTTTTGTTGTTTAACGTTACGCTATATACTCTCAATTATAATATATCACGATGTATATCGTGTAACGTGTGATATTCAGATTGCGTGGCTTGTTGTGGCATTACTCCTGCTATTTTCCAGATCTAGCAGCGCTTTTTTAATCTCCAATCCCCCCGCATAGCCGGTCAGGCTGCCGTTTTGGCCGATCACCCGATGGCAGGGAACGATGATCGAGAGTGGATTGCGGCCGTTTGCAGCGCCCACTGCCCGCACCGCAGCGGGTTTGCCGATGGCTCGGGCAATATCGCTGTAGCTGCGAGTTTCGCCGTAGGGAATATCACACAATGCTTGCCACACCGCTTGCTGAAAAGCGGTGCCGTGGGCGGCAAGGGGCAGGGAGAAGCGCTGCAAGCGACCGGCAAAATAGGCGTCAAATTCGGCGAGGAAGGGGGCCAGCGCCTCGCGCTCTTGTTGCCAGCCACTCATATCTGGCAGTGCCCGCAGGCCCGCCACAAAGTCTACGTGTACCAGACCGGATTCATTGATGGCGACCAGCAGATCGCCACAGCGGGTCGGCAGGATATCGTAGCGGATCATGGGGTTATCTCCTGTTGTTGGGTATCTGGCTGTTGTTCGTTGCTGGTGGCATGGATCAGCAAATTGGGCGCTTCACTCATGGCGTGCCACAGCCAGCTGGCCGCATAGCTGCGCCACGGCTGCCACGCCGCGCTTTGTGCCAACACCTCTTTCACCGGCAGCTTGGCACCGCCCCCGAGCGCTTTTTGCAGCACCAGATCGGAGGCGGGGAAAGCATCGGTATCCAGCCCGCAGCGCAGCCGCCAGTAAGAGACCGTCCAGGGGCCTATGCCCGGTAGCGCCAGCAACTGCTCGTCACTGGCTGTCGTGAGGGTCAGTTCGCCGCTGGCCAGCGCCTCGGCCACTCCCCGCAGGGTGCGAAGGCGGCTGCCGGGCATGCCGATGCCGTCGAGATCGAGTTCGCACAACTGGGCGGGGGTCGGTAGTTGCGCCACCCCGAATTGCGCCCCGGTGCGGGCTACCAGTCGCCCGAGCAGGGTGATGGCCCCCTTGACCGATACCTGCTGGCCGACGATGGCGCGCAGCATCACCTCGTACTCATCCCAGCCGGCGGGCAGCCGCACGCCCGGCCAGCGCGCCTGCAAACGGGCTAGCAGCGGATCCTGACCGAGCCGATCGCCGATCCGCTGCATATCGGCATCGAGATCCCACATCCGGCGCACCCGATACAGCAGATCGGGCAGCGCCGCGAGCGGCAGATCATAGACGGTGAGCTGCAGGCTATGCCCCTTGCCCTGCGCGATGCGCACCAGCGCAACCTGATCGCCGACCCGGTAGCGCCGTTCATATACCTCACCATCCACCCGCTCCAGCCCCGGGATCGCCCGCAGCCGGTAGAACGCCAACATGGCCGCCACATCATACGGAGGGCGGTAGGGCAGTTGCAGCGTCAGGGTTGCGCCGCGCGGCTCCGAGCCCATGTGTTCTGTCGCGTCATCGTGCTGCTCTTGCTGGCGCAAGGTGCGCGGGGCCAGCCCGTAAGCGTTCAGCCAGGCGTCGTTGAAGCGGCGGATACTCGCAAAGCCTGCCGCAAACGCGATGTCGGTGATGGGCAGCCCGGTTTCGGTCAGCAGCCGTTTCGCGAGCAGCAGGCGGCGCGTCTGCTCTACCTGTTTTGGCGAGGCGCCGAGGTGCTGCTCGAACTGGCGGCGCAGCGTGCGTTCGCTGATCCCGGCCTCTGCAGCCAGTTCGGCGAGCGTGCCGTCCGCCAGCTCGCCGCGATCGATGCGGGCCAGTATGCGTGCCAGCTCAACAGGCAGATCTCCACGGGCTGCGGGGGCCAACTCCGGTCGACAGCGAAGACAGGGGCGCAGCCCACACTGCTCGGCGGCAGCGGCGCTTTGGAAGTAGCGCACATTGTGCTCGTGCGGTGGTCGTGCCGGGCAGACCGGTCGACAGTAGATGCCGGTCGAGATCACGCCGGTAAAGAAGCGGCCATCGAAGCGCGCATCGCGGGCGAGCCGTGCGGCGTGGCACTGTTCGCGGCTGAGGGCGTTGATCCGCTCATCGTGTGACGACTCTGGGCTTGGCTTTGCATTCATTGCATGACGCCTTTGCTGGGATATTTTGCTGGAACAGATGGCAAGAGAGTAAGGGGACGTGGGGGCCATGACTAGCCAGAAACGGACAGGGATAGCAAAAATCTGCCACCCCGTCGTTTCACCCGGAGCGACTCGGCAGGGGGATTGGCTCAACTTTATTTGCCTTGCGAGATTAGTGGTGTTGCAAGCTGATTAAAAACGGATAACAGATCACATAATTATCTTTTTATCATTGAGGGAAGCGGTTTTGTGTTGTTCAATCGAGTCAGTTAATTTTTCGTGATTATTAAGTCACGCTCTTTGCGGCCAGCGGCCGACCAATAACAACAACACTTGCCAAGGATGATAAGTGAGCGACTGTACGGCATGGCCCCATTGCCGGGGGTTTAGTCTGATCGAATTGCTGATCGCCATGACGGTTGTCAGCATTCTCGCGGCCATCGCGCTACCTGCGTATCAGGGGTATCTGCAACAGGGGCGTCGTTATGAAGCGCAGCAGCAACTGCTGGAGCAGGCGCTCGCCCTCGAACGTATCTATACCCAACAGGGCCGTTATCCCGACACGTTTGCCCCCCCTTCCAGCACGGACTTCTACCAATTCAGCTACAGCCAGCAAGACGCTGGCGACTACCTGCTCAAAGCCATTCCTACGACGCGACAACAGGATGAGTGCGGTACTCTGACGCTCGATCACACCGGTTATCGCGCGGCGAACCGTCATGACTGCTGGGGATCATAAGATGAACGTGCGCGGATTTACCCTGATTGAGTTGATGGTCACGGTCGGCATTGCCGCCATCTTGCTGCTGGTTGCGGTGCCCTCCATGAGTCAGCGCCTCGCGGCCGAGCGGCTCGAGCGCTCTGCCACCGAGCTCGCTTCTGCCTACCGTTTTGCCCGCAGCGAAGCGGTCAAGCTGACTCTGCCGGTGGTGCTGCAGGGCACCGAGAGCGGCGGTTGGGAGGTGATGGCCGACAGCAAGTTGCTGCGTCAGGCGGCAGCACCCGCTGGCGGCGTGGTGATCAAGCCGTTTGAGCCGATCCGGATCGCGCCAACCGGTAGCAGCCGTCACACCGAGATCACTCTGGCCAATCGACTCGGTGATCTGCGCGTGCTCTGCGTGGCGCCGAGCGGTCAGCTGCTGCAAGGGAGTTGCTCATGAGACACGCCGCGCCTGCTCGCCAGCAGGGTTTCAATCTGGTGGAGATCATGGTCTCCATGGTGTTGGCGGTGATGGTGTTTCTCGGTCTCGCCAAGGGGCAGATGGTCTCGTTGCAGCAGGCGCACTACAGCCTGCAGAGCACGCTGGCCACGATCGAGGCGAGCAACAGCGTGGAGCAGATCTGGAGTTCGCTGTGCGAAGTGCAGCGCAAGCCGGAGCGGTTCACCCAGGCCGATTTTCTCGCCCGTTTCACCCTGCAGGATGGCCACCGACTGGTGCTGCCGAACCGCTACAGCGACAACTTTGTGGTCGCTATCGAGTGGCAGGACAAGCGAGTCTCCGGTGCCAAGCGGGTGGCGCTGAACGCAGGATTCCCCCCCCTATGCTGAGCGTTCCCTCCCGACAGCGAGGCGTCAGTCTCGTCGAGCTGATGATCTCCATGGTGCTCGGTCTGATGTTGATACTGGCGATTTTTGCCGGGTACGCGCCCATCAAGAGCACGGTCGAGCAGAGCAAGGCGCTGGAGCAGGCAAACGAAGTGTTGCGCTTTGCCACTCTCACCTTTACCAACAGCATCAAGCAGGCGGATCAACTGATTGCCGTCACCCCTGATCGCCTGATGCTCGCGTTCAAGGTGGAGGGGGGCAGTCAGGTGCTCTCCTGCCTTGGCAACCAGAAAACTGCCGATTTTACCGAGCAGTACCGCTTCACACCGCCGGTACTCAGTTGCGATGACGGGGACGGCCCGCGCCTGTTGCTGGCGCATCTTCAGGATCTTGAATTCGGTCAGCACGGGACGCTGGTCAATATCCGCATCTTGCCCGAAGGGCTGCCCGGCTATCTGGCGCCGGGGGTAGAGGTGCAGGTGGCCCGTCGCAAGGCGGTCTGGGCGGCAGCGCTGGCCACATCCGGTGCCAACGCCACAACTGGGGGAGCAGGATGAACAAGGGATTGCAGAGGCAGCGGGGAGCCGTATTGCTGGTGGTGCTGGTGGTGAGCCTGCTGTCGAGTCTGCTGGTGTTTACCAGCATTCAGGAGAACCAGTTGCAGACTCGCCTGAGCGGCAATTTTCATAAGAAGATCAATGCGCAGCTCAGTGCCGAGCAGGGAATGAACGAGAGCTATCGCGCCCTGCGTCAGGCGCTTGGCGCCGAGCCGCGCATCGAGTGGGATCGGCTGGTGCAGAAAGTGCCGGGCAAGGGCGAAGGGGCGATGGCGGGTAGCCGCTTCAGCATCGAGCAGCTTGATACTGAAGCCGACAGCAAGCTGGCGTTGCAGAGCCATGGCCGCTATCTGGAGGGAAATGCCAGCCTCAACGCGCTGTTTGCCCTCAAGCGTGAACCGGGCAATCTGATCTTCCAGGATTCGGTGGTGGCGTGCGAAGGGTTGAGCCTCTCTGGCAGCGGTCTTATCGATAGCTATGACTCGCGTAAGGGCAAATATGGCGGCACCAACATCAACCAGAATGCCAAGGTGGCGACCGTTAGCGACAAGGCCAATGTGGTGCTCGATGGTCACTCCCCCATCTGGGGTGATGTACGGGCGACCGGCTCGGTGACCCTGAACGGATCTTCACCTGTTGCGGGGAATGTACTTGCTGGCGGCGATATCACCATTTCCCCCTCTAATGCGGTCGTCAGAGTTGAGGGAAGTGTGAACGGGAGTGGGAATCTCTCCTTGAAAGGGGGCCATATTGCCGGAGCCGTGTCGATCAATGGTGATGTCTCTATGGGTCATGGCACCAGCATTGCTGACGACAAGTTGAACTATGGTGGGAACGGGTCATTCCTCGATGCGAATCACCAGAAGTATCTGGACCCCCAATACCGCACCCACCCCAAGCTGCCACCGGTAGCCGGGCAGGTGTGTGACCCGCTCAATGTGGCCGCGCTGCCCAAATCGTTTCCCCCTGCAACGCTGCCAATCAATGGCCCGCTGACGCTGGGGGCGACCCAGCAGATGGTGCTGACTACGGATCCCTCCACCGGCTCGGTCACCAGCAGTAACCAGAGTAAGCCTGCCTTGCCGCTGCCCGGTAAGGGGGAGCTGTTTGGCAAGGAGCAGACCGTGTATCAGCTCGATAGCCTCAATATGGGGTCGGATGCCAAGCTCACCATCAAGGGGGATGTGGTGCTGCTGATCGGCAAGGATTTCACCATGGGCGGCAGTAACCAGTTGACGGTCGAGCCGGGCAGCAGCCTGACGCTGATCGTCAGCGGCAAGATCGATCTCGGGGCTGGAGCCGAGGTCACGGCAGGCAAGCAGGGACTGACACCGGCAGGTAATCCGGCGATTTCCATCTATTCCGCATACAGTGGCAAGGATGGGGTCAAGCTGTCGGGCAATACCCCGCTCTATGCCGCCCTCTATGCTCCGCTCACCGAGATGAAGATCGCCGGTAGTGGCGGTCTGTACGGGGCGGTGCGCGCCAAGCATCTGACCGAGAGCGGTGCGGGCGGGGTGCATTATGACGAGGCGCTGGGCATGGCGGATATGGGCGAAGATCAGGGGCCGCCGCCGACACTGGCGCTGCGGCAGTGGCACTTTGTGCAGTGAGGCTGGCGAGCCGCTAAAAAGGATCGAACGGGGCGCGCAACTGTGAGAAGGTGGAGATCTGTCCACCCAGCCGTTCACTATTGAGGAGTGCTCCATGCCAGGCCCCGCTCGTGCCGGTGCCCTGATCTATGCCAAGGATCCGGGCCTGCTTACCCAGTTTTACCGTACCCTGCTGCAGATGGTGGTCTGCAGTCAGGATGAGCAGCTGGTGGTGCTGGAAAACAGCGATATCCAGCTGCTGATCCACGCCATTCCAGAGCCCTATGCCGAGCTGGTCGTTATCAACCGCCCGCCAGAACTACGGGAAGAGGGGGCTATCAAGCTGTTCTTCACCGTCCCCAGCCTTGCCTGGGCAGAAGCGAAGGCGGCGGATCTCGGTGGCGGCTTGCTGCCACAGCAGTGGACAGGACCCGGCTTTGTGGTGCGCAATGCCTTCGACCCTGAGGGCAATATCCTGCAACTGCGCGAGTTGTTGGGTTCCCCTGATCCCCTCTGAATCATCTCTTTTTGCTGCATTGCAGTGACGGGGTGCTGCACCATGCACCGCCATAAAAATGAACCGCCATAAAAACGGGGCCCTGTAGTGGTCAACTAAAAAGGGCCCCGTTCTGCTGTTAGCTTGCTGCGCTCATTACTTCAGGTAGCGCTGTTCCAGATGCTGTCGCAGCCAGTGCGGATTGAGCGCTTCACCGGTGGCGCAGCGCACCAGCTCGTCTGTGCTGTGCAGGCTCCCCTGTGACCAGATGTTGCGTCCGAGCCAGCCGAAGATCTCCGGCAGACGGCCCGCCGCGATCACCTCACCCATGCTACCCAGCTCTTTTTCGAGCGCAAAGCGCAGCTGGGCGGCATACATGGCACCCAGGGTGTAGCTCGGGAAGTAGCCGAACGAGCCGTCTGTCCAGTGAATATCCTGCATGCAGCCATTGCGGTAATTGCCCTTGGTGGAGAGCCCCAGCCACTGCTGCATCTTGGCGTCCCACAGCTCGGGGATGTCGGCCACCTCGATCTTCCCTTCCACCAGATCGCGCTCCAGCTCGTAGCGCAGGATGACGTGGGCCGGATAGGTCACCTCGTCCGCATCGACCCGGATAAAGCCCGGCTCGACCCGGCTGTAGAGCTTGGCCAGATTGTCCGGTGCAAACGCCGCCTGCTCGCCGAAGTGGTGACGAATGCGTGGCGCCAGCAGTGTGAGGAAGGCCGGATGATGGCCCAGCTGCATCTCGCAAAACAGGCTCTGGCTCTCGTGGATCGCCATGGAGCGGGCCTCGGCCACCGGCTGACCGAGCAGATGACGGGGCAGCCCCTGCTCGTAACGGGCGTGACCGGTCTCGTGCACTATGCCCATCAGGCTGGAGACAAACTCCTGCTCGTTGTAGCGGGTGGTGATCCGCACATCGGTCGGCACGCCGCCACAGAAGGGGTGACTGCTCACATCGAGGCGGCCGTGGGCGAAATCAAAGCCGAGTAGTCCCATTACCTCCTGACCGAGCGCCTGTTGGGTCGGGATAGGGAAGGGGCCTTGCGGCAGCAGCAGGGCATCGCCCTTTTGCTGTTCGCTCACGGTCTGAATAAGGTTCG
Source organism: Aeromonas allosaccharophila (assembly GCF_016026615.1). NCBI lineage: Bacteria > Pseudomonadati > Pseudomonadota > Gammaproteobacteria > Aeromonadales > Aeromonadaceae > Aeromonas > Aeromonas allosaccharophila. Next base: position 2,573,235 of record NZ_CP065745.1, on the reverse strand, counting down.
GCAGCCAGCTGGCGAGATCGCCGAAGATCTGATCGAGCCGCGCGCTGGTCATGCCCGGCTCATAGAGCGCCAGCATGGCGTCGTAGGGGCGCACGCCAAGCGCATCAGCCCGCAGCTGCGCCACTTCACGGGAGAGTTTCACCACCTCCTCGAGATTGGGGGCAAAACCGGCCCAGTCGTTGTTCTTGCGCTGGCTGCGCCAGGCGTGCTCGCACTTGCTGCCGGCCAGCGATAGCGCTTCGACCAGCTCACCGGGCAGCAGGCTGGCATCTTGCCACTGGCGCTTGATCTCACCGAGGTTGGCGCGTTGCACTTCATCGAGCGGCTCACTCTCGGCCTTGGCAATCCAGTCGCCCAGCTCGGGAGCGGTGCGCTTCTGGTGGATCAGCAGACCGAGTTCGGCCATCGCTTCGGCGCGGGCATCGTTGCCCCCTTCCGGCATCATGGCCGCCTGATCCCAGCCGCAGATGGCGGCGAGGTGGCTAAAGCGGTGGATCTGTTGCTGATGTTGTTCAAGCTTTTGATATGACATGGGATTGTCCTTGTTATCGTCCCTGATGGTATGCCGCCCCGTACCTGGCATGATCGGGGCCGTTCGATGCTAACACCGCCGCTGCATCGTTGACCACCTTCACGCAGGCGGGTCAAAGGCGTGGTGGTGCGCGGCGGGTTAGCCGAGCCGCTTCTGGTGCCGCTCGCGGTTTTCCGCTTTTTTGCGTTCGCTTTTGCGCAGCAGCACGTAGAGGGCGCCGCTGCCGCCGTGGCGACGCTCGGCGCTGTGGATCGCCATGACGGCGGGCAGTTGCGGCAACCAGGCGCTGACATAGCTTTTCAGCAGGGCGCGCGGGGTACTGCGCTCCCCCTTGCCGTGCAGGATCAGCAGGCAGCGGATATCCCGGACTTCACAATCCGCAATGAACTGCACCAGCGTCTGGCGCGCTTCGTTGAGGGTTTTCTGGTGCAAATCCAGGCTGGCCTGCAGCTCGTATTTGCCGAGCCGCAGCTTCTTGTAGACCCCCTCCTGCACCCCATCACGCTTGAAGCCGACGATCTCGTGCGGATCGCGCATCTCGATGGCCTCCATAGTGAGGTGGTCGAGGGCGAGTTGCTCGGCGGTGGCAGCCTGACGGCGAGCGAGCTGCGCCTCGGTCGGGGCGGATTTGACCGCATGGGGATGGATGTTGTCGCTGCGAATGGGCCGCACGTCGGCCACTTCATTCATAAATAGCGAGAGTTCGTCGTTATGAGACACGGCAGGCTCCCCATAAGAAAAAGTGGCAGCCATTATAACGGCCGTAACCGGCACAGAAAACGGGGAAAGGGGGAGGGGATAAGGGGCGCCCAGCATGGACATTAGTGCAGCCAGGCCCGGGAATCACAGTCGCGAACCATAAAACAGCACAGGCGGTCAGTGTGAACTGCCGCCTGTGGTCAGAGGATTATTTTCCCTCTTTTGGCTGTTGAGAATGGGGCTGCTGTGAATGAGGTGGTTGCGAGTGCATTACCTTGTAGATGAAATAGGCCGCGTAAGAGCTGATGAGCAAGAAGGTGCCGATAATCACCAGCATCGACATCAATCCCACGCTGTTGCCAAACATCAGGTCCAGCCAAAAGTCCATTTTATTGCTCCTGTCACCCGGTTGATGACAGGCATGATAAATACCTCTTTGCCCCGTCCGGGATGATCCCGATCAACTCCCTTGAAGGTTGTTTAATAACCAGTGTGTTCTGTGATCGTTCTCACTGTACTCCTTGTTCCTTAGCCTGCACCGGACCCGGGGTGGTGAGCGGGGTAATGTGCCACCCTTGTTGCTCCAGCAACGCCAGCAATCCCTGTTCACCGTAAAGGTGCAGGGCGCCTACCACGATAAAGCTCTCGTTGGGCAGGGTGGACCATTTCTTCAGCCAGTTGTGATTGCGCTCGGCCAGTAGGGTCTGCTCCATCCAGCTCTGTAGCGCGGGCGGGGCCATCTCCTCCTTGAGCAGATTGATCAGCGTCGCCTCATCCCCCTGTTGCCACGCCTTCATCACGGCGGCGAACCCGCTCTCCAGCATCGGCAGCTCATCCAGGGTGCTGGCGAGCATCAGGGTCTGGTTGTCACCCACGCTGGCCAGATAACCGAGCTGCTCCAGCAGGGTTTCAAAGCCCACTACCGGCTTGCCCTCTTTGGCGGCCCGGGTGGCAAAGTGCTGGTCTATCCCGAGTTCACTGTTGAAGTCTGAGCGGGCCATGGCGGCCTGGGTCAGGGTAATGGCGGCAAACCAGGGGCGCAGGGTGGCAAGGGTGGCCTCGTCGATGCCATAGCGGGCGCCCGCCATCAGGGTGCGTTGATAGAGCTCGGCAGGCAGATGATCCTTGAGCGGTTTGCCATCCACCAGCCGGGTGAGGGAGGCGGTCTGTTGCCACTGATCCGGCGTGATGCTGTTCATGTCCACCTCCATCACCAGTGAGCGGCTCTGCAGCCAGGCGCGCTCCACCGGCTCGGGCAGAGGATAGAGGGCTGGCTTGCCCGCATGGATGGAGCCCAGCAGCCAGTGTTGCTGGTTGCCCTTGCTCACCCGATAGAAGGCGGGATCGGCAAAGGCGTGCAGCGGTAACAGCAGGCAGAGCAGGAAGGCAAAGAGGGTGCGATGAAATCTCATGGGGATCCTTAATGTGCGCCGGGTGACTTCTCTTGCTGACAATAACTCCTATGATAAGTCCTCATTTCAGATAGCCAAGAGGTTTGCCATGCCCCATCTTCGTTTTCGCGCCGTGACGCTCGATACCCTGCAACAGGTGAGCGGCCCGCTGCTGGCCGAGCTTTGCGAGCTGACCGGCGGCAAGCCGGAGTTTGTCACCATGGAGCGGGTGGAGAGCTGCTGGATCCGTCACGGCGAGCCAGAGGCGGGATTTCCGTTTGTCGAGTTGCACTGGTTCGAACGGCCGCAGGAGATGCAGGACGCCGCCGCGCGCCTGATCACGCGCCATTTGAAGCAGGTGCTGGGGGAGCAGACCTATGTGGTGGTGCAGGTGATCCCACTGGTCAAGAGTGCCTACTACAGCAATGGTGAGCACTATTGAAGAGAGGGACAAACAAGGTTGGCGGATTGGATTCCGTCGCTATACAGCTAACCCAATCCGGGCGGGATGCTTGTCGCCAATCACCGGATCAGGCCGATTTGGCCAGCAGTTTGTCGAGCCAGCGAGTGGGCAATACCCGTCGCAAGAAGGCAAACAGCCGGGTCGGAGTGGTCACCGGATAGCGCGCCTTGGGATGGGCGTGGGTCAGTGCATGGAGCAGTGGCGGGATGCAGGCTTCGCTGGAGAGGGTAAAGCCGCTGGTGGCCCCCTCTTTTTCCAGCCGCGTCAGGGTCTGGCGGTAAGCAGACTGATGACGGCTCTGGGCCGGATCAATGTGGCGCAAGAAGGCGCTGCGGGCATTGGCACGAAAACGGGTATCGATGGGGCCCGGTTCGATCAGGCTGATATGTACCCCGCTGCCCGCCAGTTCGAGGCGCAGAGTATCGCTATAGCCTTCCAGCGCGAATTTGCTGGCGTTGTAGGCGCCGCGATACTTCATGGCAACCAGCCCCAGTACCGAGCTGTTCTGCACTATCCGTCCCTCTTTGGCCTCCAGCATCGGCGGCAGCACCTGTCGGATCAGATGGTGCCAGCCAAACAGGTTGGTATTGAATTGCTCCCTGAGTGCCTCGGTGGGCAGATCTTCCAGCGCACCGGGTTGGCCATAAGCGCCATTGTTGAACAAGCCATAGAGGCGCCCGCCCGCCAGATGGAGCGCCGCACTGGCGCCCAACTCGATGGAGGCGGGATCCGCCAGATCCAGTTGTACTGCCAGTAATCCCTGTTGCTGCAAGCGGGCCACATCTTCCGCCTTGCGCGCCGAAGCGATCACGGTAAAACCGTGTTGCCCCAGCGCCTGTGCGGCGGCGAGGCCAATTCCGCTGGAACAACCGGTGATCAGAACAAAACGGGGCATGATGGGAAATCTCTGTGCGATGTGTCGGTTGAGGATACATGAAACAAAAGCCCGCATAAAAGCGGGCTCAGTGTGATAAACAGTGTTTCTTACAGGTTTTGCGCTGCCCAAGAGATAAAATCACGTTTCTCGGTTGGGGTCATTTTATCAAACCAGAATCGCGCTTGTTGGGAGGCTGATCCACTGGTATCTGAAGGCTGAATGGACTTTGTGGCTACGGCTGCGGGAATCACTTTGCTGCCTTGTGTCGGGAGGTCATATACGTTTTTCACATTTCCCTGCATTGCACCTGCTAGTTGAGGCAGTGCTGCCGGTTGGTTGCTACGGTTAAATGCGTCAAGCTCTTCGCCAAAATTACGGAGCACGGACATATTGGTCATAGAGACCAGCTCACCTAGTTTGTATGAAACGGTGTTGCCGGATGACGAAAGTTTCCATTGTGGTTGTTTGTCAAACTCCTCTCCTCGCTCCCATGTTTGCAACATAGGTGCTTCAACCGATACAGCTTGGTTTGCAGCATTAAATGTCAAGACATGTACGTGAGAATTATATTTTTTAGTATTGTTTTTATCTTTGACTAATTGAGAGATTTTAATCGCAATTTGATTGTCTCCGTCGGGCAAAGATTGATTGTCTACCTTGCCAATAAACAGTGGGGAGTCAACCGGGATACCATTGACCGCAACGAGTTCTACCCCTCTGCCTATTTCCAGATTGACTGCAGCCTGACTGACAGAGGGTAGTGTGGCGATTAATACTGCCATAATGGTTTTTTTCATTTCTGGTTTACCTCTTGTCTTCATCACAACTAAAAAGGCGGGCCCTGTAAGGACCCGCCAAGTAGGCATTAAATACAGGGATAACTCGGCGTGATTAGAAGTAGTATTCTACGCCAGCCCCGATACCGAACTCTTTATCTCCATCCTGTACTTGGTAAGCGCCACGACGTTGCAGCTGGTATGGGCGCAGATAAGTAACTGCGGAATCATCCAGGAAATACATAACTTGTGCAGACAGGATTGAATCAGAGATGTTATTGGCATTTCCTGATGTGCCTTGTGCGGTAACATCCGGGTCCAGGTTAGCTGCGTAAGCAAGTTTGAATTGCCACAAGCCATAGTTATAAATTGCGCCAAGGCTATAGCTATCTTGAGTTACTTTATCCAAAGAGAATTGGTTTGCTGCATTGCCGATTTCGCCAATTGCTACTTCGTTATATTTCGATTCCAGACGCTTGTAAGCACCGTAGAAACCTAAACCATTTTCAAATGCCAACTCGAAACCAGCCAGATATGCATTGGTATCTGCAGTACCTTTATCAATGATATCAAAGTTAACTGTTTGCTGGCCCCACAGGTTATTAAGGTAGCTATGTTTACCGTTTTCTGTGTTGCTGATAGCTCGGTCAAGGCCGCGCTCATAAGCTGCATGGAGGGTCAATGGACCTGTAGTGTAGTGTGCACCTAAACCGTAGAAGTTTGAGCTCGCATCACTTTCGTTACCACGGCCAAGAGCCAAGTTATAACTAAAACCATTAAATTTTGCGGAGTCAAAACGGATCATATTTGATTGGCGATCGTAGTTACCACCACCGATTACATCACCAGCCCAGTCAAATACGTTCCCAGTAGTAATGCTGCTGTAGGGCCAGTCAACCAGCTCGTACAGCGGAGTCAGCATACGACCAGCGCGTACTTTACCAATACCTTCCCACTCGAAACCACCGAAGGTATCGCGCACACCAAACTTGCCTGTTTCGCCGGAATCACCTACGTCACCGGATTCGATTTGCCAAATAAACTTGGGGCCATTGGCCAAATCTTTACTGCCGCGCAAACCGATGCGAGATTCGTTTTCTACCTTGATGGGGTTGTCATAACCACCCTTACCATCAGATTCGGCCCAGTTTGCACCAGACCAAGCAGAAATAGCGATTTGACCGTAGATATCAACATTTTTGATATCGGCATGAGCAGGCAGTGCGAAAGCTGAAGCAATGACAACAGCCAGTGCGGATTTCTTAAACATAAGATAGCTCCTGATTTTATGGACTTAGCTTTTTCGGCGATTGGCATCGTGCCTTCCGCTCGATTATTGGTATTGCAATCAAAACCCCGAGGGGCAAAAAATCACTGTTTAGGTTGCCTGTCCGTCGTAATGTCTTGGCATCTCGACGCTGGCTGTTCTGATCATCACAGCTTTATTTTTAGTGTTCCGATTCTTGGCTATCGGACAACTCCAAGAGTACGTTCGCGGTGCGAAATATCAATGAAAAGTTCCCTCAACGTTTCAAAAGTATGACCGAGTGCAAATAATCATGGGCAAGGTCGTAAACAGCCTCGCGGTAGGTATCACGGTAATGAAAGCGTTTTTTTGTGGCTGCGACCAGCGCCAGTGCGGGTTTTCATACTGCAGCGGAGAAGGGCGCAGTTAACCGGCAGGTAACAGATAATTTTGTGGCGCAAAAAAACTTTCCCTCCAGAGGAGGGAAAGTCGCTTGACAGGGAAGTGGGCGCTAAGAAGCAAGGTCAGCCTTGCTGGCCGAGGATGCGGGGGATCTGCTGCGCCTGATGGTGGATATGGGACGAGACCTCTACCGAGAGCTGGCTCACCTGACGGGCATGCTGATGGATACGGGCGATCAGATCGGCAAAACTGGCCAGCTTGTGCTCCTGACTTTTGGCGTTGTCGGCGCCCTGCAGGGCGATGACTGCGGTGTTGCGGGCTATCTCCCGCACCGCCCGGGTGGTCTGGCGCAGTTGCTCCGCCTGTACCCGCTGGCGGCTTGATTCGCTGGTGATCCGGCTCAGTACGGTGCCAAGCAGTTCACCGGATTGGGTCAGACGCCCCAGAATATCGGTGATCTGATTGAGGGATTGCTGGGTATTGGCCGAGAGGTGGCGCACTTCATCGGCGACCACGGCAAAGCCGCGCCCCTGCTCCCCCGCGCGGGCCGCTTCAATGGCGGCGTTGAGGGCCAGCAGGTTGGTCTGCTGAGCGATATGACCGATCACATCGACAATGGCCGTCACATCGGCAACCGAGCGGGTGAGGGCTTGCAGCGCCTCATCGCTCTCGTCAATTGCCAGTCCGGTCTGATGAGTGGCGTGCAGCATACTACCCACCAGATCTTCGCTCTGGCTCATCGCTTGTTCGTTATGGTGGGCATGCCGGGCGATGTCGGCGGCGACCTGGTGGACCTCTCCGGCCAGCTGGTTCAGCTCGTTCATCATCTGACCGCTCTCGTCGACTACCTGTTCGGTGGTGCGGGTGCTGTGGTGGATCTCGTCAACCTGGCTGACCATTCCTTGCAGACTGAGGGATACTGCTGACAGCTGCCCCTCTTTCTGTTGCTGGTCCAGTTGCAGGCGGCCGATCAGCCGGTTGTAGCTGGCAACGATATCGGCCAGCTCGTTGCGATCGTGTCCGGCAGGCAACGGCTCGGCCAGCCCTGTCTGATCGAGCAGCATAAAGGCACGGCGCAGTCGCAACAAGGGGGTGAGCAGCCAGCGTCGTTGCACCAGCGCAAACAGCAGAGCGACCACCACCAGACAGAGCGCCAGCGAGCCGAGGATGGTGGCCAGCTCCTGATTGACAACTTGCCGCTCGCGGGCAAGTTGCTCCCCCATCTGCCTGGTCGCTTGCAACATCGCCATGATGTCTTGTTGCACAGCCAGGCGGCCAGCCTGTTGCTGTTGCAGCGCCGTGCGGCTGTTGGCCAGCTCCTGCGGATAGCGGCCCAGCAGCGATCGCAATTCGCTGCGCGGTTGATCTCCCAGCTCCTTGCGCACCGGCTCCCCCAGCGTGAACTCATCGGCGGGCGCCTCTTCATAAAGGCCGAGCAGTGGCAAGGCTTGCAGCGCTTGCGCCTGTTTTTGCAGCGCCTCCAGTTCGAAGCGGATCCCCTCGAGCAGCTTCTCGTTGCCCTGCTCCATATAGCTTTGGCGCAAATGGGCGATGCGCGGCAGGCCAGCCAGGATTTCGGCCGCGCCGCTGCGATATTGCTGCGCTGCGACAGCTTGTTCGCTACTGGCACCTTGCTCCCCATAGCGGATCAGCGCCATAGCCTGGCTGCCCAGCTCACTCTCCGCATTTTGCAGCAGCAGCTGGCTGTTGCCCGAGAGCTTGCCTGCGGCCTGATAGTCGTGCGTGATACGCTGCGCCATCTGTTCGAGTTGCAGCCTGAGCGGGGCAGCCACGGCATCATCCTGAGCGGCCAGCGAGGAGAGCGCTTGCTGGCGGATCTTCTCTGCCGCGGTCAGTTGCTGCGGATCGCCGCTGTTGAGGTAGTCACGCAGACTGTTTTGCAGGGTCACGGTCACCCGTTGTTGCAGCGTTTCGTGCTGGCGCTGAGCCTGATTGGTATGGGCAAGCTGTTGCCAGCCGTAGTAGAGGGCCAGCGCCTGCCCTCCCGCGACCAGTAACAGAACCAGAGAGGAGAGGGTGGCGTAATGGGCGATTTTCACGGGGCGATTCCTGTCAGCACAGACCATGGGGGAGCATGGCCCGAGCCTAAACAGGGATGGTGGCGTTTTTATGACAGCGCGGGTCAGGTGGCCCCATTTTGCCGAGTTAACTGGCTGGGGATGCTTGCGCGTTGTTGCGTGGGCCCTGCATACCGAGCAGGGCGCCTCCCATGATCAGGGCGCCAGCCAGCAGATGGCGCGAGGTCAGCGTTTCTCCATTGAGCAACACCAGTAGCAATGTGCTCAGCAGCGGTGTCAGGTAGGCAAGCGCCCCAATCCGCCGTGGATCCCCATCCCGCAGCGCCAGATACCAAGTGACAAAGGCGGCCCCCATAGGGCCCAGCGCCAGCCCGATGATCAGCCACCAGTCACTGGTGGGGATCTGCGCGAGCGGCAGAGGCCCTTCGAGCAGACGAGCGAGCAGCAGCGCCAACAAACCTGCGGGCAGGCAGGCTGCTGCAGTGACCACGGCGGGTGCTGGTGGCAGACGGCGTGACAGCACCGAATAGGCTCCCCAGACGACCGCCGCGCCCAGTGCCAGCAGGTATCCCGGCAGATAGGCCTGCTGCAGTTGCAGCTCGCCGTTGACCATCACCAGCATGGAGCCCGCCAGACCAAAGGCGCCAGCCAGCAGGTGACGGGCATGGAGTGGATGGCCGGGCAGTAACAGCGGGGTGAACAGAATGATGCAGAGCGGCCAAAGGTAGTTGATGAGGTTTGCCTCCAGCACCGGGGCATGGCGAAAGCTCATAAAGAGCAGCAAATGGTAGAGCAGCAATGCCGTAACCGTCACCAGCCAGGTAATGGGGCGAGCACGCCACTGGCGCCAGAACGGCAAGGCCCCGACCCCGCAGAAAAACAGCACCAGCCCGACCAGCACCAGCGGTGACACGCTGGTGACCCGTGACGTCAGCGCCGCCAGCGAAGCCCACAACACGATGGTCAGCAGTGCAAAACCGGTGGATCTATCCCACCAGGAACAACCGGACATCCAACACTCCTTTGCAAGACGGCGCAGGGCTTGGCCATCAAGGACAAGCCAAAGAGAAGTAGTCTATCAGAGAGCGTGCAGGCTCTGAATGCAGAAAGGAGAGGGTCATTACTGCTGGGTGGGGGGGTGGCTGGATCTACCGTTGCCGATCTCTTGGCCGTTCCTAAATGAACAAGCTCACAACCTGATTCCATAATGATTTAAATGAGTAACTGTGACCAACTACACAATAATGGTATTCCGCATCGGTACAACTCGCACCAGTTGATAGCGATCAAAAACAATCATACCGTCTGGCCGGTATGATTCTGTAATGAACATGGAAACAGTACACCGTAAAAAGGATCCTGTCCGTTTGCAGGAACAACTGCTGGAGTCAGCAGCCACAATCGCTGCTCGAGACGGCATAGCATCTCTGTCTTTGAATGCCGTAGCCACGGAAGCAGGTGTGAGCAAAGGTGGATTACTACACCATTTCCCTAATAAGCAATCACTGATATTTGCTCTTTTTGCTCGTCTACTGGCAATTATGGAAGAGGCTATCTCAGCACGGATGGCTGCTGACAAGACTGAATATGGCCGTTTTACTCGTGCTTACCTGCACTATCTTTCTGCTCCTGAATTGACGGACACCCAGGAAAGTCGCCAGCTGATGGTGCTATCGCTGGCAATGCCGGATGAGCCAGTACTAAGAAAATGCTGGCGTGACTGGATGTTGGAGCATCTGGAGAAAGGTGATGAGTTGGACAATAGCCATACTGGTACGCTGGTGCGTTATGCAGCGGACGGCATCTGGCTATCGGAGTTAACCGAAGGGCGCACCATGATTGCAGAGCACCGCCAGGCGTTGGTAGAAACCTTGCATAATATGACGCTCCCCACATAAAGCACATGGATTGAGGCCGAGATGCGCTACTACATCAATGCCCGCTTCATTTATGATGCGACGGATGGTTCTTTGACTCTGCGGGAAAGTGTTGAGCCGGACAGCCAATTATCCATTACCGCTAATGCGCTTTTTTATTTTTTCTTGCGAAATACAGGGATCGTGAGCCGCGAAGAGGTGCTTAAAAAAGTCTGGGATGATAACGGATTAACTTCATCGAACAGCAATCTCAACCAGTACCTGAGCATATTGCGCAAGGCTTTTCGCCACTACGATATCGACAATATCATCATCACGGTGTCGCGCGGTTATTTGCAGCTGAATCCGGACGTCATCATTGAGCCTATTGATAATGTTCCCACACCGCCCATTGAAATAGCTCCCCCACCATCCACGGTGGCAACCTCCGAACCGCTTCTTGAGCCTGCCGAGTGGCAATATTCCCTCACTCCGCACTCACGAGGAATATGCTGGTATATCGCAGGTGGCTGCATGCTCGTTTTTGCCCTGCTGCTGGTGGCATTCGGTTTGTTGAATGGCCGTGAGCCCCGCCCCGTTACACTGACACGGGTCTCCAATAACCAGTGCGAATTGCTGGCCAGCGACGAGATGCTGCGATCGGTCAGCGCCACAGCGTACGGTGAGCATTTCGACCAGGTGCGGCAGCGTTTGAACATCAGCTGTAAACCTGGCGAACGTTTTCTGTTCTTCTACGGAGATAGACTGGAGACCAACGGCTTGGGCAGGGTATTTCTTGCCCATTGCGCCATGCACGAAGACAACTCGTTCAGCTATTGCGATAACTATTTCTACTACTCCTGGAAGCCGTGATGAGACTTGCGCCGCGTCCCTTCTTTCTTTTGTCCTGCTCCGTGTTCCTCGCTGCGGCAGTCTATGCCTGTTATCAGCTGCCCACCGAAAATGATGGCGTCATGAGCTGCGCCACCAAAGGCATCATGCGTTTTGAAGACATGAACAAAGAGAACGTCAACGGCAATATTCACTTCAATTTCGGCCGTCAGGGGAAGGGCTCCATGGTGGTTGAAGGCTATACCGACTCAGCCGCAGGCTGGCTCTACCTCCAGCGCTATGTCACGTTCACCTACAGCAGCAGCCGCGTCTCTACCAACGAGCGTCAGTACCGCATCAACAAATGGGAAGCGAGTGCCTCCTCCATCGACCAGTCACCGGATGTGGTCTTCGACTACTTCATGCGCGAGATGTCCGACAGTCACGATGGGTTGTTTCTGAGTGCACAGCGGCTCAATCAGCAGGCCATACTGCTGAGCTCCATCAACTCGCCGCTCTGGATCTGCACCCTCAAATCCGGCAGCAAAGTGAACTAGTCCCGTCAATACGGCGGATGCTCCGACCCAAGCGTCGATGACGCCAGCACCTATAAGCCCCGCTCCGACAATTTGGCGCGCTCAAATACACTTGATGGCTCCCCCCTTATGCGGCGTGCTAGCCCTTTTTCCGTAAAGGCAGCCCCGTGGTGATTGCTGCCCCGCTCTTTCTTCCTTTACCCCCATACCGACAGGCGCCTCTTGCGTATCGCGCAACATGGTTGGATCCTGCCGCTGTTCCAACCAGCCCCATATGCTCTCGCGCCCCGCTCTCAATTCCTACATCCATTTTCTGGCCCGCAGTCACCGCCTTATCACTCCTTCCTACCACATCCCACTCACTTTCCACATTTAGCGTCACCGGCAAAACATGAGCTCTGCCACAGTTGGCGACCGGCTAAATTACCTCTCGGCCCCCATTGGTCAACAAGTCATTAACATCGAACAAAGATATTTTCCTGAGCCTGAATCAGGCCTTATGCAAGGCGAAAACCTCCTCACGACTGCAGCATGAATACATAAATACTGCGTATGAAAATCATAAATTTAGAATAAAAAACTAAATATTGAAATTTTTTAGATTCAAATTCCATGAATGCCGCCAATGCCTATAGTGGCGATTGAACGCCGCAACCGTGGCTCAATGTCGTGATACGGACGGTGTTCCTTAACCACACAACACAACCTGTTCTGAGGAGATCACCATGGGTGATGCATTGGGGCTTATCGAAACCAAAGGTCTGGTGGCCTGCATTGAAGCTGCGGATGCCATGTGCAAATCCGCCAACGTGGAGCTGATCAGTTATGAAAACATTGGCTCCGGCCTGGTCACTGTCATGGTAAAGGGGGATGTCGGCGCAGTGAAGGCGGCAGTGGATTCTGGCGTGGAGTCGGCACAGCGCATCGGTGAAGTAGTGACCTCGCTGGTTATCGCTCGTCCACACAACGACATCAACAAAATCGTCATTAAACACAAGGCTTAAGGCTGGGAGAGTTCAAATGGGTGATGCATTGGGTTTGATTGAAACAAAGGGCCTGGTGGCCTGTATTGAAGCGGCTGATGCCATGTGCAAAGCCGCCAACGTCGAACTGATCGGTTATGAGAACGTCGGCTCGGGCCTAGTCACCGCCATGGTGAAAGGTGATGTCGGAGCAGTGAAAGCTGCGGTGGATTCCGGTGTGGAGTCTGCTCAGCGCATTGGTGAAGTCGTGACCTCGCTGGTCATTGCTCGTCCACACAACGACATCAGCAAGATTGTCGCTCACTACAAAATTGCCGAGTAACGGGAGATAGCATGATGAAAGAAGCACTGGGTCTCATTGAGACCAAAGGTCTGGTGGCCTGTATTGAAGCGGCTGATGCCATGTGCAAAGCCGCCAACGTCGAACTGATCGGTTATGAGAACGTCGGTTCTGGTCTGGTCACTGCGATGGTGAAAGGTGACGTCGGGGCAGTCAATGCTGCAGTTGAGTCCGGTGTGGAGGCTGCAAAGCGTATTGGCGAAGTTGTTACCTCTCGCGTCATCGCTCGTCCGCACAACGACATCGAAAAAATCGCGGCACAGCACAAAGCATGACCTGACAGGGCACGCCCCGTTCGCACTTTATACGTCTGATGAAGGATAGTTTCATGATTGAACTCGATACCGATTTGCTCTCCCGCCAGAACGCGAGAGAACTGGTGCGCAATGCCAAAAAGGCGCAGGTGATTATGGCCACCTTTTCGCAGCAGAAAATCGACGCCATCGTGAAGAACGTGGCCGAAGAAGCTGCGCGTCACGCCGAAGTTCTGGCAAAGATGGCTGCAGAAGAGACCGGTTTTGGCAACTGGCAAGATAAGGTTCTGAAGAACCGTTTTGCTTCGCTGCGCGTTTACGATGCCATCAAAGATACGAAGACCGTCGGTATCATTCATGACGATCAGGAGAAGAAAGTGATGGACGTGGGTGTGCCACTCGGCGTGATCTGCGCACTGGTGCCATCGACTAACCCGACGTCTACGGTGATTTACAAAACACTGATCGCGTTGAAAGCAGGCAACGCCATCATCTTCTCACCGCATCCTGGTGCTCGTCAGTGTAGCTGGAAGGCGATTGAAATCGTTAAACGTGCAGCGGAAGCCGCTGGAGCCCCGGTGGGGATTGTTGACGGGATCACTGAGCTGACTCTGGAGGCTACGTCCGAGCTGATGCACAGCAAAGATGTATCACTGATCCTGGCAACCGGCGGTGAAGGTATGGTACGTGCGGCCTATGCTTCCGGCACTCCGACTATCAGCGGCGGTCCGGGGAACGGTCCAGCCTTCATCGAGCGCAGCGCCGACATTCATCAGGCGGTGAAAGACATCATCACCAGTAAAACCTTCGACAATGGTGTGATCTGTGCATCCGAACAGTCGATCATCGTCGAACGCTGTATTTATAACGACGTTCATCGTGAGCTGGACGCTCAGGGCGCCTACTTCATGAACGAAAACGAGGCTGCCAAAATGGCCGCCCTGCTGCTGCGGCCAAACGGCACCATCAACCCTAAAGTTGTGGGCAAAACGGCGATCTATCTCAGCCAACTGGCAGGTTTTAGCGTTCCCTCCAGCACCCGCGTGCTGGTCGCCGAGCAGACCACCGTCTCCCATAAAAACCCCTATTCCCGTGAAAAACTGTGCCCGGTACTCGGCCTGTACGTAGAAGAGGACTGGCGTGCAGCCTGTCATCGCGTGGTCGAGCTGCTGACCAACGAAGGCCTGGGGCATACCCTGGTGATCCATACCCGAAACCAGGATGTGATCCGTCAGTTTAGCCTTGAAAAACCGGTTAACCGCATTCTGATCAACACCCCCGCCGCCCTCGGTGGTATCGGTGCAACCACCAATATTACACCGGCGCTGACGCTTGGTTGTGGTGCCATTGGTGGTGGCTCCAGCTCCGACAACGTCGGGCCAATGAATCTGCTTAACATCCGCAAGGTGGGTTATGGCGTGCGCTCTATTGATGAACTACGCGCACCGGATCACAAGGTTGATCCGCAGCCGGTTTCCAATCCGCCAGCGGGCCAGCGCTGCAGCATCCTTGATGACGCCCGTTTCACTGCTCCTGTACAGGCAAATACGGCTGCCGATGACCGCTTTGCCTGCGTTGCAGCAGGCGTTGAAGGGGATATCAGTGAGCAGAACGTGGAGCGCGTCATCCGTCAGGTGCTTGAGCGCCTTGGCAAGTAACGCATTGAGATAAGGCGATAAAAACGATGATTCTCGCAAAGGTAACAGGACATGTCGTTGCCACGCAGAAATGCGATGAGCTGCGCGGTAGCAACCTGCTGTTGATAACCCAGCTGGACGACGAGCAAAAGCCGATGAAGGACCATTCCTGGGTTGCGATTGATAGCGTCGGTGCAGGCATGCACGACATCGTACTGGCCGAGGAGTATCTCGCGCTTAACAGAGACCGCTACAAAGCAATGTCAGTGGTTGCCATCGTCGAGAACGTGTTTCGGGATGCTTAAGGAGTGGATAACCCAATGAGTGAATTTTTGCTGAAACCCCGGATCCGTTTTGGTCAGGATGCGCTCGCTGTGCTGACCGAGTTGCCCGCCAGCAACGTACTGCTGGTCACTGACAAGATGATGGTGAAGTTTGGCCTTGCTGACCGGGTGACGCAGATCCTGCGCCAACGCGGCCTTGCCTTCCAGACTTGGGATGATGTAGTCGCCGATCCGGATATCGCTACCGTGGTACGCGGTATGAAGCTCATGGACAGCAGCTATCCGGATTTGGTGATCGCGCTGGGCGGCGGTTCGGTGATTGATGCGGCCAAAGCGGTTATTTTCGCCCTGGCGCAAACTCGTCCGGACCTGAGTCGCGAGCGTCCCTGTTTCGTAGCCATCCCGACGACCAGCGGAACTGGGTCCGAAGTCACCAGTTTCTCCGTGGTTAAAGCCCACGCCGAGAAGCTGGTGTTGGTAGACCCATCGCTGCTGCCGGATATCGCCATTCTCGATCCTTCGCTGGTGGCATCGGTGCCGCCTGCCATCACAGCAGACACCGGGATGGACGTGTTGTGCCATGCGCTTGAGGCTTATGTTTCTCGTGCGGCCAGCGACTTTTCCGATGCGTTGGCCGAGAAGGTCGTGCAGCAGGTGTTTCGCTACCTGCCCACCTGCTGGCGAAACGGTCACGATTTGCTAGCACGGGAAAAGATGCACAACGCCTCATGCATGGCGGGCATGGCATTTACCAACGCATCACTCGGTATTACCCACAGTCTGGCCCACGCCCTCGGCGGTGTGTTCCGCGTACCACACGGCCGCGCCAACGCACTCCTCATGGCGCAGGTAGTGGCATGGAACGCTGATTATCAGGGGCAGTGCGATACCCAGGCTGCTCATAAATATGCCCGTCTGGCTCACTTGCTGGACTTGCCCGCCCACACTCCGCGCGAAGGCGTTACCAGCCTGCTGGTAGCCATTCAAGCACTGAAAGATGAAATGAACATGCCGACCGGGATTGGTGACACCGATGTCGTCGCGGTCGACTTTGACCTGCGTCTGGCAGAGATGGTCAACCAGGCGCTGCGCGACAACTGTAGCGTGACCAACCCACGCACACCGGATGCACAGGCATTAACCGAACTCTATCGCCACGCATGGAGCGGCAGCGCTGCTCTGGATTGCTAAGAACAAGAACTGGAGAACCTCATGGCACACTACAGCTTAACGCCGCGCGTCAAAGTGCTGGCTGAACGTTTATTGGCGCATACCAGCACCCTGTGTTCAGAACACGCAACGATTCTGAGCAGGCTGGACAGCGATATCGCGGGTATGCCCGCTGCCGTAAAACCGGCGCGCCGTTTCTATGAACTGATGCGCCAGTTACCACTTGCCATCAGCACTGACGAGCTGATTGTTGGTAACCAAACCCGTAAACAGCACGGTGCGATCTTCCACGATGAAAATACCATGCATCGCCCGTCTACATTCCAGTTCCTGAATCTGAATAGCGATATCGACTCCCCCGACTACAAACTGGTGGTGGAGAAGGGCGTGCTGGCCATCAAGCAGCAGCTGGAAGAGAAAACCCGCGCCCTGGGCAGCGCCGTCAGCCGCAGCGGCATGGACGAGGTGAACGGCTGCCGAGCCGCCATCTACGCCTGCGATGCCCTGATGGCATTAGCACAAAACCTGGCCAACAGCGCCGAAACCCTGGCCGCCGCCGAAACCAACCCGTTCCGTCAGGCTGAACTGCGTGAAAGTACCGCCATTTTACATCACGTCCCGGCCCACCCTGCACGTAACTTTAAAGAGGCATGCCAAGCGTTCTATCTGTTCCAGCTGGCGCTTCAACTCGATAACGGCAGCTACGCGGTCAACCCGGAAGGTGCCGACAAGGCGCTGCTGCCCTACTTCCAGCGCGATATCGCCAACGGTGCGCTGACCGAACAACAGGCGTACGAAATTGTCGAGAGCCTGTGGTTCAAGCTGGCAGAGCTGAGCGAAGTACGCGCCACCTGCGCCATCGACGGTTACCCGATGTTTGATGCTTTGCTCCATGGCGCCAGCCTCGAGAACGCGCGAATTAACGAACTATCCGACATGTTCATGAGTGCGCAGCAAAACCTCAGCGCGCTCAATTTGCCAGTGCGTCTATTTAGCGGAGTGCAGCAGGTCTCGACGCTACCGTTCGCCGCCTGTGCAAAAGATCCTGCTGTGATGGAGGGCTTAACGCCGCGTCTGCAACGCCTGCGTAATCGCTATCTGACCGTGCGCCCCAGCGTCTCTATCTATCGCGCGCTCGCCTTTACCGAAGTCGTCAAAGCCAACCCTGGTATGCCGACCATTTTGTTGCGTGCCAAAGCCTTCCGTCACGCCTGCGAAACCGCCCCGATCCTGATCCAGGACGATGAGCTGATCGTTGGCCATCCATGTGGCAAGCCACGAGCGGGCGCATTCTCACCGGATATCGCCTGGCGCTGGGTTCACGATGAACTCGATACCATGAGCACTCGTCCGCAAGACCCTTTTGAAATCAGTGAAGCGGATAAAAAGACCATCCGTGAAGAGATAGTTCCGTTCTGGGAAGGACGCTCGCTGGATGAGGTTTGCGAAGCACAATATCGTGAAGCCGGTATCTGGGAATTCAGCGGTGAGACCTTCGTTAGCGATCTCTCCTATCACCAGATTAATGGTGGCGGTGATACCTGCCCTGGCTACGACGTGCTGCTGTTCACCAAAGGGATGAACGGTATCAAAGCTGATGCTCAGGCTCATCTCGACCAGCTGAGCATGGAGAACCCGGAAGATATCGACCGTATTTACTACTACAAAGCTGCGATCGAAACTTGCGACGGGGTGGTCAACTACGCTCGGCGCATCGCAGCCCATGCTCGAGATCTGGCTGCGAAAGAGCAAAATGCCCTGCGTCGCGCCGAGCTGCTCACCATTGCTGACGTGAACGAGAATGTACCGGCCAATCCGCCAAAAACCCTGCAAGAAGCATTGCAGAGTATCTGGACTGTAGAGTCGCTGTTCGAGATTGAAGAGAACCAGACCGGACTGTCACTCGGTCGCCTTGACCAGTACTGCTACCCGATGTTCGAAGCCGATATTCGTGAGGGACGCCTGACTCACGATAGTGCGTTGGAAATGATGCAGGCGTTCATCATCAAATGTGCCGAACTGATGTGGATGTCGAGCGAGCTGGGGGCGAAATACTTCGCCGGTTATCAGCCGTTCATCAACCTGACCGTGGGTGGCCAAAAGCGCAGTGGTGGCGATGCTTGTAACGACCTGACCTACCTCATCATGGATGCCGTACGCTTTGTGAAGGTTTATCAGCCGTCACTGGGGTGCCGTATTCATAACCAGTCGCCGCAGAAATACATGGAAAAAATCGTCGACGTTGTGAAAGCGGGGATGGGTTTCCCTGCCTGCCACTTCGATGACTCCCACATCAAGATGATGCTGCGCAAGGGCTTTGATTTTGAAGATGCTCGCGATTACTGCCTGATGGGTTGCGTCGAGCCGCAAAAGTCGGGCCGTATCTATCAGTGGACCTCCACCGGATACACCCAATGGCCTATCGCCATCGAATTCGTGCTCAACCGTGGCCGCATGGTGCTGTTTGACAGCTACCAGGGGCTGGATACCGGTGACTTGCGTGATTTGCGTACCTTTGAGGAGTTCGATGCGGCGGTGAAAAAGCAGATTGCCCACATCGTGCGCCTCTCGGCAATCGGGACTGTGATCAGCCAGCGGGTACATCGCGATGTTGCCCCGAAACCGCTTATGTCTCTGATGGTGGAAGGTTGCATGGAGAGCGGAAAAGATGTCTCCGCTGGTGGCGCGATGCTCAACTATGGGCCTGGACTAATCTTCTCTGGCCTTGCAACCTATGTCGACTCTATGGCCGCGATCCGCAGGCTGGTGTTTGAAGACAAAAAGTACACGCTTGAGCAGGTCCGCGATGGACTGCTGGCCAACTTCGAAGGGCATGAAGCGCTGCGCCGTGACTGCTTGAATGCACCGAAATACGGTAATGATGACGACTATGTTGACCAGTATGCGCTGGATATCACCGAGTGGACGGAGAAAGAGTGCGGCAAGTACAAGATGCTCTACTCGGTTATGAGCCACGGCACCTTGTCTATCTCCAATAACACGCCTATTGGTCAATTGACCAACGCCACGCCTAACGGTCGCTTGGCATGGATGCCGCTCTCTGACGGTATCAGCCCGACCCAGGGGGCGGATAAGCAAGGTCCTACGGCTGTCATCAAGTCTGTGAGCAAGATGAATGTGGAGACCATGAACATCGGCATGGTGCACAACTTCAAG
The DNA here is from genome assembly GCF_016026615.1 of Aeromonas allosaccharophila. Taxonomy (NCBI): domain Bacteria; kingdom Pseudomonadati; phylum Pseudomonadota; class Gammaproteobacteria; order Aeromonadales; family Aeromonadaceae; genus Aeromonas; species Aeromonas allosaccharophila. Next base: position 2,553,742 of record NZ_CP065745.1, on the reverse strand, counting down.
TTCCTCAAGGGGTTGCTGGATACCCAGGAGGGACGTCACGGTCTGATCACTTTGTTGCGTACTGCCTCGATTCTTGGTAACGGCCAGATGCAGTTCAGCTATGTCGACAATGAAGTGCTGAAAAAAGCGCAGCAGGACCCGGAGAAATACCGCGACCTGATCGTGCGTGTCGCAGGTTACAGCGCCTATTTTGTCGAGCTGTGTAAAGAGGTGCAGGACGAGATCATCAGCCGCACCGTGATAGAGAAGTTCTAGTCGAGGCGTTGAGAACAATTTCTCTGTATTGAAGAATAAATCTGAAGTGCTCCGTGATGGCAGGTCTCAGAAAATGAGACTGCGGCCTGCCATATCCGGAGATGGAGGCAAGCGTGATTGCAAATACTGAATTGACCGGGCGTATATTCAATATCCAGAAGTACTCCATATATGATGGAGATGGCATTCGCACGCTGATTTTCTTCAAGGGGTGTAATCTTCGCTGTCCTTGGTGCGCTAATCCTGAAGGACTTAACAGTCAATTTCAGGTGATGTTCTCGCACGACAAGTGTATTAACTGCGGTGATTGCGTTAACGTTTGCCCGGCCGGGGTTCATTACCGGGCCGAAGAGAATGGGGTCATTAAACATTTTGTCGACCGAAATAAAGATTGTATCGGTTGTCGAAAATGCGAAGAGGTCTGTACGCAGAACGCACTGGATATAATGGGTAAAGATGTCACTGTTAGCGAGCTGATGGAGATCATCATGCAAGACTATGACTTTTACATTTCCTCTGGCGGTGGTGTCACCATCGGTGGCGGTGAAATGAGTCTGCAAACGGATTTTGCCGTCGCCTTATTTGGCGAATGCAAAAAGATGATGATTAATACGGCCATTGAAACTCAAGGCACCACTACCCTAGAAAATTATCAAAAGCTGGCCTCTGTTACTGATGCTTTTTTATTCGACATCAAGCAGATCAACAGCGAACACCATAAATCGATGCTGGGTATCGGTAATGAAGGTATTCGTCGCAATCTGGAATGGTTGGTTGATTACGGTGCCAAGATTATTATCCGGATGCCGCTGATTCGTGGATATAATGACTCGTGGGATGCCATCACTGGCGCAATAGAATACGTACAAAAGCTAGCGAAACGGGGAAATATCCTTCGCATTGACATGCTGCCATACCACCAGCTTGGGCGTAAAAAATATGAGCGTCTGGATATGCCTTACCCGATTACTCAGGATCCGTCTTACACACCGGATGAATTAGACCGATTGGAGACGTTCTTTAAGAAATTTGATTTTGATATTCGCTTGGTCCGTCATTAACAGGAGCCGAAAATGAAAAGTTTAGGCGTAATTGAAATGCGAGGATTCGCCGCCGCCATTCAGGCCGTGGATGCGGCCTGCAAATCTGCAAGTGTCGACTTCATTGGTTATCGCAAGGTGGGGGCTGGGTTGGTGAGTGTCTGCTTTGAAGGCGAAATCAGCGCCATTCACACTGCTATCGAACGCGGACTCAGTGTCGCTGCGGCCATCGACAAGCAGGTCCGTTCACTGGTGATTGCGCGTCCGGAGAAAAGCGTTGTGGCATCGCTCAGCAACCTCAAAGGCCACCCGGTGTGCACAAAAGCAAGCGCTGGCGCAGACGTGACGGTTGAAGCAGAAGCGCTTTCGGACAAATCCTCGGAAAACAGTGTCGTAACCAGTGGTGATGCTCAACCAATCGTGCAAGCAGAGTCTTCGCCGGCTCAGGCTGAAGATAAGAGTGCCGCGATAAGGAGAGGGAAGAAGGCATGATCGACCTCCAGCTACATCAAAAAATTGCCACCCGGCTGAGTCAGGTCACGCCAGCGATACCGGTCGGGATCTCGAACCGGCACGTGCATCTGGCCCAGCAGGATGTCGAAGCGTTATTCGGTCGGGGTTACGCACTGACGCCGCTAAAACAGCTACGCCAGCCGGGTCAGTTTGCTGCAGAGGAGTGTGTCACTGTGGTCGGTCCCAAAGGCTCCCTGACCCGCGTTCGCGTACTCGGCCCAACTCGTCCGGCTTCGCAATTGGAAATCTCTCATGCCGATTGCTTCACCCTTGGCATCAAGGCTCCGGTCCGTGAATCTGGTCAATTGGAAAATGCGGGCAGTGCGCTGCTCATCGGTCCCGCAGGCCACGTTGAATTGCGCTCCCAGGTGATTTGCGCCTGGCGACATATCCACATGTCGCCGCAAGATGCCCGTCAGCTGAATGTGACCAACGGCCAGAAAGTGAGCGTGCGCAACAACGGCGAGCGCCAGCTGACTTTCAATGAGGTGCTGGTGCGGGTACGTGACGATTTCGCCTTGGAATTTCATATCGATACCGAAGAAGCTAACGCCGCTGGATTGAAAAACGGCGCGCAGGTCACGCTGATCGGTTAACGGAGAACTACCATGACCGACGAACAGATTGAACGCTTGGTCGAACATATGATCCAGCGCCTGCAGCCGCCGCTGCTGGTGATGGTTACAGCCACTAAGGGTTATCGGGAGGCAATTCGAAGCCGCCTGGCTGGATGCGGGCATCGCCTGCATATTGCGCTGGAGGAAGGCATCGAGGATGCAATGCAGTGGAAACCACTGGGTGAAGCTGTGGCGACCAGCGTTTGGCAACAGGCCCTTCCGCAAACACCGTATCGTGCACTGGTGTTGCCATTTCTCGACTATCCGCTGGCGATGGACCTTCTAAACGGTACGTTCCGCAGTCCTGTTGCCCAGCGTTTGCATGATGCCTTGTTGACTGGGTTACCGGTGTTAGCGCTGCGCTATCACTGCGATCCGGCTAGCGAACTGAACCAGCTGCTGGGGGCACAACCAAATTCAGCTTACGCAGGCCATATGCATGCTGCACTGACCCGCCTGAGTGAGATTGGTGTCACTTTGTGCAACATAAATGAGCTGCTGGAGAAGCTGGCATCGGGTGATGATTCAGCTCCAGTGCCGGTCAGCACCACGAGCACCGTCCGGCGTTATCTCACTGTCAGCGATGTAGAGATGAATCCGCAACTTGCCGATGTTCCCGAAGCGCAGCTGACCGATGCCGCGTTCGAGTTTTTGAAAAGTAAAAGAAAACAAAAGAACTGAATCTTACCTTAAATAAAAAACTTGGAGTTTTAACTTATGTCTTCAAAAACAAAATGCTGGTTATGGATGCTGTTGGTTATTATTTCAGAAACATCAGCAACCTCGACCTTGAAAATGTTTGGTAGCAGTGAAGGTACGACCAAAATGTTGTTGCTCGGTCTGCTCGTGTTGTTGTATTGCACCTGTTACTACTCGTTATCTCGAGCGGTGAAGGATATCCCGGTTGGGCTTGCTTATGCTACTTGGTCCGGCACCGGTATTTTGGTTGTCTCTACCTTGGGTATGGCATTTTACGGACAGCATCCAGATACAGCGGCCATTATCGGTATGGCAATTATTGCAAGTGGCATTGTTATAATGAACCTTTTTTCAAAAATGGGTAGCGAAGAAGACGAAAGTGCTTCAGGTGAATCGTCTGAATCATTAAATGAAACAGCCGCAAATTAATATAATGGGAGTGATTTATGTTTAATCTTGGATTTTTATGGTTGGCGCTTTCTATTGGGTCTGAAATCACTGGTACATCAATGATCAAAAAAACCAATGGATTTAGCAAACTAGCTCCATCGGTCCTGGTAGTCTGTGCCTACAGTCTGTGTTACTTCGCACTAACGCGCGCAATGAGTACGATTCCGGTTGGTGTCGCTTACTCGTTGTGGTGCGGGTTTGGCATTGTTGGAGTTACCATTTGCTCGATGATTTTGTATAAGCAAAAGCCAGATTTTCCTGCAATCCTCGCCATGGTTCTGATTATCACTGGCGGAATAATAATGAACGTATTTTCATCAATGTAAATATGGTGAGCGCCTTCCCTATGTATTCGAAGGCGCTTTGTTTTATTTATACAGGATGCGTTCTCTGCAGTCTTGATAGTTAGGAGAAGAAAATGCATATGAAAAGTTCTCTGTTCCAACCCTTATCCGACTTTCTGCAGGCAGCGAAAGCTGGATGTTTAGTTAGTGGTCTTTCCGGTGGAACATTGTCATTGTGTTGATATCGATCTTGCTAAAGATAGTCATCCATCAGGTAATAACGTATCTAAATAGCTGTTCCGAATAGTAGATCACCGGAGGAAAGTAGCTTAGTCCAGTTTGTGCGATCTCATTATTCGCCAAACGGCGTTGTTGCCCAAATCGATGCAGCTTGAATGGAACTAACTGAGAACTTGGTGATCTGATCACCACCATCCTCTTCAAGTCTGCATCATGGGCAAGTCACTTCACCCCATCACCAACAGGCCTCAATACAACAAGTCTCTGATTAGCCGTGGATCTCTCACCTTCTGGGTTGATGCCGAGGCTATGAGCAACTGGTTTCACCACGACCATCATGGGCGGCGGGGGCGCAGCCAGCTTTACACTGACCAGACCATCTGTACCTTCCTGATGCTCAAGGGGATTTTCAATCTCACTCTGCGGGCCACTCAGGGACTACTCGACTCCCTGTTCGAGTTGATGAATGTGCCGTTGTGCGCACCGGACTATAGCTGTGTCAGCAAGAGAGCCCGCTCGGTGACGGTGGCTTATCGAGAGCCCCCAAAGGGACGTATTACCGACTTGGTTATCGACTCAACCGGGCTGAAGGTGTTTGGTGAAGGCGAGTGGAAGGCCAGAAAACACGGCGCCGAGAAACGGCGAATCTGGCGCAAGTTGCATCTGGCGGTAGACCCAGCCACTCACGATATCGTGGCGGCGGAAGTCTCGCTGGAAAATGTCCATGATGCCGAGGTGTTGCCGACCTTGCTCAACCCTTTGCGGCGCAAGCTGGGACGTGTTTATGCGGATGGTGCCTATGACAGCAAAGCCAGCCATCAGCTAATCTCGCGCAAAGGGGCGACAGCCTGTATCCCGCCTCGCAAGAACGCGGGGTTATGGGAAAAGGGACATCCGAGAAATGAGGCGGTGCTGGTGATGCGCAAGGAAGGGCTGGCGCACTGGAAGAAGATGTCGGGATATCACCGGCGCTCGCTGGCCGAAACGGCGATGTATCGGTTCAAGCAGTTGATGACGGGCAAAATCAGTCTGCGAACATACAACGGTCAGGTAGGGGAAGTGATGGCGTATGTTGGTGCAATCAACAAACTGAACACCCTTGGTCTGCCTGTCAGAAAGCCCCGAGTGTAACGGTCACTTGGGGCTGGGGAAGTTGTGACCTGATGGCTGATTTGGGCAACAACGCCTCGCCAAACAAAACAAGCCACATCCAAAGGACGGGCCCACTGCCTGCTACTGGCTGACGCGGGTTACATTGACAGGGCTCGGTTTGAAAAAGTGAACAACGCCGGCGGATTTTATCTGGTGCGAGGAGCTCAAAGCTTGAAAACCAAGATAATCCAACCCTGGAACGGTGATGGAAGGGAAGTGCCAAAACTCGTGAGACTGTCACTGAAAGAGGCCAGACGGCGAAGCTGTCGTGCCGAGGCGCTGGATATGGTGGTGAAGTCCGGCAAGGTGGAATATCGGTTCATCCGGAGCTGGTTTGCCGAGGAAAAACGGTTCTGCTTAACTAAGTGTCCGGATTTAGTTGACCACTACAGCTTGAAGCTAACTAACCTGAGGAGCTGTGAACAGATCACCCTCTCCTCTTTACAGGTCAGCATTTATGGGAAAGGTGATTACATGGGATGTATCTGCCTGTATTCCAATCCAAAACGACCAAGGGGTTAGCATCATGACGATGCTAACCCCTTGTTTTATATGGCGCTCCCGACTGGAGTCGAACCAGTGGCCTGTCCCTTAGGAGGGGACCGCTCTATCCTACTGAGCTACGGGAGCTGTGTGGCGGGCATTATACAAGAAGCAACTCCCTTTTAAACCCTTGATTCTTATTCCAATACTGCCAAATCGCCATTCTGGATGTTAAACGGCGAATATTTGTTCTGGCTGCTGATGATGGCGCCATCGTCAAATACCTGCACCACCTCGAACAGGCCGTCGGCCGGATTGCGCATCATGCGCGACTTGCCGTAGGGGTCGATGAAGTCGGCGTTGTGCTGGATGCGGAACTGATCGCCAAGCTTGACGCCGTTGCGCCGCCCCAGATTGATGTAGGGGCCGCGTTCGTTCTGGCCGACTACCCGGGCGGTGACCGGGGCGCAAGTGAGCTGGGCCACCAGATCCTGAGCGGCTTGTTGCAACTGGTAGTTGACCTCCTGGCCGTAGCTCGATTGCCAGAACTGGCCGCTGCTGCTGCCCACCTGTTCCCGCTTGCCAAAGGTCCAGGTGGCACGCCCTTCGTAAACCTTGCGGTTGACCAAGCTGCCGTTGATGCCGTCGAACAGGTAGAGCTGCATGCGAAAGTTGCGCACCGGATCCTCATACCAGCTGGTCAGCTTATTGCCCTGCGGCTCGATGGAGAGATCATCGATGCTGCCGAGCACCAGATACTGGCTGTCGGTACGCAGGCTGAGCGCCTTGATCTCCTCGAGGGCACTGCGATCCCCCTGTTGCAGATGGAGCGGATCGATGCGCAGGTTTTCATCCAGCCACTGGCGCACCGCGACCCCTTGCGGCGCATTGGCGAGGGTTTCGAACAGTCGGCGCGAGAGGTTTTCCGGCATATCGTCCATGGCGCCGTAGCTGGCCTGATCCGGATAGCGCATCCGTAGCCTCACCAGTGTCAAATCCTTGGCGAAGTGCTGGGTCTGGCAGATCTGGCGCTCGGCCTGAATATCGGCCACTAGCGTGATATACATGCGGCCGTTGCGCACCTCTTCCCGCTTGAGCCGGTACTGGCGAATGTCGCCGCCGGAGCGGATCTGGATCTGCTCGGAACGCAGGCTGCCATTTTCCAGACGCTGGACGCTGGAAACAGCCGCGCCGCTGGCCAGCAGAGCCTGACGCAGGGCATCGCGGGTTGCCTGCTCGCGGGCATAGACTTCATCGCCCCCCAGAATGGCGGCGCTGCCCTGTGCTTCGATAAGCTCGGCGCGGGCGCTCAGGCTGGCCAGCAGCAGGGTCAACAGCAGCGGTAATTTCATAACAGATACCTTGAGTTGGCGGGCAGCCGCGCCATTTTGGAGGAAATGGCGCCCGCTGGCCGACATGGATCACAACACTTGCCGGGTGGCAGCGCACGCAGGCGCTGACAATGACCATTAAAAAGCAAGAATCATGCCTCATTCCCGGCTCAAGCTTTGTCCGGCGCGTCCGATAATAAGTCAGGTGCAGATACAGGAAAGGTATCCATGAACAAACTCATCACGGCGTTGGCGCTCGCCCTGGCATTGGCCGGGTGTGGCTCCGACCCTATCAATCGGGATCAGGGTGACCCCCGCCAGGCGGCGCAGGGGATGGAGCTCAACTGGCTGGTGGCGCGCATGACCGATCAGCTGATGGAGCGCAAATCGCTGACTACCCTGACCGAACCCATAGCAGTGGCTTCCTTTGTCGATCTCGATACCCTGCAGGATACCAACTGGATGGGGCAACAGATTGAAGAGAGCTTTATCTACGAGCTCAACCGCCGCGGCGAGGTGGTGGTGGACTTCAAGCTGACCGGCAGCATCAAGGTGACGCCGCAGGGGGATTTCGTGCTGAGCCGCAACTACAAGGATCTCTCTTCCCGTCTGCCTATCTCCCGCATTCTGGTCGGTACCTTCAGTCGCAACAGCAAGGGGATCCTGGTTAACGCCCGCGTTATCGACATGCGCACCAAGATGGTGGAGACCACGGCTCAGAGCCTGATCCCGCAACAATATCTGTTCGGTGCCAACAACTCGTTTGGCCGGGCATCGATCAATCGCGGTTATCTGATGCGTGACAGTCAGGCCAGACCGGGTGGCCATCTGGTCAACCTGACCCCGTGAGGAGCGAATCATGAAAATCCTGTTTGGTTGCCTGTTGGCACTCTTGCTCAGCGGCTGTAGCTACAACCGGGTGGTGGATTACACCCAGGGTGGCAAGCCCGATGATTTTCCGGTGCTCAAGGCGGTGGGGTATGCGGTGATCGACATCCAGCCCGGCCCCTCCCAGTCGGAGAAGATGCTGCAAGCCATTCGCGCTTCCAAGATGGATGCCTATCGCGAGCTGGCCGAGCAGCTCAATGGTCAGCAGGTGCGCGGCCAGAGCAGCTACCGCGATCTGACCCAGACCTCCAACTCGCTGGATGTGTCGGTGGCGGGCGTGGTGCGCGGTGCCCGGGTGGTTGCCTCCTATCCGCGCGGCAACACCTATGCCACCGAGATGGAGCTCGATACCCGTGCCCTCTACAACATCAATCAGTTGATGGCGGGTCAGTTCTGAGTTGATTGCCTGACCTGAAAACAGGCATCAAAACAAAAGGCGAGCAGGGTGCTCGCCTTTTGTCGTTCTGGGCTGGTTAGCTCCCCATCAGTACCGGCGGCACTGCGGTGGGTTTCACATCCTCACTCGGGTAGCAGCCAAGCACCTTGATATAGCGGGTGATCTTGGTCAGCTCCACCAATGCGGCCTGCATCGCCGGGGTCTGCAGGTTGGCGGAGACATCGAGATAGAACATCTCTTCCCACGGGTTGCCCTGCACCGGACGGGACTCCAGCTTGGTCATGTTGATCTCGTGGCTGCGCAGTACCAGCAGCGCCTCGACCAGCGAACCCGGCTTCTGGGAGGTAGACATGATGAGAGTGGTCTTGGCCGGGATCTGCGGCGCCACGTCGATGGGCTTGCGCGCCACCACGATAAAGCGGCTGTAGTTCTCTTTCTGGTTGGCAAGCTGCTCGGCCAGCACGTCCAGGCCATAGAGCTCGCCGCCGGCTGCGCTGCCGATGGCGGCTGCCTCTGGGCTCGCCAGCTCCTTCACCTTCATCATGGCGCTGGAGGAGGAGTCGCAGATCTCGTGCCGGGCCCCTTCCAGCTTGCTCAGGTAGTGGGAGCACTGCTGGAACACCTGCGGGTGGGCATAGAAGGTCTTGATGCGGCCAAGCTCGGTCGGCACGGCGGTGAGGATACAGTGCTCGATGGGGTAGGTGAGTTCGCCGACGATGGAGAGGCTGGTGTGCTGCATCACGTCATAGACTTCGTTGATGGAGCCCGAGCTGGTGTTTTCGATGGGCAGCACGCCAAAGGCGGCGCGGCCTGACTCCACCGCATCCAGCACTTCGCGGAAGTTCTGGCAGTTCACCTCGATCACCTGATCCTTGTAGCGCGCCAGATATTTGCGGGCGGCAAGGCTGGAGTAGGAACCGCGCGGTCCCAGATAGGCGACGCTGGTCATCGGCTCCTGCTGCTCCGGGTTGAGCAGGCTCTGTAGATAGGCCTGCTGGGAGAGTACCGAGTCCTCGATGATGGTGTGGTAGATGCGGGTGATGTACTGGGCATCCAGCCCCAGCACGCGGCCTTTCTGGATCAGGGCGACCAGCAGCTCCTGCTCCCGCTGGTGGTCACGGATGGGGCGCGGGTTGGCCTGTTTGGCACGGGCCACCTCGATGCTGAGGGTCTTGCGTTTCGCCAGCAGGGCAAGCAGCTCCTGATCCAACCGGGTGATGTCTTGTCTGATCTCGTCGAGCGTTGCCATGATTGTTCCCTATCCAAGTAATCGATTGATATTAATGCAAAAAAAAGCCTCCACTAGGGGAGGCTCGATTCGTCTTTGCTTTCTGCTCACACGACGACAGGCCTTCCCTCAAGCGGGCCGGATAAACGAGAAAGCAAAGAAGAATGTTGGCTGCATGGTCAAAATCCTGATGGTAACGCCCTAACCATTAAGGGATTTGCCGGTCTGATGCAAGTAAAACTTGCCCACGGGCGGGGATGGGGGCAGGGTATCCGGTTAAGAAAATGGTGTGAGAGTGATGTTCTATTGACGCTGTTTTGACGGCAACAACGCAGTGGAGGAGGTAAAAACGATGGCGATTATTTTCGATCTGGGACGGGTGGTGGTGAGCTGGGATCCGGTAGGCATAGTGCGTTCGGTGCGTGGCTCGCAAGGAGCCGAACAGCTGGCGGAACGGCTCTTTAACCACCCGGACTGGTTGGAGGTGGACAGAGGCACCATGTCGCTGCACACCATGGCCCGCGAAGCGCAAGCGCGCACCGGCCTCTCTGCGGCACAGAATCTGGCCATTTTGCAGGCGGTGCCCGCCTCCCTGCTGCCAGATCCCGCTATGCTAACCCTGATAGCCGAGCTGCACGGGGCTGGGCACACCCTGTATGCCCTCTCCAACATGGGCCATGCCAGCATCGACTGGCTGGAGCAGCATCAGGATTTCTGGCGCTTCTTCAGTGGCAAGGTGGTCTCGGCGCGGGTGCGGATGATGAAGCCGGAGCCGGATATCTATCGCTATCTGCTGGTGTCGTTCGATCTGAAACCGGCAGGGTGCCTCTTCATCGATGACAGTCCCGCCAACATTGCGGCCGCCGAGGCCCTCGGCATCAGGGGGATCGTCTTTACCGACGCGGCAAGTTGCCGCCAGCAGTTGGGTGAGCTGGGCTGTTTGCCCACCACTGGCAAGGGGTGATGCCCCTGTGGGAGCACTATGGAGCATGGCCGGTTTCGCAACTGGTTGAGTCACTATCCCGAGGCGACCCTGATCATCGCCTGCAAGGATGGCAGCGGATATCAGCTCTGTATCGAGGCGGAAGGGGAGTGCCTCTGTCTGACCGACAGCGAGGGAGGGCGCCTGACCTTCACCTCGCTGGATCAGGCGCAGGGTTTCTTGCGGGCCCATCAGGTTTGTCAGGCCAGATTGCGAATTTATGACGCCCAAAATGAAGATTTAGCCGCAGAATCACAGGAAATAATCATCAAGTTTTAATTTTAACCGGACTCTGTAAGGGTCTATTCAGCTTGTTTCCCGCACAATACGACACCTGTTCATCATTCGGAGCTGTTTAATGGGTGCCAATGTTGTTGTACTGAATCAGGGATATGATCACTCTTTTCAAGCCAGGGAACAGCTGCTGATTGAGCGACTGGCAAGTTTTGACGAGCTGATTGTCTCTTTTTCGGGACGGTTGGAATCCTGCTACAGCATCGATCTGTGCCGTGCCAGCGGCGTCAAGATCCGCGCCATCACCCTCGATAACCCGACCCGCAGCCGCAGCGAAGTGGCTCGTGCCCGGCGTTATTGCCAGCGTTATGGCATCGAGCACTGGATCGTCAAGAGCGATGAGATCGTCTTCTGTGATCGCCTGCCAAATATGGAGGGGCTGATCGACCCGGTTCGCCGCATTGGTGAGCATGTGCAGAGCCGTCCCGAGTGGGCCCACCTGCCCTTGTTGATCCCGGCTGCGGTAGAGGAGCGGGATGACTATTTGGCCCAGTTCGGCTCACTGCCTGCCAATACCATCTGGTTTTTTGCCGACAACGGGGTGATGAGCCGCGATTTTCGCTATGGCTTCAACAAGCGTCAGCTCGGTCGCTGGGGCAAGGGGAGCAACGGTTGCCTGAGCAATCGCTTCACCAATCCACGGCTGCTCAAGCAGCGCTATCTGCGGATGGTGGATCAGGCCGAGCAGATACTGGCCGACATGGGGCTGGACGAGGCGCAGGTATTTTTCCATACCCTGTGCGACTGCTCCACCACCCTGGCCCGGGTGCGTCTGCCCGAGCATCAGCGTGCCCAGGCCTTTGATATGCAATCGGATATTTTGTCTGCTCTCAAGGGGACCGAGTTCGATCTGGTGACCCTGGATATGGCGCAGAAAGAGCGGCACGATCTCGCCATCTAGCTTGCGGGAGGAGCGGGGGTCAAGAACGTGAGTGCTGTCATAGGCAAGGGGTAACGGGACTGTTTATACTGTCGCCCTTTCATCCGTTACCGAGCTTCGCCCTATGAAACCCTTGTCCCGTCTGCTGGTTGCCCTGTGTCTCACTCCCGTGCTGGCACAGGCGGCTCCTCTCTCTCAGGTGACGCTGCCCGATGGCCGGCAGGTTCAACTCAACGATGACTTCACCTGGGAGTATCTGGTGGTCAAACCGGCAGAACCCGTGCAGGGTGTGGCTGCCGAGGGGAACGCGGGGGCCGTGGTGGCGGTTGCTGCCCCGGTGCTGACCGATCAGGCCAAGGCCAATCCGGAACTGCTCGCCCAGATGGCGCGCGACGGTGTGGTGGTCAAGCTGGACAAAATCGAGGGATCTGACCCGCTGGCGCTGACCTTTATGGTGAGCAATACCGGCAGCCGCAATGTGGTCGGGGTGCGTGGCATGGTGACCCTGTTCAGTGCTGAGGGTGTGCAGCTGAGTCGTCAGGAGGCCCGCTTCTGGGTCGCCGAGAACCGCCTGCCGGAAACCTATCTGCGCAAGGGGCAAGCCCGTCCATCGCTGGCCCTCGAGATCCCCCGTCCTGCCGGATTGACCGGTCAGCCGCTGGTGCGGGTCGAAATTGACGAGGTGGTCTTCCGCTGATTTTTTCGCGGATCCTGCCCATGCAAACCGCGTGGGCCGGCAACTTGTTGCCGCTGACACCCCCAGCAATATCTGCTTACATCTGACATGGTTTTGCAACAGCTTGCCGCTCGGCAAGCAGGGAACCTCGCCGCAAAATGACTCCATACCAGCTCGCTAGCAACGGGCCCAATCACATGGAGTTATCATCATGAAAAAAGCAACTGTCTCTCTTCTGGTTCTGGCCGGGTTTGCCTCTACTTCCGCCATGGCGCAGGATGCCTTCAGCTACGCCAAGGGCGGCCTGACCTGGGCACACACCAAATCCGACTATCTGAGCAACAACAAGATTCTGTTCCCCCGTGATGCCAGCAGTGAGGGGACTCGAGATTTTGGCGGTGTGACGCTGGATCTCTCCAAATCGTTCGCCAACAACTTCTACGGCCGTCTGCTCTCCGAGGGCACCTCTGCCCAGCACGGCAATGACAGCATGGGGATCGGCAGCCTGGGTATCGGTGTCTTCACTCCGCTCAGTACCGGCCTGAATCTCTACGGTGAAACCGGTCTGATGGGCTACACCATGGAGCGCGAGCAGGGCTATGACGTCAAGGGTTGGGATATTGTCACCCGCAAGAGCGACGGCAGCATGTACGGTGAAGTGGGCCTGCGCTACGACATCGGCGATATCGAGCTCTCCACCGCCTATCGCTACGCCAACATGACCGACGATATGCACGACTTCAAGGTGGGCGGTGCCTACAAGCTCAATCAGAACTGGGCGCTGACTGCTGATTACACCTATCGTAACTGGGATCTGCAAAAAGGCTCCATCTCCAGCTTGGGTGTGAAGTACAGCTTCTAATCCTCCTTCCTGTAGTCCGTAGTGTCTTGATTTTTGCCCATGGCGTTCGCCATGGGTTTTTTCTTTTTCCGATGATCCCTTTCTTCTCCTTGTGTCGTATCAGTCCGCAATAGTTATACAACTTCCATTTCTTTGTATAACTGCTATAACTGAATCAAGACTTATACAAGGGGTGATGTCATGTACAAGATTAAAGTCGGTATCAGTGCCTGCCTGCTGGGCCAAGAGGTGCGTTTCGATGGGGGCCACAAGCGCTCCAGCTTCTGCGAACGGGATCTTGGCGCTCACTTTGACTATCACCCCGTCTGTCCCGAGATGGCCATTGGCCTCGGGGCGCCCCGCGCCGCCATCCGGCTGGTCAAGCGCAACGGTGAAATCCGCGCCGAGGCGAGCAATGGCAGCTTCGATGTCACCGAACAGCTGATTGCCTTCAGCGAACAGAAAGCCCGCCAGCTCGACTTTATCTCCGGTTATATCCTCTGCGCCAAATCCCCCAGCTGCGGCATGGAGCGGGTCAAGGTCTATGGCGCCAACAATGAGGGGAGCGCCAAGGAGGGGATCGGCCTGTTTGCCAAGGCGTTGATGGAAGCCAACCCCTTGCTGCCGGTAGAGGAAGATGGCCGCCTGTGCGATCCCATCCTGCGCGAGAACTTCGTGTTGCGTGTATTCGCCTACCACGACTGGCAGCAGCTCTGTGCTCGTGGCATCACCGCTTCAGCGCTGATCAGCTTCCACTCCCGCTACAAGTATCTGGTGCTCTCCCACGCCACCACTCACTACCGGGCGCTCGGCAAGCTGCTCGGCAACGTGGGCAAGTCCGCCAACCTGCAGGAGGTGGCCGACAACTACATCAAGGGATTGATGACGGCGTTGACCCTGCGGGCCAACCGCCGCAGCCATACCAATGTGCTGATGCACCTGCAAGGCTACTTCAAGCGGGTGCTGACCCCGGCCCAGAAGCAGGAGCTTGCCGATACCATCGACAAGTACCGCACCGGCATCTTCCCCTTGCTGGTGCCGCTCACCCTGATCCGCCACTACCTGCGCGAGTACCCCAATCCCTATCTCGCCGAGCAGGTTTATCTCAATCCGCACCCCGATACGCTCAAATTGCGCTACGGGCTCTGAGAATGCTGTTTTGTACGGTCGAGAAGTCTATCTCGACCTTCACCCCGACACGCTGAAACTGCGTGACGGGCTCTGAATATGTTCTGTTGCCCCGGCGCAGGCCTTGCGCCGGGGCACTTCACCCTTCTGTTTGATGGATGTCGTCATGTCTGATTTATCGCAAGAAGTTGCTCCTTTGGCTGATGAGGGGATCTACCCCATTCGCGAGGTCTCCCGTCTCACCGGCGTCAACGCCGTGACCCTGCGTGCCTGGCAGCGCCGCTACGGGTTGGTACAACCGGCCCGCACCGAAAAGGGCCACCGCCTCTACAGCGAGCAGGATATTCGCCAGATCGGCGAGATCCTGAGCTGGTTGGAGCGGGGAGTGAGTATCGGGCAGGTGAAGGGGCTCCTGAGCGAACCCCATTCCGAGCCGGTGAGCGATCACTGGCAGCAGACCCTGGAGCAGTTCAGTCAGGCGTTACTCGCCTTCAATCAGCGCAAGGCGGAGGCCGAGCTGAACGACCTGCTGGCAAGCTACCCGTTCGAGCTGGTGCGCAGCCGGGTACTGCAACCGCTGGTGGAGCGGCTGCTCGGGTTGTGGCGCGAGCGGCCCGATGGCGAGCTGCTGCAACAGGTGTGGCTGGGCTGGCTCCATACCCGCTTCGCCCGCCACCTGATCGAGCAGGAGAAGGGCGTGCCGGTCACGTTGGCGAGCTGGGGACAGGTCGGCCCCCTCGATCTGGTCTGGGCCGCCTACGAGCTGATCGGTCAGGGCTATGAGGTGCAACTGCTGGGGGCGGTGGAGCCGCGCCATGCCAGCCTGCTGGAAGGACGTGCCGTTACCCCTTGGCTGGTACTGCTGGGAGTCGGTCTTGGCAAACAGGAGCTGGCAGCCGACTGGCCCGCTGGTACGCGCCTGTTTGGCGAACTGGGGCGCCTCTACGATGATGAGTGGCTTAACGCCCACGGCTGGCAGGCGAGCCTTGCCGAGCTGATGGCTGACGCACCTGCTGCGGCTGGCGCCAGCGGACGCGGGAGGAAAAAGTCATGAAACTGGTCTGGTTTCGCAACGATCTGCGCCTGGCCGACAACCCGGCCTTGCGCCATGCCTGCGCCGGTGATGAACCGGTCGCAGCGCTCTTTATCATCTCTCCTGCCCAGTGGCGGCAGCACAAGATGGCCCCCATCCGCCAGCGCTTTATGTTGGCGCAGGTGGATGAATTGGGCCGTGAGCTGGCGGCGCTCGGCATCCCGCTCCATCTGCTGCGCGTGGAGACCTTTGCCGAGGTACCCGCTGCGTTGGCTGATTTAAGCCGAGAGCTGGGGGTGACTCAGCTCTACGCCAATCATGCCATCGAGATCGACGAGCAGCGTCGCGACCACGCTGTCACTGCGGCACTGACAGAGCAGGCGGTGAGCTGTCACTGGCTCAACGGCTGCTGCGTAATGCCGCCGGGGCGGGTGCTGACCGGGTCGGGGGAGATGTTCAAGGTCTTTACCCCTTTCAGCCGTGCCTGGCTCAAGGCGCTCGATGAAGATGGCTTCGTCATTCATCGCGCCCCTGCGCCCCGTGGGGAGCCCTTGCCGTGGCAGCCGCTGGCCGAACGGTCGTGGGTTGATGAGGCATTGGGTGAACTCACGCCCGATCCCCGCTGGCCGGTTGGGGAGGCGGAGGCCAGCCGCCGTTTGAACGATTTTCTGGAGCTGGCGGTGCTCGACTATGGCGAGACCCGGGATTTTCCTGCCATCGCAGGCACGTCCGTGCTCTCCCCCTATCTGGCGGCGGGCATTATCAGCCCCCGCCAGTGCGTGGCGGCGCTCCAGCAGCGGCTTGGCTATCGGCCCCAGTCGAAGGCCCAGCCCGGTTTTGTCTGGCTCAATGAGCTGGTCTGGCGCGAGTTCTATCGTCACCTGCTGGTACTGATCCCGACCCTCTCCATGAATCGTCCTTTCAAGCCCGAGACGGCGGCGCTGCCGTGGAGCTGGGATCCGGATGCCTTCGCTGCCTGGTGCGAGGGGCGCACCGGTTACCCCATTGTCGATGCAGCGATGCGTTGTCTCAACGCCACCGGCTGGATGCACAACCGGCTGCGGATGATCGTGGCGAGTTTTCTCACCAAGGATCTCCATATCCACTGGCGGCTCGGGGAGGATTACTTCATGAGTCGGCTGATTGACGGCGATCTGGCGGCCAACAATGGCGGCTGGCAGTGGGCGGCGGGCACCGGCGCCGATGCGGCGCCCTATTTTCGAGTCTTCAACCCCACCACTCAGGGGCAACGATTTGATCCACAAGGGGAGTTTATCCGTACCTGGGTAACTGAACTGGCCGATATTCCTGCCGCTTATGTGCATCAGCCCCACGACTGGCTGCGACTCAAGGGGCGACAGGATTATCCGGCTCCCATGGTGGATCACGCCGTTGCCCGGGTGAGAGCCATCGAGATGTTTCGCTCTCTGGAGAAATAGGATGAACGAGCCGCTGGCCCGCTTTATTGGCCTCTATCAGCAACTGGACAAACAGCAGTTGCATCGCTTGCCCGAGGTCTATGCCGAACAGGTGGTCTTTACCGATCCGGCCCACCGCATCGAGGGGCTGGCGGCCCTTGGCGACTATTTTGCCGCCCTCTATCAGCGTCTCGCCTACTGCCGTTTCGTCATCACCAGTCAGCAGCAGCAGGGGGCGCAGGCCTGGCTCGGTTGGACCATGACCTTCTCCCATCCCAGATTGCGCGGTGGTGAGCCGGTGACGGTGGAGGGGGCCACCCGCCTTGAGTTCGATGAGGCGGGCAAGGTATGCCAGCACCGGGACTATTTTGACCTGGGCGCCATGCTCTACGAGCAGTTGCCGCTGCTCGGGCCCGTGGTGCGCACTATCAAGATGAGGCTCGGCGCATGAGCGGCCGGGTGCTTATCACCGGGGCGACCTCCGGCATCGGCCGCCAACTGGCGCTGGATTACCGGCGTGCAGGCTGGCAGGTGTGGGGTTGTGGTCGCGATGGCGAACGGCTGCAGGAGTTGGGGCTTCATGGCGTCACACCGCTGCAGTTCGATGCCCGGGATGTGGCCGCAATGAACGGGATAGCCGCTACGCTGCCGCCGCTGGATCTGCTGATCCTTAACGCAGGCAACTGCGAGTACATGGATGTAGCCGAGGGGTTTGACAGCGAGCTGTTTGCCCGGGTGATCGACACCAACCTGACCGCGACCGGCCATGCGCTGGCCGCCTTCCTGCCGCTGCTGGGGGCGGGATCACTGCTGGCCATCGTCAGCTCGTCGGTGAGCTGGCTGCCGCTGCCGCGAGCCGAGGCCTATGGCGCCTCCAAGGCGGCCCTCGACTATCTGGCGGATACCTTGCGCCTGGATTTGGCCAGCAAAGGGATCGGGGTGACCCTGATCCGCCCCGGCTTTGTCCAGACGCCGCTGACCGCCAAAAATGATTTTCCCATGCCCTGTCTGGTGACGGTGGAGCAGGCCTCCTGTGCCATCATGGACGGGCTGACCGCTGGTCGTCACCAGATCCACTTTCCCCGCCGTTTCATCTGGTTGCTGCGCCTGCTTGGTGTGTTGCCGGTGGGGCTCTGGCTGCGCCTTGGTCGCGCACTCGTATCGAAAGGAAGACATTCATGAAGAAAAAGATCGCCATCGTCGGTTCAGGGATCTCGGGGCTCACAGCCGGTTTTCTGCTCCACAAACTCCATGACATTACCCTGTTCGAGGCGGCGCCGACCCTGGGTGGCCACACCGCCACCGTCGATGTGGATCTGGCTGGCCGCAGCTATGCCATCGACACCGGCTTTATCGTCTTTAATGATCGCACCTACCCCAACTTCTTGAAGTTGCTGGCGCGGATCGGCATGGAACGGCAACCGGCCGAGATGAGCTTCTCGGTGAAAAGCCCGGAGGGGCTGGAGTATAACGGCCACAATCTCGATACCCTGTTTGCCCAGCGCAGCAATCTGCTGAGCCCCCGTTTCTATGGCTTCGTCGCCGAGATCTTGCGGTTCAACCGGGAGGCGCGGGCCTGGCTGGCCGATGGTCAACATCAGGGCGCGGGCCCCGAGCTGACCCTGGGGGACTTTCTGCTGGCGGGGGAGTTTAGCGACTACTTCGCCCGCCATTACATCTTGCCTATGGGGGCGGCGATCTGGTCATCGACCCTGGCCGATATGCGCGCCTTCCCTCTTGGCTTCTTCCTGCGCTTTTTTGCCAACCACGGCCTGCTCGATGTGGCCAATCGCCCACAGTGGTACGTGATTCCGGGTGGCTCGCGGGAATATATCGGCCCCCTTACGGCGGGTTGGCAGTCGCAGATCCGCCTCGCCTGTCCGGTGCAGAGCGTGCGGCGGGACGCGGACGGCGTGGTGATCCAGAGCTCTTATGGCGAGGAGCGGTTTGACGAGGTGATCTTCGCCTGCCACAGCGATCAGGCGCTGGCGCTGCTGGCAGATCCCGGCGAGCGGGAGCAGGCTATTCTCGGCGACATGCCCTATCAGGCCAACGATGTCTGGCTCCATACCGATGCGCGCTGCCTGCCCACCCGTCGCAAGGCATGGGCCAGCTGGAACTATCAGCTCGATGGCAACGACGAGGCGCGGCCGCTGGTGAGCTACAACATGAACATCCTGCAGGGGGTTAACTCGCCGGAGCCCTTCTGCGTCAGCCTCAACCCCAAGGGCAAGGTGGATGAGAGCAAGGTGCTGCGCCGCTTCGTCTACCACCATCCGGTGTTCAATAAGACCTCTATTGCTGCCCAGCAGCGGCGCGCGGAGATCTGCGGCCAGCATCATACCCACTTCTGCGGCGCCTACTGGTACAACGGCTTTCATGAGGATGGGGTGCGCAGCGCGCTGGACGTCGCCAGGCGCTTCGGAGCCGAGCTATGAGCGGCGCCACCGTGGCCACTGAACATGAGCGTGCCGACGAACTGGCTGGCGTCACCAGCGCCATCTGGCAGGGTTCGGTGCGCCACCGCCGTTTTGCGCCGCGGGCCCACGCTTTCTCCTACAGCCTCTTTATGCTGGGACTGGATCTCGACGAACTGCCGCAGCTCGATCAGGGGCGCTGGTTCGGGGTGGAGCGGGCGGGGCTGCTCTCGTTTCACCGCCATGACTATCTCAAGGGCAGTGAGGGAAGCCTCAAGCAGGCGGTGTGGCAGAAGGTGAGCGAGCTGGGTGGCGATGCCGACTCCGAGGGACGGGTGCTGCTGCTCGGCAATGTCCGTTGTCTGGGGTTCTACTTCAGTCCGGTCAACTTCTACTTCTGCTACCGACAAGGAGAAGCCCGCTATCTGCTGGCGGAGGTCTCGAACACCCCCTGGAACGAGCGCCACTATTATCTGCTGGATCTGGCGGCGCTGGCGCCCCATGACAAGGATTTTCACGTCTCCCCGTTTATGGGGCTGGCGATGCGTTACCACTGGCGTATCAGGCCGCCCGCGCAGGAGACACTGATCCATATCGAGAGTCATCCCGTATCCGGTGAAGCCAAGCTGTTTGACGCCACGTTGGCGCTGCAACGCGAGCCCCTGTCCCGCAAGGGGCTGGTGGCTCTGCTGGCCCGCTGGCCCTGGATGACCATGAAGGTGCTGCTCGGGATCTACTGGCAGGCCCTGCGTCTTTTTATCAAACGAACACCGATATTTACCCATCCGGAGAGCCGCTAATGGAACTTGCTCAATCTACCCTCTCAGCCTCATTCATCGATAAAAGTGCAAGGCAATTGCTGCTCAAACTGCTGGGGCGTCTCGAACATGGCCAGCTGCTGCTGTGGGATGGTGGTGAGCGCCACAGCTTTGGCGTCGCGGGCACTGATCTGCATGCCGAACTGGTGGTGCAGGATCCGGCCTTCTATCGCCGCCTGTTGCTGGGGGGCAGCATTGCCGCCGGAGAAACCTGGGTGGAGGGGCTCTGGACCAGCCCGGATCCGGTGGCGCTGGTACGGCTGCTGGCTCGCAACCTGACCCTGCTCGACTCCCTCGAGCGGCGCCTCGGCTGGCTCAGTTTCCCCTTCAACAAGGTGCGCCACTGGCTCAATCGCAATACTCTGACCGGCTCGCGCTCCAACATCGCCGCCCACTACGATCTCGGCAATACCCTCTATCAGGGTTTTCTCGACAGCCATATGCAGTACTCGAGCGCCATCTATCCGAGCGCCGAGGCCACTCTGGAAGAGGGACAGCAGGCCAAGCTGCGCACCATCTGCGAGCGGCTGGCACTGGGGCCTGACGATCATCTGCTGGAGATCGGTACCGGCTGGGGCGGCCTCGCCGTCTATGCCGCCCGCCACTACGGCTGCCGGGTGACGACCACCACCATCTCCCGGGCCCAGCATGACTATGCCAAGGAGTGGATTGCGCGGGAGGGGCTGGGGGATCGCATCACCTTGCTGCTGGAGGACTACCGCAAGCTGGAGGGCAGTTACGACAAGCTGGTCTCCATCGAGATGATCGAGGCGGTGGGGCACGCCTTCCTGCCCGATTATTTCCGCCAGCTGTCGCGGCTGCTCAAGCCCGGTGGCCGCCTGCTCATTCAGGCCATCACCATCGCCGATCAGCGCCATGCCCAGTATCTGCGCGGGGTCGATTTCATCCAACGCTACATATTCCCCGGTGGCTGCCTGCCCAGCGTCTCCCAGATGGCGGGCTTGCTGGCGCGGGAGACCGACATGCAGCTGGTGCGATTGCACGATCACGGCCATCACTATGCCCGCACCCTGGCTCACTGGTGCGAGCGTTTTCTGGCGCTGGCACCCGAGCTACCCAAGCTCGGTTACAGCCAGGATTTTATCCGGCTGTGGCACTTCTACTTCGCCTATTGCGAGGGGGGATTCTGGGAGCGCAGTATCAGTCTGGTGCAGCTGGAGGCCGCCAAGCCGGGGCCTGCTGGCTGGTCGGGTGATTTGCCAGTAAGCGGTCACTGACCATGTGGCAGTGGGCTCACCTGCTGGGGTTCAACCTCTACTGGTTGCTGGCGGTGAAGTGGCAGCAGCCGGGCCCGCTGCTGGCAATGTTGCTGCTGCACTTTCTCTTCTCGCCCAGCCGCCAGCGTGACTGGCGGCTGCTTCCCATCGCGGTTGCTGGCTGTCTGCTGGATGTGCTGCTCTGGCAGCTCGGCTTGTTCCGCTTTCCTTCCGGTTTTCCCCTCTGGCTGGTGCTGCTCTGGCTCGGTTTTGCCCTGACGCTGGGCCACGGCATGCGCTGGCTGCTGCGCTTGCCCCGCTGGCAGCAGGCGCTGTTTGGCGTGTTTGGCGGAGCCTCCTCTTATGTGGCGGGGGCCGCCATGGGGGCAGTAAACTTACCCTGGGGCATCTGGATCAGTACGGCGCTGCTGGCAGTGATCTGGATGTGGTGGTTGCCCGTACTCCTGTGGGTAATGGTCAAGCTGGAGGGTGAGTCATGACAAACACCTTTTCGACCGACTCGTTGCTTTTTTCCAAATGGACCAAAGAGAGCCAGCACGAGCTCGCTGATCGCTTCTATCTGGTGGTTGCCTGCCAGCGGAACTCGAAAGGGGAGCTGATGCAGGTGGTGATGCAGGATATCAACACCCTGCAGGAACAGGAGATGGACTGGCATGAACTGGAAGACCCCAACCACTGGCATATGGGGTGGAATTAACCCGCTACTGCTGGCGTTTACGCTCTTTGCTGCAACCGCTGTGCACGCTTCTGCCGCCCCCTGGCAGCAGCTGCGCCCGGTCGGGCAGGGGGAGATGAACTGGCTCTGGTTCAAGCTCTACGATGCCACCCTCTACAGTGCGAGCGGGCACTATCAGCCCGGTCACTATCCACAGGCTCTGACCCTCACCTATGCCAGATCCATCGAGCGGGAAGATCTGCTGAGCGCTACTGCCGCCGAGTGGCAGCGGCTCGGTCTTGGCTCTGATGCCGAGCGTCAGCGCTGGCTCGGGAAGCTCGCCGCACTCTGGCCCGATGTGCAGGCGGGCGACAAGCTCACCTTCTATGTCGACAAGGGCGGGACAGGCCACTTCTGGTGGCAGGAGAAGCCGCTCGGCACCCTGGCCGATCCACAATTCTCGGCCGCTTTTCTTGCCATCTGGCTGGCTGACAACAGCCGCGATCCCGCCCTGACTCGTCGCCTGCGTGGCCAACCCTGAACATGGAGTGTCTGATGTCTTTCTATCGTGCATACCGCTGGTTGCTGTTGATCCCCTTTTTGCTGCTGAGCGGCTGTGGCGCCAGTCTCGATGGCTATCGGGGGCAGGGGCCAAACTGGGATCTCGCCCGTTTCTTCAACGGCAAGCTGGTGGCTCACGGCCTGGTGACCGACCGCAGCGGCGAAGTGACCAGTCGCTTTCGGGTCGATATGGTGGGTCGTTGGAAAGATGGTAAGGGAGAGCTGTTCGAGCAGTTCTACTTTGATGATGGTCGCCAGCAGACCCGTACCTGGTATCTGAGCAAGGGCGATGATGGTCACTGGCGTGGTACTGCTTCCGATGTGGTGGGGGAGGCGGTGGGTAAAACCCAAGGCTTTGCCCTCAACTGGCGCTACCAGCTCGATCTGGTGCTGCCGGATGGCGAGGTGGTGCGGGTGAGCTTCGATGACTGGATGTATCTGCTGGATGATGATCGCCTGATCAACCGCGCTGCTATCAGCAAGTTCGGCATCCATCTGGGGGAGGTGATCCTCTATATCGAGCGTCAGCCCTGACGGCTAATGCAAGATCACGCCCAGTAAAAAGCGCGCCGATGGCGCGCTTTTGTTTACCGAAAGGTCGGGGTCATCAGATGATGCGGTTCTCTTCCAGCATCTTGCGACGGGCCTCTTCCTTGGCCATCTTCTTCTTGCGGTTGTCGCAGGGTTCCGGGCAATCGCACTCTTTCTCGATGCCAACGCTACCCAGACCGCCACAGGAGCCGGAGATGGTCTTCTTCTGGAAGATGTAACCGATAGCCATGGCGGCTATCACCAGCATGAATACCCCGAAGGTGATCAGAAAAATCTGCATCTCTACCTCTTACTTCTTGACCAGATAGGGCTTGAAGGCATCGGAGTAGGCCTCTTCAAAGCCGTTGTCCGTCTTGGTGATCACGAAGATCGCCAGGCCTCGCTCGTTGGCATAGGCCAGGCTCTTCTCGGTCCCCATCACCATAAACACGGTGGCCAGCCCGTCTGCGGTCATGCAGGAAGGGTGGATCACGGTGACCGACACCAGACGGTGCTGGATCGGCTTGCCGCTGCGCGGATCTATGGTGTGGGAGAAGCGCTGACCATCCAGTTCATAGTAGTTGCGGTAATCGCCAGAGGTGGCTACCCCGTTGTCACCGGGCACAATCACCTCTTGCACCGTGCCGGTGCCCGCGGTGGGCTTCTCGATGGCGACGCGCCAGGGGTGACCCTTGCCGTTGACGCCATTGATCCGCAGCTCGCCGCCAATCTCGACCAGATAGTTGCGTGCACCCAGGGACTCCAGATACTCGGCCACCTTGTCCACACCAAAGCCCTTGGCGATGGCGGAGAGATCGACGTAGAGGTCGGGAATATCCTTTTGCAGGGTGTCGGCATCCACCGAGGTCACTACGTGCAGGTTGCCCAGGCCAGTCTTCTGGCGAGTCTGGGTGATCAGCTCGTCGGAGGGGATCTTGGTCGGCTTCTTGTCCGGGCCAAAGCCCCACAGATTGACCAAGGGGCCTACGGTGACGTCCAGCGCCCCCTGGCTCTCACGGCCAATGTGAATGGCCTCTGTGACGACCCGTGCGGTGTCACGGGACACCACGATCGGCGTGGCACTGCGATGCTGGTTGAAGCGCGACAGTTCGGAATCGGGGCGATAGGTCGACATCTGATCGTTGACCCGCTCCAGCAACACATCGACCTCGGCCTGCAATTTGGCCGGATCGCTGATGGCGCTGTCCGCCACCTTGATGGAGTAGTAAGTGCCCATGGTGCTACCGGTGATATGGATCTCCGGTTTGGATTGGACCGTTTCCTGACCGCACCCAGTCAAGAAAAAGGCTAGCCCGAAGGCTAGCCAGGTCTTTACAACACTGTGCATGGATTAACCACCAAAGTCATCCAACAGGATGTTTTCGTCTTCAACGCCCAGATCTTTGAGCATGTTGATGACGGCAGCGTTCATCACCGGAGGTCCACACATGTAGAACTCGCAATCTTCCGGTGCTTCGTGGTTCTTGAGATAGTTCTCGTAGAGCACGTTGTGGATGAAGCCGGTGTAGCCGTCCCAGTTGTCTTCCGGTTGCGGATCAGACAGCGCGACGTTCCAGGTGAAGTTCTCGTTCTCGGCGGCGAGCATGTCAAAGTCTTCGACATAGAACATTTCGCGCTTGGAACGTGCCCCGTACCAGAAGCTCATCTTGCGCTTGGACTTCAGGCGACGCAGCTGGTCGAAGATATGGGAACGCATCGGCGCCATACCTGCACCACCACCGATGAATACCATTTCGGCATCGGTGTCCTTGGCGAAGAACTCACCGAACGGACCGGAGATGGTCACCTTGTCGCCAGCCTTCAGGCTGAAGATGTAGGAGGACATCTGTCCCGGAGGGGCTGTCCAGTTGCTCGGGGGCGGCGTAGCGATACGCACGTTCAGCATGATGATGCCGAACTCTTCCGGATAGTTGGCCATGGAGTAGGCACGGATGATCGGCTCATCGACCTTGGACTCCAGCTCAAAGATCTTGAAGCGATCCCAGTCACCGCGATACTCCTCGGGAATATCGAAGTTCTTGTAGTGCACGTGGTGAGCCGGGGCTTCAATCTGGATATAACCACCGGCGCGGAACGGTACGCTCTCGCCATCGGGGATCTGCAGCTTGAGCTCCTTGATGAAGGTGGCCTTGTTATCGTTGGAGATAACAGTACATTCCCACTTCTTCACCCCGAAGATCTCTTCCGGCAGTTCGATATCCATGTCGGAGCGAACGGTAACCTGACAGGCCAGACGCTCGCCATGACGGGCTTCGCCCTTGCTGATGTGATCCAGTTCGGTCGGCAGAATGTCGCCGCCACCGGATTTCACCCGTACCTTGCACTGGCCGCAGGAGCCACCGCCGCCACAGGCGGAGGAGACGAAGATACCGCTGCCAGCCAGCACGCCGAGCAGCTTGCCACCGGCCGGGCTGGTCACAGCCTTGGCCGGGTCACCATTGATGCTGATTGTCACGTCGCCCGCGGTCACCAGCTTGGACTTGGCGAACAGAATGACTGCCACCAGTGCCAGCAGGATCACGGTAAACATGACCACACCCAAAATAATTTCCATCTATCGTTCCTTTCTGATTGCAGGAAAGCCGATTACAGGGAGATACCAGAGAAGGACATGAAGCCCAGCGCCATCAGGCCGGCGGTGATGAAGGTGATGCCCAGACCGCGCAGGCCTTCCGGAACATCGGAGTACTTCATCTTCTCGCGGATACCTGCCAGCGCAACGATCGCCAGCATCCAGCCTGCCCCTGAACCCACACCGTAGACTACAGACTCCATGAAGTTGTAGTCACGCTGCACCATGAAGGAGACGCCACCGAAGATGGCGCAGTTCACGGTGATGAGCGGCAGGAAGATACCCAGCGCGTTGTAGAGTGCCGGGAAGTACTTGTCCAGCGCCATCTCCAGGATCTGTACCAGTGCTGCAATCACACCGATGAAGGTGATGAAGCTCAGGAAGCTCAGATCCAGACCGGATACCAGAGCGCCATCTTTAAGCACGTAGTTGTAGATCAGGTTGTTGGCAGGAACCGCGATGGTCTGCACCACAATAACGGCAATACCCAGACCCATGGAGGTCTTTACCTTCTTGGACACCGCCAGAAAGGTACACATCCCCAGAAAGAAGGAGAGTGCAAGGTTTTCGATGAAGATCGATTTAATCAACAGACTCAGATAGTGTTCCATACCTTAATCCTTCGCCTCCACCTGCTTGGGATCCTTGGTGCGCACGCCCCAAATGATCAGACCAATGATGAAGAATGCACTCGGCGGCAGCAGCAGCAGGCCGTTGGGCACATACCAGCCACCGTTGTTCACCAGCGGCAGCAGCTCGATGCCGAACCAGGTGCCGGAGCCCAGCAGTTCACGCACGGTTGCCACGCTCAGCAGAATGGCACCATAGCCCAGACCGTTGCCGATACCATCCAGGAAGGAGGGCAGCGGGGCACTCTTCATGGCGTACGCTTCGGCGCGGCCCATCACGATACAGTTGGTGATGATCAGACCCACGAAGACCGACAGTTGCTTGGAGATGTCATAGGCGTACGCCTTGAGCACCTGGTCAACCACGATAACCAGTGAGGCGATGATCGCCATCTGCACGATGATCCGGACGCTGTTCGGGATCTGGTTGCGGATCAGGGAGATGAACAGGTTTGAGAAGGCGGTGACCGCCATGACCGCGAGGGTCATTACAAACGCAGTTTTCATCTGGCTGGTAACCGCCAGTGCAGAACAGACACCCAGCACCTGCAAGGCGATGGGGTTGTTGCCCAGCACAGGCGTCAACAGCAACTTCTTCATTTCGCTCTTGTCAGCCATTGTTGATTTCTCCTGCACGAACCTTGGCCAGGAAAGGACCGAAGCCCTTGGGACCCATCCAGAAGTCGAAGGTATGCTGTACGCCGTTACCGGTCAGGGTAGCGCCGGACAGGCCGTCGATATCATGCTCTGAACCTTCAGGGGCATGGCCCTTGATGACGCGCAGCGCCGGCATGCCATTCTGGTCGAACAGTTTCTTGTCCTTGAACAGCGCCTGCCAGGCCGGGTTTTCGATCTCGCCACCCAGACCCGGAGTTTCACCGTGGTCGTAGTAGGTGATGCCCTTGATGGTCTGGCCATCAGCGGCAACGGCGACGAAGGCATACATGGTTGACCACAGACCCTGGCCATAAATGGGCAGAATGATGTTGTCTACCTTGCCTTCGGCATCTTTGGCGAAGAACACGGGAACCAATTTGGAGATCTGGCGCAGGCTGGCTTTGTCGTCAGCAGCGGCAAGACGGATGCTGCGGGCCGGATCTTTGGCTGCCAGCTTGGTGTCGAAGTTGTCGGCATCGCCGTCAACAAATTCACCTGTGGTCAGATCCACCAGACGGGCTTCGATCTTCTCGCCGTACAGTTTGGCCAGGTCGCGCTTTGCCACATCGCTCACATCCACACCGGCTACGGCGAGGATGTTGCTCTGCTTGTCGAGCGCCTTGTTTTCCTGCTGGGTAGAACGCAGGCCCACAGCGGCAACGGATACCACGATGGAACAGGCCAGACAGAGGCCGGTAACCACGCTGACGGTGCCGAGGGTTGAATCTTTATTAAACGCCACGTGCAATCCTCCGCTTGATGTTTGCCTGAGCGACGAAGTGGTCAAACAGGGGAGCAAACAGGTTCGCAAACAGAATGGCCAGCATCATGCCTTCCGGGAACGCAGGGTTGACCACGCGCACCAGCACGACCATCACGCCGATCAGGGCGCCATACCACCACTTGCCCTTGTTGGTAAAGGCAGCGGAGACAGGGTCGGTCGCCATGAAGGCCATACCGAAGGCGAAGCCACCCAGTACCAGATGCCAGTGCCACGGCATGTTGAACATGGGGTTGGTATCGGAACCGATGACGTTGAACAGCAGGGAGGTGGCGATCATACCGATCATCACGCCGGCGATGATGCGCCAGGAGGCGATGCGCATGTAAACGATCATGGCAGCACCCAGCAGGATCATCAGGGTAGAGACTTCACCGATGGAACCCGGCAGGTTACCCAGGAAAGCGTCCATCCAGCTGATAGCCTGACCGGTTGCACCGTTGATCAGCGACATCTGGCCGCCTTGGGCCCACTGGCTCAGAGCAGTCGCGCCGGAGAAGCCATCAACGGCCACCCATACGGCGTCACCGGAGATCTGGCCCGGGTAGGCGAAGAACAGGAACGCACGACCAGCAAGCGCCGGGTTCAGGAAGTTCTTGCCGGTACCACCGAACACCTCTTTGGCCATCACCACACCGAAGGTGATACCCAGCGCAGCTTGCCACAGGGGCAGCTCGGGCGGCACGATCAGGGCAAACAGGATGGAGGTTACGAAGAAGCCTTCGTTGATCTCGTGTTTGCGCACCATGGCGAACAGCACTTCCCAGAAGCCACCGACCAGGAACGCGGTCAGGTAGATCGGGAAGAAGTGGGTGGCGCCAATCAGCATCTTGCTGCCGATACCGGCGACAGCCGGATCGAGGGAGGCACCCAGCATGGTAGCCAGCGCATATTGCCAGCTGCTGGCACCTGCAGCCGAGCCCATGTGGGCAATGGCGGCAATCGCCTGGTTACCCACGTTGAACATGCCCCAGAACATGGCCGGGAACACGGCCAGCCACACCATGATCATCATGCGCTTCAGATCGAGCGCATCACGAACGTGGGAGGCGTTGCGGGTAACGGTACCCGGGGTGTAGAACAGGGTGTACGCCGCTTCGAACAGGGCGTAGTACTTGGCGTACTTTCCACCCGGTTCGAAGTGGTGTTCCATATTTTCAAGAAGTTGCTTGAAACTCATCGCTTAACCTTCCAGTTCAATCTTGGTCAGGCACTCACGCAAGATCGGGCCGTACTCTGTCTTGCCGGGGCAGACAAAGGTACAGAGCGCCAAATCTTCCTCATCCAGCTCCAGGCAGCCCAGTGCTTGCGCACCGTCGCTATCGCCGGAGACCATGTCCCGCAGCAGCAGGGTAGGCAGGATGTCGAGTGGCATCACCCGCTCATAGTTGCCGATAGGCACCATGGAACGGTCACTACCGTTGGTAGTGGTGGTGAAGTTGATCAGCTTGCCCTTCATCAGATGAGAGAGGGTGGTCCGGGTGATAGAGAACTTGTTGGCGCTGGGGTTGATCCAGCCCAGGAACTCTTTCTCGCGACCTTCACCCAGCACGCAAACCTGATTGTGGTAGCGACCCAGGTAGTCGTGAACCCCTTCGGCTTTGGCACCACTCAGGATAGAACCGGAGATGATACGGTTTTCGTCGGCGCGTAGCTCGTTGTTGGTGAGCTGGCTGATGCAGGCGCCCAGGCGGGTACGCAGCAGACGCGGCTTGAGCACGTTCGGGCCAGCCAGCGCGATCACCTTGTCGGTGCAGATCTGACCGGTGGTGAACAGCTTGCCGAGAGCGATCACATCCTGATAGTTGATGTGCCACTGCACCTTGGTGCTGCTGACCGGATCCAGGAAGTGGATATGGGTACCCGGCAGACCGGCAGGGTGCGGACCGACAAAGATCTCTTCCTTGACCTGAGTCAGCGGAGAGTGGGGCAGGCTGCCTTCGCCTTTACAGACGTAGACGGTGCCGTCGGTCAGGCGGGTCAATACGGCCAGGCCATCGAGGAAGGCCTGTGGCTGTTCCTTGATGATCAGCTCGGCATCGGCTGCCAGCGGGTTGGTGTCCATTGCGGTCACAAAGATGGCGCGCGGGGCTGTGCCTACTGCGGGGACTTTGCTGAACGGACGGGTACGAAACGCAGTCCACTGACCTGATGCGACCAGGATCTCTTGCACCTTGCTGCGCTCGAGCTTGGCCAGCTCGGCAGAGGCAAAATGCTCAAATGTCACCTGTTCATCGGAACCGTCGAGGTCGATGACCACGGACTGGAGAACACGTTTGGCACCACGGTTGATTTCTGAAACCACACCGGTGGCAGGAGCTGTGAATTTAACGCCCGGATTCTTCTTGTCTTCAAAAAGATCCTGACCTTTGATGACGCGATCACCTACTTTGACGAACATAGTAGGTCGCATCCCCACAAACTCCTCGCCCAGTGTCGCAACACGGGTGATGGCGGGGCCATCGTAGATTACTTGCTCTGGCGCACCCAGCACGGGGATGTCCAGTCCTCTTTTGATTGTAATCATACTCAATTGCACTACCGTTACGGGAGAGGTTGGTTAGCGCCGAGAAATACATCACGACGGGTGGTTGAATGAGTCGATGTTGTGGCTGCGCCAGGTGGTCAGGCTCAACAATTATTCAACATGCAAGCTCACTCAAAAGCGCTTGAGTTTACCACTTAAGGTGCATTTTCTGCCATGCCAAATGGGCAAAATCCCCGTGCCATCACAAAATTAACCTGCAATGAATAAGCCCCCGACACCTTGTAAGTCGTGGTTTTAAAGGTTTTTTTATTTCACTACCTCAATGGGGGTATTTGTTGTTGTTTTAACTGTCAACAACAAGCCTTGATGCTGAAAAATACCCCCTTGGATGTAGTCTTTTCGGGGCCAATGGGGAAAATTTGTTTCATTTTTGTTAGCGGGTGCGCGATGGGAAGGGTGTGGTGCCGCCCAGTTCAGGAGAGTGACGGTTTGCCAACGCAGCTCGGGGTTCGCGGGGCATGGCCTTTTTCCTGCCACTCGCTTGTCGTGTAGGTATGCAGCGCCAGTGCATGAATTGCGCCGGCCAGCTCGTCGGCCAGCACGGCATTGACCTGACGATGACGGGCCAGCAGCCGCTGCCCTGCAAATTGCTCGCTGACGATCACCACCTTGAAGTGGCTCTCTGAGCCGGGTTCCACACGGTGCATGTGGCTCTCGTTGATCACCTCAAGCACGGTGGGGGAGAGGGCGGCGGTCAGCTTGGCTTCAATCAGTTGTTGGATGGTCATCGGATCGGCTTCCAGAGTGAATGTCGGGCCATTCTATCGGCTGTCGCGTGATGGAATAAGCCCCCGTAAGGGGGAAATCACCGGTCAGTTGCCCCCTTGATGCGCATCGAACTGGTGAAATTCCTGGTCCTCGCTAGAATAGCGCCACTTTGCGTCGCCCCTGGCGCCTGTATACACGAATCAAGCCGAGGTTGGACTCTTCCTATGCAAACCCTTCTCGACACTCCCCATTGCCAGCTCACACTCTACCGCTATCCGCGCCAGAGTCAGGAGACGCTGCAAGCCTGGGATGCGGCTGACGAATATCTGATCAATATTCTGGCGGAGTCTCCCCTCGAGCAGGCGGGCCCCGTCATCATCATGAATGATGGCTTTGGCGCGTTGGCCGCCTATCTGCATCCGCACTCCCCGTGCTGCGTCACCGACTCCTACATCAGCGAGCGGGCGACCCTGGCCAATCTGGCCGAAAACGGACTGGATGCCGGCGGGATTACCTTGCAGGATGCGCTGGCACCGCTGCCCGACGCCCCTGCGCTGGTGGTGATCAAGGTCTCCAAATATCAGGCACTGCTGGAGCAGCAACTGCTGGCATTGCGGGATGTAGTGACACCTGCGACCCGGGTCATTGCCGCTGGCAAGGCGAAGGATATTCATACTTCCACGCTCAAATTGTTCGAGAAGTATCTGGGGCCCACCCGTACCTCGCTGGCCTGGAAAAAGGCGCGCCTCATTCACTGCGAGCCGCAGGCTGAGCGTCCCGCACTGGTCAATCCCTTCCCGACCGTGTGGCCGCTGGAGGGAACTGACATGCTCATCCACAACCATGCCAACGTCTTTTCGCGCACCAGTCTCGATATCGGTGCCCGCTTTATGCTGGACAATTTACCGATACATAGCGCCCGCAAGGTGATCGATCTGGGCTGTGGTAACGGGGTGCTGGGGTTGTCGCTGCTTGCTAAAGACAGCGAGGTTGAGGTGACCTTTATCGATGAATCCTATATGGCGGTCGCCTCGGCACAGCTCAACGTCGAGCACAATCTGCCTGATGCACTGCCGCGCGCCCGCTTTATGGTCAATAACTGTCTCGATGGCATGGCGGTCGGCTCGGCGGATCGGATCCTCTGCAATCCCCCCTTCCATCAGCTGCAGGCGATCACCGATCATATCGCCTGGCAGATGTTCAGCGATGCGCACCGGGTGTTGCCTCAAGGGGGGGAACTCTGGATAGTAGGCAACCGTCATCTGGACTATCACAACAAACTCAAGCGCTTGTTTGCCAACGCACAAGTCGTTGCGTCGAACAGCAAATTCGTTATTTTGAAAGCCATCAAACGCTAAAGCCAAAGGAAACCATGATGAAAAAGTCACTCTTGCTGCTGGCCGCCCTGATGCTGGGCGGGTGTGCCACTCATTGGCCGGAGACGGCGCTGCTCAATCCGCAGGTGATCCCCGCCAACCAGCAATACTACTCTGGCAATCGCATCACCATGGAAGGGGTAGACAAGCGTGAGGCTGCCTATGTCTTCTCCATCAAACATAAAGAGAAAGCGCCGGTGCTGGTCAACAGTGAACGTCCGCTCAACCTGCTGATGGCCGAGCGGCTGGCCGAAGGGCTGCGTAGCCAGGGTCTGGAAGTGGGCAACAGTGGCACCACCAACCTGACGCTGGTGATCTCCAACGCAGCAGTCAATGTGGAAGAGAAGACCTTTACCTATGTCACCAAGTCCCGCGTCAGCCTGCAGGTGATCGCCGATTTCCAGGGCAACCGTCTGACCAAGCAGTTCAACATGTCCTCCAGCAAGGAGAGCCCGAGCGAGCCAAGTATGGCCGATCTGGAGTCTACACTGAACCTGCAACTGGGTAGCGTGCTGCAGCAGATCATGGCGGATGATGCGCTGCGCGGTTACCTGAAAGGTCAACCGAACGGTGCAGGGGTCTGATGATGAAAAAACTCTGGTTGCTGGCGATGCTGATCGCCCCGCTGGCGTTCGCTGGTCCGAAGGTCAGAATGGAGACCAACCACGGCAATATCGTGGTGGAGCTGGCGTCCAAGCAGGCGCCACAGACTGTGAAGAACTTCCTGCGCTACGTGGCTGATGGCAGCTACGACGGCAGCATCTTTCACCGGGTGATCCAGGACTTCGTGGTGCAGGGGGGCGGTTACAACCAGCAGTTCCAGCAACTGCCTACCTATGAGCCGGTGGTCAACGAATCCCGTGGTGGTTTGCCCAACAAGCGCGGTACCATCGCCATGGCCCGTACCCAGGCGGTCGACAGCGCCACCCGCCAGTTCTACTTCAATCTGGTCGACAACAACAACCTCAACGCCGGTGGCGCCGCGGGTTATACCGTGTTCGGTCAGGTAGTGCAGGGGATGGAGGTGCTGGACAAGCTGGCTCAGGTGCAGACCGGTTACAGCTCCATTCTTCGAGCCAACGATGTGCCGACCAGCCCCATTATTCTGAAGAAGGTGGTGTTGCTGGCAGAAACCCCGGCGGACAAGAAAGTCGACAAGAAAGCGGGCAAATAATCCTCGTCAGGCGCAGGCCATCGGCCACGTCTGCTCACGCTAGCATGCAAGGCACATCCCGCTTGGAATGTGCCTTTTCTCTATCCGGGCTTCTTTGCGCCTATCTCTTTGCTCGCCTTGGCTATCTGCCATCAACCTGCCAAAATGACGCACTTTTCCAAAGTCGTCAGGTAGTTGAACATGATCCGCAAACCAAGCTGGAGAGAGTCCCTCGCCGTCTATCTCGAATTTCGGGTGTTTATTCTCTTTGCCATGGGTTTTTCATCGGGTCTGCCGCTGCTACTGGTGTTCGGTACCCTCTCATTCTGGTTGCGCGAGGCAGATGTCAGCCTGACCGATATCGGCTACATGAGCTGGGTGGCGCTCGCCTATGGCTTTAAATGGTTGTGGTCGCCGCTGGTGGATCGCATGCCGCTGCCGTTGCTCTCCACGCTGCTGGGGCGTCGTCGCAGCTGGATGTTGTTCTCCCAGTTGCTGATCGCTGCCGCGCTGGTCGGCATGGCGTTCTGCGATCCCAAGACCGAGCTGGCCCACCTGGCGCTGTTTGCCCTGCTGGTGGCCTTTGCCTCGGCCACACAGGATATCGTTATCGATGCCTATCGCATCGAATCCGCCCCCGAGCGGCTGCAGGCGGCGATGGCGGCCTCCTACATGACCGGCTACCGGCTGGCGATGATCATGGCGGGTGCCGGTGCGCTGGCGTTGGCGGCCTGGTTTGGCAGCAACAGCGGCTACGACTATCGTGGCTGGCAGGTCACCTATCTGGTGATGGCGGGCTTGATGTCACTCGGGGTCATCACCACCCTGTTTTGCCACGAACCGGATATCGATCTGGCCGGGCAGGGCAAGCAACAGGCCGAGCGCAAGGCGTTGCTGCTGGATAAAGGGTGGCCTGCGCTGCTGGCGAGTGCGGGGGCCTGGGGCTATGAGGCGGTCTGGTGTCCGTTTGCCGACTTCTTCCGCCGCTATGGCGGCTCGGCGCTGCTGATCTTGGCGTTGATCGCCTGCTATCGGGTCGCCGATGTGGTGATGGGGGTGATGTCTAACAGCTTCTATGTGGATATGCAGTTCAGCAAGACCGAGGTTGCCACAATTACCAAGGTGTTTGGCGTCATTATGACGCTGGTCGGCGCTGCATTTGGGGGCGTGCTGGTGATGCGCTTTGGCACGCTGCGCATTCTATTTTTGGGGGCGCTGCTCACCGCCAGCACCAACTTGCTGTTTGCCCTGCTCCATCAGGTCGGTCACAACCTGGAGCTGCTGACTCTGATCATCTCGCTGGATAACCTCAGTGCCGGTATCGCCACTGCGGCCTTCGTGACCTATCTCTCCAGCCTGACCAATGTGGCATTTTCGGCCACTCAGTACGCGCTGTTCAGCTCGGTGATGTTGCTGTTGCCCAAGTTACTGGCCGGTTTTTCCGGGCAGGTCGTGGAGCAGATTGGCTACAGCGCCTTCTTTGTCGGAACCAGTTTATTGGGCTTGCCTGTGTTGTTGTTGATCGTGCTGGTAGCCAGAAAGGGGAGTGAGTTGCTCTCAGTGGCTGACAAATAGCAAGCGTTTGCGTAGAATCGGGGGTGATTAGATTCACACTTCCGGATAAAGTTCCCGAGAAGTTGTTTCTCCCCTGATTTTATTTGATTAGAATTCCTCTCGCTCCTTGTGGGCAGGCTACGGAAAACCTCAACTAACGCACAAGAGACCAATAAAATGGCCAAATTTACCAAGACTCTGATCGCTGCCGGTCTGCTGGCTGCAGCCGCTACTCCGGCCTTTGCTGCTGATTACAGCGGTGATATCCATAAGAACGATTTCAAATGGATGCAGTTCAACGTAATGCATACCATCGACCAGCGTCCTATGAGCGCGAAGGATGGCTACAACGATACCTACCTGGAAATGGAATTTGGTGGTCGTTCCGGTATGTTTGATCTGTATGGCTATGTCGATGTGTTCGATATCTTCCAAAGCAGCCACAGTGATAAGCATAACGGCAGCAATATCTTCATGAAATTTGCTCCGCGTCTCTCCTTGGATGCCCTGACTGGTAAGGATCTCTCCTTCGGCCCGGTACAAGAACTCTATATTGCCACGTTGAACAACGTTGAAACCGGTCACGGTAAAGATGGCAATATGATGGAGAACATGATCGGTCTGGGTACTGATGTTCAGGTACCTTGGTTCGGTAAAGTTGCCATGAACCTGTATGCTCGTCATGCAACCGAAAGTGGTTTCACTGCAGAAGAAGGTGACTGGAACGGTTATCAGTTCTCCATGAACTGGTTCAAACCTTTCTATACCTTCTCCAACGGCAGCTTTGTTTCCTATCAGGGCTACCTGGATTATCTGTTTGATAAAGATACTCACGGCGACAGCAACCAGAGTGCCAATGGTCTGGGTACCTTCCACGGTATCTACTGGCACTCCGATCGTTACGCTGTTGGCTACGGTCTGAAGTACTTCAATGAAATCTACGGTATCAACAATGGTGCTTTTGGTGGTCTGAGTACTACCGGTTTCGGCCACTACTTCTCTGTTACCTACAAGTTCTAATCAAACTTGGGGTACAAAAAACCGGAGCATCTGCTCCGGTTTTTTTATGGCCGCGATTTAGATAGCGTGGCGCGAGTCATCAAGTGCGCCACGGCTGAGTGGATAAATTAGTCGCGGAAGTTCTGGAACTGCATCGGTTGACCCAGTTCGGCGCCACGGACCAGTGCCATGGTCTCTTGCAGATCGTCACGCTTCTTGCCGGTGACACGCACTTCATCACCCTGGATAGCGACCTGCACCTTGATCTTGGAGTCCTTGATCAGCTTGACCAGCTTCTTGGCGATCTCTTTCTCGATCCCCTGCTTGAACTTGACGGTCAGGTGGAAGCGCTTGCCGGAGTGAACGGAGTCACCCACCTCCATGGAGCTGTTTTCGATGTTGCGCTTGAGCAGAGCAGCGCGCAGGATTTCGACCATCTGCTTGAGCTGGAAATCGGCATCGGCTTCCAGTTTTACCTCTTCCTTGTTCAACTCGAAGCTGGCTTCTACCCCACGAAAATCGAAACGGGTGGCCAGTTCACGATTGGCGTTGTCGACTGCGTTCAACACCTCGTTCATTTTGACTTCAGAGACAATATCGAATGACGGCATAGCCGGAGCTCCTCATGTTGCGTTATCGGGGGGCAAATCTACCAGAAAACGGGCAAATTTGCTGATTTTGATAGGGCTGCTCTGCTAGAATCCCCTGCGCACAGGATGGGTGGACCCGTTAGCGTCCACCAGCGAGTTCTTCACTTATCTCCGGTAACAGGTTGAGAGGATTGCAACCCTTACCCTGACAGAGTCACACCATGCCAAGCGGATTAAAAAATTCCCGACAGCCCGTTATGCCACCCGCGATCCCGCAGTGGTCACTGTTGGGTTGTGGCGCCCTCGGCGGCGTTTTTGCCTCCCTGCTGACCCAGAGCGGTCAATCCACCCGAGTCTTGTTGCGCGAACACCATAAGTCCACGCTCCATCCGGGGTTCGATTTCACCTCGCTGGAGGGGCAGGTACAACTGCTCAATATCGAGCGTGGATTTGTCAGCAAACCTGGCAAAATCAAGCGACTGCTGGTGATGACCAAGGCCAGTCAGGTGGTTGCCGCACTGGCACCGCTGGTAAGCAAACTGGATGCTGGCGTGCCGATCGTGCTGCTGCACAACGGGATGGGCATTGCCGAGCAGGTGGTCGAGATGTTCCCGCACAACCCGGTGATTGCCGGCGTTACCAGCCATGGCGCCATGCAGGGCGGCCATTTCGTTTTCCGTCATACTGGCAAGGGCGAAACCTGGCTCGGCCCGATCAATGAAGCCGCAAAGGCCCACGCCGCGCTCGCGGATGAGCTGGCGCTGGCGCTGGGTCAGGCTGGTTGGGATGAGCAGGTATTGGTACGTCAGTGGCAAAAGCTGGCCATCAATTGTGCCATCAATCCCCTGACTGCCCTCTACAAGCTGAAAAATGGCGAGCTGGCTGGCCCCCGTTTTGCCGACGCCCTGCAGCAGATCTGCGTGGAAGTGGCGGATGTGATGTGCGCCGAAGGCATTACTACCACGGCAGAAGAGTTGCAGCGCCGGGTGATGACGGTGGTGGAACTGACCGCTGACAATTACTCCTCCATGTATCAGGATATGGAGCTGGGACGAGAGACCGAGATTGAGGCCATCACCGGCTTCCTGCTGGCCAAGGCTGCCCGGCATGGCATCGCCGTACCGGTCAATCAGGGCCTCTATCAGGCGATCAAAGAGAAGAGTCAGGCCGCCTGACCTTTACATGGCCGAGCAAG
This sequence comes from Aeromonas allosaccharophila, assembly GCF_016026615.1. Lineage (NCBI taxonomy): Bacteria > Pseudomonadati > Pseudomonadota > Gammaproteobacteria > Aeromonadales > Aeromonadaceae > Aeromonas > Aeromonas allosaccharophila. Next base: position 2,515,910 of record NZ_CP065745.1, on the reverse strand, counting down.
CAGCAAGGAGGCGAACGTGAGTGTACTGGTGCTGGTGGCCCCCGGGTCGGAAGAGATAGAGACGGTCGCCATTGTCGATACCCTGGTGCGTGCCAGCATCGAGGTGGTGCTGGCTTCTTGCTGCCCCGCCGGGTCCCGGCAGGTGAAAGCGTCACGCGGGGTACAGCTGGTGGCCGATTGTCATATCGACGAGCTGACCCGTCGGGACTTTGAAGCCATCGTGGTGCCCGGCGGTCTGCCCGGCAGCGAAGTGATCCGTGATACCCCGCTGGCCATCGATCTGCTCAAAGAGCAGGCCGCGCTTGGTCGCTGGCGCGCTGCTATCTGCGCCGCCCCCGTGGTGGTGTTGCAACATCATGGCCTGCTGGAGGGTGCCATCGTCACCTGTCATCCCGGCTTTCAGTCCCGACTACCGACATCGCAGCTGTCACATGAGCGGGTAGTCAGGGATGAGGCTCATCGCCTTATCACCAGTCAGGGGCCGGGCAGTGCCATCGAGTTTGCGCTCGAACTGGTTCGGGTGCTGCAAGGGGATGAGGTGGCGGCCGCCGTCGCTGGCCCTATGGTGCTGCCTTGAGCGCACTCTGCTGCTGAATCCAGCTGGCCATGGGTTGAAAAACGGGCACCGATCATCTTGATCGGGGCCCGTTTGTTATTTGCCGTTATCAGTCACGCCATATTGCCCGGCTCAGTAGTCGTACTGTGAGCACTGTTTTTTGTTGTACTCAGTTTTCCAGCGTGACAACTCCTGCTCCGTGCCGAGCGTGTCCCCTTTCTTGATGGCCTGTTCCAGTATCTCAATCCGGTCGTACAGCCAGCGGCACTCTGCCGTCGGGTTGTTCTTGCCGATGCCGGTCAGCGGCAGCAACCCGAGTCCCAGCCAAAGATATTTCATCCCGAACGCTCCTTGTCATTGTGGTGGTAAAGGTCTCCTTGGAGTCTACCATTTTAGCCGCAACGAGAGAGATAGAGCTGCGCTTATCCTTGGGGTAAGATGATGCCATGTCTGTTTATTTATACAGTGGTATGCGCAAGATCATCCATATCGACATGGACTGCTTTTTTGCCGCGGTGGAGATGCGGGACAACCCGGCGCTGCGGGAGGTGCCGCTCGCCATCGGTGGGGCCTCAGAGCGGCGCGGCGTCATCTCGACCTGCAACTACGTGGCGCGCCGGTTCGGGGTGCGCTCCGCCATGCCGAGTGCACTGGCGAAAAAGCTCTGCCCGCCGTTGGTACTGATCCCGGGACGGATGGCGGTGTACAAGGATATCTCCCGTCAGCTCAGGGCCATTTTCCTGCGCTATACCGATCAGGTTGAACCACTGTCGCTGGATGAGGCCTATCTCGACGTGACCCACAGTCGCTGTTGTGGTGGCAGTGCCACCCTGATGGCGCAAGAGATCCGGCAAGCCATCGTCACCGAACTGGGATTGACCGCCTCGGCGGGTGTGGCGCCCAATAAGTTTCTCGCCAAGCTCGCCTCGGAGCAGCGCAAGCCTGATGGTCTGTTTGTCATTCGTCCCGACGAAGTGGCCGAATTTGTCTGCCAGTTGCCCCTCGGCAAACTGCCCGGAGTGGGGCGCAAGACCGCCGAGCGGCTGGAGGCTCAGGGGCTCTACACCTGTGAGGATGCGCGGGCCTTGTCGGCACAAGAGCTGTGCAGCCGTTTTGGCAAGCTGGGGGAGATGCTGACGACCCGGATCTGGGGGCTGGATGAACAGCCGGTGCAGGCGCACCGGATCCGCAAAACCATCGGGGTGGAGACCACCTTGGCGAGCGATGTTTGTGACGAAGCCGCTTGCCTGACGGTATTGCAGCAACTGTTGCCGGAGCTGGAGCGGCGATTTCAGCTGGCGTGCCCTGCCGAGCAGGTGATGGGGCAGGGGATTAAACTCAAGTTTGCAGACTTCCACCAGACCACCGTCTATCGCAGTCAGGGTGGCTATCAGCCAGCCCTGTTCGTTCCCCTGCTCAAAGAGGGGCTACAGCGGGCGCAAGGGCGCTCGGTTCGCCTGCTGGGCTTGGTGGTGGGCTTGCCAAAAGAGGGTGAAGTTAATCAACTCTCGCTGGATTTGCTGTGAGAGAGTTAAGTTTTTGTTTATAAAGTCGATAATCTATCCATATCTGTATGACGTAGGAATATTGGCATGAGCGCTCTTTCTGTCCAGGGTCGGATTACCCTGATCGCCGGTTGCTGTCTGTTGGTGACAGCCGCCGCTCTGGTTGCCTCTTCGATTTACAACGCGAACAAGATGCAACAGCAGGTGCGGCAAGCCACCATGCACGAGGCGCAGCAGTCAGCCGAGAACTGGATGAAGGCGATGGGCTCGGAGCAGGCGGCCAAGGTGACCAGCTATCTCGATGAGGCCTATTTCCGCGCCAGCTTGCTGGCCGAGAGCGTACTGTTCCAGCGCAAGAATGGGGCCGAGAACTTTGTCCAGTCAGAGGCGCTGCGCAGCGCCATCAATCAGCAACTGCACGATGCCGCCGCCTCATCGACCAATCTGCTCGGCGTCTATACGGTGTTCGAGCCTGACCAGCTGGATGGGGAAGACAGTAACTATGAGGGCTCGACCGCACTCGGCGCCAACGACAAAGGGCGCTTCTCCAGTTATTGGGCGTATGACAACGGCAAGCTGGTGCCCGAGGTGCAGAACGAAGATGTGCTTGCTGACGACAGTCCGACCGCTGCCGGTGGTGTTGAAAACGAGTGGTATCGCTGCAGCATTCGCACCCGGGCACTCTGCCTGCTGGAACCCTATCTGGACGATGTCGGCGACAAGAAAGTCTTGATTACCTCAGTCTCAGTACCTTTGCTGGAGCAGGGAACATTACTGGGGGTAGCTGGCGTTGATATCTCCCTGACGACCTTGCAGGATCTGGTCTCTACCATGGACAAGGAGCTCTATGACGGCAAAGGCAGAATATTGCTGGTCAGTCATGAGGGGCGCGTGGCGGGTGCCGATGAGTTTGATGTGACCTTGGGGCGGGAGCTGGACCAGAAGTATCAGGGGCTGGCCAGCGAGCTGAAAGGCTGGCTCAATCAGGGTCAGGAACAGACGCGCTGGAGCCGCGATGGAGCCCTGTTGCAGAGCTTTGTGCCGGTCTCCATGCGTGGTACCGATCGTAAATGGGGCATCTATATTGAATTACCACGGGCCGTAGTGCTGGCCTCGGCCCAGCAACTGCAGGATGATCTGGCCAGTGAGGCCAATCGCAGCGTGGTCTCGCAACTGTCGATCGGGGTGCTGATCTCGCTGGTGGCCCTGAGTTTTATCTGGTTGATGGCGCGCCAGATTGTGGCACCCATCCGCGCCGTAGTTGCCCGTCTCAAGGATATCGCCAGTGGTGAGGGGGATTTGACCCAGCGTATCGAGATCCAGCGGCAAGACGAGATCGGCGAGCTGGCCAAGTGGTTCAACAGCTTCCTCAACAAGTTGCAATCCACCATCAGTCAGGTGATTGATACCGTCTCGGGTACGCGCAACAGTGCCGAGCGAGCCGCGCAAGTGGCCGAGCGCACCAGCAGTGGCATGCAGGCCCAGTATCAGGAGATCGATCTGGTGGCGACGGCATTTGAGGAGCTGAGCGCCACGGCGTTGCAGGTCTCCGGTAATGCCGGCTCGGCGGTGGCGGCTGCCAACACCACTGATGCCGCGGCGCAAGAGGGCAAATATGTCGTTGCCGACACCCAGGAGGCGATGCGCAAGCTGATGACCATCATCAACGATGCCCAGCCGGTGGTGGAGCGACTCTCCGCCAACAGCGACAACATCAACGATATTCTCACAGTGATCCAGGGAATTGCCGAGCAGACCAACTTGCTGGCGCTGAATGCGGCTATCGAAGCGGCGCGGGCCGGTGAGCAGGGCCGTGGCTTTGCCGTGGTGGCCGATGAGGTGCGCAATCTGGCCGGTCGCACCCAGAATGCCATCGTCGAGATCCAGACCCTGATCAGCCAACTGCAATCCGGTACCGGCGCCGTGGTCAAGGCGATCCGTGATGGTCATGGCCAGGCTGACGAGACCCTCGCCAAGGTGGATCTCTCGGTGCAGGTGCTGGAGCAGATTATCCAGTCAGTCTCCACCATCCATCAGATGAACGAGCAGATTGCCCGGGCGGCGCAGGAGCAGAGCCGGGTGGCGGACGAGATCAACCGCAACGTCAGCAACATTCGCGATGTGAGCCACACCATTCGGGCCGAGGCGGCGACATCTGCCGAAAATGGTCGCGAGCTCTCCGCTCTCGCTGACAAACAGCAGCAACTGGTGGGGCAGTTCAAGGTATAGCGGGATCAAAAAAGGCGCCATCCAGCTGGAGGCGCCAAACACATTCAGATGACAGACTGGGTCAAATCGAGAAGATTTGAGCCCCTCTTCCCGCAGAGGAAGAAACACAACACCACAATCACAGTCGAAAGACTCACGAAAAACACATGTAAACCAACATGTAGTAGAAAATGTGAGCCATATGACGACTGATTGCTGGGCGAATTATGTTTATTCACTGGTCGACCCGCAACCGACAAATTATAATGCGCCCCATTAGAAAAACTCATCGTCGGCTGGTGTCATGTCTCGTCGTTTACCTCCGCTCAATGCCCTCAAGGCGTTTGAAGCAGCGGCTCGTCACTTAAGCTTTACCCGCGCAGCAGAAGAGTTGTTTGTGACTCAGGCTGCCATCAGTCACCAGATCAAGGCGCTGGAGGAGTATCTTGGCATCAAGCTGTTCCGCCGTAAAAACCGCTCCTTGTTGCTGACCGAAGAGGGGCAGGGCTATTTCCTGGATATCAAGGATATCTTTGCCTCCATCTCTGAGGCGACCGACAAGCTGCTGGCCCGCAGTGCCAAGGGGGCGTTGACCGTCAGTCTGCAGCCGAGTTTTGCCATCCAGTGGCTGGTGCCGCGCTTGGTCAAGTTCAGTGAGCGCCATCCCGATATCGATGTGCGGATCAAGGCGGTCGATCTCGACGAAGGGTCGCTCACCGACGACGTGGATGTGGCCATCTATTACGGGCGCGGCAACTGGCCGGGGCTGCGTTGTGACAAGTTGCATACCGAATACCTGATCCCGGTCTGTTCCCCCTTGCTGTTGACCGGGCCCAAACCGCTGCGTACGCCGCAAGATTTGACTCTTCATACCCTGCTGCACGATACCTCCCGGCGCGACTGGAAGGCCTGGTTCCGCCAGCTCGATATCGATGCCCCCAACGTCAATCAGGGGCCCATCTTCAGCCACTCCACCATGGTGATCCAGGCGGCGATCCACGGCCAGGGGGTGGCGCTTGGCCACAGCGTGCTGGCACAACCCGAGATTGAGGCCGGCCGCCTTATCTGCCCGTTCGAGCAGGTGCTGGTGAGCAAAAATGCCTTCTATCTGGTGTGCCAGGAGCAACAGTCGGATCAGGGCAAGATCGTTGCCTTCCGCGACTGGATGCTGGAGCTGGTAGAGCAGGAAGAGGCGCGTCGCAGGGCAAGGCTCGCCGATGCCTGAGGTGATCCGCGAGGGGGCAATTGATGCCCCCGTTCGCATTTTGCTGGCCCACGGTGCGGGCGCCGGGATGGAACACGCCTTTCTTGCCGAGTTGTCACGCCTGCTGGCTGGCCCCGACATCGAAGTGGTGCGCTTCAACTTTCCCTACATGACAAGGCGGGCAGAGGATGGCAAACGCCGTCCGCCGGACAGAGCTCCGGTGCTGCTCGCCCATTGGCATGAAGTGATCCGCGAGTTTGCCCATCCACGACTGTTTCTGGCGGGCAAGTCGATGGGCGGGCGGATGGCTGCGGAACTGTATAGTGAAGGCGAGGGTGAGATGAATGCTGCAGGATTGCTCATTCTCGGGTATCCTTTCCACCCTCCGGCCAAGCCCGACAGTTGGCGAGGCGAGGTACTCAAGCATATTGCAGTGCCAACCCTGCTGTTGCAGGGGGAGCGCGACACCTTCGGTAGTCGCGCCGAACTGGCCGATTTCCCCTTCTCACCCACCGTATCGGTCCATTGGTTGACCGATGGTGATCATGGTTTCAAACCGCGTAAAGCCAGTGGCGTGAGTGAGCAGGAGAATATGCAGCATGCGGCGGCGGCCATCTGCCATTTTATCGCCCGGCACGGATAGCACGAGAGGGTTGGCCTTATGGCCAGCCGTGATGAGAGAGGGAGAGTGAGGATGCAGATCCATCGACATTGGCTGATACTGGCCGGTCTCTTCGGGTTGACGGCTACCATGCTGGGGGCGTATGGCGCCCATGGATTGGCGGCGACCGGTATTACGCCCGAGCGTCTTGCGGCGTTCAATACCGCCGTGCAGTATCAGTTTTTTCACGCATTGGCCCTGCTGGTTCTGGGCTGGTGCGGTGTGCGCAGCAAGGTGATCCACCTGGCTGGCACCGCCTTTGTGCTGGGGATCATCGGATTCTCCGGCAGTATTTACGCCATGGTGCTGCTTGGCAGCAAGGGGCTGGGGCTGATTACCCCGGCCGGTGGCCTCTGTTTTATGTTGGGATGGGCGGCTTTGATTTGGGCCGGCTGTCGTCTTGGAGGAAAAAATGAATAATCTGCTGCTTTATTGCCGCCCCGGTTTTGAGAAAGAGGCGGCTGCAGAGATCACCGAGCGTGCCGGTAACATGCAGTGCTACGGTTTCGCCCGGGTCAAGGACGACAGCGGTTATGTGATCTTCGAACTGTATGACGAGGAGCAGGCGGACCTGCTGGCTCGCAAGCTGCCGTTCCGGGAGCTCATCTTCATCCGTCAGATGCTGGTGGTGACCCATGAGCTGAAGGCGCTGGATGTCGCAGACAGGATCACCCCCATCATCGAGGCGGTTCGCGAATACACCATTTGCGGCGATCTGCGAGTCGAGACTGCGGATACCAACGAAGCGAAAGAGTTGTCGGCCTTCTGCCGCAAGTTCACCGTGCCGCTTCGTCAGGCGCTGCGCAGCAACGAGATCCTGACCAAGAAGGAGACGCCGAACCGTCCGGTGTTCCACGCCTTCTTCATGGCCAATGATCACGTGTTGCTGGGTTACTCCTACTCGTTCAACAACTCCGGATTCCACATGGGGATCCCGCGTCTGCGCTTCCCGGCCGATGCGCCGAGCCGCTCCAGCCTCAAGCTGGAAGAGGCGTTTTACGTGTTCGTGCCGCGGGAAGAGTGGGATATGCGTCTCTGCTCCGGTCTGAAGGCGGTGGATCTGGGCGCCTGCCCGGGCGGTTGGACCTATCAGCTGGTGCGTCGTGGCATGATGGTGACGGCGGTCGACAACGGCATGATGGCCCAATCCCTGATGGATACCGGTCAGGTCAAGCATATCCGGGATGACGGTTTCGTCTGGCGTCCGAGCAAGAAGAACACCTACTGGCTGGTGTGCGACATGGTCGATAAACCGGCGCGGGTCGTTCACATGATTGCGGACTGGTTCCGTGAGGGCGACTGTCAGGAGGCGATGTTCAACCTCAAGCTGCCGATGAAGAAGCGGTATGCCGAATCGGTGCACAATATCGAGGTGTTGCGCGAGATGCTCAAGGAGATCGACAACGCGTTCGTGATCCAGGCCAAGCAGCTCTATCACGATCGTGAAGAGATCACCGTGCATGTTTACAACAAGTACTGGGTCTCCAAACTCGAGCCCAAGGCGTGATGTAAGCGTTCAGCCCGTACGATAAATACCAAGGCCGACAGGGAAACCTGTCGGCCTTTTGCTATCCGGCTGCCGGAAAATATCAGAAACGGTAATCGAGGCGCAGGGAAGATTCGTCGTCGGTCACCTTGATCTCGATCTGCAGCGGGATGGTTTTGTCGACCGGATTGAACTGCATTTTTATCCCGTCTCCTCTCAGCCTGACGGCGGTGTTCATGCCGCCAGCCTTGAACTTGACCTTGGGTCTGAAGCGTTCGACCGACAGACTGACGCTCTTCTCCGGGGTCAGATTGAGCTGCGGGTAGGAGGTGATCTTTTGATTACCAAAGTTGTCGGTGGAGACTTCAATACCAAACGACAGGGGTTTGGGCGCCTTGAGCAGGTCGTTGGTATCCAGGCTCGAGCGCCATACCTCGGTGGCAGTCCGTTTTTCCTGCTGCGGCAGTTTGGCGGTTTGGGTTGATTGAGCCTGTTCGAAGGCACTGGCAGTGCCACACACCAGCAGCAGACCCGAAACCAGATAGCCCCCGTATCCCTTCATGAAAAACACTCCCTGTTCTTCTTCTCTATTGAACATAGTTGCTGTTCGGGGAGTGGCAAAGGATTCGGAAACATAAAAAAGGGAGCCGAAGCTCCCTTTTAAATCAATGGATTAACTCACAGCCGATCGATGATCGCCTGGGTGAATTCACTGGTGGAGGCGCTGCCGCCCAGATCGCGAGTGACCCGATCACCGGATTCGATGGTGGCTCGTACGGCCTCGCGGATCCGTTCTGCTTTATCCTGCATGCCGAGGTACTCCAGCATCTGGATGGAGGCGAGGATCACCGAGGTCGGGTTGGCAATGTTCTTGCCTGCGATGTCGGGCGCAGAGCCATGGACCGCTTCGAAAATGGCCGCGCCATCGCCGATGTTGGCACCTGGTGCCATGCCCAGCCCGCCGACCAGACCGGCGCAGAGATCCGAGAGGATGTCGCCGAACAGGTTGGTGGTGACCATGACATCGAAACGCTCCGGATACATCACCAGATTCATACAGGCGGCATCGACGATCATCTCTTCGCTCTGGATATCCGGGTAGTGGCTGGCGATTTCACGGGCCACTTCGAGGAACAGGCCGGAGGTCGACTTGAGGATGTTTGCCTTGTGGATGATGGTGACCTTCTTGCGACCCTCCTGACGGGCCAGCTCGAAGGCGAACTTGACGATGCGCTCTGCCCCTTCGCGGGTGATGATGCTCATCGCCTCGGCGCTCTTGTTGTCATCGCTGCGCTTCTGACCGGCACCCGAGTACATGCCTTCGGTGTTTTCACGCACCGTGATGATGTCGATGTTGTCGTAACGGCTCTTGGTGCCCTTGAAGGAGATGACTGGGCGCACGTTGGCGTAGAGGTTGAACTTCTTTCGCAGGGAGACGTTGATGGAGGTAAAACCGCCCCCGACCGGCGTGGTCAATGGCCCTTTCAGGCTCACCTTGTTCTTCTCGATCAGATCCAGGGTAGCCTGGGGCAGCAGCTCGCCATGCTTCTCGAGGGCAACCAGACCTGCATCAGCATATTCGTATTCAAAGTCACAGCCCGCATGGGTCAGGATCTGGATGGCTGATTCAATGATGCTGGGGCCGATGCCGTCGCCGGGGATCACGGTAATTTTTCTTTTGGACATGAGAGGGTTCCACTTCCAGGGTATAGGGGAGGATGGGGCTGCTTTATAGCATTTACTCAGCAAACCAACCACATTCCTTTACATTCTACTCACTTTCATCAACAGCGAGGGTGAGTCTCGTCATGGTTCGCACCCTTGCCTGCATTTTTGTTCGGTCATTTAGTCCGGCTGGGGCGGGTAGCGGATGTCCCGCAGGTTGAATCCCAGCACAATATCCCGCTGCAAGCGTACCAGCCGTTGGGCCAGCAGGGCTTCATCCTGATGCTGGCGCAGCTTGATCAACGGTTTGGTGGCATCCTCTTGCTGGCAGGCCTCGAGCATGGCTGCCAGATTGCCATACTGCTGCAACAGCTGGGTGGCGGTCTTGGGGCCGATACCGGGTACTCCCTTGATATTGGAACCGCCGATGCCGGTCAGGGCCCAGAAGTCGACCAGCTGAGCGGGCGCTACCCCATATTGCTGCTGGACGAAGGCCGCATCCAGCCAGCGTTTGTTGAAGTAGTCGCGCACCCTGATCTGCGGGCAGATGAGCTGGCAGAACCCCTTGTCGGTGGAGATGATGGTTGCCTGATGGCCGTGGCTGGCGATGCCGCAGGCTAGAGTGGCGATGAGATCATCCGCCTCGTCGGTCTCGGAGAGCAGGGCATCGACACCGCACTCCCAGAAAGCATCCTGCAGGGTCGCCAGCCCTTCACGCAGCTCGGGGGGCATGGGCGTGCGCCCCTCCTTGTAGGCCGGATAGACCTCTTTGCGCCAGCTGTGCACCTCGCCGTCAAAGACCGCGATGACATGGGTCGGTTCGCTATTGGCCAGCAGCTTGCGGCAGGTATTGATAAGGTTGGCGCGGGTGGCGACCAGCGCCTGGGCAGGGGTCAGTGCCTGCTGGGCTTGTACCGCGTGCAGACGGCGAATGAGGTTGAGGGCATCGATGATGAGCAGGTGTGGCCGGATAGTTGACATGGGGCACTCTTGGCGGTCGGGACGCCCCATTGTAACAAACCACTCGCCTGATGGGGGATTGATGGTATTCGGGAAGGCGTAGAGCCAATAAAGAGGGGCGCCAATGCGCCCCTCTGTCGATGATATGGCTGTCTATACCCTAGCGCACGATTTCGTAGCAGGGCACATACTGGCTGCCCGGCAGCTTCATCCGCTGTTGCTTGACGAAGCTCTCCAGCAGCTTGTCCATCAGGTGCATCAGCTCCTTGTCGCCGTGCAGCTTGAAGGGGCCTTTCTTCTCGATGGCGCGAATGCCGCCCTCTTTCACGTTGCCCGCGACGATGCCGGAGAAGGCGCGGCGCAGGTTGGCAGCCAGCAGTTGCGGCGGCTGGTTGCGGTGCAGATCCAGACTGGCCATGTTGGCGTGATCCGGCTCGAATGGGAGCTGGAACTCCGGCTCAATCTTGAGGGACCAGTTGAAGGAGTAGGCATCGCCAACCGATTTGCGATATTCGCGAATTTTCGGCATCGCCTCTTTCATCACCCGGGCCACTTCCGGCGCATCGCCTACGATGATCCGGTAGAGCCGGGTTGCAGGCTCGCCCAGAGTCGCCTTGATGAAGTCGTCGATGGCGCGGAAGTAGTCGGCGCTCTCTTTCGGGCCGGTCAGAATGATCGGCATCGGCTGCCGTTCGTTGGCCGGGTTCATCATGATGCCGAGCAGATAGAGCAGCTCTTCAGCGGTGCCGACCCCGCCCGGGAAGATGATGATGCCATGGCCCAGGCGCACGAAGGCTTCCAGTCGCTTCTCGATATCTGGCAGGATCACCAGCTCGTTGACGATGGGGTTGGGCGGTTCGGCCGCAATGATGGAAGGCTCCGTGAGGCCAATGTAGCGCCCGTTGCGTACCCGCTGTTTGGCATGGCCGACGGCGGCCCCTTTCATCGGGCCTTCCATGGCGCCCGGGCCACAGCCGGTACAGATGTTCAGCTCACGCAGGCCCAGTTCGCTGCCCACGGCGCGGGTGTACTGGTACTCGATCGCATTGATGGAGTGGCCACCCCAGCAGACGATCAGGTTGGGATCGGCGCCGGGCAGGATCACCTTGGCGTTGCGCAGGATGGCGAACACCACGTTGGAGATATGGGTGGAGTTGGTCAGATTGACCTGGCGGTTGGACTCGAGCTGATTGGAGACATAGAGAATGTCGCGCAGCACCGAGAAGAGGTGCTCCTGAATGCCGCGAATGATCTCGCCATCGACAAAGGCGTGCTCGGGGGCATTGAACAGTTCCAGCTTGACCCCGCGCTCGCGCCGGATCACATGAATATCGAACGACTTGAAGCGCTCCAGGATCTCCTTGGAGCTGTCGGTATGGCTACCGGAGTTGAGCACTGCCAGCGAGCAGTTGCGAAACAGTTGATAGATATCGCTGGAGGCAGTCTGCTTGAGGCGATCCACCTCAAGCTGTGACAGCAAATCCATGCTGCCGACGGGATTGATGTGCGTAATCATAGGTTCCCCTTTACTCACTTGTTATCGTTGTGTTTTTCCCTGGGGAGAAAAGGGGACGCCATGTAGCATCCCCTGAGATCGATAGTAGTGGTAACAGAGGGGGGAGGGAAATAGGGTGACGACTGTTCGCTGTTTTTTTAGCCGCTTGTCAGGCCAGTGTCACTTGATCCCGACCGGTGTTCTTGGCGTGGTAGAGCGCCTTGTCTGCCCGCTCGAACACATCGGACGGGTTGTCCCCATCCTTGAACAGGGTGGCGCCGATGGAGATGGTGATCTCCACCTTGGCATCGCGAAAACGGAACGGGATGCTCTTGATGGTCTGGCGCAGGGTCTCCAGCGGCTTCTGGAATTTGTCAGGGTTGATATTGGGCAGCAACACCACGAACTCTTCCCCGCCGAAACGGGCGATGAAGTCAGTGTCACGCAGGGCACTTTGCAGCGCCTTGGCGACCACTTTCAGCGCCTTGTCACCCGCCATATGGCCGTAGTTGTCATTGATGTTCTTGAAGTGATCGATATCGATGATCGCCATGCAGAGCGGAGTGCGGTAGCGCAGCCAACGTTTGTACTCCTGCTCCAGTCGTTCATCGAGGGCGGCCCGGTTGTGTACTTGGGTCAGGCTGTCGAGGAACAGCTTGTGCTTTTGAATGGTCAGCCGCTTTTTGTACTCGGCGGTCTCCTCCTTCATCAGCCGCAGCTTGGACTCCATGGTGGAGAGGCGGGTGAGCAGGTGACGCTCTCGCGCCGCCGTGCTCTCGCGTTCTTGCAGCAGCAGGTTGATGGCGCCCATGTGGCCTGAGATGGTTTGCTTGAGCGCATCGAGGGAGTTATGGCTGGCCAGGGATTGATCGATGGCCTGCAGCTCGTTGACCAGCGCCTCGCGGGTCTCTCTGGTTTCGTTTTGCAGCGCGCGCCCCTCGTCGAGGGATTCGGTAAACCCGACATGCACTGCGGACAGGCTCTCGTTGAGGGAGCTGAGGAAGGCGCGGGAGGCTTTGCGCTCCTCACGGGTGCCTTCGATGATGAGCTCAATCACCTGCAGGCAGGTTTCCGCCAGCAGGGCAGGGTTGATCCCGATCAGCAACTGGCGGCGGATGTCGCCCAGACTCTCGCCGATGGCACCGGCAAAGTCGAGTTCGGTGATAAGCCGCTGCAGCTCATCGGCGATGCGGGCGTGATCCTTGAGATCAAACGGGTCGACATCGGGCTGGCCATCGTGGCTGGTGGGGGTGTTTTTTTGCTGGGCTGTGTTTGCCGGTGCCAGCAGGGGCTGGCTGGGCAGCAGCTGGATCTTGATCGCCTGCTGGTAGAACTCCAGCAGTTTGATCACCTTCTTTTGCTGATCGGCAATACCGTAACCGACGGGACTGGCCAGAAATTCCTTGAGGGATTTACGGGTCTCTTCCGGGAAGCCCTTGATGGTTTTCAACTGTCTGGAGCCAAGATCGATGGCGGTCTGGGTCAGGGTGATCGACTCTTCCAGCGCATTGCTGTGTTGCTGTAGCAGTTTTTCGATGGCCTGCAGATCCTCATCCAGCGCGGTAAAGGCCGGATTGTTATCCAGTTTCTGCTTGAGCTTGGCGAAGCGATTATCCAGCTCGCGGTCGAAGCCACGGCAGGAGAGCATCAACTTGTTGATAAACTGGATGCCGCGGGCACGCTCTGCATCGGAGAACGAGAGAACGCCGTCGAGTTCCAGCTGTTTTTGCTGAAGGGATTCCCTGAGCCTGGCCAATTGTCCTGCTACGGCAGCGATGTCATTCATTATCAGGTCGCCCTGTTGTCATTATTGTTTTTGGTGTTGGATAGCAACAGTGGTCGAACCGGGTTTCGAGCCTCGCCCTGTTATCTACATTTCCGGGTGGTCATCGGCAGCCGGCTTCCTTGCAAGGCTGGGCCAATTAACCCATTGCTTTTCATGAGAAGAATTGACTTTTACCAGCCCCTTGTCAATTGCCATCAAGCCGCATTGCCACACATCTCCATTAAAAAATGCGGCCTGTTGGCAATCGATGGCGGCGAGCTCCAACCAGACGTTTTGCTGGCATTTTTCACTGAGCTGAATGGCTCCCGACAGGGCGAGGTAGCAGAGGTCAAACAGGCCATTGTGATCGAGTGCGGTGGCCGCTTTGGGCAGGAAGGGGTGACTGACAATCCCGAGGCTGATCCGGCGATCCAGCGGATAGCTGCAAGGGAAGGCGGCGATGGCCGTCAGCAGGTCTCCCGCCAGTTGATGCAGGTTGGTGACGTGGCGCTGTGGCACCACATAGAGCATGTGCCCTTCCCGCAAGTCATAGATACGGCCATCTTGCGGGGTCAGGGTATCCATATAGGCACCGAAGGCCTGCTCGATTTCACTGCTGGCCTGATAGCCGTGGCGCTCCAGCGTGTTGACCAGGAAGGGCACCCGGAACAGCAGATAGTGCAGCTTGTCATCAAACTCGCTGGCGTGTTGTTCACTGAGATACCAGCGATCCGATTTCAGCTGGCGCTTTGCCATCTCCCGTGGCCAGCGGTTCATCAGCCGCTGCCAGTTGGCCAGCCCCGAGCGTGGCTCGATCAGCAGGGCCTCATTGGTCCGTTTCAGTTGCAGGCGAGCGGTGCGCAACTTGAGCCAGAGGGTGAAGAAGAGGTAGATAAAGAGCGCCAGCAGCAGGCTGGTGGTGATGCTCGACCAGAGATAGCGCTCCTGCTGGTGCTGGCTGTTGCTCAGGCGCTGTTCCAGCTCCTTGATATGCTGCACCCGTTCGACCTGAACATAGTTGTCGCGGATCGCCGCCTGCTCCATGGCCAGCTCCTGCTGGCGCACCTCTTCGCCAAGACGGTGGAAGCGCTTGTAGCTGTCGAGGGCCTGGCGCAGATATCCCTTCTGCTCATAGGCGAGGGAGAGCAGGCGGAAGACCTCGTACTGACGGCGGGTATCGCCGAGCTGGTTGGCCAGCGCGCGGGCGTTCTCCAACTGCAGGATGGCGATGGCGGCCTCCTGTTTCTTCAGATAGAGCTCGCCGAGTAGCAGCAGGGTATCGATCAGCGGCTCTTTGGCATCACTCAGTTCGTGGGACTGACGGGCCGCATTGAGGTAGTTGCTGGCCAGCGACAGGTTGCCGCTTTGCAGGTAGGTCTTGCCGATTTCGTATTTGAGCAGGGAGGCCTGCGGCCGGTTGCTCCCCTCATCGAGCAGGTCCAATGCATTGAAGAAGTAGACCAGCGCCATATTGAGGTCGCCCTGCTCGCGGTTGAGTCGCGCCAGCACCATCAGGGAGTCGCACAGCAGGGAGGGGTTGCCGATGGAGTGGAAGTAGTTGGCTGCCTCATTGGCATACTGCAGCGCTTTCTGGGGCTCCTGCTCCTGCTGGTAGAGTTTGACTATCTGGTTCGACAGCAGGCCGAGAAAGAGCGGGTCGTTGAGACTTTTGGCCTGTTGCTGGGCATCGATATATTCCCCCAGCGCCAGCTGTGGCTGCTGCAGCGCGCGATAAAGATCGCCGCTGATGGCGCTGACCCAGGCACTGGCGAGGGGATTGGGGGTCTTGGCTGCCCAGATCCGCGCGTCTGCCAGATGGGCCTTGGCATCATCGAAGTGCTGGTTCTCGATGTCGTAGCTGGTGCGTTGCAGGCGGCCATAGATCTGCAACTGGCTCTGCTTGAGAGCGGGGACGGCCAACTGCTCGTCCAGCTGAGCCATCAGGGCGCGGCTGGTGCTCTGGTTATCCGGTTTAAGGGCCTGACTGCGGATCTTGAGATAGAGGCCGTGAGCCTTGAGTTCCGGTTGCCGTTCTTTGTCGGCCAGTGCCATCGCCTTGTCGAGCGCTTGCTGGGTGGCCTGATACTGGCCAAGTTGCAGCAGACACTCCCCTTTGAGCAGATGGGCACCTATGGTCTGGGCCACAGTGCTGTAGCTCAGAATGGGTTCGCGATAACCGAACTCCTGACGATTGCTGATGATTTGCTGGGGATTATTGGCTGCGCGCGCCAGGAAGGCGGTGGTGATCTGGACACATCTGGCAGGATCGGCCAGGACCATCGATTGCGCTTGTTGCAGATCGATAGAGAGTTGCTCCTTGTCCAGATCCAGATTCGGAGCTGACAGGGAGGACATCATCATGGCCAGAAAAAACAGTTGATTCATTGGATTAAGGACGGCGCAGAGGTGTTGGCATGTTATCCAAGCCCCCCCCTGCGAGTCCAGCGTTTACTGTGGTTTGCAGGTGGCCAGCAAGTGGGGTTCGTCTGGATTTTATTATCCAGCGCCCTCATTCTTGCCATATAAAGCATCGATTGAAACCTTCTGGTGCACAGTACAGAGGGCAGTGTGCCTGCCCTCTCAGCCGCAGCTCACGTTTATTGGCGGATCAGGCGCAGGTTGGCGGGCACTGCTTCGAAATCGGTGCGGAACGGGTTGATGTCGAGGCCGCCGCGGCGGGTGTAGCGGGCATAGACGGTCAATTGCTCAGGCTGGCAATAGTGTTTGAGGTCGATAAAGATCCGCTCGATGCACTGCTCGTGGAACTCGTTGTGTTGGCGGAACGAGATAAGGTAGCGCAGCAGCTTCTCCCGATCGAGTTTCGGCCCCTTGTAGCGGATCAGCACGGAGCCCCAGTCCGGCTGGCTGGTCACCAGACAGTTGGATTTGAGCAGGTGGCTGTGCAGGGTCTCTTCTACCTGCTCGCTGCCGGCCGCCCCTTGCAGCAGGGTCGCATCAAACTCGTAGTGGTCTACCTCGATATCCTGCTCGTCGATGCAATCGCCGGGCAGCAGGGCAATCTGGTGCGGTGCCTGATCGAGGGGGAACAGGGTCACCTTGACGGTCTCACCGGCGCAGGCGCTCAGATCCTTGGTCAGCATGGCGGCGACCGCTTCGATGGAGTCGCAACGGGTCTGGTTGAACGAGTTGAGGTAGAGCTTGAAGGATTTGGATTCGATCAGATTCGCACTGGTGGCCGGAATGGTCACTTCACCCACCGCCACCATCGGCTTGCCCTTGGCGTTGAGCCAGGAGAGCTCATAGAGGGTCCAGACATCGCAACCGGTAAAGGGCAGATCATCGCCCAGCTGGAGGTCATCCCGGTTCAGGCTGCGGGGAACCGGTTGCAGCAGGGCGGGGGTGTACTGGCTGATGTAATCGGATTGCTGGCCCAGGCTCAGGCCGGTCAGGGCGCTGGCCCCGGCGTATCTATCTTGTTTGCTCACAGGGTTGCTCACGTAATCTGCTCATGATGAGTGGAATAAAACGGGCCATTGCAGGGCCGGATGGTTGCAGCCGTTTGGCTTGGGCGTTGGCCTCTCGGTATTCCAGGTTCTGTATCCCGGGTCGTAAGGTCGGCTGGCAACCTTGTCTGTTACCGGGTTTGGTGGTGCAATAGCGGACTTTGCCAGCAATTGTGGGGATTTTCGATGTCGGATCAAGTTTTGTCTGCCCTGGAGCACTTTTTTGCCCGCTGGCAACGGGATGGCGAGGCCAGACGAGGCCTGCCCCTGTGCGAGTGGGAGGCGGACTGGCGTTCCCCCTGCCAGCTTGGTGAGCCCGCCGATGGTCGGGTGGCCTGGCGCCCTCACCAGCGTTCCGAGCCTGCCGATTTTACGGCCATGGCCGATGCCCTTGAGCTGACGATTCACCCCAGCGCCATCGCCCTGTTCGGGCACTGGTTCAGCCGCCCCATCCCCTGCCTTTTTAAGGGGTTGCGCCTTGAACTTATCCTGCCGTGGAACGACGCGGATCTCGATCTGCTCAAGGAGAACCTCATCGGCCACCTGCTGATGCTGCGCAAGCTAAAACGAACCCCCTCCATCTTTATTGCCACCACCCGCAACGAGATGACGCTTATCTCGTTGGATAACGAGAGTGGTCAGGTGTGGCTGGAGTGGCTCGACTCCGGCCGCCGGTTGCCGCTGGCAACCTCTTTGTCAGCGTTTCTGGAACGGCTGGAGACATTGCCGCAATAGCGCCTGTTCGAGCCACCATCGCTTGGTGGAACAGACATTGAAGCGAAAAGAGCCTTGCCATGCGGCAAGGCTCTTTTTATGGCGTCGCGTGCAGGGAACGCGCTTAATCCTTGAAATCCCAGGAGAGGTTGGAGACCAGGCGGCAGCTGTCGCATTTGAAGTCGAAGATCTCGTGCAGCGGCTCGGCCAGTGCCCACTCACCGTCACAGCTTGGGCAGGGGCGCGCCTTCTCGTCGGCGGCGCTTAGCCCGCCCACCCGGTAGAGGTAGTAGTAGGTGGGGATGCCGCTCAGCACTTCCAGCCGCTTGGCGAGATCGCTGCCGCGCCGGTAGAGGCGGCTGCCCACGTCGCCGATTTCGTGCAGCGCCGCATGTTCGGCGATGGAGCCGTTCATCTGCAACTGATCACACGCCTCCCAATCCTCTTGCCACTTGATGATCTGTTTCTGATCGCCGTTGGCGACAGCGGGCAGTTGGTAGAGCGGAATGGGGGCGAAGTGGTCGCCACAGCGCAGCGGCGAGCAGGTATGCAGGAAGCTGGTGTAGAGCAGCATCCAGCTTGGCCGTTCAGCCTGCTCGCCGCAAGGGTCGGTGCTGTCAGAGAGCAGATCCGCTCCCTGCAGCTGCAGTTTTGGCGCCAGCAGCCCGGCCTGATTGAGTTGCTGTTCGGCCAGTCTGACCTGATCGCTCTGGTTGTCCGGGTGCAGGCTATCCTGCTCCGGGCAGACCACCCGGCTGACGAAATAGCCCTCATGCATGCTGGTGGGAAACTCCCGCCCGAGGATCTGGCCCTGATAACGCAGCATGTCGAGGTAGTTGACGATGGCCCGCTCGGCGTCGCCAAGGGAGGTGTCGCGGTAGCACTCAAAGCAGAGTTCGACGATATACATGGCTCAGCGCTGCCCCTGCTGGATGAGCAGGTCGGCTAGGCGATCCACCTTCTGTTCGATGCGTGCGAGCTGCTCGGCGAGTTGCTGCAGGGTGAGCGCCGGCGCTGGTTGGGGCGCCGCTTCCGGCAGGCTCTCGCTCTCGGCGGTCGCGACGGGCTGCTGCTTCCACTGGCTCAGCACTTTCAGCAGCTCGGCCATCGGCACGGGTTGGGTGAGGCGGGCCTTGATCATGGCGGTGGTGGGCGTCAGGCCCTTGGCGGCCAGCTCGTTGGCAATTCGGATGATCTCGTGGGCGGACATAATCATGCTCTGGGTGAGAAGGAGGGATCGCTATCGGGGCGGGATCTTAACCAAAGCTGGCAGGGGAGGAAAGGGGTGGGCGGCTTAGCGGGGCTGGCGCAGCATCACATCGAGCTGGTCGATCGCTTCACACCAGTCGGAGTCGTGCCACAGGGCGTCGCGCAGAAAGCTGGCCTGGGCGGCGCTCCAGAAAGTCGCCTCCGGCAACAGGGTTTCATTGTCGAGGTGATGGTCGTGCACAAAGCGGTGCAGGCTCAGCTCGTCGTTGGCCATCCCGAGTTGGGCAAACAGGGCTGGCAGATCGTGGACAAGGGGTTCCATCTCGTCTCTCCCTTTGTTTAATACCTGAGATTATAGACAGGCATAGCCTTCGGGCGCAGAGACGAGATTGGGGATCAGGCAGAGGGGATGCGGTGAGGTGGCAGATCAACGCCGACGACGTGCAGCCCCTGCATCTTCAGGGTGCCCTGATAGTGGCTCTCGCCGTCGCTGGAGAATTCAAACTGATAGTGGGTCAGCAGCCGCAGGGGATTGCGGGCCAGCTCCCGCCGATTACGGGCCAGCGACAGTAGTTGCAGATCATGGTGCTGGCAGTAGCGGCGCATATATTGCCAGGCCACTTCTGCCTGTTGGCGTTGCAGCCAGAACAGGCCGGCAATGGCAATCAGCAACAGAATTCCGAGCATCTCTCCCATAGGCGGGCTTCCTTATCGTGATGTCGATAACCGGGAGTCCTGCTCGGCACTCCCGATCTCCATTTCTATTTCCCGCCGTGTTGCCTCGTGGCGTGAGGATGAGGCGAGGGATCAGGCCGAGGCAAACAGACGGCCGATGGCCTTGCCCAGCGCCTCGCTGCGGTCGGGGTCGCGCAGTCTGGCCAGCATATCATTGCGCAGGGCAGGTAAAGTGACCAACTCGGCAAAAACCTGATTGAAGAACTGGGTCGGTTGCAATGCCAGCTGTTCCAGATAGTGGCTGAGCAGATTGGCATCTTTCAGATCGGGCCAGAGTCGACCGGCGATGGCAAGCAGCAGCGCCGGGCTCGGCTGGGTTTGCAGCAGGGTCAACAGCTTGTTGGTTCGCAGTGTGCTGCCGGGACAGGAGGCCATGGCGCGGCAGAGGTAGGCCAGGGTCTCTGGGTTGGGGGCGGCGCACTCCTGCTCCTTGCCGATCCGCTCAAGCAGGGCTCCCTGTACTGCAGGCGGCAGCGGGGCGTTTTCAAGGCTCTGGCAGAGGGCATAGAGCGGCTCTTGCGGCAGCTTGGGCAGCGCCTTGCACACCAGCGCCAGATTGCGTTCATCATGCAGTCGCTCGGCCAGATCGGCAAAGCCCTGCAGTCCCAGCGTCTGCCAACCTGTGTCGTTGGGGGCGGCCAGATAGTGGCAGAGGGCATCGTAATAGGCGGAAGGGGCCTGCTCCAGCTGGCGCGCCAGCTTGGCGTGCAGACTGGCCATCTTGGCCTCCGCCGGGCGGAAGGTGTAGGGGTTGTCGGCCAGGCGTTGGGCCTTCTCTTCATCGAGATCGCCGGTGAGCTTGTAGCCCAGGGTCTCCACCACCTGATCCATGAACAGCTTGGGGCCGTTTGACATCAGCAGGCCGCGCTCATCGAGGGCGAACTTGAGGAACCAGAGGTAGTGGCGAGACTCGCTCGGCTGGAAGAAGTGCACACCCAGCCAGGCGTGCTGTTGCAGCGGCCAGGGGTAGGGCTCCTGCTGCTGTTCGATGCGGACAAAGGTGTCGCTTGCCAGTGGCCGCACCTGGCGGCCCATGTCAAACAGCTGGAACTGGGTGCCAGCCTGAGTCAGAAATTCGGTCAAGGTATTGATGGCAGTAGGCGTCGCAGACATGGTGAGATCCGGCTAATGGTGATGCGGGCCGATTATAAGGCCCTTGCCGAGGATAGCCAGTGGCAGCAGACGCGCGCTGCGGCAGATATCAACATGGCAGCCATGCGGGGGGCGGTGTATAGTATCGCCCTTTTTTAACGGCGGCAGGCCGCGCTGGCTGCCGTGTATGTCGTTGACCCGGCTGAATCGCCGGTGCTGCGCGACTGAATGTATCGGCATCCTGGCTGACCCTGTCGGGTCAGCGGATCAATCTGTGGTTATGAGGAAGAGAGCGAGATGAATCAATATTTGCTGGTAGCTGGCCTGTTGGGGGAACTCACCGCCGAGTTGCAGCGCCTCGAGCGCTGGCAAGCTGACCATCCCGGTGACGAAGCCCTGGCAAGCACCCTGCCTTTTTGTGTCGATACCCTGAGCTTTGATCAGTGGCTGCAGTTCGTGCTGATCCCGCGTATGGAGCAGCTGGTGATGTTGCAGGCGCCGTTGCCCACCAGTGTCTCCCTCTATCCCATGGCCAGCGAAGTGTACAAAGAGGAGCTGGCTGAGGTGGAAGCGCTGCTGCGGCTGATCGCCCGCTTCGATCTGCTGCTTTCCGGTAAAGTGATCGAACAATGATGCCAGAGCAAACGCGAGAAGAGAGTGACCTGAAGCTGACCCTGCTCTATCAGGATGAGTGGCTGGTGGCAGTCAACAAGCCGTCCGGCCTGCTGGTGCACCGCAGCTGGCTCGACAAGGCCGAGACCCGCTTTGCCATGCAGATGACCCGGGATCTGATCGGCGGCCGCCATGTCTATCCGGTGCATCGCCTCGACCGTCCCACCTCCGGCGTGCTGCTGTTTGCGCTCGACCCGGTGATTGCCCGCGCACTGACCGAAGCCTTTACCCAACGTCAGGTACACAAGGAGTATCTGGCACTGGTGCGCGGCTGGGCGCCCGAGCAGGGGGTGATCGACTATCCCCTCAAGGAGCAGCTGGACAAGATTGCCGATGCCATGAGCAACCCGGATCGCCCGGCGCAGGATGCCGTCACCACCTTCCGTCGCCTGCATCAGGTCGAGCTGCCCCATGCGGTCTCCAAGAAGCACCCCACCAGTCGCTACAGCCTGGTCAGATTGTTCCCGAAGACTGGCCGCAAGCATCAGTTGCGCCGCCATATGGATCACCTGTTCCATCCCATCGTCGGGGACACCACCCACGGGGATGGCCGTCACAACCGCTTCTTTCGCGAGCACTTTGGCTGTGAGCGGCTGCTGCTGGTGGCCCGCACCCTGAGCTTTACCCATCCGGTGCTCAAGGTGCCGATGCGGATCCAGGCACCGCTCGGTCAGGATGTGCTGCGGCTGTTTGCCGAGCTGGGCTGGCCCGCCAGCGAGAGCGACTACTAAGCGCCTGATCCTCGGCCCTGAACGGGTGGCATCTGACGCCAGCTTGCTGATAGAGTTGCTCAAAAGAGTGACTAAAGCAGGGAGAGGAGAATGGCACAGATCGATATCGTAGTAGGGAGTGTCTACGGCGCAGCCATGCTGGTGGCCGAGACCCTGGCAGATGAGTTGGAACGCAAGGGGCATCACTGTACCCTGCACGAAGAAGCACAGCTGGCGGACATAGACCCCGGCCGTTTTTTATTGCTGGTCAGTGCCACCACAGGGCAGGGGGACATTCCGCCCAATCTGCAGCCCTTTGCCAGCGAACTGGCTGACAAGGCACCCTGGCTCAAGGGGCTGCGTTATGCCCTGATCGCCATGGGTGACAGCAGCTATGAGCATTTCTGTGGCGCAGGCCGTCGGCTCGACGGATTGCTGCAAGAGCTGGGGGCCACGCGAGTGATTCCCCCGCTGGAGCTGGATGCCACCGTGCACGATGAACCCGAACAGGTGGCACTCAGCTGGCTGAAAAGCGTGCTTATTCCCTTGTCAGATCATTAGCAATGACTCTTGCTGATTTTATTAATGTGGGAGATTGTGAGTCCCCGGTAGTGTGGAGGCGATAAATCGCAAAGCCATATTCTGGCAGTGTGCACGTATCACTTAGCTGGACAATGTTATTGTCATACAAATCAAAGACTGATTTGTCTGCCAATTGTGATGGCAAAGTGATCGTGCTTTGGCCTGCGGATGCATTTATGATGATAAATACAGTATCATGTTGATGTGTTTTACTGTAAATCAGCGTCTGACTATCAGATAAGAGCCAGTCCATATTATGGCTGCTCATTGCTGGTGTATTTTTACGAAGAGCAATCAGTTTTTTCATGTGCTGTAGCAGGTCTCGATCCTGCTTAGCCAGATCCCATTCCATACATGCTCTATTAAGCGGATCTGAGCCACCTGTCATCCCTATTTCGCTACCATAATAGATACATGGCGTGCCTGTCTGGCTCAAAAGAAATAAAAATGAAAGTTTCACTCTGTTTTTGTCGCCATGACACAAATGAAGAATTCTTGGTGTGTCGTGGCTATCTAAAAGAGAAAACATAACTTCATTGACATTGATCGGGTAGTTAACAAAAGCCTCATTAATAAGGTGCTTAAATGTTTTTGCATCAATGCTCTGATGTGCGAAAAAGTTTAAAATCGCTTCAGCCATCGGATAGTTCATAACCGCATCAAACTGATCGCCTGTTAACCAATTATGTGCGTCGTGCCATACTTCGCCCAAAATAAACAATTCTGGCTTTAATCGTTTCATTTCGATTCTAAAACGTCGCCAGAAATGTTGATCAACTTCATTGGCAACATCTAGCCGCCATGCATCAATATCAAATTCACGTATCCAATAACGTCCCACCTCTAATAAGTGTTCAATGACATCTGGATTTTCTGTATTTAATTTTGGCATTCCCGTAGAGAACGAAAATGATCGATAATTCAAACGTTCTTTATTTAGAGTGGCATTGTTATTTATTAAAGGAAAATCATCAATGTAAAACCAATTATAGTACTTTGATTGAACACCATTTTTAATTACATCCTGCCATTGAGGAGACTGTTCTCCCAGATGATTAAAAACTGCATCTAGCATGATCTTGATGCCGCGGCGATGAGCCTCTTTGCAAAGAGATTTTAATGTTTCTATATCACCAAAGTGAGGGTCGATAGTAAAATAATCGATAGCATCGTACTTGTGATTGCTGGGGGCCAGTGTTAATGGTGTGAAATAAATACCATTGATACCAAGAGCCTCTAAGTAATCCAGATGGTCGATGACGCCTTGCAAGTCACCGCCAAAGAAACTTTTGTTCGCGGGAATCATTGATCCCCATGACTGAGCCTGTGGAGGTGATAGAGTCGGCATCCCATTCGCGAAGCGTTCCGGAAATATCTGGTACCAGACAGTATTTTTAACCCATTCAGGAGGGGTGAACACGTCAATAGCATTAAGATATGGGAAACAATAGAAGTTAACAAGCTGATCCAGAGCTGGGTCATCTGAGAGATTAGAAAGTGGAACAATCCTCTTTTCACCGATTAAGAGTGCTTCAGTGTTGCTTTTAACTATAAAAGCATAACGACTACGATAGAATTCAGGGGTGAATTCACATAGCCAGTAATCGTGGAGTTCAGTTTCACACTCTTTTTTCATTGGATAGTTCCGTCCACCTAACCATCCGCTAGCGCCTTCGTTATTTAAATTCCCCCCCCCCCCTGACTTGCCCAGTCAAAAGGATCTCCTGCACGCAGGAATACTTCTGTTACCTCACCCTTTGCCGTGCGCAATCTCATATGGAGTTGATTGCTACTATATGCATAGGACATATTTGTATGAGAACGATGAAAAATAGCTGCGCGAGTGATTTTTTTGTCCATGAAAAGTCTCTTATTCTAACTACTTTATAAATTGATTCTGCATAGATATAGTGTGGGCTAAAATATAGCCCACACTATATTGTTATTTTGTGGTTAGCCACACAGCAGCTTCGAGTGGTCTTAGCTCATCTGAGTAGCTTGGTGTTGGATAGTTTGTTAGTAATGGCTCTAATGTTGCCAAGTCGTCTTTATGCACAGGTATAGTTAAAGGTGTGGTGGTCAGGTTAGCCATGACGATCAAGGTTTTTCCCTGCCATTGACGGCTGTAGCAGATATGGTTTGAGGTATCACTACCGAGCATAGTGAAATCCCCCTCGCGAATAATATCTAGTTTTTTTCTGAGAGAGATTAATTTGCGATAGCAGTTGAATACCGAGTTATCATCATGTTGTTGATTGGAGACATTGATTGAATGGTAATTTTCATTCACCTGGATCCAGGGGGTGGCAGTGCTGAAACCGGCATGGTTAGTATCATCCCATTGCATGGGGGTTCTCGCATTATCTCTGCTAATTTTGCTGATTCTGGTCAATACTTCTGATTCGGTTGCATCATTGATATGGCTGTTAAAGTAGTTTTTAGCCTCTATGTCACGAATCTCAGAAGGGTGCCATTGGCGATTGGTCATACCCAGTTCTTCGCCTTGGTAAATAAATGGCGTTCCTTGTTGCATGTGTAGAATAATTGCCCATTGCTTTGCACTTAACTCTCGCCATTGGGGGGTATCATTACCAAATCTTGATACGGCTCGAGGTAGATCATGATTGGATAAGAACAAACTATTCCAACCTTGGTTGCGTAGTTCACATTGGTTTCTGGTAAACACATTCTTGATTGTCTTTATATCGATGTGAGATTGCCATTTATCATGGCCGAATCCCAAGTGCTCGAAGTTAAACACCATAGAAAATTCATCCCCAGCGGGAGATGAATAGCTCTTCATGTGTTCAAGGTCTGCTGACCATGTTTCGCCAACAGTGATAATATTCTTGCCCCCAAAAGTGGAGTGGTTCAGCTCCTTGATGTAATCATGCAGGCGTGGGCCATTGCTCATGCTGCGAGTCGGCCAGTTTTTGCTGATCATATCGATCACGTCGAAGCGGAATCCTTTTATGCCTTGGTCTAGCCAAAACTGTACGACTGCAGCCATAGCCTTACGTACATTTACATTATCCCAGTCTAGGTCTGCCTGTGTAATATCGAAATTATGCAAATAGTACATATCAAGTGCAGGTACATATTCCCAAGCATTACCACCAAAAATGGATGTCAATGGGTATTCATTCACGAATTGCTGATCTCTAAATACATAGAAATCTTGATAGTATTTGTCTCCTGCCAATGCCTTTTTAAACCAGGAATGTTCGGTAGATGTGTGATTGGCAACAATATCCATCATGATGCCTATGCCTAGCGTTGCGGCCTCTGATATGAGTGCCAGCATATCTGAAAAGAAACCAAATGCTGGATCAATATCATGGTAATTACTAATGTCATAGCCATTATCCCGCTGTGGAGATGCATAAACCGGGGTAAGCCACAGCATATCAACACCTAACTGTGACAAGTAACCAAGGCGAGATCTGATACCATTGAGATCACCAATTCCATCCCCATTACTGTCTTGGAAGCTGCGTGGGTAAATCTGATAGATAACACTATTCCGTTCAGTTTTCATGGAGACCCCTTGGTTCAAATTTATTAAGTTAAATGTAGTGATAAATTATTCATGGTTACAGATATTTAACTTTGGCAATTGTAATTGATGTCAATTGAAAATCATAAGTACTCATTGGTTTGAAAAGGTTTGCAGTCTGTTGTAACTCATCATTCTGGGAGCTTGATCACAACATCAGTATTCCATAGAGATATGTGATTTTGTGGTTGTGCTTGCAGAAAAATAACCTGTGATGCAATTGACTTCAGTAGTGGTTAAATATCAAGCATCATGAAAGCGATTTCAATCATAGAATTGGTTTATAAATCGACAAAAATAATGAGCAACGTGATTGGTTGGCTCGGGATTGATATCGTTTTCAAAGGCTTTGTTATTGCGCACATTGCATTGATTGTGGTGCGCGCTCGTGATTTCTTGCGCTATGTTGGTGTTTTATTGCTTTTTTGGTCTGTTATTTGGTTTTTGTCTTTGTGATGTCCGTCACTTTTATAATGAAGATTGGAAATGTATAGTGCCCCCCAAGTTCACATCACGTAATAAGCAATCAAATGTGAACAACTATAAAAATGAATTCTTATGGTTTTAATTTTTCGTGATTTGCTATATCTACTTCCTATTAAATGGAGTTAATGATGACTAACAAAAGTGTAATTGCTACTGCAGTGGCTTCAGTTTTATTTACTGGGTGTGCCTTTGCTCAAGATGCGGTTAAAGGTACTGATGTGTTGAAAGATGGATGGGAGGTTCATGGTTATGGTTCCATGAACGTAAGAAACATCGATGGGGAAACGGTAGATACCGAATTTGGTAAACCAGACTATAAAACTGCAGGTACTCATGGCAAGAGCACCAACCAGGTGGAGTTTTCTCTGAAAAAACATACCGAGCATCAAAATGGTGCATGGTCTGATTTTGTACTGCGTTCAGAGTATGGCAACGGTAACTCCTATGCTTATTCCTCCGATGGTAGCCAGAAGAAGAACGATGAAGCCCAATTTGAAGTGAAAGAGGCCTTTGTCGAAATCGGTGGTCTCTCCTTCCTGGGGGATGATACGTCTGTTTGGGGTGGTCAGCGTTACCTCAACCGTGCTGCAGGCTTGCTCTCGGGTGAATACTGGAAGCAATCTTCTGGTGTGGGCACCGGTGTACAGACCAAAATTGCCGGTAACACGGCAGGCGTTGCCATGGTGATGGCTGATCCTGATGCGGGGGCGTTGCCGTATAGTGAGGCCGCAATTGCTGCAATAGATAAGAATCCAAACTTAACCAAAGATCAAAAGAGTGCGTTAAAAGGACAGTATCGCAATACTGAACGCAGTACTTTGACCAGCTACGATTTTTATTACTATGGGGTTGATGTCGGCTTCGGTAAGCTTGATTTCGACTTCAAATATATGAAGCAGGCCAACAAAGACAGCGATAGTGAGGATGGTATTGGTGCCGGTGTGACCTTGAACACCAACTATTACGGGCTGGATGGTTGGGCGCAGAGTGCCGTTGCGTATGGTAAAGGTGTGGCTCAGAACCGTGGCCTCAACTTTGGTAGCTGGTCCGGTGGTAACGATAAAGCCGAGTCCATTTTTGCAACCACCTATGGTGTGTGGAACATCTCTGACCGTTGGCAGATGGGATCTGAAGTCACCTATTTTGGCGCGCTGGATGAGCTGTTTGGTGCTGAGGATTTGTCTCGCTTCCTGGTTGCCGTTCGTCCTTCTTACAAGATCAACGATAACCTTCGCGTAGAGATGACCGGTTCATATGGTCAGGAGAAAGGTGCAGAGGGTTATTGGGGCCGAACTGGCGATGCAGTAAAGGGTGAGTACTATAACGTAGAGCTGGCTCTGCCGATCACCGTCAATGCTGATTACTTTGGCCGTCCGCAAATTAAACCTTATGTCAGCTATATCGCTGCTGATGATGCCGCCAGTGCCAGCACTATCGGTATCAAAGATGGCAAAGATGAAACAGTTGTTGGTGTTCATACCGAAATTTGGTTCTAAGAAATATGTTACAACAATGGGCAGCATTTATGCTGCCCTTTTTGTTGGTAGATTCATTGATACAATGTGCTAAATTGTTTACGGTAGATACTTTAAGTGAACTTGTATCATCGTGATTTTTTATTTTAGGATGAAAAGATATGAAAAATGTAAGCAGTATTTCATGCTTGGTGTTTAGCGCATTGATATCAGGGTGTGCCGTCAATCAACCATCAGTGTTGAATGTTATGCCACCGAGTGACACAGAGTTATGTTGTCAGAGTTACTCGCAACTACCCTATGTTCAATTAAATGACAATGAAACTGTCAAGTTCAATATTGATGGCGCATCCCCTGCTGCAAATTTTGCTGGTGGTAATAGTCACTTTGCAGCATTCAAATTTGGTGAGCGAGGTCTTGACATTACAGCATCACTGTCAAGTTATTTTTATGACGGATCTGTATTCGCTCCAGAAATTGCTTTGTTGAGTGCTGATTTTAAAGTGGTGAAACATGTTAAGAACAGTGATTTTAAGGTGTCAACCTCAGATGCATTTACTAAATCAAGATATAATTATCGTCTGAAGATAAACACCATTGAAACTCCATATATGGTGGTGTATACCCCATCTGAACTGTTAGGAAAAAAAATAACCACGACTCATCCGGCAAGAATCCGTGCGCAAGAGTTGGGTGAACCTATGCCAATGGTCACAGACCCAGCGTATACCTTCCAAAATGGTGGTTCGCTGGAGTTGTCTGTTGAGTTGTTAACCCTGAAACCCGTGGTGAACCAACCTGTTGGTGCTGTTATGACATCAGGGGTAGTGGCTGTTGGGGCTGTGGATAAAAAGGCAGCCATCCCTGCCGTGATTCAGGACGATACCAAGCATTATTACCTAAATGCAATTGAGCAAGCTGCAAAAGGTAAGGATATTCAGAAAGCATTAGCTCTGCGTGATGAAGCCAAAGCATTGGGTATTGTTGAAGCTGAAGCTATGTTTATTAAATCCATAAGTGCCAAGTAATCATCATTATTATCTTTAAATGTCTCACCTTGCGGTGAGACATTTTATCTTTTTGGTATCCATTGGTTGTCTTTGTAATTCTATTAATATGGAGGTTTTTTATGGAGAAAATGTCTCAAAGTGGTGATTTTCATGATGGTGAAATGAAAGGTGAATGTGATTACATTGCTCGTGATGAAAATAATTTTCCATCGATGAATGAGCTATTTGATGCATTGGCAATAAATAGCAGAGAAAGTATTGATTATGTTTTTTCTGATAATGTAGATGGTTTTTATTCTGGTTGTACACACATATCAGAACGATGTGGCAAGTATATCAGTGGTTCACATCCTGTTTTGACTGGATACCGATTCCATATTAATAATGGAGTCTGTGATCGAGCTACTGCGCTTAACGCTACATTGTTGCCATATGGTGTATCACACTACTATGATAATGCCTGTGAGCATATGTCATTGATTAGTGGTCAGCGCTTATTTTCATTTACTATTGAAAGTGAGTTGGATAGCTTGCTAGCGGCTGCAGGGCGAGATCGTGAACATTTTGTTAAAAATTAAAAATAGTTTTTTGCCTACAAAACAAATACTTATAGGCCTGTGATATGCAGTTAACTTTATAGTCAGGATCGCCTTCACACTTTTTAATCGTCACTGCACGTCATTTCAGCTCAAAAAATGCGCATGAAATCCAAAAAATGATAATTTCCATGATTTCCATAGTTAACAATTTGCTCACATCCTCACCCTGAAATTTGACCTGGTGATCCGGCTGTGATCTCATGCTCCTTTTCAGGAGTGCTCTCATGTCTATTGATGCCGTTTTCGCTCAGTTCTTCGACAATATTCACGACCCTCGCCAGCATGCCAAGATTTATTATCCCTTCTACGATGTCCTGTTTCTCACCGTCTGTGCCGTGATCGGCGGGGCTGAGGGCTGGGAAGATATTGAGGATTTCGGCGAGGTTCATCTTCCCTGGTTTCAATCCAAGGGACTGTTTAAAAACGGCATTCCTGTCCATGACACCATTGCCAGGATCATCTCCGGCATCAAACCAGAGCCGTTTCAGGCCGCCTTTGTGCGGTGGACTCAAGCCATTAACCAGCACACCGATGGCGCCCTGGTCGCTATCGATGGCAAAACCCTGCGCAGTTCCTATGACCGTGAGGATCGAACGTCGACCATTCACATGGTCAGTGCCTATGCCGCCGCCAATAAGCTGGTGCTCGGACAGATAAAAACCGACGCCAAGTCCAATGAAATTACCGCTATTCCCGAGTTGCTGGCGCTGCTCGACATCAAAGGCTGCCTGGTATCCATCGATGCGATGGGGTGCCAGACCGAGATCGCCGAGACCATCCTTCAGCAAGGTGGCGATTACTTATTGGCCGTCAAAGGCAACCAACCCAAGTTGTTCGAGGCGGTTCGACAGGCCCTCGCCCCGCTGGCGGCCACCCCGTTATGCGCAGAGACGATGACGCTTGAGAAGGCTCATGGCCGCATCGATGGTCGTGAGTACCATGTCATGGCGGCGGGCGAGTTGGCCGCCCAGTTTCCTCATTGGAAACAGTTGCACAGCATTGGCGTGGCCATCTCCTATCGCGTTGAAAATATGCAAAAAATTACCATAGAGCAGCGTTATTTCATCAGTTCCAAAGCGTTGGTGCAGGATGAGTTTGCGCGAGCGGTGCGTGGGCACTGGGCCATCGAAAATAGCCTGCACTGGGTGCTGGACGTCACGATGGGCGAGGATGATTGCCCGATTTATCGCGGTGATGCCGCAGAGATTTTGGCGTGCATCCGGCACATGGGGCTGAACATGCTCAGGGCCGAGACTTCACGCAAGGCGAGCGTAAGACGGAAGCAAAAAATCGCAGGAATGAGCAGTGAATATCTGGAAACGGTACTCAATGCGGGTCTCAAAAAACTGGGTGAAATTTAACAAAATGTTCACGCTCTCACCCTGCTAGCGGCTGAGTTCTCGATTGGTTCGCAATTGTTATTGCATAAGGCGGGACATAACAATCCCGCATTAATTGTGTATGAGTTGCTGGATTGTCCTGCTTCATGTCGTTTCATGGCATTATCAAGCAATCATCCTTTTACGGTAGCTGTCAGTGATACGGTATCAGATCCTTTGGATGGCGCCGATAATAAAAAAATTCATCTATCTTCCTTGGCTGAGATTTCAGAACTTGTGATATACATCGGATTTTCTGATTCGAAAGAGGCTGCTGTCTCTATAGTTTCTGAGGCTATTACTGGTGATGAGATAAATCAACATAAGAAAAGAGTCTATGATTTTCTCATGGGTAGCTATTTTTGGTGCAGCGATACTGAATATAGCAAAGCTGTTATGTGGGCTAGATTGGCGAGTCAATCATTTGTCAATACAGAGTTCGGTTACGGTATCTGGGCAGGTTTCCCATGGTTTAAAGATATTTGGGGGAGAGATAGTTTCATTTCTTTGCCTGGAATATGTCTGGTCAATGGACAGTTTGATATTGCTAGGAAAATTATTGAAAATTTTGCCACCATGCAAAATTGCAATGTGCAGTCAGTTGACTATGGCAGAATACCTAATCGTGTCACCAGTAAAGATAACATAATATATAACACTACAGATGGAACGCCTTGGATGATAAGAGGTGTTCTGGAATATATTAATCATAGTGGCGACTTGGCATTCGCGAAAGTCATTTATCCAGTGATCAAACGATTTATTGAGGGAGTCGAAAATAATTATCTGGATCATGATGGTCTTATGAAACATAAGGATCCTGATACCTGGATGGATGCGAAAATTGAAGGTGTGATCCCTTGGTCACCGCGTGGTTGTAAGGCCAATGATATTCAGGCATTGTGGTTTGAGTCTATTGGGGTTGCTAAAGAGTTAGCGCATCTTGTCAGTGATCAGGTAGGCGAAAAAAAATATCTGGCAATGTCTGAAAAAATCAAAGAAAGCTTTGTTGAAAAATTCTGGGATGCTGAGAGAGAAATTCTTGCTGACCGAATTAATGATATTGATGAGCAAGATTGGAGTATTCGTCCTAATCAGTTGATGGTAGTTACTATTCCGCACCGTGATATGTTATTGCCGATAGATAATGCTCAACATGTAATAAAAAACAGCATCAATAATTTACTTTTCCCATGGGGGATATGTTCTCTTAGCCAAGACCATTCAGAGTTCCATCCCTACCATGATAATCAAGTTATGTATCATAAAGATGCTGCATATCATAATGGGACGATCTGGGGATGGAATGCCGGTTTTACGATTAGTGCCTTATTGAAGTTTAATAAAATACCTGTGGCATATGCATTATCAAAAAATCTTGCTGATCAAATATTGCATCAAGGTTATCGGGGAACTATGAGTGAAAATCTTGATGCCTATCAACACGACCCGGACAAACTTGTTGAATCAGGAACATATTCTCAAGCTTGGTCGGTTGCTGAGTATGCCAGGAATCTGTATCAAGACTATATAGGATATAAACCGGAGTTGCTCCATGAACGGGTCACTATATCGCCAAAGCTTCCATGTGAGTGGCGCGATGTAGTGGTACGATTGCCGCTAGGGGTTGATAATAAAATCATCTTAAATATAAATGTTGAAGATGAACGTACAATTTACTGTTTAAGTACGGAAAAACCACTGGATAATATATGTGTGATTATTAATCTACCATCGCAGAGTGGTGATACATGGACCGTTAAGGCAACGCTAGGACAGGCAGTTAAAATAACTGTTAACATTAAAGACTGCGTTGCTGAAGGTGTAATTATTGAATGTGTAAAAAACTTGACTGAGACGTACCCAGTTCTTGATGATATTTCATTTTCTATTCCCAACTGGAATATTAAGCATCAAGCTTTGCAAGAAAATAATTTTTTATTGCGTAAGCGATACAGTCTGTGAGTCATATTGATAAGGTGGAGTATGTGTTTAGCTGGTGCGTGGTATTACTAACAAATAGTAATGTCTCATAACTTGCACATACGAGGATACCATATAACATTTTTCTAGGGGGTCGTAGAGCCCCCCTATTATAGTTATGAGTAACAACTCTGCTGTCAGTCGTTCATGCTTGGGTTGTGTTTGTCAGGTAAGTCATTTGTGGTCATACTGGGTGCCCGTAGTACCATGGAAAGCAATCACCACGTTACATTGAGTTACATTTTGAATTTATGCGATACCCTGTGAATTGTTGTTAATACACTTTGATACGATTATTCTGTTTTATCTGTGGTAGCGCTATGCTGCGGATTATCATCTTGTTTTTTATGAATTGTAAAGTTGTGATCTTCCCTCCAAATTCAATATTCCCCCGCTTCCTAAAGCAGCAATTTATGACCCGCTGGGTTATATTCTGATGGTCAAAATAAACAAGCCCGACTCGAAGATATCTGGATGAATCAGTGCTTATTTCATTCAGATAGATCGTTCAGGGAAGACAATCCATTCAGGAGCGCACACAATGTTCAAAAATGCTTTCTCTAATCTGCAAAAGGTTGGTAAGGCGCTGATGCTGCCAGTATCAGTCTTGCCGGTCGCAGGTATTCTGCTGGGGGTGGGTGCTGCCCACTTCAGCTGGTTGCCAGAAATTGTCTCCCAATTGATGGAGCAAGCTGGTGGTTCAGTATTTGGTCAGATGGCCCTGCTGTTCGCAGTGGGTGTTGCTCTGGGCTTTACCAATAACGACGGCGTATCCGGCCTGTCAGCCATCGTTGGCTACGGCATCATGGTCGCTACCCTGAAGGTCATGGCACCTGTGATGGGTGTTGAAACCATCGAGACCGGCGTGCTGGGTGGTATCATGGCTGGTGGTATCGCTGCCTGGGCGTTCAACCGCTTCTACAAGATCCAGCTGCCAGAGTATCTGGGCTTCTTCGCGGGCAAACGTGCCGTACCCATCATCACCGGTTTCCTCTCCATCGGTCTGGGTGTGATCCTGTCCGTGATTTGGCCGCCAGTGGGTGGCGCTATCGGTGCCTTCTCTGACTGGGCTGCCAACCAGAACCCGGTACTGGCCTTCGGTATCTACGGCGTGGTCGAGCGCTCCCTGATCCCGTTCGGTCTGCACCACATCTGGAACGTGCCGTTCTTCTATCAGGCGGGTACCTGCGTTAACGGCGCCGGTGAAACTGTTCACGGTATCATGACCTGCTTCCTGACTGCTGATGACGCTTCCCGCGCTGCCGGTAACGGCTTCGGTCAGCTGGCTGGTGGCTACCTGTTCAAAATGTTCGGTCTGCCTGCTGCTGCGTTCGCCATTGCTCACGCTGCCAAGCCGGAAAACCGCGCCAAGATCGTGGGTATCATGGCCTCTGCTGCCCTGACCTCTTTCCTGACCGGTATCACCGAGCCGATTGAATTCTCCTTCCTGTTCATCGCTCCGGTGCTGTACGCCATCCACGCTGTACTGGCTGGTCTGGCTTATGTGCTGACCAACTCTCTGGGTATCGTACACGGTCACACCTTCTCCAACGGCTTCATCGACTTCGTGGTGCAATCTCCACGTGCCGACAACATGCTGCTGCTGGTAGGTCTGGGTCTGGTTTACGCTGCCATCTACTACGTCGTATTCAGCTTCGTTATCCGTGCCATGAACCTGAAAACTCCGGGTCGTGAAGACGAGACTGCTGAAGAGACCGTTGGTCACGGCAAAGACGAAATGTCTGCTGCGCTGGTTGCTGCCTTCGGTGGTAAAGAGAACATCGCTTCTCTGGATGCCTGCATCACCCGTCTGCGTGTTGGCGTGAAAGATGTCGCCAAAGTTGACCAGGCTGGCCTGAAGAAACTGGGGGCTGCCGGTGTGGTAGTGGCTGGTTCCGGCGTACAAGCCATCTTCGGTACCAAGTCTGACAACCTGAAAACCGACATGGACATCTGGATGAAGAGCAACTAATCCTGTTGCCTGAATATCAGAGTGTTTGAAGAGGGAGGCGAAAGCCTCCCTCTTGCTATTTGTGGTTGCTTGTAGCGTGAGCCGGGGCTTGGCAGGGGTTGTGTTGTCCAAGGGGGTGAATCGCCCCTGGTTTTCTAGACACTCTGTTGCTGAAAAATAAACTGCCTTTCAACACGTAATTGGGACAGCGCCTTTTTTATGGTCAGAACCTTGATGAGGGATCAGATACCTGAGCCGTCGTGCTCGCCGTTTTCCTCGTGCAGGCCACACTCGCGCTTGAGGCCGAAGAAGCGGGTCTGCTCCTCGCTCATGCCCGGCTCCCACTTGGTGGTGGTGTGCACGTCGCCCACCGAGAGGTAACCCTGCTCCCACAGCGGGTGGTAGGGGAGGTCGAACTCCTTGAAGTAGTAGAAGACGTCCTTGTTGCTCCAGTCGATCACCGGCAGGAACTTGAAGCGGCCGCGCTGGATGCCGAGCACCGGCAGCTTGCCACGGCTGCCCGCCTGCTCGCGGCGCAGGCCGGAGAACCAGGTCTGGGCCCCCAGCTCGCGCAGGGCGCGGTCCATCGGCTCCACCTTGTTGAGCTGGTTGTAGCGGGTGATCCCCTCCACGCCCTGCTCCCACAGGAGGCCAAAGCGCGCCTCCTGCCAAGCCGGTGACAACTCGGCCTTATATATCTTCAGGTTGAGCGCGAGGCGCTCGGTCAGCTCATCGATAAAACGGTAGGTCTCCGGGAAGAGATAACCGGTATCGGTCAGCACCACCGGCACATCGGCCCGCTCGCGGCTCACCAGATGGAGCATCAGCGCCGCCTGAATGCCGAAGCTCGACGACAGCACATGCTCCCCCGGCAGATTGGCCAGTGCCCAGCGCACCCGCTCGGGGGCACTCATGGTATCCAGCTCCCGGTTGAGGGGGGCCAGTGCCTCGGCCTGCTCTTCACGGCCGAGGGTCAGCAGTGCCTGCAGGTCAAGGCGGCCATCTTCAGTGACATTAAGCGGCAGATTAAGCAGCATAGAAGTCCCTCGCGGAATCGATAACGGGGGCAATCACCCCAACCCGGATCACGAAGTCGCCGAAGCACTCGCCCTGATTGCGCTCCTTGGCCCAGCGGCCGATCAGCGCATCCAGTTCGGCCAGGATCTGCGGCTCGGTGATGTTCTCCTGATAGAGGCGCGGAATGCGGGTGCCCTCCAGGTTGCCACCCAGATGGAGGTTGTAGCGGCCGGGCGCCTTGCCCACCAGACCCACCTCCGCCAGCATGGCGCGGCCGCAGCCGTTCGGGCAGCCGGTGACCCGGAAGATGATGGCGTCATCTGCCAGCCCGTGCTTGGTGAGCAAGCCCTCGATGTCGGTGACAAACGCCGGCAGCATGCGCTCGGCCTCGGCCATCGCCAACGGACAGGTGGGCAGGGCCACGCAGGCCATGGACTGCTTGCGCTGCTCGCTCACGCCGTCATCCAGCAGGCCGTATTGGCGCGCCAGCCCTTCGATGCGGGCCTTCTCGCTGGCGGGCACGCCTGCGATGATCAGGTTCTGGTTGGCAGTGAGACGGAAGTCCCCCTGATGCACCTTGGCAATTTCCAGCATGCCGGTTTTGAGCGGCTTGCCCGGGAAGTCCAGCAGGCGGCCATTCTCGATAAACAGGGTGAGGTGGTGCTTGCCGTCGATCCCCTCTACCCAACCGAAGCGATCGCCACGGCTGGTGAACTCATAGGGACGCACTTCGCCAAACTGGATGCCGGCACGGCTCTCCACCTCGGCCTTGAAGGCTTCGACGCCGACGCGCTCGAGGGTGTACTTGGTCTTGGCATTCTTGCGGTTGACCCGGTTGCCCCAGTCGCGCTGGGTGCTGACCACGGCGGCCGCCACCTCCAGCACGTGGGAGAGCGGAATAAAGCCAAAGTCGCTCGCCTTGCGCGGGTAGGTGCTGGTGTCGCCGTGGGTCATGGCCAGCCCGCCGCCCACCAGCACGTTGAAGCCTACCAGCTTGCCGTGTTCGGCAATCGCCACGAAGTTGAGATCGTTGGCGTGGATATCCACGTCGTTGTGAGGCGGGATCACCACAGTGGTCTTGAATTTGCGCGGCAGGTAGTTGGAACCCAAGATCGGCTCTTCGTCACCCCCCAGCTTCTCGCCGTCCAGCCAGATCTCCACGTAGGCGCGGGTCTTGGGCAGCAGGTGTTCGGAGATCTTCTTGGCCCACTCGTAGGCCTCCTGATGCAGCTCGGATTCCACCGGGTTGCTGGTGCAGAGCACGTTGCGATTCACATCGCCCGCGGTGGCAATACTGTCGATGCCAGTGCTGTTGAGGGTCTGGTGCATCAGCTTGATGTCGCGCTTCAATACCCCGTGGAACTGGAAGGTCTGACGGGTGGTCAGACGGATGCTGCCGTAGAGGCTGTGCTCTTCGGCGAACTTGTCGATGATCTGCCACTGGGCCGGGGTGATGATCCCACCCGGCAGGCGGGCACGCAGCATGACGTTGTGCAGCGGCTCCAGCTTCTGGGCAGCGCGCTCCGGGCGGATGTCGCGGTCATCCTGCTGGTACATGCCGTGAAAGCGGATCAGCTGGAAGTTGTCGCCGTTAAAACCGCCGGTGAGCGGGTCCTGCAGATCCTGCTCAATGGTGCCGCGCAGGAAGTTGCTTTCGCGCTTGAGGCGTTCGTTGTCGGCCAGCGGCCCTTCGACCGGTCCCGCTTTTGGGTGAGAAAGAGGTTGTTTGCTCATCAATAGACATCCCTTTGATAACGTTTGGCACGACGCAATTCGCTCAAATACTCTTCTGCTTCCTCACGGCTCTTGTGGCCGTGTTCGGCAATTACATCCAGCAGGGCTTCCTGCACATCCTTGGCCATCTTGTTGGCGTCACCACACACATAGAAGTGAGCGCCTGCTTCCAGCCACTGGTAGAGCTCCTGGCCCGCTTCGCGCAGACGGTCCTGCACATAGATCTTGTTGGCCTGATCCCGGCTGAAGGCTAGCGAGATCTTCGACAGCAGCCCCGATTTCACATAACGCTGCCACTCCACCTGATAGAGGAAATCCTGGGTAAAGTGGGGGTTGCCGAAGAAGAGCCAATTCTTGCCTTCCGCGCCCTGAGCTTCCCGCTCCTGCATAAAGGCGCGGAACGGGGCGATGCCGGTGCCCGGGCCCACCATGATGACGGGTGTGTCGGGGTTTTGCGGCAGGCGGAAGTTGTCGTTGTGCTCCACGAATACCCGCACCTCGCCATCCTCAATCAGCCGATCCGCCAGATAGGAGGAGGCGGCGCCGCTGCGCACTGTGCCATCTTCCTGTGGATAGCGCACCACGCCGACGGTCAGGTGCACCTCCTCTTCCACCTCGCTCTGGGCGGAGGCGATGGAGTAGAGGCGCGGGGTGAGGGGACGTAGCAACCCGATCAGCTGCTCGGCCGTGAGGGCGGTCGGGAAGCGTTTCAGCACATCCACCACCTGAGCGGAGGCCACCAGTGCATTGACCTGGGCCTTGTCACCGGCCAAGTCTTTCAGCGCCGCGTTGTCCGATATGTCAGCGAGTCCTGTGATAAAGCCGCCGTGCAGCCGGGTCAGTTCGAAGTGACTGGTCAGGGCAGCGCGCAAGGTGCCGTGGGCCGTGGATTCATCGCCAGAGAGGCCGGTCATGGCCAGCACTTCCCCCACCAGTTCGGCGTCATTGTCGAACCAGACCCCGAGGGCATCCCCCGGCTGATAGGTGAGGCCGGAGTCGGCCAGATTGATTTCGATATGGCGGATATCCTTGGTGGAATCCCGGCCGGTGATCTTCTGATTGACCGACAGGCGGGCAGGGAAGGGGTTCTCCTTGCTGTACTGGCTGTGGCCAACCGCCTGCTGCACCGCGCTGGCTACGCTGCTGCTGGCCGCTCCGGTAGAGAGGGTCGCGGTGATGGCGTTGAGCGCCTGTTCGCCCCAGCTCTTGGCTGCATCCTGATAATCCACATCGAGGCTGGCGAGCTCATAAATGCGCTCGGCCCCTGCTTTGGCGAGGAAGTCGTCAAAATCTTTGCCGGTCTGGCAGAAAAATTCGTAGGAGCTGTCACCCAGCCCCAGTACCGCGAACTTGAGGCCGTCCAGCTTGCCAATCTTGCCTTTTTTAAGCTGCTCGAACAGATCGACGGCGCTCTCCGGCGGTTCACCCTCCCCGTAAGTGCTCACTACCACCAGCAGGTGACTCTCTTTCTTGAGCTGCTTGGGTTTGTAGTCGGCCATCGACGCTAGGGTGACCGGTAGACCGCGAGCCTCGGCCTGCGCCTTGATGGCAGTGGCGACCCCTTTGGCGTTGCCGGTCTGGGAGCCGTAGAGAATGGTCAGGCTGCCACTGGGAGCGACGACTGCTGCGCCTGCGGTCGCAACGGGTTGGACGCCCACCTGGGAGAGGCCGTAGAGATATCCGCTCACCCAGGCCAGTTGCTGGGTATTGAGGGTCGAGAGTACCTGACCCAGCTGACGTTGCTGCTCGTCAGAGAGGGGGGAGAGGTTGAATGGGGAATCCTTCAATTGCATCGCACGCGTCTTCCATGGTCTGATTTTTGGCCAGATTAAAGGGCGTGTTGGCTAACAACAAAGAATAAAAATATCTTCTTTATTCCATTATTGAATTTTGAAAGTGATTTTGCGGTAAAGGAGATAGAAAAACGCCCCGCAGTTGCGGGGCGTGTTTATTGGCTATCACGCTCGGGATGGATCCCGGCGGGCATGAACCTTACTTCTGCGGACGCAAGGCCGGGAACAGAATGACGTCACGGATGGTGTGGCTGTTGGTGAACAGCATGACCAGACGGTCGATACCGATACCCTGACCGGCAGTCGGCGGCAGGCCGTGTTCCAGCGCGGTGACGAAGTCGGCGTCGTAGAACATGGCTTCGTCGTCGCCTGCTTCTTTCTGATCAACCTGATCCTGGAAGCGTTTGGCTTGGTCTTCTGCATCATTCAGCTCGGAGAAGCCGTTGGCCAGCTCGCGGCCACCGATGAAGAACTCGAAGCGGTCAGTTACGTCCGGGTTCACGTCGTTGCGGCGGGCCAGCGGAGAAACGGCTGCCGGGTACTCGGTGATGAAGGTCGGTTGCAGCAGCATGTGCTCCACGGTCTCTTCGAAGATCGCGGTGATCACGTGGCCCAGCTCCCAACCCTTCATCAGCTCGATGTGCAGACGCTTGGCAACGGCCTTGGCGCTCTCGAGGGTAGCCATATCGTCCAGAGTCACATCCGGGTTGAACTTCAGGATGGACTCGACCATGGTGAGGCGCTGGAACGGCTGACCGAAATCGATGGTCAGGCCCTCTTCGCCCTCTTTGGCGTAACGGATCTTGGTGTCGCCCAGAATGTCCTGCGCCAGGGTGCGCAGCAGCTCTTCGGTCAGGTCCATCAGATCGATGTAGTCGGCGTAGGCCATGTAGAACTCGATCATGGTGAACTCGGGGTTGTGACGAACCGAGATACCTTCGTTACGGAAGTTGCGGTTGATCTCGTAGACACGCTCGAAGCCACCCACGACCAGACGCTTCAGGTAGAGCTCCGGTGCGATACGCAGGTACATATCGATGTCCAGCGCATTGTGGTGAGTGACGAACGGACGCGCGGAGGCACCACCCGGGATGACTTGCATCATCGGGGTTTCCACTTCCATGAAGCGCTTTTCGTTGAAGAACTTGCGGATACCGGCAACCACTTGGGTGCGGATCATGAAGGTCTTGCGGGACTCTTCGTTGGCGATCAGATCCAGGTAGCGCTGGCGGCAGCGAGCTTCCTGATCGGTCAGGCCTTTGTGCTTCTCGGGCAGCGGACGCAGTGCCTTGGTCAGCAGGCGGATATCGGAAACGTGAACGGAGAGCTCACCGGTCTGGGTCTTGAACAGGGTACCTTCGACACCCACGATGTCGCCCAGATCCCACTTCTTGAACTGCTCGTTGTAGAAACCTTCCGGCAGGTCGTCACGGGTGACGTAGACCTGGATCTTGCCGGCCATGTCCTGCAGGGTGGCGAAAGAAGCCTTGCCCATGATCCGGCGGGTCATGATGCGACCGGCAATCTTCACCCGTTTACCCAGGCTCGTCAGCTCCTCGGCGCTCTTGTCGTCAAACTCTGCGTGCAGATCGCCAGAGAGGCTGTCGCGACGGAAGTCGTTCGGGAAAGGATTACCCTGGGCGCGCAGGGCGGCCAGCTTGGAACGACGCTCAGTCATCTCGTTGTTGAGTTCGAGTGAATGATCGACTTCCGGAGTGATGGTTTGTTCAGACATGGTGATTCCTGCTTGTTTACAGACCTGATTTCAGGCTGGCTTCGATAAACTTGTCCAAGTCACCGTCGAGCACCGATTGGGTATTACGGGTTTCGACGCCGGTGCGCAGATCCTTGATACGGGAGTCATCCAGCACATAGGAACGGATCTGGCTGCCCCAACCGATATCGGACTTGGTCTCTTCAAGGGCTTGTTTCTCAGCGTTCTGCTTCTGAATTTCCAGCTCGTAGAGCTTGGCTTTCAGCTGCTTCATACACTGGTCTTTGTTTTTGTGCTGGGAACGGTCGTTCTGGCACTGTACCACGACACCGGTCGGCACGTGGGTAATACGCACCGCAGATTCGGTCCGGTTAACGTGCTGACCACCGGCACCGGAGGCGCGGTAAACGTCGATACGCAGATCCGCCGGGTTGATCTCGATGTCGATATCGTCGTCGATCTCGGGATAGACAAACACGGAGCAGAAGGAGGTGTGACGGCGGCCACCGGAATCGAACGGGGACTTGCGCACCAGACGGTGTACGCCGGTTTCGGTACGCAGCCAGCCGAACGCATATTCGCCGCTGAACTTGACGGTGGCAGACTTGATGCCAGCCACGTCGCCGTCGGAGCATTCAATCAGCTCGGGCTTGTAGCCGTGGGCATCGCCCCAGCGCAGGTACATGCGCAGGACCATGTTGGCCCAATCCTGCGCTTCGGTACCACCGGAGCCGGACTGGATATCGATGTAGCAGTCAGAGCCGTCGTGCTGACCGGAGAACATGCGGCGGAACTCGAGATCCACCAGCTTGGCTTCCAGCTGTTCGGATTCGGCGATGGCTTCGTTGAAGGTCTCTTCGTCTTCCCCTTCCACCGCCAGGCTCACCAGCATCTCGACGTCATCCACGCCCTGGGTCAGGGTGTCGATGGTGCCGACCACGTTTTCCAGCGTGACGCGCTCTTTGCCCAGCGCTTGTGCGCGCTCGGGTTCATTCCATACGTCCGGCTGTTCCAGCTCGGCGTTGACCTCTTCTAGACGCTCTTTCTTGGCGTCATAGTCAAAGGTACCCCCTAAGAAGCTCGGTCCGCTCAGACAGCTCCTTAAGTTTATTTAATACGGGATTAACTTCGAACATCGTGAAAACTCTCAGGGTCGATGTGACTTAAAAACGGGATATTCTAGCCAATTGTGGAAGGAATAAACAGGGTTGCCTTGGCTTGCGCACCCTATGTAGTCAATTTCTGGTGCACTTTTCCTCACCTCGGTAGAAAATATCGCCCGCAGACCCATTTTCAGGTTCAGTTTTGGCCGTTCCGGCCGCTAATGACTACGTAGTGTTGTGCACTGTTAGGGAAAAACCCGCTCCTCACCTCAATAAGAAGAACACATGATGAAAAACCTGTCACTCAAGCAGAAGATACTGTTGTCAGTGGTGATCGCCCTTTCGTTGGTGATTTCGTTGCTCTCCTGGCAGAGCTATAGCAGCCAGAAGAATCTGTTGCTGCAAGGCAGCCAGGAGCAGTTGCAGCGGCTGGGCACCCAGCAGGCTGCCAGCGTCAGTGACTGGCTCTCGGCCCGTCGTGACGTGATCCAGGCGCTCGGCAACAAGGCGAGCTCCGAACCTCTCAATGCCTTGCAACAGGCACAAGTCTCCGGCCGTTTCCAGCTCACCTATTTCGGTGAGAGCAGCGGCAAGATGCACGACTCCGATCCCTCCATCAACCGTGATGGCTACGACCCGCGCTCCCGTGGCTGGTATCAGGAGGCGAT
This sequence comes from Aeromonas allosaccharophila, assembly GCF_016026615.1. Classification (NCBI taxonomy): domain Bacteria; kingdom Pseudomonadati; phylum Pseudomonadota; class Gammaproteobacteria; order Aeromonadales; family Aeromonadaceae; genus Aeromonas; species Aeromonas allosaccharophila. The sequence continues at coordinate 2,472,759 of NZ_CP065745.1, read as the reverse complement.
GAGCAAAGGGGGCCTTATCGTCACCAAACCCTATCTTGACGTGGCCTACAACATCATGGTGGTGACCCTGGCCCAGCCGGTTTCTGGCGGGGTGATCGGTGGTGACCTCTCCATTGCCTCGCTGGTGGAAGACGTGACCAAGATGCAACTGCCTGCCGACGGTTTCGCCATCATGATGCACAAGGATGGCACCATCATCGCCTACAAGGATGCCGCCAAGGCGATGAAACCGGCCAGCGAGATCGACAACGATCTGACCAACGCGCTGATCGAGCAGAGCAAGTCGAGCAAGGAGCTGGTGCCGGCTTATTTTGACAACGAAGGTCGCGACAAGCTGCTGTGGGCGGTCGATATCCCCGATACCGACTGGGAACTGGTGCTGGTGCTGGACAAGGCCGCTCTGGAAGCTCCGCTCTCCTCCCTGCTGATGACTCAGCTGGGCATGGCGCTGCTGGTGCTGGTAGGCAGTATCCTCGCTATCTCCTGGCTGGTCAGCATGCTGCTTGGCCCGCTCACCAAGGTATCCCAGGCTCTGGCCCGCATTGCCGACGGTAACGGCGATCTGACCCAGCGCATCAAGATCGACGCCAACGACGAAGTGGGCCAACTGGCCAACAGCTTCAACCGTTTCGTCGGCAGTCAGCACCAGCTGATCGGCAATATCCGCAAGCTGGCCAACGAGCTGAACGCCGATGCCGAACGCAGTCTGGTGACCAACCAGGCCGCGGTGGACGAGCTGCAGCGTCAGCAGCAGGAGGTGACCATGGTCGCCACGGCGGTCACCGAGATGGCGAGTGCCACCATGGAGATCGCCGGCAACGCCGAGAACACCGCCGCCGCTGCCCAGCAATCTGCCCAGAGCAGTGAACAGGGCAAGATGCTGGTCAACAAGACCCGTCAGTCCATCAATGGCCTGGCCGAAGAGGTGGGGCAGGCGACAGAGGTGATCGGCGAGCTGAGCCGCCACGCGCAGGCCATCACCAGCATCCTCTCCACCATTCAGGGCATTGCCGAGCAGACCAACCTGCTGGCGCTGAACGCGGCCATCGAAGCGGCCCGCGCCGGTGAGCAGGGCCGAGGTTTTGCCGTGGTCGCTGACGAGGTGCGGGTGCTGTCGCGCCGTACCCAGGACTCCACCCAGCAGATCCAGTCCACCATCGAGACCCTGCAGCAGACCACCGCCCGAGCGGTGAGCCTGATGCAGACCAGTCAGGGTCTGGCGGACAACAGCGTGCAGGATGCGGATCAGGCCGTGCGCGCGCTGGAAGAGATCACCAGCGCCATCTCCCTCATCTCCGACATGGCGGGCCAGATCGCCACGGCAGCCGAGGAGCAGACCCAGGTGACCGGCGAGATCACCCAGAACACCACTGCCATCAAGGATGTGAGTGACGAGATCACTGCCGCGGCCATGCGCGATCTGGATCAGGCCCAGAGCCTCAAAGGGCGTGCCACTGACCTGAACCAGCAGGTGTCGACCTTTATCCTGTAAGGCGCACGTCCCGGCCTGTTTGGGCTGATATAAACAAGCCCCGCCCTCTTTCGAGTGCGGGGCTTGTTCGTTTTTTTTGGGAGGGCGAGTGAACGAGTTCATTCGCCTGCTTGGCTGCGAGACTATGTCAATCAGCTGCTTGCCGTGCCCGTTTTCAGTGCAAGCCATTTGGTCAGTTCGGTTTTATTCATAGGATGTGCAAACAGGTAGCCTTGCATCAGATGGCACCCCAATCGGGAGAGTTGCATGCGCACCTCATCGGTCTCGACCCCTTCAGCGATGACGGGCATCTCAAGCTCACGTCCCAGCAAGAGTACGGCTTTGACGAGTCTTTCATCCCCCTTCTGCAGGGTCTGGGTAAAGCTGTAGTCCAGTTTGATGGCATCGATAGGCAGCGAGAGCAATCGCTCCAGAGAGGAGTAACCGGTGCCAAAGTCATCCAGATGGATTTTGAATCCCGCTTGAGTCAGCGCCAGCAGTTGCGCTTCCAGCTGCCCGTGACTCTCGGCAAACAGACTCTCCGTGAGTTCAAAATGGATTGCGCTTCTTGGCAGTTGATAGCGATCGGTTAGCTCGGCGAGTTGTGGCACCAGATCTGGCTCCATCAATTGCAGTACCGACAGATTGATATTGAGGTTCAGATCGGGGTAGCTGTGTCTCAGTTCCCGCAGTGCCCCCATCGCCTGATCGGCAATCCACTTACCCATCGGGACGATCAGCCCGGCCTGCTCCGCCAGAGGAATAAATACACTTGGGGAGCAGAATCCCGTCGGAGTGGGCCAGCGGCACAGTGCTTCCACCATGGCGATGCTGTCATCGGTCACATCCATGATGGGCTGATACCAGACCTCCAGCTGTTGCAGTTGCAATGCTTCCCGCAGGGCTTGCTCCAGTTGCATGCGCTGTGAAAGCTGTTGATGCAAGATCTCCCGATAGCAGCGGTAGCAATGTTTGCCTGCCTGTTTGGCATCATACATGGCCAAATCCGCGTTGCGGATCAGCTCATCAGCACCCATGGCACCATCGTCGTAAGCGATCCCGATAGAGGCACTGACCTGGATTTTTCGTCCTCCCTGTTCGATTTGCTGGTCGGAAATAGTCCGCATCAGACGTTCGGCGAGCGTAATGGCGCCCTCTTCCTCTCGGACCATTTTGGTGATGATGGCAAATTCGTCCCCACCGATACGAAAAAGCATGTCTTCACCACGGATGACCTGTTTGAGACACTCTGCGATGGTTAGCAGGACCTGATCCCCTTGCTCGTGCCCCAGGCTGTCATTGAGGGTCTTGAAATCGTCCAGATCGATCATCAGCAGTGCGATGCGGCAGCGGTCATGTTTGCTGAGCAGACAGGGATGCTGATTGAGCTGTTCGCTCAAACATTTGCGGTTGCCCAGCTGGGTCAGGCCATCACGTCTGGCCTCGTTGTAGAGGGCCTGTTCCGATTGCTGGAGCTGCTCCACCATGCTATTGAGCGCCCTGGCCAGGGTATCGAACTCGGGGTTGCCCGATAGCGGCCAGTGTTTGCTGGTTGGCTGCAGGCTGCTGTATTGCTCGGCCAGGCGGGTGAAAATGGCGAGCCGGCGCATCACCATGCGCTCATAAATGGTGATAGTGCCGAGGCCGGCGGCGATCAGGAGCAGGGTCGAGTTGATGAGCAGCATACGATTGCTGAGCCGTTGTTGAGCCAGCAACTGGTGATCCGCAGGAACGCGCAGTATGAGCCGGCCGCTATTCTCGCTGTCCGGCAGCGCGCGCTGTTCGGTCTGGGGGGCATCCCTTGTATCCCGTAGAAACTCAAGATCCAGCTTGGTCATCTCCCTGACCTGTTGCACGCTCGCCCCGTCAAGTTCGCGGATCATGACTATCCAGCCCTCCATGGGCTGCGCGGTGACATCCGGATCGTGGACAGGATGAATCGCCAGCAGGATAGGGTGCTTTTGAAACCAGCCGTTCAGCGCGTACCCCCTTGTGCTGTGCGATGACCAGTAGTGAGTGAGGTATGCCTGCGTTTGGGACCAGATGGGGTGGGCATCGCCCAGCGTCACATAGGTGGCTCCCCCCCTACCGATGGCATGGTAGAGCGAGTGATCCGGTTTGATGAACAGCACAAAGTGGGCATTGAAGTTATCCAGCGTCCCTGCGTTAAAGTTCTCGTCGAGATAAGTGGGCAGGTTTCCCTTGATAAAGCGAATGGAGTCACGCCATTCGGCATAGTCCCGAGTGCTGACCATGAGGCTTTTCTGCATGGATTCAATGTAGAGTTGCGCACGATCCAGGGCCGCTTGCTGATTGTGCTCGATCAACAGCTGAGTATTGGCAGAGAGGACTGCCGTGCTGACGCCATAGCTGATGGCTGCTGCGCATGAGATCAGCAGCAGAAGATAGAGGGATACTTTATTGCGCAGGCTATTGAGTCTCACCACACCACCCCATCCCGCATTTATTACGTCACGTATCAATAGTAGTGGGGGGGGCGCAATGTGGCCTGTGCCTTGTTTCAATCGAGTAAAAAGCCCCCCTCTTCGTCAAAAGAGGGGGGCTTCAGTCATCAGAACACTCCGGCGGAGAGGTTCTTGTGCCTATTGCGTCTGACGGTAGGGATTAGAGGAACGGCATCGCCATAAACAGCTTGATCACCATGGCGTTGATGATGTCGATGAAGAAGGCGCCCACCATGGGCACCACCAGAAACGCCAGGTGGGAGGGGCCAAAGCGCTGGGTGATGGCCTGCATGTTGGCAATCGCCGTCGGGGTGGCCCCGAGGCCAAAGCCGCAGTGGCCTGCCGCCAGCACGGCCGCATCGTAATTACTGCCCATGACCCTGAAGGTGACGAAGATGGCGTAGAGCGCCATCGCCACGGTCTGGGCGGCCAGCAGGATGAAGATGGGCAGAGCCAGGCTGGCCAGATCCCACAATTTCAGGCTCATCAGCGCCATGGCGAGGAACAGCGACAGGCTGACGTTGCCCAGCAGGGAGACCTCGCGGTCGCTCACCTCATGCCAGTTCAGCAGGGTCAGGACGTTGCGCAGCAGCACGCCGACAAACAGCACGCAGACAAAGATCGGCAGCTCGAAGGCGCCCCCTTTGAGGGAGGCCGAGAGCAGCTCGCCACCCTTGAGGCTGATGGCGATCAGTGCCAGCGTCTCAATCAGGCTGAAGGTGGTGAGGGGGCGCTCCATATCGGGCATTTCGAAGCCCTTGGGGGCCTCATCCTGGTTGTGCTCTTCACCGGGCACCTGCACCTTCTTCACCAGATAGCGAGCGACTGGGCCGCCGATCAGGCCACCCAGTACCAGACCGAAGGTGGCACAGGCGATGGCGAGTTCGGCGGCGGACTGCACGCCGTACTTCTCGGAGAAGGTGGCACTCCAGGCCGCACCGGTGCCGTGGCCGCCGGAGAGGGTGATGGAGCCCGCCAGCAGTCCCATGTGGGGATCCAGGCCGAGCAGGGTCGCCAGACCGACACCCAGACTGTTCTGCACCAGCAGCAGGCCGGTGACCACCATCAGGAAGGTAACCACCGCCTTGCCGCCGCGTTTCAGGCTGGCGAGATCGGCGGAGAGACCGATGGAGGCGAAGAAGGCCAGCATCAGCGGAGTTTGCAGGCTGGTATCAAATTGCAGCTCCATCTGCAGGGTGGAGCGCAGCAATAGCAGTACCAGCGCGACCACCAGGCCGCCGGCTACCGGTTTGGGGATGTTGAAGGTTCGCAGCAGCCCGACCCGGGTGACCAGCACCCGGCCAAGCAGCAATACCAGAGTGGCAGCGACCAACGTTGCGTAGGAATCAAGTTGTAACATTCAGTACTCCCATGTTGATTGGCTGTGTCTTTCATAGCAAAAGACTTACAGATTCAGCCGGGATGAAAACAGTGTGGCTCATGCGCCAACAAAGAAGGGGAAACATCTCCCCGCCCCAGGAAAGATGGGGCTTGTGCGGGCCTGAAATGCTCAGGCATCCAGATGAGATTTTAGTAAAATCCGGCGGATTGTAGCAAAAAGCATCGTTTAATTCCATCTTTGTCGTATTAATGCTCGTTTTAGTTGTTTATTGTGACATTTAACACTATGGGGGTAGTGGGCAAAAATGCCGAAAAGGGTGCATGGAACGGCTGTCATTTGGGGCGCCAGTCTCTATAATTCGCCGGTTTCCGCTGCGCGCAGAGGAGCTGGCGGGCGTTGACATTGTGGTTTACCCCGACATGGCTCATGTTCCGGCGGTGTTCACTTCATCAAGAGGAGAGGGTGTGAAGAAGTCTATCTACATTGCCTACACAGGCGGCACCATTGGGATGCAGCGTTCCGATCACGGCTACGTGCCGATGGCGGGCTTTATGGAAGACTGTCTGGCGCGGATGCCCGAGTTCCACCGCCCCGAGATGCCGGATTACCATATCCACGAATATGCGCCCCTCATCGACTCCTCCGACATGACCCCGGCGGACTGGCAGCGCATCGCCGAAGACATTCGCGACAACTATGAGAAGTACGATGGCTTTGTGATCCTGCACGGCACCGACACCATGTCGTTCACCGCCTCGGCGCTCTCCTTCATGCTGGAAGATCTGCACAAGCCGGTCATTATCACCGGCTCCCAGATCCCGCTGGCCGAGCTGCGCTCCGACGGTCAGCAGAACCTGCTCAACGCCCTCTACATCGCGGCCAACTACCCGATCCACGAGGTGACACTGTTCTTCAACAACCAGCTCTATCGCGGCAACCGCAGCAAGAAGGTGCACGCCGACGGCTTCCACGCCTTCGATTCGCCCAACTATCCGCCGCTGCTCAATGCCGGTATTGCCATCTCGCTCGAAGCAGGTGAGTTGGGCGTGCCCTCCGAGCAGCCGCTGGTGCTGCATGACATCACCCCCCAGCCGATCGGCGTGGTGACCCTCTATCCGGGGATCTCCAGCGAGGTGATTGCCAACATCCTGCAACAGCCGGTGAAGGCACTGATCCTGCTGTCGTTCGGGGTGGGCAATGCGCCGCAGAACCCGGCCATGCTGGCGCTGCTCTCCGAGGCTTCGGCCCGCGGCGTCATCATCGTCAACCTGAGCCAGTGCCTGCACGGCAAGGTCAACATGGGCGGTTATGCTACCGGCAACGCCCTGTCGCGGGCCGGGGTTATCTCGGGCTTTGACATGACCGCCGAAGCGGCGCTGACCAAGCTGCACTTCCTGCTGAGCCAGGATTTGCCATCCCACCGCATTCGCGAGCTGATGCAGCAGTCGCTGCGCGGGGAGCTGACGCCCTGAGCGTTGCGGCCCTCACCCTAACCCTCTCCCGGCGGGAGAGGGAATAGAGCTAGGTGCTGTTGGCCACGAGGCTTGCCATGAAGATCGCCCGTAGGTGGCCCGCTTACTGTCTGCAGGCTGCGAGCCTGCTCCCTTCTCCCCGGCGGGAGAAGGGCTGGGGATGAGGGGGATGAGTCACCCTGCAGAGAGAGGGAAAAAGAGGGGAGCCATCATGGCTCCCCTCTTTGCTATTTATCGCACTCTTTATCGAACTATGTATCGCACTATCGCTATTCGACTGGCCGCCGCGAGAGGGAATGGCGAGCGGTCTCAGTGGTTGAGATTGACCCGCACTATCTCCTCTTCAACTGGCTGACTTTCTTCACGAAACAGCCGCTTGAGCTCGCTCTTGCTCTTCATCACGATCTCGCCGTCGCGACCGATGTTCATGTGCTCTGGGTTGTCGAGGTGCATCGCCTGCCACGCCATCACGGCTTGCAGGGAGGTGGCCTTCTGCTCGTCGGTGAGGGGCTTGCCATCGGGCCACTTGCCCAGCTCGACTGCGGTCTTGAGCCGCTCGTACACCTCTTGTGGCATCTGCCTGATTGCTTGCAAAAATTCACCCTGTTGAAACGACATCCGGCCTCTCCTTGAACTATTGAGCCATAAACTGCGGGATCTGACGGGCAGATCCTGGCGGGCTATGCAGGTAGATCCTGGCGGACTACGCCAGCCATCTGCTCCATCACCCGCACTACCTGACAACTGTACCCGAACTCGTTGTCATACCATACGTAGAGCACACAGTGATCCCCCTCGGCGATAGTCGCCTGGGAGTCGACGATGCCCGCATAACGGGACCCGACCATATCGGAAGAGACCAGCTCGGTGCTGGCGCTGAAGTCGATCTGGCGATGCAGGGCCGAGCTTAGCGCCATCTGTTGCAGATAGGCGTTGAGGCTCTCCCGATCGGTGGCCTGCTCCAGCGACAGATTGATGATGGCCAGCGAGACATTGGGGGTCGGCACCCGGATGGCGTTGCCGGTCAGCTTGCCCTTAAGCTCGGGCAGCGCCTTGGCCACCGCCTTGGCGGCGCCGGTGCTGGTCATCACCATGTTGAGGGCCGCGCTGCGACCGCGTCGCTCGCCCTTGTGATAGTTGTCGATGAGGTTCTGGTCGTTGGTGTAGGAGTGGACCGTCTCCACGTGGCCGTGGCGGATGCTGTAACGTTCCTGCATCACCTTGAGCACCGGGGTGATGGCGTTGGTGGTACAGGAGGCGGCGGAGATGATCTTGTCATCCGGGCCTATCACCTCGTGGTTGACCCCGAACACCACGTTCTTCATCTCCCCCTTGCCGGGGGCGGTCAGCAGCACCTTGCCGGCACCACGCGCTTTCAGGTGCTCGGAGAGACCCGCCTCATCGCGCCAGACGCCGGTGTTGTCGACGATCAGCGCGTCGTGAATGCCGTAGGCGGTGTAGTCGATATCGGCCGGGCTGTTTGCGTAGATCACCTGAATGAATGTGCCGTTGGCGATGATGGCGCTGCGCTCCACATCCACCTCGATAGAGCCGTTGAAGGGGCCGTGCACCGAGTCGCGGCGCAGCAGACTGGCACGTTTCTCCAGATCCCCGTCGCGACCGCCGCGCACCACGATGGCGCGCAGGCGCAGCGGATTGGCGGCGCCGGTACGCTCGATGAGCAGGCGGGCCAGCAGGCGGCCGATACGGCCAAAACCGTAGAGCACCACGTCGGTGGCTTGCGGCATCTGGCTGCGGCCAAGGGCCGGCGCCAGTCTGGCTTGCAGATAGTCCTCGATCCCCGCCTCATCCTGATGATCCTGCCAGTAACACACCGCCAGTTTGCCCAGATCGATCTCGGCGGCGGTGGGTTTCAGGGCAACGATGGCCTGGAGCAGGGGGAAGCTTTGCTGGATGGGGAGGGGAGCGCCCTGGTGGCGGCGGACGACCCGGTGGGCCTTGAGGATATCGATGGTGGAGGCGTTTTGCAGCGGGCGGCCGTAGAGGGTGATCTCGACCCCTTGTTGTCGGTAGAGGCGACCAATCAAGGGCTGCATGGCTTCGGCGAGCTCCTGGCTCTCCTGCCACGCTTGCAAGTAGTGCTCGTGGGTCATTGACCAGATCCTTTATTTCACGTTGTTGGTGTAAATAGAAAATTCGTCGAATGCAGATCAGTGTAGGGGTGTATATTTCGTTATATTATTCTGCAATCGCGGCCTTATATGGCGCGCGCATTGTAATGGATATGTAACCGGTTTGCTAGCCGTAGGTGGCCACTCGAGGCTCCCGTTGTTACCAACCTGCGTTATCAACAAGATGTGAGCCATGGCCAATTTCCCCCTGCGACAGACTTTCATCATGCTTTCCGTCGGTCTTGCCGTAGCGGGCTGCAATGACGACCGGATCCACAATATTTGCAGCAACCATCCCGAGCTCTGTCAGGATCTGGTGGACGATGGCTGGTGCCGCTACGAGCGTACCGACATCATTCGCAGCCGCTTCTATCTCAAGGAGGAGGGGACGGATCGGCGCAAGTACGAGCTGATGCGCAACCTTGAGCGCTACCTCAAGTGTGCCGAGCGCTCCACCAACATCGAGTACAAGAATGCCCGCGAGCAGAAGAGCCCGCGGGTGGAGGGGATGCTGGCGGCCGGGGATCAGCTGGCCCAGCTCGATGTGGCCACCCGCAACTCGCAGGATCCCTATCTGCTGCTCTGGCACTGGACCAACAACACCAACGAGCTGGCCCGCCAGCAGTTTATGGCGCTGGAAGGTTCCAAGGTGCTCGATGAGCCGGAGCTGCAACTGGCGCTCGGCGGTATCTACGCCAAGAGCGACCCCGAGAAGGCCATCGCCACCCTGCAACGCGGCCTCTCCCTCTATCGGGAGGGAGAGCAGGTCAACAGTCGCATGCTCACCTCTCTCAGCACCCTCTACATGGGTCAGAAGCAGTACGGGCTGGCCTATCTGTGGGGCAAGGTGAGCGAATCGTTTCAGGATGCACCAGAGGTCTCTGCCAAGCGTTTTGGCATCTATCACTCCCTGAGCAAGACCGAGCAGGATGGCTACGATGTGCGGGCTGCCGAGATTGTCGAGCAGCTCAAGCATGGCAACTACCGGCCCTGATGCAGTGATGACGACGCTCTCCCCGGCCAGCTGCTGGCCCAATCCTTTCGATCTCTGTTTCGTTCATGGCGAGGTGATCACCGATGGCCGCACCCTGGAGCGGCTCACTGTGCGTGCCGTGGTGCCCCGTGGCGACGAACTGCTGCTGGTTCACTCCCGGGTTAACGGCGATCTGATGTTCCCCGGTGGTGGCGTTGAAGCGGGGGAAAACCACCATTTGGCACTGGCCCGCGAGCTGTTGGAGGAGTGCGGTGCCGAGCTGATGGAAGTGGGGGTTTTGCTTGGCGAGACCCGTGAGTACCGCGCCGCCCGCGAGCCGGGGTTTGATGCCTACTGCATCCGTTCGCTCTACTACTTGTGCCGGATTGGCGATCAGCTGGTGGCCCCGCAGCCGCAGCCCTACGAGATCCGCCTCGGCTTCGTGCCCGGCTGGTTTGCCCTCGACGAGGCGCTGCAGACCAACAAGACCCAGCTGGCGGGGCCCTGCCCCCAATGGACGGCGCGGGAGACCAGGGTGCTGGCCCAGCTGCAACGCTGGCATCAGCAGGGGATCTTCGACAACGGCTGCTGAGCACATCAAGCAGCAACGGTCAGGGATACCAACAAAAAGAGCGCCACTAGGCGCTCTTTTTTATTGCGAGGGAGGAAGTTATTTGACCTCTTCGCCCTTGGCTTGCAGATCCGCATGGTAGGAGGAGCGCACGAAAGGACCGCAGGCGGCGTGGGTAAAGCCCAGCTCCATGGCGACATCTTTCAGCTCGTCAAACTCTGCAGGCGGCACGTAACGCTTCACCGGCAGGTGGTGGCGGCTCGGCTGCAGATACTGACCCAGGGTCAGCATGTTGACGCCGTGGGCGCGCAGATCCTTGAGCACCTCGACGATCTCTTCGTTGGTCTCGCCAAGACCCATCATGACACCGGACTTGGTTGGTACATGGGGGTGCATCTCCTTGATGCGGCGCAGCAGCTCCAGCGACCACTTGTAGTCGGCACCCGGACGGGCGACCCGATACATGCGCGGCGCGGTCTCCAGGTTGTGGTTGAAGACATCCGGCGGCGTTTCGCGGAACACCTCCAGCGCCTGCTCCATCCGGCCACGGAAGTCCGGGGTCAGGATCTCGATGCGGGTCTGCGGGCTGTGCTCACGGATCTGCTTGATGCAGTCGGCGAAGTGCTGGGCACCGCCGTCGCGCAGGTCGTCGCGGTCCACCGAGGTGATCACCACGTATTTGAGCCCCATCTCCTTGATGGTCAGCGCCAGTTTCTTCGGCTCTTCCGGGTCGAGCGCCAGCGGGCGGCCGTGGGCCACGTCGCAGAAGGGGCAACGACGGGTGCAGATGGCGCCCATGATCATAAAGGTGGCGGTGCCGTGGTTGAAGCACTCAGCCAGGTTGGGGCAGGAGGCCTCTTCACACACCGAGTGCAGCTTGTTCTTGCGCAAGGTGCTCTTGATGTGTTCGATCTTCTGGCTGGAGGGGGGCAGCTTGATCCGCATCCAGTCCGGCTTGCGAAGGAGTTCTTCGTTGGGATCCGGCATGAATTTCACCGGGATCAGGGCCATCTTGTCGCCATCGCGCAGCTTGACGCCCGGCTCCATACGAACGGGTTTGCTCATGATTCACTCTCGGTGTTTGTTATTGTCTGGTTGGTAGCCATCAGGGTCTGCTCGGAGCCCTCATGGTCGCACGGCATGGGGTTGCTCATGCTGCTTCTTCGGTATTGATGATCGTTTGATAGCCAATCAGGTTGGCCAGTTCGGCTACCAGAATGGCTTGCGCCTCGGCCACGCTTTGCGGGCCGCCCAGGGCACTGGTCTGGGTCATGGCCATGCCCGCATAGCCGCACGGATTGATGTGCAGGAAGGGGGTCATGTCCATGTTGATGTTGAGGGCCAGCCCGTGGAACGAGCACCCCTTGCGGATGCGCAGCCCCAGCGAGGCCAGTTTGGCCTCCATGCCGAGATCATTTTTCACATAGACCCCGGGGGCATCGGCCTTGGCATAGGCCTGGATATCGCTCTTGGCGAGGGTATTGATGATGGCTGTCTCCAGCGCGGTCACCAGCTCGCGAACCGAGAATTTGCAGCGGCGGACATCCACCAGTACGTAGAGAACCAGCTGGCCCGGGCCGTGATAGGTCACCTGACCACCGCGATCGCTCTGCACCACCGGGATATTGCCCGGATTGAGCAGGTGTTCGGCTTTGCCGGCCTGACCCTGGGTGTAGACGGGATCGTGCTCGACCACCCAGAACTCGTCCGGGGTGTCGGGGGTGCGGTTGTCGGTGAAGGCTTTCATGGCGTCCCATACCGGCTGGTAGGGGCGGCGACCCAGCTGCCTGACAATCAGGCTGGACTGGGCGGGGATCTGGGATGACATGGCGTCCTCGCGGCGTGCTGCGGCCAAAAACAGTCGCCCCGCAGAACGGGGCGAGAGAGAAATTACAGTACGTACTTCACCAGCTCGATCTTGCCAAGGGCGTGGTACATCGCTTCGATGTGCTCTTTGCTCTGGGCCGTCACGGTCACGCGGACCGAGTGGTAGTTGCCCTTGGAGCTGGGCTGGACAGTCGGGCTATAGGTGCCGGGGGCGTGCTGCTGCAGCACTTCAACCACCCTTTCCGGCAGTGCCGGGTCGGCAACGCCGAGCACCTTGAACGGGAATTTGCAGGGAAACTCCAGCAGTTCATCAAACTTGGTATTCATTTACTCACCTTTTGCGTCATCAACGGGATGACTTCATCTTGGATGGCTAGTGGCCGATGGCCCGTGGAGGCCGCCATTTCAAGTCTATATGGGCACGGCTCATAACTATATGGGCGCTGCCCGGACCGGGATCAAGGCCAGGATCGGTCAGACAAGGATGGAAGTGCTGCTTTTTACCACAAATCAGGGTAAGGCGGAACCTGCAGTTTACAGGGTTATTCACTGCCTTTGCCGGTCACAGACAGCAGCGGCGCCTGTTGGCGCCGCTGTTTGGTGAGGATTGTGCGTCGGATTACTTGAACCAGCTGGTGACCAGCAGTACCAGGTAGTCCCACAGACGGCTCATCAAGCCACCTTCCTGCACCTCTTCCAGGGCAACCAGCGGCACCTGCTTGATCTCTTTGTCGCCCTGCTTCAGGAACACGGTACCGACGCGCTGACCCTTGGCCAGCGGCGCTTTCAGCTCGCTGTCGAGCTGGAAGTCAGCCTTCAGGTTGTTGCCCTGACCGCGGGTGACCAGCACGGAGACATCTTTGTCGACGCCCAGTTTCACTTCAGACTTGTCGCCCATCCAGATCTTCTGGGTGACCAGCTCGGTGCCCGCCTTGTACGGGGTCAGGCTCTGGAAGAAGCGGAAGCCGTAGGTGAGCAGTTTTTTGCTCTCGGCGGCGCGGGAACCTTCGCTACTGGCGCCCAGCACCACGGCGATCAGGCGCATGCCTTCGCTGTTGGTGGCAGAGGAGACCAGGTTATAGCCGACCTGGCTGACGTGGCCGGTCTTGATGCCATCCACTTGCAGGGATTGATCCCACAGCAGGCGGTTGCGGTTGTGCTGGGTGATGCCGTTGAACACGAAGGATTTCTGGGAGTAGATCTTGTACTCCTCCGGCAGGTCGCGGATCAGCGCCTGACCCAGACGGGCCATGTCGTGAGCGGTACTGTAGTGACCTTCCGCATCCAGACCGTGCGGGTTCATGAAGTGGCTGTCGTTCATGCCGAGCTTGGCGGCCCAGCTGTTCATCAGGCTGGCGAAGGAGTCGGTGCTGCCCGCCAGGAATTCGGCCATGGCGACGCAGGCATCGTTGCCGGACTGGATGATGATGCCCTTGTTCAGGTCATCAACGGAGACCTGCTTGCCCACCTCGATAAACATCTTGGAGGAGTCAGAGTAGTTCTTGGACCAGGCGTTCTGGCTGATGGTCACCATGTCGGTGCGCTTGATGTTCCCCTTCAACAGCTCCTGGCCGATGATGTAGGAGGTCATCATCTTGGTCAGACTGGCGGGCGGCAGACGCTCTTCGGCGTTCTGCTCGGCCAGCACCTGACCGGAGTAGTAGTCGATCAGAATATGGGCCTTGGCGGAGATCTCCGGCGCGGCGGGTACCACCATGGGCATGGCATTCGGGGTCGGTGTCGGCACCGGCGTATTGGCCTGGGCGGTTACGCTGATCAGTGAGGCCAGAAGAACTGAACGGGCAAATTTGGACATCTTGAAATTCCTGCGAGCCAGATGGGGATAAAATGCGGGCCTAACTATACCAGATGCGCCCGCAGGTTATAGCCCGACATGGCGATCAGAACTGGTTTTTTATCCATCACTCCCTGTCATCACGCCATAAAACGACGTGATGACAGTGAGTAAGCGGTTAGTCACATCCGCAGCAAAAGGGGACGATCAGGGCACGATAAAGGCCTGTTCCAGCCCGCCCTGACGTACTTTTTCCAGCACACTTGCCTGCTGGTCGGCGGCGACCGGGCCAATCAGCACCCGGAAAATGGCGCCATGGGCATCGACCCGGTAGGGCACGCCGTAACGCTGGGTCATCACCTTGCCCATCGCCTCGGCCCGCTCCCGGGAGCCGCTGGCCAGCACCTGGATCATCTTGCCATCACCACTGCTGGCGGGCGCTGCAGCCTTGGCTGGCGCTGGTTTGACCGGTGCCGCTTTGACAGGTGCCGCTTGGGCGGGCTTGGCCGTTGGCGCCTTGATGGGCGCAGGCGCGGGGTCGGCGGCGGGAGTGGCCATCGCCAGCGCGGTCGGTTCACCCAGGAAGCCATCTTGTGACATGGTGTTCGGCGCAGCTGCGGCCGGGATGGTCGGGGTCATCTCGATGGGCTTCATCGGCTCCATGATCACCATCTGATCCGGGGTATCGTTGATCAGCTCCAGCCGTACTCGCGCTTCACCGCTATCGACCATCTCCAGCTGCTTTGCTGCCGCGTAGGAGAGATCGATCAGGTGGGGGCTGTCGAACGGGCCGCGATCGTTGACCCGCACTATGGTCTCCAGCCCGTTGTCCAGATTGGTGACCCGCACATAGCTCGGGATCGGCAGGTTGCGGTGGGCGGCGCTGAACAGCTTGCTGTCCAGCACATCGCCGTTGGCGGTCTTCTGGCCGTCCAGATCCGGCGACAGCCAGCTGGCGGTGCCCTCTTCGCTGTAGTGCTTGATATCGCGCCACACCTCGTTTTTCTGCTTGCCGATCCAGTAGTCCCGGTTGCCGCTGGCACTCAGGGGCTCGGGGCGCGGAATGGCGCCGGTGGCTTGCGGGATCTCGATAACGGGTGGCTTGCTGACCGGTGCTTGCTGCTCGACGGGGGCGGACTGTTCCGGCTGGCTGCTACAGGCGGCCAGCAACAAGCTCAGGCTGAGCGGGAGGAGTTTGTGACGAAGATGCATACGCTTCCTGGATGGCTTGGCTAAGTTGATACACCGCCATCGCATAGAGTGGGCTGCGATTGTAGCGGGTGATCACATAAAAGTTATGCCGTGCGACCCAGTATTCCGGTCCATCGGCTTGGGCAAACGCCAGTAACTTGACCGGCGTCTGTGGGGCCAGCGGCGTGGCGAGCTCAATCCCTGCCGCCGCCAGTTCTGACCACCGTTGTGTTAGCTCGGGTTCGGATCTCAGCAGAGGTTCGACTGCCATCAGCCCGATCTGGGCCGGTTCCACCACGGATTCGCCCCAGCGCCACTGGTGGCTGGCAAAATAGTTGGCCACGCTGCCGATGGCATCGACCGGGTTGGCAAACAGATCCCGTTTGCCATCCCCGTCAAAATCGACGGCGTAGTGGCGGTAGCTGGAGGGCATGAACTGTCCCATCCCCATGGCGCCAGCATAAGAGCCCTTGAGGCGATCCAGCGACCAGCCCTCTTCCCTCGCCAGCAACACCAGCTGGGCAAACTCCTTGGCAAAGAAGTCGCTGCGTTCGGGGTAGTGAAACCCCAGGGTGTAGAGGCTATCGAGCACCGGATGGCGGCCCATCTGGCGACCATAGAAGGTCTCGACCCCGATGATGGCCACGATGAGCGAGGCAGGCACCCGATAGGTCTGCTCCGCGCGGGCCAGCACCGCCGCATGCTGTTGCCAGAACTGCTGGCCGTCACGGATGCGATCCGGGGTGACAAACAGCGGCCGGTAGCGATGCCAGGGTTTGGCCTCCCACGGCTTGCTGATGGTGTCGAGTACCTCCTGGCGCAGCTGGGCGCGGGCGACCGCGGCCTGCAACTCCGCCAGCGGCACCTGCTGCTGTTCGGCGAGCAGGGCCAACCGATCCGGCGCCACGGCGGCGGTTGCCATCGTTGTGGCGAGAGAGAGCAGCAGTCCAACCCGTCTCATCAGGCGAGCAGTCTTCTATGAGTCTGGATGGACATCAGTATGCCAAAGCCGGCCATCAGGGTCACCATGGAGGTACCACCATAACTCACCAGTGGCAGGGGAACCCCCACCACTGGCAAGATGCCGCTCACCATGCCCATGTTGACGAACACATAGACGAAGAAGGTGAGGGTGATGGCGCCACCCAGCAGTCGCTCGAAGCTATTCTGGGCCTGCATCGAGATAAACAGGCAGCGGCTGATGACGTAGAGGTAGAGCACCAGCAGCAGGGCAACCCCCACCAAGCCGAACTCCTCGCTGAATACCGCAAAGATAAAGTCGGTGTGGCGCTCGGGCAGGAACTCCAGCTGTGACTGGGTCCCTTGCAGCCACCCCTTGCCAAAGACGCCACCGGAGCCGATGGCAATCTTGGACTGGATGATGTGATAGCCACGGCCGAGCGGGTCTTTCTCCGGGTCGAGCAGCATCAGCACCCGCTGGCGCTGGTAGTCGTGCATCAGGAAGAACCAGAGCACCGGCATAAAGGCGACCATCAACATCACCGCCAAGCCGATCAGCCACCAGCTGAGTCCCGCCAGAAAGATCACGAAGAAGCCGGAGGCAGCCACCAGAATGGAGGTGCCAAGATCAGGCTGGGCGGCGATCAGCAGGGTGGGCAGCAGCACCATGATGAGGGCGATCACCACATGGCTGAACTTGGGGGGCAGCGAGTGGCGACTGAGCCAGGCGGCCACCATGATGGGCATGGAGAGCTTCATCACCTCGGAGGGCTGGAACTTCATAAAGCCCAGATCGAGCCAGCGCTGGGCCCCCTTGCCGATGTGGCCAAATACGTCCACCGCAATCAGCATCAGCACCACCACGGCGAACAGCGGCACCGACCAGCGGGCGTAGAGGGAGGGTGGCAGCTGGGCCATGCCGATCATCAGGGCAAAGGCGAGGCCGCCGCGCACCAGCTGGCGCACGATGGAGTCGATATCCTGACCGGAGGCGGAGTAGAGCACCACCATGGAGAGGGTCATCACGGCCAGTAGACCGAGCAGCAGGGGCAAGTCGATATGCAGCTTGTACCAGATACTCTGCTGGCGAGCTGAATTACTCATGGGGGGCGACCTCACTCGGTTGGGACGGCTTTTCCGGTGCCGGTGGCAGTTGCGGATCAGGGGGCAGCAGATAGGCATCCAGCATCTGGCGTGCAATGGGCGATGCAGCCCGGCCACCACCACCACCGATGGAGTTTTCCAGCACCAGTGCCACTACCGCTTTGGGCGCCTCAAAGGGGGCGTAAGCGACGAACAGGGCGTTGTCGCGATGCTCCGCCTTGACGGTCTTGATGTTGTACACCTGATTTTCCTTCAGACCGACCACCTGAGCGGTGCCCGATTTGCCACCCGAGGAGTAAGGGGCCTTGGCAAACGAGTGACGGCCACTGCCTTCACTGCCATGGTTGACGCGCCACATCCCCTCCTGCGCCACTTTCCAGAAGCTGTCGTTCTTCAGCTTGAGGGCGATATTGGGGTTGATGGGGGCATCGACCACCCCCGCCTGTGAGGCGGTGCTCTTGAGCAGGTGCGGGGTCACGTCGTGACCGTTCTGGGTCAGGATGCTGATCGCCTTGGCCAGCTGGAGCGGGGTGGCGCTCCAGTAGCCCTGACCGATACCGACCGAGATGGTGTCACCCTGATACCAGGGCTGGCGCCAGCGGGCCATCTTCCAGTCGCGAGACGGCATGACGCCCTTGGTCTCTTCATAGAGATCGACGCCAGTGTACTGACCGAAGCCGAACTTGGTCATGTAGCTGTGGATTTTGTCGATGCCGACCCGATAGGCGAGATCGTAGAAGTAGGTATCGGCCGAGACCTCGATGGCGCGATAGACATCGAGCCAGCCGTGGCCCCAGCGGCGCCAGTCGCGGAACTTCTTGGTGGTACCGGGAATGGAGAAGCTCGGGCCGCCGAAATAGCGGTAGCCCGGGGTGATGGCCCCCTCGTTGAGGCCCATGATGGACATCATGGGTTTGACGGTGGAGGCGGGGGCATAGATGCCCTGAGTGGTGCGGTTCACCAGCGGCCGCGCCGGATCGTTGAGCAGCGCCGAGTAGTTGGCGCTGGAGATACCAGTCACGAACAGGTTGGGGTCGTAGCTAGGGCTCGACTCCAGAGCCAGGATGGCGCCGGTTCTCGGGTCCATCATCACGATGGCACCGCGCTGGCCAGCCAGCAGTTGCTGGGCCTTGAGCTGCATCCGGACGTCGATATTGAGGTAGATATCCTGGCCGGGAATGGGCGGCTGGAACTTGAGGGTGCGGACAATCCGGCCGCGGTTGTTCACCTCGACCTCCTGATAGCCCGCCACGCCGTGCAGCTGATCCTCGTAATACTTCTCCACCCCCTGCTTGCCGATATCCTTGGTGGCCGCGTAGTTGGCGAGTTTCTCTTCCTTGTCGAGGCGTTCCACATCGCGAGTGTTGATCTTGGCCACATAGCCCAGCGCATGGGTGAGGGTGTCACCAAACGGGTAGTAGCGCTTGAGGTAGGCCTCGATGCTGGCGCCCGGGTAGTTGTGCTGGTTGACCGAGAAGAGGGCCACCTGATACTCAGTCAGCTTCTCGTAGAGGGCGACCGGCTTGAAGCGGCGCTGGCGCTTCACTTCGGCGAGGAACTTCTCCTTGGTGCCTTCCGGCAGCCCCAGCAGGGTGATCAGCTGGTCGGCGGTTTTTTCGAGATCCGTGGTCTCTTCTGGCACGATTTCCAGACTGTAGACCGGGCGGTTTTCCGCCAGCAGTACGCCGTTGGCGTCATAGATCAGGCCCCGTGGCGGCGCCACCGGCACCACGCGGATACGGTTGGAGTTGGATCGAGTCTGGTAGGTGTCGTAGGACTCGACCTGCAGATAATAGAGATTGCCCAGCAGCACCAGCATCAGCACGACGATGCCGATGTAGGCTACCAGGGTGCGCCGGAAGAACAGATTGCCCTCGGCACTGTGATCGCGCATTTCGATGCGTTGTTTCAGCATGCCTTTACCTCAAGACCCTTGGGGGCAATAACAGCAGGAACTGCATTGTTCACTCTCTGTGATACGGGTGATTTGTAGTGATGCTCCAGGCCCGATAGAGGCTCTCGGCCACCAGTACCCGCACCAGCGGATGGGGCAGGGTGAGCGGTGACAGCGACCAGCTCTGTTCGGCGGCAGCCTTGCACTCGGGGGACAAGCCTTCCGGCCCGCCGACCAGCAGGGCGACATCGCGGCCATCGAGTTTCCACGCTTCCAGCTGGGTAGCCAGCTGCTCGGTAGTCCAGGGTTTGCCCGGAATATCGAGGGTGACGATACGCGAGCGGCCTGCGGCCGCCAGCATGGCTTCACCTTCCTTCTGCAGGATGCGGGGAATGTCGGCATTTTTGCCCCGTTTGCCAGCGCCGATCTCGACGAGTTCAAACGGCATGTCTTTCGGGAAGCGGCGACGATACTCTTCGAAGCCATGCTCTACCCAGGCGGGCATCTTGGTGCCCACCGCAATCAACTGGATCTTCATGGTCGTTACACTTGTGCTCTTATTGCGTATTCACTTGAGCGGCACCGCTCCACAGCTTTTCCAGTTGGTAGAAGTCACGATGTTCATCCTGCATCACATGCACGATCACCGAGCCCATATCTACCAGTACCCATTCACCGCTCAGTTGCCCTTCCACGCTCAGCAGATCCAGACCCGCGTGGCGGGCCTCGCTGGCCAGATGGTGGGCAATGGCGCTGACGTGACGACTGGAGTTGCCGGAACAGACGATCATGGTGTCAGTAATGCTGGATTTGCCGCGTACATCGAGGGTGATGATGTCGCGGCCTTTCATGTCATCGATCTTGTCGATGATAAAGGCATGCAGTTCTTGGCCTTGCAATGAGTCTCTCCTCTGTTCCGGCGCGCAGCGTTTGCGTCAGGGCGGCGGATTATATCATGGTCACTCCCGTTTCCCATCGGGCGGGGCGGGATTACGACAGGGGCTAGCGGCGATTGGCGCGGTAGAGCCCCTGTTGATCAATATAGTGTGCAACCGACTCGGGCAAGAGGTAGCGGGTGTCTTGCCCCGCATCCAGCAGGGCTCGCAGCCGGGTGGCTGACAGTTCGATGGGCTGGTTGTCCGCCAGCCAGATATGACCGGCCAGACGCTGATGCAGCGCGTTGGCATCTGTGGTGTGATGGCGTGCCAGCAGCTGCGCCACCTCGGCCGGATACTCCGGTTGCCAGCCCGGCCGCACGCTCACCACCAGATGGGCATAGTCGAGCAGCTCCTGCCAGCGGTGCCAGCTTGGCAGGCTCAGCAGGGAATCCATCCCCATCAGAAAACAGAGCGGCGTATCGGGCAGTTCATGACGCAGCTCGATCAGGGTATCGATGGTGTAAGAAGGCTTGTCCCGTCGCAGTTCCCGCTCATCCACCACAAAGTGGCGGTTCTCCGCTGCCGCCAGTCTGACCATGGCGAGGCGCTGCTCGCTCGAGCAGAACGGATTGGCGCGGTGGGGCGGGATATGGTTCGGGATCAGCCGCATCTCGGCCAGCCCTAGGGCATCGCGCGCCTCGATGGCCGGGCGCAGATGGCCGATATGGATGGGGTCGAAGGTGCCACCCAGCAAACCGACAGGCGCCTTTAGCTGGTTGGCTGGCGCTTTCAGCACGGGCTGCTCTCCATCACCAGCGGCAGCGGGGTGCCATCACGAAAGCCGAGGGCAATGGTTTGCAACATCAGCCAGGCCTGTTCGGTATCGAAGCGGCGCTGGGCATCGTCCAGCTGGGCCATCAGTTGCCACAGTTGCTGCAACTTGGCAAACGGCAGCCGGGTCAGCGCTTGCTGAATGAGCTGCTGGCGGCTCTGCCAGATGCGCAGGCGGCTGAAGTGCTCCCCCAGCGGTTGGCCGTTGCGCATGGCCAGCGACAGCTCGGTCAGCTGCTCCAGCTCGCGGCAGAGGGTCCAGGCCAGCATCCCCGGCTCGGTGCCTTCGGCCCGCAGGGCGGCCAGAATGCGCTGGGCCCGGTTCACCTTGCCCTCCAGCAGGGTATCGACCAGCTGGAACGGGGTGAAGTGGGCGTGGCGGATGATGGTCTCTTGCAGATAGGTGACGCTGATGGGTTGGGGCGGCGAGAGCAGGGTCAGCTTCTCGATCTCCTGACTGGCGGCCAGCAGGTTGCCCTCGTAGGAGTGGCACATGAAGTTGATGGCATCCGGCAACGCCTTGAGGCCGAAACGCGCAAAGCGGGCACTCATCCAGCGCGGGAAGAACTTGGGCTCCGGATGGTTGACCGGCACATAGGTGCCAATCTGGTAGAGCTTGTCGAACCAGGCTGCTTTCATCTGGGTCTGGTTGAGGCGACCGCCGCTCAGCACCAGCAGCAGGTCGGGATGGAGTTGCTTGCCGATTTCACTGATGCGGGCCGCCAGATCCTTGTCCACCTTGGCGGGCAGCTCCAGTTCAATGATCTGGCGGGCGGAAAAGAGACTCATGGCCTGACAGGCATCGTAGACCTGATTCCAGTCCAGCCCCTGCTCCACCACGAAGGTGTGGCGCTCATCGAAACCCTGCTTGCGGGCGACCTGACGGATGGCATCGATGGCCTCCAGTCGCAACAGGGGCTCGTCGCCAAAAACGAGATAGCAGGGCCGAAGCCCTGCTTTGAGGTGTTCACCAAATTGTTCCGGATAAATTCGCATCAGAAGCTTGCCTGACTGAAATGAAGGCGCACAAGATTCGCGGCCTGCTTTGGCTGCTTGAACCGCGACTCGTCACCAAATTGTTCAGGATAAATCCGCATCAGAAGCTGACCTGACTCAACTGCCGGATCACCTGATTGGCCGCCTGCTCCTGCATTTCGCGGTTGAGCTGCTCCTGCTCACGGGAGGAGGCGAGCGCTGCATCCGGCTTGTTGAGGAAGCTGCGGTTGAAGTTGATGGGGAAGACCTGAGTCGGCTTGCCCGGCACCGAGATGGTGAACTGGGTACCAAAGCCCAGCACATATTCGGTGTCCGTCCCCAGCGCGTTGACCGAGGCGACCTGACTGGTGCTGCCTACGCCGCCCAGAGTGAGCACCGGAATGCCCTCCTTGTCGGCCAGGGTCACGCCAGAGGCCTTCAGGCGGGTGGTCACCATCCGGTAGAAGTCGCTCTTGTTGTCGCCCACGACCTTCATGGTCATCAGCTCGCTCGGAATGCCGTTGCCGCGCATGTGAAAGCCGCAGCCTTGCAGCAGCAGACCTGCCAGCACGATGGCCATCCAGCGGGTGAAGATGGTGCCCATAGAAAATCCTCTTTGCATTAAGGGAAAGCGGCGGGCGCAGGGCCCGCCGTTATCATCCGTTTGCTGTCACGGATTGGCAATGATCAGTTGGTAACCAATCAGTTGGCAGCCAATCAGTTAGCGACAATGTTGAGCAGCTTGCCCGGTACATAGATCACCTTGCGCACGGTCAGACCGTCGGTGAACTTCTGCACGGAGGCATCGGCCATCGCCAGCTTCTCGACATCAGCCTGGCTGATCTCGGCCGGTACGGTCAGCTTGCCGCGCATCTTGCCGTTGATCTGCACCACGACCAGCTTCTCGGTCTCGACCATGGCCGCTTCATCGGCCACCGGCCATGCGGCGTGATCCACGTCATCGCCCTTGCCCAGCATCTTCCACAGCTCGAAGCCGATGTGCGGGGTGATGGGGTAGAGCATGACCACGACAGCTTCCAGCGCTTCCTGCATCAGGGCGCGGTCCTGCTCGTCGCTGCCCAGCTTGGCCAGATTGTTCATCAGCTCCATGATGGCGGCGATGGCGGTGTTGAAGGTCTGACGGCGACCCACGTCATCGCTCACCTTGGCGATGGTTTTGTGCAGTTCACGGCGTACCGCTTTCTGCTCGTTGGTGAGCGCAGCCACATCCAGCGCGGCAACGGCGCCACCGGAGACGTGCTCGAAGGTGGTGCGCCACAGGCGACGCAGGAAGCGCTGGGCACCCTCTACGCCGGAGTCGGACCACTCCAGAGTCATCTCGGCCGGAGAGGCGAACATCATGAACAGACGGACGGTATCGGCGCCGTAACGCTCGACCATCAGCTGCGGGTCGATGCCGTTGTTCTTGGACTTGGACATCTTGGTCATGCCGGAGTGCATTACCTCACGGCCTTCGTTGTCGATGGCCTTGGTGATGCGACCCTTCTCGTCACGCTCCACCTTGACGTCGGTCGGGCTGACCCAGACGTTGCCGCCCTTCTCGTCTTTGTAGTAGAAGGCGTCGGCCAGCACCATGCCCTGGCAGAGCAGACGCTTGAACGGCTCGTCGCTGTTGACCAGACCTGCGTCACGCAGCAGCTTGTGGAAGAAGCGGGCGTAGAGCAGGTGCATACAGGCGTGCTCGATACCGCCGATGTACTGATCCACCGGCAGCCAGTGGTTGGCAGCAGCCGGATCCAGCATGCCCTTGTCGTAGTCCGGGGAGCAGTAACGGGCGTAGTACCAGGAGGACTCCATAAAGGTGTCGAAGGTATCGGTCTCGCGGAACGCTTCCTGACCGTTATAGGTGGTTTTGGCCCACTCGGCGTCGGCTTTGATCGGGCTCTGGATACCATCCATCACCACATCTTCCGGCAGCAGAACCGGCAGTTGATCTTCCGGCGTCGGTACGACTGTACCGTCAGCCAGGGTCAGCATCGGGATAGGGGCACCCCAGTAACGCTGACGGGAGACACCCCAGTCGCGCAGACGGAAGTTGACGGTGCGCTTGCCGTGGCCGAGCGCTTCCAGCTTGTTGGCGATGGCGTCAAAAGCGCCCTGGAAGTCGAGACCGTCAAACTCGCCGGAGTTGAACAGTACGCCCTTCTCGGTATAAGCCGCTTCGCTCACATCGACGTCGCCATCAACCGGCTTGATCACCGCCTTGATGTCGAGGCCATATTTGGTGGCGAACTCGAAGTCACGCTGGTCGTGAGCCGGAACTGCCATCACGGCGCCGGTGCCGTAGTTCATCAGTACGAAGTTGGCGACCCAGACCGGTACCTTGCGGCCATCCAGCGGGTGAATGGCATAGAGGCCGGTGGCCATGCCTTTCTTCTCCATGGTGGCCAGTTCCGCTTCGGCTACCTTGGTGTTCTTGCACTCTTCGATAAAGGCGGCCAGTTCCGGGTTGCTGGCAGCAGCCTGCAGCGCCAGCGGGTGACCGGCGGCGATACCGACATAGGTGACGCCCATGAAGGTGTCCGGACGGGTGGTGTAGACCTCCAGCTGCTCAGCCTGACCCTCAATGGCGAAGCTGATGTTGACCCCTTCGGAGCGGCCAATCCAGTTGCGCTGCATGGTCTTGACCATCTCCGGCCAGCCTTCCAGATTGTCGATGTCGTTCAGCAGCTCTTCGGCGTAGTCGGTGATCTTGATGAACCACTGGGGGATCTCTTTCTGTTCCACCGGGGTGTCACAGCGCCAGCAGCAGTTGTCGACCACCTGCTCGTTGGCCAGCACTGTCATGTCGTTCGGGCACCAGTTGACGGAGGAGGTCTTCTTGTAGACCAGACCCTTCTCGTAGAGCTTGGTGAAGAACCACTGCTCCCAGCGGTAGTAATCCGGCTTGCAGGTGGCGACTTCACGATCCCAGTCATAACCCAGACCCAGCATCTTCAGCTGATTCTTCATGTATTCGATGTTTTCGTAGGTCCAGGGCGCCGGGGCAGTGTTGTTTTTGACTGCGGCGTTCTCCGCTGGCAGACCGAATGCATCCCAACCTATGGGTTGCAGCACGTTCTTGCCATTGAGCCGTTGATAACGGGAGATCACATCACCTATGGTGTAGTTACGAACGTGCCCCATGTGTAGTCGACCAGACGGATAGGGGAACATGGACAGGCAGTAGAACTTCTCCTTGTCTACTTTCTCCACGGCCTTGAAGGTTTTCTTGGCATCCCAGTGCTTTTGCACTGCTGGTTCGATTGATTGGGGAACGTATTGCTCTTGCATTGGTGACATCCGGATCTGTGAAATGAATAGATAAATCAGCTGGGAAATCGCAATAGAATACCCATATCCTGCGGCGGCAACAACCGCCAGCGTCCCTTGGGCCTTAAGCCGGGCCAGATCAGGGTTTAGTAGAGGAGTTAGAGCCATGGACAAACGTCAAAAAGGGTACGAAGCCTTCATTGCCGAGCTGCAAAAACAGTGGCAAGAGACTGAAGAGTTCCAGGGGGAGCGCCTCAACCGGATGATCGCCAAGGTGCAGGCCTATCTGGAGGCCGCCAGCGACCTGACCCAGGACGAGCTGGCGCTCATCGCCGAGTACGTGAAGCGGGATCTGGGCAACTATGACGAGGGGCGCCATGACGATAGTGCGCAGGTGGAAGAGTCGGCCTTTATGTTGGCCCTGAAAGACACCGCCTGGTCCTGGTTGGCGGATGTGACCGACCGTGCCCAGGTGGAGTGGCGGGAGCTGGCCGACGAGCTGGAACACAAGGGCGTCTATGAGGCTGGTGACTGGGTGGGGCTCGGGGTCATGGTGTGCGACCAGTGCGGCTGGCGTCATACCGTGCTGCATCCCCAGCAGCTCGATACTTGCCCAGAATGCGGCTGCGCCGAGTATCACCGCGAGCCGCTCGCGCCCTGATCCATGCCATCAATGCGGACGAGATAACGAGACCTGTAGGGACGATTAGCGAAGCGTAATCGTCCATTTAGTCAGAGGTCTCGACACCCTGCTTGCGAATTTGCTTGCCAATAAGAGAGAGGCGCCATCAGGCGCCTCTCTCTGTTGATGGGCGGGTTTATTTGCCCGCGACAGAGAGGCCGCCAAAACGGATCAGCGGGGCGTAGAAACCCTTGCCGTCGTTGTGGTGCAGGGTGTCACCGACCGCTTCCAGCTCGCCGAGCAGGCGGTAGAAGTTGCCCGCCACCGTGATGCCGCGCACCGGCTGCAGTCGTACGCCATTGCGGCAGAGGAAGCCTGACGCGCCAAAGGAGAAGTCGCCGCTCACCGCATCGGCACCCGAATGCAAACCGTCCAGCTTGACCAGTTCCAGATAGTCGCCGCTCTGCACCTCCGCTTCGCGGTGGGGGCCCGCGCCAAACACCAGATGGCGAGCGGTCACATCGAGGGCGCTGCGGGCACCGCGGGCGGCCGAGCCGTTGCTGGCGACGCCAAAGTGGCGGGCGGTTGCGCTGTTGTGGAGCAGAGTTTTCAGCTCCCCTTCGCCAATCAGCAGCAGATCCGAGCTGGCCGCCCCCTCGCCATCAAATGCCTTGATGTTCATGCCGCCCGGCATGTAGACCCGGCTCTCCAGAGTGAGCCAGCGTGACGCCACGCTCTGGCCGACCTTGCTGCGCCAGGGGTTGATCCCCTGCTGGGCCCACTTGCCTGACAGCACCCCCTGGAAGCAGCCAAACAGGCTGGCGAAGCAGTTGGTGCTGAAGATAACGCTGTAGCGACCGCTCGGCACAGCTTCCCCGGGCAGTAGGCCATCGGCGATGGCGTAGATCTGCTCGGTCAGGGCCTGACTATCCAGCTCGTCGAAACGACGGCCATACTGCCCCTGCGAGTGCATCGACTGGCGGCCATCCCGTTCGACCAGCGCAGAGGTGTAGCAGCCGACGCTGAACTCGTCGTGCTGGCAGAGGGTGCCCTGACTGTTGGCGAGCCAGAGCTGGCTCTCTCCTTCGAAGAAGCTGTTGTAGGGGGCGCCGCTCACATCGGGCATGGCCAGCATGTCAGATTCGAGGCGCAGGGCCAGAGCGATCTTCTCCTCAACCGGCGTGGTATCGGGCTGGTTGATCTCGGCGCAATCTGTGGTGATCCGGCTATTGGCCACCGAGATGCGCTGATCCGCATCCACCTTGGCAAAGCGGCTGGCATCGAGGGTATCTTGCAGCATGGCATCCAGCGCCAGCTCATCGAGGGATTCCGAGTAGGCGATGCCGACCCGACCCTCTTTGATCAGGCGAATGCCGAGCTGCTGGCTGCTGGTGACCTTGTATTCACCCAGCTCGCCCTTGTCTGCCTTGAGGGAGAAGGCCTTCTCCTGATTGGCGATAATGTCTGCCTCGGCGCCGAGGTCGGCCACTTTATTCAGCAGGCGGGTGAGCAGTTGGTTCATGTCGAGTTGGCTCATCAGGCGTTCCCTCCCACCAGAATGTTGTCCACTTTCAGCGCCGGCTGGCCCACCGAGGTTGGCACCGAGCCCGAGACCGATCCGCACATACCGGCGGCCAGCGCCAGATTACTGCCCACCATGGAGATCTCTTTCAGCACCTGCGGGCCGGTGCCGATCAGGGTGGCCGACTTGAGCGGGCGAGTGATCTTACCGTGCTCGATGAGGTAAGCCTCCTGCACGTTGAAGTTGAACTCGCCGGTGCCGGGCTGCACCGAGCCGCCCCCCATCTTCTTGGCGTAGATGCCGTGCTCTACCGTGGCCAGCATATCGTCGAGGCTATGGTTGCCCGGTTCGATATAGGTGTTGCGCATGCGCGAGGTGGGGGCGTACTTGTAGGATTCGCGCCGACCGGAGCCGGTGCGGGCGTAGCCCGTTTTGAGGGCGCCCATTCTGTCCACCAGAAAGCCGGTCAGCACGCCGTCCTTGATGAGTTGGGTATGTTGGGTCGCCATCCCCTCGTCATCGACGTTGATGGAGCCCCAGACGTTGCCTTGCAAGCCTTCATCCACAGCGCTGACCACCGGATTGGCGATGAGCTGGCCCATCTTGTCGTGGAATACCGACGCCTTCTTGGCGACCGAGGTGGTCTCCAGCAGGTGGCCGCACGCCTCGTGGAAGATGACGCCGCCAAAGCCGTTCTCCATGATGACCGGCATGGAACCGCTCGGGCAGGGAGCCGCGCCCAGCTTCACCAGTGCCTGACGGGTGGCGGTGAGCGCCAGTTCGCGCGGATCGATGCGCTCGGCATGTTCCCAGCCCATCAGGGCGCCGGGGGCCTCGTAACCGATGCTCTGCTCGCTCCCTTCCATGGCGATGGTCTGGGCCATGATGCGGTTGTAGTGGCGGCGATCGGCCACTTGCACTCCTTCGCTGTTGAAGATCTCCACCTCCTGCTCCCAGCCCAGCACGTTGCCGGAGAACTGGCTCACCTTGCCGCTTTCGGCACGGGCCACCGCATCCATGGCGTGCAGATAGGCGATCTTCTGCTCCAGCAGCTTGTCTGCCGACAGCGGCAGCGCCACCGGGTTGCGATCGCTCAGGCGGGTGAAATCGAAGGCGGTAGCGGTGACCACGGGGTCACGCCGGTCTTTGGCCGCCAGCAGGGTGACGATGCGCAACAGCTCGTCGCGGCTGGCCAGATTGGTGTAGCCGTAGAGTACCTTGTGGCCGTAACAGAGGCGCACGCCGATGCCGAAATCGAGGCCGCCGCTGATGTTCTCTATCTGGCTGGAGAGCAGGTTGAGCTGGCTGCGGCGCTTGCGCTCGACAAACAGCTCGGCGAAATCGGCACCCAGCGCCAGCGCGTGATCGAGCACGTCACGGGCAATGGCGGGGGCCAACAGGGAGAATGGAGTCATAGAATATCCTTTTCTGGTCTGTCCGTTTGCTTCCGACATCCGGCTCTGATTGTTATGGGATGTCGAGTCCATTGTTGCAGACCAGCACAAAAAAGTCGCTATAGCGTCACGCGATGATACCGATTGAGAAAATCGGTGCGATAACTGCGCCCGGGCGGCCACATCAGCGGGTGAGTGGCCACCTTGGGAGAAGGGGTAAGGATCAGAGCAGGGCGTGGATTTCGCTCAGGATCTGCTCGACCCACTGCTCGATGCGCGGATCGGTCTGGTCATATTGATTGGCATCGTCCAGCGCTAGTCCGACGAAGTGACGGCCATCGTCGATCAATGCCTTGGAGGCATCGAATTCGTACCCTTCGTTGGGCCAGTAGCCCACCAGCTTGACCCCTTTTGGCACCAGCTGATCGTGCAGCATGCCGAGGGCATCCTGAAACCATTCGCCATAACCGAGCTGATCGCCGAGGCCAAACAGGGCCACGATACGTCCCTCCAGATGGAGATCGCTGATATCTTCCCAGCGGGACTCCCAGTCCTCCTGTAGCTCGCCGAAATCCCAGGTAGAGATGCCGAGGATCAGGATCTCGTAATCCTCCATCCGGCGCAGGGAGACATCCTTGATATTGTGAATATCCACCAGCTCGGGGCCGATGAGGGCGCGGATCTTCTCGGCAGCCATCTCGGTGTAACAGGTGGTGGAACCGTAAAACAGACCAATCTTCATCGCTCTTCTCTCTGTTGGCGCTTTCTCGCTTGCTCGTGTGGACGACGCCATGTGGGCAACACGATGGGTAACGTAAGGGGAGGGGGCCAGTCTAGCAGATTGCCATTCGACCTTCACCGCCCGGCAAGGGGCCTGGCAAACGTGGCTTATCTTTCCAATGAAAGTGCCTTGTCTTTCCAAGGAGTTGGCGCGTTACAATGGGCCATCGATCCCCTGATTGCAGCGCACCATGAGCAAGCCCGACCCCCATCCCCTGATTGAACCCTTCCTCGACGCCCTCTGGCTGGAGCGGGGATTGTCTGACAACACGGTCAGCTCCTATCGCAGCGATCTGGAGAAATTCTCCCTCTGGCTCGACGAGCAGGGGAGCTCGCTGCTGCTGGCGGGGATGGACGAGATCCAGCACTACCTCGCCTGGCGGGTCGATCACCAGTTTGCGGCTAGCAGCACGGCCCGCTTTCTGTCGGCGCTGCGCCGTTTTTACCAGTATCTCAACCGCGAGAAGCTGCGCAGCGATGATCCGACCGTGCTGCTGGAGGGGCCCAAGCTGCCGAAAAAACTCCCCTCCGATTTAAGCGAAGCGGAAGTGGATGCCCTGCTGAGTGCGCCGCTGGTGGATGACCCGCTGGAGCTGCGGGACAAGGCGATGCTTGAACTGCTCTACGCTACCGGGCTGCGGGTCTCCGAGCTGGTGGGGCTCACCGCCGAGCATGTCAGTTTGCGTCAGGGCTTGGTTCGGGTAGTGGGCAAGGGCAACAAGGAACGGCTGGTGCCGATGGGCGAGGAGGCGATGCACTGGCTGGAGCGTTACTACCGGGAGGCCCGCACCCTGCTGCTGGGGGGCACCAGTTCGGATGTGGTGTTTCCCTCCAAGCAGGCCCGTATGATGACCCGCCAGACCTTCTGGCACCGCATCAAGCTCTACGCGCAGCGGGCCGGGATCAACGGCGAGCTATCCCCCCATACCTTGCGCCACGCCTTTGCCACCCATCTGCTCAACCACGGCGCCGACTTGCGAGTGGTGCAGATGCTGCTGGGCCATGCGGATCTCTCCACTACCCAGATCTACACCCATGTGGCCAACGAGCGACTCAAGGCGCTGCACGGTGAGCACCACCCCAGAGCCTGAGTGCTTGGCCTCCCAAAAACAAAAAACCGCCAGCAGGCGGTTTTTTTGGCATTACACGACAGGAGGTGGCGTTTATTTCCCCTGCTGAGATTTGAGCAGATCGCGGATCTCGGTCAGCAGCTCCTGATCCTTGGTTGGGCCTGCCGGTGCTGCGGCTTCCTCTTCCTGCTTTTTCTTGAGGGTGTTGATGGCCTTCAGCCCCATGAAGATGGCGAAGGAGATGATTAGAAAGTCGATGATGGTCTGGATGAATTTGCCATAGGCGATGACTACGGCCGGGGTGCTGCCCTCTGCAGCCTTCAGGGTGACCGCCAGGTCGCTGAAGTCCACGCCGCCGAGGATCAGGCCGATGGGCGGCATGATCACGTCACCGACAAAGGAGGAGACAATCTTGCCGAAGGCGGCACCGATGATGATACCGACCGCCATGTCGATGACGTTGCCGCGGGCGGCAAAGGCTTTGAACTCTTGAATCAGACTCATTATTTCCTCCGAAATTAAACAAGATAGCGCGTTGATGCCCCTTGCCAAAGGGCGAACTCTTGTCAGGAAAACAGAGGCGAAGCCGCGTTATTCCTGTCGTCCTGACTAGCTTGCGGGCGTTATGAGTCCTTGGCAATCGGAGGGAATCATTTTTTTGGTACAAAGTGATATTAATTTTTTGGTAAGTAGCAGATTGAATAATGAGCTGTGCTGCTGTAGTTTGCTTGGTCGATTCATTCATACCACGTGAGTAAACAAGTGAAGTATTTACTACTGGGAATGATGCTTTTGTGCACATTTGCTGCCAGAGCGGGGATGGATACCCAAGCCTTGAAACAGACCATCACGGCCCGACTGGGGGTGCCCGTCTATCTGGTTGAACCGACCCCGATTGCGGGGTTGTATATGCTGGGCACCTCCCAGGGGGTGCTCTACAGCGATGCCAAAGGGGACTATGTGGTGCAGGGGATCATGCTGGATATGACCCGTGACATGAAGAACCTGACCATCTCTGGCATGCGTGAGCAGCGCCGGCTGGGCCTGGCTCAGGTGGCCCATACTCCCATTGTGCTCAAGGCCCGGGATGAGCGTCACCGGGTCGCGCTGTTTCTCGGCGAACAGGATGCGGCACGCCGTCAGCTCGCCGCCACACTGCAACAGTTGCAGGCCTTAGGAGTTAGCGTCGAGATCTATCCCGTCATTGATCATGCCGAACGGGCGGCAGACTGGTGCAGCGACCCCCTGCTGCAAAATGATCCGTTAAAAGCCTATTTGCCTCAAACGGCATGTAGTGAGACCCTTATCCAAAATATTGGCCTGAGCCAATGGTTGGGGGTCAAGGTACTGCCGGCCTGGGTCTCCTCTGACGGGGATCTGGTGCGCGGGTATCAGAGCCCCGAACAGCTGCTCAAGATACTGGATCATATTGATGTCCCTGCAAATCCGTCGTCGTCCGCGAGTTGATGACTCCCATCTGCCTGCCACCCTGCATCCCCTGCTTCGCCAAATCTTCGCCAGTCGTGGCGTAGACGATCCGGCCCTGCTGGAGCGCAGCGCCAGCCAGCTGTTGCCGCCCCAGCGCCTCTATGGTATGGAGCAGGCGGTACCGCTGCTGGCAGAGGCCCTGACTGCCCAGAAACGGATCCTGATCGTCGGTGACTTCGACTGCGACGGCGCCACCAGCTCGGCGCTGTGCGTGCTGGCGTTGCGCGCCATGGGCGGTCGCCACATCGATTTTCTGGTGCCCAACCGCTTCGAGTTCGGCTACGGCCTCACCCCCGAGATCGTCGAGCTGGCGGTAGCCCGTGGCGCCGAGTTCCTCATCACGGTGGATAACGGTATCTCCAGCATCGCCGGGGTGGCGGCGGCCAAGGCGGCTGGCATGCAGGTACTGGTTACCGATCACCATTTGCCGGGTCAGGAGCTGCCTGACGCCGATGCCATCGTCAACCCGAACCAGCATGGCTGCGATTTTCCCTCCAAGTCGCTGGCCGGGGTCGGGGTCGCCTTCTATCTGATGGCGGCGCTCAATACCCATCTGCGCCAACTCGGCTGGTACGAACGGCAGGGGCTGCGCGCCCCCAATGTGGCGGACTATCTCGATCTGGTGGCCCTCGGCACGGTGGCCGACGTGGTGGCGCTCGATGGCAACAACCGCATTCTGGTCCATCAGGGGTTGCAGCGGATCCGGGCCGGGCGCTGTCGCCCCGGCATTCAGGCGCTGGTGGATGTGTCGGGCCGCGATGGTCGCCGTCTCACCGCCGCTGACCTCGGTTTTGCGCTGGGGCCGCGCCTCAACGCGGTGGGCCGCCTCGATGACATGTCGCTCGGGGTCGCCTGCCTGCTGAGCGATGATCTCAATCTGGCGCGCCAGCTTGCTGCCGAGATGGATAGCCTCAATCAGGAGCGCAAGGAGATCGAGCAGGGGATGCAGCAGGAGGCGCTTGCCACCCTGGAGCAGATCCGCTTTCGCGATGGCGAGGTGCCGTCGGGTATAGTGCTGCACCGCAACGAATGGCATCAGGGGGTGGTGGGGCTGGTGGCCTCCAAGGTGAAGGAGAAGTATTACCGCCCGGTTATCGCCTTTGCCGAGAGCAGCGAGACCGAGCTCAAGGGCTCCGGCCGCTCCATCCCTGGCGTACATCTGCGCGATGCGCTGGAACTGCTCGACACCCGCCACCCCGGCCTGATGGGCAAGTTTGGTGGCCACGCCATGGCAGCGGGGCTGACCCTGCCCAAGGCCAATATCGAGGCCTTCGGTCGGGCGTTTGAGGCGGTCATCAGCGAGCTGGTGACCCCCGAGCTGTTGACCGGGGTGCTGCTCACCGACGGCGAGCTGCTGCCGGACGAGCTAAACCTCGAGCTGGCGGAGCTTATTCGCGCCTCCGGCCCTTGGGGTCAGGCCTTCCCCGAGCCGCTGTTTGACGGCGAATTCGTGCTGGTACAGCAGCGGCTGGTGGGGGAGAAGCACCTCAAGATGATGCTGACCACCGATTCCGGCCATGCGGTGGATGCCATCGCCTTCGGCGTCGATCTCAAGCGTTGGCCCGATGCCTCGGTCAAGCGGGTGCGGCTGGTCTATCGGCTCGATGTCAACGAGTGGCGCGGCAACCGCAGCGTGCAACTGCTGGTAGAGCATCTGGAAGCCGCTGGTGGTTAAGCCACGTCCCTGTTCATGATAAAAAACGAGGCGCCTGTGGGCGCCTCGTTGTTTATCGGGGATTGCGGATTGGCGTTACAGCTCGCGGGCCCAGGGGTGGGCCTTGGGGCGCAGCGCCAGCGCCAGACCCAGCAGCAGCACGGTCAGGCCGTAGAGGGGCCAGCTGCCAAAGCGCATGTAGGGGGTCTCGCCGTGGGCGGGACGCACCTCGCTGCGTAGCACACCCGCTTCAAACTGCGGGATCTGGCCGATGATGCTGCCGTCGATGTCGGTAACGATAGTGATACCGGTGTTGGTGTCCCGCAGCAGCGGACGAGCCAGCTCCAGCGCGCGCATCCGGGCGATCTCCATATGCTGCCAGGGGCCGATGCTGGTGCCGAACCAGGCGTCGTTGGAGACGGTCAGCAGGAAGTCGGTATCGTCATTGACGTTGCGGCGCACCTCCTCCGGGAAGATGATCTCGTAGCAGATGGCGGCGGCGAATTTGAGCCCTTTGGCGATCAGGTTGGGCTGAATGTCATCGCCCCGGCTGAAGGAGGACATCGGCAGGTTGAAGAAGGGGGCGATGGGGCGCAGCAGATCTTCAAACGGCACGAACTCGCCGATGGGCAGCAGGTGGTACTTGTTGTAGCGGTTGGGGTGGTTGTAGAAGTAGGACTCCTTGCCATCCGCATCCTGCACCCCCATGCCGAGCACGGTATTGTAGAAGCGCTGTTGCTGCTCGTCGTAGTGAATGATCCCCGCCAGCAGGCCGGTATCGTTCACCTTCATCGCCTTGTCCAGATTCTCCAGATAGGGGCCCATCGCCTTCTCGATTGCGGGGATTGCCGACTCAGGCCAGACGATGATGTCGGCATCCTGATTTTCGCGGCTCAAGTCCTGATAGGTGCGCACCGTGGGGGCCAGCGCCTCCGGATCCCACTTGAGGGACTGGGCGATATTGCCCTGCACCAGCGCCACCTTGACCGGCTCACCACGGGTGACCCAGTTGAGCTGCATCAGGCCGTGAGCGCCGGCGACCAGCAGGGCTGGCACCGCCAGCCAGAGCGGGGAGCGGGATTTCCACACCAGCCAGATGGCGGAGGCAGACAGCAACAGGGCGAGGGTGATGCCCTGCACCCCGAGAATGGGGGCAAAGCCCTTGAGCGGGCCGTCGATCTGGCTGTAGCCAAACCAGAGCCAGGGGAAGCCGGTCATCACCCAGCCGCGCAGCCAGTCAGCCATCAACCACAGGGCCGGGAAGGCGAGCAGCCAGCGGCTCCAGTGACGGCCGCCAAAGAAGCGGGCGAAGGCCCAGCAGGCGAGCGTCGGGTAGAGCGCCAGATAGGCGGAGAGCCCGGCCAGCAGCACGAAGGCGACCGGCAGCGGAATACCGCCAAATTCGGTCATGCTGACATGTATCCACCACAGCCCCGGCAAAAAGAGCCCCATGGCGTAGCCAAAACCGCGCCAGGCGGCCTGTTTCGGCGTGGCTTTGTCCAGCATGGCGTAGAGGCCAAGCAGGGAGGGGATCACCAGCGGCCAGTAGCCGAAGGGGGAGAAGGCCAGCACGGCGATGGCACCACAGGCCAGCGCGCTGAGGCTCAACAGGATTCTTGATGTAACGGGAGATGATTTCACGGGCGATTGTGCTCGTCTTGGTGTGCAACTGGGGTCGAATGGCCGGTATCTTAACCTGTAAGCGGGGCAACGGCGAGCCTCGATGCCGGTTGCAGAGAGCACAACGCCCCGAGGTCGGGGCGTTGTTTCACACATCGAGCGGATCTGCTTACTGCGGTTCGGATTGCGCCGCCGCGTGGTGCTCGGGGATCTTCACCTGCAACTGCTGCAGACGGCGTCGGTCGGCATGCATCACCTTGAACAGGTAGCCGTCCAGCTCGATCTCCTCGCCCTTCTTGGGCAGGTGGCTGAAGGCGTGCATCACCAGACCGCCCACCGTATCCACCTCTTCATCGCTGAACTTGGTGCCGAAGAAGTCGTTGAAATCCTCGATCTCGGTCAGGGCGCTGATGGAGAAGACCCGCTTGCTGAGGCGGCGGATTTCGTCCGGCTCATCCTCGATGTCGTCAAACTCGTCGTCAATCTCGCCGACGATCAGTTCCAGTATGTCTTCGATGGTCACCAGACCGGAGACGCCACCAAATTCGTCGACCACGATGGCCATGTGGTAGCGCTCTTCACGGAACTCCTTGAGCAGACGGTCAACCCGTTTGCTTTCGGGCACGATCACCGTGGGGCGCAAGATTTTCTCGAGCTGAAGCGGCTCGCTGGCGTGATGGCCGCCAAACCCGAAGGGGAGCAGATCCTTGGCGAGCAGAATGCCCTCCACATGGTCCTTGTCCTCGTTGATCACCGGGAAGCGGGAGTGACCGGACTCGATGATCACCGGCAGGATCTCGTCCACCGGTTGGGACTTCTCGATGGTCACCATCTGGGAGCGGGGGATCATGATATCGCGCACGCGAAGATCTGCGATCTCCAGCACCCCCTCGATCATGTCCTTGGTGTCCTGATCGATGAGGTCGCGCTCTTCGGCATCGGCTATCACGTCTACCAAATCATTGCGGTCTTTTGGCTCGCCCTGGAAGAGTTGGCTGAGTTTGTCGAGCCAGGTTTTCTTCGGCGAGCCGGTACTAGGGTGATCGTCGGTCATTTTTTCTCTTGGTTACTCGCTTCAACACACTTGAAATTGTTCGGGTTATATAAGGATGGCCATCTGCTGTTTCAAGTGGATGACCGTCCGGCGTTTTACACTTCGTCGTTCAGATAAGGATCGGCAAAACCGAGCTCCTGCATGATGTCGCGCTCAAGGCGTGGCACCATCTCTTCGGCTTTGTCCCCTGATCTACTCTGCTACTTCATCGTCAATATAGGGATCAGCAAAGCCCATTTCCTGCATGATGTCGCGTTCCAGCTGCTCCATCTCTTCGGCTTCCTCATCCTCGATATGGTCATAACCTAGCAGATGCAGACTGCCGTGCACAACCATGTGGGCCCAGTGGGCCATGAGGGGCTTGCCCTGCTCTTGTGCTTCGCGCTCCACCACCTGACGGCAGATCACCAGATCGCCGAGCAGCGGCAGCTCCAGACCGGGCGGCGCCTCGAACGGGAAGGAGAGCACGTTGGTGGGCTTGTCCTTGCCGCGATAGGTGAGGTTGAGCTCGTTGCTCTCCGCCTCGTCGACGATACGCACCGTCACTTCAGCCTCCTGCTGGAAGCCGAGAATGGTGCCGTCGAGCCAGCCTTGCAGCTGGGCTTCGGTGGGCAGGCCGTCAGTGCTGGCGCTGGCCAGCTGCAGATCCAGGGTTACGCTCATTGCTCGCTCTCTTTGCTGGTGCTCTCTTTGCCGGTACTTTCCTTACCGGTATAAGGGGCTGCTTTTTCAGCCGCCTGTTTGGCATCGAATGCCTCGTAAGCCTGCACGATGCGGGCCACCACCGGATGGCGCACCACGTCTTTGGACTCGAAGAAGTTGAACGACAGACCATCGACCCCCTGCAGCACTTCCAGCGCGTGGCGCAGGCCGGATTTGGCGTTGCGCGGCAGGTCTACCTGGGTGATGTCACCGGTCACCACCGCCTTGGAGTTGAAGCCGATGCGGGTCAGGAACATCTTCATCTGCTCGGTGGTGGTGTTCTGGGCCTCATCGAGAATGATAAAGGCATCGTTCAAGGTGCGGCCGCGCATATAGGCGAGCGGCGCCACTTCGATGATGTTGCGCTCCATCAGCTTCTCCACCCGCTCAAAGCCCAGCATTTCGAACAGGGCGTCGTAGAGGGGGCGCAGGTAAGGGTCGACCTTTTGGGAGAGATCGCCGGGCAGGAAGCCCAGCTTCTCGCCCGCTTCCACAGCCGGACGGGTCAGCAGAATGCGGCGAATTTCCTGACGTTCCAGCGCATCCACCGCCGCTGCGACCGCCAGATAGGTCTTGCCTGTTCCTGCGGGGCCTATGCCGAAGCAGATATCGTGGCGCACGATATTGGCGATGTACTGGGCCTGATTGGGACTGCGTGGCTTGATGAGACCGCGCTTGGTCTTGACCGTCACCTCCTTGCCATAGGGGATGCTCGGTGCCGGTTCGTCATCCTGCTCCAGCACCCGTGACTCCGAAATGGCCAGATGGACCATATCGGGAGTGATGTCGGTCACCTTGCCACCCTTGAGGGGCTGGGTTTCCACATAGAGGTGCTTGAGGATGACGGCGGCGGCATCCAGCTGGGCCGATTTGCCCACCAGCTGGAAGTGGCTGTCACGGTAGCTGATCTCGACGCCGAGGCGGCGCTCCAGCTGCTTGATGTTGTCATCGAAGGGGCCGCACAGGCTGGCAAGGCGCTGGTTGTCGGCGGGCTCCAGATGCAGATTCAGGGTCGAGATGTGTCGGCTCAAAATATCCTCGTCTCAAGGCGCTCCCCATCCGCCAAGCGAATGGGG
Source organism: Aeromonas allosaccharophila (assembly GCF_016026615.1). NCBI lineage: Bacteria > Pseudomonadati > Pseudomonadota > Gammaproteobacteria > Aeromonadales > Aeromonadaceae > Aeromonas > Aeromonas allosaccharophila. Next base: position 2,434,623 of record NZ_CP065745.1, on the reverse strand, counting down.
AGGAGGGGATTAATGGGGTGTGAAGGCGGCCACGCCCAGCTCGTCCGGCACATTGTCGGGACGACGGGCCAGGATTTCGCTCGGTGCGGTAGCAATCCGCAGGTTCATCTCGCTCTCGCCGCGGATGAAGGTGCCGCGCAGGGAGTTGGGACGCACCTCGGTGATCTCCACGTCGGCAAAGCCGCCGATCAGGGTGTGCTGGCCTTCGAAGTTGACCACCCGGTTGTTCTCGGTGCGGCCACACAGCTGCATCGGGTCGAGCTTGGAGGGCCCTTCCACCAGGATGCGCTGGGTGGTGCCCAGCATGGCGCGGCCAATCTGCATCGCCTGGTTGTTAATAACGTGCTGCAGGCGGGCCAGACGGGCTTTCTTCACTTCCATGTCGACATCGTCGGGCATGTCGGCGGCCGGGGTGCCCGGGCGCGGACTGAAGACGAAGCTGTAGCTCATGTCAAAGTTGATCTCTTCGATCAGCTTCATGGTCGCTTCAAAGTCTTCGTCCGTCTCGTTCGGGAAACCCACGATGAAGTCGGAGCTGATGGTGATGTCGGGACGGGCGGCACGCAGGCGACGGATCTTGGATTTGTACTCCAGGATGGTGTGCGGGCGCTTCATCATGGTCAGGATTCGGTCCGAGCCGCTCTGCACCGGCAGGTGCAGGAAGCTGACCACTTCCGGGGTGTCTTTGTAGACTTCGATGATGTCGTCGGTGAACTCGATCGGGTGGCTGGTGGTGTAGCGAATGCGATCGATACCGTCGATGGCGGCCACCAGACGCAGCAGCTCGGCGAAGGTGCAGATGCCGCCATCAAAGGTCGGGCCGCGCCAGGCGTTGACGTTCTGGCCGAGCAGGTTCACTTCGCGCACGCCCTGCTGGGCGAGCTGGGCGATTTCGTAGAGCACGTCGTCCAGCGGTCGGCTCACCTCTTCACCGCGGGTGTAGGGCACCACGCAGTAAGTACAGTATTTGGAGCAGCCTTCCATGATGGAGACGAACGCAGTGGCCCCTTCGGCGCGCGGTTCGGGCAGGCTGTCGAATTTTTCGATCTCGGGGAAGGCGATATCAACCTGGGCACCACGGCCCTCTTGCACTTCCTTGATCATGGCGGGCAGGCGATGCAGGGTCTGCGGGCCGAATACGATATCCACATAGGGAGCGCGCTGGCGAATCGCATCGCCCTCCTGAGAGGCAACGCAGCCACCCACGCCGATCACCAGACCGGGCTTTTTGGCCTTGAGCTTTTTCCAGCGTCCCAGCTGGTGGAACACCTTCTCCTGCGCTTTTTCGCGGATGGAGCAGGTATTGAGCAGCAAGACATCTGCCTCTTCGGGCTCTTCGGTAAGCGTGTAGCCATTGCTGGCATCCAACAGGTCGGCCATTTTGGACGAGTCATACTCGTTCATCTGGCAACCCCAGGTTTTAATGTGAAGTTTCTTGCTCATTGCTTCTCTTGACTTGTTTTGAAATCGGCATGGTCAAAGGACCGCGCATTTTACTCCGCAATCTGGATACTGCCTAGCTAATATCCAGCTGGCAATGGTGCTCACCCGATACCTGTTGCCAGCAAGATCAATAAGCTTTCTCCTTGATTTGACGCAGCAATTCCCCATTTGCCTCACTGTTTATCAGCCGCCCTTGCGCTATCATGCAGCCATCCGGTTCACGTCCGGGCGCTGTCGCCGGACGCACCCTTTCAGGAATAAATGTATGGAACAGTGTGATATCGCCATCGTCGGCGCTGGCATGGTGGGCGCCGCCACCGCCTGCCTGCTGGCGGCCCAGGGCCTCTCGGTGCGGGTCATCGAGACGCAACTGCCGGAGCAATACGCGCCGGAGCAGCCGCTGGATCTGCGGGTCTCCGCCATCAGTCAGGCCTCGGTGGCGCTGCTGGAGCAGGCCGGTGCCTGGCACCATCTGCAACAGATGCGGCTCTGCCCCTACCGCCGACTGGAGACCTGGGAGTTGGATGGCTTTGCCACCCGCTTCAACGCTGCCGATCTCGGCCTGCCCCAGCTTGGCTACATCATCGAGAACCGGCTGGTGCAGCTCGCTCTGCTCAAACGGATGGAGGATTTCCCCACCATCCAGACCCACACCCCCGCGGCAGTAACCAGCCTGCGCCAGAGCGCGGATGAAGCGGTGCTGACTCTGGATGATGGCAGCGAGCTGGCCGCCCGCTGGGTGCTGGCCTGCGACGGTGCCGAATCCCACACCCGCAAGCTGGCGGGTATCGGCGTATCGCGCTTCGAGTACCGCCAACACTGCATGTTGATCAATATCGACACCGACTTTGCGCAGGAAGATATCACCTGGCAGCAGTTCACTCCGAGCGGCCCGCGCGCCTTCCTGCCGCTGCCCGGCCAGCACGGATCCCTGGTGTGGTATGACAGTCCGGCCCGTATCCGGGCGCTGGCAGCCATGAGCAATGAGGCGCTCGCCGCCGAAGTGCGCCGTCACTTCCCGCGCCGCCTCGGCGGTTTTACCGTCACCGGCAAGGGGAGCTTCCCGCTGGTGCGCCGCCACGCCAACGATTACCACGCCGGTCGGGTGGTGTTGCTCGGTGATGCCGCCCACACCATCAACCCGCTGGCGGGGCAGGGGGTCAACCTCGGCTTCAAGGATGTGGCCTGCTGGGTCGATCTGCTGCAAGGGGCTGGCGCTGACTGGCATCAGCTGGCGTTGGCCGAGCGCTACGAGCGTCGTCGCCGCCCCGACAACCTGCTGATGCAGTCGGGGATGGATCTCTTCTACGGGGTGTTCAGCAACGAGATTGGCCCCCTCAAGCTGGCCCGCAATCTGGCCCTCAATCTGGCTGACAAGGCGGGCCCCCTGAAGGAGATGGCCCTGCGTTATGCTTTGGGACTGGTTTGACAGGCGATGGCCAGATAGATAGGGCTGAATTTGCGAAGGAGCAAAGGTGATGAACAAGGCACTGCTGGTGATCGATTTTATCAACGATATTGCCCATCCCGACGGGCGCATCGCCGCCTCGGCGGCCCATGTGCTGGAGCAGAACGCCATCGCGCATGCCAATGAGGCGATGGCTTATGCCCGTGCCCACGACTGGCTGGTGGTGCTGATCAAGGTGGGCTTCGACGGCGGCTATCAGCTGCAACCCAAGGGCTCCCCCATGTTTGGCCGGGCCCATCAGCTTGGCGCCCTCTCACTTTGCGACAGCGGCACCGATTTTCATGCAGACCTCGATGTACAGCCCGGTGATCTGGTGCTGGCCAAGCCCAGAGTCAGCCCCTTCTATGGCACTGCGCTGGAGCCTGCACTGCGGGCCAACCACATCGACCACCTCTATCTGTGCGGAGTGAGCACCAGCTGGGCCATTCAGGCGGCGGCGCGGGACGGTCATGACCGGGACTACGCCATCACCATTCTGGAGGATGCCTGCGCCGCCGCCGATGCCACCGAGCACCACACCTCGCTGCGGATGCTGGGTCGCATCGCCGAGATCATCAAGGTTGCCCAGCTGGCTTGAGCCCCATCGCAGGCTGTACCCGATCACCGTTTTGAGATTTAGTCTGCGGCCCCCTGTCGGGCCGCAGTGCTTTTGGGCAACATGATGGTTGGGCAAGAGAGTGCTCACATGGATAACAACAGGGATGGACAGATGCGTTATCAAGGACGGATCGCGAGCTGGAACGAGGCGCGCGGCTTCGGGTTTATTACGCCGGAGCAACATGGCGATGAGCAGGCATCTCATGGCGTGCGTGGTGGGCTGTTTGTGCATATCACTGCGCTGCAATCTGATGGCCGCTTGCCCGAGCCGGGAGAGCGGGTCACTTATCTGATCGGCAGTGGTCAGGATGGCAAGCCGCGGGCGCTGCAGGTTTTTTTCCCCGATCGGCCGCTCACGTTGGCTGATGCAGGGCCGTCGGCCGCGTCATTTTCTGCATCATCATCAGCAGCAAGGTCAGCAACACCATCGGCAACTCCATCATGGCGGGCGGCAAGCCAGCCGCCACGACCCACCGCGACCAGAGAGCGAAGTAACCCCTATCGGCGCCGCAAGAGTAGCTGGCGCGGCAAACTGATCCCCCTGCTGGTGCTCGCCGGTCTCTTTTCCATCTACTCCCGCTTTTCGGCCGAGTCGATGGCGCCCTTGCCGATCTCCTCTTTCAATCAGGAAGAGGCCAGCGCCACGGTTAGCACGCCACAGGCAACGACATTTATTCGCCAGTGTGATGGTCGGGAGTATTGCTCCCAGATGACCTCCTGCGAGGAGGCAACCTGGTTCTTGCAAAACTGCCCGAATACCAAAATGGATGGAGAGGGGGATGGCATCCCCTGTGAAAATCAGTGGTGTGGTCATTAATCTGACTTTATATACTTGATTTATAGTGAAAAATTTCATTTTTATTCGGCATGTTGAAATGGTTTTCAGCCTTGCCGGACGAGCCTGTTTAAGTATTTTGGGTTCACTTGGATAAGTGGCGTTTAGGTGCTTTACTCTATTAACTGACTTGATTGTTAATAGGTGGCTCCGAGCCACTTTTTTACAGGATATTCCCCATGACTGGTGATCCGAAAGGCGCAAACTACCGCTTCGGCGAGCATGCGCAATCTCTGGCAGCCTTGTTGAACTCGCTGGAAGATCAGATCTCGGTGATAGACCGGAATGGGGTGATCCATTACACCAATCTCGCCTGGGATCTGTTTGCCGAACAAAATGGCATGCCCAAGGGATATAACTGGCTCGGGGTCAATTACATGGGGGCTTGCAACGGCGAAGCAGAGCCCTCGGCGGTGGCGGCCGTGGAGGGGATCCTGCGGGTTATCCGTCACCAGCAGGATAAGTTCTATCTGGAGTACCCCTGTCACAGTCCGGATACCCAGCGCTGGTTTATGATGCGGGTCGCGCCTGTACTTGGTCTTGATGCCGAGTTTTTTTCCGTCGCCCATATCAATATCACCGAGCGCAAGTTGCTGGAGCTGGAGGTGGCCAACCTCTCTTTGCACGATCCCCTGACCGGGCTGGCCAATCGACGGCTGTTCAACAGCTTTCTGCATAACGAGTGGCGGCGCAGCATGCGCGAGCAGACCCCACTCTCCCTCATCATGCTGGATCTCGATAACTTCAAGGCGTGCAATGACCATCTTGGCCATCAGATGGGGGATGGTTCCCTCCAGCTGGTGGGCCATTTGCTGCAATCTTTCTGCCAGCGTCCGGCCGATCTTCCCTGCCGTTTTGGCGGTGACGAGTTTGCCCTGATCCTTGGCAATACCGACCGGGATGCGGCCCAGCGGATTGGCGAGGAGATCCGCCAGGCCATCAACGATCTCGACATCGTAGTGGCGGATAATATTCAACTCAGCGCCAGTATTGGCATTGCCACCTATACGGCAGATCAGCCGCTGGAGGGAGAAGTGGCGTTGCTGGCAGCCGCCGATGCGGCGCTCTATAGCGCCAAGGGGGCGGGCAAAAACCGCAGCCACTGTGCCAACTGTTGATCCGAATTGCCGCTCTGGTTTTGCATGCGCCCCCTTGCTGGGGGCGCACTGTTTTGGCTGGGCACAGTGTTAACAACCCATAGCCGTTGCAATCAGCGCTCGGGCGTGGCTGACACCGGCAGGGGATGGCTGGCGATCACCTGCCTGACGAAGTGATCCCGGATGGGATCGGCAAAGTCCGGATTCCATACCATGCTGACTTCCCACTCGGAGCTGGGACCAGAGAGGGGGTAGAGGGTGACATCGGGCCCTGCGATAAAGCTGACGCTGCGCGGTAGGATGGCGTTGCCGATGCCTGCCGCAACCAGCGCCACCAGTGTCTGGATATCTTCGGCCTCCTGAACCATGCCAGTCAGTCGGTTGGCGCCGAGAAAACCGGCGATCTGCTGGCTGAGACCGGGGCAGCGGTGGCCCACCATCTGCAACAGGGGTTGACTGGTCAGTGCCTGCTGGACGTCGAATGCGGCCGGGTCTGGCTCGGTCATTCTTGTCGGCACCGCCAGCACCAGCCGGTCGATCAGCAGCCGGTGCTCCTGCAACTGCGGCATCTGGGGTCTGCGCATAAAGCCAAGCTGCAACTGGCCGGAGATCAGCTGCTCTTGCTGGATGGCGGAGGGCATATCTTGCAGATGGACCATCACATCCGTGACCTGCTGTTTGAAGCGGGCCACCAGCGCAGGGGCCAGCGCAAAACTCGACAGGCCAAACCCAATCTTGAGCCGCCCGGCCACGCCGCTCGCCACCGCCAGTGCGTGACGTTCAAATTCCCTGCCGTGTTTGACCAGTGCGCTTGCCTGAGTGAGCAGCTGGGCGCCGAGCGCTGTCAGCTCGGCACCGTGGCGGCCCCGCTTGAACAGGGTGCAGCCCAGCGTCTGCTCCAGTCCCTGGATCTGCTTGGTGAGGGCCGGTTGGGTGATAAAGAGGCGGCTGGCCGCTTCCCGGTAGTTGGCGGTGTCGGCCAGCGTCACAAACGCCTGCAGTTGCCTCAAGTCGAATTTCATTCCAATTGGTTATCCAAAGTGGCGATTTATTGATTATAAATTATCTAATCGCCTTGTTCTAATGGCTTGGCAAGGGGGGAACCTCCCTCCTCAGAACCGGAACAAGGAGCCATATCATGTCTACCCAACGCTATCTCTTTTTGATCAAGGGCACGCTGGTGCTGGCCCAGCCATTGGCTGCCCCGGAGACGGGGGAGCTGCTTGCCAGCCTGCTGCAACAGGGGTTTGTGGTCGGCCCCTTGCAAGTGTGGGCTGGCAGTGCCGAGCAGGCGCTGGCCTGTTATGAGCGTGCCGCCCAGCAGCAAGCCTTTGCCGATGCGCTCTCTGGTTCTGCGCCCGAGCTGACGGGAGTATCTGCATGAGTAGCGAACTGAGCGCCTGTATGGACGTCAGTGCGGGTACAAAAACCGTGGTGGTCGCCGCCCTGCTGCTCGATATGGACGGCACTCTGGTCTGCTCGACCGGTGATGTGGAGAAGGTGTGGCGGCTCTGGTGCCAGCATCATCAGCTGGCCCCCGAGCCGGTGCTGGCGATGTGCCACGGCATGCGCTCGCGGGAGGTGATCCGGGCGCTGGCTCCGCAACTGAATGTGGAGCAGGAGGCGGTGCGCCTTGACGAGCTGGAGATGGAACATACCGGCAGCGATGCCATCGCTGGGGCTGGTGAGTTGCTGAGCCGCTTGTCGCCCCAGAGCTGGGCCATCGTGACCTCCGCCAGTGAGCGGGTTGCTCGCCATCGCCTGAATTGTGCCGGTTTGCCGCTGCCCGCCGTGCTGGTGGGGGCCGAAGCCGTGATCAATGGCAAACCCGATCCCGAACCCTATCTGCTGGGCGCCGAACGGCTGGGCGTGTCGCCCGCTCGCTGTCTGGTGTTCGAGGATGCACCGGCCGGTATCGAGAGCGCCCTGCGCGCAGGCTGCACCGTGGTGCAGGTAGGGGGCGATGCGCCACTCAATCCGGCGGTGGTGGCGGTGATCCGTGACTGGCGCGAGGTGAAGATGATGTTGGGGGAAGGCGAATCCCTGCTGGTGACGTTACCCGCTTGAGCGCCTAAGAGAATGTGCAGCGGCCACATATTGCGGCATGAGCCAGCGCAATCAGCACCGCCTGTCGCAATAAAAACGCCCCCGAACTGCGGGGGCGTTTTGCTATCTGGCGATTACTTGAAGACGCGGAAACGGGTGGCGTCGTCGATAAAGGTCTTGTCGCCAGCCGCTTGCTTGATGCTGCCAAAGGGCATCTGGGCGCGCAGCAGCCAGCTGGCGGGCAGGTTCCACTCCTTGCGTACCGCCTCGTCGATAAGCGGGTTGTAGTGCTGCAGGGATGCGCCGATCTTCTCCTGAGCCAGCGTCGTCCAGACCGCAAACTGGGCGATGCCGGTGGCATGTTCTGACCAGACGGGGAAGTTGTCGGCATAGAGGGCGAACTTTTGCTGCAGATCTTTGATGACGTCGGAGTCCTCGAAGAAGAGCACAGTGCCAAAGCCTGCGCGGAAGCTGCCATCCACCTTGGCCTCACTCTGGGCATAGGCTTCCGGCGGCACGATCTTTTTCAGCTCGGCTTTGACGATATCCCACAGCTTGTGGTGTTGGGCGCCAAACAGAATGACGGCGCGGGAGCTCTGGGAGTTGAAGGAGGAGGGGCTGTGCTTGATGGCATCCTGGATCAGGGCCGTCAGCTGCTCCGGCGTATGGGACACCTGGTCGCCCAGGGCATAGATGGTACGACGTGCTTTGATCTGTTCGATAAACGGACTGCTCATAACATCTCCTTTGTTTGCCTGATAGTCATCTTCGGCGCTGGCAGCAAGGCCATCCGGCTCCAATCGCTCAAGTTATAGACTATACCACCCAATTATCTTCCGGTCGTTTACATGCAGTGGGTTCACTTTCAACCGAGGGTAAAAAACCGTCTGCAGGCGACCGGATTGATCGCCTGCAGACGGAGTAGGTTTAGCTGAACAGCAGGTAGGAGAGGGTCATGCAGCAGATGATGCCCGAGATGATGGGCACCGAGGTGCGCTTGATGATCTCGATGGGGTTGCTGCCGGTGATCGAGGCGATGACGATGATCACCGCGGCGACCGGCGACATGGAGCGGATCAGGTTGGCGGTGAGCTGCATCGGCAGGGCCACCGCCACGCTGTTGACCCCGACCTTCTCGGTGATCTCGGGAATGATGTTGATAAAGGAGTAGAAGACCGCCAGACCGCTACCGCTGATAAAGCCGATCAGCGCCGCCGTGCCGGAGAAGAAGAACATCAGGATGGAGCCGACGCCGTCGATATGTTTCACGCTATCGACCAGGGTATCTATGATGCCGATGGCTTTGAGCCCCTCCACCAGCATGCTGGCCGCCACGATGAGCGACACCACCTGCGCCAGACCTGTGCCCATGCCGGTAAAGAAGATGGCGAACTCCTTGCTGGTCTCCTTGAGATTGCCCTTGCGCAGCAGCTCCACCCCTATGGTGAGCAGCAGGCAGATGAAGGTGATCTCCACCAGCCCGAGCGAGATATGGGTAAAGCAGATGCCGAACAGCAGTACCAGCACCAGTGGCAGCACCGGGAAGAGGCCGTAGTAGGCGGGCGGCAGCCCGGTCGGGACGGCGAGCGACTCCTCTTTTTCCTCCAATCCGCCGCGCGCCTGCTGCCGCTTGTCCATTGCCTTCTGCCAGAAGTAATGCACCACCGCCATCAACGCCAGCGTCGGCAGCGAGATGGGGGCGTGGTAGGAGACGATGTACTCCACCAGCGGGATCCCCAGCTTCTGGGCGGCCAGCACGTTATCGGCGCCCAGCGGGCTTGGCATGATGGTGGCGGTGGTGGCAATGACGGCCCCGGCGGTGAGGGAGGACATGTTCGATGCCTTGAGCACCGGATAGAGGGTCGCCATCAGCAGCACAGCCAGACTGGCTGCGCTCGGCACTACCAAGGAGAGCAGGTTGCCCAAGAGGAAAATCACCGGTACCAGCAGATAGGGGGAGCGGATGCGGCTCAAGGGGCGGGTGAGCAGCATGACGGTGACGTCGTTGGCACCGATGTGGCTCATGTAGCTGGAGAAGCCGAACAGCACCATGATGGTGAGTCCGACATTGCCCATCTGGCTGATGAAGATCTTCTTGATCTGGACGAAGGGGTCAAGCCAGCTGAGGCCACTGCTCTCGGCTGCAGGCAATAGCGGGTGGCCCAGTCCGACGGCGGCGAACATCAACAGCAGGCCTGCAGCGAACAGCACTATCTTGGCATCGTAGTTTTTGGCGATGAGATAGCCGCAGATGACCAGGATCAGGGTGCTGACAATTATTTCCAGCATGTTCCAACACTCTCTTCTTGATGTGAATGGGCCAGCGAGCTGGCGGTTCGGGATCAGATGGCGCGGGCAAGGGTCTCTATGCACCAGGCCCTGAATCCGGGCACGTCGATATCGAGGCATACCTCGGCGTTGGGCGGGCGCTTGAGCCGGTTGTTGATATCCACCGAGGTGGTGCCCAGGGTGTGTTCACCCCGGGTTTCGATGGCCACATGGCAGGCCTGGGTCGTAAAGAGGTCGGGGCGTACCAGATAAGCAATGGCGCAGAGATCGTGCATCTTGAGCCCAGTCTGCATGCTGCCACCGCGATAATGGCCGAACAGGGCGTGGAGCATGGCGCCGGTGCGGTTGAGGGCGGGTAGCGCCGCAATCATCTCGCCGGTCAGGGTGGCCTGGCTGGTGACATCCAGCCCGCACATCACGATGGGCAGGCCGCTGCTGAAGACGATGTGGGCCGCCTCCGGATCCACGTAGATATTGAACTCGGCATTGGGGGTGTGGTTGCCCCGACCGGCCGAGCCGCCCATCAGCACGATCCGCGCGATCTTCTCCCGACACTCGGGGTGCAGGGTGAGCAGCAGGGCGATATTGGTCAGCGGCCCGATGGGCACCAGCGTCATGGGCTGTTCGCTGGCGAACAGGGTAGCCTTCATGGCTTCGACGGCATGTTCCGGCAGCGGCTGTTGCCCGGGCTCGGCGAACTCGTAACCATCGAGGCCGGAGTGGCCGTGGATGTGGCTGGCATTGTCGAGGGGGCGCACCAGGGGCTGGCTGGCCCCCTGTGCCACCGGCACCTCTTTGCCGAAAAAGTGCAGCAGGCGCAGGGCGTTGCGGGTGGTCTTGCTGACATCGACGTTGCCGGCGACCGTGGTGATGAGCGCCAGCTCGATCCCGGGATGAAACAGGGCGGCGGCAATGGCAACGGCATCATCGATGCCGGGATCGGTATCCAGAATAATGGCGACAGGGTTCACGCTGTTCTCCTCGGTGTTAATCGGCTTGGCGGGCATCGGCGTGGGGCCAGCAGCAGATGAAGGGGTCGACAATCTCGCGGGTCAGGCCATCGGTGAGGCCGAGATCGGTCAGATGGGGCCCCGCATTGCAGGCAAGACAGGTCCCCTCGATGGCCTTGAAGACCCGGTACGGTGGTTCCCACTCCACTACCTTGCCGCTCACTTCTCGCAGGGCGTGGAAGCTGGCGGCCAGCTCGCTGGCTGGCAGATCGGAGAGCATGCCGGCGATGGGCATGGCAACGTGGGCCAGTACCTTACCCTGCTGGACGACCGCCATGCCGCCTCCGCTGGCGATCAGGGTGTTGGCGGCCAGCATCATCTCTTGCGCGTCGCGCCCCAGTACCACCAGATTGTGGGAGTCGTGGGAGTAGCTGGTGGCGATGGCCCCTTGCAGCTCGCCCCATCCCTCCAGCAGCGCCAGCCGGGTACCTGCCTGATGGCGGCCATGGCGGTGTTGCACTGAGATGAGGCTAAATCCCGCCGGTACGATGACCTGACCATCCCGAACCTCAACCTCGGTTTCACTCCACTGGGTGAAGCGGGCCCCCTTGATGGTCTTGAAGCGGGCACGCCCCGCAGCCAGCCTGGGCACCCGGATAACGAAGTCCTCCAGCGTGCGCAGGGGGATCTGCATGGTATCGCGCGGTGCCTGACAATCTGCGACAGGTTCGGAGGGCGTGAGAATGACGCCATGACGGGCGACCAGTTGGCCGCCGCTGTAGACGCAGAGCGGGTTAAGATCGGTGAGGTTGTCGAACACCACCAGATCGGCACTGCGGCCCGCAGCCACCAGCCCCAGATCGTTGCGTTGCAGACGGATGGCGGCATTGAAGGTGGCCATTCGCAGCACGTCGGGCACAGCCAGCCCCAGCTCTGCCAGCAGCTTGACCAGCGCAATCATGCCCCCTTTCTCCAGCAGCATGTCGGGCGGCACATCGTCGGTACAGAGGGTGATTTGGGAGGAGAGGTGGGGCAGCTGTTTCAGCGCCGTGACGATCTCCGGCAGCAGGTAGGGGTGGGAGCCGCGCAGCTGCAGGGTGAGCCCGGCCCGCAACTTCTCCAGCGCATCGGCCGCCGAGGTGAGTTCGTGATCTGAGCTGACCCCGGCCGCCAGATAGGCTTGCAGCCGGTGACCACTGAGGCCCCGGGCGTGCCCCTCAATCAGGGCATTGCGCTGCAAACCGGCGTGCAGGATGCCGGTCATCCGCTCGCTGCCGCCCAGCACCCCCTGCATGTCCATCACTTCGGCGATGCCCGCCACCTCCGGCCACTCCAGCATGGTGGCCATCTCGGGGCCGTGGAAGTCGGCGCCAGACATCTCGAGACCCGGCGTCGAGGGGACGCTGGAGGGGGCGGCGCAGATGACCCGCAGCGGCAGATTGCGGCTGGCGTCGATGGCGTAGCGCACCCCCGCCAGCCCGAGCACATTGGCCAGCTCGTGGGGATCCCAGAAGATGGTGGTGGTGCCCTGCGCGACCACCACATCGGCGTAGCGCTCCGGCGTCAGGTGGGAGCTCTCCACATGGACATGGCTGTCGATAAGACCGGGCGAGAGATAGGCGCCAGCCAGATCGTGGGTCTCGCTTGCCTGCTGGAAGGTATCGATCGGATGGACGCTGGCGATCAGCGGGCCGACCAGCCCCACGTCGACGGGGCGGATCTCGCCGGTCACCATGTCGATCAGGTTGGCGTTGGTCAGCAGCAGATCGAAGGGGGCTTTGCCGAGGGCCGCCTGCACGGCGCGGCGGCGCAAGTTGAGGGATGCATCTTGTTCACACATGAAGGAGATGGCCTGACAAGGGGAATAATGGGCCCACTTTAGGGAGGGGATTGGCTCGTGCATAGCGCAAAGAATTTATAACTGGATAAGAAAGGGTTATGCTGCTGCAAACGTTTTTCTCCGGTTGTCTCCTCCATGTCTGAACCCTGGCGCCGTCTGCCTGCGCTCTCTCTCAAGCAGATCCAGTATTTTGTCACTCTGGCCCAGCTGCGCCACTTTACCGAAACGGCCAATCAGATGGCCATCAGCCAGCCCGCCCTGAGCAGTGCCCTGCGCCAGATTGAATCTGTGCTTGGCGGCAAACTGTTTCACCGCACCGCGCAGGCGGTCACCCTGACCGAACAGGGGGAGGCGATCCTGCCTCACGCCAAGGGGCTGCTCAATGTGGCTCACGCCGCTTTTGCTGACATGCGGCAGGTGATGGCCGAAGGGGGCGATGGCTCCCTGCGCATTGGTCTGATACCGTCGGCTTGTGCCCTGATGTTTCCGCTGGCGGCCGCCCGTCTGCAGCAGCAGTTCCCGGGATTGCGGGTTGAGTTTCAGGATCACACCAACGATGGTCTGTTGCAGGCGCTGGCCGAGGGGTCGCTGGATGCGGGGATCGGGGTGCCGGAGGGCACGCTGCAGGATGCGCTCGAGGTGACCCCGCTGCTGGACGATGCGCTGGTGGCGGTGGTTAACCGGCAAGATCAGCTGGCAACGGAGGCGGTGCTCTGCTGGCAACAGCTGGCTCACCGCGATATCGCCCTGTTTGCCAGAGGTAACGTCAGCCGACAGGTCAACGGGCTGGCCCAGAGCCAGTTGCCGGGACTCAAGCCCAGATACACCACCGACTATGTCGAAACCCTGCACGGTTTGGTGCGTTCGGGGTTAGCCATCGCCATCCTGCCCAGACTCTATACTGCCCATCTCTGTGATCCCCAGCTCAAGGTCGTGGCGCTGCATGAACCGGTGCTGAGCCGCACCCTGGCTCTGATGTGGGCTAAGGGACTCTCCCGGTCGACCCGCATCGACGAGGGGCGCGCCCTGCTGCGCAGCACCATCATCGAGCAGCTGAACAGCCAGCCCAGCTGAGATTGCGCTCGCAAGCCCCGCGCAGGTGACAGGAGCTGTCCGATCGCCAGCAGTCGGGGTGGGGCTGCGACAGCCTCCCGGCCCTGCCGAGGGACACACCATTCCTGTGAAATGGAAATTTTCTTGTGGTTATTCAATCGATTGAATTCGAGCTTGCCAGTCACGCCCACTGAAGGGCTTCAAGTGAGTGTCTACTTGCCGCCAGCCCTCCACTGGCTTGCTGCCTGCCGGTTTGTATAGTGCAGAGGAAATTAATCAGGTTTGACAGGAGTACCCATGGAGATGAATACGCGTGGCATCGGCGCTCTGGCTCTGCTGGGGGCGTTATTGCTGGGCAGCACGGCGGCCCACGGTTCGGAAACCCTCAACACCATTCTCGGTGGCGGGGCGGGCGGGGTGGCGGGCACCATGATCGGCAAGGAGCTGGGGGGTGATACTGGCGCGCTGGTGGGGGCTGCATTGGGTGGCGCTGCTGGTGGCGCGGCGACGGCCAATAAGGGTAACAAGAATGAAGCGGCCCTTGGCGGCGCGGTGGGGGCGCTGGGCGGTGCCGCCATCGGCAAGAGTGTCAGCGGCGATACCGGTCAACTGATCGGCGCCGGGGTCGGCGGGGCGGGTGGTTCGGCCATCGGCGCAAAAACCGGCGATGGTCACAAGAGTCAGGATCGCTATTACGATTACGACGATGATCATCACCATCACAAACACCACAAGAAGCACAAAAAGCATAAGAAGCACAGATGGCACGACGACGATTGATGCGTGCGCAGTGAATGCGGAAGATGCAAAACGGGGTCTGTTGGCCCCGTTTTGCATGGTCTGGTCACCTGATTTTGCGGTTACCAGCGCGCGCGGTCACACCAGCCGGTGCTGGCGGCGACCGGCGGCAAAGGCGTTGATGTTGTCGATCAGCTGATCGGCGAGTCGCTGCATCGACTCCTCACTGGCCCACGCCACATGAGGGGTCAGAATGAAGTGGGGGTATTGCAGCGCCTTCATCAAGGGATGGTCGGGGGGCGGCGGCTCGACGCTCGCCACATCGAAACCGGCGCCGCCGAGCCGACCGTTGGCCAAGGCTTGCAGCAGCGCCTCTTCATCTACCAGCCCGCCACGGCCGACGTTGATCAGCAGGGCGCCCGGTTTCATCAACCCCAGCTCACGCTCGCCAATCAGGTGGCGGGTGTAGGGGGTGAGCGGGCAGTGCAGACTGATCACGTCCGAGCTTTGCAGCAGTTCATCGAGCGGCAACCGATCCGCATCGTGGCTGGCACCGATCTGGCTCTGGGCGTAGCGCACCGTCATCCCTATCCCTTTGGCCCGCTCGCCGAGCGCCTGACCGAGCGTCCCCTTGCCGATGATGCCGAGCTGCTTGCCGTGCAGATCCATGATGTTGTGGTCGAAGAAGCAGAACTGGCCGCTCTGTTGCCAGCGCCCCTCCAGCAGCGACTGGCGCCAGCAGAAGAGGTTGCGCGACAGGGCCAGCATCAGCGCCATGGCGTGCTCCGGCACCGAGGGGCCCGAGTAGTTGCGGATGTTGCACACCCCGACGTTGGCGGCGCGACACGCTTCCAGATCCACGTTGTCGCTGCCGGTGGCGGCCAGGGCGATGAGTTTGAGCTCCGGCAGCTGGGCCAGCTCGGCGGCGCCGATCCGCACCTTGTTGATGATGGCGATACGGGCATCTTTGAGCCGCTCCACCACCTGTTCCGGGGCAGTACGCGGATAGCTCTGCCAGTGATGGGGGAAGTCGGGGTGATGCAGGGTGATGCCCGCATCCAGGGTATCGCTGTCGAGAAATACGATTTGCTGCATGGACCTTCCTGCCATTGTTCAGGTTCGAGGAGCCATGATGCCAAACAGGATGCTGTCAGGGCCAGCTCGCCGCTGTGCCAGGGCGGCGCTTTATCCGGCAGATGTGAGCTGGCGCGCGCTTTGTTGCGCCACGGTGGCGGCCGGTTTAGAGCCAGCCCAGATGGTTGAGCCAGCCCTGAATGCGGGTGGGGGTCTCCTCCAGTTCCATCAGGGCGTAGGGGCGATAGTTGAGCTTGTGGCTGCGGCGGCTCTCGCTTTTGCGGGCCTCGGCAGCCAGCAGTGGCCAGCGACCGCCATCCTCCTGATAGAGATCGAGGGTGGGGATGGCCGCCTGAGCCACCTGTTTGGCCAGGGTCTGGTTGCTCTGCTGGTTGGGGAAGAAGCCGTCGAGCAGCACCAGCGCATCGGGGGCGGGCAACTGTTCTCTGGCGATGAGGTTGGCAGTCCAGGCGGCGCCGGTACCTTGCGCCAGGATCAGCTTGAAGCCCCCCTCCTGCAGCTTGGCATCGGCCAGCTTGCGGATCCGCTCGGCAAACTGCTTGCGAAATTCATCGCTGTTTTTCGCTTTTTTCTCGGCGGCGGGATCGAGTTCGGTCTGTTGGGGGGAGGGGAGCAGCAGCAGGGTATCAAAGCCCAGCTGGCCGAGGGCGCGGGTCAGTTGCCACAGCTGGCCGCTGCGCTGCCAGTCCGGCAGTAAAATGGCCAGTCCCAGATAGTTTTCACTGTCGTGTTTGGCGAACAGCACCGTCTGCTTGTCGATCCGGGTGGCATCGGGCAGCTCTTTCCAGTCGCTGGCTTGCCAGTAGTCGAGTGGCAGTGGCTCGGCAATGGGAGGCGCGACCTCGCTCGACTCTGCCCCATGGCCAGCCAGCAAGGTCAATAACAGCAGTGATAAGGATAATCTGGCCATAGTGTGCTCCCCCGGTTATCTGGGTTAGCGGCGGCAGCGGGATTTTCTTGAGAGGAGGCTCCCCCGGCAGGGGGAGTCTCGTGCCGTTCGGGAGAGGTTGCGTGCTCCCCTATCGGTGGTGGTGTGAAGAGAGAGCGGTCAGCTGCCTGTCGTGCAGGCGCGAGAGCAACAACTGGGCGGCCACGGCGCCGATCAAAGCGAAGAACATATCGGATTGGGTATCCCATGGGTCCCCCTGGGTGCCGAGAAACTCGTCGGCTCCCTGACCCAGCGCCAGTGCCGCTCCCCACTCGATAAATTCATAGGTGGCGCTGATGGCGAGCACCACGCAGACCACCAAAAACGCCAGCATGCGGCCTCCTTGTACATATCCGCCGCGCAGCAGGATCTCCCGACAGGCCAGAGCGGGCACAAACCCCTGAAAGAAGTGACCAATCTTGTCATAAGGGTTGCGGCCAAGTTCCAACCACTGTTGCAACTCGAAACCGAGTGGCACGCGGGCGTAGGTATAGGCGCCTCCCAGCATCAAGACCATGGCATGGAGGAAGATGCAGAGATAGAGCAGGCTGGTGAGGGGAAACGTGCGATGGGTCAGCAGCAGCAATGGGATGGTGATGATCACCGGCGCGACCTCCATCAGCCAGGTCGCCCTGTCATAAGGCTGCCAGCCCGAGAGCGCCAGCAGGAGCAAGGTGGCCAGCAGCAAGAGGATTTTGGTGGTCAATGTCATATGGGGTATCACTCGGGCAAGAGTTGGCATGCATGGCACCATTTAGCCATGTTGGTGTACAGAATACAGCCGCCGGGAGAGCCCACAATAAAAAAAGCGAGCCGGTGGCTCGCTTTCTTCATTCAATGCATAGCGGTCAATTAGTTGACGCGACGCTTGAATTCGCCGGTGCGGCTGTCGATTTCGATCTTGTCACCGATCTCTACGAAGGCGGCAACAGCCAGCTCGTAGGTAGTGCCTTTCAGACGGGCAGGCTTGGTCACTTTACCGGAGGTGTCGCCACGGGCAGCCGGCTCGGTGTACTCAACTTCACGCACGATGGTGGTCGGCAGTTCTACGGAGATGGCTTTCTCGTTGTAGAAAGTCACTTCGCAGATGTCTTCCATGCCGTCTACCAGGTAGTTCAGCACGTCACCCAGGTTGTCTTTCTCTACGTCGTACTGGTTGTACTCGGTGTCCATAAAGACATACAGGGGATCGGAGAAGTAGGAGTAGGTGCACTCTTTACGTTCCAGCTGAACTACGTCCAGCTTGTCGTCGGCCTTGAAGACGGTCTCGGTCGCGCTGCCGTTCAGCAGGCCCTTCAGCTTCATTTTGACCACGGCGGAGTTACGGCCGGATTTGTTGAATTCAGCCTTCTGAACCACCATCGGCTCGGTGCCGATCATGACTACGTTACCAGCGCGGATTTCCTGTGCGGTTTTCATGTAAAAAATTCCTGTTCGTGAAACGGACGGATAAAAACTGCCAGATTATATACGGCTTTCTAAAAATTTCACCAACCGCGTGACGAGATCCCCGTCCCGGAGCAACTTCTGTGACCAGCTTCGCCCATGTTGCTGCCAAATGGCGCTATATCGGGGCCATTGGGCCCAAAGTTCGCGGCACTCTTTGCCGCAATCGTCACCACGATTGAGGGCCAGATTGAAGTGGCGCAGCCATTGGGCGCAATCGACAGGTAGATCGGCAAGATAGTGGTCGAGGAACTGCTCCAGCTTGACCAGATGGGCTTCCTCTTCCTGCTGGTAGATGTGCCAGAGGAAAGGACGGGCTGCCCACTGGGCCCGCACGAAGGAGTCCTCCCCGCGCACCAGATTGAGATCGCAGCTCCACAGCAGCCGATCGTAACCGGCCTGATCGGTCATCGGCAGCAGCTTGATGGTGAGGTTGCCCGAGTGGAGCAGATCCCCCGCCTTGGCGGTGGTGATGGCGCCTTCAAGGCCTGCGCCGCGCAGCACATCCTGCAGCGAGCGCCCCAGCGGCAGCAGCAGGGTGACGGGCGTGGCGCTCTGGCACCAGCTCTCGACCAGACTGTTCAGCGCATCGCTCTCATAGGTAAAGAGGCTGACCCGCAGCTCGTGCTCTTGTTTTGGCGACAAACCGAGGCTGGCCCAGTAGGCAGCCAGTCCTGCTTTATCCTGCTGCCACTGTTCCCGTTCGGCGATGAGGTCGTGCTCGCACAAGAGGCCGCCAGTTTTGGCGGTAAAACCCGGGAAGAAGAAGTATTTATTGAGGCTCTGGTTGCCTACTCGCTGCGGCGAGGCGAGGGCGTGGCAATCCTCGACCCAGCTCTCCGCCGAGAGGTACTCCAGATTGATCCAGCAGGGGGGCTTGGGTTGGCTCGCCATCCGCTCGGCCATTCGTGCAATGAAGGGGGCGGGCAGTTCGCAGGCAAAGGCCTCGATCACCACGGTGGCCGGTGTGGTATCGACAGGCAGGGTCTCGTGCCAGTGCTGGATATAGATGCCATCGACCCACTGGCCATCTTGCGCCGGATCCAGTCCCGGACAGATGCGGGCAAAGCTGGCCAGATCGTCCACCCAGAGCCGCACCTGAACCTCATTGCCGTGGGCGGGGATCTTCCCCTCCCGCTTCAGCTGGCGAGCGAGTCGCCAGGTGACGCCGATGTCACCGAAGTTATCGACGACGCAACAGAAAATATCCCAGTCAAACGGGGGCAGGGGGCTGGTCATGGCGCGGGGTTCCAGATGCAAAAAAACCGGTGCGCAGGGTAGCACACCGGTTGGCTGGCTTCTAACCGTCAGCGTGTGACGGCGGTCTGTGGCAGGTTACTCCTTGCCGTAGACGTTGTTCTCCTGCTCACGCACCCGGATAAAGGTGGTGTGTGCTTTGTTGAGCTCTCTAAGCTGGCGGTAAAGCAGATCAACCTGGTTTACTCCTTGCCGTAGACGTTGTTCTCCTGCTCACGCACCCGGATAAAGGTGGTGCGCTTGGTGAGTTCCTTGAGTTGGCTGGCGCCGACGTAGGTGCAGGTGGAGCGCACGCCGCCCAGAATGTCGCGCACCGCATTTTCGACCGGGCCGCGATAGGGCAGCAGCACCATCTTGCCTTCTGAGGCACGATACTCGGCAACGCCACCTGCGTGCTTGTCCATGGCGCTGGAGGAGCTCATGCCGTAGAACTTCATGAAGGGCTCGCCGTTCACATCGACGATCTCGCCACCGCACTCCTCGTGGGCTGCCAGCATGCCGCCCAGCATCACGAAGTCGGCGCCGCCGCCGAACGCTTTGGCGACGTCGCCCGGGCAGGTGCAGCCGCCGTCACCGACGATCTGGCCGCCGAGGCCGTGGGCCGCATCGGCACACTCGATGATGGCAGAGAGCTGCGGATAGCCGACGCCGGTTTTGACGCGAGTGGTGCAGACAGAGCCCGGGCCGATGCCGACCTTGACGATGTCGGCGCCGGAGAGGATCAGCTCTTCGACCATCTCGCCGGTCACCACGTTGCCCGCCAGAATGACGTGGTTGGGGCAGGCGTCACGGATTTTGCGCACGAACTCGACGAAGTGCTCGGAGTAGCCATTGGCCACGTCGACACAGATAAAGCGCAGCGCTTCGGACATGGCGAGGATCTGGCGGGTCTTGGTGAAGTCATCGGGCGAGGTGCCGGTCGATACCATCACATGGCCCAGCAGGGTCGGATCGGTTTCGTTGACGAAGGTTTGCCACTGCTCAAGGCTGTAGTGCTTGTGGACTGCAGTCATCATCTCGAAGCCGGCCAGGGTTCTGGCCATGGCGAAGCTGCCGACGGTATCCATGTTGGCGGCGATAACGGGAACGCCTTGCCATTGAGTCTGGGTGTGCTTGAAGGTGAACTGACGGGTCAGGCTGACTTGGGAACGGCTCTTGAGAGTAGAGCGCTTGGGGCGGAACAGGACATCCTTGAAACCGAGCTTCAAGTCTTCTTCGATACGCATTACAAATTCCTTATTGAGCCTTGTTGAAAGTCACTTTTGCAGTGGCAAATTTTCGGCAGGCGCAAAAAAACCGGTGGTTTTCAGGCCCTCCGGTTTACAACAGTGTAGGCAAAAATCCCTCCAGAACAAGACTGATAATTCACTCACTGTTGTGGTAGCCTTTGGCGTCACAACCTGAGGTTAACCACCAGTTTCATCCAGCACCGCCCGGTGCCTTGCTCCCCGTCGATATTCCCGCCCGCTTGGGCCGCCGTCTTGCCACTCTTTGTCGCCTCTCTCCTGATCCGCCCGGCATTATCCAACTCACTGAAATAAATCGGATTGACCCCCGAGGCGACTGTGGTAGATCTGGGCGCAGGATTGACAAGGCAGGACCGTAAAATGGGCAAGATGATGGTGGGAATGACCCTGATGCTGGCACTGTGTGGCAGTGCGCTGGCAGAGACCCCGACCAGCTATGGCTGGATCGAGAAGGGACTTATTTTGCCCACCGGCGTGGCGGTGAAGATGAAACTCGACACCGGCGCACTCACCTCTTCCCTCGATGCACGCGCCATCACCAGATTCAAACGGGATGGCAAGCCCTGGGTGCGCTTCATGCTGGTGGTGACCGATGCCGACAGCGGCAAGCTGGTCAAACAGCAGTTCGAGCGGCGGGTCGAGCGCAGCGTGACGGTGCGCGGGGCAGGCGGCATGGAGCAGCGGCCCACGGTGACCATGTCCATCTGTCTGGGAGACAAGGTGTATGAGGAGTGGTTCACCCTGCGGGATCGTAGCAAGATGATCTATCCGGTGCTGCTGGGCCGCCGCCTGCTGGCCGAGCTGGGCCCGGTGGATTCCAGTCGAACCTTTACCGTGCAGCCCGCCTGCCGCCAAGAGTGAGCCGCCCCCGTGGTGGGCGAACTCGCCTTGGCATCTATTTTTCTGGTGGCAGCGGTAGCCAGACGCTGACCTCCAGCCCCCCTTGTGGACGGTTGTGGACATCGAGATCGGCGCCGTGCAGCTGGGAGATGCGCGAGACGATGGCCATGCCAAGGCCGACGCCATCTCCCTGCTGGGGATTGACCCGAAAGAAGCGTTCACACAGCCGGGGCAAGGCGCTGACGGGAATGCCGGGGCCATTGTCGCTCACATCCACTCTCACCCGGTTGCCCTCCCGCTGAACCCGTACCTTGATCTCGCCCTCCGGCTGGGTGTAGCGCAGTGCATTGTCGATCAGGTTGCTGAACAGCAGGTCGAGCAGGGTGGCCTGACCCATCACCAGCAGCGGCAAGTCACACTCCAGCGACAGCTGCTGATCCTTCTTGAGGGCAATGGGAGCCAGGGTCGCGAGGGTGCCTTGCAGCAGGTGACCCACCTCCAGTTCGGTTAATACCAGCCCCTGCTGGTTGTCGATGCGGGCCTGGGTCAGCAGCTGGCGGATCAGCCGATCGCTGCGGTCGAGGGCCTGCAGCATCTTGTGCAGGGACTGTTGGCGGCTGGCGTCATCATCGGCTGCCAGGGCATTTTCACTGTGTATGCGCAGCACCGCCAGCGGGGTGCGCAGCTCGTGGGCCGCCTCGTTGGTGAACTGTTTCTCCCGCTCTATGGTCTCCGCCAGCGCCAGCATCAACCGGTTGATCTCGTTGGTGAGTGGGGTCAGCTCCTGCGCGCTTACCTTGAGGCTGAGTGGGCTCAGGTTGGCGGGGTGACGTTCGCTGATGGCCTGGGCCAGCTGACGCAGGGGGGCCAGCCCGCGGGTGATGAGCCACCAGAGCAGGGCCAGCAGGAAGGGCAGGGTGATCAGCAGCGGCAGCATGGTGAGGGTGGCCATCTTGCTGGCCAGTTCGCTGCGCTCGTCATCCCGCTCCGCCACCACCAGCCAGGTCTGCTCCTGCTGGTTGTAGAGGGTGAAGGTGCGCCACTGGTGACGATCTTTTTCGACCGTGTCGAAGCCGATGGCCAGGGTGACCAGTGGCTGCTCCGGGGCGCTGGGGGCGCGCAGCAGCAGGCCGCCCTTTTCATCGAGCAGCTGGAAGTAGAGATTGCGTTCGAACTCGTGGCCGTAAGGGGTGATCTCCCGATCCTCGCCGGTCAGGTTGAGGCCGGGATCTTTTTGCCACTCATCGGGATTTTGCGCCTCCCACTCCTGATAGACGGTGCCGTTGGCGGGCAGTTTCCCCTGCTGGGCCATGTAGCGGGCCAGCAGCTGGTTGGTGATGCGGGCCGACTGGGCGAGGCGGGCATCAAACAGCTCCTCCATCTCGTGACTCGCCTCCATGTAGCCAATAAAGGCGCTGATGGTGAGACTCAGGCTCACCAGCGTCAGGATACCGGTGAGCAGAAAGCGGCGAATGGAGCGGGGACGTTTCATCGTGCGGGTGTCCGGCTTGGCTGTTCGAGCTGGGGAATGATGTAGCCGACCCCGCGAATATTGCGGATGAGGTCGCTGTAGAACTTCTTGCGCAGATGGTGGATATGCACCTCTACCGCGTTGCTCTCGGCTCCTTCGTCCCAGCCGTAGAGGCTCTGTTGCAGCTGATCCTTGCTCAGCACCCGGCCGCTCTGGCTGATCAGCTCCTGCAGCAGCTTGTATTCATGGGGGGTGAGTTTGACCGCCTCCCCCTGATAGGTGACCTGCTGGGATTCGGGATAGATGAGGATATCGCCATACTCCAGCACCGCTTGGGCCTGCCCCTTGCTGCGGCGAACCAGGGCGCGCAGGCGGGCGTTGAGTTCCTGCAGGGCGAAGGGCTTGACCATGTAGTCGTCAGAACCGGCATCGAGGCCGATCACCCGATCGTCCAGCGCATCGCGGGCGGTGAGGATCAGCACCGGCAGCTGGTGGCCCTCCCGGCGCAGCTTGCGCAGCAGGCTGAGGCCATCGATGTCGGGCAGGTTGAGATCGAGGATCAGGGCGGCGAACTCGTCGCTCTTGAGGGCCGTCAGGGCGGGCAATCCCTGTTGCAGCCAGTCCACCGTGTAGCCGCTATGGCGCAGTGCATCCTGCATACCATCCCCCAGCATCACATCATCTTCTACCAGCAGGATCCGCATTCTTTTCTCCCTGTTTGTTGGGTGTCGCGATGTGGCTCAGCGCCAGGGCTTGCCGTGGCATAAACAACGCTGCCCACCAGTATGCAAGCTGGTGGGCAGAGTTTAAATAGATCTTTGATCCATCAGGGATTTATAGCTTGGCCAGTTTTTCGCGGATCTCCATCCTGCGCCCTTCATCGGCCACTTCGCGGCCCGGGCGGGCCGGGGCGGTCAGCGCCTTGTCGAGGTAGGTTTTGGCCTCTGCCTTGCGACCCTGATCCAGCAGGAAATCGCCATAGAAGAAGTTGGGGTCGATGCCATCCGGATTGATGGCCAGCGCCTGCTTGAGCAGTTGCTCCGCCTTCTCGTCATCGCCAAAGCCGACCGGCCAGCCGGGCACCTGATAGTAGAGCGAGCCCAGACTGGTGTAGGCAGAGCCGTCCAGCGCCTTGGGATCCTGCTTGAGCGCCAGCTCCAGCTTGGCCTTGGCCTCTTTCACCAGACCCAGTGCCCCCAGCCCCCCTTTGGCCCCCGCCCAGGTGCTCTTGACGATGGCAGACCAGATCAGCAGATCGGCGCGAAAAGGCTCCTTGGCGCTGGCCGCTTCGGCCTGGGTGCTCAGGGTCTCGAGGCAGCTCTCTTTCGCCTTGCCGGTCTGTTGATACTGGCAGACGGCCCACTGCTGCTGGATGGGCGCGAGGGCATCATCCGCGGCCATGACCGAGGAGGAACCCAGCAGGATGGCGATGGCACAAGAGGTCACGGATTGACGGACAAAATTCATATTAATGCTCCTTCTTGGTCGGGATCGGGCGGGATAAGTCTGGTTGTGGCGCACTGTTGGCGCTGGTATCAGTCGTCCTTGGCTGAAGATGACGGGCATAACGTTTGATAATTGGCAGCTGTCTGGCCAGCGCCTTGTCGACAATGCCCGGCAGCAGGGCATTGAGCCGCACGAACAGTTTTTCCGGCCAACCGAGCCAGCTGCGGCGGGTTTCGTTGCACAGGGCGATGACGGCCTCTTCGGCCACCTCTTGCGGGCTGTCGGTCTGGGTGCCGAGCGCCGCATTCATCTCGTAGGCGGCTTCGGAGTTGAGCTTGGTGCGGGTGGCGCGCGGGGCGAAGTGCAGCACCTTGATGCCGCTGCCCTCGAGCTCCCGTCCCAGCGCCTCGCTAAAGCCGCGCATGGCAAATTTGCTGGCGCAGTAGACGCTGTAACCGGGGTAGCCGATGCTGCCCAGGCTCGACCCCATGTTCATGATGATCCCCGGCTTGCGCAATCTGGGCAGCAGTACCCGGGTGAGCTGGATCGGTGCCTCGATATTGAGCAGCAGCTGGCGCTCCACCTGTTCGAAGCTCTGATCTTCCAACCAGGCAAACTGGTTGCAGCCGGCGTTATTGATCAGGATGTCGAGCCCGTTCTCCAGCGCCGGGTGTTGCAACAGCTTGGCCCGCTCCTGCGCAGAGCCGAGGTCGGCGAGCACCACCTGATGGCGCTCGGGATGCGGCAGTGACTTGCACAGCCGATCCAGCGCCGGACCGCGGCGACCGTGCAGCAACAGGTGGGCCCCCTGGGCCGCCAGCTCCTGCGCCAGCTCTTCACCTATGCCACCGCTGGCGCCGGTGAGCAGCACGAGTTTCCCTTCAAGATTCATGGTGTGGGTTCCCTTTTTGCTGTCTGCTGATCCGCTGCCGACTTACGGAGTGGCGGTGAGGTTGTAGAGCATCTCGCCATAGAGGCGGTAGACCACCTTGGTCGAGTGGATAATAGCCGCCTGATCCGCCGGACTTTCGACCCGATCCATCAGGGATTCAAAGAACTTGAGGTGTTCCTGATCCAGGGTGCCGTGGGAGCTCAGGTAGCTCATCGCTTGCGGTGGCAGGCCGAGGCCCTTTTTCAGCTGGTCGGCGACGGTGAGGGCGATGGCCACGCTGGTGCCTTCCAGTACCTGCACCATGCCGAAGAAGCCCATGGGGTTGCCGCGCTGGATCTGGTCGTAGAGGAAGGCCACCATCAGCTCGATGGGCAGCCCGGGCTGGCCGTGGCGCACCGCCTCGGCATCGCCGCCACAGGCGCGGATGTCGTTGAGGATCCACTCCTGATGGCCATACTCCTCGTCGATGTACTCGGCAAGGGCGCCGCGCACCCACTCGTACTCCTGACCCAGCTTGCCGCCGGTCGCCATCAGGAGCGGAACTGTGTGGCGCACGTGGTAGTAAGCCTGTGCCAGAAAGGCGAGATAGGTGTCACGGCTGATGTCGCCACGGCGGCAGGCTTCGATGATGGGGGCGTTGAACAGATGCTCACGCTCACTGGCAGTGGCTTGTTGCAGAGTCTGATAGAAGCTCATGACGATTCTCCGGTAAGGCATTGGCTAATTTGTTGGGAAAAGTGTTGGTAAATCTCGTTGCGACGGGGACGCCCGTTGGCGGTCAGCAGCCCGGGATGTTGATCCAGTGCCACCGGCAACCAGTGGTGCAGCCGGGCATAATCGGGCAGCCGCTGGTTCAGACCGGCGATCTGGCGTGGCAGATCCGCCTCTTTTCCCGGCAGGGGCTGGATCAGCGCCACGTTGGCGGGCTGACCGTCGCCAAAGACCACGATGCGGGCGATGGCGGGGCAGAGCTGGGCCTCGGCTTCCACCCACTCCGGTGAGAAGTTGCGGCCAAAAGCGGTGATCTGGACATTCTTCTTGCGCCCGGTGATATGGAGGTAGCCCTCATCATCCAGATGACCCAGATCGCCAGTGGCGATCTGCATGGCAGAAGGTTCGCCAGCGGCAATCTGCTCGGGAGTCGGTTCGTTGTTGCCGAGATAGCCCAGCATGGCGCTGCCGCTCACCATAATTTCGCCATCGCTGGCGATGGTGACCTGACAGTGGGGCAGGGGGCGGCCCACGCTGCCAGGCTTGTCAGCATCCGGACTGTTGAGCGCCACCACGGAGCCACACTCCGAGAGGCCATACCCCTCATACACTGGCAGGCCGAGCTGGCGGGCATGTTTGATCAGGTCGGGGGCCACCTTGCCGCCACCGACGGCAATAAAGCGCAGGTTCTTGAGCTGTTGGGCCAGCGTCGGTGTGCTGGTGCAGAGTGCCAGCAGCAGGCGCAGCAGCTCGGGCACCAGCACCAGACTGTGGGTCGGCCAGCGCAGCAGCGCCTCCCCCAGCATGGCCGCATTGAGCGAGCTGGAGCCGTTGAAGCCGAGCTCACTGAGGGATGGAATGCGGCTGCAGGCACCGGTCAGCAGCGGCACATAGAGGCCGGTGATGTTCTCAAGCAGGGTCGCCAGCGGCAGCAGGGTCAGGTGTTTTTCCACCTTGGCTGGCGCGACCCGCTCGGCCAGCGCATGGCTTACCGCCATCATCTGGCTCGGGGACAGGCAGACCCCCTTGGGTTGGCCCGTGGTGCCGGAGGTGTAGGTGATCTTGGCGGTGCCCTTGGGCAGCGCCGGTCGATTGGTCGGGGTATGGCGCCACAATGGCAGCTCGCCGGTGATCAGCGAGAGCGGCTCGGCGGCATGCCACCCCTGATGATGTGGGCCGACCAGCGCATCGGCACCGCTGCTCTCCAGCAACCAGGCCTGCTGGGCCTGACTGAAGAAGTGGGGCACCGGGATGACTACGATCCCTGCTTTGGTACAGGCCAGATCCAGCAGCGCCCAGGGCAGGCCGTTGTCCAGTTGCAGCGCCAGACGGCTGATGTCGAGCTGTTGCAGCTGGCTGGCCAGACGCTGGATCTGCTGCCACAGGGTCTGATAATCGAGGCGCTGCTGGCTGCTCAGCAGCGCAGGCGATTGCGGATTATCGCGGGCATGTTTGGCGATGGCGTCGAACAGGCTCATTGGGCGCACCTTTTCTCACAGGTCAGGGTTGCATCGGTAAAAAGCACTGGCATGGGCGCCAGCAGATTGAGCAGCAGGCTGCTCTGGGCCAGCACCTCGCGCCCCTGATTGATGTCACCGACCATCACTTTGGGTTGGCAACGGTAGTACTCACCCCAGGCATCGGCGTCGGCACCCACCTGATGGGCTTGTGCAGGGGCCAGCTCCACCGGATTGAGTTGCAGACGGGCAAAGCTGTTGCGCAGCTTGGCGGTGCCGGTAAAGACCACGTAGTCGAGGGCGTTTTCACACAGCAGACGACACAGGGCCGCAAACATCAGGCGGGCATTGCCCGGTTCGCTGCAGGCCAGATTGCCCACTTCGATAATGCGGTTGCGTGCCGGATAGACCCCGAGGCGGGTGTTGATGGCGACCTCGATGGGTTGCTCCAGATACTGTTCCAGATAGAGAGGTCCCTCACTGGCATGATTGAGACCACAGGCACCGACCAGCGTCCCGTCCGCCCGATAGAGCCCCAGCAGGCAGGGGAGAAAATGGGGGATACGGGCGTTGAACTCGAGGGTATAGGCGGCCTGGATATAGGTTTGCAGCGCCATGACCTGCTGCTGGGACTCGGCCAGGATCAACCTGTAGGGGGCTTGGATCTCGATGGTCATGGGTGACTCCTTCTCTTGCGATGGTTTGAGAGTAAAAGCCCAAACTTAAGAAACCCTTAAGCAGCAAAAAAAGTTGTCAGCGACGCGACGGGCAGGCAATCTGCGCCGCTGTTATCCAACAGGAAGCACCCAAGAGGAAACGCCATGTCATCCACAGTCTGCTGTCCCCTGTGCGCCAGCCATCGCAGTTATCCCCTGCCGGTGGCAGGCAAGCGCTATCATCGCTGCCTCGTGTGCGAGCTGGTCTGGCTGGACGAGGCGGATCATCTGGATGAGGCGGCGGAGAAGGCGGTCTATGACGGTCACGACAACCGGGTGGATGATCCCCGTTATCGCACTTTTCTGATGCGGGCCTTTGGCGAGGTGTTGAGCCGGGTGCCAACCCCTGCCAGTGGCCTCGATTTTGGTTGTGGCCCGGGCCCGGCGCTGGTGGCGATGGGGGGCGAGGCGGGTTACCAGATGGCGGGGTATGACAAGTTCTATGCCGATTTTCCCGAGTTGCTGACGCACCAGTACGACTTCATCACCAGTACCGAGGTGATCGAACATATTGCCGAGCCACGCGCCGTGCTGGAGCAGTTGTGGGCTTGCCTCAAACCCGGCGGCGTGCTGGTGCTGCAGACCCAGCGGGTGCTCGGTGACGAGCGGTTCAAAAACTGGCGCTATCGCCACGACCCGACCCACATCGTCTTCTTTGCCGAGGCATCGTTTCAGGTGTTGGCCGCCAGCTGGCAGGCCGAGCTCAGCTTCCCCCACGCCGATGTGGCGGTATTGCAAAAAGGCACGCCCTGAGGCGTGCCTGCTGATGGATGGTTTTAGGAAGTAGTTAAATGCCCTGCATTTAACGTTATCAGTTATTTATCCAGCATGATGCTCAACAATTTGTCATCTTGTTTGTTGTAGAGCTTGGAGACCAGCTCGCCAAACAAGAAGGCAACGTTAACGCCCTGTCCGCCGTTATATCCAAGGGCATAATAAATATTCTGATTCGTACCGGTGACGCCGATCATTTCATTCTTGGTTGTGGTTTCTGCAATGATCCCGTCCCAGGTTTTTTCAATTTTTATCCCTTTTATTGATGGATAGAGCTCACCAATACGCTTGGAGATTTGAGCTTCAATCTTTTTCAAATCACCGGGGTACTGCAGGTCATCCCCCTCATTGTATTCGACGCTACCACCACCAATAACAATGCGATGGTCAGCGGTCATGACCATGTGGTAGGTGGCATCACTGTCCGTTCCGGCATATTGGTCGTCATACCATGAGATGTTGTTTTTCCAGCCAATACTGTTGTATTGCGCATCCGTCAGTGGGGCCGTGACTGCCACTTGAGTGTGAGAGGGTTCAATATCATCAGGCTTGAAGCCAAGCGTCTTCCCGGCATAGGCATTGGCTGCCACGACAATATTTTTTGCGGTAACTTCATAGCGTTTGTCATTGACCTTGACTGGCAATGAAATCAGCTTGCCATCTTCTTCATATTCCAGCACCGGGCTGTTTTCATAGATGACGACCCCGGCATCTTCCGCCAGTTTCTTGAGCGCGGCGACCAGCTTGCCCGGGTTGACCATGCCGCCATTGGGATCATATACCGCACCGACCAGCGCTGGTGAGCCGAGCATATTCACGGCTTTCTCTTTGCCCCACAATTCAATCGGCATGCCCAGTTTTTTGGCCTGAGCCACATACTCTTTGGCATCATCCATATTTTCAGGGTTAAAAATCCCCAACGATTGGCCATTTAGTACGTACCCCGGGTCAATGCCGGTCGATTCGGCCAACCGTTTAATCCGGTGCATGCTATTGACGGTGATGTCATAAATCTCTTTATGATTTGCTTTGTGATCACCCATCACAAAGCCGCCTTCGCTATAGGTTTGCGCCAACACCAGAGCGCCATTACGGCCAGATGCGCCATTGCCGACCCGCTTTGCTTCCAAAATAACCACAGTGCTGGCCGGATTGGACTTCTTGATATGGTATGCGGCAGATAATCCCGTATATCCACCGCCGATGACGGCGACATCCACATCAATATCTTTATTGAGGCTAGCGTTTACGTTGGGCAAGAACTGAGCCCAGTAACTCTGATTGTCATCGTAGAACCTGGCGATATTTTCCTCGTTGGCGAAGGCGTTGGTAGCGAGTGTGCCGCTCAACGCGATCAGCGAAAAAATAGTGCCTTTTAATACCGGAAATGCACGCATGTTGACTCTCCATTGATAGTAAAAAAATTCGCGCGAGATTTAGCTAATTCAGTGTCAGCCAGCAATGCTGGCGTCTCTTGTCAAACGTCGGTTGCTGCTGCCAACCCATGCTGCCCGCTCTATCACCCCGCAGTGTGTCGGGCAGCCATGGAAAATGGATGTCAGTGCTGCGGGCCAAACCGCAGGTTGGCAGATACATAGCGCGTTATGGCTCCAGATAGCCGCGATCCTGCCAGTGATAGAACATCAGAGTGGACTTGACGCCAATTGACTTGAATGGCTCCGGCGGCAGCCACATCGGCAGGGTCTGCTCGGCGTGGTTGAACCAGGGGTGATCCTTGCCTTGATAGAGGCTGGCCACGATGTCACCAAACAGGAAGGAGAGGTTGATGCCGTGGCCGTTGTAGCCGAGGGCGTAGTAGATGTTCTTGTGATCCCCCATCACCCCCACCGCTTCGGTGCTGTCGCCGGTCATGCCGAGTACCCCGTCCCACACCTGTTCAAACTTGATCCCCTTGAGGGCCGGATAGAGTGTCACCAGCTCGGTCATCATCATGGCGCTGACCCGGTCGAGGTCGCCCTTGTAATTGAGGCCGTCGTTGAAGACGTACTCGGCATTGCCGCCGCCGATGACGATGCGGTTATCCGGGGTCAACACCAGATGGAACAGGATATTGCGGGTGTCGTAGTAGGGCACCTTGCTCTGCCACTGAATGGCGTTGAGCTGATCCCGGGTAAGCGGCTCGGTGACGGCGCTCTGGGCGTGCACCGGAAAGACCCGGCCGCTGAAGTAGCCAAGCTTGGAGGTATAGCCGTTGGTCGCCAGCACTATGCTGTCGGCGGTCACCTTGTACTTGTCGGCCACATTCAGTTCGATCTGCTTGCCCTCCTTGATCCCCATTACCGGGCTCTGCTCGTAGATGGTGACGCCCGCCTGCTCCACCGCCTTGCGCAGGGCATTGACCAGCTTCATGGCGTGTACCTGACCGCCATTGGTGTCGTAGACCGCCCCCACGTAGCGATCGGTGCCGAGTTTTGCCTCTGTGGTATCGGCGTTCCAGTACTGGAGCGGGATGCCGAGGCGATTGGCGGTTTTCACATAGTCGCGGTACTCGGCGATATCCTCCTCATCGAGGATCGCCTCCACATAGCCATCGAGCTTGAGGTCAGCCTCGACGCCGGTTGATGCGACCAGCGCCTGCAGCTTGCGCATGCTGGCGACGGTGAGGTCGTAGTGGCGCTTGCTCGCTTCTCCCTCCTCGTAGAGATCCATCACCTCGGATCCCGGCAACACCATGCCGCCGTTGCGGCCCGAGGCACCACTGCCCACCTGCTTGGCTTCGAAGATGGCGATCTTGAGCGACGGATTGGCTTTGGCCAGATGCCAGGCGCTGGAGAGGCCGCTGTAGCCGCCGCCGACGATGGCTATATCCACCTTCATGTCTTGCGCCAGCGGGGCACTCTCCTCTGCCGGTTTCTCCTTGAACCAGTAGCTGGTGTTGGGCTCAAAGTCGCTCATCTTGGGGCCGCAGGCGGCGAGGAAAAAACAGCTGATGCACATGGTCAACGCTCGTTGGCAAAGGGTGGTCGGATTCATCTTCTACTCCGGTTACAGATACAAAATGTCAAATCATTCAATCGGGTTGGGCGGTATTGACCCGTCGGCCTATGTCTCGCAGCCGGGCCAGCTGATCGGCAAGACCGGGCCCCTCATCCAGGCTGGTGACAAAGTTCCAGAGGTAGGTCATCACAGCATAGACATGGCCTGCCGAGACCTGGGGCTGGGCCATCAGCATGGTGATGGCCAGTAGGAACAGCAGAGCGGCGCTGATACCGACCGCCAGAAAGGCGAGTGCTTCCCGATCCGAAATCCGGATGCGGAGCCAGGCCAGCGCGCGGTAGTGGCGGGAGAGGCTGGCTGACGGGGCATGAGTGACCAGCTTGACCTCGTGTTCCAGCCGATCGTTGAGCCGCTCGTGCAGCAGCTGGTTTTTGCGCGAAAAGCCGGGCAGCAGCAGGCCGAACAGAAGTAATACCCCCATGCAGGCGATGCCGACCCAGAACTCGATCACCATCAGCATCACGGCCGCACCGACGATGGAGATCAGGCTGGTGGCCAGGATCGGGATATGTTTCTCGAAGAAGTCGACAAACTCCCGCGCCAGAGTGACCCGCGCCACTATGGTGGATTGCCCCTCCTGCTGCTGGCGCTGGGTCAGGATCACCGGCACCGCCAGTGCCGCATAGATATGGGTAAAGGTGCGGGTGTCGACCGCCCGGCGCAGGGCGCCGATGAGCCAGAACAGCAGCACGATCAGGGCGTAGCTTGAAGCCTGCCACCACTGGCCCTTGACGATGGCGTCGATGGCAAAACCGGCGAACAGGGGATAGACCACCAGCAGGATGTTTTCGAGGGCCACCAGCGAGAAGGTGCCCGCCAGCTTGAGGGGATTGGCCCGTGCAATTGCCCCCAGCGAACGACCGGCCGAGTGTGGCAACGGCATGGCCTGCTCGTCGCAGCTGGCTGCCGAAGTGGTTGGTGTTGTCATGGGTTATCTCCTAAGATGTCGGAAACGCTAAGTTTGAGCGAGCGCTCAAAGTTTGTTTGAGCGACTGCTCAAAGTCAAGCAGATCGATGGATATCGCAGGAGGTCAGATGGCACGCCCATCAGCAGAACAGCGTAAAGAGATGATCATCGGGGCCGTACTGGCCCTGTTTCGAGAGAAGGGGATGGCGGCATCGTCAACCCGTGATATTGCCGAACGTACCGGTCTGGCGCGCAGCCACGTCTACCACTACTTCAAGGATTGGAAAGAGCTCTGCCTCTGCGCCGTAGAGCGTTTCACCTATCAGGAGATCGCCGAGCAGCGGGAGTGGCTATTGCCGCTGCCTGCCCGCGAAGCGTTGCCGCTCTTTGTGCGGGACAACCTGCCGACCAGTCAGGATGCCTCCTGGGCCATCTATCTGGATGCCTGGAACGAGTCACTGCGCGACCCGGTATTTGCCGAGAGCTACCGCAAAATCATTCTGGCGTGGCGCGAGGTGCTGGAGCTGATCCTGCAAAAGGGGATCGACAGCGGCGAGTTTGTGGCGAGCGATGCCCGGCGACTGGCGCGCCAGATCACCTCGCTCATCAATGGTTATGCCGATGACCTTATTCTGGAGCCGACCCCCGAGACGGTCGAAGCCACTTATCAAGAGATCATGCTGGTGGTCAATCAGCTGGTCTTGCCCCCGACCCACTCATAGCGGCGCAGGCACACAAGGGCGGGGAGGCGCACTAGCGTGGAGCTTCCCCCGGTTTTGTTGGCCATCCGCCGGGCGCAATGGTCAGATACCATGGAGCGGTTGTTGATGTCGATTACCCATTTGTCACTGCAAGATGCCCGTCATCTGCAACTGGCGGCGCAGGGGCTGCTCGCTCCCCGTCGCAGCAAGGCGACCCCGGCCGATCTGCTGGCCACCATTCGCCGCATGGCGTTGCTGCAGATCGATACCATCTCGGTGGTGGCGCGCAGCCCCTATCTGGTGCTGTTCAGTCGGCTTGGCCAGTACGAACCGCACTGGTTGGAGCAGTTGCTGGTCGACGGCGAGATCTTCGAATATTGGGCTCACGAGGCCTGCTTTGTGCCCCGGGAGGATTACCGATTGCTGCGCCACCGGATGCTCGATCCCGCCGCCATGGGCTGGAAGTTTTCAGCCAACTGGCTCGCCACCCATCAGCAGGAGATTGGCCAGCTGATCGAGCGCATTCGTCAGCATGGTCCGGTGCGGGCGGCTGACTTTGAACGCACAACCGGCAAGGGGAACGGCTGGTGGGACTGGAAGCCGGAGAAGCGCCATCTGGAGGTACTTTTCACCACCGGTCAGCTAATGGTGCGGGAGCGGCGCAACTTTCAGCGGGTCTATGATCTCGCCGAACGGGTCATCCCCGAGTGGAACGACCAGCGGGACTTGCCAAGCGTCGAGCAGGCGCAGCGGGACATGGTGCGCGCCAGCTGCCGGGCGCTGGGGCTGGTCAAAACCGGCTGGGTCGCGGACTACTACCGGCTGCGGCGCGGCAAATACGATGCCCTGCTCCATCAGCTGGCGGACGAGGGGGAGCTGCTGCCGGTACGGGTGGAGGGGTGGCAGCACGGTGCCTTCGTGCATGCATCTCTGGCCGATGAGCTGGCAAGGGCACAGGCGGGCACCCTCAAGGCGACCCATACCACCGCCTTGTCGCCGTTCGACCCGCTGGTGTGGGATCGCAAACGGGCCAGTGAACTGTTCAACTTCGACTATCGCATCGAGTGCTATACCCCGGCCCACAAGCGTCAGTACGGCTACTTCGTGTTGCCCTTGCTCCATCGCGGCAAGCTGGTGGGCAGAATGGATGCCAAGGCCCATCGCCAGCAGGGGATCTTCGAGATCAAGAGCCTCTACCTGGAAGCAGGGGTAAGAGTGACCCGCACGCTGGCGCATGATCTGGCGAAAGCCCTGCAAAAGCTGGCTGACTGGCACCAGACGCCGCAGCTTCGTTATGGTGCCATTCCGGCCAATTTGCTGGCGTTGTGGCATGAAAGCGCCCCTGTAAAGTGAGGTCTATCCCTTCTGGGCTAAGCTGCAAGAGGGATAAACAGTTCGGGAGCGGGAGATGAAACGAGCGGCAACATGGTGGGCGGGATTGGCGATGGCCATCTTGTCCCCCGCGCTATGGGGGCAAGAGCCGCCAGTGAAGATCTGTCTGGGAGAGGGCAACGAGTGGGCCCCCTTTACCTATTGGGAGCGCAAGGACGGGGTGCCGGATACCAGTCGCCTGACCGGTTCGGCGACGACGCTGGTGCTCGATGCATTGCAACAGAGCGGGCTATCGCACCAGATCCGCTATCTGCCCTGGGCGCGGGTCCAGCAGGAGTTGGCGGATTATCGCCAGAACGGTCTGTGCGAGCTGACCTGGGATGCCAGCTACAAGCCGGAGCGGGCCGAGTTTGCCTTCTACAGCGTGCCGCTCTATTACACCCACCTCGGTTTCTTCTATCTCAAGCGGCGCTTTCCCGAGACGCCGGACTTGCAGACGGTCAACCGCTCCCGGGTGTGCGGGGTGATTGGCTACAACTACACCCCCTATGGGCTGGCGCAAGAGCCACGCCGGGTCAAGCAGTTGCAGCAGGCGCTGGACATGATGGGGCGGGATCGCTGTGACTTTTTGCCGAGTGAAATCGAACCGCTGGTGAGTGGTATCAGCCTCGGCATCTACCACAGCGAGAGCGGGTTGCTCAACCTCGCCCTGCCCAGCCGCAAGGGATTCTATCTGTTGGTGAGCAAGGGTTCCCCCCGCGCCCATGAGCTGGTGAACACCCTCAATCAGGCGCTGGTGGCGTTTCAGGAAGGAGGTCATGGGGATGAGGTGATGCGCCGCTTCTTGCCACCGATGGAGTAATAGCGAAGGGTTGCTGTCATTCAGGGGGGAGCAGATGAACAGAGGGCCAGCCGGTGCAAACCGGCTGGCCCTTTTGGTTAATCAGGGACAATAAAAAACCGGGCACGAGGCCCGGTTTGGTCAATCAGTCAGATGTGATTACTGGAGTACCAGCACCATCAGCAGGCCGACGGTAATGGCAGATACCAGGAAGGCAAAGCCATAGAACACATAGTGGTGCAGCTTGGTGGTGTGGATCCCCAGATCGTGCAGACCGTGGTAGATACGGTGCATGCCGTGCCAGATTGGCAGGGCGATGATCACCAGCAGGATGCAGGCACCCCACCAGGAGCTGGCGAACGCGTGCACGCGGTCATAGCTCATGGCTTCCACGTCCATGATACCCATGGGTACCAGCAGACCGGTGATGAGGACAATGACCGGCAGCAGCATGGCAACGACCATGCCACCCGCACCAAACAGACCCCAGTAAATTGGTTCGTCAGAACGTCTCATTGATTTCTCCTCAGGCCACGATGATCAGGACAAGCAGGGACACCACCGCCAGCGCCACATACTGGGCGAGAACGATCGGCTTCTCCGGTACCAGGTCTTCACCACGGAAGATACGCATGGCTTTCGGTGCCAGGGCGAACCAGGTTTTGGCATGGAACAGGCACGCCGCCAGTGCGATGACATGGAACAGGATGGCGATCGGGCTTTGCAGGGATTCCAGCCAGCCGTTGAACGCTTCCTGACCCTGAACCAGACGCATCAGACCCCACATCAGCACAACGGCGTAGATGGAGACGAAGATACTGGTGCCTTCACGGATCATGTAACCGGTGTAGAAGGCATTCTTCAGCCACCAGTCTTTCTTCATTTCGCGGACGTAAGGCTTACGTTTGCTATTGGTGTTGTTCATGGTCTCATTCCTGATCTCAATCTGGCTTGAACATGGCGATCATGTAGTCCTTGGCGCTCTCGACCTTGCCAAGCTGGATGGCTGCGGCCGGATCCACGCCTTTCGGGCACACTTCGGAGCAATAGCCCACGAAGGTACAACCCCAGACACCTTCGTCCTGGCTGATGATCTTCATCCGCTCTTTGGACGCGCTGTCGCGGTTGTCGGCGTTGTAGCGATAGGCCAGAGCCAGTGCCGCCGGACCGGTGAACTTCTTGTTGATGCCATACTGCGGGCAGGCTGCGTAGCAGAGACCACAGTTGATGCACATGGAGAACTGGTGATACTTCGCCATGTCAGCCGGAGTCTGGGTGTACTCGCCATCGCACAGGCTGCGCGGTTCGCTCGGGATGATGTAGGGCTTGATGCTCTCCAGCTTCTCGATGAAATCGGACATGTCGACGACCAGGTCACGCTCAATCGGGAAGTTGTTGAGCGGTTCAATGGTCATCTTGCCTGGCAGATAGTCACGCAGGAAGGTTTTGCAACCCAGCTTGGGTACGCCATTGACCATCATGCCGCAGGAGCCGCAGATCGCCATCCGGCAGGACCAGCGGAAGCTCAGGGTAGAGTCCAGGTGATCCTTGATGTACTGCAGCGCATCCAGCAGGGACATCTCTTTGAGGTAAGGCACCTGGAAGGTTTGCATCCAGGGCTCGTTATCCTGCTCCGGACGGTAGCGCAGGATTTCAATTTCGATCATCTCAGCCATTCTTCTTAGCCTCGTCTTGTTTCTCACCCTCGGAACCGTACACACGTTTTGCCGGTTGGGATTTAGTGATCTTCACATCGGAGTAATCGATGGTCGGGGCCCCTTCCGGTGCATAGAAGGAGAGAGTGTGCTTGAGGAAGTTCACGTCATCACGCTCCTCATAACCGTCCAGACGCTGGTGGGAACCACGAGACTCTTTACGGTTGATGGCGGAGTGAGCCATGGCTTCGGCCACGTCCAGCATGTAGCCCAGTTCGATGGCGTACAGCAGATCGGTGTTGAAGACAGAGGACTTGTCGTTGATCTTGATCTTCTTGTAACGGGCTTTGAGCTCGTTGATCTTGTCGATGGTGCCCTGCATCAGCTCTTCGGTACGGTAGATACCAACGCCAGCTTCCATGGACATGCCCAGTTCGTTGCGGATGTCGGCCGGGTTTTCGGTCCCGTCGATATCCATCAGCGAGAGGTGCTGCTTGATCAACTGCTCGGCCTTGGCGACCAGCGCTTCGGTGTTGCCGTGCTGCTGGGTTGCAGCGAATTCGGCTGCCTGTTCACCAGCAACCTTGCCGAATACCACGATCTCGGACAGGGAGTTGGAACCCAGACGGTTGGCACCGTGCAGGCC
The DNA here is from genome assembly GCF_016026615.1 of Aeromonas allosaccharophila. Classification (NCBI taxonomy): domain Bacteria; kingdom Pseudomonadati; phylum Pseudomonadota; class Gammaproteobacteria; order Aeromonadales; family Aeromonadaceae; genus Aeromonas; species Aeromonas allosaccharophila. Next base: position 2,396,887 of record NZ_CP065745.1, on the reverse strand, counting down.
AACGGAGGCACATTCGCCAGCGGCGTAGAGGCCTGGCATGCGGGTTGCGCACTTGCCGTCAGTTTCGATACCACCCATGGTGTAGTGGGCAGTCGGACGTACCGGGATCGGCTCCTTGACCGGATCCACACCCACGTAGGCCTTGGCCAGTTCGCAGATGAACGGCAGACGCTCTTTCAGGTACTTCTCGCCGAGGTGGCGCAGGTCGAGGTGAACAACGTCGCCCATCGGGCCCTGGATCACGCGGCCTTTCTGCTGCTCTTGCCAGAATGCCTGGGAGAGACGGTCACGGGGACCCAGCTCCATGTGTTTGTTCTTCGGCTGGCCAACCGGGGTTTCCGGGCCCAAGCCGTAGTCCTGCAGGTAGCGGTAGCCATCCTTGTTCAGCAGGATGCCACCCTCACCACGACAACCTTCGGTCATCAGGATGCCGGTGCCCGGCAGACCGGTCGGGTGATACTGGACGAACTCCATATCACGCAGCGGTACGCCGTGACGGTAGGCCAGCGCCATGCCGTCACCGGTGACGATGCCACCGTTGGTGTTGTAGCGGTAAACGCGACCGGCACCGCCAGTCGCCAGCACCACGGATTTGGCCTGGATAAAGCGGGTGATACCGTTCTGGATATCAAAGGTCAGGACGCCCTGAACGCGACCATCTTCCACGATCAGATCCAGACAGAAGTGCTCATCGTAGCGCTTGATGGTCGGATACTTGATGGAGGTCTGGAACAGGGTGTGCAGAATGTGGAAACCGGATTTATCTGCGGCGAACCAGGTGCGCGGGATCTTCATCCCGCCGAAACGGCGGACGTTGGCCTTGCCATCCGGCTTGCGGCTCCAGGGGCAACCCCAGTGCTCCAGCTGGATCATTTCGTTGGTGGCGTTGTTGACGAAGTATTCGACTACGTCCTGCTCACACAACCAGTCACCACCGGAGACGGTGTCATTGAAGTGGTTTTCGAGGGAGTCGTCATCACGCACGACGCCTGCGGCGCCACCTTCGGCGGCCACGGTATGGCTGCGCATCGGATAGACCTTGGAAATCAGGGCGATTTCCAGCTCCGGGTGGGCTTCTGCAATGGCGATTGCGGCACGCAGGCCACCACCACCGGCACCGATGATGGCAACATCGGTCTTGATAATATCCACATCTGCCTCCTTAGGGATAGATTTGCTGGGCACGATTTTGCTCTATGAAAAAAATTCAGGCTTGATGCAAGTCAAACTGCTAGGTTTTATTCCATTTTTATTGGTTATTTTTCTATAAAACACCCAAATCCCTGGATGAAAATGTCGTTATTATCGCCATTTTTTGGTGTTACTGAGCAGTTGAACACCTTGCTACGCATACTTTAACTTCTGGATTGTACGTAGTTTTCTTTCAATAAAATGCGAATCACCTCTCTTTTTAGGTACTCACGAAAAAAATTTTAAGTTTTTTATTGTAATTTTTTAATGAGAATTATTGGCATTTATTTATTTGGATAAAAATAAATAATCCGAATTGTGGCGACCGCTACGGAGGGGATTGGATAAATCCAGATGAATCACAAGGATTTCAGGGCCGGGGATTTGGCGGGTATTGTGAGATTAATTACTGAAAATTAAGCGCTATTTAGAAAAATAAAAGGGGCCTGTGCGGCCCCTTTTACTCATGCTCAAATGCGGAACATGCCGACCTGATTGCTCAGTTCACCCGAAATATTTTTAAGTTGTTCAGAGAGATGGCGCGAACTGTCTGCATCCACTGCCAGTTCGTCCGAGACATCTTTGACCGCCTGAATGTTGCGGCTTACCTCGTCGGTGACGGCCCGCTGCTCTTCGGCTGCGCTGGAGATCTGGGTCGCCATGTCGGAGATCTGGTTGATCGAGGTGGTGATCTGTTCCAGCGCATGGGTGGCGTTGTTGGCGTCATCCACGCTGTTCTGGGCCAACTGCTGGCCTTCGTGCATGGTGCTGACCGCACCCTGGGTATTGCGCTGCAGGGTTTCGATCATGCTGCGGATCTCGACAGTCGAGCTGTGGGTGCGCTGTGACAAGACGCGCACTTCATCGGCCACCACCGCGAAACCACGGCCCTGTTCACCGGCACGGGCCGCTTCGATGGCGGCGTTGAGCGCCAGCAGGTTGGTCTGCTCGGCGATGCCCTGAATGGTGGAGAGGATGGTGTTGATCTCCTGGGCGTTCTTCTCCAGTTCCTGAATGATGTTGGAGGCCTGCTCCACCTGGGTGGCCAGATCGGTGATGGAGCGCTGGTTACGGGCGATCACCTGTTTGCCATGCTCACAACTGCTGGAAGAGCTGCGGGCCGCTTCGGCGGTCTGCTCGGCGTTGCTGGCAACCTCGATCGCGGTGGCGGACATCTCGTGCACCGCAGTGGCGATCTGGGAGATCTCGTTTTGCTGGCGTGCCAGCCCCTGATTGGCCTTCTCCGCCATGCTGTGGGAGGACTTGGCCTGCTGGTTGAGTTGGCCGGAGGAGTTGGAAATATCCTGCACCATCACATGGATGCGGTCGATGAAGGTATTGACGTGCTTGGCAACCGCGCCCACCTCATCTTCACGTTCGATCTTGATGCGGCGGGTCAAATCGCCGTTGCCACGGGAGAGATCGGCTATCGCCTCGCCCAGGGTTTTCAGGGGGGCCAGCGAGCCGTTGATGGCGACATAGGAGAAGCCAGCCACGATCAGTATGGTGATGAGCCCCTGAATGAGGGAGGAGGTGACCATGCTGCGTACCGACTGGTAGGCGGTTTCGTCATCCACCATCATGCCGTAATACCAGTTGGTATTGGGGATCGCGTTGAAGTCAAAGACCTCTTTCTTGCCGCTGATCATTAGCTCATTGATCATGCCGTCATGGGCGATCTGGTTGATGTAGGATGCGGTCAACTCAGGGGCCAGCGCGGTTGCGGGTTTCAGGCTCATGGAGGCATCGGGGTGCGCAATGATGGTGCCGTTGCTGTCGACCAGCATGGCGTAAGTGCCCTCGGTGGTAACCGCCAGAATGTCCGAGATAAGGGCGCTGATAGAGACGTCTCCGGCGATGACCCCCTGGGTGTTGCCACGCTGGAACGGCTCGGCGATGGTGACGATCAGCTGGCCGGTGGAGATATCGGCATAGGGCGCGGTGATGACCAGCTTGCCTGCTGCCATCGCATCCTTGTACCAGGGACGTTGACGGGGATCATAACCGGCAGGCAGGTTGGTGGGTTTACTCTGGATCATCTTGCCGTCTGCGGTGCCGGCATAGACCAGGTCGAAGCCACCGGCATTCATGGACTGGGCCAGATGACTGATGGGCTCATCTTCTTTGGTGAATGCTTCCTTGGTGGTGCTGACCATGCTGATGCGGGAGTCGACCCAACGGGAGATCCCCTTGACGTTGGCCATCGAGCTCTCGTCGATGATGTTCCAGACCAGTCGCTGGGTTTCGCTGCGCAGTTGCGAGGTGTTGTACCAGACCTGCAGGCCGGTGATCACCAGAATGATGATACCTATAGCCAGGACCAGCTTGTTTTTAATGGATAAGTTCATAATTACATCCTTGTGAGCGTCAGTCTGAGTGTTGGAAACTAGTTATTGTTATGAGCCTGTTCTTATCGGCTGAAGTTGAACTCTTTGTATCCCGGTCAGCTATTTAAAGTTAGTGCCTAAATCAGTGGTTATCCATACGCGTATCGCCCACTCACTGCGCCAGAAAGCGATCCGGTCGATTGGTAAAGATTCCATCGACCCCCATGCTGGCGATCTTTTCATAATCCTCAGGGTAATCAACGGTATAAACCAGTACCTTGAGCCCGCGGCGATGGGCATCTGCAACCAGCGATTGATCCACAAAATCCACGTCGCAGTTGAGTGACCAGGCTCCCAGCTCGTCGGCAAACTGCGCCAGGTTGAGCGGCAGGTTGGCGGTCAGGGCGCCGAGCCGGATATCGGACCGCAAGGTGGCAAAGCGGGCCAGCTCCGGGTGATGGAAGGAGGAGACCACCCACTGCTCGGGGGTAAAACCAAGCTCGGCTTCTGCCCGTCGGGTCAGGGTTGCCACCGCGTCGGCGGTATGGGCGCCCTTGAGCTCGATATGCAGCTCGCAGCGTCCGGCGATGATCTCCATCACCTGCCACAGGGTCGGGATCACCTCTCCCTCACCGGCATCGAGCTGCTCCAGATAGGAACGCGATTGCTCGGTTAATACTCCCTTACCGTTGGTGCAGCGCTCCAGCCGCCGGTCGTGAAAGACCCACAACTCGCCATCGGCCGCCTGTACGTCGATCTCGATGGCGGGCGCTCCCAGCTCCAGCGCTTTGGCCATCGCCTTGAGGGTGTTCTCCGGTGCCAGACCGCTGGCGCCACGGTGGGCAATAATCTGCATGTTCTGCTCCTTCTACCTCGCGGGTCAGCCGCGGCTCAGGTGAATGTCGATCTGTTGATGGGGCAGGGTAAGCCCCTGTTGCTGCATCTTCTCCAGCACCAGCGAGTGAACCTCGTGGGTGATGGGCATCCGGTGATCCATGTTGTTGACGTAGAGGCGGATCTCGTAGATCAGTGCCGAGTCGGTAAATTCGATCAGGAACACCTCGGGCGTCGGCGTCTCCAGCACCAGGGTCGATGCCTGGATGGACTCTTCCAGAATGCGCTGTACCAGTTTCGGATCCCGGGTCAGGCCGATACGGATCCGCAGTTTGACCCGGGTGATGGCATCGGAGAGCGACCAGTTGATGAACTGCTCGGTGATGAAGGCCTTGTTGGGCACGATGATCTCCTTGCGATCCCAATCCACTATGGTGGTCGCCCGGGTTTTGATCTTGGTGACGGTGCCGGTGAGATCGCGGATGGTGACAGTGTCACCGAGCCGGATCGGCTTTTCAAACAGGATGATGAGGCCGGAGACAAAGTTGGCGAAGATCTCCTGCAGGCCGAAACCCAGCCCCACCGAGAGGGCGGCGACCAGCCACTGGGTCTTCGACCAGTCGATGCCAAGCATGGAGAAGCCGGTGAGGGCGCCGATCAGGATCACCAGATACTTGCTGGTGGTGGTAAGGGCAAAGCCGGTTCCCGGGGAGAGGCTCAGATGTTGCAGCAGGGTCAGCTCCATCAGCCCCGGCAGGTTGCGGGCTGTCACCACGGTCAGGATAAAGACGAAGGCGGTCAGCATCAGATCCTGCAAGGTGATGGCCGAGAGCTGCTCGATGCCGCCAATCTTGCTGCTCACCTGCCACACCTCGATATTGCTGAGGAAGCTGAACGCTGAGTTGAGATCCGACCATTGCACCACCACCAGCATGGTGAAGCCCAGCATCAGCAGGGTACGTACCAGTCCCAGCGACTGGGCGCTGATGGTATCGAGATCCAGCTCGGTCTCTTCCACCACATCGGGGATCTCCGAACTCAGCTCTTCCTGATTGTCGTCACGACCACGCTGGGCCAGGATCTCGGCCCGTTTGCTCTTGGCGCGCTCGAAGGCGAGGCGGCGTCGCTGGATCAGCATCCAGCGTCTGGCCAGATAGTAGACCAGCAGGCAACCCAGCCCCATCAGCAGGCTCAGCTCCAGCTGGCGCAGCAGGATACGCGAGGTATAGAAGTAGCCAAACAGGGCGCCGATCACCGCCAGCAGTGGTGCCAGCATCAGGCTGTTCCAGATGAAGTGGTGCAGCAGGTGGGGCTTGGTCATGTCGCTCTGGCCCCAGGTGAGCGGCAGCCGCTCCCGGTTGAGGCGGGCGAAGAAAAGGAGCAGCCAGAGGGCGCCGATCATGAAGGCCATCCGGCCGAGGGAGTCGTAAAAGGCGTGCTCCTGATAGCTGTTCGCCATCCCTTGTACGAAGAAGCTCGGGATCAGCACCAGCAGCAGGGTGCGGAACTGGTTCCAAACCTGCTGCACCCGCTCTTTTGGCCAGCGGAAGTGGTGGATCAGGATCCCTTTTTCCAGGGTCAGATGGCGGGCCATCACCAGCGCCAGCAACAGAAACCAGATCTCGCCAAGGCCACGTGCTATCGCCACAGCAAACGGATATTGCCAGGCCCCTTCGAGCAGGCCGCGCACCATCAGCACCATGGCGGGCAAGGGGAGCGAGGCGAGCAGGGAGCGCAGCAGCAAGCGGCTGGTGAGGCTGAATTTGTCCTGGGTCACCTTGCCGATCCGCGGTGCAATATGGTCGCAATACTGGTTCAGATGACGGGCCAGTTTGAACCAGCTCCAGGCCAGCACCAGCAGACCAATACCGGCCAGAGTGAGGCTCAGCGGGTTGTTCTCTGCGATGGCATAGGGCAGTTGCAACCAGTTGTCCGGGTTGAAGGCCAGCGTCAGCGCGGCGGGAATGCCGAGCATCACCTGTGGGGTAAAGGGACGCACATCCGGCATCCAGAACAGGTGGCTGGCGCTTATTTCGCGGATCTCGTCGATCTTGCTGTTCTGGCGGCTGTAGAGCAGCTTGAGTCGGGTCTGCTCCTGGATCAGGGTATCGGAGGCGTCGTTGAGCCGGGTCAGCAGCTGGCGACGGGCCTTGAGCAGGTTGTCGAGCACCGACAATTGCGGGCGATCCAGTGTCACCTCTTCTTCGGCCAGCAGCTTGTCGCGCAACAGACGGGTATCCTTGAGGCCATCCTGCTCGCTCTCGTACTGGTACTTGGCCATGCGGGCGTTGACGATGGCGGACTCCAGCTTGTCGAGGGGGAACAGGGGGGGCAGATCGGAGAGTTTGCTGCGCAGGTTCTCGCCGTAGGCGTTGCTGATCTGCAGCCACTCCAGCTGTTCGCGCACCGAGTTGACCAGCTCATTCAGTTCAAACAGATTCTTGTCGACACTGCGCTGCTCGTCCTGCACCCGCTCAATCTGATCCTCCAGCGTGCCGAGCTGGATCGAGAGCGCCTGATTCTGTTGTTGCTGTTCCAGCAGCAGCGGCATGTCGGTGGTGAGCTGTTTGCGCAGCCGCTCGCTCTCCTCCAGTGCCTGCTCGGTCTTCTCCCGCCGCAGCTGGTTCTGCTGGGTCAGCAGGCTGGCTTGCCACTCATCCTCATCGGCGATGGCCAGATTGAGCTCCTGCAGCTTCAGCTTGCCGAGATCGTTGCGCTGCTGGGCCGAGAGCTGCTCCAGCTCCAGCATCTGGATCCGGTCGGAGAGACTCTGCTCCTTCATTCTGGTCAGCAGCAGTTGGGCCTCCTGCTGGCGATCCGATTCGCTGCTGAAGCTCAGCCGCTCCAGCTGGCTGCGGGTCAGTTGCAGCTGTTTGCGCAGATCATCCACCCGTAGGTGGTACTCCTGCCCGGTGCTTTCCAGCTGGTTGAGGCTGTCCATCACCCCCTGCCGCTCCTTGCGCAGGTTGAGCTGGCGGTTGCTGCTGAGGCCAATGGCCTGACGCAGCGCCTCCTCCTTGAGGCTCGTCAGCGGCGGGCGATCGGCGGGCTGATAGTTGTGCAGGCTCTCCTTGAGGCGCGCTGACTCCTTGGGGTAATCGATGAGGATCTGCTGATAGGCCTTGCTCTGCTCCCGGTAGCGCTCGGCCTCTCTGGCAAATTGCAGCGCCTGCTGGTAACTCTCCCGCAGCTTCTGGTTTTCCGGGGTGTCGCTCTTTGGCACGCTCTGTAGCAACGCTTCGATTTGGTCAATGGCATCGTCGGCGCGCACGGCTGGCGGCAACAAGATAAGGGAGAGCAGCAAGAGGGTGAGCAGGCGTTGCAACATGAGGCTCGTTTCCGTTCAGAAGAGGTGGCCCTAGCCTAAAACAGGGCAGGGAGGCGGGTAAAGCAGTCCATATTAATGATTCATAACACAAATAACAGGAAGTCATGCTGCCGTTTCGCTATGATCCGGCCGCTCTCTCTCCACCGGGTTGAATATGTCAGCTGTTGATCTGGGCACAGCCCCGCTATCTCGCCTTTTCTGGCGTTACGTAACCCCGACCGTGGCCGCCATGCTGATCACCGGCATCTATGTCACCATCGATGGCATCTTCGTTGGCCATGTGCTGGGTCAGGATGGCATGGCCGGTCTGATGCTGGCCTACCCCATCTGCGCCGTGCTCTATGCGGTGGGGGCGCTGATCGGCATGGGGGCTTCATCGCTGGTCTCCTTCTATCTGGGCCAGGGCAACCCGGCCAAAGCTCGCCATATCGTCGGCAATGCGCTGGTGATGGTGCTGCTGACATCGCTGCTGCTCAGCGTTATCGGGATCCGCTATGGCGAGCCGATGCTGGCCTGGATGGGGGCGGAGGGGGAGATCTTCACTGCCGGGCTCGCCTACCTGCAGGCTTACGCCTGGCTCGGCGTCTTTGCTGTGCTGTCGATGGCGTTCAGCTCGCTGCTGCGCAACGATGGCCGCCCCGGCTTTGTCACCATCATCATGGTGGTCGGGGGGCTGCTCAATGTGCTGCTCGACTATCTGCTGATGGTGGTGTTCCCGTTCGGGCTGGCCGGGGTGGCGACGGCCACCATGCTCTCCCAGGCGGTGACGGGCCTCGCTTGCCTGTGGCACTTCTTCACACCGCGCAGCCAACTGCGGATCAGCTGGGACACCCTGCGCCCCGATCTGCGGTTGATGGGCGAGACGGTGCGCCTCGGGGTATCGAGTTTTCTGATGTACCTCTACCTCTCGGTGGTGCTGGCGCTGCACAACAAGGCGCTGCTGGCGGTGGGCACGTCGCTGCATGTGGCCGCCTACGGGGTGATCAGCTACACCGAGGCTTTCTTCTACTTGGTGTTCGAGGGGATCGCCATGGGTATCCAGCCCATCGCCAGCTTCAACGCGGGTGCCGGTCACTGGCAGCGGGTGCTGCGGGTGCGCAACCTGGCGCTCGGGGTGACGCTGGGGATCGCCCTGTGCGCCATGATCCCGCTCTATCTGTGGCCGGAGGCGGCGGTCTATCTGTTTGCCGGGGACAACGCCACCCTGCTGCCGGTGGCAAGTCTCGGGATCTGGCTCTACTTCTGGGGGCTGCCGATGGAGGGCTTGCTGCTGGTGGGGGCCACTTATTTCCAGGCCATCAATCGGGCCCGTATCGCCTCCCTGCTCACCGGCGGCAAGCTGGTGTTGATCGGCGGTTTCTTGTGGGGATTCTCGACCCTGTGGGGTGTGCCCGGCGTCTGGCTGGCGTTGCCGACATGCAGCTCCTTGCTGGTGCTGGTGATGTGGCGGGCGATGCGTCGGGAGTCTGGCGCCCACGCACTGGCCGGATAGACAATCAGGAACGACGTGCAGATAGCAGACAGGCAGCCATGGGCTGCCTGTCTTGTTAACGGGCGGGACAGATTCAGGGCTTGAAGGCACCGATAAAGATGGCGGGATCGACCCGGGTGTCGTTGAGGCTGACGTTCCAGTGCATATGGGGGCCGGTAGCGCGGCCGGTCGAACCGACTCGCCCGACGATGCCACCGCGCGGCAGACTCTGGCCGAGCTTCACATCGATCTTCGACATGTGGCAGAACATGCTAATGAGCCCCTGACCGTGGTCGACAAAGACGGTGTTGCCGTTGAAGAAGTAGTTGCCGATCAGGATCACCTTGCCGGCGGCGGGGGATTTGATCGGGGTGCCGGCGCCCACGGCGAAGTCGAGGCCGGAGTGGGGATTGCGCTCCTCGCCATTGAAGAAGCGACGCAGGCCAAACGGGCTGGAGAGGGGGCCGTTGACCGGCTTGTCGAACATCAGGTTGCTCGGCTGGTTGGGGCTGAAGGTCTGGTAGGCGCGGGTCTGCTCCGCCAGCTCGCGGTTGATGCGGGTCATATCCTCGGCGAGCGGATTGACCTGACGGCTGTTCTTGAGCTTGATGTGCTGCTCGCGGTAGTGCTTGGGGGTGACGGTGAAGCCGAGAGTACGGCCATCACCGGTAGTCAGTTGCTGGGCCCCAAGCGGGTTTTTGAGAGAGATGCCGACGATAGCGATCCACTGCTTGTCTTCATGCACTACCAGCACAGGTTTGTCGTGATAGCGGGCCGTGGGCGCAGTGGCGGATGCGCCAAGAGGGATCACCGCAACGCCACCCGGCACCGGATGGTTCAGCAGGCGACTGATAAACCCTTCGGCCAGGGCTGACTGGCTGGCCAGTAACAACAACAGACAACAAACAACTCTCATGACGATACCACGCGATGTTAAAACGCCCGGGATGGCGGGACAACAGCCCCCTGTCTGGCACTAGTTGACCACAACCACTAGAGGGTGGCCACGACAGTGGCGGCCGGGGAAGGGGGCAGATTGTGCCTTGTTATGGTCGGGGCAGCCAGAGGCGGGGCGTGGCTGACGCCCCTTTTGTGCATCGCTGCGTCAGGTTTTATGTCGTGACGGGGCCGCGTCGCCATTGAGTCGCCCCCGTCCTGGCTCTAGAATCGGCTTCCGGCACTGATGCCACCGACACTCCGAGGAGACGATATGAACGGATTACCCCCTTTGCGCACCACACCAGCCCGGCACACGACAGGTCGTGGCTGGGTCTGGGTTCGCAGCGGGTTCGATATCTTCAACAAGGGGATGGGGATCAGCGTGGCCATGGTGCTGGTCTGGTTTATGGTGGGCATGCTGCTGGAGCAACTGCCGGCGGGTGGCCTCATCTCCCAGTTGCTTTACATGGTGTGGGGCGCGGGTTGGGTGGCGGTCGCCGCACGGGGCTATCGGGGCGAGCCGCTGCAGTTTGCCGATCTTTTTGCCGGTTTTCGCCACAAGTTGACCCCGCTGATGCTCGGCGGTCTGCTGGTGTTGCTGCTGTTCAGCCTGGTGGGCCTCGTCTGTCTCGGTCTGCTCTCCATGTGGGGGCTGCTCCCGCTGCTGACTCAGGATCCCGAGAGCATGGTGGTCTCTGCGAGTCAGTTGCAGCAACTGCTGCTGGTGTTACTGGTGGGGATGCTGCTCATTGTTCCCGTGCTGATGGGGGTCACCTTTGCTCCTGCGCTGATCTACTACCACGATATCGGCATCATCCAGGCGGTGCGCCTGAGCTTCTTCGGCTGCTGGCGCAATATGTGGCCCTTCTTCTGGTGGGGGCTGCTCTCAGCCATGTTGCTGCTGTTTGGCGCGGCGCTGCTGCTGGTGGGTCTGCTGGTGGTGATCCCGGCGCTCAACTACTCCATCTATGTGGCTTATCGGGATATTTTCCTCGACGAGAGTGCGCAGCAGGAAGCACCGCACTCAGAACCATTCGGTTTTGAAGCCTGATCAACGGATGAAGATGAAGAAGGGGCCCGCAGCGGCCCCTTCTTCATTTTCGGCTGTGAGGAGGACTCACCTCCTGCCAGACGGGATCGGCCGCCATGCGGGCCAGCAGAAAGTCGAGGAAGCTGCGCAGCAGCGGTGACATCTGTTTGCGGGTGGCATAGACCCCGTAGATCCCGAGTCGCTTCGGTTGCCAGTCGGTCAGCAGGGGCACCAACTCTCCCCGCTCCAGATAGGGCTGGGCCGAGTAGAGCGGCTGCAGGCTGATCCCGGTGCCGCCGAGCGTCGCCTCCAGCAGCAGGTTGGAGATGTTGGCGCTCAGGTTGCCGCTGACCGGCACCGACTCGGGGCCATCCGGCCCATTGAACTCCCACAGGCTTTTGCCGAAGTAGGTGTAGGTGAGGCAGTTGTGCAGCGCCAGATCCTGCACCTTGTGCGGCATCGGGTGGCTGGCCAGATAGGCCGGGCTGGCACAGACCACCGAGTGGCAGGTGCCAAGACGGCGTGCCACCAGATTGGGGTCGAGGTCGTTGGTGATGCGCACCGCCAGATCGATCCGCTCCTCCACCAGATTGACGGTTCTGTCGAGTAACAGGATATCGATGGCCGTTCCCGGGTATTGTGCCAGATAGTCGTTGGCGGCCCCGACCAGCAGCGCTTCTGACAGGGAGTAGCTGCTGGTGATCCGCAGTTGCCCCTTGGGGGCGTCATCGCTCTTCACGGCGATCTGCTCCATCTCCTCGCCGAGCGCCAGCATGGCGCGGGCCCGGTTCAGTGCCTCTTCTCCCGGCCCGGTCAGGCTCAGACGGCGGGTGGTGCGGTGCAGCAGGCGGGCGCCCATCCAGCTCTCCAGCTCGGCCAGATAGCGCGACACCATGGCGCGCGACATATCCAGTTTCTCTCCGGCGCCGCTCAGACTCCCCTGCTCGACAACGCTGACGAAGACCCGCAATGCGGTCAGTCGATCCATCTATGGCTCTCTATATGTTCGATATATGCAACAGTGATGCGCTTTTTACGCTGTATTTGCAACTTAGGCGATCCAATACACTGTGTCCATCAAATGAACCCCCGAATACTTAATGAGGAATAGATGATGAACAACACCCTGATCCGCAACCTGACTCTGGCTACCACCCTGTTGAGTGGCGCCGTACTGGCCGCCCCCCTGAGCGTGACCGTCTACAACCCTGGCGAGAAGGCGATCTTCCCGGTCTCCTCCTCACTGGTGACCGGTGACAAAGAGGCCATCCTGATCGATGCCCAATTCGATGTGCAAAATGGTCAGGCGCTGGTCGATATGATCAAGAAGAGTGGCAAGAAGCTGACCACTGTCTATATCAGTGCCGGTGACCCCGACTTCTACTTCGGTCTGGAGCCTGTCATGGCGGCGTTCCCGGATGTCAAAGTGCTGGCCGATCAGCACGTGGTTGACCATATCAACCAGACCAAGGATGCCAAACTGAGCTACTGGAGCCCGATCCTCGGCAAGGGGGCACCGAAGAGCCTGACCGTGCCGCAAGTGATGACAGCCAGCCACCTGACGCTGGATGGCGAGAAGATTGAAATCAAAGAGATGAATACCCCGAATGCCTACCTCTGGGCTCCTTCCATCAAGACTGCTTTTGGTGGTGTGCCGGTTTACCACGGGGTGCATGTCTGGATGGCCGACAGCCAGACCAAGGCGGCTCGCAGCAACTGGGTCAAGGCGCTGGATAACCTGCTGGCCCTGAAACCCGAGCGTGTGGTGCCGGGCCACTTCCTGGGCTCTGCGCCAGAAGGCACTGCCGCTGTGACCTTTACCCGTGACTATGTAGAGCGTTTCGAACAGGAGCTGGCCAAGGCGAAAAATTCCGGTGAGCTGATTGAAGCTCTGAAGAAGGCCTATCCGGCACTGCCGGTTGACGATGGTCTGGCCATCGGTGCCAAGGTCAATACCGGCGAGATGAAGTGGTAAGCCACTGAGCCTGCTTTCCCTGTGTTTTTTTACCGGGCCTAAGGGCCCGGTTTTTTATCCAAGATTGAAGTGAGAATGAAGATGAGCGAACAACAAACCACCCTCCATTATGTCTATGACCCGCTCTGTGGCTGGTGCTACGGTGCCGCCCCCCTGTTGCAGGCGGCAGCCACCATTGCCGGACTCAAGATCGAGCTGCATGCGGGCGGTCTCTGGATGGGTAGTCGCCGTCAGCCGATGGGCGAGGCATTGCGTGATTATGTGCGCCCCCATGATCAGCGGATCGAAGCGCTGACCGGCCAGCATTTTGGCGAACGCTACTTTAACGAACTGCTGCTGCGGGAAGGCTGTCTGCTGGACTCCGAGCCGCCGATCCGTGCGGTTTTGGCCGTCACGGCGTTGGGGGGCGATGGGCTGGTCATGTTGCACCGGATCCAGCAATCCCACTATCGGGACGGGATCTGGATTGGTGAGCCGGCATTTCTCGCCACGCTGGCGGCAGAGCAGGGGATTGCAGCCGAGGCATTCCAGCAAGCTTATCTGCAGGCCCCCTTGCTGCAACATCTGGCAGCCAGCCAGGGCTGGATGAAACGGCTGGGCGGTCAGGGTTATCCCACCCTTGGGTTGATGCACAACGGTAGGGTGAGTGCTGTGCGAGTGGCTGACTTTTTGGGCGATCCTGCCGGGTTGCGTCAGCATCTTCTTGAGTTGATGGAATAGTTATTAGAATGTGAACGGACAAGGTCTCTTTAGAAGTGGAGTGAATGGGCCGATATTCCTGTATGCAGAAGCGATATGAAAGCCTTCGACTTTCTGCTTGCAGACTATGCTCTATGTGACCATTCCCGGCGGATGTTGCGGGAGTGCAGACTCATTTCAAGGAAGCCCTCATATGTTCAAAAACATGTCTATCGGCCAGAAACTGAGCGCCGGATTTGCCATTCTGGCCTTGCTGGTTCTTGGCTTGGCCTGGTTCTCCATCAGTCAGTTAGCAAAGCTCCATAGTGATACCGAGACCATTACCGGCAATTTGTTGCCTTCTACTCGTCTGGCGAGTCAGATGCATGTCGCCGTGCTGGATGCGCGCCGTTCAGAGCTGGCCCAGGTAATTGGTGGCCTTAACAAGGATGATCAGGAGGTGAGTGAACGAGCTCTAACCTTCAACAAGGCCAAGCAGGAGTTTGAGCAGGCAGCCCAGAAATACGGTGCTTTACCTTTCACTACTGGTGAAGAGAAACAGGTTTATGAGCAGGTGGTTGCGGCGGGGGCCAAGTATTTTGCGGTGCATGACCAGTTGTTAAGTGCCTTTGCTACTGGCGATCTGGATCGCGTCAAAAGTTTGCGCAAGAACGAGACCCGCGCCGCACTGGAAGAGGTGGGGGCCAAGTCTTATCGCCTGCGGGAAATCAATAATGAGATTGCCGATGAGATGGTGAAAGACATTAAAGCCATGTATAGCAATTCCAGAACCATGAGCATTATCGTCAGCTTGGTGACGCTGGGCTTTGTGGTGGTGATTGCCTGGCTGTTGACCGGCCAGATCCGCAACCCGGTGATGGCGTTGCTGGAGCAGACTCGCCGGGTCTCCTCCGGCGATCTCACCTCCCGCATCGACATGCAGCAGTTCAATAACGATGAGCTGGGGACCCTCGCCAAAGGGTTTGGCGAGATGCAGACCAATCTGCGCACCCTGGTGAGTGAAGTCTCTGGCTCTGTGGTGCAATTGAGTTCTGCCACTGAAGAGATGAGCTCGGTGGCACGTCAATCAGCCACCAACATGAGTGCCCAGCAACATGAGCTGAACCAGCTGGCGACGGCGATGAACGAGATGCAGGCTACGGTTCAGGAGGTCTCTCGCAATACCAGTGATGCCGCCAGTGCCGCCACTTCGGCCAGCGAAACGGCAGAGATTGGTGCCAAGACGGTGAATGATTCCATTCAGCGGATTGAACGGGTTGCCGGTGCCATCGAGAGCACCGCAGCGGTGATCCGCCAGTTGGGTGATGACAGCCGCAATATCGGTATGGTGCTGGAGGTGATCCGCGGCATTGCCGAGCAGACCAACCTGCTGGCGCTCAACGCCGCCATCGAAGCGGCCCGGGCCGGTGAACAGGGTCGGGGCTTTGCGGTGGTAGCCGATGAGGTGCGTACGCTGGCCAAGCGCACTCAGGACTCCACCTCCCAGATCAACACCATCATTGCCGAGTTGCAGCAGCGTGCCGAACAGGCGGGCAGTACCATGCAACAGAGTCAGGAGCTGATGAACACCACGGTGTCTACCGCGCGGGAAGCTGGCGAGTCCATCTCCCAGATCAGTGGCTCGGTCAGCAGCATCTCCCACATGAACATCCAGATTGCGACAGCCACCGAAGAGCAGGGGGCGGTGAGCGAAGAGCTCAACCGCAACGTGGTCAATATCAGCCATGCTTCCGAAGAGGTGGCTGCCGGTGCCACCCAGATGGCTCAGGCGTGCAACGAGCTGAACCATCTGGCTACCCAGCTGCAGGATATGGTGCGCCGCTTCAGGGTGTAATCCATCGGCGAGTCAAACAAGCCCGATTGCCGCGAGGTGATCGGGCTTTCTATTTTACGGTGCAGCCAGAGAGGCACACTGCGAGCGGATGACTTGTCCCGCTGGACGATATTGTGCATGCTGATGACCCATTTTCCAGGCAGGACTCTCGCTGTATGAATCTTCGCGATCTCGAATATCTGGTGGCGCTGGATGAGGAAAAACATTTTCGCAAAGCCGCCGAACGTTGCTTTGTCAGTCAACCCACCCTGAGCGGTCAGCTGCGCAAGCTTGAGGATGAACTCGGGGTCATTCTGATCGAACGTACCTCGCGCAAGGTACTGTTTACCCCTGCTGGCGATGCCATGGCCCATCAGGCGCGTCGGGTGCTCAAGGAGGTACGCGAGCTCAAGAGCATCGGTCAGCACTTCTCCGAACCGATGTCCGGAGAGATCCATATCGGTTTTATTCCGACCGTGGGCCCCTATCTGTTGCCCCGCATTATCCAGACCCTGCGTGAGCGTTTTCCCCAGCTGGAGTTCTACCTCTACGAGGAGCAGACCCAAAGTCTGCTCAAACGGCTGGAAGAGGGGGAGCTGGATTGCGTCATTCTGGCCGAGATGCCGGGGATGGAGGGGTTTGGTTCAATCCAGCTCTACCACGAGCCGATGTGGCTGGCGGTGCCTTGCCATCACCCCGAAGCCCAGGCCAGGCAGGTGCCGCTTGGCAATCTCAAGGGCAAGAAGTTGCTGATGCTGGCCGATGGCCACTGCTTGCGGGATCAGGCGATGGGATTCTGTTTTGCCGGCGGGATAGGTGAGGATCAGCGGTTCAAGGGCACCAGTCTGGAGACCCTGCGCAACATGGTGGCCGCCGGTAGCGGCATGACGCTGGTGCCAAAGCTGGCCGTACCTGCCGATCATGATGAGGGTGGGGTGAGCTATCGGCCAGTGGTCGACCCGGTGCCGGGACGCACCATCTCGCTGCTCTATCGCCACTACTCGGTGCGTCGCCCCTGTTTCAACGAGCTGGCCGCCTCGATAGCCACGCTGATGACCAAGCAGTTGGCCCAATAAAAAAACCGGCAGCCCTGGCTGCCGGTTTTGCTTCTGCCACGCGAGCGGCTTAGAAGATATCGTCGGTAGAGACAGGCCCTTCCACTGCGGGGTTGTCACCGCCGTAGACCTGATTGCCATCCGAGCTCGGTGCTGCGTAGCGGGTCGGCTCGGTACCTTCCTTGAAGTATTCGTCGGTGCCGCCACCGGTCGCCAGCAGACCGGTTTCGCTGTCAATCTTCACCGTCATGATCCCTTCGGGAACCGGCATCTTGTTCTCGGGCAGTTTTTTCAGGGCGACTTTCATAAAGTCGATCCAGATAGGCTGCGCGGCACCACCGCCAAACTCGGCACGGCCAAGGCCACGCTGATGGTTGTCAAAACCGATCCAGGAGGTGGCGACGATATCCGGGGTGTAGCCGGAGAACCAGGCATCCCGCGATTCGTTGGTGGTACCGGTTTTACCGGAGATGTCGTGACGTTTCAGGTCGCGTGCTGCACGCCAGCCAGTACCGCGCCAGCCGTTGCCACCCCAGATTGCGGTGCTCAAGGTGTCGGTGATCAGGAACGCGCTCTGGGCACTGATAGTATGTGGGGCTATGGTCGGCGCGAGAGGGGTCTGCATGCCATCTTGCGCTGCTCCATCAACAGTTGGCTCCGGCAGTGTGCTCTGCTCGGTCGCGGCCGGCTGTTCGCAACTGGTGCAAGCGATGGCAGGATTGGCCTGATAGAGGGTGTTCTCCAGGCTATCGGTCACTTTGTCGATGAAGTAAGGGGTTACCAGGAAGCCGCCGTTGGCCAGTACCGAATAACCACGCACCACCTCGAGGGGGGTGAATTCGGCAGCACCGAGCGCCAGCGACTCATGGGGAGAGATAAAGTCGCGCGGGAAGCCAAAGCGGGTCAGACCGTCGATATAGGTATCCAGACCGATGGCGCGCATCAGTCGAACCGACATCACGTTCTTGGACTTGGCCAGACCCAGACGCAGCGGGGTGGGGCCATCATAGACAGCCGGGGAGTTCTTGGGCTGCCACATGGGCCCTTTTGACGGATCCCACTGGTTGATCGGCGCATCGTTGATGAGCGACGCCAGGGTATAGCCATGCTCCAGCGCGGTGGCATAGAGGAAAGGCTTGATATTGGAACCAATCTGGCGACGCGCCTGATCGACCCGGTTGAATTTGGAGAGCTCGAAGCTGAAACCACCTACAAGTGCTTCCAGCGCGCCATTTTTCGGGTTCATGGCAACCAGCGCGGCGTTCACATCCGGGATCTGGGCCAGCAGCAGCTCTTCGCCCTCTTCCCGTACCCAGATCTGGGCACCGACTTTCAGCACATCACGCGCCGATTTCGGGGCGTAGCTCTGACGGTCGTCGGTAATAAATGAGCGAGCCCATTTGATACCGTTCCAGCCCAGTTCCGCTTCCTTGCCATTTTTCAGCACCAGCGTTGCGCTGCGGTCACCGAGCTTGGTCACGACCGCCGCCATCAGCGGATCATAAGTGGGCTGTTTGCCAAGGTGAGCGACGATCTGTTCGTAATCCCAGCTGCTTTCACCCGCTTTCCACAACTGCGCCGTCGGGCCGCGATAGCCGTGGCGCATGTCATAGGCAAAGACGCCATCCAGCAGCGCCTGTCTGGCCGCCCGCTGACGTTCGGCAGAGACGGTGGTGTAGACATGCAGGCCCATGGTGTAGGCATCTTCACCAAACTGCTCGACCATCTTCTGGCGCACCATTTCTCCCAGATAGGGGGCATGCAGGGTCACTTCGGCGCCGTGGTAACGGGCCTTGATCGGCATTTTGGAGGCTTCGTCAAACTGGGCCTGGGTGATCTTGCCGGTTTCCAGCATCCGACCCAGCACGACGTTGCGGCGCGCAAAGGCACGCTCGGGGGAGCGGATGGGGTTGAGCATGGACGGGGCTTTCGGCAGACCGGCAATGATGGCGATCTCGTCCAGTCCCAGATCCTTGACCTCTTTACCAAAGTAGACCTGCGCCGCAGCACCGACCCCGAAGGAGCGATAACCGAGGGGGATCTTGTTGAGGTACAGTTCGAGGATCTCGTCTTTTGAGAGATTTTGCTCGATCCGCCAGGCCAGGAAGACCTCCTTGACCTTGCGGATGATGGTCTTCTCATTGCTCAGGAAGAAGTTACGGGCAACCTGCTGGGTGATGGTACTGGCCCCCTGACGGGCATGGCCGGAGACAGCCCACACCGATGCGGCGCGAATGATACCAATCGGGTCAATGCCCGGGTGCTCATAGAAACGGGCATCTTCGGTCGCCAGCACGGCATCGATCATGGGTTGCGGAATTTCGTCCAGACGCAACGGAATGCGACGAATTTCGCCATATTGGGCGATCAATTCCCCATCCCGGCTGTAAACCCGCATCGGGGTTGCCAGCTTGACGTCACGCAATGCGGTGACATCGGGCAGTTGGGGTTTGATATAGAAGTAGATACCGATGAGGCTGGCAACGCCCAGCACAGCACCCAGCATCATGACAATAAACAGGCGAACGAGCCATTTCAGCATGGAAGAACTACCAATCGTCTTAAAATTAGCCAACGGGCGCAGAGTATAGCCCTTTTGCCATCGGGAATTCGAGGTTTTCCTGTGGCGAGCCACCTGCCTCAAAGGATGCGAGAGGTTAGCACTACGGGGAGCAATAACCAAGGAGGGTCACTTGTCATGAAGAAAGCGAGATGGGTCACTTTTCGGTATAAACTTTATGACATTGATAGTTAGAGCATTTAGGATGAGTAAAGCACTCCTCTGATTGGGTGTCCTACACTCAGTTCAGGAATAACACCAAATAACGCATGGATGTGTATATGTTTGGGCTATTTAATAAGGGTTCCCTCCTCCCTCTGGTGGGTATTGATTTCGGCAGCCAGACCATCAAGGCCGTTACCCTCAGTGGCCGTCCCGGCAAGCTGCATCTGGAGTCTGTTGCCGATATCCCTACCCCGAAAGGGACGCTGGTCGATTATCAATTACAGGATATCGAGCGCGTCAGCCAATCTCTCAAGACCCTCAAGCGCCTTATTCCAAGTCATAGTGACTATGCTGCTACCGCAGTGACCGGTTCCAACGTGATCACCAAGGTGATCCAGATTGATGCCCGCCTCAGCGACAAGGAGCTGGAGAATCAGGTGCAGCTGGAGGCCGAGCAGATCATTCCCTTCCCCCTCGATGAAGTGAGCCTCGATTTCGAGGTGCTGGGCACCGGCAATAGCGAAGATCGTCAGGATGTCCTGCTCAGTGCCGCCCGTACCGAGAGTGTCAACGGTCGGGTAAGCGCCCTTGCCGAAGCCGGTATTGCCGTCAAGGTGGTTGATGTGGGCGCCCATGCGCTGGGGCGTGCCGTAGTGGCTTGTCTGCCCGAGCTGCAAGAGAGTGAACGGCCGATCGGGGTGATCGACATCGGTGCCAGCGCCATGACCTTTGCCGCGCTGGTCAAGGGGGAGGTGGTCTACTCCCGTTTGCAGAACTTCGGTGGCGATCAGTACAGCCAGGCGCTCTCCTCTTTTTACGGCATGACGCTGGATGAGGCGGAACAGGCCAAAACCAAAGGTACCTTGCCTGTTGACCACGAGCTGGATGTGCTGATGCCTCACATCAACTCGCTGTTGCAGCAGGTGCGGCGCAATATCCAGCTATTTTGTAGTTCATCCGGTTATCGAGACATTGCAAAACTGGTGCTGACAGGGGGAGGCAGTCTGCTGCCGGGTCTGTTGGTACAGGTAAAAGAAGAGGTCAATTGCGAGGTGTTGCACCCGGATCTGTTTGCCTTGTTTGGCAAACCGAAAGGGGAGGCCGAGCTGGTACATGGCGCTAAATATATGACGGCATTCGGGTTGGCTCTGAGGAGTTTCACACCATGTCAAATATAAACCTTCTGCCCTGGCGTGAAGCACGAACCCAGCGCCAAAAGAAACAATTCGGGGCCTTGCTGGGGATTTTTGTGCTGGTCACGGTTGCACTGGGATTTTTTGCCAACTGGCTTGTCGATCGTCAAATCGTCGCCCAGCAGCAACGCAATCAGCGACTGGTTCAGGAGATGACCATTCTGGATGCCCAACTGGGGGAGATCCGTCTGCTCAAGGAGCGTCGCAAGGAGCTGATCGATCGGATGCAGCTTATCGAACAATTACAGATGCGCCGCAATGTGCCCGTTCGCCTCTTCAACCAGCTGCCTTCACTGGTGCCCAACGGGGTGTACCTCAATACCCTCGCGATGCAGAACAATATTATTGATGTAAACGGCAAGACCGAAGCCTATGGCCGGGTGGCCAGTATGATGCGGCGGATTGATGGTTCCGGTTGGTTGGGCCAGTCAAAGATAAGCACTATTTTTGCAGCTGATGTTGCGCCCGTGTCATTGAGCCAGTTTTCCATGATGTTCCTGATTGCCAATAATGCTGCGGCTACCGGAAATGTGGCCAAGGAGCAAAAATGAACCTTCAGCAACTCAACGAGCTGGATATCAATGACATAGCTAGCTGGCCAAAATGGGCAAAAGGGATCTTCATCCTTCTCTGCTGTGTGTTGACCGGTGGTGCCATCTATTACTATGTGATTGCCAATTCCCTGACCAATTTGACCCAGGAAGTGGGGAAGGAGACCGAGCTGAAAGCCCAGTTTGAAAGCAAGGCGATGCTGGCAGCCAACTTGGGGGCATACAAGGCGCAAATGGTCCAGCTTGAGCAACTGGTTGATACCCAGCTCAAGCAGTTGCCCAATACCCATGAAGTCGCCGGTCTGCTGGACGATATCAGCTTTATTGCAACCGACAACGGCCTGAAATTGAACCGGATAAACTGGGAACCCGAGCTCAAGCACGAGTTTTCGACCGAACTTCCGATGCGTATCGAAGTCGTGGGTACTTACCATGAAATTGGCAAGTTTACCGCTGATATGGCTGCCTTGCCCCGTATCGTCATCCTTGACTCCTTTACCTTGGGTCAGAGCAAGGATGCAGGAGATCTGATTTCGATGTCGATGCTGGCCAAGACCTACAAGTACAACGGTAAAACAGTGGAGTCGAAACAATGAGACGCATCTGCTGGTTGTTACCTGCCCTCTTGCTGGCGGCTTGTGGTGGCCAGGAGGACATGGATAGCTATGTCGCCGAGACCAAGGCAAGGCCTCCCGTACCTATCGAGCCCTTGCCCGAGCTGAAGCCTTTTGCCCCCATGCACTACCAGCAGCGGGAGTTGCGCAGCCCCTTTATGATTCCCCAGCCCGAGGCGGCGGTCGGAAGTACCAGCAGTGCCAAGGTTCAGCCGGATTGTGCTCAGACCTTGATGGACCGGGAGAAAGAGGTACTGGAAAATTATTCGCTGGCCAGTCTGTCGATGCATGGCTCTTTGGGAAAGGCGGGGCAGTTATGGGCACTGATCAGTACCCCGGATGGCAAATCGATGCGGGTTGGTCTCAATCAGTATATGGGGCTTGATCAGGGGCGGGTCATCAAGATTACCGACACTGCAGTGGACTTGCTGGAAACCATTCCGGACGGGAAGGGGTGCTGGGTAACAAGAGAAACCCAGTTGGCGATGGCCAATGTGCAAGAAAAACAATAATCAGGGACGAACAGCAATGAGAACAACAATCGAGCGTGTAACCAAAGTGGCTTTGCTGTTTTGCGCCAGCGCCGTCAGTCAGGCGTGGGCAGTGGCAACCCTGCAGGAGATCAAGGTTAATCCTCTGCTTGCTGATCAACTGCTGGTGGAGCTCAGTTTCAGTGAGCCGGTCACCGGCTTTACTGATCGTCTCTCTTATCAACCCAATCAACTGCTGTTGCATGTTCCCGGTGCGGTGGGGGCGCTCAAGGTCAACCCGCTGCCTATCCAGCGCCAGGGGGTGGATAATATCAAGGTGGAAGGCAAGGGTGCCGGTCTGGATATCAAGATCGCGCTCGATCAGCTGGCTCCCTATCAGGTACAGCAACAGGGTAACAAATTGCTGGTGTCATTGGGTGAGGGGGCGTCCTCCGGGCTCATCAATGGTGAGAGCGCCCTGATTGCACCCGCTACCTCGGCTACCCCGGTGTCAGCACCCTCTGCGATGGTGGCTACCACCTCCCCCTCGGCGTTGCTCAATCCTCAGGTCGTTGCCCGGTCGATGCCTGTTGCGCCCGTGACAGCGCCTGTAGCAGCACAGCCAGCCAGCAAGCCGGTGCTCAACAACTATCAGAGCAGTGGGGGCGGCGCCTATTTCAATTCGGTTACCGGTGTGGATTTTCGTCGTGGCAAAGATGGTCAGGGGGAATTTCTGGTCACGCTGGATAACAGCTCGGCCGCCGTCGATGTGAGCAGTCGCGGCCAGACCGTTCTGGCCAAGTTCCATGGTACTCGGGTGCCGGATGGCTTGCTTAATCTGATCAATGTGCAGGATTTTGCAACGCCGGTCTCTCAGGTTGAAGTCTCCCGGCAGGGGAGCGATACCCTGTTTGAGCTGTCGATCAATGGTCAGTTTGATTACCGTTACGATCAGGCCGACAAGCTCTTCATTATCGAGGTGAAAAAGCGGACGACTGCCACTGCATCCAAGCAGTATCAGGGTAAACCCATCTCATTGAACTTCCAGGACATTCCTGTACGTACAGTGCTGCAGCTGATCGCTGACTTCAACAATCTCAACCTGGTGACCACAGATTCGGTGGCGGGCAATATTACGTTGCGTCTGGATGGGGTGCCATGGGAGCAGGCGCTCGACATCATTTTGAAGGTGCGTGGGCTGGACAAACGACTGGACAACAACATTCTGCTGGTGGCACCGGCCGAGGAAATTGCAGCCCGCGAGAAACAGCAGCTGGAGAGCCGCAATCAGGTTGCTGATTTGGCACAGCTCTATACCGAATATCTGCAGATCAACTATGCCAAGGCGTCGGAAGTAGCGGCCCTGCTCTCTTCAGAAAGTACCAAGTTGCTGTCACCCCGTGGTGCTGTGAGCGTGGATGAGCGCACCAACGTGTTGGTGGTCAAAGATACCGCCGATGTCATCAGCAGCATCAAGCGGATGCTCGATATCCTCGATATTCCGGTCAAGCAGGTGGTTATCGAGGCGCGGATGGTGACCATTGATGACGGTTTTGATGAAGCGCTCGGGGTGCGTTGGGGGGTGACCAAGAACGATGGCCATGGCAACAGTACATCCGGCTCTATCGAGGGTAATGACGGCTCTGGTAACAACAATGGTGGTTCAACAATCACCAAGCCGACAGTGGATGACCGGATGAACGTCAATCTGCCGGTGACCAATGCGGCCGGTACTTTGGCCTTCCAGGTTGCCCGTCTGGCCGATGGTACCCTGCTGGATCTCGAGTTGTCGGCGCTGGAAAAAGAGAGCAAGGCCGAGATTATCGCCAGTCCACGGGTGACCACGGCGAACCAGAAACCGGCACTGATCGAGCAGGGTACCGAGATCCCCTATGTGGAGTCCTCTTCCAGCGGGGCCACCTCGGTCACCTTCAAGAAGGCGGTGTTGAGTCTGAAGGTTACCCCGCAGATCACGCCAGATAATCGGGTTATTCTCGATCTGACCGTGACCCAGGATACCAAGGGTGAAACGGTACCGACCGGTACTGGGGATGCGGTTTCCATCAACGCCCAGTCCATCACCACCCAGGTGTTGGTGAACAATGGCGAGACGCTGGTGCTCGGCGGTATCTATCAGCAGACCATCAAGAGCGATGTAACCAAGGTGCCGCTGCTTGGTGATATTCCCGGATTGGGGGCCTTGTTCCGCAAGACCACCAGCGAGAACAAAAAGCGGGAATTGCTGATTTTTGTGACGCCCAAGATTGTCACCGACGCCTTCTGAATGCTTTACATGTAAGGGTAAAACACATATAACCTTACGCCCCAATGAGGCTGGGGCGTAAGGGCTGCGGTTGCCAGTCCCGATATCTATTGAGATAATCCCCCTCCTGATCCATCGCAAGATAAGGTTCATAGGTACCCCGATCCAGTATTCATCGGGGTCGTACAGTTTGTAATTACTAACGAAAAGACATGGCTGAGAAACGCAATATTTTCCTGATAGGTCCCATGGGTGCGGGCAAGAGCACCATAGGTAGACATCTGGCAGAACAACTGCACATGGAGTTTTTCGACTCAGATCATGAGATTGAGCGCCGCAGTGGTGCTGATATCGGCTGGGTGTTCGATGTTGAAGGCGAAGAAGGTTTCCGGATTCGCGAAGAGAAGGTGATCGGCGAATTGTCAGAGCAGCAGGGTATCGTGCTGGCGACGGGTGGCGGTGCCATCAAGAGTCGCGAAACCCGCAACAAGTTGTCTGCTCGTGGCATCGTGGTCTACCTCGAAACCACTATTGAAAAGCAGCTGGCGCGCACACAGCGAGACAAACGCCGCCCTCTGCTACAGACCGAAGAACCGGCACGCGAAGTGCTGGAACGTCTGGCACAAGAGCGCAATGCCCTGTATGAAGAGGTTGCAGACTTTGTTGTGCATACCGATGACCAGAGCGCAAAAATCGTTGCCAATCAAATTGTAAAGCTGATCGGTATGTAATCTAGAGGACGTCCATGGAACGGTTGAAGGTCGAACTGGGTGAACGCAGCTATCCCATCGAGATAGCTGCCGGGTTGTTGCAGCGCCCCGAGGCGCTGGTATCGACCATCAAGGGCAAGCGGGTGATGATCGTGACCAACACGGTCGTTGCTCCGCTCTATCTTGAACGGGTAACGGTCCTGCTGTCGGGTTTTCAGGTTGAACACCTGATCCTGCCTGATGGCGAGGCATACAAGAACCTGGCGACCTTTGAGCAGATCATGTCTGCTCTGCTTGAGACCAACCATGGGCGCGATACGACACTGATCGCTCTGGGGGGCGGCGTGATTGGGGATCTGGTGGGCTTTGCGGCAGCAAGCTATCAACGTGGCATTCCTTTTATCCAGATCCCGACCACCCTGCTCTCCCAGGTTGACTCCTCTGTCGGCGGTAAAACCGCTGTCAACCACCCCCTCGGCAAGAACATGATTGGGGCTTTTTATCAGCCCAAACAGGTTGTTATCGATACCGAATGTCTGAGTACCTTGCCTGCCCGCGAATTTGCCGCAGGGATGGCCGAGGTGATCAAGTACGGCATCATTTGGGATGCTGATTTCTTCAGCTGGCTGGAGCAGAACATGGTGCGTCTGCAACAGCTGGAACCCGCCGAGCTGGCCTACGCCATCAAACGCTGCTGCGAGATCAAAGCCGATGTGGTCGGTCAGGATGAGACCGAGCACGGCGTCCGTGCGCTGCTCAATCTGGGCCACACCTTTGGTCATGCCATCGAGGCCGAGCAGGGTTATGGTAACTGGCTGCACGGTGAAGCGGTATCCGCCGGCACCATGCTGGCTGCCTGGACTGCGCAGGCCCGTGGCGAGATGAGCGAAGCGGACGTTGCGCGCGTGCGCGCCCTGCTGCTGGCTGCCAATCTGCCCATTCATGCTCCTGCCGAGATGGATTTTTCCGCCTTTATTCGCCATATGCGCCGTGACAAGAAGGTGCTGGAAGGCAAGTTGCGTCTGGTGTTGCCGGTTGGCATCGGCCATGCGCAGGTGGTGGGGGATGTGTCCGATGCTGAGTTTCTGGCGGTGATCGAGTCTGGTCGTGACAAATAAACTGCTAAAACTTCCTTCCCAGCGGCAGCTGGTTGACCGGCTGCTGCATCTGATTGAATTCAATCACCCTTTCGTTTTTCTCTCCGGCAAACCCGGTTGTGGTCGCGGTACGCTGTGCGAATCCCTGCTCGGCGTGTTGCCGGAAAAAGTGCGGGTGGTGAGCCTCATCGGCACGCCTGCCATGAAGATGGTGGATGTGCGCCAGCTGTTGCTGCCACAGGTGGTGGCGCGGCCGCTGTTCAATCCACAGGATGCGCTGGCGGAGAGCTTCTTTCGCATGCTGGAGGGGAGCAAGCCTGCCACCCTGCTGCTGATGATCGAGCGGGCGGACCAGTTACCAGCCGAGTTGTTGGGAGAGTTGTGGGCGATCATCCGTCATAACGATACCTTGGCGGCGCCCCATCAGCTGGCCATTATCGTCTCGGGCAGTGACGTCTGGTGTCGTACCCAACGACCGCAGCTGAAAGGGCGCGCCATGCCAGCCCTGGAGCTGGAAGTGCCGCCCCTGAGCCCGCCCGAGCAGCGCATCTTCTTGTATGAGAAAGCCAAAGCGCTCAAGATCCCGGCGACCCTCTTGCCCAAGCCGCAAGTGGAGGAGATCCTGAAAACGGCGAACGGACATCCGTCCACCATCATGCAGTTACTGGAGGATATCATGACCGACAGAAGGCCCAAGAAGCGTCAGGCGGAGTTGCCTGTCAAGAAGATTGCCACCGCTATCGCGCTGGTCGCTGGCGGCCTGCTGGCGATGAGCTACCTGCTGCCTGCGCTGTTTGACAATGAAAGCAAACCTGCGCTGCAGGATCCGGTGCAGAACACGGCATTGCCGATCCCGGTAGTGGGAGGCGATCCCCTCACCGCAGGCGGTTCGAATACCGATGCCGCTGCACAAGGCGCACAAGACAGCAATGCCGCCAGCAATCCCAACGGGGTGGTGAAGGATTGGCAGCCGGAAGCAAAAGTGCTGCCCAAATCGGTGGAGAGCGAAACAGTGACCACCGAATCCACCAATTACGAAGGGCGTCGGGTGGTGATCTCTGACGAGGTCGTGCAAAAGCTGATGACCGAACCCAAGGTGAGCGGCGCACTGCCTACTGACGTGGTGGACGAGCTGACCGGCAAGAACCCGAGTGGCACAGCCCCCAGTGGCGCCGTCGCAACTACAGCGCCAGCCAGCACCAGCAAGGCACAGAGCCCGGTGACAACCCCAACGCCTGCGGCTACCACCAAAACCGCCAGCAACGAGCCGGTTGCCGCGCCTGCACCCAAGGTGGCCCTAACACCGGTCGCCACCTTGAACAAGAAGCCGCGCAACCACTACAGCGTTCAGCTGATGGGGGCGAGCAACACCAAGGCGGTGGATCAATTTATTGCCGAGCATGGTCTGGCGGGCAAGGTATGGGTCTATCAGACCAAATTCCGTGGCAGCCCCTGGTATGTGGTGCTGCAAGGGGATTATGCCGGTCTGACCCAGGCCAAGAGTGCCATTCGCAAGCTCTCGCCAGCCTTGCTGAAAGGTCAGCCCTGGCCCAAGTCGTTTGCACAGGTACAAAAAGAGCTGAAGCAATAGCCTTGATACCGGATAAGGGGGTAGAATCGTCCCCCTTTTTGGGTCTTGCCTTCTTACACACCGGATTTCCATGAAAAAAACACGCGCTTTTTTAAAATGGGCCGGGGGAAAATACTCCCTGGTTGAAGAGATTGCCGAGCGCCTGCCGGCCGGGCGTGTGTTGCTGGAGCCCTTCGTCGGGGCCGGGTCAGTGTTTCTCAACACCGACTACGACGCGTATGTGCTCAACGACATCAATCCGGATCTGATCTGCCTGTACAACCACCTCAAGCTGACGCCGGACAGTTTCATTGCCGAGGCGCGCAAGCTGTTTGTGGCAGAGCACAACCACAAGGCGGCCTATTACCGGCTGCGCACCCAGTTCAATCAGACCGAGACCACCTTCGAGCGGGCACTCTTGTTCCTGTTTCTCAACCGTCATGGTTTCAACGGACTGTGCCGCTACAACAAGAAGGGCGGCTTCAACGTGCCGTTCGGTTCCTACAAGAAGCCCTATTTCCCGGAAAAAGAGCTGTGGGCCTTTGCCGAAAAGGCGCAGAAGGCGACCTTTATCTGCGAGAGCTACGCCGATGCCATCAAGCGGGCCGAAGAGGATTGGGTCATCTACTGTGATCCTCCCTATGCGCCGCTCTCCACGACCGCCAGCTTTACCAGCTATGCCTCCGGTGGTTTTACCCTGGATGATCAGGCGATCCTGGCTCGATTGGCTCGTCACACTGCCGCTCACAAAGGGGTGCCGGTGTTGATCAGCAACCACGATATCGAGCTGACTCGCGAGCTCTATCGCGGCGCCCGTCTCGACGAGATTTTGGTCAAGCGCACCATCAGCCGCAACGGCGGCACCCGCAACAAGGTGGCCGAGTTGCTGGCGCTCTATCCCCCCGGCATCGAGCCGGAGCAGGGCTACTACCCCAGTGACAGCGAGCTGCTGCCACTGGCGTAACAGACAAAACGGCGCCCAGGGGCGCCATTTTTTTATGGTCGAGCCCGCGCCCGTGCCGATGTTCCATAACCCGGGTGGCTGGGGGAGGGGAGGCGATTGCCCCATTTACTCCGCATTCGAGTCGTTTTCGCCCGCCTTTTACGTTAAAATTGCGCCGCTTTTTCTCCCTGGCTGCCAATGGATGATGCTGATGAAAGACTTTCTGATTGCCCCCTCGATCCTCTCTGCCGATTTTGCCCGTCTGGGTGACGATGTCGCCAAGGTGCTGGCTGCCGGTGCCGACGTGGTTCACTTCGACGTGATGGACAACCACTATGTCCCCAACCTGACTATTGGCCCCATGGTCTGTCAGGCGCTGCGCGACTACGGTATCGAGGCCCCCATCGACGTGCACCTGATGGTCAAGCCGGTGGATCGCATCATTCCCGATTTTGCCAAGGCCGGTGCTTCCCTCATCACCTTCCATCCGGAAGCGTCCGACCATGTTGACCGCTCTTTGGGCCTGATCAAGGAGATGGGCTGCCAGGCGGGTCTGGTGCTCAATCCGGCCACCTCGCTCTCCTGCCTCGAGTATGTGATGGACAAGCTGGACGTGATCCTGCTGATGTCGGTCAACCCGGGCTTCGGTGGCCAGAGCTTCATCCCCGGCACCCTCGACAAGCTGCGTCAGGTGCGTCGTCTGATCAACGAGAGCGGCCGCGATATCCGTCTCGAGATCGATGGTGGGGTCAAGGTCGACAACATCCGTGAAATCGCCGAAGCGGGCGCCGACATGTTTGTCGCCGGCTCTGCCATTTTCAGCCAGCCTGACTACAAGGCGGTGATCGACAAAATGCGTGCGGAGCTGGCTCATGTCGCACGCTGAGCGCGCATTTGATTTGGTGCTGTTCGATCTGGACGGCACCCTGATCGACAGCGCCGCCCAGCTGGCGCTGGCGGTCAATCTGACGCTGACCGATTTGGGTCTGGCACAGGCCGATGAAGCCGTGATCCGTACCTGGGTCGGCAACGGGGCCGACAAGCTGATCCAGCGGGCGCTCGCCTATCGCGAGGCCGACCCCGAGCTGTTTGCCAAGGCCCGACCGATCTTTTTCCAGCACTACAACGCCTGCCTGCTGCAAGGGCTGGCGATGTATGACGGGGTGGCGCAGAGTCTGCGTCGCCTGCAAACCCTGGGTTACAAGCAGGCGATCGTTACCAACAAGCCGAGCGATTTCGTGGCACCCATCCTCGATGCCCTTGGCATCAGCGATTGTTTCGCGCTCTGGCTCGGTGGCAACTGCGTGCCGGTCAAGAAGCCGAGCCCGGAGCCGCTGCTACACGCCTGCCAGGAGTTGGGGGTGAGCCCGGCTCGCACCCTGATGGTGGGCGACTCCGAAAATGACGTGCTGGCGGCCAAGGCGGCTGGCATGAAGGTGGTGGGGCTCACCTACGGTTACAACTATGGCCGCCCCATCGCCGACTCCCGGCCTGACTGGGTGTTCGAACATTTTTCCCAGCTCGATGCGCTGCTGAGCTAATCGCGCCGCGGGACTGGCTGAATAACAAGGATTAACACTCTCATGACCAAACCAATCGTATTGAGCGGGGCTCAACCCTCCGGCCAACTGACCATCGGCAACTACATGGGGGCCCTGCGTCAGTGGGTCAACATGCAGGATGAGTTCGACTGCCTCTACTGCATCGTCGACCTGCACGCCATCACCACCCGTCAGGATCCGGTTGCCCTGCGCAAGGCTTGTCTGGATGCCGCTGCCCTCTATCTGGCGGTCGGTATCGATCCCAAGAAGAGTACCGTCTTCATCCAGTCTCACGTGCCGCAGCACGCCGAGCTGGGCTGGATCCTCAACTGCTACACCCAGATGGGTGAGCTGTCGCGCATGACCCAGTTCAAGGACAAGTCCGCCCGTTTCGAGAACAACGTCAACGTTGGCCTGTTCGGTTATCCGGTGCTGATGGCCGCTGATATCCTGCTCTATCAGGCCAATCAGGTGCCGGTTGGTAACGACCAGAAGCAGCATCTGGAGCTGACCCGCGACATCTGCACCCGTTTCAACAACCTCTATGGTGAGGTGTTCACCCTGCCGGAGCCCTTCATTCCGACCGAAGGGGCGCGGGTAATGAGCCTGCAGGATCCGACCAAGAAGATGTCCAAATCGGATGACAACGAGGCCAACTTCATCGGCCTGCTGGAAGATCCCAAGCAGATCGTCAAGAAGATCAAGCGTGCGGTGACCGACTCCGACGAGCCGGCAGTGGTGCGGTTCGATCCGGAAAACAAACCGGGTGTTTCCAACCTGCTGACCCTGATGTCCGGCGTGACCGGCCGCTCCATCCCCGAGCTGGAGCAGCACTTCGAAGGCAAGATGTATGGTCACCTCAAGACCGAGACCGCCGAAGCCGTGGTCGCGCTGCTGGAACCGATCCAGGCGCGTTTCCATGAGTTGCGTCAGGATGAGGCCCATCTGATCGCGATTCTGGCCGAAGGGGCACAAAAGGCGCGCGAAAGAGCTGAAAAAACCCTGACCAGCGTATATGATGTAGTCGGCTTCGTTCCTCGAGCCTGACATACTGGGAAGGTGTAGTAGAAGAGAGCTGGGTATTTGCCTGGCTTTCTTTATTTTCTGACCGGCTATTTGTTTAATTTATTTATTTCACCGTGGGTAATATCCCCAAGAGAAAGCATGTCTGTTCAACCAACTATTTCTGCTGAAGAGCTGAGTGACAAAGGTCACTGGCTACGTAAATTTCGCAAGGCGAAAAACCTCAATACCCTGCAGTTGATGGTCTCCAATGCCATCGACAAGCACCATAAAACCCCTGCCGTTGCTGCTGCCATCTATCTGGCCGAGTGTCAGCGTGAACGGGAAATGGAACAGGGTCGTTATCTCGATCGTTAATTCTCCGCTGTTGGTTATCTCATGCTGTTGTTGATCGATAACTACGACTCTTTTACCTGGAACCTGGTGCAATATTTCGGTGCCCTAGGACAAGAGGTTGTGGTCAGGCGTAATGATGAACTGACGCTGGATACCATAGCGCAGCTATCTCCTCGTTATTTGGTTATATCCCCGGGACCTTGCACGCCCAATGAGGCGGGGATCTCCCTCGACGCCATTCGCCACTTCGCTGGCAAGTTGCCCATTCTCGGTGTCTGTCTCGGTCATCAGTCGCTGGCGCAAGCCTTCGGTGCCCGCGTAGTGCGTGCCCGTCAGGTGATGCACGGCAAAACCTCGCTCATCCGCCATCGGGATGAGGGGGTATTCAAGGGGCTCAACAACCCGCTGCGGGTGACCCGTTACCACTCGCTGGTGGTGGAGCGCGACACGCTGCCCGAATGCTTCGAGATCACCGCCTGGAGCGAGCATGCCGATGGCGCGTTTGACGAGATCATGGGGCTGCGCCACAAGACACTTCCTGTCGAAGGGGTTCAGTTCCATCCGGAGAGTATTTTGAGCGAGCAGGGCCATCAGTTGCTGGCCAATTTTCTGGCGCGTACATAAAAAGTTGTGATCGCCTTCTCAAGTTCGAGAGAAGGCAAAAAAAATTTCCCTGACACTTTATTCACCCCCTCTCCTGCCCAAATTATCTCTTGCCAAGCCCCCCTGAGTCGTTATGCAATGCGGTTGCCTAAAATCTCAAGGTCAATCGAACATTGTTCCTCATAGGCCGTATTGTTACAGACTTTTTACTTTATTTCTGTGATAATCCCGTCACGTTTACACGGATTTAACTTTTGGGTGGTGGATTATTCTGTCGCCGAATCGAAGGAGAGCTATATGTCAGAGTTGTTGGCAGTGACACGTGAAGTGTTTGATGAAGTGATGGTTCCCAACTATGCGCCCGCCAAGATCATCCCGGTGCGTGGTGAAGGGTCACGTGTCTGGGATCAGGAAGGGCGCGAGTATATCGACTTCGCCGGTGGCATCGCCGTTAACGGCCTGGGCCACTGTCATCCCAAGCTGGTCGAGGCGCTGAAAACCCAAGGCGAAAAGCTGTGGCACCTCTCCAACGTGATGACTAACGAGCCGGCCCTGCGCCTGGCCAGGAAACTGGTCGCCGCCACCTTCGCCGACAAGGTCTACTTCTGCAACTCCGGCGCCGAAGCGAACGAAGCGGCCCTCAAGCTGGCCCGCCGCTACGCCATCGAGAAGTTTGGCGAGCAGAAGACCCAGATCATCGCTTTCAATCAGGGCTTCCACGGTCGCACCTTCTTTACCGTCAGCGTGGGTGGCCAGGCTGCCTACTCCGATGGCTTCGGTCCCAAGCCCGGTGATATCACCCATGTGCCCTACAACGATCTGGCGGCACTGGCCGCTGTGATTTCCGACAACACTTGTGCCGTGGTGATGGAGCCGCTGCAGGGCGAGGGCGGCATCATTCGTCCTACCGACGAGTTTGCCAAAGGGGTGCGCGAGCTGTGCGACAAACACAATGCCCTGCTGGTGTATGACGAAGTGCAGTCCGGGGTCGGCCGTACCGGTGATCTCTACGCCTATATGGGGCTCGGCGTTACGCCGGACATCCTCACCAGCGCCAAGGCACTGGGGGGCGGTTTCCCCATCGGCGCCATGCTGACCACCGACGAGATCGCGGCTTACCTGAAAGTGGGCACTCACGGCTCTACCTACGGCGGCAACCCGCTGGCCTGTGCGGTCGCCGAGGCGGTGATCGACGTGATCAATACCCCCGAAGTGCTGAGCGGCATCAAGCAGCGCGAACAGCTGTTCCGCGACGGACTCGAGGCGATCAACGCCAAATACCACTGCTTCAGCGAAGTGCGTGGCAAGGGTCTGCTGCTGGGGGCTGTGCTGAACGACGACTACAAGGGGCGCTCGCGCGACTTCCTGCTGGCCTCTATCGATCAGGGATTGATGGCACTGGTGGCCGGTACCAACGTGGTTCGTTTTGCCCCTTCACTGGTGATCCCGGAAGCGGACATCAAGGAAGGGTTGGCTCGCTTCGAGAAGGCGGTTGCCCAGGTGGTTAACGCCTGATTCCAAATTGAGGTGGGGAGCTCTCCCGGCAGGAGCCGGGACCCCACCTGTCGTCAATGAAAGGGAGTTGTCATTTATGTTGGTTATCCGTCCCATCGAGCAAAAAGATTTTGCCGGGCTCAAGACCTGCGCCATCGAGTCCGGCACCGGCATGACCTCGTTGCCCGTCAACGATGAGCTGCTGCAGCGCAAGATTGACGCCTCTACCCAGACTTTTTCCGACAAGCCCGCTGGCAAGGGGGACTGCCTCTACTTCTTCGTGGCCGAGGATCTGGAGACCGGCGAGATGGTGGGCACCTGTGCCATCGATGCCGCGGTTGGCCTCTCCCAGCCGTTTTACAACTACCACATCGGCAAGGTGGTGCACTCTTCACCCAAGCTCGGCATCTACAACGTCGTTGAAACCCTCACCCTCTCTAACGACTACACCGGCAACTCCGAGCTCTGCACCCTGTTCTTGCGCGAATGTGCCCGCGAGGGGCTCAACGGCCGCCTGCTCTCCAAGCACCGCTTTCTGTTTATGGCCGAGCACCCCGAGCTGTTTGACGAGACCGTCTTCGCCGAGATGCGTGGCGTCTCCGATGCCGATGGTCACAGCCCCTTCTACGAGTGGCTGCAAACCCACTTCTTCTCGATGGATTTCCCTACCGTCGACTATCTGACCGGTATCGGCAAGAAGCGCTTTATCGCCGAGCTGATGCCCAAGTACCCCATCTACGTCAATTTGCTGAGCAAAGAGGCGCGGGCCGTTATCGGCCAGACCCACGAGAAGACCCGTCCCGCCATCAAGATGTTGCAGGACGAGGGCTTCGTGAACCGTGGCTATGTCGATATCTTCGATGCGGGCCCCACCGTCGAGTGTGACGTGAAGAATATCCGCAGCGTGCGCCGCAGCAAGAAGCTGCGGGTGCTGGTGGGCGAGCCCATCGGTGGCAAGACCCACCTGCTCTGCAACAGCCGTTTCGAACATTACCGCGCCTGCTACGGCAATATCCGGGTCGATCTCGACAAGCACGAAGCCATCATTCCGCCCAAGATGGCGGCGGCACTCAAGGTGCAGGATGGCGACATGGTACGGGTGGTTGACCTCGACTGAGGCAAACAGGACAAGCAAACCGATTATCAGACAGGCAGCCGAGGCTGCCTGCCAGCGACAGGGAGTGAATGGATGAGCCAGTCAGTGCAATTTATCGACGGTCAGTGGCTTGCCGGTGAAGGCAAGCCGTTCGAGTCAACCGATCCGGCCAAGAACGAGGTGATCTGGCAGGGGGCTGCCGCCAGCGCGGCGCAGGTGGATGCTGCCGTCAAGGCCGCCCGTGTTGCCTTCTACCATTGGGCGGACATGAGCCTTGAGGATCGCCTGGCCATAGTGCGCCGTTATGCCGATCTGCTCGGCGAGCAGAAGGAGGCGCTGGCGCTGACTATCGCCCGTGAAACCGGCAAGCCGCTGTGGGAGACCCGCACCGAAGTGGCGGCCATGCAGGGCAAGATTGCCATCTCCATCCGGGCGCATGACGAGCGTACCGGCACCGTTGAAAATGCCATGCCGGGTGCCAAGGCGTTTGTCCGTCACAAGCCTCACGGCGTGGTGGCGGTGTTCGGCCCTTACAACTTCCCGGGCCATCTGCCCAACGGCCATATCGTACCTGCGCTGATTGCGGGTAACGCCGTGGTGTTCAAACCCTCCGAGCTGACCCCCATGGTGGCCGAAGCCATGGTCAAGGTGTGGCAGGAGGCCGGGCTGCCCAAGGGCGTGCTCAATCTGGTGCAAGGGGAGGTCGAGACCGGCAAGGCGCTGGCAGGAAACCCAGATATAGACGGCCTCTTCTTCACCGGTTCGTCCCGCACCGGCCATTTCCTTCATCAGCAGTTTGCCGGTCAGCCGGGCAAAATTCTGGCGCTGGAGATGGGCGGCAACAACCCGCTGATCGTGAAAGACGTGAGCGACATCGACGGCGCGGGGCATGCCATCGTCCAGTCCGCCTTCATCACCTCCGGTCAGCGCTGCACCTGCTCCCGCCGTCTGTTTGTCGAACGCGGCGAGCGCGGCGATGCCCTGGTCAAGCGACTGGTCGAGGTGGTCAGCCAGATCAAGGTCGGCCTCTATGACGCCGCCGAGCAGCCTTTCATGGGCTCGATGATAAGCGAACGGGCCGCGCTCGGTATGGTCGAGGCACAAGCCAATCTGCAACAGCTGGGCGGCGAAAGCCTGCTCACTCTCAAGCACCTGGAGGCTGGCACTGGCTTTGTCTCTCCGGGCATCATCGACGTGACGGCAGTCAGCTCGCTGCCGGATGAAGAGTACTTCGGCCCGCTGTTGCAGCTCATTCGTTACGACGATTTCGATGCCGCCATCGATCAGGGTAACGCCACCCGTTACGGTCTCTCGGCCGGTCTGCTGGGTGATAACGAGGCGGATTGGCAGCACTTCTTCAAGCGGATCCGCGCCGGCATCGTCAACTGGAACAAGCCCATCACCGGTGCCTCCAGTGCCGCGCCCTTTGGTGGCGTGGGTGCCTCCGGCAACCACAGAGCGAGCGCCTACTACGCCGCTGATTACTGTGCGTATCCGGTTGCCTCCGTCGAAGACAGCAAAGCCGCCATGCCGGAACAGTTGTCTCCCGGCTTGACGTTTTAAGAGAAAATGGGGATGCCTATGCAGCAGAGATGGCTCAACGCCGCCGACGACTGTGTCATATCCCCGGTTGCCTCCGTCGAAGACAGCAAAGCCGCCATGCCGGATCAGCTGTCGCCCGGCCTGCGCTTCTAATAACGACACGGGGCATCCAGCGGTGCCCCGATCTGTACCCGCAATCAAAGGAAAGAGAGATGCAAAAGGATATCGACACCCTGTTCAGCCATCTGTGGGACAACTACATCAAGGTGACCCCGAGCGCCCTCAAGGTGCACACCCTGCTGGGTGGCGGCGAGCCCATCGTCAATGATCACGTGGCGTTTCGTACCTACAACCTGCCCAAGCTGGGGCTGGAGAAGCTGGCCGCCCACTTCCTGGCGCTCGGTTACGAGCAGAAGGGCGAGTACGTCTTCAAGGCCAAGAAACTCTACGCCAAGCACTTCGAGCATCAGGATCCGGACGCCCCCAAGGTGTTTATCAGCGAGCTGAAGGTCGAAGAGCTCTCCGCAGGCGCGCAGGCCATCATCCACAAGCTGGCGGATCAGGTGCCCGATCATCTGACCGATACCCCGGCATTTCTCTACACCGGTGCCCCCTGGCAGGTCTCTTATGCTGATTACCAGACCCTGCTGGCGGAGAGCGAGTACGCGGCCTGGATGGCGGCATGGGGCTATCGTGCCAACCACTTCACGGTCAATATCAACAAGCTGAAGGATTTCGACACCATCCATCAGGTCAATGCGGCGCTGAAGGCGGCGGGTTTTGTCCTCAACAGCGTGGGTGGCGAGGTGAAGGGAGACCCGCAGGTGATGCTGGAGCAATCCTCCACCATGGCCGACAAAGCCGAGGTGCCGTTCAGCGATGGGGTGCGTAGCATCCCGAGCTGCTTCTACGAGTTTGCCCTGCGCTACCCGCAGCCAGATGGCGTGCTCTATCCGGGCTTTGTCGAGGCCTCGGCCGACAAGATCTTCGAATCGACGAATGCCATGTAACGGGAACCACCCTGTTTCAGTCGCAACGCCTCCTCTGTGGAGGCGTTTTGTTTGGCGCCGACTGACGGTGGCTAGTGTTGTCTGAGGCTGCGTGGGGAGGGGATTTGGACGGCGCCCAGCCGGTAAAGGTTTGTTGATAAAAATGTGAACGAGATCACTTGAGACGACACAGATTGACGCTGGTGGCGGAGCAAAAAGGAGTAGAATGACGCTTTATTTTTGCGGGGCCAATCGATGCCTAACTATCACTTTTTCAAGCAGGGTCAGGTGCTTACCTATCTAGATGCCAATGCGCCCAGCTATAGCGATGAGCGTCGTCAACTGGTTGAACAGGGATTTGCCGCCATCGCCGCCCCCACCTTTGCAGATACCCCTGCCCAAGCTCTTGAGCTGCTGCGCACTCATCAGGCACTACATGACGAGGCGCAGGCCAACGCCCTTTGCCTGACGGTGGCTGCTATTCCGGCGGCGATCGCCGCGCTGACCGGGCACTGAACCTTGCCAGCGCCATGCCCGCGTAGGTAAAAAAATGGTGCCATGGTCATGGCACCAACTGATCGGTCTACCTGCTTGCCCTGAGCCGTTTACCGCTGGTGCAGATCACCTTCGATGACCAGCACGGTATCCATCCCTGCCGCCTTGCCTGCCTCAAGCCCGATACGGGTATCTTCAAAGACTAGACAGTTAGCTGGATTGGCCCCCAGCTGTTCGGCCACTTTCAGAAATGTATCCGGGTGAGGCTTGTGATTGGTGACATCATCGGCACTGACCACCACCGAGATATAGGCATCGAGTCCGGTGCTCTTCAGGATGGAGTCCGCCTGACTGCGCGGTGAGCCGGTGCCAATCCCCATCTTCACCTTGCCGTCATAGTGCCTGACCAGCTCCCACATCTTGGGAAAGACGCTGACCTTGTCGATATGTGCCATATAGAGGGCAATCTTGCGGCGGGTAAAAGCCTCGACATCCACCGTCAGCCCCTGCTGCTTGGCCAGCATGGCGATGATCTTGCGGGTGGGAATGCCGCCGTACTGATAGAGCTGCTCCCGCTCGAAGGGGATGCCGAACTCGGCGCAGGTAAGCTCCCAGGCATCCAGATGAAGGGGCATGGAATCCACCAGAGTGCCATCCATATCGAAAATCAGGGCATCGTAGTGATCAAACCGGTACTGCTCGTTCATGGGGACTCCTCTGACTGAATTCGGACTAAATAGCGCAGGCTAACAGAACCAGTCGGCAGTTTGTGGGATCTGCCTCATGGTTGGGCTGATTGTGGCCGCCGTTTTTTCTATCTCTTGCTGATTTGTGAGACAATAATCCGTTCATTGCCGGATACTTTGGCATATCAGATCAGCGAGTCCGCTTATGACCTCGAAAATATCCCCCAAAACCATTTTCTCCAGTGTGGCGCTGGTGATCGCGCTCGGTTCACTGGAAAAGAGCATCGTCACCACCCCGCTGCCCATGATTGGCGCCGAGCTGCACGCCGGTGCCGCCCTCACCTGGGTGGTCACCGCCTACCTGCTGGCGGCCACCGCCGTGCTGCCCCTCTACGGCAAACTGAGCGATCTGTTTGGCCGGGTGCGGATGCTCAATATCGGCATCGGCCTGTTTCTGGCGGGCTCGGTGGCCTGTGCTCTCTCCCAGGATCTGCCGACCCTGCTGGCGGCCCGCGTGTTGCAAGGACTGGGGGGCGGCGGCCTGATTGCCCTCGCGTTTACCGTGATTGCCGACACCATTCCGCCGCGGGAGGTGGGCAAGTATCAGGGCTACATCTCGGCGGTCTATGCGGTCTCCAGCATCGCCGGCCCCTTGCTTGGCGGCTATTTTACCGAGCAGCTCAGCTGGCGCTGGATCTTCTGGATCAATCTGCCGCTCGGGGCGCTGGCTGTCTTCCTCATCAACCGCAACCTCAAGCAGCTCAACGTTCGTCGCCACAGCCGCTTCGACTGGAAGGGGGCGGCGCTGCTGATTACCGTCACCACCCTGACCCTGTTGCTGCTCTCGCCGGAGACCGCCCTGCCCGCCGTCTGGCTGGCGAGTGCGCTGGCGGTCTCGCTGCTGCTGTTGATCCTGATTGAGCGACGGGCTCATGATCCCATCCTGCCCGCCCATTTGGCGCGGCTGCCCGGCTATCTGGTGAGCGTACTGCTGGTAATGCTCTCCCAGTTGCTGATGTTTGCGGTGCTGGTCTATCTGCCGCTGCAGATGCAGTGGCAGAAGGGGCTGAGCGCCAGTGAGAGCGGGATGAGCATGGTGATCTTCATGATCTGCATCACCGCCGGGGCCTTTGTCGGCGGCAAGCTGATTGGTCGTACCGGTCACTACAAGAGCTTTGTGGCGGTGGGGTTTGCGCTGGCCGCGGTGGCGCTCTGGCAGATCCACTTTGATGCATGGGTCAAGCTGGCCCTCGGGTTTGCCGGTATCGGTCTTGGTCTGGTGCTGCCAGCCCTCTCGGTGGTGGTGCAAAATGCCCTGCCACGGGAAGATCGCGGCATCGGCATGTCGCTGTTCAACTTCGGCCGGGAGCTTGGCGGTGCCGTCGGCGTGGCCATCTGCTCCATGCTGTTCAATGCCCAGCTGCCTGCTGGCAGTGCCGGTCAGCTCAGCGCCTTGAGCCCGCAACTGCTGGCCCCCGGCTTCAGTGCCACCTATATCGGAATGGCGATCATCGCCACCTTTGCACTGCTGCTCACCCTGCTGGCGTTGAAGCGCCACGAGCTGGCCACTATCAGCGCCTGATCAGCCTTGTAGCCATACCGCGCATTGGTAAGGGGCAAACAGCGGTTCAGGCTGAGTGGGGTAGTTACTTATCAGCAGGGTGGCGCCTTGTTCCACCTGTTCAACGTGCGGCATCGGCAAGGGGTTGGCGGTGAGATTGGCGAGCAGCAGCAGGGTATGCCGCTCTCCGCTCGCCGGATCCTGCCAGTGGCGGCGGTAGCTGATGCGCTCGGGGTCATCCCCATCCAGCAGCTCGAAGTCGCCGTGGCGAATGACGGGGTGAGCCTTGCGCAGGGCGATAAGCTGGCGATAGCAGTGAAACGGCGAGTCGGGGCGGGTCAGCTGCTCGGCGGCGCTGATATCAGAGTGGTTGGCGTTGAGGGCAATCCAGGGCGCGGTGGTGCTGAAACCTGCGTGAGGACCTGCGTCCCACTGCATCGGGGTGCGGGCGTTGTCGCGGCCGATGGCATCGAGCCGCCGACTCAGCTCGGCAGGACCCAGCTCCGACTGGCTGGCGCGGTAGTTGATCGCCTCCACGTCGCGCAGCTCGTCGGCCTGCCAGTGGCGGTTGGTCATGGCCAGCTCCTCCCCCTGATAGATAAAAGGGGTGCCCTGCATCATGTGCAGCACCATGGCCCACAGCTTGGCGCTGGTTTCGCGCCACTCGGGTCTGTCATCGCCAAAGCGGGAGACGGCGCGGGGCAGGTCGTGGTTATTCAGAAACAGGCTGTTCCAGCCCCGGCCATGCAGCCCCTGCTGGTGGTGGGCCATGGCCCGTTTGAAGGCGAGGGGATCGAAGCGGGATGACCACTTGTCACTGCCCAGCCCCAGATGCTCGAAGTTGAACACCATGCTGAACTCGCTGCCATCGGGGTGGGAATAGCGCTGCATATGGGCGAGATCGGCTCCCCAGGTTTCCCCCACCGTGATGATCCCCTTGCCGCCAAAGCTTGCGGCATTGAGCTCGCGGATATAGTCGTGCAGGCGTGGACCATTGCTCATGGCAAGTCGGCCCCACTCCTTGCTCACCATATCGATCACATCGAAGCGAAACCCCTTGATCCCTTTGCCCAGCCAGAAGTTGATCACCGCCGCCATCTCGGCCCGCACAGCCGGGTTGTCCCAGTCCAGATCGGCCTGACTCGCATCGAAGTTGTGCAGGTAGTAGCGATCAAGCGCTGGCACATATTCCCAGCCGCTACCGCCAAAAATCGAGGTGATAGGGTGAGCGTCAACGAAGGCCTGGTCGCGAAACACGTAATAGTCCTGATAGTGAGGATCCCCCGCCAGCGCCTGCACAAACCACTCATGCTCGGTGGAGGTATGGTTGGCGACGATATCCATCATAAGGCCGATACCACGGGCGGCGGCCTCGCTGATCAGCTGTTCTATCTCGGCCAGAGTGCCAAAGGCGGGGTCGATGGCGCGGTAGTCCGCCACATCGTAGCCGTTGTCCCGCTTGGGGGAGCGATAGATGGGGGTGAGCCACAGCATATCGACACCAAGCTGTGCCAGATAGTCGAGGCGCTGACGGATGCCGTTGATATCCCCGATGCCGTCGCCATCGCTGTCCTGAAAACTCATGGGGTAGATCTGGTAGATGACGCAGCTATCGAGGTTGATGGCGGGCGTGTGGCAGGGGTGCGTATTCATCAGCGTGGCCGGTAGGGGGAAGAGATTTTCTATCTTACGCAGATGAGCGGGCAGTCAACAGGGCAGGGGAAACCTTGAAAAGGGTTCCAGTATTGGCTGATTGCCAAAAGTGAGGGGAGGGTCACAATGGTGCCATCCCGAGTCACGGACGTGGTCGGGATGGCGGTTTACTCATATGCCCTGAGGCATGAGCCGTTATCGGGTGGCCCCGGCCTGCTCGACGTTTGGCTCTTGCTGGTGCTCAACCTTCTCTTGTTGGCGTTCCGCCTGCGCCTCCAGCTCCTTGCCGAGGAAGTAGTTCAGGAAGGTGCGGATCACCGCGATGATGGCAAGGCGGATCAGCTCCTCCTTGCTCGGTGCGACCGTGGTGGCCAGGATGTCGGCGGCGAGCTGGAACTCCAGCGCCAGAATGAGCCAGCTGCCAAAGCAGAGGCGAATGCGCGGAAAGCCGGGCTGGTGATCCCGTACCCGCGCCGCCAGCCAGAGGGTCTTGCCAAGCCCTATCACCACACAGGCGATGGAGATGATCTCCAGCAGCAGCTGGAACAGCTCGACCCCGTGCATCATGCCCTCTCGCAGGCTCGCTATCTCAAACACTCGGGTCACCTCCCTGATTCAAAAGAGCACACTATTAACATATTGCTCGGCAAAGGCCAAATCCGGTTCAGGCAATCAGTTTGAATTCAATCACATAGAGCGGCGGCAGATCGGGGTAGATATCGCGGATCACCTGCTTGAGCTCGGGGAGGCTCATGTTCTCCTGACGGGCGTGCTCATCGCTCAGTTCATCAAAGGCGACCACCTTGACCGAGAGTACCTCTATGGTGCCAAAGGGTTGGTGCTCCGGATTGGTGAACAGGGCCAGCCGCTGGCCGGGTTGCCAGTTGGCCTCGCTCTCGTCACGGATGGTGATGGTCTTGCGGCCAGCCTGAATGTCGGCGACGAAGCGGCTGAAGAAGGTGAACTCGGGATAGGGATGGGCAGACATGGTGACTCCTGACAGGGGGAATCGAAATTAGGTGAATAGAAATCAAAGGTCGAGATAGGCGCGCAGCCTGGCGAGATCGGCGATGGTGGGCCCCTCGGCCCCTTCGCAGACAATGCCCTGTTCGATCAGCTCCTTGAGGGCACGGCGGTAGACCCGCTCGGTGGTGCCAAAGCGTGCCGCCTCGTGGGCCCGCTTGCGTGACCCCAGCATCGGGGTGCGCTGGCGCTCGCGCCACAGCTCATAGGCAATGTTGTAGGCGATGGGGTGGAGCAGGCGGCTGGTGGTGATCTCCAGGGTATCGAGATAGTCGCTGGCAAGCGCGGCGGCAAAGAACAGGGTCAGCTCGGGTTCGGCCAGCAGTCGCTGGGCCAGCTTGTGGGCACAGATGACCCGGGCATCGAGCTCGGTCTCGGCCACCACGTTCCACTGCACCGGGGTGGCGCTGAAGAACTCCATCTCGCCGAAAATCTGGCTATGGCAGGCTATTTCGCCGAGCTGGAAGCTGCGGCCCGAGTGCACCGTGCTGTTGAGGGAGACCCGGCCACGTTCGACCAGATAGAGCTGCTCGCTCAGCTCCCCCTGGCGCATGATCAATTCGCCCGGCAGGTAGCGGCGCAGAAACAGGGTGCAGGCCTCGAGCGCCGCGGCAAAGCGGGGTTCAAGCTGCTGGAGTTCGGCGTGAAAACGGCCGAGAGGGTAGGGCTGTTGCTGCATGACTTGCCTGTCGCACCGGATGACGGGGGCCATGAGGCTAGCAAGAGTGCGGGCTGGATACCAGCCCGCACGGTAGCGGATGTGCCGCAGTTAACGGTTTGCGGTTTATTGTGCCAACGCGTGGAGGGCGGCTGCGATAGCGTGTTGCTCACCAGCCATCATCACCTGCTCGGCGCTGGTGTAATCCGCCACCCCTTGCTGCACATCCTGCTCGAACAGCACCACGTTGCAGAGCACGGCGGCGACCCGCACCTTGCGCAGGCGACCCACGGTCAGCAGGGAGGCGGTCTCCATATCGGCGCCGAGCACGCCACGGGCATGCCAGTAGCGGCACACCTCCTGCTCGTCATCCCGATAGAAGCTGTCGTGGGAGCGCACCAGCCCGTGCCAGTAAGGCTGGCTGCCTGTGGCCACATGGTTGAGCAGAGCCGCTTGCAGCCAGATATCGGCGCAGGCGGGGTACTCGGCGGGCAGATAGGCCTGTGAGGCCCCCTCATTGCGCACCGCCCCTTCCACCACGATGAGATCGCCCAGCCCGATGTCGTGTTGCAGGGCACCGGCGGAGCCGACCCGTACCAGCGAGCGGGCGCCTGCTTGCACCAGCTCCTCCAGCGCGATGATGGCCGAGGCGCCACCGATGCCGGTGCTGCAGACCGTGATGGGCAGCCCCCGATAGCGGCCGTTGATGAGGCGAAACTCCCGGTTTTGCCGCAGCACCTCACACTCTTCAAGCTGGCTGGCGATGCGATCGACCCGGGCCGGGTCGCCGCACAGCACCACCCGCTCGGCAATCTGGTCGGGGCGGCACTGGAGATGGGGTAATAACGTCATGGCTTACAGACCTTGTGGTTGGCGCTTGGCGGCAATCACCCAGAGGCGGGTGCCGTTGGCGGCGATAAACAGCAGGATCAGGTACTCCAGCGACATGGCGTAGACGCCCTGCGCGGCATAGACACCGATGCTGATGATGTTGATGACGACCCAGAGGATCCAGTTCTCCACATATTTGCGGGTCATCAGGATCTGGGCGACCACCGAGAGCACCGTCATGCTGGCATCCCAGAACGGGAAGGCATCGGGTGAAGGCTCGGGGATGGCCAGGTTGGCACCAAACAGGTTGAGCAGGGAGACCGAGGTACGCGCCAGGGTGGCGAAGACCGGGTCGATATAGCGGGTCAGCAGGGCGATGGCCAACACGCTCACGGCGGCGGTCACCATCAG
This sequence comes from Aeromonas allosaccharophila, assembly GCF_016026615.1. NCBI lineage: Bacteria > Pseudomonadati > Pseudomonadota > Gammaproteobacteria > Aeromonadales > Aeromonadaceae > Aeromonas > Aeromonas allosaccharophila. Next base: position 2,352,147 of record NZ_CP065745.1, on the reverse strand, counting down.
CTTGGATTTGCTGAGCCAGCGGATCTGCAGGGTATCCCCCTGATCGTTGGCCGGGCGGGTCCAGGCGTACCAGCCGTAGACGTTGGCGCAGAAGAAGAACAGCTGCAGCATCAACAGCCCGTAGAGCTGGATCTGGAAGAAGATGATGGCAAACAGGCTGACGTTGATCAGGCCAAACAGGTAGTTGATGGTCTTCTCCTGACTGGCAAACCAGATGCAGGCCAGGCCGAATAAAGTGCCGATGGCTTCAATCCATGACATGGCATAGCCGCCACCCAGCGGGATGGTCACCAGGGTGTTATTGATGCTGAACAGCTCGAATATGCTCATTTTCTGATCCTTAGGCATGAGGGTTAGTATGCGAGGGCGCCATTCTAAGGGGTGAGGGGGAGCAGGGGCAGGACTTTTGTCCGCCCCGGGCTTGGCCCATATCAAAGAAATCGCCGCTGGTGCCCGGTTATTCCAGCACTGATGGGTTATGGTGCCCCCGCTGGCCGGACTTTATTGATATGTAGCAAGATGATAGCGCCATGGCTGTGGTCTGATAGAGTCCACTCTCCGGGAGGAGAATCACGTGATAAAAGGAGGTTGCATTGAATTCCGAGCTTGTCTGGGTGCTCTGTCTGCTGGCTGGTGCCATCTATCTCTTCATGACCAACAAGGTGCGCATGGACGTGGTGGCCCTGGGGGTGGTCATCCTGTTTGTGCTGAGCGGCACCCTCACCCTGTCGGAGGCGCTGGCGGGCTTTAGCGATCCCAACGTCATTCTGATTGCCGCCCTGTTCGTGGTGGGTGAGGGGTTGGTGCGTACCGGCATCGCCTATCAGGTGGGGGATGCATTGGTGAAGGTGGCGGGCAGCAGCGAGACCAAGCTACTGGTGCTGCTGATGGTGGCGGTGGCGAGTCTGGGGGCGGTGATGAGCAGCACCGGGGTGGTGGCCATCTTTATCCCGGTGGTGTTGAGCGTGGCGAACCGGATGGGGATCCCCGCCGGTCGCCTGATGATGCCGCTCGGTTTTGCCGGACTGATCAGCGGCATGATGACGCTGGTGGCCACGCCCCCCAACATGGTGGTCAACAGCGAGCTGATGCGCCACGGCATTCACGGCTTCGGCTTCTTCGGTTTCACCCCCATGGGCGTGCTGATTCTGGGGCTGGGGATTCTCTACATGCTGCTGGTGCGCGGCTCTTTGGTGGGCGAGGGAGAAGAGGGTAAGGGCAAGCCGACCGGGCGCCGCACCCTGCGCGATCTGATCCGTGACTACCGGCTGGCCGGTCGGGCCCGCCGTCTGGCGCTGCGGCCGGACTCTCCGCTGATTGGCCATACCCTGGACGAACTGCAACTGCGTGCCCGCTATGGCGCCCATGTCATCGGGGTGGAGCGCTGGCGCAAGTTTCGCCGGGTGATGGTGCCGGTGTCGGGGATCAGTGAATTTCAGGCGAAGGATGTGCTGCTGATCGACATGTCCGATCCCGAAGTGGATGTGCGGGCGTTTTGCAGCGAGGCGCGGCTCGAACCCATGATCCTGCGCGGTGAGTACTTCTCCGATCAGGCGCGGGAGGTGGGAATGGCCGAGGTGTCGCTGATCCCCGAGTCCAAACTGTTGGGCAAAAGCGTGCGGGAGGTGACCTTCCGCTCCAGCTATGGCCTGAGCGTGGTGGGGCTGCGTCGCGACGGCGAGGCACTGGCAGGCAAGCTGGTGGACGAGCCGTTGCAGATGGGGGATACCCTGCTGGTGGTGGGCAACTGGAGCCATATCCGGCTGCTACAGACCCACAGCCGAGACTTTTTGCTGATGGGCTTGCCTGCCGAGGTGGACGAGATGGCTCCCGCCCGCAGTCAGGCGATCCACGCGTTGGTCTGCCTCGGGGTGATGATCCTGCTGATGGTGACCGATCCGGTGCCCAACGTGATTGCGGCGCTGATCGCCTGTCTGCTGATGGGCAAGTTTCGCTGCATCGACATGGAGAGTGCCTACAAGTCGATCCACTGGCCGACCCTGATCCTCATCGTCGGCATGCTCCCCTTCGCGCTGGCGCTGCAAAAAACCGGCGGGGTGGATCTGATCGTCGGTGGCTTGATGAGCGCAGTGGGGGAGATGGGGCCGCGGGTGATGCTGGCCAGCCTGTTTGCGCTCTGTGCGGTGATTGGGCTATTTATCTCCAACACCGCCACCGCGGTACTGATGGCGCCTATTGCGCTGGGCACGGCGCAGCAGATGGGGGTATCGCCCTATCCGTTTGCCATGACCATCGCCATTGCCGCCTCGGCCGCCTTTATGACGCCGGTCTCGTCACCGGTGAATACTCTGGTGCTGGGGCCGGGCAACTACCAGTTCGCCGACTTTATCCGCATCGGGGTGCCCTTTACCCTGTTGGTGATGGCGGTGAGCGTGGTGGCTATTCCCTGGTTCTTCCCGTTCTGATAACCGGGATGATGAATGTGTGTACCAGCGGCCTGCGGGCCGCTTTTTTGTGGCCGGGAGACGAGAGTGGCAAGGCGTGCTCGGGATCAGTGAAGGGGGGCGAGAACGTGAACTAACGTGGAGATGGGTTCATAGAGGCGTGAGAGAAAAACTGGGGAGAGACAAATTTCAGATGCAAAAAAACCAGCGTGAGCTGGTCTGTTTGGTACTGCTATTAATGGTGCGGAAGGAGAGACTCGAACTCTCACGCCTAGGGCGCCAGAACCTAAATCTGGTGCGTCTACCAATTTCGCCACTTCCGCAATATTAATGGTGGCTATGACGGGATTCGAACCTGTGACCCCCGCATTATGAGTGCGATGCTCTAACCAACTGAGCTACATAGCCGTTTGTTATCGACCACAAACGTGGAAGAGAACAGAAAAATGGCTGGGGTACTAGGATTCGAACCTAGGGATGGCGAGATCAAAACCCGCTGCCTTACCGCTTGGCGATACCCCAACAGCGCTCTTCAACAATCACGAGACTGGCAAAGAACTTCAAAAATGGCTGGGGTACTAGGATTCGAACCTAGGGATGGCGAGATCAAAACCCGCTGCCTTACCGCTTGGCGATACCCCAACAGAATTAATGGTGGCTATGACGGGATTCGAACCTGTGACCCCCGCATTATGAGTGCGATGCTCTAACCAACTGAGCTACATAGCCGTCTTGTGTTCAACCTGAGTCAAATACAAGTAAAAATGGCTGGGGTACTAGGATTCGAACCTAGGGATGGCGAGATCAAAACCCGCTGCCTTACCGCTTGGCGATACCCCAACAGCGCTCCTCAACAGTCATGAGACTGGCAAAGAACTTTTAAAAATGGCTGGGGTACTAGGATTCGAACCTAGGGATGGCGAGATCAAAACCCGCTGCCTTACCGCTTGGCGATACCCCAACTAGAGATGGTGGCTATGACGGGATTCGAACCTGTGACCCCCGCATTATGAGTGCGATGCTCTAACCAACTGAGCTACATAGCCAACCTTGCTTCCGATGAGTCGTTGCCTCGTCACCGTGCGGGCCGAATTATGCGTATCTGGCTCTGGGGCGTCAACCCTTTTTTTGCCAGAAAAACGCAATTTGAGTGCGTTTGACCAGTTATTGGCCTCTGTTGCGCAAAAGCCCAACAATCTGGTTTTTTTTAAGACATAGCCATCATTGCCCGGGCAATGACAGATAAAAAACAGGCCAGCAAATGCTGGCCTGTCATGGGATTAGACGTTGAACAGGAAGTTCATGATATCGCCATCTTTGACGATGTACTCTTTCCCTTCGGCGCGCATCTTGCCTGCTTCCTTGGCGCCTTGCTCACCCTTGTAGGTGATAAAGTCTTCAAAGGCGATGGTTTGGGCGCGAATAAAGCCTTTTTCAAAGTCGGTGTGGATCTTGCCAGCCGCTTGCGGGGCAGTGGCACCGACCGGGATGGTCCAGGCGCGCACCTCTTTCACACCGGCGGTGAAGTAGGTCTGAAGGTTGAGCAGCTCGTAACCGGAGCGGATCACCCGGTTCAGACCCGGCTCTTCGATGCCAAGGTCAGCCATGAACTCGGCGCGATCTTCGTCGTCCAGTTCGGCGATGTCCGCTTCGATGGCGCAGCAGACCACGACCACGACCGCGTTCTCGGCGGCGGCGATTTCACGCACCTTGTCGAGGTAGGGGTTGTTTTCGAAGCCATCTTCCGCCACGTTGGCGATATACATGGTGGGTTTCAGGGTCAGGAAGTTGAGGTGGCTCACGGCGGCCAGCTCTTCTTTATCCAGCTTCAGACCACGGATCATCTGACCGTTTTCCAGCGCAACGCGGATCTTCTCCAGCACTTCCACTTCCAGTTTGGCATCCTTGTCGCCGCCTTTGGCGCGCTTGGACTGGCGGTGAATGGCGCGCTCGCAGGCGTCCAGATCCGACAGGGCCAACTCGGTGTTGATCACTTCGATATCGTCAGCAGGGGAGACCTTGCCGGCAACGTGAATGATGTTCTCGTCATCGAAGCAGCGCACCACGTGGCCGATCGCTTCGGTTTCACGGATGTTGGCCAGGAACTGGTTGCCCAGACCTTCACCCTTGGAGGCGCCGGCAACCAGGCCTGCGATGTCGACAAATTCCATGGTGGTCGGCACAACGCGCTGCGGATTGATGATGGCAGCTAGCTGATCGAGGCGGGGATCCGGCATCGGGACCACACCGGTGTTCGGCTCGATGGTGCAGAACGGGAAGTTGGCGGCTTCGATACCGGCCTTGGTCAGCGCGTTGAACAGGGTGGATTTGCCTACATTGGGCAGGCCCACGATACCGCATTTAAAACCCATGGATTATTACCTTACTTGATGGATGCTGTTGAGGGTCGCCCGCAGGCGGCCCATGTCATGCTTGTTCTGGTCGTTGCTCATGCACCGGCACAATGCCCGTACAGGGTCAAACCGACTTATACCTTTTCAGCCTTGAAGCTGTGCAAGCGATTCATGGCCTTGGTCATATCTTGTTTGAACAGGATATCGGTGGCGCGCAGGGATTCATCCAGTGCTGCGTCGATCAGGCTCTGTTCACTGCTGGGAGCCTTGGTCAGGACGAAGCCTGCCACCTGCTCTTTGCTGCCGGGATGGCCGATCCCGAGACGCAGCCGGAAAAAGTTATTGTTGTTGCCCATCCTGGCGATGATGTCTTTGAGGCCGTTATGGCCGCCATGACCACCGCCCTGCTTGAACTTGGCGATGCCTGGCGGCAGATCCAGTTCGTCATGGGCAACCAGCATTGCTTCCGGCTCAATCTGATAAAAACGCGCCAGTGCGGCCACCGCCTTGCCAGAGAGGTTCATATAGGTGTTCGGGATGAGCAGCCGCACATCCTGCCCCTCGACCAGAATGCGGGCAGTATGGCCGAAGAATTTGGGTTCTTCACGCAGGCTGACATTGTGCCAGCGGGCCAGTTGCTCCACATACCAGGCGCCCGCGTTGTGGCGGGTCTTGGCATATTCCGGGCCGGGATTGCCCAGTCCGACGATCAGTTTGATTTCGCTTGTCACGCTTGATGTCTTCACTCGCAGCTGCCGTGGGCACACTACCCAGGGCAATAGGACGCAATATTCTAGCCGCCGAGTGGCGATCACTCAACCAATGCTCATGTTATGGCGGAATTTGCCCCACTATTGCGGCAAATGGGGGCGGCTAATGGGTGGCTAACTGTGGGCAAACGGGCCTCTTGCATGAGGCCCGTTTCAGCTTACCGATGGACTGTGCCTGGTTGACTACAGTCGTTATTTGGCGCGCAGCAGGGTGACGGTCTCTTCATCCAGCGCGGTCAGGGTGGGGCGGGCATCGCGCACATACTCGACGAAGGAGGCCGCATCGGTGCCGCAATCCACGCCGCTGGCCTTGCAATCAAGGGCCTGGTCTGGGGCATAGACGGCGCTCAGCAGCTCGCCGTTTTGTGTCACTTTCAGCACCGGGAAGGCGGTCAGCTTGCCATTGACGCTGGCGATGTCGACCCGCTCGCTCTGGTGGCGCTGGGCATTGGCCAGTGCCTGCCAGCCATCGTTGCCGTTGGCGCTGTAGGCGTTCATCACTACCCGATAGCGCTGGCTATCCACCAGATCCTGCCACTCGCCGTTTGCGGTCTTGCGCTGCAATTGGGTCAGGGTGCCCGCTTTGCCAGCGTCGGTCTCCTGGAAGGTGTAACGCAGGTGGCCGCCATAGGGGAACTTGCCGGCATGGGCGCTGGCGGGCAGGGTGGCGGTGATGGTCTCGGTCAAGAGGGCGCGCACCTCGGCGCCAGTCAGGGTCAGCACCGAGAGCTGGTTCTTGAACGGCAGCAGGGTGAGGGCACTATCCCCCTCGCGCCATTCGCCAGCGGGCAGTTCGGCGCGCACGCCGCCCACCGCCAGCAGGGCGAAGTCGGCCGGCCCGCCGGTCAGGGCTTGCACTGCTGGCGTATTGGCCCAGTAGAACTCCCCTTCGGCAACCAGCGGCGCTACATCTGAGCCGTGGCTGTCGCTGCCGTTGTCGCCGGGGCGACGGGCATTTTGCAACTGCTCGGGAATGGTGCCGATCACCGGGCCGTAGGCTTGCTCCAGCGCCGGTTTGTAATGGCTGTCGATGATGCCGCGCAGGCGAGGGTCTTCATCCACAGTCACCAGATTGGGCTGGTTGTCGATAAACTGGCTCGCCTCTTTGCTGCGGGTATCGTCGAGCGCCTGCTTGCGCGCCGCATCGGCGAAGAAGTCGCGGCTGGCCAGCAGGCTGTTGTGGCCCTGGCAGTCGGTCACCTGACCGTGGCTGTCAAAGGTCACCTGGGCCAGACCGATGGCCTGGGCATAGGAACCCGCCTGCACCACGCAGGTTTTGCCGATACCATCCGGATTGGTCACCAGCTTGGCGTAGTCGCCGGTCTTGCCCCAACCGATATTGCGAAAATCGCCAAGCAGGCTGTGGGAGTGGCCGCCGACGATGGCATCGAGGCCGTTTACCTTGGCCGCCAGCGTCAGATCCCGCTCGTTGCCGATGTGGGTCAGGGCGACGATCTGGTGGATCCCTTTGGCTTGCAGCATGTCGACCGTGGCCTGAGCCGAGGCGACCTCCTTGCCAAAGCGCAGTTTGCCAACGTTGGGCGCTATGTTGCCCATGTCTTCCAGCACCAGACCGATGACGGCGACCAGCTGTTTGCCTTGCGGCAGATTATTGATGTCGGTGACCGGGCTCTTCTGGTTGCCGTCAAAGGCGTAGACCACAAAGGGCTTGAGGTTGTCTGCCTTGCTGAGGGCCGGATCGGCCTTGGTGTCGAGGTTGGCGGCCAGCACCGGGAAGTTGACCCCCTCGATGAAGCGGGCCAGCTTCTGGTTGTCCAGATCGAACTCGTGGTTGCCCAGCGCCATGGCATCGAGGCCGAACTGGCTCAGCAACTCGGCGTTGGCCATCCCCTCGTTGAGCTTGAAGTAACCGCTCCCTTGCCAGGCGTCGCCGCCGTGCAGCAGCAACATGGGTTGGTTCTTGGCCAGCGCATCGGCCTGATAGGCTTTCGCCATGGTCAGCAGGCGCGGATAACCGCCAAAGCGGGTATAGAGGGTGTCCGTCTCCCCCTGCGGGGCAAAGATCTGCCCTTTGATCTCGGCATTGACCGGATCAAACTGGGAGTGGGTGTCGTTCATGTGCGCCAGGGTCAGCACGAAGGGCGGGTTCTCTTTGACGGGCTGACAGGCGAACAGGGCGCAGGTGAGGGTCGCGAGCAGGAGGGGACGCAAGCAATTCATGGGTAAATCCTTAAGCCTGCCGGGGGCAGGGTCGTACCAGATAGCAGAAAGTTGGAAAGAGATGGTCCAGAAAGACGAAAACCGCCTGATGGCGGTTTTCGTTATTGCTGAATCTATCAATGCTCAAACATGGCAGAGATGGACTCTTCGTTGCTGATGCGACGAATGGCTTCGGCCAGTACAGTCGACAGGGTCAGCTGTTTGACTTTGCCAATCGCTTTCATCTCCGCAGTGAGCGGGATGGAGTCGGTGATGATCAGTTCATCGATCACCGAGTTCTTGATGTTCTCGACGGCAGTGCCGGAGAAGACCGGGTGAGTGGCGTAAGCGAATACTCGCTTGGCGCCGCGCTCTTTCAGGGCTTCTGCGGCTTTGCACAGGGTGCCGCCGGTGTCGATCATGTCATCAACAATGACGCAGTCGCGGCCGGCAACGTCACCGATCAGGTGCATGACCTGGGAGACGTTCGGGCGGGGACGGCGCTTGTCGATGATGGCGATGTCGGTGTCATCCAGCAGCTTGGCGATAGCGCGGGCACGCACTACGCCACCGATGTCCGGGGAGACGACGACAGGAGACTCGAGGTTCTTGGCCTTCATGTCTTCCAGCAGCACCGGGCTACCGAACACGTTGTCTACCGGAACGTCGAAGAAACCTTGAATTTGCTCGGCATGCAGGTCAACGGTCAGCACGCGATCCACACCCACGCTGGAGAGGAAGTCAGCGACAACCTTGGCGGTGATAGGTACACGGGCGGAGCGGACGCGGCGGTCCTGACGGGCATAACCAAAGTAGGGGATAACGGCAGTGATACGGCCAGCTGAAGCACGACGCAGTGCATCTACCATGACGATCAATTCCATCAAATTGTCGTTGGTCGGGGCACAGGTGGATTGAATGATGAAGATATCGCCACCACGTACATTCTCATTGATCTGTACGCTGATCTCGCCGTCGCTAAAGCGACCTACGGCAGCATTGCCGAGTTTGATAAACAGGCGATCTGCGATCTTCTGGGCTAGTTCCGGCGTTGCGTTACCAGCAAACAGCTTCATGTCAGGCACGGTTTGAAACCTCGGGGTTGCATCCAGTATGTGGGGGAGTCTGAAATCAGACCCTATCGTTTTGGGGCAAACGATTTATCAAGATAACGTACAAGGCGTCTGCTGCCCAATGAATGATTGTGATGATACCGGTAACCCGAATCCGTGGCCGAGTGCAAAACCGGCCACGTTAATCATCATCAATGCTGTTCGGCAAAATTGGCTGGGGTACTAGGATTCGAACCTAGGAATGGCGAGATCAAAACCCGCTGCCTTACCGCTTGGCGATACCCCAATCATTTGAACTGTTGCAATGTGGAGAAGAGAGGTGATATGTTCTCGCCCTTGGCGACAAACCCATCAAGTCCCTCCGGCACGCAGGCCAACACTTCCCGAGCAGTCACTTCGTCTTCAAATTGAGCAAAGACGCAGGCTCCTGTGCCCGTCATTCTTGACGGCGCGTATTCTAGCAACCAGCCGAGCGCATTGGCAACCTCGGGGTGGCGCTTTTTCACCAGTGATTCGCAATCGTTTTTCCACTCACCTTCCAGCAGGTTGTCCAACGCCATTTTCGGTGTGGCTCTGGGCAGGTCCGGATCCTGGAATACGGCCGCGGTCGCCACATGGCAATCCGGCTTGAGCACCAGATACCAGGCATCGGGCAGTTCGACCGGTTGCAGCCGCTCGCCCACTCCTTCGGCAAAGGCCGCCTTGCCACGGACAAACACCGGTACATCGGCCCCCAACTGGACGCCGAGCGCTGCCAGTTCATCTTCACTCAAACCTGCTTGCCAGAGGTGGTTAAGCGCCACCAGCGTGGTCGCGGCATCGGACGAACCGCCGCCAATGCCGCCCCCCATGGGCAGTACCTTCTCCAGCCGGATATGGGCACCTTGCGGGCTCGGCAGGGTTGCCTGCAGCAGCCGCGCCGCTCGGATAATCAGATTCTGCTCATCCGGCACCCCGGGAATGGCCGGGCTCAGGGTGAGTGTGTCGCTATCAGGAATCACCTCGAACTCGAGCCAATCGCTGTGGTTGAGGAAGATAAACAGGGTCTGCAGCTCGTGATAGCCATCGGGACGACGGCCATTGACGTGTAAAAACAGGTTGAGTTTGGCCGGTGCCGGCCAGCGTGTGGAAGCCATTAACGTGCAAGAGTCCATTGGTTGATCTGAAGCTTGAGGCGGCTGTTCTGGCCGGTCATGGTCAGCAGGTGCGGCAGGCGGTAGCCATCCTGATCCCGATAATCGCCATAGACGATCTGCCACTGGCCGTCGCGCACGCTGGCCAGACTGCTGTCGGGGTTGAGTTCAAACTCCGCCTGACCCGGCAGCCCCTTGATCCACTCCGGCAATCCGGCGACCGGAATATTCCAGCCGGTCAGCTGATAGATCAGCGCTTCGGCATCCTGGCTCTGGTGGCGATTGCCGTCGCTGTCGAGCAGGGTGATCTCCCCCTTGCTGCGAGAGAGCTCCAGAATGCTGGTGCCAATCAGGCTGGTGAGGTTGAGGCGATAATCCTCGCCATCCTGCTGCCAGTTGAGGCGGGCGCTGCCCTTTTGTTGGGGGGTGATGATGGCCATCTTGCCGGACAGCTGCCAGTGGGTCAGCTGCTCGAGACGGGTCCGCTCCTGGTTCCAGTTCACCTGGTCACGCTGGGGCTGGGTGGTGGCACAACCGGCCAGCAACAGCAGGCAGGTGAGGGTAAAAATACGTAGCAGCAAGAGACGGCTCCAGAGAGAGGAATTTGCCACAGTATACGGGGCGGCCGTATTGCTTTTAAAGACTTACCCTTTCTCGTACAATTGGCAGCCTTTGCACCCAGCGTATGAAATGATCGTCGCCCACTCATGAGTTTGCTTGCCCTCGGAATCAACCACAACACCGCCAGTGTCGCCTTGCGGGAACGGGTCGCCTTTGGCCCGGACTGCATCGATCGCGCCTTGCGTGAGCTGGTGAGCCAACCCGGTGTCAGCGAGGCGGTGATCGTCTCCACCTGCAACCGGACCGAACTCTATTGCAATCTGGAGGGGGAGCGGCAGGAGCAGGTACTGCGCTGGCTGCAGCAGTTCCACGGGCTGGACGCGGCCGAATTGGTCACTGCCATCTATCAGCATCACGACGAAGAGGCGGTACGCCACCTGATGCGGGTGGCGTGCGGGCTCGACTCGCTGGTGCTGGGAGAGCCGCAGATCCTGGGGCAGATCAAGCAATCCTACGCCCACGCCCAGCAGTCCGAATCCCTCAAGGGGACGCTGGAGCGACTGTTCCAGAAATCTTTCTCGGTGGCGAAAAGAGTGCGCACCGATACCGAGATTGGCGCCAGTGCCGTGTCGGTGGCGTTTGCCGCCGTCAGCTTGGGTCGGCGGATCTTCTCCGATCTCTCCCAGACCAAGGTACTGCTGGTCGGGGCGGGGGAGACCATCGAACTGGTGGCCCGTCACCTGCGCGAGCAGAACGTCACCAAGATGATGGTGGCCAACCGCACCTTGCAGCGCGCCCAAACCTTGGCAACCGAATTCGGCGCCCAGGTGATGACGCTGGAAGAGATCCCCGACTATCTGCACGAGGCGGATATTGTCATCAGCTCGACGGCGAGCCCGCTGCCGATCATCGGCAAGGGGATGGTGGAGCGCGCCCTCAAGGCCCGCCGTTTCAAGCCGATGTTTCTGGTGGATATTGCCGTACCGCGCGACATCGAAGCCGAAGTCGATGAGCTCTCCGATGCCTATCTCTACACGGTGGATGATTTGCAGGGGATCATCGAGCAGAACCTCGAAACCCGTAAACGGGCGGCCGCGCAGGCGGAAGTGATCGTGCAGGAAGAGCGCGACGAGTTCATGGGCTGGTATCGCGGCCAGAGCTCGGTCGACCTCATTCGCGACTATCGCCATCAGTCCCAGCAAGTGGCTGACGAAGAGCTGCAACGGGCCCTGCTGGCGCTGGCACAGGGTGAGAGTGCCGAACAGGCGCTCAAGGCGATGGCCCATCGCCTCACCAACAAATTGATCCACGCGCCGACCCAGGCGTTGCGCCAGGCTGCTTCCCGGGGGGATCAGAGCGAGCTCTCCCGCTTGCGGCAGGCGCTGGGGTTGTCACAAGAGCCATAATTTTCGGGCAACCTGCCGGTTGTCCCGTCCTCCATTGAGAATGCAAGAGTTATGAATCCGTCACTGATCAGAAAGCTGGAAGGCCTCATCGAGCGCCACGAAGAAGTACAGGCCATGCTCGGCGAGCCGGACGTGGTCTCGGATCAGGATCGCTACCGCGCCCTGACCCGCGAATATGCCCAGCTGGAAGATATCGTTCACGCCTTCCAGCGTTATCGTCAGGCTCAGGATGATCTGGAGACCACCCAGATGATGCTGGAAGAGGACGATGCCGATCTGCGCGAGATGGCGCAGGAGGAGCTGCCGCTCGCCAAGGCCAATCTGGAGGCGCTGGAGCAGGAGCTGCAACTGATGTTGCTGCCCAAGGATCCCAAGGATGACAACAACTGCTATCTGGAGATCCGCGCCGGTGCCGGTGGCGACGAAGCGGCCATCTTTGCCGGTGACCTGTTCCGCATGTATTCACGGTTTGCCGAGCGTCAGGGCTGGCGCGTCTCCATCGTCAGCTGCAACGACGGTGAGTACGGTGGCTACAAGGAGGTGATCGCCAAGATCGACGGCGAGCGCGTCTATGGCCGCCTCAAGTTTGAATCCGGTGGTCATCGGGTGCAGCGGGTGCCGGAGACCGAATCTCAGGGCCGGGTGCACACCTCCGCCTGTACCGTCGCCGTGCTGCCGGAAGTGCCGGAGGCCGAGCAGATCGAGATCAACCCTTCCGACTTGAAGATCGACACCTTCCGCGCCTCCGGTGCCGGTGGTCAGCACGTCAACAAGACCGACTCGGCCATTCGCATCACCCACCTGCCGACCGGTCTGGTGGTGGAGTGTCAGGACGAGCGCTCCCAGCACAAGAACCGCGCCAAGGCGATGTCAGTGCTCTCTGCCCGTCTGCAAGCGGCCGAGGATGAGCGCCACCGTGCCGCCGAGCAGAGCACCCGCCGCAATCTGGTGGGCTCCGGTGATCGCTCCGAGCGCATTCGTACCTACAACTACCCGCAGGGCCGCCTTTCCGAGCACCGCATCAACCTCACCCTCTATCGCCTCTCCGAGATCCTGGAAGGGGATCTGGACTGCATCATCACCCCGCTGGTGCAGGAGTATCAGGCCGATCAGCTCGCCTCGCTGGCCGAGAACAACTGATGCAAATGGTGATCCGGCAAGCTCGCATTAAGTGTGGTGCCCATAAGGTGGAGTGGCACTGATGCAGATCCAGCAGGCCCGCGCCCATATCATGACCGTGTTGGCAGAGGGGGAGTCGCCCCGCGCCGACGCCGATGTGCTGCTCTGCCATCTGCTCGCCTGCCGTCGCAGCTATCTGATGACCTGGCCAGAGCGCGAGCTGGATGCCGCCCAGCAGGCCACCCTGCAGGAGTGGCTGGCCCGTCGTCTCAATGGCGAACCCATCGCCCATCTCGTTGGCGAGCGGGAGTTCTGGTCGCTGCCGCTGAAAGTGAGCCCGGCGACCCTGATCCCGCGCCCCGATACCGAGGTGCTGGTGGAGCAGGCGTTGACCAAAATCCCGCAAGGGCCCTGCGCCGTGCTGGATCTGGGCACCGGCACCGGTGCCATCGCATTGGCGCTCAAGTCAGAGCGGCCCGAGGTCGATGTATGGGCGGTGGATCGGATGGCCGATGCCGCGGCACTGGCCCGCGAGAACAGCGCCGCGCTGGGATTGCCCATCGAGGTGCGCGATGGTAGCTGGTTCGAGCCGCTGGGCGAGCCGGATCGCGACAAGACGCCACGATTTGCGGTGATTGTCTCCAATCCCCCCTATATTGATGGCGCCGATCCCCATCTCGAGCAGGGTGACGTGCGCTTTGAACCTCGCTCGGCGCTGGTTGCCGATGACGCCGGGCTGGCTGATATCCGCCACATTGTGGCCCATGCCCCCACTTATTTGCTGACTGATGGCTGGCTGTTGCTGGAGCATGGTTGGGATCAGGGGGAGGCGGTGCGTCAGTTGCTGCGCGATGGCGGCTACCGTGAGGTAGCCACGGTGCGCGATTACGGGGATAACGACAGGGTGACGCTGGGCCTCTGCCCGCTGCGCTGACGGCCTCTTACTGTTACACGGCGGGTTGCCTGTGCGCCCCCATGCAAGGATTGAATATGTTTTTTGTGCTCAAGCACCTGCACCTCACCCTGATTGCCGGGGCCGTGCTGATGTTTATGCTCCGCTTCTACTGGGTGCAGACCGCCACTGGTCGTGCCTATAGCGCGCCGGTGATGAAGGTCAGCGGCTGGCTCAACGGTCTGGTGGTACTCTCCGGCGTATTGCTCTGCATGGTGCTGGATCTCAACCCGCTCAATAACGGAACGCCCTGGCTCAGCGAAAAGCTGATGGCCATTCTGGTGCTGGTATTTCTGGCGGCGATGGCGCTGCGACTGGCCAAAAGCAATCTGGTGCGCTGGTGCTCCTTTCTGGGGGCGCTCGGCTGGATCTACTTTATTGCCAAGTTGGCAGTGCTCAAACAGACGAGTGTGTTCGGCTAAGGCATGAAGAGAATGTTACACATAGACGAATGGACCGATTTCGAAGCCCACGACATCACCGAGCTGGCGTTGTCAGTCAGCGATGAGATTTATGGCTCGGCCGAGGAGGGGATCCGCGAGCTGAACCTGCTGGACGAGTGGCTGGACGAGCAGATCGAAGAGGGCACCTGCGACGAGGTGCGCCAGCAGCTGCTGCAAGGTTTCTACCACAGCCTCGGCTTTCATGGCGACTGGCAGGACTACTTCTCGGCCAACAACTGCGACCTCAATCAGGTGCTGGTTCAGCGCAAGGGGATCCCGGTCAGCCTCGGCATTCTCATCATCCAGCTGGGGCGCAAGCTCGGGCTCGATGTGGAGGGGATCTGCTTCCCCGGACACTTCCTGGTGAGCTTTGCCGGTGGCGAGGGGGAGGTCTATGTCGACCCCTTTACCGGCGACGAGCTGAGTCTGGCCCGCATCGAGCTGCTGCTGCGCGGCGCACTGGGGGACTTGGCGACCCTCACCCCCGACTACCTGCAGCCCTCCGGCCAGTGGGAGATCATCGAACGGCTGCTCAACGTCAGCAAGGGGGCCCTGCTGCGGGAAGATCGCATGCCCGAGGCGCTGCGTTGCAGCGAGCTGTTGCTGCGGATGAAGCCCGGCGATCCGCTCGAGACGCGGGATCGCGGCTTTATCTACGAGCAGCTCGACTGCCCGCGCCAGGCCGCCGACGATTTTGAATACTTTATTGAACAATGCCCGGACGATCCGGTCGCCGATGTGCTGAAAGTGCAGCTGGCCGCGTTGGATCTTAGCCCCAAGCCCCTCCATTAAGGATGGCTTGAAACTGAAACAGAAGAATATCAAGGCCGCTGCGCCCGGCTGCAACGGACTAACTTGGCTTCAGGCCCTTTCATTAAGGATGTCTTAGATGGAACAGAAGAATATCAAGATCAACCAGATCGACGTTGCCAACGACAAACCGTTCGTGCTGTTTGGCGGCATGAACGTGCTGGAATCCCGCGACATGGCGATGGCGGTGTGCGAGAAATACGTGGAAGTGACCAGCAAGCTGGGCATCCCGTTTGTCTTCAAGGCGAGCTGGGACAAGGCCAACCGCTCCTCCATCCACTCCTACCGCGGTCCGGGTCTGGAAGAGGGGATGAAGATTTTCCAGGAGCTGAAAGCGACCTTCGGCATGCCGGTGATCTCCGATCTGCACGAGCCCCATCAGGCCAAGCCGGTCGCCGAAGTGGTTGACGTTATCCAGCTGCCCGCTTTCCTGGCACGCCAGACCGATCTGGTGGAAGCCATGGCCCGCACCGGCAACGTCATCAACATCAAGAAGCCGCAGTTCCTGAGCCCAAGCCAGATGAAGAACATCACCGACAAGTTCGAGGAGTGCGGCAACGATCAGCTGATCCTTTGCGAGCGCGGTGCCAACTTCGGTTACGACAACCTGGTAGTGGACATGCTAGGCCTGGGCGTGATGAAGAAGAGCACCGGTGGTTATCCGGTGATCTTTGATGTGACCCACTCCCTGCAGTGCCGGGATCCGCTGGGGGCGGCCTCTGGCGGTCGTCGCGAGCAGGTGACCGAGCTGGCGCGCGCCGGTATGGCGGTCGGTCTGGCCGGTCTCTTTATCGAATCCCACCCGGATCCGAAAATTGCCCGCTGCGATGGCCCGAGTGCCCTGCCGCTTGAGAAGCTGGAAGGCTTCCTCAAGCAGATGAAGGCCATCGATGACCTGATCAAGGGCTTTGAACCCCTCGATACCTCGGTCTGATCCACGGTACCGATTTCGTGATGCCAAGTGCCCCGCTATGCGGGGCATTTTTATATCCGGAATGTTTTCATTGAGGTCTTAAATAAATCAACGACCAATATATCATGGTTATCGTGGTGTTAATGATGTTAAATTGGTTGTGTGATTAATGTCTCTTAATTGCTTCTTATAACGTGTGAAAGTGGCGCTGTTGCGATGATGAAATAGCATGATGCTGGCGAGAGAAAGATATTTTCTCGTGACGGCTCAGTGCATGCCGATTTCTACCATATGAGATGTCAATTAATTAACAGGACGTTAATCATGCACAAGAAAGTATTTAGCAGCCTTTATTTCCAGGTATTGCTCGCGATTACCCTCGGGGTATTTCTGGGGCATGTCTATCCGGAACTGGGCGCCAATATGAAACCCCTCGGCGATGGCTTTGTCAAATTAATCAAGATGATTATCGCCCCCGTTATTTTTTGTACTGTAGTGACCGGTATTGCCGGGATGGAGAGCATGAAGGCGGTCGGCAAGACCGGCGCCATTGCCCTGATCTACTTTGAGGTGGTCAGCACCATCGCCCTCATCATCGGGTTGTGCGTGGTCAATCTGTTGCAGCCGGGGGGAGGAATGAACATCGATCCGGCCGCGCTGGATGCCAGCGCCATCTCCGCCTATGCGGAGCAGGCCAAGTCTCAGGGAATTATTGCCTTTTTGCTGGATATTATTCCGGGCAGCGTGATCGGTGCCTTTGCCAGCGGCAATATCTTGCAGGTATTGTTGTTTGCGGTGCTGTTCGGTTTTTCCCTGCATCATATTGGCGAAAAGGGACAGATTATTTTCGGCGTCATCGACAGTTTCTCCAAAGTCATATTTGGTATTATCAACATGATAATGAGACTGGCGCCGATCGGTGCATTCGGGGCAATGGCATTTACCATCGGTAAATATGGGGTGGGTTCGTTGGTACAGCTGGGACAGCTTATTGCCTGCTTCTATCTCACCTGCCTCTTCTTTATCTTCATCGTGCTGGGCAGCATCGCCAAAGCCTCAGGCTTCAGCATCCTGCGTTTTATCTCTTATATTCGCGAGGAGCTGCTGATCGTGCTGGGGACCTCCTCTTCCGAGTCGGTACTGCCGCGGATGCTGGACAAGATGGAGAAGCTGGGTTGCCAGAAGTCGGTGGTGGGGTTGGTCATTCCGACCGGGTACTCCTTCAACCTGGATGGCACCTCCATCTATCTGACCATGGCGGCGATTTTTATCGCGCAGGCCACCAATACCCCGCTGGATCTGTTCCAGCAGATCACCCTGTTGGTGGTGCTGCTGATCTCCTCGAAAGGGGCGGCCGGGGTGACCGGTAGCGGCTTTATCGTGCTGGCTGCGACCATTTCGGCGGTGGGCCATCTGCCACTGGCCGGGTTGGCACTGATCCTGGGGATCGACCGCTTCATGTCCGAAGCGCGAGCGCTGACCAACCTGATCGGTAACGGGGTTGCCACCGTGGTGGTCGCCAAATACTGCAAGCAGCTGGACGAGAAGAAGATGGATGCGGTGCTCGGCGGCAGGGCCGGGCAGCTGGAAACGGACAGGGCGTAAGCGCTGTTTCCCCCCGCACGCCCGCGTTGGCTGGTGCGGGGGCAATAAAAAAACGGCCAATCGGCCGTTTTTTTGTGCTGATACCGCGAGTATCAACTATTCACTGCAGGGCGCTGATTACAGGCTCTGGGTGAAAGTACGGGTAACCACGTCACGCTGCTGTTCCGGGGTCAGGGCGTTGAAACGCACTGCGTAACCAGATACACGGATGGTCAGCTGCGGGTACTTCTCCGGGTTTTCGATTGCATCTTCCAGAGTTTCACGACGCAGTACGTTGACGTTCAGGTGCTGGCCACCTTCAACAGCAGGCTCAGCCTGAACCGGCAGTTCGCGGTATTCGAACTGACCCAGGTCAGCCAGTTGCACTTCTTGATCGGCAGCGAAAGTATCGCCTTTGGCGCAGATGCAGCGAGCCTGTTGCTTCTCTTCGTCCAGCAGCCAGAAAGAGTTCAGCAGAGCGGTGTTGGCGGCCTGGGTGATTTGAATGCCTTTGATCATGGTATGACTCCTCAATGGGAACGCGAATCCAACTGTAAGGAAATTACCCTGATGTATTTAAGCTACCGTCGATGGCGATGACTTAAAGGGCCCTTGCCTTACACCTTTTCTTTGATGGGGTCATATATACCACGGTGGTAATATTACCAAAATTGATCTAGATCAAGAAAATCCGACAAAGTGCCATTTCAATGGGATTAAATTCTTGAGTTTAATCAAAAATAGGTCATTTTTCTGATTTTGTAAGATATCCAAATTATGCATCTTTTATCTTGTTAATCTAGTAATTTAACTACATCTTTTCGGCTTTTTTCTGATGTTAATTGAGGGGTTGGCTACACTCAGCAAAAAAAGTGAGGAGAGTGCCGGGTGAATAATGGGTGGCGAAAGTGGGCATGGCTCGCCCTGTTTTGTTGCTGGGCAAATTGTGCTGCGGTGCGGGCCGAGACGGTGCGTATTGCCGTGGGCGAGTGGCCGCCCTATATCAGTGAGTCGTTGCCCAATCAGGGCTTTCTCTGTGAGGTGGTGCGCCAAGCCTTCGCCGAAGAGGGGCTCGATGTCAGCTTTCACTTCTATTCCTGGGCCGAGGCTTACCAGCTGACCCTAGAGGGGCGCTATGTGGTCACCATGCCCTGGTTTCGCTCCCGCGAGCGGGAACAGCTTTTCTATCTCTCCGCCTCGCTCGGCCATTTCACCACCCGCCTGATGACGCTGACCGGTACGCCTGCGGTCAATCTGGGTGAGCTGAAACACCAGCCGGTCGGGGTGACCCGTGGCTACTTCTATGGCGATGGCTTTGCCGCCCGCCAAGCCGGGCTCACCCTCGAGTGGTCAGATTCCGATGAGGAGAGCATGGGCAAGCTGCTCGACGGGCGAGTCCACTATCTGGTGATGGATGAGCAGGTGGCACAGACCCTGTTCCAGCAGGCGCTCGTTCGTCATCCCCAATCGCTGTCACTGACCGGTGCCGCCGACCCCATCTGGTCGCAACCGGGATACCTGCTGATGCGCAAGGCCGATCCCGAGGCGCGCCGTCTGATGTTGCTGTTCAATACCGGCCTGCGCAAGCTGGAGCGCTCTGGGCGTCTGGCCGAACTGTGGAAACCATGAGTCACGGTTGCGTCTTGCGGGCTGGCCCCCTATCCTGAGCCCTTCGCCGTATCAAGTGAGGAGGCCGGGGTGCTGACCTGGAGTGATGTGATTGGCTCTGAGAAAGAGCAGGACTATTTCAAGAGTACGCTGGCAACTGTCAGAGCCGAGCGGGAAGCGGGCAAGGTGATCTACCCGCCAGCCACCGATGTGTTCAATGCCTTCAAGCTGACCGAGCTGGATCAGGTCAAGGTGGTGATCCTGGGCCAGGATCCCTACCACGGTCCCAATCAGGCGCACGGTCTCTGTTTCTCCGTTCTGCCCGGCGTGCGTACGCCCCCCTCACTGGTCAACATCTATAAAGAGATGCAGCGTGACCTGCCAGGTTTCGTCACACCCAATCACGGCTTTCTCGAATCCTGGGCCACACAGGGTGTCCTGTTGCTCAACACCGTGCTGACGGTGCAGGCCGGTCAGGCTCACTCTCACGCCCATCTGGGATGGGAGACCTTTACCGATCGGGTCATCGAGCAGATCAATGCCAGTTGTCAGGGGGTGGTGTTCCTGCTGTGGGGCGCCCACGCCCAGAAGAAGGGACGCTTCATCGACCGCCAGCGCCACTATGTGCTGACCGCGCCGCACCCGAGCCCACTCTCTGCCCACCGCGGTTTCATCGGTTGCGGTCACTTTAGCGAGACCAATCGCTTGCTGGAACAACAGGGCAAGAGTCCGATAGAGTGGAAATCTGTCTGCATTCCACTTGATTGAGTGCAAAGTTCGGGCGACAAATGACCGTATACTCAGGGACATAACATTAATTCAGAGCCAAGGAGTGCCCATGTTATCCAGTCTGCACAAGGACCATCTCAACATCGCCCGACTCTTGGAGCTGCTCAAGCACAAGCTGGCAGCCATCCGTGCCGAAGAGCCCATCAGCTATTTTCTGGTGCGCGATGTCATCGACTACCTGCGGGAGGTCTCCGACAAGTACCACCATCCCAAGGAAGACCTCATCTATGACTACTACCTGAAATATCGGGTGGTGGAAGGGGAGGTCGCCAACCGCTTGCAGGAAGAGCATGTCAAGCTGCTGGAGGCGGGGGCCGATCTCAAGGAGATGGTGGAGATGATCCTGATGGATGCGGTGATCCCCCTCGATCAGTTCACCACCAAGCTGGAGCGCTTCGTCGAGTTGCAAGAGGCGCACATGAACTACGAAGAGGGGGTGATCTTCCCCCATCTGCGTGACTCCCTGACCGAAGATGACTGGCGTCAACTGGAGCAAAACTGGCAGAACCGCGCCATTGGTGACCCCCTGTTCGGCGCCGAGGTGAGCCAGCACTTTCAGGCACTGGCCAAACGCCTCTCTTTGCCGCTCACGACCGGCTAAGAGCAGCCCGTACCTGCAGCGAGGCGGGTATGGTGTGAGTGCAACTTGAATGAAAACAGAAAGGCCTCCATCCGGAGGCCTTTTGCATAATGGGTGTTGCCATCCATTGCGCATCCCAAGGATATACAACTGCTGGCAGTCACTCTCTTCGGAGAAGTTACTTATCGACTATCTGACGTGACCTAGCAGGGGGGATGGGCAGGTGTGCAGGTATTGGTGGGGCGTCAGGCCGAACTCCTGTTTGAAGCGGGCGGCCAAGCGGCTGGGGGAGTCATAACCACAGGCGAGGGCGACCTCCAGCGGGGTCAGGCCCTGTTGCAACAGGTTGAGGGCGTGACTCATGCGCACCTGAGCCAGTAACTGGCGAAAGCTGCGACCTTCGGCGGCCAGCTTGCGCACCATGGAGGCGCGACTCATGGAGAAGTGGGAGGCCACCGCCTCCAGGGTGTGGTCGATGCCGGGTTCTACAGCCAGGTAGCGGGCCAGCCGCTCTGCGAGGGTCATGGTGCTGGCGGGAAAGAGCAATCCGAGGGCGTTGGTGGCCCGCAGCTCGGCGTAGAAGCCGCGCAGCAGTTCGGCCTGGGTCGCTTCGCTCAGTCCCCGTTCGGCCATGGTGCTGATGAGCTCGAAGCAGAAGGCGAGCCCGGGGGTGACCTTGACTGCTGGCTTATCCAGATCGGCGTGGGAAGGGGCTGACTCGGCCAGCCATTCCTGCGGTGGCGGGGTGAGCAGCGTGATGGCGTGGGAGCGAAACTTGCCCTGCTCCGGCTGATTGACGAAGGTGAGCTGGTGGCCTGCCGGGATCAGCAGCCACCGCTCCCTGTCAAACGACAGACGTCGCTCGCGCCACCACAGTTGCTTGCTCCCCTGGGTGACCCAGATGAGGGTCGGGGCATAGATGAGCACCCGGTGCAGGGGCTGCTGGCGGATCCCGAGATAGTGGCTCTGTTGCAGCAGGGGAGTGCTCATCCGGTTGGCTCCTAGGGGGTAACGAAGGTGGCAGTCAGGGTGGCCTTGCCGAGCGCCATGCTGTTGAGCATGTAGCCTACCATAGCGGGCGGGGTATCAGCCTTCACCTCGAGATCATGGGGCAGGGCCCAGGCGGTGAACTGATAGCGGTGCATGCCGTGACCAGCGGGCGGGCAGGGGCCGCCGTAACCCTGGCTGCCAAAGTCGGTGCGGATCTCCAATCCCTGCTTGAGCTTGCCGGAGGCATTGCTGGCCAGCTCGCTCTGGGTGGCAGGCAGGTTCAGCACCAGCCAGTGCCACCAACCGCTGCCGGTAGGGGCATCTGGGTCATAGGCGGTGATGGCAACGCTTTTGGTGCCTACCGGCAGATCCTGCCAGCTAAGTTGGGGCGAGTGGTTGTCGCCGCTGCAGCCAAAGCCGTTGAAGCTGAACTGTTTGGCCATCAGCTGGCCTTCGTGAATATCCGTGCTCTTCAGGGTCATGGCAAAGGCTGGCATGGCCGTCAGGCAGAGCAGTGGCAACAGGGCACTCTGTTTGAGCATTTTCATCGGGTGACTCCTCGTGTGGTAACGGGTTCACTTTAGCGAGGGCAGGCTAGAATGTTATTGCAGAACGGCTCAATGTGAGGTCGATTGGTGAGTTAATTGAGCCTTTGGGTGATTTTATGGCAAGAAGGTAAACGGCAGCCATAAAAAAACCGGCATCATGGATGCCGGTTTTTTGTTTGACGATGAGAGGTGCGGCTTAGCGCAGGATCATCTCGTCACGGCCCGGGCCGACGGAAACCATCGGAACCGGTACGCCGAGCAGCGCTTCGATGCGCAGCACGTACTGCTGGGCTGCGCGCGGCAGCTCTTCGAAGGTGCGGCAGCCGGTGATATCTTCGCTCCAGCTTTCCATCTGCTCGTAAACCGGCTTCAGGGCAGCGGTTTGCGGCCAAATCGGGTTCTCGGTGTGGGCACCTTCGTAAGCGACGCAGATCTTCAGATCCGGCAGACCGGTCAGGCAGTCCAGCTTGGTCAGGGCCACTTCGGTGGCAGCTTGCAGTTCGACACCGTTCTTGGTGGCGACAGCGTCGAAGTAACCGACATCACGGGGACGGCCGGTGGTGGCGCCGAACTCGTTGGTGATCTTGCGGAACTCGTCCTGGTTCTCCATGGCGGTCAGCAGGGTGCCGGTACCGACAGAAGAGCTGAATGCTTTGGCCACAGCGATGACGCGCTCCGGACGCAGTGCCGGCAGACCGCCACCGATACCGGCGTAGGCGCCGGATACGTGGGAGGAGGTCACCCAGGGGTATTCGCCGTAGATCAGGTCACGGCCAGCACCCAGCTGCGCTTCGAACAGCAGGGTCTTGCCTTCCGCCTGCAGCGCTTTGAGCGGCATGCTGACGTTGCACACGGCGTCGATCCACGGTGCAGAGACTTCCAGCAGCCAGTCAGCCATCTCCTGGGCAGTCTGGGTGAATTCGAAGGAGGGGTAGATAGCCTTCATCTGCGGCAGTTTCCAGTCCAGCATGAACTGGATGCGCTCGACCAGCACTTCCGGCTGTTTCAGCCAGCCAACCAAGATCGCTTTCTTCATCACGCGATCGCCGTAGGCAGGGGCGATGCCCTGACGGGTGGAGCCATAGGCGCCGTCACCCAGACGTTGCTCTTCCAGGGTATCTTCCAGTGCGTGCAGCGGCAGGCAGAGGGTGGCGCGGTCAGAGATGGCCAGCTTCGGAGTCACGCCGGAGGCTTTGACTTCATCGAGCTCGACGGTCAGTTTCTCGGGGCTGATCACCATGCCCGGGCCGAGGACAACCAGGCAATCCGGGTTGAATACGCCACTCGGAACCTGGTGCAGCTTGAAGGTGCCAAGGTCGTTGACCACGGTGTGGCCAGCGTTGTTGCCGCCCTGGAAGCGAATGCTGGCGCCAGCTTGACCTGCCAGATAATCAACGATGCGGCCTTTGCCTTCATCACCCCAGTTAGCACCTACGACTACGATAGACGACATGACTCTTTCTCCTAAGACGTTAGGCGTCCATCCTAGGAGCCTGATGCGGATTAGAAAAATTAATTATCTTTATAATTCCGATAAGAGAATCATATAATTGTGGCCAATTAAGCGGCAAACCGCCCAAATTTGCCGGGCAAGCCCCGCACATCGCGGGTTGAGGGACTCTTATGCTGGACATTCACTGGCTGCAAACCTTTGTCACCCTGGCCAGATTGCAACATTTTGGCCAGACCGCCACCGAACTGCACATGACCCAGCCCAATGTCAGCCTGCATATCAAGCGGCTGGAACAGGCGACCCGGGTGCGGCTGATCGAGCGCAGTCCGTTTCGCCTGACGCAGGCGGGGGAGCGGCTGCTGCAAAGCGCCGAGCGCACCATCGCCGAGCTGCAGCTCTGCCAGTCTGACCTTAATGCCCTCAACCAGTTGAGTCAGGGGACGCTGGCCATTGCCGCCAGCGACATCATCTCGCGCCTGCTGCTGATCCAGCCGTTCCAGCGCTTCAAGCGGGAGTTCCCCGGCATCGACCTCACCCTGTTCAACACCACCTCGGATCAGGCCGCCGAGCTGGTCAAGGCGGGCAAAGCGGATCTGGGCTTCGTGATGGCGCAAAAGCGCAGCGAGCCGCTCTTCTATACCGAGCTGCAACAGGTGACCTGGTGCGCGCTGGGTCATGGCCTTGCCCGCTGGCAGGCGCGGGCGGTGGCGGGGGAGAGCGACCCGCTTGATGAGCCGACCCTGATCCTGCTCGGTCACGACACCCGCACCCGGGCGCTGATCGACCCGTCCCTGCCGCTGCTGGCCTTGCCCCCCTGTCGCATCATGGAGGTAGGCAGCGTCGATGCCCAGCTGGATTGGGCCGAGGCGGGGTTTGGCGTCGCCATCGTGCCTGACTTCTCCCTGCATCCGCGCCTCAACCTCACCGCGCCGGTCACCAGCCTGAGCGACTTTCCCGGTACCAGTCTGGGCTACGTGGTGCGCCAGAATCAGGTGTTGTCGCGGGCCATCAAGCAGTTGCTGCACTGGGTGGAGGAGGAGATCCAGAAGCCCAACCCCTATCTAACCCGGGGAGTGGAGCCGTAGCGGGGCGGCAAGGTGATCAGGTCAACTGCATCATTATCGAACGCATATCAACAATCAGGGCAGCCGAAGCTGCCCTGATGTATTTGTTGGCGCTGACCACTCAGGGTTGCAGCGGCGTGGCTGCGCTGGCGGCAGGGGAGGGGGACGTGTCGGCCTTATCCTGCTGCGGGGTTTCGCCAGTCACCGCGCTACTGGCAGGCTGGGTTGCCTGCTCTTGCGGCGCAGTTGCCGCAGAGGTGCTTTGCGGCAGTTCGGTCGAGATAGCAGCCGATGGTTCCGTTGACGCTGCGGAAGAGGTTTGGGGGGCTAAGCTGGCCTCGCTCTCAACCTCGGCAGCTGGCGCAGTCGGATCAGGGATCACCTCGAGCACCTCTTCGGGCAAGCTGGTGGCCTCTGTGGCCTCTGTGGCCTCTGTGGCCTCTGTGGCTTCTGTCGCCGCTGCGGCACTGCTGGTGGCGGTGGCGTCGGAGGGGGCCTCAAGGGGGATTGCCGTCCCGTCGGCGGCACTCACCTGCTCTGCCGTTGGCGACGCCTCCGAGGTCGATGACTCAGGTGCTAGCTGTTCAGGTGCCAACTGTTCCGCTGTTAACTGCTCGGGGGTCAGTGGCAAGGGGGCAGGCGGTTGATCCGACATCCCCGCATGGAGGGGCAGCTCGGTTTGCGCCTGCAACTGCTCGGGGGTCACCTTGCTCAGGGCCGGATGCAACCGGCTGAACTGCTTGATCCGGGCCAGCAGGGTATCGCGCACGGTACGAACGATAGGATCTGGCAGGCTGGCCAGCGCCACCAGTTCGGCACTCATCCCGATATTGTTGATGGAGGCCGTCTGCCCCGGATAGAGGTTGGCGGCGATGCGGCTGCGCTGGTAGTAGGGGTGTTGCTTGAGCAGCGTGTCGATCTGCTCCCCTTCGATGGGGATCAGGCGCACCTTGCAGCGGCTGATCAGATCGCCAACTGCCTGACTGGGGTGACCGGCTACCACAAAGGCGGCATCCAGCGAGCCATCACACAGCCCTTCCAGCGGTTCGCTGATCGATTTGAGCTGATAGGCGACAAACTGCCCGGGTTGCCATCCCATGGCCGCCATCAGGGCCTGGCTGGTGATCTGTTCACCGGCGCCGCTGTTGCCCGGATAGACCCGTTTCCCCTCGATATCCGCCAGGGTGGTGATGCCGCTGTCGGGGGCGGCCAGCAGGGTCAGCGACTCCTGATAGAGGCGAAACAGGCTGCGCAGCTCATTGTTGGCACCCTGCCCGCTGAAGGGACCTGTGCCGTGCAGGGCGTGGTGCAATACATCGGACTGCACCAGCGCCAGCTGTACTTCCCCCTTGCCGAGCGCCTTGAGGTTGGCCATCGAGCCACGGGTGCTCTGCACGGTGCAGCTGTCCCCATGCAGGGCATGGTCGGCATTGAGCACCCGGCAGATGGCGCCACCGGTCGGGTAGTAGACCCCATTGAGCGGGCCCGTTCCTATGGTCAGCGCCTGGCTGCCAAAGGGGAGCAGCGCAGAGAGTGCGCAGAGGGGAAGCAGAAGGTGATGCAAGATCCGTAGCGACATAATTGACCGTTGACTGAGTTGACCGCTGGCTGATGACACCGGGTAAAAGGGATGGGGTTTGCCCATCCCGTTGCTGGCTGATCAGGGCTTGTTGTGGCCGAGGATCGCTCGCTCCATCCGCGCCAGCGCGTCGCTCAGCCGTGCTTTGGTGCAGCCGAAGTTAAGCCGCACAAACTGCCCGTCGCCAAACTGGGCACCGGGGGAGAGACCGACCCCGGCCTGCTCGAAGAAGGCGATGGGATCGGCAAGGCCAAGGGCGCTCACATCGATCCAGGCCAGATACGTCGCCTGATGGCTGGCCAGCTTGACGCCGGGCCAGCGGGCCACCGCCTGCTGGATCAGGGCCAGATTGGCCGCCAGATAGTCGAGCTGCTCGGTCAGCCACTGCTCGCCACCCTCATAGGCCGCTTCGGCGGCGACAAAGCCCAGCAAATTGACATCGGCGCTGATGCCGCGCATCGCCTGCTGCAGCCGGAAGCGCAGACGGGCGTTGGGGATGATGGCGAAGGAGCAGCAGAGACCGGCGATATTGAAGGTCTTGCTCGGGGCCATCATCACCGCGCAGCGCTCGGCTGCCTCCGGACTGATGGCGCCGTAGGGAATGTGGCGGGCGTTTTTATCCAACAGCAGATCGCAATGGATTTCATCGGAGCAGATCACCAGATTGTGGCGCGCGGCGATGGCATCGATGGCCTGCAGCTCGTCACGGGTAAAGATGGTGCCGCCCGGGTTGTGGGGGTTGCAGAGCAGCAGCAGATCCGCGGCGGGAGCCTGACGCTCCAGCTCTGCCAGATCCAGTACCCAGCGACCGGCTTCTTCTACCATGGGGACGGTGAGCAGGGGACGATCATTGAAGCCCGGCGCCTGCAGGAAGGGGTAGTAGACCGGCTTGGGAGTGATGATGCCGCGGCCATGCTGGCTCCACGCCTTGCAGGCGAGGTTGAGTCCCGGCACCACGCCCGGCAGGAACACCAGCCATTCGGGCTCGATTGTCCAGCCATAGCGGGCAGCCATCCGTTCGATAATGAGTTCGATCAGGCGTGGCGAGGGGCGTGAATAGCCGAAAATGCCGTGGGCGACCCGTTTGGTCAACGCCTCTATCACGGAAGGGGGGGAGACAAAGTCGGTATCGGCAACCCACATGGGCAGCACATCCTGACCCTTGTACTTGTCCCATTTCAGGCTCATGGTGCCACTGCGGTCTACTTCCTGATCAAAATCAAACATGCGAACTCCTTGTGCTGGCAGGATGGGCTTTCACTCTACGGGGTCGCGGCTTCCCTCGCAAGGCGCACACCCGCTTATGCCATCCTTGAGCCCGCTCTTGATAATGACATAAGATAAGCGCCGAATTTTCATACGGATGCTGCCCGTTAGCCCGTATCGTCCTTCCAATCAGTGGTAACCCTATGAGCTTGTCGATAGCGGCGGTCAAACGCCCGGACCCCGTCTCTCTTTCGTTTCTTGCCGTGACCTTTATGACCGGCGTTGCGGTGGCATTGCAGGTGCCTACCTTAAGCCTGTTTCTGGCCGAGGAGGTGCAGGTGCGCCCCTTTCTGGTCGGGCTCTTCTATACCATCAATGCGGTAGTGGGCATTCTGGTCAGCCAGTGGTTGGGCCACCGCTCCGATAACAAGGGGGATCGCAAGCGACTGATCCTGCGCTGCTGTTTTGCCGGGGTGGCGCTCTCCCTGCTGTTTGCCTGGAACCGCAACTACTGGCTGCTGGCGAGTCTGGGGGTCATGCTGGCGGCGCTGGCGGCCACGGCCAGCCCCCAGCTGTTTGCGCTGGCGCGGGAGTATTCCGACAGCCGCAACCAGCGGGCGGACATGTTCAGCTCGGTGATGCGGGCTCAATTTTCGCTGGCCTGGGTCATCGGCCCGCCCATCGCCTTCGCGCTGGCCATCGGCTACGGCTTCGAGCTGATGTACCTGGCCTCGGCACTGGCCTACCTGCTCTGCGCCCTGGTGGTGTGGCGCTGGCTGCCCTCTCTGCCGCTGCCCAAGATGGATGAAGATATCGAGCGGGTCAGCAGCTGGCGGGATCCGGCGGTGCGGGCGCTGTTTATCGCCTCCACCCTGATGTGGACCTGCAATAGCATGTACCTCATCAATATGCCGCTTTACATCACCCGCGAGCTGGGGTTGGAGGAGAAACTGGCGGGTATCTTGATGGGCACGGCCGCGGCGCTGGAGATCCCCTTCATGTTGCTGGCGGGTTACTACACGGCCCGCTTTGGCAAGCGCCCCATGATGTTGCTGGCGGTGCTGGCCGGTGCGGCCTTTTACACCGGTCTGGTGACCCTCACCGATCAATACGCCCTGATCGCCTTGCAGCTGTTCAACGCTATCTTCATTGGTATCGTGGCGGGGATCGGTATGTCTTACTTTCAGGATCTGATGCCGGGGCGGGCCGGGGTGGCGACCACCCTGTTTGCCAACAGCATCCGCACCGGCTCCATCATGGCGGGGGCCATCGCCGGTGTGGTGGCGGAGGTGTGGAGTTTCCACGGGGTCTTTATGGTGGCGCTGGGATTGGCACTGGTGGCGCTGGCCGCCTGCTGGCGGGTGCCCAACGTCTGACGGGGTGATGTGGCTGTTATTTGCCGTGCTGGGGCTGGGCGTGCGAGAGCGGCGATGACTCGCCCTGATACTCGTTGCGCAGGCAGCGTAGCAGCAGCTCGGTTGCGGGGCCGAGGGCCTCGGGGGAGAGGGTCAGCAGGTAGGTGTAGAGGTGGCGCTCGTTGCCGCTATCCAGATCCAGCTGTATGAGTGAACCTTCCGCCAGCTCCCGCTCCACCAGATGGCGCGGCAGCCACGCATAGCCGAGGCCGAGGCGCAGCATGGCGAGCACTTCGTGGTAGTGGGTGGCTTTCCAGCCGGTGTCATCCGCATCGTTCCAGTCCACCGAGCGGTGAATGGGAGGATGGAGGCTGATTTGGTTGTAGCCGATCAGCACATCGCTGCGGATGGGCCCCTCCTCCTGTGCCAGCGGATGGTTGGCGGCGCAGAGGGGCAGCAGGCACACCTCGTCCAGCAACAGGCCGGTGCGATCGCCGGGCAGGTGCTCGGAGAGCATCAGATCCCCCGGTTGCAGGGCGTTGAAGTGGCAGTGAATGCGCTCGTGCAGGTTAACCCGGCAACCCCGGCTGCGGGGATAGAAGCTGGCCAGCGCCCGATAGAGGCGATCCCTTGGCTGCAACGCCGAGACATAGAGGTTGATCTGCGGCTCCCATTGCCGCTCCAGGTTGTTGGCCAGATTCTCCAGCTCTTCCACCTGCTGGCTCAACTGACGGGCCCGCTTGAGGAAGATCTCGCCCGCCGGGGTCAGCACCGCCTTGCGGCCGCGCACCTCCAGCAGGGGCACGCCCAGACTCTGCTGCAACTTCGCAACCGCATGATTGAGGGAGGACTGGCTCTTGTTCAGCGCCTCGGCCGCCTGGGCGTAGCCGCCGCAGTCGACTACCGCCTGAAAGATCCGCCATTGCTCAAACGTGCTCTTGGGACGAAACATAGTTCAACCTGATTGGAGATAGGATGGTCAGGGGCTGCTACAGGGAGCCTGTGCTCCCTATTCAATTTAACCCCTGCCGCACAACACTCTGGGTATTTTATTGATTTATTTGGGCTGGGCCACAAAGGTTTGGCCGGTTTTGCCGCGGCTGTCCGACCCCATCAGGTAGAGGTAGAGTGGCATCAGATCGGCCGGGGTCTTGAGGTTCATGGGATCTTCCGCCGGGAAGGCGCTGGCACGCATTTTGGTGCGGGTGCCGCCCGGATTGAGGGTATTGACCCGCACGCCGGTGTTCTCCAGCTCGTCGGCCAGCACTTCCATCATCCCCTCGATGGCAAATTTGGAGATGGCATAGGTGCCCCAGTAGGCGCGCCCTTTGCGTCCCACGCTGGAGGAGGTGTAGACGATGGAGGCATCGCCCTGTGCCTTGGCGGTCTGGCGCAGCAGCGGCAGCAGCGCCTGGGTCAGCAGGAATTCCGATTTGACGTTGACCTGCATCACCTCGTCCCACTCTTTCTCCTGAATGTGTTCAAACGGGGAGAGGGTGCCGAGCAGACCGGCGTTGAACAGCACGCCATCGAGGCGGCCAAACTGCTGGGCGAAGGTTTCGGCCATGCCGCGGTAGTGGGCGGCGGTGGCCCCTTTCAGATCCACCGGCACGATGGCGGGCAGCGGATAACCGGCGGCTTCAATCTGGTCATACACGGCTTCGAGTTTGGCGCTGGTGCGGCCGAGCAGGATCACGGTGGCACCGTGGGCGGCGTAGGTGAGGGCGGCTTCGCGGCCGATCCCGTCGCCCGCACCGGTGACCAGAATGACTTTATCCTTGAGCAGATCGCGGGGTGCCTGATAATCGAGCATGACAACTCCTGTTAACAAATTCCGGCCATAAGGGCATGGCAATCGGCGCCAAGTGTACTGATCCGCGCGCCTGTTTGACCAGCCAGCGGCAAGAAAAATGTGAAGAAAATAGAGAGGTTGTGATGCTCGGGTTGGTTTTTCCGGGCACTGGCTGCGATTTTTTGCGCGCCTCCATCAAACTCCCTAGAATGTGACGAAAACCGATCCATTGTGGAGTCCATCGTGACATTTCTGACCGAATATGGCCTGTTTTTGGCCAAGACAGTGACCTTCCTGCTGGCCATCGGCGCCATCATCCTGATGATTGTCAGCACTCGCCAGCCGAAAGCGCGCAAGGGGGAGCTGGTGGTGACCGATCTCTCGAGCGAGCTGGAGCAGGGGCAATTTGCGCTCAAGAGCGCGCTGGCCAGCAAGGCCGAGCGCAAGGTGATGGAAAAGCAGCAAAAAGAGGAGCAGAAAAAGCGCGCCAAGGCAGGGGATGAGCGCAGCCGCCTGTTCGTGCTCGATTTCAACGGCAGCATGGATGCCAAAGAGGTGGCCTCCCTGCGCGAGGAGGTGAGCGCGGTGATTGGCGTCGCCCAGCCCGGCGACGAGGTACTGCTGCGGCTCGAATCCGGTGGCGGCGTGGTGCATGGCTACGGCTTGGCCGCTTCCCAGTTGCAGCGACTGCGCGATCGTGACATCAAGCTCACCGTGGCTATCGACAAGGTGGCGGCGAGCGGTGGCTACATGATGGCCTGTGTGGCAGACAAGATCTTGGCTGCCCCCTTTGCCATCGTCGGCTCCATCGGGGTGATCGCCCAGATGCCGAACTTCAACAAGTTGTTGAAAAAGCACGATATCGAATTCGAGATGCACACTGCCGGTCAGTACAAGCGCACTATCACCATGTTCGGCGAGAACGACGATCTGGGGCGCGAGAAGTTTCGCGAGGAGCTGGCGGCGATCCACGAGCGCTTCAAGGCCTTTGTTGCCGAACACCGCCCGCAACTCGATATCGATCAGGTCACGACCGGCGAGCACTGGCTGGCAAGTCAGGCCAAGGGGCTGGGGTTGGTGGATACCCTCTGCACCAGTGATGACTATCTGCTGGCGCAGGCCAGCCACCACAAGGTGATCGGCATCAGCTATCGCAAGCCAAAAAGCCTGACCCAGAAGCTGGGGCAGCAGGGCGCACAGGCGCTGGAGGCGGGATTGGGCCGTTTGTGGCAGCAGAGCCCCTGGCGCTAAGCCCGGTCCCCTGGCGTTAGCTCGAGGGAAATCCCGTGATAAAAAGGCCAGCCGATGCCTATCGGCTGGCCTTTTTGCATCCGGTTGCACCTTGCTGGTGAGCAAAGGTTGTTTCTATTGAGGCCCTCTGTTACAACTGAATGCTTTCCCCGTTTATGACAGGATCTTGTAGTAAGAGCTGCGGGGCATGGAGCATAGCGATGTCATGGAGCACCTTCAGGCAATTTACCCCGCTGGTCTGGATCGTCATTCTGGGCACTTTCATGGTGCGCACCAGCTACTACATGGTGTGGCCCTTCCTCTCCATTTTGCTCTATCGGGAGTATGACCTCTCGGCCACCTTTATCGGCCTGTTGCTGGGGGGCTCGATGGCCCTCTCCACTCTGGTCAGTTTCTACGGCGGCTGGCTCTCTGATCGCTTCGGGCGGCGCAGCATACTGCTGGCCGGTTGTCTGGTGGCGATGCTCTGTTTCGGTCTGCTCGGTTTTTCGCACGAGGTGTTCTGGCTCGGGATCGGGGTGATGGGCAGCGGCCTCTCGTCGGGGCTCATCGATGCGCCCGGCAAGGCGCTGATGGCCGACAGTCTGGCCTCGGCCAAGGCGCGGGAGCTGGCACTGCACCTGCGCTATTTTCTGCTTAATCTCGGGGCTGCGCTGGGGCCGCTGCTGGGTGTGACCCTCGGGATCAACGCCCAGCAGGAGACCTTCCTGTTTCTGGTGGTGAGCTATCTGCTGTTGGCACTGGCCTTTGGCTGGGGATTTCGCCGGGCTGGCAGCGCAGGCAAGCCGGGGGCGGCTGGCCCCGGACTGCGAGATGCCATCAAGGTGTTGCTGGCGGATCGCGCCTTCCTGCTGCTGGTGATGGCCAATCTGCTGATGGTGCTGGTCTACTCCCAGTTTCACTCGCCGCTGGTGCAGTACCTGACCCGGGCCGGTATGCCGCAGGTGGCCGAACTGGTTGCCCTGCTGGTGGCGACCAACGCCCTGACCGTGGTGCTGCTGCAATTTCCGCTGCTACGGTTGTTGTCACGCTGGCCGGTGCGGGTACGGCTTCATATCGGCATGGCGCTCTTTCTGGCGGCCCAGCTGCTCTTCGCGCTGGGGGACCCGACGGTGCGCAGCCACTGGTTTGGCGCAGTGCTGCTGCTCAGCATCGGCGAGACCATCCTGTTCCCACTGCTTAACGTGCTGATCGATCAGATGGCCCCCGCTCATCTCAAGGGGAGCTACTTTGGCGCCAGCGCACTGGCCGGGTTGGGAGGGGCCGCTGGCGCCCTGCTGGGCGGCTGGATCCTCGAGCAGTGGAGCGGCCAGCTGCTCTATGTGCTGATGGCGCTGCTCTGCGTGGCGATTTTTGCGCTCTATGAGTGGGGGGCCAGGGTCTCCCGTCCCGCTTCGCTCCCCGCTGCAACGAAGCGAGGCTGACAGCCAGCCCCGGGGATCAGTGGGTGCTGCCCGGGGTAATCTCCTTGAGCGCCTTCTTGGCCGCGTACATTCGCTCGTCGGCCAGCCGGATCAGGTTGAGCCCGTCATCGTAGTGATCCGGCCCGGTCTGGGCGATACCAATACTGAGGGTGAGATCCTCCAGCTGACCCTTGATGGCCTGAGTCAGTCGTTTGAGATAAATATCCCTGGCCTGACTTTCGCTGCAGTTGGGCAGGATCAGACAGAACTCATCCCCGCCATAGCGAAAGCAGCTGTCTTCGGCACGAAAGACCTGACGGATGCAGTGGCCGACGATCCGCAGGATCTCGTCGCCGCGTTGATGTCCTTCGGTGTCATTGATCTGTTTGAAGTTATCGATGTCGATATAGGCGATGGCCATGGGTTCGGCACGGCGCTGACAGGTGCGCAGGGTCAGCAACAGCAGCTCGTTAAGGTGGCGAACGTTGAGCAATCCGGTCAGGGCATCGGTGCGGTTCAGCTCCTCCAGTTGTCTGGTTCGTTCGCGCACCTTTTGCTCCAGACTCTTGGCATAACTTTCCGATTTCTCTCTGGAAGACTCTATTTCCGACACCAGACTGCGAATATAGGTCTCGAACACCAGGGTGATATCGAACAGAAAGAGTTTGTCCAGCGCGGCCAGCATGACGAGGCGCTCCGGTTCATCGCGGATCTGCTCGAAAATATCCTCGATCAGCAGGGCCTTGAGGGTGTTGATGGCGGCCAGATAGAGTTTGGGCTCGACCCCGATCCGCTTGTGCACCAGCCCGATCCGCAGCCGGTTGTTGACGTACTCCAGATCGTAATGACCGCTGAAGAGATCGAGCACATAGCGCCGTTGTGCGGTGCGCAATCGGGTGAGGGTATCGGCATCGCCGATCAGCAGGGCGATTTCGGTGATGGCCGTCTGCTGCTGGTAGAAGCGATCGACCAGGGCATCGATCCGTGGCTCTATTTTGCCGCAATAGCTCGCCAGCAGCGCCATATCCTGCTCGCTGAGCAGCAGCAACTCCTTGCGATGGGCAATCTCGAATTCGGTGATGCGCATCTGCTCAAGCAGGGTCTGTTCGGTCGGATTCATCGTCGTCCTCTGTCCATGACTGGGCCATTACTCTGTCCGTGAAGCGGTGCAGTGCAAGCAGAATGGGCAACTGACATTGTAGTCATTGAGGAACGAGGGAGCGAAATGACCCCCACTTTGCCTGACGTGAGATGCTCAGTGGCACAAGTGGGGGAGTGCAGGGCAAGCAGATACGATCAGAAGGTCAGTACCTTGTCGGCGGCCAGGGTCCACTGGGCCAGCATCGGCAGGGTGCCGACCTCAATCCCCTCGATCAGTGGCAGGGCTGTGATGCCACGGGCATCGGTGCAGGTCTTGCACAGGCGAATGGTGACGCCCTGAGCCAGCAGGATCTCCAGCATCTGGCGCAGGTTGTACCCTTCGGCCGGTGCCTGACCGGCCAGCGCCGCGCTCACCGCATCAGACATCAGGAACAGCTTCAGGCTGGCACCACCCTGCTCGTTGAGGGCGATAGCGAGGCGCAGTGCGTTGAACAGGGATTCGCTGCCGTAGGGGGCGCCGTTGGCAATCACCACAATTTGTTGATTCATAAGAGACTCCTGATCCTAAAAGGCGTCATTGTAGAACCAAAAGGGTGATGATTGCGTGATGTCGCACAACTTCTGTCGCACCTTTTCCCTGCTTGCTTGACCCGTTGGCGAAACACGGTTCTTATGGTCAGTTCGCAAACATGACCGGGTAAATCGAGATGTGGAAAAGTGTAGGAATAGGGTTGCTGCTGTTGGCGGGTCAGGCCTATGGCAGTGAAGCGGTCGGTTGCAAGGCGCGTCTGCAGGCCGTCAACGACCAACTGGTGTTTGCCAAAGCACACAATAATGCCGGGCAGATTGCTGGGCTGGAGCAGGCCGCGCGCAATATCAAGGCCAACTGCACCGATGAGGGGCTGCTCAAGGAGCAGAAAGAGCGGGTTCACAAGCTGCGTGGCGAGGTGGACGAGCGCTTGCTCGAGTTGCAGGGGGCGAGAGTGAGTGGCAAGCCGGAGAAAATTGCCAAGCAGCAGGCCAAGCTGGAGGAGTCCCAGACCAGGATGCTGGAGGCTCAGCGCGAGCTGGACCAGCTGAGCCGGCTGGTCGGCAAGTGATGGCCAGCCGCTGAACGCAGGATCAAAAAAGGCCGATTGCTCGGCCTTTTTTCGTTTTACTGCCGGTGCATCCGGACGAACTTTTCCATCAGCTGATCTTCGGTCTCCACATGAGCGGGATCCCGGAAGATGCAGTCTGTGAGTCGCAGACGCTGATGCCGGAGTTACTGCCGGTGCATCCGGACGAATTTTTCCATCAGCTGATCTTCGGTCTCCACATGAGCGGGATCCCAGATGATGCAGTCGATAGGGCAGACGCTGATGCAGGTCGGCTTCTCATAGTGACCGACGCACTCGGTGCAGCGACTGGGGTCGATCTCGTAGATCTCCTCCCCCAGGCTGATGGCCTGGTTGGGGCACTCGGGATCGCACATGTCACAGTTGATGCACTTGTCGGTGATGAGCAGTGCCATCTCAGGCCGCCGAGTGGGGCTGACGGGTATCCTGACGCTCGCCCAGATTGCGCAGCAGGATGCCGTAGTTGATGTCCACTTCCTTCGGGACCGGCACATAGACCACATGGCCGTTGCCCGGTGCAGTGTCGATCAGCTCGCCCTTGCGGTTCTGCATCTGTTCCAGATTGAAGCTGAGGTTACCCTGCGGGGTCATCAGCTCCAGGCTGTTGCCCACCAGGAACTTGTTCTTCACCTCGACCTCGACCATGTCGCCGTTGCGACCGGTGATCTCGCCGACAAACTGCTGGGTGTCGGAGACGGAGTAGCCGTAGTCGTAGTTCTGGTATTCGCTGTGGTTGTGACGGCGCAGGAAGCCCTCGGTGTAGCCGCGGTGGGCCAGATTCTCGAGGGTGCCCATCAGGCTGCGATCGAACGGACGACCCGCCACTGCATCATCGATGGCCTTGCGATAGACCTGAGCGGTACGGGCGCAGTAGTAGAAGGATTTGGTGCGGCCTTCGATTTTCAGCGAGTGAACGCCCATCTTGGTCAATCGCTCGACGTGCTCGACGGCGCGCAAGTCCTTGGAGTTCATGATGTAGGTGCCGTGCTCGTCTTCAAACGCGCTCATGTACTCGCCCGGGCGGTTGGACTCTTCCAGCAGCACCAGGGCATCGGTCGGCTTGCCAAGGCCCAGTGTGTTGTCCGGGCGCACGGCGATGGGCTCCTGACGGTGGACGATCTGGCCCACGTCATCTTCTTTACCCTCGTGCACCTTGTACTCCCAGCGGCAGGAGTTGGTGCAGGTGCCCTGGTTGGGGTCACGCTTGTTGATGTAACCGGAGAGCAGGCAGCGGCCGGAGTAAGCCATGCACAGGGCGCCATGGACGAACACTTCCAGCTCCATCTCCGGCACCTGCATGCGGATCTCTTCGATCTCGTCCAGCGACAGCTCGCGGGAGAGAATGGCGCGAGTCAGGCCCATCTGATGCCAGAACTTCACCGTGGCCCAGTTGACCGCGTTGGCCTGCACCGAGAGGTGAATGGGCATATCCGGGAAGGCTTCGCGCATCATCATAATGAGACCGGGGTCGGACATGATCAGCGCATCCGGCTTCATCTCCACCACCGGGCGCATATCGCGGATAAAGGTCTTGAGCTTGGAGTTGTGGGGCTGGATATTGGCCACCACATAGAACTGCTTGCCCAGCGCATGGGCCTCGTTGATGCCGAGCTGCAGGTTTTCGTGATCGAATTCGTTGTTGCGCACCCGCAGGCTGTAGCGGGGCTGGCCGGCATAGACGGCATCGGCGCCATAGGCATAGGCGTAACGCATGTTCTTGAGGGAACCTGCGGGGGAGAGCAATTCTGGTTTAAACATGGCGGACTCTTTATATCTGATTGCAAATCAGGACGGCGCCACCTGATGGCGCCGTATGGGTTGAGTGCGCAGGACTCTGCTCTCGGCAAGAGCGTTCATCACAGCGCGACCCGATGACGGCATACCCGAAACACCTATAGATGAATATGTGCCGGATAAACGGGGTGCGAGATTGTACTCGCCCTCACCGCATCATGCAATTTGGCAGGGAATGGTTGCCAGCGCGAGTCAGCTAGAAAAGCGGGCCGCTCAGGCCCAACGGGAGAGGGGGGCGGGCATGGCGTAGGCGTAACCCTGTTGATAGTCACAGCCGAGCCGGTTGGCAATCTCGATATGGGTCTGGTTTTCTACCCCTTCGCACACCACCTTCATGCCGAGCCGCTGCAGGTATTCCACCAGTCCGGTCAGCATGCGCAAGGCATGGCTACTCTTGACCGCCTGTAGCAGCAGGGAGCGATCCAGCTTGATGATCTCGTAGGGGATCGCCATCACCCGCTGGAAATTGCACTCCTGGGTGCCGAAGTCATCGCAGGCAATATGGGCACCGTGGCTGCGCAGTACCTCGATCAGTGCCCGATGCTGGCTGTGCAGCGGGGCGTACTCCACCACCTCGAACCAGATTGCGATATCCAGTTTGCGAGCCTGTAGCAGCACCAGCAGCAACAGATTCTGATAGGTGGCACTGCCCAGTACCGGATTGAGGTTGATGGAGAGCATATAGGGCCCTCCCTTTGCCAGTGCTGGCAGGTCGCGCAGGATGGATCTGAGCATGACGATGTCCAGATGCAGGGATTCATCTTCGCTCAGGGAGGGGAAATCGATGCCCCGATAGCATTGCTGCTGGGGATCCCAGCGTCTGGCCAGCACTTCAAACCCGATGACCCCCCGATCACGATCAACAATCGGCTGATAAAAGGGCACGGCAATCTCCACTGTCGCCAGGTAGGCCACGTCACTGACCGGAAACTCTTCTTTGAACGCAAACATGGCACTTCCCTGTTGACGGTTATGGCTGTGGATAATACTGGAAGCCACTAAATGTGAGCTGTAGGAATTGTCTGATTATTGGCAGGTAAAATACTTATAAAGTATCAGATTATTCCGATTAAGTCTGGTGCGTGGATTATCTAGACTGGCCTCAACAATGAATCGCCAAACTAAAAAATAAATATAATGTCCGAGTGGTTTATATACGGTTCATTCATATTTGTCAGCGACAGCTTTTGCTGAACTGCCTTCTCTTTTTTGCTATGTGATAATTTTTATATGAGTAAATTTTTTATTTTATTTCTGCTGGTGCTCAGTGGCAACGCCTTGGCATCGCCGGATATCAGTGTTGGCACTTTATATGACTATATGTCGGCAGAGAAAACTACGCTGCTCAAACGGATTCGCAATATTGGCGATGAAACGGCTTTTGTCAAAATAACGTTGGCCGAGATTGTATATGGTGCAGACGGTGTGCCCAAGGAGCGGGATCTACCGGAGGAGGGCGTTCGCCAGCTGGTGACCAGTCCCTCACGGTTGATTATTCCCGCAGGTGGCATGCAGGCTACCCGTTTTATTTACATGGGGGAACGTGAACGTGAACGTTATTTTAGGGTGCGTTTTGTCCCGGTAAAGCCACAGGATGAGGATCTCACCGAATTGCCGCCACAACAGCAAATAAGCGCCGGGGTCAGCATTATGACCGGTTTTGGCACCATTTTGTTTGTGGCACCCAAAGAGACCCGTTATGACACCCGGATTGACCGTGAAAACGGTGTTCTCTATGTGGAGAATCGGGGCAATGCCACCGTTATTCTCGATTATCTGGAACTGTGCGACAAAAAAGAAACGTCGTGCAGTCAACCAGAGAAGATGCATCTGCTGCCCGGCGTTAAAAAGCGGCTCGGTAAAGATGCGACCCGGACGGTTCGTTTTGAACTGATCGAAGGGAAAAAATCGGCATTCAGGGAGTTCAAACTCTGAATCCCGATATATCACAAGAACGACAATCACACCCGAAGGAGTGGCTATGAAGATGTTATCGCTTTTTCCCGCCCTGTTGCTGGCGAGCGGTTCGCTGATGGCGGCCGAGCGCATCGAGCATACGGTAACGGTAACGGCGCAGATCCCGACCGAAAACTTTTATGTGCAACCCGTGGGGGACTGGATGAGTACCCCGCAGAAACTGACCTTCAACCCCTTTAGCCAGAAGCTGGATCCTTTGGCCAAGCAGCTGGAGATGAAGAGCACCATTGGTCCCATCAAGGGCTATCTGGTCTATCCCGCCACCATCGCCAGCGGCAAGGAGAGTATCGGCTTGACAGTCAAGGTGGCAGGCGTTGCGCTGACTACTTCATCTGCTGACTTGCTGAATCAGGCAGATGCCAATACCGGCAAACAGGTCGGGCTGGAGATTATTCCCGCTGTGGCGCCAACCGGTGGCTACAAGCCCGGCAACTATCAGGGGATTGTCAGCATGATGTTTGAATCCGAGGCGCCGCCAGCCCCTCCAGCTACCTAAATCCATAACAGATCAAGACCCAAGGGGCCGTTCGGCCCCTTGTTATTCAGGTTGTTAATCATGATTCGCTCTCTTCTTCTCTTGCTAGGTCTGTTGCTCTCTGCCCCGCTGGTGGCGGCAGATCCGGCACTGCTGCTGCAACAGGCGCGGCAGTTGCCAGAGGGGTTTGAAGAGCACTTTTTTGGTGTCCCCCTGATGGTGAGAGTCACCGTCGATGGCCGCCTGTTGGGTGATGGTGAAGTGCTGCTCGGGCGCGATAACTCGGTGCAACTGCTCTCGTTGCTGGATGTGCAGGAGAGCGAATTTGATGAGCGGGAACGTGAGCGCTGGCTGACCAGGCTGGGATTTCACCTGCCGATCGGCGAGTGCGTCCGCGCCTGTCCCGAAGGCATTGTGGGATTGCAATACAGCCTGGAGGAGTCACAGCTCTCGGTGCTGACCGGGCAGGTGGAGCTGGAGGCGCGGGATCAGCGCTTCATGGCATTGCCCCAAGAGAGCAAGGGTTTGCTGGTCCAGAACCAGCTGAACCTGGTGCAGGGCACTCAGCGCAATGGACACTACAACCTGCAGCTGGAAGGCAGCTGGGGGCAGTGGTCCCCCTTTATGGAGGGGGATGCCACCTGGCAGGAGGGGCAATCGAGCGAAGTGGGCCTGGCTCAGCTATATGGAGAGCGGCTTCATGAGGCCAATTTTTATCGCCTTGGCTTCTTCTTTCCCTCGGCGCAGGGGCTGGTGCGTCAGCCTAACTATTACAGCGGAGCGACCCCCACTGTGCTTGGGATGATGTGGGGCAGTTCGGATTTGCTGCGCCGGGAACGCGGGGTACCCAGTCTGGCACCAATCCAGGTTGCACCAGCTCGGCCGGGCATGGTGGAGATCTATCGTGACAGCAACCTGATCCAGTCCCAGCCGGTCGTATCCGGTTTGCAGGCGCTCGATACCCGCTCGCTACCCGGCGGTATCTACGAGGTGGAACTGCGACTGCTGGAGGATGGTCAGGAGACCCGCCGTTGGCGCGAGATGATCTACAAACCCTCCAACTGGCAGACGCCGGAGGAGCCGTGGCGTTTCAACCTGTTCGCCGGACGCCAGACCCGCTGGCTGGTGCGGCAGGGGGACAGCGATTTGGAAGGGGCCAGTGGCGGTGCGGCGATCAACCACTTGCTGCTTCCATCGTTGGTGGTGGGGGCGGGTAGCCAATATGTGGACAGACGGGCCCAGCACTCCCTCTCGCTCGATTGGGAGGCGACCAGTCAGCTCCACGGTTTTGCCTCCCTCAACCAGAGCGTTGGCATGGGGTGGGGTTACGATCTGCAGGGGATTTATTGGCACGGCAACAGCAGTCTGGTGGCCAGCCATTCGCGCAATCTGCGCAAGCAGGGGGATGCAAGCTCGGTATCCAGCTTGTCACTGCAGCAGTCGCTGGAAAAGTGGGGATCCCTCGGCGTCTATGTTTCTCACCAGTCTGGCCGTGGCAATGGTGCCGATCTGGGGTGGCACTATAGCGATCGATTTTTGGGGCGCTGGGTGACCTGGGGGGTGACCCTGTTCGATCGTCCCGGCAGCGAGAGCACTGCGCAGCAGCGGGATCGCGGCAGCACCCTGAGTCTGACCGTCAACCTGGGGGGACAGGATCGCCAGTTGTCGCTGGGGCTGGGCAGCAATACCTCGCGCTCGGGTGGTGCCCAGCGCAGTGCCTATCTCAACTACCAGCAGGAGGTGGATTGGGGGCCGCTGCGCCAAGTCAGTGTGGGCAGCACCCACGACAGCTATGGTACCGGACTATCCGGCTATGGCCGCTTCGCCGCGCCCTGGTTGGGGGGCGACCTGTTTGCCCAGCACTCCTCTTATAACGAACAGGTGACCGGCGGCATCAATCTGGAGAGCGTGGTGGCACTGGGGCGGGAGGGGGAGCTGGCGCTCGGTTCCCGCGATATGGGCGGCATGGGTAATGAGGCGGCGATGATCCTCGATATCGAGGCCGATGACGAGGCGGCGCAGATCCGGGTCAGTGACGATCAGGGTAGCGTGCAGACCCTCGGGCCCGGACGCCATCTGGTCTCTGTGCCAGCCTTGCAAAGCGGCACCTTGCAACTGGAGATGGCCGATCACGAGGGGGCGCCGCTCACCATCAAGCCCACCGTGCTCCCCTACCACCTTAACCGCGGCGGAGTGGGTTATGGCCAGGTGAATGCCGTGAGCACCGTCACTGTGATTGGCCGCTTGCTGGACGAGCAAAACCAGCCGCTGCGTGGTGCCATGGTCAGCAACCCCATAGGGCGGGCATTTACCGAAAACGATGGTTTTTTTGCGCTGGAGGCGAGTCGACGACAACCAGAATTTAGCGTGGAACATAATGGCTCCCTTCAGTGTGATAAATCAGCAGGGGACAGCAGTCGTATTGAAGAGTCAGATATCATGTTGCTGGGTGAGTTGAAATGTACACCTTTGGTGACCAGTAAAAAATAATGGCATTTTATAATTCACCACTAAGATGGACTTTAATATGAAATCCCAGCTAACAATCGTATTTTTAATGCTGATGCTTTTTTCTGAAATAGCATCATCGCAAACTATTAAGGTGACTGCTGAATACAAACCTGCCTCTTATGAGACAAGTGGTGGGCGGTTTGTCAGCACGACACCATGTCTTAAAACAGCTAGTGGGATGTGGTTGAGTTATTGTCGTGGTGAAATATCATCACTTGACAGCCTCCTTTTCTCTATTAGTTACGGGGTGACGCGTACTGCGAAAAAACGTGTAGACAATCCTAAGGACTCTATTTTTTACATGCAGTCATTTAGTCAGAAAGAAATGATTGTGACTTCTGCAAAGGGGATTAGTTATCGAGTTTCACTTACTCCAGAAATGTTGGGGGCGCATTTTGATGCGACGATATATAATGAGACAGCTCGGCCTATCTATGATGGTTTTAGTAACCCCAAAGGCGGTTGTAGCTATTTGGATAAGCAAGTCGCTGGCAATACAGATTGGCTAGCCTGGATGGTATTATGGGGGAATGTTGCAGGGAAATCATGTTACACTGCGTTATCGACAGATGTTGGGGTTACAGTAAAAGCATTGTTTTTTGGTTTCAAGATAAAACCACCTTCACCATTAGATATGCCAAATGGGGTATACAACGGTTCTATAACATTATCGGTATCCTCGAATGGCGATATCAGTTTGGGAAATGGCACATATAATGACACCAAGTTGATTATTGATTTGACCCTTACAGTACGCCATCAATTGAAAGTAGATTTTCCTAGAGGATACAGCGATGAGCATAGTCAAGTAACCTTGCTGCCACCGGGGGGATGGATTAATTGGATTCATAATGGAAAGCGAGAGCTAAGCATATTGCAGCAAGATCTTCCTTTTCGGATATGGTTTAGTGCCCCGTTTACCGTAGCGCTGCGTTGCCAACATCAATGGGGCACCGAGTGTGGGCTAAAAGATAGTAAGGGGCGAACAGTCCCTTTAAAGACATATTATGTGAACAGAGTCAATGAAATGACTCTATTGACGACAAGTCAATACAAATTTGTACTTCCTGTACAGGGGAAACCGATTATCAACGCAGCCAGAGCGATTCGATTTCAGGTTATTGGTGGGACGGTCACCGAGATGATGAAATACCCAGGTTCCAATTTTAAAGGGGATGTAACTTTGATATTTGATGCGTCTATCGACTAACAGAGACCACTGCTTTTGGCATAGTCAAAGAGGGCACTATCACTGGTAATACCCAGCCGCACCATGGCACTCTTTTTCTGGGTGCTGATGGTTTTAACGCTGCGATGCAGATAGTCGGCAACCTCGGAAACCGACATGCCGCTGGCCAGCAGGCGGACAACTTCAGACTCTTTGGGGGTCAACGGACTTATATTGCCTTGAGAGGATACACCGGCATCGGCCAGCAGCATGTTTACCGCAGGGCCAATATAGCGATGGCCAAGTAATATCTGGCGAATGGCATCGGCCAGTTCGTTGATCACCGATTTTTTCAGTATCAGACCGTTTACCCCAACCTGAATAAGGGATTGCAAGATGGCGCTGTTCTGGATTTGGGTCAGCACAATAATAGGCAGGTTTGGATAATCCCGGCGCAACTGCTGGATCATCACCAGGCCATCGCAGCGGGTATCTCCCGGCATACTGAAATCGGTAATCAACAGATCACAATGATGTTGTTGCAATGATTTCAGCAACTCAGATACCTGATATGCCTCGGCGATCACTTCACAATGGGGGGTTATCTGGTCAATCAGGCTACGGATCCCGGTCAGAATCAAGGGATGGTCATCGGCAAGAATAATCTTGAAGGACATGGATGAGCCTCTTATAAAACGGTGAGTAATATTCAGGCTATCAAAACTAACATTTCTATACTACCGTGCGCACCCCATTTTTTAGGGGACATCTATCTTTTGGAAAATATATGTGAATCGTTATGCCTATATATTATTCGCCCATGCCATTAATCAAACGGTTCATAATTATTGCACTGTTTTTTTTCTTGACCCCAGTGACGTTTTCGGCGCCGCTCCTTGCTGCGCGCACTGTCAATGTGGGCATTGTGGCCGGAGGTTGGGGCCCTTTTCAACAGTGGAATGGCAAGATCGCAGCCGGGTTCAGCGTTGAATTGATGGAACAATTAGCC
This sequence comes from Aeromonas allosaccharophila, assembly GCF_016026615.1. Taxonomy (NCBI): domain Bacteria; kingdom Pseudomonadati; phylum Pseudomonadota; class Gammaproteobacteria; order Aeromonadales; family Aeromonadaceae; genus Aeromonas; species Aeromonas allosaccharophila. Next base: position 2,307,693 of record NZ_CP065745.1, on the reverse strand, counting down.
CAAAAGCTGGACTACCGGATTGCCTGGCAGGTCTACCCCGACTGGGAGGGCATGTATGCCGATGCCTGCCGTGGCAAGGTCGATATTCTGCTGGATGCCTTTAACTCTGAGGTACGCCAGTGCGTTACCTATAGCTTGCCTTACTACACCTCGCCGACTGTGGTGGTGGTGCGACAAGACAGCGCCCTGTTTCGTGATGTGAGTCGCTTGCAGTCCTCGAGCATTGCTATCGAGAAGGGGTTTATAACGGAAAAACTGGTCAGACTGCACTACCCGAATGTCACACCGCGGCTGTTTGTCGATACCCGCAGCGCACTACAGGCGGTCGAGCAAGGGCGGGCAGATGCCTATATCGGCAACCTCCATGTGGCCAATCTGTTTATCGAGCATCACCCGGCGTTGGCGGTGGTTGCCCAGTCTCCCTTGTTGATGGAAACCCTGCATCTTGGCGTCGTCAGCCAGAAGCACTCCCTTGCTATCCGGCTTGATACGGCCATTCAGGCGCTGACGGTCGAGGCGCGCAGTGCACTTGAAAAACGCTGGTTGGGGGAGAGCCTGACCCCCAATTTTATGGGGCACAGCAATTTCTTGTTGCGTCCCGATGAGCGTGCCTGGCTCTCGACACTGCCGCCGTTGAAGCTGGGATTACTCCCCGGTTGGGCCCCCTTCTCTTACCGCGATGAGGAGGGGAATTCGGTCGGTTTAATGGCTGATTACCTTGCCTTGCTGCAAGAGAGGCTGGGGTTGGCTTACGATCGGCTGCCCGTCGAGAACTGGCCCGAGTTGCAGCAGTTGTTGCTGCATCACGATGTGGATCTGGCGGTCTTGCCAACCCGGGTTATCGAGCAGCTGGTGGGGTGGCATGGCAGCGAGCCCTTCGCGTCATTTCCCATGGTGCTGGTGACGGCCCGTGGCAGCCTGCCTATCGGGGATATTTCTGATCTGGCTGGCAAGCATCTGCTGCTGACGGACAGCATGTTGATCCCCCGGCTCAGGGCGCTGGTGCCCGATCTCAAGCTGACCACGACCCGCAATGCCAACGAAGGGATGGCTCGTGTCGCAGCCGGGGCGGGTGATGCCTATATCGGCAATCTGGTGGTGGTTTCTCGCCTCATAGCCGAGCAGTTTGATGACCGGCTTCATATTGCCGCGCCCACCCCCTTCAAGGATGAGTTGGCCGTTGCGGTGCGCGAGTCCTATGCCCCCTTGTTGCCTTTAATCAATCGGGTGTTTACCAGCATGAGCGACAAGGAGAAGCGGCAGATCCGCAATAGCTGGTTGGCATTGAACTACAGCGAGGGGATTTCGTGGCAAAAATTGATCCGGACTCTGATCCCCGTCGGGTCCGGGATCGTCCTGTTTATCCTCGCACTCTCGGTGGCGTACTGGCGGTTGCGTCAGGAGATTGTCCGCCGCCAGCGGGTTGAGGCCGCGCTGGCCACCGCCAAGGCAAAGGCCGAGGCGGCTGCCAGCCAGAAAGGGGAGTTTCTGGCCACCATGAGCCACGAAATTCGCACCCCCATGAATGGCATCGTCGGCATGGCGGAGCAACTCACCTTCACCGAGCTGACCCAGGATCAGCGCCAGATGGTGGAGATCATCAACCGCGGTGCTCAGGGGTTGCATGCACTGATCGACAATGTGCTCGACTTCGCCAAGCTGGAGGCGGGCAAGATGCAGCTCGAACAAGCCCCGTTCCTTGTCCGGGAGCTGCTCGACAGCGTGCTGACCATGACGATGAGCGAGGTACACCGCAAGGGGTTGCGCGTTTACCTGTGGGCGGATGCCGGTGTGGCAGCCCGGGTAAGCGGTGATGCGCTGCGTCTGCGCCAGATCCTGTTCAACTTTGTCAGCAATGCCATCAAGTTCACCGAGCGAGGCTTTATCGAGATCTCGGTGCAACAGCTGGCGCAGGAGGAGGGGCAACAGCAACTGCGCTTCGGCGTGCGCGACAGCGGCATCGGTATGAGTGCCGAGGCGCTTGGCCGGATCTTCAATGCCTTTGAGCAGGCTGAGAGCGCTACTACTCACAGTTATGGTGGTACGGGTCTGGGACTGAGTATCTGTCAGACCCTGGCTCGCTTGATGGGGGGGGAGATCCGGCTGGAGAGTGCGCCCGGGCTTGGCACCGTCATCACCCTGACGGTCACGCTGCCGGTACTGGCGCAGCGAGAGCCGGATCCCCGGCTGAACAGGATGCAGGCTTCTGTCGAGCTGCATGACGAGAAGTTGTGCCACACCCTGCTGTTGCATCTCGATGCACTGGGGATTGAGCGCACCACGCAGCACAGCGACGCTGAGTTGCGTTTCAGTGACAATCTGCAGGCGCCTGAAGGGGTTATCTGTGTGTTGCCACTGACATCACCTCTCGGCTATCGCTACGAGGCGGGACGCTATCTGCTCAACAGCAACCCCATGACCTGGCATGCGGTGCGGGAGGTCTGTTATCGCCAGCTGGCCTGGGTGGATGGGGTGGCTGCGTCATCGTTGCAAGAGCAGGTGCAGGGCAAGCCTTTGCTGCCCTGTCGAGTGCTGCTGGTGGAGGATAATCCCCTCAACCAGGCACTGGTGATGCGCCAGCTCAGGCAGCTTGATCTGAGCTGCGATCTGGCGGAGCACGGCCAGCAAGCCCTCGAGATGGTTGCGCAGCACTCCTATGATCTGGTGCTCTGTGATTGCCAGATGCCGGTGATGGATGGCTATGAATTCACGCGCAATATACGTGCAGCCGAGCAGGGCGAGCGCCTGCTGATCATCGCCATGACGGCCAATGTGTTGCCGGAACAGGTTGAACGCTGTTTCGCCGCGGGCATGGACGATCTGCTGGGCAAGCCGGTGCTGCTGGACGGGCTGCGTCAGATGTTGCAGAAGTGGCGCATCTTGCCATCGTCCCCATTGATTGATGTCGCTGCCATGGCGGCATTTTTTGGCCAAGGTGACAAATTGCGGCAGATGTTTCCGCTCTTTCGTCAGGAGCTTGAACAGGCGATGACGCAGCAGCCACAGGATGACAAGGCATTGGCCAATTGGGTACATCGTCAGGCTGGCACCATCAGTATGATGATGGCGCCGCAGCTCGCCGAAGAGGCATGGCGACTGGAAGAGAAGATCCGTCAGCTCGGGGCGCAGGTTTGTATGAACGAACTGGCCCTATTTCGCACTCGGTTGCAGCACATCATCGGGGAGTTGCGGCAGTTGAGCGAGAGCGACTCAGCTATCGAGGGAGAGCTGAAATAGTGGAAACTGTTCACTCATAAAGTCGCGGGGGCTGTGACCATTGCCTGCACTGGCCAGCCACTCCCAGTCCAGTTTTGGTGAGCCGGCTTTGAAGCGTTGATAGGCAACGCCCTGGTGGATGGTCAGAAAGAGGGTCGTGGGAAGTCCCAGCTTGTTGCTGTAGCGCACCATCAGATCGCCCTGATAGTCGTTGCTAATTCTGACTTTGAGCGCCTGCAGTGTCAGGCCGGTGGCGTGACCGTGCTCGTCCCAGACTTCAAACATGATGTGAATACTCTGATGTCGATGATGCCACGATGAGCAAGATTGAATGCAATTGCAACTGTCAGATCTGACAAGGGCAGAAACGAGTGGGTGGGTATACAAAGCGAAAACCCGGCGCGAGGCCGGGTCTTCTGAATGATGGTGGAGGGAGAAGGATTCGAACCTTCGAAGGCAGAGCCGTCAGATTTACAGTCTGATCCCTTTGGCCGCTCGGGAACCCCTCCACAGGGGCAAAGCAAATTGTATTCAGCCACTTCAATCAGGGAAATGGTGGAGGGAGAAGGATTCGAACCTTCGAAGGCAGAGCCGTCAGATTTACAGTCTGATCCCTTTGGCCGCTCGGGAACCCCTCCACGGGGTATTTCCTGATTGTCACTACGTTTGCACTTGAATGGTGGAGGGAGAAGGATTCGAACCTTCGAAGGCAGAGCCGTCAGATTTACAGTCTGATCCCTTTGGCCGCTCGGGAACCCCTCCCCAAGTGCGAGGCGCATACTATCAGATCCAGAGGCTTTGTGAACCCCTTGATGAGGCATCTGGCAGTAAAAAATGACTGTTCGTCGATTTTTTGATACATCCAGCTCAAAATTCAAGCTTATCAGCAAGTTGTGCGCTGCTTTTCTGCACAAAGCAGCATGCGTGCAAGCTGGCGATCACGGTGAACACGAGGCAGATAAGAGAAGACTGCCAGTGTCGGCGGTCTTCCCAGGCATCACATCTAGCGCTGGAACGGGTAGACCGAACCCAGTTTCAGGATCTGGGTCAGCTCGTCCAGTGCGCTGCGGGACTCCTGCACCAGCGCCGGATCCCGCAGATCATCGAGGGTCAGGCGGTCGCGGTAGTGGCGATCCACCCAGCCGTCGAGGCGGGCAAACTGGCTGTCGTTGATCAGGCAGGCCGGATTGACCGCAGCGAGCTCCTGATCGTTCATGGCGACCCGCAGCCGCAGGCAGGCCGGGCCGCCGCCATTGCGCATGCTCTGTTTCACATCCATGTAATGCACCGTCTTGATCGGGGTACCCTGCGTCAGCAGCTTGTCGAGATAGGCAGAGACCGCCGGATTGTCGCGGCACTCGGTGGGGGCGATGATCGCCATCTCGCCATTGGGCAGGGTGAGGATCTGGGTGTTGAACAGGTAGGATTTCACCGCATCCAGCACGGAGACCTCGGCGGTCGGCACTTCGATAAAGTGCAGATCCCCCTCGCCAAACTTGCCGCTGATCTCGGCCAGCACCGCCTCGGTGTTGAGGAACGCTTGTTGGTGGAAGAACAGCACGTTCTGGTTGCCCACCGCGATCACGTCGTTATGGAACACCCCCTGATCGATCACCTCCGGGTTTTGCTGGATAAACACCACGCTCTCCTCGCCGAGGCCATGCAGGCGGGCGATGGCCTGACTCGCCTCCAGAGTCTGGCGGGCCGGGTAGCGCGTCGGCGCCGGGCGGGAGTAGTCAAAGGCGCTGCGGCCATAGACAAACAGCTCGACCCCTGCCTCGCCATAGGCACGGCAGAGGCGGGTGTGGTTGGCGGCGCCCTCGTCGCCGAAGTGATCATTTTCCGGCAGGTGGAGGTGGTGGCTGAAGTGGCGATCATTGTTGAACACGGCGCGCAGGATACGGCCCGTGACGTCCGGCTCCAGAGAGCGGTGAAACTTGTTGGTCAGGTTGGCGGGGGTGAAGTGAATGCGGCCATCCTGGGTATCGGCACTGGGAGAGACGGTGGCGGCGTTGGCGGTCCACATGCTGGAGGCTGAATAGCAGGCGGCCAGTACGGCGGGAGCCTGTTTGGCGGCCTGCTCCAGCACCCGGGAATCGCTGCCGGTGAAGCCGAGGCGGCGCAGGGTGGCGAGATCGGGACGCTCTTGTGGCGCCAGTACCCCCTGGGTCATGCCAAGCTCGGTCAGCGCCTTCATCTTGCGCAGCCCCTGTTTGGCGGCCTCTTTCGGATTGGAGGCCTCCTGGGCATTGCTCTGGGAGGCAACGTTGCCGTAGGAGAGGCCGGCATAGTTGTGAGTCGGGCCGACCAGACCGTCGAAATTGACCTCGAAGTGCTTCATTGAGTACATCCTTTCGATTTTTATGATGGGTAGCGGTTCCTTCCGCGCACGATGCGTCGGGGTTGGGCCATTATAAAGAGATTTTATGTTTTTGTAACAAGCCGGTAACTAGCAGCCGTTTTTATGTCGTTTCAGATATAAAAAGAGGGGCGGTATGGCAGAAAATTGAAAAAGCGGTTGCGTCTGGCCCGCACCCTTCGCATTAATAAATAAAGAAGCAATAAAAGAAGCCGTGTGGTTCGGGCTGGTCAGGCAAATTTGCTCACAAGATTGCTTTTTCGCGCCAAATCTCTTATACAGCCCCACAAAACCGCACACCAACCCCGTCGGGTGCAATGAGGATAATAGTTACAGCATGGGCAAATCACTGGTCATAGTGGAGTCTCCGGCCAAGGCCAAGACGATCAACAAATATCTGGGCAAGGACTACGTGGTGAAATCCAGCGTGGGTCATGTTCGCGATCTGCCCACCAGCGGCAGCGCCAGCACCGAGCCCAAGAAACCTGTCATTCGCGGCATCAAGTTGAGCGAAACCGAGAAGGCTGCCAAGGATCGCAAGGCCCTGTTTGCCCGGATGGGTATCAATCCGACCGCTGGCTGGCAGGCTAACTACCAGATTTTGCCCGGCAAGGAGAAGGTGGTCAGCGAGTTGCAAAGTCTGGCCGAGAAAGCCGACACCATCTATCTCGCAACCGACTTGGATAGAGAAGGGGAAGCGATCGCCTGGCACCTGCGCGAGATCATCGGTGGCGACGACAGCCGCTACAAGCGCGTGGTGTTCAACGAGATCACCAAGAGCGCCATCAAGGAGGCGTTTGCCCAGCCGTCCGAACTCAATATTGACCGCGTCAATGCCCAGCAGGCCCGTCGTTTCCTCGACCGCGTGGTGGGTTACATGGTCTCCCCGCTCTTGTGGAAGAAGCTGGCTCGCGGTCTCTCCGCCGGTCGGGTGCAATCCGTTGCGGTGCGCCTCATCGTCGATAAAGAGCGCGAAATCAAGGCGTTCGTACCGGTCGAGTTCTGGGATCTCAATGCCGACCTGCTGACCGGTGACAAGGCTGATCTGCGGATGGAAGTGGTCAGCCGCAACGGCGCCGACTTCAAGCCGGTGACCCAGGCCGAGACCTTCGCCGCCGTGGCGGCCCTGGAAGGGGTCGACTACAAGGTCGTTAACCGGGAAGACAAGCCGACCGGCTCCAAACCCTCTGCGCCGTTCATCACCTCCACCCTGCAGCAGGCGGCCTCTACCCGTCTGAGCTTCGGGGTCAAGAAGACCATGATGATGGCCCAGCGTCTCTATGAAGCGGGTTACATCACCTATATGCGTACCGACTCCACCAACCTCAGCAAAGAGGCGGTTGAAGCGGTGCGTGAATATATCGGCGAGCAGTATGGCGCAGCCTATCTGCCGGCCGAGCCGAACCTCTATGGTTCCAAGGCCGGTGCCCAGGAAGCGCATGAGGCGATCCGTCCCTCCAGCGTGCTGGTCACGTCCGAGATGCTGGAAGGGATGGAGCCGGATGCCATGCGTCTGTACGATCTCATCTGGCGTCAGTTTGTTGCCTGCCAGATGACCCCGGCCCAGTACGACTCCTCTACCCTGACCGTCAAGGCGGGTGAGTTCGAGTTGAAGGCCCGTGGCCGTACCCTGCGCTTCGCCGGTTGGACCAAGGCGCTGCCGCCGATGGGTCGCAAGGGCGAAGATAGTCAGCTGCCTGCGGTGACCGTGGGCGAGGTACTGAAACTGGTCAAGCTGGATCCGCGCCAGCACTTCACCAAGCCGCCTGCTCGATTTACCGAAGCGGCGCTGGTGCGTGAGCTGGAAAAGCGCGGCATCGGCCGTCCGTCTACCTACGCATCCATCATCTCCACCATCGTCGATCGCGGTTATGTGCGGGTCGAGAGCCGTCGTTTCTTCGCCGAGAAGATGGGCGAGATCGTCACCGATCGTCTGGTCGAGAACTTCGTCGAGCTGATGAACTACGAGTTCACCGCCAAGATGGAAGACAAGCTCGATGGCATCGCCGAAGGGACGCTGGAGTGGAAGAAGGTGCTGGATGCCTTCTACGCCGAGTTTACCCAGGAGCTGGAGAAGGCCGACAAGGCGCCCGAAGAGGGTGGCATGCGCGCCAACCAGATGGTGATGACCGACATCGACTGCCCGGATTGCGGCCGCAAGATGGGTATCCGCACTGCCACCACCGGCGTGTTCCTCGGCTGCTCCGGCTATGCCCTGCCGCCGAAAGAGCGCTGCAAGAAGACCATCAACCTGGTCTCTGCCGACGAGTTTGTCTCCACCACTGACGGTGACGAAGCGGAAACCGAAGCTCTGCGCGCCAAGCACCGCTGCGGCGTCTGTGGCACCGCGATGGATGCCTACATCATCGATGACAGCCGCAAGCTGCATGTCTGTGGCCGAAATCCGGACTGCGATGGCTACGAAATCGAGAAGGGCCAGTTCAAGCTCAAGGGCTACGAAGGGCCGAGCATCGAGTGCGACCGTTGCGGAGCAGAGATGCAGCTCAAGAACGGCCGTTTCGGCAAGTACATGGGTTGCACCAACGAGACCTGCAAGAACACCCGCAAGATCCTGAAAAATGGCGATATCGCACCGCCGAAAGAGGATCCGGTGCCGTTGCCTGAGCTCAAGTGCACCCAGTCCGACGCCCACTTTGTGCTGCGTGACGGTGCTGCCGGTCTGTTCCTGGCGGCCAGCAACTTCCCCAAGTCCCGCGAGACCCGCGCGCCGCTGGTGGAAGAGCTGCAACGCTTCAAGGATCGCATCTCCGCCAAGCACAAGTATCTGGCCGGTGCCCCGCTCACCGATCCGGACGGCAACCCCGCCATCGTGCGCTTCAGTCGCAAGACCAAGGAGCAGTACGTGATGAGCGAGGTTAACGGCAAGGCGACGGGCTGGACCGCTCACTACGATAACGGTACCTGGCAAGAGAGTTTGCCGAAGGCCAAAAAAGCCTGATGAGAAAGAGGCCCCGACATGGGGCCTCTTTGCTTATGGATAGCGGTATACTGAGACAGCTGCAAGGAGTGTAGCGTTGTAACAAGGAGGTTGAGATGGAGATTAACGAGATCCGGCCGGGCATGAGCTGCATGACCCGGGAAGGGGCGGCCTATGTGCTGGAGGTGGACCGGCAGAGCCTGCTGGTGCTGCTGCAGCGCGAGGACGAGACCATACCGGTGCAGGTGCGCAGCGAAGAGATCCTGGCGCCGCTGGAGTGATCCGGCAGTGACCCCCTCAAAACGGCAGTAGAAAAAGCAGCTCGGCCAAGTCGGGCTGCCATTGCCACTCCTTCATTCTGACCCGCCCCCCGATCACCACGACCCCCTCTTGCTGCAATTGTCCCGTCTGCTCGGCAAAGCCTTGCGATCCTTTGGGTAGCGAGATGGTGCCTGCGGCGCCCAGTACCCGATGCCAGGGCAGTACCTTGTCGGTTTCCCGCAGCACCTTGCCCACCAGTCTGGCCCGTCCGGGCAGCCCGGCCAGATCGGCCACCTGACCATAACTGACCACCTTGCCAGCCGGGATCAGGGCGATGATCGCCTCGATTCTTGCCACTTTTTCATGGGAAGGGTGAAACATGGATGCCTGTTGTTGCTGCTGTACGGATGGGCCATTGTGGCCTCTCGGCGTAGCTGGGAGCAAGAGTGCGGGAGAGTGGCGGAATAAGGTTGGGCGGGGGCTGAAATGAAAAAAGGCGGCCGATTGGCCGCCAAAATAGAGACAACATTACCTCTGTGGCATCCGGTAGCGCACCTGCAACTGATCGAGGATCTGCAGCTGGCCCGGCAGGCGGGCGGCGAAGTGATCCCAGCCCTTGTGGGCGGGATCGCTCCAGGCCACCTCGGCCGTGGCCAGCATACGCGGGAACAACATGTAGTCGAGACGATCACGGCTGGTGATCAATTCTGACCACAAGGGGCTCAGCACCCCGAGGATGTTATCGTTGGCATGGAAATCGGCTGGCGCAGGATCGCACGCATAGACCTGCTCCAGATTGAGGGTCCCCGCCCAGTAGAGGCCGGGTTCATGAATGTCCTGGCTCCAGGCCAGATCCAGATAGAGAGACTGGGCGGGCGCCATCACCACCGGATAACCGGCTGCGGCGGCGTCCAGCCCCGCCTGGAAGCTGGTCCAGGCACAGACGGCGGCTTTGCGGCTCACCTTGTCGCCGTGCAGGATCTCCTCCCAGCCGATCATCCGCTTGCCCTTGTCGGCCAGATAGCGCTGGCAGTGGCGCAGCAGATGGCCCTGCAGCTCGCGGCAGTCGGCGTAGCCCTGCTCGGTCATCAGCTGCTGGCAGGCTGGGCTGTCGGTCCAGACACCGGTCGGCACCTCGTCACCGCCCATGTGGATCTGCGGGCCTGGGAAGAGTTCACACACCTCGTCCAGCACCGTTTCCAGGAAGCGGTAGGTGCCGGGCAGGGCGGGGTTGAGCACGTTGTCGTCGAAATGCTGAACCGAGAGGTAGCGGGAGTGATCCGCCGTTTCGACCAGCAGCTCGGGCAGCGCCTTGATGGCGGCGTGGCAGTGGCCCGGAATGTCGATCTCGGGAATGACGGTGATGCCGAGTTCACTGGCATAGCTCACCAGCTCCTTCACCTCGCTCTGGGTGTAGTAGCCGCCATAGGGCTCGGAGCCGCCGCTCAGCTGGGGGCCGATCGCCAGATCGTGGCCGCGCCAGGCGCCCACGTCGGTCAGCGCCGGAAAAGCCTTGATTTCGATCCGCCACCCTTCGTCATCGGTCAGGTGCCAGTGGAAGCGGTTGAACTTGTAGAGGCTCATCAACTTGAGCAGGCGCTTGATGGTGGCCGGAGTGTGGAAGTGGCGGGCGCAGTCGAGAAAAATGCCACGAAAACCGAAGCGCGGTGCATCCTCCAGCGTGACGCAGGGCAGGCTCTCGCCATGTTGCAGATACCACTGGGCCAGGGTCACCAGCCCATGACGCCAGCCCGCTTCGTCGGCGGCGGCGATCACTACCTCCTGTGGCGTGATGGTGAGCTGGTAGGCTTCGGGGGCCAGTCTGGCCTCGGTCAGCCGGATTTCGGCGTCGTGATCCTGCTCCAGCGCCAGCGACGTCAGCTCGTTGAAGTGGGCCAGCAGACCCGGTACATCGCGGGGAGCGCTGACATGGGCCCGCTCGGCCAGCCGGAAGTTCCCCTCCAGCAGCACCTGATGGGCCGGTTGCGGCACTATGCCAAGCAGGGGCTCGACTTCGGGCAGGTCGGGGCGGGTTACCGGCGGGTTTTCCAGTCCGAGATCCTGCGTCGCCAGCGTCACCGGCAGCAGCTGGGCACCGGTGGTCGCCTCCGGCAGGCTGAGGAAGAACCCCTGCGGCATGTCGGAGAGCTTCTTGATGGGGGTCTGACGGCAGCAAAAGCGCAGCTCGCAGCTGCCCGCTTGCGGGACAATCACCTTGTAGCTGCCGCTTTGGCGCTCCAGCTCGCCCCCTTGCAGTGAGTCAGGGTCGATATGGCGGGCCAGACAGAAGTGCAGCTTCCACTGGGTATCCGGCATGCGGGAGAGGGTGAAGGTGAACCAGACATCCTCGCCGTCACGTCGGGCGACCTGGGTGTGGATCAGGGGTGTAGACATGGAAAATCCTCTGATTGGGCAAACAGGATGGCGCCATCGAGCGCATCTGCCTGGGGGGGGATCAGGTTGAGCTGGCCGAGACGGGGAGCGAGGCGCGAGCCAATCCCCCCCAGCAGGGCGATCTGGCTGGCACCGAGCTGGGTCATCCCGTCCAGCAGGATCCGCAGCTGTTCGCAGGTTTCGTCCAGCAGCTGGTTGGCGAGCTCGTCGCCATCGCTGGCGGCATCGAATACCCAGGGGGCAAAGTGGCCATAGTCGGCCGGAATGGCGCGGGCGGCCCAGCGCACTACCTCGGCCTGATCCCGTTTGAAGCGATCCATCAAGCGGATGGCGAGGGTGCTGGGAGGCAGAATGCCATCGTGGCAGAGCAGGGATTGCTGGATGGCGCGCAGCCCCAGCCAGGCGCCGCTGCCTATGTCCGAAATGGGGAAGCCGCGGCCGGAACAGGTGCGAATTTGACCTGCGTGATAGATCAGCCCCACCGAGCCGGTACCGGCGATGAGGATGGCTCCCTCCCGGCCACCAAAGGCGCCGAGGCAGGCACCGAAGGCATCGGAGGTGAGCCTGACACTGGCAAAGGGGAAGGGCATGGCGAGCATGGCGTGATAGCAGTCTGCCAGCTCGGCGGAGGCGAGCGCCAGCCCGACCCCCATCTGCTGTTCGCACTCGATGCCGAGCCCTGCGGCAAGGCGGGCGCTGGCGATGGCGGCCAGTACATTGGCGTGGGCATGGGGGATACCTAGCTCCAGATTGGAGCCTGCCGCGCGCCCCTCGCCAAGCAGCTTACCGGCCCGATCCCGAATGCGGGCGCGGGTGTGGGTACCCCCGCCATCGACCCCGACCCAGAACTCAATCATGGCGACCTCCCTGCTCATTTCGATCACTCAGGGCGCTCTGCCAGCTGATAGCCAGGGCAAACCAGGCAGCGTGGGGGATCCACTGCTCGCCCCAGCGCCAGTTCTGATCCAGCCGATCCTTGTACTCCTCCGGAATAAAGGCCACGTCGTTTTCGTCATCGAACCCGGCGGTGATGCCGTTGCAGATCCCCCCCTGCGCATTGGGATACCCGGCGGTATAGGCGGGGTTGTTGATGCCGTGACCCGCCAGCATGCAGGCGTTGAACGGGTTTTGCCCGAGGATCCAGTCGAGCTGGCGCTGGCCGTAAGTGATCAGCGGTTGGCTCTGGCGGGGGAAGTGGCGGGCGCCAGCAAAGGCCATGGCCGCCAGCGATGCGAGGCGGGCGTTCTCCCCCTGCCACCAGTAACCGGACTCGTTGTTGTGGGGCATAAAGAAGCTGACGCGCGGCGCTTCATCCACCCCTTTCACATATTGGCGGGCGAGGGAGAAGGGGTTGCCCGCGCGGGCGCAGAGCGCCAGCTCGGCGGCCAGCGCCTGCTCCACCACGGTTTGTACCCGGGCCTGGTGCTCCTGATCCGGCTCCACGTCTAAATATTCCAGCAGCGCCAGCACCGGCAGACCCGCCTCGGCGGCATGGTAGTAGGGGCGCGAGCCATCCTCGTTGGCCGACCAGTAGTGACCCAGCTCCGGATGAATGCGCTGGCGTGCACAGAGCTTGCTGGCGCGGGCTCTTGCCTCATTCAGCCACTCGGAGCCGAAGGTGCGGGTCAGCTCCACCGCCGCCAGCAGGGCGCAGTAGTCGTCAATGATGTTTTCGACCCCGTCGTCCAGATAGGCAAGGTTGTGCTCACGCAGGTGCAGGTAGCCACGTTTGGCCGCCTCGGCGTAGCGGCTGGCATCGAAGTCGCCGCTGACACTCTCGCGGGCGGCGCGGGCCAGCGCGGCGATGGCCATGCCGCCCCCTTGGCGAAAACCAGCCTGCCAGTTGGCGGATTTGAGCCCCTGCTGGGTGGCATAGGCACACAGCTCGCGCTGGGCGGGATCCTTGCTCCACTTGTCGAACAGGGTCATGTAGAAGAAACCCGACGCATCCTGCATCCGGCAGAGGAAATCGGCGCCGTGCAGCGCCTCGTCATTGAGACGCTTGCAGAGGTTCACCCCGTCGATATCGCAGCGCGGGGCCAGCAGTTCCCGGCACTTGAGCAGGGCCCACACCACCATGGGGGTTTGCTGGGGATTGAGGTAGTTGGCGTAGGAGAGGTGGCTCAGGTACTTGCTCATGTCGCCGCTGGCATCGAACCAGCCGCCGTGCACGTCCCGGCGCAGGTCGGTGCCAAACAGACGTGCGCTGCGGTCGGCCCGATCGAAGGTGCCGCTGGCGCGCTGCCCCTTGAAGTAGTGAATAACGTCAGAGAGGCAACGATTGGCCAGCAGATCCTGGCCGATGGCGAAACGGGTCGAACGGACAATGCGCTGTTCTGTGGCGGCTGCGCCGATGGGGGCCGTGATCGCCTCCAGCCGGTAATGGCCGGGCTCCTTGACGGCAGAGAAGTCGGCGCTTAGGTAAGTGCGGCCCTGCCAGCCGGAGACGCTGCCGGCCGGTTGCAGCGGGGTTTCAAACAGGATCTGGCCATCGTCGAGGCGTTGCAGCCTGACATAGCCGCCGAGATCATGGGCGGGGGTGGTTTGCAGCAGGGCGACCTTGTGGCCGTCGCACTCGTAGCCCACCTGATTGATCAAGAGTTCCATCAACTTCTTACTCCTGTGGTTCACCGACGGACGGTGAGGCACATCACGGGGCTGTGGCCGCCCCGTATCGAGGCATGGCCGGACAGGGCTGTCCGGCCGGTCTAAGGCTCACCCTCACTCGTAGAGGTAGCAGCGCACGAAGTGGTTGTCGGCAAGCTTGGTGATGGCAGGCAGCGCTTCCTTGCAGCGGGGCATCGCCTGATTGCAGCGCCCGGCAAACGGGCAACCGCAGGACTCCGGCGTCCAGAGCGGGATCTCCCCCTTGCGGCCACCCTCCAGCTCGGCGTGGATGCTCTTCTCGGGGTCGGGCACCGCCGAGATGAGCAGCTGGGTGTAGGGGTGCTGCGGGTGGTGCAGGATCTCGTCCACCTCGCCCCACTCCACCATGTGCCCCACATACATCACCGCCAGATCTTCCGCCACATAGCGGGCGGTGGCGATGTCGTGGGTGATGTAGAGCATGGAGACCCCCAGCTCGTTCTTCATCTGCTCCATCAGGTTGAGGATGCCGATGCGAATGGAGACGTCGAGCATGGAGGTGGGTTCGTCCGCCAGCACCACTTCCGCCTCCACCGCCAGATTGCGGGCGATGTTGACCCGCTGGCGCTGGCCGCCGGAGAGCTGGTGCGGATATTTGGCCGCAGTCGCCTTGGCCGGGGTCAGACCGACCTTCTCCAGCAGGGCATGAACCATGTCGGGCAGATCTTTCTTGTCGATCACCTTGCTGTGCAGCAGCAGGGGGCGGGCGATGTGGTGATAGATGGTGTGGGTCGGGTTCAATGAACCGAACGGATCTTGCCACACCATCTGCACGCTCTGGCGATAGTCCAGCAGGGCGGTGCCCTTGTTGAACTCCTCCAGATCGTGGCCGCGATAGAGAATACGCCCGGCACTGAGCTTGTACATCTTGGCGATGATCTTGGCGATGGTGCTCTTGCCGGAGCCCGACTCACCGACCACCGCCAGGGCGCGGCCCCGGTGCAGGTTGAAGGTGATGTCGGACAGCGCCCGCATCTTGCCACTCTTGATGGCATTGGAGTTGATGGGGAAGTCCTTGTAGAGGTGCTGGACTTCGATGATGGGTGCATCGGTTTTGGCGATTTGCATGACAGACATCCTTAACAGCCAGCGGCCTTGTCCAGATAGATCACGGAATCTTGTTGCCGCCCCTGCTCTTCATAGAGGTGGCAGGCGGTCTGTTGCCCGGGGCGGATCTCGGCCAACTTGGTGTACTCCTGACGGCAGCGATCGTGCACCTTGCCACAACGGGCCTGAAAGCGGCAGCCGACCGGCACCTCCAGCAGGTTGAGCGGGGTGCCCGGGATACCCTCCAGCACGGTTTTTGGCCCGTGCAGGGGCGGGAAGGAGTTGCCGAGTCCCTTGGTATAGGGGTGCAGCGGCGCGGTCAGGATCGCCTTGGAGGGGGCGACTTCTATCAGTTCGCCGGCATACATGATGCCGATGCGATCGCAGAACTCCACCATCAGCGACAGATCGTGGGTGATGAACAGAATGGAGAAGTTGAACTTCTCTTTTAGGGCATAGACCTTTTGCAGGATCTCCCGCTGCACCACCACATCGAGCGCCGTGGTTGGCTCATCCATGATCAAGAGCTCGGGGTTGAGCGCCATGGCGATGGCGATCACCAGCCGCTGGCGCATGCCGCCGGAGAACTGGTGCGGGTAGTCCTTGAGCCGACTCGGGTGGATATCGACGATGGTGAGCAGCTCCTGGGCGCGCTTAATAGCCTCGTAACGGGTCATGCCGGGGTTGTGGGCCAGCAGCACGTCGCAGAACTGCTCTTCCATCCGCAGCACCGGGTTCAGGGCATTCATGGCGGACTGGAACACCACCGACACCTGTTGCCAGCGGTAGGAGCGCAGCCGCTCCTCGTTGTAGTGGAGGATGTTCTCCCCCTTGAACAGGATCTCGCCACCGCTGATGTAGGCGGGCGGCTTGTGCAGCCGGGCCACCGAGAAGGCGACGGTGGACTTGCCGCAGCCCGACTCGCCGGCGAGGCCGAACACCTCACCCTGTCTGATATCGAAGCTGACCGAGTTGACGGCGCGCACGTCGCCATTTTCGGTGATGTAGTCGACGCAAAGATTGCGTACTGACAGCAGGGGATGCTTGTTCATGCTGTCTTCTCCTGTGCGGCAGAGAGCGGTGTGGCGACCGGTGTGGCCAGTTTCTTCCAGCGGTTGAGCCCTTTGTGGGAGCGCAGCTGCGGGTTGGCGATCTCGTCGATGGCGAAGTTGAGCAGGGCCAGACCGGCACCCAGGGTGGCGATGGCGAAGCAGGGGGCCAGCACTTCCCACCAAGCGCCGATCAGGATGGCACTGGAGGTCTGGGCGTTGTAGAGCATGATGCCCCAGCTCACTACGGTCGGGTCGCCAAGACCGAGGAACTCCAGGGTCGCTTCGGTGACGATGGCGTAGATGATGGAGCCGATGAAGCTCACCCCGATGATGGAGATGAGGTTGGGCAGGATCTCCACCAGAATGATGCGCCAGGCCGGCTCGCCCAGCACTTCGGCGGCGATGACGAACTCTTTTTCGCGCAGCGCCAGGGTCTGGGCGCGGATGACCCGCGCGCCATAGGCCCACGAGGTCAACCCTATTATCACGGCAATCACCGTCGGTGACGCCTCCCCGATAAAGCTCGCCAACACCAGTAGCAAGGGGAGGTTGGGGATCACCAGCACCACGTTCATCAGGAAGGTGAGGCACTCATCAATCAGACCGCCGAAATAACCGGCGGTGATGCCGATGGCAACGGCCAGGGTGCAGACCAGCAGCCCGGCACTGAAGCCGACCAGCAGCGAGATGCGGGCGCCATTGGTGAACTGGGACCAGATGTCGTGGCCCATGCGGGTGGACCCCATCACGAACTCGGTGCTGGGCGGCTGGTGCGGGCGAGCCACCCGTTTGGTCGGCTCGTTACTGGCCAGAATGGGGGCAAAGATGGCCATCAGTACGAAGGCAACCACGATGGCGAGGCCGCAGGCGGCTTTGCGGTTGCCCAGTAATATTTTGAGGATGGTGGGCATTTGCATCTTATTTGCCTCCTGTACGCAGACGGGGATCCAGGAAGACGTAGAGCACGTCGGCCAGGAAGTTGAAGCTGAGCATGGTGATGGTCATGATGAGCAGCTGCCCCTGAATGAGCGGGTAGTCGCGCGCCAGAATGCCCTGATAGAGGGTCAGGCCCAGGCCGGGATAGTTGAAGATCACCTCGGTGATGAGGGAGCCACCGATGACGAAACCGAGCGCCATGGAGAGGGCTGTGACGCTGGGCAGAATGGCGTTGCGGGCGCCGTAGTTGAAGATCACCCGGTTGCTGGAGAGCCCCTTGGCCTTGGCCATGGTGATGTAATCCTCACCGAGCAGGTTGATCATGTTGTTGCGCATGGTGATGAGAAAGCCCCCCACCTGCACGATGGCCAGGGTCAGCACCGGCATGATGGCGTGGGTCATGATGCTCTTGATGTGCTCCCAGCCCCAGTCTGCCGGAATTTCCGGGCTGTAGGCGTAGCCGATGGGCAGCCACTCCAGGCTGACCCCGAACAGGAACAGGGCGAGCAGGGAGACCACCACTGGCGGAATGGCCTGCATCACCAGGGTGAGCGGGGAGAGAATGCTGTCCATCCGGCCGCCGCGATACCAGGCGGCGAAGATGCCGACGATGGAACCGATGGAGAAGCTCAGGATGGTGGAGGTGCCGACCAGAAACAGGGTCCAGCCGATGGCACGGCCCAGCACGTCAGAGACCTGCTGCGGGTAGAAGCGCACCGAGGTGCCGAGATCCCAGGTGAAGACACTCTTCACATAGGTGAGAAATTGGGTGCCGATGGGGCCGTCAACAAAACCGAAGGTGGCTTTGAGCGCTTCCAGGGCGGCGGGTTCCATCATGGCGCCAGCACGGGCAAACATAACAGATACGGGGTCGCCAGGCATGGCACGAGGTAACAGGAAGTTGATGGTGGCGGCTACCAGAAAGGCAACCAGGTAGAAGGAAAAGCGTCTCAGTATGAATCCCATGATGGTACCTTTTACTGCAAGCCTGCCCCGCGTCGGGTATAGCTACCCCAACCCCGGCAGAGCCGGGCAAGAAGGGGATTAACGGGGAAGATGGCCCCCCGCAGGGGGCCGGGATTGTTTAGCTGTTTGGCTTGAGGGACAACACGTGCAGCAGACGCTCAGGGGTGTCCGGGTGGAGCTGAGGTTTGGCTACCGGGTTATCCGCACTGAACCAGCCGTTGAAGCGCTTGGTGCTGTACTCATACCAGGTCGGGTTGTTGAAGACCGGAATGATGGTCTGGTTGGCACCAACACGATCCTGGATGGCGAACATGATCTCCTTCTGCTTGGCCGCATCGGCGGTCTGGGTGAAGTCATCGATCAGCTTGTCGAGCTCGGGGTCCTTGTAACGCGGCGCGGCGAAGCGGTTGCCACGGTCCCCCATGTTGCGGGAGTGGAACGCGGTCTCGAAGTACTTGTGCGGGTTGGCACCGGCAAAGTAGCCCTGCAGCGCCACATCAAAGTCGCCAGTGATGAGGTTCTCGGTCCAGACGGTCGCTTCCGGGGTAGCGGTCTTGGCGTTCAGGCCCAGCGCCTGCAGCCCTTCTACACCAATCTGTACTGTGTTGACCCAGTCGGTCCAGCCGTTCGGCACCAGTACCTTGAACTCGATCTTTTTGCAGCTCGGGGTGTCGAGGAACTTGTCGCCGTCACAATCCTTGTAGCCTGCCTCTTTCAGCAGTGCCTTGGCCCCTTCCAGATCGAACTTGTTGTACTTGCCGTACTTCTTGTCCACTTCCGGGTTGTTCCAGGAGTCAAAGGCTTTACCCAGACCTGACGGGTACTCGTTGACGGTGGGGTAGCCGTAGCCCGCGATATCCACCATGGACTGGCGATCCATCGCCATGGAGAAGGCGCGACGGAAGTTGATGTCGTTGAAGGCTTCGTGGTTGCCCGGGTTCTTGGTCTGGAAGTTGACGTTGAACGCCACGGTACCGGAGGCCGGGAACCAGTATTTGTTGTTCTTCGGATCGTTGCCGACGTAGAGGCGCTCGATGTCCGGTACGAAGGAGCCGAACCAGTCGATGTCGCCCTTCATGACAGCAGCCAGCACCTGGTCGTTGGTGGCCATCTGCGGCATGCGCAGACAGTCGATGGCGAGGTTGGCGTTATCCCAGTAGTGCGGGTTGCGACACTGGGTGTAGAGCTGGGCGGAGAAGTTGTCCACTTCGGTGAAGGGGCCAGTACCGACCGGCTTGTCGTTGGTGAAGGCAACCGGATCTTTCACCGATTTCCACTGGTGCTCCGGCACGATAGGTACCAGCACCAGATCATTCACCACGTTGGTGTTGACCTCGGTCAGGTCGAATTTGACCTTGTTGGGGGCCAGCTTCTCGACGCTCTTGATCTGGGTCCAGATTGAGCGCTCATCCAGCGCCTTGTTGGCCTTGACCAGATTGAAGGAGAAGATGATGTCATCGGCATCAAAGGCTTCGCCGTCAGACCACTTCACGCCGTCACGCAGATCGAAGGTGACGGATTTCAGGTCATCGCTGAACGCATAGTTGGTGGCCAGACGATAGACGGGTTTGCCCCCTTGCATATCGTTGAAGATCACCAGCGGTTCATAGATGAAGTGACGGGTGGTGTGCAGCAGGCCCGCTTGCAGGAAGGGGTTGAAGTTCTTGACCCACGCGGTTTCCTGTTGTGCGACCATGGTCAGCACGGTTTTGTTTTCTGCAGCCATGGCGTTGCCGGCGGCGCCGGCGAGCATCATGGTGCCCAGCATTACAGCAGTAGAGATTTTGGATACTTTGGCAAGCATATGTTTTCCTTTCTTATTTTTTTGGCATTCCCGAGGGGTCGCCTTGTTTTGTGTGAGCACCGACTTCGCATGCTGATGAAATCGGCCCTCTGTGTTGGTCAGGTGTCTAACCTTTGTCATTCTGTTTTCCAACGTCCCTAGCAAACCAGAATTAACAGGAAAACAACAACTATTGATTTCGTCGTTTTCGTAAAAATTGACGGCGTCACGTCAATCTCGTCAAAATGCTTTTTTATCTGTTTAAAATCATTGGTTTGCGTTATTTGTTTTCGTGCAAAAAGTGGCTGTGAAAATGGCGTATATGACAAAATTGTGAATTGGATCGGCTCTCGATTTCGGGGTTGTGCGGGGCTTTGTTTTGCGCAAAAAGAAACCAGATTGCCAATTGTGATCCGGCGCCCGTTTAGGGCGCCGGGTCACGGCTTGCGGTTGGCGAGTTGACGCAGGGTCTGGGCGCTGTGCTGCAACTGTTGGCGCTGGTGGTCATTGAGCGGGCAGTGGCCCAGCACATACTCGGTAGTGGCCACTACTGTCTTCCAGCGTGGCGACTTGGGCAGGCTGTCCAGACTCAGATATTTGTCGAGGGTGCGGGTCTGCGGGCTGGATCTGTCCATATAGACCCGCCACAGCTTGCTCTTCTCCGCCAGCACGATTTTGCCCTTGCCGGTGCCCTGCTGCCAGGCATCTAGGGTGAGCTGCATGGTCTCTACCAGCGCCCGGCGCAGCGGCTCGTCATCCTGCTGGCGAATGAGGTCATCGGCCAGCGAGCGGAACTCGCCGCCCAGGCGGCTCAGCTCACCCAGCAGCTGTTCATCTTCGATGATGGCTTGCCGCGAGAGGTTCTTGAGGGCGTTCTCCAGTGCCATCACCCGGTTCTCATCCTGACGCAGTTCGGTACTCAGGGTGAGGGCGAAAGCGGCCTGTCCTCCGAGGGCGATAGGCAGGGCACGAGCGTTGAGCACGTCCTTCTGCCCGGCCACCAGAAACTCCAGATTATGTTCCCGCTCGCTGGCAAGGTCGGGCCACTGCTGTTGCAGCGGGGTGGCGAGCCACTCATTGAGGGGCTGCCCCTCCATGGCTTCCGGCTCCTGTCCCAGCAGGCGCGCCATCACCCGCGAGGCAAACAGCACAGTGCCTTGCTCGTCGATGAAGATCATCGGGTCGGCCCCTTCGCCGAGCAGGGCCAGCAGCCGCTGCTGATCCTGATGCAGCCGATCCTGCAGGGTGAGGCGATGTTCGATCTCCTGCTTCAGCAGCCGGTTTTCCACCAGCGAGGCGCGTCCGGCCTTGGCCTCCAGCAGTGCCTTGACCCGGGCAAACAGTTCCTCCTTGCAGAAGGGTTTGACCAGATAGTCGTTGGCACCGGCCCCGAAGCCCTCCTCGATATCCTTGGGCTGATTGAGGGCGGTGAGCAGCAGCACCGGCAACATCTCTTTCGGGTGCTGCTGGCGCAGGCGGCGGCAGACGTCAAAACCGGAGAGGGTCGGCATCATCACGTCCAGCAGGATGAGGTCTACCGGCTCCTCGGCCAGCTTGGCCAGCGCATCGTGACCGTCGCTGCTGGGCAGGATGCGGTAGCCGCAGGGCTGCAGCAGATGGCGCAGGATGTGCAGATTGATGGGCTCGTCATCGACCACCAGAATGAGCGGCGCATCCTCGGGGGGAGGGGGCAGATCGTCGCTCTCCCAGTCCGGCAGGATCAGCGGTTGCTGGCGCACCAGCTGATGCTCGATCTGGCGGCTGTCGAGGGTCAGATTGGCCGCTTTGCCGGTGGCAAGGGGCAGGGTAAAGGCGAAGGTGGAGCCAACGCTTGGCTCGCTCTCGACAAACAGCTCGCCCCCCATCAGGTGTACCAGCTGGCGGGTAATGGAGAGGCCAAGGCCCGCCCCTTGCTTGCTCACCTCCGGGCTCATCTGCACTAGCGGCTCGAAGATATGTTCCAGATGGTCGGGGGCGATGCCGATGCCGGTATCCGTGACCTTGATGCGCAGGAAGTTGTGCTCGACGATGGCACTGAGCACCACCTTGCCCTGCGGCGTGTATTTGATGGCGTTGCCCACTAGGTTGTAGAGCACCTGTTCGAGCCGCTGTTCGTCGGCCAGCACCGGCGGCAGTTCGGCCGGGCTGATATCCACCAGGGTGAGGGGTTTGGCCTGCACCAGATGCTGGCAGAGATCCAGCACCAGCCGGATAACCCCTTTGGATGAGACGGGCTGGGGGTGGATCTCCAGCTGGCCGTAGCGCATCTGGTGGTAGTCGAGCAGATCGTCCACCAGACGGGCCAGACCGTCGGCACTCTTGATGATGAGGCCGAGCTGCTTTTGCTGCCCTTCGGTCAAATCCTGCTGGCTGGCAAGCATGGATTCGGCCATCCCCTTGATGCCGTGAATGGGGGTGCGCAGCTCGTGGGAGGTGTTGGCCAGCAGTTCATCCTTGAGCTTGTCCGCCTGTTGCAGGCTGAGGTTCTGCTTGTGGGTCAGTTTGACCTGCTGTTGCAGCTCCTGGGTCTGCTGCTCGATCAGTTCGATTTTGTCCTTCACCGAGCGTTGCATATGGCGAAACGCCTCGGCCAGCCGGTCGATATCATCGCCGGTGCGCTCGATGGCGATGGGGTGATCCAGCGCGCCGTCGGCCACCTGCTCGGCCGCTTCGGTAAGCGATCGCAGCGGTGCCGTGATGGAGTGGGAGAGCCAGCGGGAGAAGAGGATCAGCAGCAGTACCGAGCCCGCCCCCAGCACAATCACCAGGGTCTCCAGCTGGCGGATCGGGGCATAGGCTTCCCGGGTGGAGATCTCGGCGATAAAGGCCCACTCGGTGTCGAACACCTTCACCTGGGTGTAGGCGGCCAGCACCTCGTCATCCTGATAGGAGTGGAACAGCCCGACCCCCTGCTCGCCGGAGAGCGTCTTGGTGATGAGGGGCGTTTGCAGCGGCCGGAAATTGGGGCTGAAGCTGTTCTCGACGCTAAACTCCGGTGCCAGCCAGGCATCGGCGCGCATCCGCTTGTCGGGGCCGATCAGGATGGTTTCGCCGGTCTCGCCCAGCCCCTCCCGCTCCGCCATGATCTGGTTGAGCTTGTCCGGCAGCAGCTCGAAAATCACCACCCCGCGCACATAGTCGTACTGCATCACGGGGGCCGCCATGTAGGCGACCACCTGCCCGGTCAGCTCGTTGCGGCCAAAATCGGTGAATTCGAAGATCTGCTGCGGCTTCTGGCCGCCATCAAGGCGGCGTTTGATCTTGGCGAAGGTCTGGCCCAAGCCACTGCCCTGGTAGGGGCCGGAGAGCAGATTGGTGGCAAAGTTAGGGTGCTTGGTGACCGAATAGACCACATCACCGTTGAGGTCCACCAGAAAGATGTCGCTGTAGTTGGACTTGCGCACCATGTCGGCATAGCCGCGATGAAAGCGCTGGTGCACCCGGCCATACATCTCGTCGGCGAGGATAAGCGCCGTGATGGAGGGTTCGATCTCCACCTGACTGTCCGGTTTACGCAGTTGATCCCAGGAGCCGGGCAGATAGCGGGCCTGGGCGCGGCTGCGGGCCTCCTGCGGCGTGGTGCCCAGTTTCTCGAAGGCACCGGTAAAACCATAGAAACGGCCGATACTGTTGCCGGCGAAATCCTGCTGGGAGAAGTTGATGATCTGCTCTTTGAGGTTGTTGAAGTAATCCTCGAGCTGACTCTTCTTGATATTACGGACGGAGACCAGATGGTTGGAGGTCTGGGTGGTGAGATCCTTGCCGTGGCTGTAGAGGAAGAAGAGGGTGATGACCAAAAATGGCACCATCCCCAACATGAAAAAAGCCAGCATTAGCTGCGGCCTGAGTCCACGAAGCTTGAAGATCCATTTCATCTTGTGATTTTCAATTGAGAATCCGGTTATTAAGCCGCTCAAGTCTCGAACGAAAGCGTAATCATTTCAACGACTTTATCCCAAATTCGCTTGGTGGGTCACAGCGGGATGGAGAAAATTGCAGCAAGCCGTCTAAACCCTGAGCAAACAGTCTGCGTCAGGGTCTAAATTGCGAAAAAGGGGTTGTGCTGGCGCTCGTGGTACGTATAATGCGCCTCGTTGTCAGGCAACTGGCACGAAAGCAGTAACGCGGGAATAGCTCAGTTGGTAGAGCACGACCTTGCCAAGGTCGGGGTCGCGAGTTCGAGTCTCGTTTCCCGCTCCAATTTTCCATCGCACCAACGATGGAACTCACTTTCAAGACAATCAGTCTTGTCAGCATGGCGCGTTAGCAAAGCGGTTATGCAGCGGATTGCAAATCCGTTTAGTCCGGTTCGACTCCGGAACGTGCCTCCATATTCTCTCTGTTTTCCCTGAATCATCACTCTTCGAGCCGTGAAGCTTGGTCAGTATCCTTGCTGCACCAGTAACTGTTCGCAGCCAGCCTGTTTCCACTCGCGCTCGAGATAGTGGCTCACATCCGCCATGTTTTGCCCCCGATATTGAAATTGCAGCTCGGCGCTCTGGTGTCCGAGATCCGCCATCCGTTGTTTCAGGGTGCCGCATTGCCACAGGCTGACGGTGGGTACACCCCGTTCGGCCAGCACGATGGCATCGTCCCTGTTCAACTGCCACTCCTCCAGTTGTGCCCGTGTCAGGGCAATCATCAGCACCAGCAGTGCCACTTCAGACAGTTTCATGCGCATCTCCCTACAGCATGTTTTTCCCCTGATAACTGTGGCAAAGCGCACGATTTTCGCAAGTTTGTTAACTGTTGGTTAATGACGTAACCCGTTTTCAGTATTTCCCGTTTTTTGCCATTTTTTTATAAAAAAATGGGTTAGTGATGTAGTAATCCTACATGGAGTGGAGTAATCTTTGCTCAGTGGTCTTACCAGTAAGGAGTTACATCATGTTTCATCCCTTTTCCCTGACTCAGATTATTCTTCGTCGCATTTATGTATTGCTGGTGGGCATTCTGGCGTTCCCCGTGATGCTGTTTCGCAGCGATCGTGCCCGCTTCTACAGCTATCTGCACCGGATCTGGAACAAAACCAGCACCAAACCGGTTTGGCTCAAAATGAGCGAGCGTGGCGAGCGGATCTTCTACTAATCCGCAATTTGATTTCGATGAAAAAGACAGCTTCGGCTGTCTTTTTTTATATGTTTAAAAACATATAGTTAACTATATGCTCTGCTATTATCCGCATTCCGGTTACATGGTCGGCGTCGGTGGTCCCTGTGTCGTGCAGATTTGCCGAGCAGGCCCACTTCCGTTTGGCCCCCTCTCTCGATGTGCTCTGTGATGCAAGGAGATGCGATGATCATTCGTCAGGCCCGAGCCGTAGATATTCCCGCGCTGGTGGCGCTGCGCATGCAGCTGTTCTGCGAGGTGGGTGAGCTGGCGAGCCCGCAGGCAGATCCTGCCCTGTGGCAGGCCACGGTTGACTACTTTACCCGTGCGATGAGTGAAGAGGGGGCTTTATCCTGGCTGGCCGAGGCCGATAAGCAGCAGGGCGGCAAGCAGATCGTGGCGGCGGGAACGCTGGCGCTGTTTGTGCGGCCACCCTATCCCGGCAATCTGGCGGGGATGGAGGGGTATCTGCTCAACATGTATACGCTGCCGCAATGGCGCCGGCAGGGGATCGCCACGGCGCTGCTCGACACCATTACCGCCTGTGCCAGAGCGCGTCAGCTCGGCAAGGTGTGGCTCCATGCCAGCGATGAGGGGCGCCCCCTCTATGAGCGGATCGGGTTTGTTACCAATCCTGCCTCGCTGGAGTGGCAACCGGGGGCTGGATAAGGGGGCAACCCCGTTCTGGTGAGTCCCGGCCGGTCCGTTTGATTTACCGCAATAAATATGGCGTCAGATGGGAGCGTGATGACGCGGCCAACTATGCTGATGGAGCTCGCCACCATTATCTTATTGATCCACTGTGTGGTTTGGCCATGGTGGGGGCCAGTCTGGAGGATACGTTTCGATGTTCAATAGCAAACTGAAAGCCGAGTTGCAGCAGTGCCAGGAGCAACTTCTGGCACAGCAGGGATTTTTCGACGCCGTGCACGGCAGCGTGGCGACCATTACCTTTACTCCGGATGGCACTGTGCTGGCCGCCAATGATCTCTTTCTCAACGTGGTGGGTTTCAGTGCGCCCGAGGTCGTGGGTCATCATCACCGGATGTTTTGTGACCCGCAGTATGCCCAGAGCAGCGCCTATCAGCAGTTTTGGGCCGATTTGAAACAGGGGCGCTCCCGTACAGGGGTGTTCCAGCGCTTCAACAAACGGGGCGAGGCGATCTGGCTGGAGGCGACCTACTTTCCCGTCAAGTTGCGGGGTGTGGTGACCAAGGTGATCAAGATTGCCGCCGACATTACCGAGCACCATCTGCAACTGCTCAGCCAGCAGGCTGTGGTGACAGCGCTGGATCGCTCGATGGCGATGATTGAATTTACCCCCGGCGGAGAGGTTGTCACCGCCAATGGCAACTTCCTCCATACCATGGGCTATACCCTGGCGCAGGTGCAGGGCAAGCATCACCGTATCTTCTGCGATGATCAGTTTTATCGTGAACAGCCCCACTTCTGGGAGGAGCTGGGCCGTGGCCAGTACAAGTCCGGCCTCTTCTGTCGTCAGAACAGTCATGGCGGCAAGGTGTGGCTGGAGGCGACCTACAACCCGATCCTCGACGAGAATCGCAAGGTGGTTAAGGTGATCAAGTTCGCCAGTGACATCACCGAGCGGATCAACAAGAGCGATGCGGTGCGCGAAGCGGCCATGCTGGCTCACAGCGCGGCGCGGGAGACCCTGAACTGCGCCGAGCGTGGCGCGGGTCTGCTGGCCTCGGTGGTCGACACCTCCAGCCTGATTGCCAGCCAGCTCACCCACAGCATTGGCCTGATCAACCTGCTGAACGAGCAGTCGCGCAACATCGAGGCGATCGTCTCCACCATCAGCAGCATCGCCGATCAGACCAACCTGCTGGCCCTCAACGCGGCCATCGAGGCGGCGCGGGCGGGGGATCAGGGGCGCGGCTTTGCGGTGGTGGCCGATGAGGTTCGCCAGCTGGCGGCCCGCACCTCCCTCTCTACCGACGAGATTGCCAAGGTGGTGCAGAACAACCGCGAGCTGACCGCCAGGGTCACCTCCGAGATGTCCGACGTCGCCAGCAGCGCCGAGCTGGGCAAACAGCAGGTGGGCGAGGTGAACGAGGTGATGAGCGAGATCCGGCGGGAGGCCAACAACGTCTCCAGCACCGTCTCGGATCTGGCGATCTGAGCCCCCGGACTTTCTGCCATGCCGGGGCATTGACTCATCTTTGAGCAGTCAGTGCCCCAATCTGAACCCCTCCTGTATCGTCCCGCCATTGTGAATTGTTCTGGTTTGACCTCTTGATTAGGCTTGCCGCCTCATTCATTTCAGAGCAGGAACAGAACAAGATGGCATTACAACAGAAGGGGCGGGCAATGGCCCTGCTGGTTATGGTCGCGAGCATGGGTCTGGGCGGCTGTATGGGGCAGATGGGGCTTTCCGGCATGGTCACCAAGGGCAACCTGAGCGTGGTGGATAACCGCTACGGTCGTGCCGGGGTCTTTATGCTGCTTGCACCAGTCTACGGTCTGGCAGCGACCGCTGACCTGTTCGTCTTCAATACCATCGAGTTCTGGTCTGGCAAAAACCCCATTACCGGCAAATCCCCGGCCGTGGTGGACATGAAGGCCAACCCGGTGATCAAGGTGAACCAGCATCTGGATCCTGCCCTCAAGAAGGTGCCGCTGGCCATGCTGCCACAAGGGGTGCGCGAGGTGGAAATTAGCTACCCGAACGAGCGTACCGCCCAGATGGAAGTGCACTATCTGGATGGCCGCAGCAGCATGATGCGCGGCGAGAAGCGCGGCGAGCTGATGGATATCTACTTCGACGGCAAGTTTGTCTCTACCCTGACCCGGTCAGAGCTGGAGCAGATGAGCGCGAACGCCAGCGCCGCAGCCTGATCATCACGGCTGATACCGACAAACAACGCCCCGCAACTGCGGGGCGTTTTGCATTGGGCCTAGTCGGGCTGCTTGCGATGGGGCGGGGTGAGGATCAGCCCCAGCAGGCGGCGCAGGTGGGTGAGCTGCTCGGTCAGCTGGACGTTGAGCCAGAGGTAGCCATTGATGGCCGCCTCGGTGTTGGGGGGCAGCGATACCTGCGTCGCTACCTCGTGCAGGCGGGCGATAGCGGCATCCGCGCCGCGCCCGTCACCGGTTAGCATCATCAGGGCAAGCTGGTTGATCGCCTCCTCGGTGGCCTGATGGCAGGCGTGCAGTTCGCGGGTGCTCTGCATCAGAAAGTGGCTCTCCCGATCGTTCCAGTAGGTGTTGGCCAGCATCTCCAGAGTGCAGAGGGTGTTGCGCATGGTGACCTGCACCGCATCAAACAGCGAGATACTGTGGCGCGTCTCTTTGGCCGCCGGTGCCAGCAGGGCCCGCAGTTTGCCGGTCTGGGCCAGCAGCTGGGAGAGATTGTGCTTGAGGCGCGGGCGCTCCAGCACATTGGGGGAGAGATGAGTGTGATAGAGCCGCCCCGACTGCTGCAGGATCTGGTGCAGTTGCAGCCGCCAGTGGCTGTAGGCGCGCTGTGGATAGATGCTGCAAAAGAGCAGCGCCAGCAGGGAGCCCAATATCACGTCGGCACTGCGCCACAGCGCCGTCTCTATGTCCCCCGGCATGGCCCCCATGGTGACCCCCAAGGTGATGCCGATCAGCAGCCCCACATAGGGGCGCTTGCCGAGGGCCAGATAGCCGCACAGGAACATGATGCACCCGCACCAGATCAGGGTCAGCGGCAGGGAGTAGATCTCGAGATAGAGCGCCACCACCCCGCAACTGGCGCCGAAGATGGTGCCCACCACCCGCTGCAGGGCGCGGGAGAGCACATTGCCCCAAAACGAGATGGGGCCCATCACCACCACCAGGGTGATCAGCGGCCAGGTGCTCTCCGGCAGTTTTAGCTCGCGGGTCAGCAGAAAGGTGAGCATAAAGGCGAGCGCAATGCGCAGGCCATGGACGATCCGGTAGCGGCCATAGACCAGCAGATCGAGTCGGGAGAGGGGGGCATCAAGACGCACAGTGAGCCTCGTATCAGGTTGCTGACGGGGCGCCTACATCCGGCCGACGCCCCGTCGGGATTCAGGCCAGTCGTCCCTGCAGGGGGTGGATCCAGACCCGCTCGCCAACGGCGATCCCGGGTTGGTCCGGCACGATTTCGATCAGGCAGTTGGCATCGGCCATGGAGCTCAGAATACCCGAGCCCTGCGGCCCTGTGGTGCGCACCCGCAACTGGCCGTTACGGTCCTGATGGAAAATGCCGCGCAGAAACTCGGTGCGCCCCGGGCGGCTCTTCATCTTCTCCTCTGCCAGTGCCGAGAGGCGCAGCGGTTGCCACAGCTTGCCTTGCAAGCGGGCGATGGCGGGCTCGACAAATTGCAGCACGCAGATCATCGCCGCCACCGGATTGCCCGGCAGGCCGAAGAAGGGGGTCTGCCCCAGCTTGCCAAAGGCGAGCGGGCGGCCCGGCCGCATCTGGATGCGCCAGAAATCGATCTGGCCCAGCTCCGCCAGCACCAGCTTGATAAAGTCGGCATTGCCCACCGAGACCCCGCCCGAGCTCAGCACCAGATCGGCGCTGGCGGCAGCCTGCTCCAGCTGCTGACGCAGAATGGTTTTGTCATCGGGAATGATGCCAAGATCCATCACCTCGCAACCGGCGGCGCGGATCAGGGCCATCAGGGTGAAGCGGTTGCTGTCGAAGATATGGCCGGGGGCGAGCTGCTCGC
Source organism: Aeromonas allosaccharophila (assembly GCF_016026615.1). NCBI lineage: Bacteria > Pseudomonadati > Pseudomonadota > Gammaproteobacteria > Aeromonadales > Aeromonadaceae > Aeromonas > Aeromonas allosaccharophila. The sequence goes on along the minus strand of NZ_CP065745.1, from coordinate 2,278,301 downwards.
CCGGTGCCTGCACCTCGTCACCGGTACTGAACAGCGCCACTTTCAGCGGGGGGCGCACAGTGAGACTGGCTTGACCGAGTGATGCAGCCAGCCCGAGCTGGGGGGCACCAAGATACGTACCTGCCGGAATGGCGACCGCCCCCTTGGCGAGATCTTCGCCGGCGAGGCGCACATTCTGTCCCGCCCGGACTGGGGCGGTGACGGTGACCCACTCACCTTCAATCAGCGTCTCTTCCCTCATCACCACGGTATCGATCCCGGGCGGCAGCGGGGCGCCGGTCATGATCTGCACCGCCTGACCGGCCAGCACCGGTTCATGGCGCTGCTGGCCCGCCAGCACTTCACCCACCAGTTGCCAGCGACCGGCGGCGAGATCGTCGCTGCGAAGGCCAATGCCATCCATCGCCGAGTTGGCGTGGGGCGGCACATTGATGGGGCTGATCAGATCGGTGGCCAGCACGGCGCCGTGGCACTGGGCCAGCGGTTTATCGATGCAGGCGTTGCTCGGGGTGAGGGCCGCCAGAATGGCGTTGCGGGCCGCCTCGACCGAGAGAAAGCCCTTGCCCGCCTCCGGCTCCTTGCGCTGGCAGCCGTCAAGCCAGCGGCAGACGAAGTCGGCAATGGCCGCCAGATCGTTGATATCGAGGCGGGGCAGGCTTGTCTCTACCGGCTCATCGCAGGCCAGCGCGATGATGTCGCCATCGTCCGGAAAGAGCAGCGGCTTGCCAATCTCGGCGCGGTGCAGCTCGATTTTCGGGAAGTGTTCGTGTTTGAACCCCTCTACCAGCAGCAGATCGAGCTCTGTCTGATCGAAGCTTGCCAGCAGCTGGCGAAAGTCAGCTTCGGCCAACTCTGTTTCAATAATGCGAGCGTGGCGGCGGCGGGAGGCCACCATCATCTGCTGGGCACCCGCCTTGCGCAGGCGATAGCTGTCCTTGCCCGGCTGGTCGATATCAAAGTCGTGGTGGGCGTGCTTGAGCACCCCGATACGCAGGCCGCGATCCACCAGCAGGGGGATCAACTGCTCCAGCAAGGTGGTCTTGCCGGTGCCGCTCCAGGCGGCGAAGCCGAGCAGGGGAAGAGTGGGGGCCGGGGTCATGAAGTGACTCCTTGTTGGGGGTCGATAGCCGGGGCAAGCAGACGGGCCTCGTAGGCGGCCAGCTCGGCAGGGCTGTTGAGATTGATAAAGGCATCCGGCTGATCGGCAAAGCTCACCACCGCCATATTGTGGCGGGCAAACCAGATATCGATTTTGCGCTCACCCTCTGCCAGCGCGGCGGTGAGAGAGGGGAGCAGGGATTTGTGCAGCAGGGCCACCACGGGTTGCAGCCAGTCGCCGTCGTGGGCCACTACCAGCTCGGTATCCGGGGTCAGGGCGGCGCGAAAGCGGCTCATCAGATCCAGCGGCAGGGCGGGGCCATCGCAGGGAACGAACAGAACCCAGTCGTGACGGGCGGCGGCAAGGCCGGCCTGCATGCCAGCCAGCGGGCCGAGGTAGTCGTTGTTGTCATCGCTGATGACCGGGGCCAGCGCCTGATAGCGGGCCTGACTGCGGTTGGCGTTGATCAGCACCTCATCCACCTGGGGGCGCAGGCGCGCCAAAACGTGGTCGATAAGAGGGCGTCCCGCCAGTGCTACCCATCCCTTGTCTTCACCTCCCATACGGGTGGCGCGGCCTCCTGCCAGGATCACGGCCGATACGGGAAAAAGCCTAGAGGGAGATTCGCTTCTTGAAGTCATGTCGCTCGATGATTTTTAAAGGGGTCGTCTCTTGCAGCTGGCCACGGGCGAGGGTCCATTGCCGCTCGCACAGGTCGGTCAATGCGTTGCTCTGGTGGCTGATGACAACCAGGCCGCTGCCATGTTCCCGCAGATCTTGCGCCAATGCGGCCATCAGGGCAACCGAATGTGTGTCCAGATTGGCGGTGGGTTCATCCATCAGCAGAAAGGCCGGTTGCAGCGCCCAGGCACGGGCCATCGCCAGTCGTTGCCGTTCGCCACCGGACAAAATGCTGATGTGCTCCCGTGCCAGCCCCTCCAGCTCGACCCGGCGCAGCGCCTCGAACACCCGGATCTCGCTGCCGAGCTGTTTATCCAGCGCCCAGGCTACGTTGTCGTGCACCGTGCGATCGAACAGATAGGGGGTCTGGTGCAGATAGGTGACCCGGCCCGGCCCCAGATCCCGCTTGAGCAGCCGGTTGAGCCGCTGTTGCCAGCGCCCCGGCAGATTGGTGTGGCCACGGGTGGGGGCGAGCAGCCCGGCCAGGATCTTGAGCAGGGTGGTCTTGCCCACCCCGTTGGCGCCGTGCAGCCAGATGGCATCCCCCGGTGCGATGGCGAGCCGGTCAATCTCGAACAGCTGGCGCTCGCCAAAGCGCATGGTGAGTTGCTGGGCGGTCAGGGCCATGGGGTACTCCTGTTGATACACAGTGGGGGCATGGTCAGTTCTTCAGATAGCTGTGGCCACGACAGGCCGTCAGCAGCAGGTTGAGCAACAGGGCGAGGGTGAGCAGCACTATGCCGAGCGCCACCCCCTGGGTGAAGGCCCCTTTCTGGGTCTCCAGCGCGATGGCGGTGGGGATATTGCGGGTGAAGTGCAGGATATTGCCCCCTACCATCATGGAGCAGCCCACCTCGGTGACGATGCGGCTGAAGGCGCCGATGATGGCGGCCAGCAGGCCAAAGCGGCACTCGTGCATCAGGCCGATCAGCGCCTTGGGCCAGGAGACCCCCAGCGTCAGGGCGGTCTCCCAGGCACGGCGGTCACTCTGGACAAACGCCGCGTGGGCCATGGTGGCGATCACCGGAAAGGCGATCAGCATCTGCCCCACCACCATCGCCTGCTGGGTAAAGAGCAGCTTCCAGTCGCCAAAGGGGCCGGCCCGCGACAGCAGCATATAGAGCAGCAGGCCAATCACCACGGTCGGCACCGATTGCAGGGTATTGATGCAGGAGAGCCAGAGCCAGCGGCCGGGCAGCGGCAGATAGGCCAGCGCAAAGCCCAGCAGCAAGGCGGGTAGCAGCACCAGCAGCAGGGCGATGCAGGAGACGGAGAAGGAGACCCCCACCACCTGCCACAGTTCGGTGTCACCACTGAACAGCAGGGCGAGGGCCGCTAACGTCGTGTCGAGCAGCGTCGGCATCAGGCGCCTCCCTCAGCGAAGCGGGGGAGGGCCATCAAGGTCATTGCAGGAGTCAGCGTTGCCATTATTTCCCGTTGGCATCCGCCACAAACAGCGCCTGACCGGCTACCTTGAAGTCGCCGATCAGCTTCTGGCCATGGTCGGAGACCAGCCAGTTTTTCAGGGTGCGTGCCCCTTCGGTGTTGAGATCCGGGTAGCGCTTGGGGTTGACCAAGATCACCTGATAGGGGTTGAACAGGCGCTTGTCACCCTCCAGCAGCACGGCGAGATCCAGCTTGCTCTGGTAGGCGAGCCAGGTGCCGCGGTCGGTCAGGGTGTAGGCACCGAGCTCCGAGGCCATGGTCAGGGTCGGGCCCATCCCCTGGCCGATGGATTTGTAACCGGCAAACTCGGGTTTGACGTCAGCAGCTTGCCACAGGGTCTTCTCCTTGATGTGGGTACCGGATTCGTCACCTCGGGAGATAAAGGTCTGGCCTTTATCCTTGATGGTTTGCAGCGCTTTGGCCGCGTCGTGCAACTTGGCCAGACCCGCCGGATCTTTGGCCGGGCCGACGATAACAAAGTCGTTGTACATCAGATGTACCGGCTCGATGCCAAAGCCCGCCTCGACAAACTTCTTCTCGGCAGAGGGGGCGTGGGTCATCACCAGATCCGCGTCGCCATTCTCGCCCATCTTCAGGCTCTGGCCGGTACCGGCCGCCATCACCTGCACCGGATAACCGGTCTCCTTGGTGAACTGGGGCAGCAGCCAGCCCAGCAGACCGGACTGCTCGGTGCTGGTGGTGGTGGCGAGGCGGATCGGCGCTTTTGTGGCATTAGTATCCGCTTCGGCGTGGGCGGCCCCGGCGATCAGCAGGCTGGCCGCAAGGGAGAGGGCGAAACGTTTGAGGTTGGTTTTAATCGTCATCTTGATGCAACTTTTCATGAACGATGAGAGGAGGGCAAGAGTAAGCAAGCAAGGTGCCAAACTGTTCCTTTGTCGCTGCATTCACGGTTTGCCGTTTAAAAACAGAAGCTTATTAAAATCAATTAGGTGAGCTTGTTATCGCTTTTAATAATTGGTGTTGGTGCTTTTGATACGGTAAGGACAAAATGTCCCACTAAGGTTCCGGTTATCGGGACATTCTCCGACCTTACGTGCATCCGAGGTACTTTTTTCATGACTGCACCTGCCAGCCGCTGGTCTGCCCTCTCCCTGCTCATCGTTGACGATGAGCCCGGCATGCGCAGTTTTCTGGCCAAGGCGCTGGCCAAGCGCTTCGCCCAGATTGAGACTGCCGCCAGCGTGGAGGAGGCGGAAGCCCTGCGCTGCCGCCTTCACTTCGACCTGATCATCGCCGACATCCGGTTGCCGGGGCGATCCGGCATCGAGTGGCACGAGGCCATCGACCCCGCCACCCGGCGCAGCGATATCATCTTCATGACCGGTTTTGGCGATATGGAGACCGCCCTCAAGGCGCTGCGCCTCGGCGCCAGCGACTTTATCCTCAAGCCCTTCAATCTCGATCAGATGGTACAGGCGGTGGACAGAGTCATCGAGCGCCGCCAGATGGAGCGGGAGAACCTGCTGCTGCGCCGGGAGGTGAGCAAGCTGTTCCCGCCCACCCTGATTGGCGACAGCGCCAAAACCCGCGAGCTCAAGACCCTCATTGCCCGGGTTGCCCCCTCCAACGCCGCCGTGTTGGTGGAGGGGGAGTCCGGCACCGGCAAGGAGCTGGTGGCTCGTGCCCTGCATCAACTCTCCGGCCGGATGGGGGCCTTTGTGCCGCTCAACTGCGCCGCCATCGCCCCCGAGCTGCTGGAAAGCGAGCTGTTTGGCCATGTGCAGGGAGCCTTTACCGGCGCCCGCAAGGGACGTGACGGCCTGTTCCGGGTCGCCCATCAGGGCACCCTGTTTCTCGACGAGATCGGCGAGATGCCGCTGGCCATGCAATCGTCCCTGCTGCGGGCGCTGGAGCAGAAGGCCATCCGCCCGGTCGGTGCCGAGCGCGAACTGGCGGTGGATGTGCGCATCGTCGCCGCCACCAACCGCAACCTCAAGGCCGAGGTAGACGCGGGCCGCTTTCGTGAAGATCTCTTCTATCGCCTCAACGTGGTGGCGCTGCCGGTGGCGCCGCTGCGCGAACGGATCGACGACATCCCCGCGCTGGTACACCACTTCACCCGCCAGCTCACCGCCGAGATGGGGATGGGCTCGTTAAGCTGGACCCACGAGGATGTGGTGGCCATGCAGGCTTACCCCTGGCCCGGCAACGTGCGGGAGTTGCGCAACCTGATCGAGCGTTGCCTGCTGCTGGGCAAGCCGCCAGCGGATTACTGGCAGAGCAGCAAGCCTGCCGAACAGGGGACGAGCGAGGAGGGGTATCCGCTGGCGTGGCCGCTGGCGGAGGTGGAAAAAGCCCACATCCTGCAAGTGGTGGCGAGCCATGATGGCAACAAGTCGGCTGCCTCCCGGGTGCTGGGGGTGGCGCGCAAGACGCTGGAGCGCAAGTTCAAGGAGTGGGCCATCGAATGAAGTGCTGTAACAGGATGGCATGCCGATGAAACTGACCCTGCTGCCCCGCTGCGTGCGAACCAAGGTACGCTGGCGCCTGCTGCTGCTCACCTCGGTGCCCATCATGCTCACTCTGGCGGGCATGATCGCACTCACCCTCTACTGGACCCTCACCTACAGCTGGCAGAACCTGCTCACCACGGTGCGCAGCGATCTCGGGGTGGCCCACCACGCCATCACGGTGCAGCAGCAGCGCCAGACCGAGCATCTGGAGCATCTGCGCGATGCCTGGGCCTTTCAGCTGCGGCTGCGGGAATCGCCGGATCAGTTGCAGGATTGGGTGATGCCGCTGGCGGCCAACTATGGCCTCGATTTTTTGCGCTTGCGCCAAGGCCCCGCGCTGGATCAGCTGACGGCGCAGGAGCGCGCCGCCCTCACGGCCGGACGCAGCGTCAGCCACTTCGTGGTCTGGTCGCAGCAGGAGATGCGCGCCCTCTCCCCGCAGTTGGCGAAGCGGGCTGTGTTGTGGCAGCGGGATGGCACCAGAGCGGTGGAAAACCGGGGGCTGATCAGCCTCTCTCTGGCTCCTGTGATGGGCCGCGACGGGTCGCTTTGGGCGGTGCTGGAGGGGGGCGAGCTTGTCAACGGCAGCACCCGGCTGGTGGATGAGCTCAAGGGGCAGGTGTTTGCCAAAAACACCCTGCCGGATGGCAGCGTTGGCACCGTCACCCTGTTTCTCGACGATCTGCGGGTGAGCACCAACGTGCCGGTCAGCAGCAGTCGCCAGATTGGCCGAGCGGTGGGTACCCGGGTCTCGCCGCCGGTACGCGAGCAGGTGCTGGGGCGGGGGGAGATGTGGATCGATCGTGCCTTCGTGCAGGATGCCTGGTATGTGTCGGGCTACGAGCCACTGCTGGGGGCCAACGGCGAGCGGATCGGCATGCTCTATGTGGGCTTTCTCGAGTGGCCCATCATCCGCACCTACCTCACCAATCTGGTGGAGCTGGGCTCCGGCGTAGTGCTGCTGTTGCTGCTCTCCGGCCTGCTGGTCTATCGCGGCGCGCGGGATCTCTTCACCCCCATCGAGCGGATGCACAAGGTGGTGCGGCAGGTGCAAGCGGGCCAATCGGCTCGCATCGGCCCGCTGGCCCTCGACCCCGATCACGAGTTGGCCCAGCTCGGTCGCCAGTTCGATGCCATGCTGGACCGGCAGGAAGCGCACCAGCAGCAGATGGCCCGCAGCGCCGACGAGCTGGAGCAGAAGGTGGCCGAGCGTACCCAAAGCCTCAAGCTCAAGACCGCCGAACTGGAAGATCATATCCATATGCTGACCGAGGCGCGCCAGCAGCTGCTGATCAGCGAGAAGTTGGCGGCCCTTGGCGAGCTCTCTGCCGGGGTGGCCCACGAGATCAACAATCCTCTGGCGGTGATCCTCGGCAATGTGGAGCTGATGAAGCTGGAACTGGGGAATGCTGCCGAGCCGGTCAGCGAGGAGCTGGCGCTGGTGCTGGCCCAGATCGAGCGCATCCGCGCCATCACCCGCAGCCTGCTGCAATACTCCCGCCCCGGCGACTACGAGACGGCGCCTGTGTGGCAGCACCTCAATCCCATCATCGAGGAGAGCCTGACCCTGGTGCGCTCCGCCCTGCGCCAGCAGCAGGTGGAGCTGGTGGCCGATCTCAAGGCCCAGCAGCCCATCGAGGCGGATCGCCAGCAGCTGTTGCAGGTGTTGATAAACCTCTTGGTCAATGCCAGCCACGCGCTGGGGGAGCAGGGGGAGATCCGGGTCGAGAGCCGCGACTGGTTCGATGAACTGGGTCAGCTGCGCGGGGCCGAGGTGCGGGTGATCGACAACGGCAGCGGCATCGAGGCGGCGATTATCGACAAGATCTTCGACCCCTTCTTCACCACCCGCGCCACCGGCACCGGTCTGGGGCTGGCCCTGAGCCACCGCATCATCAGCCGCTGGGGTGGGGAGCTCTTGGTGGACTCCACCCCGGGGCAGGGGAGCTGCTTTACCGTGCGGCTGCGCAGCCACGCCCTGCTGCCCAGCGGCAGCGAGCCTGCGCAACTGGAAGGGTGGCGCATTGCGCTCAATGCCGAGGGGCGTGAGACAGGCGATTAATCTTGTTATAAAAAGGCCCGTTATAAAAACAGCCCGTCAACATGGTTGGCGGGCTGTTTTGTCGGCGGGTGGTGCTAATTTACTGCGGGCTCCACACCAGCTTGCCGCTTTGGGTCAGGTCATAGCCGCCGAGGCGGGCCGCCAGCTCGCGCCCCTCGGGGGATTGCAACCAGCCGATCAGCTGCTGCAGCAGGGTGCGAAAGAAGACCCCTTGCGGCATCACCAGATCGAAACACTCCTGCGACAGTGGCATAAAGCCGAGGCCAAACTCAGTGGCTGTACTCTGGGCGCCGGGCCCGACGTCGGCATCGCCACGGCTGATGGCGGCGGCCAGTTCCCGCTCGCTGTTGACCTCGAGGGTGCGCTCCAGCCGGGTCAGCGACTCCCCCTGGGTTTGCAGCCACTCCTGCAGGGCGCGCTGGCTGCCGGCACCCTCCTGACGCATAGCCCAGCGCCAGTCGAGCGCCTCTTTCGCCTCCTTGGGTTGCAGCCCTTGGCGCAGCACCAGCCCCTGTACCCGCCTAAATCCATGAACGATCACCCATTGTCGGTGGCCCTGATACTGCTGCACCAGCGCCGGGTGGCGCAGGTGCGCCTCTTCGGCCTGCCCCCAGTGGATGGCGCAGAGATCCACATGGCCGCGCGCCAGCATCGCCAGCCCCTGCCTAGTGCCGCACGGGGTGTAGCCCACCAGCGCCTGGGTGCCGAGCTGCTGGGCCAGCCGGCTGCTGGCGTAGTGGAGCAATACGTCGTCCGAGCCCGCCAGCAGCAGCCGGTCGTTCATCACCCCCTCGTGGCAGCTGCCAAGCAGCCAGCGATCGAGCAGGGAGCGGGGAAACAGCCACTTGCCGGTTGCCTTGGTGGCGGGGATGCGCGCCTCGTTGGCAAGCTGGTAGACCTTCTTCTCGTTGAGATCGAGGTACTCGGCCACCTGCTTCACATTCATAAATTCGTTCATGGCTTGCGTTTGACCCTCTGGCTGGCGTGGTCGAGATACAGCGCGATCTGTTCGGCACTCATAAACTCGTTCATGACTTAATCCCGCATCCCGCGACCAGCCGAACCGGGCGCCAGCACCGGCGGCTTCTCGTCCAGCACGATATGGTCGTGGCCGCTGAATACCTCAAAGTGGCGGCCCTTGGCGCGGGCAATCATGGTGATGCCGAGCTGGCGGGCGAGATCCAGCCCCATCTGGGTGACGCCGGAGCGTGACAGCAGCACCGGAATACCCATCTGCGCCACCTTGATCACCATCTCCGAGGTGAGCCGCCCGGTGGTGTAGAAGATCTTGTCGTGGCCAGCCTCGCCGCGCATCCAGAGCTCGCCCGCCAGAGTATCCACCGCATTGTGGCGCCCCACGTCCTCGACAAAGGAGAGGATTTCGCTGCCGCGACAGATGGCGCAGCCATGCACAGCCCCCGCCATCTTGTAGGTTTCGTTATGGGCCGACAACGCCTTGAGCAGGGCATAGAGGGTGCTCTGTTTAAGCTCGGGCGCTGCCAAGACCACCCCTTCGAGCTTCTTCATCACGCTGCCATACATGGTGCCCTGACCGCAGCCGGAGGTGACCGTCTTCTTCTCCAAGGATTTGTCGAGATCGGCGGCCTGCTGGCTGCTTACCACGGCGGCGGCCTCGCTCTCCCAGTCGACAATCACCGACTCTATGGCTGCAATATCCTCGATAAAGCCCTGATTTTTCAGATAACCCAGCACCAGCGCCTCGGGGCGGGCCCCCAGCGTCATCAGGGTGACGATCTCCTTCCAGTTGAGGTAGACCGTCAGTGGCCGCTCACAGGCGATTTGGCGGGTGTTCATTGTGCCCTGTTCATCCATCACCTCGACGGCCATGGTGAGCTGGGCTGCAGCATTGCTTTTGATAAAGGTCGGTGTCATGGGCCCCTCGCGACCGGTTGCCGGGATCTAAGGGGAGGGATATAGCAAGTTTTGTTCCAAGTATTATGTTGTTGATATAAAGATGAGGAATTCCGTTTTTATAAAAACAATATAAAGGAATTATGCTTCCTTTAAAAAACTATTTTTGATGATAGTTAAGGAATAATGCCATGGTATAAATAATATATTATAACCATGGCTTTATGATGTGAGCTGTTTTTTATTAGTTGTCTTTACGTTGTTTTACTGGTGATTTCTTTGAAGTTATATTTTCCGCTATGCCTTCGTCATTGTTATTTCTTGACGAAGACAGACTCAAGTTGTCTATAGAGGATGTGGCTGGTTTTATATCGTTAACAATTTTGCTGCTGAATAAAGCAGCATCCTAAATAACCTTTTTTTGCTTCTCACTTAGAGTACCAAGCATAGCTGCAGAAGCAATATTTGCATTAAGGTGTAAAGGAATATTCCTACTCAGAGTTGACAGAAATGCATCATTATCCATCAAGGTCGCCATTCTATTTTTCTTTTCAACAGCATGCTCGAGCTCTGAAATCAACGCTGATTTATCTGCGTTGTCATCGCTTAAGTCTTTTAATTGACTGAATAAACTTTTTATTTTATCTTCATTTACACTGTTTTCAGCTTTTGTTTCATCATATTCCCTTTGTAATTTCTCAAGCATTTCTGTCCTATCTTGTAGTTCTTTTGCCAGTTGCTTAGCGAAAGACCCCATTTCATCAGCACTACCAGAAAGTCGATTGAAAATTTGAAGAAAATTAGAAATATGCTGATTGTTGGAAAAGTTTGGATATCTAACGACATGATCTATTTCACTCCATCCCTCTTCAAAGATAGTCCTCACCTGCACCTCAGTAAGTAATATTTTATTAAGTGGCTGAGATGTGAATATATAATGAATAGAGCGATATCCAGCAGGGTGTGGTTTTTTGTCGAAAATATCTGAAACTGAATCTTGAACATCTCCTTCTCTATGATAATAAATAGGTTTCTCGATGTGGCTCCAGTTATCTCTTAAGTAAGAGTCAATATCCAAATAGTCATCTTTAAATAAATGGAGTGCTCTAACTCCGACTAAATCAGTTATTATTTCATGATAGTTGCTTACACTTATTGATGTATACCTTTCATTGTAGCTATTAGAATCTGGATTTCTTTTTCTAACTATTTTCTCCATCAAGTGCTGAGGGTCTTTAACTCTCCATCTGACAGAATGAACTTTATTGCAGCCTTGAATGACCTTAGCAAAAAACTCTGCTGATTCTTTTCTGGCATCAAACAGACGCTGATGGTCTAATCCTATTGCCATTAAGTCATCCCAACAAATATTTGCTTTTTCGAAGTCACTGCTTGATATTTTATTCCTTTGACAAAAGGAATCTTGAGTTAAGTCATTTATATTTTGTATGTTTTCCATTTTCATCCATTTAAAAGTGATTAAGTTATCATTATTAAGTTTACAGTAATTGATTAATTGGGGTCGAGTGAATATTTCGTTAGAATGTGGACAGTCGCTCAATTTCTAATCCCCCCTCTTGAGTTGCTTTGGCCCCACTCTTGCTATGTCTTATCCCATTGATGGCCGTGGCCGCCCTGAATGTTCTGCTCTGATCTGCCCCGAACGGGGTGGATCACGGGGGAGGGCGGCCCGGCAGAGACCTTCTGATGGGAGCCGTGACAGTGCAAGAGACAACCAATACCTTGCCCCCGCAGCGCTGGCTGCAACTGGAGTTAAAGGCCATCGACAGCCAGGTTGGCCGCTGGCAGAGCCGCCGTTTCGAGATCGCGGCGCTCCATCCCGCCGAGCCCGAGGCTGCCGGCGCCTTGCCCCTGACCCTGTTTCGCGACGAGCGGGGGGATTATCGCTTCAACCTGAGCTCCGGCTCGCCCCGCCTCTTTGTCACCGGAAGCCGCGTGGACAGTGGCTTTGTGGCCGATGGCCTCACCCTGAGCCAGACCGTGGCCGCCGCCTATATGGATGGCGAGCGGCCGGTGCTCTCCTGCCCGCTACCCGAGGCGCTGCAAGCCTGGGTGGAGGCCTTTATCGGCCGTCACGGCGAGCTGCTGGAGGCCCGTCGCAAGGGCAAAAAGGGCAAGGGGCGGGCGCAGGATCAGCTCGGTGTCGATACGGTAGATCAAGCCAGCTGTGGCGCCGTCAAGGCCACTGGCGCCGATGGCCGCGAGCGTGGCAGTGACAGCGGAAATCGCGCCCATGAGTGAGTTCCTGAAGCGCTGGTCGTCTCGCAAGAGTGAGGCGCGCAAGCATCAGGCATTGCTGCCTAGGGAAGAGGTTATCCCCGAGGCAGTTGCCGCCCCCATCGAAGGCAGTGGTGAAGCTGAAAATCCAGATATTGCGCTGGATAGCCACGTAGTCAGCACTGACAAGGGGAGCTGTGAACCCCTTGCCGTTGAGGGGGCCGAGAGTGGCGAACCGCCGCTAACAACAGCCCAGCCGGGCAAGGCCAAACTCCCCGACAGGGAGGCGCTGCGGGCCATGTTTCGCAGCCATAAACCGGATGGGCTCGACGACTACACCCAGGATTTCAGCCAGCCCGAATTGCTGCCTGCGGCCCTGACCGCCGGGCTGCGCAACTGGCTGGTGGATCAGGTGATCGCCCCGGAGAGCGAATCGGCCAATCCGGCCAGCGGATCCGCTGAACCGGTGGCGGTTGCCAGCGAACCTGCCGCCGACGAGCTGGCTGATAACCATTCTCAAACCCACATCGACGATCGGGACATTTTGGTTTCCTCTGGTGGACAAAATGTCCTAACCAAAGGTGGGGGAATGGAACCCTCAGGATCCTGACTCCCTGTCAGTCACTTTTTTTCCGGGGGAGTTGGCTCGCCTCTTGCTCTCTCGGCTTACCAACAAGCGCCCATCCCATGAGGTGGTGCGCACAGGAGCGTATGTGAGCACTGAACAAACATTGCCAAATCTGAGCCCAAATCTGGCCCCAAATCTAGCCCGCGAGGCGGGGGCGGCCGAGCATAACGCGCGCGCTCGCGCCTATGCGCTGCAGCATACGGTCAAGACCGACAACCTGATCCCGGCCACTGTCTCTTACCGGAGTCAGGGGCGCCTGCTGCTGGTCGGCCCGGAAGATCGCATTCGCCGCGCTGCCAGCCTGTTGCCTGCCGGGGTAAAGCCTACCCTGCTGGTGACCGAATCCGTTTTTGATGCCGAGGCGGCCGATCTCGAAGCCATTTTCGATGCCACCGCATCCCTCGCGGCCCTGACCTTGCGCGAGTCGAGCCTGACAGGGTATCTGGGGCAGTTCCAGCTTACCGGCCTCAATGGGCAGGGGGAGCGGGTAAATCTGGCGGCGCTCTGTTTTACTCAGCAGGCCGCTGCAAATGGCGAACCGCGCTTCGATCTGGTGGCCGATCTGGGCCGCGCCCCGCTCTTTGCGCTGGAGCGCCCGCCGGTCGGTTATCTGCATCTCTTTGATGACCAAGGGCTGGCCGAACGGCTTGCCGAACTCGGTGCGCTGACCGGTATCTTCGACAAGCCGCGCTATTTTCGCCTCGACCCCGAGGCCTGCGCCTTTACCGCCCGCGGCGTGCCCGGTTGCAGCCGCTGTCTCGATGTCTGCCCGACCGATGCCCTCAAGCCCATCAATGGCCGCATCCAGATCGATCCCCATCTCTGTCAGGGCTTCGGCAGCTGCGCCTCTGCCTGTCCGACCGGGGCGATTGCCTATCACCAGCCCGATGCCAACACCAGCGGCGACTACCTGCTGCGCTTGCTCAAGCACTACCGCGAGGCGGGCGGCGACGCGCCGCAGCTGCTGATCGCCGGTGAAAGCGAGCGCGAATGGGTGGAAGCCGAACTCACCCGCCTGCCTGCTAACTGGCTGCCAGTCTGGGTGGAGGAGAGTGCGAGTTTAGGCATCGAGAGCTGGTTTACTGCCCTCGCCTATGGCGCCAGCGCGGTACGCATTGCGCTGGGCGATGATGCTCCCGCAAGCGTGCGTGCGCTGGTTGAGCGGGAGCTGGCGAGCGCCGCCGTGCTGCTGGCGGGCGCCGGTCTTGCTGTCGATCGCATCGCCCTGTTTAACCCGGATGCTGGTGAGCCTGTTTCCGGCCAGCCAGCCCTTGCCCTGCTGGAGAAGCCGCTCAAAGGGGACAAACGGGAGAACCTGTTTGCCGCCTTCGATGCGCTCTGGCAGGCCAACGAGGGGAGCCGCGAGCCGCTGGCGGTGCCCCACGGCGCTCCATACGGCAGCGTGGAACTGAAAGAAGCGGACTGCACCCTCTGCATGGGTTGCGTGGCGGTCTGCCCGAGCCGTGCCCTGCATGCGGTGGGTCATGCGCCGGGACTCAACTTTATCGAGCAGGATTGCATCCAGTGCGGCATGTGCGAAAAGGCGTGCCCCGAGCAGGCCATCGTGCTCACGCCCCGCCTGCAACCGGTGCCCGAGGCGCGCCGCGCCGTGCAGAGCCTCAAGGCCGAAGAGGCCGCCTGCTGTATTCGCTGCAGCAAGCCGTTCGCGCCCGCCTCGATGATCCGCCGCATCCAGCAAAAACTGGCCGGTCACTCCCACTTCCAGAACGAGGCCGCCCAGCGGCTGCTGATGTGCGAGGACTGTCGGGTCAAGGATGTGTTTGCGGCGCTGGCGGCGGATCCCGTCTCCCAGCTCAAGGTATGAGGGCCAGTGATGAGTGAACAACATAACGAAAAGGCTGGCGAACTGACCATGACCGAACTGGAACAGAGCAGCGCCGATCTCTACGCCCTGCTGGCGAGCCTCTGGCGCGCCGCCCCCCGTGGTGAACAGCTCGCCTGGCTGCAAGGGTTGCAGGCTATGCCGGGCCCCTTTGCCAGAGGGCTGGGGCTGGTGCAGCTGGCGGCCAGCAGCCACCACGAAAACGAGCTTGCCGAGGAGTATCAGGATCTCTTTATCGGGCTGGGGCGCGGGGAGATAGTGCCGTTTGCCTCCTGGTATCTCACCGGCTCATTGATGGAGCTGCCGCTGGCGGTGTTGCGTGCCGATCTGCAGTCCCTCGGTTTCGAGCGCCAGAGCGGAGTGTGCGAGCCGGAAGATCATCTCGCCGCCCTCTGTGAGGTGATGGCGGTACTGATTGCCGAGCAACACCCGGAGCGCAACCGCTTCTATGAGCGCCATCTTGCCCCCTGGGTACTGGCCTGCTGCCGCGATCAGCAACAGGCGAAAGGGGGCAGCTTCTACCGGGCGGTCGGGGCCCTTGCCGAAGATTTCTTCAAGCTGGAAAACGAATTGCGCCTGCCGTTTGGCGCCTGCGTGGTGAAGGGCTGAACGCCCCTGTCTGTGCACAACAAGATCTGTGCATAACAAGAGCTGCGCATAACAAAACGAACAGACGAGATATCCCATTGGACGCGAAGCTGGCGCGCAGGCGCCGGAAATGACAAAAACAGAGGTCACAAGAATGAGCGATGAAAAGCTGAAAGACCCGTCCCGCCGCAATCTGATCAAGGGAGTTGGCGTGGTCGCCACCATAGGCGTATTGGCTGGTGCCACCGGTCGGGTGGTGGGCAAAGAGGTGCTGACCCACGACACCGAGCCTGACAAGGGCTATCGGGAGACCCCCCATGTTCACGACTTTTATCGCACCCTGCGCGGCACTGACTGAGCCGGATCAGTGAAGGAGAACTCATGAAACTGACAAAACGTGCCGAGCAGCCCCAGGCGGGCGAGCAGGGCAATGAGGCCATTCGCGGTCAGGGGCTGACCCGCCGCGCCTTTATGGTCAACTCGGGTCTGGTAGCCGGTGGCGCCGTGGCCGCCGGTTGGCTGGCGCCAGCCATGATGCAGCGGGCCGAGGCCAAAACCGTGGCGGCCGAGGTGCCGGTCGAGGTGAAGCGCACCATCTGCTCCCACTGTTCGGTGGGTTGCGGCGTCTATGCCGAGGTGCAGAACGGCGTCTGGACCGGTCAGGAGCCAGCGTTTGATCACCCCTTCAACCTTGGCGGTCACTGCGCCAAGGGCGCTGCCCTGCGCGAGCACGGCCACGGCGAGCGTCGCCTCAAGTACCCGATGAAGCTGGTGGGCGGCAAGTGGCAGCGCATCAGCTGGGATCAGGCCATCGAAGAGGTGGGCAACGAGGTGCTGCGCCTGCGCAAGGAGTCCGGCCCCGACAGCGTCTACTGGCTCGGCTCCGCCAAGCACTCCAACGAGCAGGCCTACCTGTTTCGCAAGATGGCGTCCCTGTGGGGCACCAACAACGTGGATCACCAGGCGCGGATCTGCCACTCCACCACGGTCGCGGGTGTAGCCAACACCTGGGGCTACGGCGCCATGACCAACAGCCTGAACGACATGCACAACAGCAAGTCGATCATGTTTATCGGCTCCAACCCGGCGGAGGCCCACCCGGTCGCCATGCAGCACATCCTGCTGGCGAAAGAGCGCAACGGCTGCAAGATCCTGGTGGTTGACCCGCGTCGTACCCGCACCGCCGCCAAGGCGGACATGTACCTCTCCCTGCGCCCGGGTACCGACGTCGCCTTTATCTGGGGCATGCTCTGGCACATCTTCAAGAACGGCTGGGAAGACAAGGAGTTCATCCGCACCCGCGTCTACGGCATGGACGAGGTGCAAAAAGAGGTGGCGCGCTGGACTCCGTCCGAAGTGGAGCGGGTGACCGGCCTTAACGAACAACAAGTGCACGATGCCGCCAAGCTGCTGGCCGACAACCGCCCCGGCTGCGTGGTCTGGTGCATGGGCGGTACCCAGCACACCACCGGCAACAACAACACCCGAGCTTACTGCATCCTCGAACTGGCCCTCGGCAACGTGGGCAAGAGCGGGGCGGGCACCAACATCTTCCGTGGTCACGACAACGTACAGGGCGCCACCGACTTTGGCGTCACCTCAGACTCTCTGCCCGGCTACTACGGGCTGGAAGAGGGCTCCTGGAAGCACTGGGCCCGGGTGTGGGATGTGGATTACGAGTGGATCAAGGCCCGTTTTGACAACAAGGCTTACAACGGCAAGCTGCCGATGAACAACAACGGCATTCCGGTCTCCCGTTGGGTGGACGGGGTGCTGGAGAACGCCGATCTCATCGAGCAGGGCTCCAACATCCGCGCCATGTTCTACTGGGGCCATGCGGTCAACTCCCAGACCCGCGGCCCGGAGATGAAGAAGGCGATGCAAAAGCTCGACATGATGGTGATTGTCGACCCGTATCCCACCGTCGCCTCGGTGATGAACGATCGCACCGACGGCGTTTACCTGCTGCCGGCCACCACCCAGTTCGAGACCTATGGTTCCGTCACCGCCACCAACCGCTCCATGCAGTGGCGCGACAAGGTGATAGAACCCCTGTTCGAATCCAAGGTTGACCACGAGATCATGTATCTGCTGAGCAAGAAGCTCGGCTTTGCCGATCAGCTGTTCAAGCACATCAAGGTGGAGAACAACCAGCCGCTTTTGGAAGACATCACCCGCGAATACAACCGCGGCATGTGGAGCGTGGGCTACACCGGCCAGAGCCCGGAGCGGCTCAAGGCGCACCAGCAGAACTGGCACACCTTCCACAAGACCAACCTCAAGGCCGAGGGCGGCCCGGTCAGCGGCGAAGTGTACGGTCTGCCGTGGCCCTGCTGGGGCACTCCGGAGATGAAACACCCCGGCAGCCACATCCTCTACGACACCAGCATTCCGGTCTCGGAAGGGGGCGGTGGTTTCCGTGCCCGTTTCGGCATCGAGTATCAGGGCGTCTCGCTGCTCGCCGAAGACTCCTGGCCGAAAGGGAGCGAAGTGGAGGATGGCTATCCCGAGATCACTGCCGACCTGATGAAACAGCTTGGCTGGTGGGATGAGCTGACCGAGGCCGAGAAGAAGGAGGCCGAGGGCAAGAACTGGAAGACCGACCTCTCCGGCGGCATCCAGCGGGTCGCCATCAAGCACGGCTTCGTCCCCTACGGCAACGCCAAGGCGCGCTGCGTGGTGTGGACCTTCCCGGATCAGGTGCCCAAGCACCGCGAGCCGCTCTACACCCCGCGCCGGGATCTGCTGGCCGACTACGCCACCTGGCCTGATTCGAAGAGCCTGTGGCGCCTGCCGACCCAGTACGCCTCGGTGCAGGAGAAGGACGTCAGCAAGGAGTTCCCCATCATCCTCACCTCCGGCCGTCTGGTGGAGTACGAGGGGGGCGGCGACGAGACCCGCTCCAACCCCTGGCTGGCTGAATTGCAGCAGGAGATGTTCGTCGAGATGAACCCGGTGGATGCTAACGACGTCGGCGTGCGCGACGGTCAGGATGTGTGGGTCGAGGGGCCGGAAGGGGGCCGCGTCAAGGTGAAGGCGTTGGTGACCCCGCGGGTCAAGCCGGGGCTCGCCTTTATGCCGTTCCACTTCGGCGGCCACTTCGAGGGCAAGGATCTGCGATCCAAATATCCGGAAGGGTCTGACCCCTATGTGCTGGGGGAGTCGGTCAACATAGTCACCACCTATGGTTATGACCCGGTCACCCAGATGCAGGAGACCAAGGTCACCCTGTGCCGTTTTCGCAAAGTAGGAGCCTGATCCCATGGCCAGAATGAAATTCATGTGTGACACCAAGCGCTGCATCGAGTGCAACGGCTGTGTGACGGCGTGCAAGAACGAGAACGACGATGCCCTCGAGTGGGGCATCCAGCGTCGCCGGGTGGTGACCCTCAACGACGGCCTGCCGGGGGAGACCTCCATCTCGGTCGCCTGCATGCACTGCACCGACGCCCCCTGCATGGCGGTCTGCCCGGCCGACTGCTTCTATCACACCGACGACGGCATAGTGCTGCACAACAAGGATCTCTGCATCGGTTGTGGCTACTGCCTGTTTGCCTGCCCGTTCGGTGCCCCCCAGTTCCCGAAAACCGCTGCCTTTGGCGATCGGGGCAAGATGGACAAGTGCACCTTTTGCGCCGGTGGCCCGGAAGAGGATCACAGCGAGGCGGAGCGCCAGAAGTACGGTGCCAACCGCATCGCCGAGGGCAAGCTGCCGATGTGTGCCGAGCTCTGCTCCACCAAGGCACTGCTGGCAGGGGATGCGCAGGTGATCTCCGACATCTTCCGCGAGCGGGTTGCCTATCGCGGCGCCAAGGATGCGGCCTGGGGCAATGGCGATGAGCTGTTCCATGATGCCAGCAAGGCGGGCAAGGGAGGGGCGGCATGAAAACCTGGCTAATGGCCCTGTTTGCTGCCCTGCTGCTGGTGAGTACCGCAAGTTTCGCCGATGCCGAGAAAGAGGCGGTCGGCTTTGCTGGCGCTGACTACTGGCGGGTGGTGAAGGATGGGCAGGAGGGGGTGACCACCTCCCGCTCGCCTGAGCATGGGGTGCTGATCTCGGTGCCGGGTCAGCTCTGGTTCGAGGTGAAGACCAAGTGGGTGTCGCCGCTCGGTGCCATCGCTATTTTCGGCTCCTTGGCTATGTGTGGCCTGATGTACCTGGTCGTGGGGCAGACCAAGCTCTCCAAGCCGCGCACCGGGCGCAAGCTCAAACGCTGGAGCAGGCTGGACCGGGCACTGCACTGGACCACGGCGGCCATGTTCCTGACCCTCTCCGGGTCGGGGCTGGCCATCATCTATGGCAAGCATTTCATCAAGCCGGTGGTGAGCCTCGGGGTGTGGGAGAACTGGATCTGGTTTGCCAAGGTGTTCCACAACTACGTGGGGCCGCTCTTCTTCCTTTGCCTGATGGGGGTACTCATCAAGTGGTTCCGCCATAACATCGTCAACATGGTGGATGTGCAGTGGTTTATGAAGGCGGGCGGCATGCTGGGCCCCCACAAGGGCAGTCACCCCTCGGCGGGCTTCTCCAACGGCGGCGAGAAGGCGATCTTCTGGCTGCTGATCTGGTTTGGCGGCATCGTGGTGGCGACCGGGTTGTTTCTGGACTTCCCCATCTTCGGCCAGCTGCGCCGCCAGATGGAGTGGGCCAGCTTTATCCATATTGTCGGGGCGCTGATCCTCATCTGCGGCTTTATCTTCCATATCTACATGGGCCTGTTCCAGCTGGAAGGGGCGCTGGAGGGGATGGTGACCGGCGAGGTGGACGAGACCTGGGCCAAGGAGCACCACGACCTCTGGTATGAAGAGGTAAAACACACCCTCGATGAGCCCAAAACTGGCAAATCAAGCTGACCGTCGGGCACGGAAAACGTAAAGAGAAGGGGCGCTGATGCGCCCCTGTTTATTGTTCAATCCTCTCTGCATGCCGGCTCAGGTCACCGGCTTGAGTGGCAGGTGGATCTCGTAGTGCAATCCCTCGCCCGGCGGGCTGGTGACGTTGACCGAACCGCGCAAGTTGTTCTCTACCAGATTGTGGATGCGGCAGGCGCTGAGCCCGCAGTGGTTGGCATTGCCACGCATCGTAGTAAAGAAGGGTTCAAACAGCCGTGGCAGCTTGTCGGCGGGCATGCCGGGGCCGGAATCTTTGTAGGTGAGCAGCAGTGAGCCCTCATGCTGCCCGATATGGATGGTGAAACTGTGTTCCCCGATGCCCTGAAAGGCGTGATCCAGACTGTTTTTGATCAACTCCTGGATCAGATCCAGAAACAGCGATTCGGGGGCGGTCAGGATGACCTTGTTGCCGTCCAGATGGTAACTGACCTTGGCAATCTGCAGTTCGGGGGAGAAGGCCAGCAGCAGCTTCTGCACACTCTCCTGCACCGAAAAGGTATTGGCATCCAGTTCGGTCTGATCCCGGGTAAGCTCCTTGAAACGGGTAATCAGCAGTGCAACCCGGCGCAGGCTGGATTCAACCAGCTCGGTGCCCTCCTTGATATCGGTAAGCTGCTGATGGAGCAGGCGTTGACCCAGCACGCCGCTTTTCACCGCGTTGGCCAGCAGGTCGCCAGCCCCCTGGATCAGGCTTGAGGCGGTAATGCCGACCCCCAGCGGGGTATTGATCTCATGGGCAATCCCGGCGGTGAGCTGAAACAGGCTTTGGTAGAGCTGCACTCTGGCTTGCTGGCGCCCCAGCTCCTTGAGGCGCAGCTGGTTTTGCACCCGGGCCAGCACTTCGAGCTGATGAAACGGTTTGGAGACATAGTCGCAGCCACCAGCCTGAAAGGCTTGTTCAAGTGCGCTGACCTCGCTGTTTGAACTGATAAAGATGATGGGCAGTGTCCATTGTCCCTGTTGTTGCTGGATCCGCCGACACGCTTCGTAGCCATCCATCACCGGCATATTGATGTCCATCAGGATCAGATCGGGTGTGGCCTGCGCTGCGGCATCCACGGCCTGCTGGCCATCTGTCGCTTCGCGTACCTGATAACCGGCCTCTTCGAGCAGGCTGCGCAGGATGTAGCGGTTGGAGGCCATGTCATCGACGATCAGTATGTTGCTCATGGTGTTGCTGTTTGGCATACCGCAGTGCAGTTCCGTTGCTATGGGCCTAATCTTCAGCATAGTGGGTCGTCCCCTTATCGGGTTACAAATACGGGAGATAAGTGATTCAAACGGGTTTTGTGCGCCAGCGGTGTACGAAACATGTGCAATAGTAAGCGTGCAACGGTAAACGGGCATGGTTTCAACTGAGGGGCGTTTGACGATGAACAAAGCGTTATTGGCAGCGGTGTGGTCGATCGGGTTGCTGGGTGGGCTCTCGGCCTGGTCAGTGCAGGCGGCTGACGGGATCAAGACCCAGCAGGTGCAGTTCAAGAAGGGGGAGTCAGGGGCGACCATCAACGGCACCATTCAGGGCAGCCAGACCCTCGATTACAAGCTGACGGCCAACAAGGGCCAGAGCATGGTGGTGATCCTGACCGGCAAGCCCTACTTCAATATTCTGCCGCCAGGCAGCACGGGGGAGGCGATCTTTATCGGCTCCACCGAAGGGAACAACTTTGAGGCAACCCTGCCTGCCAAGGGCACTTATACCATTCGGGTCTACCAGATGGGGGCGGCCGAGAGCAGCAAGGCCAAGACGCCGTTCAAGCTGGAGGTGGGCATCAGCGGCTAATGCCAGCAGCTGACAAGCATCACGACGGTGGCGGCCACAAAGGGCCGCCACCGTTGTTTTATCCCCTCTGTTTTTGCCTCGCCAAGGTCAATATTCACCCCGGGCCAGTCGCTCGAAGTAGCGCTGATAACGCCCGCTGGCGATGGCCTGCTGCAACTGCTGATTGAACTGATCCCGCAGTTTGGCCGAATCCGGCATCTTGCGCGGGAACATCACGAAGCTGTCGTTGCGCAGAAAAGGGGTCTGACTGTGGGTGATGAGTGCCGCGCTGGCGGGATCGAGCTGGCTTTGTAGCTCAGCCAGACCGACCCGCAGCTCTTGCGGATAGAGGTCGATCCGATCGCGCAGCAGCTTGCCGAAATTCTGTTTCACGTCGGTGACTTTCTGTTGGGTTACCTTGCCGTCGGCCACCATCTTGTCCAGCTCGGGCCCGTAGCTGTAGGCGATATCGCCCCCCAACCGCATGCCGATGATCTGCTCAAGGCGCTCGGCCTGCAATTTCCGTGCTTTGAGGGAGAAGAAGACAAACTGCTCCTGCAACACCGCCTCGCTGAACAGAAAATCCTGTTCCCGCTCCGGCTTGTACATCCAGACCGCGGTGGCGTCGTAGAGCTGGCTGTTGGCCGCCAGCGAATAGACCCGACCCCAGGGGGCGAAGTGGAACTTCACCTCATAGCCCGCCTCCTTGAACAGATCGCGGATGAGGTGGGCCACCGGCCCGTGCTGTTTCGACTGCTCCGCGACAAAGGGGGGCCACTCGCCGACGATGATGTTGAGCACCCGCACCGGTGCGGCGAGAGCCGACTGGCAGGTCAGACACAACCACAGAGCAAGCAGCGGGATCAGGCGCATGGCAACAAGAAGGGGGCGCAGGCTGGCTGAGTCGAGGGCATCAGGGTCACTCCCGGCTGGAATGCGGTTAAGGGGGTTGGGTTGTCCGCAATGCTAACATGAGTCTCATTCCTTGCCGTGGATATTTGTCTCGCCGAGAGCGCCGGGCACCTATTTTGGCCGCAGGGTATGCCCAAGCTCACAAAACCGATCGATTAAACGTCATATGATTGATTTCATTATGAGTCTTACTCTCCTGCCGAACGGCAATTTCACGTAAATCAAAGAGAATGACTATGGCTACCGGACAATATCTGCTGTGGAAAGATGCTCAGGGACAGGCTTTTCGCCCCGTTGCACTGACCGGCACCGATCTGCTCAACAATCGATACCTCAACAAGGGCACTGCCTTCACCGAACAGGAGCGGGCCGATTTCGATCTCGACGGCCTGTTGCCCCCTCAGGTGCAAACCTTTGAAGCCCAGCTCGAACGGGTTTATGAAGGGTTCAAGAGCGCCTGCAGCGACATCGAGAAGTACCAGAACCTGCGGGCGCTGCAGGATCGCAACGAAACCCTCTTCTACGCTCTGTTGTCGCGCCATGTGGAGGAGATGACTCCCTACATCTATACCCCGACCGTCGGCAAGGCGTGTCAGGAGTTCAGCCACCGCTTCCAGAAGCCGCGTGGTCTCTACATCACTCCCGACAACGTGGATGACATGGGGATCCAGGCCCGCCACTTCGATGCCAAATCGATCCGCATTATCGTTGTCACCGACAGCCAGGGCATTCTGGGGATCGGCGACCAGGGGGTCGGCGGCATGGGGATCCCCATCGGCAAGCTGGCGCTCTATACCCTGGGAGCCGGGATCCATCCCGCCTGCTGCATGCCCATCGCGCTGGATGTGGGCACCGACAACCAGAAACTGCTCGATGACCCCATGTATCTGGGCCGCCCGCACAAGCGCATTCGTGGCAAGGAATATGAAGATTTCATCGACAAGTTCGTGCAGGGGGTCAAGCGTCACTTCCCCAATGCCGTGCTGCAGTGGGAAGACTTCAGCAAATCCAACGCCTTCAACAATCTGGCCCGCTACCAGCAGGCGCTGCCGTCGTTCAACGATGACATTCAGGGCACAGGGGCCGTGGTGCTGGCCGGTATCATCGGCGCGGTCAAGGTCAAGGGGGAAACCCTCGGTCAGCAGAACTATCTGGTCTATGGCGCCGGTGCTGGCGGGGTTGGCGTGGCGGATCAGATCTGCGCGGGGATGATCCGCGAGGGGATGGATCCGCAGGCGGCCCGCGATCGCATCTATATCCTGGATACCCAGGGGCTGGTGTGTGACAACCGCGAAGGGCTCGATGAATACAAACGCCGCTATGCCAAGCCGGGTCTGCTGCTGGCGGGCTGGGATACCGAGGTGGCGGGCAAGGCCAATCTGGCCGATGTGCTGCGCCACGTGCCCATCACTGTGCTGCTGGGGACCAGCGGCTCGGGTGGTGCCTTCAAGGAAGAGCATATCCAGTTGCTGCAAAAGCACTGCGAGCGGCCCATGGTGTTCCCGCTCTCCAACCCGACCGCCAACTGTGAAGCGCTGCCGGAGGATATCTACCGCTGGAGCAACGGCAAGGCTATCGTCGCCACCGGCAGCCCGTTCAAGGATGTCGCTTTTGAGGGCAAGGATTACCGTATCGGTCAGGGCAACAACGTCTTTATCTTCCCCGGTGTGGGGCTGGCGGCGATTGTTAGCCAGATCCGCGAGATCACCCCGGATATCTTCACCACCGCCGCCTTTGCGCTGGCCGAGTGCGTGAGCGAGGAGGATTTGGCACAGGGCTCTGTCTATCCGCGTATTCGCGAACTGCGCAGCATTTCGGTGCATGTGGCGACCGCGGTGCTGAAAGATATCGTGCGCCGGGATCCCTCCCATTCGCTGATCGGGCAGGATCTGCAGCAGCATATCCTCCACCACATGTGGGAGCCGGTTTACCTGCCCTATCGTCGGGTATAGGTCACGTACGGTTTTTACTAACATATTGATAGTAAAGGGGGATGGCATGGCCATCCCCCTTTTTTACCGCTGTGTTCCGGTTTTGGTTGCCAGAGCGGGTAGCCAGATAGTGAGCTTGTCAGCATCGGGGTCAAGTTCCCGTGGTTTTCTCCACTTGGCGTACAAAACATCACCCTGTTGAATTCAATCTCAATAAACCGGGCAGAAAAACGATTGGCGTTCGCCACAATAATGCGTAAAATCGCATACTCGATGCTTGTAGCAACGAATCCCGCCTAAAAAGCCAGTTTCATGCCCTCCCCAAGCAGTAAAAGGTAACAAGTGACGCGTTTGTGTTCATTTTGTGCCTTGAAAAAGTCTTGTGATAACTGAAAAGTGATAAATATCCCCATCAGTTATCAAAAAATTAAGGACATCCATGTTTTCCTTAGTCAAGCAAAGTGTCGCCGGGCTGCAAATCCTGTTTGTCGCCTTCGGTGCCATGGTTCTGGTGCCCCTGCTCACCGGATTGAACCCCTCCATGGCCCTGCTTGGCGCCGGTGTGGGCACCCTGTTGTTCCAGCTCTGCACCCGCCGCCAGGTCCCGATTTTCCTCGGTTCCAGTTTTGCCTTCATCGCCCCTATCATCTACGCCACCCAGACCTGGGGATTGCCGTCCACCATGTTTGGCCTGTTTGCCGCCGGTTTCATGTACTTCATCCTGGCCGCACTGATTCGCGTGCGGGGCATGGGCTTTGTGCACAAATTGCTGCCGCCCGTGGTGATTGGCCCGGTGATCATGGTGATCGGCCTATCCGTGGCACAGGTTGCCTGCAACATGGCGATGGGCCGTGCCGGTGGTGAGCAGGTGGTGCCTGCGGGAACTGCGCTGACGCTGGCCGGTATCTCGCTGGCGGTGACCCTGATTGCCGCGGTGTTCTGCAAGGGCTGGATCAAGCTGATCCCCATCCTGTGCGGTGTGATTGCCGGTTATGTCTCTGCCGTGCTGATGGGCCAGGTGAACTTCGACGGCCTGATCAATACCCCCTGGCTGGCGCTGCCTCACTTCGAAACGCCGGAGATCAACTGGGCCGCTGCCCTGTTTATGCTGCCGGTAGCGATTGCCCCCTGTATCGAGCATATCGGTGGTGTGCTGGCCATCGGTGGGGTAACCGGGCAGGATTACACCAAGAATCCGGGTTTGCATCGTACGCTGGCCGGTGACGGCATCGGTGTCTGCTTCGCCGGTTTCATCGGTGGCCCACCCGTGACCACCTATGCCGAAGTGACCGGTGCCGTGATGATCACCCGCAACTTCAATCCGGTCACCATGACCTGGGCAGCCGTATTTGCCATCATTCTGGCCTTCTTCGGCAAGTTCAATGCGCTGCTCACCTCCATCCCGATGCCGGTGATGGGCGGTATCATGCTGCTGCTGTTCGGATCCATCGCTGCCATCGGTCTCAAGACGCTGGTGGAATCCAAGGTGGATCTGGGGCTGTCACGCAATATCGCCATCGTCGCCGTGACCCTGACCGTCGGTGTCGGAGCGCTGGAGATGAAGATTGGTGACTTCGCGCTGGCCGGTGTTGGTCTGGCCTCCGTTGCCGCCATCCTGCTCAATCTGATCCTGCCGGCACACTCCGAAGAGGGTGTGATGGACGCTGCCAAGGATTGAGTATCGCCAGACATTCATCGTTGATTTGGAGAAGGCCACCTCGCGGTGGCCTTCTGTTTTTCGGGTCTCTTGCACCTGTTTTCGGCTCGGCTGAGCCCATCAGGAAGGTAATCTGGAAGCAGATGAGGAGGTTAGCTCTCTCATTTGACGTATCTCTTTTCGTGACCTTAGCTAAAGGACAGGTTTGGCTCTGAGGTCTCCTTGAGCTGTATGGGAAAATGGATGTTGGCGTTTTCAATCATTTCTCTCCCAAACCCCTGTCATGGAACGATGCGCCCCTTCTCTGCCACGGCGCTGTTGCACGGCACCGGTTTTTCTCCGCCCCTGTCCACACGCTTCTCTCATGCTGCTCTGGCATGTTTTCCACCTCGATGTGTTGTGAGCCTATCTCGCCAGTGGTGTTTTATCGCGCGCTGGCCAAATCCGGATCTGTTTGCTGCTGCACATGGGTGGGCGGCGAGCCGTGAAAGCCGGCATGACCCTGGCGGGTCAGACGTGCACCGCCATCGGTAACGGCGGATGTTCAGGGATGAATGGCAAGCAAAGCGAGGTTGCAATGAACTATCAACTGCTGTGGAAAAGTGCAATTTTTTCAGTCTCTTCCATGATGGCGATGAGCGCGGTTCAGGCGGCGCCATTGAACGTGATGACCGAGGATTACCCGCCTTTCAACATGCAGGGGGAGGGGGGCAAGATTGTCGGGCTGTCGACCGAGGTGGTCGAAGAGCTGTTCAAGCGTGCCGGGGTTGAATACAAGCTGACCCTGATGCCGTGGAAGCGGGCGTACGAAGATACCCTCGGCACCCCCAATACCGCCCTCTACTCCACGACCCGCACCCCGGAGCGGGAGGCGCTGTTCAAGTGGGTCGGGCCACTGGTCAATAACAACTGGGTCTTCTTCTCCAGTTCGACCGCCAATATCACCGTCTCTTCGCTGGACGATGCCAAGCAGTATTCGGTGGGGGGGTATAACGGCGATGCGGCGGCCGAGTATCTCAAGGCGCAGGGATTCACCAAGTTGCAGCTGGCGGCCAATGACACCGCCAACGTGAAGAAACTGGAGGCAGGCCGCATCGATCTCTGGGCTACCGGCCAGTATCTGGCCCCCTATCTGGCCAACAAGGAGAAAGTCGCCAGTCCCAAGCAGGTCTTCGTGTTCAAGGAAACCCAGATGAGCTTGGCGTTTAACAAGGATACGCCCGATGAGCTCATCACCAGGCTCAACGAGATCCTGGCCGCCATGAAGGCGGATGGCACCATCGACAAGATCAACGCCAAGTATCAGTAACAGTACCAATAGCAAGTGCCATGCAAGGGCACTGCGCCGGCTGCCGTAAAAACCGGGAGGAAGCCATGGATTGGAAAAGTCTGACGTTCAGGATTGCCGTGTTGACCTCCCTGTCGGTGAGTCTGCTGCTGGTGTTGTTTGGTGCCTACAACTACAACGCCGCCAGAGCGGAGAGCTATAGCAAACAGAGTGCGCTGGTCGAACAGGCCATCGGCCGGCTGCAGCTCTCCCTGCCCGGCCCGC
Organism: Aeromonas allosaccharophila; assembly: GCF_016026615.1. NCBI lineage: Bacteria > Pseudomonadati > Pseudomonadota > Gammaproteobacteria > Aeromonadales > Aeromonadaceae > Aeromonas > Aeromonas allosaccharophila. The sequence continues at coordinate 2,250,663 of NZ_CP065745.1, read as the reverse complement.
TGTGGAATTATGAATCGACCTTCATCGAGGCGTCACTCAAGTCCGAGCTGGCGGCCGACATCCTCAGCGCTTTACTGGTGGTCAACAAGGAGAAGCTGGTGGCCGGGTTTGCCCGTGACACGGCAGGCGCCATTATCCCCGTGACGGCCATGCCTGCCGATACCGCTGCCTATGGGGGATATGATCTGGTCTATGACGACAGCGGCCAGAAAAACACCGTGGCCCGATTGCTGGTGCAAACCAGTGATGCCGCCATTCAGGCCCACTTGCGCCAGCAGTTGCTTACCACCGTCTGGCAGATCCTGGTGCTCGATCTCTGCATCATCGCACTGCTGATGGTGCTGATTCACCGCAATGTGCTGAGACCACTTCATCAGATGAATCAGGCGGTGTTTGACTTGGCCAGAGGAGAGGGGGATCTGACCCGGCGACTCAAGATCAACCGTCAGGATGAGATGGGGACGCTGGCCACCAACATCAACCACTTTATTGCCAAGCTGCAGGATATGGTGGCGGAGATTAATGAGCTGTCCGCCGGAGTGCTGCAAAATGCCGAACGCTGCGACACGCTCTCGGCAGATACCCGTATTGGCAGTGACGCCCAGCAGTCCGAGCTGGATCAGGTCGCCACCGCCATTACCGAAATGAGTCAGGCGGTGCAGGAGGTGGCTGGCAACGCGGTGAAAACCTCCGGCGCCACCGATGAGGCCAATCACTATGTGGAGCAGGGTTACCATCTGGCGGGCCATGCCAATGAGGCGATTCATCAGCTGGTGGGGGAGGTGGAGCGGGTCGCTACGCTGATGCGTACCCTATCGACCGAGAGCAGCAGCATCGGCACCATCATAGAAGTGATCAACGGCATTGCCGAACAGACCAATTTACTTGCCCTCAATGCCGCCATCGAGGCGGCCCGCGCGGGCGATCAGGGGCGCGGATTTGCGGTGGTGGCGGATGAAGTGCGCACCCTGTCGGGCCGTACCCGCCAGTCAACGGAAGAGATCAGCGCCAGTATCAAGCGGTTGCAGCAAGCGACCCAGAATGTCGGGGCCGGGATGCAACAGAGCCAGGAGAAGGCCTCCCGGGCCGGTGCCGAGGCGGCAGATGTGCAGGCTTCGGTGGAGAAGATAAAAAATCAGGTCAGCCTGATCCGCGAGATGAATATGTATATCGCCCAGGCATCGGAGGAGCAGCACTCGGTGGCGGAGGCTGTCAGTCACAGCGTCAACCGCATTGCGACGCTCAACAGCGAGAGCGCGGCCAGAGTGGCACAGGTTGCCGAAGCCAGCAGCGATCTGCGCCAGTTGTCAGCCCAGCTCGACACCCTGCTCAAGCAGTTTCGGGTCTAGTCAGTCAACTCCGCCCCGCCGATGATGCCGGTGCTTTACAGTGCGGTGCGGCGAGATATTGTGAGGGACAGGGCCCCCTGTCCGGTCGTGGTGCTGTTAACCATGCTCACACCGCGGTTGTTGCGATTGGCATGGCCACGATACGTGAAACGCTCAGCACCATGCTCTGGTCGATACGCACTCCGACAGTGCTGGACGCATATTTTCATTTTTCCCGCTTATGCCTGACTGCATCTATTGTGCCGCTGATCCCGACCCATTAAAATTTCGCGCCATTACACTACATCCTGAGTCGCCATCTGGCCTCATTGGGCGTGGAATCCCATCTTCTTCATGATGAATGCAAATAACAGGTGGTTGGTATGACGGGGGCTGCGCCAGGCAATAACATATCGGCCTATCACTTCGGTGATTATGTCTTTGATGTCAAAAGGCGAGAGCTGATCTTTTGTGCCGACAAGGACAACGTGCAAAGCGCCAGAGTGATGCGCTTGTCATCGGCCGAGAGCCTTATTTTCAGCTATCTGCTCGATCATCAGGACGAGGTGTGCGACAAGGATCTGCTGCTCGATATCGGCTGGCTGGGTCGCCCCATCAGCCCCAACTCCCTGAACGTGGCCATCGCCAATATTCGCCGCCACTTTGCGTCATCGCCTCAGACGCTGGATATCAGAAGCACCCCGAAAAAAGGCTACTCCCTTCATCTGAACTGCAAGATGAAGTGCGATTACGGCAAGCCGCTGCCCACAGAGAGTGAGCCCTTGCCCGAGCCGGTGAGCGAACCCACGCCCGCTGTGGCTGAGCCGTCATCGTCGACATCACCACGGCTTGAGAATGAGGCTATCAGAGAGCCTGTTTCTGCCGCGCCCCGTTCTTTCGCTGAGCGTGTCAAACTCGCCTGCCTCGGCAGTATCGGGCGGCCGATGCTGGCCAGGAGTCTGGTTTACGTCAATCTGGTACTGGCTGTGCTGGTGCTGTTTGTCGCCAGTTATCTCCATTTCGAGTGGCTCCATGTGCAGTGTGCCGACTCGCCTACCGGTGTTGTTTGCCAGATGGAGGCCAGGAGTGACGTGCCACCAGTCAAACCGGCATCGCTGGTGCTGGTCTCCGGCCACAAGGTCCGCGTGCTTTCCTATAAAGAGCTCGAAAAAACGCTGTAAGGGATCTCTGATGAAACGAACGCTGAAAAATACCTTGCTGCTGTTGCCACTGCTTGTTGTGCTGCTGTTTGTGGTCGGGATGTTTATCAACAGTCTGGGCTGTCATTACGAGCTGAAGATGTCGGCCAACGGGGTCAACTATCACGGGGTGTGTCGCTGGGGAAAAATCACCGTGATCGAAGAGGAGGAGGCAACCCGGGAGAAGTGGCGGGTGACCGGTTTTCAACTGACCTTCTTCAACCAGCTTGTTTACCTCATCGACAGTCGCACCCAGTTGCATGAGTCGGGTAACGATGACTCCTATCTCAACGAGTACAACCTGATCCAGTCGCAATATGCGCTGGTCAATTACGCCTGGGTGCCGCTGACCGAAAACAAGGTGGCGATCTTCCAGCGCGACCCGGTGCACGAGGTCGTGATTGCCCAGCGAGATGGCTGGTTCGATCTCTACCGCTGGTTCTTCCCCCCGGCACCGCTGGTGCCTGTTCAGCCGCAAAGCGCAGGCGCGGAGTGACTCGCTAGTTTCTGAGCAGTTTGCACCAGGGGCCGGTGACCTCGCAGTGGCCGGTCTCGTCGCTGTTTTGCCAGCCCAGTCGATGGTAGAAGGCTAATGCCGCCGTGTTGCGTGTCGCCACCTTGAGCGAGCCGCGCGGCGAATCAGCGAGGCCCCGCTCAAGCAGGGCGCGCCCGATCCCCTGACCGTGCCAGTCGCTTGATACATAGAGGTGATGGACGAAGTGGTCGGGCTGCCAGATGGCGATAAAGCCGCAGATATTGCCCCCCTGTTCGGCTACCCACACCTGTTCACCTTGGGTCTGTTCCTCGAAATCCTCGAGCCGGAAGCGGGCAGGATCGACCCAGTGAAAGGTGTGGCGGCGGCTCTTTAAAAACAGCCGGGCCAGTTGGGGAATGTCTTGTTCTTCCATGAGCCGGATCATGATGACCTCCCGGGTCAAGTCACTGTTCGTTGAGGCAACCGCATGGCGGCAGCTTAATCTGATGCAAATGACAAGGGTGTGATTAAGCTCTGTCCATTGTATTTGCCATGGGGCTATACTGCCGGAGTCCCATGTATGGATGGCTTGAGGATCGCTGATTTATGGACAATAAACAGATTGAAGGCAACATTTTTGTTCCGGCGCACATAGACGATGTCTGGCACGCCTGGACCACCGAGAGCGGTCTGCGCAGTTTTCTGGCTCCCGAGTGTTTGATGGTGGCCGAACCGAATGGCCCTTTCGAGATCTACTTCAGGCCTGATGCTCCCTTGGGTGAGCGTGGCAGCGAAGGATGCCGGGTCATGGCCGTCATGCCCTATGACCTGCTCAGTTTCAGCTGGAATTTCCCACCTAGTCTACCCCATATCCGCCAGCAGAAAACCCAGGTGTGCCTGCGTTTTGTGCCGGAAGGGCAGGGTACTCGGCTCTACTTCCTACAGAGCGGTTGGGCCAATGATCCGGATTGGGATCAGGGTTATGCCTATTTTCGGGAAGAGTGGCTGGAGACCAGCCTGCCACGGCTGCAGTACCGTTTTACCCACGGCCCTATCGACTGGAACAATCCGCCCGACAAGGCGCAGTTGAAGGCGCTGGCTCAGTAATCCCGGATATCAGACATAAAAAAAACCGGCCAAAAGGCCGGTTGAAACAGTTCAGGCTTGTCAGGTGACAAACGTATCCAGCGGATGAGAGTCGCTTTCCACTCCTTGTGAAGCACAACCCTCTTGGTTACGTGCAGCTACTTTATGCCATTCACACTGAATCGAGGCTGAACCATGGATGATCCCGCCTCATGCCCCTCTTCAATCAGATGCTGATCCCCATCGACTGGCGCAAGTAAGCGCCCGCGCCGAGCAGCCCCGGCCCTTCGTGGGTGATCAGGAACACCGGGATCTCCTTGAGGTAGGACTTGAAGCGCCCCTTGTCTTCAAAGGCGACCCGGAAACCGGAACCGGTAAAGAACTCCTGAAAGCGTGGCACTATGCCGCCAGCGATATAGATGCCACCGTAGGTACCCATATTGAGGGCCAGATTGCCAGCAAAGCGACCCATCAGCACGCAGAACAGGCTCAAGGTGCGACGGCAATCGAGACACTCCCCGGCCAGTGCGCGCTCGGTGATGTCTTTGGGGGCGAATGGCTCGGGCTCACGACCATCGGATTTCACCAGCCCGCGATAGAGATTGACCAGACCCGGGCCGGAGAGGAAACGCTCGGCCGAGACATGACCCAGTTCGCCACGCATCACCTGCAGCACCGCATCTTCTTCTTCGCTGTTGGCGGCAAAATCCACATGACCCCCTTCACCCGGCAGACTCAGCCACTGCTCGCCCGCCTTGACCAGATGCGCGACCCCAAGGCCGGTGCCCGCGCCATAGATGGCGATGGGTTTGCCAGCCACCGGCGCCGCGCCGCCCAGCTGGATGCGATCCGATTCAGCCAGTACCGGCACCGCCATCGAGACGGCGGTGAAGTCGTTGATCACCTGCAAGCTAGCCAGCCCGAGATTGCTCTGCATCTCGCTGATGGAGAACTCCCAGCTGTGGTTGGTCATGGCGACCCAGTCACCGTTGATGGGGCAGGCGATGGCGATGCAGGCTTCACCCACCGCTACCTTGTGTTCGTCCAGATAGAGGCGTACCACGGCTTCAAGGCTGGGATGGGCCAGACCTGAGTAGGTCTTTGCCTGAGAGATAGTACCGGTGGCCAGCTCACACAGGGCCAGACGCGCATTGGTACCGCCGACATCGCCGACCAGCGCATGGGTATGCTGCATAACAACTCCTTCGTTACAGGATGGGGACGACCGTGGTGTCCCGAGATTATTGTTGGATTATGACGGCCCATTCTATCCGAGCCGGGCCCCGCTCACTCGCCGGATCGATACAAACGTGCGCCTGCTCACAGTGTTGTTGCTTTGCAACATTTGTAAGCGCTTTCACGGCAAGGTGACGTTTTGTAACGAAAAGTACGAAATAATTAGAGATGAGTCATACTTTGTATGGCAGGCGTTAGTTGCCATAACCGCTTGTCTTGTATAGTCCTTAGCTTGATTGGAAACCTGCTTAGCCGTAGATTGAGTGCAAAGACACTGAAGCTAAATTACAAAAACGCCTGGTGGTGATGATGAATACCCTTGATAAAATTACGAACAACTTGGAAAGTTTCAGTAAATCAGAACGCAAGGTTGCCGAGGTGATCCTGGCGTCTCCCCAGACCGCTATCCACTCCAGCATCGCCGCCCTGGCCAAGATGGCCGACGTCAGTGAACCGACCGTCAACCGCTTTTGCCGCCGTCTCGATACCAAGGGCTTTCCCGATTTCAAACTTCATCTGGCCCAGAGCCTGGCCAACGGCACCCCTTACGTAAATCGCCATGTGGAAGCGGAAGACGGGCCGGATACATACACCGCCAAGATCTTCGAATCCACCATGGCCTGTCTGGATGCCGCCAAAAACAGTCTGGATATCTCCGCCATCAATCGTTGCGTCGATATCCTGACCCAGTCCAAGAAGATCAGCTTCTTCGGCCTTGGTGCCTCCTCCGCCGTGGCGCGCGATGCCCAGAACAAATTCTTCCGCTTCAATATTCCGGTGGTGAGTTTTGAGGACATCGTCATGATGCGCATGAGCTGCATCAACAGCAGTGAAGGGGATGTGGTAGTGCTGATCTCCCACACCGGCCGTACCAAGGCGCTGGTCGAAATCGCCGCGCTGGCCCGCGAGAACGATGCCACCGTGATCGGCATGACGGCCAAGGATTCCCCGCTGGCCCGCGAGTGCAATCTGGTGCTCTCCATGGATGTGCCGGAAGATACCGATGTCTATATGCCGATGGCATCCCGCATCGCCCAGCTGGCGCTGGTGGATGTACTGGCGACCGGTTTTACCCTGCGCCGGGGGATGAAATTTCGCGAAAATCTGAAGAAAGTGAAAGAGGGATTGCGCGAATCCCGCTTCGAAACCCCGCACTCTTCCTGAACCGTCGGGGGCTCCGGCCCCCGACTGTCTATGCCACCCGCCTTGGTGTAGTATTGTAATTTAATAACAAAAACCACCCAGATGGTTTGCAAACGGGTGCATCGAGCCATGGGCTTGATGGGGCAGAATCTCAAGTCATATCAACTTCATATTGGAGTCTTTCATGCCTAGACGTACAAAGATTGTAACCACACTCGGTCCGGCTACCGACCGCGAAGGGATCCTCGAAGGGATCATCCGCGCCGGGGCTGACATGGTGCGGATGAACTTCTCTCACGGCACTGCTGAAGACCATATCCTGCGCGCCAATCAGGTGCGTGACATTGCTGCCAAGCTCGGTCGTCACGTCGCCATCATGGGTGATCTGCAAGGCCCAAAAATCCGTGTTTCCACTTTCAAGGATGGCAAAGTCTATCTGGCCATCGGTGACAAGTTCATTCTCGACGCGGCACTCGGCAAGGGTGAAGGCTGTCAGGAGCAGGTCGGCATCGACTACAAGAGCCTGCCAAACGATGTGGTACCGGGCGACATCCTGCTGCTGGACGATGGCCGTGTGCAACTGAAAGTCGAGCAGGTTGAAGGCACCCGCATTCACACCACGGTGACCGTAGCCGGGCCGCTCTCCAACAACAAGGGCATCAACAAGAAAGGGGGCGGTCTCTCCGCACCGGCCCTGACCGAGAAAGACAAGGAAGACATCAAGACCGCGGCCCTGATGAACGTCGACTACCTGGCGGTCTCCTTCCCGCGCTGTGGCGATGATCTGCGCTATGCCCGTGAACTGGCTCGTGAAGCCGGCTCCAACGCCAAGATCGTGGCCAAGGTCGAGCGTGCCGAAACCGTCGCGACCGATGAGGCGATGGAAGACATCATCCTCGGTTCCGATGCCGTGATGGTCGCCCGTGGCGATCTCGGTGTCGAGATCGGTGACCCCGAGCTGGTTGGCGTACAGAAGAAGCTGATCCGTCACTCCCGTCGTCTGAACCGGGTGGTGATCACCGCGACCCAGATGATGGAGTCGATGATCAACGCCCCGCTGCCGACCCGTGCCGAAGTGATGGACGTGGCCAACGCGGTGCTGGATGGTACCGATGCGGTGATGCTCTCTGCCGAAACCGCTGCCGGTCAGTTCCCCATCGAGACCGTGACCTCCATGGCGAGCGTCTGTGTCGGTGCCGAGAAGCACCCGAGCCTGAACGTCTCCAACCATCGCATGAACTACACCTTCACCTCGGTGGAAGAGGCGGTGGCCATGTCCACCATGTATGCTGCCAACCACCTGGAAGGGGTCAAGGCGATCGTGGCACTGACCGAATCCGGCACCACCCCGCTGCTGATGTCCCGTATCAGCTCCGGTCTGCCGATCTTCGCCATGTCTCCCCACAACAAGACCCTGGCCTGGACCAACCTCTACCGTGGCGTTACCCCGGTGATGTTTGACGGTGACGAGACCAAGCCGGTCTACGAAGTGTGTCGCGACGCGCTGGACGTGCTCAAGGCCAAAGGCCTGCTGCAGAGCGGCGACATGGTGCTGCTGACTCACGGTGACAAGATGGAAACCGTGGGCAGTACCAACACCTGCAAGGTGATGATGGTCGAATAAGCGCTCCGGCCTGTGCGCTCATCAAAGCTGTTCGCCATTGGCGAGCAGCTTTTTTTATGGTTGCCGCACGGGTTTGTGTGCCAAGTGTGAGGTGAGGATGGACTCAATGATTGCCTCAATGGCGCGTCGTCCCGATAATGTGCAGATGATCCGCGCACGAAATGAATGACAAACCTGTTTATGTTGGCCATCACCCGAGCTCCGGGTGAGAGGGCGGCTAAACGGGTTACACGGAATGGGAGCAAGAAGATGAACAATCGCAACTGGTTGCTGGCCTTGTCACTGAGTCTGGCCTTCTCACCCTGTTATGCCGACTGGGCCAAGCTCAAGGCCGCCGCCTCCGATCTCGGGACGGCGGTGAGCGAGACCGGCAAGGAGGTGTGGCAGGATGTCAGCGATTTTTCCAAGAAGAGTTGGGCCTCCATCTCCGCCTGGGGTGAGGATGCTTTCAACACCGCCGGAGTCTGGACCGACAAGAGCATCGCGACCGGCAAGGAGTGGTTGAAGGTCGCCGACAAGAAGCTCGACGAGATGTTGAATCCCAAGACGGCGCAAGAGGCCCGGCTGGCCCTCAACACCATGGCAGATACCGCACTGGTGCGGCTGTTCAACGAGCAACCCTCTGCCAAGTTGCTGTTTGACAAGGCTTATGGCTATGCGGTGTTCGATTCGCGCAAGTTTTCCCTGATGCTGCATACCAATCAGGGCGCCGGGGTGGCGGTTAATCGCAAAAACGGCAAGCACACCTATATGAAGATGTTTGGCGCGGGACTTGCTGCCGGGATCGGCGGCAAGTTCTATCAGCAGGTGATCCTGTTCGAAGACAAGGCCAGATTCGATGCCTTCGTGGCTCAGGGGTGGGAGGCTACTTCCGAAGTGGGGGTGGTGGCTGGCAAGGAGAGTGCCGAGCTGACCGCCAAATACAACGGCGGCATGGCGATCTACCAGATTGGCGAAAAGGGCCTGTTGTTTGATGCCAATATCTCCGGCTCCAAATACTGGATCGACAAGGATCTGACCCAGTAATTGATCGTGCTTTGAGCGATCGCACGTTTTTCTTTATTCACAGTGAGTTGCTGTCTGTTTAAACGCGGCAACTTGCAGTAAAAAGAGGGCCACTGGCCCTCTTTTACGTGGGCGCCAGCAAGATTTATCAACAGAACAAGGAGAGTGGCATGGTACAAGCAACGGAACCGGGTGGGATGGAGATGAGCCCGAGTCGAGAGTGGGACAAGCAGAGTATCTATCTGCGTCTGCAGGATGGCATCCCCATGGTTTTTTGGGTCAAGGGGGCGCAGGTCTTTCCCCTCGAACCCGGCCCGGCAGGATCGGAATACCGGGGGCATTTTGGCTGGGGGCAGGCCGATGAGGCGACGATGGCCCTGGCGCAGGCGATTGTCGCCAGGCTGGTGGCGGAGGGATTGATCTCGCCCGAACGGGCAGTGAGCCGTGCGGGTTATCTTCACGATGAAGTGCTGGTCAAACTACCCGCCGGAGAACATTACGATCTGCATCTTAGCTATCTGAGGCTGTTATTTGGTGAGGATGGCGTACCGCGTCCGTGAGTGATGCGGGCCCCTCATCAGTGCTCTGCGAATACCCCATTCCCCTGGCTTGAGAGTATTTTTCCTGATTGGCACTTTTATTGCTTTAAGCCAGTCAGCGTCAATGAATTGTCTGGGGATGGAAAATGGAAATAAGTGCAAGCAGCCTGATGCAAGAGATGCAGGCGCTCAAGATTGAAGCAGGCGCAACGCCGCTGGCACAGCCCGGTCGCCCGGTGACATCCGACTTTGGTCAGCTGCTGCAACAGGCGCTGGGCAACGTCAACGAGCTGCAAGGCGCCGCTAATGATCTGCGCACCCGTTTCGACATGGGCGACAAGTCGGTTGATCTGGCCGAGGTCATGATCGCCGGCCAAAAATCTTCCATCGCCTTTGAAGCCACGGTACAGGTGCGCAACAAGATGGTCGATGCCTACAAGACCATCATGAACATGCCGGTATAAGTGCTTACTGAACATCATGAACATGTCAGCAATAAGGACATAAATCGTGGCTACTGACCAAAACGGCGATCTGCTGATAAACGATGAGGGCACCGCCGCCCTCGATGAAAATGAGCAGAAGAGTTCGGCGCTGGGATTCCTGTCCAATACCGATGTACTGCGACAAATCACCCTGATCCTGGGGCTTGCCATCTGTCTGGCCATCGCGGTGTTTATCCTGCTGTGGGGCAAGGAGCCGGACATGCGTCCCCTCGGCACCTACACCACCCAGGAGCTGGTCAAGACCCTCGACTTCCTCGATCAGCAGAAGATCCCCTATGAGGTGGATGGCAAGAGCGTGCTGGTCAATGCCGAAAGCTACCCCACTATCCAGCTGGCCCTGACCCGTGCCGGTCTTGCCAATGCGGCCGATACCAGCATCGATGGTGAAGATATCCTGCTGAAAGATTCCAGTTTCGGGGTCAGCCAGCGGATGGAGGGCGAGCGCCTCAAGTTGAGCCGCGAGCGCCAGCTGGCGAGCGCCATCGAGCAGTTCCAGAATGTGGCCAAGGCTCAGGTGCTGCTGGCCATCCCCAAAGACAACGTCTTCGCCCGCAACGAACGCAAACCCAGTGCCACCGTGGTGCTCAACCTGAAAGGGGCGGCGCTGGGGCAGGGGGAGGTGGACTCCATCGTCGATATGGTGGCCTCTGCCGTTCATGGCCTCGAACCGACCCGGGTGACCGTGACCGACCAGAACGGTCGCCTGCTCAACTCCGGCTCGCAAGACCCGGTCTCTGCCCAGACTCGCAAAGAGTTTGCCATGCAGCAGAAGCAGGAGCTGGAGTACAAACAAAAAATTGACGCCATCCTGATCCCGGTGCTGGGTGCCGACAACTATACGGCGGAAGTGGATCTCTCCCTCGACTTCTCCCAGCAGGAGCAGACTCGCAAGACTTACAACCCCGACCTGCCGGCGGTGCGCTCCGAAATGACCATGGAAGAGAACAGTGCCAATGGCAGCAGCGGTGGCGTACCCGGCGCCCTCTCCAACCAGCCGCCAGCAGCGTCCAACATTCCCGAGCAGGCCACCGGTGGCGATGGTGCTGGGGCGGCTTCTTCCGGTCGTTCCCGCAAAGAGGCGACCCGCAACTTTGAACTGGATACTACCGTCAGCCATACCCGTCGCCAGATGGGGGGGATTCGCCGCATGACCGTCTCGGTCGCGGTAGACTATAAATCAGTGCCCGGTGCAGACGGGGCCGTGACCCGCGAAGCGCGCAGTCAGGCCGAGATCGATACCCTGCGTCGTCTGCTGAGCGGTGGTCTTGGCTTTGATGTGACCCGTGGTGATACCCTTGAGGTGGTCGCCATTCCGTTCAATCGTCCCGAGCTGGAAACCGTTGCCGACTTGCCGATTTATGATCAGCCCTGGTTCTGGCGTGCGGTGCGCATCGCCGCCTCGGTACTGGTGATCATCGTCTTGATCGTGACGGTGGTTCGTCCCATGCTCAAGCGACTGCTCTATCCGGATGCCAAACCGGAAGGGGAACTGGATTTTGACAACCACACCGTACTGGGTGGTGACGACGAGTTGAGCCTGCTGTCGGCCCAGGTGGAGAACGATCAGGTATTCGGTGTACGCGATGGTCAGCTCAAGCTGCCTGATCTGCACCGTGACGAAGACTTGCTCAAGGCGGTCCGTGCGCTGGTAGCGAACGAGCCGGATCTGGCCGCTCAGGTCATTAAAGAATGGGTAACGAACAAAGATGCCTGAAGAAAAGAAGAGCCAGGTTACCGGCAATGACATCACCGACAGTCAGCGCCAGATCCTCGACCAGATGTCGGGGATGGAGATGGCTGCGGTGCTGATGCTGAGCCTCAATGAAGAGGATGCCGCCCAGATCTTCCGTCATCTCGAGCCCAAGCAGGTGCAGCGGCTCGGTATGTCGATGGCCTCCATGTCCGACTTCAGTCACGATCGGGTGGCGGCGGTGCACCGTCAATTCATCGACGATATCCAGAAATACACCAACATCGGTATCGGCAGCGAAGACTTCGTGCGCAAGGCGCTGGTGGCGGCCCTTGGCGAGGACAAGGCGAGCAACCTGGTGGACCAGATCATTCTCGGTTCCGGTGCCCGCGGCCTCGACTCCCTCAAGTGGATGGATGCCCGTCAGGTGGCCAGCATCATCCAGAACGAACACCCGCAGATCCAGACCATAGTGCTCTCCTATCTGGAGCCGGAGCAGTCCGCCGAGATCCTGAGCCAGTTCCCGGAGCAGGTGCGCCTCGATCTGGTGATGCGTATCGCCAACCTCGAAGAGGTACAACCGGCGGCACTGCAAGAGTTGAACGACATCATGGAGAAACAGTTCGCCGGTGCGGCCGGTGCCCAGGCAGCCAAGATGGGCGGCCTGAAGGCAGCCGCCAACATCATGAACTACCTGGATACCAACATCGAAGGCCAGCTGATGGACTCTATCCGCGAGTCGGACGAAGAGATGAGCCAGCAAATCCAGGATTTGATGTTCGTGTTCGAAAACCTCATCGATGTGGACGACCGTGGCATCCAGACCATGCTGCGGGAAGTGCCGGGGGATCTGCTGCAGCGGGCCCTCAAGGGCTCCGACGATCAGATGCGCGAGAAGATCTTCAAGAACATGTCCAAACGGGCGGCCGAAATGCTGGCGGACGATCTGGAGGCCATGGGGCCGATCCGGGTCTCCGAAGTGGAAGCAGCCCAGAAAGAGATCCTCTCCATCGCCCGCCGTCTGGCGGATGCCGGCGAGATCATGCTGGGTGCCGGTGGTGGCGAGGAGTTCCTCTAAGCCATGGCCCATAAACAGAACCGCGATGCCAAGCCCGCATCAGGCAGTGGCGAGGAGCCGCGCAAAGCATGAACAACAAACTGCGTGGTTATGTGCGCCCGGACGGCGATGATGCCCGGGTAGAGACCTGGGGCTGGCCCGAGATGGCAGTCGAAGTGGAGCCGGGTGCGTCCACCAATGCCCTCGGCCTGGCCCCTGACTGGTATCAGCAGGAAGAGGAGGTGGTGGAGCCGGAGCCCGAACAGGAGCCGACCCCCAGCATCACCGCCGAAGAGCTCGAAGCAATCCGCCAAGCCGCCTGGGAAGAGGGAATGGCCGAGGGACGCGAGTCCGGTTATGCCAAGGGGATGGAAGAGGGCAAGCTGGAAGGATTGCAACAGGGCCACTCTGCCGGTCTCGAACAGGGACGCGAGGAGGGGCTGGCCATGGGTCGCGAGCTGGTGGAGCAGGAGATCGCCCACTGGCAGGGGCTTGCCGCCCGCCTTGCCAATCCGCTCAATGAGCTGGATCAGGCGGTGGAGCAGCAGTTGGTCTCGCTGGTGATGCAACTGGCCCGCGCGCTTATTCGCCACGAAGCAGAGACCTCCCCCCGCATTCTGCTGGAGGCGCTTAAAGAGGGGCTGGCGTTGCTGCCCGCCGCCGAACAGGGGGTGACTCTGATGTTGCATCCCGACGATATCGCGCGAATCGAGCAGGCATTTGGCGCCGAAGAGTGTGCCAAGCGCCACTGGCGATTGCAGAGCGATCCCACCCTCTCCCCCGGCGATCTGCAACTGGCGACCGAGCTCTCCAGCATCGATTTGACCCTCTCCGGGCGCATCGATCAGCTGCTGCGCAACTTCTTGCGGGACAATGCGTCGCAGAACCCGGCCTCGCCGGACTCACGCCCATAACCGATGCCGGACGTTGCTGTCCGGCTGCACTTTTTAGCTTCCAGGAGGCCAGATGAGCGGCTCGCTACTGAACCGGTTGCAAGGGTACAAGGTACGCGACAGCGCCCCCAAACCACCGGTCGCCGGCAAATTGACCCGGGTGGTGGGGCTGACACTCGAAGCCATCGGCTGCCGCGCCGCCATAGGTGCGCTCTGTCGCATCGATACCCAGGACGGCATGCTGGAAGCCGAAGTGGTGGGCTTCTCCGGCGATCGCCTGTTTCTGATGCCGAGCGAACAGCTCAAGGGGGTGATCCCCGGTGCCCGGGTGGTGCCCATCACCGAAGAGCACGGCATTCCGGTCGGCATGAACCTGCTTGGCCGGGTCATCGACGGCATCGGCCAGCCACTCGATGGCCTCGGCCCCATTCTCTCCTCCCAGACCGTGCAGTTTGCCCAGCATCGCATCAATCCGCTCTCTCGCCGCCCGATCCATCAGCCGATGGACGTGGGGGTTCGCGCCATCAACGCCGTGCTGACGGTCGGTCAGGGCCAGCGGATGGGGCTGTTTGCCGGTTCAGGTGTCGGTAAATCGGTGCTGCTGGGCATGATGACCCGCGGCTCGGTGGCAGATGTGGTGGTGGTCGGCCTCATCGGTGAACGGGGGCGGGAAGTAAAAGAGTTTATCGAAGACATTCTGGGGGAGGAGGGGCGTGCCCGCTCCGTGGTGGTGGCGGCTCCCGCCGATGCCTCGCCGCTGATGCGGCTCAAGGGGTGTGAAACGGCGCTGGCCATCGCCGAGTATTTCCGCGATCAGGGGCTCAACGTGCTGCTCTTGATGGATTCACTGACCCGTTATGCCCAGGCCCAGCGTGAAATTGCACTAGCGGTGGGCGAGCCGCCGGCGACCAAGGGCTATCCGCCCTCGGTATTTGCCAAATTACCGGCGCTGGTGGAGCGGGCGGGTAACGGCAGTGATGGCCAGGGCTCCATCACTGCCTTCTTCACCGTACTGACCGAGGGGGATGACCTGCAAGATCCCATCGCCGATGCGGCGCGGGCTATCCTCGATGGCCACATAGTTCTGTCACGTGAGCTGGCCGATGCGGGCCACTATCCGGCCATCGATATCGAGAAGTCCATCAGCCGGGTCATGCCCATGGTGACTTCGCCGGAACACATGGATCTGGCGCGCACCCTCAAGCAGTTCTACTCCCTCTATCAGCAGAACCGGGATCTCATCACCATCGGCGCCTACAGCCAGGGATCAGATCCGCGCATCGACCGCGCCATCATTCAAAAACCCTATCTGGATCAGTTCTTGCAGCAGGGGATGCGCGAGGTCATTCACTACGATGATGGCCTGCAAGCCTTGCAGATGGTGGCGATGCCATTGATGCGCTGATGATGGTCGGTAACAGAGAGGTCGACGATGAGTAGAGGACTGGTGTTGTTGGCCGAGCGGTTGGTGGAGGCGGAGCAACAGTGTGCGCTGGCGCTGGTGAAGGCGCAGCAGGATCTCAAGCTGTTCATGGATCAGCAAAATGCCCTCAACCAGTACCGCCAGATCTATCACCAGCAGTGGACCGATCGCGGCCTGCAGGGGATTTCGCCCCAGCAAAACAGCCAGTATCACGCCTTTATCAACAAGCTCGAACAGGCAGCGACACAGCAGTACGAAGGGGTGCTGCAGGTGCGTCAGGCTCTCGAACTGCGCCGTGAAGAGTGGCTGGCGGCCCAGCAGCGGCGCAAGGCGGTAGAGCTTCTGCTGGAGAAGCAGGCGAGCCGCGAGCAGCAGAAAGCTCAGCGTCAGGAGCAGAAGATGCTGGATGAGTACGCCATGTTGCGGCGCTTTCATCAATCTGGCCTGTAACTTGCTTTGAACTGGACATTGTCGGCGGCCATCTCTTTGGGGGCCACCAGAATTCAGGGATCCCATCATGATGCAGACACTGTTGACACAAACGCCTTCGGCTCCGGCCAACGGGTTGGACAAAGCGCCTCTGAGCGGTTCCGTCGAGAGCAAAAGCATCGATGGGGGAGCAAGCAGTGACAGCAAGGGGGATTTCGCCACCCTGATTGCCAAGGCCCAGAACAGCGAGCAGGGGGCCGCCGAGGCCAGTCAGGGCGATAACAATGTCCGATCAGCCAAATCTTTGGCGACCGAGAGCGCCTCTCCCAACGAGGAGGCCAGCAAGGAGCAGGATCCTGACGCCGACAGCAAGATTGAAGAGGTTCCCGCCACCGACTTTCTGCTGCGCCTGCAAGACTCCCTCAAGCTCGATACCTCGCTAGTGACGCCCCAGCTGGCGGTGGCGGCCCAACAGAGCGCCACTGCGCTAGACGGCAATCCGTTGCCGCAAGAGGGTGAGCAGGAGGGCATTGCGCTTGATGAAAGCGAGCCAGCCCCTGCCGCTGCCAGGATCGCCCGCCAGCTTGCCGGTCAGACCGGGGCGCAATCGCCGCTGGCCACGACCGCCCAATCGACTCCTGAATCCACCGTATCGCCCTCTGCGGCGCGAGTAGTGGCGCAGGGCGATGCCTCTTCTGCCGTTCTCTCCTCTGAAGGTGAAGATGCCGCCACTACTGCGGATGGGCAGTCCGGGGAAAAAGCCTCAGCCAAGGGAGAAACCCCCGCGGATGGCAAGCACACCAAGCCCCTCACGGGGGCAGAGCGGATGGCCCAGCTGGCCAAGGTGCTGCCGATCGATGAGTCGGCCAGTACTACCAAACCCGCTGAGTCACTCGCAACAAAAGAAACAGACGACAGCAAATCCGACTCCGCAGCCAGCAGCGCCGTGACCAGCAAGGGACAGGCGGCGCAAGCCGCGACTCAGGGGGCTGCGCTCAAGGCATTCAACGAGGGGCTTAAGCAATCTGATGCGGGCACCGTAACCACTTCCGCCACCGCAGAGGGCAGTGGTGCGGCTGGTAAGGGGGCAGAAAAGAGTGCCGCCGAGGGAAGCCAGCAGCCAGCCACAGCCGCCAATCAAGGTTCGGCGTCCGTGACGACGGCGCAAAGTGCCGCAGCCCAGAGCAGCGTGACGCCAAATGCGACGACTCAGGCCGATAGCGCTGCCGCCCCGGTGATGGTGGCGCCGCAGCAGGTGTTGGCACAGGCCGAATCTCAGGGGCCGCAAGCGCCGCTGTCGAGTATTTCTGCCGGTATCAAGCAGATGGAAGTGACGGGTACCGACGAGGTGCGCAAGGCGGTGCAGCTGGAGGTGAAACCGAAGGTCGGTGAGGCGGAGAAGAGTCTTGTGGTTACGACATCGAGCAGCGAGAGCAGCCAGAGCCAGACCGTACAGCATGGCCAGAACAGCCAGCTCCAGCCCCAGGTGGCCGACAGCCGGGCGCCCGCCGCTGAGGGTACGTTGCGCCGTGAACCGCAGAATTTACCCCATTTGAAACTGGCCAGTCAGGAAGCGCCTGCCGAATTGCACCAGAAGGTCAACGTGATGCTGGCCGAAAAACTGCAACAGGCGGAAATTCAGCTCGACCCCCTCGGCCTTGGCAAGATGAAGATCCAGATCCAGATTGGAGCCGACAGCCAGGCCAACGTCCATTTCGTGGTACAACATGGACAGACTCGCGAGATGCTGGAGCAGGCGATGCCCCGGCTGCGTGACATGCTGGCGGGGCAGGGGATCCAGCTTGGCCAGACGCAGGTGCAACAGCAGTCGCAGCAACAGCAACAACAGGGTCAGCCCACCTTTAACGGGCAGGGGCAGCAGGGTCAGAGTGGCGGTCAGTCACATGCCGGTAACGGGCTGGTTGAGGGGGAAGCCACCACTGCCAACCTCAGTTTGCTGGTGGAATCGACAAACGGTTCCGGAATTGATTTCTATGCTTGATGCAATCCCGAGTAAGTTTATGATATCGAACAAGTTTGAGACTAGGGTGGACAAGGGATGGCTGACGATAACGAGTTGACGCTAAAAGACCCGGCTGCGGGCAAGAAAAAGAAGCTGATCATTATCATTGCCCTGGCGGTTATTTTGCTGGGCGGTGGCGGTGCGGGTGCCTTCCTGATGCTCTCCGGTTCGGAAAAACCGCCCGCTGAAGCGGCGGAGGGCGCAGAGGGCAAGCCCAAGGTGGAAGCGCCTCAACCCTCCCTGTATGTCGGGATGCCAAGACCCTTTGTCTTTAACGTCGCGGGTGCCCAGCGGGATCGACTGGTGCAGATCAAGATCCAGCTTATGGTGCGCGGTACTGCCGACGAGACGCTGGCCAAACAGAATATTCCCCTGATTGAAGGTACCTTGCTGCGGGTATTCAGTGCAGCCAGTGCCGAACAGCTGATGACCTTCGAAGGCAAGGAGAAGCTGCGCAAGGATTCACTGGAAGAGTGCCGTCGGGTGCTCAAGGACCTGGTCTCTTCCCCCGTTATCGAACAAGTGCTGTTTACCGGCTTTGTAATGCAGTAGGTGAAGCGTGAGCGATCTGTTAAGTCAGGACGAAATTGATGCCCTCTTGCACGGTGTCGATGATGTCGAAGAGGAAGAGATAGGCTCGGCGGGGGATCCCGGCGTTGCCCAGTTTGACTTCTCCTCCCAGGACCGCATCGTCCGTGGTCGCATGCCGACGCTGGAGCTGGTGAACGAACGTTTCGCCCGCCACATGCGGATCAGCCTGTTCAACATGATGCGTCGCACCGCCGAGGTCTCCATCAACGGCGTGCAGATGCTCAAGTTTGGCGAGTATGTCCATACCCTGTTTGTACCGACCAGTCTCAATATGGTGCGCTTCCGTCCGCTCAAGGGGACGGCGCTCATCACCATGGAGGCCCGGCTGGTCTTCATCCTGGTGGAGAACTTCTTCGGTGGCGATGGCCGTTATCACGCCAAGATTGAAGGGCGCGAGTTCACCCCGACCGAGCGGCGGATCATCCAGATGCTGCTCAAACTGGTGTTCGAGGATTACAAGGATGCCTGGGCGCCGGTAATGGACGTGGGCTTCGAGTATCTCGACTCGGAAGTGAACCCGGCGATGGCCAACATCGTCAGCCCGACCGAGGTGATCGTGGTCAGCTCGTTCCACATCGAGCTCGATGGCGGTGGCGGCGACTTCCACGTCGCGATGCCCTACTCCATGCTGGAGCCGATCCGCGAACTGCTGGATGCCGGTGTGCAGAGTGACAAGGGGGATACCGACGTGCGCTGGAGCAAGGCGCTGCGTGACGAAATCATGGACGTCAAGGTAGAGCTGCGCGCCAAGCTGCTGGAGACCGAACTTACCCTGCGTGAACTGATGGAGCTGCGACCTGGCGATATCATCCCGGTCGAGATGCCGGAAAATCTGCTGGTCTATGTGGAAGATTTGCCCACCTTCCATGCCAAGATGGGTCGCACCAAAGACAATGTGGCGCTCAAGATCACCGACAAGCTCAAGCGCCCGGAAGGGGTCAAGACAGAGATGCATCTGGTGACCCGCGGCGGGGTACGAATTGATGGCGAGGCCGAGCTGGAAGAGCTCGAGCGCAGCATAGAAGATCAACAGCGATAATCGACGGTTTATTGCGGTAAACGGTCACGAAGTAGCATAAGGAAACAAGATGAGCGGAACTGAGGAAGAGGATTTGATGGCTGATGCCTGGGCTGCGGCGCTGGAAGAGCAGGTGATTGCTGAAGCCAAGCCAGCTCCGCTTGAGGAGCTGACCGACGATGCCCCCATCAGTGCCGAGGAGCGGCGCAAGCTCGACACTATTCTCGATATCCCGGTCACCATTGCCATGGAAGTGGGCCGCAGCCAAATCAGCATCCGCAACCTGCTGCAGCTGAACCAGGGCTCGGTGGTAGAGCTGGATCGCGTTGCAGGCGAGCCGCTGGACGTATTGGTCAACGGTACCCTGATCGCTCACGGCGAGGTGGTGGTGGTGAACGACAAGTTCGGTATTCGCCTGACCGACGTCATCAGCCAGATTGAACGGATCAAGAAGCTCAAATGACGCGCCTCCTGTTGTTATTGCTGCCTGTTCCGGCCTTTGCCGAGACAGTGGCATCCGCCAATGCGCCCACTCTGAGCTCCTGGTTGCTCTCCAGTCTGATGGTGATCGGCCTCATTCTGGTGCTGGGCTTTCTGCTCAAGAAGAGCAAGCTGGCGACCGCTATGGGTGGCGGCCAGATGCGGGTCATCGCCTCGTTGCCGGTGGGTTACAAAGAGAAGCTGCTGGTGGTCAAGGTAGGGGAACAGCAGTTGCTGGTCGGTGTAACGCCGCAGCAGGTCAACTTCCTCTATCGACTGGAACAGCCGCTGGATGAAAATCAGCCACAGGCGTTTTCACAGCAGCTTGGCAAATTGATGGGCAAGCATGAAAAAAGCTAACGGCTTATTGCTGAAAACAGGGCTGCTGGTCGGCCTGCTGATCCCCCTGTTCTGCTCCTGGCCCGCGCTGGCACAGGACGCCATGTCGGCGGTGACCGTCAAGACCATGGGGGATGGCTCTCAGGAATACAGCCTGACCCTGCAAGTGCTGGCGCTGATGACTGCGCTCTCCTTCTTGCCAGCCATGGTGATCATGATGACCTCGTTTACCCGCATTATCATTGTGCTGGGTATCTTGCGTCAGGCGATCGGTCTGCAACAGAGCCCCTCCAACCAGGTGTTGATCGGCATCGCTCTGTTCATGTCGTTCTTCATCATGTCGCCGGTGCTGGATCGCATCAATGATGAGGCACTGCAGCCCTATCTGGCCGAGACCATTCAGGCAAAGGAGGCGCTGGAGCGAGCCGAGTTGCCCATCCACCAGTTCATGCTGGCCCAGACCCGGATCAAGGATCTCAACACCTTTATGGAGATCGCCAACGTGCAGGTGGAGAAACCGGCCGATGTGCCGTTGCGGGTGTTGATCCCGGCCTTTGTCACCAGCGAGCTGAAAACCGCCTTCCAGATTGGCTTTATGCTGTTCTTGCCGTTCCTGGTCATCGATCTGGTGGTCGCCAGTATTCTGATGGCGATGGGGATGATGATGCTCTCGCCGATGATCGTCTCGCTGCCCTTCAAGCTGATGCTGTTTGTGATGGTGGATGGCTGGAACCTCATTCTGGGGTCGCTGGCCAACAGTTTCGGACTGGGTGCCGGTTAGCCGGTCGAGCGCAAGGAGCCCGAACATGAGTCCTGAAACCTTTGTCGACGTCTTTCGTGAGGCGCTCTGGCTGGTGACCATCATGGTGTGCGCCGTGATCCTGCCCAGCCTGATGATTGGCTTGGTCGTTGCCATCTTTCAGGCTGCGACCTCCATCAACGAACAGACCCTGAGCTTTCTGCCCCGTCTCATCGTGACGCTATTTGCGCTGGGGGCGGGCGCTCACTGGGGCTTGCAGAGTCTGATGGACTTCTTCGTACTGATGGTCAACCAAATTCCCGAGGTGGTGGGATGACCTATACAACCGCTCTGATCATGGAGTGGTTGTCTTCCATTCTCTGGCCGCTGGCGCGGGTGAGCAGTCTGCTGATGGTGATGGCGGTGTTTGGTAGTCGCCTCGCCCCTGCGCGGGTACGGATGGGGCTGGCTTTGACCATCACCTTTCTGATCGCCCCGCTGCTCCCGAAAATGCCCCCTATCGAGCTCTTCTCTGCTGGCAGTTTTCTGGTATTGGGCCAGCAGCTACTGATCGGTATTGCCCTCGGTCTGATGACCCAGTTTCTGATGGAGAGCTTCGTGATGGCCGGTCAGGTCATCGCCATGCAAACCAGCCTCGGCTTTGCCACCCTGGTGGATCCGATGAATGGCCAGTCGGCCCCCGTGGTGGGCCAGTTCTATCTGATGCTGGCGACCCTGGTGTTTCTGGCGCTGGATGGTCATCTGGTGATGCTGCGGCTGGTGATCCTCAGCTTTGAAACCTTGCCGGTGTCGGACGCTGGACTCACTTTACCGGCCATCCGTACCCTGATCGGTTTTCTCGGAGTGATGTATCAGGCCTCACTGGTGATGGCCCTTTCTGCCATCGTCGCCCTGCTGCTGATCAACTTCGCCTTTGGTGTCATGACCCGTGCGGCGCCGCAGCTCAATATTTTCAGTATCGGTTTTGCGGTCAGCATGATGTCGGGTCTGCTGATCCTCTGGCTCACTATCGGCGGGTTCCTCGGCCACTTCGACATGATGTGGGAGCGGGTGCAGGAGGTCAGCTGCGAGCTGATCAACACCCAGTGCTTCGGGGGCGCTCATGGCTGATACCGACCAGGAACGTACCGAACAACCCACGGGCAAACGACTGCAACAGGCCCGTGAAAAAGGGCAGATAGCACGTTCAAAAGAGTTGGGAACCGCCAGCGTTCTGCTCTCGGCGGTATTTGGCCTGTTGATGCTCAAGGGCTCGCTGGCGACCGCCATGATCAAGGTCGTCACCATGGGCTTTACTCTGGATCGGGAGCAGGCTTTCGATCCCAATGCCATGATCGCCATGTTGCCGGCGCTGCTGGGGGAACTGGTTCTTCCGCTGGGGTTGTTGTTCGCGCTGGTGGCGATTGCCGCCTTTATCGGCAACACCCTGATGGGGGGGATGAACTTCTCCACCGAAGCCATGATGCCCAAGATGAGCAAGTTGAGTCCGCTCAGTGGCCTCAAGCGGATGTTCGGGGTGCAGTCGCTGATCGAGCTGGTCAAGTCCATCGCCAAGGTGGTGTTCATCACTCTGTTTGCCTGGTGGATGTTATCCAGCCAGTTCAATCACCTGCTCAACCTCTCCATGGAGGGATTTCCCGGTGGCATTATCGATGCGCTGGAGCTGTTTCTCTGGATGTTGATCATCCTCTGCTGCGCCCTGCTTCCCATCGTGGCCATCGATGTGCCGTTCCAGCAGTGGAACCATATGCGTCAGCTCAAGATGACCAAGCAGGAGGTGAAGGACGAGTTCAGGGACAGCGAAGGCAAGCCCGAGGTAAAAGGCAAGATCCGCCAGTTGCAGATGCAGATGGCGATGCGCCGGATGATGGGCGATGTGCCCAAGGCCGATGTGGTGATCACCAACCCGACCCACTACTCGGTGGCGCTCAAGTATGATGCGAGCAAACCCGGTGCCGCGCCCAAGGTCGTGGCCAAGGGTACCGATGAAATTGCAATGAAGATCAGGGAGATAGCCAGAGAGTACGAGATCCCGATCATGCCGTCACCGGCTTTGACCCGGGCTATCTTCCACTCAACCGAGCTGGGCCACGAGATCCCGGAAGGGCTGTTTGCGGCGGTTGCCCAGGTGCTCGCCTATGTTTTCCAGCTCAAAAAATTCCGCCGTGGTCAGGGGCGTCGTCCCCAGCCGCTGGCCAAGGATCTCCCCATCCCGACCGAATATCGCAAATGACAAAGTTCTGACGTAGTCAAAATAAATCCATTGTATTTCAATGTCTTGTATTGTTGGCTTGATGTTTGCTTTAATCTGGCACCAGCAGGTTGAAATTGAGAAGCGCGATGGAATTCAAGGCAGTATTGGGCCAGTTCAAAGAGTACCGGGGAGTATTGGGCAAAGGCCTTGGTACCCCTCTGCTGGTATTGGCTGCGCTCGGCATGGTGGTGTTGCCCATCCCGCCGTTGATGCTGGATGTGCTCTTCTCCTTCAACATTGCCCTCTCCATCGTGATACTGCTGGTGGCCGTCTATACCCGGCGTCCCCTCGAATTTGCTGCCTTCCCGACCGTATTGCTGCTCGCTACCTTGCTGCGGTTGGCGTTGAACGTCGCCTCGACCCGGGTGGTGTTGCTGGAAGGTCATAATGGTACTGCCGCTGCGGGCCATGTGATCGAGGCGTTCGGTAATGTGGTGATCGGCGGCAACTATGCGGTCGGCATCATCGTCTTTACCATCCTGATGATCATCAACTTTGTGGTGATCACCAAGGGTGCCGGGCGGATCGCGGAAGTGAGTGCCCGTTTTACCCTTGATGCGATGCCGGGCAAACAGATGGCTATCGATGCCGATTTGAACGCCGGTCTCATCAATCAGGAAGATGCGAAGAAGCGTCGTCAGGATGTGACCCAGGAAGCCGACTTTTACGGCTCCATGGACGGTGCCTCAAAGTTTGTCAAAGGGGATGCCATCGCGGGCATCATGATCCTCTTTATCAACATCATCGGTGGCTTCATCATCGGGATGATGCAGCACCAGCTGACCTTCAGCGAGTCTGCCGAGATCTATACCCTGCTGGCCATAGGTGACGGTCTGGTGGCGCAGATCCCCTCCCTGCTGCTCTCCATCGCCGCCGCCATCATAGTGACCCGTCAGAATACCGATCAGGACATGGGGACTGCGGTATTGGGTCAGCTGTTTGACAATCCCAAGGCGCTGATCATCTCTGCCGGCATTCTGCTGATGATGGGACTGGTGCCGGGGATGCCGCATTTTGCCTTCCTGAGTTTGGGGGCTCTCTCGGCCGCCGGCGCCTGGTGGCTGCTGCGCCGCGAGAAACTGGCGGCCGCCAAAGCGGCCAAGGGCGAGCTGTTGCCTGCCACTGCCGAACAGCCTCATGAGCAGAAAGAGCTGAGTTGGGACGATGTGATGCCGGTGGACATCATAGGGCTTGAAGTCGGCTATCAGCTGATCCCGCTGGTGGATCGCAATCAGGGTGGTGAACTGCTCAACCGGATCAAAGGGGTACGCAAGAAACTCTCGCAAGAGTTGGGCTTTCTGGTCCCGGCCGTGCACATTCGCGACAATCTGGATCTGGCGCCAAACCAATATCGCATCACCTTGATGGGGGTCAGTACCGGCGAGGCCAATGTCTACCATGATAAAGAGATGGCCATCAATCCGGGGCAGGTATTTGGCCAGATCCAGGGGATAGCCACCCGGGATCCCGCCTTCGGGCTGGAAGCGGTCTGGGTTGCCAAGGAGATGGTCTCTCAAGCACAGACGCTGGGTTATACGGTGGTGGATACCGCGACCGTGGTAGCTACCCATCTGAGCCAGATCCTCACCAACCATGCGGCTCTGCTGCTGGGTCATGACGAGGTACAACAGCTGCTGGACATGATTGGCAAACATCAGAGCAAGCTGGTCGAAGGGCTGGTGCCGGAAGTGATCAGCATGGGTAACCTGGTGAAGGTATTGCAGAATTTGCTCAATGAAGGCGTGCCAATCCGCGATATGCGCACTATCCTGCAGACCCTGGTTGAATACGCGCCGCGCAGTCCGGATCCGGAAGTGCTCACCGCCGCTTGCCGGATTGCCCTGCGTCGCCTGATTGTGCAGGAGATTGCAGGCCCGGATCCTGAGCTGCCGGTGATTACCTTGGCTCCGGAATTGGAACGTATATTGCATCAATCCCTGCAGGCAGGTGGCGGTGATGGTGCCGGTATTGAACCGGGTCTGGCAGAGCGGATGCAGCGCTCACTGGTGGAGGCCACACAGCGGCAAGAGTTGGAAGGTCAACCTGCCGTGCTGCTGACATCGGGGATCTTGCGCAATACCCTGGCCAAGTTTGTGAAGAATGCCATTCCTGGATTGCGCGTTCTGTCTTATCAGGAAGTGCCCGACGACAAGCAAATTCGCATCGTCAGTGCGGTGGGGCAGAACTAGTTAGCGGAGACGACGGGTGAAGATTAAGCGGTTTTTTGCCAAGGACATGCGAACGGCTCTGGCCGAGGTCAAGGAGACTCTCGGGCCTGACGCCGTCATCATGTCCAACAAAAAAGTCACCGGAGGGGTAGAGATAGTCGCCGCAGTCGATTATCAATCCCAGGTTCCGGGGCCCAAAGATGCGCCGGTTCGCCGTCAGCTGAACGATGAGAGCGTCAATATTTCGTCTGCCGCACGGCAGATGATCCGTCCCGAGCCGACACCGGCGAAGGAGCAGAACGAACATTATGCCGATACCCTGGCCGCCTTGCTGGCGCGCCAGCAGAAGCTCAAGCCGGGCAATGCGGCGCCAATGGGCAACACCCAATCGGCCGGTCTGGCTGCTGCCAATGCAGCGCCCAGAACCTTGGCCGAGCAAGGGCAGTGGGGCGCAGCCCCGGAACCTGCCAAGCCCAAGGCCCGGGTTGCCTCCGGTCAGCGTCCCCCTCAACCTGCCCAGCGGGATCAGGAGATGGAGGGGATGCGCAAGGAGATGGCCAGCATCCGCAAATTGCTGGAGCACCAGATCTCCGGTCTGATGTGGCAAGAGGTGGAGCGCCGCGAACCGATGCGGGCCCTGCTGATCAAGGAGCTCAAGAAGCTCGGCTTTGACGATGCGTTTGCCGATCAACTGGCGGGGCTTATCCCCGAAGATATGTCCATCCATCAGGCGATGGCCCAGTTGGCCGAGGTGCTGACGGCCCAGCTCAAGATCAGCGAAGACGAGATTTTGCGTCAGGGCGGCGCGGTTGCGCTGCTTGGTCCGACCGGGGTGGGCAAAACCACTACTATCGCCAAGCTGGCTGCCCGTTTCGCCATGAAGTATGGCGCCGAGCAGGTGGCGCTGATCACCACCGACAACTACCGGATCGGTGCCCATGAGCAGCTGCAGACCTATGGCCGCATCATGGGTTGCCCGGTACGCCAGGTGCGTGATGCCGAAGAGTTGGCCAATGCGCTTTATCAGTTCCGCCATCGTCGGCTGGTACTTATCGATACGGCCGGGGTGGGTCAGCGGGATATCCGCCTGACCGAGCAGCTCGATACCCTGGTCAAGAATGCCAAGGTGCGGATCCGCAGTTATCTGGTGATGTCGGCAACCTCCCAGCGTCGGGTGATGCAGGAGGCGGTGGACCATTTCCGGCGTATTCCATTAAGCGGCTGCATACTTACCAAATTGGATGAAAGTCTGAATCTGGGCGAAGTGATTAACGTGTGTATCCAGAATGCCTTGCCCATCAGCTATATCACTGACGGACAAAGGGTTCCGGAAGATATTCAGGTTGCCAATGCGGCGCAGCTCGTCGGAGCGGCCATGGGCTCGCTGGAGCGAGAAACAGATGAGCCCTATTTCTGGGGCGCAGGCTTTGGCGAGGCCGAAGATTCGGAGTTTTATGAGTAACATGTATATGGATCAGGCGAGTGGTCTGCGCAAAATGCGTCAAAACAATCGAGTAAAAGTAATCGCCGTGTCCGGTGGCAAAGGTGGCGTGGGCAAAACCAACGTGACCCTGAACGTGGCTGGAGCCATGGCAGCCCAAGGCAAGCGGGTGATGGTACTGGATGCCGACCTGGGTCTGGCGAACGTCGACGTCATGCTGGGGCTGCGGGTTCATCGCAACCTCTCTCACGTGCTGGCTGGTGAATGCACCATCGACGACATCATCGTCGAGGGTCCCTACGGCATGATGATTGTGCCTGCGACCTCGGGCACCCAGTCGATGGTCGAGCTTTCGCCGGTGCAGCATGCCGAGCTTATCCGCGCCTTCAGCGAGATGAAGACCCAGGTCGACATTCTGATGGTGGATACGGCGGCGGGTATCTCCGACATGGTGCTGAGCTTCACTCGTGCCGCTCAGGACATCATGGTGGTGGTCTGTGACGAGCCAACCTCCATTACAGATGCTTACGCACTCATCAAGATCCTCTCCAAGGATCACGGCGTGTTCCGCTTCAAGGTGGTGGCCAATATGGTGCGCAGCCTGCGCGAGGGGCAGGAGCTCTTTGCCAAGCTGACCCGGGTCACGGATCGTTTCCTCGACACCTCGCTGGAGCTGGTTGCCTGTGTGCCTTATGACACCAATCTGCGCGCCGCCGTGCGCAAGCAAAAATTGATTGTCGAGGCGTTTCCCAAGTCGCCGGCCGCGCTGGCGTTCCGGGCCCTTGCCAACAAGGCGGCGAGCTGGCCGGTTCCCAACCAGCCGGGCGGCCATCTGGAGTTTTTCCTGGAAAATTTGTTGCAGAAACCGGCCACAACACAGGAAGGTTCCCGTGAATAAAGCCCAAGCGTACTTGCGTCATCAGGATTCCTACGTGCTGGTGGAGCGTCATGCTCCCCTGGTCAAGCGGATTGCCCAGCATTTGTTGGCTCGCCTGCCCAGCAGTGTCTTGCTGGATGACCTGATCCAGGCAGGTATGATTGGGCTGCTTGAAGCCTCCCGTAACTTTGACGGCAGCAAGGGTGCCAGTTTCGAGACGTATGCCGGGATCCGCATCCGTGGTGCCATGCTGGACGAGATCCGGCGTGGTGACTGGGTGCCCCGCTCAGTGCATCGCAACAGCCGGGCTATCGCAGAAGCGATCGAGAATGTCGAACAGGCTCATGGGCGTGACGCGCGGGATACCGAGGTTGCCGCCGAGATGGGGGTCTCCATCACCGATTACCACGTGATGTTGCAGGATGTCTCTTGCGGCAAGATCATCGGCATCGAGGATTTGGGTGTCAGCGAGGATGTCATCGGTAATCCCGATGATGCCCCGTCAGGCTCCGGATTCGATGAATTGGCTGCCGAGCGATTTCAAATTCAATTAGCGGAGCAAATTGGTCGCTTACCCGAGAGAGA
Source organism: Aeromonas allosaccharophila (assembly GCF_016026615.1). Classification (NCBI taxonomy): domain Bacteria; kingdom Pseudomonadati; phylum Pseudomonadota; class Gammaproteobacteria; order Aeromonadales; family Aeromonadaceae; genus Aeromonas; species Aeromonas allosaccharophila. The sequence goes on along the minus strand of NZ_CP065745.1, from coordinate 2,222,494 downwards.
AGCTCTGGTTCTCTCTCTTTACTACGATGAAGAGCTGAATTTGCGTGAAATTGGCGAGGTTTTGAATGTGAGCGAGTCGCGTGTGAGCCAGATCCACAGTCAGGCGATGCACAGATTGCGAGCTCGTTTGAGAGATTGGCATCTATAAGTGTTTGTACTGGCTACACTGAGATGAAACTCTAAGGCATAATCCGCACGACACAACCCGTTTTTAGCATCATGTAAGTGAGCCACTCTGGTGGCTATTTAGGAGGGAATTTTGGACAAGAACATGAAAATCCTCATTGTTGACGATTTTTCAACGATGCGCCGGATTATCAAGAACTTGCTGCGCGACTTGGGATTCAACAACACCCATGAGGCGGATGACGGCAATACAGCGCTGCCGATGCTGAAAAATGGTGATTTTCAGTTTGTGGTTACCGACTGGAACATGCCAGGCATGCAAGGTATTGACCTGCTTAAAGCTATTCGCGTCGATGAGAAGCTCAAGCATCTGCCGGTTCTGATGGTAACGGCTGAAGCCAAACGCGAGCAGATCATCGAGGCCGCTCAAGCTGGCGTCAACGGTTACATCGTCAAGCCCTTCACTGCAGCAACGCTCAAAGAAAAACTCGACAAAATTTTCGAACGAATTGGCTAAGGAGCTGCAGGGATGATGGCCAAAACGAGAGCAATGATTTCGCTCGACCAGGCAAGGATGCTTGTTGCTCATCTGGAGCAAGGCGAATTTGAGCTGGCCGATGAACTGCTTGCCGAAGTATGTGCCCCCAACGCAGCTGATCTGTTTGAAAAAGTAGGTAAGCTGACCCGACAACTGCATGATTCACTTCAAGAATTTCGCATTGACCCCCGTATTCCTGACTTGGCTACTCATGACATTCCCGATGCACGGGAACGTTTGAGCTACGTTATCGATATGACCGACAAGGCGGCCAATCGCACCATGGATGCGGTGGAAGCCAGTTTACCGATAGCGGATCGCCTGAATGACAATATCCAGCTGGTGATGCCGAACTGGAATGCCTTGATGTCCCGTGACATGAGCGTGGGACAGTTCAAAGCTTTATGTCATCAACTTGATGATTTTATTAAGGCTTCGGAGTCTGATGCCGATAAATTACGGCAACTGCTGACAGAAATCCTGATGGCGCAAGATTTTCAGGATTTGACAGGCCAGATGATCCGCAAGGTCATCAAGCTTGTTCAGGAAGTTGAAACAAAATTAATAGAAATGCTGACCATGTTTGGTGAGGCTTCTGCTGAGCATTCAACTCGTACTCTTCCTGTCAGCGGGATTGAAGCAGAGGGCCCTATTATGAACCCCGAGGCTCGCGCCGATGTGGTTAATGGTCAGGATGATGTGGACGATCTGCTGTCTAGCCTGGGATTCTAATGGAGTGACGCATGGCCTTCGAAGTTGATGAAGACATACTGCAAGACTTTCTGGTCGAAGCATCCGAAATATTGGAACAGTTGTCTGAACAACTGGTCGACTTGGAAAAGCGGCCCGATGACAAGAACCTGTTGAACGCCATCTTTCGCGGTTTCCATACTGTGAAAGGGGGGGCAGGCTTCCTGTCGCTCGGTGAACTGGTTGATGTGTGTCACGGTGCGGAAAACGTGTTCGACATCTTGCGCAATGGCAAGCGAACCGTGACCGCCGAGCTGATGGATGTGATCCTGCAAGCGCTGGATGCCATCAATGTCATGTTCACCCAAGTTCAAAATCGCGAAGCGCCTAGCCCTGCGTCGGATGATTTGCTTCATGATCTCCATGAGCTGTGCAAGCCTGAAGGTGAAGAGCAGTTGCGTACTGCTACCAGCTCTGCTGGTGCCGCCGAGCCGGAATCTGTTGCGCCGATCGTCGAGGTTATCCCCGAAATTGTCGAGCCCGTCATCGTCAGCAGTGAGCCAGCACCTGTCAATGGTGGTGGATCGATCGACGAGATTTCTGCGGATGAATTCGAGCGTCTGCTGGATGAACTTCATGGCGTGGGTGGTACACCCACCAAAACGACTACAGCCCCTCCTGTTATTGGCGGCTCTGGTGATATTACCGATGATGAGTTTGAGGCCTTGCTGGATCAGCTTCATGGTCAGGGCCAGCACATGGGGGCGCCAGAGGTTAACCCCTTGAAGTCCGTGCAAAAAGAGGTGGACGAGCTTATCGATGATGATGAGTTTGAGCGTCTGCTTGATGAATTGCATGGTCGCGGCCAGGGGCCGCAGAGTACGATGGCACCTGCCGCACCTGCCGCACCTGCCGCACCTGCCGCGGTGACGCCGCCCAAACCGGCAGCCCCTGTAGCGAAACCCGCACCGGCAGCACCGGCAAAACCCGCAGAAGCAGCCAAGGCACCCGCTCCCGCAGCCAAGGCGGCACCAGCGCCAGCTGAAAGCAGTGCGGTACAGAGCGATACCACCGTTCGGGTGGATACCAAGACCCTCGATGTCATCATGAATATGGTGGGTGAGCTGGTACTGGTACGTAACCGCTTGGTTAGCCTTGGTATCGCCAGCAATGATGAAGAGATGTCAAAGGCTGTTGCCAATCTGGATGTGGTAACGGCTGACCTGCAAGGTGCGGTGATGAAAACCCGCATGCAGCCCATCAAGAAAGTGTTTGGTCGTTTCCCTCGCGTTGTGCGTGACCTGGCCAGGACCCTCAAGAAAGATATTGAGCTGGTGATGGTGGGGGAGGAGACAGATCTTGATAAAAACCTGGTGGAGGCGCTTGCCGATCCTCTGGTCCACCTTGTTCGTAACTCCTGCGATCACGGGGTAGAAATGCCGGATGTGCGGGAGAAAGCGGGCAAACCGCGGCAAGGGACGATTACCCTTAGCGCCTCACAGCAAGGTGACCATATCCTGCTTTGCATTGAGGACGATGGCGCAGGGATGGACCCGGAGAAGCTCAAGTCCATCGCAATTAGTCGCGGCGTTCTGGATGCAGATACTGCAGCTCGCATGAGCGACAACGATGCCTATAACCTGATCTTTGCCCCGGGCTTTTCAACCAAGGCCGAGATCTCGGACATATCTGGTCGTGGCGTCGGGATGGACGTGGTTAAAACCAGCATTGTCAGCCTTAATGGCTCGGTGCACATCGACTCCACCTGGGGGAAAGGTACCCGTCTCGAAATCAAGGTCCCGTTGACGCTGGCGATCCTGCCAACCCTGATGGTGGAAGTGGGTGAGCAGACTTTCGCATTGCCCCTTGGCTGTGTGAACGAGATTTTCCATCTGGACCTGAAAAAGGCCAACATGGTTGATGGCCAGCTCACCATCATTGTGCGCGAGAAGGCGATACCGCTCTTCTATCTGCACAAATGGTTGATCCGTGGTTCAAACAAGCGTTCTCGTCAGGATACCGGGCATGTGGTGATCGTGCAGATTGGCACTCAGCAAATCGGGTTTGTGGTAGACAGCCTGATTGGTCAGGAAGAGGTGGTGATCAAGCCACTCGATAACCTGCTGCAAGGTACGCCGGGGATGGCCGGAGCGACGATTACCAGCGATGGCGGGATTGCTCTTATTTTGGATGTGCCGAGTCTGCTCAAAGCATATGCGCGTAGACATTAATAGCTCAGGCCCAAGGAGTTAGAAAAATAACAATGGCAGTCAAGGTATTAGTTGTCGACGATTCGAGCTTCTTTCGCCGTCGGGTGAGTGAAATCATCAATCAGGATCCCATGCTGACGGTGATCGACACGGCCCAGAATGGACGTGAAGCGGTGGACAAGGCGATGTCGCTGCGCCCTGATGTGATCACCATGGACATCGAGATGCCCGTGATGGATGGCATCAGTGCGGTGCGCGAGATCATGGCCAAGTGTCCGACTCCCATTCTGATGTTCTCCTCCCTGACCCATGAAGGGGCCAAGGCGACGCTGGATGCACTGGACGCCGGTGCCCTCGACTTTTTGCCCAAGAAGTTTGAGGACATTGCCAGAGACAAGGACGAAGCGGTCAGACTGTTGCAACAGCGGGTGAAGGAGATCTCCCGCAAGCGCTTCCTGATGACGTCTGCCACCCGCCCCAAAGCACCTGAACCGGTTGCTCGTGCTCCACTGGGCAGCACTGCGCCCAGAATGCCTGAGCGTCAGTCTGATCTGCAACGCACAGTGCCAAGCGCCTCATTCAAGCGCAGTGGCAAGACTTACCAGTTGGTGGCGATCGGTACTTCTACCGGTGGGCCGGTTGCGCTGCAAAACGTGCTGACCAAGTTGCCGGGGGATTTTCCCCATCCCATCCTGCTTATCCAGCATATGCCTGCCACCTTCACCGCCGCATTTGCCGCCCGTCTCAATGGCTTGTGCCAGATTGGCGTCAAGGAGGCCGAGGATGGCGATGTGCTCAAACCGGGCCATGCCTATCTGGCGCCTGGTGGTAAACAGATGCTGCTGGAAGGGCGTGGTGCAGGTGCCCGTATCCGTATCATTGATGGCAACGACAAGGTGAACTACAAGCCTTGTGTAGATATTACCTTTGCCTCGGCGGCCAAAACCTATGCCGACAAGGTGCTGGCGATTGTGTTGACCGGTATGGGCGCCGATGGCCGTGATGGTGCCAGACTGCTGAAAGAGCAAGGCTCTACCATCTGGGCTCAGGATGAGGCTTCCTGCGTGGTATATGGTATGCCCCAAGCGGTTGCCAAGGCAGGGATTGCCAGCGAATCACTTCCTCTGGACAAGGTGGCCCAGCGCATTCTGGTTGAGTTGGGGCGCTAATCATGGGCTTGCTCGGTCTGCTCCTGGCATTGGGGGCTATTGCTATTGCCCAGCTGTGGCATGGTGGCTCCCTGTTGACGCTGGTGGACGGGCCCGCATTTCTGATCGTGCTGGGCGGTACTGTCGGTGCCGTTACATTGCAGACTCCTGCCAAGTACATTCTGCTGGCGTTGCGCCAGTTGTTATGGATTTTTACCCCTCCCCGGCAAGATCTCTCGACGCAGGCTGAACGGTTGCAGTCGTGGGCCGTCTTTGCACGCCAGCAAGGGCTGCTGGCCCTTGAAAATCAGGCCGAGCAGGAGGAGGACAACTTTACCCGCCAAGGGCTTGGCATGATTGTCGATGGGGTATCCACAGAGGATATCCGTATGCTGCTGGAAGCGGACATCGATATCGAGCAGGAGCGCAATGAACATGCCGCCAAGGTCTTTGAAGCCATGGGGGGATACAGTCCGACCATCGGCATCATCGGTGCCGTGCTGGGCCTGATCCAGGCCATGTTTCATCTCGAAGATCCGTCAGCGCTGGGGGCGGGTATCGCAGTCGCATTTGTGGCAACCATCTATGGGGTGGGCTTTGCCAACCTCATTTATCTGCCGATCGCCAACCGATTGCGTGCATTTCACTATCATTACGCACTCTTTCAGGAGATGACCCTGGAAGGGCTACTGGCCATCGCCCATGGTGAAAATGGTGTGCAGGTTGAGCGTCGGCTCAGAGCCTATTTGAAAGGAGAGTAGCCATGCGCAAGCGCTATCGGTTGCACTTGCAGGGTCGCGAGCATCTTGACCGTTGGCTGGTCTCCTATGCCGATTATATGACGCTGATCTTTGCTCTGTTTGTGGTGCTCTACTCCGTTGCGCTGGTGAACAAGGACAAATACCGCGCGGTGATCGACGGCATGAGTCAGGCGTTCAGTGTCATGCAACCCGGGAGCCATGGTTTGCTTGAGGGGCAGGGCAATTCCCTGCTGGACAATGCGGTCTCTGCATCCCCCTCGTTGCTGGAAAGCCCTGCATCCCCCTCTCCTTCACTTGCACCCATTTCTGGTGTGCCAGTGCTGCAAGATGGCACGACACTTGCGAAACTCGATATGCAGTTGCAACAGAGCATGGGCTCGCTGGTGGATGCCGGTATCGTCAAATTGACGCAAGATGAGAACTGGCTGACGGTTGAACTCAGCTCCGGGTTGTTGTTTGGCAGCGGCAGCGCCTTTATGGGGCCAAATGCAGCACCGGTCATTAATACTCTTTCAAGTATTCTCAAACCGGTCGATAACTATGTAAGAGTTCGGGGTTATACCGATAACCAGCAGATAAATAATGAAATTTATCGTTCTAACTGGGCGCTTTCTGCAGCTCGGGCCGAGGCGGTACTCAATGGTTTGATCGCCGATGGTATTGCGCCCCAGCGTCTGGCGTTCGAGGCATATGGCGAGTTTTCCCCCTTTGCTGACAACGGCAGCGAGCAGGGCAGACTGCAGAATCGCAAGGTTGTGGTCGCTATCTCCAAATTTGCCTGGGTGCCGCCGGCGCCTGTGGTTGCAACGCCCACGGTGGTTGCCGAGCCGGTTCCTGCGGTACAGCAAGCGGTGGATGCAGGAGAGATAAAGGTGATCACCTTGCCCGGTGGTGGCATACGCATAACAACAAGGCAGGATTGATACAGTGATTGTTTGGACGGTTGCCAACCAGAAAGGTGGAGTGGGTAAAACCACCACAGTGGTCTCGCTTGCCGGGATCCTGGCCCAACGTGGCCAGCGGGTGCTGTTGATTGACACCGATCCCCATGCCTCGCTGACTGCATATCTTGATTTTGATTCCGATCGCCTCGATGGCACTCTCTATGAGCTGTTTCAGGCTGTCAAACCGACCGCCGAGCTTGTCAATAAACTGACGCTCAGAACCAAGTTTGAAAATATCCATTTGCTGCCTGCCTCAATTACCCTTGCGACCCTTGATCGGGTGATGGGCAATCGTGAGGGAATGGGATTGGTACTGAAGCGGGCACTGCTGCGTATTCAGGATCAATATGACTACGTGCTGATCGATTGCCCGCCAGTGCTGGGGGTGATGATGGTCAACGCGCTGGCTGCCTGCGATCGCATTCTGGTGCCTGTCCAGACCGAGTTTCTGGCCCTCAAGGGGTTGGAGCGGATGATGAAAACATTCGAGATCATGCAGCGTTCCAAGCGTGACAAGTTTCGTTATACCGTGATCCCGACCATGTTCGACAAGCGCACCCGTGCCTCTCTGATGACCTTGAAATCGATCAAGGATCAATACGGTGATTCGGTGTGGAATGCGGTGATTCCGATTGATACCAAGTTTCGGGATGCCAGCTTGCTGCATATCCCCCCGTCTATCTATTCTCCCGGGAGTCGCGGAACCTATGCATACGAAACGCTGCTCAACCATCTTGATGCCCTTGAGCGGCAACGGGTTCATGAGGTGACGCCATGAGAGATACTATTCAAGTCCGGGCGATGGATGACTATTTCCACTCCCTGCTGCTCGATGAGCCGCTGGTGCTGGATGAAGTGGAAGAGGTTCAATCTGCCCCGGTTCTGCAGTTGCAACGTCAGCCTCAGAGTGTCCCCGATGTGGTCGCTGCACCTTACCTCGAAAGTGATCCACGGCTTGCTCAGCTCGGTGAGTTGCTGGCTCAGGTAGGACAAGTCCAGTTTGAGAATGATGCTTTCACCCAGGAAGCAACACTCACCGTACCGCTGGAGATTGTCGCGGAAGAGTCACTGTTGCCGGTGGAGCCGGAATGGCCAGCTGAAGTGCTGGCTCCCGAAGTTGCAGAGCCTCATACCACTATCCTGACCGAGACGGCGCTGGAGGTTGCTCCGGTCGAGGCCAGTGAACCTGTTGCCTGGGAAAATATCGATACCGGCAAAGAGTTTCAGGCCCTCTTTTTTGAAGTCGCGGGCGTGACGTTTGCGGTGCCGTTGACCGAGCTTGGCGGGATTCACCAGTTGGGCGAGATCACCTCCCTGTTTGGCCAGCCGGGCTGGTACAAGGGGATCATGACCTCCCGCGAGCAGAAGATGAATGTAGTCGATACGGCCCAATGGGTCATGCCGGGTCAGCATCTCGAGATGGATGATTACAAGTATCTGATTATGTTGGGTGAATCCCCTTGGGGGCTGGCGTGTCATCACCTGAAAGGGACCGAATTGTTACACCGTGATCAGGTGAAGTGGCGTCATCAGGAGGGCAAGCGCCCCTGGTTGGCTGGCATGGTCAAAGAAAAAATGTGTGCCCTGTTACATGTTCGCGAACTGCTCCTGTTGCTGGAGCGTGGGGTGAACATAGAAGGTCGCTGATAACTTCTGCAATCGAGCTGTTTTATTGCTAGTTTTAGCAGTAGACGTTTTCATAAAAGGAATAAAAACATGACAGAAAAGCGCAATATTGCACAGAATCTGGCCGAAGATGAAGTGCTGCAATGGGTAACCTTCCAACTGGAAAACGAAACCTACGGCATCAATGTGATGCAGGTTCAGGAGGTGTTGCGCTACACCGAAATTGCACCGGTGCCGGGTGCGCCCGAGTACGTACTGGGGATCATCAACCTGCGCGGCAATGTGGTGACTGTCATCGATACCCGTTCCCGTTTTGGTCTGCCTTCCGGTGATGTGAGTGAAAACTCCCGCATTGTGATCATCGAGGCCGAGAAGCAGGTGATCGGCATCATGGTCGACAGCGTGGCAGAAGTGGTTTATCTACGTTCTTCCGAGATCGATGCGGCTCCTGCTGTCGGCACTGAAGAGAGCGCCAAGTTTATTCAGGGGGTCAGCAACCGTGATGGTCAGCTGCTGATCCTGGTTGACTTGAACAAGCTGCTCTCTGATGAAGAGTGGGAAGATATCGGTTCCCTCTGATAAGTAAGGTGATGTTTTGATAATCGAGATGGTTGCCTTGGGGTTGTCCCTGATTGCCTTGGTGTTTGCCTCTTATATCTGGTTCAAGAGCAAGCGCAGCAAGCAGGAGTCCGAGGCCAGTGTGGCAACGCTGCAAGGTCAGCTGGAAAGCTTGCGCAAGCAGATGATGGAGCTGCATACCGGTGCCATTGGCATGGGGCAGCGTCTGCAGTCGGTGGAAGGGGCGATGCAGCAGGTCAATGATCGCCAGCAAGAGCTGACCCTGCAGGATCCCGAGCGCAGGCTCTACAGCCGAGCGGCCAAGATGGTCGAACTGGGCGCCGATCTTGATGAAGTCATGAGTGAGTGCGAGTTGCCAAAGGCAGAGGCCGAGCTCTTGATATCGTTGCGAAAAGGTCGCTCTTGATGATTCAGGAAGGCAACTGCCTTCCTGAATTTTATGGCGCTTGGTCGCTTTCCCCCCAGCTGCGTTGAGCGGGTTGTTTCTACCGCATTTTCTTTGTGATCCCGGTCGCCAGTCAGTTCAATTGTTGCATCTTTGAAAAGACGTATTCCAATACTGTGTTAAGATGCAGACCGCTTCATTTTCTCTGAAAAAATCCCCATGCTGCTTCAAGTTAACAATCTGAGCTGCGTGCGCGAAGATCGCACTCTGTTTGAACACCTCTCTTTCTCTGTTGCGCCCGGCGATCTGGTGCAAATCGAAGGGCCCAACGGTGTCGGCAAGACCAGTTTGTTGCGGTTGTTGACCGGGCTGTCGCAGCCGTTTGCCGGTGAGGTGTGCTGGAATGGGGAGAATATTCGTCACTGTCGTGATGAGTATCATGCCAATCTGCTCTATCTCGGTCATCAGCCCGGTGTCAAAGCGGCGCTGACCCCTTTTGAAAACCTGAAGTTCTACCAGCAGTTGCATCACCCGCAGCAAACAGAGACTGACTTGTGGCAGATATTGGCCCGGGTAGGGCTGGCTGGTTTTGAGGAGAACCCGACCGGGCAACTCTCTGCCGGTCAGCAACGCCGGGTGGCCCTGGCCAGACTCTGGCTGTCACAAAAACCGGCGATCTGGATCCTCGATGAGCCCTTTACGGCCATCGACAAGCAGGGGGTCAAGGTGCTCGAGCAGCTCTTTCTGGCCCACGCCGAACGGGGCGGCATGGTGATCCTCACCACCCATCAGGATCTGACCCTGATGCAGGGACGGCTGAAGAGTATCTCGTTGACCCCCTTCGCCTCGACATTGCAGGAGTAACGCCATGTTGCGCGCTGTTATGCACCTTATTCATCGTGAACTGCTGATGGCCCTGCGCCAGCGTTCCGATATTCTCAATCCGCTCTGGTTTTTCCTCATTGTCATCACCCTGTTTCCGCTAGGGATTGGCCCGGAGCCCAAGCTGCTGGCCCGTATTGCCCCGGGGATTATCTGGGTGGCGGCGCTATTGGCGGCCATGTTGTCGCTGGAGAGGCTGTTTCGCGACGACTTTGCCGATGGCGCGCTGGAGCAGATGATGCTGATGCCGCACCCGCTGGGCTTGCTGGCGCTGGCGAAAGTGGTTGCTCACTGGCTGCTGACCGGCTTGCCGCTGCTGCTGATCTCTCCCTTGCTGGCGATTTTGCTGTCGCTGGATATGAACACCTATCTGGCCGTCGTCGCGACGCTGGCACTTGGCACTCCTGTATTGAGCCTGCTCGGCGCGGTCGGGGTCGCGTTGACGGTGGGACTGCGCAAAGGCGGGGTATTGCTCAGTCTGCTGATCCTGCCGCTCTATATTCCGGTACTGATTTTTGCCACCTCCGCCATCGATGCCGCGGGGATGAGCTTGCCCTATGGCGGGCAGCTTGCCATTCTGGCCGCCATGCTGGTGGGGGCTTTGACGCTGACGCCGCTGGCTGTGTCGGCGGCGTTGCGGGTCAGCCTCAACTGATGGCCGTGAGCTGAACTAAATTTGGCTCCGAACGGAGTCTTTTTGCAAAAAATAATGTTGCGATGGATCAAGGAGAGCGCCGCTTATTGCTTTCGGGGTATTTGATGCTGCCCCGTGGTCGGTATGGTAGGCCTCGCCAAACGATTAATAACAAAAAGGTTTTGTGAGCTATGTGGAAATGGTTGCACCCTTATGCCAAACCGGAGCGGGCCTATCAGCTGGCAGGCACGCTGTTGCCCTGGTTTGCGGTGATTAGTCTGCTCTCGTTTGTGATCGGTACTGTCTGGGGTCTCGCGTTTGCGCCGGCGGATTACCAGCAGGGGGATTCGTTCCGGATCATCTATATTCACGTGCCTTCCGCCATCCTCTCCATGGGGGCCTACTCCACCATGGCGGTAGCTGCCTTTATCGGCCTGGTGTGGCAACTGCGGATGGCGGACATGACGGTTGCAGCCATTGCACCGGTCGGCGCCGTCTTTACCTTTATCGCCCTCTTTACCGGTGCCGCCTGGGGCAAGCCGATGTGGGGAACCTGGTGGGTGTGGGATGCACGGCTCACCTCCGAGCTGATCCTGCTGTTTCTCTACCTTGGCGTGATTGCCCTCTACAACGCCTTCAGCGACAAGGTGGTTGCTGGCCGTGCTGCCGGCATTCTGGCGCTGGTGGGGGTGATCAACCTGCCCATCATTCACTACTCGGTGGAGTGGTGGAATACCCTGCATCAGGGGGCTACCATCACCAAATTTGACAAACCCTCCATTTCACCCGAGATGCTCTGGCCGCTGCTGATCATGATCCTGGCGTTTGCCGCGTTTCTCGGGGCCCTGACCCTGATGCGTTTTCGCAATGAACTCCTGATGCGGGAGTGGCATCGTCCCTGGGTCAAAGAGATTGCAGAGCAGGAGAAGTAAGCATGCACTTTGCCTCTTTCAGTGATTTTATGGCGATGGGCGGTTACGCCTTCTATGTCTGGCTCTCTTTTGGCCTGACGCTGGTGTGCCTGCTCGCCATCATCATTTCTACCCGCATGAAAACCCGCAGCCTGCTCGGCGAGTTGCGCAGCAAACAGGCGCGTGAGGCCCGTCGCAAGGCGGCCCAGCAGATGGAGAACACCCTATGAACCCGAGACGCAAAAAACGCCTCACCATCATTCTGGCCATCACCCTGGGTCTGGCGACCGTCAGCGGGCTGGTGCTCTATGCCCTCAGTCAGAATATCGACCTCTTCTATACCCCGAGCGAGCTGGTGGAGGGCAAGGGCCCGGACAAGATCAAGCCGGAAGAGGGGCAGCGCCTGCGCATCGGTGGATTGGTGGTGCCGGGATCGGTGCAGCGGGATCCCCAGAGCCTCAAGGTGGCCTTCAAGCTGGTGGATAACGGCGGTCATCTGGTTACGGTCGAGTTTGACGGCATCCTGCCGGATCTGTTCCGTGAAGGGCAGGGGATTGTTGCCCAGGGGACCCTCAAGGATGCCACGACCGTAGAGGCGTTCGAGGTGCTGGCCAAGCACGATGAGAACTACATGCCGCCGGAAGTGGCCGATGCCACCAACGGCATGCACTTCAAGCCGGAGTACTCCGAGGCGCAGTTGAAGGGAGCCAAGCAGTGATCCCTGTGGTGGTTGCCTTTTTCGCTTTGCCTGCCGTGCGTGATGCGGCTGTTGTCACCGTTCAATTGAAAGGAATGCCTTCATGATCCCGGAATTAGGTCAGTTTGCGCTGATCCTGGCCTTTGCCACCGCCCTGCTGCTGGGCAGCTACCCGCTGCTTGGCGCCAGTTGGGGGCGTCTTGGCATGATGTCGGCGGCCCGTCCGCTCGCCTATGCCCAGTTCTTGTTGCTGCTGCTGTCGTTTCTCTGCCTGACCTGGGCCTTTATCGATAACGACTTCACCGTGCAATATGTGGCCACTAACTCCAACAGCCTGCTGCCGCTGGCCTATCGCATCTCGGCGGTGTGGGGTGCCCACGAAGGTTCCCTGCTGCTGTGGGTACTGACCCTGGGTGGCTGGACTGCGGCGGTGGCCATGTTTAGTCGCCGTCTGCCGCTCGATGCGGTGGCGCGGGTACTCGGCGTGTTGGGGTTGATCTCGGTCGGCTTCACCGCGTTCGTGCTGTTCACCTCCGATCCCTTCACCCGCACCTTGCCCTATTTTCCGGTCGATGGCCGTGACCTCAATCCACTGCTGCAGGATCCGGGTCTTATCTTCCATCCGCCGATGCTCTACATGGGTTATGTGGGCTTCTCGGTGGCGTTTGCCTTTGCCATTGCTTCGCTGATGACCGGACGTCTCGATGCGACCTGGGCTCGCTGGTCGCGCCCCTGGACCATGGCGGCCTGGGTATTCCTGACCCTGGGCATAGTGCTCGGCTCCTGGTGGGCCTACTACGAGCTCGGCTGGGGCGGTTGGTGGTTCTGGGATCCGGTAGAAAACGCCTCCTTCATGCCCTGGCTGGCGGGTACCGCTCTGCTGCACTCACTGGCGGTGAGCGAAAAGCGCGCCACCTTCAAGGCGTGGACCGTGCTGCTGGCCCTCTCAGCCTTCTCGCTGAGCCTGCTCGGTACCTTCCTGGTACGCTCCGGCGTGCTGGTGTCGGTGCATGCGTTTGCCTCCGATCCGACCCGCGGTCTGTTTATTCTCGGCTTCCTGCTGGCGGTGATCGGCTCATCCTTGCTGCTGTTTGCCTTCAAAGGCTCGCAGGTGAAGAGCCACGGCAAACACGAGCTGTGGAGCCGCGAGACCCTGCTGCTCTGCAACAACATCATGCTGGTTGCGGGTCTGCTGACCGTGCTGCTCGGCACCTTGCTGCCGCTGGTGCACAAGGAGCTGGGGCTGGGGAGCATCTCTATTGGTACTCCCTTCTTCAACCACATCTACAGCTGGCTGATCATTCCGTTTGCCCTGCTGCTGGGGGTTGGCCCGCTGTTTCGCTGGCGCCGCCAAGAGCTGGGCGAGCTCAAGAGCAAGGTCGTGATTGCGCTGATCCTGAGTCTGGCTGCAGCCTTGCTGTTGCCGCTGGCCTTTGCCGAAACCTTCAAGCCGTGGGCGGCGGTAGGGATTGGTCTGGGGGCCTGGATCATCGTCACCAGCGTGCAGGAGACCTGGGCGCGGGCGACCCACAAGCACAGCTTTGCAGTCGGTGTGCGCAAGCTGGGTAATAGCCACTGGGCCATGATCCTCGGCCATGTGGGGCTGGCAGTCAGCATCATAGGTATCGCCTGCACCCAGAACTACAGCATCGAGAAGGATCTGCGGATGCAGGCGGGTGATCGGGTGCACTTTGCCGATTACGAGTTCGTCTTTGCCGGGATCAAAGAGAAGAACGGCCCCAACTACGATGGCTTCAAGGGTGTGCTGGAAGTGCACAAGAATGGCAAGCAGGTCGCCCTGCTCAAGCCCGAGAAGCGGATGTACAAGGTGACCCGGATGCCGATGACCGAAGCGGCCATCGATGCCGGTATCACCCGTGATCTCTATGCGGCGCTGGGGGAACAGCTCGACAACGGAGCCTGGGCGGTGCGGATCTACTACAAGCCGTTCGTGCGCTGGATCTGGTTCGGCGGCGTCTTTATGGCCATCGGTGGCGTGCTGGCGATGCTCGACAAGCGTTACCGTTTCGGCCGTCGTGAGGAGGAGGCCAAGGCATGAACAAAAAGACCTGGTTGTTTTTAATCCCCTTTATCGTCTTTTTGCTGGGGGCTGTGTTCCTGTTCAAGGGGCTCTACTCCGACCCCACCAAGCTTGAATCCGTGATGGTGGGCAAAGAGGTGCCGGTGTTCACCCTGCAGGACATTTACGATCTGAACAAACAGCACGATCGCACCATCCTGACCGGTCGCCCCATGCTGCTCAACGTCTGGGCCACCTGGTGCCCGACCTGCTATGGCGAGCACACCTACCTCAAACAACTGGCGGGGCAGGGTATTCCCATCATCGGCATGAACTACAAGGATGAGCGCGACAAGGCGATCAAATGGCTGGCAGAGTTGGGCAACCCCTATCAGGTTAACCTCTATGATCCGGACGGCATGCTGGGACTGGATCTCGGGGTATATGGCGCGCCGGAAACCTTCTTTATCGACAGCAAGGGGATCATCCGCTATCGCCATGTGGGGGATATCAACCCCGAGAACTGGGCGTCGACCCTCAAACCCATCTTTGATGCCATGAAGTGAGGGGAGTCCTGATGAGAGTATTTATTGCTTCCCTGCTGCTGTTGCTGGGATGGGTGGTGCAAGCGCCGGCCATGGCCGCTATCGATGTCTACACCTTCGATAACGACAATCAGGAGCAGGTCTTTCGCGAACTGACCAAGGAGCTGCGCTGCCCCAAGTGCCAGAACCAGGATATCGCCGACTCCAATGCGGGGCTGGCCAAGGACTTGCGCGACAAGACCTACCAGATGGTGCGCGAGGGCAAGGATAAAGAGGAGATCGTGGATTACATGGTGGCCCGCTACGGCAACTTTATCCTCTATAACCCGCCTCTGATGGCCTCCACCCTGATCCTCTGGCTCGGCCCGCTGCTGGTGATCCTGATCGGTGGCGCCGTGGTCGTGATGCGCAGCCGCCGGACTCCTGCGGTGAAAAAACAACTGGATAACGCCCTGAGCGAGGAGGAGCAGCGCCGACTGGCCGAGCTGCTCAAAGAGGAAGAGAAACAATGACCGCTTTTTGGATAGTGATTGCGGGTTTGCTGGTGCTGGTGAGTCTGGCGCTCGTCGTGCCGCTGTGGCGTGGTGAAGGCAAACAGAGCATCAGTCGCTCGGCGCTCAACAAACAGCTCTATCGCCAGCGGCTGCTGGAGATTGGTGAAGAGCGTGATCAGGGTGTCTTGGCCGAGGAGTCCGATTCGCTGGTCGAGCTGCAACGAAGCCTCTTGGATGATATCCCTGATGTGGAGCAGACCGCCCGCAGTGGCAAGAGTCTGATCTGGATCCCGGGAGTCCTGGTGCTGGTGGTGGTGAGCCTGGGGCTCTACTACAAGTTGGG
Organism: Aeromonas allosaccharophila; assembly: GCF_016026615.1. Taxonomy (NCBI): domain Bacteria; kingdom Pseudomonadati; phylum Pseudomonadota; class Gammaproteobacteria; order Aeromonadales; family Aeromonadaceae; genus Aeromonas; species Aeromonas allosaccharophila. Next base: position 2,206,961 of record NZ_CP065745.1, on the reverse strand, counting down.
CTCCTGGCAAGAGGTGAGTCGCTGGCAAGATGCCAGCAGCCGTCTTGGCGAGTTGAGCAACCGCATTTTGGTGGAGCGGGATGCCCAGGTGACCGAGCAGGATCTGCTGGATTTCACGCTGGCACTGCGTACCCGCCTCAAGGATGAACCGAATGACTACCGCGGCTGGCTGCTGCTGGGGCGCTTGGCGCTGGATGGCAATGATCCTGAAATGGCCAGCGAGGCGCTGGAGCGGGCCTACACACTTGCTCCCCAGAAATCGCTGGTGGCGGTGCCCTACGCGCAGGCGCTGATGATGACGGGGGATGAGGCGCAAGCGGATGCCCTGTTGCAGGCTGCTATCGCTCAGGATCCGGACAATATCGAAGCGCGCTCCGTCTATGCCTTTATGGCGCTGCAAAAAGAGGACTTCCAGACCGCGCTGGATCGCTGGCAGGCGATGTTGCCACTGATGGAGAAAGGTACCCCCCGTTACGTGATGGTCGAGCGCTCCATGGAGTATGCCCGTGCGCAGCTCAAGCAGCGCGGCATCGAGGTGACGAATTCAGGCGCAGTCAAAGCGGGCGCAATTGAAGAGCAACCGCTCGCGGTGAAAGAGGGGGAATTCCCCATCCATATCACGTTGGCGGCGGGCATTCAGCTGCCGGAAGATGCCCATCTCTTTGTCTTTGCCGTGGTGCCCAACGGGCCGCCCATGCCCATCGCCGTGAAGCGTATCGCAGGGCCAACCCTGCCTGTTACCCTGTCACTCGGGGATGGCGATGCCATGATGGAAGGCAGCAAGCTGGCGGCCTATCCGGAGCTGCAGTTCAAGGCGCGTCTCTCGCGCGGTGGCAATGTGATGAACAAGGAAGGAGCCTTCGAAGGAGTATCCGTGCCGGTCAAGACGGCCGAGATCCCTGCTGCTCCGATTGACATCCGCATCGATCACGCCCTCTAATATGCCTTTGGATAACCCGGCCCCTGGATGGGGGCCGGGTTATCTATACTTCTGATAAATCAAAATAAAACGTCAGGACAATCATATGTATCTTCGTTCAGGGGCCATACTGGCAGCCCTCTTGCTGGCTGGCTGTGCCGGGGGCCCGCCCAAGCCTGGCCCAGAGAGCCTGGATCTCAATCCCGGCATGAATAATCCGGGGGCCACCAGTACGGCGGCCGATCCGCGCGACCCCTTCCAGGGGGCCAACCGGGCCATGTGGGCGGTCAACTATGATGTGCTGGAGCCCTATGTGGCACGTCCTGTGGTACATGGCTATGCCCGTTATGTGCCAGTGGGTGTGAAGGATGGCATAGCCAACTTTGTAGCCAACTTTGATGAACCGAGCAGCATGGTGAACCATCTGATCACCGGTGATTTGAAAGGGGCAGGCACCAACCTGGGACGTTTTACTCTCAACAGCACGGTCGGTCTGCTGGGTATCTTCGATGTGGCCAAACATGCCGGCCTCGAGCGCAACAAGCTGGAGATGGATACCGTGCTGGGCAGGGCCGATATCGGTGACGGTGCCTACATCATGGTGCCTGTTTACGGCCCGACCACCACCCGGGAGCTGGTTGGCGATACCATTGATACCATCTATTTCCCCTATGCCTTGCTGACAATCCCGCTAAGGGTTACCCATTGGGTGCTGGATGGCTTGGGCACACGCGCCAAGCTGATCGATCAGGAGCGGATCATCGACAACTCCCTTGACCCCTATGCGCTGACCAAGGACTTTTATCTGCAGTACAGCCAGGGCAAGGTGACGGGCAAGCAGACCGAGCTGAAAGCGTCTCAGCAAGAGCAGGCCGACGATGCCAATCTGGATGAATATATGGACGAGTTGGACCAGTAAACGGGCCATCCCGATATGTGACAAGGCGCCTGCGGGCGCCTTACTCATTTCCGCAGCCATCTAGATATAAAAAAACGCCCCGCAGTGCGGGGCGTTTTGGCAAGCGAGGCTGATTAGGCAGCCAGGTTCTTGGCCACGAATTCCCAGTTCACCAAGGTCCAGAAGGTTTCCATGTACTTCGGACGCAGGTTGCGGAAATCGATGTAGTAGGCGTGCTCCCACAGGTCAACGGTCAGCAGCGGAGTGGTACCGGCTTCAGTCAGCGGGCAACCGGCGTTGGAGGTGTTGACGATGGCCAGAGAGCCGTCAGCCTTCTTCACCAGCCAAGTCCAGCTGGAACCGAAGTTGCCGATGGCAGATTTGGTGAAGGCATCTTTGAACTCGGCGAAGGAGCCGAATGCCTTGTTGATGGCATCAGCCAGTGCGCCAGTCGGCTCGCCACCGCCATTCGGGGAGAGGCAGTGCCAGTAGAAAGTGTGGTTCCAGATCTGGGCGGCGTTGTTGAAGATGCCGCCGTTGGAGGTCTTGATGATCTCTTCCAGAGACTTGCCTTCAAACTCGGTACCCGGCACCAGATTGTTCAGGTTGACCACGTAGGTGTTGTGGTGCTTGCCGTGGTGATATTCCAGAGTTTCCTGGGAGATGTGCGGTTCCAGAGCGTTGATTGCATAGGGCAGAGCGGGAAGTTCGAATGCCATTTTCTACTCTCCATTGGCTGGACCGTGCGAAGGCGACGGTTGCAAGACATTGCGTACTCTTTTCTATATGTGAAAAGAGTTGTTTTTAAAATGATGGGGCTGGGTAGCCCAAAGCCAAGGGATTGTAGCAGTATCAAAGATGGCCTAACAACTCTTGATTGGCGCCATGATCGCGATCAAGCCTGAGTGGGTTCTTTGCGCAATTCTAACCGGGTCACCCCTTTGTCAGTTTGTGCTCGGGCAAGATTGCAGTAGAATGGCCGCCGAAATCGCTCTAGTGAGGCACCTATGGAAACTATTGAAAAGATTAAGCAGCAGCTGGCTGACAACCCCATCATCATCTACATGAAGGGCTCCCCCAAGCTACCCAGCTGTGGCTTCTCTGCCCAGGCCTCCCAGGCTCTGATGTCCTGCGGCGAGCCGTTTGCATACGTTGATATCCTGCAAAATCCGGATATCCGCGCCGAATTGCCAAAATTCGCCAACTGGCCGACCTTCCCCCAGCTGTGGGTTGAGGGTGAGCTGATCGGCGGCTGTGACATCATGATCGAGATGTTCCAGGCTGGCGAGTTGCAGACCCTGATCAAGGAAACTGCCGCCAAGTACAAGCAGGATGACGCCGCCGCAGAATAAGCGGGTGTTCACATCGCTGAAAAGGGAGCCATCACGGCTCCCTTTTTTATTTGCCAACCCCCCGAGCTGTGCAAACATCGCGAGCAGGATATCTGTGCTCATAGGGACGGAAGGATAGAGCTATTTTTGCATTAATAAATCTAATCTTTAATGCTTTGTTTGGTAGTTGTTAATTATATAATTTCAGTATGATTGATTATATTTTCTAATCCATTGGGATTCGAGTGTTGCCGTTGTCACATTTTTTGATAATTTCACAATGAGCTAGTCTCTTTGCATGTTTTTTTGTGTTGATGCTCACATTAATTGCAGGTGATAAAACCTAGTATCGCTGCGCCTAGTGAAATAAAACCCTACAAATTAATAAATAAAAAGAGATTTGCGATGAAGATGTATAGCAATCTGCCCATTGGTCTTCATGATATTACTGAAGCCAAAAAAAGACTGACCAATCATATATACAAGACCGCGCAACTACCCTCAAATTACATCAGTGAACGTTGCCATGGCGAGGTTTACCTCAAGCTGGAAAACATGCAACGTACCGGATCGTTTAAAATCCGTGGTGCCTTCAACAAACTCAGTTCATTAAGTCTTGAAGACCGGCAAAAAGGTGTTGTCGCCTGCTCGGCCGGCAACCATGCTCAAGGTGTATCGCTCTCCAGTGCCATGCTTGGCATCGACGCCAAGGTGGTCATGCCCTGCTGCGCCCCCAAATCTAAAATTGCTGCAACCAGTGATTATTCAGCGGAAGTGATCCTCCACGGCAATAGCTTCAACGATACCATCGCCAAAGTCAGTGAAATAGTTGAAATGGAAGGTCGGGTATTTATTCCTCCCTTCGATGACGAAAAAGTGATTGCTGGCCAGGGAACGATTGGCCTGGAAATTATCGAAGATTTATATGATGTCGATAACATCATAGTGCCGATTGGTGGCGGTGGTTTGATTGCTGGCGTTGCCATGGCTATCAAATCCATCAATCCGACTATCAAGGTCATCGGTGTGCAATCCGAGAATGTGCACGGTATGGCGGCCTCTTTCTATGCCGGTACCATGACCAATCACAGAACCAGCAGCACGTTGGCAGATGGTTGTGATGTGGCAAGACCCGGTTCACTGACCTTCGAAATCGTCAAGCAATTGGTGGACGATATTGTGCTGGTTACCGAGGACGATATTCGTCACAGCATGGTCGACATGATCCAGCGCAATAAAATCATTACGGAAGGGGCGGGTGCACTTGCCTCTGCAGCGCTGCTCAGCGGCAAGCTGAAACATTATGTAGAAGGTAAAAAGACTGTCAGCATTATTTCTGGTGGCAACATCGATCTGACCCGAATTGCTGAAATTATCGAACAGAACAATATTCGTCAATTTAGCCTGTAAGGAATGCAGTCATGATATTAGACAGTGTTGCGACCAGTAATAGTAAAGAGAATACGCGTGCCTGGCGTAAATCTGATACCACTTGGGGGTTGGGTCTGTTCGGTACGGCAATTGGTGCCGGAGTACTATTTTTCCCGATCCGGGCAGGATATGGTGGCCTGATCCCGATATTGATTATGATGATATTGGCCTATCCCATCGCATTTTATTGTCACCGGGCTCTTGCCAGATTGTGCCTCTCCGGCAGCAACCCTTCCGCCAATATCACCGAAACTGTCGAAGAGCATTTTGGCAAGATGGGCGGTGTGGTGATTACCTTCCTCTATTTCTTTGCCATCTGCCCCCTGCTCTGGATATATGGGGTCACCATTACCAATACCTTTATGGCGTTCTGGGAACATCAACTGCAACTGGTTCCGCTCAATCGGGGTGTTGTTGCTCTTGGACTTCTGCTATTGATGGCCTTTGTGATCTACTTCGGTAAGGATCTGATGGTCAAGGTGATGAGTTATCTGGTGTTTCCCTTTATCGCCAGCCTGATCATCATCTCCCTGTCGCTGGTGCCTTACTGGAACAGTGCGGTATTTGACCAGGTCAATCTGAGTGAAATATCCATGTTTGGTCACGATGGTATTCTGGTTACCGTCTGGCTTGGCATCTCCATCATGGTCTTCTCCTTCAACTTCTCGCCGATTGTTTCCTCTTTCATCGTCTCCAAGCGGGAAGAGTATGAGCACGAGTTCGGTCGCGATTTTACCGAGAAGCGCTGCTCCAAAATCATCTCCGGTGCCAGCATGCTGATGGTTGCCGTGGTGATGTTTTTCGCCTTCAGCTGCCTGTTTACCCTGTCGCCGCAAAATATGGCGGAAGCCAAGGCCCAGAATATTCCGGTGCTCTCCTATCTGGCCAACCACTTCTCCTCGCTGGCTGGTAGCAAGTCTGCATTTGCCACCACCCTGGAGTATGCCGCTTCCATCATTGCGCTGGTTGCCATCTTCAAATCCTTCTTCGGCCACTATCTGGGGACGCTGGAAGGGTTGAACGGCCTGATCCTCCGCTTTGGATACCAGGGCGACAAGAGCAAGGTTTCCAGTAAAAAACTCAACATGGTCAGTATGTTGTTCATCATGGGCTCGACCTGGCTGGTCGCTTATGTGAACCCCAACATCCTCGACCTGATTGAGGCAATGGGGGCGCCGATCATCGCTTCCCTGCTCTGTCTGCTGCCGATGTATGCCGTCAACAAGACACCTGCGCTGGCCAAATATAAAGGCCAGGCCAGCAACGTGTTTGTCACCATCATCGGTGTGCTGACCATCCTGAATATTGTTTCCAAGCTGTTCTGAAAACCTTTTCTGCAAGTCACCAGCCATTCAGACCCTGACCCCTTGGCGGGGTCTGCATGGCGTAGTCAGAAGCGCGTAATAACCGGTTCTTGGTTGGCCCAATTATTTGGGCCTAGGGCAAGGCTATCCGTTATTTGGCCACCACGCAGTGGTAAATATGTTCTGACTGCAGTGACTCGACATCATAAATATCGAGGCGATGTAATGAAGTGTGATTCGTTGGTTCTGGTTATCAATTGCGGCTCTTCGTCGGTCAAATTCTCGGTACTGGATAGTAAAACCTGCGAGGTGGTGATCTCCGGCATGGCCGATGGTATCGAGACCGAACATCCCCAGCTGAAAATTGATAAAAACCCGGCCACTCCCTTGCCGGAAAACAACCATAGCTGCGCACTGGCGGCGATTGCAGAAGAGCTGAAACTGCGCGGTTTACTCGATGCCATCACCCTGGTGGGCCATCGCATTGCCCATGGCGGCAATGAGTTCAGCGAAGCGGCCATCATTGACGAGCGGGTACTGGCCAAAATCAGGCAGGTCTCGCCACTGGCCCCGCTGCACAACCACGCCAATTTGAGCGGTGTGATGGCTGCTCGTCAGCTATTTCCGACACAGCCCCAAATTGCGGTATTTGATACCGGCTTTCACCAGACCTTGAAGCCGGAAGCCTATATCTATGGGCTACCTTATCAATATTTGCAGGATTACGGTGTGCGCCGTTATGGCTTCCATGGCACCTCTCATCGCTATGTCGCCGAGCAGGCGGTCTCCTTCCTTGGGTTGAATGGCAAAGATGTCGGTCTGGTCATCGCTCATCTCGGTAATGGCGCCTCTATTTGCGCGGTGCAGGATGGCAAGAGCGTTGATACCTCGATGGGGATGACGCCGCTGGAGGGGCTGATTATGGGCAGTCGCAGCGGTGATATCGACTTTGGTGCGCTGGCCTATATCGCCAGCAAGACCGGGCAATCCATCGAGGATATCGAGCGGATATTGAATAAGCACTCCGGTTTGCTCGGTATTTCCGGCCTCTCCTCGGATATGCGCGTACTGGAGGCTGCTTATCACGAAGGGCACCCTGGGGCGAAACTGGCGATCCACGCCTTTGTCCACCGTATTGCCCGCCATATTGGCGGTCATGCCACCTCATTGCGCCGACTGGATGCCGTTATTTTCACCGGCGGTATTGGCGAGAACTCCACGTTTATCAGAAGACTGGTGTGCGAACGGCTGCAGGTATTTGGCATCGCCATGAGCGAGGCGTTGAATAAACAACCCAATGCCATGGGATGCCGGATTATTTCTGCACCTGCTTCGGCAATATTCGCCGCCGTCATTCCGACCAATGAAGAAAAAATGATTGCGCTGGATGCCATTCGCCTGGGTCAAGAGATCCGTCAGGCCGAGTGTGTCTGAATATTTCAACTGTAATGTCATGAATCGTGAACGAGGTTTATTGAATGAAAATTGATGTGCAATTGGAGCAGGATAGTTATATCCAGGCGTGGCAAGGTTTTGCCGGTGAAAACTGGAAACATGAAATCAATGTTCGTGATTTCATTCAGCAAAACTATACCCCGTATGAAGGCGATGAACAGTTTCTGGCCGATGCCACCGAGGCGACCACCACCTTGTGGAGCAAGGTGATGGATGGGATCCGCATCGAGAATGCGACCCACGCGCCGGTCGATTTTGATACCAATATTGCCACGACCATTACTGCCCACGGACCCGGTTATATCGAGCAGGGGTTGGAAAAGATCGTTGGTCTGCAAACAGATAAACCGCTGAAAAGAGCGCTGCACCCCTTTGGTGGTGTAAATATGATCAGAAGCTCTTTTGAGGCATATGGTCGGGAGATGGATCCTGAATTTGAATATACCTTCAGCGAATTGCGCAAAACCCATAATCAGGGGGTGTTCGATGTCTACTCTCCCGAGATGTTGCGCTGCCGGAAGTCGGGAATTTTGACCGGTTTGCCGGACGGTTATGGCCGTGGTCGCATTATCGGAGATTATCGTCGGATTGCACTCTATGGCATAGATTATCTTATCCGTGAGCGGGATCTGCAGTTCGCTGATCTGCAGCCGGCCCTCGAGCGTGGCGAGAATCTGGAGCAGGTGATCCGTCAGCGCGAGGAGCTGGCAGAGCACAAGCGGGCACTGGTGCAGATCAAGCAGATGGCGGCGAGCTACGGCTGTGATATTTCCGCCCCGGCCCGCACCGCCCAGCAGGCGGTGCAGTGGCTCTACTTTGCCTATCTGGCGGCGGTTAAGTCGCAAAATGGCGGGGCCATGTCCCTCGGTCGTACCGCCACCTTCCTCGACATCTATATCGAGCGGGATCTGAAGGCGGGGCTTATCAGCGAGCAGGATGCCCAGGAGCTGGTCGATCACTTCATCATGAAGATCCGCATGGTGCGCTTCCTGCGCACCCCCGAGTTTGACTCCCTCTTCTCCGGTGATCCCATTTGGGCCACCGAGGTGATCGGCGGCATGGGGCTGGATGGTCGCACGCTGGTGACCAGGAACTCTTTCCGTTACCTCCATACCCTCAAGACCATGGGGCCGGCACCCGAACCCAACCTCACCATCCTCTGGGCGGAAGGGTTGCCACGTGCCTTCAAGACCTATGCGGCCCGCGTCTCCATCGATACCTCATCCCTGCAGTATGAGAACGATGACCTGATGCGCACCGACTTCGAGAGCGATGACTACGCCATCGCCTGCTGCGTGAGCCCCATGGTGGTCGGCAAGCAGATGCAGTTCTTCGGCGCCCGCGCTAACCTCGCCAAAACCCTGCTCTATTGCATCAACGGTGGGGTGGACGAGAAGCTGAAGATCCAGGTTGGCCCGAAAGTGGCGCCCATCATGGACGAGGTGCTGGATTACGAGACCGTCATGGCCAGCCTCGACAGCTTTATGGATTGGCTGGCGGTGCAGTACATCAGCGCGCTCAACCTTATCCACTACATGCACGACAAGTACAGCTACGAGGCCTCGCTGATGGCGCTGCACGATCGCGACGTCTATCGCACCATGGCCTGCGGCATTGCCGGTCTGTCGGTGGCGGTCGATTCGCTGGCGGCCATCAAGTACGCCCGGGTCAAGCCGGTGCGCGATGCTGACGGGCTGGCGGTCGATTTCGTGATTGAGGGGGAGTATCCCCAGTACGGCAACAACGACGAGCGGGCCGACTCCATCGCTTGCGATCTGGTCGAGCGCTTCATGAAGAAGATCCAGGCACTGCCGACCTACCGCAATGCGGTGCCGACCCAGTCGATCCTGACCATCACCTCCAACGTGGTCTATGGCCAGAAGACCGGCAACACCCCGGATGGTCGCCGCGCCGGTGCGCCGTTTGCGCCGGGGGCCAACCCGATGCACGGTCGGGATCGCAAGGGGGCGGTTGCCTCGCTCGCCTCGGTGGCCAAGTTGCCGTTCAAATATGCCAAGGACGGGATCTCCTACACCTTCTCCATCGTGCCGGGGGCGCTCGGCAAGGAGCCCGCCAATCGTGAGAACAATCTGGTGGGGCTGATGGATGGCTACTTCCACCATGAGCGGGATGTAGAAGGGGGTCAGCACCTCAACGTCAACGTGATGAACCGCGAGATGCTGCTGGATGCCATCGAGAATCCGGACAAGTACCCCAGTCTGACCATCCGGGTCTCCGGTTATGCGGTGCGCTTCAACGCCCTGACCCGCGAGCAGCAGCAGGATGTCATCTCCAGAACCTTCACCAACATGATCTGATTGATGTGCCCGGAGTGAGCTGGTTTGCTCCGGGCTGACCACTTATATGAAATCAAGGAGAAAGCTAAAGATGCGACAGGTTATCAGTACCAAAGCGGCACCGGGTGCCATCGGCCCCTATGTGCAGGGCGTTACCTTAAGCAGCGTGACCGGCAACATGATCTACACCTCGGGCCAAATCCCGCTGGACCCGGTGAGTGGCGAGATCCCGGAGAGCATCGAGGCGCAGACCCTGCGTTCGTTGCAAAACGTTCAGGCGATTGTCGAGGCGGCAGGCGGCCAGGTGCGCAACATCATCAAGACCACGGTGTTTGTCTCGGATCTGAACGACTTTGCTGCGGTGAATCAGGTCTACAACGACTTTTTCACCAAGCACGATGCCATGTATCCGGCGCGCTCTTGCGTGGAAGTGGCCCGCTTGCCGAAGGATGTGAAGATCGAGATTGAGGCGATTGCTGCGCTGTAAGCCCATCGGGTGTGGGTCAGCAAGCCAAAACAAAGCGGCTGCCATAGGCAGCCGCTTTTTCTATCTGGTCATCTGGCAGATCAGGCGATCCGTTCGATACGAGCCATGTAGAAACCGTCGAAGCCGGTCTCGGACGGGCTTACGGTGTGATCGTCACGCAGACGGAAGTTCTCGTTGGCCGCGAGGAACTTGTCCACCTGCTGGCGGTTTTCCTGGGGCAGGATGGAACAGGTTGCATAGACCAGCAGACCGCCCACCTTCACCATCTGGCTGTAACGCTGCAGGATCTCTTCTTGCAGTGCGACCAGCACCGGCAGGCGCTCGGCGGTATCGCGCCACTTGGCATCCGGATTGCGCTTGAGGACGCCAAGACCGGAGCAGGGCACGTCCAGCAGTACGCGGTCGGCGCTCTCTTTGAGGCGCTTGACGGTCTTGCTGCTGGTGATGACCCGGGTCTCCACGTTGTGGGCACCGGCGCGACGGGCGCGCTGCTTGAGGTTCTCCAGCTTCCACTCTTCCACATCCATCGCCAGCAGACGGCCTTTGCCTTGCATCATGGCGGCGATGTGCAGGGTCTTGCCACCGGCACCGGCGCAGGCGTCGATAACGCGCATGCCCGGGGTCACTTCCAGCGCAGCAGCAACCAGCTGGGAGCCAGCGTCCTGCTGTTCGAAGCAACCATCGGCAAAGGCCTTGGTGCGGAACAGGGCGGCATCGGAGGTGACCTGCAGGGCAGTCTCCACACCGTCAACCGGAATGGTGGTGACCTGCTCTTTGGCCAGAATGGCTTGCAGCTCATCACGGGTGCACTTGAGGGTGTTGACCCGCAGGTAGCGCTTGGGCATCCAGGCCAGGGCGGCACGCTCGGCAGGCCAGGCTTCACCCAGCTGCTCGCTGCCCAGTTTCTCCAGCCAGCTCGGGCAACCATCCATCAATACCGGGTTCTTCTTCGCCTCGGTCAGACGGCGGCGGAATGCTTCTTCATTGAAGCGATCCAGGGTCGGGTTGTTGGGCTGGGCAATTTTGTGGAAGGCGTGCCAGCTGTGCAGCAGCGGCCAGACATTCTTCTCGGCCTGACGGACCTGGATGCCGGTCAGGAAGCAATAGAGGCTGAGACGGCGCAGCAGATCGCCGGTGACCAGGGCAATCCTTGCCTGTTCTTGCGGTTTGAGTTCGATGCCGGAGAAGTGACGGGCATAAGCGCGGTCGAGGGTGAGACCCTGACCGAGCACATCGTCAACAATGGCAACGACCAGATCCCCGAAACGGGGCAACAGTGGGGATTTGAGCATGAGATTAACCTTGGCCAGATAAAGATGAACCATCCGAGTAGCTGGGGATGATTCTAAAACAGATAAACCGGCGCAATGATAGGTGTAAGGGTCATGCGGTGCAAGGTGGATATATAAGGTGTGGTTGAGTGTGACTCTGTTTTTGACAGTGACTACGCCTGAAAATTGGCAAGAGCGATTGCCGAAGCGTTCTATGTTCATCGGTCGAATGCTCGGCTGCGTTATGGCTTGTCACTGGCAGACGGGCGGAGCACAATGCCTGCGTCACTCTCTTGATGGTCGTGGAACCATTATTTATTTGAAGGAAAATCAAGATGATGGATGTTGCTGATCTGCGCCGTGAATACTCCCGTGGCGGGCTGCACCGGGCCGACTTGCCGAGCGATCCGCTGGTGTTGTTCGAGAAGTGGTTGGCGCAGGCTTGTGAGGCCAAACTGACCGATCCCACCGCCATGGTGGTGGCGACCGTCGATGCCGAGGGTCAGCCCTGGCAGCGTACCGTGCTGCTCAAGCACTACGACGCCCAGGGGATGGTCTTTTACACCAACATGGGCAGCCGCAAAGCGCAGCAGCTGGAAGGCAACCCCCGTATCAGCCTGCTTTTCCCCTGGCACACGCTGGACAGACAGGTTCATGTGACTGGCCGGGTGGAGAAGATGAGCACCTTCGAGGTGATGAAGTATTTCCACAGCCGTCCCAAGGATAGCCAGATCGCCGCCTGGGTCTCCAAACAGTCGACCCGCATCTCGGCCCGTGGCGTGCTGGAGGCCAAGTTCCTCGAGCTCAAGCAGAAGTTTGCCAATGGCGAAGTGCCGCTGCCGAGCTTCTGGGGCGGCTTCCGGGTGGTGATCGAAACGGTGGAATTCTGGCAGGGTGGCGAACACCGGCTGCACGACCGTTTCTACTACACCCGCGAAGGGGATGGCTGGCATATCGAGCGTCTGGCCCCCTGATCGCGCTGTTCAAATTCGTTTTCACAAGGAGTGTGTATGCGTCTGTATGGTGATCTGCGTTCCGGCAACTGCTACAAGGTGTGGCTGCTGGCCCGCTGGCTGGATCTGCCCCTTGAGTGGGTAGCGGTGGATATTCAGGCGGGGGATATCCGTACCCCCGCGTTTTTGGCCATGAACCCCAACGGCAAGATCCCGGTGCTGGAGATGGGCCAAGGCGATGCGTTGGCGGAATCCAATGCCATCCTCTTCTATCTGGCGCAAGGCAGCGCCTTGTGGCCCACCGATCCGCGCCAGCAGGCCGAGGTGCTCAAATGGATGTTCTTCGAGCAGTACAGTCATGAGCCCTATATCGCGGTGGCCCGCTTTATCGTTCACTATCTTGGCCGCCCCGAGTCTCAGGAGGCGCGGCTCGACGGGCTGAAAGCCGGTGGCGAGAAGGCGCTGGCGGTAATGGAACAGCAGCTGAAACAGAGCCCCTACCTGTGCGGTGATGCGCCGACCATTGCCGATATCGCCCTTTATGCCTACACCCACGTGGCAGAGGAGGGGATCTTCTCCCTGCAGGGGTGGCCAGCTATCCGTAGCTGGATCGCCCGTATCGAAGCTCATCCCCGTCACCTGACGCTGCCTGCGGCCTGTCAGGCCAGCTGATGGAACTGCTGATCGAGGCGACTCTGTGGCAACCGCAGTGGACTGCGCTGTTGCGGCACTGGCAGCAGCGAGGCCATCGCTGGCAACTGCTGCTGGGCAAAGAGGCGGCGTCCGCCCTCGATCAAAGCGATGCTCCCTGGGCGAGTTGTCCCCCTGACGGGGTGCTCTGCCCGGGGGCCCTGCTGGCCGCCTGGCTCGATGGCGATCTGCTGGCGGATTTTCATGTCGATCCCAGCAGCCAGATCCTGATCAGCGCCTCCACCTCGCTGCTGACCCTCGCCAGGGAGCAGGGGCTGCTGACCCTTGGCCCGGTGGGGGCTGACCTGCCGCTCACCCCCGAGGCCGATTTGGGCGCCGTGCTCAATCGCCTGCTGGCGCGCCGCGTGACGGTGCCGACCCTGGTTGAGGGTCATCCGCTATCAGGTGTCGTGCTGCGACCACTGCAGGCCGCCGATGACCGCGAGATCGTGCGCTACTGCAACGACGAGGCGCTGGCCCGCTACACCCTCAATATTCCTCATCCCTATCCGCCGGAGGGGGCCCGCGACTGGCTGGCGCTCAGCTGGCGCAAGGCGGCGCTTGGTCTTGGCTGGAGCTGGGCCATCACCTTGCCAGAGGAGCAAGGGACTGCGCTGGTCGGGGTGATCTCCCTGCACTGGAATGGCGAGCTGGCCTGGTGGGTTGGCGTGCCCTGGCAGAATCGCGGTCTGGCCACCCGGGCCGCACGCTTGGTCAAGGGGTTCGCCTTTGACCAACTGCAACTGCCCGCGCTGACGGCTCGCCATATGCCAGATAATTTAGCCTCCGGCCGGGTGATGGCAAAACTGGGGATGCACTATCGCGGGCTGCGCCAGCTCAGCGGTCGTCAACCGTGCGAGGTGAGCTACTGGCGGCTGGATCGCGCCTTCTCCTTGCCCAATCCCTTGCCCGCAGACATTGCCCATTGGCTTGCTGATGAGCGGATCGCCGTGGTGATCCTGTGGGATCCCGCAATGAGCGATCGGCAGAGTGCCAACGGCAAGCTGGCCATCTCGCTTTTTGTGGATGAGACCGGAACGGGGGAGGAGCCCTGCTGTCCACCGCCTCCTGAGGGGGCGCTGGAGCAGCGCTGTTACCCCGTTGATCTGCTGGAGCAGGCCGAGCCGGAGCAGTTGTCCCATCTTGGTGGTGTGTTGCTGAAAGACAGGGACGAACAGGGGCTGGCATGGCTGCTGCAACTGGCTGCGCTGCAGCGCCAGGGGCCCGATCTGCTTAGCCGCGAGGAGCGCGCATCACGGCTCCACTGGTTCAACCAATTGATGGCGCAGGCGCTGGAGGAACAGGGTGACTCGCCGCAGATACGTTATCAGCAGTTACGGCTGCTTGTGGAGCTGCCGGAGCTGGTCGACGAGCTGGATGGCTGCTGGCATCAAGCGCGCGAATTGACCTTCGCGCGGTTGGCGAAGGAGGTTCCCGCCCTCTGGCTGGCCTACTGCGAGGCGATGAACCGGGTCACCCCGGCTACGCTGTCAGCCTTGCAGCAGCAGTTTGCAGCTCGTTTTCCTGAGTGCACCCTCCCATTTTTGGACAAAGGTACTCAGAGTGACCAGCCGTTATGTGGAATAATGCCTGCTCTGCTGTACGAGGAGTAATACCAGATGTTGAGAACCGAGCGCCCCGGTGACATGCTGCCGGTTTATGAGCTGCTGAGTGCCGCCTTCGGTCGTTCCGATGAGGCCGAACTGGTCAACCGCCTGCGCGAATGTGGCGCTGCCGTGGTAACCATGGTCGAAGAGGAAGAGTACGAGTTTATGGGGCACCTGATGCTAAGCCCGATCACCATTAACGGCATGGAAGGGCCCTGGCTCGGTCTGGCGCCGGTCGCGGTTCATCCCGACTGGCAAGGTCAGGGGATTGGCTCTGATCTCATCCGTGAAGGGCTTGATACGGCGCTCGAGATGGACTGGAAAGGGGTGGTGGTACTCGGGGATCCGGTCTACTACAGCCGTTTCGGTTTCCGCCCGGCCAGCGAGTTTGGCCTGCACTGCATCTATGAGGTGCCTGCCGACTGCTTTATGGCGATGGAGCTGCAGGAACGCGGTTTTGCGGGAGTGCAGGGTGAGGTGCTCTACCACCCGCTGTTTGATGAACTTCCCGACGAGTTACCGGATGCGCTGACAGAAGAGGCCCATCTATAGCGAGAAGTCGCAGCGACAAGCCATAACGAAAAAGCCCTCATCGAGGGCTTTTTCAGTTTATATCGGTCCCTGCTGGGCTTATTCGAGCAGTTCACTCAGGCGATAATGTCGAGCTGGGTGCCCTTGCGATTATCTTCGCCCACTATGTCGCCCATCTGCCGGGCGAGCGGGCTCTGCTGGAATTGCATGTAGTCGCTCAGATTCTGTTGGCGCTGGTAGCGATTCGCCGCCTGATACACTTCAGCAGTGCTCGGGCCCGACTTGCTGTCGGTCTCCTGACCGCTGGCTTCCAGGTAGCGCTCCACCACGGCTTTATCCTGCTGGTGGGCGGTATAGGAGACGGCCATGGTTCTGCGAGCCGTTGCTTTCTCCTCGCTCTGCGCCTGCAATTCATCCTTCTTGGCCAACGCTTCATTGCGGGCTTTATTGATCTGCTCGGGTGTCACATCGGGGTAGGAGGGGTATTTGCTGTAATCGGGCAGTGGCATGGGCTGGGAGGTGATCTGCATGGTGGCGCTTCTCTTCTGAACAGGAACGGCCGCATGATACGTGGCCGCTTTCGTTCAACAAAGCACCACTTGCCGGTTCATCAAGAGTAGGTTCAGCTTCGCGAATAGATTGTTAATTGAGCAGCTGCGGAGCCATTAAAAAGGCGCCAAAAGGCGCCTTTTTATCCTTCGGTTACCGCAGGATCAGTTGAAGAACCAGTAACCGCGGTTGACCAGACGGGTCAGCAGTTGCAGGAAACCGGCCTGATCGGCCAGCTCCACCATGTCTGCCTGAGTGATGATGTCTTTGTCGCACAGCAGCGAAATAGCTGCCGCATCTTCGCTTTGCAGGGTCCAGGCTTCGCCGTCGATATAGCACTGCTGGCTATCGCCGCTGAACCAGACGCTGCGCAGACCCGGCACCTTGATGGCGGGCTCGCCCTGGGTCAGCAGATCGGCGACCTCTTCGGCGCTATAGTCCGGCTCGACCGGATTGACATCCAGATCGTGTTTGGCCTCGGAGATCATGGTGCCGAACCACTCCTTGAACAGGGTCTCGTCATCGAGCGCCTGCTGCATCAGCTCACGCAGATGGTGCAGTTCGTGGGGCTGGATCTCGCCATGACGGGCACGAGGCTTGAGATCCGGGTCAGTGTAACGCTCGGTACGCACCTCGTTGTCGATCAAATGATCGGCAAAGGAGGAGATAAGTGCCTTGGCATCCGGTGCGCGGAAGCCCACCGAGAAGTTCATGGAGGGTTCGATGGCGTAGCCTTCGTGGGGGAATCCGGGCGGAATGTAGAGGATATCGCCCGGCTCCATGATGACGTCGATGATCGCCTCGAACGGTTCGCAGTGCAGCAGCGCGGCATGGGCGGCAAACTCATTGAGCGGCAGCGCATCGCCAACCCGCCAGTGACGCTTGCCCAGGCCCTGGGTGATGAATACATCGTAGTGGTCGATGTGGGGGCCGACACCCGCGTGGGGGGTGGAGAAGCTCACCATCACATCGTCCAGTCGCCAGCCGGGGATGAACTGGAACGGCACGGCCAGCTCGTTCACCTCGGGCGCCCAGTGGTTGCAAGCCTGTACCAGAATGGTCCAGTTCTCTTCGCCCAGATGGTCGTAGGATTCGAAGGGGCCGTGGGCTGCATCCCACTTGCCGTCGAAACGGGTGACGAGGCGGGACTCGACCACCTCTTCCATGGCCAGACCGGCCAGCTCGTCCGGGCTGATGGGATCCTGAAAGTCGGTGAAGCCGCCCTTGATAAGGAGCGGGCGCTTCTGCCAGTAGTGCTCGAGGAAGTGAGCGATATCCAGATTGAGTTCGTACATAGATCTTCTCGTCAAAGGGTTCGACAAAGGTCAGGAGAGGTCTTGCCAGAGGCGGCTGCCAAGCTCGGGCAAGCCCTCTTGCAAACCCTGTATAGGGTGCCACATAAAATAACCGGGGCCCTGTTGCAGATCATGCACAGGGCCCCGGTTGTGTCATTTATCCGCTTATTTCAGCAGATCAACCAGACGCTGGGCGTCACCGATGTAGTTGGCCGGGGTCAGCTTTTTCAGCTCAACCTTCACCGCTTCCGGCAACTCCAGCGTGTCGATAAAGGTACGCATCCCTTCGGCATCGACGCGGCGACCACGGGTCAGCTCTTTGAGCTTCTCGTAAGGCTTCTCGATACCGTAGCGGCGCATCACGGTCTGGATCGGCTCGGCCAGCACTTCCCAGTTGGCGTTCAGATCAGCGGCCATGGCATCGCTGTTGGCTTCCAGCTTGGAGATACCCTTGAGGGTCGCCTGATAGGCGATCAGCGAATAACCCACCGCCACACCCAGGTTGCGCAGCACGGTCGAGTCGGTCAGATCGCGCTGCCAGCGGGAGATAGGCAGTTTGCTCGCCAGATGCTGGAACACGGCGTTGGCCAGACCCAGGTTGCCTTCGGAGTTTTCGAAGTCGATGGGGTTGACCTTGTGCGGCATGGTGGAGGAGCCAATTTCGCCCGCGATGGTGCGCTGCTTGAAGTGACCCAGCGAGATGTAACCCCACACATCGCGGTCGAAGTCGATCAGGATGGTGTTGAAGCGGGCCATGGCATCGAACAGCTCGGCGATGTAGTCGTGCGGCTCGATCTGGGTGGTGTAGGGGTTCCAGGAAAGGCCCAGGGAAGTCACAAACTCCTCGGAGAACTGGTGCCAGTCCACATCCGGGTAGGCGCTGATGTGGGCGTTGTAGTTGCCGACCGCCCCGTTGATCTTGCCGAGGATCTCCACTGCCATGATCTGCTTGTACTGGCGCTCCAGACGGTAGGCGACGTTGGCCATCTCCTTGCCCATGGTGCTTGGAGTGGCCGGCTGACCGTGGGTACGGGAGAGCAGCGGCATGTCACGGTACTCGTGAGCCAGACGCTTGAGCTCGCTGATCAGCTTCTCGCAATAAGGCTTGATGACCTCTTCGCGGGCGGTTTTCAGCATCAGACCGTGGGAGTTGTTGTTGATATCTTCCGAGGTGCAGGCGAAGTGGATGAACTCGCTGACAGCCGCCAGCTCCGGGTTCACTTCGACTTTCTCTTTGAGGAAGTACTCCACCGCTTTCACATCATGGTTGGTGGTGCGCTCGATCTGTTTGATACGGGCGGCGTCACTCTCGTTGAAGTTGCTGACGATGCCATCGAGCAGGGCATTGGCGGCCGCGCTCAGGGCAGGGACTTCCGGGATCCCGGCGTGGCTGGCCAGTTTTTGCAACCAGCGCACCTCGACTTCGACGCGAAAACGCAGCAGGCCGAATTCGGAGAAGATAGGGCGCAGGGCATCGGCCTTGTCGCCATAACGACCGTCAATCGGGGAAACAGCAGTCAGCGCGGACAGCTCCATGGGGTGAACTCCTGATGATTTGTGTGGGGGTATCCGTATCCACTCGCGCGTGGGGCTGAGTCGTCATCAAGGCGGATGTGCGGCTGTTCACCCTGATGTCGACCTCGACTTGCCCGCGCGAGCCGATGATTAGTAACGTTTGGCCAGCTCCACCATCTTCTTGCGAGCGAAGATGATCTGGGTCCGGCTGCCACCGAGCTGACGCCACAGCACGCAGGCACGAATGCCCGCCAGCAGCAGGGCGCGCACCTTGTGCTGCACCAGCGGCTGCTGCAGGAACAGCGGGGTGCCCGCAACCTGGATTCTGGGGCCGATGGGGCTGATGAGATCGCTGTAGATGCTCGCCATGTTGGCCAGGATCTGCTCGTCGAGCAGATCGAAGTGCTGTTGCTGGCGGCCAATCTGGCTGATCCGCTCACCCAGCATGTTGAGAATGTCCTTGCGCTTGGCCAGCTTGCGCTCCAGCGCAATCAGGCTCACCACGTAGCGGGTCAGCTCGGCATTCTTCTGGCTGCCATCGGCACCCAGCTGCTCGACCAGCGCGCGGTAGCCGTCGCGAATGGCCAGATGGGTGTTGTTGAACACCTCGAGCGGCTGGCTCGGGTTGGTCACCAGAATGCTGGAGAGGCTCTCGCGCAGGGCGGCCTCGTCACAGCTGCCGTCACGGGCCACCTTCTGCACCAGATACGCGGCCTGGCAGATGCCGGCAAAGGCCATAGTTCTGTCTTGGAATTTGTCGCTCATATCTTCACGGCCCTGTTCTGTTCATTCACTGGCAGATGCCCGCAGCAGGTCATGATCCGGCCTTGGAATGTATCGCTCACGTCTGCTGCCTTCTGTTAAGGATTCAAACCGGATGGCTGAAACGCTGTTCGATGATGCCGCCGCCCAGACACACTTCCCCGTCGTAGAAGACGGCGGACTGGCCCGGGGTCACCGCAGCCTGCTTCTCGTCGAAGATGACCCGGATGGTCTCGTCGTCGATGGGCTGGATCAGGCAGGGGATATCCTGCTGACGGTAGCGGGTCTTGACGGTGCAGCGACGCGGCTCGCGAATGGGAGTGCGATCCACCCAGTGCAATTGGCTGGCAATCAAACCATCGGAGTAGAGACGGGGATGCTCGCCCTGCGCCACCACCAGCACGTTGCGTTCGACCTCTTTGTCGACCACATACCAGGCCTCTTCGGTGGCATCTTTGCGACCACCTATACCGAGCCCCTTGCGCTGGCCCAGGGTGTGATACATCAGACCCTGATGCTCACCGATCACCTTGCCATCCACGGTCTCGATTTTACCGGGCTGGGCGGGCAGGAACTTGGCCAGGAAGTCCTTGAACTTGCGCTCACCGATAAAGCAGATGCCGGTGGAGTCTTTCTTCTTGGCGGTGATGAGATCCAGCTGCTCGGCGATGCGGCGCACCTCCGGCTTTTCCAGGCAGCCAACCGGGAACAGGCTCTGACCCACTTGCTTTTCGCTCAGGGTATAGAGGAAGTAGCTCTGATCCTTGTTGGTATCGAGACCGCGCAGCAGGCGCGGGCGGCCGGTGCTGTCGTCACGGCGCACATAGTGGCCGGTGGCGATGTAGGTGGCACCCAGCTCTTCGGCGGCAAATTCGAGGAACGCCTTGAACTTGATCTCCTTGTTGCACAGGATATCCGGGTTCGGCGTGCGGCCTGCCTTGTACTCTTCGAGGAAGTGCTCGAACACGTTGTCCCAGTACTCGGCCGCGAAGTTGATGGTGTGGAGTTTCATCCCCAGCTTGTCGCAGACGGCCTTGGCATCAGCCAAATCCTGGGCGGCAGAGCAGTACTCGTCCGTGTCGTCTTCTTCCCAGTTCTTCATGAACAAGCCTTCGACCTGATAGCCCTGCTGCTGGAGCAGGTAGGCCGAGACGGAAGAATCCACGCCGCCGGACATGCCGACGATCACCTTGATTTGGCTGTTGTCTGTCATTAGTCGAAGTTACCAGTTCGTTTAAACGGGGCGTATTCTACCAGAGTTTTGCGCCCCCGGTCACATATCCATGCCGCAGTTCCCATCAGGAACCTGATAGCAGGAAATCGTTTTTCTGTTGTTGGCCTGTGTCGCCAAAAAAGAGTGTCAAATGGCCTCAAATAAAGGCCTTGAGCGCCGAGAGCGGCAGGCGGGTGCCGGCCAGATAATCCTCGATGCACTGCCACACCAGCGGGCTTCTCAGGACCGGTTTGCATTCCGCTATTTCTTCCAGAGTGAGCCAGTGGCACGCCAGCACATCGCCGTCAGGATCCTCTGGATGGTGCTGACCGGGCGCTTTTTCAAGGTCGAAGATCAAGGCGGTGCGCACATAGGTGGCCTCGCTGTCGGCCGGTTTGAACAGATAGGTGCCGAGCCAAGCGGTCGGCGTGGCGGTCAGCCCCGTCTCCTCTTTCAGTTCGCGGCAGGCCGCTTCCAGCAGGTTTTCCCCCGGCTCCACATGACCGGCGGGCTGGTTGAAGCGGCGCTGGCCTTTTATCTCCTCTTCCACCACCAGAAAGCGGCCTTGCCACTGCACCAGGGCGGCGACCGTCAGGCGCGCCTCCATGCGGGCATGGCTGGTGGACGATTGCTCTGCCTGATTGCTCATCATGACTCCTTGTCGCTGCTATTGGGATTGATTGCGCGCGCCGGTCTACGGGCCGTACCGCGCCCGCTGCTGCGGGGTTTGCCGCCGGTCGGGTTTGGGGTTACGCGCTCGGTTGGGTGAGTGCTGCGGGGACGCTCGTCCCGTCCCGGCTGGCTGGCCCGCCGTGGTGCAGCCCCTGCCGGTTTGGCGGTATGAGCGCCCGAACGGGAGGACGATGGCTGCGGGCGGCTGGTGGAGAGCAGTGCCAGCTCGGGGGCGGGCAGGCTGCGGCTTGTCCCCGGCGCCAGACCATCTAACGTCCAGTCACCGATGGCGTAGCGAATAAGGCGCAGGGTGGGGTGACCGATATGGGCGGTCATCCGCCGCACTTGGCGGTTGCGCCCCTCGATGATGGTGATCTCCAGCCAGCTGGTGGGGATCTCCTTGCGCTCGCGAATGGGCGGATTGCGCGGCCACACCGCAGGTTCATCCATGATGCGCACCCCGGCGGGCAGGGTCATGCCGTCATTGAGCTCGACGCCGGCGCGCAGGGTAGCCAGTTTCTCTTCGCTGGGGATCCCTTCCACCTGCACCCAGTAGGTCTTGGGGGTCTTCTCCCCCGGCTGGGTGAGGCGAGCCTGCAGCTTGCCGTCGTTGGTGAGCAGCAGCAATCCCTCGCTGTCGCGATCGAGCCGCCCGGCGGCGTAGATGCCGGGTTCGGTGATGTAATCCTTGAGGGTCTCCCGGCCCGCCTCGTCGGTGAACTGGCAGAGCACCATGTAGGGCTTGTTCAGCAGCAACAGCTTGCGATCCGCTGGCGCCAGCTCCGGTTTGCGGGTGGCGGCATGGTGTGGTGCGGCTGGGTTGGCCGCCGAGCGCGGGGCGTTATCGCGCGGCGAACGGCTGACAGAGAGACGGGAACGGGGAGATTTCATCGGATACACACTTCAGACAGACGATGGCAGCGAGTGTACCACAGGGTGCTGAGGGCAGGATGAATGGCTGCGTGACAAGACGCGTGCAAAGAGCCCCGTATGACATGGGGCCGGGTGGTTTAGTGTCGCAGGCTTAGCTCAGCAGGCTCTCGATCACGATAGCCTGACGGGCGGGGGCCGAGCCTGCCTGCAACAGGGCGTGGCTGACCACATCGTCGATCATCGCCTGCGCCAGTCGGGTGAGGGGGCGCAGGGTCTCCCGTCCGCAGCCGACCGGCACCGCCAGCAGAATGATGGTCTGCACCGGC
Source organism: Aeromonas allosaccharophila (assembly GCF_016026615.1). Taxonomy (NCBI): domain Bacteria; kingdom Pseudomonadati; phylum Pseudomonadota; class Gammaproteobacteria; order Aeromonadales; family Aeromonadaceae; genus Aeromonas; species Aeromonas allosaccharophila. Next base: position 2,184,582 of record NZ_CP065745.1, on the reverse strand, counting down.
CCGATTTGAGAGCCCCACTCGATGGACTCTTTGCAGCTAAGCAGGGTCAGCGCTGGCTGGCTTATTCCTTCGCTCAATACATGGGGCATGGCAAGGCCGGGGCGAATGATGGTGGCAGAGACCTGCTCGCGCCGCTCCACTGAGGCGGTCAGGGTGGCGCGGTTGGTGACCAGCTCGGCGGGCAGCAGATCGATCAGATGCTCGAGGGCCTCGGCCTTGCTCAGCGGTTCGGGGCTGTGGGCCAGCTGGCGCAGGGCAAAATGGTAGTCGGGCAGGGCGTTGGCCAGTCGCAACTCCGCCAGCGCGGCGGTGCGCGGGCGCACCAGCGGTTGACCCAGTTCGCCGCACCAGCAGGTGAAGGCCATATGGGCCAGCTCGGCATCGCACCCAGCAATCTGCAACTGGCAGAGATCGCCGGGCTGGGTGGCGAGGGTCAGCAGGGAGAGCTGGTTGCTGGCGGCAACGGTCTGGCGCCGGGTGAGGTTGGCGCAGCGGATGGTGGATTTGAACATCCCCGCCAGCCGGTTCAACTGCTTGGCCTGGGTGATGCTCAACCCCTGCTGGCAGTAGAAGGTGATCTCGCGGGTCAGCATCAGGCCGGGATCGGCAGGGCCTTGAGTACGGCGTTGGCATCCAGCAGCACGGTTTCCAGTGTCACCTGATGGACGGGGCAGCCGAGGAAACGCTCTTTCTGCTCGATCTCGATATCGGAGGCAATCAGCACCAGATCGGCGCTGGCAATATCGCGGGCGGTCAGCATGTTCTCCATGCCCATGGCGCCCTGTGTTTCGACCTTGATCTTGAGCCCCAGCGCAGTGGCGGCTTTTTGCAGGGCATCGGCAGCCATATAGGTATGGGCAATACCGGTCGGGCAAGCGGTGACGGCGACGATCTTCATCTGCTCTCTGTGATGCTGACAAGGGGGAGCCACAAGATAGCGCCAGCGGGGGGCTTTTACCAAAAGTCCATATGAAAAGTGGGATCTTGATGGGGATATGCCTGCCCCTTGAGCGGCAGTGCAGGCAGATGTCGGGCCAGTCGGGTGTCTGGTTTCCCAAAACAACAAGGGCCACCCGTGTGGGTGGCCCTGAACAATCAGCGACAATCTTGAGGGGATCAGGCGGTCTGGGCAGCCAGCTCGGTGGCTTTCAGTTCGCGCTTGATGCGGCGGATCTTGCGCTCTTCGGCCACGGCAACACAGCCCATCAGCACCAGACAGGTGGCTGCGGCGATGTCCAGCGCAGCGAAGGTGCCGGTCCAGCCGGTCAGACCGAAGATGGGGGTGCCATCGGCGATCATGCCCAGACCCAGTTTGGCGAAGCTGTCACCGATGAGGTAGGCGAAGGTGCCCTTGACGCCATCGGCCACGCTGATGCCCTGCTTGGGTACGAAGCCCACGGCGGCCACGCCGATCAGCAGTTGCGGACCAAACACCAGGAAGCCCAGAGTGAACAGGGAGCCCAGGAACATGAACTGGGTGGTCGCATGCTGGTAGAGACCCAGGGTTGCGATAATCAGCGCCAGCGCCACGCAAGCCACCAGACCACGACGGCCATTGGCCAGATCGGAGAGGTAACCCCACATCAGGGTGCCGACCAGTGCGCCCACTTCGAAGAAGGTGAAGCCCTGAATGGCGATCTCTTTGGAGAAGCCCAGTACCTGGTGAGCGTAGACGGTGGACCACTGGTCGATACCGATGCGCACCACGTAGAGGAAGATGTTGGCAAAGCAGAGCAGCCAGATCACCTTGTTCAGCAGCACGTACTTCACGAAGATCTGACCCTTGGTCAGCTTCTGCTCTTCGGTGGCGATATCTTCTTCGCTCGCCACTTCGTCAAACAGCTCTTCCACCTTGCCCAAGCCATAGGCTTCCGGTGAATCGCTACCAAAACGCAGGCCGATAAAGCCGACGACCAGCGCGATGATGGACGGGAAGATAAACATGCCGAGCACGTTGCCATCAAACAGGTAGTTGGCACCGAACAGCGCCACACCGGCCGCACCGGCACCGCCCACGTTGTGGGAGAGATTCCACATACCCAGATAGGTGCCGCGCTTGTTGCGAGGGGTCCACTTGGTGATGGTGGAGTAGCTGCACGAGCCGCCACAGCTCTGGAAGAAACCGCTGGCCGCGTAGAAGAAGATCATGAAGTAGAGGCTAAAACCCGTGCCGCCCATGCTGGCACTGAAGCCCAGCATGCAGAGCGCGGAGAGGATCAGCATCAGTGGCAGGAACTGCTTGGTGTTCTTGCCATCGGCGTAGTAGGAGACGATGGTCTTGCCCACCCCGTAGGTGATGGAGAAGCCAAGACCGATCATGCCGAGCTCGGTCATGGAGAGACCGTACTCCTGGATCATGTCGTTTTGCGCAATGTTGAAGTTCTTGCGGATCAGATACATGGTCAAATAGCCAATAAATACAACCAGATAAGATTGCATAAACGGCTTGAACCAGAGCTTGCGCCGGGCTTCGACCGGCAGGTCCAGGGTGGGGACCCGGACCTGTTGGAGAAATTTCAACATCTTCGTTCATCCTCTGCGAGATAGACGGTATTTCCGCCGCGCCCCTCATTTGTAAATAGGTTGTAAGAGGTCACGCCACGGAAGGGGGAACGGAACGTCAGGGGCTGCCAGCCGTTGCTGCGCTCGACATTCCATCCATATAAACCCGGGCCCGGCACGGGATGACGGGGCACATTGCCCGTCGCGGTGCGGGTCACGACATCAGGTGAGGTGACTCTAATCAGGGGGGAAATAAATGGCTTGAGAGCCATCCCTAGTGGGGCTAGGAAATTTTCCTAGTTTTGTCCGATTTGGCCCCCAAGCGTGAAGAGGATCACATTGAGCAGGCCAGATTGATGGCGAAGTGGCCAGCTTGGCGAACGGTTTTGCTATCACAGGCCGGTGACATGGCCGCCCGTTGCAAGCGGCCCTGTATTGGTTTTTCGGTTGTCTAGACCTTCAGCAGAGGGGATGGCGAGTAGTCATGTCTGTCTGACTCACTGATGTCAGAGGAGGCCGATAATCCGCTCAGACTATGGTGATGCAGGGTGGTCAGGGCCTGATAGAGGGTGCTGCCATCCATGGCGCTCAGGGGATGCTGGCTCCAGAGGATGAGATGATTATCCGGAGAGAGTGCGATACGCGGGCTGGCGGGATTGGCCGAGAAGAGATTTTGTTGCAGTAGCGCGATGGCCTGCTCTGCATCTTTGAGGGGAGAGAGGCGCACAAAGAGGGCAAGCTGGCTATCGCCGATCGCTGCCAGATGGATGGTATGGCTATTGTCCAGTGTGATGCTGGCAACGCCCTCTGTGGTAGTGAGCGGGATCCCGAGGTGGTGGCCCAGGGCGTTTAACGCGGCGTCAAATTGTTCGTTCATGTGTGGCTGCCTGCAGCAGAGGTGGAGAGAGGTGGGCAAACTATCGAAAAACAGCCATTTCATTTGTCATTTATGGGTATCGATTTTGTTGCTATCGGTCACTTTGCCATATGGCTAAAAATTTCCGACCGGCAGTGCAAGGAGAGGGGAATAGCACTTTTTATACTCGCGGCTCACTCATGCCATTCGAGGTAAACATGACCTTAGCGATTCACTCTCTTCACCAACAGGTAACCCAGCTTGTCGAGCAGCAACATGGCGAGGTGACCGGCAAATTGAGAGGCGGCGTGGCTGCCAACACGGAGGGACGTTTTCAGGGGTTGACCGTCACCAATGGTGCCCGGGATACAGAAAAAGCATTCGCTCGGGAAGTGCTTCATCATGTGCAGGAGATTGCCCTCAATCAGAACGATGTCGCTGAACTGCACAAGAGCACAGTGCGCTTCAATCAGAACAACTTCGAGCTGCGTAGCCTCGGTCATGGCCAGAGCCAGTTGGTGGGATTGCGCAGCGACCAGCTGACCCTCAGGGATGCCAAGACCTTGCTGGATGCCGCCATGCGTCAGCAGGGGGCACAACGTCACGGGGCGAGCGCGCCAGCAGGTCAGGATGCGCCGCCATTGCCGCCACGTCAGGCTCCGGCCCTTCCTCCGCGTAATGCCAGCCCGGCACTGGCCCAGCAGCATGAACGACTGATGAGTGCCGCGCCCAGAATGGTGACCCCTGTGGCGGTTGATCCTTACGGGGCGCAGACGAAGCGGGAGCTGAGCAGCAGGCTGGCCGGTTTGCAGCAACAGCTGCAACCCTCGGTGCAACCTGATCGTTATCTGCAAAGCCGCGATGGCAGTCAGCTCAACCGCTTCAACGACATTCGCGCCAACAAGATGACCGCCGTGCGCCCTGATCTCAACGCCAACTATGTGCAGGTCGGCACCCATCGCTCCATTGCTTGCCAGTACCCGCTCGACAGTCAGCTGGAGAGTCATCTGCAGATGCTGTTCGACAACCGGACGCCGGTACTGGCAGTTCTGGCGTCCGCCAACGAAATCGCCAATCCCCAGTTCAAGATGCCCGACTATTTCCGTCAGAGCGGCCAATATGGGGCGGTATCGGTAAAGTCCGATCACAAGATGAGTGTCGACCTGGGTGATGGCATTCAGGCCGATGTTTATCAGATGGCACTGACCATGCCCGGCTCTGGCAAGAAGGGGATCCAGGTGCCCGTGGTTCATGTCAGCAACTGGCCCGATAAAACGGCCGTCAGCGCCGAGGTGACTGAACGGCTGTCAGCCCTGCTGGAGCAAAATGCGCAAGCGAAGCGCGCCATGTATGAGAAGGCGGGCAGTTCGGCGGTGGGGGATGAGAACAAATTGCTACCGGTGGTTCATTGCCGTGCCGGGGTGGGACGTACCGCGCAGGTGATCGGTGCCATGGCGATGCATGAGCCGCGCAACAATCAGCTGAGCGTGGAGGATGTGGTCAGCAGCATGCGCACCAGCCGCAATGGCGTTATGGTGCAAAAACCGGAGCAGCTGGAGGTATTGATGACCCTGGCTCAGCATCAGCAGCGCCCATTACTGCGGGCATAACAGAAGGCAAATCCCCTTGGCGGGTTTGTTCGACAAACGCAAAGAGGCCACCCCGTGGGGTGGCCTCTTGTCATGTATTGCGAGCCGCAATGGCGAGGGGGAACTCAGGCCGCTTTGGCCAGGGTCACCTCGTCACTCTTTTTGACCCGCAGCTTTTTCAGGGCAACCGCCACCACGCCGGTGACGATGGCACCGCAGATCATGCAGAGCAGCGCCAGCAGCGGTTTGTTGACCGCACCCAGCAGGGCCACGATGGGGCCACCGTGGGCAACGCTGTTGGTGATGCCAAACAGGAAGGCCATCACCGCAGCGGTCATGCTGCCCAGAATGTTGGCCGGAATCACGGCCAGCGGATCACGAGCGGCGAATGGAATCGCCCCTTCGGAGATACCCACCAGACCCATGGCACCGGCGGCTTTGCCCGCTTCGATTTCAGAGGCATCGAAGATACCGAGCTTGCGACCAAGCACGGTTGCCAGCGACATGCCAAGGGGCGCGGCCGGGATGGCGCAGGCCATGGCTCCCATAAACTGGGTCTGACCGGAGGCAATCATGCCGACGGAGAACAGGAACGCCACCTTGTTGACCGGGCCACCCATATCAAAGCCGGCCATACCACCCAGCACGATACCCAGCAGCACCAGGCTGCCACCGCTCATGGAGAGCAGCATGGCGTTGAGGCCAGTCATCATGTCGGCAATCGGGGCGCCGATGATGAAGATGAATACCGCAGCGATAAACAGGGAACCCACGATCGGAGCGATCAGGATCGGCACCAGCGGTTGCACCATCTTGTGGTACTGACGGGTGGCAATCCAGCGCACCAGATAGCCGACCAGCAGGCCCGCGATGATGGCACCGATGAAGCCGGTTCCGGCGTCAGCGCCGTAGAAGCTGCCGTTGTTGGCGATCCAGCCGCCGATAAAGCCTGGCGCCAGCGCCGGACGATCACCGATGGCGTAGGCGATATAGCCCGCCAGAATGGGGATCATCAGAGTAAAGGCGGCCACACCCACGTTGAGGATCTGGTTCCACATGCTCCCTTCCGGGATCTGCATGCCGCTCGGGGTCGGGTTGCCGCCGATGGCCAGCGCCAGCGCAATCAACAGACCGCCGGTCACCACGAACGGGATCATGTGGGAGACACCGTTCATCAGGTAGCGATAGAGATCGGAACTGCCGCCCGCGCTCTTCTCTTCACCCTTTTTATCTTCTTTGCCAGCCACATAGGCAGGAGCCTTCAGCGCCTGCTCGATCAGACCCTTGCCATCTTTGATAGGGGCCTTGACGCCGGTCTTGATCAGCGGTTTGCCAGCGAAGCGGGCCATGTCCACCTGCTTGTCGCAGGCGACCACGATGGCGGTGGCACGGGCAATCTCGTCCGCGGTCGGGCTGTTCTTGACGCCGATGGAGCCATTGGTCTCCACCTTCACCTCATAACCCAGCTCGCGGGCGGCGCGCTCCAGCGACTCGGCCGCCAGATAGGTGTGGGCGATACCGGCCGGGCAACCGGTGACACCGATGATGAAACCCTTGCTGGTGGTCGGGGCCGCGCTCTGCTCCTCTTTCTTGGCCAGCAGCAGCGCCAGCGCGTCGGTCGGACTCTTGGCCGCCAGCAGCTTGGCGATAAAGCCCTCTTCGATCAGCTTGCCGGAGAGCTCGGCCAGCACCTCGATATGGTGATTGGCACCGCCATCGGGGGAGGCGATCATAAAGAAAATGTGGGACGGCTTGCCATCTTCGGCGCCGTACTCGATGCCGTTGCGGCTGATGCCGATGGCGACCGCCGGGTTGCACACCGCCGCACTCTTGGCGTGGGGCAGGGCCACGCCCTCCTCAAAGCCGGTGTTGCCCAGCTCTTCGCGGGCCCACAGATCCTTGATAAAGGCCTGCTCGTCGCTGACCTTGCCTTGCGACGCCAGCAGGCGGGCCATCTCGGTGAAGACCTCTTCCTTTTGCGTCGCTTTCAAATCGAGATTGATCAGATGTTCATTGATCAAGGTGGTGATCATGGCGCTCTCCCCGCTTCCGGTGACGGAAGCTATGCGTGAGTACGTATCGACGTACTGGATAAAAATGACCTGATCATTATCGCGGCTCACTCGCCCCCTCCCTATCGGACAAATGTGCTAATCACTGGATTTTTGTGCGCAGTAAAACGCGATGTGATGAAGATCCCGTTTTCAGGCAGGACTCGCCATTTTCAGGTCATTGCTGATTTTTTCTTTAAAAACAAACAAATGAATTGGTATCAAGCGTGCGGCAAGGTTTGTTATGCGCCATATCAATAAATTAATCACCTGCAGGGTCTGGATTTATATGTGGTTTAACGGTGCCGTGAGATGTGACTCTTATCACAAAAAGTCGCGGTTTCGTCGGGCGGATTAGGATTTTTATGCGCCTAAAGAGGGGGGCGGGAGGGATATTTAGGCAGGCGAGCACAGAGGAGGGATGGGAGACGTAGGGGGCAATGAACGAAGTGAATGGCACCGCTGTTTGGGAAGAGCGAGTGGTGGCCAGAGAGGGGATGGCAGGAAGGTAGAGGTGATGACGCGAATGTCCGAATACGCTGCGCTATTCGAACCTACGGGCTGGCATGTCTATGGCAGCCCGCTCTTCCCTTACCTGTTCTCACCAACTGAGCCCTTTGGCTGCTGTCGTTTGGTTCGATAGCGATGCGCGAGCCAGTCAATTCCCGCCATAGCCGCCGCGACGCCGATCATGATCAGAGTGAGGCGGCCGCCCTTCTGCCATGAGAGCAAATCCATATGAAAATCCTGCCGGATAAATTCCGGGAGCAGGCCGATAGGTGCGGTAATTGCCAGATAGGATATAAATTTTTTGAAAAACAGATAGTCAGGTTTTGGCGTCTGTTTGTATTGGTCCATCAAGTCTCCTGCTAGCGCTTAACGGTCAGTTGAGTGAGATAGCTATTTACCGCTGCCCGAGTCGTAAAACGGTGCTTGTCGTTTGGGAATCGATCAAACAGCTCGTGATGGAATTGGCGGGAGCTTTTGCTGGCTCGCTGCTCATATTCCGATGCCCACACCAGAAGTTGTTGAAAGTTCTTTTTCGCAGCCACAGCATCGCGCTGTTTGGCGCTTTGTGACCCACGCGATAGCAGTGAATCCCGGCATAGAGACCAGTCGAGATCGAGAAAGAGCAGGGTATCGGCAGTATCAAGCAGTTGCTCGGCCAGGGCGCCAAATACCCCTTCGACCACCCATGAGGGCTCTTGAGCAAGTGTTTGAATGGCATGGTCAATCTCATGCTGGGGCCGTTTCTGGTTAAAGCCGCCCGGCTGCCAGACAATGGTGTCCAGATTGACTTCGCGGATAGTTAATTCCTCAGCCAATCGGGCCGCTAACCAGCTCTTGCCGGATCCCGAGTTGCCAATAATCAGAATACGTTTCATCCATTATCCTTTTATTGGTATCAAATGGCCTAATGTCGTTACTATCAGGACTTATGGTCAAATAAGGTATCACCGCACATCTGCGTTATAGATAATTTGATATTACTCATCAACCATGATATGGATTTCTATTGCGCCGATTAGATTTGATTTTTTTCGTCTGTACTCGTCGATAGCATAATTTTTATTTTCTTTATCTTTGGGTGGTACAGGTGTTTCTGGTAGCTCCTTAACCAAAGCAATACATTCTTTTGCGACTAAATCCTTATCAGCTAAATCACAGATGTTATCCATTAATTTTAATATTTCATTTTGCGCATCATCAATCTTATCTACAATATCAGTGGCGAGCATAGCTCCTTTTGCTCCACGTTTAATGTTTTCCAACTTATTAAAAACTTTATGAATGGAGCCAATAATTCCAGTTCTAGCCTCCACTCTGATTACATCATGATGTTTTGCCTTAGTTTGATATAAAGATTCCGATATGATGGCATCCGATAGCCATTTTGCATCAGAGTACAGAAGTTGAAGGCTCTCTCTGAAGTCTTTATAAGAACTAATACCTTGAAGTAGAAGCATTAGTGTGCCAATTACAGTTACACGAGCTTTTATTGAACCATCTTCAAACTCAACATTGATCTCAAGACCTTCAGATAAAAAGAACTCAGTACGAGTCAAGGAAAATATTCTTAAATTTTCTTTGAATGACTCTAATTGTTCATCGGTTTCCATTCCTCTCGGCTCAACATGAATATAAGCCTGACTAAGGATGTTTTTGTTTATATAATCTGCCACTATGTGATCTCAATTTTTGTTGATGGTTTAATTTCAAAAAAAAGTATTATTTAGACACTCACATCGACTTCAATCGCCCTTGGAAATGGCGGTAAACATCATCGTTATTAAATCCATCCACATTCTGGCTGGAGAAAATAAGCGGGGTGACTCCTTGTGCCAGCGCCAGTTTCTGCGCTTCGACTACTAGCGTATTGATCAGAACCATGCCGGAGATGGAGGAGAAGGCGCCGGTGACCCGATCATTGACTTCGCACAGGCCATCGCCCGGTGGCACGCAGTTGTCAAGTACCAGATCGGCCAGTTCCATCAGCTTCTGGCCAGAAGGGTGACGACTCGGGTTTTGCGCCGATTGCGCCACCGAGGTAATAACGATCACCTTGTGGCCGCGTGTTCTGGCAAGCTGGGCCCACTCGATGGGCAGGGCGTTGCGCCCCGAATTAGAGATGACCACCATCAGATCCCCCGGCGCAATCGGCTGCTCTTCCCACAGGATGGCGGCAAGCCCCGGCAGCTTCTCCAGCGCCGAACTGCGCAGTGCACCATCGGCGGTGGTGACGGTGGAGTCGAGCACGGCGTTGATATTGCCAAGGCCACCGGCACGGATAAACCCCTCCAGCCCGACCATATGAGAGTGCCCGGTGCCCAGCATATGGATCATCTTGTTGTGGACGATAGCCTCGCTAAACCAGTGGGCCGCCTGCCGGATCCCGGCTTCGTTCTGGCTGACCATGGTAGCGATGCGCGCTTGCAGTTTTTCGACGTACTCAAACATAACGGCGGGGATCCTTGTGGATTGTTGGAGAGGGGGTTGTGGCCAAGCGACACGCTACCGCCCCTGGACGACAGCCTCCACTCTGCTGCTGTTAACCGGTGATGTGGCTGGAGGGGATGGCGCTATGGTGGCCAGAGCGATCTCGGCAACTTCTCTCCCAATCCAGGTTGCCAAGTGAGCCATGGTAATCAAGGTGGGGGCAATGCAAAACCGGCAGCAGGTAAAAACCTGCCAAGGATCAACAAACTACTTGCTTGATGGCGGGAGTTTATTCGGTTGATTGTGTGGCGGATGACAGGCTGGAGCCATCAATACTCCAGAAACGTCTCCCCGCAGCGCTCGCAGATAAGATGTTTTACATGGGTGGCCTGATAGGCGAGGGTCTGGCCGAAGACCACATTGGTCAGGCTGCTGGAGCGAAAGGCTTGCCAGAAGGCTTTGCGCGGGTCTTTGGGCATCACATCCTGGCTGTGATCCCGTGGCACCAATACCACGATATGGCGGGTGCGCTCGCCACATTTGTCACAGCGATGGATTTCACTCGGCGGGTTCTGGTCGTGCGGGTTGCTCATAAAGGGGCTCGTGAAGAGAGTGGACGCCCATCATATCCATCTCCACTTGGCTCTCAATCTCTCCTTGCCAGCGCAGTGAGCAGGCTCACGTTTTGCGCCCCTTCTTTACTACTTGACCTCGACAGCCCCTTGCCCGCGCGTTGCAACCGTGTGCGTCAGGCCGACTCCCGCTTTTGCGGTTTGCTGGTGAGCGGTGATGATATGGCGGGTGGGGCTGCCCAGCCAGTTCAAGCCGACTCCCGCTTCTGCAAGTTGGGGGTGATGATATGGCGGTTGGGGGCGAGCTCGGGTTGCTGCATCCGGGTCAGCAGCCGCCTTGCCGCCTGACGGCCAATCTCCCGCGCCGGTGAGCTGACAAAGGTGAGAGCGGGAGTGGTGAGTTCCGCTTCCGCTACGTCGTCAAAGCCGAGCAGGGCCACCTGCTGGCCGATGTAGTTGTCTTTGCCCACGGTGCGCCCGCTCGCCTCGACGCCGTAAATGCCGCCAAGGGCCACTTCGGGGTAGTGGCAGAGCACGGCGGTCACCTTGGGGTGCTGGTGCAGCAGCTGGGCGATGGTGTCGGCTGCGCTGCGCTGGGTGCGCTCACATTCGAGCACCCACTCCGGTTTGAAGGGCAGGCCGTATTGCAGCAGGCTGGCACAGTAGCCGCCGATCCGCTCGGCGCGGGTGAGGGAGTCGGCCCGCCCGCCGACGTAGGCGATATGGCGGTGACCCTGTTCGATCAGATAAGTGGTGGCCTGTTTGGCGGCGTGGGTGTTGTCGGGGCCGATAAAGTCCACGTCATCGCGATAGTAGGAGCGGGCGGCGCACACCACCGGCAGTTCGGAGTCGAGCAGGGTCTCCAGGGTCTTGGCCGCCGCGCCGCGCACCGGATTGAAGATGATGCCCGCCACCCCCTGCCGTGACAGGGACTGAATGCTCTGCTGCAACCGCTCAGGGCTGTGGCCGCACTGGGTCAGAAACAGCAGATAGCCCTGCTGCTCCAGCACTTCGCTCACCCCGGCGGTCACTTCGGTATAGAAGGGGTCGGTGATGTCGCGCAGGATCAGCCCTACCAGATTGGATTGCTGGCTGCGCAGGTTGGCGGCGGCGCTGTTGGGCACGTAGTCGAGCTCTTTTATCGCCTGCTGCACCCGCTCGGCGGTGGCGGGTGAGATGCGCCCCTTGCCGTTGAGCACCATGGAGACGGTAGTGACCGAGACTCCCGCCCGCTGGGCGACATCTGTGATCTTGACGTTTTTCGAGACGAGCGGTTTGGACGGCATAGGGCGAATGGGGTGCGATGGCTGGTTGAGTGCGAGGCCCCAGCATACCTGCTCGAGTACTTAAGTGAAACGTTACATCACCGTTGGGCCGATCCGGCTCACAAATTTGGATCCTGCTGCCAGCCAGCCCCCTCATTCTGTGATCTTGTCGGCACTTGCAAGTTGATAAAACGATTTATCATCCAGCAAAACCTGATGCTGACCCGCGCCTCTGCTTCGAGATTGCGTCGAGATCGCCTCGAGCGGGGGAGGGCAGCCGCAGATATTGCTGTTTATTCACAAGGAGCCGTTTCATGGCCAAGCCTCAAGCCAAATCCACCATCTGGGAGTTCCTGCAGAGCCTCGGCAAGACCTTTATGTTGCCGGTCGCCCTGCTGGCCTTCTCGGGCATCCTGCTCGGTGTCGGCAGCTCGCTCACCAGCGATGCGGTCAAGCAGAGCATGCCCTTCCTCGACAATACCGTGCTGCAACTGCTGTTCCTCTGGATGACCAAGGTGGGACTGGTGGCTTTTATCTACCTGCCGGTGATGTTTGCGGTGGCCATTCCGCTGGGGCTTGCGCGAGAAGAGAAGGGGGTCGCGGCCTTTGCCGGTTTCGTTGGCTATGCGGCACTCAACCTCTCCATCAACTTCTACCTGACCGTGGCCAACGTCATCGGTGACGCGGCGGCGGAGAAGGCCTACGGGGTGAAATCGATCCTCGGCATCAGCTCCATCGACACCGGGATTCTGGGGGCCATCATCGTCGGGGTGATCGTCGCCAAGTTGCACGCTCGTTTCTACACCTACAAGATGCCCGATGCGCTCGCCTTCTTCGGTGGTGCCCGCTTCGTACCCATTATCACAGTGCTGGTGCTGGGTGTAGTCGGTCTGGTCGTGCCGTTCGCCTGGCCCTGGTTTGCCGCTGGCATCAATGGTATCGGGGCGCTGATCTCCCACGCCGGTCCCTTCGGCCCCTTCCTGTTCGGTACCGGTGAGCGCCTGCTGCTGCCACTCGGTCTGCACCACATTCTGGTGGCGCTCATTCGCTTTACCGAAGCAGGCGGCACCCAGCTGGTATGCGGTCACGAGGTGAGCGGCGCCCTCAATATCTTCTACGCCGAGCTCTCCTGCGCCGACACCACCGGCTTCTCGGTCTCTGCCACCTCCTTCCTCTCTCAGGGCAAGATGCCTGCCTTCCTCGGCGGTCTGCCGGGTGCGGCGCTCGCCATGTATCACTGCGCTCGTCCGGAGAATCGCGGCAAGATCAAGGCGCTGCTGGTCTCCGGCGTAGTGGCCTGCGTCATCGGCGGCATTACCGAGCCGCTGGAGTTCCTATTCCTGTTCGTGGCGCCGGTGCTTTACGTTATTCACGCCATCCTGACGGGTCTGGGCTTTATGACCATGGGGCTGCTTGGCGTCACCATCGGCAACACCGACGGCAACCTCATTGATTTTCTGGTGTTCGGCGTGCTGCAAGGCACCGCCACCAAGTGGTATCTGGTGCCGGTCGCGGCTGCGATCTGGTTTGCCATCTACTACAGCGTGTTCCGCTTCGCCATCGTCCGCTTTAACCTCAAAACCCCTGGCCGCGAAATCGAAACCAGCGAGGCTGCCCAGCCCGCGGGCAAGAAGGCCGGCAACAGCGGTTACAACGGTGAAATCATCCTCAACGCCCTGGGCGGCGCCGATAACATCTTGGCGCTCGATAACTGCATCACCCGCCTGCGGATGTCGGTGCAGGACATGAGCCGGGTCGATGACAAGGTATTGAAGGCGAACGGCGCCATCGGGGTGATCAAGCTCGACGAGCACAACCTGCAGGTGGTGATCGGCCCGCAGGTGCATCTGGTGAAAAACCAGCTGCAGAGTCTGATGGGGGCCTGAACCGGCCAATAAGATCCGAACGGGGGGCGCAAGCCCCCCTTGTTTGCCTCTCCCAATATGTCTCCTGTTTATGGAGGGAGAAACTTCATGCACGATATTTATGACTTCGACCGCGTGGTCGACCGCCACGGCACCTACTGCACCCAGTGGGACTATGTGGCCGACCGTTTTGGCCATGCCGATCTGCTCCCCTTTACCATCTCCGACATGGATTTCGAGACCGCCCCCTGCATTCGCCAGACGTTAGCAGCCCGCCTTGAGCACGGGGTATTTGGCTACAGCCGCTGGAATCACGACGACTTCAAAGGGGCGGTGAGCGACTGGTTTGCCCATCGCTATGGGGCGAGCCTCGACCCCGAGACGCTGGTTTATGGCCCTTCGGTCATCTATGTGATTGCCCAGCTGGTGAGCCTCTGGTCGGAGCCGGGTGAAGGGGTGCTGGTGCATACTCCCGCCTACGACGCCTTCGGCAATATGCTGGCCGCCAACGACAGGGTGCTGCTGCCTTGCCCGCTGATAAAAGGCGAGGGGAGTTACCAGATCGACTGGGCATGCTTCGAGCAACAGGCCGCTCGCCCCGATTGCCGGATTTTGCTGCTCTGCAGCCCCCACAACCCCACCGGCCGGGTCTGGACGCGGGATGAATTGAGTCGAATGGCTGCTATCTGCCAGCGCCACGGGGTCAAGGTGATCTCGGACGACATCCATATGGATGTGAGCTTTGCCCGCTATCTGCCGTGGAGTGAGGTAGCACCGGACGATCACTGGGCACTGGTGAGCTCGGGCTCCAAATCCTTCAATATTCCGGCCCTTGGCGGCGCCTACGCCTTTATCGCCAACGCCGAGGCGCGGTCCGCCTATCTGCAACGGCTCAAGGCGGCCCATGGCCTCTCATCACCGCCGATTCTCGGGGTGCTGGCCCATATCAGCGCCTATCGGAACGGCGGTGCCTGGCTCGATGCGCTGAAAGCCTATCTGCACGGCAACCTTACTCATGTGGCGGCGCGGCTCAACGCTGCCTTCCCCGCTATCGACTATCGGGTGCCCGAGGGAACCTATCTCGCCTGGATTGACTTGAGCGGTCTTGGCATCGACACGACCGAGCGGATGGATGCGCTGCAAGCCTTGCTGGTGGAAAAATACCGGGTCGCCATCATGCGCGGCGACACCTATGGCCCCGAAGGCACAGGCTATATCCGCCTCAACGTCGGCTGCCCGCGCTCGAAAGTAGATCAAGGACTCGACGCCCTGATCGGCGCACTGGGGGAGCTGGTGTAGGGGCAAATCCATTCAACATGAGAAACAGAACGGGGCCATCAGTGATGGCCCCGTTCTGGTTGCGCTGTTTTCCCTTATGAGCAGACGCTGATATCAGGCGCGAATGGTCGTCGGGATACCGCAGTTCGGGTGTGACAGGGTCTGTTCGAGCGCGGGCTCACTGACCCCGGGGGCTGCCGGAGTTGTGCTTTGGCTCAGGGCGTCGGCCTGATGCAACATGCGGCTGACCATGTCGGTCAGGAGTTCCACATCCAGTTTGTCCAGCCACTCGCGACACCAGAGCAGGGTGCTCTGCTCGCTGCCGCGACTGAGTTGCAGCACCGGCCAGTCGGCCATGGCGGCGAGGGAAGGGGTCTGGATATCCCCCAGCGGGATAAACAGGGTCACCAGTTGATCCCGCTCGCGAATATGAAGGCTGAAGGGGCCCGCCTGCAGATCCAGTCCCTCTTCGTGCAGGCACTCCTGCGGCAGGGATAGCTGGCGAACGAGGGTCGATAGCATGGCATGAAACATCATTAATCCTCCTGACGGGCGTTATCAAAAACCGACTCTGTGGGCGGCCACAGGTTGGCGATAGGGGGGCGGGCGGGGGTGCCGACCAGTGGCGCCCCGATGGTCGCGGCCCAGGGGTCGACCACTTTGGCGTGTGGTCCCCAGCTCTCCGGCTTGGTGAGTTCACTCCCTTCTGCACGGCCAATCACCACAAAGCAGTGAGTCTCGGCGTGACCCTGTGCACCACGATGGGCCAGCACTTCGATCCGCTGATCACTGTTGTGGCGCAGCAGTTCGGCCGCCGCCGAATAGGCCAGGGTCGAGCAGCAACCGGCCTTGGCGTCATCCACCGCCTTCGCGATGTTTTCCATGGTGCGCAAGGAGAGTGGCTGCTTGTTTTTGGTGATCTGGATGGCGGCCATATTGGCGCTGTTGTTGGCGCGCTGGTTGGCCGCCAGACGCTGGGGATCCTGCCCGAAGTCGTTGAGTTTGCCGATGATCTTCTGGTAGCCCGGGTTGTTGGGCCGGACAAAGGTCTGGGCGTCGGTGCAGGCGTAGCTGCCCAGTTTTTCCAGTCCGGCCATGCTCTTTTGCAGCAGTGCCTGAGTGCCACCCGCCATCACTTTCGGTTCATGTCGCGGGGCGGCTCTGGTGATGGCCCCCTGTTCGGCCAGCGCCTGTTTCAGTTCGGTCAGACGAGCGCCGCGAGCGGCCACCTCTTTGGGGTGGTGCTGCTCCCAGTGCTGGATTGCATCCTGCACCCGCTGCGCCTTGCCGCTATTGGGGGCTGCTTGCAACTGGTGCAGGGCGCTGATGACCTGCTTGAGATCGCTACTCTGGAAGTGACCGATGCCACGCTGAACGGACTGTTCGAACAGCTTGTTGCCCCGGGTCAGCAGCGGGCTGGCTTCTGTCTGATGGGACGGCGTGGTGTGGTTGAGGTGAATGTGTCCACCGATTGCTGGTAAGGCCATGATGTGATTCCCGACAGGGTTGACGATAAGGGGATGATAACGAGCCGTGGCGGTGCGCTATATCAGGGGGCGGTCGGGGATTTGTCAGTTTTTCGCTGTTTGTGCCGTTTGTTCGGCCAAGTGGGCAGCTTGCAGCCCTACCACTGCGGCCCTTCGCTCTGGCGCCACTGCTCCAGCCAGCGCAGGACTTCGGCGGTCGCCTCGATCTGGTCGGCGGGAATGTAGTTGTTGAGCTGGGCATCCCGATAGAGGGCGCGGGCCAGCGGGATACGCTGCAGCACCGGGATCCCCTCCTCTTCGGCAATCTTGCGCACCTGCAGCGCCTGGGCATCGGTGAACTTGAGGGTGACCACCGGCAGCGGGGTTTCTCCCCGCTCGTAGCGGATGCCGATGGCGATATGGGTCGGGTTGGCAACGATCACCGAGGAGCGCTTCACGTCGGCACGCATGTTGCTCGACTGCAACTCCTGATGGAACTGGCGACGCTTGCTCTTGATCTCGGGGCTCCCCTCCATCTCCTTGTACTCCCGCTTCACCTCGTCCTTGCTCATCTTCAGCTGCTTGATGTGCTGGTAGTGTTCGAAGGCGTAATCGGCGATGGCGATCACCACAAAGCCCATGGCACAGACCGCCATCAGCTGGCCCAGCATGCCCCCCAGCACCGGGGTGATGCAGCTCATGCCGCAGCCGGGCAACTGGAGCATCGCCTGCAGGTTGCCCTCGATGGTGACCC
The DNA here is from genome assembly GCF_016026615.1 of Aeromonas allosaccharophila. NCBI lineage: Bacteria > Pseudomonadati > Pseudomonadota > Gammaproteobacteria > Aeromonadales > Aeromonadaceae > Aeromonas > Aeromonas allosaccharophila. Next base: position 2,167,447 of record NZ_CP065745.1, on the reverse strand, counting down.
ATACCAAGAGGCTCAGCAGGGCCACCTTGAGCAGGGATTTGGCGAACTCCATCAGGCTCTTGATGGAGAAGATCTTCTTGGCCCCCTCCACCGGATTGATCTTCTTGATATCGGGCTTGATGGACTCGCCGCTCAGCAGAAAACCGTACTGGGCGAAGTGGGAGACGAGCACCACCAGCGCCGAGACCGCGAGGATCGGGATGCAGAGATAGGCCATCTCCTGCATCAGGTTCTCCAGTACATGGTTGAGTGCCTGGCTAAAGGGGAGGTTGAGATGGGATTCGGGGATCAGCATCAGCTTGCCCAGATGTTCGAGGTAGTAGTCGGACATCGCCATCAGCATGCCGATCAGGCTCAGGATGATGGCGGTGGAGACCACCTCCTTGCTCTTGACCACCTGCCCCTTCTTGCGGGCGTCCCGCAACTTCTTGGGGGTGGGTTGTTCGGTCTTCTCGCCGCTCATCGCGCCTCCAGAATGGGGATCAGCAGTTGCAGCGGGTCCATCACCGCCAGCACCTGTTTATAGGCGTGATCCATCATCAGCTTGATGTAGATGACCAGCAGCAGGCTGGCGACGGCGCTTTTTATTGGCATCGCCAGCACGAAGACGTTGAGGGAGGGGGCGAAGCGGCTGATCAGCGCCAACCCGAATTCGGCCAGAAACATGGCGATCAGCAGCGGCGCCGCCAGCAAAGCGCAGAGCAGCAACATATGGCTGAACTGGCCGTAGAAAAAGTTGACCCACTGCTCGTCGATGGTGGGGAAAAAGTGCGCCACCGGCCAGCTTATGTAGCTCTGGAACAGGGCGGCCAGCAGGGCGAGAAAGGCGCCGCTGGCAAAGAACAGGGTGATCAGGGTCTGGGTCAGCAGCAGGCCGGTGGGACTGGTCTGGCTGCCGAGACTCGGGTTGAACAGGGAGCCCATGGCGGCGCCGCGCTGGTTGTCGATCAGAAACCCGCTCGCCTCGATGGCCCAGAAGGGGATGGCGGCGACAAAGCCGATCAGCAGGCCGAGCAGCACCTCCTTGGCGATCAGCATGGCCAGCGCCATGCCGTCGATCTGATCCGGCAAGGTGTCGGCGACCGTGGGATAGGCGTAGAGCGCCAGCGAGCAGACCACGCCGTTGCGGATCATCGCCCCCCCCAGCATCTGTTTGCTGAGCACCGGCAGCATCACGAAGCAGCTGATAAAACGCGGCAGCAGCAGGGTATAGGCCAGCATCTGGGCCTGCAGGCTCTCCAGTGTCATTGGATCTGCGGCACCTTGAACAGCACCATGTCGGCAAAACTGTAGAGCTCGTTACCGAGCCAGGCGGTGGTGGCAAACAGGGTGATCACCACGGCGATCAGCTTGGCGACAAAGCCCAGGGTCTGCTCCTGGATCTGGGTCAGCGCCTGCAGCAAAGAGACCAGGGTGCCCACCAGCGCCGCCACCAGCACCGGCGGCATGGAGAGGATCAGCACCAGCCAGAGCGCCTGGCTGGTGAAGTGAAGGATATCGGCGTGACTCATGCTAGCCTCCGTAACTGATGACCAGCCCGTGGGTCAGGCGGGCCCAGCCGTCGAGCAGCACAAACAGCAGCAGCTTGAAGGGCAGCGAGATGGTCATGGGAGAGACCATCATCATCCCCATCGCCAGCAGGATATTGGAGATGATGAGATCGATGGCGATAAAGGGCAGATAGATCAGAAACCCGATTTCGAAGGCGCGGCTCAGCTCGCTCACGGTAAAGGCGGGCAGCAGGATCAGCAGGCTGTCTGGCTCCAGCCGGTCGGCATATTTGCTTGGCCAGAGCTGCTTGGTGCTGTCGATAAAGAAGGCGTGCTCCCGCGGCTTGATCTGCTTTTTCAAAAATTCGCGGTAGGGGGCCATTCCCTCGTCGAGGAACTTCTCCACCGATTCGGATTTGGTCAGCGACACCTCGTTCTGGCGCAGGTAATCCTGGGTCGCGAAGCCGACCGGTGCCATCACATAGATGCTGAGAATGATTGCCAGCCCGTACATCGCCATGTTGGGGGGGATCTGCTGCACCCCGAGGGCGTTGCGCAGCAGCGAGAAGACCACCGCCAGCTTGACGAAGGAGGTGGCCATCACGGCGATAAAGGGCAGCAGGGCCAGCAGCGCCAGCCCGACAATCAGGTTTAGCTCGTCCGGCAACTGGATCATGACTGTGACTCGTTGCCGAGGCGCTCGACCCGCACACCCAGGCGGCCCTGGATCTCCACCAGTCGGCCCACACCCAGCGAGTGGCCGTTGCTGATGATGCGCACTTCGCCATCGAGGGGCGTGCCAAGATCGATCAGGGCGCCCGGTTGCAGGCTGGTGAGGGTGTGCCAGTCCAGCGTCTGGCGGCCCACTTCAAAGCTCACCTGGATCGGCAGTTGCTCCAGCTCGGTCGGGCCGAAGGGGTCAGCGGGTTCAGCGTTGTGCATGGCAGTCAGTTCCAGATGTTGTTGATGGGGTTGGCAGTAGGCAAAGGGGCGACCCTCCACGCAGATCAGCAGTTGTTGGCCGAGCTGCGGATGGGGCGGTGGCAGCAGCACATCGCCAATAGCGAGAGTGGTGAGCTCATCCATGGTCAGCCCCATCTCGCCCCACTGCAGGGAGAGGGTGAGGGGCAGCGGCAACCGCTGCTGCTGTGGCCGTGGCGGCAATCTGTTCAGCAGGGGCTTGGGCTGCGGCAGCCAGAGGGCGAGGCTGGCCCCCTCCCGTTGCAACAGCAGTTGCAGGGCGGTCTCATCGGTCTTATCGCGACTCTCTTGCCGGGTCAGTGCCGAGCAGGTGAGGCCACCGAGGGGCTGTCCCAGCCGCTCGATCAGCGCCAGTTGCAGCGGCTCGGGCAGGCTGAAGAGCGCCGCTTGCTGCAGGTCGGGCGCCAGCCAGTGAGCCAGCTCGGCGCCGTGGCACCAAAGCGGCAAAGAGAGCCCCTGCCACTGCAGCTGCAGCCGGGTATCGAGCGTTACTGGCGGCAAACCGATGGTGAGGGCCAGCTCGCCGCCGCTCCAGCCAAAGTGCTGGCGGTACTGGCTCAGGGTCTGTTGCAAAGTCAGCTCCGCCAGCGAGGCGGAGCTGAGGGTAATCGGTGTCATGCGTCGGCATCCCACTCTTCGTAGATGGATCGTTTATGGCGCGAGCCCTGTTCACTGTCGGGCTGGCCGAAGAGATCGAGGGCGACCCGCTCGCCGGGATAGAGGCGCTGCAGGCGGTCGACCAGATCGCTGCGCCCCTGATTGAGCAGCAGCTCTCCTTGCGCCGTGGCGAGGATCTCGATCTGCAGCTCGCCACCCTGATGGGCGATGCGAATGGCGAGATCGCCCAGCTGCGGCAGCGTCAGGCGCAGCAGCGGCGGACGCTCCGGGCGGCCCAGCTCCTGATAGATATCCACCGCCAGCCGCTCCAGCAGCTGACCCAGCTCCCGATTACTTTCGGCAGGTACAAGCCGGGAGAGCTGTAGATCCCCGGGGGTTTTCACCGGTAGAGGGAGCGGTTGACCGCTGGCCTCGGGCATCTCGTCGCTCAGGGTGATCTCATTGATGTCGGTGTCGGTGTCAGCGGCGAGCTGCTCTGCGAGCTCACGGGCATCGACTAAGGATGCATCGGTCACTTGTGCCCTATCCAACCCAGAGGTGTCACCTGCTATCAGCGTGTTATCCGTGCCCTTATCGGAACATGTTGGAGGCTCTTCCTGCGCCGATGACGGTGTACCCTCTCGCTCCGGCTGCGACCATGCTTGGGGGACCCGCTGCGCGCTTGCCTCCCGCGCTATATCCTGCGAGTGCTGATCTGTTTGGTGCTCGGTTTCTTGCTTGTCACGGGCCGCCACATCCGTGAGGAAAGATCCGGATTGATCTTCTTGGATGGATGATGCGGGCTGCTGTTTTTTTGACCTTGCATGAGCGGCGGCAAGAGCCTGCTGTCGGGCTTTCTCGGCCAACTCTTTTTTCTGTTGTTGCGCCTGCAGCAGCTGTTGCTGCAACGGCTCCCGGCTCTGGCTATTCGCCCTGTGCTTGTCGGTTGCCTTTTGCTCCGGATCAAGCTGCATCGCCTGCTCGAAACGCTGTTGTTGCGACCGATTGGCCTCAGCCATCCGGGTATCTCCCCGGGCTGTTGCTGCACCCTGTATCGGGAGGATTCGGTTCATGACTCGTTACATCCTGATCTGCTGGCGGAACTCTTCCTGTTCCTGCTCTTCGTTGTAGTCACGCAGGGCTTGCTGTGAGGCCTGCTCCTGACGGTGTAATTCGGCAAATTTCTGTTGCTGCTGGCGAGCTCGGTGTACTGCCTGTTGGCGCTCCTGCAAACGGATGCGCTCTTCGGCGACCCGCTCGGCCTGCTCGGCGGCGGTTTGTTCCAGCTGCGCCTCTTTCTCCCGCAGCAGTGCCACCTGCTGTTGCCACGCTTTGAGCCCCTTGCGATCGAGTTGCTCCGCCTGACAGAGGGCGAATAGCCGCTCTTCTTCGGCCAGGCGCCACTGGCGGTAGTCGAGACTCTCCTGCTCCGCTTCGCGTTGGCGAACGCGGGCGAGTTGTACCCGGGCCTGTTGGGTGGCGAGTTGCTGTTCGGCGCGATCCAGCCGCAGGTCTTTGATCCGTTGCAGGCGGCCAATCATCGGGTCAGTGTCTCCAGAGTGGCGAGGGCGTCCGGGAGTGAGCTCGGCTCATGAGTGCCCTGTTTCAGCCACTGGCGAATTGCCTCGATACGGGCGATTGCCTCGTCGGCCACCTTGTCCTGCCCTTTCTGGTATTCACCGATCTGCAGCAACAGCTCCACCTCCTCATATTTCGCCAGCCAGCTGCGCAGCCGACCGGCCTGAGCCTGATGCTCGGGCGCGATGATCTGGTTCATCACCCGGCTGGCGGAGCGCAGCACGTCGATGGCCGGGTAGTGGTTGGCCGCCGCCAGTTTGCGCGACAGGATAATGTGACCATCGAGGATGGAGCGGGTCTCGTCGGCGACCGGTTCGGTCATGTCATCCCCCTCTACCAGCACGGTGTAGAGGGCGGTGATGGAGCCCTTGTCCGACTGACCGGCGCGCTCCATCAGACGGGGCAGGGCGGCAAACACCGACGGCGGATAGCCCCGTCGGGTGGGCGGCTCGCCAGCGGCGAGACCAATCTCCCGCTGGGCACGGGCAAAGCGGGTAACGGAATCCATCAGCAACAGCACCCGCTTGCCCTGATCGCGGAAATACTCGGCGATGGAGGTGGCGACAAAGCCCGCCTTGGCTCGCTCCATGGCGGGGCGATCCGAGGTGGCCACTACCAGCACCGCCTTCTTGAGCCCCTCTTCTCCCAGATCCGCTTCGATAAATTCGCGCACCTCACGGCCCCGTTCACCGATCAGCGCCAGCACGGTGACATCCACCTCGGCGCTGCGAATAAGCGATGCCAGCAAGGTGCTCTTGCCACCACCGGCGGCGGCGAAGATCCCCATCCGTTGCCCTTCGCCGCAGGTAAGCAGGCCATCGATGGCGCGAATGCCGAGTGAAATGGGCTCGGCGATGCGCTTGCGGCTCATGGGGGCGGGAGCATCCCGATAGACCGGATACCAGGCCTCGGGCTCCGGCAGATGGCCGCCGCCAAAGGGGTTGCCGAGGCCATCGAGCACCTGACCGAGCAGATGTTCGCCGACCCCGACCTGATGCATGGCACCGGTCGGGCTCACCTCGGTGTTGGAGGAGATGCCGAACATCTCGCCGAGGGGGGTGAGCAGCGCCTGATGCTGGGCAAAGCCGATCACTTCTGCCTGCAGGGATAGGGTGTTGTCGGGGTTGCGCAGATGGCACAGCTCGCCGATCCGCACGCCCGGAACGACCGCCTTGAGCAGGGTGCCAGTCACCTGGGTGACCCGGCCACGGATCTGGATCAGGCGGCACTCGTCGATGGCATGCCGAAGCTGGCCGGGGATGTGGTCGAGGGAGAGGGTCATAACAATCTGCGCCATTGAAACTGGTGGCCACTATAGGGGATGGGGGGCCGCGGGGATTTCAGCGCGAGTCGGGACTTTTTAGAAAACCGTTGGGGGCGGGCTAAAAATTCACGGCCGATTTTGGCATAGGGAGGCGGGGGCGATTTTTATAATGCCATCCTCGTCAATCCATTCGTCACGGGAGTTTCCATGGCCATTATCCAGAGCAACCCCTATGCCCCTGCCGCCCAGCCAGAGCTGCGTGGTGAAGAGGCTGCATCCCGTCAGGCTCCCCTGCAGGGTGGGCAATTTCAGGGAGAGCGGGTCGTGCTGGCCAGTGCCGCCCAGTCGCTGGCCGATGCCGCCGAAGAGCTCACCTTCGTCTTCTCCGAGCGATCCGAACTCTCGCTCGCCAAGCGCAAGCTGAGCGACAGTCACGCCCGCATCAGCGAGATCGAGGCGCTGGTGGGGGACTACCTCGACAAGGTGCCGGAGCTGGAACGCCAGCAGAAGATCAAGGAGATGGTGAGCCACCTCGGCAGCGGTCGGCTGGCCAACCTCTCCCAGTTGCTGGCCTACCTAGAGAGCTATTCGGGGGAGGTGAGCGAGCAGTTCGAGGCGCTCTGTCAGGCGCGCAAGGCGCTCTCCGGACGACCGGAGATGCAGGGCACCCTGGCGCTGGTCGAGCAGGCGCTGGCCAAGCTGGCGGACGAGCAGGGCAGTGCCATCGTGCTGGGGGCGCGCATTACCGGCCCCGTGGCCGAAGCGGCCAAAGCGGGCGTGGGGGCCGAGCAGGATCTGCGGGATCTCTATCGCGATGCGGTGCAGGACTACCGCGCCCTCTCTACCGCCTGGCGCGATATTCACAGCCGCTTTGGCAACGGGGCGCTGGAGAAGGTGACCGGTTTCATGATGAAGGCCCTGAGCGCCGATCTCGACAGCCAGCAGCGCTGGCTCGACCCGGTCAAGCTGGAGCGGGTGATGAGCGACATGCACAAGCTGCGGCTGCTCAACACCCTCTCGGCGCAAGTGGACGAGCTGTGGCAACGGGTGAAGGAGGGCTCGGCCCATGGCATACGGGCCTTCTGATCTGATGGGCGATCTGATCGCCCTGGTGGAGAAACGCTGGGCCAGCGTTCGGGATGTGGAGCAGGTTGGTGTCGCGCTTGAGCTGTCAGATTGTCGCCAGCAGGTGCTGCTTTATCAGGAGCTCAAGCGGCTGATCCGCCTGCTGCCGGTGGAGCTGTTCAGCGAAGAGGAGCAGCGCCAGAACCTGCTGCAGTGCTGTCAGGGGGCGCTCGATAACGCCATCGAGCGGGAAGAGGATGAGTTGTCTGGAGAGTCGTCATGAACTGGATTGAACCCCTGCTGGTGCACTTTTGCCAGGATCTGGGCATCACCATCGGGGATAACCCCCATTCGCTGATCCAGCTTGAACTGGAGCAGAGCGGCACCCTGCAACTGGAACGCCATCAGGGGCAACTGACCCTCTGGTTGGCGCGCACCGTACCCTGGCATCAGAGTGGCGAGGCGATCTGCCGCGCCATGACCTTGACCGCCGCGGCGCAAGGCCCGGCGCTGCCGGTGCGCAGCGGCTGGCTGGGGGAGGATCAGCTGATCCTCTTCGTCACTCTGGATGAGCGTGCAGTGACCCTGCCCCAGCTCCATCAGGCAGTGACCACCCTGACCCGGCTGCAACGAGAGGTGCTGGCGTCATGAGCCGGATCACAGCTGCCCGTCATTGGGTTATCGAGTCGTCTGGCGTCAACAGACCCACCCGTTTTAAGGGGGATAGGGGATGAGCCGGATCACTGCGGCGCATATCGGGATCGAGCAGCTCAGCGCCATCTCCCTCGACGATCAGGAGCGCAGCCTGCCGGGGCGTTATGCCCTGCTGCCCGATGGCCAGTCCATCGAACCCCATATCAGCCGCCTCTACCCCGAGCGGCTGGCGGATCGGGCGCTGCTCGATTTCGCCACCCCGGATCGCGGCTTTCACGACTTGCTGCGACCGGTTGATTTCAATCAGGCGATGCAGGGGCTGCGCAGCGTGCTGGCCGAGGGGCAGAGCCCCGAATTGCGAGCGGCCGCCACGCTGCTCGAGCAGATGCACGCCGATGAACAACTGATGCAGATGACCCTTCATCTGCTGCACAAGGTATGACCATGGCTCTTACGTCACAGCAGCAGGATGCGCTGCTGCTCACCGGCTGGCTGCAACTGCAATATGGCCACCCCGACAAGGCGAGCGTGCTGCTGACCGCCCTGCTGCAGATCCACCCCGACCATCAGGGGGGGCGACGAACCCTGCTGGTGGCCCTGCTCAAACAGGGCGAGGGGGAGGCCGCGCTGGCCCATGTCGATCAGCTGATGCAGCAAGGGGCGGCCGACGGCCCGCTCTGGCTCTGTCGCAGCCGGGCCTGCCAGTTGGCGGGTCGGCTGGATGAAGCCCGTTTCGCCTATCAACAATACCTCGAACTGGAAGAGCAGAATGAATCAACGCTCCCTTGAGCTGCTGCGCCGGATAGGCGAGCGCAAGGACATCATGCTGGCGATCCTGCTGCTGGCCATCGTCTTTATGATGGTCTTGCCGCTGCCGCCGGTGGCCCTCGATATTCTGATCGCCATCAACATGACCATTTCGGTGGTGCTGCTGATGATGGCGGTCTATATCAACTCGCCGCTGCAGTTTTCCGCCTTTCCGGCGGTGCTGCTGATCACCACCCTGTTCCGGCTCGCCCTGTCGGTGAGTACCACCCGGATGATCCTGCTGCAGGCCGACGCGGGGCAGATTGTCTACACCTTCGGTAACTTCGTGGTGGGGGGCAATCTGGTGGTGGGGATCGTCATCTTCCTCATCATCACCATCGTCCAGTTTCTGGTGATCACCAAGGGCTCGGAGCGGGTCGCCGAGGTGAGTGCCCGCTTCTCCCTTGATGCCATGCCCGGCAAGCAGATGAGTATCGACGGCGACATGCGTGCCGGGGTGATCGATGTGCACGAGGCGCGGGAGCGGCGCGGTGTCATCGAGAAGGAGAGCCAGATGTTCGGCTCCATGGATGGCGCCATGAAGTTCGTGAAGGGGGACGCCATCGCGGGCCTCATCATCATCTTCGTCAACATCCTTGGCGGCGTCACCATCGGGGTGACCCAGAAGGGGTTGTCCGCCGCCGATGCGCTTCAGCTCTACTCCATCCTGACGGTGGGGGATGGCATGGTCTCCCAGGTGCCGGCACTGCTGATCGCCATCACCGCGGGGATCATCGTGACCCGGGTCTCTTCCGAAGAGTCCTCCGATCTGGGTACCGACATCGGCGCCCAGGTGGTGGCCCAGCCCAAGGCGCTGTTGATCGGCGGTCTGCTGCTGGTGCTGTTCGGGCTGATCCCGGGCTTCCCGATGATCACCTTCTTTACCCTGGCGGCCATCGTCACGGCGGGCGGTTACTTTATCGGGGTGCGTCAGCGCAAGGCGCAGAGCAGCAACAGTCAGGATCTTCCTGCCGTGCTGGCGCAAGGGGCGGGAGCCCCCGCCGCCCGCAGCAAGCCAAAACCGGGCAGCAAGCCGCGGGGCAAGCTGGGGGAGAAGGAGGAGTTCGCCATGACGGTGCCGCTGTTGATCGATGTGGATGCCGCGTTGCAGGCCGATCTGGAGGCGATCGCCCTCAACGACGAACTGGTGCGAGTGCGCCGCGCCCTCTATCTCGATCTCGGGGTGCCCTTCCCGGGTATTCACCTGCGTTTCAACGAGGGGATGGGGCCCGGCGAGTACCTGATCCAGCTGCAGGAGGTGCCGGTTGCCCGCGGTTTGCTGCGACCGGGCCATCAACTGGTGCAGGAGAACGCCTCCCAGCTCGATCTGCTGGGGATCCCCTACGAGGAGGGGGCGCCGTTGCTGCCGGGGCAACCGACCTTGTGGGTCGCTAATGAACATCAGGAGCGGCTGGAGAAATCGCGGCTGGCCACCCTCACCACCGATCAGGTGGTGACCTGGCACCTCTCCCATGTGCTGCGGGAGTATGCCGAGGACTTTATCGGCATTCAGGAGACCCGCTACCTGCTGGAGCAGATGGAGGGGAGCTATGGCGAGCTGGTCAAGGAGGCACAGCGCATCATTCCGCTGCAGCGGATGACCGAAATTTTGCAGCGGCTGGTGGGGGAAGATATCTCGATCCGCAACATGCGCGCCATTCTCGAGGCCATGGTGGAGTGGGGCCAGAAGGAGAAGGATGTGGTGCAGCTCACCGAGTACATCCGCAGCAGCCTCAAGCGCTACATCTGCTACAAGTACGCCAACGGCAATAACATACTGCCCGCCTATCTGCTCGATCAGCAGGTGGAGGAGCAGATCCGTGGCGGCATTCGCCAGACCAGTGCCGGCAGCTATCTGGCGCTCGATCCCACCATTACCCAGAGCTTCCTCGATCAGGTGCGCCATACCGTGGGGGATCTGGCCCAGATGCAGAACAAGCCGGTGCTCATCGTCTCCATGGATATCCGCCGCTATGTGCGCAAGCTCATTGAGGGGGATTATCACGCCCTGCCGGTGCTCTCCTATCAGGAGCTGACCCAGCAGATCAATATCCAGCCGCTCGGACGGGTCTGCCTGTGAGGGGGGATCCGCTGATCCCCTGGCTGCAGGCCAGGGGGCTCGATGTAACCCCCTACCATCTGGGTAATACCCCTATCCAGCTCGGTCACGGTTTTTGCTATCGCCATATCTACCTCGCCTGGCGGGTCGATCCTGCGACCCGGCGGGTCTGGATCCTGCTGGTGCGCCGTGAGGGCGAGCGGGCCGGACTGGCCAATCCTTTTGCCGCCCTCTATCTGCTGGCCGACGCCACCCTGGCGGTGCTCGGGCCGGGCCATTTTCTCTACGGCAATGTCGATGTGTTTCGCGGCAGCAGCTTAAGCGGCGAACGGCTCGGCCAGTTCTATCTGCGTTGGACCGGCGCCAGCGAACCCGAGCCCGGCTGGTTCATGCTGGCGGCCGAGCGAGTCTGTTCCCTGCGGGATATGCGAAAACGACAAAAGCACGGCCTTGCGTGACAGGCATGTCCAAAGGGGCCTCATAGAATAGGAGCCAAGATGAAACAACCGCGTTTTGCCCACCATAGCGAGACCATCGCGCAGGCAGAGCAGGCCATCGCCGACAGCGACCACCGCAACGCCCTGTTGCAGGAGATGCTGGCGGGACTGGCCCTCTCGGATCAGACCTGTCAGTTGTTGTTCGATGCCCCGACCGAACAGGTGGCGGTGGCCGAGCAGGAGCTGTTGGCGGAGATCCAGCGCCGGCAGGCACGACAGCCTGCCCAGTCGGGAGAGGCCCGCAAGAGCCGCCGCCCGGCCATGATGCGCGGACTGATGATTTAAGGAGTTGTGATGAGCACTATCCCTGACTACAACAGCAACCCGGCCGAGTTTATGCGTTGGCTCGATAGTCAATCCCTCGACAAGTTGCCAGGCAATAAAAATCCCAAGTTGGCCGAGTTGCTGGCCCTGCTCGAGGGCAAGATCACCATCAGTGCTGATCAGCCGACTCCGCTGACCAAGGAGCAGTTGGAGAAGTTGCTGGCGGCCTATCTGACGGATCCGGCCAGCGTCAACGGGGCCTGGCCTAAGGGGCAATTTCAGGTTGGCCTGGAGGCCGCCATTACCGCCATCAAGGGAATGATAGAGCGGGGCGGGAAACAAACCCCGCCGGTCACCAGCTGGACCGTCTCTGAATTTATGTTGCTTGGTCTCAGCGCGTTGACCATGGATCGCGTCGATGACGACATCATCACCGTTTTTACCGGAGTGATGGCGTTTCAGGACAACAAGCGCAAGGCGCTCAGTGACGAACTGAAAGATATGACGGCCGAGTTGAAGATTTACGGGGTGATCCAGTCCGAGATCAACAAGGTGCTCTCTGCCAAAAACGACCAGACCTTCAAAACCGATTTCAACCTGATGGATCACACCCTCTATGGCTACGGGTCGGTGGCCGATTTTCAAAAGGGGCCCGAGTACAAGTTGCTCAAGGAGATGCAGAAGGATGGCAAGGTCACGGTCAAGGATTTCCTTGAGAGTGACAAGAAGAAGAGCGGCGCGATGAAAAATATCGAAGCCAGCTACAGCTATGACAAGGACAACAACAAGCTTGGCAACTTCTCCACCAGTGTGGGTGACCGTGCCCGTCCGCTCAATGATCAGGTGAGCGAGAAGACCACCCGTCTCAATGACGTCAGCTCGCGCTACAACGCCGCCATCGAGGCACTCAACCGCTTTATCCAGAAATACGACAGCATCATGCGCGACATTCTTGGCGCAATTTAAGGAGAAATCATGCAGACCGACACCACCCTGACTCCGGAATATGAAGCCGAGCTTGAGGCCTTTATGGCGGATGGCGGCACCCTGGCCATGCTGCAGGATATCTCTGGCGACACCCTGGAGCAGCTCTATGCCCTGGCGTTTGGCCAGTATCAGGCCGGCAAGTGGCAGGATGCCCACAAGATCTTCCAGGCCCTCTGCATGCTGGATCACTACGAGCCGCGCTATTTCCTCGGGCTGGGGGCCTGTCGTCAGGCGATGGGTGAATTCGAGACGGCAGTTCAGAGCTACAGCTTTGGCGCCATGCTCGATCTGAACGACCCCCGTTTCCCGTTTCATGCCGCCGAATGCCGGCTGCAACAAGGTGATTTGAACGGGGCCGAGAGTGGCTTCCACTCGGCCCACCTGCTGGCGGAGACAGATCCGTCGCAGGTCGACCTGGCGGCAAGCGCCAAGGTCATGTTGGAAGCCATCGCACTCAGAAGGGATCAGCAAGATGAACCCGATCAGCAATGAAAGACCCGTTTCCCCGCTGGGAAACACCGGTGACGTTGCGGGCCTGACGCCCGTTACCCACCCACGCAGTGAGACACGGCTCGATGCCGCAACAGCGCAAATTACCGGGCAACTTCGCAAGTCAGGCGTGGCCTTGAATGCCCCTCTTGCCGTGAGCAATGGTCAGCCCGGTGCGAAACAGGTGGCCGACATTGAACGGCTGCTGGCATCGGTCAGGCAGAACACCAGCTTGCTCCTGCCGCGTACCAGCGCTCTGGTGACGGCAGCCTTTACGTCACCCGAATCCTTCGAGATTGAGCTGGGCAAGTTGACCAGCGATCTGGAGAAGACCCAGACCAGGTTGAAACTGGCAGATCTCAAGCGTGCCCGTGAGCTGAACGAGAAGAAGATCGGCGAGAACCAGGAGAAGCTCAAAGAGGCGGAAGAGAGTGCCCAGAAGGCCAAAAAGTCCGGTCTGGCCAGCAAGATCTTCGGCTGGATCAGTGCGATTGCATCCATCATCATCGGCGCCATCATGGTGGCTACCGGTGTAGGTGCTGCGGCAGGTGCGCTCATGATTGCAGCCGGCACGGTCGGGGTGGTGAATATGGCGGTGCAGCAGGCGGCCGCGGATGGCCTTATCTCCAAGGAGGTGATGGATAAGCTGGGCCCAATATTGACAGCGGTCGAAGCGATTCTCGCGGTGGCCTCAGCCGTGGTCACTTTTGGGGCCGGTGCCGTCAAGGGGCTCGCCAAGCTGGGCGTAAAAATGGGATTCAAGATGGCGGGTAAGGGGACGAGTGAGATTGGCCTCAAGCTTATCCAGAACTCCGCCAAGGCTTATCTGAAAGCCGCAGATATCTCGACCAGGCTGGGGGGAAGCACGGCGAGCACCATTGCGAAAGTCGCCAAGGTGGGTACCCAGGCGGCGGATATGATCGTCGATGTGGGCAGTGGGGTGACCAAGGTGGTCGACAATGCCTACCAGGCCAAGTCACTGGACAAGCAGGCTGAGCTACTGGAAAACCGTCAGGAGATGACCGCGCTGCAGGGCGTTATCGACAAACTCAAAGAGGCGATCGCCCAGATCATCGAGGCGTTCCAGCAGACCATGGAGATGATCTTCCAGATGCTCAACGCCAAAGGCGACATGATGAACAACCTGGCCCGCAGACCCGCCGCTATCTAAGGAGTACCGACCATGATTGACAATAACTACACCAATAGCGTGAACCATGTCCCCCTGTTGCCGGAGGCGAGAGTCGGAGAGGGGCAGACCGGCAACCAGATAACCGCCCATGAAGCGGGTGGTGCAACTGGCCTGCCGGGGGCTGCCCGGAATGGCCTCCCCGTGCTGTCCCGTCCGGTCATCCCGTTCGATACCAAGGGGGTACCGCAGATGCTCGAGCAGCTGGAAAGCGTGATGGATATGATGTCACTGCTATTCAAGCTGGCCCGGCAGGCTCGGGAAATGGGTCTGGTCCAGCGGGATACCGAGAATAAGCTGGTTATCACCCATCAGAAAGCACAGGTCGAGGAGATGCGCCATGGCGCCAAGCTGATGATCGCCATGGCGGTGGTGTCCGGTGTGATGGCGGGAGTGTCGGCCATCATGGGGGGCTTCTCCTTGAGCAAGTCGGGCAAGGCGATCAAACAGGACAAGGCGCTTAACGCCAATATCGCCGGCCGGCAGAAAGAGCTGAAGCAGGTCGCTGATATCAAGAAGACGGCGGGCCTTGAAATGGGAGATGCGGGGCAGGATTTGACTGCCAGGATCAAGGTCGACAAGGCGGCCCTGCAGACCCTGAACAAGAAATTTGAGGCCAATAACAGCCGTCAGCAGGTTTTCAATACCGTGCTCCAGTCTGGAGGACAAATGGGCAACTCGGCAGTGCAGGTATCGCAAGGGAAGAGTCAGGCAGATGCCAAGGAAGATGAAGTCAAGGCGAGCATCAGCCAGGCCGAGAAGCAGAAGATTGAGGACAATATGTCCTTCAATGTCAACTTTATGAAAGACGTGTTGCAAATGATGCAGCAGTACGCCCAGAGCCAGAATCAGGCCTGGAAAGCGGCATTCGGCGTTGCGTAAACGCCATCCCATGCAAGGCGCCCGTTCGGGCGCCTTTTTGTTTTTCCGGCCATTTTTCTTAAAAGTGGCGCCCTTGAGTGACAGCCCCCATTGCCGTGGCAGGCTAACATCTCCTCCTCTCTGCTGGAGGAAATCATGGATGTAACTGTCATCACCAATCGACTGCTCACTGAATTTGCCACCAAATATGGTTTGCCAGCCCTGACCCTGAAT
The DNA here is from genome assembly GCF_016026615.1 of Aeromonas allosaccharophila. Taxonomy (NCBI): domain Bacteria; kingdom Pseudomonadati; phylum Pseudomonadota; class Gammaproteobacteria; order Aeromonadales; family Aeromonadaceae; genus Aeromonas; species Aeromonas allosaccharophila. Next base: position 2,152,431 of record NZ_CP065745.1, on the reverse strand, counting down.
CAGGAGGGGGTTGCGGCGCTCTGTTTTGACGAGCAGTTGCAACTCAGCCTGATCCTGGTACCGGAGCGGGATCAGCTGGTATTGCAGGCCGACGTGGCCGAGCTGCATCAGGTCGGAGAGGGAATTTTTCGTCAGCTGGCCAGCTTCAATCGTCACTGGTATCAGTTCAATCTTCACTTCGGTTTCGATGAAGAGAGCCTGACGGTGCAACTCTATCGCCAGATGACGGCAAGCCGGTTGACTCTGGCATACCTTGAAGAGAGTCTCGCCAGCATGCTGGAGCATGCCGAGTTCTGGCAGGAGTTGCTGCAACCCGGTACTCGGGAGGCAGGCAGCAGTGATCAGGTGATGGGAGTGCGGGTATAACCATGAAGATTCAGGAATCACAAGGCGCCCTGGCCCTGCATGGGGCAGAGCCGGGCATGGTGGGTGCATTTGCCGGCAGAACCATGAGCACAGGGTCAGCTAGGGCAAGCCAGATCCCCCTGTCGGCACTGCTGCGACGCTCCATTACCCTCAATCAGGTGCAGGAGCTGGCGCTGCAGCGACTGCAACAGGGTGAGCACACCCCGCTGAGCGAACGGCGGATCCGGGTGTTATGAGAGGTCTGCTGGCGCTGATGCTGTTGGCCATGCTGGCCGGTTGTGTTACCACCCCGGCGTCGAAGCCATCGCTACAGCAATTCAGGGGCGAGGTGCATTCCCCGCAAGCGTTGCCACGTCCGGCGACGGTCGAGGTGGCGGTGCTCAGTGTGATCGAAGGGCATCCGCTACAAGTGGCCGCCACCCGCTATGAGGTGACCATGTTGCCCTTGCAGTTTGATTTGCGATTGACCCCCCTGCAATTGGCGGAAGGTAATATCTATGTGCGTGCCAGATTGCGATTTATTGATAGCGCAGCGGTGCAGGCCATGCGTCAGCAGAAAGTTTTTAAGGTTTTTAATGGCGAGAAAATGGTTATTCAATTGCAACCAAGATCTTGTTATCCACAATGTCAGTAGTGGGCGTTTTTATATAAAGATAAGCAAAATCAGTTAGTTGTTAAGTGTATGATTAATATTGAAAGTTTCTTTTTGTAACGAACTATCTTTTGCTGTAAATACAGCTGAAAGTATGAGCCATCGTAATGAATAAATAGTGTGTTCACTCTAATTTTTGGCTGGTTTTTCTGTTTGCGACTGTTGTAGGATTCACGTCCATTTCAATGACGATTAATTTTAAGTTGTTATTGTCATGGATTCATTCGTAAAAACAATAAATACAAAAATAAAAGACAAATAATAAAGCACCCGAGAGAGGCCTGCCTCCGCTGAGGTGTTACTGGCACTACACGCAGATTCAGGAAAACAAAATATGAAGGGCATTACTACCACAGAGAAGGGCGATATGGCCCTGCTCCAGTGGTGCATGTCTGCTTTTAACGTCATCGAACATCCGCAAGAGGGAATCTATATTCTCCTGGAAGGATCGATGACCTGGCAGGACTGTACCGATACCTATGAACTGTCTCCCAACGAACTCCTGTTCGTGCGCCGTGGCAACTACGCGGTCTGTACCGGTGACAGCCCCTGTCGCCTGCTTTGGCTACCCCTGTCAAACGCCTTTTTGCAAGGTTTCTTGCAACGTTTCGGTTCACTGTTGAGTGAAGTCGCCCGGCTGGAGGGGATGGCCCCAACGTTGCTGCCGTTTCACTCATCCCCTTTGCTGACCCAATGTATTCAGGGACTGCGCGGGTTGACCGAACATGACCATCCCCCCGCACTGGCCCAATTGCGCACCGAAGAGTTGCTGTTTCTGCTCGCCTTTGGCGAACAGGGGGCGCAACTGATGTCAATTTTGCGTCAGCTGAGCAATCGCCAGGTCGAGCGGTTGCAACAGTTTATGGAAAAGCACTATCTGATGGAGTGGAAGCTCAGCGAATTCGCCAAAGAGTTCGGCATGGGGTTGACCACTTTCAAGGAGCTGTTTGGCTCGATATATGGGGTTTCTCCCCGCGCCTGGATCAGTGAACGGCGGATCCTCTTCGCTCATCAGTTATTACTCAATAGCGAAATGAGCATCGTCGATATTGCGATGGAGGCCGGTTTTTCCAGCCAGTCCTATTTTACCCAGAGTTATCGCCGTCGTTTTGGTTGTACGCCAAGCCGTGCCAGACATGGCACAGATTAACGCCGGACTAAAATAATCTGACGTTTTTTATAAGCCGCGGAGTGAGGCAATGGATAGAATAGCCAGCATATCGAAACATCATTCCATTATTGCCCGCAGCAAGATGAGCAAGGCATAGCATGAGTCAGCAAGATCACCATTCACCTAACCAGGGCCTGTTTGCAGGTCGTCGGGTTACCGTTGTCCAGCCAGATACCCTGAGTCGGGATCGTCTGGTCGGCCAGCTGTCCGTGCTCCGTTATCAGGATGCCGGCGTGATCACCTCGCAGCAGATGGCCCTGTTGCAACGGCTGTTGCCAAGAACCCGGCTGGAGAGCCTGTTGGGCTCCATCTGGTTTCAGCGCCGTCTCGATGCTGCGCTGGCCGTCTCGCGCGAAGAGCTGCAACAGATCTTGCGGTTGGCAGGCAGCGAGCGTTGCGACTGGATGCAACAGCTGGGGGATCGCATCAATATGGCGGATCGTCCCTTGCTGTGGCACTGGGTGCTCTATCCCTTGCACCGCTGGTGGGTTCAGCATCTGGAACCTCTCTACGGCGCCTGGCTTAACGAGCTGGAGCAGTTGCAGGTAATGCGCCGCCAGCTCAATGCCCAGGCGGTGTTCTGGCAGACCGTGGTCGATGTACCGGCCGGTCTGGAGAGCCGGATCGCCGAACAACTCGCACAGCTGAGCCAGCGCGAGCAGGAGCTCACCCAACTGCAGAGCGATTGCGAGAGACGCCTTCAGCTGGCCTGGCCTGCCTGGTATGCGCAAACGAGCAAGGAGGGAGACCCGGATCTGCTGATGCCGGTGCCGCTGGAGCTCGGCGTATTCTGGCATGCCCTGCAGGCACTGCCCCATCAGGATGATGCCGCCAGGACACTGCACGAGTGGCTGGCCGGCCGGGGCATTGCCCTGGGTCAGGATCACTTCTACTGGCAGCCTCCTGCGCCCTAGATAGCCCGAGGAACTATGCACACGCTACTGAATCGATTGGCCGCAAACCTTGGCCAAGGGCCTTTTATTGCCGACGCACAGGGAAAGTACCATCTGCGACTCGATGGCTATCCCCTCTTTCTGACCCCCAGAAACGGTGAATTGCTGCTGAGCACCCCGCTTGCAAGCAGCCAGACAAACGGGGCTGAGAGCCATGATCCGGCGCTGCAGAAGCGTCTGTTGCAACAGGTAGTGGCCTGGGGCCGTCATGCCCCCCATGCCCTGGTGCTGGATGATCTTGGCAATCTGCAGCTGGAGGCGCGGCTCGCGCTGGAGTGGCTCGACGAGCAGCTGCTGGCGGAACGATTGAGCCAGCACATCGCGCTGCTGGAGCGGTTGGAACCCCAATTGACCGAGGCCGCATTGGCCCCCCAATGGAGACAGATGATATGGCACCCCTGAGTGTGCAACCCCTGCTGCGCCCCCTGTTGTGGATCTGCTTCGCCGTGATGGCGTGGCTGCGCCCGGCCATGGCACAGGAGCTGGACTGGGTGCCCATGCCGTACAGCTATGTGGCGGAAGGGGAGAGTCTGCGCGACGTGCTGGTCAACTTCGGGGCCAACTACGAAGTCTCGGTGGTGGTCAGCGACAAGGTCAACGATCAGGTTAACGGCCAGTTCGAACATGACGAGCCGCTCGCCTTCTTGCAGCAGCTCGCCTCCCTCTACAACCTGGTCTGGTACTACGACGGCAATGTGCTCTACGTCTTCAAGAACAGCGAAGTGCAATCCCGCCTCATCAATCTGGAGCAGACCGGTGCCGCCGAGCTGAAACAGGCGCTGCAGCGTGCCGGGATCTGGGAGCCGCGCTTTGGCTGGCGCCCCGATGCGGATAATCGGCTGGTCTATGTCTCTGGCCCGCCCCGTTACCTTGAATTGATCGAGCAGACTGCGCTGGCGCTGGAGCAGCAGACTCAGCTGCGCAGCGAGAAGACCGGGCCGCTGGCCATCGAGATTTTCCCGCTCAAGTACGCGTCGGCCACCGATCGCAACATCCAGTATCGCGATACCGATGTGGAGGCTCCCGGTTTAGCCACCATATTGGCCAGGCTGCTCAGCGATGCCGGGGTGCAGATGGTCAACGGCGAGGGTAACAAGAAAGGGGCTGCGGTCACGTCCGGCCAGGCTATCGTGCAGGCCGACCCTTCCCTCAACGCGGTGATCGTGCGCGATACCCCGGAGCGGATGGCGATGTACGGCAAGCTGATTGCGGCGCTGGACAAACCGGCGGCCCGCATCGAAGTGGCGCTCTCCATCATCGACATCAATGCCGAAGATCTCTCCCAGCTGGGGGTGGATTGGCGAGTGGGGATCCGCACCGGTTCCAACCAGCAGGTGATCATCAAGACCACCGGCGATCGCAAGGGGATCGAAGGGGGCGCCGCGCTCGGCAGTCTGGTGGACTCCAAAGGACTCGACTATCTGCTGGCCCGGGTCAATCTGCTGGAAAGCGAAGGCAACGCCCAGGTGGTCTCCCGTCCGACCCTGCTGACCCAGGAGAACACCCAGGCGGTGATCGACCACAGCGAAACCTATTACGTGAAGATCAGCGGCGAGCGGGTGGCCGAGCTGCAGGGGATCACCTACGGCACCATGCTGCGAATGACGCCCCGGGTGATCCAGATGGGCGACAGACCCGAGATCAGCCTGAGCCTCCACATCGAGGATGGTGGGCAGAAAGTTAACAGTACCGGTATTGACGGGATCCCGACCATCAGTCGTACCGTCGTTGACACCATCGCCCGGGTCAGCCACGGCCAGAGCCTGTTGATCGGTGGTATCTACCGCGACGAGATAAACGAGAACCTGAGCAAGGTGCCCTTCCTTGGCGACATCCCCTATCTGGGCGCGCTGTTTCGCAGCAAGGATACCCAGACCAAGCGCTCGGTGCGGCTCTTTATCATCGAACCACGGCTGATCGATGACGGCATCGCCCACTATCTGGCCCTCGGTAACGGTCAGGATCTGCGTGCTGGGTTGCTGGGGACTGATGAGCTTTCCAACCAGAGCCTCTCCCTTGGCAAGGTGCTGGGCGGCGCCCAGTGCCAGCCGCTGGCCGCAGCCCGTGATGTGCAGCAACTGCTGCGTCAGGGGGGCAAGAGTTCGTCCCTTATCCAGTGCCGGATGGGCAGCGAACTTGGGTGGCGACTGGTCGAGATGGACAAGGATCAAAAATGTACGCCTGCTGCCAACTGGTGTGTGCAGGCGGGCAACGAGGGCGTCACCCGATGAGCTGGAAGTGCCGTGTCTATCGCGGGCTCAACCGCGGGGTGGAAGTCCCTCTGCCGGAGGGGCGTCAGGTCATCGGCGCCGATCCGCTCAAGGCCGATCTGGTGCTGGTAGATGAAGGGATGGCCGCCGAGCATCTGGTGCTGCTGGTGAGTGGTGAGGGGATCACCCTGCAAGCCTGGGCCGACGGCATCACTCCGACTCAGGACGGAGTCGCCCTGACTGCCGGGGACACGCTCAGGGCGGGGGCGCGACTGGAGGCTGGCCCGTTGCTCTGGAGTTTCTGTGACAGCAGCCGTTCACTGCCCGAACAGCTCGATGCGCAGGCCCTGGTGACTGCGCCATCCCGTGCGCCGCGGCGGCGGGCGACTGGCGCCGATGTCTGGATGGGCGCCCTCTGTCTGAGTCTGGTTGTCGCGGTGATCTTGCTGCTCGGCACTGGCTGGTGGCATGGCGCTGACGAGAACGAATCTGCGCGCACAGAGCAGGCATTGAAGCGCTTTCTGGCCGCGCCGAACTACCGTCAGGTGGTGTTGAACAACAGCGATCCCGAGCTGTGGCAACTCTCGGGTTACGTCGATGAGAACAGCGCGCGTCTTGCGCTGCAGCAGTACCTCGATAGCAATGGTTTCAGCTATCGGCTCGAGCTGCGCACCATGGAAGATTTGCGGCAGGGGGCCGGTTTTATCTTGCAGAAGCTGGGTTATGAACAGCTGCAGATCCGCAATGGCAAGGAGCCCGGCTGGCTCAAGCTCAGCGGTGAAATTCAGGGGCAGGATGGCAAATGGAGCAGCATTGAATCCCTGCTCAAGCAGGAGGTGCCCGGCCTGCTGGGGGTTGAGAATCAGGTACAGATTGCCGGGGCCTATCGCAAGCGGCTCGATGCCTTGCTGCAGGAGCAGGGGCTGGCTGGCGCATTGCGGGTGCGCGAGGCAGGTGGTCGACTCGAACTCTCCGGTCAGCTGGATGAGCGCGAGCTTGGCCAGTTTCAGCTGGTGAACCAGCAGTTTCGCCGGGAGTTCGGTGCCTACCCGATGCTGGAGCTGATCAATCAGACCAGAACGCCGCGCCAGGATGAGCTGGAGTTCGATGTGCGCAGCGTCTCGTTTGGCCGGGTGCCCTACGTGATCCTGGCGGACAACCAGCGCTATCCGGTCGGGGGCGCAACTGCCAGCGGCGTGCGCGTGCTGGCCATTCGCCGCGATGCGGTGGTGGTGAGCAAGGGCAAGCAGCAATACATCGTCAAATTAAAAGGAGTCGAGCAGCATGATGACCAGTATGGAAGCGCGACTGTCCGGCGCTGACCCCTCCTTTACCCGCGAGCTGCGCGAGCAGCTTGTGCAGGCACAGGGCGCAGTGAAGCGGCAGCTGATGCGTGGGGGAACCCCGCAACAGTATCAGGCGTGGCAACAGCAGGCCGATGCCATCGAGGCGGGCATGAAGATACTTGAACAGATAGAGGGAGTATGAGAGATGGCCGATATTTTTAACCCGGGGAATACCCTGGACAAGGTTGCCGAGAATCTGAAAGACCAGGCAAACAAAGCCAATGAGGAAGTTCAAAAGGCGATTGAGGCGTTGAAAACCTCGCCGGATGATCCGGCACGGTTGGCCGAGCTGCAGCACAAGATCAACAAGTGGTCGGTGATCTACAACATCAACTCCACCGTGACTCGGGCTATGAAAGACCTGATGCAGGGTATTTTGCAGAAGATTTGATGATGAACTCTCAACTCAAGCGACAGCTGGCCGAGCTTGCGCTGGCAGGCACCGGCCACCATTGCCACCAGGAGGCGGCCACCATCGCCGACTGGCTGGCGGGCGAACCGGAGATGATCGAATGCGTGACGCTCATTCGCCTCTCCTCCCTGATGAACCGGGGAGATTATCAGGCCGCCTTGCTGCTGGGTGGCGAGCACTGCACGCCGGATATCGAGCCCTGGCTGGCTCTGTGCGAGTGGCGGCTTGGCCAACAGGAGGCGCTGGCCGCCCGGTTGCTGCGACTGGAGCAGAGCGGCCAGCCTGCCTTACAACAGTTTGCCGCAGGTCTGCGTGAGCAGATGGCATCATGAAAATTGAAAGCAGCGATCAGCTGGGGGGAGAGCAGCCGCAGCGCCAGCCGCTCCCGCCCGAATCCATGGCCCAACGCCAGTTCGAACGACTGCTGGCCAAGGCGCCCGAGCCGGATCTGTTCGAGCGCTGGCAACAGGGGGCTCCCCTTGACGGTTTGCTTGCTGGTGTGGCGCCAGCTGCCAAGCGTGAACTGCTCTGGCAGATCTACCAACAGGGCGACAAACCGGCGCCGGAGATTGGCAAGCAGCTGTTTGCCCCGGTCACCGACAAGCTGATCGCACGTTTTGTCGAGCGCCAGCCGCCGGTGGTGGATGCCATCGATCTGCCGGAGCTGCGAGCAACCATGCGGGAGTTTGACCCCTTGGCGTCGCGGCGGGAGAAGGTGTTGCTGAACTTGTTGAGTGAGCTGAGGGACGGGCAGGGCGCTGTGCCCGCAGAACATGCGTTTCTCGATGCACTGGCCCGGCGCGAGCTGATGACCCTGATCCCGCTCAACGGCATGGTGGACAATCTGATGCGTAATTCGCACAAACTTGATCTGGAGGCGTGATGGAAATTGCACAGTCTGCCCAGGCGGTGGTCACCAGCCTGGATGAGTTGAAAGCGGTGGATCTCTCCTCGCCCCATGTCGCCAGTTTTGAACAGGCGATGGGGAGTACATCCCAGGGGATGGGGAGCTCCCTGCTGGGGGAGCTGGGGGAGTTGAAACAGCAGTTTGTCGAGGCCAAGCAGAGCCTGCAAGCCGAGCTGGCCACCCCGGGGGATGACCCCAACAGCCTGATGCAGATGCAGTGGTCGCTGATGCGGATCACCATGCAGGAGGAGCTGATTGCCAAGACCGTGGGCAAGATGAGCCAGAACGTAGAAACCCTGTTGAAGACCCAGTGAGGTAGTGTGAAGAGATCGATGCTGATGGGGGTGCTTGGCGCCTCGCTGCTGCTCAGCGGCTGCAAAGTGGAGCTCTATACCGGGGTCACTCAGAAAGAGGGCAACGAGATGCTGGCGTTGCTGCAGACCGAGGGGATCGCCTCGGACAAGCAGCCGGACAAGGATGGCCATATCAAGCTGCTGGTGGAGGAGTCCGACGTGGCGCAAGCCATCGAGACCCTTAAACGCAAGGGCTATCCGCGGGAGAGCTTCTCCACCCTGCAGGATGTGTTCCCCAAGGATGGCCTTATCTCCTCGCCGACCGAGGAGCGGGCTCGTCTCACCTATGCCAAGGCGCAGGAGATCTCCAATACCCTGTCGGAAATCGATGGCGTGCTGGTGGCTCGCGTCCATGTGGTGCTGCCGGAAGGCAATGAGGGGATCAGCAAGAAACCCTCGCCCGCCTCGGCCTCGGTCTTTATCAAGCATGCGGCAGATATCCAGCTCGATACCTATATTCCGCAGATCAAGCAGCTGGTCAACAACAGCATCGAAGGGCTCGCCTACGACCGGATCAGCGTGGTGCTGGTGCCCTCGGCCGATGTGCGCCAGAGCCCGTTGATGCCGCGCAATACCTCGCTGTTCTCCATTGAAGTGAGCGAAGGTTCAAAATGGCGGCTGGGTGGCTTGATTGCCCTGTTGTTGGCGCTGGTGGTGACCAGCAACCTGGCGCAATACATGTGGCACCGGAGCCGGAGTCGCGGATGACGGTCGGTTTGACCCCCTATCAGCTGCGCTTTTGCCCGGCCAGTTACCTCCATGAGGCGCACTTGCCCTCATCCTGGGCGCAGGTGCCGGAGCTCCTGCCGGGGTGGCGGACGTTGCCAGCCAGTAACGGCGCCTTGCTCGAGGCGCTGGCATTGGGGATTGGCTACGAGATGCCCGCGCCTCTGGGGGGATTGGCGCTCTTTCCCCAAAGCGAGCTGGTGTTGTTGTTGCGCCGTCTGGGGGCCGTGTTGCACGGAGAGGCGATCCGCCACTGCCTGCTGGCACCAACGCTGCGCCAGATCATCGCCCGGCTGGGGGAGGAGGGGCACAGAGCCGTACTCTCCCAGCTCGACTTGTTGATCGGCCCCTGGCCCGCAGGTTGGCAGCGGCCGCTGCCCGCTCAACTCGATGAGGGCCTGCTGGAGGAGGCGGGCTTGCAGTTCTGGCTGGCGGCGGCCGGGGAGGGCTACCCTGACTGGGCCCGCCGTCTCGCCCTGCGCCTTCCCCCGGCGCCACCCGGGCCATCATGGCCTCTGGCGGCTGACCAGCAGCCACTGGCCCGGGCGCTTTGTCTCAAGATTGCCAAACAGGTAACCCCCCAATGCTGCCATTTGTTGAAATAAAGAGTGACCATCTGCAACTGGCGCCAAGCCAGCGTATGTTGCGTAGCCAGGATTACCTCTCCTACCTGAGCGCACAGGAGCTGGTAGAGGCCGCCCGCGCCCAGGCGGCCGATATCGTGGCCGAGGCCCGCGCCGTCTATGAAGAGCAGAAGAGCCTTGGCTGGCAAGCCGGGATTGACGAGGCCCGGCGCGAACAGGCGGTGCTGATCCACCAGACCCAGTTGCAGTGCCAGGGGTACTATCGCACCGTGGAGCAGCAGATGAGCGAGGTGGTGCTGCAGGCGGTGCGCAAGATCCTGCACGATTACGATCAGGTGGCGCTCACCCTCAAGGTGGTGCGTGAGGCGCTCTCGTTGGTGAGCAACCAGAAGCAGGTGACGATACGGGTTCACCCCGAGCAGGTGCAGGCGGTGCGCGACCAGATCGCCCGGGTACACAAGGATTTCCCCGAAATCGGTTACCTCGAGATCTCCGCCGATGCCCGCCTCGATCAGGGGGGCTGCATCCTCGAGACCGAGGTGGGGATCATCGATGCCAGCCTAGATGGCCAGCTGGAGGCGCTCTCCCTCGCCATGAGTTCGGCGCTGGAAAAGCGTGGTGAGCAGCAGGCCCGACTCGCCGGGGCGAATACCGCGGTTGAATAATGCGGCTGAATAAATGGGCGGCCACGTTAGAGATCATGCATCTGACAAGTTCAGCCGGTTGTTACCTGCCCAAAACAAAACCGCCCCGGAGATCCGGGGCGGTTTTTTATTTAGCGATACAGAGGTGAGCCGTGCGGGTAAGCAAGGGCTCAGCGATAGCGACCACGTACCGAGCTGCTGGCGCGGCCGGCCATCTTGATCAGGCTCTGGCGGGTGTGCAGGTGGCAAAGGGCCACGCCGAGGGCATCCGCCGCATCCGCCTGCGGGGTGGCGGAGAGTTTCAGCAGATGGGTCACCATGTGCTGCACCTGCTCCTTGGCGGCGCCGCCGGTGCCGACCACTGCCTGCTTGATCTGGGTGGCGGAATACTCGCTCACCGGCAGATAGGCGTTGACCGCGGCGACGATGGCGCTGCCACGGGCCTGCCCCAGTTTCAGAGCCGAGTCGGCGTTGCGGGCCATAAAGACCCGCTCGATGGCAAACTCGGTGGGTTTGAACTGGGTGATGATCTCGCATACCCCGTCATAGACCTGCTTGAGGCGCTCCGGCAGCTCGCCGCAATCGGTGCGGATGCAGCCAGAGCCTAAGTATTCGGCCTTGCCGCCCACGACCCGGATAACCCCGTATCCGGTGATCCGCGAACCCGGATCGATGCCCAAAATAATGCTCATGGGTGTTGATTGCTCTAAACGCGAGTGATGGCCGCCAAGATAGCAAACTGTGGCCCGTTTGGCTGCACACTGTATGTACGAACAGTAAAAAGATGGCTTTAATATAACAAAAACGGCCCCGAAGGGCCGTTGCGTCATAACAGAGTGGTGTCAGGATCAGGCCGCGTGCTCGACCTTGTTTGGCTGCTTGCTTGGTTGCTGGGAGAAGCCTTCCAGCTCGCCGGGTGCGAAGTTGTCCACCTGGATTGCCTCGTAGCGCAGGGCATCGGCGGCCAGCAGCTTGTCCGCCTCGTCCTTGCTCAGGATGGATTTGGCCAGGGCGGCTTCGACCAGCTCCGGCAGGGCCAGCTTGCGGGGCAGTTTGCCCTCTTTCTGGGCCTGTACCAGCTTCTTCTCGTAGGGCTGCACTGAAACCATGGCCTGGAAGGCACGTTCCATCAGACCGACCGGATCCGCGTCGTCCTTGCCCACATAACAGAGGGCGGTCAGACGGTCGCGCAGCTCGCCCGGTTTCATCATGGCCAGACAGATGGCGTGGCAGCGGTCGTCGGCTGGCATCTTGTAACCGACGCCGAACGGGAACACCACGCGCTTGAGCACGGCACCCACCACCTTGTTCGGGAAGTTCTGGAAGAAGCCCTCGAACGCCTTGCCAATCAGGTAGAGGTTGCGCTCCACCGCGTACTGCACGAACGGCAGATCGGAGACCATGCGGCCCTGATCCTCGTAGTGTTTGAGGGTGGCGGAGGCCAGATAGAGGTGGCTCAGCACGTCACCCAGACGGGCAGAGATCATCTCCTTGCGCTTGAGATCGCCACCCAGCATCAGCATGGAGACGTCGGCACACAGGGCCAGCCCTTTACTCATGCGAGACAGCTGTTTGTAGTAGCGGGCGGTTTCGCCGGCTACCGGCGCGCTGTTGAACTGACCCAGGGTCAGCCCCTGGAACAGGGCGCCGAAGAAGTTGCCGGCGCCGAAGGCGATGTGCTTCATCAACAGGGCGTCAAACTTCTCGAGACCGCGCTCCACGTCGGTGTCGGCGGCCGCTTCCAGCTCGGCAAAGACGTACGGGTGGCAGCGGGTGGCCCCTTGCCCGAAGATCATCAGGTTACGGGTCAGGATGTTGGCCCCTTCCACCGTGATAGCCACCGGAATCCCCATGTAGGCGTAGCCGGTGTAGTTTTTCGGACCGAGCTGGATGGCACGACCGGCGTGGATATCCATGGAGTCATCCATGATCTGGCGCGCCATCTCGGTCATGTGGTACTTGGAGATGGCGGTAACGATGGCCGGTGCCTGACCCAAGTCCAGCGAGCCGGCGGTCATGCGACGGGCCCCTTCCAGCTGATAGGTGAGGCCGCCGATGCGGGCCAGCGCCTCTTGCACCCCTTCAAACTTGCCGATGGACATGCCGAACTGCTTGCGCACGTAGGAGTAGGCGCCCACGGTGCGGCTCGCCATGTGACCACAGGCGGTGCCCAGGGCAGGCAGCGAGATGCCGCGACCGGCGGAGAGACACTCCACCAGCATGCGCCAGCCGCGACCGGCGTAATCCGGGCCACCGATGATCCAGTCGAGCGGAATGAACACATCTTTGCCGAAAGTCGGGCCGTTCAGGAACGCCAGACCCATGGGATAGTGGCGATCGCCGACGCGCACGCCGGGGTGGCTGGTGGGGATGAGCGCGCAGGTGATGCCGAGCTCTTCCTTGTCACCCAGCAGCTTTTCCGGGTCATAGAGTTTGAACGCCAGCCCCAGCACGGTGGCACGAGGGGCCAGGGTGATGTAGCGCTTGTTCCAGTTGAGGCGAATACCCAGCACCTCTTCGCCCTTGTGCATCCCCTTGCAGACGATCCCCTTATCAGGAATGGCGCCGGCATCGGAGCCCGCTTCCGGCCCGGTCAGGGCGAAGCAGGGCACCTCTTTGCCATTGGCCAGCCCCGGCAGCCAGAAATCTTTCTGGGCCTGGGTGCCGTAGTGCATCAGCAGCTCGCCCGGGCCGAGGGAGTTCGGCACCATGACGGTGACCGCCACGCTCAGGCTCTTGGTGGCGATGCGGGTGACGATGGTGGAGTTGGCGATCGCCGAGAATTCACGGCCGCCGTAGGATTTCGGGATGATCAGGGAGAAGAAGCCTTCCTTCTTCAGATAGTCCCACACCGGTTCCGGCAGGTCTTTGGTTTCGTTGACGATCTTGAAGTCATCAACCATGGCGAGCAGGGTTTCGACCTGATTGTCGATAAAGGCCTGCTCTTCGGCGCTCAGTTCGGCCTTGCCGTAACCGTGCAGTTTTTTCCAGTCGGGGTTGCCGCGAAACAACTCGCCATCCCACCAGACGGAGCCGGCTTCCATGGCCTCCCGCTCGGTAGCTGACAAGGGCGGCAGTATCTTTTTGAAGATGCCGAACACCGGACGGGTTACCACCTTTTTACGGATGGAGGGCACGCCGAGCACAACGGCTATCGCCAGCACCAGCAGGACAAGCAATGTGATCATACCGAAGTTCCTTCTATTTCACTGTTTCCGTTGATTTATTGTTGGTTGTTACACGGCCAGGGAGAGCCTGGTCGACTCCACGGGCGCCCCGACTCCGGACGCCAGATAAGGAATAACGTTGCGCACCAGCCCTTCCACATCGAGCTGCTGGCCAAAGTCGGCCAGGGCGATGTCGCGCAGCGCATCGGCGGAGGCCATGGTGAATACGACGGTACCCAGGGTGAAGTGCAGGCGCCAGAAGAGATCTGCTGGCGACAGGGCCGGATTGGCCTTGGATATCGCCTGGGTGATCCGCATCAGAATGGGGCCGTAGTGGGCGGTGATAAAGCGGCGTAGGTGGCCCTGGCTGTCGATATAGCCGCGCCCCAGCAGTTGCATAAAGATGGCCGGGCCGTTGGCCCGCACCGCCGAGAGTTTCATCAGCGGTTCGACAAAGCTTTCAAACAGCTGCAGCAGGGTCAGCTGCTCCTGTTCCATCAACACCCGCAGGCGGGCGTCGAGATCGGGCATAAACAGGCTCAGGTAACGGTCGAGTACCGCCTGGATCAGCTCCTTCTTGGAGCCGAAGTGATAGTTCACCGACGCCAGATTGACGTCGGCCTCGCTGGTGATCAGACGCAAAGAGGTATCGGCGAATCCCCGCTCGGCAAACAGCACTTCAGCGGCATCGAGAATACGGTTTTTGGTATCGATTTTACTCACTGGACACCTCACTTAAACGAATGTTTAAAAAGTACGTTTCATAACGTGAAGTGTCAAGAGAATGTGAATGAGTGTTAGCGGAATGTTTTTCGATGAAAAAAGCAAAGTGGGCGGAACTTAGTCAATAAGCAGGACTCTATATCTATGCCACTGCAATTAAACATTAAGTCTCGCCCAACCTGCACCATGCTAGTTGGGCCTTTTTTTTGCGCGTTTGTTACCGGTTTGCGGTTTGCAGGCAAAAAAAACCGCCGCAGGGCGCGACGGTGGGGAAAGTGAGTTCGCGTCATCCTGACGGCAAACTGTCGATGCGAGTTCAGGCATGTATCGACGGGGGCAGTATGCCAGCCAGAGCCCCTCAGACTATGTCAGCTTCGCGGTATTTTGTGACAAAGTGTGGCAAGCACTGGCGTGGCCCAAGCTGCCACTCTTTGTTATGCTGCTCCCCTAATATCTAAAGGGGAGAGAAGATGAAGTACCCGGTCGATACCCACACTCACACCATTGCCAGCACCCACGCCTACAGTACCATTCACGACTATCTGCCGATAGCCAAGGCCAAGGGGATCAAGCTGTTTGCCACCACGGATCACGGCCCCGAGATGGCCGATGCACCTCATGTCTGGCACTTTGCCAACTTGCCAATACTGCCAAGGGTGGTGGATGGAGTCGGGATCCTGCGGGGTATCGAAGCCAACATCAAAAACCTGGAAGGGGAGATCGACTTTCCCGAGCGTTACGAGTCGCGCCTCGACATGATCATGGCGGGCTTTCATGAGCAGGTATTCCCTCCCTGCGATCAGGCCGCCCATACCCAGGCGATGATTAACGCCATCAAGAGCGGCCGGGTTGACATGATCAGCCACCCGGGTAATCCCGCATTTCCCATCGACATTCAGGCGGTGGTCAAGGCGGCCGCCGACTATCGGGTGGCGCTGGAGATCAACAACTCCTCCTTCATTCACTCGCGCCCGGGCAGTGAAGGCAACTGCCGCGCCATCGTCGAAGCTGCGCGAGATCTGGGGGCCTATCTCACTTTCGGATCCGACTCCCACGTCGCCTTCAGCCTCGGCGATTTTGACCACTGTCACCGTCTGGTGACCGAAGCGGGCTTCCCGCAAGAGCGGATCCTGGTGCGCTCCCCCCGCGCCCTGCTCGATTTCCTCGAAAGCCGTGGCCGCGCCCATATTCCCGAGTTCGTCGATCTCTAAGACTGCTAACACCATGAGCCAACTCATAAAATTGAGTTGGCTCGATTGACACGTCGGCCATTTTTCATGAATCTGAATGGCAACAAGCCGGTATAGCTCAGTTGGTAGAGCTGCGCATTCGTAATGCGAAGGTCAGGAGTTCGATTCCCCTTATCGGCACCATATAAAACAATGGGTTAGGTTTTTTAGTTAACGATTTTAGTGTGAGTTTATCGTCGGCGTACTTGTTGGCGTACTTGTTGTGAAGAGTATAGAATGGGTCGTTTCTTACTCTTGTCATACGCGCCTTATGTGTAAGGTCATCCACCTGTTCTCCCAATTTCAATACATCAACCCGGTTACCTTCTGTGTAGATGCTGGAGCCGTGAATAGTTAGTTGCACCATTTAGTGTTGCTGGCTTCATGGTCATAGCAACGATGATGGCTCGCTACCACTCATCAATAGTGGTATTTGCTGATTGATACAATTGCTCAGGGGGGGGGCAGATCAATCAGAAAACGCAGATTTCCCTTCCCCAAGTAGCAGTTACACTTTGGTTTGTGGCCGGCAAGCCAAGACTATTCAGTTTGTTTATAGCGCTCACAACACCGTCATGTCCTCTACCTGAGCGTTGTATGTCGCAGATTGATTTTGCCCTTCATCAACTGCTTGAACCGATACATCGCCGTCTCTGCCAGTGGGTTGAGCTTCGGCATCATGGACATTTTCCAATGACACTTCCACCGCCACGATATCGTGAGTGGCCGGGTCTACTGCCAGATGCAACTTGCACCGCACTCGCCGCCGTGTTTTTTGACCTTCCACTCACCATCTCCAAATATCTTGAGGCCAGTCGAGTCGAACACTAGGTCGGTAATGCGTCTCTTTGGGGGCTTTCGATAGGCCACTGTTACTGTGCGTGCACTCTTGCTGACACATAGATGGTCGCCCCGGTTTGCCAAGCCCTCAATCAATGAAAGTGAGTCAGGTTGAGATTGCAGCCATAGATCCGGATTTCACCGAGGCAACAGCCTCTATCCCTGATGGAATTCGCTGACTGGCTCCTCTATCAGCTAAACGCACTTATTAGTGCCCTGTGTCTGTCGGGTTTTGCCAGTCACGGTCTGACCTGCCTCGCCATCACGTCATGATCGCCCGTGCAATCGGTGGTACTTTCTAACGCTGGTTGTTAACTCGATACTTTGTCACGCTTGCTATGAAACACCGTTCCTCTGCTAGCTATTGCGCTCAGACCGCTACTGCGTGATCAGCATCGTACTCGCGCTCATGGGCAAGTAATGCCCAGATGATGCGTGCATTCTTGTTGGCCAGTGCCACTACCGTTACATTATGGTTACGTCGCTCCATGACCCCCGCAAGCCAGCTTCCTGCGTACTCTGTCTTACGCTCAGCGACCCGGAGCACGGAGCGGGCCCCGTGGATCAGCAGTGTGCGTAGATAGATGTCACCGCGTTTGCTTATCCCCAACAGGGTCTGCTTGCCGCCGCTGGAATGTTGCTTGGGTACCAAGCCCAACCAGGCTGCTAGCTGGCGGCCATTTTCGAACTGCTTTGCATCGCCGATAGACGCTACCAGTGCACTGGCCGTGAGAGGACCAATACCCGGCATCTTAGCCAGCTTCTGGCTTGCCGAGTTTTCTTTGTGCCAACACCAGATCTGCTCTTCCAGTTCATTCACCTGCTTGGCGAGCTCTTTGAGGTGCTCCCCTAAACGCTCAATTAATTGACGAAACGTTCCGGGTAGGTTGTTCTCTGCATCCTCCAGGAGCTCGGGCAATCGTAGGCTAATGTGTGCAATACCTTTAGGGACAATGATGCCATGTTCAGCCAGCAGGCCCCTGATTTGATTAGCTTGTGCCGTTCTGGCTTTGACGAACCCTTGCCTTGCGCGATGTAGCGCCAACACGGCTAACTGCTCGCCATTTTTTATTGGCACAAACCGCATATTGGGTCGGGTGACGGCTTCGCAGATAGCTTCTGCATCCGCAGCATCGTTCTTGTTGGTCTTCACATAGGGCTTAACGAACTGCGGCGCCATCAGTTTGACGGTATGCCCCATTCCTTGCAGTTTATTGGCCCAGTAATGGGCACTGCCGCATGCCTCCATGCCGATCAGGCTAGGAGGAAGATTGGTAAAGAATGAGAGCATCTGATCCCGCTTCAACTATCGCTTGAGGACCGTCTTGCCATGTTGATCAACGCCATGTAATTGGAAGAGATGTTTTGCCAGATCAATGCCGATAGTCGTAGCCTTCATGGTGGTCGCCTCTCTCATCAGTGGGAACTTACATTCGCCACTTTGGCACTCAGATGCCGTTTTGGGGAGGGGCGACCATCCCATTAGCTATAGTCCGGTGAGCACGACGGCACATTTATCAACTCGAACAGGGAGTCGAGTAGTTCCTGAGTAGCCCGCAGAGTGAGGTTGAAAATTCCCTTGAGCATCAGGGAGGTACTGATGGTCTGGTCAGTGTAAAGCGGGCTGCGGTCCCGCCGTACATGAAGGTCGTAGCGAAACCAATTGCTCATGGCTTCGGCATCAATCCAGAAGGTGAGTTAGCTACTATTAATCAAAGATTTGTTGTATTTAGGTCAGTTGGCGATGGTGTGAGGCGACGTACCCATAATGCAGACTTGAAGAGGATGGTGGTGATCAGAACGCCAAATCCTCAGGTAGTTACATTCAAGCTGTATAGATTTGGGCAACAACGCCTCTGTAAGTAAGAAAGGCATGATAACGAGTTTTGATTGGGTTTTTGTTGGCGAAGTTTTATACAGAGCTGTTGAAAACAAGGCTACTCCATTGCAAGTTCAGCTATGTTCAGTACACCAACATAAGGATGGTTATTTATAATCACTTATAAAATAGCTCTAATTATTTATAAGACATAATAATTGTATGTCATTTCTATGTGGTTATTTATAAAGTCTAATAGAGTCAATGGCTTATTTCGTTTTCTCTCTAAGTTTTTCTTGTGTATTTTTTTATATGTGATTTAATTCTTCTCAAACTAGAATGTGAGGGGTATATGGTATACGAACAAGATATTCGTTTGATCAAGATGACTGAAGTAGTAAAAAAAACAGGCATGTCCAGGTCTACAGTTTATAGCTTAATAAGTCACGGATTGTTTCCACAACAGGTAAGTTTGGGGCCTCGCTCCGTTGCATTTGTAGAGGCAGAAATTGACTCTTGGATTAGAAATAAAATTGCAATTAGAAATCGTTGTAATGCTAATAGGTATACAGATTAACTCCAGAAATAATGTTTATCTATACCTTGATAGAGTGAAAAAATAAACCACACGTCAAATGGCTTGTGGTTTTCTTTGAGATGCAACCGTTTACCTTTATCACGATACTGATAGTCCATTCACTGTGGGCACTTAGGCGCAGATCACCCCGTTGTCAGCCGACAATCGCTGTTTACCAGTGTCAAAATTCCATTTCACGATACCTGTAGTTGTTTAGGTCAGCGGGTACTCAGGTGCAGATCACTCCGTTGTCAGCTGACAATCGATGTTTGCCAGGGGCTGAGTTCCATTTCACGATACCTGTAGTTGTTCAGGCCAGCGGGTACTCAGGTGCAGATCACTCCGTTGTCAGCTGACAATCGATGTTTGCCAGGGGCTGAGTTCCATTTCACGATACCTGTAGTTGTTCAGGCCAGCGGGTACTCAGGTGCAGATCACTCCGTTGTCAGCCGACAATCGATGTTTGCCAGTGTCAAAATTCCATTTCACGATACCTGTAGTTGTTCAGGCCAGCGGGTACTCAGGTGCAGATCACTCCGTTGTCAGCCGACAATCGATGTTTGCCAGTGTCAAAATTCCATTTCACGATACCTGTAGTTGTTCAGGTCAGCGGGTACTCAGGTGCAGATCACTCCGTTGTCAGCTGACAATCGATGTTTACCAGGGGCTGAGTTCCATTTCACGATACCTGTAGTTGTTTAGGTCAGCGGGTACTCATGCACAGATCAGCGTGTTGTCAGCCGACAATCGCTGCCTGCAATGAGCCAAATTCCATTTCACGATACCTATAGCTGATAAGCCCCGATGTCGAGCAGCACAAAACAGCGTGTTGTCAGCCGACAATCGAGCTTGTTGGGGGCAGGATTTCCATTTCACGATACCTGTAGCAGTTCGGGCCTGCTGGGGTCTGACGCAGATAACCCCTGTTGTCAGCCGACAATCGAGCTTGTTAGGGCGGGATTTCCATTTCACGATACCTGTAGCAGTTCCGGCCAGCGGGTACTCTGGTGCAGATCAGCCCGTTGTCAGCCGACAATCGATGTTTGCCAGGGTGATAATTCCATTTCACGCTACCTGTAGCAGTTCCGGCCAGCGGGTACTCTGGTGCAGATCAGCCCGTTGTCAGCCGACAATCGATGTTTGCCAGGGTGATAATTCCATTTCACGCTACCTGTAGCAGTTCCGGCCAGCGGGTACTCTGGTGCAGATCAGCCCGTTGTCAGCCGACAATCGAGTTCGCTGGGGTCAGATTTCCATTTCACGATACCTGTAGCAGTTCCGGCCAGCGGGCACTCCGGCTCAGATCACCCCGTTGTCAGCCGACAATCGATGTTTGCCAGGGTTAGATTTCCATTTCACGCTACCTGTAGCAGTTCCAGCCTACTGGCGCTCTGGTGCAGATCACCTCGTTGTCAGCTGACAATCGATGTTGGCCAGTGGCAGAATTCCATTTCACGATACCTGTAGTAGTTCCAGCCTACTGGCGCTCTGGTGCAGATCACCTCGTTGTCAGCCGACAATCGAGCTCGTTAGGGGCGGGATTCCATTTCACGCTACCTGTAGCAGTTCCGGCCAGCGGGTACTCTGGTGCAGATCAGCCCGTTGTCAGCCGACAATCGAGTTCGCTGGGGTCAGATTTCCATTTCACGATACCTGTAGCAGTTCCGGCCAGCGGGCACTCCGGCTCAGATCACCCCGTTGTCAGCCGACAATCGATGTTTGCCAGGGTTAGATTTCCATTTCACGCTACCTGTAGCAGTTCCAGCCTACTGGCGCTCTGGTGCAGATCACCTCGTTGTCAGCTGACAATCGATGTTGGCCAGTGGCAGAATTCCATTTCACGATACCTGTAGTAGTTCCAGCCTACTGGCGCTCTGGTGCAGATCACCTCGTTGTCAGCCGACAATCGAGCTCGTTAGGGGCGGGATTCCATTTCACGCTACCTGTAGCAGTTGCGGCCTGCTGGCACTCCGGCGCAGATCACCTCGTTGTCAGCTGACAATCGATGTTTGCCAGGGTTAGATTTCCATTTCACGCTACCTGTAGCAGTTCCAGCCTACTGGCGCTCTGGTGCAGATCACCTCGTTGTCAGCTGACAATCGATGTTTGCCAGTGGCAGAATTCCATTTCACGATACCTGTAGCAGTTCCGGCCAGCGGGTACTCATGCACAGATCAGCGTGTTGTCAGCCGACAATCGCTGCCTGCAATGAGCCAAATTCCATTTCACGATACCTATAGCTGATAAGCCCCGATGTCGAGCAGCACAAAACAGCGTGTTGTCAGCCGACAATCGAGCTTGTTGGGGGCAGGATTTCCATTTCACGATACCTGTAGCAGTTCCGACCAACGGGTTCTCTGGTGCAGATCACCCCCGTTGTCAGCCGACAATCACTGTTTGCCAGGGGCAGAATTCCATTTCACGATACCTGTAGCAGTTCGGGCCTGCTGGGGTCTGGCGCAGATCACCCCTGTTGTCAGCCGACAATCGAGCTTGTTAGGGCGGGATTTCCATTTCACGATACCTGTAGTAGTTCGGGCCAGCGGATGTTCTGGTGCAGATCACCGCGTTGTCAGCCGACAATCACTGTTTGCCAGGGGCAGAATTCCATTTCACGATACCTGTAGCAGTTCGGGCCTGCTGGGGTCTGACGCAGATAACCCCCGTTGTCAGCCGACAATCGCTGCCAGTCAGGGCCAGCATTCCATTTCACGATACCTGTAGCAGTTCGGGCCAGCGGATGCTCTGGTGCAGCTCACCCCGTTGTCAGCCGACAATCGAATTTAGCCAGGGTCATAATTCCATTTCACGATACCTGTAGTAGTTCGGGCCAGCGGATGCTCTGGTGCAGTTCAGCCCGTTGTCAGCCGACAATCGAGCTCGATGAAGTCAGGTTTCCATTTCACGATACTTGTAGCTATTCCTGTCTGCTGGCACTCATGCGCAGATCCGCCAGTTGTCAGCCGACAATCGAGCTTGTTAGGGCGGGATTTCCATTTCACGATACCTGTAGCCGTTCCGACCAACGGGTTCTCTGGTGCAGAACACCCCCGTTGTCAGCCGACAATCGAGCTTGTTAGGGCGGGATTTCCATTTCACGATACCTGTAGCAGTTCGGGCCAGCGGATGCTCTGGTGCAGATCGCCTCGTTGTCAGCCGACAATCGAATTTAGCCAGAGTCATAATTCCATTTCACGATACCTGTAGCCGTTCCGGCCAACGGGTTCTCTGGTGCAGTTCAGCCCGTTGTCAGCCGACAATCGCTGCCAGTCAGGGTCAAAATTCCATTTCACGCTACCTGTAGCAGTTCCGGCCAGCGGATGCTCTGGTGCAGTTCAGCCCGTTGTCAGCCGACAATCACTGTTTGCCAGGGGCAGAATTCCATTTCACGATACCTGTAGCAGTTCGGGCCAGCGGATGCTCTGGTGCAGATACCCCGTTGTCAGCCGACAATCGAGCTTGTTGGGGCGGAATTTCCATTTCACGATACCTGTAGTAGTTCGGGCCAGCGGATGCTCTGGTGCAGATCGCCTCGTTGTCAGCCGACAATCGAATTTAGCCAGAGTCATAATTCCATTTCACGATACCTGTAGCCGTTCCGGCCAACGGGTTCTCTGGTGCAGTTCAGCCCGTTGTCAGCCGACAATCGCTGCCAGTCAGGGCCAGCATTCCATTTCACGATACCTGTAGCCGTTTTGGCCTGCTGGGGTCTGACGTAGATAACCCCTGTTGTCAGCCGACAATCGCTGCCTGTCAGGGTCAGATTTCCATTTCACGAT
Source organism: Aeromonas allosaccharophila (assembly GCF_016026615.1). Taxonomy (NCBI): domain Bacteria; kingdom Pseudomonadati; phylum Pseudomonadota; class Gammaproteobacteria; order Aeromonadales; family Aeromonadaceae; genus Aeromonas; species Aeromonas allosaccharophila. Next base: position 2,129,973 of record NZ_CP065745.1, on the reverse strand, counting down.
ACCTGTAGCTGTTCCTGCCTGCTGTGGCTTTGGCGCAGATCAGCCTGTTGTCAGCCGATAATCGCTGCCTGTCAGGGTCAGATTTCCATTTCACAATACCTGTAGCAGTTCCGGCCTATTTGAGTTTTGGCGCAGATCACCTCGTTGTCAGCCGACAATCGCTGCCTGTCAGGGTCAGATTTCCATTTCACAATACCTATAGCAGTTCCGGCCAGCGGGCACTCAGGTGCAGATCGGCCCGTTGTCAGCCGACAATCGAGCTTGCTGGGGTCAGATTTCCATTTCACGATACCTGTAGCAGTTCCGGCCAGCGGGTACTCATGCACAGATCAGCGTGTTGTCAGCCGACAATCGCTGCCTGCAATGAGCCAAATTCCATTTCACGATACCTATAGCTGATAAGCCCCGATGTCGAGCAGCACAAAACAGCGTGTTGTCAGCCGACAATCGAGCTCGCTGGGGTCAAATTTTCATTTCACGATACCTGTAGCACTTCGGGCCAGTGGGTATTCTGGTGCAGATCAGCCCGTTGTCAGCCGACAATCGAGCTTGCTGGGGTCCGATTTCCATTTCACGATACCTGTAGCAGTTCCGGCCAGCGGGTACTCAGGTGCAGATCAGCTCGTTGTCAGCCGACAATCGCTATCGGCTTGGGTCGGAGTTCCATTTCACGATACCTATAGCTGTTCCGGCCTCAGGTACTCAGGCGAAGATTGGTCCGTTGTCAGCTGACAATCGCCATCACTGGATGGGCAGGATCCCATTTCACGATACCGATAATGTGACTGCCAGAGACCATTAAGGAGAAGCTCGGCCAGTCGTCAGCAGCCAGGTTTCCATTTCACGAAACCTATATTGCGACTGCGTAGAGTTTGAATTGGGCAGTAAATGAGCGACGTAATCTTGTCATTGAACACCTCAGGTTATGGTGGCAACTGTACCACCCAAAATGGTGTCCGGGATGATTAGACCACTACAGTGGCTATATAAAGATCAATAATTTTAATGATAAATATTGGCACCAAACTACAGCTAGGGAGGGTGCGAATAAGCACCCTCCCTAGTTGATTTCATATTTTAAATATTAACTTTCGCCAATACCATTGATAACATTGGTCGTTAAATTAATAATTTAGCTCAAAAAATTGTTGATATTATATTTAGTGTTTGCAATACTATAATTAGAGTAAGCATTAAATATCACCGAATAATTTAGCTCATTTCTTAATGTGACTTCGTATAAATTTATTGTATATTTTTTGAAAAAAACGCTAAACCAGCTATGTTTTAATGTCTATTAAATAGGTTGGTTTGAAAAATAAAACGCATAACACTACTAATAATTATTATAAAGGTGCACGCAATGAACATAAAACCACGCTCAGGTAGACCCCAAAAATCAGCTGACGAAAAACGCAGCTTAATACTCCGAATCTCATTTAATGCAGCTGAGCAACGTGTTTTAACTAAGCATAGTAAAACCTATGGCATTCCCAAAAAGTCTAGCCTGATTCGGTTTTTGGCTCTCAGGGAACCAGACAGTATTATCTCACCAGATTTTTCATATGATGATCGTGTGAGATTGCTCGAGGGGGTATACAATATATCATCGAATTTAAATCAAATCATGTTGTTGATTAGACAAGCTGAAGCTGAAGCTGAAGTTGGTAGTGACGTTTATAAACTTATTACTGACAGTAGTGATAACTCTCCAGTGATGCAGGCTTTCTCATCTATAAATTCTCTGTTTGTAGGAATTGAAAAAGCTCTGATTGGAGTGAAGTTGAAATGAATTTTGAAAAACACAGGTTCGGCCAAAACTTCCAGTACAGACTGTCTTATATTTACCGAGCTATACATATTGGTAGGAAACGAAAATCCATGCCATCACAGGTTTATCATCTCGGTGGTGGTGTAATTAATAGACCAAATATTACATTGAATGAAAGAGGCGAGGTCTCTGATTATGACATCGGGCCACTACTCATGGAGTTGAATATGCAGGCATCATTGTATGCAGGCACAGGAAACCAACTATGTGCACATTATTCACTATCATTGAGCCCCGATGAATCATTAACGCCATATCAATGTCTAGTTGCAGCTAGGCTGCTAATGAGTGAATTGGGATATGGTAGCGATACTCGATGGACATCTGTTATACACCGCGATACAAGCTCTCTACATGTACATGTTGTGGCATGTAGAGTAAAACTTGACAGAACCTTAGTTGATGATAGTAATGACTACGCTCGGGGAGTTGACGCTGCTCGAAAAATAGAAATTGAATTGGGATTGGCGAACTGTAAAAGTCCTGAAGCAAATTTCGGTCATGAGTATAGCATAGTCAATATTAAAAATGGCCGTGGTAGAGGGAGCTTTCATGCTATGCATGATCCCGCCTGTATAATTAGGGATGCAATGGACGTGGTTTTTAAAAACCAGCCGAACAACATGACTGAATTTGTCACTAGGTTGCGTGAGCATAATGTAATGGTCAAGCCGTGGAGAGTTGATAATCGTGAGCCACAGGGGATCTGTTACAGTATAGATGGTCAGCGATGGATATCAGGGACGAAAGTTAAAAAGTCACGGGCTACTTGGTTTAAGCTGATCGAGCAAGGTATTGAATATTCACCTAGACGAGATGATTACAGTCTGAACTTGGGTGTTTCGAATGAATTAAATGAATTAAGCGTTCTTAGAGTGATACCGTTTACTGCATTGATTCGTTGTACTAAAAAACAATATGCCAAGATGAAAAGATCAGTGCAGTCATTTGTGGATAAAAAAACATATGGTACATCGTCATTCTTTTTCCGACTTCTAAGACTGGATTTTGTTTTGCTATCAATCGAGGAACCGTCAGATAGTTTTATATCAAATGCACGAGCACTGTTGAATGACGTTTTGGCTACAATTTTTAGGAAAGGGCTGGAGAGCGTTCATGTAGGATCAAACGCATTGATTCCTGATGGATATGTCCCAGATATTAACTCAGGGAAAGATACTATTGATAAGCCAAACATGTTTTTCTTAGACAGAGAAAAACTTAAGAATGAAATTTTGAAGAACAATGAATGGATTACTGATTGGTATGGGGACCCCATATCACACGAACAAACCAAAGAAAAAAACATAAAATAACAATAATAATGAGAGGTGTGGCATGGCTAATATGAGGTTGAATGCAAATCTTAGAACCGTATCATTTAGCAAAACCGTGAGTGTACTGGAAGAGCTGGAGCTCAGTTCAGGTAAATTTGTTCGTAGGTATAGGGCTGTAAATGTTCACCTAGGTACAGTTGATGTAGATTCTGACTTTTCTCTTATAAAAGAGTTAACCGAGGCTGACGCAAAAAATGCAAAGCTTTGGGTCCAGGAGCAGCAACGACTGGTCCAGTATGCCTATATGGAAAATATGAGGCGTGGGTTCCTTGGTGGTTCTCCTGTGATTAAGCGTAGTAAAGGCGACGATGAGCAGTATAGTGATTGCTATGGTTTTATACCGGGTCGGAAAGTCGGTGAGTTTATTGGTGTGATTATTGATGCTATTCCTATGGTTGAGGAATGTAGCGTAGAGAAGGATGAGTATGAAATAGAGTATGAGAAAGTGGAGCGTTTTCGTAAGAAAGGATGTCTATCTGAGATACTTGATCTGCTATTATATGCCCTGAAAAGAAGCAATGAAAAAGTACCTTTCTCAGAAAAAGAGAAATGTGACCTATATTGTGCTGAGAGAGTTCTTTTTTACTTTTGCACTGAAGGTATGAATGTTAAACAAAGTAAGTTAGAAAAAGCCTCTCGAGATAAAGCTAAAGGTAAATATAAAAATTTGTTACGTGTCAACGCCGACCGAAAACTGATCCACTCTGGCTAATTTCGCCGATTGAAAAGTGATCCACCCGGACATGGGGTTAATTGGTTTTGGGTGTGGCCCCCGCTTTGCGTTTCTCTTTCAAACGATAGCTTTCACCGCGGATCTGAACGATGTGTGCATGATGTAACAGTCTATCGAGCATAGCTGCCGTCAGTGTCTGATCATCGGCAAAGGTGCTGGCCCACTGGCTAAAGGGCAGATTGCTCGTCAAGATCAGGCTCCCTTTCTCATAACGTTTGGCGATCACATTGAAAAACAGGTTTGCTTCCTCACGCCCAAACGGCAAGTAGCCTATCTCATCGATCACCAGTAAACGCGGCCCCATCACGACACGGCTGAAGTAGGCATTAAGCCGCTCCTGTCGTTGAGCTGCTTGCAGCTGCAACATCAGGTCTGCTGCGCTGATAAATCTGGTCTTGATGCCAGCCATCAGAGCCCGATAGGCCAGTGCGATGGCAAGATGCGTCTTGCCCACTCCGCTTGGGCCCAGCAGCACTATGTTTTCGCTACGCTCTATAAAAGCCAGGCTGGCCAACTCCTGCAACTGGCTGCGAGGTGCGCCACTGGCAAAGCCGAAGCCAACTTATTGATTACAATTAAAAACTGAATGGTAATCTGAAAATTAAACCATGTTCATAGTCAGAAGTCCGATACCTCCAGCCAACACCAATATACCTAAAACAACTATGGCTCGTAGCCCACTTATCGATCTTTTCTGAGACTCCGCGACAGCCTCTAACTTGCTGTTCAATTCGCCAAATTGTTTAGCAATGCAGCTATCAATTGCTGCGCGGCCTTGTTCAAACTGATCAGGTGTTACGAACGTCAAGGCTGCTACGTCACGCCTTAGTTTAAACTGTTCATCTTTGATCTGGCCTAGAAGGTCATTAAGTGACGTCAGGCGACCTTCAAACTCTTCAAATTTATTCGAGTTCTTCGTAACCCATTCACCCTGTTCAGTAGCTAGATTTGCGAGGGTTGATTTCGCAGCCTCTATCTCTGTTCTTGCATCGTTAACTGCGCTTAACAGGCCATTAAACTCTGCCACTTGCGCCGATTGCTCTTCGAGTGAATCGATTACTCGGTGTAGTTTCTGTATGTCATTCACCAATTAATCCCCTTGTATTGGCTGGTAAGTTTTTCAAGCCTATTTGCTAGTGGAGCTAACAAAGTGTGATAGGAGAACGGATCCCCTAGCTCTTCATTTACCTCCCCAAGAACATCCAAATCATCAAATTTCTCATGGACCAAACGAGCAAAGCGGCTTCGCGCATTTTCAGAGAACATTGGCTTTAGCTGCATAGTTTTTCGGACCAGCTCTAGTGCTTCATCCCTATTATCACTAATCAATCGATCAAAAGACGCTGCCATTCTTCGCTCTCCATCTGCATCATCAAACTCATCGGAAGCTAGTCGCAGTACACCGCTCAAGTAGTTCAAGAATGCATTATCTTTGTATGACTCTAGGAATCGAGAAAGTTGACCTCGTAGGAGCGTCATCTTCTCGCTGCCTACTAGATGTTCCGTGCGCTCTTCTTCATCAGTTTCAAAAAATACTGATGGCCATATCTTCGCCGACACAGAATTCTCAGCCATATTGAGCAGAAGTTGGCTCGACTTGTCGTGCCTGAAATAACCCTCTAGCTTCTCCTTAAATTCTTTGTCGTCCATCCTGCCTTCAGCGAATAAACTACATTGTTCATAAACGTTCTTCTGTGACTGGCGACGGTTGTAGACAAAATGGTCATAGGACCAGAGTAAAAGAACAAGAAAGATAAATTGCGATTTATCGATAGACCCTTTTCTTAACTTGTCGCAGAGAATTTTGTAGTACTGGTTATCACTACTGAACACATCCGCGAGTTTGAACTCAGGATCATACTTTCTGACGGTATGCTCAATTTTATTTTCAAGACCTTCTTCCGATAGGCACTGGAACTCGACATAGAGCGTGCCATTAAAAAAGTCTTCGATTACCCAGTCAGAAACAATACCTAATTGAGAAAGACGGTAGATAGCCTTTTCCAATTTATACTTTTCCGTACCAAACTGCCTGGCAGTAATGGTCACCGTGTTGTGTTCCTGATTGTACTTAAAGAATTCGTATACGTTTGCCATCAACTTGAACTCATCATTGATTGTGTCCAAGCTGTTTGTCATCAGGAACAGATTTGTGTTCAGGTCGCTATCTCGACTCAATAACTTCACGTACTCCTTCAGATCTTTGACGTTCGTACTAGCGTCCCAAATCTTGTCGAGAATAGCTGAATTGGGCTCTTTTGTGAGAAGCACATAGCAATCTGCGGGTACTTCCTTGAATAATTTTTTATCTCGCCCTGCCCTGCCTGCTTCCTGATACAAGGCTTCCATCGACCCAGGTATTCCGAAGTGAACCGTATAGGCAATATTCCCCTTATTCACGCCCATTCCGAATGCCTTAGTAGCAGTAAGTAGGCGGTATTTATTTTCTTTAAAATCGTCTTGAACTTGGCGCTTATATCTATCGAAAGCCTCTCCCTGTAATACCCCCATTTTCGGAGCAGACCCCGAAAAATATCTAACATCCATATTCAAGAGTGTTGAAATTCGGCCCGCTAAGCTATGACAACCCTTAGACCCGTTGACGGTGGCAGTGAATATGATTCCCGCCTTATTGCCATATTCCCCGTCGGAATTCCATTTACGCTCCATTTCAGAAACAAGTTCGACGGCTGCATCAACTTTGCGGCCTTTATCGTCGATAACGTGGAATGAGAGTTCCTCGCGAGTGAAGTCCATGGGTGTGCGGACAAAATCATCGGGGATATCAAACTCTGTTTGAATATCCTTTAGGACGTTAACTGATGCGGTTGCAGTTAGGCCTATATAAATTGCACTGGGAGCAAACCGTCCAATTGTATTTGCCAGGTTAAGATAAGACGTCCTGAAATCATGCCCCCACTCAGACAAACAGTGAGCTTCATCGATCACCGCGTAGGCAAATGAGAGATCTAGTCCGATAGCCAACATCTCTTTTCTAAACGCATGGGTTTGGAATCGCTCAGGCGATATGAAAACGAAGAAGTACTTACCACGTCCGAAATCGCTCTGAACTTTGGCCTTCTCTCCTGCCTTCAAATCACTAGTAATAAAATTGCTTCGAGTGAAGCCGATGCTATCCAAATCGGCTTTCTGGTCATACATCAAACTCTTTATCGGACACACGACAAAGCTAACAGCTGGTTGCAGAACCGCAGACAGCTGGTAACAAATCGACTTACCCGAACCTGTAGGCAACAATCCTATTGTGCCGTTTCTCGAAAGTGCAGATCCTATGATACCAACCTGCCCTTCCCTGAAATCTACATCCTCTAGGTATGGTAGAAACAGGTTGCTGAGGAAGTATCTCAGAGACTCTCGCTGCTCGCTGCCTGGGCTAAGATCTAGCTTGTAGGCAATGGGATCACTGCATGAAAGCTCGAAGAAGTCATAGTCAATTAATTGACTGGTTTCTATTGAAACAGCATCAGAATCTTCGAAGTATCGATAGAAATCGAAGTAATCCGTACGTGAATATATGACGTCTTTGTTAACTTGAAAGGAATCGTCATAACGCTCCAGTATGCTGAAGTCGATGAATATATTTTCACCAGACCGTTCGCTCGGAAGCTCATCTGATTCGATCAGCGCTACTTCAATTCGCCTTTCTTCAATACCAATGAGACGCAAGAGATTCGATAACAAATCGTTCAGGTCGTCTAGTGCCGCTTCAGCAAAATCTGTGCCATCACGATTGACTATGAATAGTTTTTTCAACTCTCCTAGTCTGATCTGACCGCGTTCAAGAAGCTCCAATAACAGTAACTGGAAACGCAACGCCGAGGTCAGCCTCAATCGTGGGTCGGTAACATCAGCTCCATTTTCATAAACCTCTTGGTAATTCAATAAAGAAATACCATTAGGAGGCGTTAGGACACCGTCACGCTCTAGGCCATCTACGATCTGAATGTGAGAAATAATCGAATTTATCTTACTGATAAATGACTGGTTCTCAGATGCCAGTTCTTGAACAGTGAACCGAACAGTCTTCAGTCCCTGGGTTTCAGTAAACAAATCCCTCATCTCATCTAACTGCTGAGAATTTTGGTGTTGCTGACCGTCTATCTCAATAATTAAACCAACTTGAGGAATGTAAAAATCTACCTGTCGGTTCTGGAATTGTTCAACGTAGACCTGAGTCATATCGTAAATCTGGACTTCAGGGAGCATTAGCTGTTTTACAAAAATGTACTTACCGAAATACTTCGGAATCAGCTCATCAAAAAACCTTTTCGCTGGGTAGCTTCCAGACTGTTTGTTGCCTCGAATTAATCTGTTCCAAAAAACTGACTTATCTGACAAAAGAGCCTGAGCTGGTGTATTAAGAGCGCTCTGTTCCAGCTCAATGCCAAATGCTTTCCTCAGTTTTCGCGAGGCTATTGTAGGCTTCCCTCTCTGAAGTATGTTTTTAAGAACTTGAATTGCTCCAAATAGCTGACCAGACGCCACTTCAGACGAGATAGAATAGTTGAGAAGATTATGGAAAATGAAGTTATGGTTGGTTCTCGCGTAGTTAGCAGAAAACTTCTTGCTTACAAGCCTACGACTAGACTTCGGCCTGACATATCCAGATAGTTCACTTTCATCCGCCAGCGAGTCGATGATTGGGTTGTACAAATCTGAAAATAGTTGGTTATTGTGCTGTTGTTCAATGCTGTCAGTACTTAGCTCTAATCTATAGAGAGTTTTGACCAACGTAAAAATGTAAATACTTGAATTCGGGAAAGCTTGAGATAGACAGCGTGTTATCTCATCAGTTGTAGCCCCCGAAGTTAATACGTCGTCAACGATAAGAAATGTCGGATTTGAATTCGCTTCTATTGAATCAACTTCGGCTTTATAGGCCCCTCCGACCTGCTGTCGTCTTTGTACTGCACTGCAATTAGTCGATTTAACTAATACGTGCTTTTTCTCTAATATCTTAGGTTGGTAAGTAGCCCCTAAAGCAACAGCCAGCGACTTGCCCAAGGTATCTAATGCTTTATCGCCATCTTCAGCCCTAAGCTCAGCGTGACCTAACGCTCGAACAACAATATCTATAACTGGAAATGAAGGAGCTAGCTCAACAGTCTTGTTAACCCAGCGGCGTACAGAAGGATTCTTGTTATCTTTGAAAGACCAAACTTCCTGTTTGACACCATCTAAATAGAATCCCAGATGAAGTTTATTTCCAGATTGTATTAACTCAGAACGTCCCGTTGTTGCGGAACTCGGTGTCGAGTTTTTTCCAATAAGCTCGGAGAGATTGCTTACTCCCTTATGTGACGAATCGATCTCCGAGGCAGAACCCCAATCTACTGAGAAAAACTCAACTCCTGCATTGAAAGCAGCGTCTCGATCTAGGTTGCTATCTCCTAAATAAATTGACTCGTCGGCGCTAACACCGAAATACTCGAGAATACGAGTAACGCCCTCATGGCTCGGCTTATGCTGCGTTACATCATGGTAGGCTACTACATAATCAACAGAGATACTGAAGTGTTTGAGTAGACCCTGAACGTAATTCGAAGGCGCATTCGAGAAGATAGCAACCTTGATTCCAACTGACCGAGCCGTTGTAACAAGGCCGACAACGCCCTGATAAACGGCACAACCATTAAAGTACCTGTGTATGTCTCTCCATCGGCCAGCTGACCGAAATGGTTCGAGGCTTGATGTATCAATAAGCGTGTCATCAAGATCGAGGACGATGACCTTTATCACAGCAGGCCACCGTTTGATTTCAACGATCTAAATGAACTCGCGATGTCTTTTAATTGAAGCTGAATATCTTCATAAGATTCGCTCGTGTAGGGTATCGCCTTTCCTTCGTTAACTAGATGTTGCGTTCCTGAAATTGCCTTGATAGTAAGATCTGGATACCTAGCTTTCTGTGCGTCAGGAACGAAGACAGGACGCTCCATAGAGAGAGCAGATTTGACTGCGTGCATCGTCCCACCATCTATCGAAGTTTCAATAGCAAAGACGGCAGTAGATAAACCTGCTTGTATCCTGTCTCGCTTAGCAAAGAACGCAGGTATTGCTTTGGTTCCTGGAGCATTCTCCGCAACTAGAAGTCCATCCGTATCCAAAATTTCCTGAGCGAGTTCTCGATTACTTGTGGGAGAAATAGAATCCACATCGACAAGAACAGAAATCGTTGAGGTTTTGGCGTCTAATGCAGCGCGATGAGCAATTGTATCGATACCCAGTGCAAGTCCACTGACTATCGTGAAACCATAAGTCGCAAACTTTTGAATAGTTTTAATCGTTATGGTTTCACCCTTGGGGGTGTTTTCACGAGTTCCTACAACAGCTATAGAAAGCCTATTCTCTAAGAGTTTCAGATTGCCTTTGCAGTAAAGAAAGGGAGGAGGTTTCGGGAGATTGTATAACGAGATTGGATAGGTTTTCGAACCGAAGAGAACAATCTCAACTCCTTTATTTTTGAACGAATCAATCTCAGCTTGTACTTCGTCCCTGAGAGCCTGGAAGTTCGCAGCGTTGAAGAAACTTTCGAGAGCTGCTCGAGATTTAACATTTGAGATTTTTAGATTGGAGGAATGGTGTACCAGTTCTTCGAGCGTTGACACTCCGCTATACGCTGAAAACTTTAAGATCGACAGAACCGTTTCATCACCAACGCTCATTAACTTCTTAAGAACAAGAGCATCTACAATGTTCACATCCCCCCCCCAAAAAACGACCGTTTTTAGTCCATTAATCGTACAGATTAATTGTATTCTACCGAGAAAACAACATAAACTAACCTGATTTCCCATGACCCTCAGCCAGCTTCAAGAGCCGATATGGCATCGGACTAGCTCCAAGTCGAGCCGGATGGGCATAGTCTTTATGCAGAATTTGAAATGTATATACTGAGCGACTCGGATAGGGGCTTGAGACAATCCGAGTCGCTCATACTGGGCCTTTATAGAGGATAGAGTGTGTAATGAGTAAACCATTTAGTTCCGGTAGCGTTACAGTTCAACCATCTCGTGGCCTGTGGCAGGCAAGCTACTTAGGGCAGAAAGTCCCATAGCGAAGCGCGGTTTGGATCAATGGCAGAGACCCTTGCTCACCGGGCTTTGTTAAAATTGCAGGCTGGTAACTCTGACCCTGTGTCCGACGATCTGCAATTTAAGCTGCCATGGCGAATGCTGGATGCTGCCAGGCAATTGGGGCTCTCATTGGGCCAACTGCGGCAGTGGATGCTAACTGGAATGCTCAACGGACATGAGATTAAACCACCAATGCGTGATGTGAAAGGCGTTGACCGAATCACCGGTTGCGAATTAATGATGGCGCAAGAGCGCCTTGCTGAGTGCAAATCCGGGTTGTCACTTTGCAATGGGTAATTCGTCTAATGCCGTGGTATAGCGGGGACTGAGTTTTTCACGCCTCATAATCCAATCACTGTTGTCTCTCCCACGAGCTCCAAAATGAATTTTTCCTAATCGTCCCTGGTTGATTCGGTCGATCATCTGCATTAGGTCCTGACTGCGGGGCTTATGTTGATGATGGTCGAACAAATCTCCCTGCTGGCTGCCGATAGGAGTGAAGTCGGCTAGCATCACGCCCCCTTTTTGGTAGCGGTGCCCATCCCGCCAGATATGAGAGAGCAGTGAGTGGATCACTCCCAGCAGCTCCCTAGTATCGTTGGTAGGCACAGCCAGCTTGGTGCTCACGTGGTTGCCGTAGTAGGGCTCTTTGTCATTGAAGGGGCAGGTACGAATGAATAGAGTGACATGGCGACAGTACATTCCCTCTGCCCGGAGTTTTTCAGCTGCACGTTCCATATATCCTGCGAGTGCTTGATGCATGGAATTCATGTGTGTGATCCGTTCACCGAATGATCGGGAGCAGATGATCTGCTGTTTGGCTTGTGTGTCCTGCTCCAGGCTGGCGCATGGATAGCCGCGTAGCTCTAGCACGGTTCGCTCAACAACGACCCCATAACGATGCCGTAGGTTTTTACCATCGACAGCGACTAGGTCCGCCACACTATTGATCCCGTGCGCTTCGAGCCTGGTGGTCAGTTTTCTACCTATTCCCCATATTTCCCCGACCGGAGTGATAGCCATCAAACGCGCTCGACGTGCCTCATCACGCAAATCAACCACTCCACCAGTCGCAGGCCACTTCTTCGCGGCGTAGTTTGCCAGCTTGGCGAGTGTTTTGGTTGGCCCGATCCCGACGCCGACTGTGAGTCCAGTCCATTGCTGTATTCGTTCACGGATCTGACGACCATATGCTGTTAGGTCTCCCGCCCATGATTCGTTCAGTTCAACAAACGCCTCGTCAACACTGTACACCTCGACAGTTGGCACCATGCCTTCCAGCGTGGTCATTACGCGCTGTGACATATCACCATAGAGGGCGTAGTTGCTCGAGAACCAAACACCGCCTGCGGCCTCGAAGAACTGACGGATCTGGAAGTAGGGAACACCCATCTTGATGCCAAGCGCCTTGGCTTCTGCCGAGCGAGCCACAACGCAGCCGTCGTTGTTCGATAGCACCACGATCGGGCGCCCCTTGAGGTCTGGCCTAAACAGGCGCTCGCAGGACGCATAGAAGTTGTTCACATCGACGAGGGCAATGGCGTTGGGCATGGTTTACCCCAGTTTGGTCTTGTGGAGCACATAGGTTACGACGCCAAAAATTTCTAGTTCCTGCCCGTCCAATAGATGGATGGGTTGGAAATCCGGATTGGCGGGTAGCAGGGCAGGGAACGGGCGTTCTTGCAGCTGTTTGACAGTGAATTCTCCATCAAGGCAGGCTAGAACGATAGCGCCGTGGCGGGCCTTGAGCGCCCTATCTACGATCAAAAGATCCCCGTCATTGATGCCCTTTTCCACCATGCTGTGGCCACTGGCCCTGACATAGAAGGTGGCAGCGGGATGCTCAATACAGATCTGGTTCAGATCTATGGTTTGCTCAATATAGTCCTGTGCTGGGCTAGGAAAGCCGCAAACCACAGGGGACAGAAAAAGCGGCAGCTCTAGAGCGTCCGGGGTTGGATGTGGGATGGCGAACATGGTGGCTCACTGGTTACTGTTTTTATATACAGTATAGCCGTATTGCATAACGTGTGCATCCGGTGTCAGTTGACATACCGGGCCCATTAGCTATGTTCGGTTGGTACTGTGTTCATAGGACGCGTGATGGAATCAACAGTTTTTAGGTGTGGTCGTGGCCAGGGGGTTTACCTGCCCGAGGCAGTGGCCCTGCCAGATGAGGTCACGCATGTTGAGATCGTCGTGGTTGGTCGTACTCGCATAATCACACCTGTAGGTGAGTCCTGGGATAGGTGGTTTGATGAGCCTTGTATGAGCGCCGACTTCATGGCCGAACGTGAGCAGCCAACCGCCCAGGAGCGAGAGAAACTCTGAGGTCCAGCAGGGTAACTGAGTTGCGAAGCTGAGAGGGATTGTTTTTATATATATAGATAAAGCGCTTCCCTCTCATCTGAAAAGTGAATAGCTATGGCCATCATTCTCGCGTAGCGAGGATTGTTCATAGAGCTGTCGGTACTCGCCCCCCAGGCAGGATAGCTCAGTAGCCATTTTTTCTAGGTTGCACCACTGGTCGTGGTGCATGTGATCCAGTTATCTACCTGTGGTTTCCATTGGACCATTCGTTGAAGGTGTTTTGGTGGCACTAGAGCTGAGGTGCACAGCTGAGAGGGATTGTTTTTATATATATAGATAAAGCGCATCCCTCTCACCTACCAGGTAACGATGTGGCTACATCATTCTCGCATAGCGAGGATTGTCCATAGAGCTGTCGGCGCTTGCTCTCCCTGGTAGACAGGATAGCTCGATAGCAATTTTCTATGTTGCACCACTGGCGTGGTGCATCTGATCCAGTTAGTTATCTGGCCAAGTATTCCACCAGGAACTTGTAAATGGGGTATTCCACTTGTTGCAATCCACGGACTATCTGGCACATGTCGAGCACCATCATGGCTGTGTCCCTGCATAGGAGCAACCTCAACACTGGCTGACGAAAACTGTACTAGCATCTTTCGTTTCCATTTCATAAGGTCTTATAGCCGTAGCTCCACAACAAAGACCTATCTGTATCATGGAAGTAAAAATGGAAAGAATTTCACTGCATTCGTTAATTCAGAGAACTATGTGTATGTTGGGGTTCTCATTAGAAAGTATGGCTGATCGGGTATCAGCACTAATCTGGCTTGGTGATAATATCGGTGAACAATGGCCATATTATATTGATGGCTCAAAAATAGGGTTTAACGATTGGAAATTCATACGCGATACTGACTCAGGAGAAATCGTATTTAGGGAAGGAGCGAATAAGCGGGGAAATTCTTCTCGGCTGACTCAGTCATTTCATTTCTTCATGTTTGAGCCGATTTTTTCTCCCGTAAATGCCTTGAATCAGCCTATTTAGACCGTTTCTTCGCCATTTAAGGCGTTATTCCCAGTTTTTAGTGAGATCTCTCCCACTGACGTATCATTTGGTCCGCCCGAAACAGGTTGGCCAGCGTGAATAACATCGCCAGTTGGTTATCGTTTTTCAGCAACCCCTTGTATCTGGCTTTCACGAAGCCGAACTGTCGCTTGATGATGCGAAATGGGTGCTCCACCTTGGCCCGGATGCTGGCTTTCATGTATTCGATGTTGATGGCCGTTTTGTTCTTGCGTGGATGCTGTTTCAAGGTTCTTACCTTGCCGGGGCGCTCGGCGATCAGCCAGTCCACATCCACCTCGGCCAGCTCCTCGCGCTGTGGCGCCCCTTGGTAGCCGGCATCGGCTGAGACAAATTGCTCCTCTCCATGCAGCAGATTACCCAGCTGATTGAGGTCATGCTCGTTGGCCGCGGTGGTGACTAGGCTGTGGGTCAGGCCACTCTTGGCATCGACACCAATGTGGGCCTTCATGCCAAAGTGCCACTGATTGCCTTTCTTGGTCTGATGCATCTCCGGATCGCGTTGCTGCTCTTTGTTCTTGGTCGAGCTGGGTGCCTCAATGATGGTGGCATCGACCAAGGTGCCTTGAGTCATCATGACGCCTGCTTCGGCCAGCCAGCGATTGATGGTCTTGAACAATTGGCGGGCCAGTTGATGCTGCTCCAGCAGGTGGCGGAAATTCATGATGGTGGTGCGGTCCGGCAAGGCGCTATCCAGGGATAACCGGGCAAACAGACGCATGGAGGCGATTTCGTACAGAGCATCTTCCATCGCGCCATCGCTCAGGTTGTACCAATGCTGCATGCAGTGAATGCGTAGCATGGTTTCCAGCGGATAAGGTCGCCGGCCATTACCAGCCTTGGGGTAAAACGGCTCGATGACTTCCACCATGTTTTGCCATGGCAGAATCTGCTCCATGCGGGACAAGAAAATCTCTTTTCTGGTCTGACGGCGCTTACTGCTGAATTCACTGTCGGCGAAGGTAAGTTGATGACTCATGATGAACCCTGTTCCATGGCTCCAGATGACAAACATGATCTCATATCAGGGACTTGTTCGCACCTTCCCTAGGCTCATTAAGCATGTGTTGTATGGATGATCTGCTATAAATCTACGATAAATGTTACAGAGCTCATACTTATGCTTAAATGTAATTAAACAAAATTCTGAAGATGATAGATTGAGATCAAGTTGACTAAATGGATACGTGGAGGTTGGAATGACATTCATAAAGATCGGCAATGGTACTGAAAAAGTAGTTGATTGTTATGAGCGCTCTATGGAGCCAATATATCTAGAGGCAATTTCTTACGAATTTGGGATCGGCGTAGAAGCTGACTTTCTAAAAGCGATTAAAACATATGAGATCGCAGCGTTACGTGGCCACCCTCAATCAAATTTAAAACTTGGCATGCTCTATTTTCATGGTCATGGTGTAACTCAAAATATAAATAAAGCAATTAAGTATTTTTGGAAAGCTGGGGATCGTGGGTGTGCCCTGTCCTACTTTACACTAGGATGGATTTATGACGAAGGGGTTTTAATACCTAAGGATGACGATAAAGCTGAATATTGTTATACAAAATCAGCTGAAAAGGGAAATGGCAACGCACAGTATAACTTATCTCAACTGTGTTTGAAGATAAGTGAAAAAACGTCCAAGAAAAGCTATGAAAAAAAATCAATAGAATGGCTTGAGTTGGCAGTTAAAAATGACCATCCACTGGCCCAATTGAATATGGGTATTCATTTAGTCAATAAAAATGAAGGGCCAGAGGTTGATGTACATGCAAATCAGCTATTTACACTCTCAGCAGAACAGGGAAATATTGATGCGTTATATCAATTAGGATTAATGCATCTAAAAAGCTACAAAAAATATAAGATAGATCGTGATCTCAATATGGCATTTGAATTTTTAAATAAAGCAAAAGATGCCGGGCATATTCAGGCGCAAGTGAAAATTGGAGACATGTGCTACTGTTGGCTGGGATACGATCTTGATAATACTCAGTTTGAGAACATCAAGATTGGAGGGCATGAATATGAAATAGGGCCAGATTGGGGGCATTATCTCGAAGCAGCAAAAAAAGGCAATATGGAAGCTAAATATAAGGCCAGCATCATACTGTTAAATGAAAATGCGAGCTGTAGTGATGGACTGGAGATGCTTTCCTCTGCTGCGTATGGAAACTATCCTGCCGCAAAATATTTGCTGTCTATGAAGGAGCTTTGCGAACTCAAGTCATTATTGAATGACAAAGAAGAATGTGAAAAGTATAAGGATATGTTGCTTAGAGATATTGGTAGTATTAAAAATAATCTAGAATACGCATCTGAAAACGGAATAATAGGCGCAAAATTGCAACTAGCAAAATTGTACTGGCAACTCTATCGAGCAGGTTATGGTGATACTAATTGTCGGGCGGCATTGACGCACCTTATGTATTGGGTCCGAGATTATCACTTGTTAAACTACACAGAAATTAATTATTGCCATCATTTAGATGATAGCACTATAGATGAACTTGTTTCGCTAGCTAAATCAGGTGATAGCAAGGCTCAATTTGTACTGGGAACTCGCTATGCAAAGGGGCTTACTGTATCCCAAGATCTTGAAAAAGCTGAATTTTGGTATAACCAATGTATTGGTTCTGGAGACCCAGAAATCCTATGTCGTCTAGCATACATCTATCACATTGGTGATGGAGTAAATGCAGATATACATAAATGTAAAGAGATTATGGATTCCTATATTAGTCAATTCCCGAGTCTTTATGATGATGATATAAACTATCGACGTGGTTATATCGCACTACATCATGATAAGAACAAGGACGATGCAATTAAATTGTTTGAGTTAGCTTCTCGTAATGCTAACCATTTAGGTGCAACATTTCAACTTGCAAAAATGTATTTGAATGATAATGAGAAGTATGAAGATGGGATCAATATGTTGATTTCTATCTTAGACAAAAAAAGTATCATGAGTGATCTTGGTGAGTGTTGTTTGCTGGCACTTGTTTCTGAGTTTTTAGACAATGTTGGCAACATTGCTAGAAAAAATATCAACGATAACGTGATTGTCCCAGTATTAGATGAGATTCTGTCCTTGCCTACTAATTTTGATGATGAAATAAGAAATGAAGCTCTTTATCATATTCAGTATTAACTACCATTTTAAATTGGGTGTTGAGGATGTTTTATAAATGGGCGTGTAGCTTAACGCCCATTTTTAGTGTGTAGTTGATTGACTCCCAGTTAAATAGTAGAGTTATGATATAGAGAATTTGGTTGAGCCCTGTCATTACAGTCTCCAACCCTAGAGTATAAGTGGCTTACTCAAGGCAACTTTGTACGTGATTGATGAAGTGTCAGGGTTAGGCAAAAAATAATCAACAAACATCTTAGGACCACTAATGGCCGTCAATCAGGCGAAAATTTTCGAACAGCTCGAACAACTGACTCAAGAGCTAGATGTCGATGAATTTATATACAGCTTTCTGACAGTGTTCGGTTTCCCCAAAGCCACTGTCTCACGAATTCGCAATGGCGATGACCCGAGAAATTTAGCAAAAGAAGCAGGTCATGTTGCGCTCAAGAACAAGCTTTACTTCCAGTCAACAGTAGAGAGAGCAGACCTGAATGCCTTGTTGGATGCTCGCTTAAGCGATCCTGCTATTGCTAAACACAAGATCCGATTTGTGTTGGTCACAGATTTTATCCGGTTTCTGGCGTGGGATACTTGTAACTGTTCACCCAGATGGCATTGACAGGAAAAAGTGAGACGATCATCCCTTGATCCACTGTTGCCCCTTGCCTGATCCCGCCAGCTTGGCACCATCACGTCATGAGCAAACCCATTACGCCACCACCCGGCCTGCCGCTGACCCTCGAGCAAGCCAACGAGCTGATTTACAAGCTGATGGCGCGCATCGCCGAGCTTGAAGACCGCCTCAACCAAAACAGCAATAACTCCTCCAAGCCCCCCTCCACTGATGGCTCGGGGACCCCGCCTGCGCGCAAGCGCCCCGCTTCCGGCAAGGCTCGTGGTGCCCAGCCTGGCCACAAGGGGCAGCGGCGTGAACGTCATCCTGAGGACGACCGACTGACGGCAATACCACACTATCCTGCCCGGCAGTGCGCCTGCTGTGGTGAGCAGGTGGTGTCCCATGACAAGCCCTACCGGGTTCATCAGGTGTTTGACCTGCCCGAGGTCAGCTATGTGGTGACAGAGCATCAGCTGTATCGGGGCACCTGCCGTGGGTGCGTCACCACCAGTGAAGCAGCCCTGCCCGATACGGTGAGCCACAGCCAGATGGGGGCTAATCTGCTGAGCTATATCGCTTTGCAGAGTGGTCAGTTCCACCAGAGCATCAGCAAGATACAGCAGCAGCTCAAGCAGCACTTCGGTTTGAGCTTTAGCCGAGGCGCCATCAGTGAAGCGCAAGGCCGGGTCAGCGCCATGCTCACCCCGACCCACCAAGCCATCAAACAGCAAGTGCAGTCTGCCGCCATCATCCATGCCGATGAAACCCGGCACCAGCGGGGCGGTGAGCGACGCTGGATGTGGCTGGCCCTGAGCAAGGTCGCGGTCTGCTTCATGACGGCGTTTGGCCGCGGTCAGGAGGCAGCGAAGCGGTTGCTGGGCAGTGAGCTTGATGGGGTGCTGGTGACCGACCAGTATGCGGGATACCGCTTCATCGACAGCGCCCAGCGCCAACTGTGCTGGGCGCATGTGCTGCGCAACGTGGCGGCGATTGCCGAGAGTAGCGACGCCGTCAACCAGCCTATCGGAGCCCGGCTGGTACTGCTGGCTGACACGGTGTTCAGAACCCGGCATGGCTATGAACAAGGCTGCTTAAGCCGGGAGCAGTACCAGCGAAGGTTGCAGCGATGTCGGCAAAGCTGGCGAAGGCAGCTGGAGCGGGGCAGTGTACTGTGTTCCAAGCGCTACCGTGGGCGCTGCCAGTTACTGCTCAAGGACGATGAGATGCTATGGCGTTTTATGGAAAACGACGAGATAGCGCTGACCAACAATGAAGCGGAGCGGGCGCTGCGTGGCTATGTGCTGTGGCGCAAGGGAAGCTATGGCGTCTGGTCGCATCGAGGCGAGCAGTTCAGGCAGCGTATCCTATCGTTGGTGGAGACGGCCAAGCGATTGGGCCGCTGCCCGCAGGAGTGGCTGAGGGCAGTTGTCAGGTCCTGCATCGAGAAAACCGACTACCCGTTCCCGGAGGAGTTGGTGCTGTCAACACCGTCCCGGTGAACGGTTACGGATACTTTAAGCAAAGAGTTGCTCGATATTGAACTTGAGGAGCTGCACAGCAACTATGGTTTCTTCCTGCCGCTGGTAGGCCTTGAGAAGGCTATCGTCAGTAGCGAAAACCCGGCTGATGTCAAAGCGGCTGAGAAAATGGGCAAGCTGTTCGATCTGATCCGCACCCAGAATGACCTTAACCTGCCTGAAGATATCCACGCTCTGAATGTCTTTTTGACCCGCTTGTTGTTCTGCCTGTTTGCCGAAGATACTGGCATTTTTGGCAAAGGGCAGTTTACTTCGGCCATCCAGAGCTACACAGAAGAGGATGGTCGCGATCTGGACGCCTTCCTCGATCAATTGTTTGCGGTGCTCAATAGCGAACCAAGCAGTGCTAAGCGGCAAAATTTGCCAGTGCATCTGACGGCATTCCCCTACGTCAATGGCGGACTGTTTTCATCGGATCAACCTATCCCGGAACTGGGTAAGAAAGGCCGCCGGATCCTGCTTGAATGCGGCACCATGGATTGGAGTGAAATCAACCCTGATATCTTCGGCAGTATGTTCCAGGCCGTTATCGACGTAGAGCAGCGCAGTCGGCTGGGCCAGCACTACACCTCCTACAGTAATATCATGAAGGTGATTCAACCGCTGTTTCTTGACTCGTTGCAAGCTGAACTCGATAAACAGCTTCAAGTTGCAGCCAATAAGCGTGCTAGAGGGCTGCAAGCGTTATTGGTGCGAATGGGTCAGATCAAGGTTTTTGACCCCGCTTGCGGCTCGGGTAACTTCTTGATTGTGGCTTATAAGGAGCTACGCAAGCTTGAGATGGCAGTCATCAAGGCATTGGAGGAAGTTGATCCGCAAGGATTCGCCATGAGTGGGCTGCATCTGTCGCAATTTTACGGCATTGAAATAGATGATTTTGCCTGTGAGATTGCCCGTTTGTCGCTGTGGCTGGCAGAGCACCAGCTCAATAGCCAGTGGCAGCAGGAGTTTGGTTTTGCTCCCCCGGCACTCCCTTTGCGCGACAGCGGCAATATTCACAGCGGTAATAGCCTACGGCTGGATTGGAACTTGGTGTGTCCCAAAGGTCCTGAAGAGGAGGTCTACATCATCGGCAACCCGCCCTTTTTGGGAACTCTTGGCCGTAGTGATGAACAGCGGACTGACATGCAAGAAGTATTTAGTGGATTCAAATCACTGGGGACTTTAGATTTTGTTGCTTGTTGGTTTTGGAAGGGTGCTCAGTATATTAAAAACTCGAGAGCTGAGTTAGCTCTGGTATCAACCAATTCTATTTGCCAAGGTGAGCAGGTCGCAACTCTGTGGCCACCAATTTTTAGCCTTGGTTTAAAAATTCATTTTGCATATCCAACATTTAGTTGGAGTAACAATGCTCGCGATAAAGCTGCCGTACATGTAGTCATCGTGGGACTTTCGTCATGCCCAATAAAGCGAAACTTATATCAAAATATAGAGGGGGATTGGCATTGCAAGCAAGTTGAAAACATTAGTCCTTACTTAGTTGAAGGTACGATAGCGGCTGTCATCCCGAGAAGCAAACCATTGATTGCGAATGTATCTCCATTATTGTTTGGCAATAAGCCAACAGATGGCGGACATTTACTGCTCAATAGAATTGAACGTGAGCAACTGCTTGAAAAAGAGCCACAAGCAGAACGCTGGATAAAAAGGGTTCTGGGAGCTGATGAGTTTCTGAATGGACGGGAGCGCTGGTGCTTATGGTTGGTTGGGATTTCTGAAGAAGAACTTGCCTCAATGCCATTAGTCGAGCGTCGTGTTCAGTTAGTTGCCTCAACACGTATTAAAAGCCCTGATAAGGGAGCTCAGAAACTTGCTGAGCGCCCACATCAGTTTCGGGACTTAAATAACCCTGATAATTACATCCTTGTACCTAGTGTATCTTCTGAGCGTAGAACCTATGTACCACTTGGCTTTTTCAATGCAGATGTAATTTCAACAAACCTTAACTACATAATACCTAATGGTACAATGTACGAATTTGGAATCCTTTCCTCACTGTTGCACAACGATTGGATGCGCTTGGTTGCCGGGCGTTTAGAAAGCCGTTATCGCTATTCATCCTCTGTTGTTTACAATCCATTCCCCTGGCCGGAAGTCACAGATGCCCAACGCCAAGAAATAGAGCGTTTAGCTGAAGAGGTCTTGCTGACTCGAGCAGAGTTCCTTGGGCGTACCTTGGCAGAGCTCTATGATCCCAACAAAATGCCTGCTGCATTGTTGGCCGCACATCAGGCGCTTGACAGAGCTGTTGATCGTCTTTATCGCGATCGACCATTCAAAGATGCGGCAGACCGTTTAAGTTGCCTCTTGGCTCGTTACGAGGCTCTCGTCGGAAATTGATCAATGACGCAGGCTGAGGGCCTGCGTTGTGTCACCATTATTCGGAAGGATTCACGATGAACAATTTGTTGCATGTCGAGTATGGCCAGACAGGCCAGAGTGCCAGCTTAAATGAAATGGGGATGCGCGAGATGCAGGCGCGTGCGTTTGCCGAGCGTAATAGCCAGTATTTGTTGATTAAGGCACCGCCTGCTTGCGGCAAGTCTCGTGCTTTGATGTTTCTGGGGCTCGACAAGTTAGAGCGTCAGGGGCTGCGCAAGGTGATAGTAGCTGTGCCAGAAAAGTCCATCGGTGGATCTTTCCAGAATACGCAGTTAACCGAACATGGTTTTTTTGCCGATTGGGTGGTAAGCCCGGAAAACAATCTCTGTGTTGATGGTAGTGACAGCGGTAAGGTCAACGCATTTCAGCGCTTTATGAGTGGTGATGATCGGATCTTGGTTTGCACCCATGCCACTCTGCGGTTTGCGTTTGATAAGCTACCAGTGGCCGTCTTCAATGACTGTGTTGTGGCCATCGATGAGTTTCACCATGTGTCCGCTGATGGTGATAACCGATTGGGGAGCCTGATCGATGATCTGATGAATAAGTCGAGCGCCCATATTGTCGCGATGACGGGGTCATATTTCCGAGGAGATACAGTTCCGATCCTGCTCGCAGAGGACGAGGCCAAGTTTACCAAGGTCACTTACACCTACTACGAGCAGCTTAATGGCTATCAGTACCTGAAATCCCTTGGCATCGGTTACCACTTCTATCAGGGGCGTTATATCGATGCTTTGCCTGATGTGCTTGATGCCAGCAAGAAAACCATCATCCATATCCCTAACGTTAATTCAGGTGAATCAACTAAGGACAAGCACGGTGAGGTAGATGCCATTCTCGACGTGTTGGGTGAGGTTGCGATGCGTGACCAGGATACGGGCATTTTGCATATCACAGCCAAAGATGGGCGGATGTTGAAAGTGGCCAACTTGGTAGATGACAATGCCACTGAACGCCCAAAAGTTCAGGCCTATTTACGAGATATCAAACATGCCGATGATATGGACATCATCATTGCCTTAGGAATGGCCAAGGAGGGGTTTGACTGGCCTTACTGTGAGCATGTGTTGACCATTGGTTATCGCAGCTCGTTGACCGAAATTGTGCAGATAATTGGCCGTGCGACCCGTGATTGCAAGGGTAAGAGGCATGCCCAGTTTACAAATCTGATCGCCCAACCTGATGCGCAAGATGAGGATGTTCGGGCATCTGTAAACAATATGCTCAAAGCAATCACCACTTCACTGTTGATGGAGCAAATCCTCGCTCCCAGCATTCAGTTCAAGCCCCGTTCGCAATGGGATGGCACCCCACTGCCGCCTAATACCCTGATTATCGATGACACTACGGCCACACCCGTTTCTCAGAAGGTATTGGACATTTTGAACGGTGACAGGAATGAGTTGATGGCTGCGCTTTTAACCAAAGAGCAGGTGGTGAAAGAGGCGATCACAGATACCACGCCAATTGAAGCCGTGACACAGGTGGCGCTGCCTCAAGTGATCCAGACCCTCTACCCGGAACTGAGCGAGGAAGAGCAGGAACAGGTACGGCAAGGATTGCTGCAAACCATATTGATCAACCAACAGGGAGGCTTGATTGATGGCAAAGACTTGCCAGAGGGTGCGGACGTCGATTTAGGTAGTGAAGCAGGTCATCAGGATGGCAGCACTGGAAGTGGTGTGGCGGGTAAACAGTTTTTGAAAATGGGTGAGAAGTTCCTATGCATCGACAATCTGGATATTGACCTGATCGATACAGTTAATCCGTTCCACGGTGCTTATGAGATCCTGTCAAAGCAAGTTACCGCAGCCATGCTGAAAACGATCCAACAGGCGGTAAGTGCAACCAAGTCACAGGTATCTGAAGAAGAGGCGGTGATCCTCTGGCCCAAGATCAAGCAGTTCACTCGGGAGCACGGGCGGGAGCCATCGCTTAATGCGAGTGATCAGATTGAGGTGCGCTATGCAGAAGCGTTAGCCTTTGTACGCAAGATGAAGCAACAACAGATGGCAGCACAGGGACGTTAAAATGATCCGCTTATCGACAGCCAGGCTCGCCACTAAATCGAGCTTGGGTGATATCCTAGGTGAAGACGATGACTTGGGGTTGCTGGATGTGCAACCTCTTAAAGTGAAAGCAGCACCACCCGATCTAGCCAGCGCACAGTTTGCTGCAATTAGCGCATTCTATGAACAGCATGGCCGGTTACCCGATGAGGGAACTGGTGCGCTGCTCGAGGAGAAGCTGCTGGCAAGACGACTAAAGGGGATTTTGGCAAATCCCGCCCAGTGCGATCATTTGCAGGCGCAGGATAAATTCGGTCTGTTAAACCGAGGCGAAACAGCTCTAAAACAGAGTTATTTAGCTACTGCGGTTGAGCCTGAAACGTGTATAAGCAAGTCTGAATTGGTGACTTCGCTTGCTGATATTTTTGCCGATGACGATGATGGGTTACTCGACTTTGATGAACCTGACATCTTCAACTTGCGGCATATCTCTGGCGAGAAAAAAGAACAACCTGATGAGATTGCTCAGCGTCAACCGTGCCGTGATTTCCCCCGATTTGCCCCATTATTTACTGCCTTCCATGATGGTTTGAAGGCGGGAGCCTTTGGTTTAGAACGCTTCACGCATAAGTTGAAAATTGCTGCTGGTGATTTCTTCATTCTCAATGGGGTGATCGGTTATGTGGATAGTGTGGGGGAGCGCCTAGAGCAATATAGCGGGTACAATGCCAGGCTTTATCTGGTGTTTGAAAATGGTACTGAGATGCACATGCTCTATCAGTCATTGACCCATGGTTTGGTTCGAGATAACGAAGGTCGAAAAGCTCAGCTCAATGGGCAATCATTGCTGCCATCTTTGGATACAGTGTCGACCGGGGTTGTTTATATCCTCAAAACACTGAGTACAGATCCTGCTCTCACTCCATATAAGCCGAATCTCTACAAGATTGGGTTCACTGAAACGTCGGTGGAAGAGCGGATCAAAAATGCAGAGCTGGACAGTACATTTCTGGAGGCTCCGGTTCAAATAGTTGCGATCAACCACTGTTTCAATCTCAATGCGCAAAAGCTGGAGGCTTTAGTTCATGGTTTTCTTGCCTCACGACGTCTCAATGTAAAACTAAAGGGGCTCGGTGGGCAGGTGTATACACCGAAGGAGTGGTTTTGTGTTCCTATAGAGACAGCTATGGATGTAATTCAGTACATCGTTGATGGCTCTATCTCTCAGTATCGGTTAGATAACACCACTGGCAAGATTGTTGCGAAGCAGTAGGTTTATGACCACGATGCGAATGCATCTTTTCAGCCATTTGTTCTAAGAGATTTTTCGCAGCAGAAAAACGAGCAGTTTATTAGGGATGCTTTTACTTGAAGGGTGAGGGGATGATAAACATACTATTCCCTCACCCTTGAATTGAAAATGGTCACGTTCTCGCAGAGCGAGGAATGCTCCGACATATTGCCTACCTATGACTCAATCGCGAATCGAGCTATAATTTTTGAGTTTTGCACCACTGTGGTGCATCCACACCAGTTACAATAAATCGCCTCAAAGATCGTTCTTGTCACTAGCTCCTCATACTACATCGCTGTGTAGTGGCCTTTGTATCGCATTGACTATTCAGATAGAGCTCTTGCACACCCCTCAAAATTATTAGAGTTTATAGATATTTTTGCCATTTTAGGGCTCAATTATAATGTTTAACTAATAATTCAAGAAGAAAGTCAAGATATTTTTCTTTACCCTATTGCAAACGCATTGGAATCAGCATATCGTTCATTTCATACATACCAGTCAGTGTATGTAGATACATAATTTATATTTATGAATTCTTCCAAGAGATTAAAAAATCTCTAAGGATCATACCTACGCCAATATTTAGGTGTGAATGCTAGAGAAGTATTTAAATATTTAATAACTATAATAAAAGTGTAGCGTTGAAAAACGCCACCATATTATTATAAAAACTAAATGAGGTGGATATGATTGTGTTGAGTTGTGGCGAAAACTGCCAGTTGAAATTTGGGGTTGATGAATCTAACGCGCTGAGGGATAAAATCGTAGAAATTATTG
Organism: Aeromonas allosaccharophila; assembly: GCF_016026615.1. NCBI lineage: Bacteria > Pseudomonadati > Pseudomonadota > Gammaproteobacteria > Aeromonadales > Aeromonadaceae > Aeromonas > Aeromonas allosaccharophila. The sequence goes on along the minus strand of NZ_CP065745.1, from coordinate 2,103,825 downwards.
GCGATGGTGAGTCTAGGAATTCAGTAAGATTAATCAGTGACAATAAATCGGGATTTGATGCAGTGAAAATTGCATTCGATTATAAGATCACAGTCGTGCTTGATGGGCATGAGTTTAAGACTTGTTCGAACAAGGTCAATCTAGGGTTGCTGCTTCTCGGGTATGCTAAAAATGAGGTGGAGGAGCAAGAAGCAATTGATTTTGTGGCGCTAAACTCTCATCATTTTTGCCCAGAAATAATGTCTCAGACGTCTCTAATTGATTATGTTTGGTCTCAAACTAGTAATCGATTCCATACTAGAATCGCCGAGGCTATAAACAAACACTTGTTTGCTAAAAAGAGCGCGGTATCTTTGGCGCACAATTTCTATACTAAGAATGATAATATTACTGAAACTAATATCGATCTTTGTCACGAAAGATTGTGTCTAGATCGTTTCCCTGGGATTCACATAGTTGTTACTCCACCAGGGACTGGTAAAACAACTAATTGCCTAATACCCACATTTGACGAGGCTGGGAATAATGGCATGCATCCTATTTTTTTAAATCCATCTCGAGCGTTCACGAATTCACTGTATCCTGATCAGGATGAACGACACTATCATACAGATATCACCAAAAATGAAACCGGTGTCTATGGTGTTAGTCTGAGCATTTTATATAGTAAAAAATATAAGCATATCCGGGATAAGTGCCAAGTTTTGATTATAGATGAATTTGAGGATGTTTTTAATTTAATGCACTCAGAATTGGGCATGAGAGTCTCAGTTGATGAATACATTGAAAGGATGGATAATTTCAAAAAAATTATTGCTGATGCCAGCACTGTTATTATTGCCGATGCGTTTTTAAGTCAGGACTCATTTGATTTTATTTCAAATTTAGCTACGCTCAGTAATAAAAAAGTGTTCGTATATAGATCATCCAAACCTAGGAATATGCCAGAAATCTTTATAACAACTAAACCAGATATTATAAACAAGATCAATGAGCGTGCATCAAGTGGCAAAAAATGTATTGTATTTAGCGACGAGGCACACAATGCAAAAAAATCAAATGTTAACGTATTGGTAAACGCAATAAATACACCAAAAAAAATATTAATCGATGCTGACACTGCTCGTAAATTCCCTAATGGTGCTATAAACAAAAATGTTAGCAGTAAACTGGTGTCAATTTTTACACCGGTTGTGAAAAATGGATTTAGTTTCACAGATAAGGATCTAACATTTACTGCAATTTTTTCAAATGGGCTCGTTCAGCCTAATGATATTATGCAGTTTGTCCACCGAGCGAGGAATGCTAATAATGCATTTTTAGCGCTTCTTGGTGGCAAAAATAGGGTATATAAAAATAGCGATCATATCATTACAGAGTTGGTGATGTCAGCGTTGGGGTGTGATTATTCTATTGAACGTTTGCATGAGTATTGCCACAACCCCACATTAATGCATATGGTTAACCGATTGTTTATTCAACATAAATTGTGTTTGGATTATAATTTCACCCTACTAACAATGCTGGAACAACAGGGGTATAAAATTAGCTATCTTTTACCTGAGCTGAAAAATTCAGATAAAAAAATGCTTGAGTTAGCGGAGTTGAAAACAGAGGAGGAGCGAATTTGCGGGTTATTAAATAGAAGTAAATTTTATGCTCGGGAGGCTTTTGATATTGAGCACTTTTATAGTGAGGTATTGAGTGAGGAATTGATTAGGTTTGATGATAGAGGAAATACACGTAGAATAATTACAAATAACATTCCATTATATAAGTGTACTGACGATTATAATAGTCAAGAATCAGTAACATTTGCAATGATAAGATCGCTAGCCAATAATTTAAAACTCAGTGACAATTATTGCTACAGTAGTGATGAGGCTGGTAAATTCCTAGCGTGGATTGAGAATGGAAAATTTGAGTTTGGGCATGAACTCATTGCAGTAAAAAAATTCTTTAATAATGACTATTTTATCATTCCATCTAACAGGAAAATTCCAATTAAGTTTTTAGAGTCATTTCTTAAAAATAATTTTGGCTATGAAACTTATATGAGTCAGGAACAAAATTACTATCGTGATGGACCAGGGGCGGGTCGTTCAAAAAGAACTGTAAAAAAAGCGCGTCTGTCAAATGATATTAGAGAGTGGGTTGCTAAAATTATGAGCCGTTACTAAAATAGATCGCTATTGGTATTGCTGTTACTATCAAAAACACCGGTCTTGAACCGGTGTTTTGTACGCTTATCCAGTCTATTTGTTAGGGAAGGTGCTAACAAGTCACTTGGCACAAAAACACACCATTCTAAATTATTGATATTAAATGGCTAAACTTTTTAGTTTTGGCTCATAGGGTACTTATTCGCACCTTCCCTAACAGTTATTTCGGGAATTCAGATAATAAGTGCGACACTCATGGATGAATGGCGAGAGGTGGCCAACTGCTGATTGGTGGTACCCTTCTGCTCGCCAAAGTAAAAGCAGTATCACCATGAGCTATCAGCAGTTGACCGAGGGGCAACGATACCAGTTATCGGTGCTTCGCGCACAGGGGATGTCCATCCTTGCCACCGCACGCGCCATTGGCGTTCATCGCTCCACCCTCTACCGGGAGTTGCGTCGTAACGCCGGGCCGCAGGGCTACCAGCCAGACAATGCGCATCAGCACGCCACCCACCGACGGGCCAGTGCGGCCAAATCTCGGCTATCTGCCGATGTCATCCAGTTTGTCGAGCTGACACTCGCCTGGTGGTGGAGCCCGGAGCAGATAAGCGCGGTGGGCAAGCAGATAGGCCTCATGGTGAGTCACGAGTGGATATACCGCCATGTGGCCGCCGACAAAGCCCGGGGTGGCCAGTTGTACCGCCATCTGCGCCAGGGCCACAAGCGCTACCGCAAGGGGGCGAGCAGCCTGCGTTCTCCCATCAAGGAAGCCCGCTCTATTGATGAACGGCCGGCTATCGTCGATAGCCGGGAGCGGCTCGGTGATTGGGAGGCGGACACGGTGCTGGGCAAGCAAGGCACAGGTGCACTGGTCACCCTGGTGGAGCGCAAGAGCCGGCTCTATCTGGTCAAGCGGGTCGCGAGCAAACAGGCTGGGGTGGTGCGGGATGCGATAATCGAGATGTTAACGCCCTACATCGAGCAGGTGCATACCATCACCTTTGACAACGGCGGCGAGTTTGCTGAACACAAGGCGATAGAGGAAGCGCTGGGTGCCGAGACTTACTTTGCGCACCCTTACTCTTCGTGGGAGCGCGGTCTGAACGAGAACAGCAATGGGCTGTTGAGGCAGTTTATCCCAAAGGGAACAGACCTGAGAGAGGTCACGGACGAGGATGTCAGGAGAGCGGAGCAGTGGCTCAACCTACGACCTCGGAAATGTTTCGGATTCAGGCAGCCTGTCAAGGTATTCGAAGAGTACCGTCAGGCGGCATAGGCGAGTGTCGCACTTCGAAGTTGAATTCGCGGTTCATACTAAGTTAGTATCTTTATGGCAATAATCTATCTAGGATTATTCATGGTATATCCTACATAGAAACGAGATTGTTTTATATTGTGATGGGGCTTTTGATGTGAATTAAGTTTTCATAGATGTAATAATGGCTTTATAAAAATACTTGGGGTGGCTGTAGAATTAATGCTTATAGTTATCTAACTTGTTAAAAAGAAAATAGGCTTGGTGAACTGTATGGAAAAAGCATTCGAGAAATTAATGTATTCATCTCGCTGGATTATGGCTCCTATATATCTAGGTCTCAGCCTGGTACTAGTAGCACTTGGAGTGAAGTTTTTCCAAGAAATATTCCATATAATCCCAAACATATGGAAGATAAAAGAGGTTGAGTTAGTGCTAGTCACGCTATCACTTATAGATATTGCTCTTGTTGGTGGGCTAATAGTTATGGTGATGTTTTCTGGCTATGAGAACTTCGTATCAAGGTTAGACGTAGGGGATAACGACGATAAGTTAGGCTGGTTGGGTAAGCTAGATGCAGGTTCTCTCAAGAATAAAGTAGCTGCATCTATTGTGGCAATATCATCTATTCACCTATTAAAAGTGTTTATGAATACAGAGAATATTCCTAATGATAAAATAAAATGGTATCTTTTGATTCATATCACTTTTGTTTTGTCTGCATTCGCCATGGGTTATCTCGATAAAATAACCAGAAAATAGTTCTGCTATTAATAGTGATAAGTCCATTGTGTTACTATGAGATAATGCATATTGGCCTTTTTATCATAGGGTTCACTCTTAAGTTTCGGACAAGACTATAATGATGTTTTTACTATCATGATTGATCTCTATTGCTGTTTAATGAGCTAATTTTATGAAAGTAATAAATTAATGAATTCCTGATTACCCATGATTAGGGAAGGTGCGAATAAGTACCCTATGAGCCAAAACTAAAAAGTTTAGCCATTTAATATCAATAATTTAGAATGGTGTGTTTTTGTGCCAAGTGACTTGTTAGCACCTTCCCTAGAGTATTCTGGTAATTAAGTATGAGCAATTCACTTGCTCATACTCTTAGTACATAATGTTTTTTACTGGTCAGCATCATAGTTTTCATTCAGTGCTGTAATACGTGCTACTTGGAAAGTATTTTGAAGCGATTGTAATTCTGTTTTATGCTGCTGTGCCAATTGCTGTAAATATTCTCTCCCTTTGTCTGTTAAATACACATCTACTTTGCGCTTGTCATTTTCATTTTTCCGCCGTTCAACAAGGTCCAACTCCTCACATCGCGTAAGTAAAGCTACGGTAGCATGATGACTCATTTGTAGCCTTTCCGCTAGTTCACCCACGCTTGCCCAGTTGCGCCCTGGGTATCCTTGAATGTGCAGGAGGGATAAATATTGTAATGGTGTGAGCCCGAGCTCCTTGGCCGCAGTTTCACTAAAGTGAAGAAAACGCTTTAACTGATAGCGAAACTCAGAAAGTGCCTCAAATTGAGCTTTTGTTAGCATAGCTTACTCGGTTGTTGACTTCTTAGGTGAAATACAATAAGTTCAATTATATCACACTGTGATATATAATTTGTAGTGTTTCTGTTACAAAGGAGATGGCAATGCATAAGCAAGTTCACCCAAAATCACTTTATTGGGGAAACACCGTAATTCTACTGAGTACCATCGATGATACTGATACAACTAACATTACACCAATATCATCGAGTTGGTCTCTTTCGAATAATATTGTCATCGGCCTCAGTCTAAATTCAAAGGCTATCGAAAACATTGAGAATTGTCCAGAAGTCGTATTGAATGTTGCATCAGACAACCTTTCGGATAGAATTGAATCTATTGCCAAATTGACCGGAAAGGATCCTGTCCCATCTGAAAAGATAGGTTTCAGTTATTGTGGTAATAAATTTGCTCTTGGTGGATTTACAGAGCTGGCGTCCTGTACCGTTAAACCATCTCGTATCCAAGAATGTTTAATTCAGGTCGAGTGTTTAGTTGAACATATAACAAAGCGCAATAATTTTGCTATCGTTGAATTGCGAGCCACTCATGTGCATGCAGATGCATCTTTACTTAAAAAAGATGACGTTATTGACGCGGATTTGTGGAGCCCTCTGATTTATAATTTCAGGAGTTACCACGGAATTACCAGCGCTATTGGTAGAAACTTTAAATTTGATAATTGATTTCGCAGATGCCCTATTTATTAAGGGCATCTTCATGGGACTATGATTTTTAAAGGATGTTTTATGAGTGAATGTTTACGTTCTTTACCATTGGTTTATTCATGCTCTGGTTGTTCAAGTGCAGCGCAGATGGCAAACTATATGGCTATTCAGCTAGGGAAGGTGCTAACAAGTCCCTTGGCACAAAAACACACCATTCTAAATTATTGATATTAAATGGCTAAATTTTTTAGTTTTGGCACATAGGATACTTATTCGCACCTTCCCTAGATAAACGAGGTGATGCAGAAATGTCCTGCATTGCAGGTGTTGGTGGAAACGTAAAGCATTTAGTCCGTATAGCAAAGTCTGGTAGATCGATCATTGCTATCGATGGATGTCCTTTACAATGTGTCAAAAGTTGTTTGGCTATTCACAATCTCACTCCTACAAATCATGTCTTATTGAATGAGCATGGAGTCAAAAAACTTCAGAAAACAGATTTTGATTCTGATGAAGCGGATAGGCTTGTTTTTGAAATCGCACAGTTATTAACTCTTCTATAAGAGGTTGCTCCTCAAATTTATCGGTATGTATTATTCATACGTGGCTATAGATATGGGGTACCACCTATCCGATTACCCATGATCTTCCCGATATGGCATCAGATGGATTTCCTCTATCGTGTGGTTCAATTCAACCAGTATGCTCTTGATGCCAAAACGATGCTTAAATCGGAAGCATCATTCCGTCAGATGATTTGGTAGAGGCTTGGTTCCAAGCGTATGGCAACTGCTCCGCAGCGAGTTCTGCACATTCCCTATTATCGTGCTTACCCAGTTGAACGCAAGATGCTCCAGTAAATCCAGGTTGCCTCCAGTGACGACACTCAGGTACTCACAGTTGGCTTCCTTGACTGCCCTGAAACGGGATAACTCATCAGATATCACGGCACTCCCGTTAGGGAAGGTGCTAACAAGTCACTTGGCACAAAAACACACCATTCTAAATTATTGATATTAAATGGCTAAACTTTTTAGTTTTGGCACATAGGGTACTTATTCGCACCTTCCTTAGCAAGATGTCGTTTAGCCCACTTGCCAATGGTCTTAGTTTTGAACCCATCAACCACCGTCATCCACATTTTGATTGGATTTCTTTCCTTCTTCAGGGACACTGCCGCCACAAAGGTGTCTTGCAAACGGTACCACAACCCCGCTTGCCACCACGGCGTTCACTGCCCCAGTAGACATCATCGAGTTGAATGATACCGCTGATGGGATGCTTGTCGTCAGACTCCTTTGAGGTGTCCTGACAAGATCGGACAGTCCCGGATCAAGCAGCCTGAGCAGTTCTCCAATACCTCTTGTTAAACTCCGCCGGGCTGACATTGCCAAGTCGTGAATGCCGACGCTGGCGGTTGTAAAAAATCTCTATGTATTCCTGAATCGCTGCCTTGGCCTCCGCTCTCGTCTCGAATCTATGGTGGTGAACCAGTTCATTTTTAAGAGACCCCCAGAAGCTTTCTATCGGGGCATTGTCGAAGCAGTTCCCCTTGCGTGACATGGAGGTCTGCATGCCAAATTGTACCTGGAGAGCCCGGTAAGCCTTGGCACAGTACTGACTGCCCCGGTCTGTGTGATGAATAAGCCCAACGGGTGGCCTCTTCTGCTGCACAGCCCGAAACAGTGATGGCGTATGTGAGTGTGATAAACAAACTGCTCAGGCTGCTTGATCCGAGACTGTCCGATCTTGTCAGGACACCTCATAACGTGTGCATCCGGTGTCAGTTGACATACCGGGCCCATTAGCTATGTTCGGTTCACATGGTACTGTGTTCATAGGACGCGTGATGGAATCAACAGTTTTTAGGTGTGGTCGTGGCCAGGGGGTATACCTGCCCGAGGCCGTGGCCCTGCCAGATGAGGTCACGCATGTTGAGATCGTCGTGGTTGGTCGTACTCGCATAATCACACCTGTAGGTGAGTCCTGGGATAGGTGGTTTGATGAGCCTTGTATGAGCGCCGACTTCATGGCCGAACGTGAGCAGCCAACCGCCCAGGAGCGAGAGAAACTCTGAGGTCCAGCAGGGTAACTGAGTTGCGTAGCTGAGAGGGATTGTTTTTATATATATAGATAAAGCGTATCCCTCTCACCTGAAAAGTTGAATTGCTATGGCTATCATTCTTGCGTAGCAAGGATTGTTCATAGATCTGTCGTACTCGTCCCCCCCAGGCAGGATAGCTCAGTAGCCATTTTTTCTAAATAACTGATCCCAATAGTGCTACACCTTCGCTGTGCCATAGCCATTCCCCGGGAAAGGAGACACGGTATCCATGAAGTGTTTCACTCGGGCCAGCAGGCTGGCCATTCCTCTGCATTGATGATTGCGCGTGATGGTTTCATGTAACTTGTGCCACAGCCGTTCGATGTGATTAACCCAAGGGCTGTAAACTGGCTGGAACACCAGGCAGAACTTGGGGTTCTTCTTCAACCATCGCTCGGTCTGTTTGCTTTTGTGAATGATGTAGTTATCGAGGATCAGTGTGATGGTTTTGGCTCGTCGGTAGTGGCGACGCAGCTTTTCCAGCATGGCGATAAACAGCGATGAGTTTTTCTTTATCCCGCTGACGTAAAGTACCCTTCCGTTGCCTGCGTGGAGAACGCCTGCCAGATAATGCTTGGCATTCTGCCCCGGTGTGACAACCCGCTTTTGCTGCGCTCTGAACATCCAGTCGGCTCCTAATTTGGGATTGAGGTCTATATCGACTTCATCCTCATAAAACACCGGATTATCGGCATCACAGCGGGCCAGCGCGGCGTCGATATTCGCCATTTTTTCCTGATAGGCTGGGTCTTTTATCCGCAAGGTCGGCACGGGCCTGCGCCAGACAATGCCCATACGAGGTAACCATCGGCGGAGCGTGGAGGCTGCCACATTGAGCCCTGTTAACCGATTGATTTTTATAGCCAATAGTTCAGTACACCAACGGCTGCGCTGATAACCAAAATCTTGCGGAGAAAACTGCATGAGCAGCACCAGTAAGGTGACAATCTTGGCGATAGGTAAGACTGGGGCACGGCCAGCCGGTAAGGCTTCTAGCGCATCTATGCCTTCATCTCGATACCACCGAAGCCAACGACCGATGGTCGAGCGCGCAGCGCCGGTAAGGTGATGAACATCGGTGATCGTGCGTCCTTCATGTAACAGCAAGATGGCCATCAAGCGACGAGCATGTCCTTTATCACGGGTGGCATGGATGATTTTGTGAATGCGGCGCCGTTGTGGTCGTGGCAGAGGTGGTAGGATAGGCATCAACTCAGTCCTTTGGGTGTGGCTTGTTTTGTTTAGCGACTAATCAGATCGCACAAACTGGACTGAGTTCCCTTCCTCCGGTGATCTACTATTCGGAACAGCTATTTAGGTTGCACCACTGGTCGTGGTGCATGTGATCCAGTTTTCTATCTGACCAAGCTGTCCACTGGTCTCTCCTCAAACAGCGTTGTCCAGTCGATGCAATCCCTGGGCTACCTGAGACTCCGGCGTCAGCAGATACTTCACTGTGTCGGCGAAAACAGTACTAGCTTCTTTAAATCTCATTTCATATGGTCATATGGTCATATGGTCATATGGTCATATGGCATCAGCCTTATGAGCTACCACATATCAAAGAGAGCTATCGTTTTCAGGGGGTAATCTATGGGGAATATATCGCTTCATTCCTTAATTCAAAGGGCCATGTGTATGGTGGGGTTCTCTCATGAGAGCATAGCTGATCGTGTGTCTGCATTAATCTGGCTTGGCAATAACATCGGTGAGCAATGGCCATACTCTATTGATAACTCTTCAATGGTCTTTAACGGTTGGCAATTCATTCGTGATGATTACTCTGGGGAGATTGTATTTAGCAATATGAAAGTTCCTACTATCAGTAGACATGAGTTTGTAGAGGTTTTTCAGGATGAGTTTTCTGCAAAAAATAATACTATGGAATAGTTTATATGACCTCATACCTCAAAAATGATTCATTGAAAATGGAACCACTAAGGAAGGTGCTAACAAGTCACTTGGCACAAAAACACACCATTCTAAATTATTGATATTAAATGGCTAAACTTTTTAGTTTTGGCACATAGGGTACTTATTCGCACCTTCCCTAAAAAAATGATGAACAACGGATTGTATGTACGCAGGCATATTAAAATAAAAGTATTTTATTATACTGGCATCCTGCCGTTGACTAACGGCAATTTAAAAAATTCTACACTGTGGGCATAGCGTCAAAACTTGCCCACTATTCAGCTGACAGACGGCTGGCCAACCTGTTTCGGGCGGACCAAATGATACGTCAGTGGGAGAGATCTCACTAAAAACTGGGAATAACGCCTTAAATGGCGAAGAAACGGTCTAAATAGGCTGATTCAAGGCATTTACGGGAGAAAAGATCGGCTCAAACTGAAAAAATGAAATGACTGAGTCAGCCGAGAAGAATTTCCCCGCTTTTTCGCACCTTCCAAAGGTCAGTCACCAGATAAATAAATGTAAAAGTGTGCGGAACGCGATACCCGCCAGTGCCCCCGGCAGTGCAAATCGAAAAATACGCGGAAAGCGGGCGCTGGGTAATGCTGTCAACCTGTTGATGACTATTTTAATCTGTAGTCATTCAATCCTTGTAACATCAGGATGATCCTGGTGTCAGTGAAAATACGAAATCAACACGTTGACAGCATTACCCACCTGTGAACTGACGTCGGCATTTTGAATCTCACTTCGGCGTGCCCCCTCCGAATGGCGCAAAACATTTCGTGGTATGGCATGATAGCACCCGAAGAGAGTCAATTCAGGGTGGTAAATGTGAAACCAGTAACGCTATACGATGTCGCAGAGTATGCCGGTGTCTCTTATCAGACCGTTTCCCGCGTGGTGAACCAGGCCAGCCACGTCTCTGCGAAAACGCGGGAAAAGGTGGAAGCGGCGATGGCGCAGCTGAACTACATTCCCAACCGTGTGGCACAACAACTGGCGGGCAAACAGTCGTTGCTGATTGGCGTTGCTACCTCCAGTCTGGCCCTGCACGCGCCGTCGCAAATTGTCGCGGCGATTAAATCTCGCGCCGATCAACTGGGTGCCAGCGTGGTGGTGTCGATGGTAGAACGAAGCAGCGTCGAAGCCTGTAAAGCGGCGGTACATAACCTTCTCGCGCAACGCGTCAGTGGTCTGATAATTAACTATCCGCTGGATGACGAGGATGCCATTGCTGTGGAAGCTGCCTGCGCTAATGTTCCGGCCCTATTTCTTGATGTCTCTGACCAGACTCCCATCAACAGTATTATTTTTTCCCATGAAGACGGTACGCGACTGGGCGTGGAGCATCTGATCGCATTGGGTCACCAGCAAATCGCGTTGTTAGCCGGTCCATTAAGTTCTGTCTCGGCGCGTCTGCGTCTGGCGGACTGGCATAAATATCTCACACGCAATCAAATTCATCCGATAGCGGAACGGGAAGGCGACTGGAGTGCCATGTCCGGTTTTCAACAAACTATGCAAATGCTGAATGAGGGCATCGTTCCCACTGCGATGCTGGTTGCCAACGATCAGATGGCGCTGGGCGCAATGCGCGCTATTACCGAGTCCGGGCTGCGCGTTGGTGCGGATATCTCGGTAGTGGGATACGACGATACCGAAGACAGCTCGTGTTATATCCCGCCGTTAACCACCATCAAACAGGATTTTCGCCTGCTGGGGAAAACTAGCGTGGACCGCTTGCTGAAACTCTCTCAGGGCCAGGCGGTGAAGAGCAATCAGCTGTTGCCCGTCTCACTGGTGAAAAGAAAAACCACCCTACCGCCCAATACGCAAACCACCTCTCCCCGCACGTTGGCAGATTCCTTAATGCAGCTGGCACGACAAGTTTCCCGACTTGAAAGCGGGCAGTGAGCGGCGCTGTTTCCCAAATCAACCATCAAGCCACAACTGCCCCAGCCCCAAGTGACCGTTACACTCGGGGCTTTCTGACAGGCAGACCAAGGGTATTCAGTTTGTTTATGGCACTGACATACGCCATGACTTCTCCCACTTGGCCATTGTAGTTACGCAGACTGATTCTCCCCGCCAGCAACTGCTTGAACCGATACATCGCCGTTTCCGCCAGCGAGCGACGGTGATACCCCGATATATTCTTCCAGTGCGCCAGCCCTACCTTGCGCATCACCAGCACAGCCTCATTTCTTGGATGTCCTTTTTCCCATAGCCCAGCGTTCTTGCGAGGCGGGATACAGGCTGTCGCCCCTTTGCGCGAGATTAGCTGATGGCTGGCTTTGCTGTCATAGGCGCCATCCGCATAAACACGTCCCAGCTTGCGCCGCAGTGGGTTGAGCAAGGTCGGCAACACCTCGGCATCATGGACATTTTCCAGCGAGACTTCCGCCGCCACGATATCGTGGGTCACCGGGTCTACCGCCAGATGCAACTTGCGCCACACTCGCCGCTTCTCGGCGCCGTGTTTTCTGACCTTCCACTCGCCTTCACCAAATACCTTCAGGCCCGTCGAATCGATAACCAAGTCAGTGATGCGCCCCTTAGAGGGCTGTCGATAAGCCACCGCCACCGTGCGTGCTCGCTTGCTGACACAGCTGTAATCGGGGGCACAAAGCGGTACGTTCATCAACTCGAACAGGGAGTCGAGTAGTCCCTGGGTGGCCCGCAGAGTGAGGTTGAAAATCCCCTTGAGCATCAGGAAGGTGCAGATGGTCTGGTCAGTGTATAGTTGGCTGCGGCCCCGCCGCCCATGATGGCCGTGGTGAAACCAGTTGTTCATGGCCTCGGCATCAACCCAGAAGGTGAGTGAACCACGGTTAATCAAAGATTTGTTGTATGTAGGCCAGTTGGTGATGGGGTGAAGCGACGTGCTCATGATGCAGACTTGAAGGAGATGGTGGTGATCAGATCACCAAGTCCTCAGTTAGTTCCATTCAAGCTGCATCGATTTGGGCAACAACGCCGCAGTGAGCGCAACGCAATTAATGTGAGTCAGCTCACTCATTAGGCACCCCAGGCTTTACACTCTATGTGTCCGGCTCGTATGTTATGCGAAAATGTGAGCGGATAACAATTCACGCAGGATACAACTATGACAATGATTACGGATTCACTGGCCGTCGTATTACAACGTCGTGACTGGGAAAACCCTGGCGTTACCCAACTTAATCGCCTTGCGGCACATCCCCCTTTCGCCAGCTGGCGTAATAGCGAAGAGGCTCGCACCGATCGCCCTTCCCAAGAGTCGCGCAGCCTGAATGGTGAATGGCGCTTTGCCTGGTTTCCGGCACCAGAAGCGGTACCAGAAAGCTGGCTGGAGCGCGATCTTCCTGACGCCGATACTGTCATCGTCCCCTCAAACTGGCAGATGCACGGTTACGATGCGCCTATCTACACCAACGTGACCTATCCCATTGCGGTCAATCCGCCGTATGTTCCCACGGAGAATCCGACGGGTTGTTACTCGCTCACATTTAATATTGATGAAAGCTGGCTACAGGAAGGCCAGACGCGAATTATTTTTGATGGTGTTAACTCGGCGTTTCATTTGTGGTGCAACGGGCGCTGGGTCGGTTACGGACAGGACAGTCGTTTGCCGTCTGAATTTGACCTGAGCGCATTTTTACACGCCGGAGAAAACCGCCTCGCGCTGATGGTGCTGCGCTGGAGTGACGGCAGTTATCTGGAAGATCAGGATATGTGGCGGATGAGCGGCATTTTCCGTGACGTCTCGTTGCTGCATAAACCGAGCACGCAAATCAGCGATTTCCATGTAACCACTCACTTTAATGATGATTTCAGCCGCGCTGTACTGGAGGCAGACGTTCAGATGTACGGCGAGCTGCGCGATGAGCTGCGGGTGACGGTTTCTTTGTGGCAGGGTGAAACGCAGGTCGCCAGCGGCACCGCGCCTTTCGGCGGTGAAATTATCGATGAGCGTGGTGGTTATGCCGATCACGTCACCCTACGTCTGAACGTCGAAAACCCGAAACTGTGGAGCGCCGAAATCCCGAATCTCTATCGTGCGGTGGTTGAACTGCACACCGCCGACGGCACGCTGATTGAAGCAGAAGCCTGCGATGTCGGTTTCCGCGAGGTGCGGATTGAAAATGGTCTGCTGCTGCTGAACGGCAAGCCGTTGCTGATTCGCGGCGTTAACCGTCACGAGCATCATCCTCTGCATGGTCAGGTCATGGATGAGCAGACGATGGTGCAGGATATCCTGCTGATGAAGCAGAACAACTTTAACGCCGTGCGCTGTTCGCATTATCCGAACCATCCGCTGTGGTACACGCTGTGCGACCACTACGGCCTGTATGTGGTGGATGAAGCCAACATTGAAACCCACGGCATGGTGCCAATGAATCGTCTGACCGATGATCCGCGCTGGCTACCCGCGATGAGCGAACGCGTAACGCGAATGGTGCAGCGCGATCGTAATCACCCGAGTGTGATCATCTGGTCGCTGGGGAATGAATCAGGCCACGGCGCTAATCACGACGCACTCTATCGCTGGATCAAATCTGTCGATCCTTCCCGCCCGGTACAGTATGAAGGCGGCGGAGCCGACACCTTCGCAACCGATATTATTTGCCCGATGTACGCGCGCGTGGATGAAGACCAGCCCTTCCCGGCTGTGCCGAAATGGTCCATCAAAAAATGGCTTTCGTTGCCTGGAGAGACGCGCCCGCTGATCCTTTGCGAATACGCCCACGCGATGGGTAACAGTCTTGGCGGCTTCGCTAAATACTGGCAGGCGTTTCGTCAGTACCCCCGTTTACAGGGCGGCTTCGTCTGGGACTGGGTGGATCAGTCGCTGATTAAATATGATGAAAATGGCAATCCGTGGTCGGCTTACGGCGGTGATTTTGGCGATACGCCGAATGATCGCCAGTTCTGCATGAACGGTCTGGTCTTTGCCGACCGCACGCCGCATCCGGCGCTGACGGAAGCAAAATACCAGCAGCAGTTTTTCCAGTTCAGTTTATCCGGGCGAACCATCGAAGTGACCAGCGAATACCTGTTCCGTCATAGCGATAACGAGCTCCTGCACTGGATGGTGGCGCTGGATGGCAAGCCGCTGGCAAGCGGTGAAGTGCCTCTGGATGTCGCTCCACAAGGTAAACAGTTGATTGAACTGCCTGGACTACCGCAGCCGAAGAGCGCCGGACAACTCTGGCTAACGGTTCACGTAGTGCAACCGAACGCGACCACATGGTCAGCAGCCGGACACATCAGCTCCTGGCAGCAGTGGCGTCTGGCGGAAAACCTCAGCGTGACACTCCCCTCCGCGCCCCACGCCATCCCGCAACTGACGACCAGCGAAACGGATTTTTGCATCGAGCTGGATAATAAGCGTTGGCAATTTAACCGCCAGTCAGGCTTTCTTTCACAGATGTGGATTGGCGATAAAAAACAACTGCTGACGCCGCTGCGCGATCAGTTCACCCGCGCACCGCTGGATAACGACATTGGCGTAAGTGAAGCGACCCGCATTGACCCTAACGCCTGGGTCGAACGCTGGAAGGCGGCGGGCCATTACCAGGCCGAAGCAGCGTTGTTGCAGTGCACGGCAGATACGCTTGCCGACGCGGTGCTGATTACCACGGTCCACGCGTGGCAGCATCAGGGGAAAACCTTATTTATCAGCCGGAAAACCTACCGGATTGATGGAAGTGGTCAAATGGCGATTACCGTTGATGTTGAAGTGGCGAGCAATACGCCACAGCCGGCGCGGATTGGCCTGACCTGCCAGCTGGCGCAGGTAGCAGAGCGGGTAAACTGGCTCGGATTAGGGCCGCAAGAAAACTATCCCGACCGCCTTACTGCGGCCTGTTTTGACCGCTGGGATCTGCCATTGTCAGACATGTATACCCCGTACGTCTTCCCGAGCGAAAACGGTCTGCGCTGCGGGACGCGCGAATTGAATTATGGCCCACACCAGTGGCGCGGCGACTTCCAGTTCAACATCAGCCGCTACAGTCAACAGCAACTGATGGAAACCAGCCATCGCCATCTGCTGCACGCGGAAGAAGGCACATGGTTGAATATCGACGGTTTCCATATGGGGATTGGTGGCGACGACTCCTGGAGCCCGTCAGTGTCGGCGGAATTCCAGCTTAGCGCCGGGAGCTACCATTACCAGTTGCTCTGGTGTCAAAAATAATAATAACCGGGCAGGCCATGTCTGCCCGTATTTCGCGTAAGGAAATCCATTATGTACTATTTAAAAAACACAAACTTTTGGATGTTCGGTTTATTCTTTTTCTTTTACTTTTTTATCATGGGAGCCTACTTCCCGTTTTTCCCGATTTGGCTACATGACATCAACCATATCAGCAAAATTGATACGGGTATTATTTTTGCCGCTATTTCTCTGTTCTCGCTATTATTCCAACCGCTGTTTGGTCTGCTTTCTGACAAACTCGGGCTGCGCAAATACCTGCTGTGGATTATTACCGGCATGTTAGTGATGTTTGCGCCGTTCTTTATTTTTATCTTCGGGCCACTGTTACAATACAACATTTTAGTAGGATCGATTGTTGGTGGTATTTATCTAGGCTTTTGTTTTAACTCCGGTGCGCCAGCAGTAGAGGCATTTATCGAGAAAGTCAGCCGTCGCAGTAATTTCGAATTTGGTCGCGCGCGGATGTTTGGCTGTGTTGGCTGGGCGCTGTGTGCCTCGATTGTCGGCATCATGTTCACCATCAATAATCAGTTTGTTTTCTGGCTGGGTTCTGGCTGTGCACTCATCCTCGCCGTTTTACTCTTTTGCGCCAAAACGGATGCGCCCTCTTCTGCCACGGTTGCCAATGCGGTAGGTGCCAACCATTCGGCATTTAGCCTTAAGCTGGCGCTGGAACTGTTCAGACAGCCAAAACTGTGGTTTTTGTCACTGTATGTTATTGGCGTTTCCTGCACCTACGATGTTTTTGACCAACAGTTTGCTAATTTCTTTACTTCGTTCTTTGCTACCGGTGAACAGGGTACGCGGGTATTTGGCTACGTAACGACAATGGGCGAATTACTTAACGCCTCGATTATGTTTTTTGCGCCACTGATCATTAATCGCATCGGTGGGAAAAACGCCCTGCTGCTGGCTGGCACTATTATGTCAGTACGTATTATTGGCTCATCGTTCGCTACCTCAGCACTGGAAGTGATTATTCTGAAAACGCTGCATATGTTTGAAGTACCGTTCCTGCTGGTGGGCTGCTTTAAATATATTACCAGCCAGTTTGAAGTGCGTTTTTCAGCGACGATTTATCTGGTCTGTTTCTGCTTCTTTAAGCAACTGGCGATGATTTTTATGTCTATTCTGGCGGGCAATATGTATGAAAGCATCGGTTTCCAGGGCGCTTACCTGGTGCTGGGTCTGGTGGCGCTGGGCTTCACCTTAATTTCCGTGTTCACGCTTAGCGGCCCCGGCCCACTTTCCCTGCTGCGTCGCCAGGTGAATGAAGTCGCTTAAGGAAAGTGCGAACAAGTATCCCACGAACAAAAAATGAAAATTTTAGTCATTTAATATCAATGGGTTACCAGTAAATGCTCTCGTGCTATATGACTTATTCGCACCTTCCTTAAGAAATTAATGTCGGATACGGCGCGAGCGCCTTATCCGACCAACTTATCAGGACGGAATGTTAAGGAAGGTGCGAATAAGCGGGGAAATTCTTCTCGGCTGACTCAGTCATTTCATTTTTTCAGTTCCTGATTACCCATGATTAGCAGTCAGTTACCACGAACTATACTGATCTTACGTACAGTTATCGAGGTGCGAGACACTTCACAGGTGTGATCTCAAAAGCCGCGTCACCAAAGCTGTACCGCCATAAGGCTGGCAGTCGGTCGAACAAAGCCAGGGATGTGGCTAATAACATCATGTCGATCAGCCAATAACATCATGCCGATCACCATTTTTCTACCCGCAGGAACTGCGTCTTTCTTTTACTCTGCCTGATCGGCATCGGTCAAGTTGATGCCCTGTTTTCGCATCGACTCACCTGTCAAACCTACTCGTACCGCTCTGTGGATCAGCCGGTCCAGGATCGCTTCTGCGAATGTGGCCTCTCCGATCATCCCATACCATTTCTCTACCGGCAGTTGGCTCGCAACCACTGTCGAGACCCTCCCGTAACGGGTATCGATGATCTCCAGCAAATTACTGCGCTCGGCCGCATCCAGCATCTCCATGCCCCAGTCATCCAGGATCAGCAAGCCCACATTATTCACCTGCTCCAGCAGCTTCGGATAACTGCCATCCGCCTGCGCCAGTCTCATCTCTTCCAGCAGGGTTTTCAGCCGGTAGTAGCGCACCGCTACGCCTTGCCGGATAAAATAGCGGCCCAACGCACAGGCCAGGTAACTCTTCCCACAGCCTGCCGCCCCCGTCAGCAGCAGGTTTTGCTGATGAGCCAGCCACTGCCCTTCCAGTAGCTGGCGGATCTGCGCTTTGCTTATTCCCCGGCTGGCACGGTAGTCCAGCTGCTCAATTTGACCGGACAATCGAAACCGCGCTTGCTTCTCCAACCGGTTAACTTTGCGCTGCTCCCGTTGCACCAGCTCATGACTCAGCAGCAGTTGCAGCCGCTCTTCAAAGCTCATGTCCTGATACAACGCGCTCTGTGTCTGTTGCTGACTCAGCGCCTGTTTCACACCGCCCAGACGCAGGGTGCTCAGTTGTTCATCGAGATGTAATTGCATGCTCTTTTCCTTGTTGAGTGATGGATTAGTGGAAGTAGTGTTCGCCGTGGACATTGTCATGATGGATGTCTTGCAACGGATCCTGGCGTGAGGTGGCAACTGGTTGTTGTTCCAGCCCGTGTTTGAGCATGTTGCGGATGTGGTGCAGCCGGTTGGCGCCGGTCAGATAGCCACGTAGACAGGCGGCCTCCAGCCGCGCCTTGCCATACTTTTTGCTCTGTCCCAGCAGGGCCTGACAAGGTCGCACGGCTTGGGCCGGATGCGCTGCCTGGCGGATAAAACTATCCACCCAATGCGTGGTATAGGGCCCGATGGACGCGGCCCAGCTCAGTAGGCGTTCAGGTGAGCACTCCAGCAGTGCCTGGTGATGCGCTGGCATATGGGCGGGCAGACTGCTGTGCTGGCCTTTGCGATGACTGCGTGGGTGCTGAGCGACGACCTTACCCGCGTGATACAGGGTGACCGTACGCTCCGCCAGATGGGCTTCCAGCCGCTTGCCCTGCAAGGCATAAGGGACCGAGTAATAGTGCTTCTCCAGGTCGACGTGGTAATCCTTGCCGACCAGCACCGACACCACTTTGGTGTACTGGTAGGGGTACGCTGGCAAGGGCTTGAGTGCTGGCGCATCGAGCTCGGCAAACATGGATGCGCGGCAACCGGGCAGCTTCTGGAAGGGTTTCTCATTGAGCCGGGTCAGTAACCCGGATATCCGTTGGTTAAGCTGAGCCAGGCTATGGAAGGTCTCATGGCGCAGTACCGCCAGGATCCAGCGGGTGACGATCTGTACCCCCACCTCGGCCTTGGATTTATCTTTCGGCTTGCGCGGCCTGGCGGGCATGATCGCTGTGCCGAAGTGAGCGGCCAGCATCTGGTAGGTGGGATTGAGATCCGGGTCAGTATTGCGTGCCACGCTGACCGCACTCTTCAAGCAATCAGGCACCACCAGTTGCGGGACGCCGCCGAAAAACTCAAAGGCCCGCTTGTGGCTCATCACCCAATCCTCAAGCTGTTGGGAGCGGGTGGCTTCAGCAAAGGTGTAGTTGGAGGCCCCGAGCACCGCGACGAAGACCTGGGCCCGATAGAGGATCTCACCGGTATGAGGATCCACGATGGGCATGGTCTGGCCACAGTAATCGACAAAGAGTTTTTCGCCCGCGATATGGGTCTGGCGCATCGACGGTTGCAGCACCGATGCCCACTCCTTATAGAGCCGACAGAAATGGTTGTAGCTGTAGTGGGCACCGTTATTGCGCTCGGCATACTCCTGCCACAGTAGCTCCAGCGTTACCCCTTTTTGACCGGGCTGTTTGAGCTCCTGATGGAGCACGGCCCAGTCAGGGAGCGGTTTGTGGCGGGTTTTGGACACCGCGCGGGTGCTGAGGAAGGCACGCTCCAGGGTGACATCATCCCAGCGCTCACAGAGCGGCCAGGTAGTGATATCCAACTGAGCAGCGCGATTGAGGTAATAGGAGACGGTGCTGGATGAGATATGCAGGCTGAGGGCGATCTGACGATGCGCCAGTTGAGCCTGATATTTGAGACGAAGGATTTCTTTGAGTTTTCTCACGGTGATAGGCCTCGCAGACATGCACTTTCCTCTTTTGGGTCCAGTTGGAAAGTGCGGGTTTAACGAAGCGGGGAGAAGAAGTCATCAATAACATTCATGCCGATCATGGTTTCCCATAGAGGAAAAAAGTGATCGGCTTGGGATGTTATTGGGCGATCGGCATGGATGTTATTGAGTGATCGGCATGAATGTTATTGAGCGATCGCCATGCGTGGGAATACGCAGGATGCTGCACCAAGAGTCGCCGTGATAGCCGCAGGCACACTGAACTTCGCCACGACTGGCCAATCAGCTTTCTTGGCCATCAACCCGAACTTGAAGAGATTATTGGCTAAATGCACCACAGCAGTCGCAGCTATGGCTAATGGCAATGGGAAGAACAGGGCGAATACCGGCATTAGGATGGTTCCCAACCCGAAGCCTGAGAACAAGGTCAGCCCTGATGTCAGCAGGGCCGCAAGGCCGATCAGAACGAGTTCCATGATGCGTACCTTTAATTTATCGAGTTTCGTTATTGAAATTCGATTATTATGATCCAATGAAACTAGAAATCAAGGTGCGACCATGACCGACTCCATCAAGACTGACCGCAGCCCCTGGGCTGTTTTTCTGATCTTTCTCAGATTGGGCCTGACCTCCTTCGGCGGCCCAATTGCCCATTTAGGCTACTTTCGCGATGAGTTCGTGACAAAGCGGCAGTGGTTGAGTGATCGCAGCTATGCAGATTTGGTCGCGCTGTGCCAATTCCTGCCAGGGCCAGCCAGCAGCCAGGTCGGCATAGCAATTGGGCTGTCCCGATCCGGCTATGCCGGGGCGTTGGCCGCCTGGGTGGGCTTCACTTTGCCATCTGCGATTGCGTTGATCCTGTTTGCGTTGGGAATGGCCAGTTACGGGGATGCGATGCCGTCAGGCGTACTGCATGGATTGAAGGTGGTGGCGGTGGCGGTGGTCGCGCAAGCTGTATGGGGAATGGCTCGCAATCTCTGTCCTGACGCACCTCGTATCACCATCATGGCGGCAGCGACCTACCTTGTTCTTTTGGTGCCATCCGCCTGGGGGCAGGTGGGGGTCATCGCCGTTGCAGCGGTCATTGGCCTATTGCTGTTCAAACCTCAGCAGGGTGCAGCGCATGATCCGTTGCCGATTGCCATGCGGCGTCGTGTTGGCTTGTTCTGGCTGACGCTGTTCTTTGCGCTGCTGGCGGGGTTACCGTTGTTGACAGCCATGTTCCCAAATCAGACGCTGTCGATGGTGGATGCCTTTTACCGGGCCGGATCACTGGTCTTTGGTGGCGGGCACGTCGTGCTACCGCTGTTGCAAGCCGAAGTGGTACCTTCAGGCTGGGTCAGCAACGACGCATTTCTGGCAGGCTATGGTGCCGCGCAGGCCGTCCCTGGCCCTCTGTTCACCTTCGCGGCGTTTCTCGGTGCTTCGATGAACCAGACACCTTCCGGCTGGTTGGGTGGCTTGGTCTGCCTACTGGCAATCTTTGCGCCGTCCTTCCTGCTGGTCGTGGGTGCGTTGCCGTTCTGGGAACGTCTGCGCCGCAACACCCGCACGCAAGCGGCGTTGCTGGGCATCAATGCGGCCGTAGTTGGCCTGCTGCTGGCCGCCCTCTATCAACCAGTATGGACGAGCGCGATTCATGCGCCGCAAGACTTCGGCTTGGCCCTTGTTGCTCTGGTTGCCCTGATGTTCTGGAAGCTGCCGCCGTGGTTGGTCGTAGTTGGCAGTGGTATCGCGGGCTGGTTGTTGAGCGTGACCCTATGAGGTTCCGAGCGTGACCGACAAAGACCTGTACGGCGGGTTGATCCGTTTGCACATCCTGCATCACGCAGCCGAAGAACCCATCTTCGGCCTCGGCATCATCGAGGAATTGCGACACCACGGTTACGAGATCAGCGCAGGCACCTTGTATCCGATGCTGCACGGATTGGAAAAGAAGGGTTATCTCACTTCACGGCATGAGCGCACCGGTAGACGGGATCGACGGATGTATGAGATCACCGAGCAAGGCCGCGTGGCGCTGACCGATGCCAAAGCCAAGGTTAAGGAGCTGTTCGGCGAACTGATTGAAGGAAAATGATGCTGTCATGACAACTCGTGTAACAGAGCTCTGATTGTTCATTCCCCCAAACAACAGTAGATTGGCAGGCCCGGGTTGCGCAGATACTTGCGAACCGTGTTACGGGACACCCGCAATTGCTGGGCGATAGCCCGGATGCTCATGCCCTGACGGGCCAAACTCTGATTTCCACTGATAACTCCTGGGTCAACATGGGCGTGGCTCAAAAGCTACGATCTTGGCCCAGGTGGGTCAACTTTACTCCGGCGTTAGTGGGTCATTTTTACATCGGCGGTGACAACTAATACTAGCTTTCTAAATAACTGATCCCAATAGTGCTACACCTTCGCTGTGCCATAGCCATTCCCCGGGAAAGGAGACACGGTATCCATGAAGTGTTTCACTCGGGCCAGCAGGTTTGCCATCCCTCTGCATTGATGATTGCGCGTGATGGTTTCATGTAACTTGTGCCATAGCCGTTCTATGTGATTAACCCAAGGGCTGTAAACTGGCTGGAACACCAGGCAGAACTTGGGATTCTTCTTCAACCATCGCTCGGTCTGTTTGCTTTTGTGAATGATGTAGTTATCGAGGATCAACGTGATGGTTTTGGCTCGTCGGTAGTGGTGGCGCAGCTTTTCCAGCATGGCAATAAACAGCGATGAGTTTTTCTTGATCCCGCTGACGTAAAGTACCCTTCCGTTGCCTGCGTGGAGAACGCCTGCCAGATAATGCTTGGCATTCTGCCCCGGTGTGACAACCCGCTTTTGCTGCGCTCTGAACATCCAGTCGGCTCCTAATTTGGGATTGAGGTCTATATCGACTTCATCCTCATAAAACACCGGATTATCGGCATCACAGCGGGCCAGCGCGGCGTCGATATTCGCCATTTTTTCCTGATAGGCTGGGTCTTTTATCCGCAAGGTCGGCACGGGCCGGCGCCAGACAATGCCCATACGAGGTAACCATCGGCGGAGCGTGGAGGCTGCCACATTGAGCCCTGTTAACCGATTGATTTTTATAGCCAATAGTTCAGTACACCAACGGCTGCGCTGATAACCAAAATCTTGCGGAGAAAACTGCATGAGCAGCACCAGTAGGGTGACAATCTTGGCGATAGGTAAGACTGGGGCACGGCCAGCCGGTAAGGCTTCTAGCGCATCTATGCCTTCATCTCGATACCACCGAAGCCAACGACCGATGGTCGAGCGCGCAGCGCCGGTAAGGTGATGAACATCGGTGATCGTGCGTCCTTCATGTAACAGCAAGATGGCCATCAAGCGACGAGCATGTCCTTTATCACGGGTGGCATGGATGATTTTGTGAATGCGGCGCCGTTGTGGTCGTGGCAGAGGTGGTAGGATAGGCATCAACTCAGTCCTTTGGGTGTGGCTTGTTTTGTTTAGCGACTAATCAGATCGCACAAACTGGACTGAGTTCCCTTCCTCCGGTGATCTACTATTCGGAACAGCTATTTAGGTCTCTCTGATGCAGGTCAGCGATCTGCGCTGGTTGATGCCTGCCAGCATGCACATCTGTCAGACAGGGCAATTGATGATCATTTGACCGCGATTTGTGAACAGCATAGTTATCATCCTGTACGTAGTTGGCTGGAGAACGGGATGCCGTGGGACGGTAAATTACGAGTGGATAAGGTTATAGCCACCCTAGGTGCGGTCAACCCAAGGTATGCAGCTCAGGTAATTTATCCATGGTTGATTGGATGTATTGCTGCATTATATGAACCCAATTGGATATCAAAATTGGTTCCGGTCCTCGCGGGTGGCCAATCATTCAAAAAATCTGCATGGATACGCCATATTGCCACTGTGGTGCCTGGGTCAACACTGGATTGCTCCATCAATCCCGATGTGCCTGATGATGTGAGACGCGCAGTTTCCGCGTGGGTGGTAGAATTGGCCGAACTTGAGAGTACCACTAGGCATGAGGCTGGCAGTTTGAAAGCGTTTTTAACGAGAGATCATGACCGTTTTCGAGTGCCATATGGGCGCAATTTCACTGTTAAGCGACGTCAAACTAGTTTTATTGGCACGGTTAACGGCACTGGTTTCCTGAGAGATGCTACAGGGAGTTCGCGGTTTGCGGTGATCGAGTTGGCGTCACCAGCAAATATGGATGCTCTAAATGAAATTCTTGGCTGGAGTTGGGATGAGGGGCGAGTGCGTCACACCGAACCCGAGAGGTTACGGCAGTTTTGGTTGGAGGTGAAGGCAAAATATGATGATGGGGCCTCTTGGTATCTGGATGAAACGACAGTCATTCAAGCTGCGTCTATAAACGATGCCCACACTGATAAGGGAACTTGGTACGACCTTATTTGCCATCATTATCTTTCAGGGGAAAATAATAATACCAAATGGATTATTGCGAGTGAGTTGTGCAAGCTGCATGGAGAGAAGGCCAATATGGCAGCTTCTTGTGGTAAAGCACTCAAGATGCTCGCAAGCGAGGGGAAAATACAGAGCAAAAAAGGCCGAGCTAATCAAACACTGTACTGTTTGCCAATGATTGGAACAAATAGGATAGATAAAGTGACAAAGTAAAAAACACCCGCCACTGAGGCGGGTGTTTTTTATCAAAAGATGCTGCTAATGGTTAATGAATTAGATTCTGGTTAAGTGAACATTACAATGTTGCTAACCATCCATAAACCACATTATTACTGATTGAGTGATAGTTATGGTTAGGTAGTTAAGTAATTTTAATGAAAATAAAATTGTGAAGTATGGGTGAGTATAATTCAAAACTGTCAATATACTTATCCTTTATAGCGAACCTAATTAACCATCTAACCATTAGCGAAAATAAACCTACGAATGTGGTGCTTTAGGTTGATTAGGTGGTTTAAACAATGATTAACCAATTATTTTTAATTGCCGTTATTCAACGGCAAACGATCCACAGTCACACCCTTGGCATATTCTGATTAACATCCAACACCTGAATAGACAAGGTTTATCGACGACGTGTGCTCCATGTCACCTGTAGAAGCGGTACGAGTACTCTAGGGCTGGATCGTCTACTGGGGCGGGGTCAGTCCAAGAATCTTGTCCGTGCTCCCTAGACTTTTAATCGCTGAAGATCTCTGAGATACCATTGGTGAAACTTGCTGAGGTCACTCTCCAGTTTCTTTAACGTGTTGTTATAGATCGCATCACTGGTAACAGCACAAGCAGACAAGCCCGCCTCATAGACAAAACGAGTAGCTATCGGTGACTTCTTCGGGGTGCTGTCCCAGTGGTTTCTCAGCCACAGTGTGAGCCCTTCATCAAGAGGGGTAACCAGATTAAGCTGTTGTTTTGTGCGAGTGATACCGACATAAAACAACCGACGCTCTTCCTCGATGTCCTCGTTGGTCGAAGGGGGGCTCATCGATGTGCGCACGCTGTAAAGGTCATCGGTTTTGCCGCCAGGAAATTCCTGCTCACTCAAGCCTATCAGTATCACTTTATCCCACTCTAGCCCCTTGGAACCATGCAGTGTAGAAAGGATGAAGGGCTCGCAATCAGTCGCAGCCTCTTCCGGGTTTAGTATAAGTTTTAAAAACGTGCGGGAATCGATCTTACTAGAGTCAAGTAGTTCCACGATCCTCACGACTCCTCGTTGCCGATCGTTTGAGCTAGTGCGTGTTACGCCGTCTGAGCCAACACTATCAATAAATCCCTCCATGCCAAGACGGCGTAACACATCAATAGC
Source organism: Aeromonas allosaccharophila (assembly GCF_016026615.1). Taxonomy (NCBI): domain Bacteria; kingdom Pseudomonadati; phylum Pseudomonadota; class Gammaproteobacteria; order Aeromonadales; family Aeromonadaceae; genus Aeromonas; species Aeromonas allosaccharophila. The sequence continues at coordinate 2,078,096 of NZ_CP065745.1, read as the reverse complement.
TGGCGTTTCCTCTCCGTCCTTTTGGCATATAGTGGCAAGCCTTCCAAGCCGGTCCTTTTGGTATTGTGCTCCGTCGAATAACTGACCTAGAACAGCCCATAGGTCGGCGTGGGGAGCCATCAATCCACTGAGCGCTGCTTTTAATTGCCCTGTCTGCCAATTAAAACCAGCTTCCTTCAGAAAGCCGTAGACAATCGCTTTTTTGTTGGGGTGGTTTTCAAGTAGCCGCAGATCGCCGTACACAGACAGCAATACGCCGACTACCAGTATCCCGATTTCAGTACGGGTATGTAATGCGCTTGAACCATTGAGGTAGCGATAGGGTAGCCCACACAGGCGTAATGCAATTTCCGCCTCTGCAAGGTTCGCCTTAGTGCGGGACAATATGGCTTGTGTTCCGCTGCTCACAGAAAGGTTTGACAGCACCTTGGATAAGCAGTTATCAAAGTGCAGTCTTACCTCTGTTTTTGGGGTGCTAGGATGACTGACACAAAGCCTGGTCAGCTTTGTGGAGTTACGCCTAATTACCGAGTTGGCCATCAAGGAAAGCTCATGGCCAAACCTGAATGTGCATGAAAGTTGAAACACAGTCGTATTCTGGTAATGCTGTTCAAACAAGCCACCGATAAAATCTGGTCGAGCACCACGCCACTCGTAAATACACTGGTTAACATCACCAACAGCCATAACTGACGTATCCGGCTTGGATAGCAAGCGGGTCATTTCATGTTGTATCAGGTTAACATCCTGATATTCATCAACAATGATGTGTTTGAAGTGGGCACCAAGGCTACTGTCTTTACGCAACAGAGCGACAGCCTCAACCAAACAGTCATCAAAGGTTCGCAGACCGTTTTCCTCCAACAGCTCACAATAGCGACCATAAGCGCGAATAAATTCCCGCTTTATGATGCTGAATGTCGGATCATTAGCAGCATCGACAGGAGTTACTGCCGCCGCCCGACAACGAGCGATAAATAGTTCGAAGTCTTCAATTTCATTGGGGTCGATGTAATTCGCCTCACAGTCAAATCCATGGCGGTAGGCTTGCTTAACCAGTTGTTCATAGCGGTAGTCGTCGGGCGTGATGAGGTCTTTCTTCTTGATTAGCTGTCGGCTCTCCCCATAACCAACAATCTTCAAGGCTAAACTGTGGAACGTGCGGATTTCTGGCATCACGCCCGACTTGAGTGCCGTTTTCAATTTATCAGTGAAGCTCATCTGGGCAGATTTGTTGTACATCAAAATTAGGATGGAACGAGGGTCCGTCCCCATTTTTACTAACCTTTCAATGCGTTTGACGAGAGTGGTTGTTTTTCCACTGCCCGGTACGGCTTTTACCAACGCATGTCCGGTATCATGAGCAACAATGCTTTTTTGTTCCCAAGTTAGTCTTTTTGTCATGCCTTAACCTTGTAACTGGCGCACTGACGGGCCTCGGTGTAAGGAACTATTTTGGCCTTACTTCGACATTGCAGATAGCCATCCTCCCACAGCTCTGCTTGCTCGCACATAATGCAGTTAGAAAATTGCGAATGAGGATCGGCGTGACAGATAAAGGCTCTCAAGTTATCGGCCAGCTCGGCACCTCCTAACGATCTCGGCCATGTGTTCACGTTAGAGTTGATTGTTAGATCCACTTCAGCGAGCTGCATCGTTTGTTCGTTGAGTCGGCCGGAATCGCTTAAGCTCCAGACAGACATAACCACGTTACCTACGGAGCAGACGCCAGTGCACGTATCAACGGTTTGTGAGGGAGGAGCCCAGTTAAATACTCTCAGGTACTGTTCTTTTATTGAGTATGACCCGGTAAGCAACATCTGAATATCGGCGGCAGATTGAACTTTAAACTCAAGAATCGGGATGCCGGTTTCGATCTTCTCTTGAGAGCAGGGGTGCGTAACACAAATCTCGACATAACAACGCCTTTCGCTAACCGCATCACACAACATTATGTCTGGGCGCAGTCCTGTAACCTTATCGTACTTTTCCAGCTCTGCCTGATCGAAGAATTGAGTCAAGTTATAGCGTGCAGGTACGAATTTTAGGCAGTGACGTGTTTCGTCTCCAATTAAGGCTAAACGAGAACCATTGCAGGAAACCCGACGCTCTAGCTCAAGGCTAACAGGCACATCATGGCAGAGAGCTTGTTGGTAGCGATAGAAGAATGCTTCTTTGCCGCACTTGTGAAGATAGGTTTCAAGGGCGCAGCATTCTTCCGAATGACGGAAGTGCTTAGCATAGTTCTCGCCTAATACTGGCGTGAGGAGGCTTTTACAGCCTGGACAGGTGTAGGTACGCGAGCGCAGAGCATCGCTAATGTGCGTGAGCGTGCCTTGGCTATCTAGGGCGTAAGCGTACTGTACTGAGCTGGATTGACTTGTCATGACTGCAAAGGATCCCAGAAAAACGCAGCCAAGAACAGACCTTTACGACATGCTGCGAGCGATGAGAATTGCTTGAAGCTATCGTATAGGCTACGGTCTGGTAAAAAAGTGGTTCGCCCGCTCGGCGTTTTTCAGGGTAGTTGTCACGTAAACCTCAATTAAGCGGTTGATAATGCGCTATCAGAAAGATATGGGACTCGTCCAAAATGCGGCGTAGTGAGCAGGTATTCACTGCGATGCAACCCATCGCTCCAGCATTTACTGCATAACTTTTCACTGATTCGAATGGATATATGTATTGTCGATTGAGTCATGATGCTGGTCAAATACACTATGCGCAAGGTATGGTGTGATAAGCGAATAGCTCGGTGTTGGGCCAGTGCGCCTAAAGATCGGAGATTAAGCTGCGTACCTTGTTAGCGCCCTGCTGGAGTACATGGTGGGGGGCGATTTAGGTGGTGCGTGGTGAAACCGGTATTATGTTGCTCACACCTTAATACGGCGTTATACGTTGGTCAAAATAAGTCGAAATTTGGCCCAAAGTAGACATCAAGTAAGGATCAATGGATAGGACATGAAAGCAGAATATCTAGGTGCTAGAGCCTCTAATACTGGTGATGATTTTCATGAATGGTGGGCACTTCGTTTAGCATTACAACTACTCGAACCAGATACATCGTTGGTTGCTGTAACAGTTGAAGGTGTAAATCTTGATAATGAAGGTGCTCAGGCGTTAACGGAATGGGACTCTGTTGATTGTGGTTTATTTTATGGTGGTCATACATTAGAGCAAGCTGAAAGGGTTGTCATTGAGCAGCTAAAATATTCTTCATCAACGCCAGAAAAAAATTGGACTGTTTCGGAGCTAACAAGCTCAAAGTCGAAGTCTTCAAATAACAGTATTATCAAAGGGCTTGCTGATTCATTTTGTGCCATATTAAATATTAGGCCGGATCTTATTAGTGCTGGCATGCTTACAATAAAGCTGGTCAGTAATCGTTCTATAGGTACAGACCTCCAAAAATCTATCTCCGATGTCAGTAACAAGAAACATGAAATTCTAAGAGTTGCCAGTGGCCTTAATAAGACTAACTTTAAGAAATTCATTAAACTCTTCGACTATTCTGACTGTGGTGCTGGCTCTCGATTTAAGCAGGAAGAAAATGCAATTAATGAGATTTTAGCTCTCACATATAGCGCCGATAGAGGTTTTGTGTTGGAGTTGAAAGATCGTGTTCATAAATTGATGCTGCCAGAAGGTACAGGGAGTTATATCACAAGAGAAACTGTCCTGACATGGATGAATGTATCTGATACTCTTGCTCTATTCCCCTGCCCACCGAGGCTCAAGGTAGTAGAAAAACCAGTTAATAGAAATACTGCTATTGCAATACAAACTGCAATGGTTAATGGTGCTCAATTTATCTGCCTTCATGGCAAAGGGGGGAGTGGTAAGACAACTGTACTAAAACAAGCAGAATTATTATTGCCTGTAGGTTCAGTCATGGTGACATATGACTGTTATGGTGCTGGCACTTATATGGATAGCGAAGCGTATAGGCACAGACCGAAAGATGCTTATTTGCAAATAATCAATGAAACCTCTGCGCGATTACGATTACCTTTGTTGATTAGTCAGGATCCTTCAATTGATTTCCTTAAGGCTTTTTCGTTAAGAATAGAAAGTGCAAGCAAGGTTTTAAAAGCACAAGCAGATGATGCATTGTTAGTTATAGTTATTGATGCTGCGGATAATACAGTTACGGGAGCTAAACAGTGCAAACCAGAAGAAACCAGTTTTGTTCATGAACTTATTAAGATAGGAACTTTACCAAGTAATGTAAGGTTGTTAATTTCCTCTAGAACTGGGCGTTTGGATTCTTTATCTATTCCAGCTAAATATAGCTTAATAGAAATTTCCAACTTCTCACAGGAAGAAACTGCTCTGAATGTACGTAATCGGTATCCCAGAGCAACCAAAACATGGATTGAGGATTTTCATAATTTATCGAACCACAATCCACGAGTACAAAGTTACGCATTCGATTACGCTGGTGCAGACCCGGGTAAGGCTATTGATTTTTTAAGGCCAAATGGCAAGTTGTTGGATCAAATATTTGAATCCAGATTTAAAGAAGCAATTTTGAAAGAAGGTGATTCCGATGTCTTGTCTCTTTTCTGTTCGTCGTTAATAGCATTACCTACACCGGTTCCAAAACAACATTTAGCGAGTGTTGTAGGAATATCGATAGAGAGGGTTAATGATATTATATATGACCTGCCAGGAATGCGTGTTATTGAAGGGAAAGTGGGGTTTCTTGATGAAGATGTTGAATTTTTTGTTAGAGAAAAGGCGAAACCAAAGCTTTTCGAAGCTTATAAACTTTCAGCAGCACATTTCAGTGCAAATCATAAGAGTGATGAGTATTCAGCCATGCATTTGGCTTCCGCACTATTTTTAGCAGGGCAAGGTCATGAAATCATAAAAATCATTGAGGAGAATGAAGCTCCAACAGCTATAAAAGACCAAATAATTCGTCGAGAAGTGCAACGTAAACGGTTGCAACTCGCGATGAAAGTGTGCCGTTCAGCTGGCGAGCCAGCCGACGCAATATTTACCTTATTGGTTGGTGCTGATGCGATAAAAACAGATGATGCAGTAGAAAAAATAATATATGAAAACCCAGATTTATCAGTCCATTTTGCGTCTGATACTGTAGGCAGACATATACTTTACTCATCGAAAACATATAAAAACCATGGTAGGTTTTTGTCGCATATTGTTGCCCGCGATGCAGCCGACAGAGACTTTATCGCTGCCCGCGAAAAGAAACGTATTCTTCGTGAATGGATTAATCGGAGAAGTGAAGATATTCAACGACAAAAATTCGAACAAAGTGATCAACGGTTCCAACATATACATGCGTGGCCATTAGAGCTCGAAGATATTACCGCTATTGCCCATTCTTTGTTGGATATGGATGGCTACCAAGTTGCATACGACTACATTTGCAGTTGGAGACCGAGAAGTCTTCATTATAAAATAGCGATAAAATTATTGGATCGCCTGTTGTTATCAGGAAAGATAGCTACAATTCAAGAGTTTCTGGATAGTGACTGTATTCCAGAACTTTGGTCATCATTGTTCAAAATACCTCTAGCTCTTGTTGCTCATCGTGTCGATTGTGATTCTCTTGAAAAAGCACTATGTAATGACGATGTATTAAAATATTGCGACCTAAGAGAGCTAACAGGGTACACATCTTACAACTCAGAAAGTTTTAGCTACGCGGAGATGTTACTTAGTGGCTGTGAAATTTTAGCTGCTAATGGCGTGGATATATCTTCAGTTGAGCCAATCCTTGAATATCTATGCCCTAATAATTGGCGGTTGGTAAATAGCATCCACATACACGATATTCTTAAAAATGACATCTCTTTTAGAGCTTACTCTTTATTGATGCGTCATCGTGGTGTTGATGTTTCAATTGAGTCATATTGGATTGATTCGCCCACGCCTGAAGATCTTAGCGAAGCCGAAAAAAATAAGAAAAAACAAAAACTATCAGAAAAGCATAGACAGATAAAAGAAAGCCTGTCTGGTTTAATGTCTGTTTATGCTGTTAGAGCTGATGTTTTGCTGTCCAATATCCAGCCTGAAAATGTTGAAGAGAAAGTTAAGTCGGCACTAGATTCATTGTTTGCAAACTCATGGAGGATATCTAGAGAGCACGATTTTGAATCTATATGTAGTCGCCTTTCATTATCGTTAACCAAACTTTATGCTGTGCCTAATATCGATGTCAACACAGTGTTAACTCTAGCTAGGGGAGCATTTAAACAATGGCCGTCAGTGTTTTCACCTGGGCAACTAATGGTTGTTTCAAATTTAATAAAAATATCAGAGCTGAGGCCGATAATTGTTAAGGATATTTACGATCGTTCAGTTGAAATAAAGGAGTTGAAAGCAGCAGCAAGTGAAAAAATTAATATTCTTTTGGACTTGTCTAGAATATTACTGTTTGTGGATAAGGATGAATCAAGAGAGGTATTTAAAATAGCAGTTGATATTGCTAATGACGTTGATGTAGATGCTATGCATGATGTGGCTCTTTTTTCTGCATTATCCAAAAATTCTAAAAATCACTTTTCGCCCACAGATTCGCAGAAAATAGCCAGTCAAATGGCTGCGATAATAAAGGAGTATGGTACTCTTCTTGATGGGTATGATCATTTCCCTTGGCAGGATGCAATTTCTGCTATTGCTATATTGGATATGCCGAAGGCAATCAGCCTTATCGGATATTGGGAAGATTGTAACTTAGTTCAAGCTAGCGAAACTCTCCCTGCATTGATATTTACGGGGATTTCAGAAGGAACTATAAGTTCTACGCAGGCAGCATCATTGCTTAATTTATGTGATCATTTGGATGAGGATCTTGTAGCTAAACTAGTATCAGCAACAAGCGTTCAAGATGCAAGTCAATTGGTAGAAGAAATTTCAAAAGCTGAGTTATTGAATTTTGATCGATTGGGTAGAACTAAAGTATGCCAGGTCCTAAATGAACTGGTTCCGTATGGTGAAAGTAGTAAATATTGGCATTCAGCTCTTAATAAACTGATTGAATTCAAATCTCAAACAAAGACATCTATCAAGGTCAAAAGTGACAATGATAAACCTGATTCAACAACTAAGAAGTTAACGAAATCAGAGTTTTTAGAATGTATAAAATTGGCAGAAATCTCCTTTGAATCACCTGCCGATTTTATGAATTCTGTTCATGCCAAGCAAAATGAAGCCAAGGGTAAAGATTTGTATGTCACGAGCGATGACATATTGAAATATATTGGCAATATTTTGGATTCAAAAAAACGTTGCTTATTTATTAATTTCCTAACCGATGAGCATGTAATTCATGAACTTGGCTATACATGGGCTAAAACGTTAATTAATTGTATTGACTTATGGATAGGATCCTCTCATGCCATATCCACTTGGAAAGTGGAAAATCTGCCAACTTTAATTTCTAATCATTTGGGCGAATTTTCTTATGATGAAGGTTATGGCTACGGCAAAAGAATGCTGAAAGATGTTATTCATAGTCTTAATCTCAGTAAGGAAGAATCGGTAAGAATATTGCTTGATGGCCTAGAAAAAAATTCAGAGTATTTGCCTTTACCTAAGTTATATTCGGTGATTAGTCTATTGACAGATTATTGCGATGAAGGGCAGGTTGCAGATGTAACTATTCGTTATATTCAGCGACTAACTACACGGTTAAAACTTCCGTCGAATAAAATTGGGTCTGAGTGTTCTACTAAATCAGCTTTAGCACGCCAACTCTATTCATTTTTAGGTGATGTAGATACAAGGGTGAGGTGGCGAGCAGCACATTGTATTAGAGCATCTGCCAGATTGGGTGATTTTAGTACAATTATGGAGTTAACCGCATTGTATGAGTGTAAATCTATACCTGGCTATCGCGAAGATAATGCACCTTTCTATTGGTTGGCGGCGCGCCTTTGGCTCATTGTTACATTTGAGAGAATTGCATCCGAGGTACCAGAAGCCATCGCTCCTGTCGCTCGTTGGTTATTGAGCATTGCTACTGACCAAAAATTCCCGCATGTGTTAATACGTCATTTTGCAAAATCCTGTTTGATAAAGCTTCTTGAAAAAGGTTTTATTGTTTTTGATGAAAAGGAAATTTCTTCGGTACTCAGTATTAACACCTCTGACCTAGTTGCAGAGAAATCGAAGCGTAGAGCTTCCCGTAGAGGACTCCACGAAGGGGATAAAGAGAGGCGGTTTAGCTTTGATACGCTAGATACTTTAAGTTATGTATATCCTAGCGCTATAAGGTGCTTCTCTAATGTAGATCAGGACATGTTCCTTGATGAGGCGGAAGTTTGGATTATGGATCGTTGGAAGAGCGGTTCCGATTTATCAAGGTGGGAAAATGAACCAAGAAAATATAAGTTTGAAAAAGCAGACTATAACTTATACAGCCACCGTCACGGTTCAATGCCGACTATAGAGCGCTATAGCTATTACCTAGAGTGGCACGCTATGTGGTGTAGCGTTGGTTCTTTGCTAGCAACGAAAGCGTTAGCTAAGGCGGAGTATGATGACAGCGATTACGGTACACTAGACGGCTTCTTGAAACAAAATGGACTGACCCAGCCTCCTCATTGGTCAAGTGATCTTCGCTGTCCGAAACCCCTAGACTCACGTTTTCACAAATCACCTACTGTCGAGCCCAAGGATTGGATAGGAGTAATAACAGCTGATGATTTTGAGTTGGAGCTCGGTTTAACCTCTGACGATCGCAATCTGGTTGTGCATTCTGATTATGATATTCGTACTAGTAATCATCGCTCAAGTCTGAATATATCCTCTTCTCTTGTTAGTCCTGATACCGGATTGTCCTTGATTAGAGCGCTTCAAACATCCGACGACTCCCACGACTATCGGCTACCACCTGCTGGTCATGACTTTGAGATCGATGATGATCCGTTTATTCTGTGTGGTTGGATTTGTGAACACACTGGTGATGCTCGTTTAGATGAAAATGATGTGTTTAATCATGGTGTCCGTTTAATTGAGTCGACACCATCTGAAAATGTAGTTGAAATGCTTGGATTATACCGTTCGGATAGCTATCCTGTTTGCTGGCTTGACTCCTCTAATGGAGACCGAGTATTTCATTATGAAGCATGGGGTGATATAAGAAATGATTCCAGAGAAGGAGACTACATATATGACGAGGATGTTATCTCCAGTGGTTATCGTCTGAAAATATCACTTCATTATCTGAAGAAGTATCTAGAGAAAGTTAAACTTGATCTTATTCTAGAAGTTGAAATAACCCGAAGGGTAGAAAATAATGGAATTAAAGAGCTTAACGAAGAGTCCGAAAAAAAAGCGCGGTACACAAGAATCTACCTTTTCAGAAGAACTGGAGAAATCTATACCGCTGAAGGACGTGCTGGTACTTGGGCACCATCTTATGACTGAGCTGGGTTTCTCCGATAGTTGCGATACGCTGGGGAAGTGGATGTCACATTATTTAGCCGAAATGATGGATCGGATTGAATGTGAAAATGATGTGAAAAAAAAGGAAAAATACCAGCAGCAAACCGTTGAGTTGATCCTTAAAATATGGGCGCACAGAAGTTCCTTAAATGGACTTGCTTACCCATTAGCAAGATTTAAGGGGATTATAGATATGTTGAGTATACTTTCCCCTGAGGCTAATGTATGGGAGAGAAACAGGCTGGGTAGATATGAATCGCTCGCAGCAGACAGTTTTTCAATGGTCGTTGATTTATATAGAATGTTGCTCTTTATTGATTTTCACCCCCTAAAAATGGCCGAAAACTATCAGGTTCCTTCCTCCGTTTTATCCGATGAAGAACAAAAACTGTATGATTTTTTGAGTGTTTGGGCTGAGGATGAGTTATATTTTCGCGCATCAGACGGTTCATCTTTAGATAAAACGGAGTTCGAAAATATAGCCGGCAATGTATGTAATTTTATTGATAAATTATGTGAGAAGCTGAACGAACTAAAAAGTGAGATATCAGATAATGATGAGTAGAAGAATGCTCGTTATTTCCTATTTTTGACATCACGAGAATGGCACTGGTTGTACAGATCTAGTTATCACCTGACACCGGCCTCAAATTGGTGCGCAGATTGCGCGTTAGTTTAGAACGCCGTGCTCGATACGCCTGATAAAGTCGAGCACAGCCTGGATGTGTTCGGCGTTATCCTGGTAGTTGACTGGACGAATGCCCCAACGGCTATCACGGGTTTCTGCAACCATAGTAGTGCACGTGATACATGGCTATGATGTAATGCTATGGCCGCAGCCATGACAGCGGGGGCTACTGGTGGATCTTGACTGATGAGTGGATGCTGAGCAAGATCCTCAATGTTGGCAAGATGTAGATCAATGTTAAGAGCTGGCCACCGTACTCCGTCATCCCCAAACGGCTCAACACTAAACACCGATGCTACTGGCGCTCCGCTAAACCACGGAGAATGTCTAAATTCCAAAAAATACTTTTTCCCGTCTGCGTACAACCACAGTCCCAGTGGCTCAATGCTCAAAACACTAATCGCTTGGTCCATTGTTTTGCCCCCCAATTTTAACTAGCGCCAAGCATCCTATATAAAGGAGCCAATATGACGGTGTCTAATCACACATGCTTATAATAGGGATGTTTCTAACGATACCTATAAAAATGATTCCATTCTGAGTCCCTTTGTCAGTAATTTGTTAATTTGAGTCTATAACGGGTATTTCTACCGCCTCCACCAGGTTCTTTTTCTAGGCAGTTTTTTTCCAGTAGATCAGTAAGGTGGCGCGTGGCTGTAGATTTGCTCACCTGAGCAATTTTTTGATACTGGCTGGCACTAATGTACGGTAGGCCGTCCTGTGTGTAACCGTCGAGCAAATGGTTCAGGATCTGGATTTGTTCTGTAAATAATGGGTCACTAGCGTGTCGCAGCCAGAAACGGTTCCGGGCCAGAGTATGGGTGCATGATTGTTGGGCCTGTTCCAGCGTGACGTTGAGTGTGTCCAAAAACCAAACCAGCCACTCTGTGACATCCAAGCCTCCTCTCTGAGTCTGCTCCAGAGCGCGATAGTAATCAGCTCGACGCTCGAAAATCACGGTCGACATTGCATACAGACTGATGCTCTGGTTGTCGGCCTGAGAGAGTGCAAGATCGGTGAGGGCTCGGGTGATTCTGCCATTACCGTCATCAAACGGATGTAACGTGACAAACCATATGTGGCAGATGGCCGCCCGAAGCACTGGATCTAGGCTGGGCTCATCGAGACTGCTTCTGAACCAGTCGACAAATGTCGCCAATGCCTCCTCCAGCCCCTCTCGTGGTGGTGCCTCGAAATGCACGGTCAGTCGATCTCGTGCTCCGGATATCACCTGCATCGGCTCATCACCACGCAGCTGGCCAACACGTATCTGATGCGATCTCCGGTCATCTGCGGGAAAAAGCCAGCGATGCCATTGTAGCAGGCGTTCAAGCGTCAACTGCTCATCGCTGCTAATTGCATCCACAATCATCGCGGCCAGTCCCTCGGATCTAACTGAGATAGGGTAGGGGGACTGCTCCACTATCCCGAGGCGACATGCCAGAGATGCACGTAACGACTGAGAGTTCAGTTGTTGATTCTCGATAGCCGAGGACGCGACGACATTGGCCAGCAGCGTATCTAGGGCATGTGTCTGATGCGCCAGTGTTGTGTTGTGAGCTGATAAGTGAAGGCCCTGGAGCAACCCCAGATTACGGTGCACTTGGCGTAGCTTTGGCAGTAACTGCCGGTCTTGCCAGCAAAAATGAGGCCAGTTCTCGTGTTGCCAGATCCAGTCTACGGTCATCGATAATCTCGCTGATTTTGTGTCGCGGGCAAGCAGTGCAATGCCAACAATGAGCCGAATTGACACCACATTCGGCTCGCGATATGAGCCGATAATAGCCCTCATTCGGCTCATTCCACAACTCACAGGGCTGGTCTACTGGGTGTCGGAGAGGCTCGGGGCGAGAATGGACTCTTGGACAGTGCCACTTACTAAATAGCTGTTCCGAATAGTAGATCACCGGAGGAAGGGAACTCAGTCCAGTTTGTGCGATCTGATTAGTCGCTAAACAAAACAAGCCACACCCAAAGGACTGAGTTGATGCCTATCCTACCACCTCTGCCACGACCACAACGGCGCCGCATTCACAAAATCATCCATGCCACCCGTGATAAAGGACATGCTCGTCGCTTGATGGCCATCTTGCTGTTACATGAAGGACGCACGATCACCGATGTTCATCACCTTACCGGCGCTGCGCGCTCGACCATCGGTCGTTGGCTTCGGTGGTATCGAGATGAAGGCATAGATGCGCTAGAAGCCTTACCGGCTGGCCGTGCCCCAGTCTTACCTATCGCCAAGATTGTCACCCTACTGGTGCTGCTCATGCAGTTTTCTCCGCAAGATTTTGGTTATCAGCGCAGCCGTTGGTGTACTGAACTATTGGCTATAAAAATCAATCGGTTAACAGGGCTCAATGTGGCAGCCTCCACGCTCCGCCGATGGTTACCTCGTATGGGCATTGTCTGGCGCCGGCCCGTGCCGACCTTGCGGATAAAAGACCCAGCCTATCAGGAAAAAATGGCGAATATCGACGCCGCGCTGGCCCGCTGTGATGCCGATAATCCGGTGTTTTATGAGGATGAAGTCGATATAGACCTCAATCCCAAATTAGGAGCCGACTGGATGTTCAGAGCGCAGCAAAAGCGGGTTGTCACACCGGGGCAGAATGCCAAGCATTATCTGGCAGGCGTTCTCCACGCAGGCAACGGAAGGGTACTTTACGTCAGCGGGATCAAGAAAAACTCATCGCTGTTTATTGCCATGCTGGAAAAGCTGCGCCACCACTACCGACGAGCCAAAACCATCACGTTGATCCTCGATAACTACATCATTCACAAAAGCAAACAGACCGAGCGATGGTTGAAGAAGAATCCCAAGTTCTGCCTGGTGTTCCAGCCAGTTTACAGCCCTTGGGTTAATCACATAGAACGGCTATGGCACAAGTTACATGAAACCATCACGCGCAATCATCAATGCAGAGGGATGGCAAACCTGCTGGCCCGAGTGAAACACTTCATGGATACCGTGTCTCCTTTCCCGGGGAATGGCTATGGCACAGCGAAGGTGTAGCACTATTGGGATCAGTTATTTAGGTTATGATTTGTCTCGGCTGACCAGCCAGACTTTCGCACGAGTCAAAATGGTTACTACTCTCAAGCCACATGATCTCAACCTCAAATCCTCACCTTGGATGGATTAAACGTGCGATTTATACCCCGGGGTAGGACTAGGAGATTGGATCATGACCATCAAAGCGTTCGTCCACACAACCCAACGTGAGCTCAAAGATGTACTAGGCATCTCCCTCAAACGTAGTCATATCTACGAGATGATTGCTGCGGCCTATGGCTACAGCACTTACGCGTCATTGCAAGCTGATGCGATTCTGCTCAGTAATACGAAATGGCAGGTTGCGTTGGATGTAAGTGCAATTGAGGCTAGAGCTAATATTCTGGGTATTAGTATTCCTGAGCTTGCCGCTCAGAAATTGGCCACATCGTTAGTGCAGGCGGGTATTATAAGCCTACGCGTAAAAGAGATTTTGAGGAATCGCCTAAACGACGATTACATTACTCAGCTTTATATTCAGAGTAATCAACTTCATCCTAATTCGACTACTGCTAGCCGCTTTAGCTCCTCAGACCATTATGCTGGGGAGTTAATGAGTATGTTTAAACAGAATGAATTTAACTCGCCATTAGTACACCAGGGGTTGGTCCAGTTAAGTGCATTTGCAGACCGAAATGCCTCGTCATTTACCGATTTTGAACTTCATCAGAAATTGTACAGAATAGCCAGTGGCTTTAATGGTGCTGATATTAATGCATTAGTTGACACAGATAAAGAACGATACATTTATTGGTATCATCACTTGAAAAAAGCTGCAATGTCATTTGATATGGATGCTGTTTTCGAGTTGGCATCACATGGACTTGATTCCTCTTTATATATTGGCTATATGGGCGGAAGTAAACGTAGTGAATCTATTGCAATCGAATGTGAAACTCGTGGCATGGTGGTGAATGCTTATTATTGGTGGATTGTTAGTGCAATCAATGGTTCTGTTGACGCAATATATAAGCTGGTTAGTGATTATGATAAGGAAAACTCATTCCGGTGTTGGGTATGGATATTTCTTGCTAAAGAGTTAGGGTTTGATTTACTGACGTCGACAGATACAACTACAAGTTATGATATGCACAGTGGCGATGAAAGTTATACTTTCTCATTACCAGGTAAAATTCTTCCTGCATTGACTCCCCCTGACGTGGATACAAGTATATCCAATATGGCTCAACAGTTAGCATATAAGTTGTATGCTCAATATTTAGAAGATGACATTTTTTTTGAAGAGTATACTCATAATGAGTAACAATGATCTTTATAGATGTTTTTACGGAATGCAGGGGGGGACACCCCCCCTTTAGTTATAATAACTCTGGATCTTTTCTCGCAACGCGAGGAAAAACTAAAATTATGGCAGCCAGATGTGTTGTCTTATATTAGTAGACACCATGTTCAATTCGTCCTACTAAGTCTACCACTGCTTGAACTCCTACTGATGTACTCAACAGTTCAGCTGGCATTTTCCCGCCAAGTCCCTTAGCTGGTTGATGTAGCCATGCTATGGATTTGGTATTATCATTTTCATTTAGGGCGCGAGCCGCATCCAGAGCCAATATAACACCATAAACCCTAGAACCTTGTTGAATAGTCAGAGGTGTATTTGTTCTGAGTTTGCGTGAAATAGTATTCTTGCTAATGCCGGTGAGGCGGCATATCGTGCCAACATCGGTCATAACCATTTTAGCGAGCTGAGGAATAGTCTCTGGTGCTACGCCAGCAACAATCCATAGGTGAACTCTCAATAGCTCGCTCGGAATGTTAAGGGCATGTGCAAGTGATCTACTTGTGGTGATGTGAGGACTCATACCATCGTCTGCATAGGTTATCACGTAGCTCTCCTATTTCTATGAGCGATTCTACACCAAGATTTCACCTAGAATAGTTTTGTCGTCTAGAGTGGTGGCAGTCACAGTCAATACAATGTGTCGGTCTGCAAATCTCCATATCTTTGACTTTTGTGAGCTGAATATCGGTAGGTGGATAGGGCCTTCAATATTTCTTTACGTCCAAATTCCATATAGTCCGGGCAATTAGTCAGATGTGGGCTACTCGCCCACAACTGTCAATGCTCTAAAACCGCTAGCCAGAGAGAGGTTCCCTTGGCTAGCCTGTTCAATGTGGTTGCTCCACCACATCATCATTATCACTCGTTGCTCAAAGTAATCTGCACGATTATAGGCACGGCGGATCTCGTTCTCGTCTGCGTGAGACAGTGCTGCCTCGATGGCATCAGGGTTGAATCCCTGTTCGTTTAGAGTGGTGCTACCCAGCGAGCGCAAACCGTGGGCCACCAGTCGTCCGCCATAGCCCAGTCGCTTGAGGGCGGCATTCGCGCTCTGGTCGTTGATGTGGCCGAGTGGATCACGGTAGCCGGGGAACACGAAGGGGCGGTGGCCACTAATCGGTTTCATCCGTTCCAGCAGGGATATTGCTTGTGGTGTCAGAGGGACTCGGTGCGGGCGTTCCTTCTTCATCCGATCTTCAGGGATGTTCCAGACTTTGGCATCGATATCGATCTCATCCCAGCGAGTACCTGCGGATTCGCCTGGGCGAACCAAGGTATGCAAGCTCCATTCAATTTGGCAGCGTGTTGTGAGGTCTAACCTCCCATTTGCAATGTCTGCCATCAGATGTGGCAACTCTGCTGGCTTGAGGGTCGGCATGTGCTTTTTGGTGGGTTTCTTGAATACCTTACGAATGGCAGAGCAAGGATTAGCCTGGAGAAGGCCATGATTGACGCTATAGTCGAGAATTTCGTTAATCCTCTGGCAGAGGCGACGTACAGTCTCATGTTTGCCATCTGCTTCAATTGGGCGAAGAATTTCAATAACTTTAGGCGCACGTATCTGGTCTATGGGCATTGAGCCAATGAAGGGCAACACATAGAGTTCAAGGGAGCGCCACGAATCGGTGGCATAGGCGTCTGTCACATTGTGGCGTTTCAATTCCAGCCATTTGCACGCCATGCGTTCGAACGTGTTAGCACTAGCTTCTTGCTTGGCTTGAGCTGTGGCGATCTGTTCTTCTTTATGGAGCTTGGGATCAATGCCTTGGGCCAGTAGGGTGCGGACTTCTCGCCGCCGCTCTCTAGCAGCGGCAAGGGAGACTTCTGGATAAGTACCAAATCCCATGTTGGTGCGCTTTTTATCGGCTGGTTTTTGGTACTTGAAAACCCATCTTTTCCCTCCGTTAGGCTTAACTCTCAGCTCTAACCCTTCCCCATCAGGCAAGGTTAACTCTTTGATGTCTGCTTTGGCTGTTTTCACTTTAGTGTCAGAAAGCCGGTTTGTTCCTGTCTTACGCGTCTTCTTGTCCATGCCGCCTCTTAGTACCACTGAATTTAGTACCATCGCCCTTGTGGTACTAGTAATGGTACTAAATGAGCTGGTTTCTGGCGACTTCCTCGGACTACTGAGGACAACAAAAAACCCGCAAAGCCTTTGGCAATGCGGGTTTCTGTACTTCTTCGTTCCCGGCCGGAACATGATTTGGTGGAGCTGGGGGGATTTGAACCCCCGTCCAAAATTACTACATCCTTGGTACTACATGCTTAGTCACTCTTTACATTCGCCAACCCGCTGCGGAGAGACACGCCACGAATTGACTAGCTCGATTGGTTTTAATGCTTCCGCCCCGAGCAGGACTTCCACACGATCCTGTGAAGGATGACCTTCCGATTCCCTAGGACACAGGCAAGCTAGGGTAGAAGGGCTCAGCGCAGGTTATTAAGCTGCGAGTGCGTAGTTTTCGTCGTTTGCGACTATTTTTTTGCGGTTTGTTAACGAGGCCTACCGCACCTCGGCATGCACCTTGGGTTTCGTGAATCTTGTCGAATCCAGAATCAGCCCCAAGTTGTCAAAAGTGATTGTACGCAAAAATGTTGTGATAGCAAGGCGTTGATGCCCATTCCCTCTGGCAACCACGCTGTTTGCCGATTTATTGTGCGCAGCTGAGCCAGGGGGCTGCTGCGCAGAGGGAAGGTGAATGGGCGTCTGGAACCGGTGGGCGGCCGATTAGCCGCGATTCTTGTTCTTCATGATGCGGGCTTTTTCCCGATCCCATTCGCGGGCCTTGGTATCTTCACGCTTGTCGTGTTCTTTCTTGCCCTTCACCAGACCAATCTCGACCTTGACCCAGCACTCTTTCCAGTAGAGGGCCAGTGGCACGATGGTGTAACCCTGACGGGCGGTCAGGCTTTCGAGCTTGTCGAGTTCGCGACGGCTCAGCAGCAGTTTGCGGGTCCGGGTCGGGTCACAGACCACATGGCTGGATGCCGCGTTCAGTGGCAGGAAGGTGGAGCCAAACAGGAAGGCTTCTCCTTGCAAGAAGATGACATAGGCTTCGCTGATGTTGGCCTTGCCCGCCCGTAGGGATTTGACTTCCCACCCTTGCAGGGACAGACCGGCTTCCACTCTCTCTTCGATGAAGTATTCGTGGCGGGCGGTTCTGTTGAGTGCAATGGTGCTGGACCCGGCTTTGTTTTTACTGTTTTTTTTGCTCATGACGGGCGATTTCCGGCAATGACTAGGAGGCTCGTATTATACGTAGGCGTGAGCGGCTGTAAAACGCGCAGCAGGTCAAGTGGTGGCTTTGTGAGCGGTTTGGTTGAGGTTTTACCTCCACAACCCGAAACATGGTGATAAAATCGCGCCGATTGGATGAGGAAAAGCCATGCCCCGAATTACGCGCAGTGCCCTGGTGATGTTCAGTGCAGAACAGATGTTCAAGTTGGTTAACGATGTGGATGCCTATCCGCAGTTTTTGCCCGGCTGTGTCGGCAGCCGTGTCCACGAGGCTGGCGATGACTATATGATGGCGTCGGTCGATGTGGCCAAGGCGGGCATCGCCAAGACCTTTACCACCCGCAATCAGCTGGATGTGAACCGTCAGATCAGGATGGAGCTGGTGGATGGCCCGTTCCGCAAGCTAGCGGGTTGGTGGACCTTTACCCCGCTCGATGTGGACGCCTGCAAGGTGGAGTTTGATCTCGATTTCGAATTCACCTCCAAGCTGATCGAGGTGGCGTTCGGTCAGGTGTTCCGCGATCTGGTGAGCTCCATGGTCTCTGCCTTCTCAAACCGCGCCAAGGTGGTTTACGGTGTCTGATCAGCTCAATATCGAAGTCGTTTATGCCTTGCCGCAGCAACAGACGGTGATTGCGCTGCGGGTGGCGCCCGAGACCTGTGTGCAGGCGGCCATCGAGCAGTCCGGCATCGTGCAAAAGCACCCCGAGATCGATCTGGCGGTCAACAAGTTCGGTATCTACAGCCGCCCGGTGAAAGGGAGCGAGCTGCTGCACGATGGCGATCGCATCGAGATCTACCGCCCGCTCATCGCCGATCCGCGCGAGATGCGCAAGAAGCGCGCCGAGAAGGCCAAAGAGGAGGGGCGAGCCGATAGCGTGACCGGTGGCCGACCCGATGTGCATCGCAAGCTCCGCGAGTAGCGCTCAGGTTTTTCTTGCAGAAAAAAGGCGCCGAGGCGCCTTTTTTTGATCCCGTGAGCCGGTCATCTGGTCGAACGGGATATCAAGTGAGGGCCGCGTCAGCCCTGAGCTGGCTCTGTCACGCCCAGCCGGGCGCGTGCCCAGGCTGCCAACAGCTCGACCCCGCTTTGCATCACCCGCTCATCGAAATCGAATTCGTTATGGTGGTGCGGCGCCGCCAGATCGGCCCCCAGGATCAGGTAAGCCGCTTCGCCCCCCTGCTTTTGCACCCGCTCCATCAGAAATCCGGCATCTTCGCTGGCGCCAAAGCGGCGAGTCTGGATGGTGGCGAGCCCCTGCTTGCGGGCCAGCGCCGCCAGCTCGGTCTGTAGCGCCGGGCTGTTGTCGAGCGCGATAGCCTCACCCTGCTTGATGATGCGGTAGGTGACGCCGTGGGCGAGGGCGGTGCCTTCGACGATGCGCTGTACCTGACTGAACATGTAGTCGTTGAGGGTGCTGTCGGCGCCGCGGGTTTCACCGTGCAGCTCGGCATGGT
This sequence comes from Aeromonas allosaccharophila, assembly GCF_016026615.1. Lineage (NCBI taxonomy): Bacteria > Pseudomonadati > Pseudomonadota > Gammaproteobacteria > Aeromonadales > Aeromonadaceae > Aeromonas > Aeromonas allosaccharophila. The sequence continues at coordinate 2,058,928 of NZ_CP065745.1, read as the reverse complement.
CAGGAATTACGTTGCGCCCGCTGCCGCCGTGGAGCTGGCCGATGTTGATGCGGGTCATGCCATCGCGGTGGCGGGGAATGCCGAGCATGGCGGTGGTGGCCATGCAGGCGGCAGCCAGCGCATTGCTGCCGGCATTGGGCTCGAGACCGGCGTGAGCTGCGGTGCCCATAAAGTGGACGTCGAACTTGGTGGAGCAGAGAAATTCGGTCGGGTTGATCACCAGCTCGCCGCTGCCGGCGTGAATGCCGATATGGAGCGAGAGCAGGGCATCCACGTCATCGAGTGCGCCACCGGCGGCCAGCGCCTTGCCACCGCGACACCCCTCTTCTGCAGGTTGGAAGAAGAGCTTGATGCGACCGCACAGCTGCGCCTTCATCGCCATCAACTGGCTGGCCAGCCCCATGCCGATGGCGGTGTGGCCATCGTGGGCGCAGGCATGCATCCACCCCTTGTTGTGGGAGGCAAAACCCTCTTGCTGCGGCTGGTGCTGTTCGGCGTCGGACTCTTCTACCTCCACCGCGTCGATATCGAAGCGAAAGGCCAGGGTCGGGCCGGGACGGCCGGTATCCAGCTCTCCCATCAGTCCGGTGACATCGCCGATCCGCTCCAGCCAGTCGGGATGGGCTCCCTGACGGCGGGCGCGAGCCTTCTCGGCCGCCACATCCACATCACGGCCCATCATCAGATTGCTGGCCAGCAGCTTGTCGCCGAGCACGATGCGATAACCGAGCTCGCTCAGGTGGTGGGCAATCAGGCTGGTGGTGCGAAACTCTTTCCAGGCGGCTTCCGGCAGGCGGTGCAGGTCGCGGCGCCACAGGATCAGGTGCTCAAGGGTCATCTTGGCTTCCTCGGTGATTCGATTTGTCGGCTATTGTGCCTTTTTTCCCGGCAGACCACACGGGGCCTGCAGCTGGTCGGGGGAGCTTTGAGTGCAAGTAGTGGCAGTGGGGGTCGTGAATGGGGGGGAGCGAGCATAAAAAACGCCCCCACAAGGGAGGCGTTGTCGAGGCGTGGTTATCAGGCCGCGTGATGGTAAGCGGAGGCTTCAAACAGCTTCTTGTTGGCCACCAGATCGATGGGGTCAAAATCATCGACGTTGATGGTGCGCAGGCGACTTACTTCGGCGCGGCGCAGCAGCTCCGCTTCGCTCTGGGTCAGTACGCCAGCGGCCAGGCCAATGTCGGCCACCTTGTCCAGTGCCATGAAGGGGCGCTTGATGCCATCGCTCTTGCAGACTTTCTCGAACAGCGGTTCGGCCGCCAGCACGTCATCGAGCGCTTGCTCCAGCAGCCCGAAGGGGTTGCCCTCTTCGCGGGTCAGATACTGACCTTTGGCCAGACGGCTGCGGGTTTCGCTCGGAGTTTGCAGCAGACGGGCAACCTGTTGATCCAGCTTGTCGCACGGGCGGTTCAGGTCGCGACCGAGCGGCAGCACCACGGCGCGCAGGGCAAGGCCAATCCAGCGGTTCGGGAAGTTGCGCAGCAGCTCGTCGATCGCCTCTTGTGCCTTGAACATGGCATCTTGCAGTGCCCAGTGCAGCAGCGGCAGGTCGGCCTGCTGGCGTCCCTCATCCTGATAGCGCTTAAGGGCGCTGGAGGCCAGATAGAGCTGGCTCAGCACGTCGCCGAGGCGGGCGGAGACCCGCTCCTTGCGCTTGAGCTCGCCACCCAGAGTACCCATCGCCATGTCTGACAGGAACGCCAGGTTAGCCGAGAGGCGGGAGAGCTGCTGGTAGTAGCCCTTGGTCTGATCCTTGTACGGGGCCGCGGCAAAGCGGGCGCCGGTCACACCCAGCCAGAAGCTGCGCACCAGGTTGCTGATGGCAAAGCCGACGTGGCTGAACACCGCCTTGTCGAAATCCTTCAGCGCTTGCTCCTTGTCGGGGTGGCTGGCGGCCAGCATCTCCGGCAGTACATACGGGTGGCAGCGGATAGCGCCCTGACCGTAGATGATCATGCTGCGGGTCAGGATGTTGGCCCCTTCCACCGTGACGGCGATGGGCGCACCCTGATAGCCACGGGCCAGATAGTTGTTGGGGCCCATGCAGATCGCCTTGCCGCCGTGGATGTCCATGGCATCGATGATGCACTTCTGGGCTCGGTCGGTGAGGTGGTATTTGACGATGGCGGAGATGACCGAGGGCTTCTCGCCCAGGTCAATACCGGTCACGGTCAGGTTCGCTGCGGCACCCATAATGTAGGCGTTGCCACCGATGCGGGCCAGCGGCTCTTCAATCCCTTCCATCTTGCCGATAGGCAGTTTGAACTGACGGCGGATGCGGCTATAGGCGCCGCTCGCCAGGGCCAGCATCTTGACGCCACCGGTACTGTTGGAGGGCAGGGTGATGCCGCGACCGACCGACAGACACTCGACCAGCATGCGCCAGCCCTGACCGGCCATGGTCGGGCCACCGATGATGAAATCGAGCGGGACGAATACATCCTTGCCCTGGGTCGGGCCGTTCTGGAACGGCACGTTGAGCGGGAAGTGGCGACGACCAATGCCGACACCCTTGATGTGGGTCGGGATCAGCGCGCAGGTGATGCCGAGCTCTTCCTCGTCACCCAGCAGGTGTTCCGGGTCACGCAGTTTGAAGGCGAGGCCCAGTACGGTGGCGATAGGTGCCAAGGTGATATAGCGCTTGTTCCAGGTCAGGCGCATGCCGAGCACTTCTTTGCCTTCCCATTCGCCTTTGGCGATGATACCGAAGTCGGGGATGGATCCGGCGTCAGAACCCGCCTCCGGGCTGGTCAGGGCGAAGCAGGGGATCTCTTTACCTACCGCCAGGCGGGGCAGGTAGTAATCTTTCTGCTCGTCAGTGCCATAGTGCTGCAGCAGTTCGCCCGGGCCCAGTGAGTTGGGTACACCAACGGTGGAGGCGAGCACGGCGCTGGCGCCGCAAAGCTTTTGCAGTACGCAGGACTGGGCGTAGGCAGAGAACTCCAGACCGCCATATTTCTTCTTGATGATCATCGCGAAGAACTTGTTGTCCTTCAGGTATTGCCACACCTCGGGGGAGAGATCCGCGCGCTCGTGGGTCACTTCCCAGTCGCTCACCATGCGGCACACTTCCTCGACCGGACCATCCATAAAGGCCTGCTCTTCGGCAGAGAGAGTGCTGACCGGAATGGCGTGCAGTTTTTTCCAGTCCGGGTTGCCGGCGAACAAATCGGCCTCCCACCAGGTGGTGCCCGCTTCAATTGCCTCTTTCTCGGTGCGCGACATCTCCGGCATGATCGATTTGTAGATCTTGAACAGTGGCTTGGTTATTTGATTGCGGCGAAATTCCACCAGATTGAGCGGGATGGCGATCACCGCGAACAGCGCCCAGACCAGCAAGGGCACATGACCATAGATGGCGCCAAGCACCAGGGCGGCGCCGGTGACCAGGGTGGAGATGAACAGGGATGCCCGGCGATAGGCCAGGGCTCCGATAACCAGGATCACCCCGAGCAGAGTGAGGGTCGTCGTCATTGCTTGCTCCTTGCGTGGTTAGGTTGCCAACGTGGCGTAACTGATCCAGAGGTCTGACCTGTTGGATATGGCCCCTGTTGTAATTCATACGCACAAAGTTATCAAGCTGTTTACATCTTCATTACCTTCTCTCTGTGATCCCCATAACGCTCAAGTGCCGCCAGCGCTGTGGCTCGCAGGGGGGCGACTGTGCGATTCGCTTGTGCGAGAATAGCCGCGATCTACACGCACACTAAAAACAGTGGAAGAGACATCATGTACCAAGAATTGATCCGCAATGAACTGACCGAAGCTGCCAGCGTGCTGCAGGCCTTCCTGGCTGATGAGCAGAACCTGAAAAACATCGAAGCGGCCGCCAAACTGCTGGCTGACTCTTTCAAGGAAGAGGGTAAAGTGCTCTCTTGTGGCAACGGTGGTTCCCACTGTGACGCCATGCACTTCGCCGAAGAGCTGACCGGCCGTTATCGCGAGAACCGCCCGGGTTACGCCGGTATCGCCATCTCCGATCCGAGCCATCTCTCCTGCGTCTCCAACGACTTTGGCTATGACTATGTCTTCTCCCGCTACGTGGAAGCGGTCGGCCGCCGTGGCGACGTGCTGCTTGGCATCTCCACCAGCGGTAACTCCGGCAATATCCTGAAAGCCATCGAGGCTGCCCGCGCCAAGGGGATGAAAGTGATCGCCCTGACCGGCAAGGATGGCGGCAAGATGGCAGGTCTGGCGGATGTCGAGATCCGGGTGCCGCACTTTGGCTATGCCGACCGTATTCAGGAAGTGCACATCAAGGTGATCCACATCCTGATCCAGCTGGTCGAAAAAGAGATGGCCAAGTAATCAGGCTATCGCGATCAGACAAGGGCAGCACCGGTTGCATGGTTCGCCATCGGCCGGTTGTTGCCAGTGACAGGGGAAGGGATTGCGCCTTCCCCTGCGGTCTGTCGAACCAGCGTGCTGGTCGAACATGACACAAGCCAAATCATGAAAGGAGTCTGCCGATGTGCGAACTGCTCGGCATGAGTGCCAATGTGCCGACCGATATCTGCTTCAGCTTTACCGGGTTGATGCTGCGCGGCGGCAAGACAGGGCCCCACAAGGATGGCTGGGGGATCACCTTTTACGAGGGGAAGGGCTTTCGTACCTTCAAGGATCCCGAGCCCAGCGCCCAATCACCCATCGCCAGACTGGTACAGGCGCTGCCCATCAAGAGCTGCGCCGTGGTCAGCCACATTCGGCAGGCCAACCGTGGCTGCGTGTCACTGGAAAATACCCACCCCTTTACCCGTGAGCTGTGGGGCCGTTACTGGACCTTCGCCCACAACGGTCAGCTGACCGGCTACAAGAAGCTGCCAACCGGCCGCCACCGGCCGGTGGGGGATACTGACAGCGAGCACGCCTTCTGCTGGCTGCTCGATCGGCTGGAGCAAAAATATCCCAAGCGTCCGGCCAACTTTCCCGCCATGTTTCGCTATCTCGCTACCCTGTGTGACGAGTTGAGAGCGTTTGGGGTGTTCAACATGCTGCTCTCGGACGGGGAGTATGTGATGAGCTACTGTAGCAACAACCTGCACTGGCTGACTCGCTGTGCGCCGTTTGGCGAGGCGAGCCTGCTGGATGAGGAGGTGGTGATCGACTTTCAAAGCGAGACCACCCCCAACGATGTGGTGACCCTGATCACCACCCGTCCGCTGACTGGCAATGAGAATTGGGTCAAAATGGCGCCCGGCGAATTCAATCTGTTTCGCATGGGGGAGCGGGTGGCGACCAATCAGGTCGTGCCTGAGTGAGATAAAAAAATACCAGGGTAGATTCCTACCCTGGTTCTTCGCAGCAGCCATAAAAGGCAAAAGGGATGAGAGGTGTTGCTGAGCATCATCACTCTGACGAAATTGAGTGTTGATCAATTGTTAATTTGTGGCAATGAAGTTGTTGTCTTGACGGGCGTTTCTGCATCGCTATTTCGATACCGATCACATATTTTGCCACTTCATTCCCCGAGCTATCCAGTCGGATGGGTCATCACTGTCTGGCCGTGAGCCACGACATCGAAAACTATCTATAGTATGGTCTGTTTGAATACCGTTCTGGAGGAGCCTCGCATGGAGTGGGTGGATCGCAAGGTGTTGCAGCAGCTGGCAGAGGATATTGGTCAGGATATGCTGCCCGTGGTCATCGCAGTATTTATCGAAGAGGTGGGCGAGCAGCTGAGTCAGCTCAGACCCCTCTATGAGCAGGGAGAGTGGGAGGCGCTGGCCCGAGTGGCGCACAGCATGAAATCATCCTGTGGCAGCTACGGCGCCATGCCGAGCTACCAGCAGGTGATGGCGCTGGAGATGGCCTGCAAGCAGGCGGATGTGGCCGAGGCAGAGCGCCAGTTGCAACTGCTGGAGGCCTCCTTGCCCCGGGTGCTGGCGTTTCTTGCCGATTATCAGTAGCGGCGCCATGCAGGGATGCGGGGCGCCGTGGCCGTTGCCTAACGCTGGTTGAGCAGGTGCTGGATGATCCGGTCCAGCGCCAGTTTCAGCTTCAACCGATCGTGTCGATGGGGCAATTCGAGCTCACCCAGATCGGCGTCGATCAACCGACCCTGCCAGGCTCCCGCATCACCCGCGCCCCGGGGGGCCAGGATGGCATCCAGCCGACCCTGACCGACCCGGGACTCCAGCCAGCGACACTGACTCATCAGATCCAGCTGGCTGGCAGGGCCGTTTTCCGCCACCAGATTGCAGACAAAGACCAGCATGGCGCTGCTCTCGTTGATGGCCTGGGCAATCTCGGCCAGCAGCAGTGGCGGCATAATGGAGGTGAGAAAACTGCCTGGCCCCAGAATGATCATGTCTGCCTGCTGTAGTGCCAGCACCGCTTCCCGGGTTGCTTGCACCTCCGGCATCAGGCCGAGGGAGAGGGGCGGCGTGGCCAGTTGATCGATGGAGACCTCTCCCAGGATCTGGGTGCCACACTCCATATGGGCGCAGAGGTCGGTGGGAAATTCAGACATGGGTAGCAATTGTGACTCGATTTTGAGCATGTCACTGATCAGCTTGATAGCATCAAGAGGACGGACACAGAGATTATCGAGCGCCAGCAGCATCAGGTTGCCAAGGTTGTGGCCCGCCAGCTCGCCTTTGCCGGCAAAGCGGTATTCGAACAACAGGCTGCCGATACTGGGATCGGTCACCAGCTGGTTCAGGCAGTTGCGCAGATCGCCCCAGGCGATGCACTCCTGACTCTTGCGCAGCCGTCCGGTCGAGCCACCATCATCGGTAGTGGTGACGATGCCGGTGAGTCGTTGACCGAGAAACGAGAGGGACGAGAGTACGCGACCCATGCCGTGGCCACCACCGATGGCAACGACCCGATCGAAGTCATTGATGTTTTTTTGCCACATGTGGGCATCCTGTCATTGGTCTCAGTTGACCGCTATGTTAGCAAGTGAAGCGAGATAATTGTTTGATAAGGGTATGATTTTTGCTTGCGACTGCTATCCGATAAAACAAGGAGATGGTGTTGAAATTTCTGACCGTTCACTCCCTCGCCCGGAATTCATCGCTGGCGGCCCAAGAGATCTGCACGCAGCTGCGCCACTATGCCGATCAGGCGCCCTCCCTGCTGCTGCTCTATTTTACCCAGGCTCATGATGGGGCGATACTGCGCGACGCGCTCAAGCGCCAGTTCCCGACCACCCGCCTGCTGGGGTGCAGCTCCTGTGGCGGGGTGATGACCGAGATGGGACACCACGCCATAGAGGGGTTCGGAGTGGCGGTCGCAGCTTTTTATGACAAGAAAGGGGCCTTCGGGGTGGCCGGTGCCAGCGGTGACGGGGTGGATGTGCGGCAGTTGCTGCGCCGAGCCATGAGCGACTGTGGTCGACCGGGCGAGTTGCCCCAGCTGATCCTGTTTCACGCCAGTCCCGGCAAGGAGGAGGGGCTGCTGGCCGGTATCGAGGCCGAACTCGGTGCCTCGGTGCCGGTGGTCGGTGGATCCGCGGCAGACAACAGCGTCAGCGGCGAGTGGCAACTCTGCTGGGATGAGGCGGTGAGTCAGGATGGCATCGCGCTGGCGGTGCTCTATCCTGATTGCCAGCTGGCCTTTCAGTTTCACTCCGGTTATGTCCCTGCCGAATTCAGCGGCGAGATCACCGCCTGCGACGGGCGGGAGGTGCTCACCATCGATAACCTGCCCGCCGCCGAGGTTTATGCCCGCTGGTGCGGACGCGATCAGCCCTGGCCGGTGGGGGCGATTTTGCGAGAGACCACCCTCACCCCGCTGGCCCGTCAAGTGGGATCGCTGGATGGCATTCCCTACTACAAGCTATCCCATCCCGAGGCGGTGACCGAACAGGGCGGGCTGCGGCTCTTTACCGATGTGGTGCAGGGGGAGCGCCTGCTGCTGATGTACAGTAGTCAGGAGGGATTGCTGCAGCGAAGCCTCAATGCCATGCGCATTGAGCCGGGTTATGGAGTCGATGTGGAATGGCAGCCGATCGGCGCCCTCATCATCTTTTGTGCTGGTTGCCGTTTGGCGCTAGGTGATATGTTGTGCCAATTCGTCGAGCAGAGCCAGGCTCGTCTCGGCAAGATCCCGTTTATCACCCCCTTTACCTTCGGCGAGCAGGGGCGGCTGCCCAATGGCGAGCTGGCTCACGGTAACCTGATGGTATCGAGCGTGATTTTCCTGACCCGTTGAGTCGGCAGAACATAACAGAGCAGGCAACAAGATGATTGGCAGCAGTGAACTGGAAGCGCTCGGCGACAAATTGCAGACCACCCTGGTCGATCTTATGCGTTGCCGCGAGCGCGAGGCCAGGTATCGTCACGAGTCCCAGACCCTGCTGGGCGGGGTGGCCACCCTCGCCGATGCCAAGACGCTGGAGCAGGTACTGGAGAGCCTTATCCAGGTGCTCAAACCCTTTATCGGCTTTGAGCACGCCGATGTGGTGGCCTGGGAAGGGGAGCGGGGGAGTACCCACCTTAGTACCGAGCCGATGCGCGCTGCCCGCAGCTGGCACATGACCCCGGCCTTTGCCCGTGCCATCGCCGGTGAAACCCTGGTGATTTACGACCCTTCCCAGTTGCCCGAGCTGGCGCCGCTGGCGAGCGAGCCGGGCTGGGCCAGCGTGATGCTGACCGGGCTGCAGGCTCCCGGTTTTACCGCTACCCTCATCTGCCGCCACGCCCGGGCGGGCACATTTGATCTCACCAGCAAGGCCGCCATGGAGCGCTGCCGCCCGCTTATCGCCCAGGCGCTGGTCAACATCACCTATCGGGCCCGTTTGCAGGAGCAGGTGGCGGTGAAGACCGAGGCGCTGCAGGCCAGCGAACGCCGTTTTCGCAGTTTTGCCGCCATGGCTTCCGACTGGTTCTGGGAGACCGATGCCGAGCATCGCCTCAGTTATGCCTCCGAACCGGGTTATCTGGATGAGCTGACCCCGCAGGCGATCCGGCCGACCCTCTATGACTACGTCTGCAACAAGCAGAGCTGCGAGGCGCAGCAATATCTGCGGTTGCTGGAACAGCGCCAGCCGGTGCGAGGGGTGCGGATGCAGGTGGCGCTGCTTGATGGCCCCTGCTGGATGGAGGTGAGCGCCGAACCCTGTTTCGACCATGAGGGTCTCTTTACCGGCTATCGCGGCACGGCCCGGGATATCAGCTCCCAAATTCGCCGTGAAGAGGAGCTGGCACGGGCACGGGATGAGGCCGAAGCGGCCAACCGTGCCAAGTCCCAGTTTCTGGCCATGATGACCCACGAGATCCGCTCGCCCATGAATGCGGTGTTGGGGATGCTCGATCTGGTGCAGCATGCCGAGCTGGCGCCGGAGCAACAGAGCCTGCTGCGCCATGCCACCCACTCGGCCAGATTGCTGCAAACCATCATCGATGACGTGCTCGATTTTTCGAAAATTGAGTCGCAAACCCTGGTGTTTCACTGCGAGACCTTGCAGCCAGTCCAGCTTTGCCAATCCCTGGTCGAACCGCTGCAGGCCCGTGCCACCGCCAAGGGGATTGCGCTGGTTTATCGGGTTGATGAGTCCGTCCCTCTGGAGTTGCAGGGGGACCCGATGCGTCTGTCGCAGGTGATGGGCAATCTGCTGGACAACGCCCTCAAATTTACCGAGCAGGGGCAGGTCACACTGCACCTTGGCTGGCAGGATGAGAAGTTGCGGATCTCGGTCTCCGACACCGGGATCGGGATCGCCGGCGCGGATCAGGCGCGGCTGTTTGAGCCCTTCTCCCAGGTTGATAACTCGGCCACCCGGCGTTTTTCCGGAACCGGCCTTGGCCTAGCCATCAGCAAGCGTCTGGTCGCCCTGATGGGGGGGGAGATCCACCTGAAGAGCGAGCCGGGCAAGGGAAGCTGCTTCTGGTTCGAGCTGTCGGATATGGCGCTGCCTTGCCATTGTCAACCACTGCGGGAAGAGAGTGTTGCTACGTTGCTGCCGCTGGATGTGCTGGTGGTGGAGGATAGCCCGGTCAACCAGCTGGTGGTGTCGCTGATGTTGCAAAAGCTGGTGGGCAAGGTGCGGCTGGCCGCCAATGGTCTGGAGGCGCTGGCGCAGGTGGATGAGCAGCGCCCGGATCTGATCCTGATGGATATGCGGATGCCCCTGATGGATGGGCTGGAAGCGACCCGACGGTTGCGGGAGCTGGGATGCACCATGCCTATCGTCGCTCTGACGGCCAATGCGATGGCGGAGGACAAGGCGTGCTGTCTGGCGCAGGGGATGGATGATTTCCTCGCCAAGCCCATCACCTTGTCACGGCTGAGAGAGTGTTTGCAGCGTCACTTTGGTCAGCGGTTGCCGACGCGCGGATAAAAAAAATGGTCAACTTTGTGGGTTGACCAGTTCTTCAGCAAATACTGAAGAGAGCACGGGATAAATCGGGTTGTATCAATCTATATGAAAAATCTGTGCCAACTTTTTTGGGACTCTTTCGTGTTCAATTCTGGCCGTTTAGCGCATCGGCTCTCGTTTGTAATGCTTTGTTGTTCTTTTTGTTAATTGCAAAATGCGAATTTCATGTTTTCATTATTGGAATAATTGCAATTTGCAACGCTGTGTCTGTCATTGTGAAATCAGGCGATGCAGGAATTTACGGGCCGCTTCGCTGTTCTGTTTGGCAATCAGCATCTGCTTTTCATAAATCGGCATCGGCAATATCTCGAGCCAGCGCTGGCAGAGCCAGGCGGCATCTTCAAAGCGCTTGTCCGGATAGAGCTCATCAAGCTCCGGATACTGCTCGAACACTTCCCGCAGGCGATTGACCAGCAGCTTGTCGTTGAAATCGGAGTGAGTGCTCGGCCAGTTCGGCAGCATCTCCACCTTGGCCCGGCGCAGGCCCATCTCATCTGTTTCCATCTCGTGGATGCAGAAGCGCTCCAGTCCCAGCACAGTCACACCCAGCAGGCCATCATTAAGGGTGTAGAAGTCGGTCACCTTGACCCGGGTACCCACCGGCAGAATGCGACCGGATTGTCCCGAGGTGGTGGACTCTTCCATCACGATGCCAAAGCCCTGATCGTTGATGAACGACTCCTTGAGCATCTGCAGGTGGCGTGGCTCGAACAGACGCAGAGGAAGCTTGCCGCCCGGCAGTATGTGGGAAGGCAAGGGGAACAGTGCCAAAGGTTGTAGTTTCATGTTCCATCCTCCATTGAGTAGTTGCTGAATAGGACAATGCAGCGACTGTGCCAGAGAATGAAAAAAGCCACCGGAAGGTGGCTTTTCGGCAAGAAGGGGGCGCTTAGTTGCGCTGCTCCAGATACATGACAGCCGCTTCCACGCGGCTTTGCGCCTCGAGTTTCTTCAGCAGGCTCTTCACGTGAACCTTGACCGTTCCCTCGGAGATATGGAGTACCGAGGCGACCTGTTTGTTGGAGAGGCCTTTTGCAATTTCGCGCAGGATTTGCATTTCGCGACGCGTTAAGCTTTCCAGCTTCTGCTGCAGGTGATCCAGCTCGTAGATGTTTTCGAGATAGGGGCGCAGCGGTTCGCTCAGGATCTGTTTGCCGGTCATTACATCTGCCAGCTGGGCCAGCAGCAGATCAGGCTCGGTATCCTTGAGCAGGTAGCCATCGGCACCGGCCTTGAGCAGAGCCACCACATCCTGGCGTGCATCGGAGACGGTGAGGATCACCACCCGGGAGGTGATCTCCTCGGCCCGCAGTGCCTTGAGGGTATCGAGGCCGGAGAGCCCTTTCATATTGAGGTCGAGCAGGATCAGATCCGGCTCGGCCTCTTTGGCCAGTGCTACGGCATCTGTGCCGTTGGAGGCTTCACCGGTCACCTCCATGTTCTCTTCCAGAGCCAGCAACTGCACAATCCCTTTGCGCATGAGGGGATGGTCATCTACGACCAGAACAGTGTATTTCATCTCGTCCATCAGGCGTCTCTCGTTAGGCTGGTGGGAAAGGTCAGATGCACGCGGGTGCCTTGTGGTTGCTGCTCGTTGATGGTCAGCAGACCATGCAGTTTGCTGGCGCGCTCGTTCATGATGCTCAAACCGTAATGGTTGATCGCCGAGCTGGCGAGTCCGATCCCGACCCCGTCATCTGAAATCTGAACCTCGATGTTACCACTGGCGAGGGTCTCACAGCTAACATCAATCACTTGCGCGTTGGCATGTTTGATGGCATTGAGCACTGCCTCACGGATCAGTTGCAGAATGTGGATATGCTGGCCCGCCTCCAGGTCGTTGTCGGCCAGTCCGTAATGGAACCGGATTTCGGCCTTGGTCTGGGGTTGCAGCTGATCGAGCATCACCCGGATTGCTTCCCCCAGATTGGCATCCCCTATGGTGAGGCGGAAGGTGCCGAGCAGTTCGCGCAGCTGGGTATAGGCATTGCTGAGCCCTTCGTCGATCTGCTGCATCGCCTCCTGCGCTTTCTCCTGTTGCCCCTTGGCGTAGGAGCGCTTGAGCAGGGTGGACTGGATCTTGAGGTAGGAGAGGGCCTGCGCCAGCGAGTCGTGCAGTTCCCGGGCGATCACCGCCCGCTCCTCCATCAGCAGCAGCCGCTGCTGTTGCAGCAGGGTCTGGTCTTTGTGCAGCACCTGGGCCAGCAGCATGGTGAAGTTCTTGATCAACCGCTCGTCGATGGGGTGCTGGCTGATGATGTCGAGTCGGCCGAACTCCTGCTCATCCATCTGCAGATAGAAGCTGGCGACTGCATCGAGATCGCCGGGCCAGCCGGTGCGCCCAGAGATGTAGACCGGCATGGCATTGTGCTCGAAGCGGGTCAGCCGGATGTGGTCGATATGCTGATGGGCGGCCGCCCGATCCAGCAGCTTGATCAGCGTGCGGGTGCTGAGTGGGGCGGCGTGCAGCTTCTGGGCGGTCGAGTAGAGAAACGAGAGGGTGTCGTTGGCCTGCTGCAGTTTGGCGGTTTTCTCCTCCACCTTATTCTCCAGCTCCCGATAGAGCTTGCCCAACTCGTCCGCCATGGTGACGAAGGCGCGCGACAGCTCCCCCAGTTCATTTTCGCCATGGGCGGGCAACTGGAGGTCGAAGTCTTGCCGCTGGATCTGGCGGGCGCAGTAGACCAGCTGGTTGAGGGGGGCGACCACCTGCTGGCGAGTGAAGCGCACCGTGAACCAGGCGATGGTGATGATGGCCAGCAGCCCGAGCCCCTCCGCCAGGGCCAGCATCCGCACCTTGAATTCCACGTGGTACTGCATCTGATTGACGAAATTGTCGATGGCTGCCACAAACTGCTCGGTGTTATCGGTGTACCGTCTGGGAGTGCGATCCTCGATGTGTTGGCGCATCACCTGCCACTGGCCGAGCACCTCGCCATAGGTGCGACGCAGGGAGGCGGGCGTGATCCAGCGCTGGGTCTCCTGCAGCTCTTCGGCGTGCAGGGTCTCTTCAAACTGGGAGAGGCGTCCCAGCACGCTGTCGCCTCGCTCGATTTCGTAGGCCATCCGGTAGGCCTGCATCCGCAGCGAACCGGAGAGGTTGATCGCCTTGGCATCGGGTACCGAGTAGAAGAGGGTGACCATGGCGACCAGCGCGATCAGGCTGGCCATGAAGAGGATCAACACCATGGCGCGGCCAATCGCACTGCTGACCGAATGGACCCTGAGCCGTTTTCCCATACTGATGCGCACCTCTGGATAGTGATAAGGACCCCGCAAGATGCGTGGGAGTGTACTCCAACTTGTGTTAGCATCGAAAAACTAGATGAACTCCGAGCGGTTTTGCCTACGTCCTAGCGATAGGGGGAAACCAGCCGTCAGCCGACAGTTGAACACAATCGTCGAGCTGTAAGGGTCAGGAAAGAAATGCCCTGGCCTCCCGTATTTGGAAAGGTGTTTATGTTGCCACTTGAAGATGGTTTTTCCCGTCGTTTTTACTATTTGCGTCTGTCAGTGACCGATGTGTGCAATTTCCGTTGCACCTATTGCCTGCCAGACGGTTATCGCCCCCCCGAAGGTCACAAAGCGGGGCGTCAACCCTTTCTCTCGATTGACGAGATCCGCCGCGTGGTCAGCGGTTTTGCCGCCATGGGCACCCGCAAGGTGCGCATCACGGGGGGCGAGCCCTCCCTGCGCCGCGATTTCACCGAGATCGTCAAGGTGATTGCCACCACCCCGGGTATCGAGAAGGTCGCCATGACCACCAACGGCTATCGCCTCAAGGAGCGGGCCCGGGAGTGGTTTGATGCCGGACTCAATGCGCTGAATGTCAGTGTCGACAGTCTCGACCCGCGTCAGTTTCATCAGATCACCGGTGAGAACAAGCTGGCCGAGGTGATGGAGGGGATCGAAGCGGCACTGGCCGCCGGTTTCAAATCGGTGAAGATCAATGCGGTGCTGCTCAAGGGGCTCAACGACTACCAGCTCGATGCCTTTCTGGGCTGGATCAGGCACAAGCCCATCGAGCTGCGCTTTATCGAGCTGATGCAGACCGGCGAGATGGATAACCTGTTTCGTGACCACCATGTCAGTGGCGAGCAGATCAAGCAGCGCTTGCTGGAGAGCGGCTGGGTGCAGCAGTTGCGGGGCAAGGATGACGGCCCGGCGCAGGTCTTTATGCACCCCGATTCGCTGGGTGGCGTGGGTCTCATCATGCCCTACAGCAAGGATTTCTGTGCCGGTTGCAACCGGCTGCGGGTCTCCTCGCTGGGGAAGCTGCATCTGTGCCTGTTTGGCGACAACGGCATCGAGCTGCGGGATCTGCTCGGCGCAGATGCACAATCTGATGAGCTGCAACAGCGCATTCGCGCGGCACTGGCGGGCAAGAGTGCCACCCATCGTCTCCATGAGGGCAATGCCGGCATCACCCCTCATCTCGCCTCGATCGGCGGATAACCGCAAAAAATCGCCAACGATTAAATAGCAATCCTCACATGGAGGTATTTTAACCGATACCTCCATTTTTATTGCGCTGCAAGGCTTTGATCTGGCGCAAGAATCCCCCCTGTTTATCTCCCTGGTGGTATATCCCTTACCTTGTCAGGGCCGCAATATACACCCACTCTTATAATTGGTATCAAGAATGCCAATCATGGACTCGCACTGTCCCCTTCTTCACCAGAACAGGAGTCAACATGCCGGATGAGATCGATCTTGCCCGCCGCGGCCTGTTCCGGGGGCGGCTGAGAACCGCCGAACCGCCGGTGCAGTTGCCCTGGTCAGTCAACTGGTCGGCATTTGTCGCCGACTGCACCCGCTGCGGCGACTGTCTGGCCGCCTGTCCGGAGCAGATCCTGGTGAATGGCGAGGGCGGTTTTCCGGTGGTCGATTTCCAGCGTGGCGAATGCATCTTCTGCACCGAGTGCGTCACGGTCTGCAAGGCGCCGCTGTTTCGCCCGACCAGCGAGTCCCCCTGGCACTACAAGGCTCATATCGAGGCCAACTGTCTGGCCAATGGTCAGGTGTTCTGCCAGCGCTGTCAGGACAGCTGCGAGCCCAATGCCATTCGTTTTATTCCGGTGCTGGGGCGCGTGCCCACCCCGACGGTGGAGCCGGATCGCTGTAACGGCTGCGGCGCCTGCGTGCAGGATTGTCCGGTTGGCAGCATCAAGGTCGACGGGCGAGCCGCCCCATCCGGTGGTGCGAGCCAGCCCACCCTCAAGCAGGAGTCAGAATGAGTCAGAAACCGTGTGACACAGAAGCCACTATGGTTCAGGAGTTCCATGTATCGAGTCTGGTGGTGCTGACCCAGCCCCCCTTGCGCCATCAGCTCGCCGAGCAGATTGGTGCCCTTGAAGGGGCCGAGATCCACGCCGTCAGTGACGAGGGCAAGCTGGTCGTGACCCTGGAAGGTCCGAGTCAGCGGCCGATCATGGCGGCGATTGATGCGATACAGGCGATGCCGGGCGTGCTCTCTGCCGCCCTGATTTACCACCAGTTCGATGAACTGGGCGGTCACTGAAAAAGAGTGATGGGATGCCGGGCGTGCCCTCTGCCGCTGATGGCTGGCTCCCGTTCGACAGATTCGACAACTATTACGCGATAAGCAATGCGAGGATATGCCATGAAGCTGAGTCGACGCGACTTTATGAAGGCCAACGCGGTGGCAGCTGCCGCTGCCGTGGCCGGTGTCAGTGCCCCCACGCTGGCAGCCAATCTCATCACCAGTACCGACAAGACTGCCATCCATTGGGATAAGGCTCCCTGCCGCTTCTGCGGTACCGGCTGTTCCGTGCTGGTGGGCTCTCAGGATGGTCGGGTCGTGGCGACTCAGGGTGACCCCGATGCACCGGTCAACCGTGGCCTCAACTGCATCAAGGGCTACTTCCTCTCCAAAATCATGTATGGCCAGGATCGCCTGACCCAGCCGATGCTGCGGATGAAGAACGGCCAGTTCGACAAGGATGGCGACTTCGCCCCCATCAGCTGGGATCAGGCATTCGACATCATGGCCGAGAAGTTCAAGGCGACCCTGAAAGAGAAGGGGCCGACCGCCGTCGGCATGTTCGGCTCCGGCCAGTGGACCGTCTGGGAAGGCTATGCCGCCGCCAAGCTGATGAAGGCCGGTTTCCGCACCAACAACATCGACCCCAATGCCCGTCACTGTATGGCCTCTGCGGTTGTCGGCTTCATGCGTACCTTCGGCATGGATGAGCCGATGGGCTGCTACGACGATATCGAGCAGGCTGATGCCTTCGTGCTGTGGGGCTCCAACATGGCCGAGATGCACCCCATCCTCTGGTCGCGGATGTCCGATCGCCGTCTCTCCAACCCGGATGTGCAGGTGCACGTGCTCTCTACCTTCGAGCACCGCAGCTTCGAGCTGGCGGACAACGGCATGGTGTTCACCCCGCAGACCGATTTGGCGATCCTCAACTATGTCGCCAACTACATCATCCAGAACGACAAGGTGAACTGGGACTTCGTCAACAAGCACACCGTGTTCAAGAAGGGGGTAACCGACATCGGTTACGGCCTGCGCCCGACCGATCCGCTGCAGCAGAAAGCGAAGAACCCGGACAGCGGCGATGCCACTCCGATGACCTTCGAGGAGTTTGCCAAGTTCGTGGCGGATTACGATGTGGAGTCGGTCTCCAAGCTATCCGGCGTCTCCAAAGAGAAGCTGGAAAAGCTGGCCAAGCTCTATGCCGATCCGAGCAAGAAGGTGGTCTCTTACTGGACCATGGGCTTCAACCAGCATACTCGCGGTGTCTGGGCCAACAACCTCTGCTACAACATCCATCTGCTGACCGGCAAGATCTCCGAGCCGGGTAATGGTCCTTTCTCACTGACCGGTCAGCCCTCTGCCTGTGGCACCGCGCGGGAAGTGGGTACCTTTGCCCACCGTCTGCCGGCCGACATGGTGGTGACCGAGCCCAAGCACCGCGCTATCGCCGAGAAGATCTGGAAACTGCCGGAGGGGACCATTCCCGACAAGGTGGGTTTCCACGCCGTGCTGCAAGACCGCATGCTCAAAGATGGCAAGCTCAACGCCTACTGGGTGATGTGTAACAACAACATGCAGGCTGGCCCCAACATGAATACCGATCGCCTGCCTGGCTATCGCGACCCGCGCAACTTCATCGTGGTTTCAGACCCGTACCCGACCGTCACTGCCCAGGCCGCTGACCTCATTCTGCCCACCGCCATGTGGGTGGAGAAAGAGGGGGCCTACGGCAACGCCGAGCGCCGCACCCAGTTCTGGCACCAGCAGGTGAAAGCGCCGGAAGGGGCCAAGTCCGACCTGTGGCAGCTGATGGAGTTCTCCAAGCGCTTCAAGGTCGAGGAAGTGTGGCCGGCTGAGCTGATTGCCAAGATGCCGGAAGTGAAGGGCAAAACCCTGTTCGACGTGCTCTATGCCAACGGTCAGGTCAACCAGTTCCCGAAAGAGCAGAGCAAGGGGCTGCTGAACGACGAAGCCGAGCACTTCGGTTTCTACGTTCAGAAGGGGCTGTTCGAGGAGTACGCCACCTTCGGTCGCGGTCACGGTCACGATCTGGCGCCGTTCGATCAGTACCACGAAGCGCGCGGTCTGCGCTGGCCGGTAGTGGATGGCAAAGAGACCCTGTGGCGCTATCGCGAAGGGTTCGACCCTTACGTGAAAGCGGGCGAGGGGGTGCGTTTTTATGGCAAGCCCGATGGCAAGGCGGTCATCTTCGCGCTGCCGTTCGAGCCCGCCGCCGAATCGCCGGACCAAGAGTATGACCTCTGGCTCTCCACCGGTCGGGTGCTGGAACACTGGCACACCGGCACCATGACCCGTCGGGTGCCCGAGCTCTATCGCGCCTTCCCGGATGCGGTGCTGTTTATGCACCCGGACGATGCCAAGGCCCGCGGCGTGCGTCGTGGTGAAGAGGTGATCGTCTCTTCCCGCCGTGGCGAGGTGAAGACCCGTGTCGAGACCCGAGGTCGCAATAAACCGCCCAAAGGTCTGGTCTTTATGCCGTTCTTCGATGCCAGCCAGTTGGTCAACAAGCTGACCCTGGACGCCACCGATCCGCTCTCGAAAGAGACCGATTACAAGAAGTGCGCCGTCAAGGTGATGAAGGCATAAGGCGGGGGAGCACGAGATGAGTCGTAGTCGTCGCCAGTTTCTGGCCGACATGGCCTCTCTGGCAAAAGGGGCTTGCGGTGTAGGCCTGCTTGGCTTAGGGCTCGGTGGCGTGGCCCGCCAGCAGGCACACGCGGTGCCTGCCCAGGCGCTGCGTCCGCCCGCCGCTCTCGATGAAGCAGAGTTCCTCCGCGCCTGCGTGCGCTGCGGGCTCTGCGTCGAGGCATGCCCTTACGACACCCTCCAGCTCGCCCGGCTGTTTGACCCTGTGACCACCGGCACCCCTTATTTCAAGGCGCGTGCCGTGCCGTGCGAGATGTGTGATGACATCCCTTGCGTGGTGGCCTGCCCGAGCGGGGCGCTGGATCAGCAGATGACTGACATCGATCAGGCCCGGATGGGAGTGGCAGTGCTCATCGATCACGAGACCTGCCTCAACTATCTGGGTCTGCGCTGCGATGTCTGTTATCGGGTCTGCCCGCTGATTGACAAGGCGATCACCCTGGAGTTGCAGCACAACCAGCGCACCGGCAAGCATGCCATGTTCCTGCCCACGGTACACAGCGATGTCTGTACCGGTTGCGGCAAGTGCGAGCATGCCTGCGTGTTGGAGGAAGCGGCCATCAAGGTGGTGCCACGCCAGCTCGCCAAAGGTGAGCTGGGTCATCACTATCGGCTTGGCTGGGAAGAGAAAGCGAAGGCGGGCAAGTCGCTCATTGGCGATAGGCTCACCCTGCCGACCCGCAAACCGGAGGGGTTATGAGTCGTTATCCGGGAGAGGAGGCTCGTATCAAGCTGGGGTGGTGGCGTTCCCACCGCTTCCTGCTGCTGCGTCGCCTCAGCCAATTCAGCGTACTCGCGCTGTTTCTGCTGGGGCCGCTGGCGGGCATCTGGATCCTCAAGGGCAACCTCTCCAGCTCGCTGTTGCTGGAGACGGTGCCGCTGACCGATCCCCTCACGCTGTTGCAGTCGCTGGCGGCGGGCCACTGGCCCATCACCACCCTCTGGCTGGGGGCGGCAGTGGTGCTGGTCGGTTACTGGCTGGTCGGGGGGCGGGTGTTCTGCTCCTGGGTCTGTCCGGTCAACCTCATCACGGATGCGGCGGCTTGGCTCAGGGGGCGACTTGGCCTCAAGGGCAATGGCCAGTTCAGCCGTGCGACCCGCTACTGGCTGCTGGCCATGGTGCTGGTGGTGCCAGCGGTGGTCGGGGTGATGGCGTGGGAGCTGGTCAATCCGGTGTCGCTCGCCCTGCGCGGTCTGCTGTTTGGCATGGGGGCGGGATGGGCCCTGCTGGTGGCGCTGTTCCTGTTCGATCTCTTCGTGGTTGAGCGGGGCTGGTGCGGTCATCTCTGCCCGTTGGGGGCCTTCTATGCCCTGGTCAACCGGGTCGGGTTTATCAAGATTTCTGCCAAGGGGCGCGAGCGGTGCAACAACTGCATGGATTGTTATGCGGTCTGCCCGGAGCGTCCAATCCTGCGCGGGCCTGTTCACGGTGCCAAGCGCGGTCACGGGCCCTTGATTGCGGCTCAGGAGTGTACCAACTGTGGCCGCTGCATTGATGTCTGCGCGGAACAAGTTTTTGAAATCACTGTAGGTTTTGCCGTAAAGGCAGAAAAAACGTCGGAGAACAAATAATGAAAAAGCTGATTGGAGCAATGCTGGCCTGCCTGATGGCGGGATCCTTGATGGCAGCGGCACCCGAGATCACCAACAGTACCGGTGGCCTCAAGTCCGAGCGTGGTGCCACCGATCTGGTGACCGAAGACACCGCTGCGCCGCTGAAAAATTTCCGCAAGGATGGCGCGCCCTATGATCGTCAGTACATGCATCAGCCGCCGCTGATCCCCCACGACATTCGCAACTACGAGGTGGATACCAAGGTCAACAAGTGCCTGGCCTGCCACAGCTTCAAGAATGCCAGTGCCATGAAGGCCCCCAAGATCAGCCCGACTCACTTCGAGACCCGTGACGGCATGACCCTGGGTGAAGTGTCGCCGCGTCGCTACTTCTGCCTGCAGTGCCATGTGCCGCAAGCGGATGCCAAGCCGCTGGTGGAAAATACCTTTAAACCGGTTGAAGCGCTGAACTGAGGAGCCTATCGATGAAATTACCCGGCTTTATCCAGCGTCTGTGGACCACCTTCAAGTCTCCATCGAAGGCGGCCCTCTGGGTGCTGCTGCTGATGGGCTTCTTCGGCGGCGTGATTTTCTGGGGCGGCTTCAACACCGCCATGGAAGCGTCCAACACCGAAGCCTTCTGCACCAGCTGTCACGAGATGAAGGACAACGTGTTCGAGGAGTACCGCGACACCATCCACTATGCCAACCGCTCCGGCGTGCGGGCCAGCTGCCCGGATTGCCACGTTCCGCACGAGTGGACCTACAAGATCATCCGCAAGGTGCAGGCTTCCAAGGAGCTGTGGGGCATGATCACCGGCAAGGTGGACACCCGCGAGAAGTTCGAGTCGCACCGGCGCGAGATGGCGGAGCGGGAGTGGCAGCGGATGAAAGAGACCGATTCACGCGAGTGCCGTAACTGCCACAACTTCGAGTACATGGACTTCTCCCTGCAGGGGCAGCGTGCAGCCAAGATGCACTCGGCCAACCTCGGCAAGGAGGGGCAGGGCACCTGCATCGACTGTCACAAGGGGATTGCTCACCAGCTGCCCGACATGACCGGGGTGAAAGGGTTCTGATCCTGCAACGACAGGCCGGGTTTCCCCGGCCTGCGTTTTGTTCATATCTGGGACAAGCATCAGATTTGTGTGTCTTTTAAATCCCATATCTCGTGAAACCTTTGATAGAATCAGCCCGCCGTCACACGCTTGAGCAAGTTGGTCACCCCTGTCTGCGTCAGTTTTTGCGCCCTGACAGCTGGCCTCTCATACCCCTTCTCTTCCTGCCTCGTTGACGGCCCATAGCCACAAGGAGCTGCCCGATGGGACAGAAAAACAACGCATTTATTCCCCTCAAGATCGCCGTGCTGACGGTCTCCGACAGCCGCACCGCCGCCGATGACAGCTCGGGTGACTATCTGGTCTCGGCCCTCACCGACGCGGGCCATAATCTGGCCGATCGGGCGCTCTGCCCGGACAACCTGTTTCGTATCCGGGCGCGGGTGAGCGAGTGGATCGCCGATGAAGGGGTGCAGGTGGTGCTGATCAATGGCGGCACCGGCTTCAACGAACAGAACCGGGTACCGGAAGCGGTCGGTGTGCTGTTCGAGCGTACCGTACAGGGCTTTGGCGAGATGTTCCGTCAGCTCTCTTTTGCCGAGATTAAAGGCTCGGCCATGCAGAGCCGTGCGCTGGCGGGACTCGCCAATCGCACCCTGATCTGCTGCCTGCCCGGCTCCACCGGCGCCTGCCAGCTGGGTTGGGAGCAACTGATCCGCGATCAGCTCGATGCCCGCACCAAGCCGTGCAACTTTGTCTCCCACCTCTGAGAGCCAACGATGAACCAGACCGATCCCAAGCAGACCCAGCCCAACCTGACGCATCTGAATCAGAGCGGCGAAGCCCATATGGTGGATGTGACCGACAAGCAGGTGACCGAGCGCGAAGCCCGTGCCGAGGCGTTTGTCACCATGGCCCCCGCGACGCTGGCGCTGATCCTGAGCGGCCAGCACCACAAGGGTGACGTGTTCGCCACCGCCCGCATCGCCGGCATCATGGCGGCCAAGAAGACCTCCGATCTTATCCCCCTCTGCCATCCGCTGGCCTTGACCAAAGTCGAGGTGGAGATAGTGCCGATGGCCGAGCAGTACAAGGTGCATATTCGCACCCTCTGCAAGCTCTCCGGCAAGACCGGGGTGGAGATGGAGGCGCTGACCGCCGCGTCGGTAGCGGCGCTGACCATCTACGACATGTGCAAGGCGGTGCAAAAGGACATGGTGATCGAACAGGTGCGGCTGGTAGAGAAAAAGGGCGGCAAGTCCGGCCATTTTCAGCTGGGGTCAAATAGCGGGGAGCAAGCATGATCAAGGTACTGTTTTTTGCGCAAGTAAGAGAGCTGGTGGCCTGCGATGAGCTGAGCCTGCCATGCGACTACGCTACAGCCGAAGCACTGCGCGCGGCGCTCTGTGAGCGCGGCGACAAGTGGGCGCTGGCGCTTGAGGCGGGCAAATTGCTGGTGGCGATCAATCAGACGCTGGTGCCCCTCGATACCCCCATCCACGATGGCGATGAGGTTGCTTTTTTCCCGCCAGTGACCGGAGGTTAAGGATGAGCGAGGCAACCATGACCGATCACATTGTGGTGCAGCGGGCCGATTTCTCGCTGGCGGACGAATATGCCCGCCTCGCCACCCGCGCTGACAGTGGCGCCATCGTCACTTTCGTTGGCAAGGTGCGCGACTTCAATCAGGGGGAGGAGGTGAAGGGGTTGGCCCTCGAACACTACCCCGGCATGACCGAGAAGGCGCTGGCCGATATCGTGCAGGAGGCCCGTCGTCGCTGGCCGCTGCAGGAGTGCACCCTGATCCACCGCATCGGCGAGCTGTGGCTTGGCGATCAGATCGTGCTGGTGGCGGTGAGCAGCGCCCACCGCGACGCGGCCTTTGATGCCTGTCACTTCATTATGGATTTCTTGAAAACCCGGGCGCCGTTCTGGAAAAAAGAGCTGACCGCCGAGGGTGAGCAACGCTGGGTCGAGGCCAAGGAGAGCGACAACGCCGCCGCCGCCCGCTGGCAAGCCTGATCTGTTCATCACGAGGGGCGCAGGTTCAACGGGAACCACGGCCCCGTTTCGGGGCGCGGATGTGCGGGCCCCATCAGGAGAAAGGGAATGAAACCGCTGTTATCTGTTGTCATCGCCGGCATTTGCGCCGCCACCTTGCATACCGGTGCCGTGCAGGCCGATGAAGTGAAGGTGGCCGTGGCCGCCAACTTCAAGGGCACTATCGAGCGTATCGGCAAGGAGTTCACCGCCAAGACCGGTCATACCCTGGCCATCTCGTCTGCCGCCACCGGAGTGCTCTACACCCAGATCAGTCACGGTGCGCCGTTCGATCTCTTCCTCTCGGCCGATGTGGCGACCCCCGAGAAGCTGGAAAAAGAGGGCAAGGGGAGCGATCGCTTCACCTACGCCATCGGCCAGCTTGGGCTGTGGAAGAAGGGGGGCCCGGCCCCTGACGAGGCGACGCTGCGCAGCTGGAAAGGCAACCTCGCTATTGCCAATGCCCGCACCGCCCCCTACGGCGCCGCTGCCATGGCGACCCTGACGCATCTCAAGATCGATCCCAAGCAGTACCGACTGCTGACCGGTGCCAACATTGGCCAGACCTGGCAATTTGTCGACACCGGTAATGCCGAGCTGGGCTTCGTCGCCTGGGCCAATCTGGTGGAAGCGGGCAAGACCGGCGAAGCCTGGGCGGTGCCAGCGAGCTTCTATCCCCCCATCGAGCAACAGGGGCTGGTATTGAAGAAAGGCGCCGCGGTAGAAGCGCTGGTCGCCTGGCTCAAGGGGCCGGGTCAGGCACAGATCAAGGCTGCGGGCTATGCCTTGCCCCGATAAGGGGATGGGCCAGATGCGATACCATGAGTGGTCGGCCCTCGGGTCGGCCACTCTTTGCAATGAGGATGGATACCATGCCGTTGGGGGCATTTATCAACCGGGAGGTCGGCAATGAGTGAAGGGGATCTGCTAGCGGTCTGGCTCACCCTGAAGCTCGCGGCCTGCACCACTGCGATTTTGCTGTTGCTGGCACCGCCGCTGGCCTGGTGGCTGTCGCGCAGTCAGAACCGGCTGCGGCCGCTGGTGGAGGCGCTGGTGGCGCTGCCGCTGGTACTGCCCCCCACCGTGCTGGGGTTTTATCTGCTGCTCGCCTTCTCCCCCGAATATGGCTTCGGCGCCTGGTGGCGCGACACCTTTGGTGCCCCGCTTGCCTTCAGCTTTCTCGGCCTGCTGTTCGCCTCCATCCTCTATTCGCTGCCGTTCGTGGTGCAGCCGCTCACCTCCGCCTTCGTCAACATGGGCAACAAGGAGCTGGAGGCCGCTGCGACCCTGGGGCTCGGCCCGCTGGAGCGCTTCTTCCAGATCATCTTGCCGATGACCCTGCCCAGCTTCGTGATGGCGGCGGCCCTCGGCTTTGCCCATACCCTGGGAGAGTTCGGCGTGGTGCTGATGATTGGCGGCAATATCCCGGGCGAGACCCAGGTGCTCTCGATTGCCCTGTTTGATCATGTGGAGGCGATGGATTACCAGAACGCCCATATTCTGGCGGGCGGCCTGATGGCCTTCTCGCTGGTGATGCTGGTGCTGGTCTACGGCGTGCTGCAGCGCAGACAGCGGAGAGTGTTTGGATGAACCAGCCTGCTACTATGCCGCCTGTGAACGTGCCGCACCGCCATGCCCTGAACCTCCATGCCCGGCGCGAGTTTGGCCCCTTTACCCTCGATTGCGTACTGACCCTCGAACTGGGTGGGATCCTCGGCCTGTTCGGCCCCTCCGGCTGCGGCAAGAGCACCCTGCTGCGCATCATCGCCGGGCTCGATCGCCAAAACGGGGATCGCTTGCTGTGGCGCGATCGGGAGTGCGCAGCTCTGCTGCCCGAAGCGCGCCGGATCGGACTGGTGTTTCAGGACTCGCGCCTCTTCCCCCATCTGACGGTGCTCGGCAACCTGCAACTGGCGGCCCGCAAGGGGCGAGGGCGCTGGCAGCCCGAAGCGCTGGCGGCGACACTTGGTTTTGCCGATCTGCTGGGTCAGCCTGCTCATGCCCTCTCTGGTGGTCAACGCCAGCGGGTGGCGCTGGGACGGGCGCTGCTGGCCGAGCCCGACCTGCTGCTGCTCGATGAGCCTTTCTCTGCGCTCGATCGGCGCAGCCGCATCCATCAGGCCCATGTGCTCAAGGGATTGCAGCAGGAGAGCGGCATCCCGATGATCTTCGTCAGTCACGCCATGGAGGAGGTGAGCCTGCTCTGCGATCAGCTGGTGCTGCTGGAAAGTGGCAGGGTCGAGGCGCAAGGCAGGCCGAGCGAGATCTTCGCCCGAACCGATCTCTCGCTCGCCAGCCGTGACGATGCCGGGGTGATGCTGGATGCGACCTTGGCCCACTACGATGACGACGAACAGATGGCGACCCTGCAACTCGGCGAGCAGCAGTTGCGGGTCACCATGAACCATGTGCCGGACGAGAGTGGCCCCTTGCAGATCAAGGTGGCCGGGCGCGATGTGGTGATTGCCACCGCCCCCATCGAGCACTCCAGTCTCTCCAACTGTCTCGTCACCCGTCTGCTGGCGGTGCGCGAGGTGCGCCCCGGCCAGACCCTGTTGCAGTTGGCGCTGGGTGAGCAGATACTGCTGGCCCGGATCACCAGCCGCTCCGCCAGGCGGCTGGCGCTGGCGCCGGAGCAGCAGATCTACGCTTATATCAAGGCGGTGAGTCTGGTCAGCGAAGGCTGATTGGGCGCCGTGCTGATAACGTGGCAGGATGGCCACGGGCAACATAACAACAAGAGATGGTTCAGGTGATGAGTCGAGAGGCAATACACTGATGCGCCGCAATCAGGTGATGAAATTCAATGGTCTTGCCCTGCGCAGCGCGGGGGAGGGCCCCTTGCTGTTGCTGCTGCACGGGCTGGGCTCCTCCAGCCTCGACTGGCAGGCGCAGATCGAACGGTTTTCCGAGCACTACCGGGTGGTGGCGCTGGACTTGCGTGGCCACGGCCAGAGCATGCAGGAGGGGCCGTTCGATGTGGCGACCCTGGCAGCCGATGTGGTGAGTTGGCTCGATGCACAGTCAGAGCCCGCCTGGGTCGTAGGGTTGTCGCTGGGGGCCATGGTGGCGCTGGAGCTGGCGCTGCAACTGCCCCATAAGGTACAGGGGCTGGTGCTGGTCAACGGCTTTAGCGAGTTTCTGCTGGAGAGCCCCAAAGAGCAGGAGCGTTATGCCCAGCGCCTCAAGTGGCTGCGCTGGTTTGGCATGCGCCCCCTCGCCTGGTGGTTGGGGCGCGATCTCTTCCCGGGGCCGGATCTGGCACAGGTGCGCCACACCTTCCGGCTGCGTTTCGTGCGCAATAAAAAGAAAACCTACAAGGCGCTGCTGGAGGCGTTGCCCGGCTGGTCGGTACGCGCCCGGCTTGGCTCCATCTGGCAGCCGGTGGCCATCATTTCCACCAGTCATGACTACCTGCCGCTCGCCAAACGGGTAGAGCAGTTTGCCGCCCTGCCCAACGCCACCATCCACACCCCCAACGGTCACCACGCTTGGCCAGCGGAAGATCCTTCCGGATTTAATCATTTGCTTCACCGGATATTGACCACCCATTAAAACTGAGCTTTGCCATGATCTGGACTCGTCGCATTTTGAAACAATTGCCATGTTGCAGTAGCTGATTAATCTCATTAACTTGGGTGGTGTAAGAGGGGGATGTTTACACCGCATTGACTGTAAAAAACTCGCCTCTTTTCATCCGGTTAGAACGGGAAATAATAATGTTGTCAGGGACAGTAAAATGAAAAAAATGATATTGACTGCAGCGGTAGCGCTGATGATGGCTGGTTGTGCCCAGCAAGGTTTCACGGTTCATCCGGGTACTGCGGTTGCACCGACCAAAGAGGTAACTCATCACTTCTTCATCTCTGGTCTGGGTCAGAGCAAAGACATCGATGCTGCTACCGTGTGCAATGGTGCTGACAAAGTTGTACGGGTTGAAGCCCAGCACACCTTCGTCAATGGACTGCTTGGTGCGATTACGTTTGGAATCTACACCCCACGTGAGGCTCGGGTCTACTGCGCCGGTTAATCTACGCAAGCTTGATGCAAAAAGCCGAACCACAGGGTTCGGCTTTTTTGTGGGTATCGCGTGGGTTTAAGGATGGGAGCAGACTGGGCAGTCGGGGCGCTTGGGCAGCTTCATCTCGCGGAAGGTGCCGCTTAGGCCGTCGATCATCAGCAGGCGGCCACTGTAGCTTTTGCCCATGCCTGCCAAGAGCTTGATGGCTTCCAGTGCCTGCAGGCTGCCCACCAGACCCACCACGGGGGCGAGTACCCCCGCCTCGACACAGGTGAGGGCCTGCTCGCCAAACAGGGCGCTAAGGCAGGCGTAGCAGGGCTCATCTTCCTGCCAAGTGAAGCTGCAGAGCTGGCCCTCCAGCCGGATGGCGGCGCCGCTGACCAGCGGTACCCGGTGCTGGCGTGCCTTTTGATTGAGTAGGTTGCGAATGGCCAGATTGTCGGTGCAATCGAGCACCAGCTGATGTTGGGGCAACAGGGCATCGAGCAGCGCCTCATCGGCCATGGCTGCGTGGGTCTCGATGTTGAGCCAGGGATTGAGCGCGCGCAGTGACTGCGCTGCTGAGTCCACCTTGTGGTGGCCAATGCGATCATCGTTGTGCAGTACCTGGCGCTGCAGGTTGGAGAGCTCCACCTTGTCGAAATCGACCAGAGTGAGCTGGCCAACCCCGGCCACCGCCAGATACTGGCTGGCGGCGCAGCCGAGGCCACCGGCGCCGATCACCAGCACTTTGGCCTGCTTGAGCGCCTCCTGCCCCTCGAAGTCGAAGGATTTGAGGATGATCTGGCGGTTGTAGCGCAGCAGTTCGGCGTCGCAGAGGATCTCGCTCACAGCAGCAATCCCCCGAATGGCTCGACGGTCACCGTCTCGCCCGCGGCGACGCGGCCCCGTTCCCGTTCAAGAACGATGTAGCAGTTGGCCCGCGACAGGGAGCTGAACACGGCGGAGTCCTGTGAGCCGGTGCTGCGTACCTCGAGGCCGTTTGGTCCCTGACTCAGGATACCGCGCTGGAAGTCGAGTCGGCCCGGGCTCTTTTTGAGTGGCTCGGCCGCAATGGCTTGCAGCTGGAGTGGGCGTTCGAAGTGTTGACCCGCCAGCTTGGCCAGCGCCGGTTGCACCAGCTGATCGAAGGTAACCATGGCGGAGACCGGGTTGCCCGGCAGGCCGAAGAACCAGGCGCGGGGCAGGCGACCAAAGGCAAACGGCTTGCCCGGCTTGATGGCGAGCTTCCAGAAGCCAATCTCGCCGAGCTCGTCCAGCAGCAGTTTGGTGAAGTCCGCTTCCCCCACCGAGACGCCGCCGGTGGTGATCAGCACGTCGGCTTCTTTATCGGCGCGGATAAAGGCGGCGCGCAGTTGGGCCGGATCGTCGGGAATAATGCCAAGGTCGAGGCAGTCGCAGCCCATGCGTGTCAGCATGGCCCGCACGCCGTAGCGGTTGGAGTCATAGATATCGCCGTGGGCAAGCGGGGTGCCGACCGGTTTGAGCTCGTCACCAGTGCTGAAGATGGCCACCTTCAGTGGGCGGCGCACCGCGACGGTGGCCACACCAAGGGAGGCCAGCAGCGGCATTTCGCGCGGGGTAAGGCGGGTGCCTGCTTGCAGCACGCAGGCGCCATTGCCGATGTCGCTGCCAGCGCGGCGGATATTCTGGCCCGGTTCGGGTTGCGCCAGAAAAGTGATCCGATCGCCATCGGCCTGCGTTTCTTCCTGCATCACCACCGCATCTGTGCCTGCGGGCACTGGGGCGCCGGTCATGATCCGCACGCAGTGACCGGCGGGCCACTCGCCCTGATAGGGCTGACCGGCAAAGGCTTTGCCCGCCATGATGAGCGGGGTGCCGCTGGCGAGATCGGCAAGGCGCACGGCGTAACCGTCCATGGCGGAGTTGTCGAAGGGGGGCACGGCGAGGGGGGAGGCGATATCGCTGGCAAGTACCCGGCCAAGGGCCTCTGGCAGGGGCAGCTGCTCGCAGTCGCAGCAGCAGGCGAGTTGTTCCAGCATCCCTTGCAGGGCATCGCTTAAGGGGAGTAGTCCGCTGGTATCAAATCCCATCGTCATGACCTCTTTCTATGATTGAAGGCGGGATTATCACAAAATTCCCCGGGTATGGGCAGGTTATCTCAAGGATTCTCGGGGTAATCGGCGCTAAAACGGGGGGAGATGGCCATAAAGTATGAGGTGACGCACAAGTTGACTTGAATCTTGGCGGCAATGGCCGTTTACTATGCCGCCATAACAGATGGCCGTTACATCCCGAGTGGCGACCATTACAGCGATACCGTCGGCCCTGTACGCCGCCATAACATAAGGGGTTGCTCCTTGAGCGGCCCTCACAGTCCCTGAGCGTGGGAGAGAAGATAATGACAACCTTAAGTCCGGAAGCCTTGCTGGTCAGGGCTGCCCTCGAAGCCCAGGGACTGGAAACCCCCCTGGTCGCCAACGAGCTGAACAGCCAGCAGAAGCGGGAGAAGATCGAAGGCCATATGCGCTCCATCATGGAGACGCTGGGGCTCGATCTGACCGATGACAGTCTGGCCGAGACGCCGCACCGCATCGCCAAGATGTACGTCAACGAGATCTTCTCCGGCCTCGATTACTCCACCTTCCCCAAGGTGACGGTGATCGAGAACAAGATGCAGGTGGACGAGATGATCATGGTGCGGGACATCAGCCTCACCAGCACCTGTGAACACCACTTCGTCACCATCGACGGGCTGGCCCATGTGGCCTATATCCCTCGTGGCAAGGTGATTGGCCTGTCGAAGATCAACCGCATCGTGCAGTTCTTTGCCCGCCGTCCCCAAGTGCAGGAGCGGCTGACCCAGCAGATCCTGCTGGCGCTGCAGACCCTGCTCGGCACCAAAGACGTGGCCATCAATATCCGGGCGACCCACTACTGCGTCAAGGCGCGCGGGGTGATGGATTCGACTTCTTACACCACCACCACCTCCCTCGGTGGGGTGTTCAAGACCCAACCCGATACCCGCGCCGAGTTTCTCGGTGGCCTGCGCGGATAAAAAGGCGGTTGTTTTGTAACCGCCACGCTGAATAAACGAGACGCCAGCAGCCACTGCTGGCGTTTTTCATTGGCCGTGGATGAGAGCGGCGGCCTGCAACGGCTGGGCCCGCACGGCTTGCACTATGTAAACGTTATGCATTTTTTCGATTTATTCATCTGAACGGTATATTTAATCGGGCACGAAAAATTCCTCGCTTTCACCTTACAAAAAGTAACCAGGCAGACTCTTTCCGAACCGCCACAATCCGGTTACTCTAGCGCCCCCTCACGGCTCTCGCTGCCGCTCATGGAATTCAGAGATATTCATCAAGGTTGGATGGTGCGCCACTGAACAAGTGGCCAGATAGTTCATGCCAGGAGGGCGTGAACCGGACGAGTGCAACGAATTTAACGACCACCAGGATACGCCATGAATACCAGTTCCATGACCATAGGCAAAAAACTCACCGCCGGCTTTGCCGTGCTCGGTTTGATGGTCGCCTTTATCGGCGGCTTCTCGTTGCTGGAGTTCAGCAACATGAACCGGGCGGCTATCGGTTTTACCGACAGCATCCTGCCCGCAGTCAACCGCACCAATGACATCGGTGACAGCATCAGTGAGCTGCGTCGTTATGAGCTGGCCCTGTTCCTGGTGGCCTCTGATCCCCAGAAGCGTGCCGAGTACCGCACCATGGCCGCCCAACTGGTGGAACGCCTCAAACAGCAGATGATTGACCACGACAAGACCATCTGGGCGCAGGACGTGGAAGAGCGTCGCACCTTCGATATCGTCAAGGGTGACTGGGCAAGCTACCTGGCCCTGCACCAGCAGGTTAAGCAGTTGCAAGATAGCGGCCTGATGAGCGAGGCCCAGACCGTCTTCATGGATCAGGGGATCCCCCTCTACAACAATCTGCACAAGTCGGTGGCGGAGCTGATCCGCATCAACCACGGTTATGCGACCGAGTCGCGCAAGGTCGTGGTTGCCTCCTATGATTCCGCCAAGCTGAGCGTCACCATCGCGCTGGTGCTCGGTCTGGTACTGGTGGTGGTGCTCTCCATGGTACTGACCCGCCAGATCCGCGATCCGCTGATCATGCTGGCCCGTCAGGCCCAGCGTATTGCCAATGGCGAGCTGGGTCAGGGCGAACTGCAGCAGTGGATCCGCGACAGCCGCTTCAACCGCGACGAACTGGGTCAGCTGGGTTCCGCCATCAACCGGATGCAGGGCTCCCTCTCCGATCTGGTGAGCGAGATCGCCGGTTCCGTGAGCCAGCTCAGCAGCGCAGTGGAGGAGGTGAGCGCCATCTCCAGCCAGTCTGCCAGCGGCATGGCCATCCAGCAGAACGAAGTCTCCCAGGTGGCGACCGCCATGAACGAGATGCAGTCCACCGTTAACGAAGTGGCCCGTAACACCACGGATGCCATGAGCGCCGCCAAGGATGCCTCCCGCACCTCCGCTGCCGGCAGCGAAGTGGTACGCAGCTCCATCGCCAGCATCGAAGAGGTGTCGGTCAAGATTGAACAGGCGGGCACCGTGGTGCAGCAGCTGGAGGCCGACAGCGCCAACATCAGCGTGGTGCTGGATGTGATCCGCGATATCGCCGGTCAGACCAACCTGCTGGCCCTTAACGCCGCCATCGAAGCAGCCCGTGCCGGTGAGCAGGGCCGTGGCTTTGCAGTCGTTGCCGATGAAGTGCGATCCCTGGCCCAGCGTACCCAGGACTCCACTGCCGAGATCAGCAAGATGATCGAGCTGCTGCAGAGCCGCGCCGCCGAGGCGGGCAATGCCATGCAGCTGAGCCGTCATCAGATGCAGGAGAGCGTCGGTCTGGCACGGGATGCCGGTACCAGTATCGACACCATCAACGGTGCCGTGGTGCGCATCACCGACATGAACACCCTGATCGCCACCGCCACCGAAGAGCAGAACGCGGTGACCGAAGAGCTCAACCGCAGCATCGTCAACATTCACAATGCCGCTGACGAGAATGCCCAGGGCGCTCATCAGATCGCCCAGGCTTGCGTCGAGCTGAGCAAGCTGGCCAACACCTTGCACCATATGACCCAGCGCTTCACCCTCTAAGGGTTGATGCCCGGATAACAGAAGGCCCCGCCAATTGGCGGGGCCTTGTTGTTTCTGGCGTAGTGAAGTGAGCTGAAGGGCTCAGCTCAGGCCGACTATCTCGCCGTTCTCATCGATATCGATATGGCGATAGGCTGGCAGACTGCCCAGCCCCGGCATGGTCATGATGGGGCCCGCCAGCGCATAGACGAAGCCGGCACCGGCGCAGAGTTTCACCTCGTCGATGGGCACCTCGAAATCGGTCGGCACCCCCTTGAGGGCGGGGTCATGGCTGATGGAGAGCGGCGTCTTGGCCACGCAGATGGGCAAGTGATCCCACCCTTCGGCGGAGAGTTGTGCCAGCTGCTGGCGCGCTTTGTCGGAGAGCTGCACCCCGCGGCCACCGTAGCCGCACTCCACCAGGGTCGCCAGCTTGGCGTCGAGGCTCATCTCGTCGGGGTAGAGCAGTTTCACCTTGCCGGGTTGTTCGCAAGCGGCGACCACGGCGCGGGCCAGCTCGCTGGCTCCAGCGCCACCTTGGGTGAAGGCGTTGGAGATGGCCGCACCACTGGCACCGGCTTGCTGCGCTTCATGGGCCAGCAGCGCCAGTTCGGCCTCGCTGTCGGTGGGGAAGCGGTTGATGGCGACCACCACCGGCACCCCGTAGCGGCGGGCGTTCCGGATATGCCAGGCGAGGTTGGCGCAGCCCTGCTTGAGGGTCGGCAGATCTTCCCCCTGCAGGCTCGCCGGCAGCGGTTGGCCTGGGCGGATATCCAGCAGGCCGCTGTTGGCCTTAAGGCCGCGCACCGTGGCCACCAGTACCACGCAGGCGGGGGTAATGCCGGATTGGCGACTCTTGATGTTGAAGAACTTCTCCAGCCCCATGTCGGAGCCAAAACCCGCTTCGGTCACCACATAGTCGGTCAGGCCAAGGGCGATGCGATCGGCGATCACCGAGGAGTTACCGTGGGCGATATTGGCAAAGGGGCCCGCGTGTACCAGCACCGGCGTCTGCTCGGTGGTCTGCATCAGGGTCGGTTGCAGCGCGTCTTTCAGCAGCACCGTCATGGCGCCAGCCACTTCCAGTTGTTCGGCAGTGACGGGTTTGCCGTGGATATCGCGGGCCAGCTGGATGCGGCCGATGCGCTGGCGCAGGTCTTTCAGATCGCTTGCCAGCGCCAGAATGGCCATCAGCTCGGAGGCGGCAGTGATGACGAAGCGATCGCTGCGTTCCACACCATCGGCAGCGCCCCCCTGACCTATGGTGAGGTGGCGCAGGGCGCGGTCATTCATGTCGAGGGTTCGTGGCCAGAGAATGTTGTCTGCATCGATATCGAGTCGCGGCAGGCCGGTTTTGGCGCTGAACTGGTCGCCGAGTTTGCGCTCATGGAACAGGCGGGCATCGAGGGCCGCCGCCGCCAGATTGTGGGCCGCCGTCAGGGCGTGAAAATCGCCGGTGAGGTGGAGGTTCATCTCCTCCATCGGCACCACCTGGGCGTGGCCGCCACCGGCTGCCCCCCCCTTGACACCGAATACCGGCCCGAGGCTCGGCTGGCGGATGGTGGCGATGCTGGGCTTGCCGATATGGTTGAGCCCCATGGAGAGGCCAAGGGTGGTCACCGTCTTCCCTTCACCGAGCGGGGTGGGGGTGATGGCGCTCACCAGTACCAGCTTGCCGCGCTGTTTGGGCTGAGACTTGAGCAGGTCGAGGCTGAGCTTGCCTTTGTAGTGGCCATGGGGGCTGAGCAGGTGCTGGGGGATAGCGAGGCGTTCGGCCAGCGCGTGAATGGAGAGACGGGGGGACTGGCGGGAGATCTCGATATCGCTTAGCATCAGCACCTCGTTGGCATATCGGGGTAAAATATGCGGCGCAGTCTAGTGGAATATAACGGGTAATCCAATGACGAAAACGATTTTATTTGGTGATGGTGAGGTTCGTCAGAATCCTGTTCTGCTGGATCTCAACGAACTCTATCATCCCCCCAAGCAGCCGATGACGGCGCTGGGGATTGTCAGTGCGCTGGTGCCGCTGTTCGGTTTCGGCTGGCAGGCGATGACTCAGGACCCGGAAACCCAGCTGCGCCACGAGATCCGCAAACGGGTCAACAAGCACAAGACCGACGAGGCAAACCTCATTCTGATCCTGCAGCTGGCCGCCATGTTTGATTGCACCGAGCTGGAGGTGGCGCTCCCCTATGCCCTCAGTGAGCCGCAGTTGTCGGTGATCCGCACCCGGCTGCCGCGCTGGCAGTTAAGCCTCGAGCAGGAGCTTCTGCTGGCAAGGCTCGCCCCTGCCGCCACCCCCGGCCAGCCCTAGGGTTCAAGCCGGGCCAGCAGGCCGGACATTCAGGCCGTACTCTCTGCTCTGGTAATCAGGTCGGCGTATCCCACTGTTGCGGGGCGAGATAGCGCTCCTGCACGAACTCGATAAAGCAGCGCACCTTGGCCGAAACGAAGCGGCGGTGCGGATAGACAGCATAGAGTCCTACCTCACCTTTCTCCCACTCCGGCAGCAGGCTCACCAGCTGCCCTGCCCGCAGCGCTTCCCCCACGATAAAGGTGGGCTGCAATATGATGCCCTGATCATCACAAGCGGCGCGGGTCAGCGCCACCCCGTTGTTGGCCCGCAGCGGCCCCTGTGGTCGGATGCTCTGCGCCTCGCCCCTCTGTTTGAAGTGCCACTCCGGCTGGGTCAGGGTATAGATCAGACAGTCGTGCTGCTTGAGATCCTCCGGGCTCTGTGGCGCCCCCTTGCGAGCCAGATAGGCGGGGCTGGCGCAGAGCTCCAGCTTGATGGTGGCCAGCTGGCGTGCCACCAGCGAGGAGTCGCTGAGGTGGCCGATGCGCAGCGCCAGATCGAATCCCTCTTCCACCAGTGCCACCCGCCGGTCGCTGTACTCGATATCGAGCTTGAGATCGGGAAAGCGCTGGCGAAACAGCGGCAGGGCGGGGGAGAGGTGCAGATAGCCAAAATCCATCGGCACCGAGAGCTTGAGGGTGCCGTTGGGCTGCTGGTTGTGGTGGGTCAGCTGGCTGTGAGTCTCTTCCAGCTCCGCCAGCAGGGCGAGGGAGCGCTGGTAGTAAAACTGGCCCGCCTCGGTGGGATTGACCTGACGGGTGGTGCGCGACAGCAGCCGGGTGGCGAGGGACTCTTCCAGTTGCTGCATCAGTTTGGAGGCCATGGCGACCGAGATGCCGAGCTGGTTGGCGGCCTTGGTAAAGCTCTGGCACTCCACCACCTTGATAAAGGTGCGCATGGCGGCGATCTGGTCCATTTTCCATCCTCAGTAAATAATGAATTTAATAAATCACTGATTATTCATCTTCAGAACGAGGTTAGCATTTTAGCCACTGATGTGAACCCCAAGATGAAGGAACGAACGGATGAAAATGACCAAGGCTCTGCTGGCCTCCTGCCTGTTTATGGCTACCCCTCTGATGGCGGCGGATTACGATGTGGATGCGGCGCACACCACGGTGCAGTTCAAGGTGGGTCACCTGGGCTTCTCCGAGCTGGTGGGTCGCTTCAACACCTTCAGCGGTACCTTCAGCATGGATGACGCCAACCCGACGGCGGCCAAGGCGAGCTTTGAAGTGGATGCCGCCAGCGTCGATTCCAACCACGAGGCCCGCGACAAGCACCTGCGCAGCCCTGACTTCCTCGACGTGAAGCAGTATCCCAAGATGACCTTCGTCAGCTCCGCTTACGAGGGCACCAAGGATAAGGGCGTGCTGAAAGGGACCCTGACCCTGCACGGCGTTTCCAAAGAAGTGGCCTTCGATCTGGTCAAGATTGGTGAAGGCAAGGATCCCTGGGGCGGCTACCGCAGTGGCTTCAACGCCTCCACCACCATCAAGCGCAGTGACTTTGGCGTGAGCTACATGCTGCCCGGCATTCCGGACGAGATGAACATCAACCTGTTTGTCGAAGGCGTGCGCAAGTAATGGGCGCGGAACTTCTGCTGCAAACCCTGGCGGCTCCTCTGGGAGCCGCTTTGCTATCGTGGCGCTGGCCGCGACTGGGTTATCTGTGGGGCGCGCTGGCGCTCTGGCTGGTGGGATCCTTGCTTGGCGGTCTCTATGGCATCCCGACCAAGGCGTGGCAGTGGCTGCCGCTGACCTTGCTGGTGCCCGCCATCGCGGCTCAGGTGAGCGATCTGCGCGGTTCGTTGCTGCTCTTTGCGGTGTTCAGTGCGCTGGTGTGGTGGCAGGGATTGGCCTCGGTACTGGCGAGCGAACCCGGGATCTGGCTGGCGCTGCTGCCCGCCATCCTCTGGTTTGGCTGGAGCACCTTGCGCTCTGACAGCCGCGAGGGGCTGGGGTTTGCCCTCGGCTTTATCTGGCTGGCGCTGGTGATCGGCATCGATGGCAGCCTGCTGATTGCCCAGTTGGCCGGTGCGCTGGCCGCTTTCGCCGGTTTTCGCGCCCTGCTCGCCACCTTTGTTGGCATCAAGGTGGCACCCGCCGGTCTGGCGCTGGCCCTCGCTTTTGTCCAGATGCTCGCCTGGCAGTATGTGGAGGTGCCGCTGGTGGTGTTGCTGCCGGTCTGGCTGCTGCCGCTGCTGGAGTGGGCGCTGCGTGACAAGCCGTGGCCGCTGCGCTGGGGGGCACTGATCCTGCTCGCCGCGGCAGGAACCGGACTCAGCCTGTGGTGGGTGTGGCCCGCTGCTTCTTTGTACTGATTTTTGCATGAAAAACAGGCAATTACAGTCATTTTTGCATACCCGCTCATACTCTTGGCAGATAATGATTGAGCCCCCTATGTGTTTCAGATAAAAAGGATTTTCATTTTATTTGGACACACACAGAACCCGGCCGCGCCGGGTTCTGTTTGCCTGCTTTGCGGCACATAAGGAGGCCACAGTTGCGCAGTCAAGGATCTGAGCATCTGTTTTTTCGCCATTTCACCGGACAGGGACGTATCGACGGTCTCTGCATTCTGCTGGTCACTCACCTGCTTCCCGATCGCCCCCGTTTTATCGAAGCGCTTTCCCGGATTGGGCGAATCGGCGCCATTTTGCCCAAACCGAAATCGGTACACGGCCCGACCCTGGATTGGGTATCCCAACACTATCCGGTGTTGCCCCTCAACCGGCACTGGACCAATGATCCCGACAGCCTTATCCAGCAGATTGCACCGCTGGTGGCCCCCCACGAGCGGCTGCTGATCCTCGATATCGGCGGTTACTTCGCCAGAACCCAGGCGATCTTGAGCGAGTACTTCGGCCCCCGTTTCCTCGGGGTGGTGGAGATGACCGAAAACGGCCATCAGCGCTATGAGCAGGAGGTGCTGGCGACCCCGGTAGTGTCGGTGGCGCGCAGCCCCCTCAAGCAGGCCGAGGATATCCAGATTGGTCTGAGCGTGGTCTACTCCGCCGAGTCGCTGGCGCGCACCCTCAACCGCACCTTCAACGTCTGCGAAGCCGTGCTGTTTGGTTATGGCAAGGTGGGGCGCAGCATCGCCCGCGACCTGCGCTGTCGCAACCTCCATCTCGGGCTGGTCGAAACCGATGTGCTGCGACAGGTCGAAGCGCTCTCCCACGGTTTTCGCTTGATCACCAAGGCCGAGGCGTTGAGCCGTGCAGAGCTGGTGATCTGCTCCACCGGCAACGGTTCGCTGGACTTGGCGGATCTGCAGGCGCTGCGCCCCGGCACCATGGTGGCCTCGGTCACCTCGGCCGACGACGAGTTCGCCTTCTCGCTGGCCCAGCTGCCGTGGCCGAGCGAAGAGGTGTGCCCCCATGTACTGGCCCTTAACCGGCCGGATGGCAGCCAGATCTACCTGCTCAATCGGGGCGAGGCGGTCAACTTCGTCCATGGCGCCGTAATTGGCGAATACGTCTATCTGGTGCTGGCGGAGATCATGGAAGGGATCCGGATGCTGGCGGCAGGCCCCCTTGCTCCCGGCCTGTTCGAGCTGCCAGAATCGGCGATGCGTACCATTGCCCGCCATTGGCTGGCCGATTTTCATGGGGTTGATCAGCACTGATTTGACCAAACCGGGAGCGGCCATTGGGCGGCAGTACGCCACTTCCCGCTATTGGTCACTTTTTTATGGAGTCATTCATGACCGAATCCGAAACCCTGCTCAGCAAACCTCGCATCGAAATCCGCTACTGCACCCTCTGTCGCTGGATGCTGCGCGCCGCCTGGCTGGCACAGGAGCTGCTCTCCACCTTCGACAGTGATCTGGGAGAGGTGGCGCTGGTGCCGGCCAGCAAGGGGGAGTTCCGCATTCTGGTGAACGGGGTGCAGGTGTGGGATCGGGTGGTCGATGACGGCTTCCCCGAGGCCAAGGAGATCAAGCAGCGGGTGCGCGATGTCATCGCCCCGGAGCGGGATCTCGGCCACTCGGATCGCAAGGCGGCCGAGTAACGTCCAACCCGTTGTCTGTAAAACACAAAATAGAACAAGGAGAGGGAGGCCATGGCCTCTCTCTCCTTTTTTGCATTTGGCTTTTGCTTGGTATCTGCGGGGCTATGGGCGCGGCGCGGCCAGATGGCTACCGATATAGCGGGCCCGTTTGTGGGGCTTGATGCGGCTCACATCGACCCACACCAGGCCATCGATGCAGTGGTTGAAGTCGGGGTCGATGCCAAAATCCATAAACTGGACGCCGCCCGGCTCGCACAGCTCGGAATACTGCTTGTAGAGAGTGGGGATGGCGCAGCCCAGATTGTCGAGGCGGGCCTTGAGTGCTTTGAGGTCGGCGCCGTAATCCACCCCCTCGAACAGGGGCCGCGTCTCAGGGTAGGGACGGCGGGAGGGGGCCAGCGCCAGCTCGGGGGCAAAGTGCTGTCGGTAGAAGCTCACCAGCAGATCCTTGGCCGCCGGTGGCAGGCTGCCGGAGAGCGACACCGGGCCAAACAGGTAGCGGTAGCGGGGATAGCGGGCCAGATAGGCACCGATACCGAACCAGAGATAATCGAGCCCCCGCTTGCCCCAGTAGGCGGGCTGGATAAAGCTGCGACCCAGCTCGATGGCCTGTTCCAGCCGGGGCAGCAGCTTCTCCTCAAAGCCGAACAGGGTGTGGCTGTAGAGGCCATCCTTCCCCTTGCTGGCCAGCAGCTCCGCCACCGGGGCGAACCGATAGGCGCCGATGATGTCGAGCCGGGCCGGATCCCAGAGGATCAGGTGGTGATAGTCGTTGTCAAAACCATCGAGATCCCGCCGCTTGCCGGACCCTTCCCCCACCGCGCGAAAGGCGATCTCCCGCAGCCGCCCCAGCTCGCGCAGGATCACCGAGTGGCTCAGTTCGTGGCGGCGGTAGAGGTAGATCCCCTGACCATCCGGGGTGGTGCCGAGCTGCTCGCAGCTTTCGATGGACTGTTTGAGTTGGCGGCGATCCTCCGGCAGGGCGATGGGGGCCTCGGTCTGCAGGCGCCCCGCCTTGCCACGGCCAATCCGGTAGAGATGGTTGCGCACCAGCCGCGCTGCCGTCTTGGCGGGCAGATCCTGAAAACTGCCGAGCGGAATGCGTGCCCCTATGGTCACCGGCAGGGTCTGCCCCTGCTGGCGAAACAGCTGGCGTACCAGCAGCAGGGCGGAAGCGGGCTTGTTGAGCCAGGAGGCGAAATAGAACCAGAGGCTGTTGCTCCCCCCCAGATGGATGGGCACCAGCGGGGTGCGGGTGCGCTGGGCCAGCTTGATAAAGCCAGCCTGCCAGGGGCCATCTTTCACCCCCTTGAGGCCGAGCCGGGAGACTTCGCCAGCGGGGAAGATCACCAGCGCCCCTTCATGGGCGAGGTGTTCGTTCATGGCGAGGATGGCCTGCCGATCGGTCTTGCCCGCCATGTTGTCCACCGGCAGTAGCAGGGGGCGCAGCGGCGCGAGCTGGGCCAGCAGCTGGTTGGTGACGATCTTCACATCGGGGCGGATGCGGCCGAGCAGCTGCAGCAGCACCAGTCCGTCCAGCGAGCCGATGGGGTGGTTGGCGACAAGCATGACCCGGCCGCTGGCGGGAATGTGCTCCAGCTGCGCCTCGCTGACCCGATAGTCGAAGTCGAGCCGGGTCAGCGCCTGCTCGACAAAGTCGAGGCCGCGCAGGTGCGGGTAGCGGGCGGCAAAGTCGGCAAAGGCCCGTTCGTTGAGCAGCCAGCCCAGCAGCCGCTTGCACAGCGGGGTGAGCAGGGGAGAGCCAAGCAGGCGAGGGAAGTGCTGGGTCAGCAGGGTATCGATAGTGAACATCTGGAGGGCTCCGGCGATCCGTTGCTCCCAGCATGATGTGACACTGTTCCCGCGACATGTCAGCGGGATGACAGTTTGATGGCAGTAGCGGCCAGTTGCTCGCGGCTGGTGGCCAGATAGCAAAGGGGGGAGCCGGTTAACCGGCTCCCCCCTTTGTCGTGTTAATGATAGCGACCCGATTAACCGCGCCAGGCCGCGGTGAGGCGCACCAGCTCCACCAGGGTGGCGACCGATTTTTCCATGGATTGCAGCGGGATTAACTCGTGCTTGCCGTGGAAGTTGTGGCCACCGGTGAAGAGGTTGGGGCAGGGCAGGCCCATAAAGGAGAGGCGGGCGCCATCGGTACCGCCGCGAATGGGCTTG
The DNA here is from genome assembly GCF_016026615.1 of Aeromonas allosaccharophila. NCBI lineage: Bacteria > Pseudomonadati > Pseudomonadota > Gammaproteobacteria > Aeromonadales > Aeromonadaceae > Aeromonas > Aeromonas allosaccharophila. Next base: position 2,018,144 of record NZ_CP065745.1, on the reverse strand, counting down.
ATCTTCGGCACCACGTCGGCGGCCTCCATGGCGGCCTTGGCCAGCTCGACGATGTGCATGTGCGGCTCGATCTGGCTGCGCATGTTGCGATAGCTGTCGGTCAGGGTTAGCTCGATGCGCGCCTTGGGATACTTGGCTTGCAGGGCGGCGACCCGGCTTTGCATCTCGGCCTTGCGCGCGGCGAAACGCTCGTCGTCGAAGTCGCGGATGATGTAGTGCAGGGTGCTCTCTTCCACCGTGCCGCTCATCTGGGCCAGATGGAAGAAGCCCTCATACCCGTCGGTGCACTCCGGGGTCTGCTCGGCAGGCATGGCGGCGTGGAAGCGGGCGGCCAGGGTCTGGCTGTTGATCATGCTGCCCTTGGCGGTGCCGGGGTGGACGTTGTTGCCGACAAAGCGCAGGTTGGCGCTGGCGGCGTTGAAGTTTTCATACTCCAGCTCGCCCAGTTCACCTCCATCCACGGTATAGGCCCACTTGGCCGGGAATCTGTCCAGCGGGAACAGGTTGGCGCCGCGGCCGATCTCCTCGTCCGGGGTGAAGCCGACCCAGATATCGCCGCGCGGGATCTCGGGGTGGGCCTGCAGGTGAGCGATGGCGGTGAGGATCTCGGCGATGCCGGCCTTGTCGTCAGCGCCGAGCAGGGTGGTGCCGTCGGTAGTGATGAGATCCTGACCCAGATAGTTTTTCAGGAAACGGTAGTCACGGATGGCGAGCACTTCGTCACCCTTGCCAAGGCAGATGTCGCCACCCTGATAGTTCTCGATGATCTGGGGTTTGACCTGCTCCGCCTCGTAGTCGGCGGTGTCCATGTGGGCAATCAGGCCGATGGCGGGGGCGTCCGGCTGGTTGCCCGGCAGGCAGCCGGTGAGGTAGCCGTGCTCATCCAGGGTGACCTGGGTCAGCCCCAGCGCCTTCATCTCTTCTTGCAGGGCACGGGCGAAGATCAGCTGGCCTTCGCTGCTGGGGCAGGCAGGATTGGTCTCATCGGAGCGGGTATGAAAAGTCACGTAACGCAGAAAACGCTCAAGCAGGGTATCCATTAGTCAGCCTCTAACCGGTTGTGAGCGGTCATTGTGGCCAATCAGTGCAGGCGACTCATTGCGTCAGCGCAGGTTTTTCCCATTTTTTGACGCAAGGGAAGAGCGGCGAATGTGCGGCGCGCGGGGCAACTTCGGCGAGGGGGGGCGCATAAATTTGGCATTTATTACGATATTTAGGCACTGGCGGTCACGGCTAAATTCCCCTTGGCCACCGCACAGCAAGGCATCAGCCCCGTCATGGCGTTTTCACACACTTTTCAAGGGGAAAGCGGGCTGTCGCATAACCTGCGCCATCCCAGAGCCCGCCTGCCCGCCAGCAAGATTTGATCGACTTATTAAAAGGGGATTTTGAACACTATTTTTTATTGTCACCGCCTGCGGTAAGTGTGTACACTCCGCGCCGATCCAAGGGCAACCCTGAAGCAGGCAGAGCCGCCAGAAACCCGACCGATCATACGCCTATAGGGCGAGGCACGCAGAAACGACAGACACTGCTGGGGAATGGTTTCTTTAATACCGGTTAGGCTCCGGTATCAGGGAGAACAACAGACTCTCATCCTTCATTTGACCGAGTGGGCCACCGGCTCATCATCTTCCCTTGTCATGGGCGGTCACTGACGGTGAGGTGGGCTGTGGTTGTTGTCGTCTATCAACACGCATGCGTGCTGGCGCCTTCGCTTCTCTTCCTTGGAACCCTCTCCTTCTGTCGGGATCGCTGCCGAATGATGAACTGACGGCGTGGCTGATGTCGTCTGTCATCAAAGTACCGCGGCGCCCCGTTTAAGGTGGCACCGCATACCGTTGAGCTTGATGTAAAGCCACCAGCCCCACATCAAGACTCGTTACTTCCCCAAGATCCACCAGGCAGCCTCTGGCTTGCCGCGATGTGCAAAGCGTTGGTCCGGTTGTGGCTGCGTCTCGTGATGGCAGCACCCGCCGCACTTTGCACTAGATGGTCTGGATGTGATTGAGGGTAACGAAGGCGACTTTGGGTCGCTCATTTGCGAGGCATAGCCCATGACTAACTGGTCCAGCAAGGACTCCTTGAAGGTCTACAACGTTCCCTACTGGGGTGCGGGTTTTTTCAATATCAATGACGCCGGTCATGTGACCGTCGCCCCCGATAAATCACGCCCTGACGCGCATATCGTCATCTCTGATGCCATCGAACAGCTGCGTCAGTCTGGGCTGACCACCCCCGTGTTGCTGCGCTTCCCCGACATTCTCAAGAGTCGGGTCGATGCGCTGTTCAACGCCTTTGGTCAGGCCATCGAGAAGTCAGGCTATGAAGGGGACTACCTCTGCGTTTACCCGATCAAGGTAAACCAGCAGCGTCGTGTCATCGAGACCATCAGCCAGTCCTACAGCGACAAGCCCCGGCTTGGCCTGGAAGCTGGTTCCAAACCGGAACTGCTGGCCGTGCTGTCCCATCACCATGAGCAAGGCTCGGTGATCGTCTGCAACGGTTACAAAGACCGCGAATATATCCGCCACGCCCTCTTGGGTAACCTGATGGGCCACAAGGTCTACATCGTGGTGGAGAAGCCCTCCGAGCTGGAAATGGTGCTGGACGAGTCAGCTCGTCTCAACATCAAGCCCAACATCGGGGTGCGTGCCAAGCTCGCTTCCACCGGCTCCGGCATGTGGGAATCGAGCGGCGGCTCCATGTCCAAATTCGGTCTATCCGCCTCCCAGATCCTGGCGCTGATCGAGCGTCTGCGCGGGCTGGGCAAGCTGGATTGTCTGCAACTGCTGCACTTCCATCTGGGTTCCCAGATCGCCAATATCCGCGACATTCAGGGCGGCATCCGCGAGTGCGGCCGTTTCTACGCTGAATTGCGTCGCCTCGGTGCCAACATCGAGGTAGTGGATGTGGGCGGCGGCCTGGGCGTGGACTACGAGGGAACCCGTTCCCAGAGCCACTGCTCCGCCAACTACAGCCTCTCCGAGTACGCCAACAACGTAGTGTGGGGCATCGGCGATGTCTGCCGCGAGTTCGACCTGCCGCACCCGACCATCATCAGCGAGTCTGGCCGTGCCCTGACCGCTCACCATGCCGTGCTGGTTACCAACATCATTGGTGCCGAAGGGGTGGAGATGAACGACATCAGCGCACCGGGCGAAGATGCACCGACCATTCTGCAGAACATGTGGCAAGGCTGGCTGGATCTGCGCAGCGAAGATCCCTCCCTGCTGGAGATCTTCCACGACTCGGTGGCAGACCTCGGTGATGTGAATACCCAGTACACCATGGGTCTCTTGAACCTTGAACAGCGTGCCTGGGCCGAGATGCTGCACCAGAACACCTGTCTGGCGCTCAAAGAGCTGCTCAATCCGGTCAACCGCAACCACCGCGCACTGGCTGACGAACTGAGTGAAAAGCTGGCGGACAAGTGCTTTGCCAACTTCTCCCTGTTCCAGTCCCTGCCGGATGCCTGGGGTATCGGTCAGGTGTTCCCGGTAATGCCGCTGGCTGGCCTCGAGCGTCCGCTCACCCGTCGCGGCATCCTGATGGATATCACCTGCGACTCCGACGGTCAGGTCGAGCACTACGTCGACGGTTTGGGGGTCGAGAGCACCCTGCCGATGCCGGTCTATGGCGAGAACGAAGAGTGCCATGTCGGCTTCTTCCTGGTCGGTGCCTATCAGGAGATCCTCGGTGACCTGCACAACCTGTTCGGTGACACCCACTGCGCGGAAGTGTGGCTGGACGAGGAAGGCAAGATGGACATTCGCAACGTGGTGCGCGGTGATACCGTCGACCAGCTGCTGCGTTACGTCAACATTGACCCGTCTGTCATTCGCGAGAACTACCAGCGGATCGCCTCCCACCCGGCGCTGGACGACGCAACCCGCAAAGCTCTGCTCGACGAGCTGGAGCTGGGTCTGCAAGGCTACGCCTATCTGGAAGACGAATAAGCGCTCGCGCTTGACGTTCGCCGTGAAGACATAAAAAGGGAGGCATTTGCCTCCCTTTGTTCTATCTGTTCCTCCTGTGGCGTCAGGTCTGCGAGCTCAGCGCCTTGTGCAGATCCCGTTGTAACTGCTGATTGTCGTCTCTTTGCAGTTCCACAATACCCAATTGCAGTCCCTGCTCGATGGTGAGCGACCCATTCAGCATGGCGCTGATGGCCGCCTCGCTCAGCAGCATGATCCGATCATTGGGATGGGGGCCCGGGGTGTGCAGCTGGAGCAGTAGGGACTCTTTGCCTCGTACTCTGGACCAGAGTCCTGAGTCGATAAGCAGGATGGAGATCCCGCCGCCTACCCCTGCCTGCTGGAGTCGACTTTTGAGGGTTTGGAGCCATGCCTGGCTACGGGAGAAGCCGGCTTCGCCTGTCAGGGCTGTCAAGGGGGGCAACTGCTCACGGCTCACCGCAGTCGCCGTGGCCATGGCAATATTGACCGTGCCCGGCCAGTTCTGTTCGAACGGGTTGGGGTAGAGTGCATCATAACCGCAACTCTGCCCCATCTCGGGGATGAGGCAGAGCAGGGCCATGCAGGCGCGCAAGGTGCGTTGCATCATGGGGTCACTATGTTGAACCAGAAGTTGAACTTGTCGAGCAGCGTGACGAAGTTGCTGAACGTCTGCTGATCACCCTCGATCTTGATTTCGCCGTTGGCGATCTTCTGCTCCATGGTGCCCTGACCGAGCTGGATATCATCCAGCGTCTTCTTGCTCAGGGTAATGGTCACATCAGGCTTGGCGGCATAGCGGGCAGTGTGGTTCAGCACCGAGTTCTCCAGACTCAGGGTATGTTTCTCGCCGATGTCGGTGAACGCTATGTTGATGACCATCTTCTTGCCCGCCGCTTTCTCGGGGTTAATGCGCACCGAGAGATAGTCAAACAGCATGCTGGGGCTCATTGCGCGGATGGTGTCAGGCGAAGCGGTCACGGTTCCGCCAACGTTCGGAACGCCATTGCGTAGCTCATAGGCACCTTGCAGATAGACAGAGCGCCACGGGCCGGATTCAGCCTGATAACCCAGCTGCTCCAGCGCATCTGCCAACAGCAGCTTGCCCTCTGTGTTGTTAGGGTTGGCAAACACCAGATGCTTGAGCACTTCTGCTACCCAGCGATATTCCCCCTTATCGAACGAGGCCTTGGCCTTTTTCAGTACCTCCTGCTCGCCCCCCATGAACTCGATATATTTGGGACCAACCATTTCGGGGGGCAGGTTGTCGAGATCGGAGGGGTTGCCGGAGTACCAGCCCATATAGCGCTGATAGACAGCGCGGCTGTTGTGGCGCAGGGTGCCGTAATAACCGCGGTTCGGCCAGAAGTTGTTGAGCTCGGGAGGGAGGGTGATCTGCTCGGAGATCTCCTCGCCGGTGTAGCCCATGTTCATCAGGCGCACCGACTGGTCATGGATGTATTTGTAGAGATCCCGCTGCTTCTTGAAGTAGTCGACGATGTTGGTATTGCCCCAGCGTGGCCAGTGGTGGCTCTGGAATTTGACCTCGGCCTGATCACCCCAGGTTTCGATGGTCTCGTTGAGAAAGCTGGCCCACTTCAGTGCATCGCGCACCTGGGCACCGCGCAGGGTGAGGATGTTGTGCATGGTGTTGGTGGTGTTTTCGGCCATCCACAATGCTTTGCTGTCCGGGAACCAGGTGTTCATTTCGGCCGGGGCTTCGGTGCCCGGGGTCATTTGGAAGACCATCTTGACGCCATCCACTGTCAGCGTCTCACCGGTTTTGGCGATAAAGCGGGTCGGCAGCAGCAGCGAGGGCACACCGGTGGAGGTGGTTTGCCCCAGCCCGCCGTTGACGCCCCCCTGCGGGTTGCGCGGCAGCAGGGCGCCGTACATGTAGACGGCGCGGCGGGCCATGGCATTGCCGGCGATGACGTTCTCCGACACCGCGTGTTCGGTAAATCCTTCCGGCGCGATGATCTCGACGCCGTTCTTTTTCACCTCGTCCAGCGAGTTGAACAGACCGGCGGCACCGCCGTAGTGATCCACGTGGGAGTGGCTGTAGACCACCGCGGTGACCGGACGCTCCCCTTGGGTCTTGTTGATGAAGGCCAGCGCCGCCTTGGCGGTTTGCGGGGAGATCAGCGGATCGAACACCACCCATCCCTTGTTGCCTTCGATAAAGGTGATGTTGGAGAGATCAAAGCCGCGAATCTGGTAAATCTTGTCGGTGACCTTGAACAAGCCGTATTGCATGTTGAGCTGGGCATTGCGCCACAGGCTCGGGTTGACGGTGTCCGGCGCGACCTTGTCGAGGCCGATGTAGGTCTTGTACTGCTCCAGATCCCACACCACGTTGCCCTTGTCATCCTTGATGGTCAGGGTCTCCGGTTTGGCGATAAAGCCACGTTTGGCATCCTCGAAGTCCTGCTTGTCATTGAAGGGGAGGGTAGTGAGCACCTGCTGGTTAGCCTTGATGGTAAATTCGCTCGCGGGCTTGGGGTCGATGGCGGCCTTGGCCGACTGCACAAGATCAGGCTGCACAAGCAGTGCGCCACAGAGCAAGAGCGAGAAAATCGTGGGGGTGGAAAGCCTCGGTTTCATCGGTATGACTCCAGATGGTGGTGATGTGGATCGGCAGGGCTCAGTGTAGTCAGGCTCAAGTCAGCGAAGAGAAAGGAGATAAGGAAGAGAAGGGAGAGAAGAGGGGGATGCTTGCGGTACAACACGCTATCGGGGAGGGAAACAACAGGAATTGCGCCCGCAGGAGCACAGCCGTTGCACACCTTGATCTGTATCAATATAGGTCGCAGTGGGTTGTTTTACGGTCAGGAGTGATGTTGATGGGATGTAACAAAAGGATGTGCATATGGAACTGAAAAGGGACCCGAGATGCTATACCGACGTCTGTATCGACGGTAAGTGGTATCACTACGACCACTGCAGCACCAACGTCTACATGCTGATGGGGGGCGCCGCGCCGAGCCTTCAGCTGGCCTATGAGCCGAGCAGCGAAGAGGAGCTGATCGAGATGCTCCAGCAGTTGGCCCGCTTCTGATTCACAAGATTAACGCCTCGCCATATGGCCATCGGGCACGTTGCCACGATGGCCACCACTCTTCACCTCTGCACCTAATCTCCGCGCGTTTTATTGCCCAGTAGCCCCTTGCCTAGCTCCAGCATGGCGACGGCCGCGGCATAGCTGCTATCAGACTTGCCTATCTCGTCCGCTACATAGAGAAAATTGGATTGGTACTTCTCGACGGCCTCTCGCGGGCTGGTTGCGTCAATAAAGTCCTCCTCCACCTCGAATCCTTGGGTCAGCAGTGCCGCCTTTTCACTCAGAAAAGTCGGGGATGCCATGTCGATAAAGGTGTATTGCTGCCGATTGGACGCCGGAACGGTAAAAAATTGGTATCTGGCCATAGGTAAATCCTCGCCTGAAGCGGGTGATAGATAAGGTGACGCTGGTGTTAATCTGTGGCTCGCAGGCGGCTTGCTTGCCTCGACGTCGCACACAGTGCGCGTCAGGAATGCCGCATTTTGTTTTCGTTCGAGACTACTTTGTTGGCGTCTGTCCGGCAAGTGGGGCGCAGGAATTTTCAGGATGATCCGTACATCTGGCGCTGTGTGGGCAGGCGCCAGATCGGGATAATGCCGGGCTCATATTGAGCCCGGCTTGTCAGCGTTCTGTCACAGCACGAAGCTCTGCACCATGGTGCGCAGCTGTTCGGTTAGCTGGTGGATCTGGCGGGCGGCATCGCGAGCGGCGTTGGCCACTTGCAACGCCTCGTCACTGCCATCGGAGATGCGCACCACGTTGCGTTCGATCTCGTTGACCACAGCGCCTTGCTGCTCGATGGCGCTGGCGATGATGGCATTGGTATCGACCATCCGATCCACCTTCTCGGTGATGGCACCGAAGGCCTGTTGCGCCTCCTGCGCCAGACCGACCCCCTCCTGCGCTTCATGGCTGGCCGCCGACATGGCGGTGACCGAGGCGCGGGCGCCGGATTGCAGCTGTTCGATCATCTGCTGGATCTCGACGGTGGCGCCCTGGGTGCGGTTGGCAAGGGAGCGCACCTCGTCGGCGACCACCGCAAAGCCGCGACCCTGCTCACCGGCCCGGGCCGCTTCGATGGCGGCGTTGAGGGCCAGCAGGTTGGTCTGCTCGGCGATGCCGCGGATCACGCTGATGACGCCGCCAATCTGGCTGCATTGCTGCTCCAGCTGGCCGATGGTGTCGGCGGTGCGCAGCACCTCGCGGTTGATATGGTCGATGGCCTTGATGGTGCGCTCCACCACATCCTCGCCCTGACCGACCACGTTCTGCGCCTCCTGCGTCATGCGAGCAGCTTGCAGGGCGTTGCCCGCCATGTCCTGTGAGGTGGCGGCCAGCTCCTTGATGGCGGTGGCGACCTGATGGGTCTCCCCTTGCTGATCGGCAATCACCTCCTGCGAGCGGCAGGTGCGCGCTTCGATCTCGGTAGCGCTCTCCACCACGGTGACGCCATTCTCCCGCACTCGCAGCATCAGGGTGCGCAGGGTCTCCAGCGTCACGTTGTAATCCCGGCTGATGGCGGCCAGCTCGTCCTGACCGACGATTTCGATATGCTGGCTGAGATCCTGGGCGTTGACCCGGGCGGCAATATCACGCACCCGCGCCACGGTTTCGCGCAGGGAGAGGTAGGCACCGATCATCAGGTAGAGGTAGAGCAGCAAGCTGGCGGTCAGCGGCGCGGTGACCCACCAGAAGTGACGTTGGTTGGCGGCCAGCCGCTGACGCAGATCGGCCTCCAGCCGCTGGCGTACATGGCCTGCCAGCGCGGTGATGGCCTCGTCCATCTTATCCCCCAGTGCCTGCACCTCCTTGGTGGAGAGTTGCACCAGCTGATCCTTCATCATCTTGTTTTCCATGGTCTCGACGCCCTGACGCACCAGCTGCATCAGGGCGTCGGTCTGCTGCCCTAGCTCGGCGCGGTAGGCGGGTTCGATCTGGTAGAGCAGGGTCAGGTCGGCCTCCAGCTCCTGCAGGGTGGCGCTGATAAGATCAAGACGAAAACGCAGGCCGCTGTAGCCCTCGGCCTGAAACAGGCCGAAGTCGGCGATGGTGGCGGCGCGATCCCGCACCTGGGCCAGCAGGTCGCGCAGCTGCGGCAACCGCTCGCTGGCGAGGATCACCATGTAGTAGGTACCGAGCGCCGGATCCTGGATCAGGCTGCTGGCGGCGGTAATGTGCTTGTAGAGGTGGCGCACCTCGGTCAGCAGTTTGTCGTGGCGCAGGTTGCTCTGCTCCACTTCCAGCTTGCCCGCTTCACTCTGCAGGGCGGCCCAGCCCTGCTGGATCACCTCAAAGGAGGGGTTGTTCTGGCGGGTGTCGGCAAAGGCCTGCAGGCTCAGCTCCACCGCTTGTGCCGCTGCCTTGAGCTGGTCGTCACCGACCGGATCCACCTCATAGGCGTGGCGGGTCATCAGATTGCGATGGGTGAGCAGGGTCTGTTCGATGGCGGGAATGGGGGCGAGATTGACCACGCCGGCCAGCTCCCGGTTGGCCTGGGCGTTGTCATCCTGCAGCCGTCCCAGCAGATTGGTCATGCTGTAGGCCAGTGGCAGCAGCATCAGGCAGGACCAGAGCAGGAATTTGTATTTGAAGGAGAGCTGATTGCCCAGCCGGATGGCCGGGTTGAAAATCCATTTCATATGAGGCCTCGATACCCGATGTGGCGGGTCTATGCGGTGATGCCTGAATAGTACTCTGCGCAGGCCACCTTGGGGGAGGCCGCATTGCAAGTTGTGATCTCTCTGGCTTTTTGCCCAGACGTCTCCTTTGACGCAATAGAAAACGGGCCACCCGAAGGTGGCCCGTTGTTGATGAAGGCATGTCCGGTTGCAACCGATCAGTTGAACGCCAGGAAGGGCGAGACACAGAGCAGCAGGCCGGTGACGATGATGATGTAAAGGGAAGTGCCCTTGTACTTGTGCAGCGCCGGTACCTGATAGACCAGATAGGCCGGGATGAGGCAACCCACCATGCCGAAGATGGGGCTGCAGATGGAGGTGAAGCTCAGCACCGGTGCGTTGAGCACGATGGCGCCCCAGGAGAGCATGACGGTAAACACCATGATCCCTTTGCCTACCAGACCCTTGTTGATGTGGTTTTCCGGCATCACGCGGCGCAGCAGGTTCATCGCCAGACCCTGACAGGCTTCACGGAAACCGAGGTAAACGCCGAAGTAGGCGGTCATCACCGCGAAGATGTTGAGGGTCAGGCTCAAGAGCTTGAGGGTCTGGCCGGGCATGCCCTGCGCCACCAGGGCCAGCGCGGAGATGTTCTCCTCGGAGGCTTTGACCGCCTGATCGTGACCCATCGCCAGGGTGAAGGAGACCGCATAGAAGAACACCACCACGAACAGGATGCCGAAGGCGATATTCATGGCGCGCATCGCCTTGAAGCGAGCCACTTCCAGCGACTTCTCCCGGGAGCGGTAGGAGATCACCATGGGGCTCAGGCTCTGGATAAAGAGGATGGAGGTGAGGGTGAAGGGGAGCATGATGATGGCATCCTTCATCCAGTCACCGGCAGCGGGCATGGCGGTGATGTTGGCCGCATCCCACTTGTCCACCATCATCAGGCCGAGCACGGCCACCACGGTGATCTTGGTCAGCACCATAAAGGTGGAGATCTTGAACAGCATGTTCTCGCCACGGGAAGCCAGTGCCACCAGACCGCAGATCAGCACCAGACCGTAGAGCGGATTTTCGGAGAGCAGGCCGTCGGTGACGCCGAAGCTCTGCAGGAAGGAAGCGCTGTCATTGGTGATGGCGGTGGAGTAGACGAAGACCCAGATCACCAGCATCACGAAGTAGAGCGCGCCGAGCAGCATGCCCCAGTTCTTGCCGAGGTAACCGGTGATGACGCTGGGGTAATCCTTGCACTCCGGCGAGGTGGCCAGGGTGTTGATAAAGAGGCGCTGGAACATGTACATGGCCGGGTAGCCGATCACCGCAGAGAGCAGAAAGACCCACAAGCCCATCAGACCCACCTGTACCGGCAGGAAGACGATCCCTGCGCCGATGGCCATGCCGATGCTCATGATGATCCAGCCCCAGTCGGTGCTGTCGAAGCGAACCGCTTCTTTCCATTCCAGGGTGCCTATCGCGGGGCTGGTGAGAGTAGTGCTGTGCGCGTCCATTAAAACCTTCTTTTTTGTAGGGATGTGGGAAAGCGGCGCAAATATAGTTGAATGAATGCGTTGCAAACAATGCCCAAGACGATACTTTTGTTCAAATCAGGACCGTGATCACGGTTTGCATTGAGGCCGGCGATGTCTTTTTACGCCATTTTTGTATCTTTTTGTTGAATGGATAAAATAAAAAGCAAATAATGTTGAGCGAAAAGAGATTCATGATTGCAAAAAAAATTGCATAAATAGGAGTGGCTATATGAAAAGCATCATCACAGCAGCAGCGGCACCTGACGCTATCGGTCCCTACAGTCATGGCACTGCCTACGGCGATCTCATCTTCACTTCAGGTCAGCTGCCGGTCTGCAAACAGTTGGGCGGCGTGGTCGAAGGGGGCATTGCTGCCCAGACCCGCCAGTCACTGGAGAACCTGAAATCCGTGCTGGAAGCCGCAGGTGGCTCGCTGGATACCGTGCTCAAGACCACTTGCTACCTCGCCGAGATCAGCGATTTTGCCGCGTTCAACGAGGTCTATAAAGCCTATTTCCAGAAAGATTGTCCGGCGCGCAGCTGCTTTGCAGTGAAAGATCTGCCGATGGGCGTCAAGGTTGAAGTGGAAGCGATCGCCCATATCGCTCGTTAATGCTGATAAAAAGGTTCAAGTGATGAAACAAGCGTGGCAGCAGTATCTGCAGATTATTCAACAGGTTGTCAAACCAGCGCTGGGTTGTACCGAGCCAATCGCCGCCGCCTATGCCGCGGCTGTCGCCGCCCGGCAGTTGGGCTGTGAGCCCCGCCGCCTCGAGGTCGCGGTGTCGGATAATCTCTACAAAAACTCGATGGGTGTCTATGTACCGGGCACCGGCAAGATCGGTCTGGCCATCGCGGCTGCCGCCGGTGCCATCGGCGGTAACGCCGATGCCGGACTGGAGGTGCTGGCCGCCATTCAGCCCGAGCAAGTAATCACAGCCCAGGGTCTGATCGATGCAGGCAACGTGCAGGTGAGCCGCACCGCCGCCCCCGAGTTTATCTTCTGCCGCGTGACCGTTTATGGCACGGATGATCATGGTGAAGAGCACAGCGCCGAAGTGACCCTGTGTGGCGGCCATACCCGCATCGTCGAGCAGCGTCGCGATGGCGAGGTGACCTTCACCGCAGATCAGAGCCAGAGCGGTGCCACCGGTTCCATCTGCGATGGCGTCGATATCAGCATCGCCACCATCTACGAGTTCGCCACCCAGGTGGAGTTCGAGCAGATCAAGTTCATCCTCAAGGCCTCCGAGCTCAACGGCAAGCTCTCTGCCGAGGGGATGAACAACCCCTATGGCCTGGAGATCGGCCGCACCATGCAGCAGAACATCGATGCCGGCCTCATCGGCGAGGATGTGATGAACCGCATCGTGATGATGACGGCGGCTGCCTCCGATGCCCGCATGGGGGGCGCCACCCTGCCTGCCATGAGCAACTTCGGCAGCGGCAACCAGGGCATCGCCGCCACCATTCCGGTGATGGTGATTGCCGAGCGCTTTGCGGCCAGCGAAGAGCAGCTGGCTCGCGCCCTCATCATGAGCCATCTGGGCGCCATCTATATCAAGTCCCACTATCCGCCGCTGTCGGCCTTCTGTGGCAATACCGTGACCAGCGCGGCCGCCTCCATGGCCATGGTCTATCTGGCGGGCGGCAGCTTCGAGCAATCCTGCTTCGCCATCCAGAACGTGCTGAGCGACAGTGCCGGCATGGTGTGCGACGGGGCGAAAGCCTCCTGCGCCATGAAGGTGAGTACCTCCTCCGGCGCGGCGGTACGCGGCTTCCTGATGGCCCTCAACAGCCACTCGGTGTCGGGTCAGGGGATCGTTGCAGGCAACGTGGATCAGACCATCCGCAACGTGGGTCAGATGGTGAAGGAAGGCATGTCTGCCACAGACACCACCATTATTGATATCATGTCCGCCTGATGTCCCTGTCGGTTGCTGCACTGCCATCCCCCCGCGTGCAGCAACCCTTGCAAGAAGGTCCCATTGTGAAGCTGCAAGAGTTGAGTCCGAGCGATTTTGAGATCCTCAAGTCGATGGAGAACATAGTGGACGGCATCGCCGCCATGTATGGCCAGCACACCGAGGTGCTGCTCCACAGTCTGGATGTGCGCAATCCCTCGATCGTCAAGATTGCCAACGGCCATATCACCGGCCGCAGTGTCGGCGCACCCATCACCAATCTGGCGATGATGAAGCTCAAGAGCGGGCAGGATATCTCCAGCCCCTACATGACCAAGTGCGCCACCGGCAAGACACTGCGCTCCATCACCACCGTGATCCGCAACGGGGAGCACAGGGCCATCGGACTGCTCTGCATCAACAGCGACATGGATGCCCCGTTGCAATCCGTGCTGCGCACCATGATGCCGGAGTGCATGCATCCCCACGAGAGTCATGCCACCCCGGAGGTGTTCGCCCGCAACATCGACGAGGCGCTCAACAGCACCATAGACACCGTCAGTGCCGAGGTGCGTGGCAACGAGGCGGTGCCCCCGTCCCAGAAGACCCGGGTCATCGTCAACCAGTTGCACGACATGGGGATCTTCGAGTTAAAAGACAGTGCCCAGATCGCCGCGCGCCAGCTCGGCATCTCGGTCCACTCCATCTACCGCTATCTGCGGGAGATCAAGAAGGGCTGAGCCGGTTCACTCTGGCCAAATTGACAGCAAACGGGTCGGCACTGACCCGTTTTTTACGCCTGCGTTTACACGTCTGTTTGGGCCATCCCCCGGGCTCATCTGCTATCATCGTCCCCCTTATTTTTCTATCTATCTGAACGTGCTGGAGAAACCATGTCCCGACTCATCTATCTGCTGCGCCACGGCCAGACCCGATTCAATGCCGAGCAGCGTCTGCAGGGGCGTTGCAACTCCGATCTGACCGACAAGGGCGAGGCGCAAGCCATCGCCATGGGGCGGCGTCTTGCCGATGAGCTGGCCGATCCCGCCCGCTGGACCGTCTATGCCAGCCCGCTCGGCCGTGCTCGCCAGACTGCGCAGCTGGTGTGTGAGCAACTGGGGCTGGCGGCAGAGCGCATCGTCTGGGACGATCGCTTGATGGAGCTGGGCATGGGGGAGTGGGAAGGGTGCCGGATCCCGGAACTCTGCCTCGCTCACCCCGAACTCGATACCGACAAGGGGGACTGGTATCTGCAGGCACCGGGGGCCGAGAGCTTCGAGAGCATTCAGCGCCGGGCACACCAGTGGTTGCAGGATCCCGCGATCGCCGAGCGGGCCATCGTCATCTCCCACGGCCTGCTCGGCGCCATGCTGCGCGGCGTCTATGCCGATCTCGACTATGAGGCGACCTGGTCACAGGAGTTGCCGCAAGATGCCTTCTATAAGCTGCAGGATGGTCATATCACCCGCATTGCCTGCTGACAGTCGCTGGCGGCGGTGAGCGTGGGAGGCGTTGGGTTGAATGGGGTTGCGATCAGGGGATCAGGATCCACTCTCGTCTGACCCCGTTGTATACCGAGCTCAGGTCATATTGTTGCCAGATGTCGGCCATGGCATCGTCGAATACCCCCAGCGTGAGGGCGGCGCGCAGGCGTTTCACCGTGTTGGGTGGCAGTTGCGGGTGACAGGCCAGCCAGCGTTCGACCCGGGCCAGCACCATCACCCGCTGGACCGGTTTCCCTTGGACGGGGGCGCTCACCAGCTCGGGGAGTACGTCACTGATCAGCAGATCGAAGCGACCCGCCTGCAGCATGGCGATACCCTGGCTAGCCTTGGGTAGCAGTTCGTAGCGGATCGCCGCATTGTCGAGGATCTCTCTCAGCTCGGCCACATCGATGGCACCAATGCGATAGTTGCGCAGCGCCTCGATATTGCTCAGCGGTTTCACTGTGCCCTGCCGGGCATAAACTGCCAGGGTGATCGGGGCAATACGTGCTACATAGCGGAGGGTTTCGGCATTTTCGGCGGAAAAGTGCACGGCAAGCCCGCAGCTGTTTGGCTCGGTCGCCACTATCTTGAGCAGGCGGCGCATCGGCTTGGCCTGAAAGTGGATCTTGATATCCTGCTGCTGCGCCAGACGGGCAAAGGCATCGACATAGGGGCCGCTCAGCCCCTCTTTGCTGACCTGAATGAAGGGGGCGTAGGCATCCGCATAGATGTTCAATACCGGCTCTGCTGATGCGAATCGGCACCACAATGCCAACAATACCCACCATCCTCTCATCGCCTCTCCTAAGGATGTACAACCAGTTCCACGGGGGTCTGAACTATGCCGGGCAAATCGGCTTGGGGCGTGTTCTGGGCCAGCGCCTTGAGAGCGAGATCGAGGGCGTATTGTGCCTGCTTGCCCGGATACTGGTCTGCCGTTGCCGCGACAGAGCCATCGCTGAGGTAAGAGTGGATCCCCGGAATGTTGTCATAGCCGCCGAGCAACACCTTGCCCTTTAGCCCTAACTCAGCCAGCGCTTGAGCGGCACCGATAGCCATATTGTCATTGCCACAGAGCAGCGCTTTGACATCCGGAGTTGCCTTGAGGAGATCGATAGTTGCGCTCTTGCCCTGAGCAACGTCCCAGTAGCCGCTGCGCACTCCGGCCACTACCATGTCAGCGGCCCGTAGGGCGGCCCGGAATCCGTCACTGCGCGCCCGGCTGTTGATGGCGCCGGGAGGCCCTTCTATCAGACCTACCTTGCTGCCTGCTGGCAGTGCTTTGGCGACATATTCTCCGACACTGCGTGCGCCGACAAAGTTGCTGGGGCCGACGAAGGGGATATTGACCCCCTCCAGCACCAGCGCACGGTCATCGAGTTTATTGTCCATGTTGATGACCAGAATGCCTGCTTGGATGGCCTCCATCAGTACGGGCAGCATGGCGACCGAATCGGTCGGAACCACGATCAATGCGTCCACTTTTTGGGCAATCATGGTGCGGATGATCGCCTCCTGACCGCTGACATCGACCTCTTGCTGGATGCCTTCCAGTTGTAGTGTGAGGGCCTCCGGATGGGCTTTGGCGTAGCGTTGGGCCCCTTTCGCCATCTCGATGAAGAACTCATTGCGAACGGATTTGAGCACCATGCCGATGGTCGGTTTGGCTGATACCTCACTGACCGCAAACAGTGCCACGGCCGCCCACAGCAAGCATTTTTGCCAACATCTGGTCATGTTACCTCCGCCCTGTCGGGCTAATCATCCAGCGCCACGATGTTGTCCAAGTATATGTCAGCCATCAGCCGGAGCAGGCTTTGGGGACAAGGTAACCAAGCGGGCGACAATGAGGTTTGGCAATGGCGGTAAAGCGGGGATAGCGCACCGGGATCGGCCGATAACGGCTGGCAGTCGTTGGCATCAAAACAGATGACTGCTTTTCGTTTAATTCGACAGCAGACCAGTCGATTTTTGCCGCCGTTCAACACATCAGAGCACCTTATCGCGGCAAGATGAGGTATCTTATGCCCCGATTTCATCCATTAAACGGATCCGAGACTCCATATGATCATCAAACCCAAGGTTCGCGGCTTTATCTGCACCACCACTCATCCGGTTGGTTGTGAAGCCAATGTTCGTCGCCAGATCGCTTATACCAAAGCCAAGGGCACCATCGAGAATGGTCCCAAGAAGGTGCTGGTGATCGGCGCTTCCACCGGTTATGGCCTGGCCTCCCGGATTGCGGCTGCCTTCGGTAGCGGCGCCGCCACCCTCGGCGTCTTCTTTGAAAAAGCGGGCACCGAGTCCAAGACCGGTACCGCCGGCTGGTACAACTCCGCCGCCTTCGACAAGGCCGCCAAAGAGGCGGGTCTCTACGCCAAGAGCGTCAACGGCGATGCTTTCTCCAACGAGTGCCGCGCCAAGGTGATCGAGCTTATCAAGCAGGATCTGGGTCAAATCGATCTGGTGGTCTACTCCCTGGCCTCTCCGGTGCGCAAGATGCCGGACACCGGCGAAGTGGTGCGCTCTGCCCTCAAACCGATCGGTGAGGTCTACACCACCACCGCGATCGACACCAACAAGGATCAGATCATCACCGCCACCGTCGAGCCGGCGAACGAGGAAGAGATCCAGAACACCATCACCGTGATGGGCGGTCAGGACTGGGAGCTGTGGATGGCCGCCCTGCGTGATGCTGGCGTGCTGGCTGACGGCGCCAAGTCCGTGGCTTACTCCTACATCGGTACCGATCTGACTTGGCCCATCTACTGGCACGGTACTTTGGGCCGCGCCAAGGAAGATCTGGACCGCGCCGCTGCCGCCATCCGTGGCGATCTGGCTGCCAAGGGTGGCACCGCTCATGTGGCTGTGCTGAAATCCGTGGTGACCCAGGCCTCCTCCGCCATTCCGGTGATGCCGCTCTATATCTCCATGGCCTTCAAGATCATGAAGGAGAAGGGCATTCACGAGGGCTGCATGGAGCAGGTGGATCGCATGATGCGCACCCGTCTCTACGCGTCCGACATGGCGCTGGACGAGCAGGCCCGTATCCGCATGGATGACTGGGAACTGCGCGAAGACGTGCAGCAGACCTGCCGCGACCTGTGGCCTTCCATTACCAGCGAGAACCTCTCCGAGTTGACTGATTACACCGGCTACAAGCAGGAGTTCCTGCGCCTGTTCGGTTTCGGGCTGGACGAGGTCGATTACGATGCGGATGTGAATCCGGATGTGAAATTCGACGTGGTCGAACTCTGAGTCTGACTCAAGTGAAAACAGGGCCCTGCGGGGCCCTGTTTTTTTGGCAAAAATTCCGCTAATTAGCGGAATTTTATTATCAGCGATCACCTTTTTCCCATATCAAACCCGCTAGTCTTGCGCTGATCGGATCACAGACGGCATTGCCGAGGAACGGAAGCTATGACCACTCCAAACGAGGCGCCCAAGAAGCGCCAACTCCCCACAGTCTATACCCTGCTTTTCATCATCATCGCCCTGATGGCGGCCCTCACCTGGGTGCTGCCAGCGGGCAAATATGACTACGTCACCGCCAAGACCCAGCAGCCGGTGGCGGCAGCGGCCGTGGCCGATTACAGCGGCGACGAGCGGCTGTTGCCGGTGCCCGGCAGCTACACCGAGTTACCCGCCCACCCGCAAGGGGTGTTCGAGGTGCTCAAGGCGCCGATCCAGGGCTTTCACAAGGCGGCCGACGTGGCGCTGTTCGTGCTCATCATCGGCGGTTTTCTGGCGGTGACCATGCAAAGCGGTGCGCTCGATGCCGGGGTGGGGGCCATAGTGCGTGCCTTCGCAGGCCGTGAACGGCTGCTGATCCCGGTGCTGATCGCCCTGTTTGCCCTCGGCGGCTCCACCTTCGGCATGGCGGAGGAGACGGTGGCCTTCTGGGCGCTGATCGTGCCGGTGATGATGGCGGCGGGCTTCGATCGCATGGTGGCGGCGGGGATCATTCTGCTCGGGTCCGGGGTCGGGGTGCTCGCCTCCACCGTCAACCCGTTTGCCACCGGTATTGCCTCCGGTTTTGCCGGTATCCCCATCGGTGAGGGGATTGGCCTGCGGGTCATCCAGTGGCTGCTGCTGGTGATCTTTGCCTCCTGGTTCGTGATGCGTTATGCCAAGCAGGTGCAGCAGGACAAATCCCGCTCCGTGCTGGCCGACATCACCTATGACGACGAGTTCTCCCAGATGAAGAGCAGCAATCTCGCCTTCACCGGCAAGCAAAAGCTCACCATGCTGGTCTTCTTCGGCACCTTCCTGCTGATGATCTATGCGGTGGTGCCCTGGTCGGATTTGGGGATCGATGTGCTGCCCACCTTTGGCTGGTGGTTTGACGAGCTCTCCACCCTGTTCTTTAGCGCCTCCATCCTGATTGCGTTGATCAACCGGATGCCCGAGTCCAACTATGTGGCGACCTTCCTCAATGGCGCGCGGGATCTGATCGGGGTGGCGCTGGTAGTGGCGGTGGCGCGCGGCATCTATGTGGTGATGGAGCAGGGCGTCATCATCGACACCATTTTGCAATGGGCCGAAGGGCTGGTGACCGGACTCTCCTCGTCTGTGTTCATCCTGATGGCCTATCTGGTGCACATCATCCTGAGCTTCTTTATCCCCTCCACCTCGGGGCTGGCGACTGTCTCCATGCCGCTGATGGGGCCGTTGGCGGACTTCTCCGGTATCTCGCGGGATCTGGTGATCACCGCCTATCAGTCCGCCTCCGGCTGGATCAACCTGTTTGCCCCCACCGCCGCCCATCTGGTGGCCGGTCTGGCGCTCGCCAAGATCCCCTATGATCGCTTTGTGCGCTGGGTACTGCCCTTTATCATCGGGGTGGCCCTCATCACCATGGCGGTGCTGGTGGCCGGCGCCCTGCTGCATGGCTGATGGTACGGACGAAAAACGACAGATAATAAAAAGGCTCCGTAAGGAGCCTTTTTCATTGGCTTTGTTTACTGCTTGTAGCCTTTGAGGAAGCGGGCGAGGCGACCGATGGCATCCTCCAGCTCCTCTTCGCGGGGCAGGAACACCAGCCGGAAGTGATCAGGTGCCGGCCAGTTGAAGCCGGTGCCCTGTACCAGCAGCAGCTTCTCTTGCTGCAGCAGGTCGAACACCATCTTCTGGTCGTCGCGGATGTCGTACACCTTGGGGTCGAGGCGCGGGAACATATAGAGCGCCCCCCTTGGTTTGACGCAGGAGACGCCGGGGATCTCGTTCAAGAGCTCCCATGCCTTGTCTCGCTGCTTGCGCAGGCGACCGCCCGGCAGGATCAGCTCGTTGATGCTCTGATAGCCACCAAGCGCAGTCTGGATGGCGTGCTGCATCGGCACGTTGGCACACAGCCGCATGGAGGCCAGCATCTCCAGCCCCTCAATGTAACCGCGAGCACGGCCTTTGGGCCCTGTGATGACCATCCAGCCCTGGCGGAAGCCGCAGGCGCGGTAGGCCTTGGATAGGCCGTTGAAGGTCACCACCATCACGTCGTCGCACAGGGTACAGACGCTGGTGTGGGAGATGTCGTCGTAGAGGATCTTGTCGTAGATCTCGTCGGCGAAGATGATGAGGTTGTGCTGGCGGGCGATCTCGATCACCTCCAGCAGGAACTCGCTGCCGTAGACGGCGCCGGTGGGGTTGTTGGGGTTGATCAGCACCAGGCCGCGAGTGCGCGGGGTGATGCGGGCACGGATGTCATCGAGATCCGGATACCAGTCAGCCCCTTCGTCGCAGCGGTAGTGCACCGCATGGCCACCGGAGAGGGTGACGGCGGCAGTCCAGAGCGGGTAGTCGGGGGAGGGCACCAGCATCTCGTCGCCGTTGTTGAGCAGCGCCTGCATCGCCATCACGATCAGCTCGCTGGCACCATTGCCGATGTAGATGTCGTCGATATCGACCTTGCGCATCCCTTTTTGCTGGTAGTACTGCATCACCGCTTTACGGGCAGAGAACAGTCCCTTGGAGTCGCAGTAGCCCTGGCTCAGCGGCATGTTGAGGATCACATCCTTGATGATCTCTTCCGGCGCATCGAAACCGAACGGGGCAGGGTTGCCGATGTTGAGCTTGAGAATGCGGTGGCCTTCGTCTTCGAGACGGCGGGCTTCTTTGTGCACCGGGCCGCGGATGTCATAGCAGACATCGTCGAGCTTGTGCGACTTGTCGATAGTGAACATGGTGAGTGTGATTCCTTCCCCATGGGGACGCGTTGGCGAAAAAGGCGATTTTTAGTATCAAATTTCTTTTCCCCTATTCTTCACAGAATTGAATGCTAGAACAATCCTCTTTTTAGAAGAATTCCCTGATTTTTAGCCCTGAAACAGGGTTGCTAGAACGTTAAATTTAGCACGATCGTTTGTGCTAACCGAGGTTCACCAGTGAAACATGGGGAACGAATTAACAAAGCTGCCCGACTGTGTTGCAATATCCGGATCCTGTGGCACGATTGGCTTGTGTAAAAAATCGTCTTCGTCCCCCTTTGCGATGAGTTGAATGGCACCGACGGTGTCATCGTTATGTGATCCGCTCATCGGTGTCTATTCCTGCGAGGTTTTCCCATGCATTCACCCGTTCCCGGCCGCTATCGCCACTTCAAGGGGGGTTACTATCAAGTGCTCGCCCTGGCCCTGCACACCGAAACCCAGGAGCAGCTGGTGATCTATCAATCCGAACAGGATGGTCAGGTCTATGCCCGCCCTGTCGCCATGTTCATGGAGTGGATTGAGCATCAGGGGCAGGTTGTCAGCCGCTTTACACCGGTAGGGAACTGACCACCTCTCCGTTTTGATCGTTCAACAGATGAGCAGTCGAGCGAAACGGTGTCACAAGTTGTCGCATGACGCCCTTGGGTATGAGACGTGCCGCCAGCTTCCTTAATGACAAATCTCTTATCTAATCAATAAATTGTGATGGATATCACATTCAATGAACCTTGTCGGCAGGGTTCGCAATCTGGACTCACACTCCCATAATGCTGCGATTGTTCAAGCATGGGCCCTTCCCGGGTCTGTTCGGTGTTACCTCAAATGGGAGAAATATTGTGAAACCTGTTGCTGCCGAGTTTATGGGCACTTTCTGGCTGGTATTGGGCGGGTGCGGCAGTGCCGTGCTGGCTGCAGCCTTCCCTCACGTCGGAATTGGTCTGCTGGGGGTCTCGCTGGCCTTCGGTCTGACCGTGCTGACCATGGCGTTTGCCATCGGTCATATCTCCGGTTGCCACCTCAATCCGGCCGTCACTGTCGGTCTGTGGGCGGGTGGTCGTTTTCCGGCATCCGGTGTCCTGCCTTACATCGTGGCGCAAGTGCTGGGTGGCATTGCCGCCGCTGCGGTGCTTTATGTGATTGCCAGTGGTCAGGCCGGGTTTGATCTCTCCGCCGGTTTTGCCTCCAACGGCTACGGCGAGCACTCTCCGGGTGGTTACAGCCTGACTGCCGCACTGGTGTGCGAAATGGTGATGACCGGTTTCTTCCTGTTCGTCATCATGGGCGCCACCGATAGCCGCGCGCCTGCCGGTTTTGCCCCGATCGCCATCGGCTTGTGCCTGACCCTGATCCACCTCGTCAGCATTCCGGTGACCAATACCTCGGTCAACCCTGCCCGCAGTACCGGCGTTGCGCTGTTTGTCGGTGACTGGGCGGTCAGTCAGCTGTGGCTGTTCTGGGTTGCCCCGATTGTCGGTGCCATTCTGGGTGCGCTGGCTTATCGCCTGGTGGCGACTGAGCAGAAGTAATCATTGGCGAAACAACGTGTGGTATCGACACGCCTGCGGGCGTGTTTTTGTTTCTGGAGGGGGGAAAGAGAGAATTAACTGAGCCGAGCGTCACAGCCCTTTGGCCTGCAGCATCTCTTTGTAGCGCAGGTGGAGCAGCTGGACGCGCTCCACATAGGCGCGAGTTTCCGCATAGGGTGGGATGCCGCCATGTTTTTGTACGGCGCCAGCCCCGGCGTTGTAGGCCGCGGTCGCCAGTGCCACGTTGCCGTCATACTGCTTGAGCAGTCCCGCCAGATATTTCACCCCGCCGAAGATATTCTGCTCCGCCAGCAGGGCATTGCCGACGCCCAGTTCCCGCGCCGTGGCGGGCATCAGCTGGGTCAGGCCCATCGCACCTTTGCGGGAGACCGCCAGCGGGTTGAAGGCAGATTCCGCATGGATCAGCGCCCGGATCAGCGCAGGCTCAACCTGATAGGTTTTGGCGGCGGCCTTGATGGTGCTGGCATAGTCATAGAGAAACAGCCCGGTGGTCTGCCAGTTGACATTGGATTTGGGATCGCAGGCGAAGCAGTCGTTGAACAGCAGCAGCTCGTAATGGCCCTGTTCTGGCGCCATGTCGGAGTAGCGTACCACCCCGTTCTGCTGCACCGATTTATAGACCTGGATCTGCTTGTTGCCGCCAGCGGCGGTTGCCGCCGTTTGAGCGGTTTCGGGTTGCGGGGCGGGCGCGGGATCATTGACCGGACGCAGGGGGGAGGGGGCTGCAGTCAGGAAGACCACCTCAGCGGGCGGGGGAGTCTGGCTCCATCCACTCAGGGGGATCAACAACATAGGGCCTGCCAGCATCCATGCTTTCAACCGTAATACTCCTTCCTGTGATGACCATGTTGAGTAAAGCATCATGACGAGGGCAGAACAAGCGGCGAGCAGGGGGCAAATGACCCGATTCGGTGACCGGGATCAAAGTATCCACCGCAATAAAGGGTTGTCATCGTGAAGCCATGCGTTGGCAGTCAGGCCGTGGGTCATGGTCTCCTCCACCGGGTCAGCAACGTCGCCATGACGCCTGCTTTTTTGTTGACGAAAGGCATGCTATCGTGCTGGCGTCAGCTGGTCGGATTAGCGCACCGTATCTGGCACTAATAATTGATTACCAAAGGATTTGTCTGTGACAAGCAAGCTGGCGATGGAACTCACCTTCGAAGAGTACTGCGACGCCGACCTCTCCCTAATCAGGGACTATTACGAAACGACGTTTTCCCACTATGTGCCGGACCTGGCCGAGCGGATCTTTGTCGTGCGTGATGCTCACTGGCTGGTGGGGGCGGTACGGTTGCGGGACGAGGAGGAGTTTTACCATCTGTGCGGCTTTCGTCTGTTGCCCCACTACCAGTCGCTGGGACTGGGGTCACGGCTGTTGCAGCACGCTTGCCACGGTCTGGCGGACAAACCGGTGGTCTGTCAGGCGCTCCCGTTCGAGAAGCCCTTCTATCTCAAGGCCGGTTTTGCCGATATGCCCCTCAACCAATTGAGCGGGTCGCTCTTTTCCCTCTACGAGCGGCAGCAGCAGCAGGGTTATCAGGTGGAGCTGCTGGTACGGGATACCACCCAGCCCCTCCTGAATTGAGTGGTTTAGCGGGGGTTGGTCAACAGGTGGATCTTGCCCGGTGACAGCTCCAGCCCCAGCAGATTTTCCTTCAGCCAGGCCTGATCCGGATCCTTGTCATTGAGTTTGTAGACCGGCTTGGTCTCGAGCCGTTTCTCCATGCTCTGCAGCAGCATGTTGAGCATCAGCCCGAACTTCTTCTCGGCCGCTTCCGGCTCCAGCTTGTACTCCACCAGCTTCATGTTATCCAGAAACAGCGCGCTCTGGGCCTTGTCATAGCGGGGCCTCGCCTCATAGGTCATCTGCAGGCGAGCGTCATATTCGGTATTGTCGGGCAGGGCGATTTTGAGCTTGCCCTTGCCATAGACCCGTGCCGTGTCGGGGCGCTGGCGACCAATCTGGACATCGCTCTGCTCAAGCTTCACATGAGCCTTGATGATGCCGGGCAGTTCCAGCTGTTTATCGACTTGCACCTGAGATTGCAGGTACTGGTTTATCTGTTGCTCATTGATGTCATATGAGCCTTGGCCTAGCATGGCCAGGCTGAGCAGCATAGATTGCAGGATCATGCGTGCGACCTGATAGAATGGATTTGCCTTACAGCATACCATTGCGGCCGGTTGGGGTCTGCCCACCGCACTGTTTGTCGATGAGAAGGAGCCCCCGTTGCTCAACGGTCTGGAACATGATCTTCAACTGCTGTTTTCCCGTTTTCTGGGTTGGCTGCTACTGCTTTTTCACACAGTTATCGTCACCGGGGTGTCATTTCGGGTGGTGATGAAACGCCGTCCCATCGGTGTGTCGCTGGCCTGGCTGGCGCTGATCTACGCCATTCCGTTTGCCGGGGTGGGCTTCTATGTGCTGTTTGGTGAGATAAAGCTGGGGCGCCGCCGCGCCGAGCGCGCCCAGGCCATGTACCGTCCTTACGCCATCTGGATCCGCCAGCTGGCCCGTCTGTTCCCTCAGCACTGCTGTGAAGTGGGTTCCAAGGCGCAACCGCTGCACGATCTGATCCAGGGGCGGCTCGCCATGCCGATGCTCTCCGGCAACCGCATGACTCTGCTCAACAAGCCGGACTGGATCTTGCGCGAGATTGCGCAGGATATCCGCCGCTCGACCCTCTCCTGCTATTTGGAGTTCTACATCTGGCACCCTGGCGGCGATGCTGACGAGGTGTGCGAGGCGCTGATCGAAGTGGCGCAACGCGGCGTGGATTGTCGCTTGTTGCTCGATTCGGTGGGCAGCAAACAGTTCTTCCGCTCTCACTGGCCGAAAAAATTGCGTAAGGCGGGGGTCAAACTGGTGGAGGTGCTGCCGGTTGGCGCGTGGCGCATTGTGTTCCAGCGTCAGGATCTGCGGATGCACCGCAAGCTGGTGGTGATCGATGACAGGGTGGGTTACACCGGCTCCATGAACATGGTGGATCCCCGTTTCTTCAAGCAAGATGCCGGGGTTGGCCAGTGGGTCGATATCATGATCCGGGTGCAGGGGCCCATGGTGCCGCTGATGTGGTCGATCTTCGTCTGGGATTGGGAGATGGAGACCGGCGAGCGGCTGCTCGACAGCCTGCAACACGATCCCGAAGCCTGGCCCCAGACCAACTACCGCGCCCAGCTTATTCCGTCCGGCCCCTTCGTCGGTGGCGACTGCATCCAGCAGAGCCTGCTGCTCGCCATCTATCAGGCGCGCAGCCATCTGGTGCTGACCACTCCCTACTTTGTGCCCGACGATCCGCTGGCGGCCGCACTCAGCTCGGCGGCGGCTCGCGGCGTGCAGGTGCAACTGGTGTTGCCGGCGCGCAACGACTCCATCATGGCCAATTACGCCTGCAACGCCTTTATGGAGGAGCTGCTGGCGGCCGGGGTGGAGATCTACCGCTACGATGCCGGTCTGCTCCATACCAAGAGCGTGCTGGTGGATGACGACTTTGCGCTGGTGGGGACGGTCAATCTGGATCGGCGCAGCCTCTGGCTCAACTTCGAGGTGACCCTGCTGGTGGACAACCCCTCGTTCGTGGCCCAGATGACCCGGTTGGTACAGGGTTATATGGCGGAAGCCACCCCGATGACCCTGGCCAAATGGCAGGCACGCCCCTGGTACAAGAAGGCGATGGAGAACATCTTCTATCTCTTCAGTCCCTTGCTGTGAGGTTGTGGCGAATTGCAAGAATGTTGGGGCGCTATCTGATTGCACTTGCCTCGCCCCGAGTACGCCCCTAGAGTGCAGTGACAACTCCCTGGAGACACATGAATATATGAAAAAGATAGTGGCCCTCGCCGTGGGTGCGGCACTGGTAGGTGGTGGTCTGGCTGCGTGCTGGTACACGGGCAACAGCTTCGACAACATTATGGCGGAGCAGATCGCCAAGGTGGAGCAAGAGACCGGCATCGACATGCAGTGGCAGCCGGGCAGCCGCAACCTCTTCACCCGTGACGGGATACTGAAGATCGTAGTGACGCCGGAGGAGCTGGCTACCATCGACAGCGAACTGGAGGGGAGTCAGCCGATCGAGCTGCAACTGGCGGTCAAGAGCCGGATCCTGCCGCTCTATATCAAGAGCCACCTCCTGCTCGATACCCATAATGGCACTATGGCACCGGTCTTTACCGCACTGGGCATGGAGCAGTGGGAACTCGGTCTGGAGTCGGTCACCAGCCTCTGGACTCAGGGCAACAGCAGCCGCTTCTGGGCCAACGAATTCAAGGTCAAACAGGGGCTGGACGAGTTCCATTTCCTGCCACTTTCCGGTGAGTTTCATGGCAACCTGGAGGGGAATGGCCACATCACCATGGCCTGGCAGGGGATGACGGTCCACGAAGAGCAGAGCAAGATGGAGCTGGAACTGACCGACCTGAAAGGGAGCGCCGACATTGCCGAGATCAGCGGTGTGCTCCTCTCGCCCCAGAGCGAGATGACCCTCTCGGCCCTCACGGTGCAACTACCTGACAGCGTCAAGGTCGCCCTGCAGGGGATGACTACCGAGACCCAGCTCACTGGCGATGATGCCCAGACCCTCTCCAGCAGCTATCAGATGAAGATTGCCAAGCTGGATCTGGAGAACGAGACCGACACCCTGGCGGTCACCGACAGCAAGCTGGCGCTCAACCTCAACGGTCTGGATCTGGAAGGGTATCAGGGGTTGCAGGCCGCCGGTGGCAAGGGGGTTGAAGATGCCGCCATCCAGCAGGCGCTGGACAAGATGCTCAAACGTGGCGCGACCCTGGAGCTGGCCGATCTCAGCGCCAAGCTCAATGGTGAGGCGGTGACCATGAAGGGGGATGTGAAGCTGGCATCGACCTCGCTGGAGCAACTGTTCAACAGCGAAGCGGGGATGCAGGCCCTCAGCGGCGTGCTGCATGCCAACCTCAGTGACAAGCTGGGCAAGGCGGTGCCGCAACTGGCTCCCATGCTCGATCAGCTGACCCTGATGGGCTATCTGAAGGCCGACAAGCAAGTGCTGACTTCCGAGCTGAAGCTGGAGAAGGGCGCCGTGACGGTAAATGATCTGCCGCTCTGAGATTTGGCGCAGAAACAACAACGGCTCCCGCGGGAGCCGTTGTTGTTTCTAGCGTTTGCATACATGCGCGTTGGCGGATTATTTGAAGACCACCGTCTTGTTGCCGTAGACGAACACCCGCTCGTTCAGTACCAGCTCCAGCGCGCGGCTCAGCACCGATTTCTCCACATCCCGGCCCGCCTTGGCCATGTCGTCCGCACTGAAGGCGTGACCGACGTGGATCACGTCCTGTTCGACGATGGGGCCCTCATCCAGATCGTCAGTCACGAAGTGGGCGGTGGCACCGATCAGCTTGACCCCGCGATCGAACGCCTGCCGGTAGGGGCGGGCACCGATGAAGGCGGGCAGGAAGGAGTGGTGGATGTTGAGGATCTTGCGGGGATAGGCCTCGACGAAGCTCGGGGTCAGCACCCGCATGTACTTGGCCAGGATCACATAGTCAGGCTCATAGCTGTCGATGATGGCGCGCACCTGCTCTTCATGCTCGGTACGGCTCAGCTCGTCATGGCTGACGGTGTGGAACGGAATATTGAACTTGCCGGTGAGCTCGGCCAGGGTGTCGTAGTTGCCGATCACCGCGACGATATCCATATCCAGCGCGCCCGCGTAGTTCTTCATCAGAATGTCGCCGAGGCAGTGGGTCTCCTTGGTGACCAGAATGACGATGCGCTTCTTGCCCGCCTTGACCAGCCGACGCTGGGCGCCGGTGGGCAGGGCATCATCCAGATCCGCCAGCAGGGTCTCGTCGTTGAAGCGTCCCTCCAGCTCGGTACGCATAAAGAAGCGGCCATTCTCGTGATCCACAAACTCATCGTTCTTGATGATGTTGAGCTGGTGCTTGTAGCAGATGTTGGTGATCTTGGCGATGAGCCCTTTGGCATCCGGGCAATCCGTGAGCAGTATTTTCTTTTCCATCTCTGTCATTTTCCGTTTGTGGTGTTGGCGCTGCTGTCTGCGCAGGCAGCGTTGTTCAGGCTCTTTTTCGGGCACTGTTTTTTGTTTCCGGAACTATGCCATAAACCGATCCGCGCCATAAAGAAATTCGCCAGTCACGGCCTCTCGCGCTGGCGAGCGGGCCGCAGAGCGCGATCCCTGGCGCAATGTTGAAACGCTTTTCAGTCAGCGGGGGATTTTGGCTGGTATCTGCAACCGTTTTTCTTTAGGCTGTCTGCGCTTATTCTCAGGGCGGGGTGTAATTCCCCACCGGCGGTATCCCGATTGACTCGGGGAGCCCGCGAGCGCCCGACTTGGCTGATAGCCTAGTCGGGGTCAGCAGATCCGGTGAAATGCCGGAGCCGACGGTCATAGTCCGGATGAAAGAGGATAAGACAGACATTGCCGCGTAGGCCCTTATGGTCTGGCCGCTGCATGCTCCTCTCTGTCTGCCTTTCCATGCCCTGATTCTGGTCCTTGTCTTGTTTAGGAGTTTTACCATGAATCAGTCTCTACTCAGTGAATTCGGTGATCCCGTTGCCCGTGTCGAAGCGGCCCTGTCTGCCTTGCGTGCCGGAGGCGGCGTGCTGGTGGCCGACGATGAAGATCGGGAGAACGAGGGCGACCTCATTTTCGCCGCCCAATCCATGACCAATGAACAGATGGCACTGATGATCCGCGAGTGCTCCGGCATCGTCTGTCTCTGCCTGCCCGACGAGCGGGTTCGCCAGCTCGAACTGCCGATGATGGTGGAAGCCAACTCCAGCCACTACCAGACAGCCTTCACCGTGACCATCGAAGCGGCGCAGGGGGTTACGACCGGTGTCTCTGCGGCTGATCGCATCACCACCATCCGTGCAGCCATCGCCGATGGCGCCAAACCGGGCGATCTGCATCGCCCAGGTCATGTGTTCCCGCTGCGGGCGCGTACCGGTGGGGTGCTTACCCGTCGTGGTCATACCGAAGCGACGGTCGATCTGATGCAGTTGGCCGGTCTGAAACCGTTCGGGGTGTTGTGTGAATTGACCAGGGAAGATGGCTCGATGGCTCGTCTGCCAGACCTGGTTGCATTCGGTCGGCAGCACCGGATGCCGGTGCTGACCATCGAGGATCTGGTGCAATATCGTCAATTGTTGTCAGAACAGAGTGCCTGAGCCTCATACGAAATTGTAATAAGGCAAAAATTTGGTTAACCTTTGTCCGTGCCCTCACCACGCGGCACTCATTTTTTAGACGAATCTGGACAAAAACTGTTCATTCAAAAAAAAATGAGGGTTTTAATGCATTTATCTGTGGTGGGGACTATGCAAAGTATGATTTTTTTGTGCCATAATCACGCCGCTTGCTAAACGTCTGGCGAGTTCAAGGGAGCTTTAAAAATGAAAAAATTGTTGTTGGTAGGTGTTGTTGGTCTGTCCGCTCTGCTGGGCGGTTGTGCAAACACCAGCGAACTGGAAACTTCCGTTCAGAATCTGTCTAACAAAGTTGACCAACTGGCTCAAGATGTTAGCGCAGTTCGTGCTGATCAGTCCAAAATCGCTGCTGATGTTGCCGAAGCCAAGCAAGAAGCTATGCGTGCTAACCAGCGCATCGACAACATGGCTACTTCTTACAAGAAGTAATCCATGCGAAAAAAATGGCGCAGTTATGCGCCATTTTTTTTTGCCTGAAATTCAGCGTTTCCACATCCCCACTGTACTTCTTCGCACTTGACCCATGAGGTCATGCCGGTTTTCCCGGCACTCCCCCATCATTACCAGCCAGTTCGACTCTGATCAGTAGAGCAGACTATAGAGTTTGCGACGGTAGCTCTGCGCCGCCGGCGTGCTGCCCATGGTCGCCAGAATATCGAGATAGGTCTTTCTGGCATCGCCGAATGCCAAATCCCGCTTGAGGATCTCCAGCAGCAGTCCCAACGCCTCTTCCTGACGGCCAGCCTGGTTGTATTGCACCGCCAGCTCCTGAGTCAGGGCAAAATCATCGGGTTGTTCTGCATGGCGGGCTTCCAGCGCGCGCAGCTCCGGGCTGTCTGCCGCTTGCAGGGCCAGCGCGAGCCGTGAGCTCAGGGTATGGAAGTGACCATCCTGCGCCACCATCGGGATGGTGCCGAGGCGCTCCTGCGCTTCCTCCAGCAGATTGAGGTCGAGCGCGGCCTGTATCAGCCACAGGCTGATGTCGTGACGCTCTGGGGCCAGCTGGTGTGCCTTGGTCAGATGGGCATAGGCGATGCTGGGCTGCTCGTCAGCCAGTGCCTGTTGCCCCTTGGTCAGCAGTTCTTCCTCCTCTTTGGGGGCGAAGGCGGCGAAATATTGGCGCAGGGTGGCTTCATCCTGCGGCCCTTCGATGATCGCCTGTTCGTCAGGGCGACCCTGATGGAACAGCACCAGCGCGGGCAGGGCGCGCAGACCGAGCTGGCTGGCCAGCGGTTGCAGCTGGGGATCGTTCATATCCACCCTGGCCAGGGTGACCTGCTCATTGGCGGGCCCAACCAGTGATTCGATCAGCGGTGTCATCCCCTGACACTCCGGCATCTGCGGAGCATGGAAATAGATGACGACCGGCTTCTTCATGGACGCATCGATAAGTTCAGCGTGAAAATTCTGGGGAGTAATGTCGACGATCATGAGTTGGACTCTTCAGAAAGGGTGTTGAGTAACATGGGGTTGAGCGACTGGCAATTCAAGCGCTCATCCAGCCGGTAAAACGTCACGGGGGTTGCCGCTGCAGCAAGACTGAGCCAGCCGCTGGCAAAGGGCCAATCCTGTACCTGATAAGAGATGTCATCGAGCCGGTTGTCGAGTTGCCACCCTTGCTCCGGGACAAAGCGCACCTTCTCGAGCCCGGCGGCTATGCCGCCGCCGTGGGCCTTCAGTACAGCCTCCTTGCGCGACCAGAGCCGGTAGAAGGCGCTCTCCTGCTCTTGAGCGGGCCGCGCGCAGAGCCACTCATATTCACTCTGTGCATAAAAGCGGCGGGCGAGGGGGAGGGGATGATGCCGCCGTTTGCCCAGTTCGATATCCACCCCAAGCGGCCCCTGCGGGCAGAGTGCCAACACCAGCCAGCTGCCACTGTGGCTCAGATTGAAATGCCAGGCATCATCATGCAGTCGTGGCTTGCCGTGGGGGCCGTTGCAAAATTGCAGGCTGGCGGCGGGTTGCTGTAGCCGTTCGGCCAATAGCTGGCGCAACAGGGCGCGGCTCACCAGATATTCCTGACGCCGTTCAGGATGGGTCATGGTTTGCCAGATATGCTGCTCATCGGTTGACAGCCCTTCAGGCAATTGAGCGAGCAGTTCCTGGCATACCCTGGCCGGTTTTAACAAAAAAAGATCGGTTTCGATCATGATTTTTCACTTTAAAAAGGTGCTGAAGCAGGGATAAAAGCCAGTTATCTATGAGACCCAAGGCCCTTTTTGCGATTGTATATTGTTTGGGCATGATCACATTAATTATGAAAAATCGTGCATTTACTTGCAAAAATGTGAGCTCGATAGGGATTTTCACTTGCCTCGATAGAATTCTTGGATATAGTCGGGTGCTGTTGCCTTATAAATTGCCCTTTGGGGCCGTATTTTAACAAGATTTACTATTTAGCGGGGATAAAGGATTGCGCCACCTGATGCTACTGCTGGTCGCGCTCGGAATGGTGGGTTGTGCCTCGGCACCCCAACCCGAGGTCGCGAGCAAGATCGAAGTTTCCATGGTTGAACCTGTAATCGAACCGGAAGCTTCCCAGACACCCGATGTGAATGAAATCCTGACAGTATATAAAGAGTGGCGTGGTGTTCCGTACCGGATGGGTGGCAGTAGCCAGCGCGGTATCGATTGTTCCGCCTTTGCCCGTGAAGTGTTCCGCAATGCCGTCGGTGTCGAATTACCCCGTGATACCCGCTCCCAAGTCCACGAAGGGACGCGCGTTTCCAAGCAGGATCTGGTCGAAGGCGATCTGGTCTTCTTCAAAATCAATCGTCGTCTCAACCACGTTGGTATCTATGTCGGCAATGGCGAATTCATCCACGCCTCGACCCGTGCCGGTGTGACGCGCTCCAAGCTGGACAGCCAATACTGGCGCAGCAAGTTCTGGCAAGCTCGCCGGATCGATATCTGAGTCAGGCTGGACAAACGGCTCGCAGTACGGACTGTTTTTCCAACCTCACTTGAACCGGGCTCGATAGCCCGGTTTTTTATTGCCCTCGTTTAGACTTTCCCGAGTCAAATCACTATAGTGTGGGCCCGTTTTCTTCGGCAGGCTCAGCATGAAACCCCGCACCCCATCAGCCGGTGGCCCCAAGTCGGGCGACCGCAAATCCGGACTTCACTCCCGTAATCGCCATCAGGCGGGTTACGACTTTGAGGCGCTCTGCCTGCGAACTCCCGAGTTGGCTGCCCACGTCTTTATCAATGACTACGGCACCCGCACCATCGATTTTGCCAATCCCGATGCAGTGAAGACCCTCAACCGCGCCCTGCTGGCCCATCACTACGGGATTGCCAACTGGGACTTGCCCGCCGGTTACCTCTGTCCGCCCATCCCGGGACGGGTGGACTACCTGCACTGGGCGGCCGACCTGTTGGCCGAGAGCGCAGGCCTGCTCCCTACCGGCAAGGGGGTGAGGGTGCTGGATATCGGGGTGGGGGCAAACTGCATCTATCCACTGCTCGGCTGCCGCGAATATGGCTGGCGTTTTGTCGGATCGGATATCGATCCGGTTTCGGTCAAGGCGGCCACCCTGCTGGCCAGGAGCAACGGGCTCGGCAATCAGATTGAGTGTCGTCTGCAGGGCAACCCCAACCATGTGTTTCGCGGCATCATAGGGCCGAAGGAGCGCTTTGCCCTGACACTGTGCAATCCGCCGTTCCATGCGTCGCTGGAAGAGGCGAGCAAGGGGACGGAGCGCAAGCTGCGCAATCTGGGCAAGGAGGTGACAGGGGCGCCCGTGCTCAACTTCGGCGGCCAGAAGGCTGAGCTCTGGTGCGAAGGGGGCGAGGCAGCGTTTCTGGCCAATATGATCGCCCAGAGCAAGGAGTTTGCCACTCAGTGCCTCTGGTTCAGCTCGCTGGTGTCGAAAAAAGAGAACCTGCCGGGGGCGAAAAAGGCGCTGAGCCGGGTGGGAGCCCGTCAGGTGCGGGTGATCGACATGGCGCAGGGCAACAAGGTGAGCCGGATCCTCGCCTGGTCCTTCCTGGATGAAGAGGGATTGCGGAACGGCTGGTCGAGCGCGCGTTGAACCCCCATCACAAGGCCCGACGAGGGCCTTTTGTCATGATGACCCCGGTGAATTTCCCCCTGCTGGTCGCATATCCGGCAATCGTTTTCCTCATTGGCAGATCGTGCTGGTTTACATGATGTAAGTAGTGACTTCCGCCTTGGTACAGGTGTACGCCGAGATTTTTTTGCACTTACAGCTGAAACTTTAATAAAATAGGACTGGTTAGACCTCTTTACAGGCATTGAATCAAATAGGGATCGGTAGATGAAAGTTGTCGATTTTCTGAAGCGCAAGCGCGAAATTCTGGCGCAGCACCCCTTTGAGCTCAAGGATTGGCTCTCTCCGGCGATCCGCGACTACTGGCGTGAGTTTCAGCAAAAGGCACATCTTCATCCTTTGCTGGGACGTGTGCTGGACTTGCAAGCCGAGTCTCAGGACGAACAGCAACAGGATGCAGCAACCGTGGCACAGGTGGCCAACGGTCGCCCCGTCGTGGCTCAGGAACCCGCTGTGGAGCTGGGGGCCGAGGCTGCCGAGCTCTATGCCACCCTGCAGGCCCGCATCGGTGAAGAGACCCACGTGGGCGAATGGCTCCATGTCAGCCAGCAGATGATCGATCAATTTGCGGCGGTGACCGGGGATCATCAGTGGATCCACACCAATCCGGAGCGTGCGGCCGCCGAGTCGCCCTTCAAGACCACCATCGCTCACGGCTTCCTGACCCTGGCGCTGCTGCCGCAGTTGACCGGCTCGGTCGATGAGGCCACCCCCGAGTTCCCGACCGCCCGCATGGTGGTGAACTTCGGGCTGGATCAGGTGCGTTTCCCGTACCCCATCAAGGTGGACAGCAACATCCGCGCCCGCACCAAGCTGGCCCGGGTCACCCCCATCAAGGGCGGGCTGGAGTTGCTCAAAGAGATCAAGGTGGAGATCGAAGGGATCCGTCGCCCGGGTTGCGTCATCGAGTCGGTGACCCGCATCTACTTCTGAGCCGCCTCATCGGCATAAATGGTGAAACGGGCCCGCTGTCGTGTGCAACGAACAGCGGGCCCGTTTTTTTGCCTGTTTGTTGCCAACTGTGAGGCGTCAGCCATGGCGCGCTGACTCCAGCTTGATATGACTCACAAAACCGGAGTGGCTGCAGTTAGCCAGCTCTCATTTTGGCGAGATAGCTGCGTGAGGCGATAGCATGTTATGCCACTATTGGCTTCTTACTCCCGATCCTGGAGACAATAGTGCCCATCAATCACAAGATTATTCTGCCGCTACTGCTGAGCCTCGCCATCCTGCTGATCCCGACCCACTGGATCCCGCTGGAGGGGATCACGGTGGTCGAGCAGCGAGTCGTGGCCATTTTCGTGCTGGCAGCCCTCTGCTGGATCCTGGAGCCCATCCCCATCTTCGCCACCTCGGTGCTGATCATCGTGCTGGAGCTGCTGCTGCTCTCGGACAAGGGGATCTGGTTCATGACCGCCGACAAGGCAGAGCCGGGCTTTGGTGAGTTGCTCAAGTCGACCGAGGTGATGGCGACCTTTGCCTCGCCGGTTATCATGCTGTTTCTCGGGGGGTTTTTCCTCGCCATTGCGGCGACCAAGTACCATCTGGACGTCAATCTGGCGCGGGTGCTGCTGCGCCCGTTCGGTCAGGATCCCCGGATCGTCATGCTGGGGCTGATGCTGATCACCGCCACCTTCTCCATGTTCATGAGCAATACCGCCACCACCGCCATGATGCTGGCCATCCTCACTCCGGTGCTGGCGGCGTTTCCCGACAAGGACCCGGCCAAAATCGGCTTCGTGCTGGCCATTCCGCTGGCGGCCAACCTCGGCGGGATCGGCACCCCCATCGGTACCCCGCCCAACGCGGTGGCCCTCAAATACCTGACCGGCGAGCATGCCATCTCGTTCGGGCAATGGATGGGATTTGCGGTGCCCTTCGTGGTGCTGCTGTTGCTGCTCGGCTGGTTCCTGCTGGGGCGCTTCTTCCCGAGCACCCTCAAGCGGATGGATCTCAAGATTGAGGGGCGCTTTATGCAGACCCCTCGCGCCTGGGTGGTCTACCTCACCTTTATCACCACCATAGTGCTCTGGCTGCTGGGGGATCTGCACGGCATGAGCTCCTACGTGGTCGCCATGATCCCGGTGGCGGTGTTCCTGACCACCGGCATCATTACCAAGGACGATCTGCACAAGATCTCCCTCGATGTGCTCTGGCTGGTATCGGGCGGTATCGCGCTGGGGCTGGCGCTGGAGGACTCCGGGTTGGCCGAGCGGCTTATCACCCACATTCCGTTCCACGAGTACTCCACGTTGGCGGTGCTGGTCGGGGCCTGTCTGCTGGCGGTGGTGATGGCCAACTTTATGTCCAACACCGCGACCGCCAACCTGTTGCTGCCACTGGTGGCAGCGCTGGCGGTCAGCATGCCGGAGCTGGCCGAGTGGGGCGGCAGCCACACCCTGATCCTGGCGGTCACCATCTCGGTTTCGCTCGGGATGTCGCTGCCCATCAGTACCCCGCCCAATGCGCTGGCCCATGCTACTGGTCTGGTGGAGAGCCACCAGATGGTGCGCATCGGCGTCATCATGGGATTGGTCGGTACCCTGCTGGCGATGGTGTGGATCTACCAGATTGCCGCCTGGGGATTGATCTGAGTGTGATGTTGACGAGTCGTGAGTTTGCATCACTCGCATCACTATTACTGCAATAGAAAGAGGAGCCAATTGGCTCCTCTTGTTGATCTGCTCGCGACTCAAAAGCTTGCCCCCAGACTAAGCAAGTGGCGCCATTCGCTTTCGGATATTTCGGCATCCACCCCGGGATAGTGCAGGGCGCCATTTTGCCACTCCATCTCGCTCGACCAGGAAAGACGCAGATGATCGTTAAAGTAGTAGCGCAGGCCGATGCTGCCGGTGATGTCCTGATCCAGTGTGAGGTAAGGGGACGGTTGCGACAGGTACTTCAGATAGGTGCCTTTACTGAACAACTCAAATCGCTGTTGCCAGAATGACAGTGGTTGGCGGTAATCCCAGCTCAGGCTACCGATGGGGTAGCTGATGATCCTGGAATCGAAAAAGACCAGTCCTGGCCAGCTGTCACTGCGAAAGTAGGCGCGCTGAATGCCGCCCTGTGAAATCAGTTCCAGCCGTTTGTGCTTGTCATTCCAGAAGCGATAACCTGGCCCCGAGCCAAAGTTCAGCTTGAGATAGTTGTCAGCCATCATGTCATATTCCGCATCGAGCGAGTTGCGTAAAAACCAGTGCTGGTCAAAGAAGTAGTCAAGGGTCGGGTTCAGCTTGTAGTCGTGGCTATCGGTGACGCTGTCGGATGTTTCGTAGGTATATTCCCCGGAGAGGCTGTAACGCCAATCCAGATTGGCCAGTTCGGTGACTCCCTTGAAGTTGACGTTGTTGGTACGTTTATCCTTGTGCTTGAGCTTGACGTTGAGATCGCCGCTGCCACTCCAGAGCCAGGCGTTGCGCTCATTCTGCTCATCCTTGAACAGGGTGATACCCCCTTTGGCGGTTGCCTTGGGTTTATCCTGCTTCTCCAGACGCCAGCGTTTGATGGCATCCCGCTGGACGGTCACGGCGCCGGTATAGGGCAGAGCGATGCGCACCGACTCATCGCCGATCTCTTCAATGGTGCCGGTCAGGCGATCGCCGTTGTTCATCCAGAGAATGTCTTTTGCCCACAGGGGGTGGCAGACCACCATGAGCATGAGAGGCAGGTATTTCATGACGTAAGGCAACTCCGGTATGGTGCAGGTGCTGATGAGTTAACTGCTGATGGGGCGGGGCAGGCCATTTTTGCTCTCCAGCGCCGCAGTCACCTCATCCTGCATCACGTCAGCTGCCCTGATAAAGCTCTCTATGGCCGGTGACAGCACCAGCGGGGCGCCATTTTCAAGCTCCTCTTCGGTGCGGGAGAGCGGGGAGTGTACCTCCAGCCAGCGGCGACCATCCGGCTCGATGGCCACCTTGACCGGTTGGTTGATGACCCGCACCGGCGTGCCGATCGGCACAATCTTGAACAGGGCTTCGATATCGTCCGGTCGCAGCCGGATGCAGCCAGCACTCACCCGCAGGCCAACGCCAAAATCCTTGTTGGTGCCGTGGATCAGATAGTCGCGCTTGCCATAACCAAGGCGCATGGCGAACTTGCCGAGGGGGTTGTCCGGGCCGGGAGGCACCACGGCGGGTAGGGTGATCCCTTTTTGCTCCAGCCAGGATTTGCGCACCATGGGCCCGGGCACCCAGGTCGGGTCGGGATTCTTCTCGATGACGGTGGTGGTCATCTCCGGCGTTTCGCGGCCGATGTCACCAATCCCGATAGGTAGCACAATCACCTCGCTCTTGCCTTTGGGGAAGTAGTAGAGGCGCAGCTCCGGCAGATTGATGACGATCCCCTCGCGTGGCACATCGGGCAGCAGCATCTGGGTGGGCAGCGTCAAGCGGGTGCCCGGCTTGGGTAAATAGGGGTCTACACCGGGATTTGCCTCAAGCAGCGCCAAAAAACCAATCTGGGTATGTTTGCCAACCAGCTCCAGATGCTCATCCTGCTGGATGATGTAATCCTCCAGCTCGCCAATGAGACGGCTTTCGGCCGGCGGCAGCGGGTAGCGCTTGGCCTGCACGGGTGCAGTGCAGAGCAGGGCCGCAGCCAGCAGCAGGGCAAGTGTGGGCGCTAAGGAGAGGGGCATGAGTTTCGGCAATCGCATAGGGAGATCCATCAGTTCAATCGGGGCGGCGCATCATCTACAGTGCCGCCAGGATGGCGCGATTGTTCCTCAATCAGCCCATGATTACCAGCTTGCCGCGCCCCCTCAATGGTTTGGGGATACATAGGAAACTGGCCAAAATCGGCCTCACCCATAAATTTGAGCGCCAAGCAGGAAAAAGAGACGCCTGATGGCAATGGGGGAATATCACGATATGGATAATGGCCGGGTGTGCGAGAGGGTTAATGTCGGGTGGATGCAGTGTGGCCTAGCAACGCGAACAGCACGCGCCGCATTGTGAGCCGGCTCCCAGATATCTGATTCAGCCATTTGATATATAACAAATTTTTATTGCATCCTCGGCCCTGCTTGGGTAAAACTCTCTCCCCACGGAGAGATGCCGGAGTGGCCGAACGGGATTGACTCGAAATCAATTGTGGCAGCAATGCCACCCAGGGTTCGAATCCCTGTCTCTCCGCCACATACCAAGCCCAGCCTGTTGAACAGGTTGGGCTTTTTCTTTATTCACCGTCGTCTTTATGTAACCACGGTATGGATGCCATGACCTGTTTACCGTGTCGTGGCAGGAGATAGGTGGCCACCTGACGCGAGGTGACATGTTCACCTGATACCCGGAGCGGGTAATCCATTATTGCGGCCAGTTCCGGGGGCGCAGGGTGGCTTGGCATGGCTTATTTGGCGCTAAAAGCATGGTTTTTTGCCGTCAAAAATTGAAACCGTTTTCAGAAATCCTTTTCAACTGTGATCAGCTTCAAAGCTTTTTCGGGCGCCAACCTCTAGCATTGGCTCCACGAATTAGGGGCTTGCGCTCCCGATTTTCCCGCTGTGGGAGGTAACCGGATGATCCGGCTATTTCCTTCGTTACTTTCGACGGTCATCATGGATGGCCGTTTTTTTTTGAGTTATTTCACGGTAAAGGGTCGAGCCGCTGGCGCTTTACCGTTAAAATTCCGCTTTTGCACTTGCCCGTGAGTCTTGATGTCTGCGTTCACCCTCTCTTCGGATAGTTATGCCCTGCTCGCCACCCTGCAATTGCAGCGCGTCGCCAGTACCCGTTTGCTGCAAGATCAACTGGCGATGGGCCATGCCCTGATCGATAAACTGACCAGACTGCAGGATGCGGGGCTGGTCAGATTGCGCGGGGAGCAGCAGTGGAGCCTGACCGCCGAGGGGACGCTGGCGCTGATCCTGGGGGTACGTGCCGGTCTCTGCCCGGAGCCGGACTGGAGCCGGGTGCCCTCGTTGACCGGGCAGGATCTCACCCATGCGGTAGTGCGCGAGCTCTGCCGCGGCAAGGCGGGGGAGATCCCGACCTATTTCTCGGCGAGCGATCTGCTGACCCTGCTCGATACCCCGGATGCTCACCAGCTGCTGGCGGGCTCCAGCCCCGCCTGGCAGCAACTGCTGCTGGAGCACTTCTCGCTGCAACTGCTGCTTGATGCCCCCTATGAAGAGCGCTGGCCGCTGGCCAATGCGCTGGTGCGCTGCGCTCCCGAGGTGCAGGCCCGGGCCAAAGCGTTCGAGGCGGAGTGGCGCTGGCTCTGCGGGGATGGCGAGAGCACGTCGCCAACCGGCGAGGGCAACGACGCCGTGCCCGGCTGGCCAGCCCTGCAGGCGCTGGCCCAGCAGAGCCAGAGCGGCCCGCTCGGCGAGCGACTGCTCACCGCGCTGGGTCAGTGGCAGGCAGCCGATGAGGGTGAGGCGGGCCAGTGGCCCCGTTCATTCAGCGCCCTGCTCTGGCTTGGCTGGTTGCAGCAGGCTGATCCCGTCATTGCCAGCGAACAGCGCAAGAAGTGGCAGCGCAGCCTGACTGGCCAGTTCCCCCTGCTTGCCGACTTGCTCAGCCAGTGGGCGGGCGATCGTCACGGTCAGGCGGTCGGCCTGTTCGATACCCTGCAGCTGCCGGTGGAGGAGCTCCACTGGGGCTATCTCTGGCTCGATCTCTGTGCGCTGGCCCGTCACGGAGCTCAGAGCCCGCAGGTGGCCATGCTGCACAAGTGGGATCTCTCCCATCTGCTCGATGCCGAGCCCCATCATCGCCTGATGGCGTTTTGTCAGGATCTGCTGCGCCTGTTGTTGGGCGAGGCGGCCAAAGGGGCGCCCCTTTGCCAGCTGCGCGGCAGTGAAGAGAGTGCGCCAGAGGGCAGTGACGAGCAGGATGAGGAAGGGGACGAGGATAAAACCGCGGCCTCTGCCAGCTGGCTCAACTGGCTGCAGGGGCTGGGACGCTCCAGTGGCGTACGTAAGCCACAGGAGCGGTTGGTGTGGCTGCTCCATGCCGAGGGCCCCGAGCTGGAGTGCAAGATCCAGAAGCTCAGCACCAAGGGGGAGTGGACCGCTGGTCGCCGGGTCGATCCGGCCCTGCTCTCCACCCAGTATGCCGCCATGCTCGATGAGCATGACTGGGCACTGGTTCGCACCCTGCCACGGGTGATGGGGCGGTTGCCGCGGGATGTCTGGGCACCGCTGGCCGATCACCCCCGCTTGTTCAACGCCAAGGGCCAAAAGCTGCAACTGGCCATCAGCGCCCCCCTGCTGCAGGTGGTCGCCACCGAACAGGGGATGAGCGCGCAGCTCTGCCCCGATGCGGCGGCCCGCGGGGCCCATATCATGCCGCTGGCACAAGATCTGTGGCAGCTGATCCTCACCCCGCAGCCGCTGCTCGACCGCTTGCCTGCGCTCGAATCCATCCCGCTGCTGCCCGCCGAGGGGCTGGCCGAGCTGCAACGCACGCTGGATGCCATTCCCGAGCTGCCATGGCACAGTCAGGTTGCGGGGCTTAGCGGCAACGCCGAACTGGCTCCCTGGCCGGGCATTCCATCGGTGCAACTGGATTGGCAGGATGGTCAGCTGTCGGTCAAGCTGGTGACCCGCTTTGACGATCTGCCGCCCCAGCCCCTTGGCAAGGGTGAGCCCATCGTGCGGCAGGGGATCAAGGCGTACCACTACTGGCAACGGGATCTCGCCGCCGAGAAGCTGCAGGCCCAACTGCTGCGTAATCAACTGCCCATCGGCCTGCCCGGCAGCGAGTGGCTGCTGCAGGGGGAACAGGCGCTGGCGCTGGTCAATGCCCTGCCCGAGCTGGTGGATGCCGGCGTGGTCATTCACTGGCATCAGGACAGCGCTCGCCTCAAAAGCCTCGATGAAGCGGCCCTGAGCCTGCGCATCGAGCGGCGGCAGGACTGGTTCCAGGTCGAAGGGGCACTGGCGCTCGATGAGCACCAGATCCTCGACTTGCGCCTTATTCTGCGTCAGATGACCCCGGGCCAGCGCACCGTGCAGCTCGACGAGAAGACCAGCCTGATGCTGAGCGACAAGCTGGTCGAGCGGCTCACCATGCTGGGGGCCATGCTCGATGAAGAGCAGCGCATCAACAACAAGCTGGCCTATCCGCTCACTCGCCTGCTCTCGGTCATTACCACCGAAGGGGACGCGGCGTGGCAATCCCTGCAGCAGGAGTGGCAGCAGGAGGTCGAGTGCCCGGACGAGTTGCTTACCGGCCTGCGGGACTATCAGAAAGAGGGGGTGCGCTGGCTGGCGACCCTGGCCCATCACGG
Source organism: Aeromonas allosaccharophila (assembly GCF_016026615.1). Classification (NCBI taxonomy): domain Bacteria; kingdom Pseudomonadati; phylum Pseudomonadota; class Gammaproteobacteria; order Aeromonadales; family Aeromonadaceae; genus Aeromonas; species Aeromonas allosaccharophila. The sequence continues at coordinate 1,976,312 of NZ_CP065745.1, read as the reverse complement.
TTTTGGCGCCTGTCTGGCCGATGACATGGGTCTGGGCAAGACGCTGCAGGCGCTGATCGTGCTGCGGATGCGCCAGCACCTTGGCCCGGCGCTGGTGGTGGTGCCCAAGTCAGTGGTCACCAACTGGCAGGAGGAGGTGGCCCGTTTCGCTCCCGAGCTGGATGTGGTGGTGTTCGAGAACCCGGCCGAGCGGGAGGGGATCATTCGCGAGGCCAAGGCCGGTCAGGTGATCCTCATCAACTACGGCATGCTCGGCAGTCTGGCGGAGGCGCTCAAGTCCCGCCGCTGGTCCAGCATGGTGCTCGATGAGGCGCAGCAGATCAAAAACGCCGGCACCCAGCGCGCCAAGCTGCTGTTCCAGCTGGAAGGTGATTTTCGCCTCGCCCTCTCCGGCACCCCCATCGAAAACCACCTGGGGGAGCTGTGGAGCCTGTTTACCTTTATCAACCCGGGGCTGCTCGGCAGCCTTGGCGAGTTCAAGCGCCGCTTTGGCAAGGCGGTCAAGGATCCCCAGCACATGGCGCTGCTGCGGGCGGTGATCAGCCCCTTCATCCTGCGCCGTCTCAAGCTGCAGGTGCTGACCGAGCTGCCGGACAAGACCGAGATCATCCACCACATCAGCCTCTCCCCCGAAGAGCGCCAGCTCTACGAGGCGACCCGGCGTGAAGTGGTGCAGCAGGTGCAAAGCGCCGATGGCCGCGCTCTGATGCATGTGCTGAGCGGTCTGACCCGGCTGCGCCGTCTCTGCTGCTCGCCGGAGCTGGTGATGCCCGAGTGGTCGCAGACCAGCAGCAAGCTGGACGAGGCGATGGCGCTGCTGGAAGAGGCGATTGACGGCGGTCATCGGGTGCTGGTGTTCAGCCAGTTCGTCGATCTGCTGAGCCTGCTGCGCGCCCGCATCGAGCAGAAATCCTGGGATTACTGCTATCTGGATGGTGGCTGCTCCGCCAAATCCCGTCAGGACTCCATCCTGCGGTTTCGTCATGAAGCGGTACCGCTGTTCCTCATCAGCCTCAAGGCGGGGGGCACCGGCCTCAACCTGACCCAGGCCGATACCGTGCTGCACCTCGATCCCTGGTGGAACCCGGCGGTGGAAGATCAGGCGAGTGACCGGGCCCACCGGATGGGGCAGACCCAGCCGGTGACCGTGTACCGGCTGGTGTGCGAGCAGACGGTGGAGGAGAAGATTGTCGCCCTGCACGACGAGAAGCGGGCGCTGGCCGATGGCCTGCTGAGCGGCCAGTCCGAGGTGCGCGGGCTGGATGTGGAGAGCCTGCGCGCCCTGCTGATGGGCTGATTGGCGACGCTGCCTTCCATACAGACTACCGATACAGAAAAGGGGAGAACATCCAGAGATGTTCTCCCCTTTCTTATTTGGGGCAGATGCGGGATCCGCCCTTTATCGCGGCAAGGCGGCCCGGTTATCCCTGAGCTAGCTATCCCTGATCCAGTCACCCCTGATAGAGATAGAGGTGCAACCGCTCGATGATGGGTTCGCCGCCAATCTTGCGATCCCGCCGCGCTTGGCGGCTCTTGGGGGGATAGTTGCCCAGATGGCTGACCGCAGGCGGGGTATCGGAGCAGAGCAATAGAGGCAGGCTCGCCTTGATCTGCTGCTTGCGCGGGGTGCGCTCCAGCCAGAGCAGGTTGATCATCGGGTGGGTCTTGACCGGGCGGCGGATCCGCAGCTCGGCATCGGCCGGCAGGCGGCGAATGTCGTACACCTCCTGATCCACCATCTTGCTCCACTCCTCGTTGTTGGAGAGGGCCGGTATGTAGCGGCGGCTGCGCTCCAGCATCTCCAGCACCTGCTCGCGACTGAGGCGATTGATGGTCTGCTTGTCGGCCCAGGTAAAGCCGAGGGATTGCAGCTCCCCCGCCAACAGGGTCAGTTTGCGGTAGACCTGCAAAGTGATCACCCCGGGCAGGGCGGTATGTACCAGCTCGAACTTCTCGTCCCGCCCGCCTGCCTGCTGCACCAGTGCCTTGAAATCGAGCTTGTGCTGGTTGATTTGGTCGATCAGCGGTTGCAGCAAGGGGGCGGCGGCGGCAGGAAAGCGCAACCAGCCGGGCAGCCGGTGAGTCGCCTTGGTGGAGCAGCCTGGGCGGGCGCTGTGGTCCCGATAGGCGGCGAGGGTGGCCGCCAGCGCCGCTTCACCGTTGAGATAGCCCACCTCAATCTGCGCGATCGGGTCGTGCTCCTCTCCCTGTGGCACCGGGGGCAGGGGATAGACATGGGCCTCCTGCAGCTCGAGCTGGCCAAGCAGATCGGTCAGCTGGTTGAGAGAGGCTTCAATGGCGGCCATCTGTTGACGCAGGGCGGCGGTCGGGGTAAAGGTATCCATCGATGATCCTGTGGTTTCATCCGCCGTTGACGGCATAAGCTATGGCGTCAGGGCAGGGGGGTAAACTACTGTATAAATAACCATACCAGTATGCCGGTTGCGCGCCAAGGGGCGCGTTTATGAGTCGTCATTGAGGATGCTGAGCGGGAAGAAACGTAAGTTTGTTTTATGTTTCATGGTGTTAATTGCAGATCACCAAGAGATCATTAAATTAACAATCGGATGTAATGGCAGGGTTGCCAGCCATGGCGCGTCCATTGGCGAGTGCATAGGCAACGCGGTAAATTGCATATGTAAGATGGTGCCATGCAGCACAATATGCTGTGGGCCGTGGATGGTCGAACGGTGACTTAATTATTCTTTATAAATCAAAGTATTAAAATTGTATCAGTCAGTTTTTTACTATTAGTTTTACTAATGTAACGTATCAAAATTCGTCAATTGAGTCGGCCCTGCTCTCTGACTAAGCTTTGCGCATCAAATAAAGCCCAGTGCGTAAACACATATTCCGAGGAGCCACATCATGGCCAACATGACTTATACCGAAGCCGGTTACCAGCATTCCAGCCAATTGAATCTGGCTGCTCGCGTAAAAATGACCGTTCTGACCTGGCTGGAACGCAGCCGCAGCCGTCGCCAGCTCTCCGAGCTGCCCGAGTACCTGCTCAAAGACATCGGCCTGAACGAAGCTGACCGTTATCAAGAGACCACCAAGCCGTTCTGGCGTGGTTGATCAGCCGGGCATGGATGCCTCGTTTTTCTGCTGATCCGTTTGCTGCTCTGCCCCTGTGGCGCCCGGCCATCAGGCGGGTAATAGTCTGTTTTATCTCCCCCGTTTTCCCCCTGTTGTGCGTTGATCCTCTTTCCTCTTCTCTTTATTTCACATTGCTATAGCACCTCGCTGTCGTCGCTCGATTGTTATCACAATTGTATTGTTAATGTTTGAATTTGTTTAAAAAACGATTTTAAGCCGCAATGCCTTGCGTATAATCCGGCCATAGTGTTCCAGAGCAAGAGGGTGAGACGGATGATTCCCCAGCACGATTTTTTGGCCCTGACTCGCAGCAACGAGTGGCAGCTTGAGCCCTTTGAATTTGCCCTGCCCGATGGCACGCGGGTCAGCGTCTGGGATACCGGCGTGCTCTGCCTGGAGCCTGCCAGAGGCGCGGGCACTCAGCCCGGGGGATACAAGGATATCGTCCTCTCCTGCGGCATTCACGGCAACGAGACCGCTCCTATCGAGATCTGCAACCAGCTGCTGAGCCGTCTGCTCGCTGGCGAGCTGAGTGCCCGTCATCGGGTGCTGTTCCTGTTTGGCAATCCGGCGGCGATGAATCTGGGGCTGCGGGAGGTAGAAGAGAACATGAATCGGCTCTTCTCTGGTGCCCACAGCAAGGGGGAGGGGCTGTGCAATCGGGAGCGGATCCGCGCCATGCGCCTCGAGCAGTATGTGAGCCGCTTCTTTGCCGATCCGGCTCGTCCCCGCTACCACTACGACCTGCACACCGCCATTCGCGGTTCGCGCCACGAGAAGTTCGCCGTCTACCCCTTCCCCCATGAGCGGCCCCACTGCCGCGAGCAGGTGCAGTTCCTCGGCGCCTGCGGGGTGCGCACTATTCTGCTTTCCGCCAGCCCGACCACCACCTTCAGCTACTACAGCTCCCACCAGCATGGGGCCCACGCCTTCACGGTGGAGCTGGGTAAGGTACGGCCATTTGGCGAGAACGACATGACCCGCTTTATCGAGACCCGGCAGGCACTGCAGGAGCTGGTCACTCAGGATGAGGTGGCGCTGGAGCCCTGGTGGGCGGATGATTTCACCCTGTTTGCCATCGATCGGGCGATCACCAAAAAATCGGAGCAGTTTCGCTTCCTGTTCGCCAGCGATGTGGACAACTTTACCGAATTCCCCCAAGGGTTCGTGCTGGCTGAGGATGGCGAACTGCGCTACACGGTCGAGCAGCCGCGCGAGGCGGTGGTCTTCCCCAATGCCAACGTGGCGATTGGCCAGCGCACCGTGTTGCTGGTGGTGCCGACAAGGCTCTGGGAATAGCGCTTGAGCACTTTGCCCGCAGAGCGGCGAGGCGTTGGCAGGCGGCGCCAAGCCATTGTTTGATTGGGTGGCTCGGATACAGCGGTTAGCCGCAGGAATAAAAAAACGGGGCCAGTCAGATGACTGGCCCCGTTTCGTATCGGGTTCAAGCGGTGAGGCTTAGCTGTTGTTCTTCACAAACAGGGTCAGCTCCTGACCGGGCTTGAGGTAATCACCTTTATCCAGCTGGTTCCAGCGCATCACATCGTTGATGGCCACCTGGAAGCGAGCTGCGATGGAGGAGATGGAGTCGCCACGGCGAACCTGATACACCATCGACTTGTCGTTCTTCTTCCCTTGCTTGGGATAGACCACCAGCTTCATACCCGGCTTGAGCGCCGACTTGGCATTCAGACCGTTCCACTTGGCCAGCTCGGCATGGGAGACGCCGTGCGCCTGGCTGATGCTCCACAGGTTGTCACCCGAGCGCACCTTGTAACTGACCTTGGCCTTCTGGCTGCCACGGCTGGCCAGCTGCTGCGGCTTGCTGGCGGTACTTGCCTTGCTGCTGACCTGACCATGAGTCGGGATCACCAGCTGCTGACCGCGACGCAGGCTGTTGCTGCGCAGATTGTTGGCCAGCTTCAGCTCGCTCACGCTGACGCCGTGATTCTGGGCGATGCGCGACAGGGTATCGCCACTGGTGACCTGATAGGAGCGGGTACGGATACGCTCGCGCTTGGGCAGGTCGGTCAGTGCCAGCTCCAGGGTATCGGCATACTCGATCGGTACCAGCAGGCGGTAAGGGCCACGGGGTGACATCACACCACGGCTCAGGGCCGGATTGACCTCCTTGAGCTCTGATGTGCGCAGTCCCGCCAGTTGGGCGGCCACGTTCAGATCGAGCTGGCTGCCGGTCTCTACCACCCGCAGCTTGGGCTCGTTGGCGAGTACCGGCAACTGGACGTTGTACTTGTCCGCATTGCTTATCATGTCCGCCATGGCGAGGATCTTCGGTACATACATCCGGGTTTCGCGGGGCAGATCGAGCGACCAGTAGTCAGTCGGTTTACCGGCACGCTGATTGCGCTGGATGGCGTTGCGCACCCGACCTTCACCGGCATTGTAGGCGGCCAGCGTTTGCAGCCAGTCGCCGTCAAAGAAGCGGTTCAGGTACTCCAGATAGTCGAGCGCCGCATTGGTGGAGGCCAGCACATCGCGCCGTCCGTCATACCAGTTGTCGTGGCGCAGACCGAAGTTCTTGCCAGTGGCGGGGACAAACTGCCAGAGTCCAACCGCATTGCTGCGGGATCGGGCATGAGGATCAAACATGCTCTCGATCATCGGGACAGTAATAAGCTCCATTGGCAGCTCACGCCGTTCTATCTCCTCTACCATCAGATAGAGGTAGGGTTCAGCCCGGCTGGCAATGGTCGCCAGATGCTTATCATTACGCAACAGCCACTCTCGTTGTTGGCGGATGCGGGCATTATCCGGGGTTTCCAGCTGCATATCATCGCTGATGCGCACCCACAGATTGTCCGTATCTTCCATTTCGTCCAGCTGTTCATCGCCAAACAGGAAATGGGAAGAGTGTTTTTTATGCGCTTTTTTCTTGACCTGGGGGGACTTGATCGGCTCGATTGCCGTTAGCGCCCGGTCATCCTGATGGCTCAGGTTTTGGCAGCCGCTGAGCAACAGCGCTGCCAATAAGGCCGTTCGTACCTTCATCTCGTTCCGGTCATTTTTAGGAAAAACAGCCCGCATCATAAGGGGCAATGGCCCCCTGATCAAGGTTTGTTCAAAAAACGTCCTTCCACTGGCGCAGGATGGTGAAGGTATCTACCGGATTTTCCACGCATTTTAGCCCGTGATTTTCAGCAGAAAATTTCACTGAATCCTGCTCGCAGCGCAGAAAAATGTTGAAAGTGCGTTCATCCCCCAACCGGGTTGGCAGGCTTGGCAGCCCTTGTTGCCGCAGTTTGCTGATCAGCCCGATCTGGCGGCGGATCGCCGGGTTGTCCGGCTCGACCGCATAGGCAAAGCGCAGGTTGGAGAGGGTGTACTCGTGGGCACAATAAATGAGGGTCTCATCGGGCAGGGCGGCGAGTCGTTGCAGCGAGTGGTACATCTGCTCCGGCGTCCCTTCAAACAGGCGGCCACAACCGGCCGAGAAGAGGGTATCGCCACAAAACAGCATGCCGTTGCCATGGTAGGCGATGTGGCCGCGGGTGTGACCGGGCACATGGATCACCTCGAGGGCGAGGCCGTGCCAGTTGATCTGATCGCCATCTTCCAGCCATTGACCGTGATGATCCGGCATCGGGTCCAGCTTGGGGCCATAAAGCCGGGCGTGGGGGAAGTGGGTAAGCAGGTCGGTGACGCCCCCCACATGGTCGTGATGGTGATGGGTCAGCAGGATGGCGTCGAGCACCAGCCCCAATGCCTCGAGCCGCTCCAGCACCGGGGCGGCATCGCCCGGATCGACCACCAGACAATGATTTTCGTGGCGGATCAACCAGATGTAGTTGTCATTAAAGGCTGGAACTGTGATCACTGGATACATGAGTCTGCTTCTCTTTAGGGAGGGTATCTTATATAACAGGATGGCGTTCGAAACCCCGAGTTGAGCCCTATTATGCAGGTGGCACGTACCGAACAACAAATCGAGATCCCGACCAGCTGGTCTGCATTGCCTATGGGGGACTGGGTTGCGGCCGAGATCCAGGAGCGGCTCGACAACTGGTGCCCCAATCTGTTTGGCTATCATCTGCTGAAAATTGGCGCCCTGAGCGCCGAACTCTCCTGCAAACGCTCCTCCATCCGTCACCAGATCGGGGTGGCACCCGGTGGACGGTTGCTCGACATGTATGGCGATCCCCTCGATCTGCCGGTACGCACCGGCAGCGTCGATGCCTGCCTGCTGGCCCACTGCCTCGATTTCTCTGCTGATCCCCATCAGGTGCTGCGCGAGGCCGAAAGGGTACTGACCGACGATGGCTGGCTGATCATCAGCGGCTACAACCCCTTGAGCCTGGTCGGGATCGGGCATTGTGTGCCGTTCTTGCGGCGCAGGATGCCCTGGTCGGCCCGGATGTTTACCCCGGGGCGGGTGACGGACTGGTTGCATCTGCTGGGATGCGAAGTGATGTTTGACGAGCGCTTTGGCTACTCGTTTATGGGCAAACAGAGCTGGCACAGCTGGTGGCAGGAAAGCATCGGGCGGGATTACTGCAGGGTGTTTGCGTCGGTGTATGTGATTGCGGCCCGTAAACGGCGCTTTCCACTGATCCCGGTGCGGCGGCGCTGGCAACTGCCCAAATCCCTCGCCACACCGGGAATGGCCCGTCAGGGCTGGTAGCCGGTATCCTCGGCCAGATCCTTGCCGCAGGCGGCATCTCTGGCCAGTTCGTCGCACCGTTCGTTCTCCGGGTGGCCGGAGTGACCCTTGACCCAGAGCCACTCAATCTGATGGCGAGCCACTTCCGCATCCAGCTCCTTCCAGAGATCGACGTTCTTGACCGGCTGACGGTTGGCGGTCATCCACCCTTTCTTCTTCCAGCCGATGATCCATTGGGTGATCCCCTGACGGACATACTGGCTGTCGGTGGTGAGGCGCACCTTGCACGGTTCGTTGAGGGTGCGCAGGCCCATGATGGCGGCCATCAGCTCCATCCGGTTATTGGTGGTCAACTTGAATCCGGCGGAAATCTCTTTGCGGTGGGTGCCGTAGACCATCACGGCTCCGTAACCACCCGGGCCCGGATTGCCGAGGCAGGAGCCGTCGGTATAGACATCAATCTGTTTTAACATGAGCAATCAATCTGTTTTAGCATGAGGCTTGGGGTAAACTAGCGAGTAAGTAAAGCCGAAGTTTGACATAGATTGGATCATGAACACACCCCAACTGAATCGCCAGATCATTCTGGATACTGAAACCACAGGTATGAATACGGCAGGCGGTCCTGTCTATCTGGGTCACCGCATTATCGAAATCGGCTGTGTGGAGGTGATCAACCGCAAGCTGACCGGTAACCACTATCACGTCTATATCAAGCCTGATCGTCTGGTCGACCCGGAAGCGATCCAGGTGCACGGTATCACCGACGAGTTCCTGCGCGACAAGCCATCGTTCAGCCAGATCGCCGACGAGTTCATCGAATTCATCCGCGGTGCCGAACTGATCGCCCACAACGCGCCGTTTGACGTGAGCTTCATGGACTACGAGTTCAGCAAGCTCGGTCTCGGCTTCAAGACCGCCGATATCTGCTCCATCACCGATACCCTGGCGATGGCGCGGGATCTCTTCCCGGGCAAGCGCAACAACCTGGATGTGCTCTGCGATCGCTATGGCATAGACAACTCCCACCGTACCCTGCACGGGGCCTTGCTCGATGCGGAGATCCTGGCAGATGTCTACCTGCTGATGACCGGTGGCCAGACCAAACTCAATCTGGCCAGTGAAAGCAACGAAAACGAAAGCAATCAGGACACCAGCATTCGCCGGCTGGAGAGCAATCGGCCCGCCCTCAAGGTAGTGCGCGCCAGCGCCGAGGTAGAGGCCCTGCACGAGGCGAGGCTGGATCTGGTGCAGAAGAAGGGAGGAAGTTGTCTGTGGCGGCAATGAGCAAGTGGTGTGCCGGTCTGCTGTTGTTGCTCTCGCTGGGCGCGTCGGCGACCGAGGTGTTTGCTCCCTCCGATATCCCGCTGCTGGATAACCGCTTTCGCATCGATTACGGGGTGAAGGAGATCACCTTCATCGTCAAGCGCAAGCCGAGCACCCCGTCAGTGATCCTGGTTCGTCCCGATGGCAGCAAGCTCTACGTGGGCAAGGTCAAACCCGCCGAGGTGGGTTGGCTGGCACTGCCGGAGCACGATCTCATTACCCTGCGCAATCCCATGCCGGGTCCCTGGCAGGCAATTGGCGAGGTGGACCCCGACAACCGGGTGCGCATCCTCTCCGATATCCGGCTCGATATCGCCGCCCTGCCGATGCAGCTCTATCAGGGAGAGGTGGTCAAGCTCAAGGCGTGGTTGCTGATCAATGGCCAGCCGCCGAAAGATAAATACTATCTCTCTGACCTTGGTATGACCGTCAAGCTGCAATCCTTCAGCGATGCCAGCCAGCAAAGGGTCGTACTGGATCAGGTGCTCGGCCACTACCGTGATGACGGCAAGGGTCTCGACGAAGTGCCGGGTGACGGTATCATGACCGCGGAAGTGACACTGCAGGATATTCCCGGTGGCAAGTACCGCGCCATGTTCAGCACCGGCAATCAGGTGTTTGTTCGCGCCCGTTATCAGGATGTACTGCTCTATCCCTATCCGTTCAGTTATAACCTGGCGCCGCCTTCGGAAGAGCTGGGTGCCAAGTTGTCGCTGCTGATCGACCGTGATGAGCTGGATCCTGCCTCAGTGGTGATCAAGGGGAGTGTGACCAGCAATGTGGGCGGCCTCTACGAGTTCAGCGAGACCGCCAGTGAGCCCAAGCTTGATATCGATCTCTCCATCATCAAGGAGGTCGGTCAGCATGAGGTGAAAGCAACCCTCTATGGCACCACTCGCCTCGGCCGCGAGCTGAAAATCGAGTTGCCGGTCAAAACCTTCAATATTTTCCCGCCGCCTCCCCCTCCCGTAGAGGTGGTATCGGCTGCCGCACCGGCATCCAGTGCCGAGTCAACCCATGAGGCTCCGGCACAGGAGGAGATGGGCTGGCTGATCTGGGTATTGGCGGGTGGTGGCGTGCTGCTGGTGATGCTGGGTGGTGTCGGCTTTGTGGTGATGCAAAAACGGCGAGCCTTCAAACGCGCATTGGCGGCGGCACAGGCCGAAAGTCAGCAGTCCGGGCAGCCGGCAGCCAAGCTGGATCTCAACCTGCCGGAGCAGTAACCCTTGCTCAGCAGTGGCGTGATGCCAGATATAAAAAACCGCCCTGATTATCAGGGCGGTTTTTTTTGAGTTCATAAACAGAACAAACCGGCTATCAGTGTTCGCCGATGTAGACATCCTTGTTCTGCTCGCGGATCTCGAGGAACTTGTCCAGATTGGCCAGCATCAGCTCGACCAGTTGGGGGTCGAAGTGCTGACCCTTCTCCTCCTCAATCAGCGCCAGCACCTTGTCCAGTGGCCACGCCTTCTTGTAACAGCGATCCGAGCCGAGGGCATCGAACACGTCCGCCAGTGCCACGATTCGTCCCTCCAGTGGAATATCCATTCCCTTCAGGCCACGAGGATAGCCACTGCCATTCCACTTCTCATGGTGATTGCCGGCGATGGTGGCACCAATCTGGAACAGCGCCAGATCGCTGCCGGAGAGCATATCCTGCCCGAGCTGGGCGTGGGTTTTCATGATCTCCCAACTCTTCCGGGGTCAGCTTGCCCGGCTTGTGCAGGATGGCATCGGGAATACCGACCTTGCCAATGTCGTGCAGTGGTGAGGCTCTTTTGATCAGCTCGCTTTGCTCTTCACTCATCCCCAGCAGCAGGCAGAACTGCTCGGTATAGAGCGCGACCCGCTTGACGTGCAGCCCCGACTCTTTCGAGCGGGTTTCGACCAGTTCGCCGATGCGGTAGATGATCTCCCGCTGATTGTCGGCGATCACCTCGTTCAGCCGGATATTTTCCAGCGCCACTATGATGTTTTCGGTAAACAGGGTCAGCAGACTGGTATCGATCTGACTGAGTTGACGAGTGGTCTCGATATGGAACAGCAGGTGGTGGCGCTGGTTCTGGCAGTAGAGCACCATCTGATTGGTGCCGTACACATTGCTGCGTTTGCCCATGGCCTGGCGCAAGATCTCCGGCGCTTCCGTGAGGAGCATGGCGGGATGGCCGGGGAGCAGGGGCTCCAATACTTGATCTCTCACCTCATAGGCGTATTGCTTTACGTCGTAGATCTGGGTCTCCCCCAGATGGAGCAGGGCACTGAGCTGCTCCTGGGCCCCTTCGACAAACTGGCGCAGGGCCCGTTTCTCAAAGATCCCCTTGGAGGCTTCGATGACTTTTTCCAGCCCCTGACGGTTGCTCTCCAGGGTGCGGATATCCCGATAGGAGCGCAGGCTGGCCCGCAGCAGGGTACGCAGCTTCTGGGAGGTGAGCTCGGTTTTATCCTTGTAGTCGTTGATGTCGTAGTTGGTGACCACGTCATCTTCCGGCGCCTGGCCGGGTTGGCCGGTACGCAGCACGATGCGCACCATCTTGTTTTGCAGCTCTTCACGGACATATTTGACGACATCAAGGCCCGCGTGGTCGACCTCCATCACCACGTCCAGCAGCAGCAGCGCGACATCAGGGGTGATGGCCAGCAGCTTCTTTGCCTCTGCAGCGGAATAGGCATGCAGAAAGTCAATGGGGCGATTGTCAAACTCGAATTTGTTCAAGGTGATTTTGGTGATGCGATGCACTTCGGGCTCATCGTCAACAATCATCACCTTCCAGCCCGCTTGTTGCGTGTCGGGAAGGGCGAGATCATCATCATCAATAATCAGGATTTGGTCATCCATCATACAATCCTGTTTGGCATCCTGTGCTTACATTAACTGCTTCACTAAGGATAGGAAACTTATTGAGAAATAAAATTTGATCTCGAAAAACAATGGTCGAATAAGCAAATGGAACCGCCACTTCCGGTGACCGTTGGCGAGGGCTTTCTTCGCACAATCATGAGGCTGGATTGCATCCACGTCACTCGAGCTCTCGATTGCCGCACCACATCGCGCGGCTCTTGCACATCCCTCCCGCCGGGGCCGACGAGAAGGAATCCTATTTGATAGTAATTCCTATTTGCGTGTAGCATGGGTGACACACTCAACGAGGAGCCCCATCGTGTCCCCATCTCTGCCTCCCAATCGCCCCCGTCTGCTGACCGTCAAGGCCGTTACCCGGATCACCCCCCATTTGCGTCGCATCACTTTTGGTGGCAGCGAACTGGCTGACTATCCCTTTACCTGCGGTGGGGCCCATATCAAGGTGATGCTGGCCCAGCCCCATCAGGTTGAGCCGGTGCTGCCTGCCATGACCCCGAGCGGCCCGCGCTGGAGCAATCCTGCAGACAAGCCGGTGATCCGCACCTACACCATCCGCGCGTTTCGCCGTGATGAGCAGGAAATTGACATCGACTTCGTGCTGCACGGTGACGGCGGGCCCGCCAGTGCCTTTGCCACCCATGCCAAGCCGGGAGATAAGGTGATCCTCTCCGGGCCGGGTGGCCCCAACCCCATGCTGCAACCGGCCGAGCATTACTGCCTGGTGGGGGATCTGACTGCCTTGCCCGCCATCATGGCGATGTGCGAGGTGATGCCTGCCGATGCCAGAGGGGAAATTGCGATTCTGGTGCCGGATCAGGCGGATGCTCAGCCGTTGACGCTGCCGGTCGGGGTGCGCTGTCACTGGTTTGTCGGCGAGCCCGAGCCCAGCGGCCTGCTGGAGCATGTTATTGCTCTGCCGCTGGTGCGCGATGGCGGCTTCTTCTGGTTGGGTGGGGAAGAGGCGCTGGTGTTGCCGCTGCGCCGCCATTTTCGGTCTGTGCTCGAGGTGGATCGCCAGTCGCTCTACGCCGTGCCGTACTGGCGGCGGGGCAAGAGTGAAGAGGCCTATCACCAGACCCGTCACGATGTGATGGATAATTAAGCGGATGCGAAAGAATACCTGATTCACGCTTGCAAATAAAAATGATTTGCATTTAGTATTGCGCCGTCCCGATGTCAGTCGGCACGGCGTTTTTGTTATTGATGGCTGCGAGTGGCATAGCACAACGCAGGCCCTGCCGTAATGCACTGATGTTCGGGAGTGATAGGACATGGACGACAGTTCATGCCAATGAACTCCATCACTTTGCACCGGGTCTGACGAGGTCAGACAGGGATGTCGGTGGTGTTGGCCTTGGTTGTTTTATGTGGAGTGTTGATGATGCGTACATCATCCCGACGATTTGCAGTGCATCCTCTGGTGTTGTCCCTTTTTGCCCTGCCAGTTCTGGCCCAGGGGACAGCGCCTGCCGCCGCTCATGAAACCATGGTCGTGACGGCGACCAAAACCCGGCACAGCGAGCTGACCGCCCCGGCCAGCGTCTCTGTGGTGACCCGGGCCGAGCTCGACAAGCTCAATGTCAATGACCTGACCGGCGCCCTGAAACAGCTGCCGGGGGTCAATATCAGCCCTGCCACCAGCTACGGCCGCAGCGAGATCAAGTTGCGTGGGCTGGAGGGGGATTACACCCTGTTGCTGGTCAATGGCCGGCGTATCAGCTCCCGCGACGCCCTTACCTCCGGTTATGGCAATGATTTCGATCTCTCCGCCATCCCCATGGCGGCCATCGAGCGTATCGAAGTGATCCGCGGCCCCATCTCCTCCCTCTACGGTGCCGATGCGCTGGGTGGGGTGGTCAACGTCATCTTGCGCCAACCCGGGGAGAAGACCGAAGCAGCGGCCACCTATACCTTCAGCGACCCCACCGACGGTCACGGCGGGGATATCAACAAAGCGAACGCCTATGTGGGCGGGGCGCTGATCGACAACAAACTGCTGGCCAACCTGGTGGTGGAAGGGAACCACAGAGATGCTTGGCAGAGCGAGCAGAGCATCAACCCCAAGGCCGATGCCATCGAGCAGCGTGAAAAGCTGGGGATCCTCTCCAACGTCAAATGGCTGATCGACGATCGTCAGGATCTGGATGTGGGGATGAACTACGCCAAAGACGATCGCGAGGCCCACTGGAACAACTACGGCCAGACGCCGCGCAATATCCAGCAGATGGAACGGTTGGGACTCAACGCCACCCACGTCGGCCGTTGGGATCAGTTCGACAGCCGGGTCGGCTATGCCTTCGAGCAGGTAGATCTCTTTGATGACTCCGAACTGATGACGGCGCTGAGCAAGACCAGTGGCGATGTGAGCCAGACCAACCACACCTTCGATGGCCAGCTGAGCGGCTATCTGGGCAGCCACCTGCTGACCAGTGGTGCCGAGTACCGCATCACCGAACTCAAGCATAACGTCAACCTCAAGGGGGGTGATGTCAGCGTCAACCAGAGCGCGCTCTATCTGCAGGATGAGTTTGGCTTTGGCGATCTGGCGTTGACCCTGAGTGGCCGGGTCGATCACCACGAGACCTATGGCACCGAGTTCAGCCCCCGTGGTTATGCCCTCTACAGCCTGACCGACAACTGGGTGCTCAAGGGCGGCATTGGCAAGGCGTTCAAGGCGCCGACCATTGCCCAGTCCAACCCGGACTATGCGGTAGCCGCCTGTCGCGGTCGCTGCGCCGTGGTGGGCAACCCGGATCTGAAGCCGGAAACCGCCGTCAGCTACGAGCTGGGTACCGCCTATGATGGGTCGTTCTGGGGCGCCGGGGTTACCGCCTTCCACAACGATATCAAGGACAAGATCCAGAGCGAGGCATGGACCTCCACCTGGCGTCCGGCTGTGATGACCTATCAGAACGTCAGCAAGGCCCGCATCAAGGGTGTGGAGCTGAGCGGCTGGTTTGATCTCACCGATACCCTGACCCTCTCCAGCAACGTCACCCTGATCGACGGGGAAGACAAGACCAGCGGCAAGGATCTCTATCGGACGCCGGAGCATACCGCCAACGCCAAGCTGGAGTGGCAGGTCATCGAGAGCCTGAGTACCCAGCTCGGCTGGAACTACTCCGGCAGCCAGATCCTCCCGGTTCCGCGCATGAGCGGCACCACCTATGAGACCACCGCCGGATTCCACACCCTGGATGTCGGGGCAGTCTGGAACGCCACCCGGGCACTGGATCTGAAGTTCGGACTCAACAACCTGACCAATACCAAGCGTGACTGGGTTGCTACCGAGGCCGATCAGATCCTCGACGGGCGCACTGTCTATGCCGGTGTGGCCTACAAGCTGTAATGGCTGAGCGGGAGCCCGCACTGGCGGGCTTCCGTTGTCGCCGCTGTATCACCCCGGGTGACGGCTTTTATTTCAACCACATGGCATTGCAATCATAAGGAGTTAAAGGGTGTTTAGAGACCAGACCTCGCTGTTCTGGCTGGGATTGTTCCTCCTGTTCATACTGCTTTCTCTTTCGCTCGCCACCGGTGCGGGCGTCTATGGTGCCCGCGAGGTACTCGGCTACCTGATGGGCGATGCCCGCTGGGCTGGCGACGAGAAGCTCGCCATGGTGCTCAATACCTTGCGGATCCCACGCACCCTCTGTGCCATGGTGGTCGGCGCCTCTTTATCTCTGGCTGCCTCCTTGTTGCAGAGCGCGACCCGCAACCCGTTGGCAGAGCCCGGCCTGCTCGGCGTCAACGCCGGGGCCGTCTTTGCACTAGTAGTGGGGCTCACCTGGTTCGGGGTGGAGTCCGCCTACGGCTATCTGCTCTGGGCCGGACTTGGCGCGCTGCTCGGCAACGTGATTGTGCTGGGGCTCGGCATGATGATTGGCCGCTCCAACCCGCTCAAGCTCATTCTGGTCGGGGTGGCGCTCTCCGCCACCTTCGGCGGTCTCTCCAGCTTTCTGCTGCTCTCCAACAATATGGTGCTGGAGCAGTACCGCTTCTGGAACCTCGGCTCCCTGTCGGCGGCCAATCTCGATGCCATCATCGCCGTGCTGCCCTTCGTGCTGGCAGCGTTTGTCATCACCCTGCTGCTCTGTCGCCAGCTGACCCTGATGCAGATGGGGGACAGTCAGGCCCAGGCGCTCGGGATCCGCCCCAACCGGGTGCGGATTGGCGTGCTGCTGGCCGCCACCCTGTTTACCGCCAGTGCCATCGCCATCGCTGGCCCCATCGGTTTTGTCGGCTTTCTGGCCGCCTACTGTGGCCGACTGGTGGAGCCGGTGAAGCTGTCGGTGCAGGTCTGTTTCTCCGCCCTGTTCGGCATGTTGTTTCTGCTGTTGGCGGACATTCTGGCGCGCTGGCTGATCCAGCCCTTCGAGCTGCCCAACGGCGTCATTCTGGCCCTGATCGGCGCACCAGTGCTGATCGCCATCGTCCATCGCGGGGGCTTTCGTACCCTGCTAACCGTCAAGTGAGGGGCTGATGCGTACACCTACCGATATGCTCTGCCTGCGGGCAGGCAACCGCTCTTTGCTGATCCATCTGCCAAGTTGGCGCTGGCTGGCACTGCTGGCCATGGCGCTGCTGGCGCTGGCTCTGTTGGCCCTGAGCGTTGGCAGCGGCAAGCTCGGCTTTGCCGGGGTGGTCAACACCCTGCTGGGGGAGGGGACGCGGTTTGAGCAGCTCACTTTGTTCAAGATCCGGCTGCCGCGCATCCTTGGGGTGGTGGTTGCGGGCGCGGCCATGGGGCTCTCCGGCTGTCTGGTGCAAACTCTGGTTCGCAACCGGCTGGCTACCCCCGATATGGTGGGGGTCAACAACGGTGCCTCTCTGGCCATCATCGTCTTCTCCCTCTACCTGACCGTGGGCAGCTGGCCCTGGTGGGCTGCGCCTATCGGTGCCATCTTCGCGGCGCTGGTGCTCTATGCCCTCTGCCGCAAGCCCGGTGAGCAGGGCTATCTGTTCGTGGTGATCGGTATCGGCCTCTCCGAACTGTTCGAGGCCCTCGGCCAGTTTGTGATGTCCACTCAGGCCTTGCTGCATTTGAGCTCCCTCTATCTGTGGAATATGGGCAGCTTTATCGCCGTGGGGTACAGCACCATCACCCCCATCGCCATCCTGTTGCTGCTGCTTTGCCCCTGGATCGTCTATCTCTCCCGCTCGCTGGCGGTGCTGCGCTTTGGCCCCGAGATGGCCAGAGGGCTTGGCGTCAACGGCGATAGGGTGCAACTGGGCATTCTGGCGCAGGCCATTCTGGTGGCGGCGCTTGGCACCGCCATCGGCGGCCCCGTGGTCTTTATCGCCATGGCGGCCCCCATTCTCGCCTCCTGGCTGGTGAAAGACCGGGTGGTGCCGCTCTGGCTGGCGGCGCTCAGCGGCGCCTTGCTGCTGCTTGCCAGCGATACCCTGGTCCGGGTGCTAGCCAGCCCCCACGAGGTGGCGACCGGCATCATGACCCGTATTCTCGGCGGCCTGTTGCTGCTGTTTCTTCTTGTTAACGATCGCCAGAGGGCTGACTGATGACGCTCACCGTAAATCGCCTCCACTTCGCCTATCAGCAGACCCCCATCCTGCGGGACATCTCCTTCAGCGTGCCGAGGGGCAAGCTGGTGGGGATCGTCGGCCCCAACGGCTGCGGCAAATCGACCCTGCTCAAGTTGCTTTCCGGCCAGATGAAAGCCCAACGCGGCGAGATCCTGCTCAAGGGCAAGCCGCTCGCCAGCTACCCCATGAAGGGGCTGGCGCGGGAGCTCGCGTATCTGCCCCAGCGGCCGACCCTGCCTGCCGGCATTCTGGTGGAGCAGCTGGTGCAGTATGGTCGCCACCCTCATCAGGGCTGGTTCAATCAGTGGGGCGAGGAGGATGCCCGCATGGTGCGCAGCGCCTGCGAGCGGATGCAGCTTGAAAGCATCTGGCAGCAGAGCGCCGCGTCCCTCTCCGGCGGGCAGGCGCAGCGGGCCTGGCTGGCGATGATCCTGGCGCAGGACAGCGACATGGTGCTGCTCGACGAGCCCACCAGCGCCCTCGATATCGGCCACCAGACCGAGGTGATGGAGGCGATTCACCGCATCACCGCCGAGGGCAAAACCGTGCTGCTGGTGATCCACGATTTGGCGATGGCGGCCCGCTACTGTGACGAGCTGATCGCCATCGGCGAGGGGACCATTGCCGCCATGGGCCCGGCCCGTGAGGTGGTGACCAAGTCCCTGATCGACCGGCTCTACCAGACCAGTGTCGACATTCTGCATGCCCCCGGTGACGGGGCGCCGATTATCGTGCCCCGTCGTCACGAACATGGCCGCGCCCTGCGTTCGGCGAGTTGAGTTATATGGGCCTGCTCTGGTGGGCCCACCGAGTGTATCCACGCGGCCGATTATCCGGGCCGTGCAACGAGAAGGAGTGAGATGATGAAGCGTTTTGCCGCCCTGGCAGCAGCCATCCTGATGCTGGCCGCCCCGCTGGTTCAGGCGCAGGAGATGCGTGAAGTGACCGATGCGTTTGGCCAGCAGGTGCTGGTGCCAGTCCAGCCAACGCGGGTGGTGGTGCTGAGCGAGCTCGAACTCGACAGCACCTTGACCCTGGGGCTGACCCCCATCGGCGCCGTCAATGGCCGTGGTCAACCCAGCTTGCCCCGCTATTTGCTGAACAAGGCGGGCACGGGGATCCAGGTGATCGGCGATCTCGACAGCCCCAATCTGGAGTCGCTGATTGCGCTGGAGCCTGACCTTATCCTGACCGGCCAGACCCGCCCCGAGCTGCTAACGCTGCTGGGGGAGATCGCGCCGACCGTGGTGACCAGCAAGTGGGGTGAGCCGTGGCAGGATAGCTTCCGCCGCACCGCCCACACCCTTAATCGCGATCAGCAAGCCGATACATTCTTGCTGCAGTACGCCGAGCGGTTGACTCAGGCTCGCAGCAAGCTGGCCAAGCATCAGGGGGAGAGCATCAGCATAGTGCGCTGGAACCCCAAGGGGCCGAGCTTTATGTATCAGGGCACCTTTGCCAGCAGCGTAGTGGAGTCGATGGGGCTGGTGCGTCCGGACAAACAACAGGGTACTGGCGCACCCCACTCACCGGCGCTGAGTCTGGAGTCCCTCAACCTGCTGGATGCCGACTGGCTGGTGGTCGGCACCCTCAGCGCCACCGGTGATGCCGTGGATGCCATGCGTCAGGCGGAGCAGACCCCGGCGTTCCAGCAGTTGCCGGTGATCAAGGCCAAGCGCTTTGGTGCCGTTGATGGGTCGCTCTGGACCTCCAGCGGTGGCCCGCAGGCGGCCCTCAAGGTGATTGATGATGTGGAGCAGTTGCTGGCAACCCGCAGCTGAGTGCCATCGCGCACTTGAGGTTGGCCACACGAAAAGGTTGACCAAAGAAGAGGGAGGCTGATGCCTCCCTCTTTGCTTATCCGTTCGGCCCAGAGCGAGCTGGGCATTTACTGCCGCTGAATTTGGGTGATGGTGAGCTTGCCACCCGGGTTCTCGGCATGAAAGCGCACCGCATCCCCTACCTTCAGATCCTTGAGCAGGGCCGGATCAGCCACCCGAAACACCATGGTCATAGGGGGCATCTTGAGGTTATCGATCGCCTCGTGTTTGATGCCGACCTTGCCGTTGGATGCATCGATGCGGGTGATGACTCCCTTGGTCATCATCATGTCGCCCATCTCGCTCATGCCCTCCATTTGCCCCATCTGGCTCATGTTGTGGCCCTGATGGTTCATCATCTCGGCAGCCTGCAGGCTGGTGTGGGTGGCAAGACCCATCAGCAGGGTCAGGGTCAGCGTCTTGTAGTTCATCTTGATTTCCTCGTTGTTTAGTCGAAATGGATCCTGGTGTCAGCCTATTCGGCTTGTTGGTCGGCATGCTTGCCAAGGGTTCGGCTGCGCCATAGGTAGTAGGCGGCAGGCAGCACCAGCAGGGTCAGTACCAGCGCGCTCACCATGCCGCCGATCATGGGGGCGGCGATGCGCTGCATCACCTCGGAGCCGGTGCCGTGGCTCCACATGATGGGCAACAGGCCAGCGATGATGGTGACTACCGTCATCATCTTGGGGCGCAGGCGCAGGGCGGCGCCGTGGATCACCGCCCGGTGCAGACCCGCCTTGTCCGGCTTGCCGCTGGCGATGAGGTCATCCCAGGCGTGGTTGAGGTAGACCAGCATCAAGACGCCGGTCTCCACCGCCACCCCGGCCAGAGCGATAAAGCCCACCCCGACCGCCACCGAGAGGTTGAAATCCAGCAGCCAGAGTGTCCAGATCCCGCCCACCACCGCCAGCGGCAAGGTGGTGAGAATGAGCAGCACCTCCTGAACGCGGCGAAACGCCAGATAGAGCAGCAGCACGATAATGGCGACGGTGAGCGGCACCACGTAGGCGAGACGCGCCTTGGCCCGCTCCATGTACTCGTATTGGCCAGACCAGGTGAGGGCGTAACCAGCCGGCAGCACCAGCTGCTTGTCCACTTGTGCTTTGGCTTCATCGACAAAGGAACCGATATCGCGGCCGCGAATATCGACGTAGACCCAGCCGTTGAGGCGCGCGTTCTCGCTGCGCAGCATGGGGGCTTCGTCGCTGATGTAGACCCGCGCCACGTCCGCCAGCGCAATGCGCGCGCCGCTCGGGGTCACCACCGGCAACAGCTCGAGGCTGGCTACCGAATCGCGATAGCTCTGGGGGTAGCGCAGGTTGATGGGGTAGCGCTCGCGCCCCTCTATGGTCTGGCCCACCTCCATGCCGCCCACCGCGGTGGCGAGCACCGCCTGCACATCGGCGATATTGAGGCCGTAACGGGCCGCTTTGAGCCGGTCGATATCCACCTTGACGTAGCGGCCGCCTGCCACCCGCTCGGCGTAGACCGATGAGGCGCCCTCCACCTTGCCGACGATCTGTTCCAGCTGCTGGCCGAGCTGCTGGATCACCTTGAGATCGGGCCCCGCAATCTTGATGCCGACCGGGGTCTTGATGCCGGTGGCCAGCATGTCGATGCGGGTCTTGATGGGGGGCACCCAGGCGTTGGTGAGACCGGGGAAGCGGATGAGGGAGTCGAGCTCTTCTTTCAGCTTCTCCGGGGTCATGCCGGGGCGCCACTGATCGCGGGGCTTGAGCTGGATGCTGGTCTCCATCATTACCAGATCGGCGGGGTCGGTGGCCGATTCGGCGCGGCCCGCCTTGCCGAACACGTTTTGCGCCTCGGGCACGGTACGAATGAGCTTGTCGGTCTGCTGCAAAATCTCTCGCGCCTTGCCCACCGAGATATTGGCCGCGGTGGTGGGCATGTACATGATGTCCCCCTCATCGAGCGGCGGAATGAACTCGGAGCCCAGGTATTTGAGCGGCCAGAAGCCCGCCACCGTCACCACGGCGGCGATGGCCAGGGTAGTTTTCGGACGAGCCAGGACGGCCTTGAGCAGCGGCACATAGCCCTGGCTCAGCCAGCGGTTCAGCGGGTTGGCCTGCTCCGCCAGCACCTTGCCACGGATGAAGTAACCCATGATCACCGGCACCAGCGTGATGGCGAGCGCGGCCGCGGCGGCCATGGCGTAGGTCTTGGTGAAGGCGAGGGGGTGGAACATCCGCCCCTCCTGCGCCTCCAGCGCGAACACCGGCAGGAAGCTGATGGTGATGATGAGCAAAGAGAAGAAGATGGCGGGCCCGACCTCTATGCTCGCCTCGGTGATGATGCGCCAGCGGTTCTTGTCGGTAAGCGCCTCTCGCTCCATGTGCTTGTGGACGTTCTCGATCATCACGATGGCGCCATCTACCATGGCGCCGATGGCAATCGCGATACCCCCGAGCGACATGATGTTGGCGTTGATCCCCTGCAGGTGCATGACGATAAAGGCCACCAGAATGGCGATGGGCAGGGTGATGACCACCACCAGCGACGAGCGCAGGTGGAACAGGAAGGCGAGGCAGACCAGCACCACCACCGCGAACTCCTCCACCAGCTTGCCGGAGAGGTTGTCGATAGCGCGCTGGATAAGGTCGGATCGGTCGTAGACGGTGACCACTTCCACCCCCTCTGGCAGGCTGCTTTTCAGCTCCGCCAGCCGTGCCTTGACTCCGTCTATGGTGTGCTGGGCATTCTCGCCGTAGCGCATCACTATGATGCCGCCCACCACTTCCCCTTCGCCGTTGAGCTCGGCAATGCCGCGCCGCATCTGGGGACCGGTGACCACATCTGCCACATCCCCCAGCAGCAGCGGGGCGCCGCGCACCGTGGTGCCGAGCGGGATCTGCTTCAGATCCTCGACGTTCTTTAGATAGCCGTTGGAGCGCACCATGTACTCCGCTTCCGCCATCTCGATGACGGAAGCGCCGGTCTCCTGATTGCCCTGTTTGATGGCGGTCTCGATAAGGGAGAGCGGGATGCCGTAGGCGCGCAGCTTGTCCGGATCGACCCGTACCTGATACTGGCGCACCATGCCACCGACTGTGGCGACTTCGGAGACCCCATCCACCGTCTGCAACTCGTACTTGAGGAACCAGTTCTGCAGCGAGGTGAGCTGGCTGAGGTCGTGCTTGCCGGTTCTGTCCACCAATGCGTACTGATAGACCCAGCCCACCCCGGTGGCATCGGGGCCGAGCTGGGGGCGGGCAGAGGCGGGCAGATTGGGGGCCACCTGGCTCAAATACTCCAGCACCCGGGCGCGGGCCCAGTAGAGATCTGTGTTGTCGTCAAACAGCACATAGACGAAGGAGTCGCCGAAGAAGGAGTAGCCGCGCACCGTGGTGGCCCCCGGCACCGCCAGCATGGCGGTGGTGAGCGGGTAGGTCACCTGATCCTCCACCACCTGAGGCGCTTGGCCCGGATAGGCCGTCTTGATGATCACCTGCACATCGGAGAGATCTGGCAGGGCGTCCACCGGGGTCTGTTTGACCGACCAGAGCCCCCAGGCCGTGAGCATGAGGGTTAATAGCAGCACCAAAAAGCGGTTGCCCACTGACCAGCGAATGATGGACGGGATCATGATTGGGCTCCTTGCTCATTTGGTGCAGAGAGCTGAGCCTGTTTATCGGCAAGGTAGCAAATGATGGCAGGGATCATGACTTGGCCCCCATATCGTGCTGGCTATGGTCCATCCCTTCCATCTCATCCGTTGCAGGCTTGGCGTCGCCGTCAGTAGCGGGTGCCTTCTCCTGATGGATGGTGGTGATGCGGTACTCATCTCCCTCCTCCATCACCTGCAGATGCAGGGTTTGCCCCTCGGCCAGCTTGCTCATGTCGACCCCCTCGGCGACGGTGAACTCCATCTCCATGGCGGGCCACTGCCACTCGGGGATGGGCTGGTGGGCCACCATCAGGGTGCGGTTGGCCAGATCGATGCTTTCAACCTCGCCCTGGGTCCACACTTGGGCGGGGCGCACCGCCGTCATGCGCTGGAAGTCTGAATCGATGGCCGATTCGGAGTCGAGCAGGAATTGGGCCGAGCTGACTATGCTGTCCCCAGCCTCCACCCCCGCCTTGATGGCGACCTTGTCACCAAACTGGGGACCCAGGGTGACGGCGACCGACTTGAAGTTGCCATCCCCCAGCGCCAGTACCAGCCGATCCTGACTGCCGGTGCGGATCACCGCTTCGCTCGGTACCACCAGCCGGGGTTCCCCCTGCCCGGTGCGAATGCTCACCTTGGCGAACATATTGGGTTTCAAAAACTCGTCCGGATTGTCAAAGCGCAGCCGCACCTTGAGGGTGCGAGTGGCGGCATCCAGAGTCGGGTAGAGGTAATCCACCTTACCTTGCCAACTGCGGCCGGGAGCATAGTCGAGGGTCATGGTGACCGGATCGCCCACTTTCAGCTGGGCCGCCTGGCGCTCGAACACCTCGACACTGACCCACACCTGCTTGAGGGTGCTGATGTTGAACAGAGCGGCGGCGGGCTCCACATACTGCCCTTCGCGCACCTTGAGCTCCGACACATAGCCGCTGCTCGGAGCATAGATACGCACCGTCTCCTGCACCTGACGGCTTCGTTTGAGAGCGGCGATTTGATCTGCCGGCACCTGCAAGGATTTGAGCTTGCCCTCGGCGGCGCGCAGTAGCAGCGGGTTGGCCGTGTTGAGGGCGAGCAGGTACTCGTGCTGGGCGTTGACCAGATCCGGGGCGTAGATCTCGTAGAGCAGGGCGCCTTTAGTCACCTGCTGCCCCTCGCTCTTGATGGCGAGGGTGCGGATCCAGCCCGCCATGCGGGCGTTGATCGCCTCCAGCCGGTCCTCGTCATAGCCGACGTAGCCGACCGTCTCGATCTGCTGGTGGATGGGGAGCTTCTCCACCTTGGCGAGCCGCACCCCCAGGTTCTGCTGGATCTCGGGGCTGATGGTGACGGTGCCCGGCGAGCCGTTTTTTTGCTCCTCATAGACGGGGATAAAGTCCATCCCCATGTTGTCCTTGGCGGGGCCGTCGCGCTTGTCGCGGGGATCCATGGGGTTGACCCAGTAAAGGGGCGTCTTCTCTTTGGCGCTGGTGCTATCGGTGCTCTGTTTGGCGGCCCAGTAGCCGCCACCGGCGCCAAGGGCGAGCAACAGGGCCGACATCAGGACGGTCTTGTTCATGAGTGGCCTCCGGCGCGGATCTGCATGCAGAACGTGCTGGGGGACAATGCGCCCGCGAAGGCAGCAACCTTGGTGGGTGAAAAGTGGGCTGGTGACATGATACGTCTTCTCTTGTGCAGGCCGCCGGGCGGGTGAGGTGCAAGGCATTACCCAAGGGGCTGGCGGCAAACGGGGCGTTGCTGACGAGTCAGCAGACGCACGGCTCCCTGCTGCTGGCGGGGCCAGTGTTCACAGGGTCAAGCAAGGCGTGCAGACACGGGCAAGGTCAACCTTGCCGCAGGCACGCAGTAGAAGATCGTTCTAGTGACGCAGCACCGACAGCATCAGATGTCGGCGCGGCCAGGAGGGAGGGTGAGTACCGCGGGATCGCAAGAAGGGGTCGCGCAGCCAGTTGTCCAGTACGCTGCTCGCCGCTCCAGTGGGCAGTAGCAGCAGCGGCAAGATAAACAGGGAGAGCAGCATGCCAAACAGCGGCAGGGTGTTGGCTGCGCCAGAGACGCCGGTCTGCATCTGGCAGTCACCGCTTGGGGTGGCGTCATCTCCCATCCCCTGATGGCAGGAGAGGGACGCGGTAGGGGTTTGGTGATCCATGACCGCCATCGGCTCGTCGCCACCCATCACCATGTTGTGAGGCTGGGAGGCCATTGGTCGGGATGAAATGTCGAGCGCTGGTTGCGCCCCGTGCCAGCTGATGCAGAGGGTCAGATTGCAGACGAGCAGCAGTGCCAGCAATAGCCGGGCCAAAGCAACTGAGGGCAATCTTGCAGCAAGCTGGGTGAGTGACAATCCGGGCATCCTTCGGGAGCAGATGGCGGGACTGTAAACCTTGCCTCGAGGTGAAGGTCAATGGCGCCGGTTATGTAATGGAGGAATGGTATAGAGGGTAAATAGTTAAGCATTGCTTAACTATTGCGTATGCCCAACCCTAATGAAGCTTGCCGCTCATCCCGTTAGGATGCGCGCCAGTCAGTCGCCACTATTGAGTGATGGTGCGTTTCCCGCGTCCGGATGCCGGTTGCAACAGGGAAGCGGGCCTCACAACATGCTTGCCAGCCCCCTCAATAGCGTGACGCCACGAACGTGCAACATAAAGCCGTTGGCTTCCCGGATGCTGATTGCCAGACACAGAAATGTCATTTGTTGAGATGCACACCCTCTCGGGTGCCCCCTTGTTCACTATTCAGGAGTATCGAAATGCAGCAACGACTGCTGTCGCTGATGCTTGCCGCTTTGCTGAGCCCTTCAGCAATGGCTGGCGGCCTTGCCCTCTACGAAACCAGCACTGCCAACAGTGCGCTGGCCAACGCAGGGGCAGCCGCCCGTGCCCAGGGAGCAGAGACCATCGCCAGCAACCCGGCCGGTATGACCAAGCTGGAAGGTACCCAGCTGCAGGTCAATGGCGGTGTGGTATACGGTGATCTCGAGCTGGATCTGGACAATGGCGGCAACAACGGCGGCAATGCGTTGCAGACCGCGCCGCTCGGCAGCGTCTATCTGACCCATGCCATCAATGACCAGTGGGTCGCCGGTTTCGGCATGTTTGGCAGCCATGGTCTGGGTATCGACTATGGCGAAGGCTGGGAGGGCAGTGGTTATGTAGAGGCCGCCAAGCTGACCGGTATCGCTTTTGCTCCGAGCCTGGCGTACCGCATCGACGCCAACTGGTCGGTGGGGGCCAGCCTGATCGCCATGCACGGTAGTCTGGACACTTCACTCGATGTTGCTGCCGCTGGTCTCAACCCGATTCAGGGTCAGGAGTTTTCCGATAGCGACTGGGCTTATGGTGCTTCCTTCGGGGTGCTCTATGAGCTGGACCAACACTCCCGCATCGGTCTGAGCTACTTCTCCGAGCTGAAGTGGGAGCTGGAAGATCAGCTGTTTACCCACTTTAACCTCGCAGGGCTTGGTGTGGATATGATGATCCCGCAGACCGTGACCCTGAGTGGTTATCACCAGCTCAACGACCAGTGGGCCTTGCTGGCCAGCGCCAACTGGCAGCAGTGGTCCCGTTTTGGTGACATTGACGTGACGACCCAGCGTCGCAGCCGCAGCGTGGATATGCACTACAAGGACACCTGGCACCTCAGCCTGGGTACCCAGTTCGACGTTACCCCCGCTCTGCGTCTGAGCAGTGGTATCGCTTATGACAGCAGCGCCGTGGACGATGCCCACCGCACCGTCAACTTGCCGATGGGTGAGGGATGGCGTTGGGGTCTGGGTGCCAGCTACCAGCTGAGCCCGGCCACCAGGCTGGAAGCCAGCTACACCCTGGCCTGGTTGGGGGATATGTCGGTTAATCAAGAGAGCCCATATGGAGTTCGCAAGGATATTTCCGGCACCTACAACAACAGCTATCTCAACTTCTTCAATATCGGTGTGCAGCACCAGTTCTGAGGCGTGAGTCAAGCAAGCCCCCACAGGTTGGGGGCTTCTCCATCCTGCCCGTAGCCGGTCTGGTCATTGCCAACCGGCGCGGGGTATGAGCCGGGTGACCCTCGAGGGACACCCGTTTGATCACCCGTTACACGAGGAGCAACAGCGAATGTCATCACAACCTGCCTCTGCGTTAGCACGGTGGCTTTGGCGCCTGGCGTTTATTCTGGTCACGGTCGCTCTGGTTATCTTCTTCTCGAAAGGGGCCAGCATCTATCCGGTTGATGCGGCTCAGTTCAGTCATCCCCTGCCAGCCATCATGGTACTGCTCGATTCCGAGATCTTTATGGGGGTGATCACCGTCATTACCCTCTATGTCGTGCTCTATCTGATCCATCTGTTGTGGCAACTGCACGAGATCGCCGTGCATCGTGCCAAGTTGTCCGAGTCGGTGCATATCACTCTGGTGTTTGCCTTGTCCCTTTGCGGCCTGTTTATCGACAAGACCTGGTGGGTGCTGGCCATCATCATCGCCTTTGCCCGCTGGGATGTGCTGGCCGAGCGGATGAGCCAGATCATCGGCCATGGGATTCGCCGTGGTCGTCATCAAGGGGAGCCATCGTGAAAGAGATCCTGCTGCCCTATATCCTGCTCGTCTGGTTGCTGGTCAAGCTGAAGGTGCTGCCCTGGAACCTCAAGACCGGTTTCTGGAGCACCGCGATCGGGGCCTTGCTGGCCCTCGGATTGCTGACCACCTCCCGCCATCTGGCACCGGTGGACTTCACCGATTCGGCCACGGTCAAGGCGCCTCATGCGGTGCTGGGCCCATTGCTCGGCACCAACCAGTTCCACCAGATCGACGAGATCCATGTCGTCCACAACCAGCAGGTGAAGAAGGGTCAGCCCATCTACACCCTCGCCAACTGGGAGAGCGATGGCAAGGCACAAGCCCTGAGCCACCAGATCGACGCCCAGCAGGCCCAGATCAGCGCCGAGCTGAGCCAGCAGCGCGCCATTTTGTCGCGGCTGACCCTCAATCGCAAAGAGCTGGCGCGCTTGACCCAGCTGGGCAGCTACTCCAGCATCCAGAGCCGCGATCAGTTGCAGGCCCAGATCGATGGTGATCTGGCGCAACAGAGTGCCAGCGAGGCCAAGGTGAAGATGATCGAGGCCCAGGTGCAGAATCTGGGGAGCGAGCTGGCGTTGCAGCAACGGCGGAACGAAGAGAAGGTGATCCGTGCCCCGTTCGACGGTCAGGTGTCGGTGGTCAATCTGGCCAACGGCTCGCGCACCGGCAACATGCACCTCTACGATACCTCGCGCAAGTTTCTGGAGTTTCGCATTCCGGATCAGAGCTACCGCGCCATTGAACCGGGCCAGTTTGCCGAGTTCTATGTGGATGCCTATCCGGGGCGGGTATTCCGGGCTCGGGTTCACTCGGTGCGTACCGGCACGGGTGAGGCCCAGCTGAACGCGATGCAGGGTGATCAGCATGTGCGCCAGCATGTGGGCAACAACATGTCCAGCCATGGCCGTACCGTGGTGCTAGACATGCTGGAGCCGGAAGGGGTCGTGCTGCCCATCGGGGCGACCGGTTCGGCCTGGATCTCGGCACACAAACCCCATCCGCTGCTCGGCTTTATCGACATCATCGGTGCTGCCACCGTGCGTCTCAAGGCGATGAAGGCCTATCTGTTTGCCATGTAACGCACGGAATAAAAAAGCCCCTCCGTGAGGGAGGGGCTTGGTGAGCGAGATCGCAGCGGTCAGGCCTGTTTCTCCGAGCGGCGCATGATGAGCCGGAAGAAGAGCGGGATAAAGAAGATGGCGATAAAGGTGGCCGCCAGCATGCCGCCGATCACCGGCCAGCCGAGGGCGTGACGGCTTGCCGCACCGGCGCCGCTGGAGGTGACCAGCGGCACACAGCCGAGGATGAAGGCGAGCGAGGTCATCACGATGGGACGGAAACGCAGGCGCGCCGCCTCCAGCGCCGACTCGATAAGGCTCATCCCCTCTTCGTGTTTCATCACCGCGAACTCCACGATCAGGATGGCGTTCTTGGCCGCCAGCCCGACCAGCGTCACCAGCCCGATCTGGAAGTAGACGTTGTTGGTCAGGCCCACCAGCCAGGTAGCGAGCAGGGCGCCGAACAGGGCAAACGGCACGGCAGTGATCACCGCAAACGGCAGGGTCCAGCGTTCATACTGGGCGGCCAGGATGAGGAAGATCATCACGATACCGAAGCCGAACGCGGTGCCAGCGCTACCTGCGGCCGCTTTCTCCTGATAGGCGGAACCGGTCCACTCCAGCTTGGCGTCGTTGCCCAAGGTATCGTTGGCGACCGCTTCCAGCGCGGCGATGGCCTGACCCGAGCTGTAGCCGGGGGCGGGCTGCGCCATGATCTTGGCGGCCTGGAAGATGTTGAAGCGCTCCACCAGTTCCGGGCCGGTGGCGTCACGCACCGTCACCAGACTGCTGAGCGGGATCATCTCTCCCTTGTCGGAGCGGACATAGACATTGCGGATGTCGCTCTTCTTGGCGCGGTAGTCCGCCTCGGACTGCAACTGCACCCGGTAGGTACGGCCGAACTGGTTGAAGTCGTTGACATAGACCTGACCGAAGGTGGCCTGCATGGTGTCAAACACCGCATTGATCGGTAGCCCCAGCGCCTTGGCCTTTTCGCGATCAAGGTCCAGATAGACCTGTGGCACGTTGGCACGGTAGGTGGAGGTGACGCTGGCAAACTCCGGGCGCTCCTTGGCGGCGGCGAGGAAACGCTCCACTTCGCCAGAAAACGCCTGGGCGTTGCCGGTGCCACGATTTTGCAGATAGGCCTCGAGGCCGCCGGTGGTGGACATCCCCTGAATGGGGGGCGGGTTGAAGGAGGCGACAAAGCCATCCGCCAGTCCCATCAGGCTCATCCCCTGGAAGGTCTTGGCCAGCGAGAAGGAGTCTTGCCCGGCCCCCTGGCGCTCGCTCCAGTCCGTCAGAGTAATAAAACTGAGACCGCTGTTACTGATGACGGCGTTGGAGAGAATGTCAAAGCCCGAGAAGGTGATGACATCCTTCACATGGGGGTTGGCCATGGCAATCTGGTCAAACTTGTCAGCCACCTCCTGGGTGCGGCTCATGGCGGCGGCATCCGGCAGCATGACGGCGGAGATGAGGTAGCCCTGATCCTCGTTCGGTACCAGCTCGCCCGGCACTTTCAGGAACAGACCGTAGATGGAGAGCAGCAGCACGGCGATGATGGAAAAAGCCACACCCACCCGGCGGTTGAGGAAGGCCACACCGCGCACGTAGCGGTTGGTCAGCTTGTCAAAGCTGCTGTTGAACCAGACGAAGAAACGGGCCGGCTTGTGGTGCCCCTCTTTCAGCAGCAAGGCACACAGGGCGGGAGAGAGGGTCAGCGCCACCAGACCGGAGATGGCGACCGAGACCGCGACCGTGATGGCGAACTGCTTGTACATCACCCCCGTCATGCCGCCCATAAAGGCGACCGGCAGGAACACGGCGCAGAGCACCAGTACGATGGCGACCACCGGACCGGAGACCTCCTGCATGGCGAGGATGGCGGCCTCTTTGGGCGAGCACTTCTTCTCGCTCATGATCCGCTCGACGTTTTCCAGCACCACGATGGCGTCATCCACCACGATACCGATGGCGAGCACCATGCCGAACAGGGTCAGCAGGTTGATGGAGAAACCGAGCACCAGCATGCCGGCGAAGGTCCCGATCAGCGATACCGGCACCGCGATACAGGGGATCAGGGTGGCACGGAAGTTCTGCAGGAACAGGTAGACCACCACGAACACCAGCACGATCGCCTCGAACAGGGTGTGGACCACCTCTTCGATGGAGATCTTCACGAACTCGGTGGTGTCGTAGGGGATCTGGTACTCGATATCCTGCGGGAAGCGCTCCTTGAGTCGCTCCATGGTGGCGTGCACCGCATCGGCGACCGCCACGGCGTTGGCGCCCGGTTGCAGATAGGTAGCGATACCGATGGCCGGTTTGCCGTTGGCACGGGCGACCAGATCATAATCCTTACCGCCCAGCTCGACCCTGGCGACATCGCGCACCCGGATCTTGGAGCCATCGGGCATGGAGCGGACGATGATGTCCTGGAACTCCTTCACATCCTCAAGGCGCCCCTTGGTCTGCACCGTGTAGGTGAAGTCGATTGGGGTCGTGGTGGGCTGGGCACCGATCTTGCCTGCCGCGAACTGGGTGTTCTGCTCGCGAATGGCGCCGATCACGTCGCTCGGGGTAAGTTCGAGCTGGGCCAGCCGATCCGGCCGCAACCAGATGCGCATCGCATAGTCGGTACCGCCAAACAGGGTGGTATCACCGATGCCTGGAATCCGCTTGAGCTCGTCGATGATGTTGAGCAGGGCGTAGTTCGACAGATAGGTAGTATCAAACGAACCGTTCGGCGATTGCAGGGTCACCACCTGCAGGATGGCGGTCGATTTCTTCTTGACCGTGACCCCCTGCTTCTTGACCTCTTCCGGCAGCTGGGCCATGGCGGCCGACACCCGGTTGTTGACGTTGATGGTGGCCTGATCCGGATCGGTGCCGATCTCGAAGTAGACGTTGAGGTTCATCTGGCCATTGGAGGCCGACCCCGATTGCATGTAGATCATCCGCTCGACGCCGTTGATCTGCTGCTCCAGCGGCGCCGCCACGGTCTGGGAGATCACCTCCGGGGTGGCACCCGGATAAAACGCCGTGACCGACACCACCGGCGGGGTGATCTGGGGATACTGCTCGATGGGGAGCGAACGCATCGCCGCCAACCCGCTCAGCACGATAATGATCGAAATCACGCTGGCGAAGATGGGGCGTTCTATGAAGAACTTGGAAAACATACGGGCTCCTTACTTGGCCGCAGACTGGCTGACCACCTTGGTGGTGATGGCCTTCATCTCATCGGCCGAGACCGGTTTGACCACGGCGCCGGGGCGAGCTTTCATCAGGCCTTCGACAATGTAACGGTCACCGGCATTGAGGCCACTGTCGATCAGCACACCATCGGTGACCACAGGTCCCAGCTTGACCGGACGCGGGATCACCTTGTTGTCGGCATCCACCACCATCACCATGCGGTCGGCCTGAGACTGGACGATGGCGCGCGGCGGCACCACGATGGCGTTTTTGCGCAGGCCCAGATCGATGGTCATGCGGACAAACTGACCGGGCAGCAGCACGCCGTCCTTGTTGTCGAAGATGGCGCGGGCACGGATGGTACCGGTCTGCGGATCGACCCGGTTGTCGGAGAAGTTGAGCTTGCCCGCTTCCGGATAGACGGAGCCATCGGCGAGGCGAATATGGGTGCGCCAGGTGGTGGCGTCCTTGGCTTCAATGATCCCTTTCTTTACCGAGTTCTCGAAATTGAGGCGATCCTGCTCCGAGTAGGAGAAGTTGACGTAGAGGGGATCAAATTGGGTGATGGTGGTGAGCAGACCATTTTCGCCGCTGGTGGAGATAAGACTACCCTCGGATTGGGAGCTCTTGCTCGCCATGCCGTTGATGGGCGCGGTCACCCGGGTGTAGCTGAGGTTGAGCTCCGCCTCTTTTACCATGGCCTGAGCCGCCTGATGGCTGGCGATGGCGGCTTCGTAGTTGGCGATGGTGTTGTCATAGTCTTGGCGGCTCACCACCTGACGTTTGAACAGGGGAATGATGCGATCCCGATCGGCACGGGCCTTGTTCAGACGCGCCTGCTCCTGAGCCAAGGTCCCCTTGGCCTGTTCCAGCGCCACCTTGTAGGGTTCGGGATCAATTAGAAACAGCTCCTGACCGGCGGTGACCGGCTGGCCTTCCACATAGGTGCGCTTGAGCAGGATGCCATTGACCCGGGAGCGCACATCGATCTCGCGAAAACCGGCGGTCTCGCCCACCATCTCGGTGGTCAATGGTACATCGGTCGGGGTGGCTTCGGCGACCACCACGGGGACGGCGGGCATGGTCTGGGCCGTCTGGGTCGTCTCGCCACCGCAGGCGGTCAATCCGCCAATCAGCGCCAGGGTCAGCAAGCTACGTTTGTAAATCTCTTTTCCGGCAAGGGGCACCTTCATCATCACACTCCTGTTCAATCGATCCCGGTTGCTGCGTTCAGCAAAACACTCCATACACATCATTAACTTCATGATTAAAAAAACAACTTTTTTATGAGAGGAATGAGAGATGATAGGTCTGTAATCTGAACCCAGCCTTCTCAAGGTGGCAATCAAGGTTGCCGATTGACGAAAAAAGCCTGACTTTTTCCGATGTAGCGAGGTTCAGCGGGGATGTTCGGCTCGGGCGAGGGTGGCCAACAACAGGGCACTGCTCTTCTCGTCTTGGTGATAGCCATTGAGAGCAGAGAGTCGTTCGGCTGCGGGGCCGTGGGCCACCAGACGCCCGGCTTTGAGCTCGATCAGGGTGGTGAAGTTACGCCTGACAAATTCGGCGTCGTGACTGATGGCCACTATGGTGGTGCCCTTCGCCCGTTCGCTGGCAAGCCAGCGTTCCAGAATGGCCAGCCAATGGGGATCGAAATCCCGGCTCGGCTCATCGAGCAGCAGCAATTCGGGCTGCATGGCATGAAGGCAGGCCACCGCCACCATCCGTCGCTGACCGGCATCGAGATCCAGCGGGTGGGATGCTGCCCACGCGGTCAGCTCGCACTGCGCCAGTGCCGCCGCCACCCGTTCCCGGATCTCTTCCCCCGGCTGTTTTTGCAGGCGCAGGCCAAAGGCGATTTCATCGTCGACCCGGCTGTGAAACAGCTGGCGCTCCGACTCCTGAAACAGAAAACCGATCTGACTGGCGCGCGCCAGTGCCCGCTGCTCGCAGAGATCCTGTTGTTGCCAGCTCACCGTGCCGGAGGTGGGGGCCAGCAGGCCCGCCGCCAGTCGCAGCAGGGTCGACTTGCCTGCGCCGTTATCCCCGACGATGGCTACCTGTTCCCCGCTGGCAATCTGCAATGTGATGTCGTGCAGGCAGGGATTGTCCGGCGCCCACGAAAAACAAAGGCGGTCAAAGTTCAGCATAAAACTCCCGCAAAATGGCCAAAGGGTAGGGATGATGGTGCGGGTCGCGCGCCTGCAACGCCTCGCGCAGGGAGTCCGGCAGGATCACCCGCCCGGGCAGATGGGGCAGCACCTCGCCGAGCTCGCCGCGGGCCAGCTGGCGGCCATGGTCGAGCAGTACGAACTGCTCGCAATAGTGAGCGGCCGGAAAGAGCCGCTGCTCCAGCAAGATGACGCTGCAGCCGCTCAGCTCGCTGTAGCGGCGGATCTGGCGCAGCAGGGTGTGGCTCGCCTCCGGGGTCAGGCGGCTGAAGGCCTGATCCAGGATCAACAGTTTGGGCTGCATCGCCAGTGCACAGGCCAGCACCACCCGTTGGGCCTGCCCTCCCGACAGGGATAGGGGATGTTGCGTCGCCAATTCCTCGCAGTGACAGCACGCCATGGCATCAGCCACCCGCCGACAGATCTCGGCCACTGGCAGCGCCAGATTGGCGGGGCCGAAGGCCACCTCATCGACCACCGAAAAGCAGCAGCCGGAAAATTGCAGATAGGGGGATTGCTGCACCCATTGGCGTTGGGCGGCCTGTTCATTGAGCTGCCCCCCGTCGTGGGGAGTACCGAGGATGATGCCTGTCCCGGCCAGGGTATCGAGGTGCAGCTGTGACCAGCCTCCCGCCAGCAGTTGAGCCAGCAGGGATTTTCCCGCCCCGTTGCCGCCGAGGATGGTGAGCCACTCGCCAGCACCCAATTCAATGTCGAGGGGTCCCAGCTGGAAGTGGTCAGGATGGGCCGCATGGCCGATGTTTAATCCACGGAGCGAGATCATGGCCACCACCTCCAGACAATCTCCAGTAGCACCAGCACCAGCAACAGATAGCGCAGCAGCGGCTCATGGTGCCGCTGCGGGATCTCGACCACGCGAGTGCGGGTCGGTTGGCTGCGAAAGCCCCGCAGATCCAGTGCCATGCTGCGGGTCGCCAGTTCGCTTAACGCCTGCCCGACCAGCGGCGAGAGCAGCGGAATGGTAGCGCGCAGCCGGGCCAACGGATGGCCATCAAAGGGGACGCCACGGGCCAGCTGGGCCTCCTTTATCGCCCGCAGCTGGTGGCCAAGTTGCTCCTTGAGCAGCAGCGGGCCACAGCAGAGGTAGGAGAGGGCGATGGGCAGCCGGCTGGCAAACAGCGCATGGACAAAGCGCTCGGTCGAGACCGCCCACAGCCAGAGCTGGGCGCTGGCGAGACAGGCGAGCAGGCGACACCAGAGGGGCAGAATGGGGAAGGTTTCGCTGACAGGCGCCTCTGGCATGCCGAGCAGGATCCGCAACCAAGGGCCGTGAACCAGATAGAGCCCCAGCCCCAGCGGCAGCATCACCGCCAGCACAAGCTTGACCCGGGAGCGGGCTCCCGGTAGCACCATTAACGCGAGCAGCGGCAGCAGGCTCCAGCCCCAGAGCCAGGGGGGTGGCAGCACGCTGGCCGTGACCGAAAACCACAGCCAGAGTGCGAGGGAGGTAAACGGGTGCATCAGCGCACGGCGGCCATCTGCGGGAAGTGGCGCAGGGTGCGCTGCGGCAGGCGGCGTACCAGCCCCCAGGCGATCAGCACGGTCAACAGTTTGTCCAGCAGGTTGGTGCCGAGCACGGTGACGGCAACCGACTCCTGCAGATCGCTGCCCATGGCGTGCAGGTAGGCAACCATAAAGTCAGCACCGCTGCCGGTGGCGCCACCAAATAGGTAGGAGCGGATGGGAATGGCCACCAGGGTGAGCGCCAGGGTGATCACCACGCTGCTCACCACTACCTTGGGCAGATTGTTGAACCAGCCCGCGCGCGCCATCAGACCGGCACTGAGACCAATCATCATGGCGACCGGGGCAAAGGCGGCTGCGATGGGGCCGGTGAGCAGTCCCCACAGCAGGTTGGTGAGCAGACCGGTGGCGACCGCCATCCAGGGGCCCGCCAGAATGGCGCAGAGCACAGTCCCGATGGAGTCGAGGAAGATGGGCAGCTTGAGCATGGAGACCGCCTGTCCCGCCACCATGTTGATGGCGATGCAGATGACCATAAAGGCCAGGTTGTAGCTGGAGAGTTTACTGACGGACATAGTGATCCTCACAAGGTTCTGGGGGTAATGAGCAGCTCTTCATAGCCGGAGTGGGGGCAGGGGGCTCGGGTGAAACGGTACGCCTCCAGCTCGCCAATCACAAGTTCGAGGGTGGTGCGGACCCGGCAACCGGGCAGCACATGGCCACCTCGCATCAATCCCTGCTCGTCAGAGAGGGAGAGGTGCAGGTGTTCGCACTCCGGGTCCAGGGTGCCGCCGAGGGCGATCACCTCGAAGGCCCCCTCCAGCAGGGTGCCATCGGGGCGGGCGGCATAGCGCAGATTGGCGTGGGTCAGACTGCCGACCGCCCCGGCGATCCAGGCAGCCTGCAGGCCGTGTTGGGCCATGTGTGTGCGCAATCCGGCGATCAGGTCCTCCCCCGGCAACAGGCGCAGGGCCAGAAAACGGGCGGGGGAGAGGGGAAGGTGAGGGGTAGTCACGTCAGGCACTCCTTGCTGCAAAAAGAAGGTGCCCTGAGGCACCTTGTCTGGATAGGCTGTTTACGCCCTTTTATCGCAAGCAACCGCGAGCCGCTTCACAGATTGGTGAACGCGCAGCGGCTTAGCGGTTAACCGTGCGTCGCATCAGGCGAAGCAGGCCCAGATGGGGGCGTGGTCGGAGGGCTTTTCGATGCCGCGCAGCTCATAGTCGATGCCGGTCTCGGTCACGCTGTCCTTGAGGGCGTCGGAGGCCATGATGAGGTCGATGCGCAGGCCGCGGTTCTCGTCAAAGCCTCTGGAGCGGTAGTCAAACCAGGAGAAACGCTCGCACTCTGTGGGGTTGGCGGCGCGGAAGGTGTCGGTGAGGCCAAACCCTTTCAGCCGCTCCATCCATTCGCGTTCGATGGGCAGGAAGGAACACTTGCCATCCCGCAGCCAGCGCTTGCGGTTTGCCTCACCGATGCCGATGTCGAGATCGGTGGGGGAGATATTCATATCCCCGATCAGCACCAGCTGGTCGTCCGGGGTGTGGTTGGTTTCGAGGTAGTGCTGCAGATCCTCGTAGAACTTCTGCTTGGCCGGGAACTTGGTCTCGTGATCCTGACTTTCACCCTGCGGGAAGTAGCCGTTCATCACCTTGATGAGGGAGCCGTCTTCGCGCTCGAAGGTGGCCATGATCATCCGGCGCTGGGCCTCTTCATCGTCGGTGGGGAAGCCTTTCTCCACCTTGACCGGCTTCTGCTTGCTCATGATGGCGACCCCGTAGTGGGCCTTCTGGCCGTGAAACTCCACGTGATAGCCCATGGCCTCCACATCGGCCAGCGGGAAGGCTTCATCGTGCACCTTGATCTCCTGCAGGCCGATAACATCGGGCTGGTGCTTGTCGATGATGGCTTGCAGTTGGTGCAGGCGGGCGCGCAGGCCATTGATATTGAAAGAGATGATCTTCATGTCCGGGATGCTCATGTCATTTTTATAAGTCGCTATTGGACTAGGAATCGGCGGTGGATGCAAGTTCAGGTGCCGGGCTATCGGTAACCTGTTCACGAGCTGTCGCGAGAGGCTGTCAGCAAGGTGAAGCGCAGCGCAGGAACCGGAGCGTATAGATATACGTGAGGATTCCGAGCAGCACATGAGCCTTGATCACGGCCTCGCAGCAAGATCGTGGGCAGGTTGTCAGCGGGTCATCTTTTTGACGAATACCACCACAAACAGCGCCAGCGTGAAGCTGCCGGTAAAGGCCTCGAAGGCGGCGAAGAGCCTTGAGAGGCCGACCGGGGTAAAGTCGCCATAGCCCAGGGTGGTGAAGGTGACCACGCTGTAGTAGAGGCACTCGAGCAGGAAGATGGCGTTCTGTTCGAAGGGGGCATCCGGCCGATAGATTAGGTGGTTGCCGGAGAAGTTGAGGCCGCAGAAGAAGTAAAAAATGCTGCAGATAAAGATGAGCAGCAGGGAGAAGAGCACCACCCGCATCGGGGCCTCGCCATAGCCGCAGAACAGATCGACCACCCAGGAGGTGAAGCGCTGGCTCGACCAGAGCGGCAGTTGCAGCCGGCGCATGGTGAGCTCCTGCTGGATATAGTTGCCGGACATGGTGAAGATCCCCTGCGCCTCGGAGGCTTTGCGCAGATCCCGGTAGGTCTCTTCCGCCTCCTTGAACCAGACACGCGCCTGTTTGGGATCCCGTTCGCGGCGGCCCTTGCGATCCTGCATCACCCGTTTGCCGGTCTGCATGTTGTCGAGCCGGGTGTTGTGCCAGCGGATGCCGAGCAGGTTGACGTCATCGAGGGTGGCGCACTGGAGGTTGGCATCACTGAGATCGGCCTTCATCAGGCTGCCGCCCTTCATGCGCAGGCCGTAGAGGTGGCCACCGCGCAGGTTGGCGCGATAGAGGTTGCACTGCTCCAGCAAAAATCCCTGATCGGACTCCTTGTTGACCAGATTGAGGCCAGCCAGATTGGCCCGTGACAACTGCAGGCCGTGGCAGAGACCGCCAGCGCGAACGTACTGCTCGAGCGCCTCGGCGGTGTGGGCTTCCTGATGGGGTCTGTGGGGATCATGCCAGTGGCAGAGCTCGTGCTCGCCAGCCTCTTCACTGCAGTGGCGGCCATCGGCCACCAGATAACGACACATCGCCATCTTCGTTTCCCTCGCATTGCCGAACTGGTTTCAGCATAGGTGGGGAAAAGGGGGCGTGGCGGCGTCTTAGCTGAACTGGTTGAACTCCTGACGCAACTTGCGAAAACGCTCCTGCTGGGCCGGGTTGAGGGGGATGCCGTCGAGCACGTCCAGGGTGTCTTTGCACTCGGCGCCAAATTCCGGGCTCTTGCGGTTTTTCTGCATCAGTTGCAGCAGCACCTGGATCTTGTTGAGGGCGGCACCGGTATTGGCGGGGGCGCGGCGCAGGGCCTCGCGAAAATGGCCGAGGGCCTGCTCCAGCTCGCCACTCTGATAGGCCTTGATCCCCAAATCGTTGAGCTGCTGGTAGCGCTGACGTCGCTCCAGCACCGTCTTGTCATCCCGGGTCGCCTGAATGCAGGTGGTGAGCAGCCGGTCTTCGTCTTCCGCCAGCAGTCCCTGCAGGCTCTCGGCATACTCGAACTCGCCGAGCTGGTAGAGGGCGAGGATGGTCTCGCCAAGCAGGGCGGGGGGCATGGTGGCCGGTTCATCGAGCCAGTTCTGGTTGGCGCGATAGAGCATCTTCTTGCCCTTGAGCAGCTCCCCCAGCGCAATTTGCACCCGGGCCTGACAGATCTGCTCGAACACCGGGTAGTTGAACTCCGACATCATCAACGAATCGCGGATGCGCGACAGGGCCGAATTGACCTGCTTTTGCAGGTTGGCGATGTGGTAGCTGTCGTTGCTGTTGAGGGCGTAGAGGGTCAGGGTCTGGATATAGGCCCCCAGATAGTGGGGGGTGCGATGGATCGAGTTGCGCGACAGATCGATGAGGGCAAGCAGCACATCCTTGGCCTGGGCGTAGTCGTGGCGCTGCAGGCACACCTCCGCCAGCCGGCGGGAGAGTTGCACCGACTGGGGGGAGATATCCACCGCCCGTCTCAGCTCCTGCTGCGCCTGCTCGTCATGGCCGAGGGCCAGCAGGGACTCTGCCAGCCAGAGGTGAGCCTCCACCATCAGCGGGGTATTCTTGAGGGTCGCCTGCAGATGGCTGACCGCCTCTTCGTGGAGTCCCAGAGTGTTGCACGCCTTGCCCAGTGTCAGGCGGGCCCAGCTGTTCTCCTGTCCGGCCAGCAGCTGGCGCATCAGGGCACGCGCCTCCTGTGCCTGACCCAGCTTGAGGTGGGTATCGGCCTGCAGGCAGCGGCAGTAGTTGGCAAAACGGGGCACCGCATCGGCCCGCTCGGCGCAGGCGGTAATGAGGGCTGCCAGATTGTCATCGGCCAGCGCGGTAAAGACGCTGGCCAGGGCGTTGCGCCGGGCGAGGGCACGCTTCAAGCGAAACGAGAACTGCTCCTGGGAGAAGGGCTTCATCAGGTATTCGTCGGGCTCGGCTTCCAGTGCGCTCAGTACCATGGCGCGGGAGCTGTCGCCACTCACCATGATCACCACGCTTTGGGGCGGGATCAGATCTTTGTCGCGCAGGCTTTCGAGCAGCTGGCGACCGTTTTCGCCGACCCCCAGATCGTAATCGATGAGATAAATGTCGAAACTGCCCTTCTGGCAGCGGCGCCGCGCATCCTCGGCGGTATTGGAGTAGGTGATGTTGCTGATCCCCAGATTGATCAGCATCGCCTTCATCATCACCTGAAACGAGCGCTGCTCATTGACCATCAGAATGCGTTGGGGCTTGGCTGGGCTCTTTTTTTCTGGCTCTTGTTCAGGTGTCTGCATCTGTCTGGGTCGAGGCGCTGCGGGCTGATGAGGGAAAGTGTGCCACCAAAGCGCGTGAAGTGGCAATCAATGTGCTTTTGCCGCCTCGCTTTCTGTTCACGGGTCACGTTTTCTCCGGATTTATCGGGGCCATGTGGTTGATCCATATCAAATAAAGTTCAGATGGGGTGGCAGCCAGCGGCGCGCTTTTTAGACTGATAGAGGGGACCGGAGAGACGCTTCGGTCAGCTGTAGACCCTATCAGGCAGGCATCAGGGCCTGCATCTGTCCATGGAACAATCAGGGAGGGAGCAAAAATGAGTCTGTTACCGAGCCGTACCAGTCTGTTCGATGACCTGTTTCGCGATATGGCGTCCGGCTTCTATATTCGTCCCCTGCACGGGGATCCGCTACCGAGCCAGATCAGGCTGGATTTGAAAGAGAGTGATGACAACTATCTGTTGCAGGCCGAGCTGCCTGGGGTCGCCAAGGAGGATATCCATGTGGATATCCATGGCAAGCAGGTGACCCTGAAGGCGGAGATCCGCCAGTTTGACAGCGAGAACAAGGATGAGCGAACCCTGCGCAGTGAACGCTACTTCGGCAGTGTCTCGCGCACCCTGGAGTTGCCGGTCGAGGTAGCGCTGGACAAGGTCAGCGCCAGGTTCGAGAACGGCATCCTCACCTTGCAACTGCCCAAGCAGGTGGAAACCCCGGCACCTCATCGGGTGACCATCGAATAACCCGTCATCAATGACCTCTAATGATAAGGCCCCGTTCTCGGGGCCTTATGTTCAGGAGTGTTTTTCTGCCCGCTTCTCTGCTAGATAGGGGGCAAATTGCGGCGTGTACTCGGCCTTGAACCCCTGTCCGGTTTTGACGATGAGATAGACCGCCAGCTTATGCTGCTTGGCAAAAGCCATCGCCTGCTCGGGGCCCATCACCATCAGCGCGGTATCGAGGGCATCGGCCTCCAGCGCGGTCGGGGTGATCACGCTGGCAGAGACCAGCTTGTGAGTGACCGGCTGGCCAGTGGCGGGGTCGATGATATGGGAGTAGCGCTGGCCATCCAGCTCGTAGTAGTTGCGATAGCTGCCTGCGGTGCTGAGCGCCATGCCGTTGGGGATGACGATATCGGAAAACGCCCCCGGCTGATCGGAGGGCTCGACGATGGCCACTCTCCACGGCGAACCCTTGCTGTTGTTACCCTTGCTGCGCACCGCACCGGCCACTTCGATCAGGTAGTTGTGTACCCCCTTGCCCTCGAGCAGGGCGGCAATCTCGTCAGAGGCGGCCCCTTCGCCGAGGGTGGAGAGGTCGAGATAGAGATCCGGTATCGTTTTTTCGAGCAGGAAGTGATCCCCCTGCGGGGTCAGGGTCAGCTTGTCGATCCCCACCTTGTGGCGGGCGGCGGCAATGGCCGCCTCATCGGGTCGCTTGACCGGGCGTTTGTCGGGGCCAAAGCCCCACAGATTGACCAGTGGCCCCACGGTCACATCCAGCTTGCCGTCGGTCAGCCGACCGGCATCAATTCCCTGCTGGACGATGATGGCCATGGTGGGCGGAATGGCAAACGGGGCGTTGGCTGGCCCCTGATTGAAACGGGAGATGAGCGAGCCCGGATCGTAGGTAGAGATCTCCTTGTTCATTCGGGCCAGCAAGCTTTCTACGTCGCTTTTGAGGGCGGGCTCCCCACCGGGGTAGTTATCGCTCAGGGTCACCACATAGTAGGTGCCCATGGTCTTGCCCTGAATGCGGGTCTGGGCAGGCGGGGTGGGCTGGCAGCCGGCCAGCGCCAGCAGCAGGGTCAGCAGCAGGCCGCGCAGGGCCGCCACGGGGGTTATCGCAATCATCCGGCGCTCTCATCTGGAGAAGGTTCATATCGGGGCGCTAGCTTAGCCAAGGGGCGCCCGCCGGGCGAGCCCTGATAGGGGCAATCGGAAGGAAAAAGGCAGAAAAAATTAAACAGTTTTGAACCTGTGGCTGGAGCGGGTCGTATCGTCCATCCGTGAGGGGAGATATTGGCGAGTGCAGCACCATCTGGTGACCTGGCCCGCAGCTTTGGCCAAAAGCCATAGCCGATTGAAGACAATTGAGTAAAATGAAGGTTGATTTAGACGGCATCTTTGCGAAGCGTTAACCGCATCCGCCAAGTCGTTGCCATCCATTGCCAATCAAAGGAGAAGATGATGAAAAAGGCGATTACCCTGCTGTTGCTGAGTACCCTGGCTGCCCCCGTGCTGGCGGATGAGTGTGCACTGGTCATCGAAGGCAATGATGCCATGCAGTACAACCTCAAAGAGATGAGTGTGCCGGCCACCTGCAAAGAGGTGACGGTCACCCTGAACCATACCGGCAAGCTGCCTGCTACTGCCATGGGCCACAACTGGGTGCTGGCCAGCACTGCCGACTATCAGACCGTGGCGACTGCCGGTATGAGCGCCGGGGCCGAGAATGACTACCTGCCCAAGGATGATCCCCGTGTGCTGGCTCACACCAAGCTGATCGGCGGCGGCGAGAGCAGCAGCGTTACCTTCAAGACTGATGGTCTGGCGGGCAAGGATCTCACCTTCTTCTGCTCCTTCCCCGGCCACTTCGCCATGATGAAGGGCGCCTTCAAGGTCAACTAAGGCGATAACCGGCATCGAGCCGGTTGCCTCAATAGCAAAAGCCGGGATTACCCGGCTTTTTCATCTCTATTGTTTGTGTGTAGCGTGGCATAACATGGCTGCATGCCCGCCGACTTTCACCGACTTTCGCGCTATTTAGCCTGCAGGGTAAAGAAGGCGATGGCGGTCTTCTTCTGGCATTCGAAGTGAATGCTCTCTTCTCCGGTTACCACCAGTGTCTCGTTGATGGCCACCTCTTTGCCCTGCACGGTCAGCTGGCCGCTCAGCAGGTGGCAGAGGTAGGTCTTCTCTGGCTCGAGGGTAAGGGTCAGCGGGAAGGGGAGGTTTAGCACCCGCACGTTGGCGCTGATGCGATCCGGATGGTAGATAAGCCCCAGATCGGTCACCTCTTTTTTCAGCAGCTCGCAGTGGGTCTCCTCATCGCCGCTAAAGTGCGCCGCCTCGAAGGTGGCGTAGGGGTGGCCGTTGAGCACAAAGCCAGCCCCGCTCACCGGCAGCAAAATGCGCTGATAGCCGGGAAAGGGGGAGAAGGGGCCCGCGCTCTTGATGGGGGCCGAGCTCAGTCGATAGTCAAAGTCGAGTTTGGCAAGGCTGCTCCCTTTGGGGGAGATGAGGATCTGGCTGGTGGTGCCCT
This sequence comes from Aeromonas allosaccharophila, assembly GCF_016026615.1. Lineage (NCBI taxonomy): Bacteria > Pseudomonadati > Pseudomonadota > Gammaproteobacteria > Aeromonadales > Aeromonadaceae > Aeromonas > Aeromonas allosaccharophila. The sequence goes on along the minus strand of NZ_CP065745.1, from coordinate 1,932,833 downwards.
GCTGGTTTTTCCAGGGCATCTTCTGGTGGTCAGACTCTTTAATCAGGGTGATCACGGGCACTTCCTCACGATGAAAAAACGCAGGGAGCCGGGGACATCAGCCCCGGCTCCCTGATAGAGATTGGCGATGGTAAAAGCGATCAGCCCTGACCATCCAGTGCGGCCAGCCGTGCTTCCATGGCGGCGAGACGGCTCTTGAGCTCGCTCACCTCCTGCTCCAGCTCGCTCAGGCGATCCGCCGCAGGGGAGGCATAGGCTGCGGCGGGGGCGGCATCCATCATCGCCTGAATATCCACTTCGCCGCTGAACAGGTGAGCGTAGCGGGATTCGCGCTTGCCCGGCTCGCGCGGCAGCTTGACCACGTAGGGGCCACGCTCGATAAGGGCGCCGAGCACCGCATCCACTTCGGTGACATCATCGAAGCTGCAGAGGCGGTTGGTGCGTGAGCGCAGCTCCCCCGGGGTTTGCGGGCCGCGCAGCAGCAGCTCGCAGACGATGCCGAGCTCCTGGGCGCTGAATTTCAGCTCGCCAAATTCGGTGTTGCAGAACCTGTGCTGGTAGCGGGGCACCCGGGCGTTGAAGCCGGCGGTGTTGACCACCAGCCGCTTGCGGATCAGCTCGTCCACCACGGCGCGGATATCGAGCTCGGAGAGCTCCAGCACCGGCTCGCGGTTGCTCTTCTGGTTGCAGGCGTTGACCAGCGCATTAAGGGAGAGGGGATATTGATCCGGGGTGCAGATCTCTTTTTCAATCAGACAGCCGATGACGCGGGCCTCCAGCGGGCCAAGTACTAACTCCATTTCCTACTCCCTTCCGAATCGAAACATCAAGAGCCCCTATCTTAGTCATGGCCCGCGCCGCGTCTAGCGTTGCGCGCCATTTTTGCGAGGTCATCAGGGGGTTGGCGAAAGGCTCGCCAACGCCGGAGGCATCCGGTTTTACTGCTGCTCCTGATAGAAGCGCGCCTTGTCGGCATACATGGCATCGTCTGCCACCCGGCTCAGCTCTGCCAGCGGGGTCTGGTCGCTGCTGCTCCAGCCGATGGCAAAACGCAGCGGGAAGCTGTGCTCGCCATGCTGCACGGTGGCGTGGTGCTGGCTTGCTTCCAGTCGGGCTGCCAGCCGCTGACTGGCAAGGTGATCGGCCTCCGCCAGCAGCACGAACTCGTCGCCGCCGATGCGAAAGATCTTCTCATCCTGACGGCAGAGGGTGCGCAGCTGGCGAGCCATCTGGATCAGCAGGGCATCGCCTGCTTCGTGCCCATACTGGTCGTTGGTGCGCTTGAGGCCGTTGAGATCGAGCATGAACAGGGCGAGGTGACGCTCGGGATGGCGCGCCAGCACCGCCTGATAGTGATGGAAGGCCTCTTCGAACGCCTGCCGGTTGGGTAACCCGGTGAGATTGTCGGTGCGGGCGACCCGCGCCAGCTCGTCGGTGAAGAGGCGTCCTTCGATACCCACCGCCAGCTGCTTGGCAAACAGCCGCAAGATGGCCCTGTCTTCGGACTCCAACCCTTCGGCGCTCACCATCAGATAGCCAAACAGCACGCCGCTCTGGCTGCCGGGCAGGGTCATGATCTTCCAGAGCGTGTTATCCCACAGGCATTCGGAGTGTCTGATCTCTTCATCTATCAGCTGGGCTAGCTTCTCCTGCAGGGCATCCCGCAAGGGGGCATCCACCCCCTGGGTCAGGGAGTAGTGAGGCTCTCCGTCGCGGCGGATCACCAGCCCCCAGCGGTGGCCGGGATAGAGCTGGGATAGCTGCAGCAGGGCGGAGCTGGCCAGCTCGGCAATATCGATATCCAGCTGCTGGTGCAGGCCGAACTGCAGCCAGGATTGCAGGATATGGCGGCTGCGCTCCTCCCGGCTCAGGGCCGAGCGCAGGGCTGTCGTTTGCGAGGCCACCTCTTGCTCCAGCTCGTCGTTGAAACCGAGCAGCCGCTGGTTGAACGCCTCTTTCTCGCTATTGGCGCGCTGCAGCTGTTCGTTTTGCTGGTAGAGCGCCCGTACCTGGGCCGAGATGGTGTAGGCCATCTCCTGCAGCAACTGGCGTACCTCGTCGTACTCCACAAAGCGCAGCGGTGCTTGCTGTTGCTGGTAGTTGCCCTTGCCATAGCTGCGCACCAGCGCGGCCAGCGAGCGCAGCGGTCGGGTGAGCCAGCGGGTGAGCCAGACGCAGCCGATGGCCACCAGCAGCAACATGCCGACAATGCTGCCGGTCAGCAGCTGCTGGGATTTGTTGAGCTCGCTGACCCTGTCATCGCTGTAGCTGTAGAGGGTGATGGTGGGGGTGATCTCCTGCTCCAACTGGGGCCAGCCGATGACCAGGGGTTGCGCCATCTTGCTTGGCTCCCTGTCATCCATTGCGTTGGCGCTCTGGTGAGCCCCTTCGTAGAGACGGTTCTTGCCCTGGGAGATCACCAGATATTCGCTCCCCTTGAGATAGGGCTCCAGCAGTTGGGCCATCTGTCGCCAGGGGAGGATGGCCATCACGAAGCCGGAAGGGGTCTGCATCACCCCTGCGCGCTGGTGATTGCGATAGATGGGGGCCACCAGTGCCAGCCCGCCGCTGCGGTTTTGCTCCATGTCGCCGACCAGCACGGGATCATCGACGGGCAGTAGCAGATGCTTGCCCTGTTTCGCCTCGCGGGTCTTGCTCCAGGCCATCAGCTGCGGCATCAGATTGCTCGATTCGAGGTGGGAGGCCTGGCCATTGATGTACTCCACCACCAGCCCCTTGTCATCGATGAGATAGGCCGAGGTGAGCAGGCTGTTGGACTTGATGAAGGCGGCCAGTGCCAGCCGGGCATGGCTGGAGAAAAGGAAGTTGTCGAGGGCCTGATGGAGCACCCGATCCTGACTGAGCTGATTGATCTGGGTGCCGATCATCTCGCTGCGAAAACGGGCTTCGCGAGTCATGCTGGTGAGGGCCCGCTCCAGCTGTGACTGCTCGCTCTGGGCGATGATCTGGTGCTGGCGGGTCAGCAGCACCACGCTGGCCAGCAGCGCTGGCAGCAGGGCCACGGTGAACAGAATGATGATGAGGGTCGGGCCGAGCCGAACGGTGCGATGGTTCATGGTGCTTTGACCTGTCGGTACTGCTGATCGGCCAGCTGTTGCATGTAGCGGGCGGTGTCGGCGGCACTGATCCCCTCTTTAAAGCGCTCGAACCCTTTATCCATCGCTTGCCAGGCAATGGACATGGCGCTGTCGGAGGGCATGGGGGTGGTGAGGGTGAACTGTTCCAGCAGCACTTTTTCCCGAGGCGTGGGGTTGTGGCTGATGGTGGCAAAGGCCTGCTGATTGACCGGCAACAGTGCCCCCTGTCGATAGATGAACTGCTGGATATCCTCACGCTGGAGAAAGGCCATCAGCGCCTTGATGACGGGCTGCCGGTCCTCATCGTCCATCGCCCAGCGGGAGGCGCCCATCACGTAGGCGCCGCTCATGGAGTGCATGGGGCGCGTCTGCCAGTGGGGCAGCAGGGCGACCCCCAGCTGATCCCCCATGTTTTTCACCAGATCATTGAAAGCCCAGTCTCCGTTGATGAGGTAGGCACTCTTGCCTTCGTTGAAGCGGGCGAGGGCGGCGTCATAGTCGCAGTCGGGATCGATCCACTGCTCGCTGGCGACGGTGCGGTAGGCCTCCAGTGCCTGCACCATGGCCGGGGTGTCGAGGGTGATGCGCCCTTCGGTCACCGGCGAGCCGCCAAAGGTGTGCAAAAAGGCGGCGAAGTAGTACATGTCGTGATAGGGCCAGCTGACGGGGTAGACCCCCTTGGCCTTGAGGGCCGGAGTGATGGCAGCCAGTTGCTGCCATTGGGTCACCGGCGCCGAGACCAGCTTCTTGTTGTAAAACAGCATCAGGTGGTTGCCCTGCATCATGGGCATGCCCCAGCGTTGGCTGTCGAGGGTGACATAACGCAGGGCGCTGGCCATCAGTACGGGGGAAAACCACTCGGCGGGGAGGGGGGCGAGGGCCATCTGGCGATAGAGACCGATAAAGTCGGACGGGATCAGCATCAGATCGGGCAGCCCCCTGGCTTGCGCCGCCAGCAGGAGATCCGCCTTGATCTTGCCCGGTTCGATCTGGGTGACCCGCACGCTGTGGTTGCCTTCTTGATTGAAGCGGGCGATCACCTCGTCGATCACGTAACCGGCCTGCTGGGAGTGCCACAGCTCCAGCTCAGGCTCCTGAGCCCGCAGGGGGTGGTTCAATGCGAACAGGCAAAGCAGCAAGAGATGATAAAAGGATCGTTTTATGCTCATGTTACCATCACCGTTATACCTTGAATTCCAAAGGGAAATGTAACAAACAACCGGCAATGTCGGTAGGCACGGGCGCCAACTAATTGACTGAAACGACAAAAAGCCCGGCTCTTGGGCCGGGCTGGAGGATAAATTGCTTATCCGGGTATTCTTCGAGGCATCTAGTGTGGATGTTGTTTGAGGATGTCGTATATCTCCTCTTTCAGTTTGAGTTTCTGTTTTTTCAGATCCCTCACCTCGGCGCTATAGTCGCTGGCGTGATGCTTTTCCAACTTTCTAATCTCCGCATCCAGGTCGTTGTGCAAGTCAAACTTCTTCTGGAAATGGACATCACTGCTCTTCAGTTTCGAGATGAGTTCTCTGTACTCTGGGAACATGTAATGGAACCTCCTTGGTTTCGTTTGATTGTGCCTGTAAGACCAAAGCTACCCCTTAGTGCCGGGGATAAATGTGATCCTGATCGAATTTGGGGGCAATCATTTGGAGTATTTGGCGGGATGTTTATAAGTTGTTGAATTAAAACAAAATAAGTGATTTATCAATCTGAATGGTGCACAAAACTGTGCGGTAAGTCACAACAGGGGCGGCGCTGGCGTGAGGGGACAGGATCAACAAAGGGGCCGTGTGGCCCCTTTGTCTGGGTGCTGGCGACGTTACTGTTTTTCTTCGTCCGCCGGCTCTTTTTTCTTTTTCTTCTCGGGCAGCGGCTTGCCATCGCGGTGGATCACCTTGCCCGCTTCAAAGCCAATCTGGGCGGCCAGCTCTTCGAGATCGGCCGACTTGGCCTGATCCCCGATGGCGTAGCGATAGTTGGCGATGGAGAGCTTGTCAGCCACCGGCGTGCCCGGGACGATTGGCTCACGCCAGCCCTGACCGATGTGGGCTACCAGGGTGCCGTTCATCAGCAGCTCGCCGACGATCTCCTGGGTCGGGTTGCCCTTGCCGTAGGTGAGACCCTGAGGGTGCTTCTTGCCGACCAGCGGCTCGTTGCTGGCGGGCATCAGCTTGGTGCGGATCAGCCACTTGGGCTTTTTGGTGTTGCCCACCGCCTTGCCGGTCTGGTACTCGTTGATCTTGATGGTCTTGATCATCTGGGCCATGAAGTCCTTGGTCAGCGCCTTCTGGGCGTCGCTGGTTTCATCGATGGCGATGGGGGCCACATACCAGGTCTGGGTGGCTTGAGCCTTGGGAGCGGCAGGGGCAGTTTGCGCCATGGCCAGGGGGCTGAGCAGGATGGCAGCCAGCAAGAGTCCTATCTTCTTCATTGTGATTCCGCTTTTGTTTCAACAAGAATTTTGTTTTGCCAGCGACGACTGCGCCAGCGCCAGAACATGGCCAGACCGCGCACCCACTCGTCGCAGGCCAGCGCCAGCCAGATACCGACCAGTCCATAGCCCTGCATGATACCGAGGAAATAGGAGAGTGGCACGGCAATTCCCCACATGGAGAGCAACGCCATGTAGAGCGGGAAACGGGCATCCCCGGTGGCCCGCAGGGCGTTGATCACCACCAGATTGAAGGTGCGGCCGGGCTCGAGGATAAGGCTGATAAGAAACAGTTGTGCCACCTGGGTGATGATGTCGGCATCATCGGTAAAGAGGCTGATGATGGTGCGGCCATTGAGGGCCGCCGCCACGGCGATGACGCAGGTGACCGCCAGCCCCAGCTTGAGGCTCTTGAGCAACTGTTGATAGGCGCGATCGAACTGTCTGGCGCCCGCCAGATGGCCGATGATGATCTCGTTGCCAAGGCCGATGGAGAGGCCAAACAGCAGGATAAACAGGCAGATCTGGAAGAAGTAGGATTGGGTTGCCAGCGCCTTGTCACCCAACAATCCGACAAAGGCTGTCACCACCATAAACTGCAGCATCCAGGAGAGGTTTTCCCCCGCCGCAGGCAGGCCGATATGGAGCACCTTGCCCAGCATCTCGCGGCTGGGGTGGACTATATCGCGCACCACCAGTCGAATGCCGGTCTTGCGGGCCACCAGCCACACCAGTAGCACCACGCCGACCAGTCGGCCAGCCACTGTGCTGATGGCGACACCGGCTACTCCCAGCTGGGGCAGGCCGAACCAGCCGTAGAGCAGCAACAGGTTGCCGACGAAGGTGATGAGGTTGACGATCAGGGTCACATACATCGCCTGACGGGTGTGGCCGTGGGCGCGCAGGGTGGCCGCCAGACAGAGGGCTGCGGCCTCCGGCAACAGGCAGAGACCGATGATCTGCAAGTAAAGCGTCGCGTCGCTCATCAGGTTGGCGGGCAGGTTCATCAGCGCCAGCATGGTGCTGGCCCCCGCCATCACGCCGATGGCGGCCACCAGCCCGATCAGCAGGTTGAAGCCGATGGCGGTGTGGATCACCACCCGGCTCTTCTCCCGATCGCCCGCGCCCAGATACTGGGTTATCACCACGCTGGTACCGATGCTGACGAAGCTGAACAATGTGATGGCGAGATCGAACACCTGATTGCCGACCGCCAGCGCGGCCACTCCCTGATAGGAGACGTGACCCACCATGAAGGTGTTGAGGGCGCCGGTCAGAAAGTGCAGGGCGAGATCGATAAAGAGCGGCCAGGTCAGCGCAAAGAGGGTGCCCGGGCCTGCGTGGGATTGAGATTGCATGGCATGTCCAACAGCTGGGAGGGCACGGGGGAGTGCCCTCTGGGGGCGCATTTAACACCAAGGTAAAGGCCGGTGCAATCCTTGTGCAGGATTGCCCGGCCAGAGGATCGGGCCAAGGGATCAGGCAGGGGTGGCGCCCGCCTCCTGTTCGCTCGGCAGGGTGAGGCGTGCCGAGTCGGGCAGGGCATCATCCTGCGGCCAGTGTGAGCGGATGGCATCGGTCGTGCTCTCCACCACAGCATCATCCCTGAACACCGGCTCGCGGTAGCAGCGGGTCATGCGCAGCGCCTGATACATATCCGGGCAGAGGATGATCCCTTCATCGCCCACCCGCACGCCCGCCTGCTTGAGCCAGTGGGTCATCTGGCCATGGCGGCCCGCCATCACCATATGGATGCCGCGCCGTTTCAGATCCTTGTGCAGCTCCCCCACCATGCTCATCACGCTGATGTCCTGATGGGTGAAACAGGCCACCGCGTCGATCACCAGACACTTGGGATTGTGGGGATCCTGCACCAGCAAGGCCAGCACCCGCCGCTTGAAGTAGGGGGCGTTGAAGTAGGTGAGCGGCGAGTTGAAGCGATAGACCAGAATGCCCGGGATCGCCTTGGCCAGCTCGTTGTCTCCCAAGGTGCGCACCACCCCCTCGTCATCCATGCCGAGCAACTGATCGGTGGGGCGCATCACATTGCGCAGGAACTGGAACAGCCCCAGCAGCACGGCGAGGGTGATCCCCGGGATCACCCCCATGGTGAGCACGCTGATAAAGGTGACCAGTGCCAGCCAGAACGCGGAACGATCGGAGTTGCGCAGCGCCCAGAGGCCGCGAAAATCGGTGAGCGACAGGGAGGCCATCACCAGCACCACCCCGAGGGCGGCGGTGGGAATGTATTTGAGCGGCGCCGTCAGATAGAAGGTGATGAGGGCGATCACTGCCGCGGCGATGATGGAGACCAGCTGGCTCTTGCCGCCGTTAGCATCGTTGACCGCGGTGCGTGAATCTGCCCCGCTGATGGCAAAGCCTTGCGAGACCGCAGAGGCGAGGTTCGCCATGCCAAGGGCCCGAAACTCCTTGTCCGCGTCTATCTCATAGCCGTTTTTGGCGGCAAAGCTGCGGGCGGTCAGCATCATGGAGACGAAGCTCACCATGGCTAGGTTAAGCGCAGGCAGCACCAGCTCCCGCATCAGGCCGGGAGGAAATTCCGGCATCTGGAAGGCGGGCAGGCCGGAACCCACCGCCCCCAGGGTGGCGATATCAAACTGGCCGAGATTGAAGCCCCACACCAGCGCAGCGGTCACCACCATGGCCACCATGGAGGAGGGCCATGCCGGTTTGTAGCGCTTGGCCAGCAGCAGGGTAAGCAGGGCCACCAGACTCATGGCCAGGGTCGGTAGATGGGTCTGGGTAATATAGGTGGCCCCGCTGGCGATCCGCTCGATGAGGTAACGTTCGCTAAAGGTGAAGCCGAAGATCTTGGAGAGCTGGCCCACCATGATGGTGATGGCCACCCCGTTGAGCAGCCCCATCAGGATCGGGCGGGAGAGGAAGTCCGCCAGCACTCCCAGCTTGAAGCGGCTGGCAATCAGGCACCAGAAGCCGGTCATGGCGGTCATGGTCATCACCAGTTGCCAGTGACGGGTCGGGTCGCCTGCGGCTAGCGGCGTCACAACGGCGGCAATGACCGCGCAGGTGGCGGCATCGGGGCCGACAATCAGCTGGCGGGAGGTGCCAAACAGGGCGTAGACCAGCATGGGCAGGATGCAGGAGTAGAGGCCGACGATGGCGCCCACCCCGGCGAGTTCGGCATAAGCGATGGCGACAGGCAGCGCCACGGCCGCCACCGAGAGTCCGGCGCGAAGGTCTGGCATCAACCAGGCGCGCTGGTATTGCAGCAGGGCGGCGAGGCCCGGTAGCCAGCGTTCGAGAGAGAAGAAGTCGCGCATTATTTAACCCATTGAGTTACAACCAGCTTTTCCCCTAGTGTGCCCAAGGTTATCGAAAGATTGCAATCAGGTTATGGCCAGTTTACCTGAAGGTCAGGCCAGATAGCCTGCCAGCGTTTCTCCTTGATGCGCTGGGTAAAAATCTGTTTGTCCTGGCGACATCTGGGGTTGGCACTCACTTGCAGCGACCAGTTGATGGCAAAGCCGTAGGGGGCGAGCCATTCGAACTCGCCATCCCGGGTGAGGCGAACTCCGATGCAGGTCGGCACTTCGACCCAGTGGCTCAGCGCCTCCAGACTGTTGGCAAACGGCGCCACCAGCTGGCGCGTGTGCATACGGGCCTGATTGCGCACCTCCCACTGCTGACCCGGCAGCCGTTTGGCTAGCCAGGCTTCGTGTTCCGCCTCGGCCAATCCTTGCGGATCGTTTTTATCGAGATAGATAAGGTCGATATCGTTGAGCGGGGTGGGCACCGCCTTGTGGTGAAGGTGATCCCAGATGAGGTTGCGGATAAAACCGGCTCCCAGCGCCCAGTCGGGCAGATTGAGTTCGGCCGCGGCTTGCAGGCAGGCCATCCGCTGCGGATCAGCCCGCAGCAGGGCTTCGGTTTTGGCTTGGTATTGCTGTTCGAGGGCGGTATTCAGAGGTTCAGTTGTTGGCATTGCGGCGTAACCAGACATCAATGTAACGGCAGCTCGGCACTATAGTGAGCCCCTCCGCCTGAGTCCAGTTGAAGAAGGCGCGCGCCAGCTGATCGGCAATCCCCTGTACCCGCAGCTCGGGCGGCACAAAGGTGCTGTAGGCATCGATGGTTTTGGCATCGAGCCGCCGGTAGCGCAGTCTCGACTCTTTCCCCTCCACCATACAGATGAACTGCTGCTGGTTGGCCTGATGAATGATGTCGCTCATGGTGGGCACCTCTGGCATAAAGTTGGGTCTCTCGGCACAACATAACTGTTAGCCAAGGTATAGAACAGATAATGAGAGCCCGTGGCCAATATCATGTGCTTTGGCATGGTGTGGTGTGAATATCGCGAGGTAGATCAAGATGCCCGATTGCTAGTCGGGCACCGCATTAGTGTCAGCCAAGAGTGCTGGCAAGGGGGCAGGATCAGGCCCAGGCCCGCTCCAGCAGGGTAAGTAACTGCTCACGGTCGGCGTCCTTGCGATTGAACAGCATGGCGCCGTCGTTGAGCGCCAGATCGCGTATCTCGGTCAGTAGCGAGCGATCGCTTACCCCCGCTTCGCTCATGGTGCGCGGCAGCTTGACCGCCTGCCACAAGGTATCGCGCAGGGTGCGAATGGCGGTGATGGTCGCCTCCGCCCGCTGGTGGGCCGGAGTGGCGGCAAAGCGCTCGGCCCCCACCAGCGGCAACAGCAGCCGGGCCAGCTCGTTATCCACCTCGGGGCGGTTGTAGTCGAGCACGGTGGGCAAAAAGAGGTTCATGCACAGCCCGTGGGGCAGATGGCAACGGGCCCCCAGACTGTGGCCGAGGGCGTGCACCAGCCCCACCATGGAGTTGGAGAAAGCCATGCCAGCCAGGGTGGAGCCTTCCGCCAGTTGCAGCCGTAGCTGTTTGTTCTGCGGATCGTGGATGATTTGCGGCAGGGCGCTGGCTATCTTCTCCACCGCCATCAGGGCCAGCGCATCGCTCACCGGGTTCTTGGCGGTGCCGATAAAGGCCTCGATGGCATGGGTCATGGCATCCATGGCGGTGGCGGCGGTGATATTGAGGGGCAGCCCCTGGGTCAGGCGCGGGTCGAGCACCGCCAGCTGGGGCAGCAGGAAGGGGGAGGTGAAGGGCACCTTGCGCCCGCTCGCCTCATCCTTGATCACCGCCACCAGGGTGACTTCTGATCCTGTGCCCGCCGTGGTGGGCACCACCGCCAGCGGCTTGAGGGGACGAGTCAGGCAACCGGCACCCGAGTAGTCGAGCAGATGATCCCCCCCCATGGAAGTGAGAATGTTCACCGCTTTGGCGGTGTCGATCACCGAACCGCCCCCCAGCGCCACCAGACTGTCACAGTCGAGCTCGCGATAGCGCTTGGCGATCCGCTCCACCACGGCGGTGGAGGAGTCGGCCGGGATCTCATCCCAAATGGCGGCAACCGGCAGATCCCCCTCGGCCAGCACATTGGCAAGCAGGGTGGCAAGACCGGTGGCATTGACCCCCTTGTCGGTCAGCAGCAGCGGGCGACGCGCCCCGAGGCTGGCCAGCTCGCTGGCCAGCTGCTCCAGCGCCTGTTCACCGGCCAGCAGTTTGACCGGGCAGAAGAAATCGTAATAGCGGCTCATTTCAAGGCTCCTTGCGCGTTAGCCGGTCACCAGACCCAGATAGATGTTGCAGGCCCGGCCGAATTTGTTGGTCGGGACGGGATAGTGGCGCAGCAGGGGCCGCGCGATAAAGGCGGGCAGGATCAGGGACTGCATCTGCTCGAGCCCCCGCACCAGTTGCATGGCGACGGTCAGATCCCCCTCCACCAACAGCCGGTTTTCACCAAACGCCTGATTGACCCCGAGCCGAAAGCTCAGGGTGCGAAAGGCGATATTGGGGTGCTTGAAGCGCACCCGCAGTGGATGGATGGTGGCATGCGGAGCGACTGGCGGACCGGGATACCAGCGGCCACCCTGCTTGTGCATGTTCATGGCGTAGCCGATGCCGCCCACTTCAAGGCGGATCGCCAGCCCGTCCGGCAACGGCGCCAATTCGCGGCGCACCGCCTCGTCGGTGCGGGCGGCGCGGCAGAGGGTGCGACCCACCACCCAGAGCAGGGTGATGATCCAGAGGTGGCGGCCAAGGGCGGCCGCAGATTCAAACATCCTTGTTTGCATGGGGATTGGCTCCTGATATGGCTGACCAGAAGAGGGCGAACGCACTGGCTTGCCAGTAGTCGTCCTGTCCCAGCTCCGGTTGATCGACAAACAGTGATGCGCAGGCGAGGAACTGGCCCTGACACACCTCCAGCAACAGTGGCGCGGGAGCCTGCATCAGCTCGCCGCTGGCCTGCCCCTTTGCCAGCAGGGCGGGCAGAAAGCGCAGGGCATCGTTCAGGATCTGGCTGCGGGCCGGTCTGGCCAGCAGCGGGGAGTGAAAGAAACCCAGCACAAATTTGAGTTCATTGGGGTTAGCCTGCATCCACTCCATCGCCAGTTGCCAGTAGTGGCGGGTCTGGTCGTACAGCGGCAGGGTGGGGTCTGCTTCATGGATGGCGGCCCCCATCCGGGTTTTCACATCCTGATAGAGCTGGAGGATCAGCGCCTCCTTGCTCGGAAAGTGGTGGAACAGGGTGCCGTTGGCTACCCCGGCCGCCTTGGCGATACGGGCGGTGGCGGCGCCCTGCAGGCCATCTTCGGCGCAGAGGGCGAGGGCGGCATCCAGGATCTGGCGGCGTTTGTCGGTCATGGCTGGTGGCGCTGGGATGGCCTGGTTCATGGTCGTCTCCATCAGCGCAGGAAGAAGGCCATCATCAGCTTCTGGATCCAGCTGTGGTAGGGCGGGTGGATCAGGGAGCCGGTAGTGAACTTGCCGCGGGTCAGCACGGTTTTCGCCTTGGAGAAGGTGAGGAACCCTTCGTGGCCGTGGTAGTGGCCCATGCCGGAGGCGCCGATGCCGCCAAACGGCACATCATCGGCGGCCACCTGAAACAGGCTCTCGTTGATCGCCATGCCGCCGGAGTGGGTCTCCCGGGTCACCCGCGCCTGCAGCCCGGGGTCGAAGCTCATCAAATAGAGGGCCAGCGGGCGGGGCCGCTCGGCCACATAGGCGAGCGCCTCCTCCAGCGTGTCGTAGGGGATCAGCGGCAGCAGCGGGCCGAAGATCTCCTGCTGCATCACCTGACAATGATGGGGCACCCCGGTCAGCAAGTGGGGCACCAGCAGGCGACGCTGGTCGTCACGGGCAGGGCTGCCACAGGGGTGGAGCTCGGCACCGGCCTGCTCGGCTTCATCGAGCCAGCTGACGAGGCGCTGATACTGGCGATCGTTGATGATGGCGCCGTAGTCGGCACTATTGAGCCCCTGCGGGTAGAGCTTGCTGAAGTGGCTGCGATAGGCGGCGATAAAGTGCCCCACCTCGCTGCGGGGCAGCAGCACATAGTCGGGGGCGACGCAGATCTGCCCGGCGTTGAGGCTCTTGCCGAAGATCATCCGCTCGACCGCGGTGGCCACCGGCATGTCGGGGGCGATGAGGCAGGGGCTCTTGCCACCCAGCTCCAGTGTCAGCGAGGTGAGCTGGGGTGCCGCCGCGGCCATCACCAGCTTGCCCACCATGGTGGAGCCGGTAAAGAGCAGGTGATCGAACGGCAGCGAGCTGAACGCGGCCGCCATCTGGGCATCCCCCTCGATGATGGCGATCTCGTGCTCGTCAAACACGCTGGTGAGCATGGTGCGCAGCACGGCGTTGGTATGGGGAGTGAATTCGGAGAGTTTCAGCATCGCCCGGTTGCCCGCCGCGATGGCGGTGATGAGGGGGCCAAGGCTCAGCATCACCGGAAAATTCCACGGCACTATGATGCCGACCACCCCGAGCGGCTGGAAGTGCACCTCGACCCGGGCGGGGGCTAGCAGCAGGCCGGTGTGGCGGCGGTGAGGCTGCATCCAGCGCTTGAGCCGTTTCTGGGTGTAGTTGATCTGCATGATGCAGGGCAGCACATCGGCGATCAGGCTGTCGTAGTGGCTGCGCTGGCCATAATCCGCTGCCAGCGCCTTGCACAGATCTCCCTTGTGGGCGAGCAGCGCCTGCTTGAGTTTGGTCAGCTGTGCCCGGCGTTCTGCCAGGGTGGGCATGGGGTGAGCCAGACTCGCCCGCTTGAGCCGTGCCAGCTGATCCGGCAAGGAGAGCTTGATGGCGAGGATATCCTCGGGAGTGTGTTGAAGCTGCGCCGCACCCATGTTGTTCTCCGCATGAAAAATGACCGACTGATTAGTCGGTCTGAATTTAGCTGTTTGTTACCGGAATGTAAAGCTGGCAAGCTCTCTCCCGCTCACCGCGAGCTGGACGCAAGAGAGAACTGTGTGCCTCCCCACACTTTTGTGGTTTGCTCGTTGGTGACTTATCCAATAAGGGGTAGTTTTTGGCTATTAACCTACACGGAGAGAGCACTATGACCAGGGAACTGAACAGCTTGTTGGCCCGGCTTGAAGATGTGGTTGAGCGGATGCCGGATTGCTTCAACACCTATGAGTTCGCCCAGAAGCTGGCGCTGCAATATCAGCCGGAGTTTTTTGCTGCGGGCCACTCTCTGGCCGAGCATGAGGGCAAGGTGCTGCGGGTGCTGCACCAGAAGATCGCCGAGGCGCTGGCGGGCAGCGAGGTGGTGATTGAAGGGGCGTTGCTCCCCTGCGTCACCCCCTGGGGAGAGAAGGCGACCTCACCGCGCTGGCATCGCAAGCACTGAGGGTCGCAGTCAGGCAGATTAGTGCCAGATAGCAGATAACGAACAACGATGAGTGGCGCGGCGCTGGCAACAGGGCCGCGCCGTTTTTTTGTGCTGATCGTCGCCAGCCGAGTGTCGTTGCCGGGAGCAAAGGCCCGGTCTGTGATCCCATGCCGGGATACGAGGCCGTCAGCCGGGTAGACTCTCCCTTTTGCCGCAGGGTTTGTCACCGTAGGAATTTCTCATGACCCATAAAATCATTCTGGATACCGACCCGGGTATCGACGATGCCATGGCCATCCTGTTTGCCGAGGCCCACCCCGCCATCGAGCTGCTCGCCATCACCACCGTGTATGGAAACGCCACCATCGCCAATGGCACCCGCAACGCCCTCTGGCTCAAACAGAAATATGGCATGAAGGCGGATGTGGCCAAGGGGGCCGCTGCCCCGCTGCTGCGCGAACCGGTCGGCCCCACCACCATAGTCCACGGCCCGAGCGGCTTTGGTGACATGGAGGCGGGGGAGGTGACTATCGCTCCGGATCCCCGTCCCGCCTGGCAATATATTGTCGAGGCGGTCAAAGCCGCGCCGGGGGAGATCACCCTCGTCACTATCGGCCCGCTGACCAATCTGGCGCTGGCGCTGCAACAGGCGCCCGAGATTGTCTCGCTGGTAAAACAGGTGGTGGTGATGGGTGGCGCGTTTGGCGTCAACGGCCATCGCGGCAACGTCACCCCCTATGCCGAGGCCAATATCCACGACGATCCCGATGCCGCCGACCGGGTCTTTACCGCCGACTGGCCGGTGGTGATCATCGGGCTGGACGTGACCCAACAGAGCTTCTTCAGCAGCGGCTATCTGGATGAGCTCAGGGATAAGGCAGGGGAGCCGGGCCGCTTCCTGTGGGATGTCAGCCGCTTCTACCTGCGCTTCTACTCCGAGAAGCTGGGGCTCTCCGGTTGTCACGTCCACGATCCGTCCGCCATCGCCTATGTCATCGACCCGACCCTCTTTACCCTGCGGGAAGGGCCGGTGCGGGTCATCACCAGCGGCCCGGCCATCGGTCATACCCTGCAAAAGTTTGATGGCAAGCGCCACTCCCACGATGACTGGGCTGAGTATCGCCCGCAGCAGGTCGGGGTAGCGGTGCGCGATGATGCGCTGCTGGCGCTCTATCGCGAGACGCTGGTGGGCTGGGGCAAGGATTGCTGAGCCAAGAGGCGGCATTGCGCTGACGCGGTGGCTGTGATCGGCGCCAAACAATCGGGGCGCACAGCCGCTTATACTGCCTGATATCAAGACCTTGGGAGGGATGAAGATGGCCTGGATTTCCTTGATCGTAGCGATTGCGCTGATCTGGTGGTTGATGAAGCTGGGGCGTGGCGCCCTGTTCGAGATCCGCCTTGCTCCCGGCAAGGTGGTGGTCAAGCAGGGCAAGGTGTCGCCTGCGTTTATTGAGCACGCCAAGCAGATCCTGCGCCACGACACGGTGCGCGGTCGCATTGTGGGGCAGCGCGATGGCGATGGTGTGAAGTTGATCTTCTCCCGCTCCATCCCCGAGCCGGTGGCCCAGCGTTTTCGCAATATCTTCCCCTATGGCGATTACCGCCAGCCGGCGGCGCCGCTGCCGGGCACCAAACCGCGCAAGGGGTGATCCCCTGCCAGCAGTTCACCAATAGCAAACGGGCCTCCAGTGGAGGCCCGTTTTTTATAGTGCTGCGCGATGCAATGGTGCTGCACTGGCGCCGGAGTTTTACTCCTTGCCGTGCAGCTCGCGCTGGGCCTTGACCGCCGCCGCCTTGACGGCGGTGCCTTCATTGCCCCAGGAGGCGCGCAGGGTGTTGACCAGCTCGGCGAGCCGCTCGTCATCCATGGTCCAGCCATAGCCCGGCATGTGGTAGCCGAGATGGCCCTGAGTAACCGGGGTCTCGGCGCCGTGCAGCAGCACGTTGATCAGGCTCGACGGATCGCTCGCCAGCACGGTGCGGTTGTTCACCAGCGAGGGGATGACATGGTCATTGCCCTGACCGTTGACCCCGTGACAGGTGGAGCAGTACATGGCGTAATCCGCCTTGCCGCTGGCACTGGCATAGGCACGGGCCCCTTTCTCCGCCACTTGTTCATCTTTCAGGTCGGTCAGATAGGTGGCGATGCTGGCCAGATCGGCGTCGCTGAAATACTGGCTGCTGTGAGTGATCACTTCCCCCATGGGGCCTGCGATCGCTTCATGCTGGCTGCGGCCGGTTTTCAACAGGTCGATCAGCGCCTGCTTGCTGTAACGGCTGCCGCGAATGTCGGGAGCATACCAGCCATCCAGCGCCGCACCGCTCAGGTAGACGGGGTCCGCCTCGGTCAGCGCTTTCTCCTGCATCCCCAATCCGCGCGGAGTGTGGCAGCTGCCGCAGTGACCGGCGCCCTGCACCAGATAGGCGCCACGGTTCCACTCCTCGCTCTTGCCGGCCACCGGGGTGAAGCGGCTGTCATCGTGGTAGAGCCAGTTCCAGCCCATCAGCGGCCAGCGCATGTTGAGCGGCCAGGGGATGTCGCTCTCCTTGTTGGCGATGGCCAGCGGCTGCACTTCTTTCATCAGATGGTGATAGAGATCTTCGAGATCCTTATCGCTCATCTTGGCGTAGGCGGTGTAGGGCATGGCCGGGTAGAGGCGATGCCCGTCGCGGGCCACCCCTTCGCGCATCACCTTGATGAACTCCGGCAGGCTGTAGTTGCCGATACCGTGAGTCTTGTCGGGGGTAATGTTGGTGGCAAATACGGTGCCGATGGGGGTCGGGAACCCTTTGCCGCCAGCCAGCGGCTTGCTGGTCTCGCTGGTGTGACAGGCGGCGCAATCGCCGAGCTTGGCCACGTATTCCCCCGCAGACATGGCGGGGGCTGCGTTGGCGGCAAGGGCGGGCAGGGCCAGCAGCAGGGCGCTGGCCGTCAGTGACAGGGCGCGGCTCATTGGGCACCTCCCTTGCTGATGGCCACCAGCTCGTTGACGGCGCGCCACGCTTCGTCGATGGCGGCGTGGGCGTAGGGGCTCCAGCCTGCATCCGAGTTGGCGATGGTGATGTTGCCAATTGGCTGGCGACCCAGCTCAATCCATTTTTCGCACTGCGCTTCGTCATCAAACAGGGTGTTGGTGACATAGGAGTAGCCGTGAGACCAGCGGTTGACCGTGATGGCGAGGATATCCTGCTCATGGTTGAAACCGGCGCTGCCCAGCATTCCCTGCAACTGCTCGCGGATCATCTGCTCATGCTGCTCGAACGGCATGCCGAGGATCATGGCGCGCCCCTTGCGGGACTGCTCGCGGGCCGACAGGCCGCTGCCCGGCAGGGTCGGTACATAGACCATGTGCAGGCACATCGGCTGATCCGGGCTCTTGGGATGCTCGTAGCCACCCATGCTGACCGGATAGTCGAGCTTGACCCGGCTGTAGGGGGCCGCGGGGGAGTAGACCTCGTGTACCCCGAGCTTGACGAAGGCTTGCCAGTTTTTGATAACCACCTTGGTGTAGACCAGCGGCGCCTTGGCATTCTGGCGCAGCGCCTCCTTCTGGGGCTCCGGCATCTCGGGCACCATGTAGGGGATCATCATGTTGTAGCCCGCCATGACTGACTGCTTGGCCCGTACCCGATGCAGTTTCCCCTCCTTGATGTAGGTGACATCTACCGCCAGCTTGCCGTCGGCGAGGCGCACGTTTTTGGCCTGCAACGCCGTGCTGCCAAGGCGCAGTTGCACCTTGTGTTCCGGCAGGTCGAGCTTGCCGTAGTCAAACTTGGCCAGCACCACATCCTGCATGGTGTGACCCGGTGCCACTTGCGGGATGAGCTTGCGCACCATCAGGCGGGTGAGACCGGCGTTGCCATCGGGGAAGTGGAAGATGTAGGGGTCGTCCAGCTCCGCCTGCTCCTCGGCATCCAGCGGCGTCAGATTGAGGCCGTCGAAGCCCGGCAAGGCACAGAGGCGCGCATCGGCGCAGGCGGTGGCGTCGATGCCGACCGCCTGGAAGTCGTTGGTGCGCTGCTGGAAGTAAGTGATCGCCCGTTCGCTGAGACCCACTTTATCGCGCAGGAAGGTGGTGTAGCTGTTGCGGATTACCCACTCATCCTGTTGCTCGCGGGTCATGCCGCTCAGGTAGTCGATCTTCGATTCGTGCAGGGCCAACAGGGCAGCCTTGTCGGCATCATCGAGGGGGAAGTCACCGATAAACTCTGCCAGCGGACGGCCATTCAGGCGATCGCGGGGGATGTCGTCCGCCACGTTGTGGCCCGGATCCCCGTTCACTATCTTGTTGACGCCAAAGTGCTTCTCATCGAAATAGACGCCGCGGCTGAGCCCCAGATCCGGATAGAAGGTCTGCTGGAAACCGGCGGCCAGCTCGTCGATATTGACCTCCAGCGCCTTGAGCAGACCGAGCGCCACCGGGCTGTAGACCGAACGCGGTGATTGCAGGGACTCACTGCCGCCGTAACCCAGACGCAGGCCATCGGGGGTGGTGAACTCGTTGCGCTTGGCGTGGCCGCCGAAGTCATCGTGGTTGTCGAGCAGCAGGATCTTCTTATCCGCGCCAAGCAGTTGCTGATAGAAGCAGGCGGCGGCCAGCCCGCTGATCCCGGCGCCGACGATCACTAGATCGTACTCCCCCTCGAGGGGGATATTGGCGAAGTCATACTGTTTGCCGTCACGGGCGATGCTGTGGGCCGGTTCGAAAGAGCCAGGATGGTTGCCGCGCAGGCCGGTCAGGGCGGGCGGGTAGGCCAGGGTTTTATCCGCCAGCGCGCTGCCGCCTTCGGCAGCCTTGAGCAGATTGATGGGGGCGATGCCTGCCGCAATGGTGATGGCAACGCCGTTGAGAAAATCTCTGCGTGTAATACTCATGGCTATCCCTGTGTTAGGAGAAGTAATGAATAAGTGGATTCATTATGGGAGGGAGACACAGATCCTGTTCAGGATTGGGCGCCGAATCTACCGTTATCCTCACGCTGAGTCCATACGATTGCTAATGGATTATTAAGCACCATTTTCCTGCTTGTGACGAGAGTGATGCGCTGATGGGGATGATTTGCCCTGTTGCAGGGGCGCAGCTCTCCCCGGTTCGGGCCGGTCAATCATTGCCGCAGCTGATTAGTTTGGGAGGCGTTCGGGCATCCTTGTCGACTCGGGGGGATGATCGCGTTAAGCTCTTAACTACTTGTTTTATCGACTCTCTTTTTACTCACTGGCGTAACAGCCACTCTGGAGGCGCAATGAACTGGTATATCTCGGTCCTCAAGCAATATGCGGTATTCAGCGGGCGGGCTCGCCGCACCGAATACTGGATGTTCGTGCTGTGCAACGTCATCGTCATGCTGCTGCTCGGCATGGTGGACAAGCTGATCGGCGGCGACAAGGAGCTGATCAGCTCGATCTATTCGCTGGCGGTGCTGCTGCCATCGCTGGCGGTGGCGGCCCGTCGCCTGCACGACACCGACCGCAGCGCTTGGTGGCTGCTGCTCGGGCTCATCCCCATTATCGGCACCCTGGTGCTCATCTACTTTATGGTGTGCAACGGCCAGCAGGGGCCGAACCGCTTCGGTGACGATCCCAAAGCGGCCCCCTCGCAGGGCTTTATCGTCAGCTGACAGGTGCGGTGAAACGTACAAACGAAAGAGGGAGGCAAGATGCCTCCCTCTTTCGTTGTTGGGCGTCAAGAGGCGCGCCAGAACGGTTTGTCGCCGAGCACGGTCGCCCGATGCATGATGCGCCGGGCTGGCAGATAGTCGGCGTTGGCATAGTGCTGGGTGACCCGATTGTCCCAGATGGCGATGTCGTTTTCTTGCCAGCGCCAGCGTACCTGATACTCGGGCTTGCTGACATGCTTGAACAGGAAGGCGAGCAAGGCCTCGCTCTCTTGCCTTGGCAAGTCGGGCAGGCGGGTGGTGAACCCTTCGTTGACAAACAGGGCCTGACGGCCACTGAGGGGGTGGGTACGGATCACCGGGTGGCGCAAGGGAGGATGGCGGGCTACTGCCTCCTGCCAACGTCCGTACTCCTCCGGGCTACCAGTGTGGCGATGGGCCGGGAACGACTTGCTGAAGTCGTGTTCGGCCTCCAGTCCCGCCAGCAGTTGTTGCAGCCTTGGGGAGAGCCCCTCGAAGGCGGCGATACCGCTGGCCCACAGGGTGTCTCCACCGACCGGAGGCAACTGCTTGGCGGCTAGGATGGCCAGCGCCGGGGGCGTCTCGATAAAGGTCACATCGGTATGCCAGTTGTCGTTGTCCGGTGGATTATCGTTGTGGGTGTCGAGCACGATGATCTCTTCGGCCTCGGGTGCATGGGGATAGATGGGGTGGATGTGCAGATCGCCGAAGCGGTTGGCCAGCGCCCGTTGAGCCAGAGGTGTGATTGGCTGGTCCCGAAAGAACAGTACCTGATGGCTCAACAGGGCCTGATGGATCTGCCTAAAGTGGCTATCGCTCAAAGGTTCAGCCAGTTGAATGCCGCTGATCTCGGCACCGATGTGGGGGCCGAGGGGGGTGATACGCAGGGTATTGCTCATAGTCCTTCTCCATGCCACGGCGTCAGGCGACGCTGCAGCGCACGTAAACCAAGTTCCAGAATGAAGGCGATCAGGGCGATCACCAGAATGCCCGCCAGCACTACGTCGGTGGCGAGAAACTCGCCAGCGGATTGCACCATAAAGCCCACGCCACGGGTGGCGGCGATGAGCTCGGCCGCCACCAGGGTGGACCAGCCGACCCCGAGCCCGATGCGCAGCCCGGTCAAGATTTCCGGCAGGGCGCCGGGCAGGATGACGAACCACAACACCTGCCAGCGGGTGGCGCCCAGCGCCTGGGCGGCCCGCAGTCGCACCTGCTGGGCGCTCTGCACTCCCGTCAGGGTTGCCATGGCCACCGGCGCGAAGATGGCGAGATAGATGAGCAGCACCTTGGATGTCTCGCCTATGCCAAACCAGATCACCATGAGTGGCAGGTAGGCGAGCGGGGGGACCGGTCGGTAGAGCTCGATCAGCGGATCCAGCATGCCGCGCACCGTGGGGCTCAGCCCCATGGCAATCCCCACCGTTACCCCGAACAGGGCCGCAGCTATCAGGGCGATCAGGATGCGCTGCAAGCTGGCCGCGAGATGCTGCCACAGGGTGGCATCCATGAATCCCTGCGGCCCGGCAATGGTGATGAACTGGTGCAGAACCTGCTCGGGAGGCGGCAAAAATAGAGGGCTTATCCAGCCAAGGTGCGCCACCAGCCACCAGATAGCCAGCAGGGTGGTCAGGCTAAGCAGGCTCACGCCAAGCCGGCGTGACAGGGGCCAGCGCAGGCGCACAGTGGCAGGGACTGTCGAGGATGAGAGGGCGGCTGTCATGCAAACACCTCCCGTTCGGCGAAGACCCTGCTGAGCACATATTCACGCTGCTCGATGAAGGCGGGATCCGACTTGATGCTGCGGCACGACTCCCCGGCGGCGAAGCGGCGGCCAAAATCCAGGGTCAGCCGCTCGGTGATCCGGCCCGGGGCAGGAGAGAGCAGCACCAGCTCGGTCGCCATGAATACCGCCTCCTCGATGTCGTGGGTGATGAGCAGCACCTGGCGGCGCTGCTCGTGCCACAGGCGCAGCAGCAGGGTCTGCATCTGCTCGCGGGTGAAGGCGTCGAGGGCGCCGAAGGGCTCGTCGAGCAGCAGCAGTTGCGGCTGGGTGGCCAGCGCCCGAGCGATACCGACCCGCTGACGCTGACCGCCGGAGAGCTGCCAGATGGGTTTGGCATGAGCCTCTTCCAGCCCCACCTTGCGCAACATGGCCAGGGCTCTCGCTTCGCGCTCCGGGCGGGGCAGACCGGCCAGCTGTAGCCCGAAAGCCACGTTGTCCAGCACGTTGCGCCAGGGCAGTAGTCCCTCGTTCTGGAACACCACCCCCCGCTCGGCACCGGGGCCGGTCACCGGTTTGCCTTGCAGGCTGATCTCGCCCTGATGGTGGGTGAGAAAGCCTGCGATAAGGTTGAGCAGAGTGGTTTTGCCGCAGCCGGAGGGGCCGAGTACCACCATCAGCTCCCCCGCTTCCAGCGTGAGGTTGATGTTGTCGAGCACCCGTTTGCCGTCGTAGTCGGCACAAAGGTGGGTGAGTTGCAGCATGGCAGCCTCCGGGTTACTTGGGGTCATTCAGCGGGCCTGGGCCTTGACGAAACGGTCGGTGACGTACTGGCTGTAATCGCTGCCGGCGCTCTGTACCTTGCCTTGCTCCTTGAGGAAGCGGGCGGTGTCCACTATGGTCCGGTTCACCAGTGCGGCGAGCTCGTCGCTCTGCTGCCGGGCAGTCAGGTAGGTGTTGCCTTTGACCAGCCCGGGAACCTCTGCGGCTGGGACGCCGCTCAGTGTTGCCAGCTTGGCGAGGTTGTCCGGCTGTGCCAGCCAGCCTGCCGGGTTGTCCAGATAGCCGCGCTGGGCCGCCAGGGTGCTGTTGACGAAGGCCTGCACCACCTCGGGGTGAGCTTTGGCAAACTCCTTGCGTACCACCCATACATCGAGCGTGGGCGCGCCCCATTCACCCACCTGGGCCGAGTCGGTCAGCACCTTGCCCTCCTTGGCCAGTTCATTGAGGGCCGGAGCCCAGACGTAGGCGCCATCTATGTCACCCCGTTGCCAGGCAGCGATGATGGCGGGCGGCTGCAGATTGACTATCTGCAGGCTAGCCGGATCCACGCCCCAGTGTCTGAGGGCGGCCAGCAGGCTGTAGTGGGTAGTGGAGGTAAAGGGCACGGCGATGCGTTTGCCAGCCAGTGCTTTGGGGGAGGCGAGCTCTGGCTTGACGACCAGCGCTTCCGAATTGCCGAGTTTGGAGGCGAGCAGGAACACCTCGATCGGTACCTGCTGGCTGGCGGCCACCGCCAGCGGGCTGGAACCGATATTGCCGATCTGCACATCGCCGGAAGCGAGCGCCCGCACCACGCTGGCACCACTGTCAAACTTGAGCCACTTCACCTTGGCGCCACTGTCGCGGGCAAAGGTGTTGTCGGCTTGAGCCACCTTGGCTGGCTCGGCCGAGGTCTGGTAAGCCACTGTCACGTCGACGGCGTGGGCCTGCAGGCTGAGAAGGGCGAGGGCTGTCAGCCAGAGAGAATATCCTTTTCCTATCATGATGCTATTCCGTTATCCGGGGGGTGGAATAGCCGTTTTCCCATTTATTGGCCTGACAATGAAATAACGAAAATATTGTTGTGGCGAGCAATGGTTCTTAGAAAAAGAGCGGTAAATCAATGCATTTATTTATATATCCCAATCATCGCAGTCGATATTTGTCAGGCGAGAAACGTCGTCTGGATATGTTCCTCGCAGTGAGATTGTCCACCTGATACATGGGGGATGGCCACCTCGCCTTGTCAGACAAAAGACGGGGCGAGCGATAGCGATACGGAACGATAAGCGATGGCGGTAAAACGAAAGCCGTTGGGGCAATGCTAAAACCCGCCGGGGTGGCGGGCTTTATGGTTTATCACGGATGGTTCAGCGTGAACCCGGCTGATCAACGCTCAATCAGCGGGGCGGAGCGGTAACTCCACATGCCGTAGGTGCGCAGCACGTCGCGGTAGATGCCGAGCAGCTCGCTATCGCTCGGGGTGGCCAGCTCTTCGAGAGGCTTGTCGGGGTAGCTGACGCTCGCCACCTTGATGTTGGCCGGGCCAATCTGGTCGCAGGCGATTTCCAGCACCGTCTGGCCGCGGCGCACATGGCTGGCGGAGCTCACCAGCACCGCATAGTCAATCTGGTGGCGGGCGAGGGCATAGGCGCTGTAGAGGGCGTTGTCCACCGTGCTGGTGGCGTAGTTCTCTTCAATCAGGCGGCTGCGGTCGATGCCGTGGTTGGCCAGCCAGTCAGCCATCAGCTTGCCCTCGGTCTGGCGGTTCTGCGGCACGCCGCCAGTCAGGATGATCAGCGCCTCCGGGTCGGCCTTGGCCAGCGTCAGGGTGGTTTGCAGGCGGCCCAGCAGGATCTTGTCCATGCTGCCGTCGGGATTGAGGGCGTAGCCCAGAGTGACGATGGCGCGTTTGCCCTCCCTGGTGGCCTTGAGCTGATCCTCGGTCAGTTCGGTCTGCAGCGGGGCGGCGGTGATCCGCTGCACCCGGGCGATGATCTCCTCCAGATCGGCGGCGCGGCCGCCGTTGCGATCCGCCACTTTCGCCAGATAGCTGCGGGAGGCCTCCTTGTTGCCCTTCACCAGCTGCCAGATGGCGAGATAGCTGTTGATGTCGAGATCATCGGGAGCGACGGCCTGTGCCTGCTCCAGCAAGGTGATGGCGCGGCTCAGGTTGCCGTTGTAGATCTGGGCGTTGGCCGCCGAGATCAGCAGGTCGGTGCGGTAGGGCTCGAGCTGGTAGGCGGCCAGCAGCCGCTCGGTCACCAGCTCCATATTGCTCGGCATCTTGGCGGTAAAACCGGCGTGGGAGATCTTGGCTGGCGACTTGTAGATCTGCAGCGCTTCGCCGAGCAGCATGTCCACCGCCTGCCGTTTGCTGACCAGGGTATTGAGGTCGTGCTCCATCTGCATCGAGCTCTCGGCTGCTTGCAGGGCGAGGGGCGAGAGCGCCAGCAGGCTGCCGAGGGTGAGGGCAAGAAGGGTCTGTTTCATCAAAAGGTCCTCTGTCGGGCTGAATCGCGCTGTGGCGCCGCGGTTTGCGGGCCGATGCGACGAGGCAAATGTGCGTCAATTCAGTCTGTTAGTGCCAAAGAGGGGGCAATATAGCAGCTAACGGCGCAGTAAACTGTGAATCGGGACGGGTCGTCGGGTGATGCCACACCAGTGGCCGAAAAAGTGGCAGCAAAGGGTCGGCAGCCATCTGAAAAGGGCAGGGGGAGCGTGATTCCCCCTGCTGCGAGGGGCGCTGGCCCCTCCCTCTATCGCGATGCAAGATAGATGGGGTGTCAATCCATCTGCGGGTGAGTGTTCGCGGTCAGTTCCACATCGGGGAGACGCGGGCTTCCAGCGTCTCTTGCTGCTCTTCGGGCATATCGCTGAAGAAGTTGAGCTGGGTCTGCTCCTCCACCTCACGCACCGAGACCCGGTAGTCGGCGATCTGGCTGATGGGCACCTCTTGCTGCGGCATGATAAAGGCGATGGCCTGCAGCTTGGCCGGGTCCATCACGATCTTGTAGTAGGCGCTCGGGATCGCCACACCCTGACCGATGGACTCTTCAGAGCCGGTAAAGATGGGGCCGGTGATCACCTGCACATCCTTGCGGGAGACAGCCCACTTGTTCACCTTGTCCTCCAGCACGCGCCACGCCTTCTGGTTGAGCACCCCGATCTGCGGCGTCATGTTGCTCAGCAGGAAGCTCTCTTTCATGGTGTTCTTGTTCGATTTCATGTCCCCCGCCGGGGCCTGATGGCCACGGTCGTAACCCGAGCCCTTGTAGTCGGAGAGGGTGGCGCGATAGGCAACCGGGATCTCCCTGTCCTCGGCGAAGGCATCCTTGCGCGGCACTGTGCCCTGTGCGCTCTGGGCAGTCATCCGGTAGGAGACCCAGTCCGCCACCTTGTAGTCGTAGTTGTAGCCGACGGCATACCCTTCACGGCAGAGCTTCTGATCCGATTCGGAGGGGAGGCCAAAGCGCACGTGCTCGCCGCACTCCCAGTGGGCGGCCAGCAAGGGGGTGGTCGTGAGGGTGAGGGTAACAGCCAGAACCAATTTATTGATTTTTATCATTTTTGTGATGCTCCAGTTTAGTAGGCGGAGCCATTTGACATGAGATCTGACCAGCGCTTCAATTGCTGTTTTTTTACACGTCACCGTTCTGTGACGGCTCGCCAAAATCCGTGATGTGACTGGTTAATATGTTTTAAATCAGTGGCTTGGTCGGTGGGATGATATGCGGTTGTTCGGCAGGAAACGAAAAGGGGCCCGTGATGGGCCCCTTGTACTGAGTGGTCTGACTGCTATCAGGCGGCGTTTGCCTTGTTACCCAGAGTGCGGGCCAGCAGACCTTCCGGATTGTGAATCGCCTCTTTGGTCTTCACATCGATGACTTCGATATTGGTGAAGCGCTCACGGTATTTGATGGCCACATCGTGGGCGAAGATGACGCAGCGTGCGTTGGCGACATCCTTGGCGGTGATGCGGTTGATGATGCCGTTGGCGCCCTGAGTCTCGACCTTGATCTTGATCCCCTGCTGGGCAGCGGCCTTCTGCAGGCTCTTGGCGGCGAGGAAGGTGTGGGCAACGCCAGACGGGCAGGCAGTGATGGCCAGTACGTCCGCTTCCCCTTCCGCTTCAATGACTTCGAAGCTGGTTTGGGTGGTAGTGACGTCATCTTCTTCGCTCACCGGCTTTTTCAGCAGGTTGACGATGACTGCAGTGGTCAGGGCGCCGAGGATGGTACCCAGGATGTAACCCATCTTGCCTTCAACAACCGGCAGGACAATCCAGCCACCCCAGGGGGCGTGGTTGATACTGTGCATCATAAAGCCGGTGATGTTGCCGACGATACCGCCTGCGACGATGGCCGGGATAACACGCATGGGGTCAGCAGCGGCAAACGGGATGGCACCTTCACTGATACCGATCATGCCCATGATGGCGGCCGCTTTACCGGATTCACGCTCCTCTTTCTTGTAACGCTTCGGAGACATGAAGGTAGCCAGTGCCATACCCAGCGGCGGCACACAGATGGCGATACCGACGCCGCCCATCAGCCAGGGCTGGGTGTTGACCTGAGTCTGGGCAAACAGGGTAGCAACCTTGTTGACCGGGCCGCCCATATCGAAGGCGGTCATACCACCCAGAATGGCACCCAGCATCACTTTACCTGAGCCCGCCATGCTGGAGAGCCAGTGGTTCATCCCTTCCATCATGGCGGCGATCGGGGCACCGATCCCCCACATCACGATGCCACACACCAGGAAGGTACCGATCAGCGGATAGATGAAGATGGAACCGAGCGAGGTCATGGAGTCAGGCAGCTTGATCCGTTTGAGCTGATTGACCACGAAACCGGCGATAAAGCCCACCAGAATGGCACCGAGGAAACCGGTTTGATAGTGCTGAACGGCAATCCAGGAGCCGATCATGCCCGGGGCCAGGCCCGGTTTGTCAGCCAGCGAGTAGGCGATGTAGCCACCCAGCACGGCGGTAAACAGGGTCAGACCGGCGATACCCATGGTCGCCATGTCTTTGAGGAAGCCCACTTCCGGCACGGCGCCCTTGCCGCTCAGCATCACCGACAGCGACAGCAATACACCGCCCGCCACGATGAAGGGGATCATGTGGGAAGTACCAAACAGCAGGTGCTGCTTCATGGTGTTGAGGCGATCCTTGAAGGTGCGCTCTTCGGGTTCGGCCGGTGCAGTGGCAGCCGGTTTGGCGGCTGGCGCCGGTTTTTCCATTTTCGGACCTTGCTTGAGCAGGGTCAGGGCTTGCTCGACAGTGGTGGCCGCTTTCATCTGCTCGATAAAGCCCGGCTCCAGCAGACGGGTAGAGAGCTCCGCCAGCACTTCGATGTGGTGGTTGGCGCCGCCATCCGGGGAGGCGATCATGAAGATCAGCTGGGTCGGCTTGCCATCTTCGGCGCCGTACTCGATACCTTGACGGCTGACACCGATGGCAATGGCCGGGCGGCTGACCGCCTTGCTCTTGGCGTGGGGCAGGGCGACACCTTGCTCGAAGCCGGTGCAGTCCAGCTGCTCGCGGGCCCAGACATCTTTGACGAATTGCTGTTGATCAGACACGGCGCCATCGCGCGCCAGCATCTGTGCCATCTCGTCGAACAGGGCCTCCTTGCTGGTGGCCTTCAACTCCAGGCAGATGAGTCTGCCGTTGGTCATGGTGGGTAACATATTACACTCCTGGCTCCGTTGCCGAGCCGCATGATGTGGGAACAATTGACCTGGATATTGTTCTCCTGTTGGCGCTAGGCCGAAATCGGATAAATGTGCCGTTTACTGGATTTTTGTGCTGGCAAGAATGAGCTGTGACCGCCATCTCGTTTTAGTGAGATGATTCAATGCGATGTGAATTTCAATTTATCACTTTAATATCAATTGATTGTGATTGTGTTGCTCATGCGAAGTCTTATCTAAGTGTCCAGGTCGATGATGAATTTGCTGTGATGGAATGGATATTTGTGTGATTTGTTATGGCTCAATAGTGTGAGCTGGTTGGCAAATAGCAGGCGCCGCAAGTGACTTCATTGTCATTAGTTGGGAGGGAGATGACTCTGCGGGTCTGGTCAACCGCGTTGTTAACCGGTGAAAGGGGATGGCAGGGGATAAAAAAACAAGGGCCATCATTGATGGCCCTTGTGCATGTTCGGATGGGGCGTCGCCCCGGGATGTGCCCGTTAGCAGCGGTTGCCTGCGCGGGCGACCCGTCCTTCGGCCAGCAGTTGATAACTGCCGGTCGCCGCAGGAATAAAGGCGGATTGGCCCTTTTCCAGACGCAGTGACTGCTCGCCTTGTTTGAGGTGCACGGTGCCATCGATGGCAAACAGGATCTCGGCGCTGGCAGTGGTGAGCTGATGCTCGCCCGTCGGATAGACGCTGAAGGTAAAGTCCGGTACCGGCACATCGAAGTGTTGCACCGCACCGTCACAGCGGGGGGCCAGCAGGATCTGGTCGTCCGGTTTGGGCAAGCAGCGGGTGCAATCCAGCAGCTCTGCCACATCGATATATTTGGGGGTGAGACCGGCGCGCAGCACGTTGTCGGAGTTGGCCATGATCTCGAGACCCGTGCCGCGTACATAGGCGTGGGGGGTGCAGGCATCGAGGAACATCGCCTGACCGGGCTGGAGGGTCACTACGTTCAGCAGCAGCGGCGAGAAGAGTCCCACATCTCCCGGGTACTGGGTCGCCAGACTGGTGATCAGCGCAAAGGTCTCCTCATCCTGATGGTTGGCGGCATAGGCCAGCAGCCCGGCCAGCGCCTCATCCTTGCTCTCACCGCAGAGGATCAGCAGCTGGTGGAAGAAGTGCTGCAGGCCTGCTTCATCCTGTGACTGGCGCAGCGCCGCGGTCAGATCGGCCAGCGCGGGCAGCGCCATGCGATCGAACAGGGCCAGGATGGCCGGGATGGCGCGAAAGCCGTTCATCGCCTGATAGGGGGTGAGGGCAAAGACCAGCTCCGGTTTGTGGTTTGGATCCTTGTAGTTGCGATTGCTCGCCTTGATATCGATGCCTGCGGCCTCTTCTTTGGCAAAGCCCGCTTCGGCCTGAGCCTTGCTCGGGTGCACCTGAATAGATAAGGCCTTCTCGGCACACAGCACCTTGAACAGAAATGGCAGGCTGCCAAAACGAGCGAGGGTAGCATCACCCAGCGCAGCAGCGGGGGCTGCGTCGATCAGGGTGGAGAGCTTCTGCGCACTCCCTGCCAGCGTGACTTCAGAGCAGCCGTTGGGGTGAGCGCCCATCCACAGCTCTGCCTGAGGTTTGCTTTGCGGGTTGGGAATGCCAAACAGGGTAGTCAGAGAGTCATGGCTGCCCCAGTCGTAGCCTTGAATCGGGTTTTGCATCAACAGAAAGGAGGGCAGATCGCTACTGCTCATAAGGGATGCCTCATTTAGTTTGAAGAAATGTGTTCGTGTGAAGAAAAGGGTGGAATTGATAGTCCGTGCCGGACTATAACATGGGCCATTGCGCGCGCCGCAATCGCTTGCCTCTCTCTTGATCAGGATCACCATGAGTATCATCTTCAACCAGCTGCTCGACGGCGCACTCGGCGAACAGGTTCCTTTTGACCAAATCTGGTTTGCCAGCGAACAGGGGGTGCCACCCAGCTTCAGTTATCAGGTCAACTTTCCCCGCCTCGAGCTGGTCTTTAGCGGTGAGTATCTCAACCAGATTTGGGACAGGGAGGGTGGTTGCAAGGAGATCTGCGTGTTGCCGGGACAGGCGCTCTATATCCCTCCCAATGGCTGGAACAAGCCGCTCTGGACCACCGACTGCTCGGTGCTGAGCCTGCTGTTTGGCAAACGCCAGCTGGGGTTCAGTCTGGTGAGCAAGCGCCGTGAAGACCCGGACTTTTTCGATGTGCAAAAGCACAGCATCATGGCGCGGGCGGGCCATGTGATTGAACATATTCTGGCGGCGCTCAACGTGCTGACCGAGGATCCCGGTCGCTCCCCCACCGATGACCATCTGCTACAGGCATTGCTGGCGAGTGCTCGTCAGCTGCTGCTGGAGTCCGCTGCGGATCGACCACGAGGGGCTGAGCTTTTTCACGGGATCTGCATCTATATCCAGGAGAACTTTCACCGTCCCATTACTCGTGACTCCATCGCTGGCCGCTTCAATGTGTCTGCCAGCCATCTCTCCCACCTGTTTCGTGAACAAGGTCATATGCGCCTTGCCGATTACATCAGCTGGGTGCGGATAGACCGGGCCAAATTCATGCTGAAAAAGTACCGCTTCCGCCTTGAGGAAGTGGCGAGTCGCTGCGGTTACAGCGACGTGAACTACTTCTGTCGGGTGTTTAAACAGAAGACCGGGTTGACCCCTTCCCAGTACCGCTCCCTGAGTCAGCCGCAGGCGGCGGCCAGCGAGCTGGAGGGATAACGGGGCGGGGTCGGGGAGGCGTGGTGACGGCGCACTGGCGGGTGGCTACCTCTTTGGTCTGACATGCTTTCTTGTCGTTTTATTATGAAAATGAATGGGCTAAGATGGCCGCGCGCAACAAACAAGTTGATAACAAACGGAAGTTAGGAGATGCCGATGGAAAGCAAAGTAGTAATCCCGACCCAGGGTCAGAAAATCACAGTCGATGCCAACGGCAAGCTGCAGGTTCCCAACCATCCGATCATTCCGTTTATTGAAGGGGATGGCATCGGTGTTGATGTAACCCCGGCCATGTTGAATGTGGTGAATGCTGCGGTCGAGAAAGCCTACAAGGGCGAGCGCAAGATCGCCTGGATGGAGATCTATACCGGCGAGAAATCGACTCATATCTATGGCGAAGGTGCCTGGCTGCCGGCCGAAACCCTGGATTTCATTCGCGAGTACTGCGTGGCCATCAAGGGCCCGCTGACCACGCCGGTCGGTGGCGGTATTCGCTCCCTCAACGTGGCCCTGCGTCAGGAGCTGGATCTCTACATCTGCCTGCGTCCGGTGCGTTACTACGAAGGGACCCCGAGCCCGGTCAAACGTCCGGATCTGACTGACATGGTGATCTTCCGCGAAAACGCCGAAGACATCTACGCCGGTATCGAGTGGAAGGCCGACAGCGCCGAAGCAAACAAGGTGATCGCCTTCCTGCAAAACGAGATGGGCGTGAAGAAAATTCGCTTCCCCGAGTCCTGCGGGATCGGTATCAAGCCGATGTCCAAGGCCGGTACCGAGCGTCTGGTACGTGCCGCCATCGAGTATGCCATCGACAACGATCGCGACTCCGTGACCCTGGTGCACAAGGGCAACATCATGAAGTTCACCGAAGGTGCCTTCAAGGATTGGGGTTATGCTCTGGCCCAAAGCGAGTACGGTGCCCAGCTGATTGACGGCGGCCCCTGGTGCTCCTTCAAGAACCCGAAAACCGGCAAGACCATCGTGGTCAAGGATGTTATCGCCGATGCCTTCCTGCAGCAGATCCTGCTGCGTCCGGCCGAGTATGACGTCATCGCCTGTATGAACCTCAACGGCGACTACATCTCCGACGCGCTGGCCGCTCAGGTGGGTGGTATCGGTATTGCGCCGGGTGCCAACATCGGTGACGGCGTGGCGCTGTTCGAGGCGACTCACGGTACTGCGCCGAAATATGCCGGTCAGGACAAGGTCAACCCGGGCTCCCTGATCCTCTCTGCCGAGATGATGCTGCGCCACATGGGCTGGGTCGAAGCGGCCGATCTCATCATCAAGGGGATGGAAGCGGCCATCGCCAACAAGACCGTCACCTATGACTTCGAGCGTCTGATGGAAGGTGCCACCCTGCGCTCCTGCTCCCAGTTCGCCCAGGACATGATCGATCAGATGTAATGATCGGTTGAGGGTCAGAAATGCAAAACCGGCGCCATGAGCGCCGGTTTTTTTATCGGTGAAGAGCGAAGGGGCTTATTGCGCCTGCTCTACGTGTTGCTGGTAGCGTTGCTGCCATTTGCTGGTTTCTGCTTCATCACCCTGTGCCTTCCAGAAGGCGCAAATGGTGTTGGCAAGTTCCGAAGCCATCGCGTGATCTCCGTCACGGCGACTCATGAGATAATCACCCAGCCAGCCTTGATATTGTTTCATTACCCGATCTCCTTATCTCATGTGCCCTTGATGGTGTCCTCTCTGATGGGAACCGGATGGCTCGCCATGAGGGGTGACATCACCAGACATGATGGTGCAGAGTCACGACCCGGGCAGAGTGCCCGATGGGCAATCTGGCGGCGAACGTGACGCGAGATGTCAAAAAACGAGCGCTATTTTAGCACAAACTGAGCAACTTGGGGAAATTGTCGCCACGGATTGCAATGGATCGGCCCCATCCCCTTGTTCCCAAAACAGAAAACCCGCCGTGATGGCGGGTTTGTTTGCAGATAAATGTGGCGAAACAGCCTAGATCTTGGCGCTGGCCAGGTATTTGGCCATCTCCTCGGCGGGCACCATGCCACCACCGGTGGCCCATACCAGATGGGTGGCCTGTGCCATGGTGGTCGCATCGAAACCACGCGCCGCCTGCCACTCCGGGTTGGCCGCCACGCGCCACGGGCCTGTCATACCCGCCAGGGCGGACGGTTCGAGTTTGATCTGCTCATCGCGCGCCAGCAGTCCCAGCAGGTCATACATCTCCTGATCGCTCAGGGTGTAGAAGCCATCCAGCAGCCGCTCCATGGCGCGGCCGACGAAGCCGGAGGCGCGTCCTACCGCCAGACCATCGGCGGCGGTGAGGTTGTCGATACCCAGATCCTGCACCGCAATGGCATCGTGCAGCCCGGTGTGGACTCCCAGCAGCATGCAGGGAGAGTGGGTGGGTTCGGCGAAGAAGCAGTGGACGTTGTCCCCGAACGCGAGCTTGAGACCAAATGCCACGCCGCCCGGGCCGCCGCCTACGCCGCAGGGCAGATAGACGAACAGCGGGTGCTCGGCATCCACCTTGATGCCCAGCTCGTCGAACTGCTTTTTCACCCGCTCGCCCGCGACCGAGTAGCCGAGGAACAGGGTGCGGGAGTTCTCGTCGTCGATAAAGAAGCAGTTGGGATCGCGCTCGGCCTCTTTGCGACCCTGTTCCACCGCTACCCCGTAATCTTCGGCATATTCGACCACGATCACCCCATGCTCGCGCAGCTTGCGCTTCTTCCACTCCCGCGCATCGGCAGACATGTGGACGGTGACGGTAAAGCCGAGCTTGGCACTCATGATGCCGATGGACATGCCGAGGTTGCCGGTGGAGCCCACTGCAATGCTGTACTGGCTGAAGAACTGGCGAAACTCGTCCGTGAACAGTTTGCGGTAGTCATCCTCTTCGCAGAGCAGTCCGGCTTTGATGGCTAGTTGTTCGGCATGGGTCAGCACCTCGTAGATACCGCCGCGCGCCTTGATGGAGCCGGAGATGGGCAGGTGGCTGTCTTTTTTCAGCAGCAACTTACCGGTCAATTCAACCCCATAACGCTCATTGAGGGTGCGTTGCATCGCCGGAATGGCCGCAATCTCTGACTCCAGAATGCCATTGCTGACGCGGGTCTCCGGGAAGGCTTCGCACATGTAGGGGGCAAAGCGGGCCAGGCGGGCGGAAGCGTCCGCCACATTGTTGTTATCGAGCCCGACATAGGGCAGACCGACTGCCAGGGTGGTGGCGTTGGGGTTGAACCAGCTGACCTGCTCGAGATCAATCAGGGATTGCACCAGCGGAAATTGTTTGGTGAGCTGTTGTACGTCGATGTTTTTCATAAGGTTCTCGGTCTTGTTACACGATATAGGAGAGCAGGAAAGTACCGGCCAGTGCCATCAGGGAGGCAACAAAGGTGGCGGTGGTGTAGTACTTGAGCGTTTCGTTCAGGGTGGCACCGCAATACTGCTTGACCAGCCAGAACAGGGAGTCGGTCACCATGGTGCAGCCAATGGCACCGGAGCCGATGGCCAGCGTCATGATCTCCGGGCTGATATTCGGGTAGTGCACCATGATGGGGGAGACAATGGCGGTGGCGCCCATCATGGCGACGGTAGCGGAGCCCACGGCGGCGTGCAGCACGATGGCCACCAGCCAGGCCAGCAGAATGGGGTGCATGTCCAGCTGGGAGAGGATGGTGGCCAGAGAGTCGCCCAGGCCACTTGCCTTGAGTACCCCGTTGAAGGCGCCCCCCGCGCCGATGATCAGCAGAATGTTGGCGATGGAGGAGAAGCACTCCTCGGTCTTTTTGAGCAGTCCTTCCATCTTCATCTGCTGGCGGATCCCCAGCACGTAGTAGGCGGTGAAGGCGGCGATAAACATCGCGGTGATAGGGTTGCCGATAAACTCCAGCACAACATAGAGGCTGCTGGCGTGATCCATATTGAGCTCGGCCACCGTCTTGGCCAGCATCAGCAGGATGGGCAGCAGCACGGTAAAGAGTGAGGCGCTTAAGGTCGGGAGAGTTGCCTCATCGCGCGCCTTGATGTCGGCAAAGGCGGCGGGCACCTCCTTGAACGGCACCCGTTTGCCCAGCAGTTTCAGGAACAGCGGGCCGCCCACCAGCGAGGCAAACAGCCCGACCGCGAGGCCATAGACGATGACGGAACCGATATCGGCACCCAGCTGATTGGTGACATAGAGGGCGGCAGGGTGAGGCGGCACGATGCAGTGCACGGCCATCAGGGCGGTACAGAGCGGAATGGCCAGGGTCAGCAGCGAGGTTCTGGTTTTACGGGCGATGGAGAAGGCGAGCGGAATGAGCAGTACCACCCCCACTTCGACAAACAGGGTGATGCCGCACACCAGACCCACCAGCACCATGATGACCTGGGGCGAGAGCCAGCGGCATTGCTGCAGGGCGAGACCGATGCGCTCTGCCGCGCCAGATACTTCCATCATTTTGCCGAGTATGGTGCCAAGGCCGATGACGGCAGCGAGAAAGCCCAGGGTGCCGCCAATCCCCTCTTCCATGGCACTGACCATCTTGAGAGGATTCATCCCCATCAGGGTGCCGACATAGAAGCTTGCCAGCAGCAGGGCGAGGAAAGGGTGTACCTTGCCCTTCACTATGGTAACCACGATAAGAATGATGCTGCTTAGCAATGTAGCGATGACCCACAATTCTGAACTCATACTGCGCCTCGACATCTGTTATGTGTGATTGTTTATGCGCTATTGAATGAAAATGGCGGGTCGCTGACAAATGATGAAATTCGGCTCTTGGGTGAATTGAGGTGATGCTAATTCGCCACATTCATCACATTTTATCGAAACTACATTTTTTGGTTCTTCTCTTCTCACCCTGAAGGCGGGTCCTTGGGTGTATCATCGGCGGCCATTGTGAAGAGGGGGATGAATGTATAACGGGGATAATTACATATCGCGCAATAAGCTGCTGAGTGGCTACCAGCTGGCCAAGTTGCATACCTTCGAGGCGGCCGCCCGCTACGGATCGTTTGCCATGGCGGCCGATGAGCTGTCGCTGAGCCCCAGTGCCGTGAGCCACCGGATCAGTGCGCTTGAAGAGGAGCTGGGGTTTAAGCTGTTTGAGCGTTTTCACCGCAAGGTGGTACTGACGGCGGAGGGGCAGCGGGTGTTCTGGGCGCTCAAATCCTCGCTGGAGTTCATCAATCAGGAGATCCTGGAGATCAAGAATCAGGAGCTCTCTGGCACTCTGACCATCTATTCTCGCCCCTCCATCGCCCAGTGCTGGCTGGTGCCCAGACTGGCGGACTTCTCCCGCCTGCATCCGCAGATCGAGCTCAATATCATCACCGGCAACGAGAACATCAACCTGCACGGTTATGGCATCGATTTGACCCTCTATTTCGATGAGAAGAGCCCAGATCGGCTCGCCATCCACCCGCTGATGGATGAGTACATACTGCCGGTCTGCAGTCCGGAATATGCCGAGCAGCACGGGCTTGTCGGCAATCCCGCCAACTTGTCCCGGTGCCGTCTGCTTCATGATCGGCAGGCGTGGGGATTTGACTCGGACACCGACGAGTGGAGCTGCTGGGCTCGCCATGCCGGGGTCAGCCTGGAGGCATGTCAGCTGAGCATGGGCTTTGATCGCTCGGATCTCGCCATTATCGCCGCCATGAATCACGCCGGTATCGCCATGGGGCGCAAGAATCTGGTGAGCAAACGGCTGGCGCGCAACGAGCTGGTGGCCCCTTTTGCCGGGCTGGAGGTCAAGTGCGAGCAGCGTTATTACATGGCGACCCTGCGCAACCGCGAGTGCCCCAAGATCCAGGCCTTTATCGACTGGGCACAAGGGATGGCTGCCGAGATGGAATGAACAGAGGCCGGTGCGCAAGAGCAACATGAAGATGGTAAAGTGCGAGTTAACGAAGGTAGCGGTTTAACGTAGCGGGAAAATTGGGGGAGAGGGGTTGGCTGATGGTGGTTGGTCGCGAGTGGCCTTGCTGCCAACACCGGATGGCTGGCAGCAAGGCAACGGTCGGGATCAGGTGGTCTTTTCCAGATGGTTCTGGTAAATCTGCTGCCACTTGTCCAGTTCGTTTTCATCACCCTGTTGCTGCCAGAACTCGCAGATGGAACTCGCCATCTCGCATGCCATGGCGTGGTCACCGTCACGGCGACTCATCAGGTATTGCCCCAGCCAGCTTTGATACTGTTTCATTGCAGATCTCCTTATCTATTTAACCCTTGATACTGCTGCTGTGGGACACCCGTCCGGCAGTGTTGCACCACACTCCACCTTCGCCGCGCGCTGCTTGTTATCGCCTCGCTTGTTGTCAATCAGGACAGAGAACGTATGAGAAAACAGCGAAAGTGTTAAAAATTGGCCACCACCTTATCACAAAATGGTGTGATATGCAGGTTTTGGGGCCAATTGAGTTATAAGCGTGAGCTGAGTATCCCGACATAACGACAGAGATTGACGGAGGGCGTCGGCACGCAACTTGTACTGCGAGCAGGGGTGTAAGCCGTTACTGGGTCACCCGACGCGCCTGCCAGTAGCGGCTGTTCCAGTAGACGTTGTCGAGGCGCGAGCGGATCACCCCCTTGCTGGTGGAGGCGTGGATAAACTCGCCGGCACCGGTGTAGACCCCCACATGGTACTGCTGCCAGCCGGTCTTGAAGAAGACCAGATCCCCGTGTTGCAGCCGGTAGCGATCCACCGGTTTGCCGATGCTGGCCTGGGATTCGGTGGTTCTTGGCAGGTTGAAGCCCAGCACCTGACTGTAGGCGAGCTGGGTGAAGGCGGAGCAGTCGAGCCCGGCGCGGCTGGCGCCGCCCATCCGGTAGGGAACACCGCGCCACTGCTGGTAGAAGCCATCAAAGGCACTGCTCTGCCGGGGGGCCGGAGGGGGCTCCGGCGTGCTGGAGCAGGCGGCCAGCAACAGAGTCAGCAGGGATAGCAGCAGTGTGCGATACATCGGGGCTCTCTCCACGGACGGATCTACCAAACGAGATATTCATCGCGCGCCAGTTTCTGCGACACCGTTTTGGCTACAGGCGCTGGCGCGACAACTTTTCCATCATAAACAGGGATCTGGCTTCATACCTAGTCTCTGGAGGGAAAAATGTGGCGGGGGATTGAAAAACGCCAGCCCGGGGGCTGGCGCTTGCTGTCACTCGCAGTGGCTGACCAGCGGGGTCAGCAGCTCGGCCAGCTTGTAGAAGGTCTGCACCCGGGTGGTACTGGGGCGCCAGACCAGACCGATCTCGCGATAGGGGGTCTCTCCCGGCAGCGGGATGGCCACCAGATCGGAGTTGGCAAGAATGCCGGCATCGATGGCCATCTGCGGCAGGAAGGTGGTCCCGAGACCCGCTTCCACCATCTGTACCAGGGTGTGCAGGCTGGTGGCGGCAAACGGGTTGATCTTGCTCTTGTCCCGCAGGCGGCAGGCGCTCACCGCATGCTCGGTCAGGCAGTGCTCCCGTTCCAGCAGGAAGATGCTCTGGTTGGGCAGCTCCTTGTAGTCGAACGGGGTATGCAGACCGGCCGCCATGCTGGCGGGCATCACCATGTGGAACGGATCCTGACCGACGGTCTTGCAGTGAAATCCGCCGATCTCGATGGGCAGGGCGAGGATCAGCAAGTCGAGCTGACCCTGTTCCAGCTGCTTGAGCAGATTGCTGGTGGTGTCTTCCCGCAGCAACAATTCGAGGTCAGGATAGGTCTTGCTGCACTCTTTCAGCAGCTTGCTGAGCAGGAAGGGGGCGATGGTGGGAATGCAGCCCAGACGCACCGTCCCCTGCATCACGCCGCCCTGATGTTGCCCGAGCTCCATCAGATCCCGCGCATCGGAGAGCAAATTGCGAGCGCGCTCGACGATTTCCATGCCGACAGGGGTCATAATGAAGCTCTTGTGGTCCCGCTCCACCAGTTGCAGGTTCATCATGTCCTCCAGTGTCTGGATCCCGGTACTCAGGGTCGACTGGCTGACATGACAGGCCTTGGCGGCGCGGTTGAAGTTCTTGTGCTCATCGAGAGCGACCAGATATTGCAGCTGTTTGAGGCTGGGCCAACGTTGCATAGAAAAACCCGATTGATGCTATCTATTTAATTTGATTTAACTAATCTACCACCGGGTCTATAGTTTGTCGCTTGAATTAGATGGACTTGGCTCTAGGTAGCCCAATCCTCACCGGATTGTTCACTTCACATAAAGAGGAATTGAATATGGTATTGGTAGGCCGTCCCGCACCCGATTTTACCGCCGCTGCTGTTCTGGGTAATGGCGAGATCGTTGATTCATTCAACCTGTCATCCCACATCAAAGGCAAGGCTGCCGTTGTCTTCTTCTATCCGCTCGATTTCACCTTCGTCTGCCCATCCGAGCTGATTGCCTTTGATCACCGTTATGAAGAGTTCCAGAAGCGTGGCGTGGAAGTGATCGGTGTTTCCATCGATTCCCAGTTCTCCCACAACGCATGGCGCAATACCAAAGTGGAAGATGGCGGTATCGGTCAGGTCAAGTACCCGCTGATCGCCGACGTGAAACACGAAATCTGCAAAGCCTATGACGTTGAACATCCGGAAGCTGGTGTGGCGTTCCGTGGCTCCTTCCTGATCGACAAGAACGGTGTCGTTCGTCATCAGGTTGTCAACGATCTGCCGCTGGGCCGCAACATCGATGAGATGCTGCGCATGGTCGATGCCCTGCAATTCCACGAAGAGCACGGCGAAGTGTGCCCGGCTCAGTGGGAAAAAGGCAAAAAAGGTATGCAAGCCTCTCCGGATGGCGTTGCCAAGTACCTGTCCGAGAATGCTGACTCCCTGTAATCGG
Source organism: Aeromonas allosaccharophila (assembly GCF_016026615.1). Taxonomy (NCBI): domain Bacteria; kingdom Pseudomonadati; phylum Pseudomonadota; class Gammaproteobacteria; order Aeromonadales; family Aeromonadaceae; genus Aeromonas; species Aeromonas allosaccharophila. Next base: position 1,893,302 of record NZ_CP065745.1, on the reverse strand, counting down.
GTCGCACTCTGCGTGAAGAACCGGCGTCTTGGCGCCGGTTTTTTTATACATGTAATTTACCTATCCCCTATCATAGCGGTCACACTCTTCTCGCCCCTTCGCCCCTTCGCCCCTTCGCCCCTTCGCCCCTTCGCCCCTTCGCCCCTTCGCCCCTTCGCCCCTTCGCCCCTTCGCCCCTTCGCCCCTTCGCCCCTTCGCCTCTTCGCCTCTTCGCCCCTTCGCCTCTTCGCCTCTTCGCCTCTTCGCCTCTTCGTTCCTCGCTATTCCAAGCTGACGTTCACTGGCGTACTCGTCGTTTCGGGATGAGATGTTGACACTATTGTTGGGGACGGGATGGCCCGACAGACAAACAACAGTCATAAAAAAAGCGCGCCATAGGCGCGCTCAGTTCACAAGCGGAGGTGTTACTCCTCAAAGATCCCGAAGTGATCCTTGGCGAAATTGACCCGCTGCTCCACGTTCATCTTCACCTGGCCCAGCTTCTCGATGGTCTTGAGATTGGGCACCAGGCCGCGACCGTTGGCGATCTGGATGGCAAGGCCGGGACGGGCGTTGAGCTCCAGCAGCATGGGGCCGCGGAACTTGTCCAGCACCATGTCGGTTCCGATATAGCCCAGACCCGACATCTCGTAGCAGGAGGCTGCCAGGGTGAGCAGGGTATCCCAGTGGGGGACCTTGAGCTCATAAAGGTCGAGGCCGGTATCCGGGTGGTGGCGCAGCGGATTGCCAAACTGCACCGCCCGCAGGGCACGACCGGTACGCAGGCACAGACCCACCCCCACGGCGCCCTGGTGCAGGTTTGCCTTGCCGTCCGAGGCGGCGGTGGAGAGGCGCATCATTGCCATCACCGGGAACCCCTTGAAGATGATGACCCGGGCATCGGGTACCCCTTCGAAGGAGTAGCCGTCGAACACATCATCAAAGTTGATGAGGCCTTCGACCAGCGCTACGTCGGGCTTGCCGCCGAGCGAATATAGCCCCGCCAGAATGTTGGAAACATGGCGCTCCAGATCCTGACCGGTAGAGGCGCTGCCATTGGGCTTGTAGAAGAGGCCATTTTCCTGACGCAGGATCACCAGGATCCCCTTGCCGCCCGAGCCACGGGCCGGCTTGATGCAGAAGCCCGGCCAATCTTTTACCAGCTCGGTGATGCGACCCACGTCGTGCTGGGCACGGATGGTGCCGATAAGCTCCGGCACGGTGACCCCTGCATCCAGCGCAATCCGCTTGGTCTGCAGCTTGTCATCCACCAGTGGATAGAGGCTGCGCGGATTGTAGCGGCTGATGTAGGAGTGGTTGCGCTTGTTCATGCCGAGGATGCCTGATTGGGACAGGCTCCACGGGGTGGTGTATTTTTCCCAGAACCACATCGGTTACTTGTCCTTACCCGGGGTGACGCCAGATTTCATCTCGTCCACCAGCGGCTTGAAGCGCTTCAGTTCGCTCAGCTTGTAGCCGGTGTAGTTACCCATCAACAGCACGGTCGCCATCAGCACCAGCTGCAGGCCGAGGAAGTTGAAGGTGAGGTGACGGATCAGCTCGTTATCCATGGCCAGATAGGCGATGACGGCAACCAGCAGAGAGCCACCACCCTGGCGGAACACCTCTTTCGGGCCCTCTTCTTCCCACAGGATGGACATCCGTTCGATGGTCCAGGAGAGGATGATCATCGGGAAGAAGGTGATCTTCATGCCGTCGGTCAGCCCCAGCTTGAAGGCGAACGCGGAGAAGATACCGATCATCGAGATAACCATGATGATGATGGCCGATATTCGGGCGACCAGCAGCAGGTTAAGCCGCGACAGATAGGAACGGATAACAAGACCGGTACCGACGATCAGCAGGAAGCCGATGAGACCGGTGACCAGCGAGGTCTGGATAAAGGCGACCGCGATCAGCACCGGCATAAAGGTACCGGAGGTCTTGATCCCCACCAGAACCCGCAGGAACACCACCATCAGCACGCCGATCGGGATCAGCAGCAAGCCCTTGAACAGGGTCTGCTCTTCCAGTGGCAGGCTGTGGATGGAGAAGTTCATCATCTCTGATTTTTCAAACTTCTGCGCCAGTGCCACGCTCACCGGCTGTTCCTGCTCGATCATCGAGAAGCTGACACGGGAGTTGTGACCACCGGTCACGTCCAGCAGGGCGCCGGAGTTGTATTCCCACAGCAGCAGGTTGGCCGGACGGCCCTGTTCACCGGTTTGCGGGTTGAACAGTTTGTAGTCGGTCGGGCTGTTGAACACCTGCAGGTAATCCACCAGCTCCTGGCGACGGCGGCCATCTTCCAGATTCAGGGCATGCACCACGCGGGTGGGCACGTCAGCATTGTTGAGCAGCTCGGCGATCAGGTTGGCGCGGCTCTTGTGCTTTTTCAGCAGCTCGGCGTTCTGCTCCTGCTTCTCGATCTCCTTGATGATCTCGCGCGTCAGGGTGTAGCCGTCGGCAGAGCGCTCCTGCGCCCGCTCGAGGATCTGCTTCATCGCGGTGGCATAAGGCTCACTCTCGATCTGCTTCTCGATGGCGGGCGGCTGCGGATTGGCGGCCGGTTTGGCATGGGCATCCGCCATCATGTCGACGCGGTAGTAGAGCTCCTGACGGCCAGAGGCGGTACGGATGGACCACTCGGCGCGGGCATCGCCATCTTTCTCGACAAAGGAGAGACCGTAGCCGGGGCTGGCGGCGTTCTCGTTCATCAGGGTGAAACCGGGCTGGGTGCCCGGAATGGCCAGGGAGGCGATCACCGGATCACCGGTCGCCTCGAACTCCAGCTTGGCTTCGATGGACCAGATCTGGCGCTTTTCACCGGGCGTCAGCGGCACATCCAACGCGATATGGTGATAGATCGTCATCCCCAGGCCGACAATGTACAGCAGGGCGACCAGCAAATAGAACGGCTTACGGGAAACCATGGATTATTTCACATCCTTGAGCTTGGGTTTGGGTTGGATATATTCGCGGGCCACATCAACCACGGCGATGTCTTTCAAAAATTCGCGACCCAGCAGCACAGGGAAGGTCATGTCGCTACGGTCTTTCAGGGTAAATTCGGCTTTCTCGGTCATGTCGCCAATGCGCACGGCCAGACGCACCACCGGACGGCGGTCGAGATCATCGGCAGAGGCCTGACGCACCCGCACATGGCGTACCAGCGGCGCTTCGATCTGGATCTTGTCGTCCACATCCTGATGGCTCAGGAAGAAGCGCACCCAGTTTTTGCCGTTGCGCTCGAAAATGGTGATCTCCTGCGCACTGATGGAGGAGGTGGTCGCACCGGTGTCCACCCGCGCCTGGAAGGCGTCGTTGGCGGCATCAACCCAGATCCACTCAGCTTCACCGACCATCAGCTTGCCATCGATGGTGTGACCCTGATTGGGGGCCGGGCACTTCTCGGTGGGGATGGCCATCGGCTTGGGTGGCTCGGCGGGGAGGGTGGCGAGCTTGTGGTCTACTTGTTTGACGGACTCTTTCATATTGGTGACATCTGTGTTGAGCTGAACCAGCAGGTGCTGTTGCTGCACATACTGCTTCTGTTGCTGTTCCATGGATGTTTGCAGGCGCTGCTCGCTCTGGCTCAGCTCGCTACGAAGCTCGGCCAGCGTCAGAGCTGGAACCTGAGGCGCTTTTTCCATATTGACACACCCGCCGAGACTAAGCAGGGAGAGCAGGGTCATTCCTTTTAATTTGCTTTTCATGTCATTCATTTAACTGTGCTTCCTGGAATGGGGTCAGTGTAACTTCCACAAGCGCCACCGGCTAGTCTTTGGCCTTGCGGGCAATCAGTACGGCACGTTTCGGCGCCGGGTGTCCTTCTACCGTGAGTGCCGGATTGTCTGGATCCAGATAGTCACTCAGGGATTCATTAATCATCCAGTCGGTACGACGCTGTTCGTCGGTGCTGGTCATATTCTCGTCTACTATCCGCACGTCGGTGAAGCCGCAGCGCTCGACCCACAGTTTGAGGGCGCTACTTGAGGGAATAAACCAGACGTTGCGCATCTTGCCGTAACGGTCGGTGGGCACCAGCACGTCGTTGACGCCACCATCGATCACCAGGGTCTCCAGCACCAGCTCGCCATCGTCTTTCAATTGATTGCGCAGCTGTTCGATGTGCTCGATGGGGGATTTGCGGTGATAGAGCACCCCCATGGAGAAGACGGTGTCAAAGGCGCGCAGCTCCGGCAACTCCTGAATGCCGAGTGGCAACAGGTGGGCGCGCTGATCATTGCCTGCGAAGTGGCGAATGGCCTCGAACTGGCAGAGGAACAGCGGGCTCGGGTCTATGCCGACTGCCAGCTTGGCCCCTTCACCCACCATGCGCCAGAGGTGGTAGCCGCTGCCACAGCCTACATCCAGCACGTAACGTCCTGCCAGCGGGCTGATATGGGGCAGCACCCGATCCCATTTCCAGTCGGAGCGCCACTCGGTGTCGATGTGGATGCCGTGCACGATAAAAGGCCCCTTGCGCCAGGGCATGAAGTGGCGCAGCAGGCTCTCGACCTTCTTGCGCTCCCCTTCGCCAAGGCTCTCGGCCGAGCCTATCTCGACCCGGCTTTTCAGCTCGATGTTGCCGGGGGATACCACCGGCAGCTTGTTGAGGGCGCGGTTCCAGCGCGGCAGATCGCCATGCTGGTTGTCATGTTGCCAGGCGTGCAGCTGGGCGGGCAGGGTGTGCAGCCAGTGGCTCAGCCGGTTTTTGGCAATCAGTTGATAGAAATTGGCAAAGTCGATCATGGCTGGGCGTCACTGGATTTGATGGCAATCATGGAGCCGAAATTGAAGCACTGGAACCAGAGATCCTGATGGGTGAAACCGGCATCCCGCAGGCGGGCACGGTGGGTCTCCAGGCTGTCGGTGCGCATCACGTTCTCTAGGGCGGTGCGTTTCTGGCTGATCTCCAGCTCGCTGTAGCCATTGGCCCGTTTGAAGTCGAGGTGCAGCTCGATAAGCAGCTCGTTGACCGGCTCATCTTCGAAGCGGAACTTCTCGCTCAGGATCAGGATCCCGCCCGGGCGCAGACCATCGTGAATGCGCTGGATCAGGGCAGCCCGTTTCTCCGGCTCGACAAATTGCAGGGTGAAGTTGAGCACCACCACGGAGGCGTTCTCGATCTCGATATCGCAGATATCCGCTTCCACCAGCTCCACCGGCACCTCGGATTTGAAACCGGAGAGGTGGGCGCGGGCACGCTCGATCATCGGGTGGGAGAGATCCACCGCGGTGATGCGGCAACCGGGCTGGCTGATATGGCGACGCATCGCCTGGGTGGCTGCGCCCAGTGAGCAGCCGAGATCATAGAGTCGGCTCTCGGGTTGGGCGTAGCGGGCGGCCATCATGCCGATGGCGGAGATGATGTTGCTGTAACCCGGCACCGAGCGCTGGATCATATCGGGAAATACGTCGACGACCTGTTCGTCAAAACAGAAGTCGCCCAATCGGGCGATCGGGGCGGCAAAAATTTGGTCTTTGGTCTGCATGCTGGCGCAACCTGACAGTCGGGACATCACCCGGCTGTATTGTTCAATTGAGTCGTTGGATGATACCCATCAGAGTAGGTCAATCATCTGTTTACGAACGGGGTGGCTGGTCATGAAATCCTTTGGACCTGTCCTGTTCGTACGGGCCATGTTCCGGACCCTTACTTGGGGCGGTAGTGTAGAGGATTGATGGCCGTTTGTCTTGACGCCAGGGCTTGCCTCGCCACAAAAAAGCGCTTTTTTTGCAGCGAAACGATGGCCGCAGAATGGGTTGGCTAAAAGCGCAGCACTCCCTGACGCGCGCGATCGTTTTCCCCCGGCCAGGGGGCCATCTCCTGCTCCAGCAAGCGGGTGATCTGGCGGGCCAATTCCGGTGCCTGGGCGTTGTCGGCAGTATGTATATAGAGGTAGAGATCTTTCCCCTCCGCGAGCCACTGACGCCAATGGGGGAGCCAGCTTGGCAGGAAGGGGTGGTTGGCCGCCGGATCCGGCAGGCCGATAAAGCGCACCATGGGGGCACAGGCGGTGGCCAGCAGATGCACCGGCAGGCGCGGCTTCTTGCCCTGGGCATCGACAAGGGCCGCCGTGGTTGCTGGCACCGAGAAGAGCGGCCGGCTATCGAGCATCACCCGGTTCACTCCCTGTTCCATCAGCAGCCGGTTCAATGCCCGTTCTGCCTCCCCCTTGGCGAAGAAGTCGGGGTGACGCACCTCGAGGGCGTAGCGAAACGCCCGCGGCAGCCGCTCGAGAAAGGCCGTCAGTCTGGCCAGTCCTTCCGGCCCGAAACGGGCTGGCAACTGCAGGGTGAGCAGCCCCAGCTTGTCGTGCAGCGGGGCGAGCAGCTGGATAAAGTCGGTCACTTGTTTATCTGCGCTCACCAGATCGCTCTGGTGACTGATGGTTTGCGGAAACTTGAAGTTGAAACGAAAGTGAGCGGGCACCGCATCGGCCCAGCGCTGTACCGTGTTCGGTGTCGGCAGGGCGTAGAAGGTGGTGTTACCCTCCACCGAATTGAACACGGTGGCGTAGTGGGCGAGGTGTTCGGCAGGCTTGGCGCCAAGGCCCAGCAACTGGCCGGGCCAGCTGGGGTGGGACCACTGTGGCAGGCCCAAATAGAGGCTCATGGTGGCTATTCTCTTCGCTCTTGGTGCATTCGTGCCGATTTTTTGCCCGCTTTTTGCCATCGAGTGCAAAAAACTGGCGAAAGGAGGCTGCTGGCCATTTTACCCAAAAGGGGGTTTTCCTCTATAATGCCAGCCCTTTTGTTTTTCAATTTCTTGTGACCCATGCCTATCTACGAATATCGTTGCGACGTCTGTGGCCATGAATTGGCAAAACTGCAAAAGCTTTCCGATGCCCCTCTGACCGACTGTCCGGCCTGTAGCAAGCCGAATCTGGTCAAGCTGATATCGGCGGCAGGCTTCCGGCTCAAGGGAACCGGATGGTACGAGACTGATTTCAAACCGGGTAAGAAAAAGAATCTGGCCAGCTGTGAGACAGACGGTGCTTGCCAGTCGTGCCCGGCGGCCCAAGGTTAACCGTCTCTCTACAATTTCGAAGGAAGAAGTCCATGCGCTCTATCTATTGCGGACAGGTCAATGAGGCCCATGCAGGGCAGACCATTACATTGTGCGGTTGGGTTCATCGTCGTCGTGATCTCGGCGGTCTGATCTTTATCGATATGCGCGACCGGGAAGGGATCGTTCAGGTGTTCTTCGATCCGGACAAGCCGGACGCGTTTGCGCTGGCCTCCGAACTGCGCGGTGAGTTCTGCATCCAGGTGACCGGTGTGGTGCGTACCCGTCCGGACTCCCAGCGCAACAGCGATATGGCCACTGGCGCCATCGAAGTGTTCGCCCACGAACTCAACATCATCAACCGTGCCGAGCCGCTGCCCCTTGACTTCAACCAGGTCAACAGCGAAGAGATCAGCCTCAAGTATCGCTACCTGGATCTGCGTCGCCCCGAGATGGCCAAGTACCTGAAGACCCGTGCCAAGGCCAGCGCCTTCGTACGCCGCTTCATGGACGAGCACGGCTTCCTCGATATCGAGACCCCGATGCTGACCAAGGCCACCCCGGAAGGTGCCCGTGACTATCTGGTACCGAGCCGCGTGCACAAGGGCAAGTTCTACGCTCTGCCGCAATCTCCGCAGCTGTTCAAGCAGTTGCTGATGATGTCCGGCTTCGACCGTTACTACCAGATCGTCAAGTGCTTCCGTGACGAAGACCTGCGTGCCGACCGCCAGCCGGAATTCACCCAGATCGACGTGGAGACCTCCTTCATGACCGCGCCGCAAGTGCGTGAGATCATGGAAGAGATGATCCGCAAACTGTGGCTGCACATCCTGAACGTGGATCTGGGCGACTTCCCGATCATGACCTTCGACGAAGCGATGCGTCGCTTCGGCTCCGACAAGCCAGACCTGCGTCTGCCGATGGAGCTGGTCGATGTGGCCGATCTGCTGACCGCCGTCGAGTTCGCCGTGTTCGCGGGTCCTGCCAACGATCCGAAAGGCCGCGTGGCAGCCCTGAAAGTCCCGGGCGGCGCCGAGCTCTCCCGCAAGCAGATCGACGAGTACACCAAGTTTGTCGGCATCTACGGTGCCAAGGGCCTGGCCTGGATGAAGGTCAACGAAGCCGCCAACGGCCTCGAAGGCGTACAGTCTCCGGTTGCCAAGTTCCTCTCCGACGAGATCGTGCGCGAGATCCTGGCCCGTACCGGCGCTGCTGACGGCGACATCATCTTCTTCGGCGCGGACAGCAAGAAAGTGGTCTGCGATGCCATGGGCGCTCTGCGCCTGAAAGTGGGCCGCGATCTGGGTCTGCTGGAGAACAGCTGGAAGCCGCTGTGGGTTATCGACTTCCCGATGTTCGAGGAAGATGGCGAAGGCGGTCTGGCTGCCATGCACCATCCGTTCACCGCGCCGAGCAACATGGGCCCGAGCGAACTGAAAGCCAACCCGGTGGCGGCTTACGCCAACGCCTACGACATGGTGATCAACGGTTACGAAGTGGGTGGCGGTTCTGTCCGTATCCACAACAGCGAGATGCAGTCCACCGTGTTCGACATTCTGGGTATTACTCCGGCCGAGCAGCGCCTGAAGTTCGGCTTCCTGCTCGATGCTCTGAAGTACGGTACCCCGCCGCACGCCGGTCTGGCCTTCGGTCTGGACCGTCTCAGCATGCTGCTGACCGGCACCGAAAACATTCGGGACGTGATTGCCTTCCCGAAAACGACCGCGGCTGCCTGTCTGATGACAGACGCCCCCAGCCTTGCCAACGCAGCCCAACTGGGTGAGCTGGCGATTGCAACCACCGTCAAGGGCGACGAGTAAGCCGATACCGGCACCGGAGGCCGCCGCCGTGCGGCCTCTGTGTTTCCCTTGGGTTAGTCATGACCAGTGTTACTGACATTTAAAAAATAACGGAGAGTCTCTATGGCAGGTCACAGTAAATGGGCCAACATCAAACACCGCAAGGCCGCTCAGGACGCCAAGCGTGGCAAGATTTTCACCAAACTGATCCGCGAAATCACCACTTCCGCGCGTCTTGGTGACCCGGATCCGGCCAACAACCCGCGCCTGCGTGCCGCGGTGACTGCCGCCCTGACCAACAACATGACCCGCGACACCATCAACCGTGCCATCCAGCGTGGCGCCGGTGGTGGCGATGGCGAACAGCTCGAGACCATCGTGTACGAAGGCTACGGCCCGGCTGGCTCTGCTGTCATGGTAGAGTGCCTGACCGATAACCGTAACCGTACCGTTGCCGAAGTGCGTCACGCCTTCAGCAAGTGCGGTGGCAACCTCGGCACCGACGGTTCCGTCGCCTATCTGTTCAGCAAGAAAGGTCTGCTGACCTTCGTGGGCGTGGACGAAGATGCTCTGATGGACGCCGCACTGGAAGCGGGTGCCGATGACGTGGTCACCGAAGAGGATGGCTCCATCGAGGTGTATACCACCCCGAACGACTTCGGCACCGTGCTGGATGGTCTGGAAGCCGCCGGCTTCAAGGCCGAGAGCGCCGAAGTGACCATGATCCCTTCCACCGAAGCCGAGCTGGATGCTGAAACTGCGCCCAAGCTGATGCGTCTGATCGACATGCTGGAAGATCTGGACGACGTGCAAGAGGTGTATCACAACGGCTCCATCTCCGATGAAGTTGCTGCGACCCTCTGATCGCTGAATCGTGCTCTCCTGATGGCAGCCAGATGGCTGCCATTTTTTTATCTTTGCATCGGGGCAACTGCTGACGAGTCAGGTGATCCGCCGCTGCAACAGCGCTCTCCACTTATTCCTATTCCGTTTTCTCTGTTGATGGTCATTCCAGGCTTCCTGTGGGTTGGTTCGCCCCGAACATACGCTGATCATCGTTCTGCTGCGTTGCGTTGCGTGGTGATGGCGCGGCTCCGCTTATCCTGTGTATCACGCGCTCAGCTCTTTAGATGGCGTTGACTGCTCACATCTGCCCGTCAGGGCAATTGCGTTGCGGGTAAGGGAGACGAGGTGATGGGGGCGCACCCTTGTTATCACAGGGTGGCCAGCAATGCTGAGTTACCGGTTGGGATGCTGATAACGGATTAGCCAGGGCCGGGTTTGCAGGTTGGTTGGTTGATGGGGAGAGTACCGCAATCGGCAGGGGAGAGGAGGGTGGTGATAAGTGGCAGATAAAAAAAGCCCGCGCAATGCGCGGGCTTGTAATCTCAGGGCTGGTTATCAGGCCTTGGATTTTTTCTTGCTTTCAACCTTGGCTTCAACCGGTGCGGCAGCAGGAGCAGCAACGCCTTCGGTGAACGGACGGCCGTAGTAGGTGTCCATCAGGATGGCTTTCAGCTCGCTGATCAGCGGGTAGCGCGGGTTGGCGCCGGTGCACTGGTCATCGAAGGCTTCGATGGCCAGCTGGTCAACCTTGGCCAGGAAGTCAGCTTCAGACACGCCAGCTTCACGGATGGAGGCCGGGATGCCCAGAGTGGCTTTCAGGTCGTCCAGCCATACCAGCAGCTTCTCGATCTTGGCAGCGGTGCGGTCACCGGCAGCACTCAGACCCAGATGGTCAGCCACTTCGGCGTAACGACGGCGAGCTTGCGGACGGTCGTACTGGGAGAACGCAGTCTGCTTGGTCGGGTTGTCGTTGGCGTTGTAGCGGATCACGTTGCTGATCAGCAGGGCGTTGGCCAGACCGTGCGGAATGTGGAATTCAGCACCCAGTTTGTGAGCCATGGAGTGGCACACACCCAGGAAGGCGTTGGCGAACGCGATACCGGCGATGGTAGCGGCGTTGTGTACTTTCTCGCGAGCAACCGGGTCGTTGGCACCGTTCAGGTAGCTGGACGGCAGGTACTCTTTCAGCAGTTTCAGAGCTTGCAGCGCCTGACCGTCAGAGTACTCGTTAGCCAGTACGGAGACGTAGGCTTCCATGGCGTGAGTCACGGCATCGATACCACCGAAGGCACACAGGGATTTCGGCATGCCCATAACCAGGTTGGCATCAACGATGGCCATGTTCGGGGTCAGCTCGTAGTCAGCCAGCGGGTATTTCATGCCAGTGGCGTCGTCGGTCACGACCGCAAACGGAGTCACTTCAGAACCGGTACCGGAAGTGGTGGTGATACAGACCAGTTCGGCCTTCACGCCCATTTTCGGGAACTTGTAGATACGCTTGCGGATGTCCATGAAGCGCATGGCCAGATCTTCGAACGCAGTTTCCGGGTGCTCGTACATGACCCACATGATCTTGGCCGCATCCATCGGTGAACCACCACCCAGCGCAACGATAACGTCAGGCTTGAAGGAGTTCGCCATCTCGGCACCTTTGCGTACCACAGACAGAGTCGGGTCAGCTTCTACTTCGTAGAATACTTCCACTTCCATCTTCAGGCCTTTGAGCAGACGAACTACTTCGTCGGCGTAGCCGTTGTTGAACAGGAAGCGATCGGTCACGACCAGTGCGCGCTTTTTACCTTCCAGGTCGCCCAGAGCGATCGGCAGGGAACCACGACGGAAGTAGATGGATTTCGGAAGTTTGTGCCACAGCATATTTTCTGCCCGTTTTGCGACTGTCTTCTTGTTGATCAGGTGCTTGGGACCCACGTTTTCGGAGATGGAGTTACCACCCCAGGAACCGCAACCCAGCGTCAAGGACGGAGCAATGGCAAAGTTGTACAGGTCACCGATACCACCCTGAGTGGTCGGGGTGTTGATCAGGATACGGGCGGTTTTCATCTTGTCGCCGAAGTACTTGATGCGGTCGGCGTTGCGATCCTGGTCGGTATACAGACCAGAAGTGTGGCCGATACCACCCAGGTTGACCATTTTGCAGGCCATTTCGACGGCTTCTTCGAAGTTCTTGGCACGGAACATACCCAGAGTCGGGGAGAGCTTCTCGTGAGCGAACTCTTCCTCTTCACACACTTCCAGACCTTCACCGATGAGGATCTTGGTGGTGGCAGGTACGGTCACGCCGGACATTTCGGCGATCTTGGTAGCAGGCTGGCCCACGATGTTGGCGTTCATGGCACCGTTGATCAGGATGACCTTACGGACCTTGTCAGCTTCTTCTTTGGTCAGCACATAACCGTTGTGAGTCGCGAAACGCTCTTTCACCTGGTCATAGATGGAGTCAACCACGATAACGGCTTGCTCGGAGGCACAGACTACGCCGTTGTCGAAGGTTTTGGACATCAGGATGGAGGCGACAGCACGCTTCACATCGGCAGTTTCGTCGATAACAACAGGTACGTTACCGGCACCTACACCGATAGCCGGCTTACCGGAGGAGTAAGCAGCTTTCACCATGCCCGGGCCACCGGTGGCCAGGATCAGGTTGATGTCGTTGTGCTTCATCAGGGCGTTGGACAGTTCAACAGTCGGTTGATCGATCCAGCCGATGATGTCTTTCGGTGCACCGGCGGCAATGGCTGCATCCAGTACCAGCTTGGCAGCGGTATTGGTGGAGTTTTTGGCACGGGGGTGCGGGGAGAAGATGATGGCGTTGCGGGTCTTCAGGGAGATCAGGGATTTGAAGATCGCAGTGGAAGTCGGGTTGGTGGTCGGAACGATACCGCAGATGATACCTACCGGCTCGGCGATGGTGATGGTACCCATCTCGTCATCCTCACTGAGGATGCCGCAGGTCTTCTCTTCTTTGTACTTGTTGTAGATATATTCGGAGGCGAAGTGGTTCTTGATAACCTTGTCTTCGATGATACCCATACCGGACTCTTCCACGGCCATTTGGGCCAGGGGGATACGGGCATTGCTGGCGGCCAGGGCGGCGGCACGGAAGATCTTGTCTACCTGCTCTTGTGAGAAGCTGGCGAATTCACGCTGGGCTTCCTTAACGCGGGCGACCAGTGCATCCAGTTCAGCCATATTGGTTACTGCCATGTTTATCTCCTGATTATTTGAAAACTGTTTAGTAAGACGTTGGCAATGCCCGGCAATTATAGTCGCCCTGTCAAGACGGTATCGTTGCAACAGCTTTTTCACATGCCTTACTAAATCGCTTTCTGAGTCGATTATAGAGCGGGGCTGACTCAGAAAAACTTGATCTGGATCATGTGTAACAAAAGAACAAAAGAAATTTTATTTCACAATCCTTGTTTGACTGATGTTACAGGAGTGTGCTGGCAAGGGGAAGGCGAGAGACTTGTTAATGCAGGGTAATAAACCACATTTATCAAATGGTTAATTGCACTTTGAGATCGGGATGAAGAGCTGTTTTGGCGGTATTGGTTAGCAAATATGAGTGAATCGGTTTCGAAACCACCGACAAACGCGCTTTATTTCCGCATTTGTTGCGAAAATGATTGTTGTTTTAATCCATGACTAATCTGCTTTATTGCCCGAGGGAGCCATTTCTGCCCGCTTTACCCGTTTTGGCATTGCGGCTCTCCGGCCGATTCATGTCAGTGGTGTCGGGCCTGAAAGATGGGGAACGTCGCAGGTGGAGTCTCTCGAGTCGCTTTTCCATCCAGTCAGTCCCCGTCAGCGCTGCCGGGCCTGATTAAACAGACTCTCGTTCACTCTTGTGACGCGGGTCGGGCGGTGGCAGGGGCTTTTGGCATTTGTTTATGCCAGTTAGCGCGGATGCATTAGATGAACTAACTAAAAACCCCCCCAAATGGTGAGATTATTTGATTGGTGCCCGCTCTGGCTATGATGTAAATTTACGCACGAAATTAATGGACTGGCCCAGTGGGCCCGAAACTCTATTGGAAGGCGCCTATGGCAGCAATTGACGTCTCGCTGTATCTAAAGTTTTTTGTCGGTTTGTTCGCAATTATCAACCCGCTGGGTCTGTTGCCGGTGTTTGTCAGCCTGACCAGCCACCATACCCAGGCCGAGCGGATGAAAACCAATACCACCGCCAATATCGCGGTGATGGTGATCCTGCTGGTCTCCATGTATATGGGGCAGCTGATCCTCGATGGGTTTGGCATCTCGCTGGCGTCGTTCCGCATTGCCGGGGGATCGCTCATCACCCTGATCGCCTGGTCGATGCTGCAGGGCAAGCTCGGTGAAGTGAAACACAACAAACAGGAGAAGGGGGAACTGGCGGTGCGCGAGTCTATCGCCGTGGTGCCGCTGGCGCTGCCGCTGATGGCGGGCCCCGGTGCCATCTCTTCGGTCATCGTCTATGCCAGCCAGAGCCACTGGCAGCAACTGCTCGGCATGTCAGTCGTTGTCGTTGTTTTCTCCTTCTGCTCCTGGCTCATCTTCCGTGCCGCGCCGCTGCTGTTCAAGATCATGGGCAACACCGGGATCAACGTGGTGACCCGTATCATGGGCCTTATCATGATGTCCCTTGGCATCGAGATCATGGTGGCCGGCATCAAGGGGGTTTTCCCCAGCCTGATGTGAGCCAGGTCTGTTTTATGAAAGCCGGTCCTCGTGACCGGCTTTTTATTGGTTGCTTTTTGCCCGCGCTTTTCTAGAATCGGTCGTTTGTGTAAAAAATGAGCGTGGCGCTGGTGTTTTAATACTGAGAAAGCGCGCTGGTGCTGGTTTTTTGACCAGGAAATGCCGATTACCCTGACAATATCTGTTGCATTATCGGAATTGGCAGGGAATTATGCTGGGAGCGGGTTTTAACCCCGTCACTTTAAAAAACGCATGGAATGTTCTTGTTGGAGTAGGGAAATGACTCATAAAAAAACAATGATTAACACACTGCTGATGGCTGCACTGTTTGGTGGCGTCAATGTGGCTCAGGCTGCCGATGTCCCGGCGGGAACCAAGCTGGCTGAAGTCCAGCAACTGGTAAAAGGCAACGGCTCGGAGCCTGCGACCCTTGACCCGCACAAGACCGAAGGAACGGTCGAATCCAATATCCTGCGCGACCTGTTCGAGGGTCTCGTTGCTTCCGGTCCGAAAGGGGAAATTCTCCCGGCGGTGGCCGAATCCTGGGAAACCAAGGATAACAAGCACTACGTCTTCCACCTGCGCAAAGATGCCAAGTGGTCCAACGGTGACCCGGTCACCGCGCACGACTTCGAATTTGCCTTCAAACGCGCCGTCGATCCGAAAACCGCCTCTCCTTACTCCTGGTATCTGGAGATCCCGACCATTGCCAACGCATCCGAGATCATCGCCGGCAAGAAGCCTGCGGATACTCTGGGCGTGAAGGCGACCGACGACTACACCTTCGAAGTGCAGCTTGAGAAAGCGATCCCTTACTTCGTCAGCATGCTCTCCCACACCACCACCTATCCGGTGCCGAAGAAGGTGATCGAGAAGTTTGGTGACAAGTGGACCCAGCCGGAAAATATGGTATCCAACGGTGCCTATGCCCTGAAGAGCTGGGTGGTGAACGAGCGCGTCGAAGTGGAACGCAACAAGCACTACTGGAACGATGGCAAGACCGTTATCAACAAGGTGGTCTATCTGCCGATCCAGTCTACCAACGCCGATCTGAGCCGCTATCTGGCGGGCGAAGTGGACATTACCTATCAGATGCCCATCGAGCGCTTCAAGCAGATGAAGAAAGAGAAGCCGGACGAGCTGAAAGTGACCGGTTATGTCGGCACTTACTACTACCAGTACAACGTCAAGAAGAAGCCGTTTGACGATGTGCGTGTCCGTACCGCGCTCTCCTATGCCATCGATCGTAACGTGATCGCCGACAAGGTGATGGGTCAGGGTCAGACGCCGGGTTACACCCTGGTGCCGGACTTTGTGGATGGCTTCAAACCGGTCGCCCCCGAGTGGTCGAAGATGACCCAGGCCGAGCGTGATGCCAAGGCCAAGGCGCTGCTGGAAGAGGCCGGTTTCGATGCCAGCAAGCCGCTGAAGTTCGAGCTGCTCTACAACACCGACGACAACCACAAGAAAGTGGCTGTGGCCGTTGCCTCCATGTGGAAGAAGCTGGGCGTGCAGGTCAGCCTGGTCAACCAGGAGTGGAAAACTTACCTGGAAACCAAGAAACAGGGCCAGTTTGACGTGGGTCGTGCCGGCTGGATCGCCGACTACAACGAAGCCTCGTCCATGCTGGATCTGATGCAGACCACCCACGGCAACAACGACGGCAAGTACTCCAATCCGGAGTTCGACAAGCTGATGGATTCGTCCCGTGATCAGGTCGATGTGGCTGCCCGCAACAAGCTCTACGTCCAGGCTGAAGAGATCCTGGCCAAAGACATGCCGATTGCGCCCATCTACCAGTACGTGACTGCCCGTATGGTCAAACCCTATGTAGGCGGCTACCCGGCCAACCCGCTGGATAACCTCTACAGCAAAGATATGTACATCATTGCTCACTGATTTAAAGCAACAAGTCGCATAACAAGCAGGGCCCGCCAGACGGCGGGCCTTTATTACAACCGCGACCATTTGGAAGCAGTTCAGGACAGGTAATGTCTATGTTGAAATTCATTTTTAAACGGCTATTGGAAGCGATCCCGACTCTGCTGGTCTTGATCACCGTCTCTTTCTTCATGATGCGTTTCGCCCCGGGTAACCCCTTTACCAGCGAGCGCTCACTGCCCCCCGAAGTCATCGCCAATATCGAGGCCAAATACGGGCTCGACAAACCCATTGGCATGCAATATCTCACCTACCTGGGTAACCTGGTGCAGGGGGATTTGGGGCCCTCTTTCAAATACAAGGATTTCACCGTCAATGATCTGGTGAGTCAGGCGCTGCCTGTGTCTGCCAAGATCGGGACTGCGGCCTTCTTCTTCGCCGTGCTGCTGGGGGTCACCTTCGGCACCATTGCGGCCCTGAAACAGAACACCATCATCGACTATCTGCTGATGTCGTCGGCCATGGCCGGGGTGGTGATACCGGGCTTTGTGCTGGCGCCCTTGCTGGTGCTTTTTTTCAGTATTCATCTGGGCTGGTTCCCTGCCGGTGGCTGGCAGGGTGGTGGCGTGCAGTTTATGGTGCTGCCGGTGTTCGGCATGATGATGTATTACATCTCCGCCATCTCGCGGATCATGCGGGGCAGCATGATCGAGACTATGAACTCCAACTTCATCCGTACCGCCCGCGCCAAGGGCTTGCCGCTGCGCCACATCATCCTGAAACACGCGCTGCGTCCTGCCATGCTGCCGGTGGTCTCCTATCTGGGCCCGGCCTTTGTCGGCATCATCACAGGTTCAGTGGTGATCGAGACCATCTTCGGTCTGCCGGGGATCGGTCAGCTGTTCGTCAACGGTGCCCTTAACCGTGATTACTCCATGGTGCTCGGTCTGACCATTCTGGTCGGCGCTCTCACCATCACCTTTAACGCTGTGGTCGATATTCTCTATGCCTTTATCGATCCCAAGATCCGTTACTAATTCGGGAGTTCATCATGGTTGTTTCAACTGAAAAACGCGATGCCGTCGAGGCCTTCGCGCAAAAAGTAGAGGTGGTGGAGGGGCGCTCCCTGTGGAAGGATGCCCGTCGCCGTTTCCTGCGCAACAAGGCGGCACTGACCAGCCTGATCATTCTGACCATCATCGGTCTGGCGGTCATCTTTGGCCCCCATTTGTCACAATTCACCTTTGACGATCCGGACTGGGGCGCCATGCAGTCGCCGCCGGATATGGAAGCGGGTCACTACTTCGGTACCGACAGCCTGGGCCGCGATCTGTTCGTGCGCACCTTGCTGGGCGGGCGCATCTCGCTGATGGTCGGCATCATGGGCGCCATGGTGGCGGTCATCATCGGCACCCTGTATGGCGCGGCCTCCGGCTTTATCGGCGGGCGGGTCGACAGCCTGATGATGCGGGTACTGGAGATCCTCAACGCCTTCCCCTTCATGTTCTTCGTCATCATGCTGGTCACCTTTTTCGGCCGCAATCTGGCGCTCATCTTTATCGCCATCGGGGCGGTGAGCTGGCTCGACATGGCGCGGATCGTGCGCGGCCAGACCCTGAGCCTCAAGAGCAAGGAGTTTATCGAGGCGGCCCACGTCTGTGGCGTCTCCAAGTGGAAGATCATCACCCGTCACATTGTACCGAACGTGCTCGGTATCGTGGCCGTCTACGCCACCTTGCTGGTGCCGGGCATGATCATGTTTGAATCCTTCCTCAGTTTCCTGGGCCTTGGTGTTCAGGAACCGATGACCAGCTGGGGTGCCCTGCTGGATGAAGGCTCCAAGTCGATGGAAGTGGCCATCTGGCAACTGCTGTTCCCCGCCTGCTTTATGGTGGTGACCCTGTTTTGCTTCAACTTCCTCGGGGATGGTCTGCGTGACGCCCTCGATCCGAAGGATCGCTAATCAAGGTGGCAAGTGGCTGCCCGCAAGAGCGCGGCCACCCATCGCTGACAGCGAATCGGATCGACAGGAAAACGTCACGAAAGATCGATAAGGAGTTTTTATGAAATTACTGGATGTAAAAGATCTGCGGGTCGAGTTCAAGACCCCGGATGGCAATGTGGTGGCGGTCAACGACCTCAACTTCTCCCTCGCCGCAGGCGAGACCCTGGGGATCGTCGGTGAATCAGGCTCCGGCAAATCCCAGACTGCCTTTGCCATCATGGGCCTGCTGGCCAAAAACGGCATTATTACCGGTTCCGCCAAGTTTCAGGGGGAGGAGATCCTCAACCTGCCGGAGTCCAAGCTCAACAAGATCCGCGCCGAGAAGATCGCCATGATCTTTCAGGACCCCATGACCTCGCTGAACCCCTACATGAAGGTGAAGGATCAGCTGATGGAAGTGCTGATGCTGCACAAAGGGGTGAGCAAGGCGGAAGCGTTCGAAGAGTCGGTGCGGATGCTCGATGCGGTGAAAATTCCCGAAGCGCGCAAGCGGATGGGCATGTATCCCCACGAGTTTTCCGGCGGCATGCGTCAGCGGGTGATGATCGCCATGGCGCTGCTCTGCCGGCCGCAACTGCTGATCGCCGATGAGCCGACCACGGCCCTCGACGTGACCGTACAGGCCCAGATCATGACCCTGATGAACGAGCTCAAGCGCGAGTTCAACACCGCCATCATCATGATTACCCACGACCTTGGCGTGGTTGCCGGTATCTGCAACAAGGTGCTGGTAATGTATGCCGGTCGTACCATGGAGTACGGCAAGGTCGACGATATCTTCTATCGCCCGAGCCACCCCTATACCGAAGGTTTGCTGCGCGCCATTCCCCGCCTCGATACCGAAGGGGAAGTGCTGCCCACCATACCGGGCAATCCGCCCAACCTGCTGCGTCTGCCCACCGGCTGCCCCTTCCAGGAGCGTTGCCACCGGGTCAGCGAGATTTGCGGCCAACAGTCACCGATCCTCACGCCGTTCAACGACGGTCGGGAACGTGCTTGCCACTGGGTTTCGGATGCCATCAACAAGGGGGCCAACTAAATGGGTGCCGACAAAAAATTGCTGTTGGAAGTGTCTGACCTCAAGGTCCACTTCAGTATCAAGAGTGGCAAGGCGTGGCCCTGGGCCAAGCCGTCTGATCTGAAAGCCGTCGATGGCGTGACCATGCGTCTCTACGAAGGGGAGACCCTGGGAGTCGTAGGTGAGTCCGGCTGCGGCAAGTCGACCTTTGCCCGCGCCATCATCGGTCTGGTACCGGCCACCGATGGCAAGGTGGTGTGGCTCGGCGACGATCTCACCAAGCTCGACCAGAATGCCCTGCGCGAGAAGCGCAAAGAGATCCAGATGATCTTCCAGGACCCGCTGGCCTCGCTGAACCCGCGCATGACCATCGGCGACATCATCGCCGAGCCGCTCATCACCTTCTACCCCAAGCTGCCACGGGAGGAGGTGAAGGAGAAGGTGCGCGCCATGATGAGCAAGGTGGGGCTGCTACCCAACCTGGTGAACCGCTATCCCCACGAGTTCTCCGGCGGTCAGTGCCAGCGGATCGGGATTGCCCGGGCGCTGATCCTCGAGCCCAAGATGATCATCTGTGACGAGCCGGTCTCGGCGCTCGATGTCTCCATTCAGGCGCAGGTGGTCAACCTGCTCAAGTCGCTGCAAAAGGAGATGGGGCTGTCGCTCATCTTCATCGCCCACGACCTGTCGGTGGTCAAACATATCTCCGATCGGGTGCTGGTGATGTATCTGGGCAACGCCGTCGAGCTGGGGACCCGCAAGGAGATCTTCGCCAATCCGTTGCACCCCTACACCAAGGCGCTGATGTCAGCGGTACCGATCCCGGACCCGGAGCTGGAGCGCAACAAGGTGATCCAGATCCTGGAGGGGGACTTGCCCTCGCCGATGAATCCGCCGTCCGGTTGCGTGTTCCGCACCCGCTGCCCGGTAGCTGGCCCCGAGTGCGCCAAGACCCGGCCCGTGCTGGAGGGGAATTTCGATCACGCGGTCTCTTGCCTCAAGGTCGATCCGCTCTGATGGGGATGTGTTGAACCTGTTTACGGGGCCCCTTGATGGGGCCCCGATTAATTTTGGCAACAGATGAAGATGCCTCTTGGCGTTATCTTTTTCCGCTGTTAATATCCGCGCACAAGGGGAGTAACTTCTCGCCGGTTTGTCGTCATTACGGTGCACCCATATCCTGCAGTGCACCCGGCAGCCGGGCAGTTGATGAAAATCAGCTGTAAGTGAGACCTTGCCGAGAGGCAAGGTGTATCTGCTCCAAACGCAAACCCACGCCTCTCGGTCGTGGGTTTTGTCGTTTTTGGGAGAAGTGAAAATGGGTGAATGGTGGATGTGGACCGGTTTCTTCAGCATAGTGCTGGTCCTGTTATGGATAGACATACGCTTTGTCGGTGGCGGCAAGTCACACAAGGTGTCTCTCAAAGAGGCGGGTGTCTGGTCCCTCATCTGGATCAGTGTGGCCCTGCTCTTCAACCTCGCGATCTGGCTCTGGCTGGATCACAGCGCAGGCCGTGAAATTGCCAACCAGAAAGGGCTGGAGTTCCTCACCGGCTACCTTATCGAGAAAGCGCTGGCGGTGGACAACGTCTTCGTCTGGCTGATGCTGTTTGGCTACTTTGCCATTCCGGCCGAGCTGCAGCGCCGGGTGCTGCTGTACGGGGTACTGGGTGCCATCGTGATGCGTGCCGGTATGGTGTTCGCGGGCAGCTGGCTCATCGAGCAGTTCCACTGGATCCTCTACCTGTTCGGCGCCTTCTTGCTGCTGACCGGTGCCAAGATGCTGTGGGCGGCCGACAAGGAGCCAGACTTGGCCAACAACCCGCTGCTGGGTTGGATGCGCCGTCGCTTCAAGGTGACCGAGACCCTGGAAGGGGAGAACTTCTTCGTCTGGCGTGACGGTGTGCGCTATGCCACCCCGCTACTGCTCATTCTGGTGCTGGTGGAGGTGAGCGATCTCATCTTCGCGGTGGACAGTATCCCGGCCATCTTCGCGGTGACCACGGATCCCTTCATCGTGCTGACCTCCAACATCTTCGCCATCATGGGTCTGCGTGCCATGTACTTCCTGCTGGCCGGTGTGGCTGATCGCTTTGCCCTGCTGAAGTACGGTCTGGCGCTGATCCTGATGTTTATCGGGGTCAAGATGCTGCTGCTGGATATCTTCAAGATCCCGACCGGCATTGCGCTTGGTGTAGTTGCGTTGATCCTGCTGGCATCCATGGGGCTGAGTCTGTTTGTGACCCGTAAAAAAGCCGCTTGAGCGCGGCAGACAATGAAGCAATAACAAAAAGGGCTCCATCGGGAGCCCTTTTTCATCTCGCGTATCAGCGTTTGATCTTCTTGGGGTTGGTGTAGCCCCAGATGGTGTACATGTCCGCAAGCAGGGCGCCGTTGTACTCCTCCAGATCGGCCTGTTTCACCTCGGCTTCACCCTGACGGCCAAACAGCACCACTTCATCACCGGGTTTTACCCCTTTGAGATCAGTGACGTCCACCATGATGGTGTTCATGGAGGTCTTGCCGACCACCGGCACCTTCTGACCCTGGATCAGCACATAGGCCTTGTTGCTGAGCGCACGGCGGTAGCCATCGGAGTAGCCCAATGGCAGGTTGGCGAGCCAGGAGTCACGCTTGAGGGTGAAGGTGCGGTCATAACCAACGGTATTGCCCGCCGGGTAGTGGTTGACCGAGGCGACCTGGGTCTTGAATGCCATCACCCGCTTGTATTCGGTGTAGGAGGGGATGGAGTCGCCGTAGAGCAGGCCACCCGGGCGCACCATGTCGAAGTAGGCATCCGGCACTTCCAGGGTGGCGAAGGAGTTGGCGGCGTGGATGGTGATCTTGCTGCGATCCAGCTTGCCCGCTTCCAGCAGCCACTGGGAGTCCAGTTTAAACTGGGCCAGCCCCATCTTGACGTCCTCTTTCTCCTCTACCGGGAAGTGGGTCATGATGCCGACCGGGGTGATCCCCTTGAGCTTGAGCATGGCCAGCGCATCCTGCTTGGCATCGGCCAGACGCAGGTCGATGCCGTTGCGGCTCATGCCGGCAGAGTTGAGACCTATGTGTACCGGAATATTGGTGTGGTGGCGCTGGGCGATATCGGCGATCCCCTGGGCACTCACCAGACTGCCGATCAGCTCTTCCATCTTGTAGGGCAGCGCCTGCTCCACTTCGGCCGGTGTGGCGGCACGCACCCGCATCAGACGGCCGGTAAAGCCCTTCTCGCGGGCAACGCGCGCCTCTTCGTTGCTGGCGATGCCGATGCAGGGGATATTGGCTTTGACCACGGAGGGGACCAGCAGGTCGATGCCATGACCATAGGCGTCGGCCTTCATGATGGCGCAGATCTGCGGACCCTTGTCACCGAGGCGATCCTTGAGGGTCTGGATATTGTGTTCGAAGGCGCCCAGATCCACTTCCAACCAGGCGTTGCTGGCAGTTTGCTCCTGACCGTTGCGATGATCCGTCGCAAGGGGCAGGTAGGGAGCCGCAACGGCTTGGCCCGCGAGCAGGCCGAAGATCAGGGTGGCCAATAGCGTTTTCTTGTGCATGGTGATTCCTTTTTGTTGTTCGCGTTGGATAGTTTGGATGAGAGCGTCAACATTGGCTGTGGTCTAACGACAACTTGTTGTTATTATTATGATCTTTGTCACTCTCAACAGGCGCTGACTGGTTGGCAGTCTACCGCAACACGGGGTCGGCTGACACTTGTCAGGGGAAGAAAATGGTCAATCTTGAGTTACGTTTGCCACCACCGCTGATCTTCCTGCTCTGTGCGGGAACCATGTGGTGGCTAAGAGGGGAGAGCCAGCCCGGTATCTGGGCAATGGTGCTGATGGCTGCGCTGGTCGTGGTAGGGGCCATCATGGGCTTTGGCGCCCTGCAACGGTTTCGCCACCATCAGACCACGGTCAGCCCCACCAGGCCTCAGCACACCAGCCGTCTGGTGACCTGTGGCGTCTATCGCTTCAGCCGCAATCCCATGTATCTGGGGCTGCTCTGCTGGCTGGCCGCCTGGGGCTGTTATCTCGGTGGCGGTTGGGTGTGGGCTGGGCCGATTGTGCTGGTGGCCTGGTTGACCCGTTTCCAGATCCTGCCGGAGGAGCGGCTGCTGCGCGCCCGCTTCGGCAACGAGTATGTGGATTATTGCCAGCGCGTTCGCCGCTGGTGCTGAAGGGCCGTGGCCTGTGCGGGGTGAGCGGATAAACCGGATGGGGTGTGCCGGATAAAGAGAACCCCGGGCAGGCCCGGGGTTCTCGCTGGTGGCAGATTAGAACATATCGTCCTTCTCGTCCTTGGTGGGTTCGAGGCTCCAGCCGGTGGCATCGCTGCTGCTGGCAATCTGTCCCTTCTCCTTCCACAGCTTGATCTTGAGGCGCAGGTTGTTGGCCGAGTCGGCGTTCTTCACCGCCTCTTCCTCCTCGATCACCCCTTCCACCACCAGATCAAACAGGGCACTGTCGAAGGTGACCATGCCAAGGGCCTTGGATTTCTCCATCACCTCTTTCAGGCCGCCAAATTCGCCGCGCTTGATCATGTCGCGGATGGTGTGGGTGCCGAGCATGATCTCCACCGCCGCCCGGCGGCCGCCATCGGTAGTTTTCACCAGTCGCTGCGAGACAAAGGCCTTGAGGTTGTTGCCCAGATCGTTGAGCAGCTGCGGGCGGCGCTCCTCGGGGAAGAAGTTGATGATGCGGTCCAGCGCCTGGTTGGCGTTGTTGGCGTGCAGGGTGGAGATGGCAAGATGGCCGGTTTCGGAGAAGGCCAGCGCATGCTCCATGGTTTCGCGATCGCGAATTTCACCGATAAGGATCACGTCCGGTGCCTGACGCAGGGTGTTTTTCAGCGCGGCGTGGAAGCTGCGGGTATCGACCCCCACTTCCCGCTGATTGATGATGCTCTTGCGGTGGCGGTGAACGAACTCCACCGGATCTTCGATGGTGATGATGTGGCCGCCGCTGTTGCGGTTGCGGTGGTCGATCAGCGCCGCCAGCGAGGTGGATTTGCCCGAGCCGGTCCCGCCGACAAACAGCACCAGACCTCGTTTCTCCATGATGGTGTCGAGCAGCACGGGCGGGAGTTTCAGGTCTTCAAAGCGGGGAATTTCAGTCTTGATGTTGCGCGCCACCAGGGAGACTTCGTTGCGCTGCTTGAAGATGTTGACCCGAAAGCGGCCGATCTGGGGCAGGGAGATGGCGAGGTTCATCTCCAGCTCCTTGTCAAACTGCAGTTTCTGCTCGCCATCCATGATCTCGGCGGCGATCCGTGCCACCTCTCCCGGCTCCAGCGGCGTTTCATTCAGGGGGCGCAGGCCGCCGTTGAACTTGGCGCAGGGGGGGGCGCCGGTCGACAGATAGAGGTCTGAGCCATCCTGCTTGGCCAGGATCTGTAACATGTCTCGCAATTCCATTTTTTTGCCTCGTCGATCAATGAGATGCCATGAGCGGGATGATATTGAGTGTACAGCGTCAGGCGCCGGTCAGTTTCTCGCGAAAGACAAAAAAGACCGCACCCATAATGCAGAGCCCTGCCCAGAGGTAGTCCCATTTCAGATCTTCCTTGAGATAGAAGATAGAGAAGGGGACGAATACGGTGAGGGTGATCACCTCTTGCAGGATTTTCAGTTGCCCCACGCTCATCACCGTATGGCCGATGCGGTTGGCGGGCACCTGCAACAGGTATTCGAACAGGGCGATGCCCCAGCTCACCAGCGCGGCAATGATCCAGGGTTTGTGGTTCATGCTCTTGAGATGAGCGTACCAGGCGAAGGTCATGAAGACGTTGCTGCACAGCAGCAGGCCGATACTGGCGAAAATCGGGTTCATAGGGTTCTCCTTTAAAATCCGGCGCATTTTATCCCTGAACCACGGGTTTTCATACGTGGTGCGGAAGGGTATTTTTAACCAACAGGATCGGGCCGTGCGAGGTATGCGACGGGATGGGCAAGTTAAGTTGGATAGCGTTGTTACTGTTATTTGCCATGCCGGTGCGAGCGACCCCGACGCTGACGGTGGCCACCGATCTCTGGCCGCCATTTCGTATCCTGCAGCCGGATGGCCGGTTTTACGGGCTGGACATGGATATTCTGCAACAGCTGGAGAGCCGCAGCGGCATTCGCTTCAAGGTGAAACGGATGCCCTGGGGACGGGCGCTCAAGCAGATGCAGACCGGTCGGGTCGATCTGATGATTGGCCTCGCCTATACCGCCGAGCGGGCGCAGTTCATCGACTATTTGCAGCCTGCTTACTACCAGTGCTGGCCCGCGTTTTACGGTCAGCCGGTCAATGTGGCCCGGATCCACCAATACCGCGATTTGCAGGGGGTGAAGGTGGGCTATGTGCTCAACTCCGCCTACTTTGAGCCCTTCAACTCTGACAGTCGCCTCGACAAGCACGGGGTGCCCACCGAGGAGCAGTTGCTGCGCATGGTGCAGCGCGGCCACCTGCCGCTGATGATTGGCACCGACTGTCAGGTGGACTATGCCCTGAGTCAGGGAAATGCCAACCGGGTGAGCAAAGCGGACTACCGCCCCGCTAGTCCGGTGACCCTCTATCTGGGGATGAGCAAGCACTCACCTCACCAGTCGCTGCGCCAGCCCTTGTTGGTGGCGCTGCAAAATCTGGTAGCCAGTGGCGAGATAAGCGTGATGGCCAAGCGTTACCAGCCTTGACCTTGGGTGGCAAGCCGCTGTTATCATGCCCTTTTCCTGCTTCCCCCCGGCTCTGCGACAGGGCCTGGGATAAAGCCTAGTTATTGTCGGGGATCATCCTTGTACCTCTCCCTTATCGCCCGCCAGCAGCGCTGGCAGCGGCGCTGGCTGTTTGGCCTGACGCTGCTGACCCTGTTGCTGTTTCTCTTCTCCCTCGTCTGGGGCGAGTTTGTGCTGCTGCCCTGGCAGCCCCTTGGCGATCTCGAACAGCGCATCCTGCTGGAGCTGCGGCTGCCGCGCGCCCTGCTGGCCCTGCTGGCAGGCGCGGCGCTGGCCTGTGGCGGCGCTGTGTTGCAGGTGATGCTGCACAATCCGGTGGCGGAGCCCGGGCTGCTTGGCGTTTCGAGCGGAGCAGGACTGGCCGCCATGGTGGCGATGGCGGTGGCCAAATCCCTCGGTGTCTATCTGCCCGGCTGGGGGCTGTCGCTGGCGGCCTTCGGTGGCGCGCTGCTGGTGACCATGCTGCTCATTCGGTTGGCTCGCCGCGCACGCCTCGGCCATGCCCGCTTGCTACTGTTTGGCGTGGCCATCGGTATTCTCACCAATGCCGCCATGACCTGGCTGATGTACTTTGCCGACGATGGCTCCTTGCGTGAATTCATGTTCTGGATGATGGGCAGCCTCTCTTACGGCAGCCAGCAGTTCGGCTGGTGGTGGCTGGTGCTGCCGCTCACTCTGGGCTGGCTCTGCTGGCAGGGCAAGGCGCTGCAACAGTTGCTGCTGGGGGAGACCCAGGCCCGCCTGATGGGGATGGATGTGGACAAGATGCGGGTGCGGCTGGTGCTGGCGGTCTGTCTGCTGACCGGTGTGGCGGTGTCGCTGTGCGGCGTCATCGGTTTTGTCGGGCTGGTGGTGCCCCATCTGCTGCGGTTATGCGGCGGTAGCGATCAGCGCTTCCTGCTGCCCGCCTCGGCGCTCGGCGGCGGGGCTCTGCTGCTGGCCGCCGATCTGTTAGCCCGCTCGGCACTCAGTGCCGGTGAGCTGCCCATCGGGGTGATTACCGCCTCGGTGGGGGCACCGCTCTTTATCTACCTGCTATTGAGGCAAACTGCCGATGGTGCTGCATGAATATCTGCATGATTTGGTCGGGGCTCGCAGTCTCCTTATTTACCCGTTGTTGAGGCAAGATGCCGATGTCGCCTGCTGATCCCATCTCTGTTGCTGCTCTTGCTGCTGCCCCGTTGCTGGAGGCGCGTGCACTCGCTATTGCCGGGCGGCTCTCCCCCCTCGATCTGCGCTGGCATGGCGGCCAGCTGGTGGCTCTGCTCGGTCCCAATGGTAGTGGCAAGTCGACCCTGCTTGGCGCGTTGGCGGGGATTTTGCCCGCCGAGGGTTCAGTGCTGCTGGGGGGGGAAGTGCTCACTGACCTGAGTTGGCCGGAGTTGGCCAAACGGCGTGCCATGTTGCCCCAGCGCCTGCCTCAGCTGTTTCATATTCCGGTGTTTCAGGTGCTGAGCCTGGGGCTCAATGAGGCGGTTGCGCCCGCCAGACAGAACGAAGCGATAAACGCGCTGTGCGAAGCATTGGAGCTGGAAGCCTTGCTGGCACGTGATTTCAGTCGCTTGTCGGGGGGCGAGCAGCAGCGGGTGCTGATTGCCCGCACCCTGCTGCAGGTGTGGCCGAGCCTCAATCTAACCGGCAAGGTGCTGTTGCTGGATGAGCCGCTGGCTGGGCTCGACCTTCATCACCAGCTGGCGCTGTTGCGCTTGCTGAAAAAGTTGGCCGTGCAGGGACTGCTGGTGGTGCTCGCCATCCACGATATCAATCTGGCCATCGACTGGGCCGACCGCATCCTCTGTCTGCAACAGGGCGCCGTGGTGCGCGAAGGCGGTGTCGAGCTGGTGGATGAGGCGCTGCTGGCGCAGGTGTTCCAGATCCGCACCGATCGCATCGAAGCCGCTGGCCGGGTCTGGTTTATGCCCAGTCTGTAGGAAAGAGCGCGCATGTAGGGTCGATTAGCGAAGCGTAATCGGCCGACAGCAAGAAGAAGGGGCCGGTATCAACAATACTGGCCCCTTGGTTTTTATGTGCAGTTCAAACTTGTTTGCTCAGGCCGAGGGGTGATGCAGCAGTTGTTACCGCAGGTTTGCTTTGTTCAACCGCACCTGCGCTGCCTCTGCCAGCATCGCCAGCAGGGTTTCGGTATCGCTCCATGACAGGCAGGCATCGGTGATGCTCTGGCCAAAGGTGGCCGCGCAGCCGTTCTCCACATCCTGACGCCCTTCCACCAGGAAGCTCTCGGCCATGATGCCAGCGATGCCGGTGCGGCCGCGGCGCAGCTGATCGCAGATGTCTTGCGCCACCAGCAGCTGACGACGGTGATCCTTCATGCTGTTGCCGTGGCTGAAATCGACCACCAGACGTTCCGGCAGGCCCACATCGGCCAGCGCTTCACACGCTTCATCGACACTGGCGGTGTCGTAGTTCGGTCGGTGGCCGCCACGCAGGATTACATGACCAAAGGGGTTACCGGCGGTGCGGTAGATGGTCATTTTGCCGTCCTTGTCCGGCGAATAGAAGATGTGGCTGTGACGGGCGGCGCGCACCGCATCGATGGCGATGCGGGTATTGCCGTCGGTGCCGTTCTTGAAGCCGACCGGGCAGGAGAGGGCGGAGGCCATCTCGCGGTGCACCTGGGATTCGGTAGTACGCGCGCCGATGGCTCCCCAGGTGATGAGGTCGGCAATATACTGGCCGGTCACCATATCGAGGAATTCGGTGGCGGTGGGCATGCCGATTTCGTTGATGTCGACCAGCAGTTTGCGCGCCAGTTTCAGCCCTTCGTTGACGTCGAAGCTGCCATCGAGGCGCGGATCGTTGATCAGCCCCTTCCAGCCGACGATGGTGCGCGGCTTCTCGAAGTAGGTGCGCATCACGATGCAGAGGCTCTCTTTATGTTGCTCGCGCAGGGCATTGAGACGCAGGGCATACTCGCGAGCAGCAGCGGGATCATGGATGGAGCAGGGGCCGACGATGACCAGCAGGCGCTGATCGTCTCCGGCCAGAATGGCTTCCACTTCGCGACGGGCATCCAGCAGATTCTGGGCAATGGTATCGGTGATCGGAAACGCGTGTGCGAGCTCGCTCGGAGTGATCAGTGACTCCAGGCGACGGGTGCGCAATTCATCTGTGTGAATGGACATACAACTCAAGTCTCGAGTGGGTGGTGTCAGCCGCAAGGGGCGAAAAAGCAAAGAGATAAAATAAAGCAAAAGTCCCCTGATTGAAACCTTGGGGGGCTCTGATAGGATGTGAGGCCAAAATCGATTCCAAATGAGGTAGATAGCGTGGCAAAGCCAGGGGCAACCGGGGTCACCCGCATCATCAACGCAACCGGTTACAGCATCAAGGGGCTCAAGTCAGCCTGGATCAACGAGGCGGCGTTTCGGCAGGAGCTGATGCTGATCCTGTTGCTGATGCCGCTGGCCTTCTGGTTGGGGGATTCTCTCAACCAGATCCTGCTGCTTATCGTCATCAGCTGGCTGGTGGTGATCGTCGAGATCCTCAACTCCGCCATCGAAGCAGTGGTTGACAGGGTTGGCTCCGAGCATCACGAGCTCTCCGGTCGAGCCAAGGATTTGGGCTCTGCCGCTGTCTTTATCGCGCTGGCCCTCAATGCGCTGGTTTGGGGCGCGCTGGTAGGTCGCAATCTGCTGGGCTGGTGGTAGAGCACATATCTTGCGGGTGAGTTGGCACCCTCTCTCTCTCGGAGAGGGCAGGGTGAGACTTGTATCTTCTCGCCCCTCATCCCCAACCCTTCTCCCGCGAGGGGAGAAGGGGGCAAAAGAGCCAAGACGCGGATGTGCGTTGAGCGTCGCATCATAAAAAAGCCCGTCATCACGACGGGCTTTTGCTGCTCCGATAAACGGGTCTATCAGTGGAGGATGCGGGCACGGATGGTGCCGTTGATCTCCTTGAGCTTGGCGAGCGCCTTCTCGCTGTGCTCGGTCTCCACGTCGATCACCACGTAACCGATGTGGCTGCTGGTCTGCAGGTATTGACCGGCGATGTTGATCCCCTCTTCGGCGAAGATCTGGTTGATCTTGTTCATCACGCCCGGCTGGTTGCGGTGAATATGCAGCAGGCGGCTGGAGCCCTTGTGGCCCGGCAGCGACACTTCCGGGAAGTTGACGGCGGAGAGAGTGGAGCCGTTGTCAGAGTATTTGACCAGCTTGTTGGCCACTTCTAGCCCGATGTTCTCCTGCGCTTCATGGGTGGTGCCACCAATGTGCGGGGTCAGGATCACGTTCTCCAGCCCACGCAGCGGGCTTTGGAACTCTTCCTCATTAGACTTGGGCTCGACCGGGAAGACGTCGATGGCGGCGCCGGCAATATGGCCGCTCTTGATGACGTCAGCCAGCGCATCGATATCCACCACGGTACCGCGTGCGGCGTTGATGAAGATGGCGCCCGGTTTCATCATCCGCAGCTGCTCGGCACCGATCATGTTCTTGGTGGAGGCGGTCTCCGGTACGTGCAGGCTGATGACGTCAGACATATTGAGCAGCTCGACCATGCTCGGCACCTGAATGGCGTTGCCCAGCGAGAGCTTGTTCTCGATATCATAGTAATAAACCTTCATGCCGATGCTTTCGGCGATGATGCCAAGCTGGGTACCGATGTGGCCGTAGCCGATGATGCCGAGCTTCTTGCCGCGGGCTTCTACCGAGCGGTTGGCCAGCTTTTCCCACACGCCGCGATGGCACTTGGCGTTCTTCTCGGGGATACCGCGCAGCAGCAGCAGGATCTCACCCAGTACCAGTTCGGCGACCGAACGGGTGTTGGAGAAGGGGGCGTTGAAGACCGGAATGCCGCGGATCTGAGCCGCTTCCAGCTCGACCTGGTTGGTGCCGATGCAGAAGCAGCCGATGGCGACCAGCTTGTTGGCGGCATCGAGTACCTTCTCGGTGATCTGGGTGCGGGAGCGCAGCCCGATGAAATGGACGTCACGGATCTGCTCGATCAGCTCCTCTTCTGAGAGAGAGGTCTTGAGATACTCCACACTGGTGTAACCTGCGGCACGAAAGGTCTCTACGGTGTTGGGATGGACTCCTTCCAGCAGCAGAACCTTGATTTTATCCTTGTCCAACGAAAACTTGGCAGTCATGACGATCCCTCTGTATGTGCAAACGTAAGTGCAGATTTGGTGTGCGAAGAAAACCGTAAAGTAGCAAAAACGTTTGGGAGAGGGAATATTTGTGACGAAAGTCAAATTCTTTGAAGTTATCAACGATTGTTGTAAACATCCGTATGCAACTTGTTGAGGGATAAATAAAAACGGCGCCATCAGGCGCCGTCATTTATTCACAGTGCAATGTTTGGGTGCGTATCCCATCCCGGGCGCCAATCAACGCCGCTGCTGCGCCAGGGTTGGCTGTGTGGCGATGCTGGGCGAGGGATGATGCTGTTGCACTGTACCACCGGTGTCGGGATTACTGGGTAATCACGCCATCCGGCGTACCGATCAGGACCACATCGGCGCCACGGGCGGCGAACAAGCCATTGGTGACGGTGCCTACGATGGCGTTCAGCTGCACTTCCAGCGCCTTGGCATCGGTAATGGCCATGCCTTTCACATCCAGAATATGGTTGCCGTTGTCGGTGACCACCCCTTCACGCCACACCGGGTTGCCACCCAGTTTACGGATTTCGCGGGCCACGTATTCGCGGGCCATCGGGATCACTTCCACCGGCAGCGGGAACTGGCCCAGCACGTCGACGGTCTTGGTGTTGTCGATGATGCAGATGAACTTGTCAGCCACGGCGGCAACAATCTTCTCGCGGGTCAGGGCAGCGCCACCGCCCTTGATCATGTCGCGGGTGCCGTTGATCTCGTCGGCGCCATCCACATAGACGGAGAGGGCGTCGATCTCGTTGAGATCATACACGGTGATGCCGAAGCCCTTGAGGCGCTCGGTGGAGGCCACGGAGCTGGATACCGCCCCCTTGATCTCGTCCTTCATGGTCGCCAGCGCGTCGATAAAGTGGTTGACGGTAGAGCCGGTGCCCACCCCGACGATGGTGCCGGGAACCACATACTTGAGCGCAGCCCAACCGGCCGCCTTCTTCATTTCATCTTGAGTCATGATCGTTCCTTAAGAAAAAAGCGGGCGCATTATATCCAACCCGATGCCCCGTCGCGACCTTGTTGCTCACGTTCCGGGGTAAAAAGCGGTGATTGGTAAATCGTTTGCCTGTTTAATCTGCGTTTGCGCGCACAAAGCCGGGTCAGCTGGCCAAAAACCGCCTATTCAAAGCGCCAGCAGTAGCTCGGGGTGATGATCTGGGGCAGTGGTACATCCCACTCCTCTTGCGGAACCGCATCCACCTGCTGGCAGTCGTGGGCAATACCGAGTGGCTTGGGGCCCAGCTTGTGCTCATGCCAGATGGCGAGAGTGCGATCGTAGTAGCCGCCGCCCATGCCAAGGCGATTGCCCTGGGCATCGAAAGCCACCAGCGGGGTGCAAATCAGGTCGAGAGTGCTGTGGGGCACCACCTGCAGGATATCCAGCTCCGGCTCTTCGATGCCGTAGCGGTTGCGCACCATGGGGCTGGTGGCGGTGTAGCGCAAAAAGAGCAGGTGACCCGGGGTAAAGGGGTGGAGCACCGGCAGGTAGACCTCTTTGTGCTGGGCCCACAGCCAATGGATGGTGGGCAGGGGATTGATCTCCCCATCATTGGCCAGATAGAGGGCAATGCGCTTGGCGGCGAGGATCTCGGGGTGCTGTTTGAACTGGGCCAGCAACTGTTGGGCCGCCGCTTGTTGCTCGGCTGGGCTCAGATTTTTGCGGCGTTGACGAACCAGTTGGCGCAGGGATTGACGTTCGGGTTGGGACTCATGCATGGGGAACCTCTGGTATAGCTGCGCATCGATGGCGTGAACGCGCTCTACCTTAGCACATTCACTCTGGACGTTAAGGGGGCAGGGGAACTCCCACCCCGGACGGCTGATGCCAAGGGGCGGTGAGATAAACGCTGGCGCATCCGATATTGCATCAACAAGGACTAAGGTGTGGCCCCTGTCGATGGCATCTCAGCACGCCAGCGTCGGGTCTGTTACTTGTCAGCCTTGCTGCGCATCTGATGTTTCACGAACACGGCAATCAGTGCCGCCACCGCGAGCGCTAATCCTGTGTAGAAACGCATGGACGTTATCCTGTTATTTGTCAGCCTTGCCACGCATCTGGTGTTTCACGAACACGGCAATCAGTGCCGCCACCGCGAGCGCCATCGGGTAGAAACTCATGCTCACCACCGCCAGCGGCGACATCGCGAAGATGGAGCCCAGCAGCAGTGCCTGTGCGCCCCAGGGGATCAGACCCTGTACCACGCAGGAGAAGATATCGAGCATGGAAGCGGCGCGGCGCGGGGTGACCCCGTGGTGCTCGGCCAGATCACGGGCCACCTTGCTGGCGACGATAATGGCCACCGTGTTGTTGGCGGTGCAGAGGTTGGTGAGGCTCACCACCCCGGCGATGCCCAGCTCGGCCGCTTTCTCGTTCTGTTCGCCGTTGTGCTCGCGGGTGAAACGGGCAATCAGGGCGCTGATGCGCTCGCTGATCCAGGCCAGCCCACCTTGACGCTCCATCAGGGCGCCGAGGCCACCGATCAGCATGGAGAGCAGGAAGATCTCCTGCATGCCGGTAAAGCCCTGATAGATATCCTTGCTGAACTGACCGATGGCGTAGCCGTTGACCATGCCCACAGCACCAGCGGCCAGAATGCCGATCCCCAGTACCACGAACACATTCACTCCGGCGAGCGCCAGCCCCAGAATGAGCAGATAAGGCATCACCTTGACCAGCTCGATGGCGTTGCCGTTGGCAGGGGCTTCACCCACTGACCCGAGCGTCAGATAGAGCAGGATCACCGCGATGGCGGCAGGAGCGGCAATCTTGAAGTTCTCGCGAAACTTGTCCTTCATCTCGCAACCCTGACTGCGGGTGGCCGCGATGGTGGTGTCGGAGATGATGGAGAGGTTATCGCCAAACATGGCGCCGGAGAGAATGGTGCCCGCCATCAGCACAGGATCGATACCGGCCGCCTGCGCTACGCCGAGCGCCACCGGCGCCACGGCACCGATAGTGCCCATGGAGGTACCCATGGCGGTAGCAATAAAGGCAGAGATCAGGAACAACCCGGGCAGCAGCGCCCAGCCGGGGATGAGCGACAGACCGAGCGCCACGGTGGCATCAACGCCCCCGGTGGCCTTGGCCACGCTGGCAAAGGCACCCGCCAGCAGATAGATAAGGCACATCGCCATGATGTTGCTGTGGCCAACCCCCTTGAAGAAGGTCTCCAGATTGCTGTTGAAGCCCTCCTTGCCAAGCAGCAGAGCGAGCATCACGGCAGGCAGGGCCGCCACGGGAGCGGGCAGCTGATAGAAGGCGAACTCGACCCCTTGCAGGGTCAGCCAGGTGCCGGTACCGATAAAGAGTGCGAGAAAAACCAGGAGTGGCAGCAAGGCCCTGGCACTGGGTTGAGTCTGGATCATGTGTTCCTCTGAAATTGAACAATGACCTCCTGTCATAAACTGCTTTGTGCCTGTATCGGATAGGGATAGGGGGAAAACAGGGCGGGCATCCTGCCGCATTGGGGGGCCCACAGTAGTGAGTCAACCCCGCAAGGTCAAGATAGACGTCCAGACGGATAGGTGTTTTTGTTTGGTGATTTTGTCTGTGTGATTAAATCCGTCAAATATTCTGATTTATCCAATATTTCCGTTTATATGTCGAGGTGGTGTGGTGGCGCAGAGTGAGCTTTTCAAAGCGGGCGCGGGCTGGTAAAACGGTCTCTTTCCATAATAAAGAGATGAGAGGGTGGAGATGGACAATCCGATCCGTGTGGCCGTGATGGGCTGTAATGGTCGTATGGGCAAGGTGCTGCTGGAGGCCATTACTCATGCCGATGGCGTGGTGGTCGGGGCAGCGCTGGAGCGGCCGGGCTCTGCGGTGATCGGTCTCGATGCCGGTGATCTCAACGGGCTGGGCCATCTGGGGGTGGCGATCAGCGACAGTCTGGACAAGGTGCGCGATGAGTTTGATCTTATCATCGACTTCACCCGCCCCGAGGTGACGCTGGGCAATCTGACCTTTGCGCTGGCTCACCACAAGCAGATGGTGATCGGCACCACCGGCTTTGACGAGGCAGGCAAGGCCGCCCTGAAAGAGGCAGGCAAGCAGATCGGTATCGTGTTCGCCTCCAACTACTCGGTCGGGGTCAACCTGGTGTTCAAGCTGCTGGAGCAGGCCACCAAGGTGATGGGCGACTACACCGACATCGAGATCATCGAAGGCCATCATCGCCATAAGGTGGATGCGCCCTCCGGCACCGCGCTCTCCATGGGGGAGGTTGTCGCCAAAACGCTGGGTCGCGATCTCAAGGAGTGTGCCGTCTATGGCCGCGAGGGGATCACCGGTGAGCGGGATCGCAACACCATCGGCTTTGCCACCATCCGCGCCGGCGATCTGGTGGGGGAGCACACCGTCATGTTTGCCGATATCGGCGAGCGGGTGGAGATTAGCCACAAGGCCTCCAGCCGTCTGACCTTCGCCAACGGTGCGGTGCGGGCGGGCAAGTGGCTTGGCCAGCAGGGTGCCGGTCTTTATGACATGCAGGACGTGCTCAATCTCAAGTGATGCCTCTGTGCGGCACGCTTGTGCGACTTGTATCCAGTGAAGAACCCCGGCTTGCCGCAATGCTGTTCACTTAAGCGGAGCCGCATTGCGATTTACCGGAAAACGGGTCTTTGATATCTTCACCGCCCTGGGTCTCGATGGCCTGGGGCGTTTTTCTATGAACATGACGCCTATGCAGCCCCGCAACTCCGCCAACCTCCGTGGGGTATGTGCTGGCGATAACGCGCCCGCCATCACCGCCATCTGGTTCGCGATGAACTGACAGGCAAACTTGAAGCTCACCTCATTGGGCGCTCGCTGATGAGCTACGGCGGCCTGGCTCGCCTCCCGCCTGACCAGATTGTATCCAAGCAGCAATCCCCACAGCTCCTGATAAACCAAGTCCACTTTCTTGCTTCTCAGCGTGATGGCGTTGTGCTGCATCGCGCTTTTGATATCCCGGTATCCCAGCTCGATTTCCCAGCGCTCGTGGTACAGGGTCGCCACCTGAGCTGCGCTGAACCTCACCACGGGCAGGGAGGTAAAGACCGTTTTCTCCTTGCCTGCCACCTCATAGGTCACTGCGCGAACTTGCCAGTGCGTCGGTAACTCGGGGTTTTTCTTGCGAGCCTGAGGCGAGACCGTCATTTGCAACAGACGGTCACCGTCGCCATAGCGCTCAAGTTCCGTATATACCAGCCCCTTGCGTTCCGGGATGAGCCAGTGACGGTCGGTGTCTTCGGCCTGAATACGCAGCAACAGGTCGGCACCGAAGAAACCTTTATCCAGCAGGGTCACCGAATTGTCCGGCAATGAGTGAATGAACTCGCTGGCCAGGGGAATTTCCCCTTTGCGGTACGGGCTGATGGCCGCGTTGGCAATGACATGCGAGCGGACATTCATCAGCGTGACCAGCCGCAGCATCGGGTAGGGTGTCTGCCGGTTGGTTGAGGTGTTACCCGAGCCGAAATGCGCCCTGAGTTCAGGCATATCCTGGGTACGGAACAGGGCTCCATCGATGGCAAAGACCTGTAAACCGTGCCACTGGTCTTCAGGATAACGTTCCCGTCCCCACACATCGGCACACTGCTTGAACAGCCACTCGAGCGGCTGTTTGCCGAGTCGCTGACGGGCTTGAGACAGGGCACTGTCCGCGAGCAAGGCGTCATTGGCCAACCCTTCTGCACAGATATTGAGGCGCCGAGCGACCTCGGAGATGGGCTCATTACGGAAAAAGGCCATCCCCACGACGAGCCACAAGACCATATCAGAAGGTAAGCGGCGGCGGCGAATAGTGGCCTTTTCAGACAAGGTGGCAGCGGCAGTAATCCATTCGTCGGGAATATGGTCGGCAAAAATGGCCAGCCGAGCCAGCATGTCGCCAGATGTCTCAATAACATCGTTCAGGTCGTTTGCAATAGACATAAAAAAATCCGGAACCAGTGACTGGTTCCGGATTGTCCTACAGCAGAAGGATCGGTCAATGGATCCTTAACTGATCAGCATTGCCGGCTTGCCGGGGTTTTTGCTGCCTGCTATCCGGAGTATGTGAAAAATAAGGCTCTTCCGCTGTTTTATCTATGAATGCCTCATAAATCGCATTATTGCTTTATCCTCCAGATTTTTCCTTTCTGAATGTCATCGCCAGGTAACGGATTTGAGCATCTTTATGGCTGATACAGCCATTTCTTTACACACCACAAAAAAGACTAAAAATTCAAACGCAGAAAAACGTTTTCTATTTTTCTCGTTCAATCTTGTCACCTAAAAGAAGTCAGATTAATCATTAATCATTTTAATTTTGAAAAAAAATGCATTGTTTTTATTGGGTTTTTTGTTGGTTTTTGTCGCTATTGCGGGCTTGGGTGCGTCTTTTGGTAGTGGTTTTTCCTTTTCTTTCGTGAGAGGGGGTTGCAAAGCGATATAGTGCATAGATAATGGGTAATGTTGCTTGTTTATTGAATTTAGATGCATTTCATCTGAGAAAAGACGTTGAAATGCCACTTTTTTTAAGTAGAATGCGCCCAATTTGCCAGAAATCTGCCGGGTTCGAGTCCTGTCCAAGACCGGAACCGAGCCCGCAACACCCAGGTAAATTGCTGAATTTAAAGCTAAATAACTGGAGGTTGTCTTGAATCACACTGCATTGCTAGTGCTGGAAGATGGAACTGTGTTCAAAGGCGTGTCGATAGGCGCCGAGGGATGTTCCGTTGGTGAAGTGGTTTTCAATACGTCGATGACGGGCTATCAGGAAATCCTCACCGATCCCTCTTATTCCCGTCAGATAGTCACCCTCACTTACCCCCATATAGGCAACACCGGCACCAACAGCGAAGATGAAGAGTCCAGTCAAATCCACGCTCAGGGATTGATCATCCGGGACCTTCCGATACTTGCCTCCAATTTCCGCAATCAGCAATCCCTCTCCGAATACCTCAAGTCTCACAACATCGTTGGCATCGCCGACATCGACACCCGCAAACTGACCCGCATCCTGCGCGAGAAAGGCGCTCAGGCTGGCTGCATTCTGGCTGGGAAGCAGGTCGATGAAGCTTATGCTCTCGAACAGGCTCGCGCCTTCCCCGGTCTGAAGGGGATGGACTTGGCCAAAGAGGTGACGGTTGGTGAGGCGTACAACTGGACAGAAGGCAGCTGGCAGCTTGGCAAGGGGCACGTCACCCCGGATGCCGACCAGCTGAAATACCACGTGGTGGCCTATGACTTTGGCGTCAAGCGCAACATCCTGCGGATGCTGGTTGACCGTGGCTGCCGCCTGACCGTGGTGCCCGCCAAGACCCCGGCCGCCGAGGTACTGGCGATGAACCCGGATGGCATCTTCCTCTCCAACGGCCCCGGCGACCCCGAGCCCTGCGACTACGCCATCGAGGCCATCAAGGCCTTCCTCAATACCAACACCCCTGTGTTCGGTATCTGCCTGGGTCACCAGCTGCTGGGTCTGGCCTCCGGTGCCAAGACCGTCAAGATGAAGTTTGGCCACCACGGTGCCAACCACCCGGTGAAGAGTCTCGATGACAACACCGTGATGATCACCGCCCAGAACCACGGTTTTGCGGTAGATGAGAACAGTCTGCCGGATTGCCTGCGCGCCACCCACGTCTCCCTGTTCGACGGGTCGCTGCAAGGCATCCATCGCACCGACCGTCCGGCCTTCAGCTTCCAGGGTCACCCCGAAGCGAGCCCGGGCCCGCACGACTGTGCCGGTCTCTTTGACCACTTTATTGAATTGATCAAGCAGTATCGCGCTTAAGAGGAAAAGAGAAGCCATGCCAAAACGTAACGACCTTCAGAGCATCCTGATCCTCGGCGCCGGCCCCATCGTCATCGGCCAGGCCTGCGAATTTGACTACTCCGGCGCCCAGGCGTGCAAAGCCCTGCGCGAGGAGGGCTACCGCGTCATTCTGGTCAACTCCAACCCGGCCACCATCATGACCGACCCGGAGATGGCGGACGCCACCTACATCGAACCCATCACCTGGGAAGTAGTGCGCGAAATCATCAAGAAAGAGCGCCCGGACGCCATCCTGCCCACCATGGGTGGCCAGACTGCGCTCAACTGCGCACTGGCGCTGGAGAAGCACGGCGTGCTGGCCGAGTTCGGGGTCGAGATGATCGGTGCCACCGCCGATGCCATCGACAAGGCCGAAGATCGCCGTCGCTTTGACATCGCCATGAAGAGCATTGGCCTGGAGTGCCCGCGCGCCGGTATCGCCCACAACATGGAAGAGGCGTGGGGCGTGCAGCAGATGGTCGGCTTCCCCTGCATCATCCGTCCCTCTTTTACCATGGGTGGCTCAGGTGGCGGCATCGCCTACAACACCGAAGAGTTCGTCGAGATCTGCGAGCGCGGTCTGGATTTGTCGCCGACCAAAGAGCTGCTCATCGACGAGTCGCTGATTGGCTGGAAAGAGTACGAGATGGAGGTGGTGCGGGATCGCAACGACAACTGCATCATCGTCTGCGCCATCGAAAACTTCGACCCCATGGGTATCCACACCGGTGACTCCATCACGGTCGCGCCAGCCCAGACGCTGACCGACAAGGAGTACCAGCTGATGCGTAACGCCTCCATGGCGGTGCTGCGCGAGATCGGCGTCGAGACCGGCGGCTCCAACGTCCAGTTCGGTATCAACCCGAAAGATGGCCGGATGGTCATCATCGAGATGAACCCGCGGGTGTCGCGCTCCTCCGCGCTGGCCTCCAAGGCGACCGGCTTCCCCATCGCCAAGATTGCGGCCAAGCTCGCCATCGGTTACACCCTCGACGAGCTGATGAACGACATCACCGGCGGCCGCACTCCGGCCTCCTTCGAACCAGCCATCGACTATGTGGTCACCAAGGTGCCGCGCTTCAACTTCGAGAAGTTCGCCGGTGCCAACGACCGTCTGACTACCCAGATGAAATCGGTTGGTGAAGTGATGGCCATCGGCCGTAACTTCCAGGAGTCCCTGCACAAGGCGCTGCGCAGCCTCGAGACCGGCAAAACCGGCTTCGACCCCATGGTTGACCTCAATGCCCCGGACTCCCTGACCCGCATTCGCCACGAGCTGCAGGATGCTGGCTGCGACCGTATCTGGTACATCGCCGATGCGTTCCGCGCCGGTCTCTCCATGGATGGCATCTTCAAGCTGACCAAGATTGACCCCTGGTTCCTGGTGCAAATTGAAGATCTGGTGAAGCTGGAAGAAGAGGTGAAAGAGCGCGGCATGGCCGGTCTCGATGCCGACTTTCTGCGCGCCCTCAAGCGCAAAGGCTTTGCCGATGCCCGTCTGGCCAAGATCCTCGGCGTGGCCGAAGGGGAAGTGCGCAAACTGCGTGCCCGCCACAACATCTTCCCGGTCTACAAGCGGGTCGATACCTGCGCCGCCGAGTTCGCCACCAACACCGCCTACATGTACTCCAGCTATGACGAGGAGTGCGAAGCGAACCCGAGCACCCGCGACAAGATCATGATCATCGGCGGCGGTCCGAACCGTATCGGTCAGGGTATCGAGTTCGACTACTGCTGCGTGCACGCGGCGCTGGCCCTGCGCGAAGACGGTTACGAGACCATCATGGTCAACTGCAACCCGGAGACCGTCTCCACCGATTACGACACCTCGGATCGTCTCTACTTCGAGCCGGTGACCCTGGAGGATGTGCTGGAAATCGTGCGCATCGAAAAACCCAAGGGCGTCATCGTCCAGTACGGCGGCCAGACCCCGCTGAAACTGGCCCGCGCCCTGGAAGCCAACGGCGTGCCGATTATCGGTACCAGCCCGGATGCCATCGACCGCGCCGAAGACCGCGAGCGCTTCCAGTCTGCCGTCGAGCGCCTTGGCCTCAAGCAGCCGGAAAACGGCACCGTCACCGCGCTGGAGCAGGCGGTTGTGGTAGCCGAGCGCATCACCTACCCGCTGGTGGTTCGCCCCTCTTACGTTCTGGGTGGCCGTGCCATGGAGATCGTCTACGACGAGACCGACCTGCGTCGCTACTTCGCCGAGGCGGTGAGCGTCTCCAACGAATCGCCGGTGCTGCTGGATCGCTTCCTGGACGATGCCACCGAGCTGGATGTGGATGCCATCTGCGACGGCACCGATGTGGTCATCGGTGGCATTATGGAGCACATCGAGCAGGCCGGTATCCACTCCGGTGACTCCGGCTGCTCCCTGCCGCCGTACACCTTGTCCAAGAAGATTCAGGACGAGATCCGCGAGCAGGTGCGCAAGCTGGCGCTGGAGCTCGGTGTGGTCGGCCTGATGAACGTGCAGTTTGCGGTCAAGGGCAACGACATCTACCTCATCGAGGTGAACCCGCGTGCCGCCCGTACCGTGCCGTTCGTCTCCAAGGCGACCGGTGCGCCGCTGGCCAAGATTGCCGCCCGCGTGATGGCCGGTCAGAGCCTGAAAGAGCAGGGCTTTACCAAAGAGATCATCCCGCCCTACTACTCGGTGAAAGAGGTGGTGCTGCCGTTCGCCAAGTTCCCGGGGGTTGACCCGCTGCTGGGGCCGGAGATGCGCTCTACCGGTGAGGTGATGGGGGTGGGCAGCAGCTTTGCCGAGGCCTATGCCAAGGCGCAGCTGGGAGCCAACCACGCCGTACCGAAAGAGGGGCGTGCCCTGCTGTCGGTACGTCACAGCGACAAGGCGCAGGTGGTCGACTTGGCCGCCAAGCTGCTGGAGCTGGGCTACGAGCTGGATGCCACTCACGGCACCGCCGTCGCACTGGGCGAGGCGAGCATCAACCCGCGTCTGGTCAACAAGGTGCACGAGGGGCGTCCGCACATTCTCGACCGCATCAAGAATGGTGAGTACACCTACATCGTCAACACCGCCGAAGGGCGGGTAGCGATCCAGGACTCCAAGCAGCTGCGCCGCGCCGCCTTGCAGAACAAGGTGGCGTATACCACCACCATGAATGAGGCGTTTGCCACCTGCATGGCCATCAGCGTGGATGCTACCGCCAACGTCAACTCGGTGCAGGAGCTGCACCAGAAGGTGAAAAACCGCTAAGCGGTTTGCCGCGGGCATCCGCCCGACTCGCCAGACGACCAACCCCCGCCAGCGATGGCGGGGGTTTCTTTTTATCTGTTGCTAACCGTTCAGTTCGGGCCGGGTGAGTCATTGATGACGGTGATGAGTGCTGCATCGCAGACAGCGGATTGCGCGTGAGGTGGCAAAAGCAGACAAGGGGAGGGGATGTCGCGAGCGCGGGTTTCAACTGCAGCAGGCAATCCTCTACAATGGCGCCACTTTGCTTGTCAGTGCAGTGCCGAGGCACTGCCTGTAGGGCCTACAAAAATGGACATGCTTATGACCGCTTTGCCTTCCTGTCGTCTTCTCGCCTTCTGCTCTGCCTTGCTGCTGGCCGGTTGTGCCAGCGATCCTGCTTCAACCCCTACGCCGAGCGACGCAACGGGCACCACAACTCCAGCCCAAAAAGCGACACCACCCGCCATGCAGCCGCGCAAACCGGCGGATATGAAGAGCCGCATCGTGCGCTTCTTGCCCCGTCAGGTGCCTGACAAACAGGGGTGGGCCAACGACGTGGTGACGGCGCTCACTACGCAAGGGGTGACGGTCAATGACCACAACGTCTGTACCGTGCTGGCGGTGGCGGAGCAGGAGGCGACCTATCAGGCCGACCCCGTGGTGCCGGGCCTTGGCAAGATCGCCTGGAAGGAGATCAACTTACGGGCGGCCAAGCTGCTGATCCCCGAGTTTATGGTGCGGGCCGCACTCTCTATCAACTCGCCGACCGGCAAGAGCTACGCCGAGCGCATCGACAAGTTGCGTACCGAGCGGGAGATGAGCGAAATTTTCGAAGACATGATCAGCATGCTGCCGATGGGCAAGACGCTGTTTGGCAACCTCAACCCGGTGCATACCGGCGGACCGATGCAGGTGAGTATCGCCTTTGCCGAGGCCAACACCCGTGGTTACCCCTATCCCGTCAAGGACTCCATTCGCCACGAGGTCTTTACCCGCCGTGGTGGCATCTGGTTTGGCACCAAACATATCTTTGGCTATGAGGCGGAGTACCCCGATACCCTCTATCGCTTCGCCGACTTCAACGCCGGTTGGTACGCCAGCCGCAACGCCGCCTTTCAGGCCGCCGTCAGCCGTTTGAGTGGCAAAACCCTGGCGCTGGACGGGGATTTGATCCGCTATGACTCGGATCTGCCGGGCAACACCGAACTGGCCGTCTACACCCTCGCCAACCGGGTCCATATGAGCAAACAGGCGATCCACCAGAGCCTCAAACTTGGCGATACCGCCGAATTTGCCGAGACCGATCTTTACCATCGCATCTTTACCCTGGCCGACAAGCAAGCGGGCAAGCGGCAGCCCCGCGCCATCCTGCCCGGCATTCAGCTAAAGAGCCCGAAAATCACCCGCAATCTCACCACCGCCTGGTTTGCCAAACGGGTGGATGACAGGGAACAACGCTGCGTGCGGCAGATGGCGACGATTAGGTAGGACTGGGTTTACTTCGAGACAAGTTGCAAAGCGGGTTGCCATTGTTAATGGCAACCCGCAGGCGCTTAATCGCCCCTCCAATGGAAGTCTTTGGCCCGCATCCAGTCATGAATGGTGGCGGCTCCTTCCGAGTGGCATGAGTGGTTACTGCTTTTGCAGGATCAGCCGTGTTGGCGGCGGTCGTTGGCCTGGGCCAGTAGCATGCGGCTTTCCCGCAGGAACTGGTCGGCGTGTTCGCCGAAGAAACCGGAGACCTGCGAGAAGGCGTCGATAAATCCGGCTCTGTCCCCCCGCTCCAGCAGCCCCAGCGCTTCGCCAAAGTTCTGGTAGTAACGGCGGATCATCGCCAGGTTTTGCGGTGACGACAAAATGATGTCGGCATAGAGGTGGGGGTCCTGGGCAAATAGCCGTCCGACCATGGCGAGCTCCAACCGGTAGATGGGGGAGCTCAAACTCAGCAGGCGATCCAGATTGGCCTGCTCCCGGGATAGGTGCCAGCCATAGGCAAAGGTGGCGAAGTGGCGCAGCGCCTGAATGAGGGTCATCGCCTCATCGTGGGCCTTGGCTTCCACCTGTTGCAAGCGGGCGCCCCAGATGGTCATCTGATCCAGCAGCCACTGGCTGGCGGCGGGGTCACGACCCTGGCAGCAGACGATCACCTGCTTGGCGAGGCTCGCCACATCCGGTCCGAACATGGGGTGCAGCCCCAGCACCGGCCCTTTGTGTACTGCCAGCATATGTTCGAGCGGCGCCGCCTTCACGCTGGTGACATCCACCAGCAGGCAGTGGGCGGGCAAGTTGCCGAGCCGGTCGATGATTTGGCAGGTGATGTCGATGGGCACCGCCACCAT
Organism: Aeromonas allosaccharophila; assembly: GCF_016026615.1. Classification (NCBI taxonomy): domain Bacteria; kingdom Pseudomonadati; phylum Pseudomonadota; class Gammaproteobacteria; order Aeromonadales; family Aeromonadaceae; genus Aeromonas; species Aeromonas allosaccharophila. The sequence continues at coordinate 1,848,902 of NZ_CP065745.1, read as the reverse complement.
CACCAGACCGGCGTCGGCGAGGATCTCGTCGGCGCGCGGCCAGTCGGCTTGCTCCAGCGTCTCGACCCGATAGCCTGAGAGGCCGAACATATGACCGAACAGCCGGCCAAGCTGGCCCTGACCGCCGATGATGACCACCTTGCCAAGATCCGGCTTTATGCACTTGAAGCCGGTGTCTTTCTCGCTGGCATAAGATTCGCGCATCACCCGGCGCAGTACATCCTCGATGAGATCGCCGGGCACCCCCAGCAGCTCTGCCTCGGCGCGGCGGCGGGCCAGCATGCTCGCCTCCCTGTCCGGTGCATAGATGGGCAGGCCGTGGCGGCTCTTCACTTCACCCACTTCCCCCACCAGAGCCAGACGAGCGGCCAGCAGATCGATCAGCTGCTTGTCCACCGCATCTATCTTGTCCCTGAGTACATTCAACTCTTCAGCCATATCCAGTCCCTGCTGGCGCCGCAAGCGGCGGCGCCCTGAAATTCAAGAGGCAACAAGGTATCACTGCGTGGGCAGTGATACCTCTATGGTTCAATCAGTTACGACAAGATACCACGGCTTACCGTGCAGTTCTGCCCTTGAGCGGCGCAGCCAGCTCGCGATGGCATCGCGCCAGCAGAGTGGCTGTGCTATCCCAGTCGATGCAGGCATCGGTGATGGAGACACCGTAGCGCATCTCGCACTTGGGCTGCTCGCTGGACTGGTTCCCCTCGAACAGGTTGGATTCGAGCATTACCCCTATGATGGAGCGGTTGCCTTCCTGGATCTGGTGGATGACGTTGTCGGCCACCTTGGGTTGCAGGCGGTGATCCTTGCTGGAGTTGCCGTGGCTGCAATCCACCACCAGACCGGGCAGCAGGCCCGCTTTCTCCAGCGCCTCTTCCGCCAGCGACACGTTAACCGAGTCGTAGTTGGGATGTTTGCCGCCGCGCAGGATCACGTGGCCATCCGGGTTGCCCTGGGTCTGCAGCAAGGCAACCTGACCCTGCTGGTTGATCCCCATAAAGGCGTGAGGGGAGGAGGCCGCCTGCAGCGCATTGATGGCGGTACCCAGGTTGCCGTCGGTGCCGTTCTTGAAGCCCACTGGCATGGAGAGGCCGGACGCCATCTCCCTGTGGGTCTGGGATTCGGTAGTACGGGCGCCGATGGCCGACCAGGAGAAGAGCTCCGCCAGGTATTGCGGGCTGATGGGATCGAGCGCCTCGGTCGCCAGTGGCAGCTCCAGCTCCGCCAGCCAGCAGAGCAGCTCGCGGGCACGGTGCAGTCCCAGCTCCACATCGAAGGTGCCATCCAGATTCGGGTCGTTGATAAAGCCCTTCCAGCCGACCGTGGTGCGTGGCTTCTCAAAGTAGACCCGCATGACAATGTAGAGAGAATCCTGATAGGCATCATGCAGTGCTTTGAGTCGGGTTGCGTACTCTTTAGCGGCGTCCATGTCGTGGATGGAACAGGGACCACAGATCACCAGCAGCCGGTGATCGCGACGGTGAATGATGTCGGCGATGGTTGTGCGGGCCCCTTGCACGAATGCCAGCGCCTTGTCGGAGATGGGTAACTTCTCCTTGAGCTGGGCAGGGGTGATCATCACTTGTTCGGACTGGATATGGATGTTGTTCAGGGGATCTCGTTGCATAGCCTGTTTGCCTCGCCAGAGTCAGCACACTGGTTTTGACACCACCGGCTGTAATTTTATGTTTACGAAAGTACCGCTTTCGTTACGAATGGCCACCACAATACCAAGTAAATGCCAACTTTCAAGTGTGGATATGGAATTTAATATCACTTTGGCAATATAAAAGTACTGCTCATCGCCAAAGGTTTGGATTAACTGCCAGATTTATCCATGAAAAGTCAATTTTGTAATTTTATCTTTACGGTCTGGCAAGGGGAGGTCGAATGGCGGGGGCAAGTGGCCGTAAAAAACGGGAGCCTGCAAGGGCTCCCGTTGTTTGTCGCGATAGCAGTGCGGGGCGGAGAGTTATGCCGGCACGGCCTGCTCTACAGCCTGCTTGCGCGCCGTTTTTGCCAGTGCATCCAGCATCGGCTTGGTGACCAGTACGATCCCCTGTTCGGAACGATGGAAGCGGCGGGCATCTTCATCGGCGTTCTCACCGATCACCATCCCTTCCGGCAGCTTGCACCCCTTGTCGATCACTACCCGACGCAGCCGGCAACCTGCGCCGATCTCCACACCCGGGAAGATCACTGCCTGATCCAGGGTGCAGAATGAATCGACCCGTACATTGGTGAAGAGCACCGAACTCAGGATGAAGGAGCCGCTGACGATGGTGCCGCCGGAGAACATCGAGTTGATGGTCATGCCGTGCTGGCCGTTTCTGTCCTGCACGAACTTGGCGGAGGGGGTCATGTTCTGGCTGGTCCAGATGGGCCACTCCTGATCGTAGATATCGAGCTCCGGGGTCACCGAGGCAAGATCCATATTGGCTTCCCAGAAGGAGTCTACGGTGCCTACATCGCGCCAATAGGGGGCTCTGTCAGGGGCACAACCGACGCAGGACATGCTGAACGGGTGAGCGTAAGCGGTGCCCTCTTTCACTACGCGGGGGATCACATCCATGCCGAAATCGTGGTGGGACTGCGCGTTGGCGATATCTTCATCCAGCAGCTGATAGAGATACTCGGCATCGAAGATATAGACCCCCATGGAGGCCAGGGCGTGCTCTGGTTTGCCCGGCATGGCGGGCGGGTTGGCCGGTTTTTCGACAAACGCATTGATCTTGCGATCATCATCCACCGCCATCACCCCGAAGGCGCTTGCTTCGCTGCGCGGTACTTCGATACAGGCAACGGTGACCTTGGCGCCCATATTGACGTGATCCAGCAGCATGGCGGCGTAATCCATCTTGTAGATGTGATCGCCCGCCAGCACCACCACATATTTGGGGGCGTGATCGCGGATGATGTCCAGGTTCTGATAGACCGCATCAGCGGTGCCACGATACCAGTTCACCTCGTCCACCCGCTGCTGGGCAGGGAGCAGATCGATAAACTCGTTCATCTGATAGCGCAAGAAGGACCAGCCGGATTGCAGGTGGCGCAACAGGCTGTGGGACTTGTATTGGGTGACGACACCGACCCGACGGATGCCGGAGTTGATGCAGTTGGAGAGCACGAAATCGATGATGCGGAATTTGCCGCCAAAATGCACCGCAGGCTTGGCCCGGTTGTCGGTTAACTGTTTGAGGCGACTCCCCCGCCCTCCTGCGAGCACCAAGGCCATGGTCTCGTTCAGCAACTGTCTGGATTTCGCTGTATTGGCAGGTTGTAACAACATCTCATATCCCTTTGTAGATAAATCACTACAATGGTGCCGCTTTTGAGCCCTCAAGAAAGTGCTTTCAGTCACATTTTGGCGGTTGATTTCGTAACAAAATGACTCTTATGTCATTAAAAACGACGCTCCGATCAGAAAGTGTTGCGAATCTGTTCAGTTGTCAATTGAGACGAGACTGGGGGCGGTGGCCCCTGCCGCGCGTTGGCAGGGGCCTGGTCAGCGCAAGGGTCAGGCCGCGTTGGCCAGTGGATCCTCGCTCTTCTTCTGGTAGGCCTGCGGGGTGAGGCCCAGCAGCTCCTGCACGGTCGAGGCGACGGTGATGGAGGAGACGGTGCCCACCAGGATCCCGGCAAACAGGGTGAAGGAGAAGCCGTAGAGGGCGTCACCGCCAAACAGCAGCAGGGCGCCTACGGTAAACAGGGTGGTGCCCGAGGTGATCATGGTGCGACTGAAGGTCGCCTTGATGGCCACATCGGAGCACTCGTGGATCCCCATCTGGGTGCGCGAGCTTAGCAGATCCCGCAGCCTGTCCGAGATGACGATGCTGTCGTTGAGGGAGTAACCGATCACCGCCATCAAGCCGGCGATGATGTTGAGGTCAAACTCGATCTGGCACAGGGAGAGCAGACCCAGCGCGACTATGGCGTCATGCACCACCGAGAGCAGGATGCCGATGGCCTGACGCCACTCGAAGCGAAATGCCAGATAGGCCGACATCGCCAGCGAAGCCACCAGCACTGCCAGCATCCCCTGCTGGAACAGCTCCGCGCCCACCTGAGGGCCGACGATGGTGGTGCGCAGCAGCTCGACCGGCATCCCCAACTGCTGGGTCAGCATGGTGGCGAGATCCGCCGCGGGCCAGGGCAGTTCGTGCGGTGGCAGCTTGATCAGCCACTCGCCGGGAATACCGGCCGAGCTCAGCTCAACGGCCCCCGCCAGCGGGGAGACCAGCATGGCATTGAGCTCATGGGCCTCTTTCAGGGTCTGGATATGAAACTCCAGCAGGATCCCGCCGGTAAAATCGAGCCCCAGTGTCAGGCCGTTCACCAGCAAGATGGCGACGCTGGCCACGGTCAGCAGGATGGAGGCCCACAGGCCGATATAGCGCCAACGGGTCAGCCCCATGGCAACGATCATTCTCAACATAATTCTCTCCTTGGCCAGCCAGCATCAGGCTGTTGGCCCATCACGACTTGTCGCGACACGCCGGGGAAAAGGGTTCTGCTTTGGTCGCCCCGGCCATCTCCATGGTCGATGGCGCCGCCAAAGCCGCTCATCAGCGGGACAGCTGTCCCGTTACACCTTCAACGTGCGCTCGCTGCTGCGTCCCCACAGGGGGTTGATGATGGCGCGCGTCCCCCAGATCCCGGTGATCATGCTGGAGAGCAGACCCAGAATGAGGGTGATGGAGAAGCCCTGCAGCGGCCCGGAGCCGATGGAGTAGAGCACCACGGCGCAGATGAGGGTGGTGATGTTGGCATCGAAGATGGTGTGGAAGGCCGAGCGATAGCCAAAGTCGATGGCGTTGGCCAGTGAGCCCCCTTCTCGCAGACGGTCCTTGATCCGCTCGAAGATCAGCACATGGGTATCCACCGCCATGCCCACCGTCAGCACCAGACCGGCGATCCCCGGCAGGGTCAGTACGGCGCCGGGCAGCACCGCCAGCATGCCGACCTGCATCAACAGGTTGGCGACCAGCGCCGTGATGGCAACCCAGCCGAACTTGCGGTACCAGGCCATCATGAACAGCATCATGCCTGCCATGCCGAAGGCCAGCGCGGTGAAGCCCGCCTCGATATTCTGCATCCCCAGCGTCGGGCCAATGGAGCGCTCCTCGAGGATCTTGAGAGGGGCGGTGAGGGCGCCGGCGCGCAGCAGCATGGCCAGCTCTTGCGCTTCCGGCAGACTGCCTATGCCGGTGATGCGGAACTGGTTGCCAAGGGCGGTCTGGATGGTGGCGACGTTGATCACCTCGCTCTGGGCGCGCAACTTGCCCTGAGCGTTGGTCTTGTACTCGGTGAAGACGGTCGCCATCGGTTTGCCCACATGCTGGCGGCTGAACTGGTTCATCTTGCTGCCACCCAGGGTGTCGAGCACGATATTGACCTGGGGTTGACCCATCTCGCCCATGTTGGCGCGGGCATCGACGATGTGCTCGCCGGTCAGCACCGGTTTGCGCGCCATGCCGACGGCCTGACCGCTGCGATCGGCGATATAGAAGTGGCTGTCGGCTTTGGCCTCGTAGAAGGCCAGCGAGGCGGTGGCGCCGATCACCTCTTTTGCCTGCTTGGGGTTGTGCACGCCGGGCAGTTCGATACGGATACCATCCTGCCCCTGACGTACCACCGAGGCCTCGACGATGCCGAGTTCGTTGATCCGTTTTTTCAGGATCGACAGGTTCTGGGTCACGGCGTTGTTGACCAGCAGGGTGCGCTCCGCGTCACTCAGCACCAGTTTCAGATCATTGCCGGAGCGGGTCAGCTTCCACTGATCCTGACGGGTACCGGCACTCTCCTTGATGATAGAGAGCCAGCTCTCCTGTTCGGCGACCTCCGGCAGGGTCACGGCTACGGCGCCCTGTGCGCTGCGCATGACGCTGGCGCCGCGCAGGTTCGCTTCACGAAAGCGGGTACGCAGGGTATCCACCAGATTCTTGGTCTGGGTATCGATGACAAAATCCACGTCTACCCCGATCAGCAGCTGGGAGCCGCCACGCAGGTCGAGCCCCAGCTTGATGGGATCGGCGCCGAGGCGGGTGATCCAGCTAGGCGCGTTGGAGTAAAACTCCAGGGTGAGGGCGGCACTGTCGACCCCTTGTTGCTCCAGCAACTGCTTGGCGCGCTGCTGTTCGCCCTGGCTGGCAAAGACCAGTTCGACCCGCTCAGGTTGCTCGATCACCTTGACCGGGGTCAGGTGTTTGTCGGTCAGCAGCATCTGTTGCTGGGTGGTCAGGCGCTGCTGTCCGTGCAGGCCGAGGGAGGGCTGCTCACCAAAAAAGGTGGGCAGGGAGTAAAAGGTAAAGGTCAACAGCATCAACAGCAGCAGTGCGTACTGCCACTTGCTCATGCGGTTGAGAATGGTGCGATTGCTCTTTCTCATGGCAAACAAGCCTCTGTCAGGAGAATTGTGCGCAGGCCGATAGCAGCAAGGCTCGGCAAGGCACAAAAAAATGGGATGCATCGGGTGCGGATCAGGCGGTAGCCGGATCCGTCAGGATGAGGAGATGTGCAAACAGTGGATGTGCCAACCCCTCCGGGGTCAGGCGCTCAGATAGCTCTGGTTGAAGCGATATTGCAGATGTTGGTGCTGTAGATGACGCCGGTGGATCGCGCCGAAGTGATGGCGAAAACTCTGTTTGTGATAGAGCTCGGGGGCCAGCATCAGCCAGCCGAGCAGCAACAGCAGGATGGCCTGGGCAGACCAGCTCTGGATCAGCTCGTAGACCACGCTGTCGGGCTGGTCGTCACTGCGCAGGGATTGTTCGAGACGCAGCAGGTGATTCTGATGGCTGCCGACAAACTTGATGACGCCATCATCGCTGTCGCTCAACTGATTGAACACCTGAGTCTGCTGCTGTTCACTGTGGGGATATGCGGGTAGCAGCGGGCCTTCCATTCGGGTGATGGAACAAAGCAGGGTGAGGGCGATAACCAGGGTTACCAGCACCAGTTTGGCTTTGTCGATAAGGCGCAAAAAGTTAATTCCCGATAAATAGAAAGGGCAAACTACCACAGGCGGCGGCGGAGGGACAACCCTTGCCGCCTAATTAGGATGATTCCGAGGTCGCGTTGTCAGCTTCCGGTCATCTGCTCGAAGTCGCGGGCATAGCCCTTGAGCAGGGAGTAGAGATGGGCCCGCTGGGAGATGTCCAGCGACTGACTCATGGCGCTCAGCCAGTTGACCGTGCGCTGGCGCGACTGTTCGGTATAGCCGGTAAAGCGGCCATCCATCAGGCCATCTCCTTCGGCCAGCAGGTCAGTCAGCTCGCGGGTAAAGTCGGGACTCTGGCGCTGCTTCATCAGCCTGTCCAGCTCCTGGGTCCATGACGCCTGAAACTCCAGCCAGGGGGGCATCAGCTCGTATTGCCACTCGGCCCACTGGGCCACCAGTGGCGCCTGTGCCGGTTTCACCTCGCCAATCCAGAACTCGAGCCGCTTGTTCATCTTGTCGCGAAACTCCGCCAGCATCTGTTCTTTGGGCTCGGTGGCGAAGTCGTGCTGCCGTTCCTGTTGCCGCTTGACCCGATCGGTCATGAAGCGGGCGACCTGATCGTCGGTCAGGGTGCGCGCCAGTCTGACCGCGCGGGGAATGGTGTTTTCCAGGGTGCGGGTCAGGCTCTGCTGCACCGCATCGAGGTTGGTCGAGATCTGTGCCGGAGTCATGGGGCTGGCAATGGCTTTGGCCAGCGCATCGAGATCCTTGGCGTAGCGGGGCAGCTCATGCTGGCGGTGCCAGGCCATCAACCCCTTCACCTCGCGGCTGAGCAGATCCTTTTGCGAATAGGAGAGGGCGAAGTAGTCATCCAACTGCCAGATGATGGCGGTATCGAGCCAGTAGTAGATCACCCGGGTGGAGCAACCGGTCAGCAGCAGGCCGATCAGCAGCAGACCCCAGGTTTTCGGCTTGTGCCAGCGCACCTTGTTTATCATCTGTTACTCCAGTCGTTGCCGGTTGATGGCGATCAGGGTGTCATAGTCGGGTGAATCGTCGGGTGAGGCCTGTTGCTCTGCCATCAGCAGGGCCCAGAGCAGGCCGATATAGTCGACCCAGGGTAAAAATGCCTCGCTCTGAAAATCGGGCCACTGGTGGCGCGGCAGGGCCTGCAGATAGTGCGCTTCCAGCGCGTCGCGCCGCTCGGCGGGCCACTCGTGGGTACGCTGGATGCTGGCGAGCTCGAAGCCGGGGTGACCTGCCGCGCCATACTCCCAGTCGATGACCCAGGGGTTGCTTCCCAACAAGTTAGCCGGATTGAGATCATGGTGGCAAGGGCGCCAGCAATCATTTGGCTCGCTACTGGCGAGCAAGCCCCGCTCCAGCGCGGGCAGCCAGGAGGGAATGTGGGCCAGCCGGGCGCGATAGCCCGCCGCGTGGGCTCGCACCGCCATCACTACCGTGGGTAGCGGCAGGCGATGGAGCTTGCGCAGCACCTCAGCCAGCAGACGGGGCTGATCGGCTGCCGGTGGCGCCGCGACCACCCAGTTGGGCTCATCGCACCATTCGAGCAGCATCAGACCGCTCGCGGGATCGCCATAGTGGCAGGGCAGCGCCAGCCCTTCGGCCATCGCCCCCTGATAAAGCTGCCACTCGGTGGGACGGTCGATGCCAAGGCGCAGCGGATCGGGGTGGCCCTGACGCAAAAAGTAACTGCGCCCCGAGGGGAGGCGCAGTCGATAGTTGCAGTTGGTCAAACCTAACCCGAGTGGTTCCAGCAGCCCCTCCCGCCAGGGGGCGGGCAGGCTGGCCAGCAGCGGATCACCGTTGCCCGTCAGCGGGATCCGGTTACCAGCCAAAGGTGGATTTCTTCGCCTGCTTGCGGATCTCTTTCTGATCGGCCCACAGCAGTTCGCCGTTTTGCAGATCCATCAGGTTCATGGTCATCTGGTAGTAGACATCCTTCACCTTGCCATTGTCCTTGACGATGCTGCTGAGGTTGCCATAGACCATGTAGCGGGCACCGGTCTGCTTGCCCAGACGTACCATGGAGGCCGGGTCTACCATGCCGCTGCTCTGCTGGTATTCGAGCTGCTGCTTGACGGCGGCGACCTTGCTCATGTCAACGAAGCGGAATTTGCCGGCCCGCAGCAGCTTGGTGCGGATGGTATCGGTGATGGCTTCGGTATCGATGTGCTCGGAGGTCTTGTTGCGGATGGAGTCCATAAACATCACCGGACGACCGCCAGCGGTGATCTCGCTGGTGGCGGGGGAGGCCAGCATGGAGTCCGCCATCTTGTCGGCGATGGCCTGCAGATCGCTTGAGCCGTAATCGACGGTAACGGTTTCGGTTTCAGTGGGATCGCCATAGCTGACGGTGGTGCTGGAGCAGCCGCCCAGCAGCAACGCGCCGGTCAGGATCAGCAGGGCATGATTCATTTTCATCAGTTGGATTCCTCAATCACTTCGCGTACGTAAATCCGGTAACCCTGCGCCGCCGGGCTGGGCGCCAGGGCCGAGAGGGTGCGGGTCTGATAGCCATGCAGCTTGATGGGGGTCCAGCCACGGCCATCGCTGGCGACCTCCTGACCGGCCTCATCATACCAATAGAACATGTATTGCAGCTTGTTATCGCCGCGCTGGGTGCTGGCGGCGGCCACATTGACCTGCAGCAGGCCGTTTTGCTGGCGGCGGCTCAGTTCGGTCAGGGTGACATTGACATTCTGGTGCTGCTCCAGCGTGGGTGCACCGCCCGCCGGGCCATAGAGCGCAATGCCGGAGGTATTGGTGGCGCAGCCGCTGAGCAGTAGCGCGAGCCCGAGGGCCATCCCGTATGCTTTCATCTTGCTCTCCTTGATTGGGGTGAGTGGGGCAGCGCGTGAGCCTGCCCGTTAATCGTCTCGTTCATCTGCGTTGGCCGTGTGTTCAAAGCGGCATCACCCGGGTGGTCAGACCGGCCCCGAGGCGCTGAACCCAGACCAGAGTGGTGCGTCCCTTGTGGATGGTGAGCGGCAATTGCCGCTGTGCGGCCCCCGCGCCCAGGGTGAGATTGATGTCACCTGCCGACACCATTCCCTGCCAGCTCGATGCCTGCGCTGGCAGCGTCAGCCAGCTGCGGGTATCGGCCCGCTCGGAGAGGGTGTTGAAGATCCCCACCAGAATATTGCCCACATCGCCCCCCTCTTTGGCGGCGGTGTGGCGCATCTGCTCCTTGGCCACCAGTCGCAGCGCCTGACGGGTCAGCATGCCGGGCAGCCGCTCCTGCAGATCTTTGGCGGCCAACGCCTCCAGTCGCACCAGCTCGCTGGTCTGTTCGACCCGTTTGCCGACCTCCACCGTCAGCGGGCCGGTGTCGCTGGCCCGATTATCGTAATAGGGGATGGCGACGGTAAAGGTACGAAAATCGCCGCTGGAAGTGGAGATGGGCAGTGGCAGGAACAGCTCGCGCCGCGCCGGGATCAAGCCATCTTCAAACAGCACCACCAGCTGGCCTTGATCCTTGGCAAGCAGCGGCGCCTTGCGGCCCACCTTTTTTTCGGTCTCGCGGATCTCGTCCGGCGAACCACGCAGCCGCGCCAGTCGCAGCAAGGCATCTTGCAGGCTGCGGTTGTCCGGCGCTATCTGGTAGCCGCGCTGATAGTCGACCCAGGCATCGTTGAGATCCCCCGCAGCTTCATAGAGCACGGCGGAAAAATAGAAGGTGTAGGCGTTCTGAAAACCGTTTTTGACCTTGCCGATCAACCGGTCGAGATCCGGTGCGCCGCGCGACATCAGCTGGCGCATCTCGCCTTCTGCCTCGGCCTCTTCGCTCTCGTCCTTCGCCTTGCGCACCTCGTCGGCTCGCCGTTTCAGGGCCTGCTCCTGCACCTGATTGGCCCGGCGTACCTCCACCAGCGCGCCATCGGCATCCCCCCGTTGCAGGTAGTTGAGGGCCAGATAGTGGTGCAGCATGGTGCGTTCGTAATCGGGGGTGAGATAGGTCATCGACTGATCGTTGGTGAGCAGACTGCCCACCTGATCGAGCCCGTGGCTCAGCCGGTATTCGGCCTGATTGTCTTCCCACTCAAGGCGGCTGTCGGCGGCAGCGAACGCCTGTTTGCTGCCTGCATCCTGACCCGCGAGCCAGGCGATGCGTCCCTCTTCAAGGCGATCGAGGACAAAGGTGTCATCGCCGAGGGTCGAGTCACGCACCTCGGGCAACGCCTCGGCGGCATGGCCCAGCAGCAGCTGGTTGCGCAGCGGCACCATCTGATCCGAGTAGGAGACGAACATATCCTGCCAGCGGGAGGCGCAGCCCCCCAGCAACAGCAGGGCGCCGCAGAGCAACAGGGCGCTGCGGCAGGTTGAGGCGTTGCGATTCATTACAGGCTGAGCAGCGGCCCCAGCGGCTGGCCACCGACCAGATGCATGTGGATGTGGTAGACCTCCTGCCCGCCGTGGCGGTTGCAGTTCATGATGAGGCGGTAGCCATCTTCGGCGATGCCCGCCTCGGCGGCCAGCTTGCGGGCCACGGTGAACATCCGGCCAAGGGCCAGTTCATGTTCGGCTTCCACGTCGTTGACTGTGGGGATCAGGGAATTGGGGATGATCAGAATATGGGTCTTGGCCTTGGGCTGGATATCCCGGAATGCGGTGACCAGATCGTCTTGATAAAGGATGTCGGCAGGGATCTCTTTACGGATGATTTTGCTGAAAATGGTTTCTTGCGCCATGGCTAACTCCCTTATATGAAACAGAAAATTGAACTAGAACCCCAAGCGGCTCCCGAAAGGGGGGCGAGCAGCACGCCAAGTGTGACACAAGCCGACATTTGACACAGCTGATGTCCCATTCCCTTCAGTTATTGTTAAAAATACCGATAGCCAGAGGGACGTCATCTGCACCGCCTGTTCAGGGTGGTATGCAGGGTATCAAAAGGACGGGGTACTCAGGCAAGGGACTTTTGCATATACAGCGGGACAATAATGAAACAAACAATGTCGGATCTCTCCATCTTGCAGCGAGTCTACCTCGGCTTCGCGATCCTGGTGGCCGTGATGGTGGCCAGTTCACTGCTCACATTTCGTAGTCAGGAGACTCTAGGGAACGCGCTGGAGCAGGTTACCCAGCAGTCGATGCCGCTGGTGATTGCCAGCAGCCAGACCCAGATCACCCTGCTCAGCGCCAACAAGTGGCTGGGGGATGTGCTCACCGAGCAGGATCCCAAACAGCTGCCGGCCGAAGTGGCCGAATTGAAACAGGCCAAGGCCGCGGTGGGCAAGAGTCTTGACGCCTTGCGCCAGCAGGTCGCCCACCACCCCGAACTGCAAGGGGAGATGAGCACGCTCAGCCAGCAGGTCGACAGCTACCTGCAACTGACCGACACCCTGCCCGGCGAACACGAGGCACTGCTCACCCGACTGCACAAGGTCAACTTGGCCAAGGGGCAGTTTCAGGTCAGCCTGCCCCAGTTCAAGAAGAGTCTGGGGGACATGATGGTTACCATCGACGACAGCTTCATCAAGATGCTATCCGAGACCCTGACCACCAAGCTCTCCGCCATCGAACTCTCCACCATGGACGCCCTCAATCAGACCATTCCGGCTCCCATCGAAGGGGCACTCAAGCGCAACAAGATGCAGATTGAAGGGTTCAACAGCACCATCAAGGATCTGCAGGGGGAGCTCAAGAACTTCGAGAACGACATGGGCCACTATGTTCACGGCTTTGTACGTGACACCACCGCGAGCGAAGGCGTGCTCTCCCAGTATCTGGCGCTGATGAAGCAGCAGGAGCAGATGCGAGAGAAGAGCAAGCAGGCCAGCGCGCTCATCGTCGAGATCCAGAACCGGCTTGAGCGGATCACCGGCCAGAGCCAGCAGCTGATGAGCCAGAGCATTGCGCACGCCAAAGCTACACAGAGCCAGAGCACTCTGACTCAGGGAACCAGTATCGTGGTCGCCATCCTGATCGCCATGCTGGTGGCCTACACCCTCGGCAAAGCTATTCGCCGCCCGCTCAAAGAGTTGCTGCGGGTACTGACCGAAGTGACCCAGGGCGACATGACCCAGCGCATCGGTTTTCAGAGCAAGAACGAATTCGGTCAGCTGGGCAGCCAGATCAACCTGCTGATCGCCCAGATGGGGGAGGTGCTGGCGCAGCTTTCGCAGGCATCGGCCCAGCTTAACGATGCCGCCCACGGCAACCGTCACACCACCGAATCGGTGCGGGCGGATCTGGAGAAACAGCGTCAGGAGACCGCCTCGGTCGCCGCCGCCATGACCCAGATGGAGGCCTCGGTGCGGGAGGTGGCGCAGGCTGCCAACCAGACCCTGGAGCGGGTGCAGGATGTTGAGAAAGCCTCCGAGACCGGCCGCAAGGTGATGGCAGGCAATATCACCACCACTCATCAGCTGGCGGGCAAGCTGCAACAGACCGGCAAGGTGATTGGCGATGTGAGCGCCATGAGCGGCCAGATCGGCAATATCCTTGATGTCATTCGCGGTATCGCCGAGCAGACCAACCTGCTGGCCCTCAACGCCGCCATCGAAGCGGCGCGGGCAGGTGAGCAGGGGCGCGGATTTGCGGTGGTGGCGGATGAGGTGCGCAGTCTGGCGGGCCGTACCGCCCTGTCCACCAGCGAGATCCAGACCATGATCGAGAACCTGCAGCAGGGGGTTGCCAAGGCGGTGACCGTGATGCAGGAGTGCTCTCGCGAAATGGATAGCTGCGTGGAGCAGAGCTCTCACGCCAACAACGCCATGGAGGAGGTGCAGGGGATCGTGGTGCTGATCAGCGACATGTCGAGCCAGATCGCCTCTGCCGCCGAGCAGCAGCAGGCCACCAGCGCCGATATCGCCACCAACCTCAACCGTATCTCCGATATCTCGGATCTCAACTATCAGGGGATCGAGCGGGTGGCCGAGACCAGCCAGCAGCTGGACTCCCTCGCCGAGCAGCAGGAGAGTCTGGTCAAGCGTTTCCGCCTCAGCGCCTGATGGTCGAAAGTTGAAATAACAAGGCCCCGCAGATGCGGGGCCTTGTCTATTGCGGCAGTGATAAGGGGATCAGGCGTAGGCAATCGCGCCCTTGCCAACCCCTTCATAGGCGACAATCTTGACGAACTTGTCGCCCACCATCTTCTTCACTTCGCGGGCGATGTAGCAGGCCAGCAGCTCGACCGTGGTGTCGGTGTCGATCATCTCCACCTCGGCGCTGGGGATGGCCAGCTGGAACAGCCCCTGCGGCGCCACATATTTGAAGCCGCAGTGATGCTCGCCAAGCTGGGCATTGGCGCGGGGGCTCAAGGCGAGCTCGGTCAACGCCACCTTGTCTTCCTCGGTGCCGAGGTAGATATCGCCCCAGCGTTCGGCCCAGTTGAGCTCTAGCTCACCATCGCGCTCACCATCGACGTGGATCTCGATGGGGGAGCGGTGGCCGTGGGCGATGCGCTGGCAGTTGCCATCGTGCTTTTTCAGGCCGTGGCTGTAGTGGTAGAAGGCACCGTCGATGGCTTCGTGGCGCAGGGTCAGGGAGAGATCCTTGATATTGCCCGGCAGCCGTTTGGCCAGCACCGCCAGCAGGTAGCGAGTCACCGACTCTTTATCAACCAGAGGCGCGGGGATAAAGGCAAAACCCTGGGTTGGGCAACGCAGGTGGATGGAACGACCCGGACGCAGCAGATCCACCGTGCTTTCGTCACCGTCCAGGGTTTCGATATGGATCAGCGGGCACTCGGTCGGCACCAGCAGCTTGTGATCCACCTCTTCATCGATGATCGACTTGATCAGCTTCTTTACCCGGCCAAAGTCCAGCAGCATGCTCATTTCGTTGAGCTCACCGCTCATTTCGATATCTACCAGCCAGCTCTCGCCGACCATGCCGCGGCGTTCGCACAGGTAGCTGGAGTCGATCACGGTCAAATCTCTTACAAATAACTTCATCAGTCAGGCCTTGCTACAGAGAAAGGGCAGTTTGCGATATTATGACCCGCGATTATCGGCAAAGGAACTGGAACCCCCCATGAACAAACTGCTTATCAAAAATGCCACCCTGGTCAACGAAGGCCGCATCTATGCCTCCGATGTGTTGATCGAGGGGGAACGGATTGCCCGCATCGCCCCGGATATCGAGGCGCCCGATGCGCAGGTCATCGATGCCGCAGGTCGTCACCTGATCCCCGGAATGATCGATGATCAGGTCCACTTCCGGGAGCCGGGATTGACCCACAAGGGGACCATCGCCAGCGAATCCCGCGCCGCCGTGGCCGGTGGCACCACCAGTTTCATGGAAATGCCCAACGTCAATCCCCAGACCACCACCCTCGACGCCCTCGAAGCCAAATACCAGATCGCCGCCAACTCCTCCGTCGCCAACTACAGCTTCTATCTCGGCGCCACCAACGACAACCTGGAAGAGATCAAGCGCCTCGATCCCAAGCAGTCCTGCGGGGTCAAGGTGTTCATGGGCTCGTCGACCGGCAACATGCTGGTAGACAATCAGGAGACCCTAGCGGCTATCTTCCGCGAGAGTCCGGTGATGATCGTCACCCACTGCGAAGACACCCCGACCATCGCCAAGGCGGAAGAGGCGGCGCGGGCCAAGTGGGGCGAGAATGTGCCGATGAGCGAGCACGGCCGCATTCGCAGTGACGAGGCGTGCTACAAATCCTCCAGCATGGCGGTGGCGCTGGCCAAACAGTACGGCGCCAAGCTGCACGTGCTGCACCTGACCTCGGCCAAGGAGTTGTCGCTCTTTACCGCCACTCCTGATCTGCGCGAGCTGAAGGACAAGAACATCACCGCCGAGGTGTGTGTGCATCATTTGTTCTTCAACGAGGCCGATTACGACACCCTGGGCAGCCAGATCAAGTGCAACCCGGCGGTGAAGAGTGCCGCCGACCAGCACGCGCTGCTCGATGCGGTGCGCAACGACGTGCTCGATATCATTGCCACCGACCATGCTCCCCACACCTGGGAAGAGAAGCAGAACAGCTACTTCAAGGCGCCGTCCGGCGTGCCGCTGGTACAACACTCCCTGCAGGCGCTGCTGGAGCTCTACCACAACGGCGTCTTCACCCTGGAGACCATCGTCAAGAAGACCTCCCACGCGGTGGCCGAGCGTTTTCAGGTGGAGGAGCGCGGTTATATCCGCGAAGGTTACTTCGCCGATCTGGTGCTGCTGGATCTGGGCAAGCCCTATGTGGTCAACGATGACAACCTTCTCTACCACTGCGGCTGGTCGCCCTTCAACGGCTACCGCTTCCACAGCACGGTGGAGATGACGCTGGTGAACGGCCAGATCGCCTGGCAGAACGGTCAGGTCAGCGACGGTATTTTGGGCAAGCGGCTGACCTTTAACCGCTGATTGTTCGCAAAGCAGGCGAACGCACCGTGGTCGGGGAATTGGCAGTGTTTCCCTGTTGACAGGGCAGGGTCATCTCCATAAACTCTGCCCCCGTCAGCCGAGCTGACTCCGTCGGTGTGTAGCGCAGCCAGGTAGCGCATCTGCATGGGGTGTAGAGGGTCGGAGGTTCGAATCCTCTCACACCGACCAAATTCCCCGGTAAAGGCCTTGTCAAACGACAAGGCCTTTTCTTTTGCGCGCAATTCGGCGCCGGTGTGTGGCCCGGACAGGCGGCTCAGGCCGGAAGGGCGGGCAGAGGCAGCAGCGAACAGAGACGGGTAGAAGAGGCGGCTAGAAGAAACGGATAGAAGAGATGGCCACTGTGATTGTGTCGCCACCGAGGTTTGTGCTGTAGTAACGGCTCAGTTGCCACCCCCCCAGCCGAGGTCCTCTGTGTTTGCATCTCTCTTCAAACCGGTTTGTCTGCTGATGCTCACCCTGCTGCTGGTGGGCTGCGCCACTCCTTATGAAAGTGAAAAGTCGTTCTGGAATGGCCAGACCGGTTTCTCCCAGACCCGGCTTGGCCCGGACAAGTGGCAGCTGGAGTTTGTCGGCAACGATCTGGTGGACAGGGAGACCGCCCGCAAATATGTGCTCAAGCGGGCAGGGGAGCTGGCGCTCGCAGAAGGCTATAGCTGGCTCGGCGTCGATGAGCTGACCATTACCCGTGATGCCGTCAGGGTGACCCCATCGCGGCCGATCTTCGGGTTTGACGAGGATGAACCGGATCTCTTTATGGCCCAGATGCAGGTGCAGCACCGCATCTCGGCGCTGCTCACTTTTCGCCTGTTGCCACGGGCAATGGATGAGCGAACCCTCAACGCGAAATATCTCGCCACAATTAAAACAAACAGTGATTAATATTGGTGGCTTGCAAGATCCATATCACATACACCTAATGGCAGCATAAAATTCTGGAACAACCCTCTAGATTTACCCCCTGCTTTTAGGCATTCTCCCAGCATACCAGCCGCCAGGAATCAACGGCTCGGATCACAAAAACGGACTGTAGTGGCTCCCATGCCACCGTTAACGGCTTGCACCAATCAAAACCGGGACTCCCCCATGAAAATGAATAAACTGACGGTCGCCATCCTCATCTCCATGATGTTTGGCATCCTCACCGGCCAGGGCTATCGCATGTTTGCCGCAGATCAGGCTGCGGATTTCGCCAATAACATCACTATCCTGACCGATATCTTCCTGCGACTGATCAAGATGATCATCGCACCGCTGGTCTTCACCACTCTGGTGGTCGGCATCGCCAAGATGGGCGACACCCGCACTGTCGGCCGCATCGGCGCCAAAACCCTCGGCTGGTTCATGCTGGCCTCCCTGATGTCACTGAGCCTGGGTCTGGTGATGGTGACCCTGATGCAGCCGGGCGTGGGTCTTTCACTCTCCCTGCCCAATGACACCGCCAGTTCCGGTATTGCTGCCGGTGCCATTACCCTGAAAGATTTTGTGACCCACGCCATCCCCAAAAGCGTGGTCGAGGCGATGGCCACCAACGAGATCCTGCAGATCGTGGTGTTCTCCCTCTTCTTCGGTCTGGCTGCCGCCGCGCTCGGCGATCTGGCCAAGCCGGTGGTGGTGCTGATGGCCAGCGCTGCCGAGATCATGCTGAAAGTGACCGGTTACGTGATGAACTTTGCGCCGTTTGCGGTATTTGGTGCCATCGCCGCCATGGTCGCCAAAGAGGGACTGGGTATTCTGGTCACCTACGGCAGCTTTATGGCCCAGTTCTACATCGCGCTGGCCTGCCTCTGGTTGCTGTTGATCGCCATGGGCAGCGTCTTCCTGCGTGGTCGCGTCATCAAACTGCTGGCGCTTATCCGCGAACCCATCCTGCTGGCCTTCTCTACCGCCAGCTCTGAAGCCGCCTACCCCAAGACCCTGGACCGTCTGGAGAAGTTCGGCTGTGACAAGCGCATCGCCAGCTTCGTGCTGCCGATGGGTTACTCCTTCAACCTCGACGGCTCCATGATGTATTGCACCTTCGCGGTGATGTTCATCGCCCAGGCTTATGGCATCGAGCTCTCCATGGCCCAACAGATCACCATGCTGCTGTTGCTGATGGTCACCTCCAAGGGGATGGCCGGGGTGCCGCGCGCCTCTCTGGTGGTGATTGCCGCCACCCTGAACCAGTTCCATATTCCGGAAGCGGGCATCCTGCTGCTGCTGGGTATCGACCACTTCCTCGACATGGGCCGCTCTGCTACCAACGTGCTGGGTAACGCCATTGCCGCCAGCGTGGTTGCCAAGACCGAAGACAGTCTGGGCGAGACCGATGAACTGGGCGAGCGTGAGCCCGCCAAGGCGTAACAACGGTTTAAGCCGCCCGCAGGGTTGGCAGGTTGAACGAAAAATCCCCGTCATGACCATGACGGGGATTTTTTTATATGGCGGGTGTCAGAAGCCGGAGCCCGGTTGCTGCAAAAATTCCACCTCTTCCGGCGTGCTGGTGCGACCCAGTATGTCGTTGCGATGCGGGAAGCGGCCAAAGCGCTCGATGATCACCTGATGGCGGCGGGAAAAGTCAGCAAATCCGGCGAAGGTTGCTTGCGCCGGTGTGCCGGCCTGCTCCGCTGCCAGTGCTTCGAACAGCGCCACGCTTCTGGCTTGCTGTTCACGGGATTCGGCATGTTCCAGCGGCAGATAGAAGAAGACCCGCGCCAGTGGCGAGAGGGATTTGTCAGCCCCGATGGACAACCCTTTCAGGCAGAGATCCCTTGCCAGCGGATCCTGGGCAAAGGCCGCAGGTGTGCCGCGATAGATATTGCGGGGCAGCTGGTCGAGCAGCAGGATCAGCGCCAGCCGACCGCTGGGGGCATTGGCCCAGTGGGCGAGGCTGCCTTCGGCCGCGGCCTTTGCCAGCTCGCTGAAGCGGCTGGCCAGCAGGGTATCCGTTTCGCTGCTTTTTCCCCACCAGAGGGGGGCTTGCCGGGTGGCCCGGAGGGCGTCATCGGCCTCGTCGCCAAACCAGAGATCGAGCAGAGGTTGCCAGGGTTGCATGGGAACTCCTTCAAGTGATTCAGAGGGAACCAAGATCAAATGGCTCAGGGGTGCTGCCGAAACGGCGGCTTCTCGTTACACTGTGCCATCTTTTGCCCGAAAGACGTAACCCCGATGGCGAGCGCCCGATTCTTGGCGCGGCCGATGATGGCCTGCGCTCGCCATGAGGTGGCCCTGTTGCCCACGGTGGTTATCGGGGGGATGTACACCTATCTCCCTGGGTTGTTCTCACTGATATAAGGAATCTCTGATATGGCCGGAACCAGTTTGTTGGCCCTGCTCGATGATATCGCCAGCGTGCTCGATGACGTGGCACTGATGACCAAGGTCGTGGTGAACAAGCGCGAGACATTTTTCGGGAAGACGTTTCTCACTGATACAAGGGATCTTTGATATGGCTGGAACCAGTTTGTTGGCCCTGCTCGACGATATTGCCAGCGTGCTTGATGACGTGGCTCTGATGACCAAGATGGCGGCGAAGAAGACCGCCGGGGTGTTGGGGGACGATCTCGCCCTCAATGCGGAGCAGGTCTCCGGGGTACGGGCCGAGCGGGAGCTGCCGGTGGTGTGGGCTGTGGCCAAGGGCTCATTTCGCAACAAGCTGATCCTGGTGCCCGCCGCCATCGCCATCAGTGCGCTGGTGCCCTGGCTGATCACGCCGCTTCTGATGCTGGGGGGCGCCTACCTCTGCTTTGAGGGGGCCGAGAAACTGGCGCACAAGTTCCTGCCTCATGAGGTGAGCGAGGGGGAGAGTCACGCCACCCCCATTCCCGATGATTTGGCCGCGTTTGAGCAGCAGAAGGTGAAAGGGGCGATCCGTACCGATTTTATTCTCTCTGCCGAGATCATCGTCATTGCCCTTGGCACGGTACAGGGGGCGAGCCTCGCGCTGCAGCTCTCGGTGGTGGCGGGCATCGCCGTGCTGATGACCATCGGGGTCTACGGGCTGGTGGGGCTGATCGTCAAGCTCGACGATATCGGCCTGCACCTGCTGCAAAAGCCCGATGGCAGCGCCCTGCGCCGTGCGGTGGGGCAAGGGCTGCTGGTGACTGCGCCCCGTCTGATGCACCTGCTGGCACTGGTCGGCACCATCGCCATGTTTATGGTGGGGGGCGGCATTCTGGTGCACGGCTGGCCTTTTGCCCATCACCTGATTGAAGGGGCAGCCGCTGTCGTTGCCACCTTGCCGACCGTGGGGGCCGTACTGGCGGCGGTGACGCCAACCCTGCTCAACGCCGTGGCCGGTGTGGTGGCGGGTCTGCTGCTGGTTGCGGTGATGACGCTGGTGAGCCGTCTTGCCCCGGCCAAGTGATAAGTGAACTTACGGGCTATTTTCTCTTTTTTTCCTCTCTTCATTTTTTTGCCTGCGGGACGCTCGGTCTCGGGCTTGCTGCCCGCAGGTCTGTTGCGCCTCCCGATGAAGGCCTTTGCGAGAAGCTATGTATCAACAACAGTGGAATAACGACCATATCTACCCGGGCCTCGACAGCCCCGAGCTGGAAGCGGACATGCGCGCCTCCCGCCACGCGCTGGAAGAGCTGGCCAGCTATATGGCGGGTCTGGACGGGGTGCGCGGCGATGACGTTGCGCTGCAGGATTTTTTGCGGGAAGTGCGGCTGCGCGCCCGTGATATTCGCCATATCGGCTGGAACGTCGCCATTCTGGCCGCGTGTCGCGGCAGTCAGGATGCGCGGGATCCGCAGGCCAAACAGCTGGCGTCCCGTGCCCGCGCCCTCAACGCCGATCTGTTCAAGACCCTGGCGCCAGTGGACGATCTGATGCTGGCGCTGCCGGAAGAGGAATTCGCCGCGCTGATGAGGGATCCGCTGCTTGGCGAGGAGGCGTACCGCTTGTGCCATGAGCGTCGCTTGCAGGATCAGCGCCTGCCGGTGGCGGCGGAGCAGCTGGTGATCGGCCTTGGCACCGATGGCTTGCACGCCTGGGGCAACCTCTACAACGATCTGGTGGGCAAGATCCGCTTAACCATTGATGGCCGCGAGATGGGGCTGGCCGAGGCGAGCAATCTGCTCTCCAGCCCGGTGCGGGCCCTGCGTCTGGAAGCCTTTGATGCCATCAGCGCCGGTTGGGAAGGGGAGCAGGAGACGGTCGCCGCCATCCTCAATGCCCTCAACGGCTGGCGGCTGGAGCTGGCCCGTCAGCGCGGCAAAACCCGTGTGCTCGATGCGCTGGATCTCTCCTGCCATCAGAGTCATATCGAGCGTGCCACCCTCGATGCCCTGATGAGCGAAACCTGGCGGGCCCGTTGGCTGGGTCAGCGCGCCCTAGGGCTGATGGCTGCGCGGCTCGGACTCGACGATCTGGGGCCGGAGGATCTGTTTGCGCCGCCCCCTGCTGCCAGCAGCCGCGAGATCCCGTTTGAGGAAGCGATCGAGTTGATTGCCGATGCCTTTAGCCGTTTCGATCCCGAGATGGGGGCGTTTGCCCGCATGATGGCCGAGCAGGGGTGGATTGATGCGGCACCTACGCCAAATCGCCGCACCGGTGCCTACTGCACCAAGTTTGCCGCGCCGGTGGAGCCGCGGGTCTTCGTCACCTATGCCGGTACCATGGATAACGTCATCACCCTGGCGCACGAGCTGGGCCACGCCTGGCACAACTGGGTCATTCGCGATCTGCCGATGAGCCAGCGCAGCTACCCCATGACGCTGGCGGAGACCGCCTCCATCTTTGCCGAGACTCTGGTGCGCAGCGCCCTGTTCGAGCAGGCGCAAAGCCCGGAAGATCAGCTGGCCATCGCCTGGGCGGAGGCCGATGGCGCTGCCACCTTCCTGGTTAATATCCCGGCCCGCTTCGATTTCGAGCAGGCCTTGGTGGCCGAGCGAGCGCAGGGCTATGTGCCGGCAGAGCGGCTCAAGGCACTGACCGACGAGGCGTGGGGACGCTGGTATGAGGGGAGCCTGACCCGCTATCACCCCATGTTCTGGGCGGCCAAGGCACACTTCTCCATCGCCGGGCTGGGCTTTTACAACTACCCCTATCTGTTCGGTTATCTGTTCAGCCTCGGGGTCTATCAGCAGTTGATGAGCCGCAAGGCGGCGGGGGAAGAGGGGGTGGCAGAGGCGTATCGCGCCTTGCTGCGAGATACCGGCCGCATGAGCGCCGAAGATCTGGTGGCGAAACATCTGGGACAGGATATCCGTGAGGCCGCCTTCTGGCAGGGGAGTCTGGCACAGGTAGCGCGGGCGGTAGAACGCTTCGAACAGCTGCCAGCCTGATTGGGTCAGTGGCGATGTGAACAAGGCCCCGGACAGTCTCGCTGTCCGGGGCCTGTTTGTTATGCCTGCTCCTGCTCCGGTTTGATGGGACCAACGAACAGAGGACGGGTCTGGTGACTCAGATCAGGCTGATAGCCGTTGAAGAAGAGGTTGAGTGCCACTGAGCTGATGGTGGCCAGCAGGATGCCGCTATGAAACAGCGGTTGTGCTGCCGCCGGGAAGTGCTGGAAGAAATTCCCTGAAACGGTGGGGATCATGCCGACCCCGAGGCTGATGGCGACGATGTAAAGATTGTGGCGGTTGGTGTTGTAATCGGCGCGCGCCAGAATGCGAATGCCGGTCGCCAGCACCATGCCGAACATCACTATGCCTGCACCGCCCAATACGAAGGGCGGAATGGAGGCGACCAGCACCGACATCTTGGGGATGAGGCCAAAAGCGAGCAGGATCCCCCCCGACATCACGCAGACCCAGCGACTCGACACTCCGGTCACGCTCACCAGCCCGATATTCTGGGAAAACGAGGTGTGGGGGAAGCTGTTGAAGACCCCGCCGACGATGGTGCCGATGGCATCGACCCGCAGCCCGCGCACGATGTCGCCGCGACTGGCCGGATGGCCGACGATGTCGCCAAGCGCCAGAAACATCCCCATCGACTCGATAAAGGTGATGAGCATGATCACCGTCAGGGTGGCGATAGAGATTGGATCGAAGGTGGGCCAGCCGAACGCGAACGGCACTATGGGGGCAAACCAGGCCGCATTGCCAAGGCCGTCGAGGCTTACTTCACCCATGGCGATGGCCACCACGAAACCGAAGATGATCCCGAGCAGCACCGAGATATTGCTGAAAAAGCCCTTGGTGAAGCGGGTCACCAGCAAGATGAAGGCGAGCACCACAAAGCTGGTGCCGATATAGCGCAGGCTGCCATATTCCGGATTGCCCTTGCCCCCCGCCATCCAGTCGATCCCCACCTGCATGATGCTGATCCCGATAGAGGTGATAACCACCCCGGTCACTACCGTGGGGAAGAGCGGCATCAACCGACCGATCAGCGGTACCAGCAGGGTCGAGATGATACCGGCGGCGATGGTGGCGCCAAAGATACCGGTCAGCCCCAGATCCGGATTGCCGCCGATGGCCAGCATCGGCATCACGGCGGCAAAGGTGACCGACATGATGACCGGCAGCCGGATCCCGGCAAAGCGGCCAATCCCGACACATTGCAGCAGGGTGACGATGCCGCAGCAGAAGAGATCCGAGCTGATGAGGTAGGAGATTTGATCCTTGGGCAGCCCCAGACTGCCGCCGATCACCAGTGGCACCGCCACGGCACCGGCATACATCACCAGCACATGTTGCAGGCCGAGGGTAAAGAGCTGGCCCATGGGGAGCATGCGCTCCACTTCATCCACCGGGCGCTTGCGCGTACCCGGACGAGGGGAGGGGGGGTTGGTCTCGTTCATGAACAGATCACTCCTTGAAGCCCGCGCAACCGCTACAGGCAAGATAGTGAAAGCCGTGGCTTTCCCGGTCATTGATCTCGTGTATTGACTGACGTGCCAGATCCCTTTGCCGTGGTGAGAGGGATCCGGTGCAGCACGGGTCAGTGCACAAAACATGCACAACGCCGGTCATGAGCGAAAACGTTTGGCGCTAACGCCTTGTTTTTGTGGGATGAGTCACATCCCGGCCAGATAAGTGGCCAAGGTGGGGCTGCATCGAGCGGGAGGGGGATCTCACATTGGTAATGTTTTTATCATTATCGGGAGGCCACTCTCACTTTGATAGCCAATCGCTGGTCCCCGGGTGAACAACGCCGTCGTGACGGGCCATGATCAGGTCTATGGGCGTGATCCAAAGCAAGAAAGTTGGATGTTTTGGTGGCGCGCGGGGCCGCCGCTGGGGTAGTTTCGATAAAACCGACACAGTTCCTGAGGTCTTATCCATGATCATCTATCTGCATGGCTTTGATGCCACCAGCCCCGGCAATCACGAGAAAGTGCTGCAGTTGCAGTTTATTGATGATGATGTGCGTTTCGTGCACTACAGCACGGTTCACCCCCGTCATGATATGAGCCACCTGCTCAAGGAAGTGAAGAAGCAGCTCGATATGAGTACCGATCCCAAACCGCTGATCTGCGGCGTGGGACTTGGTGCTTACTGGAGCGAGCGGATCGGCTTTCTGTGCGGCATTCGCCAGGTGCTCTTCAACCCCAACCTCCATCCGGAAGAGAACATGCAGGGCAAGATCGACCGGCCAGAGGAATATGACGATATCGGTACCAAGTGTGTAACTGAATTTCGTAAGAAAAATTCAGGAAACTGTCTGTGCATCCTTTCCGTTCAGGATGAAGTGCGCGATAATCGGGACACTGAACGTGAATTGAAGAACTATTACGACATCGTGTGGGATGAGCGCGAGACCCATAAGTTCAAAAATATCTCGCATCATCTGCAGCGGATGAAGGCCTTCAAAGAAGCCTGATCCATCACGTCGACCGATTTCGTTTTAGGGAGCCAATGGCTCCCTTTCGTTTTGAGGAACCGAGGAAAATCATCATGATGAATATTGTCGTTGTAGGCGGCGGCGCCGGTGGCCTGGAGCTGGCCACCAGTCTGGGTCGCAAGCTTGGCAAAAAGAACAAGGCCAAGATCACCCTGGTTGACCGTAACCGCACCCACCTGTGGAAGCCGTTGCTGCACGAAGTGGCCACCGGCTCCATGGATGCGGGCATCGATGCCCTGAGCTACCAGTCCCATGCCAAGAACCACGGTTTCGACTTCCAGCTCGGCACCCTGACCGACATCCAGCGCGACGAGAAGCGCATCGTGCTGGCCCCGATCCACGACGACAATGGCGACATCGTGGTCAACGAGCGCGCCGTGCCTTACGACATTCTGGTGATGGCCATCGGTTCTGTTTCCAATGACTTCAACACCAAGGGGATCAAGGATCACTGCATCTTCCTCGATAGCCCCTCCCAGGCGCACCGCTTCCACAACAGCATGATGAACCGCTTCCTGCAGTTCGCGACTGAATATAAGCCGGGCGACAAGGTGAAGATTGCCATCGTCGGCGGCGGCGCCACCGGCGTCGAGCTCTCTGCCGAGCTCTACAACGCGGTCGAGCAGCTCTACGCCTACGGTTTCAAGAATCTCACCACCGACAGCCTGAAGGTGACGCTGGTGGAAGCGGGCCCGCGCATTCTGCCGGCCCTGCCGGAGCGTATCAGCGGCGCCGCCCATCAGGAGCTGGTCAAGCTGGGTGTGGACGTGCGTACCGCCACCATGATTACCGAAGCGACGGCCGAAGGTCTGCACACCAAGGATGGCGAGCTGATTGAAGCGGATCTGATGGTGTGGGCGGCCGGTATCAAGGCGCCGGACTTCATGAAGGACATCGCTGGTCTCGAGACCAACCGCATCAACCAGCTGGTGGTGAAAGAGACCCTGCAGACCACCCGTGACGAGAACATCTTCGTTATCGGTGACTGTGCGGCCTGCCCGCAGCCGGATGGCAAGTTTGTGCCGCCGCGCGCCCAGTCTGCCCACCAGATGGCCAGCCAGGCGTTCAAGAACATTCTGGCCAAGCTGAACGGTGGCGAGATGAAGCCTTATCTCTACCACGACCACGGTTCGCTGGTGTCCCTCAGCCGCTTCTCCACCGTGGGCAGTCTGATGGGTAACCTGATGCGCGGTTCCATGATGGTGGAAGGCTACATCGCCCGTCTGGTTTACATCTCCCTCTACCGGATGCACCAGATCGCCCTGCACGGCTACGTCAAAACCGGTCTCATCATGCTGGTGGGTCGCATCAACCGGGTACTGCGCCCGACCCTGAAGCTGCACTAAGCCAGTAACTGGCACAATTCGGAAGATCAAAAGGAGAGGCGATGGCCTCTCCTTTTTTATGGACGCAGATCAGGGAAGAGAGAGTTACTGGCCCAGATAGGTGCGGTCGAAGAAGGTATTGACCCAGTGGGGGCGGTAGATGGCCAGCACCGTCATCGCCATGCCGTTGAGTAGCGCTTCGGGGAACAGCAGCAGCGGCCAGATGGAGAGGTAATCCGCCGTGATGGTATGCCAGGGGTAGCTGTCGCTCAGCCCCATCAGCAACGCGCTGGCTACCACCTTGACCGAGATGGCGATGGCACCACCGAGAAACGCGGCAACGAAGATATAGACAAAGAGGTGGCGCGGCAGCCAGGCCCAGCTGGCCAGAAACAGCAGCCAGCTGGTGGCCACCGGCAGGGCGATGCCAACCAGCGCCTGCCAGCCAAAATCGGCCAGATTGGTGACGCCGAAGTAACCAAGCACCAGCAGGGTCAGACAGGGGGCGAGCAGCGCCAACCGCCAGCCCAGCAGCAGGGTGAGGGAGGTGAGCCCGAGAAAATGGACCTCCAGCCCTTCATGAAGACCGGCCCTTAGATACCAGAGCGGCACCAGCGCGATGGCACTCCCCAGCAGCAGGTGCTGATAGAGAGGGTTGTCATGGAGGGTTTGCCACAGGGAGCGGCGCAGGCTAAAGGCCAGCAGTACCAGCCAGATCAGGAGGGCGGCGAGTTGTCCTTCACTCATCTTGTCGTCCATTCATGCAGTAGAGTCCGGGCTGCCTTCCCGACAGCCCCATAGCAGAGCAGGCTGACGAGTCAGCCTGCTTTTACCATCAATATTTGACGTTGTCGTGGTACTTGCCAAGGATGCCCTTGACCCGTTCCATGGTCTCCTTGCTGGGAGGCTTGATCCCGCTCAGCTCGTACGGGTCGCCCAGCACATCCCACTTGTGTTTGCCCAGTTCGTGGTAGGGGAGCAGCTCCACCTTCTCCACGCTCTCGCCCAGCTCGGCGATGAACTGGCCCAGCCCTTCGGCGCTCTCGTCGTCGTCGCTCCAGGTCGGCACCACCACGTAGCGGATCCACATGGTCTTGCCTTTGGCCGCCAGATAGCGGGCAAACTCCAGGGTGTATCTGTTGCTGACGTGAGTCAGCGGAATGTGTTTCTCGTCATTGATCTGTTTGATGTCGAGCAGCACCAGATCGGTCTGTTCGAGCAGCTTGTCCACCTGTTCGTCGAGATGACGGACGAAGCCGTTGGTGTCGAGACAGGTGTGGATCCCTTTCTCTTTGCAAGCGGTAAACAGTTCGGTAATGAAAGCCGGTTGCAGCATGGCTTCACCGCCGGACGCTGTCACGCCACCGCCGGAGGCATTCATGAAGTGGCGATAGCTGGTGATGTCACTCATCAACTCCGGTACGGTCACTTCGCGGCCACCCTCGGTATCCCAGGTATCGCGGTTATGGCAGTACTTGCAGCGCATCAGGCAGCCTTGCATGAATACGATAAAGCGTATCCCCGGACCATCGACAGTGCCGCAGGTTTCGACGGAATGGATCCGGCCAATGGTGCCGTGAGATCCGGCTGGCTGGCTGATTTCAACGGCAGGGATCCGATTAATGACAGACATAAACAACTCCAACGATTCGAGCAGGCCGTGATTTTATTACATAAACCCCTATTGATCCTACACCTTTAGTCCGGTGCCCGGCTGCCAAGCAACTGCTCCAGCGCCTTGACGGTGAGCGGCCGACTGGTGAGAAACCCTTGATAATGCTGGCATCCCAACGCTTTGAGGATGGCCAGCTGCGCCTCCTCTTCCACCCCTTCGGCGGTGACGGTAAAGCGGAAGACCTGGGCCAGATCGAGTATCGCCTTGACGATGGCTCTGTCCTGTTCGCTGTGCACCAGGGTCTGAATGAAGCTTCTATCGAGCTTCACCTCATCGGCGGGCAGATCCCGCAGATAGGCCAGCGACGAGTAGCCGGTGCCGAAGTCATCGATGGAGATGAGGATGCCCAGCTCCTTGAGCTGGCGCATTCTGGCGATGCTCTCGCGCCGATTCTCCAGCACTACCGATTCGGTCACCTCCAGCAGCAGGCGGGAGGGGGGCACACCGGTGTCGCGCAAGATGTACTCCACCTGCTGTACGAAGCCCTGGGTGTGGAACTGGCGGGCGCTGACGTTGACCGACAGATGGGGGATCTGCAGGCCGCGGTTGAGCCAGAAGCTGTACTGGGCGCAGGCGGTCTTCATCACCCAGTAGCCGATTTCGAGGATCAGGCTGGTCTCTTCGGCGATGGGGATGAACTCCCCGGGTGGCACCATGGTGCCGTCGCTGCGCTGCCAGCGTAGCAGCGCCTCGATGCCCGACAGCGAGCCATTGTCGACCCGGTATTGCGGCTGATAGTGCAGTTGCAGCTCGTGATGGCGCAGGGCATCGCGCAGCTCATTGGTGAGGGTCAGCCGGTTCTTCTCGTGCCGGGCCATCGCCTCGGTAAAGAAGACGTAGTGGCCCTGACCGGCGCGCTTGGCCATGTGGGTCGCGGTGTCGGCCTGTTGCATCAGGACCAGATGATCGGTCTCGTTGCCGGAGAAGAGGCTGATCCCTACCGAGGCGCTGCAGTGCAGCTTGTGATCACCGATGTCGAACGGGGTGCGAAACAGCCCCATCAGCTCGCGGGCGAAGTGCTCCGCCAGAATTTTGGCGGTGACTTCACCCTGCCCAAGCTGGGTAAAGAGCAGGGCAAACTCGTCCCCCGAGATGCGCGCTTGCACCAGATTGTCCTGGGGCAGCTCCCTGAAACGCTGCACCACCGCTTGCAGCAGCTGATCGCCGCAGGCGTGACCGAGGGAGTCGTTGATCGACTTGAAGTTGTCGAGATCCACCAGTAGCAGTGCACCCCACTGGCCGTTGGGGGCGCTCAGGGTCTGCTGCAAAATCTGGTTGAGGCTGCGCCGGTTGTGCAGGCCGCAGAGATCGTCGTAGTAGGCGAGCTGCTCGATGTGTTTGGCGGCCTCTTTTTCCTGGGTGATGTCGTAGAAGCTGCAGATGAAGTGGCTGAGCTCCCCCCGCTCATCCTTGACCCCGTTCACCATCAAGCGCACCGGAAAGAGGTGACCATCCTTGTGCAGGCAGCGCTCTTCCCCGAGCCAGAACTCCTGCTCGTTGACGGTGCGGCTGACATCCTCCTTGAGATGATCCCCGTAGTAGGTGGGGCGCAGCTTGCGAATGGAGTGACCGATCACCTCTACCTCGCCAAACCCGGTGATCCGGCTGAAGGAGTGGTTGACCTTGAGGATGATGCCGCTGTGATCCATCACGATCAGCCCATCGTGGGTATTGAAGGCCACTTCGGCCAGCCGCAGGGCGTCGTCGGCGGCGAGGCGCTTGAGCTCGATGGCCGCTCGCTTGTGCTGGCTGCTCAGCAGATCCAGCAGGGGCTCTGGATCCGCAAGAGGGGTATCGAGCAGCAGGGTGATCTGGCCAATGGGGGCGCCGCTCTGGCCATGGAGCGGAATGCCGATATAGGTGTTGGCATTGAGGGCCAGCAGCCGGGTCGCCTTGGGATAGCGCACGGGCAGATCTTCCACATAGATGGCCTGACCATGCTGGAACAGCTCCTGAGCGGGGCCGGGGTCGAGCTGAATGGGCTTGAGGGTGGAGAAGATCTCCTCGTTGATGACGCAGCGGGGGATGATCCAGAGATCCTGACCGCGGGGCTGGAACTCGCCGATCCAGCCCACCCGGGCGCCGCTGGCGCTCATGGCCCAGCTCACCAGCGTCTTGCAGTAGTCGATGCCGGTCTGCTGGTGCAGCTCGGGCGGGAGGGCCAGTTCAGCACGGTGCTCTTCCGGTTGTGGCTGCCAGTGGCCGAGCAGCTGGGCGCTGCTGCGTACCAGCTGCAACATATCTTCGCTGAGCGGGGTAGGATCGAGATACTCCAGACTCAGCACCCCGAACAGCTTGTCCTGCTCCAGCAGGGCGCCATCGAGGCGCGAGCGCACACCGGCACTGCTCAGATAGAGGTGATTGCTCAGCATTGGCTGGTGGGCCGCCTCCGAGAAGCTCAAGGATTTACGGGTGCGCAGGGCGCGGATATAGCGGCTGTCACCGCGAATGGGGTAGAGCGCCTCGACCCCCAGGGTGAACACCGGGGTGAGCTGCTCGCTGCCGAGATCGCCGTTGGCCTGATAGTGCCAGAGGATGAGCCGATCGGCCCCCAGACTCTCTTTAAGGGCCTCGAGCAGGGGCGCATACTGCTGCTGGCTCGCCATCTGGCTGAGGCGTGGCAGTTGCAATGCCAGATCGGCGATGGGCTCCTGACGAAGGGCCTGCAGACAGATGAGCCAGAAGCCATCCTGCTCGTGGGCGAGGGCGATATGCCACAACTGGCTGGCAAAGCGCACGGTGATCTTGCCGCCATGACCGTTGGCCAACAGTTGCTCGATGGGCTGGCGCAGGGCGTCTGGCAGCTGGGCAGGCCAGGGGGCGCGCGGCTCATCGAGCCAGTAGAGCGGGGTTTGCATCACGTCGGTCAGGGCGACCAGCCGTTGACTGCGCAGATCCAGACGGAAAAAGAGCGGCGTCTGGAGGGCAGGAGGAAGATGACTGAGTGCGGTAGACGACATGAACAAACAACATCCTGTTAAGCAACCGTCGGGGTTGCAAGAATACTGCAAAATGGTGTGAAACAAAATTTCATTGAATTCTAAATTAGAAAAGTCTAATTTATGGCCTATTATCATGTTTGAGGAGTCTTGCAGATGAAACGGATCCTGATTATCGGTGGTGTCGCGGGGGGCGCATCGGCAGCGGCTCGCGCTCGTCGTTTGAGTGAAGAGGCTGAGATCGTGATGTTCGAGCGGGGCGAGTTTGTCAGCTTCGCCAACTGCGGTTTGCCCTACCACATCGGGGGCGATATCCCCAATCGGGATGCCTTGCTGCTGCAGACTCCCCAGAGCTTCAAGCGCCGTTTCAACGTCGATGTGCGAGTCTTCCACGATGTGATCGAGATCGACAAGGCGGGCAAGACATTGCTGGTGCGCAACCTGCAAACCGGTGAAGAGCAGCGCGAGCATTACGATGTGCTGCTGCTGAGCCCGGGGGCGGCGCCGATCCGTCCTCCCTTCCCCGGCATCGACAGCCCCCATGTCTATACCCTGCGCAACATTCCGGACATGGACCGCATTCTGGCGGCCCTGCACCACGATCAGCCACGCCACATCACCGTGGTGGGCGGCGGCTTTATCGGGCTGGAGATGATGGAGGCGCTGCATCAGCGCAAGCTGGAGGTCACCCTGCTGGAGCTGGCCGATCAGGTGATGGCACCGGTGGACAAGGAGATGGCCAACATGCTCCATGCCCGCATCCGCGAAGAGGGGGTCGACCTGCGCCTGCGCACCGGCCTCACCGCCATCGAGAGTCTGGATCTGCCTGCCGAGAAGACCTCCGCCGTGCCGACCGCCAACAGCGGGGGCCTGCGCCTGACCCTCAATGACGGTTCACATCTTGATACCGGCCTGCTGATCCTCGCCATCGGCGTCAAACCTGAAACCCTGCTCGCCGCCAAGGCGGGGCTGGAGCTGGGCCCGCGTGGCGGCATCAAGGTGGATGCCGGGATGCGTACCTCGGATCCCTTTATCTATGCGGTGGGGGATGCGGTGGAAGAGATTGACTTCGTCACCGGCGAAGCTGTGCTGATCCCGCTGGCGGGTCCGGCCAACCGGCAGGGACGCATCGCCGCCGACAACATGTTGGGCCGCAGCGAAACCTACAAGAAGACACAAGGGACCGCCATCTGCAAGCTGTTCGATCTGGCGGTGGCCAGCACCGGCCTCAACGAGAAGCGACTGGTGCAGCTGGGGCTGCCGTTCGAGAAGGTCTATGTCCACCCGGGCAGCCATGCCGGTTACTACCCCGGCGCCCATCCGGTCAGCCTCAAGCTGCTGTTTGCCCCGGATGGCAAGATTTATGGCGCCCAGGCCATCGGCAAGGATGGCATCGACAAGCGCATCGACGTGCTGGCGGTGGCCCAGCGGGCCGGTCTCACCGTGTTTGATCTGCAGGATCTGGAGCTCACCTATGCGCCGCCGTTCGGCTCGGCCAAGGATGTGATCAACATGGCGGGCTTTGTGGCGAGCAACCACCTGAAGGGGGACACCCTGCTCTGCCACGTGGCCGAGGTGCAGGCTCGCAACCCGCACCAGCTGGTGGTGGATGTGCGCAATGGCCCCGAGCTCGACAAGCTGGGCCGCATTCCGGGGGCGCTGCATATCCCCCTCGACGAGTTGCGTGGTCGCCTCCATGAGTTGCCCAAAGATAAAGAGCTGCTTATCAGCTGTCAGGTCGGGCTGCGCGGCCATGTCGCCTGCCGCCTGCTAAGCCAGCATGGCTTCAAAGTGAAGAATCTCTCCGGCGGCTTCAAAACCTGGCAGATGGCCACCGCCGAGTAACCGTTTTATTTCTGTGCCTGTTTGCCCCTCTCCCTTGTGCGTGCAAGATGAGGGGCTTTTTGCCTCTGCTGTTCGCCCTCCTTGTTACGGCAATATTTCGACACACTTTTTTTCCTGCACCGGACAAAATTAACGTTTTGTTCAGGGGATGAGTGCTATAACCCCTGCCTCGTTCATGATGAACCGTGTAGTAGGGAGAGTGACATGCTGGATATGCTGATGGCCATTTGGCATCAGGATTTTGACGCCCTGGTTCAGATGCAGGCAGTGCCCCTGCTGATCAGTTGCCTGATGCTGGTGTTGCTGCTGGAGTCCGCATTCGTCTTCATGCCCCTGCCGGGTGACAGTCTGGTGCTGCTGGCCGGTGGGCTGGTGGGCATGGGGGTATTCGGCCCCGAGGTGACTCTCTGCTATTTGCCGCTGGCGGCGGGGATGGGATCCGTGCTGGCGTACTGGCAGGGGCGGGCCCTGCAGCGCACCCGCTTTATGGAGCATATCGAGCGGATGTTGCCCCCCGACAGCCTGCCCAAGGCGACCCGGCTGCTAAAAAAGTACGGTTTTCTGGCGATGTTCTCCTCCCGTTTTATCCCGTTCGTGCGGGTCTTGACCCCCATGCTGATGGGGATTGGCCGCCTGAGCGTAGTGCGCATGTGCGTGGCCAGCTTTGCCAGTGCCTTTATGTGGGCACTCACGGTGAGCTTGCTGGGCAAGCTGGCGATGAATACCCCCTTCTTCCTCCACCACAGCGAACTGTTGACCCGGGCGCTGCTCATCACCTCGCTGGTGCTGTTTCTGGCGGCCGTCATGGCCATCCTGTTTCGCTGGTTCAAAGGCGGTGCAAAAAACGAGACCACCCACGACTAGATGACAACCCTTGCCGCACTAAATCAGTGGGCAAGGGGTTCTCGCGCTGCAGGGGCGCGGAATTGTGCCCATTCGGGTAATGAGCTTTGTGTCGGGTGAGCAGGATGCCTTATCCTGTTTCCAGCCACGCTGCGCTTGCAAGCGCTCCAACTCGGGATGGAACCTATGCGCCTCTTCGACTCTCCCCCTGCTTCTCACCGCTCTCACGCTGGAACTGGCGCTCTGCGCCACCGCTGGTCGGCCCTGCTGCTATCCGGGCTGGCCGGTTTGCTGCTGGCCGGTTGTGGCCCTGACAAGCCTGTCGTCAATGGGCCGACCACAGATTCCGCTGCCCGTCAGGAGGCAGGAGCGCCGAGTACAGTGGTGCAGGCCAATGCCCGCCAATATCGCGATGCCCCGGCGCTGGCGCTGGTCTTCTCCGGCCCTCTGGCGCCCAAGGCAAACTGGCAGAGCTGGCTAGCGGTCAGTGAAGGGGGCAAGCAAGTACAGGGGGAGTGGATCCTCGCCGAAGATGGTCGCACCCTCTATTTTCCGAACGTGCAGCCCGATAAAAGCTACGAGGTGAGCCTCAAGGCGGGGCTGGGTCCATCCCCCCAGAGCTGGACCCTCAAGACCCGGCCGCTGGAGGCGGGAGCCTCCTTTACCGAGAGCGGCATGGTATTGCCGCTGCGTCAGGAGCTGCGCCTGCCCATCAGCGCGGTCAACGTGGACGAGGTCAATATCGACTTCTTTCGGGTCGATGCGGAATATCTGCCCCGTTTTCTGGCCGAGTATCGCCCCGGCGCTGGCATGGGCAACTGGGAGCTTGAACAGATCACCCAGCGCGCCAAGCGGGTGTTCAGCGGCCGCTATGCGCTGGAGCTCGATGCCAACCGGCGCGAGACCCGCCTCATCAATGTGAAGGAGCCGCAACTGGTCGAGGCCGGTGTCTACTTCGCTGTGATGTCGCCCCTTGGCAACTACGACTGGCGCAAGGAGACCACCTATTTCGCGGTGAGCGACATGGGGCTCAGTGCTCGCCGTTACCGCGATCAGCTGGAGGTGTTCGTGAGCTCCTTGGCCAGCGCCGATCCGCTCAAGGATGTGCAGCTCTCCCTGCTCGACGAGAAGGGCAACCGGCTGCAGGTGCAAAATACCGATCCGCAGGGCCATCGCCGCTTCGATCAGGTGCAGGGTGCTCGCCTGCTGCTGGCCGAACAGGGCAACCATCTGGCGGTGCTGCGCCTCGATGGGGCGGCGCTCGATCTCTCCACCTTCGATCTCGGCACCCAGCCCTGGCAGGCCCAGCAGTTGTATCTCTTTAGCGGGCGTGACCTCTATCGCCCCGGCGAGCGGCTCGACAGCGAGATCCTGCTCAAGGGCCAAGATGGCCAGCTGCTGCCGGGCATGGCGGTGGAGCTGGAGGTGAAACAGCCGGACGGCCAGCTGCTCGAACAAAAGCGGCTGCTGCCGGACAATCTTGGTGCCGCCCACTACGGCCTGCGTTTGCCGGACGATGCGCCGCTCGGGCGCTGGACCATCAACCTCAAGACTGCCGCTGGCAGCCGCTTCGAGTGGCCCTTTTTAGTGGAGGAATTTCTGCCTGAGCGCTTGAAACTGCAGCTTGGCAAGGGGCCGGATGGCGAAGTCACCGATTTGGGTGCCGCCCTGACTCTGCCACTGCAAGGGGACTATCTCTATGGTGCGCCAGCGAGTGCCACCAAGGCCAAGGCGGAGGTGAAGATCAGCCGCGCCACCATGCCCTTTACCCAGTGGCAGGAGTTCACCCTGGGTAACGTGCTGCTTGCCGAGCAGGCCAAGGATCTTGAGCCGCTGAATCTCACCCTCGATGCGCAGGGGCAGGGGACTTTTTCGTTAGCTGATGAGCTCGATGGGGTGCGCGCCCTCGGGCCGCTGGAGGTGGCCTATCGGGTGTCGCTCGCCGAGCCCGGTGGTCGCGCCGTCAATCGCAGCCGCACCCAGTATGGCTGGCCCGCGGGCAGCCAGTGGCCGGCGCTCAAGGCCGACTTCGTGGCGGAGCGAGTAGAGGGGGGCAAGCCGCTCCCCTTCCAGATCCTCAACCTCGATGAGCAAGGCCAGCCGGTGGCGGGGGCGGTGAAAGTGCGCCTCATCAACGAGTACCGCGACTACTACTGGCACTACGCCGATGGCGAGGGGTGGAAGTACGAGTTCAACAGCCAGCCCTATCTGGAACAGGAGCAGACCCTGCAGCTGGATGGCAAGGGGCCGACCCCGCTCACGCTGCAACTGGCGGCGGGCTGGTATCGATTGGAAGTGGAGAACAGTCAGGGCCATCAATCGAGCCTGCGGGTGGAGATAGGCAGTTACGCCTGGGGCGGTGGTGGCGAGCAGGCACGGCCTGACAAGATTGCCATCACCCTCGACAAACGCGCCTATCAGGCAGGTAACAAGGCCAAAGTGACGCTGGTGGCGCCGCGCCCCGGCAAGGGGTTGCTGCTGGTGGAAGATGGCGACGGCCTGCGTTGGTGGCAGCGCATCGAGCTCAAGGGGGCCAGTGGCGATGCCAAGGATGCCCGCGGCGAGTTCGAGATCCCGGTCAGCCCCGAGTGGCAGCGCCATGACCTGCACATTTCGGCCCAGATCGCCGCGCCAGACAGCGCCTCCAAACCGGTCGGCAAGCAGCAGGGGCAGAGTCTGCGTTCGGTCGGTCTGGTGCCGCTTACGCTGGATCGAGAAGCCCGCCGTCTTCCGCTCACCCTGAGCGCGCCTGATAAAGCGGTGCCGCTCACCCGACTGGAGGTGACCGCCACCTCCACCCCCAACAGTCAGGGCCGCGTGGTGCTGGCGGCGGTGGATCGGGGCGTGCTCAATATCAGCGACTACCAGCCTCTCGACCCGTTCGAGATCTTCTTTGGTCGCAAGCGCTTCTCCCAAGATTTGTTCGACAACTACGGCCAGGTGATCCCGCCGCAAGATGGCAAGCTGGCCCGCCTCAACTACGGGGGCGATCGGGCGCCGCTGAAAAAGGGCGGCGCGCTGGAGAGCCGGGTCGAGATAGCTGCGCTCTGGAGCGGCGAGGTGAGTTTTGATGAGAGCGGCAAGGCGGTGATCCCGCTCGATCTGCCCAACTTCAACGGCGAGCTGGCGCTGGTGGCGCTGGCCTGGAACGAACAGCAAGTCGGGGAGGCCGAGCGCGCCGTCAAGGTAGTAGCGCCCTTGGTGGCCGAAATTGGCTGGCCGCGCTTTGGCGCCAGAGGGGATGAGACCCGGGTGCTGGTGCAGCTGCGCAACATGAGCGGCGAGGATCAGACCCTCTCCCTTGCCTGGACCCTCAATGGCGGGCTGAAAGCAAATGGCGAGCTGCCCGGCACCCTTGCCCTTAAAAACGGCGAGGAGCAGTGGCTGACCCTGCCGCTCACCGTGACCGGGGCGAGCGGCGTGGCAAGCCTGCAGTTGGCGGCCAGCGGCAAGGATTTTGTCATCAGCCGCGACTGGACTTTGCCGCTGCGCTCCCCCTGGCCTGCCGAGACTCGCCAGCGCTATCAGATGCTGGCCCCCGGCCAGCAGATGAGCTTTGCACCAGCTGAGCTGGCCGGGCTGGATCGTGCCAACCTGCAGGGGCTGCTCAGCCTCTCCGGCACTCCCCCCTGGGATCCGGCAGCCCAGTGGCAGGCACTGGCCGACTACCCCTATGCCTGTCTGGAGCAGACCTTGTCCCGTGCCTGGCCTTACTTGCTGACCACTGCGGATGAGCGCATCGCATGGAGCAAACCCGCAGAGGGCAAGAAAGCGGCGAGCGAGGCGGATGTGCAACGCGCTCTGTTGCAGCGGCTGCAGCGGTTGCAACTGCCAAGCGGCGGTTTTGGCCTCTGGGATGGTCGCTCCGACGAGGAGCAGTGGCTCACCGCCTATGCCGCCGACTACCTGCTGGCGCGCAAGGAGGCGGGCGACGCAGTGCCGGAGGCAATGCTCAATCAGGCGCTGAACCGGCTGCAAAGCTATCTCACCGACAGCCAGTACGGCGAGCGCTGGAGCAGTGCCCCCGAGCACAGCCGGTTGGCCTATCAGGCTTACAGCGCCTATGTACTGGCCCGGGTGGGCAAGGCGCCGCTCGCTACCTTGCGCCTTATCTGGGAGCAGCAGGCCGATCACGCCCGTTCCGGCTTGCCGCTCTTGCACCTCTCGCTGGCGCTCTCGGCCATGGGGGATGAGCAGAATGCCGCCAGGGCCCTCAGCCGGTCATTGGCGACCGAGCGCGGGGACGACTATCTCGGGGATTACGGTTCACCGCTACGCGATCAGGCCCTTGAGCTCTCTTTGCTGCGCCAGCACAAGCTGGCTGCGGATCGCTGGCCGGCCCTCAGTGCCAAGGTGGCCGATACCCTGGCTCACCGTCAGTGGCTCAGCACCCAGGAGCGACTCGCCCTGCTGCGACTCGCCCGCGTCGATCCGGCCGTCGACTGGCAGGCCAGGGTTGCTTCATCCTCTGGCAGCGAAGCCTTGAATGGTTCGGCCCCGTTGCTGCTGGGCGCCCCCGAGGCACTGGCGGCCAGTGCGGTTACCAACGAGGGTAAGGGCTCCCTCTATGTGCAGCGCACCCTGGTCGGTTACCCCGAACAGGCACCGGCACGGATCAGCAAGAGAATGAGCGTGACCCGCAGCTGGTTCAACAGCGACGGTCAGCCGTTTGATCCCACCAAGGTGAAGGTCGGCGATCTGGTGGTGGTGCGGCTCAACGTCAGCAGTGAATCGGCGGTGCCCGATGCCCTGCTGGTGGAGATGGTGCCCGCTGGCTTCGAGCTGGAGAACCCGGCCCTTGGCAATAGCATCAAGCTCGAAGAGCTCTCCATCGAGGGGAAACCGGCGTGGCAGAGCGAGTGGAACGACTA
This sequence comes from Aeromonas allosaccharophila, assembly GCF_016026615.1. NCBI lineage: Bacteria > Pseudomonadati > Pseudomonadota > Gammaproteobacteria > Aeromonadales > Aeromonadaceae > Aeromonas > Aeromonas allosaccharophila. The sequence continues at coordinate 1,810,317 of NZ_CP065745.1, read as the reverse complement.
TCTCAAGCATCAGGAGTTTCGCGACGACCGCTACACGGCGGCGCTGGATCTGAGCGAGGGGAGCAACCAGCAGCTGGTCTACTTGATGCGGGCGGTGACGCCGGGCCGCTATCAGGTGCCGCCGACCCAGGTGGAAGATATGTACCGCCCCGAGCTGCGGGCTGTGGGTGAGGATATCCATGAGGTGAGCATCTCTGAGTAACATTCCCTCCCTTGAGCGGGTTCGCCCGCTCACTTTTTGGCAGCGTGGCTGGCTGAGCCTGGGTCGCAGTGGCCGCGCTGGCTGGCGCTGGCTTGGTCGTTTGCCACGCTGGCTGCGTTTCTCGGTGCTGGGCGTTGTAGCACTGCTCCTGTCATTGCTGGCGCTGGATCGCATTTTCCCGCCGCCGCCACTCGACCCTGCCTATGCGCGGGTGGTGCTTGACATGAAGGGGCGACCGCTGCGCGCCTTTGCCGATACCAGCGGTGTGTGGCGCTACCCCGTGACCCTGGAGCAGGTCTCCCCCCGCTATATCGAAGCGCTGCTGGGCTACGAGGATCGCTACTTCTGGCGTCATCCCGGGGTCAATCCGGTGGCCATGGTGCGGGGTGTATGGCAGTGGCTGCGCTATGGGCGCGCCGTGTCGGGCGGCTCGACCCTCACCATGCAGGTGGCGCGTCTTATCGAGCCCTACCACAGGAGCGTGCCCGGCAAGCTGCGCCAGATGGTGCGCGCGCTGCAACTGGAGTGGCACTACGACAAGCGCACCCTGCTCACCGTCTACCTCAATCGGGCGCCGTTTGGCGGCAATCTGGAGGGGGTGCAGGCGGCAAGTTTTGCCTATCTCGGCAAGAGTGCGGCCAAGCTGACTTATGCCGAGGCGGCGTTGTTGGCGGTGTTGCCGCAGGCCCCTAGCCGCAACCGGCCGGATCGCCACCCCGAGCGGGCCCGCACCGCCCGCGACAAGGTGATGCAGCGGCTGGTGGCACAGGGTGTCTGGCCCGAACAGGCATGGCTGGAGGGGCGCATCGAGCCGGTGCTGGCTCGCGGTCACTTCACGCCGATGGAGGCGCCGCTGTTTGCCCGTCTCGCCGCCGACAATCAGGCCGGGGCGCTGGTGCACACCACCATCGACGGCGATCTGCAGCGTTGGCTGGAGGGGCGGGTAGCAAGTTATATCCGCCGCTTCCCCGAGCAGACCTCAGCGGCGTTGCTCTTGGTGGACAACAAAACCATGGCGGTACGCGCCTATGTGGGCAGCGCCGAGTATGGCAATTTGCGCCGCCACGGTTATCTCGACATGGTGCAGGCGATCCGCTCTCCTGGCTCCACCCTCAAGCCCTTTATCTACGGTCTGGCGATGGATGAGGGGCTGGTGCACTCGGCGTCTCTGCTCTCCGATGCGCCAAGGCTCGGCTCGGAGTATCGCCCCGCCAACTTTTCCGGTGCCTTTCAGGGGCCGGTGACGCTTGCCCAGGCGCTGCAGCAATCCCTCAATGTGCCGGCGGTGCAGGTGCTGGAGGCGCTGGGGCCGGACAAGCTGGTCAGCCGCTTAGACAACGCCGGGGTTCGGCTGGCGCTCTCCGACAAGCCCAATCCGGCCATAGCACTGGGGGCGGCGGGGATCCGGCTCGAGCAGTTGGCGGCGCTCTACAGTGCGCTGACCCGGGAGGGGCAGGTGGCGATGCCGGTCTGGCTGGCGGGGCAGCAGGCGGTGTCGCGCCCCTTGCTAAGCCCGGGGGCGGCCTGGATCATCTGGCAAATATTGAGTGCGCAGGGACGGGCTGATCAGCCCTTTTCCAGTGAGGCAACCGGCCGGGTCAACCGGCTGGCCTGGAAGACCGGCACCAGCTATGGCTATCGCGATAGCTGGGCGATGGGGGTCTCTGGTCGCTGGACCATCGGCGTCTGGCTGGGGCGCCCCGACGGCACCCCCATGCCCGGTTTTTACGGCCAGAGCGCAGCAGTGCCGCTACTGCTCTCGGTCTACTCGCGACTGGCCGACAATAGTCCCCTGCCAGCACAACCCAACACGGTGAGCGAGGCCGAAGTTTGCTGGCCGCTGGGGCGCAAAGCGAGCGCAACCCTGCCTGAGGCCTGTCTGCAGCGCCAGAGCGCCTGGTTGCTGGAAGGGCGCGATCCGCCCACCTTGCCGGATCCCATGGATTGGCCCTCGCCGCTGCGGCAAGTGGCGTTGACCAAGGAGGGCAAGCCGACGTTGACCCGTTGCCCCGATGCGGCGCAATCCGGCTTTCGGGCCCTGTGGCCGCTATCGCTGGAGCCATGGCGGGTGCCCGGCGAGCGACGGCAGGCGCTGCTTGCCAGCGGTTGCGCGGGGGAGGGGCAGAGCGCAGAGCTGCAGGCACCCATTCGCATCGTGGCGCTGGGTGAGGGCAATCTTATTCGCAGCCAGCGTTACCGGTTGCAACCCAAAGTGCTGGGCGGTGTCGGCAAGCCGGCCTGGTTTCTCAACGGTCAGCGGCTGCGCTGGGATGGGGATCAGGTGCTGAGCGTGGCGGGGCGCTACCAGTTGGTTGTGGTGGATGCAGCGGGCAACAGCGATCGTATCGAGTTTCGCGTGGTGCACCCTGACAGTGAGGCCGGCACCATCACCCGTTGAGCGTTTTGCCGACAGCCATTGAGGCGAATGTAATTAACCATTTGAAATGCATCAATATTTGATTGGATGAATTAATTTATGAATAATTACAAATTCATTCAAATCCAATCGGGAGTGCTCTTTTGCTGCGTGTTTTTTGTCCCTTGCTGGTGCTGATGAGTGCGGGTTGTGCCACGACTAATCATGGTGATCACCATGTTGCTCCTGAACGTACCGGGTTCTATTCACCTTTCGAACCAGCTTCCGAGAGTTTTGTACGTTGTTATCAGAAACAGTTTGCCTGTACCCCTGCCAATATCCGCCGTGACAGGGCGATGGAGGCGCGCAGGCAGGCGCAAGAGCAGGCAAATCATCGTGGTGATGATTGGTAGGCCGCAGATAACGAGAGGGGTTGGCAGATGCCAACCCCTTTTTCATTCCATCGGTTCAGCCCGGTTGGCGCAGATGGCCGAGCCGGGTGAAGAAGTGCTGGCTCTTGCGCTGGTGAAAGTGGCTCTTCTTGATGGGATGGAAGATGAGGTTGCTTTCGGGGTGGCTTGCCTTTAACTGGTGGAGCATGGCTACGGCGGGCAGGCTGGTGCTGACCAGGGTAGTGAGTGGCATGCTGAGGGTCTCGGGCCCCAGCAGTTGATTGAGCCCTTGCTGAGCTTGCTCGAAGCGAGTCAGGGCCGCCGGATCGGCGTAGCCGCTGCCCAGCATGGCGAGCAGGCTGTCGAGGGCCTGATGAAATTCGGCCAGCTGTTGGCGAAAGCCGCTGCGCCCGCGCAGGGCAATCAGCTCTGCAAACGGAATGTCGGCCAGGTGAGTGGGCACTTGCAACGGGATCTCGAGATGGAAGCAATCCTGCCCGCCCCGGTTGTGGTAGCGGGACTCCAGCAGGTGGAGCAGGCGGTCGAGATAGTCGTGATCGGTAATGAGCGCCCCGTCATTGGCGAGTGCCCACTCACGGGCGAGACGCATGGAGAGCAGGTTGGCAAAGCGCCGTGCCATTCTGATCCCCCCCTCATCCCGGGTCGCAAAGCCGTGGGTCAGGCAAAAGCCGTGCAGCCGCTCCAGTCCGGCCTGTTCCGGGCAGAAGCAGTCGTGGTTGGTGCCCTGGCGCCAGCGACCAATCAGCTCCTTGTTGCCAAACACCTTGTGGCGTACGAAATCGGGGGCCACCAGGCCGCTGATCTGGCTCTCCAACTGGGGAGTGATTGCGGCAAAGAAGGCGGCATCGGGCCGCTCGGCCAGCAGATCGGTCTGCTGCTGCAAGGTATCAAGCAAGGCTGTGAGGCCACTTTTTTCACTGACGGTGAAGACGAAGGCGAGCCGCTCCAGATAGAGCAGGGCAAATTTGAGCCAGAGCTCGTCGCGTACCTCCATGCCGGGGTAGTAGATATAGGTCTTCATCGGATCGGTCTGTTGTCAAAAATCTGGCGAGGTGCAGGGTCGGGAATATACGCAAGATTGCGGCCGCGCGGCAAACATTGCGTGGGGTAATGTGAGCAAACGCTCATCCAGTAGGCGCTGGCCACAAAGTTCTGATATAATTCGCGCCCTTAAATCAAGGCCACCCGAGTCAAAACCATGAAGTTCATTATCAAGCTGTTCCCGGAAATCACCATCAAGAGCAAATCAGTTCGCCAGCGTTTCACCAAGATGTTGCAGGGCAACATCCGCAACGTGTTGCGCCGCTTCGACGAAGATGCCCGCGTACGGATGGATTGGGACAAGCTGGTAGTGAGCTCCCGCAACGATCAGTTCCACGCCCAGTATCTCGAGACCCTGGCCTGTATCCCGGGCATTCAGTACTTCCTCGAAGTGCAACTGAGCAACTTTACCGACCTGCACGACATCTTCGAGCAGACCCGCGCCGTTTGGGGTGAGCGCCTGAAAGGCAAAACCTTCTGCGTGCGTGCCCGTCGCGTCGGCAAACATGATTTCAGCTCGCTGGAGCTGGAGCGCTATGTGGGCGGTGGCCTCAATCAGCATTGCGAAACCGCCGGTGTGCGTCTGAAAAAACCGGACATCCAGATCAATCTGGAAGTGGAAAATGACGAACTCTACATCATCAGTGCGGTGCACCACGGTATGGGCGGCTTCCCGATGGCCACCCAGGAAGATGTGCTGAGCCTGCTCTCCGGTGGTTTCGACTCCGGTGTTGCCTCCTACCAGTTCATCAAGCGCGGTTGCCGCGTCCACTACTGCTTCTTCAATCTGGGGGGCGCGGCCCACGAGATCGGGGTGAAGCAGGTGGCCTATTACCTGTGGAACAAGTTTGGCGCCTCCCACAAGGTGCGCTTCACCGCCATCGACTTTGAACCTGTGGTCGCCGAGATCCTCGAGAAGGTCGACAACGGCCAGATGGGCGTGGTGCTCAAGCGGATGATGATGCGTGCAGCCGGTCAGGTTGCCGACTACTTCCAGATCCCGGCGCTGGTCACCGGCGAGTGCGTGGGCCAGGTCTCCAGCCAGACGCTCACCAACCTGAACGTGATCGACCGGGTGACCGACAAGGTGATCCTGCGTCCGCTCATCACCTGGGACAAGCCGGATATCATCAGCGAAGCGCGCCGCATCGGTACCCTGGAGTTTGCCGAGACCATGCCGGAGTATTGCGGCGTTATCTCCAAGAAGCCGACCGTGAAAGCCGAGCTCTCCCGCATTGAAGCGGAAGAGGCCAACTTCGACTTCTCCATTCTGGACAAGGTGGTCTCCGAGGCCCGTTACCTCGATATCCGCCGCATCGGTGAAGAGACTGCCGCTGAAGTGCAAGAGGTGGAAACGACTCAGGTGCTGGGAGCTGACGAGGTGATCCTGGATATCCGCTCTGCCGACGAACACGACGAGAAGCCGCTGGTGGTGGAAGATCGTGAAGTGCTGCACATCCCCTTCTTCAAGCTGGCCACCGCCTTTGGCGATCTGCCCAAGGAGAAGACCTATCTGCTCTACTGCGATCGCGGCGTGATGAGCAAGCTGCAGGCGCTCTATCTGAAAGAGAAGGGCTTTGACAACGTCAAGGTGTACCGCCCGTAAGCGTGGTTTGCACTGCCCACAAAAAATCCGGCCAATGTGCCTAATGCCGATCAGTTAAGGATCCATTGACCGATCCTCCTGATGTGTAAAAATCCGAAACCTGTTGATTGGTTTCGGATTTTTTATGCGTATCGTACAGGCTCTCGACTTCCTCCACGCCAGCAATCCCGCTCAGTTTGAGTCACTCTCCGACCTCATTTCCCCCGAGCTCATCACAACTCTGCTCGCCGAAGAGGATGTCGTGACCCTGCGCCGTCGCCGCATGCCCATGGAGCGCCTGGTCTGGGCCATCATCGGCATGGCCATGTTCCGCCATGTCCCCATGACCCAGCTGGTCAATCAGCTCGATATCCTGTTGCCCGGTGACCGTCCCTTTGTTGCCCCCAGCGCCTTCCTGCAAGCCCGCAAAAGCTCGGGGACAAGAGCATCGAGCGGTTGTTTCACGAGACCGCCTCGCGCTGGCACCAGCAGGCCAATCACCCCGGCTGGGCCGGGCTGCAACTGCTCGCCGTCGATGGCGGGATGTGGCACACGCCCAATACCCCGGACAATGCTACTGCGTTTGCCAAGCCGGCACCCAGCATGGCGAGACAGCCTATCCGCAGGTACGCATGCTCTGCCAGATGGAGCTGACCAGTCACCTGCTTGTTCAGGCTGTCATGGAGAGCTGCGCCGTCAACGAGATGGTGCTGGCCGAACAGCTTGTCGCGCGCACGCCGGACCACTCGCTGACCCTGTTCGACAAGGGGTTTTACTCCCTCGGTCTGCTACATGCCTGGCAAACTGCGGGTAGCGAGCGGCACTGGCTGCTGCCGCTCAAAAAGGGCACGCAATACGAGGTGGTACGCAAGCTGGGGCGCCAGGATGTGCTGGTGCGCCTGACGACCAGTCCACAGGCACGCAAGAAGTGGCCACAACTGCCGGATACGGTGGAAGCCCGCTTGCTGACTCGCAACATCAACGGCAAGGAGCGCCAAGTGTTAACCTCGATGGTCGACCCGATGCGCTTCCCGGGGACTGACATCGCTGAACTCTACAGCCATCGCTGGGAAATCGAGTTGGGCTATCGGGAGATGAAGCACAGCCTGCAACAACATCGACTGACCCTGCGTAGCAAGAAGGCGACGGGGATACGGCAAGAGCTGTGGGGCGTGCTGCTGGCGTACAACCTGCTGCGCAGCCAGATGGTGAAGATGACGGCGAGCCTGAAGGGATACACGGCGAGCCAGCTGAGTTTTCACATGGCGTCGATCTATCTTATCCATGAACTGAGCTGCATGCCCTACCTGTCAGCGGGGACTATCCCGAAGCGGGTAGCTGACCTGGAGAAACAGGCGGGGCAGTTTGTGCTGCCGGCACGAAGGGAGCGAAGTTACCCCCGCTGCGTGAAGCCAAGGCCACAGAGGTATAGTGTGAAAAAAGCCAATAAAAACAATGCCAGTCAGGCTTAACTGACTGGCATTAGGCCAATGTGCCGGATTTTTTTATTTCACTGAGTGAGTCATGACCATCAGGGACAGGGGACCGGGGTGAAGGAGTCTTGCCCCTGGCAACGCCAGCCCATTTCCGCCTCCCGCATCTGCCACAGGTTGTCGCTGCGATAGAGAGTCAGGATGTAGATCATGTCACTCTTGCTGCCATCGAGGGCCACCGAGAGCACCAGATCATTATCCAGCTGCTGGGCATGAATGCGACTGGGGGTGTCGCCATGCCCCACAAATCGCAGTGCCACCTCACGGTAGTCATTGACCCAGCGTTGTTGTTGATCACTGGCTTGACGTATCTGCTGGTTGAACTGCTGCACCGGCGCCGAGGCCAGTCGACCAAACACTACTTGAGCTTCGGCGTGGGCTGCCGTCACGTTCGCCAGGAGGAGTGTGGTAAGCATACCGATTTTGCGCATGAGAAGTTCCGGCTAACAACGACTGCTTCTATGACAACAGAAAAGCCTATTTGGTTCAACGCATGGCCCACAGCGACATGATGGCGCTGTGGGCCTGCTCTCAATTGCGTTGCAGCGAGAAGGTGGGCAGCGACAGGTGCCAGTAGATAGCCGCGACCCGCAGGCCAAACACGGCCGTCATGCAGATGAGCATGGCCGTTACCCTGTCCATGTTCGCCTCCAGCGCCAGGGTATAGAGAATGCCACCGAGGATACAGGCGGTGGCATAGATCTCTTTTTGCAGCACCATGGGCACTTCTCGCGCCAGTACATCGCGGATCATGCCGCCGGCTACGCCGGTCATGGTGCCCATGATCACGGCGATCAGACCCGGGGTGCCGAAGTTGAGGGCCTTCTGGGCACCGATCACGGTAAAGAGGGCCAGCCCGAAGGCATCCGCCACCGGCAGTACATACCAGGGCATCCTGCGGGGCAGTTTGACCATCCACATACCGAGCAGCGCCGTCGCGATAACGACCCAGATATAGAGGGGATCGCGCACCCAGAACACGGGGGTCGCGCCCAGGATCATGTCACGGATGGTGCCGCCGCCGATGGCGGTCACTGCCGCCAAAACCATGACGCCAAACCCGTCCATTCTGAGCCGGCCAGCCACCAATACCCCTGAAAACGCGAATACCGCAGTACCAAACATGTCGCTGATGTAAACAATCTGCTCAACCAGTGTCTGCATGGGGAACAACTCACGCCAAATTGTTGATGGGGCCGCGATTTTAGGGGCTGGCGAGCCCAATCGCCAACTGTGCTCGATAAAATTGCGAGTCGAGACGGACTTTTTCTCACTGTATGGACCGGGTGAGTCTCGAGTGTGCCCGCTTGCCCCGTCGTTCGCGGGATTCGGGAGGTGACTCCTGTCGTCTGTTTTGGCCCGATTTTTTCCTTAAGTTTCCCCCCGACCCGCCGATATATAAGGTAAGCGGCGTTAATGCGATGAAGCGTTGAAAAAAATGCTAAAGACATCCAAAAACGAGCCGTTAAATAAGACGCATCGGGCACAGAAAATAATAAAGCCTGAGCAAATAGAAGAGTAATTTTAATAGCTTAGGAGAAGAATCATGAGTCTTTACATCAACACTAACGTTTCATCACTCAACGCTCAGCGTAATCTGATGAATACGACCAAAGCATTGGATACATCCTATACTCGTTTGGCGTCGGGCCTGCGTATTAACAGTGCAAAAGATGATGCGGCTGGCCTGCAGATATCTAACCGTTTAACCTCGCAAATCAATGGGTTGAATCAAGGTAACCGAAATGCCAATGATGGCATCTCCGTGGCGCAGACGGCCGAAGGGGCGATGGATGAAGTGACTGCCATGCTGCAACGGATGCGTACACTGGCTCAACAATCATCGAACGGTTCTAACAGTGCTGATGATCGTGTTGCCTTGCAGCAAGAATATACTCAGTTAGTTACGGAAATTGACCGCGTATCTAATGACACCACCTTTGGTGGCCAGAAACTATTGGCTGGTGGATATGTTGGTTCATTCCAGGTCGGTGCTGATGCAGCTCAAACAATTACGTTCAAGATGACATTAGCATTTACCCTGACAGGAATTGCCAGTGGTACCCAAGGTAGTGCAACTGTAGCGACAACAACACTCACTACTACTACAGAGCCTTACACCGTGACTAAGGTAACAACAGCGGTGACAGCTGCATCAGTCCAAACAATCACTGATGCGTCTTCAGCACAGCTAGCCATGGCGAACCTGGATTTTATGATTCAAACCGTAGACAGTAAACGTGCTGAACTTGGTGCGGTACAAAACCGTTTTGACTCTACCATTCGTAACCAAGCGAACGTTTCTGAAAACGTCAGCGCAGCCCGTTCACGCATCCGTGACGCTGACTTTGCGACTGAAACCGCCAATCTGACCAAACAGAATATTCTGCAGCAAGCGGCATCGACCATTCTGTCTCAGGCAAACCAGCGTCCGCAGTCTGCTCTGTCACTGTTGCAGGGCTAACAAAAGAAAAACAGGGCGGTTGTTCAGGCCGCCCTGGTCAAGAGATGGAACAAAGGGGTGTTCGGGTTTGCACCTTGTTCTATCGGGAGAGATATAATTCTCTGCTAGTAAAGCCAAGTGTTGTCCAGATGTTCAGTTCTGTCACTCTTGGTCATATTCTCCTGAGCATATGCTCATCTTTAGGCCGGTTTACCGGCCTCTTTTTATTGTGTCGTCAAATTGACGTCACTCTATCAGTTCAAAGCATGAACCATGCCAACGCTTTTGATCTTATGAAGGGAGTCATCATCAAAGCAGACGCTGCCTGGTAAGGGTTATGGTTCTCTGTCTATATGCCTCCTACCGGAGAAAACTTGCCGCTGTAGGCAAGGATTTTCCTAAAGCTTGTCGCTGCGCTGCCGCTAAATAATATGAAGCAATCGAGGGGTGTTCGGAATCCAACGTTTGCACTACTGCGGGTGACCTGTTCGTTCAAACAGCCACCCGCCAGAAGAGCCAGGCTTGTTCAACCTGCTCTTCAACTGGTGGGCTGCTGCGTAGTCAGCACAACCCGCAGTCGCATGTTCTTCGGGAGAATATTTTATGGCCATGTACATTAACACCAACATTTCATCATTGAACGCTCAGCGTAACTTGATGAATACCAACAAAGCGTTGGATACCTCCTATACCCGACTGGCTTCGGGTTTACGTATCAACAGTGCCAAGGACGATGCTGCGGGTTTGCAGATCTCCAACCGTTTGACCTCCCAGGTCAATGGTCTTACCCAAGGTAACCGTAATGCGAATGATGGCATTTCAGTTGCACAAACAGCAGAAGGTGCGATGGATGAAGTGACCTCTATGCTGCAGCGGATGCGAACTCTGGCTCAGCAATCGTCTAACGGATCCAACAATGCGGATGACCGGGTTGCATTGCAGCAAGAGTATGACCAATTAACCACTGAAATTGATCGCATCTCATCTGACACCACGTTTGGTGGGCAGAAATTGCTGGATGGCACTTACAAGGGGTCATTCCAGGTTGGTGCCGATGCAGCACAGACCATCTCCTTCAAGATGACGTCTGCATTTACTTTGACAGGAATAGCGAGTGCGACTAAAGGTAGTGCTACTGTCGCAAGCGTAACAGTAACTACGACAAATGAGCCATATTCAGTCACACAAGTTGCAGGTACTGCTGTAGGCGTAACGACAGTTCAGAGTATCAAGGATGCCTCATCAGCCCAACTGGCGATGGCAAACTTGGATTACATGATCCAGTCGGTAGACAGTAAGCGCGCCGAGCTTGGTGCTGTGCAGAACCGTTTTGACTCAACAATCAGGAACCAGGCTAACGTATCAGAAAACCTGAGCGCAGCACGCTCGCGTATTCGTGATGCAGATTTTGCGACAGAAACGGCTAACTTGACCAAACAGAATATTCTGCAGCAAGCAGCATCCAGTATTCTGGCGCAAGCAAATCAGCGTCCGCAATCAGCCCTGTCACTACTGGGTTAGGCAAGGTGATATGTTTATGCTCACGCAGTGGCTACGGTGATCGTAACTTATGGTTTTTAGCTGTTTGGATTTGATGTTTAGATCTAAAAAACGCTAGTGGCTGCTGACCTCAGACCCTCGATGTACTGCATCGGGGGTTTTCTTTTTAGCGGTACTTCTCCTGTCGCATTTCTCAATTGAATCGCCCCTGGTTTTCTAGACACTTTATTACTGAAAAATAAACTGCCTTTCAAACTCTACCGGCGATAGCCCATCATTGGAACCATGGCGCCTGATTGGGTTGTAAAACATTTCGATATAATCAAATACGTCACTGCGGGCTTCATCTCTTGTCGCGTAAATCCTGCGCTTGATCCGCTCCCGTTTGAGCAACTGAAAGAAGCTCTCGGCGACCGCGTTGTCGTGACAGTTACCCCGTCGGCTCATGCTGCAACTCAGGTTGTGGGCCTTCAGAAAGTCCTGCCATTCACCACCAGTAAACTGGCTGCCCTGATCCGAATGCACCAGTACCGGCTGCTTGGGCTTGCGCCGCCAGACGGCCATCAATAACGCATCAACCGCCAAGTCTGCCGTCATGCGTGACTTCATCGCCCAGCCGACGATCTGGCGAGAGAACAGGTCGAGCACCACCGCCAAGTACAGCCACCCTTCTTGAGTGCGAATGTAGGTAATGTCAGTCACCCAGGAGATGTTGGGGGCTGGCACCTTAAACTGACGTGCCAGCGTGTTTGGGGCAGCCTGCGGGCTCTTGCCTCCATAATGCCCCTTGCGGCGTTGATAGCCCGTTTGCGAACGCAGCCCTTCCCGCCTCATTAATTTGGCCACACGGTGCTTGCCGCAGGCTTCCCCTGCGTCACGAAGGTCGCGATGGATTTTGCGATAACCGTAGACAGCACCACTTTCCAGCCAGGATTGCTTGACCAATCCGGTCAGTCGTTCGTCCTCCTGATGGCGTGGCGATGTGGGCTGTTTCAGCCACGCGTAGAAGCCACTTCGGTGAACCCCCAGGGTCTGGCACAGGGTAACGACACTGTAGCGGTCGAGTCGGGAGGTTATGAACGCGTACCTTTCCTTGACTCGCTGGCAAAGTACGCGGCGGCCTCCTTTAGGATATTGCGCTCCTCGGTGACCTGGCGCAGTTCGGCTTTCAGGCGGCGTATCTCGGCTTGCAAGGCAGACTCTTCGAGCTGCTGGTCAGCAGGCTTGCCGTACTGCCTGAGCCAGGCATACAGACTGTGGCTGGATACCCCAAGGGCGCGTGCAACGTCAGCCACCGGCCGTCCGCGCTCGGTGATTTGTTTAACGGCTTCGATTTTGAATGTTTCTGGATAACGCTGACGGGTCATAACACCTCCAATAGTTGCCTCATTTTAAGGCTGTGAGGTGTCTAGGGAACTGGGGGCGATTCACACCTCCAATAGTTGCCTCATTTTAAGGCTGTGAGGTGTCTAGGGAACTGGGGGCGATTCATCTCTATATTTGGGTTTATTTGGGTCCCCAGCTGTAACTTAAACCTTATGTGGCATCTTTTTGCCGCTTTCGGCAATCTTTTGCCTAAACATTAATCTTGCGCAGCCGTTACATAGAGTGAGGCAATCGAGGGGTGTTCGGAATCCAACGTTTGCACTACTGCGGGTGACCTGTTCGTTCAAACAGCCACCCGCCAGAAGAGCCAGGCTTGTTCAACCTGCTCTTCAACTGGTGGGCTGCTGCGTAGTCAGCACAACCCGCAGTCGCATGTTCTTCGGGAGAATATTTTATGGCCATGTACATTAACACCAACATTTCATCATTGAACGCTCAGCGTAACTTGATGAATACCAACAAAGCGTTGGATACCTCCTATACCCGACTCGCTTCGGGTCTACGTATCAACAGTGCCAAAGATGATGCGGCCGGTTTGCAGATCTCCAACCGTTTGACCTCCCAGGTCAATGGTCTTACCCAAGGTAACCGTAATGCTAATGATGGCATTTCAGTTGCGCAGACAGCAGAAGGTGCGATGGATGAAGTGACCTCTATGCTGCAGCGGATGCGTACTCTGGCTCAGCAATCCTCTAACGGATCTAACAATGCGGATGACCGGGTTGCATTGCAGCAAGAGTATGATCAATTAACCACTGAAATTGATCGCATCTCATCTGACACCACGTTTGGTGGACAAAAGTTACTGGATGGGAGTTACAAAGGGTCGTTCCAGGTTGGTGCCGATGCCGCGCAGACCATCTCGTTCAAGATGACATCTGCATTTACTTTGACGGGCATAGCGAGTGCGACTCAAGGCAGTGCAACGGTATCTGCTGCTGGTACGACCACAAATGAACCTTATGCGGTAGCAAAGCTGACAACAGCGGTTACTGTTGCATCTGTTCAAGATATTAAAGCGGCATCTAGTGCTCAGTTAGCGATGGCAAACTTGGATTTTATGATCCAATCGGTAGACAGTAAGCGTGCCGAGCTGGGTGCGGTGCAGAACCGTTTTGACTCGACGATCAGAAACCAGGCTAACGTATCCGAAAACCTGAGTGCAGCACGCTCGCGTATTCGTGATGCAGATTTTGCGACAGAAACGGCTAACTTGACCAAACAGAATATTCTGCAGCAAGCAGCATCCAGTATTCTGGCACAAGCAAATCAGCGTCCGCAGTCAGCGCTGTCCCTGCTGGGCTAAGGCCACCAGATTTATGATCTCAAGAGGGGAGAGAAATGATGACTATCGATATAGGAAGCCTGTCATCTGCTAACGGCTCTTCCGCACTGTTGAAGGAGAAGAGCGGCCCGCAGGCCGCTCAAACACTTTCGGACAGATTGGTAGAATCCACAAAAATACAGTCTGAGCAATCAGAGGACAAAGAGGTCACGGTTACTTCAAGTCGGTCAAGCAAAGAAAGTGAAAGTGAACTGGCCATCCAGGTACAAAAATTGCAAGATTTTGGAGCGTCGCAGGGGTGGACGGTCAGTTTCAGTATGGAGCAGGACTTGAATAAAGTAGTTATCAAAGTGGTCGATACGGACACTAAGTCAGTGATCCGGCAGATCCCCAGTGAGGAGCTGCTTGCGATAAATAAACGGATCCAGGCTCTTCGTGAAGGTGAATTCGGAGCATCGTCAAAACTAGGTCTACTACTGGATAGCGAAATTTAAATTTTTATAAGTCAAGCGAGGAAAGAGGTATGGCAGCGATTACTTCAGCCGGGGCTGGATCTGGTATAGATCTGGAAAGTGTAATATCTGCCAGCCTCGAAGCAAGAAAGGCACAGATCCAACAACCTATAGTGACGAAAAGAGTCAATGCTCAGGTTACGTTGTCTGGTCTTGGGCAACTAAAGTCAGCCATCAGTTCTTATGTTACTAACCTCAAAGAGATGGCAAAAACAGATGCTTTTAATAAGCGTTCAGTGAATGTGACACAAGATAAGGATAATCCTGTTCTCAAGGCAGAGAGTAAAACAGGAGCATCTAATGGTCAATACAATATATTAGTAAATAAATTGGCGACCACGAGTAAATTTGAAGGGACTTTCAATAGCTCAACAAATCCTCTGGTCACCGAAGATGGCACCTTGACGTTTAAAGCCGGTGATAAAACATTCACCGTTGATGTGAAAAATGGAGATTCCCTGCAGGACATTCGTAAGCGGGTTAATAATAATGGCAATAACTTCGGCTTGACTGCGAATATAATTAATACTTCCGATGGAAAATCAAAGCTAGTAATTGATTCAGGTGTAAGTGGCACAGGCAAGGATCTGCAAATAACAGGCAGTTCGAGTGGGCTGGATCCTTTTACTTCCGCTCTCACTAAGACTCAATCTGCTGGAAGTGCGGAAATTTCTGTCGATGGCAGCACACTGACCAGTGATACGAATACATTCGATGGCACGATCGTAGGATTGAAGCTCACAGTATTACGCACCTCAGACAAGGATGCAGCTGGACTTGCCAAATCTAATAAAATTGATGTCACGACAGATAAAGATGGTATCAAAGAGATGGTCAAAGGGTTTGTTGCTGGCTATAACGACCTGGTTGGCAAGGCTAATGCGTTAGGAAAAAGAAACTCAGTTGTGGCGGGTGTGACCAAGGATGATGGTGGTGCCTTGGCTGGTGACTCTATGACTCGCAGTGTTGTGAACCTCATGAGTAGCATAATTGTATCTCCATCGGAGACATCAAAAGATATTTCTACGATCTTTCAACTTGGGATAAAGATGGATAATAAAGGTATCCTATCTTTAGATGAAAAAAAGTTTAATGAAGTATTAGATAAAAATTTCGAGCAAGTTGTCGCTGTTTTTGGTGGGGAAAAAGGTGTCGCTGGTAAGTTGGCTACATCATTAGAGAGTTTTTCCAAAAGTGGTGGATTAGTTGCACAGCGAGAAGACTCGCTTAATACAGAACTGCGTTCTTTAGCACAAAAAGAGGCAGATGCTGCGGCACAGCTAGTAAAATATGAAGCTAGTCTGCGGGCTCAGTATGGTGGGCTTGATGCATTACTAGCCAAAATGAACCGTTCAGCATCTTATTTGAACAATATCCAGACATCAACCAAAAGTAGCTAAAGTTTAAAATCAGCCAAATTATACTGATATGATGGGAGTAATTATGTATCAGAAAAAAATCAAGGCATATACAACTCAGAATATTCAATCTGAACTGGCAGTGGCTGATCCTTATCGTGTTATCCAGCTTATGATGCAAGGCTGTATTGAACGTTTAGCCCAAGCTAAAGGTGCCATATTGCGAAAAGATTTTGAGGGTAAATCTATAGCAATATCAAAAACATTGGGTTTGATTTATGGTCTACAAGAGGCACTGGATCTTTCATATGGGAAAATACCAGAGGATCTTTTTTCTCTTTATGATTATATGAAGCAAAGGATACTGGATGCTAGCCGTGACATGGATACAGCACCTATAGATGAAGTTTTTGATTTGATGCTGACGATTAAGAGTGGCTGGGATTCTATTCCCCTGGAAGAGAGGGAGCTGGCTTTAGCTCGTCAGGCTTCATTATGACAACAAAGCAAGCAGATGATTTGAATGATTTTAGTGATAGAATTGCGAGTGCTTTCTGTAATCATAAATTGGATCTTGCTCACGAGCTTGTTGATCTTCGTTTACAATGGCTACAAGATAACTGTATTGCGGAAAGTTATTCAGCTGATTTTGT
Source organism: Aeromonas allosaccharophila (assembly GCF_016026615.1). Lineage (NCBI taxonomy): Bacteria > Pseudomonadati > Pseudomonadota > Gammaproteobacteria > Aeromonadales > Aeromonadaceae > Aeromonas > Aeromonas allosaccharophila. Next base: position 1,794,090 of record NZ_CP065745.1, on the reverse strand, counting down.
TGCTGCAGCGATGAGAGCATTGGAGCAAGATCAAAAAATTTGTGTATTGATAGAAGAGCAGAAAAAACAAATAGAAATTAAACTACGAGATTTCATGGCTGCTGAGAAAGTATCGCAACTATATAAGACATATTCCAAATAGGATTCTTCATGAATTTTGACAAAAGTATAGAATCTCTTGAGTGTGAAGTAATTAGGTTACATGAGCAAAAGAATCAAGAGCAAGCAATGGCGGATGTACTACCAAAACGATTTTCTGATAATATGGCTGCATTTAGTGAATATCTTCCTGATATTTATATGCAATTCAAAGAATATAAACCAAAGCGGGCTTTTCGTTTTTTTTGCAATGAGAATGGAATACCGAATTTGCTGTGGTTAGATGATAATGTATCTCTATATGGTGATGATCCATATCAGCAGGCTAATGAACAAATTGAATATGTATTAGCCACATCTCAAATTGAGCGCTTCATTTATAACGTAAGTGAAAATGACATGAATCAAGTTCATGTCGAGTATCTTAATTTGTTGGCTGAATGTTATATTAAAGCTGAGAGTGTCCAGGAGAAAACATCCTCAATTCCAGATAGTATGCCAATGGCATTCATGTTTGGTGTCGGTTTGGGATATCAATTGGGGTTGTTATATGAGCGCTGTAGCATAAAAAATCTTTTTATATTTGAACCGGATATGGATATTTTTTATGCTTCATTATTTTCGTTTGATTGGGCTCCACTCCTGAAATATTTGAAACAAGAGAAATTAGGATTACATATTTTTTTAGGACAAGATCAAGATAGTATTATCGAAGACCTGCTTGCAGGGCTTCACAAGAGAGGTGCATTCTGGATAGCAAGTATGTTTGCATTTTGGCATTATCCTTCCCCAGAAATATTTTCGCTTATAGATCGTGTAGCAAAAGAGTTTTATTTATTGAAAACAGGCTGGGGTTTTTTTGATGATAATCTATTTGCAATTGCCCACAGTGCAAAAAATATAAGTGAGGAAGTGCCTTTTCTTTTGAAAGATAAACAGGTAGATATATCCTATAGGAACATACCTGTTTTTGTTATAGGCAATGGTCCATCACTGGATGAGTCTATTGGTTATATTAAAAATAATAAAGAGAAAGCTATTATTATTGCATGTGGTAGTACTGTATCAGCTCTACATAAGGCTGGAATAAAACCAGATATATGTGTCGCAGTAGAAAGAACCAAGTCGATGGCTGATTTTTTTGATATATTTGATGATAAAGAGTATTTGAAGGATATACTTTTTTTAAGTGTTGATGTTATACACCCGGATTGCAGACGGTATTTTTCCAAGTCTGCACTTGGGTTTAAACATAATGAAGCTATGTTTTCTATGCTGATGCTTAATCGACTTGATTTACATAAATTTGGTTATTTACCATACGTAAATCCTTTGGTGGGAAATACGGGCTTAAGTTATGCCATGACTTTGGGCTTCAAGAATATATATATGTTTGGCCTAGATAATGGCTATAAAGAAAAAAATCATCATCATTCTCGTCATAGTGCGTATTATGAAGATAATGGTTCAGCTATTAAAGAATTAACTGATGCCGTTACCTCTAATGAGACATTCCTTGTTCCTGCTAATTTTGGTGGCGAGATCAGTTCTGACTGCCTGTTTGGACTATCTGCAAACTCAATGGCCAAAGTGATTGCTATGTATCCTGATGCTAGCTGCTCTAACTGTAGTGATGGATCTCTAGTTAGAGGAGCCACACCGCTAAGATACTATGATGTAAATATTAAAGAGAGAATCATTGATAAAAATAGCATTGTAGAAAGTATATATAATAATTGCTTTGAATCACTATCTATATCCATAGAGGATATAAAAGAAGCTCTGTCTGTTGAGACATTTGATGAGCTGGTAACATTGATGGAGTCAGAGTGGGAAAGAGTTCACCTAGATAGAAATGAAATATCTGAACTGATGCAACGACATTATGACTATTTAAATTACTTACTGACGACTAAGCAATCACATATACACAGAGTATTAGTTGGATCTATTAATTATTTTTTCTCATTCTTAACAACAATGCTATATTCATTCAGTGATGAATGTATTTTCAATAAAGTAATGAGTGAGGCGAGAGAAATATTTATCGATTTTTTAAAGAAGATACGGATTATGTACCCTACTGCATGCCAGCACATGGATAATTGTGACCTTGAAGTTACAAGTCATTTCAGGAGGGTTTGAATTTTAAATGCCCTGAATTATGATATTCAGGGCACCATTTCACAATTTTTTATAGGCAACAATGTCCCAACTAGCAAGTAACTGTTCACCCAGATGGCATTGACAGGAAAAAGTGAGACGATCATCCCTTGATCCACTGTTGCCCCTTGCCTGATCCCGCCAGCTTGGCACCATCACGTCATGAGCAAACCCATTACGCCACCACCCGGCCTGCCGCTGACCCTCGAGCAAGCCAACGAGCTGATTTACAAGCTGATGGCGCGCATCGCCGAGCTTGAAGACCGCCTCAACCAAAACAGCAATAACTCCTCCAAGCCCCCCTCCACTGATGGCTCGGGGACCCCGCCTGCGCGCAAGCGCCCCGCTTCCGGCAAGGCTCGTGGTGCCCAGCCTGGCCACAAGGGGCAGCGGCGTGAACGTCATCCTGAGGACGACCGACTGACGGCAATACCACACTATCCTGCCCGGCAGTGCGCCTGCTGTGGTGAGCAGGTGGTGTCCCATGACAAGCCCTACCGGGTTCATCAGGTGTTTGACCTGCCCGAGGTCAGCTATGTGGTGACAGAGCATCAGCTGTATCGGGGCACCTGCCGTGGGTGCGTCACCACCAGTGAAGCAGCCCTGCCCGATACGGTGAGCCACAGCCAGATGGGGGCTAATCTGCTGAGCTATATCGCTTTGCAGAGTGGTCAGTTCCACCAGAGCATCAGCAAGATACAGCAGCAGCTCAAGCAGCACTTCGGTTTGAGCTTTAGCCGAGGCGCCATCAGTGAAGCGCAAGGCCGGGTCAGCGCCATGCTCACCCCGACCCACCAAGCCATCAAACAGCAAGTGCAGTCTGCCGCCATCATCCATGCCGATGAAACCCGGCACCAGCGGGGCGGTGAGCGACGCTGGATGTGGCTGGCCCTGAGCAAGGTCGCGGTCTGCTTCATGACGGCGTTTGGCCGCGGTCAGGAGGCAGCGAAGCGGTTGCTGGGCAGTGAGCTTGATGGGGTGCTGGTGACCGACCAGTATGCGGGATACCGCTTCATCGACAGCGCCCAGCGCCAACTGTGCTGGGCGCATGTGCTGCGCAACGTGGCGGCGATTGCCGAGAGTAGCGACGCCGTCAACCAGCCTATCGGAGCCCGGCTGGTACTGCTGGCTGACACGGTGTTCAGAACCCGGCATGGCTATGAACAAGGCTGCTTAAGCCGGGAGCAGTACCAGCGAAGGTTGCAGCGATGTCGGCAAAGCTGGCGAAGGCAGCTGGAGCGGGGCAGTGTACTGTGTTCCAAGCGCTACCGTGGGCGCTGCCAGTTACTGCTCAAGGACGATGAGATGCTATGGCGTTTTATGGAAAACGACGAGATAGCGCTGACCAACAATGAAGCGGAGCGGGCGCTGCGTGGCTATGTGCTGTGGCGCAAGGGAAGCTATGGCGTCTGGTCGCATCGAGGCGAGCAGTTCAGGCAGCGTATCCTATCGTTGGTGGAGACGGCCAAGCGATTGGGCCGCTGCCCGCAGGAGTGGCTGAGGGCAGTTGTCAGGTCCTGCATCGAGAAAACCGACTACCCGTTCCCGGAGGAGTTGGTGCTGTCAACACCGTCCCGGTGAACGGTTACACTAGCAAATCGAGTGTTATTGCTTGGTATTTCTTGTTTTTTTTCTTTATGTTCTAATTTTTCTACAATAAGACCTGACTGTTTAAATGTAACCGTTCACCGGGACGGTGTTGACAGCACCAACTCCTCCGGGAACGGGTAGTCGGTTTTCTCGATGCAGGACCTGACAACTGCCCTCAGCCACTCCTGCGGGCAGCGGCCCAATCGCTTGGCCGTCTCCACCAACGATAGGATACGCTGCCTGAACTGCTCGCCTCGATGCGACCAGACGCCATAGCTTCCCTTGCGCCACAGCACATAGCCACGCAGCGCCCGCTCCGCTTCATTGTTGGTCAGCGCTATCTCGTCGTTTTCCATAAAACGCCATAGCATCTCATCGTCCTTGAGCAGTAACTGGCAGCGCCCACGGTAGCGCTTGGAACACAGTACACTGCCCCGCTCCAGCTGCCTTCGCCAGCTTTGCCGACATCGCTGCAACCTTCGCTGGTACTGCTCCCGGCTTAAGCAGCCTTGTTCATAGCCATGCCGGGTTCTGAACACCGTGTCAGCCAGCAGTACCAGCCGGGCTCCGATAGGCTGGTTGACGGCGTCGCTACTCTCGGCAATCGCCGCCACGTTGCGCAGCACATGCGCCCAGCACAGTTGGCGCTGGGCGCTGTCGATGAAGCGGTATCCCGCATACTGGTCGGTCACCAGCACCCCATCAAGCTCACTGCCCAGCAACCGCTTCGCTGCCTCCTGACCGCGGCCAAACGCCGTCATGAAGCAGACCGCGACCTTGCTCAGGGCCAGCCACATCCAGCGTCGCTCACCGCCCCGCTGGTGCCGGGTTTCATCGGCATGGATGATGGCGGCAGACTGCACTTGCTGTTTGATGGCTTGGTGGGTCGGGGTGAGCATGGCGCTGACCCGGCCTTGCGCTTCACTGATGGCGCCTCGGCTAAAGCTCAAACCGAAGTGCTGCTTGAGCTGCTGCTGTATCTTGCTGATGCTCTGGTGGAACTGACCACTCTGCAAAGCGATATAGCTCAGCAGATTAGCCCCCATCTGGCTGTGGCTCACCGTATCGGGCAGGGCTGCTTCACTGGTGGTGACGCACCCACGGCAGGTGCCCCGATACAGCTGATGCTCTGTCACCACATAGCTGACCTCGGGCAGGTCAAACACCTGATGAACCCGGTAGGGCTTGTCATGGGACACCACCTGCTCACCACAGCAGGCGCACTGCCGGGCAGGATAGTGTGGTATTGCCGTCAGTCGGTCGTCCTCAGGATGACGTTCACGCCGCTGCCCCTTGTGGCCAGGCTGGGCACCACGAGCCTTGCCGGAAGCGGGGCGCTTGCGCGCAGGCGGGGTCCCCGAGCCATCAGTGGAGGGGGGCTTGGAGGAGTTATTGCTGTTTTGGTTGAGGCGGTCTTCAAGCTCGGCGATGCGCGCCATCAGCTTGTAAATCAGCTCGTTGGCTTGCTCGAGGGTCAGCGGCAGGCCGGGTGGTGGCGTAATGGGTTTGCTCATGACGTGATGGTGCCAAGCTGGCGGGATCAGGCAAGGGGCAACAGTGGATCAAGGGATGATCGTCTCACTTTTTCCTGTCAATGCCATCTGGGTGAACAGTTACGTTTAAATATCTGTAAAATATGTTTTTTGTCACTAAAGTGAACTTTACCTATCCCATGTAAATGACTATTTTCTGGGAAGTTTTTCCTAGTGTGTGAGTCAACATATTCACCATTCTTTGCATCCGAATGCATATCCGAGTACCAATCAATGCAAATTATTTTTCCTCCAGGTCGTAGGTATTCAAGGGCACATTTTAAAGTATTAACAATCGAAGTTGTATCATTGCAAGTAATTGAACCACGGTCAATGACTAGATCGAAGGAGTTATCGTTAAAAAAATCCATTTTATTAGTGAAATCACCTATCTTGACCTTATGATTTAACTCAGGATATTTTTTGATTATTTTTGAGACTATCGCTTCGCTCCCTTCTATTGCAAAATAGTCACAACCTTCCTGAATAAATAATGGTATATTAGCCCCAGCCCCACAACCTAGCTCCAAAACCTTAATGAAACCATTATTAGGGTGTGCATGACGATAAAAATTAGATACCAAGTCACTCCATGGCCAAATGCTCATATGAGCATTACTTTTATATATATCATTCCACTGTTTTGAAAAAGACATGATAAACCTCACGATTTATGATTTATTAAACCAATAATCGACAACACCCATACAAGGAATAAATTGCCCAAACAGCTGTGGATATGGTGTCGGATTATATGTGTGATATTGAATATTAATATTGGATTCAATGAAGTCCGCATCATTTAGGTAGTTTTTTCCCATTGGCCCGGAAATATAGTCAGTAGCATTAAATAACTTGCATAGTTCCAAGATTAGGTCTGATTTTACAAAATTAGTTTGTAGAGATGAAGACCTTACAATCTTGGTTGTTATCTTCAGTTCTGTTAACCAAAAACATAATTGAGTAAAGCAAAGCTCCGCTAAATACGGACTATCATGGTCAGAGTATAAGGTCTCTAGCTTGGAGTATTTATGATCAAACCCAGCACACAAATGATAGTCATTGTAAATTGATTTTAAATGTTTTTTTCTCCAGTTGATTGAGTTATCGACTTCAATATTTGATAAAGTTTTTTGTAAATGACCTTTTTGTTTTGTCGGGATAGTTAACCAGTGAGGGCCGTTTGGCCCCTTTATTTTATTGCGGTTTGTATAACTGTTTTTCTCAAATTGAACAGTATCTAGAAATATAAATATATCACTTTTATCTATACGATCAAAATATCCTAGCCAAGGTATATATGCAGGCTGATGTATAGAGAGACTGATTTTACTTTCCATAATTTAAATAATATCCCTCTTTTACGTTCATTGGGTTGCCAATAACAAGAGAATATGGTGGTATGTATATAGGCTCAACAATGGTTCCTGCCGCGACTACGCTATGATGGCCAATGTGGGCCCCTCCTTTAATCACGGAGTGTGAGCCAATAAAAACATTGTTTTCTATATTGATATTTTTCCTGGATATATTTTCTGATATACCAATACAACGTAAATGAGAGTCAGCGCAGTTAATAGCTACAAAAGAGGCTATGTCACAATTATCGCCAATAAATAGATCAGCATCTTTGGCATTTACTTCTGAAAACGCTCCAATAAAAACACCCTGCCCAATGATTGGTGAACCTGAAATCCAGACGAGTGGATGATAAGGGTTCTCTTGGAAATTAGTCATTTTGCTAAATAAATTTTTAAATTTATCGTCATTAATCATTGTAGATCACTCCAAGTAATGAGATGACCTTTTTTAAGAGCATGTATTGCCTTTTTATTAACTATATCTTCAAAATAAAGAGGTGGTAGGCCATTTCCTGGGCGTTTCAGACCAATATTGATTGCTGTCAAATGCTCTCCTGGCGATATATCCGATATGACAGTAATGCTACGCCGTGCTAGCGTTCGCATATGTTGTTCTGCATCAGTAGGTTTTATATGTGGAGATCCCATCATTTGATAAGCAGTATGAATAGCAGTTATCCATTCTTTTGCCCCAACCGGATCTTCTGAAAACCAGTGATCCGGACCAGGAAGTTGATGGTCAAGGGTGAAATGTTTTTCAAATACAACGGCTCCAAGTCCATAAGCAATTGCCGCAGCTAATGGTCCTTGTGTATGATCAGAAAAACCTAGCGTTATATTTGGAAATGCAGCTGATAGTGTTTTCAGCTTGTTCAAATTAACATCGATTGATGGTGTAGGGTATTGTGAAGTGCAAAGCATTAACACAACTTTCTTACCTATAAATGCGCCAGTTATGTCAAGGGCTTGGTATACCTCTGCCATATCTGCCATACCACATGAAATCAGTAATGGAAGTCCTTGGGAGCTATACTCTTTTAGCAAAGGAATGTTGGTGAAATCATCAGATCCTACTTTTAGCGCAGGGACACCTAACTCAAGTAACAACTTCATATCCGAAGGGTTTTGAGGTGTGGAGAGAAAGATAATTCTCTGTTCATCACAGTATTCCTTAAGCATCCACCATTCATCGTACGTAAATTCATAACGTTTAAACATATCTAACATTGATTCAGTAACAGATTCACCTTGAGATTGATAGGTAAATTGTAGTTCTGGATCACCGACAAATTCCTCTGCTTTAAATGTTTGAAACTTGATTGCGTTAGCGCCCAAGCTTTTAGCCATGCAGATCATGTCTTTTGCTATAGCGATATCCCCATTATGGTTAATACCCGCTTCGAGGATAATAAATGGAGGTTTATTATGAGTTACTTGTTCTGAAAATATATGGTCCATATCAATATTCATTGCATATCCTCAATAGCTGTGAGTATGCAAGATGCAACACGGATTGCACCTTTTCCATCTGTTATCGATAGTGCAGTATGAGACATTTTGCTCAGCGTCTGCGGGGTAATTGATAGCAGTGCTTCTTTATAGTCTGCTGATGTCAGGTTTGTCGTTATCCCTAAATTATATGCAGCGCCGAGTTTATCTAATACCGTGGCAATCGGAGTTTGATTGTCTGCTTGTATAGAGATAATAGAGGGTAATCCCATGCAGCATCTTTCCCAAGATGCACTGCCACCTGCTCCGATTGCAAGATCTGCATCCAACATCAGTTTTGCCATATGCGGTGTCTGTACATGTAATGTAATATTTCTGTCATGGCATATCTTTGATAACCTGGCCTGATGTGGATTACTGCTACCGATAACAACATCAATATTTAGATTTTTGTGGGTAGATAAAGTGCCCAATAGTGCTTTTTCCGTTTCATTATCTGGGTCACTACCACCAAAAAATATAAGTACTGTTTCTATATTTTCCCTAATGTTGACTTGAGTTCTTAACTCTTGAAAAGAAGAAGATAGTAAGGAGTATTCCGGACCAAAAAAACAGGATGTTGTTTCTGGTAATTTATAATTATTCTTGGCTGTAATTATGTTTTGATCAAGCAAGAAATCACTTATGTGATGACGAAATAAATCATCTACAACTAAAAGTGGCAACGCAGCATTTTTTATAGTACGTTCCCAATCTGTTTGCAAATGATAATGATCAGCAACCACTAACTTGATAGATCCAGGTATAGCTGTGAGTGTTTCTCTAGCATCCATTATTTCACCCTCATCAAGATTGAGGTCATAATTTTTAGTTAAAGTGAAATATTGATGGCCTCTCTTCACTACTTCTTGTGCAAGTGCATTACCTTCTTTTGAGAATATGAATAACGAATTCTCACCTAACGACCTGAATGCATCAGCAAGCGCCAAGCAACGCATCACATGGCCATGGCCTAATATCAATGATGCATCAGTACGAAAAATTATCATGAGGTACCTATGATATTATATTTCGGCCTAGCATAAAGGCTTCTGCATATGCATAACCGACAGAGGATCCTCGCCATTTCGCCAAACTTTCAAGTGCCTCAATGGAGCGCGGGTGTGGATATGGACGCATTTCTGATTTGTATGCCTCTAGCGCGATCTGTTTTTTTTGCCAATAATTGGTAATGTTAACAAACCAATTTGGACTGAACTGTTGTGCAGAGGCTGTTGGACGCCATTCAGTGCTCGATGCTATTTCGAAAAAAAGCAGAGTATGCAAATTATTTGATGGTTGTGGACGAGTTGCGGCTATGACTGCATCATGTATAACTCTGTGATCAATGTTTACATCACCAGCATGGTGCGTGTACAGAATATTCGGTTGCCACTCATTTATTTCTGCCTCGATAACTTTAATAACATCGAGAAGATCAACACTATCCATCCTATTATCAGGAAAATCCAATAGCTGGAGTCTTGTTACTCCAAGAATTTCATTGGCCGCCTGTGCTGCCAAATGAAGTTCTGACAGTTCATCTTTTACCTCGGTACGATTACGTTTAGAAAGCCGTGAGGTGGCACCTTCAGCCATAATTAGCACGGAAACTTGATCTCCATGTTCAATGTGGCTGGCTATAGTAGCTCCGCATCCCAAAATTTCATCATCCGGATGTGCAGCAACAACCAATACTTTGCGAGGCGGTGTTGTCATATAATAAAGCCTTGTTGCTTTTGAAACTGCCACATAAGCTCAGCTTGAAACCAGTCCTCTGGAGTATCAATATCAATTACCAGATGACGTGGTAGTATGAGTGGTGTAGCTTTTTCGCTGAACAATAGAGTATCGTTGAGCCAAGCATCAGTTATGCCCCAATAAAATTGGCCTGCATCGTGTAATACTTGCGGGAGATCTTGGGATCTAGTCGGAAAGTATTGCGGGAAAAGCATCTCGACTCCTTTGCCAGCTCGTACAAATCCCCTATAAGGTGAATAATCAAAATTACTCGCGCTGAAAATAAAGTGTTGTTTACTTTCATTTAGCATCTCGAGACCAAGACATAGGTCTTTGGCTCGAACAAAAGGAGCTGTCGCGTATAAACAGCATACTTGACCTAGGTGCCATCCTTGTGCTATAGCCCAGTTTATCGCATGTGCAACAACCTCCTGGGTACCTGTATGATCATCTGCCAATGCATCTGGGCGAATAAAAGGTACCTCGGCACCATACTGCCTGGCTATATCTGCGATATGTGGGTCATCTGTTGACACGATTATCTGGTCAAAGCACCCAGCATGTTGTGCAGCTATAATCGAGTGCGCAATAATGGGTTTTCCTGCGAATAAACGGATATTTTTTTGTGGAATCCTTTTGCTTCCCCCTCGAGCAGGGATTACTGCCAGTGTAAATTTTTTTGGTGTGCCCATACATCTCACCATTGCGTTTTAACAAGTTAACTGGGTAGACTGCGGATTGCAGCTATGACTTGATCCTGCTCCACATGACTTAATGAGCTATAAAGTGGTAATGAAAGACATGCTTGGTAATAATTTTCTGTTATTGGGCACATTCCCTCAGGGTAATCATAGTGTTGTTGATACCAGGGATGGTGATATACAGGAATATAATGAACTTGTGTTCCGACCCCTTTATTAAATAGCAAATCCATGACTTGACGTCTAGTTTTACCAATGGCGGAAAAATCAATAAGTACGACATATAAATGAAAACAAGACGATATGTTTTCATCTTCATATGGAATCGTTATCCATGGAATATCTGAAAATGCTTCATTATAACGAGCTACGGATGCTCGCCGCTGCGCTTTAAATTCATCCAATCGTTTTAATTGACTTAGTCCTAGTGCCGCTTGCATATCTGTCATACGATAATGCCAGCCCAGTGTTTGCATTTCGTAAAACCATGGACCTAGGTCAACACCAATTTTTGTAATGTCTTTAGTTACGCCGTGGTTGCGCAATAATAATATCTTTTCATAAAGGGACAGATCATTGGTCAGAATTGCGCCACCTTCACCGCAGGTTATTGTTTTCACCGGGTGAAATGAGAAAATAGTTGCATCTGAATATTTGCAACAGCCAACACGATTACCATCTCTATATGTAGAACCTATCGCATGCGCAGCATCCTCAATCACTCTTAAGTTATGTTTATCAGCGATCTCTTTTATTACTTCCATATCTGCGGGTTGACCGGCAAAATGTACAGGAGTTAACAAGCTGGTTTTTGGAGTAATAAGTTGTGCCAGACTATATGGATCTATGTTGTAAGTGGCAGCATCAATATCTGCAAAAACGGGTACAAGACCACAATACACCATGCTATTGGCTGTCGCAGCGAAGGTATTTGCAGTCGTAATACCTTCACTGCCTTCAGGCAGATTTAGTGCTGCAACCGCAAGATGTAATGCTGCAGTTCCACTAGCTACTACAATGCAGTATTTTGCGCCAGTATAATTGCATAGTGCTTGCTCAAACTCAGCGACTTTTGGACCTTGAGTAATATACATTGACTCAAGGACATCACATACAGCAGATATGTCTGCCTTGGATATGTTGTGTTTACCATAAGGAATCATTCGGACAACACCTGCTGGTTCATGCTCTGTAGTTCAGCTATCGACAGAAAGTGCTGATTATTTAGAGAATTGTATTCAAAACCTGGAGTAACCAGCGTGGCTGTTTCGCCCAGAGCATTAATGCTGAAATCATTGTTGCGGCTATTGAAGCTGATGCTGGGAGCAATCACGTAGTAATCGTTGAACTCGTAGGTATGGAAAGAGTCGTCTGCCGGGCACATCACCTCGTGCAGCTTCTCCCCGGGGCGGATGCCGATGATCTCCTGTTTAAGGGCCGGAGCCATGGCCGTCGCCAGATCAGTGATCCTGACCGACGGGATTTTCGGTACAAACAGTTCGCCCCCACGCATACGCTGGAAGTTGCTAAGAACAAAATCGGCACCTTGCTGCAAGGTCAGCCAGAAGCGTGTCATCTCGGGATGGGTGATAGGCAGCGTATCAGCCCCACTTTTGATCAGGTTGTCGAAGAAGGGAACCACGGAGCCCCTTGAGCCGACAACGTTGCCATAACGCACCACCGAGAAGATGGTCGGGTTCTTGCCTGCCATATTGTTGGCGGCAACAAAGAGTTTGTCGGAACAGAGTTTACTTGCACCATAAAGGTTGATCGGGTTGGCAGCCTTGTCCGTGGAGAGTGCGATCACCTTTGAAACGCCATTATTGATGGTTGCCTTGATGACGTTTTCGGCGCCCCCAATGTTTGTTTTGATGCACTCCATCGGGTTGTATTCGGCTGCTGGCACCTGCTTGAGCGCAGCAGCATGCACCACGAAGTCAACATCGCGCATCGCCATGTCGAGGCGTTCGGCATCGCGAACATCGCCGATAAAGTAGCGCATGCAGGGATGGTTGAAACGCTGTTGCATTTCAAACTGCTTGAGCTCATCACGGGAGTAGACGATCAGTCGTGCAGGTTGGTAGCGGGATAGCACGGTTGCAATGAATTTCTTGCCAAATGACCCCGTGCCACCGGTAACCAAGATTGTTTTTCCATTAAACATGACGGTGTCCCATGATGAAGATTGGTATCTATAGAATTCTAAAGCACTTTTTATGCCATTTGCAGACGTATATTGGCAGGCGTGATCTGAATGGCTGTTTTTTGGCTACTTGCTGTTGGGTTGGGTAATAGCTTGGCATACCTGCTCCACCGCATTGAGGGCTCTAGGGGTGAAGCGGTGCAGCTCATCCGAGTTGATCAAATCGAGTCGCCGATGCTCTACGGCGTCCAGATTTGGCCACTTCTGCCAGTGGCGTAGGGCGTCAGGATCTTGACTCCCTGCCAGGATCCGCGCCGGATTGGCTCTGATCACCTGTTCCATGCCCACTTGAGGGTAGGGCGTCTTGGCATTCGCCATAATGTTGATCCCCCCGCAGAGTTCGATGGCCTGAGCAGGCCAGGCATTGCCACTGACGCTGGTGAGCGGTGGGTACCAGAGCTGGTAGAACACCTTGACGCCGGTTGGCTGACCATAACGCTGTTGCAGGTCATGCAGGCGCGCCAGATAGCGATCGGCGGCTTCGTTGGCACTCTTCTCCACCCCCAGCAATTTACCCAGAACTCTCATCTCGGTAGCCAGCGAGGCAAAATCGGTGGGCTCCGAGTAGAAAACCGGGATACCCAGCTGCTCCAGCGGGGCCAGCATCCGTGACTGGGCCGAGCGCCAGCCCAGGATCAGGTCCGGTTTTTGCGCCAGCAGGGCCTCGACATTGATGCTGCGATAATTGGCCACCTTGGGCTTGGTTTTCACCTCGGCGGGATAATCGGAGGCATCGTCGATAGCGACCAGCTTGTCACCGGCACCGATGTCATAAAGCAGCTCGGTAAGATGGGGAACTACGCTCACCACCCGGCTCGGAGTCGCGGCCAGCAGCGCACCGGGCAACCAGGCCAGCAGCGCGTAGGGCAGCCAGCTTGGCAATCGCAGCCATCTAACCATGAAATAACCCCGCCACCGTGACAAGTAGCGCCAGCATCAACCAGCCCCAGCCCATTGCTTGCAGAATATTGAGTAGCTTGCGCGGTGACTCGCCATCGGGGTCATGACCGCTGCCAAGTACCGGCCAGCGTTGCAAGGTTCCCTGATAGTAGCGGGGGCCACCAAGGCGAATTCGGCACTTGTCAGCAAGTAGTGTCAACAGCATCCCGATAGCAGGGTAGGGCCAGATCGCACCACTTCGCAGCAGTTGCGTGGCCTGCCTGATACGGGGCAGCAGGAGCGGCAGTCCCAGCAGCAGGATAGTGGGGGCATTGAGCCCCTGATAGAGGGCGCTGGCGGCACGGCCGAAATAGCCAAACGCGGGATCCTTCATGCTCCAACCCTGGTTCATCAGCTGGGTCAGCCGCCAGAGCAGGGCGCCTTGTACCCCCGCGAGGGCGTATCCCAGCAGCGGGCCAGCCCATTGGCCCACCAGGCGCAGGGCGCTGCTTTCGCTCACCGCTTTGGCAATGCCCATGGCAGAAAGTTTGCCGGTCTCACGTTTGAGCCAGGGGGCGGACTGCAATCTTGCCAGCGGCAGGGTCTCCTGGGTGGCGAGCGATCGGGTGGCATGGGCGAGTTCGCGCAGCGGACGGGATTCGATCATCAGCAGTAGGAACAACAGGTCAAACAGCGGCTCACTCAAGGCCAGATTACGCAACGACCAGAGTCCGGCTGCGCATGGAACCCAGACCGCCAGCATCGCCAGCATGCCCGCTTGCAGTTGCTGGCGGGGCGTGCCATCTGCTCTGTGCACCTTGTGACCCAGCCGGGTCAGCAGGGGCGTAATGGCCGAGAGCCGCAGATGGGATGGCCACGGGATCACCGCCTCCAGCAGGGCCGCTACCACCAGAATGGCCGCCGTCGTCGAGAGGAGGGCGTCGGCCATCACTTCGAGTGAGCCGGTTTCGATCACAGCTTGCCGAGCATTTTGATGATCACTTCGGCGGAGTGCTTTCCAGCCACTTCGATAAAGGCATCGAAGGATTCAATCTGTTCCTTGCCCGCGATGTCGGACATGGCGCGCACTACCAGATAGGGCACTTTGAACATGTGGCACACCTGGCCGATGGCAGCCCCTTCCATCTCGACTGCCAGCATCAGCGGGAAGTCAGCGCGGGCCTTGGCGATGGCGTCCGGCTTGCACATGAACTGATCGCCGGTGCAGATAAGGCCAACCTTGGTCTGATGCTTGCCCTGCTCGGCGATGCAATCCTGAGCAACCGCGATGAGCTTTTCGTCACAGTGGAAGGCGGCAGGTTGCTGCGCCATCTGGCCCATCTCGTAACCAAAGGCGGTTACGTCGACATCGTGGAAGCGCATCTCGCTGGCAATTACCACGTCACCGATGTGCAGATCCTGGGCAAAGCCGCCTGCAGAACCGGTATTGATGACGCAGTCGGGAGCGAATTTTTCCAGCAGCATGCTGGTGGCCACGCTGGCGGCGACTTTACCGATGCCGGAGCGGGTCAGGATCACCTCTTTGCCTGCCAGCTCACCTTGATAGAACTCGCAGCCGCCCAGTTGCAGGGTGGTGGGGTTGCTCATCTGGCTGCGCAGCAGGGCTACTTCTTGCTCCATGGCGCCGATAATACCTACTTTCATTGCTGACCTCGTCTTGCTAGCCGTGTGGCTGAATTTAAGTTGCTGTAGATCATAACAAAAGATGGCGTCGGCGCCGAGAGTCACAAGCGAAAGGAGAGATAAACGACGACACGCCGTATGGCGTGCCGTCAGTTGCTAATTCAGCGTGGGAGGGAAACGAGTGGAGCGTTTAGCCGAGCGCGGTGTCGAGTGTCATCATCAGGGCAAAGCCCGCCATCAGGCCGAGGGTGGCATAGGTCTGATGGCCGTTGCGGTGGGTCTCGGGGATCACCTCGTGGGAGACCACGAACAACATGGCACCGGCAGCGAGTCCAAGCCCTATCGGGTAGGCGATGGCCAGGCCGCTTGAGAGCCCCACCCCGAGCAGGGCGCCCAGAGGTTCCAGCAGGCCGCTGGCGATGGCAACCAGCACCGCCACTGAGGGGCGAAAACCGGCGGCGCACATGGCCAGCGCCACTGCCAGTCCTTCCGGAATATCCTGCAGCGCGATGGCGGTGGTGAGCGGCAGCCCGACCGACATATCCCCCTGGGAGAAGCTGACCCCGATGGCCATCCCCTCCGGCAGGTTGTGCAGGGCGATGGCAAAGACGAACAGCCAGACCCGGGAGCACTGCTCGTGGCCGGGACCGCAGGGGCCGGTTTTGTCATGCTCGTGCGGGGTGAACTGATCCAGCCCCAGCATCAACAGCACCCCGAGGGTCATGCCGACTACAACCACGGCGGCGGCACTAAAGCCGTTGCCGGTGATCCCCTCGGCGGCTTCCAGCCCGGGCAGCAGCAGCGAGAAGGCACTGGCGGCCAGCATCATGCCAGCGGCAAAGCCCAACATGGTGTCCTCTACCTTTTGCGGTACCGAGCGCAGAAACAGAGCGGGCAGGGCGCCGATGGCGGTGGCGGCAAACCCGGCGGCACCACCGATCAGGCCGTAGCGCACGCCGCTGGTTACGTCGCCGGTCGCCAGCATGACCAGGCTCTGTAGCAACAGGAGCAGCACCGCGACCAGCGCGATAAAGAGGCCGAGAGCGGTGAGCGGGCGGCTTTGCATCTGGCTGCGCAGTTGCTGTGACCAGGATAACGTGGGGAGGGCAGAGAGATGGTTCATGACATGACCTCGGATGTGCAAAGTGGATGGTGGCATTACATCGACTCGGCCACCCCTTGTCCATGTCTGCAAGACGATTGCCGCTATCGGAAAAGCGAGGGAGACGTTTATCCAGGCAATATGGGTAGCTTAATCAGCAGCCAAAGGCTGGCGGTGAGAGGGAGTGTCGGAAATGGTTGAAGTGGGTGTTGAGTGGCAAATGGGGATGCATCGTCATGCTTTAAACAGAGGGCGAATGTCGGCACCTGGAGTGCGGACGGCAGAGACAAAAAAACCGGCTTGCGCCGGTTTTTTTATCTTGGTGAATGCTGGGAAGCTGGCTTATTTGGCCAGGGATTCCGGCAGCTCTTCACGGATCTTGCCGAGCATCTCTTTCAGGACGCGCGGGTTGGCAACCACGATGTTGCCGGAGTTTTCATAGTTGTGACCACCTACGAAGTCGGTGACGATGGCGCCAGCTTCTTTGGCCAGCAGTTCACCGGCAGCGGTGTCCCAGGGCTTGAGGCCGATTTCCCAGAAACCGTCGACGCGACCGGCAGCCACATAGGCCAGATCCAGCGCGGCAGAGCCGGAGCGACGGATGTCGGCACATTCAATGAACATGCTCTGGAACATCTTCAGGTACGGCTCGATGTGGTGCTTTTGCTTGTAGGGGAAACCGGTGGCCAGTACGGTGCCAGCCAGCTCTTTGGCTTTGCCGACACGGATGCGGTAGCCGTTCAGCTGGGCGCCGTTACCACGGGTAGCAGTAAACAGTTCGTCACGGATGGGATCATAAACAACGGCTTGTTCGGTTTTGCCTTTCACGCGCAGCGCGACGGAAACGGCAAAGTGCGGAATGCCTTTGACAAGGTTGGTTGTGCCATCCAGCGGGTCAATGATCCATTGGTAGTCCGGATTGGTACCGGCAATCTCACCGGACTCTTCAGCAACAATGCTGTGTTCCGGGTAAGATTTTTTGATGGTGTGAATGATGGCCGCTTCGGCTTCACGGTCAACGTTGGTCACGAAGTCATTGCTGCCTTTTTGGATAGCCTCAATGTTCTCGGGCTGGGAGAAGGCTTTTACTACAACTTGACCGGCGTTACGCGCAGCGCGCACGGCGATATTCAGCATCGGATGCATAGGTTCACCACTGGATGTTAAAGAACGGGGGATAAAAGGACGCGGTATGATACCAGTATTTTGTGCGATGGCAACTGTTATCCCCCTACGACCAATTGATTAGCACTGCCAGATTTGACGGCTCCAATATAGACCAGATCTGCGCTAGTCTTATCCCAGCAGCCTGATACCGGCTGTCATGAGCATAGGGATATGAGCCATGAATTTGTCATTAGTGAGTCAGAACGTGTCAGCGACCAGTGAAGGTCTGTTGGCCATTTTGCGGTCATCACCGGAGTATGGTGATCACTTTGCCCACATCGCCGTGACCCCCCTTGCCCAGTGGCAACCGGCCAAGACGGAGGCGGCGATCTTGCTGATCGACGGGGATGCCCCCTGGCAGGATGCCGGATTTGCCCGCGCAGAGGACGAGACGATCGGCTTGCCGGTCTTGCCACTGCTGATCCGCAAGGGGGACAAGGAGTTGACGGTCTGCGGGCCGGATGTGCGGGATCCCCGTTTCTATTTTGTCTCAAACGGCATCGTGCTGGATGAGTCGGAGCTGGCCGAGCCTGCCTGCAGCCGGGTGTTGCTGAGCAAGCTGGAGTCCTACTTCCCGCTGCTTTCCCGCCTGATCATGCTGCGCCAGCGCAAGCCGGTCGCCATGCTCAACTAGTCACGCCTGTTTTTTTGATTACACAAACAACGCACCGCAGGCCATATCAGCTCGCGGTGCGTTGCTTTTTAATGGCCCGCTGTCGGTGACTTGTTGCAAGATGAGGCGGCAACGGTTTTGGTCTCGTCATCGAGCCGAGCTATCTATACCGACCTCTACTATTTCGAGTCGAACTATCCGGCTATGACCTAGCTATGACCAACAAGGAGTGAATCATGATCGACTTTTACACCGCCGCGACCCCCAATGGTTTCAAGGTGGCAATCGCCCTCGAAGAGCTGGGTTTGCCCTATCGGGTCATTCCCCTCGATTTGTCGGCGTTGGATCAGAAACAACCCGCGTTTCTCGCCATCAACCCCAATGGCCGCATTCCTGCGATCGTCGACCGGGATAACGACGATTTCGCCGTGTTCGAGTCGGGGGCCATCCTCATCTATCTGGCGGAGAAAACGGGCAAGTTGCTGCCCGCCGAGCCCAAACGCCGCTCTCAGGCCATCCAGTGGCTGATGTTCCAGATGGGTGGGGTCGGGCCCATGATGGGGCAGGCCAACGTCTTCTATCGCTACTTCCCGGAGAAGATCCCCGCCGCCATCGAACGTTATCAGAAGGAGGGGCGCCGCCTGTTCGAGGTGCTCGACAGCCATCTGGCCCACCACGAATATCTGGCGGATGAGTTCAGCATCGCCGACATTGCCACCTGGCCCTGGGTGCGTATTTATGACTGGAGCGGCATCTCGATCGAAGGCTTGCCCCATCTGCAAGCCTGGATGGCCCGTATGGCAGAGAAGCCTGCCTGCCAGAAGGGGATCACCATACCGCCGCGCAAGGAGCAGCCCGATGAGCTGATCAAGCAGGCGCAGCAGATGGTAACGCGTTGATTTTTAACTGCCGACGGGGCGCTTTGCCCCGTAATATTAGAAAAACTAGGGCAAGCTGATTATAAAGATTCGTTCGTTTTTTGTGAGCTGAGTCACTATGATGCCCCCATACCATCAAGCGTCCTGTGCGGTGGTCTGGCGGGCTCCCCGCCTACTGTTTCCAACACTGTTTTTGATTGCATCACAGCATCTGTGATCGGATTCCTCTGGGCTATTTTGTGCCAGAGGGGCGGCAGCATTTTTTCGATTTTTTGGGACTGATATGGATCGGCACAGTTTTTATCCGTTGTTTTTATTGACCATTCTGATGGTCGCTGTGGGCCAGATGACCCAGACCCTTTATGTTCCCTCCATTCCCATGATGGCGGGGGACTTCAATGTGGCCTCGGGCCAGTTGCAGGCGGTGATGGCCTGTTACCTGATCCCCTATGGCCTCTCCCAGTTTGTCTACGGGCCGCTGTCGGATCGGATCGGCCGTCGCCCGGTGCTGATCGTCGGCATGATGGTATTTCTGGTGGGCACCCTGACCATCCAGCTTATTCCGCACTTCACCGCCTTGCTGGTGGGCAGCTTTATTCAGGGGCTGGGGACCGGTGCCGGTGGCGCCATGAGCCGCACCGTGATGCGCGATCGCTACAACGGTGCCGAGCTCAACCGCGCCAACAGTCTGGTGAGCATGGGGGTGATCTTCTCCCCGCTGCTGGCACCTGTGCTGGGTGGCTGGTTGACCGAGCTGTTCAACTGGCGCGCCGGTTACTGGTTCCTGTTCGGCTTTGGCGCCGTGGCGACCCTGGCCATTCTGGCCTGGTTTGGCGAGACCCTGCCCGTTGCAGCCCGTCAGCCGCTGCGCGTCGGCGCCGCCTATCGCCACGTGCTGAGCAACCCGCGCTTTCAGGGCAACCTGCTCTGCCTGATGGCGACTTTTGCCGGTTTGGCGGTGTTTGAAGCGGCGGCCGGTGTATTGCTCGGTGATGTGCTGCAACTGAGCGCCCGCACCGTGAGCGTGCTGTTCGTGCTGCCGCTGCCCGGCTATCTGTTCGGTGCCTGGCTCTCTGCCAAGCTGAGCTTTCGCCTGAGCCAGGGCAAGCTGATGCGTCTGGGTATCGCCTTTCTGGCGCTGGGATCGCTGATCATTCTGGTGCCGGGGCTGTTCGGTGTGGTGAGTGCTGCCTCGCTGGTCGGTGGCGCGGCGGTCTACTTCATCGGTAGTGGCATTCTCTACCCGACCGCCACCTCCTGCGCCATCGAGCCCTTCCCGGGTCAGGCCGGCACAGCCGGTGCCATTCTCGGCGGAATGCAGAATCTGGGGGCCGGTATCGTGACTCTGCTGGCCGCCGGTTTCCCGATGACCGGTCAGGTGACCCTGGGTGCCATCATGACCCTGATGGTGCTGATCGTGGCGTTGAGCTTTGTCTGGTTGCGCCACCACGGTTCCCCCCACGAGCAGATGGCCATCTGATCAGCCGCTCTCTTTGCGCCTGGAGCAAGCCCACCCTCAGCGGTGGGCTTTGTTTTATCCGAAGAACGGGCAGGGAGATCGCATTCGCTTGATGCGGTGAGTGCTGCGGTGTCATCGCAGGATGTTGAACGGGTAGAAAAGAAAAAGCCCGTCACACAGGTGACGGGCTTTTGCTGTTGGTACCCCGAGATGCCGTTGCCGGTTTGGGCCCTTGAACCGTAGGTTCAAGGCGGGAATCGAATCTGACCGCAGGCTTCTCGGTCGTGCCGAGCATGCGCAATAGCCAGAAGGCCGATCCCCTGTTGGGTATGATTATCGGCTCGGGGACTTGAACCGGCTGACAAACATCCCAGGGAATTTTAAAACGGTTTGCGATTAGGGCTGTTGCCCCTCTTCGCTGGAATCACCATATTGTCCGTGCTCGATCAGGGCCGCTTCGATGGTGCGCTGCAGCATCTTGATCCGCTTGTCCATGGTCTCAGAGTATTGGTGGTTCTTCTCTTTTTCAAGGCAGAGCTCATGACAGAAATTGAGCGCCGCCATGATAGCCAATTGCTCGTTGCTGGAGACTTTGGAGCGTTGACGCAGGTCGATCAACTTGTCGGTCAGCTGCTCGGCGGCCTGGCGCAGGGCATCCTGCTGTCCCAAGGGACAGGATACCTTGTAGGGACGTCCCAAAATGACGATTTCTACGGCCTCTGTGCTCATGCCTTCCTCAATACGGCGGAGCTGATTTCCGCCTTTATCCACGTGGACAACTGGGCGGGACTATATAGCGCAGATGCATAAGTTTCAAGGCCTTGCTGGCTCTGGAAGAGGGAGAATGCTAGGATCCTGACCATTAATTCTGCAAATTTGACTGAACTTTGAGCGGATCCTCGATGAGCAAAACGAACCCCCTTAAATATGCGGCAGTGGCCGACATCATGGAACAGCATGAGCTGATGGCCAGCGCAGTAGAGGCCCATGGTGTGATCTGCGGTCTGGTGTGTGGCGGTGTGGCACTGGACGACAAGAGTTGGCTGCCCCATTTCAACGATCTGGTGAACGACGGTTTCGGCCTGCCGGCCCCGGTGCGCCAGGTGATGACCGATCTTTATCACAATGTGGTCGAGAGCCTGATGGCCCAGAAGGGCGTCGAGCTGCTGCTGCCAAGCGATGACGCTCCCCTCGACGAGCGCATCGATTCACTGGTGGACTGGTCGCAGGCATTTCTGGCCGGTTTCGGCGTGGTGCAGCAGGAGCTTTCCCGCGCATCGGAAGAGCTGCAGGAGATGATCCAGGATATCGCCAGCATCACTCAGGTCTCCGCCGAGTTCGATCAGGAAGATGACGAGAACGAAGCCTCCTTCCTGGTGCTCTACGAACACGTCAAACTGGGGGTCATGATGGCCTTCGAAGAGTTTGGCAAGCGCCCCGAAACCCCGAGCGCGCCGCCGACCCTTCATTGAGGTGCGGGTCAACGCGATCCTTACTGAATCTGCAAGAGCGTCTGATGGCGCTCTTTTTTATTCCCTTGTGGTGGCTAACCCTGTGAGGCGCAACCGGTTTTTTGCCGCTGACCTCGCATTCGGCCAGCGGCTTTGTGATAGCATGAGGCCACCTTTTTCACTTCTTCCTCTCTGCTTATGTCTCAATCTGATGTGCGACAGGTCGATGTCACCCTGGTCGGCGGTGGAATGAGCGGTGCCGTGCTGGCCCTTTCGCTGGCAGCCCTGCTTCGATCCGATGGCTCCCCCCTCGAGATCCTGCTGCTGGAGGCAAGCGTCCCCGAACAGCACACCCATTCAGGGTTCGACGCCCGCGCCATTGCGCTCTCGGCCGGTACCTGTGATGCGCTGTTGCGGCGCGGACTCTGGCCGCTGTTTGCCCCCCATTGCTCCCCCATTACCCAGATTCATGTCTCGGATCGGGGCCACTTCGGCCAGGCTCGCCTGTCGGCGGCCGAATACTGTCTGCCTGCGCTGGGTCAGGTGATCGAACTTGCTGCCATCGGTCGCGAGCTGCAACAGGCGATGGCGGCCGCCCCCCATATCCGGGTCTGCTGTCCGGCCCGGGTGCGCGAGATAGAACCCGATGAGGAGAAGGTGACCCTCACCCTCGAAGACGGTGAACAGATTGAGACCCGCTTGCTGGTAGCCGCTGACGGGGGCAACTCGTTTGTGCGTCAGCACTTCAAGTTGCCGGTGACCCGCCACGACTTTGAGCAGCACGCCATCATCGCCACGGTCAAAACGGCGCAAGACCCAGAAGGACGCGCCTTCGAGCGCTTTACCGAAGGGGGCCCGCTGGCCCTGCTGCCGATGCTGGAGGGGCTCTCCTCGCTGGTATGGAGCGTCGGGCAGCATGAGGTGGATGAGCTGATGGCCCTCGATGAGGCGGCGTTTCTTGCCCGTCTGCAGCAGGCCTTTGGCTGGCGGCTCGGCCGCTTCGAGCGATGCGGCGTGCGTAACGTCTATCCGCTCATTCTGACCGCCTGCGACTACCCGCTGGCCCAGCGCACCGTGCTGGTCGGCAATGCCGCCCATGCCCTGCACCCGATTGCCGGACAGGGCTTCAACCTCGGGATGCGGGATCTGGATCTGCTTACCGGCGCCGTAGCCAAGGCGTTGGCTGAGGGGGAGGATATCGGCAGCTTCAAGGTGCTGAGCGGCTACTGGCAGCAGCGTCAGCGCGATCAGGAGCAGACCGTCTGGCTCACCTCCTCGCTGGCCCAGCTCTTCTCCAATGGTCACGATCCGCTGGTGGCTGGGCGCAATCTGGCGCTCACCCTGATGGGGCGATTCCCGTGCCTCAAGGCACCGCTTGCCTCGCGCACCCTGGGCTTTGTCGCCGATGTGTGTAGTAACTAGCCAGCACTTGTTGAGTGGAGCCTGTCGACCGGAAGATGGTGACCGCCATTCGTTGATCAAAACGTATTGAATAAAGAGGCGATGCCTGCGGGCGTCCCCTCGCTGGCCAGCCGGTCAGCCCAGAAAGGATGAGATGATGCAGATGCAAAATGTGGATGTGGTGATTGTCGGTGGCGGCATGGTGGGGCTGGGGCTTGCTGCGGCCCTTAAACATAGCGCCCTCAAGGTACTGGTGGTGGAGGGACAACTGCCCGACCCGCAGCTGGGGGAGGTGGCCGATAATCGGGTCAGCGCCCTGAGCCTGGCTAGCCAACAGATCCTGCGCCATGTTGGTGCCTGGGACGGCATCGAAGCGCGCCGCCTGCAGGGCTACGACAAGATGGCGGTGTGGGAGCAGGACAGTTTTGGCCATATCGACTTCGATGCCGCCAGCCTGCGTCAGGCCAACCTCGGCCACATCGTCGAGAATCGGGTGATCCAGCTGGCACTGCTTGAGGCGATTCTTGCTGACGGGACACGGGGGGCCAGCAATATCCAGCTGCTGACCCCCGCCAGAGCCAAGAGCCTGCAGAGCGGTCCGGCGGGCGCCCTGCTGCTCCTTGAAGATGGTCAGGCCATCTCGGCCAAACTGGTGGTGGCTGCCGATGGCGCCCACTCCTGGGTGCGCCGTCAGGCTGATATCCCGCTTACCAGCTGGGATTATGGCCACCACGCCCTGGTGGCGACGGTGCGCTGCGCCGAACCCCATGAAGCTGTTGCTCGCCAGATCTTCACCCCGGATGGCCCGCTCGCCTTTTTGCCGCTGTGGAAGGAGAACCTCTGTTCCATCGTCTGGTCGCTGCCTGCGGCCCGCGCCGAGGAGCTCTGCACCTGCGATGACGAGCAGTTCAATCGCCAGCTTACCGCCGCCTTCGATGCCCGGCTCGGTCTGTGCAAGGTGGAGGGGCCGCGCAGCGCCATTCCGCTCACTGCCCGCTATGCCCGCGACTTTGCTCGCGAGCGGCTGGTGCTGGTGGGAGATGCGGCCCATACCATCCACCCGCTGGCGGGGCAGGGGGTCAACCTTGGCCTGCTGGATGCTGCCGCGCTGGCGGAGCAGATCTTGCAAAATCATGCCGCGGGCGAGGATATCGGCCTGCTCGCCAACCTGCGCAGCTACGAGCGCTGGCGCAAGAGCGAAGCGGCTCGCATGTTGGCGGCAATGGAAGGGCTCAAGCGGCTGTTCAGCGGTGCCAACCCGCTCAAGAAGCTGGTGCGAGGCGTCGGATTGCGCGCGGCGAATTTGCTGACGCCCTTCAAGGAGGGAGTGATCCGGGCAGCCATGGGGCTGGAGGGCGAGCTACCCGCATTGGCCCGTCCTGACTGGGCCGTTGCGGCGACCAAGGGCAGTGCTATGCAGGCCAAGGGTGAAAAAAACTAATATTACTCGCCGTTTTTGACAACAAAAGTAATCCGACAAGGCTGATGACCCGTTTTGGGTGTCAGCCTTTAATTTTGCTCTGGAGCGAAACGTTTTTCTGCAAATTGTGACGAAACGGTAAAAATCAAAATTTAATCTCGCCTGAGTCGGCTTATGGCTGTTTTTATCACTGCATTTATCTTAGTGTCTGGAGTCAGTTTTACGGGAGGAGATTAGTTTTTTTTGAGCGGCACGCTCGCCTGCTTGTCATATAATCCGCTCCGTTCAAGGAATCCCTCTTGCCTGGCAAGGGCAGGAGCGAGCACACACTTTTGGATCCGGTCGCTTTTTGCTGCGCGCAGTGCAGTCAGAGCGGTGGCGCGGGTCGCAAGGGTGGTCGCCAAAGCGAAAAGGCTTTTTGCTAAGGAAAGAATGCGATGATCCAGACTACTGTACTGCATCCCAAACACCTGGAAGCCGGCGCCAAGATGGTGGACTTCCACGGTTGGGAAATGCCCATCAACTACGGCTCCCAGCTGGAAGAGCACCACGCGGTGCGCAGCGATGCCGGTATGTTCGATGTTTCCCACATGACCATCGTCGATTTGACCGGCGAACGGGTCAAAGCCTTTCTGCAACATCTGCTGGCCAACGACGTGGCCAAACTCACTGCCCCCGGCAAGGCCCTCTACAGCGGCATGCTCAATCCGGAAGGCGGCGTGATCGATGACCTCATCACCTATTACTTGACCGATACCTTCTACCGGCTGGTGGTCAACTCCGCCACCCGCGAGAAGGATCTGGCCTGGATCCGCCATCACGCCATCGTTTTCGACATCACAGTGACCGAGCGCCCCGAGCTGGCGATGATCGCGGTGCAGGGCCCCAACGCCAAGGTCAAGACAGCTGCTGTGCTGAGCGCCGCCCAGCGCACAGCCGTGGTGGGGATGAAACCCTTCTTCGGTGTGCAGGCTGGCGATCTCTTTATCGCCACTACCGGTTACACCGGCGAGGATGGCTACGAGATCGTGGTGCCGCAAGAGAAAGCCTGCGAGCTGTGGCAAGCGCTGCTGGATAACGGCGTGGCCCCCTGTGGTCTCGGTGCCCGCGATACCCTGCGCCTCGAAGCGGGGATGAACCTCTACGGTCAGGACATGGACGAGTCAATCTCTCCGCTCGCCGCCAACATGGCCTGGACCATCGCCTGGGAGCCGAGCGATCGCAACTTCATCGGCCGCGACGTGCTGGAAGCGCAGAAAGCGGCGGGCAACCAGCCCAAGCTGGTGGGTCTGGTGATGGAAGAGAAAGGGGTGCTGCGTGCCGGTATGCCGGTCACCTTCACTGCGGAAAACGGTGAGAAGCGGGAAGGTGTGATCACCTCCGGCTCTTTCTCCCCCACCCTGGGCTACAGTATTGCCCTGGCGCGGGTGCCCCGTGATATCGGTGAGCTAGCCGAGGTGGAGATCCGCAAAAAGCTGGTCACCGTGAAGGTCACCAAGCCCGCTTTCGTCCGTAACGGCCAGAAGCTGGTTTAATACCGTCTTGGGGGAGGGCTGTGCCTCCCCCCATCCCTTTTCATATTCGTTTTTAAACGCGACTCAAAGATCAAAGGAAGCACAAATGAGCCATATCCCGAGCGAACTGAAATATGCCACTTCCCACGAGTGGATCCGTGTTGAAGCCAACGGCGAGGCCGTGGTCGGTATCACCGAGCACGCCCAGGAGCTGCTGGGTGACATGGTGTTTGTCGAGCTGCCGGAAGTGGGCAAGCAGGTCAGTGCCGGTGACGACTGCGCCGTGGCCGAGTCGGTCAAGGCGGCCTCCGACATCTACAGCCCGGTGAGCGGCGAGATCATCGCCGTCAACGACGAGCTGGAAGGGAGCCCCGAGCTGGTCAACTCCGACCCCTACAGCGCTGGCTGGCTGTTCCGCATCAAGCTCGATGACGAGAGCGAGCTGGCCAACCTGCTGGATGCCGAAGGCTACCAGAACGTGGTGGACGAAGAGTAATGCCCCGGGCCCTGCACCAACGTGCGGGGCCCTTTTGTATGGCTGCCGACAGAGTCGACAGCAGGGTGAAGTCACTCGTATCCGGCGTGTTGGGGTTTAGCCAGCGCGCGGTTTACAGGGTGATCCCCGTGGTGCCAGCGAGCATCCAGTGCCGTGCTCTCTTGGCTGCGGCATAGCGAACATGAGTGGCGTCGGTATCAGCCGACCATCAGGAACATCAGGTCTTGGTTATCAGGATTTCATGCCAGGACTTATTTATCAGGAAATAGGGAAATGACCCAGTCACTGTTTGAACTCGAGCAAAAAACCGATTTTGTCCGCCGCCATATCGGCCCGGGCGAGGAAGAGCTGCGCCAACTGCTGGCGACCGTCGGGGCAGAGAGCTTGGACGATCTGATTGCCCAGACCGTGCCTGCCGCCATTCGCCTGCCGGGCCCGCTGGGCATCGGTGCCGGCATGACCGAGGTGGAGGCACTGGCCAAGCTCAGGGGCTATGCCGCCCAGAACAAGATTGCCAAGAGCTATATCGGCATGGGTTATCACGATACCCATGTGCCCCACGTCATTTTGCGCAACGTGCTGGAAAACCCGGGCTGGTATACCGCCTACACCCCGTACCAGCCCGAGCTGGCGCAGGGCCGTCTCGAAGCCCTGCTCAACTTCCAGCAGCTGACGCTGGATCTGACCGGCATGGATCTGGCCAGTGCCTCCCTGCTGGATGAAGCGACCGCCGCTGCCGAGGCGATGGCGCTGGCCAAACGGATGGCCAAGTCCAAATCCAATCTCTTCTTCGTGGCCGATGACGTGCACCCGCAGGTGATCGACGTGGTCAAGGAGCGCGCGGTTCACTTCGGTTTCGACGTGGCGGTCGGCGCCGCGAGCGATGCGGTGAGTGAAGAGGTGTTTGGTGCCCTGTTCCAGTACCCAACCACCACAGGTGAGGTGAAAGATCTGCGGGCGCTTATCGCCGCGGTACAGGCCCAGAAAGGGCTGGCCTGCGTCAGCGCCGATCTGCTCTCCCTGCTGCTGCTCAAGTCCCCGGGCGAGCTGGGGGCTGACGTGGTACTGGGCTCCGCCCAGCGCTTTGGCGTGCCCATGGGCTACGGTGGCCCCCACGCCG
The DNA here is from genome assembly GCF_016026615.1 of Aeromonas allosaccharophila. Lineage (NCBI taxonomy): Bacteria > Pseudomonadati > Pseudomonadota > Gammaproteobacteria > Aeromonadales > Aeromonadaceae > Aeromonas > Aeromonas allosaccharophila. Next base: position 1,766,069 of record NZ_CP065745.1, on the reverse strand, counting down.
CTTTCTTCGCCACCCGCGATGCCTACAAGCGCTCCATGCCGGGTCGCATCATCGGTGTCTCCAAAGATGCCCGTGGCAAGAGTGCCCTGCGCATGGCGATGCAGACCCGCGAGCAGCACATCCGCCGCGAGAAGGCCAACTCCAATATCTGTACCGCACAGGTGCTGCTGGCCAACATGGCGAGCTTCTATACCGTCTACCACGGCCCGGTGGGGCTGAAAACCATCGCCTCCCGTGTGCACCGTCTGACCACCATTCTGGCGCTCGGCCTCAAGGCCAAGGGCGTGGCCCTCAACCATGCCAGCTGGTTCGATACCCTGACCGTGCAGACTGCCGACAAGGCGGCGCTGATCGCCAAGGCTGAGGGGCTCGGCATCAACCTGCGTGCAGACCTCGACGGTGCGGTAGGGGTGTCCCTCTCTGAAACCACCACCCGCGGCGATGTGGCCGAGCTGTTTGATCTCTTCCTCGGCCAAGGCCATGGACTGGATATTGAGGTCCTCGACAAGGCGGCCCAGGCCCATCACGCCATCCCGCAGGATCTGCTGCGCACCGATGCCGTGCTGACCCACGAGGTGTTCAACAAGTACCACTCCGAGACCGAGATGCTGCGCTACATCCACCGTCTCGAAGCCAAGGATCTGGCGCTCAACTACGCCATGATTTCGCTCGGCTCCTGCACCATGAAGCTCAACGCCACCGCCGAGATGATCCCGGTCACCTGGCCCGAGTTCGGCAAGCTGCACCCGTTCGCCCCACTGGCCCAGGCCAAGGGCTACCAGCTGCTGCTGGCCGACCTCGAAGACTGGCTGGTGAAGGTGACCGGTTACGATGCGGTCTGCATGCAGCCCAACTCCGGTGCTCAGGGTGAATACGCGGGCCTCTTGGCCATCAAGAAGTACCACGATTCCCGCGGTGAGGGGCATCGCGACATCTGCCTGATCCCGGCTTCTGCCCACGGTACCAACCCGGCCTCTGCCCAGATGGCGGGGCTCAAGGTGATCGTCACCGCCTGTGACAAGTCCGGCAACGTGGATCTCGACGATCTGCGGGCCAAGGCCGCCGAGGCGGGTGATCAGCTCTCCTGTCTGATGGTGACCTACCCCTCCACCCACGGGGTGTATGAGGAGACCATCAAGGAGGTGTGCGACATCGTTCACCAGCACGGTGGTCAGGTCTATCTGGACGGCGCCAATATGAACGCGCAAGTTGGGTTGACGGCGCCGGGCTTTATCGGGGCGGATGTTTCCCACCTCAACCTGCACAAGACCTTCGCCATTCCTCATGGCGGTGGCGGCCCGGGCATGGGCCCCATCGGCGTGAAGAAACATCTGGCACCGTTCGTGGCCGGTCACGCCGTGGTCAAGACCGACAAGGAGAGCCGTGACAACGGCGCCGTGTCGGCGGCACCGTTCGGTTCGGCCAGCATCCTGCCCATCAGCTGGATGTACATCGCCATGCTGGGTGACGAGGGGCTGAAGAAATCCACTCAGGTGGCCATCCTCAACGCCAACTATCTGGCCAAGAAGCTGGGTGACTCCTTCCCGGTGCTCTATTCCGGTCGTAACGGTCGGGTAGCTCACGAGTGCATTCTGGATATCCGTCCGCTCAAGGAGGCCTCCGGCATCAGCGAGATGGACGTTGCCAAGCGGCTGATGGACTATGGCTTCCACGCGCCGACCATGAGCTTCCCGGTAGCGGGCACCCTGATGGTCGAGCCGACGGAATCCGAATCCAAGCGCGAGCTGGATCGCTTCGTCGAGGCGATGACTGCGATTCGCGCCGAGATTGCCAAGGTGCAGGACGGGCAGTGGAGCCTGACCGACAACCCGCTGGTCCATGCGCCGCACACCCAGGATGACGTGATGGATACAGAGTGGAATCGTGGCTACAGCCGCGCTGAGGCGGTCTTCCCGTCCGACGCCGTGCGCGCCAGCAAGCTGTGGCCGTCAGTGAATCGCATCGACGACGTTTACGGCGATCGCAACCTGTTCTGTGCCTGTATCCCGACTGAGGATTACGCCAAGTAAAGGCGTGCTTGTGATCACGGCCATTTAAGTTGGAAACCGTGACATTGAAGTTGGAAACCGACCATTCAAGTTGGAAACTCAAAGGCCCTGCAACAGCAGGGCCTTTTTATTTTGTGCGGTGAATATCTGTAATTAAATTACAAAAATGATCTCGGTTGGATCTTTCAGGCAGGTCAGGGTCTACCTCTTGTCAATGGCACACATAAAAGCATCATTCCTATTGATGCAAAAATAATGGGCGTTGATATTGACTCAATAGCGTCAGATGCGACACACTGTAACTGCATCATTAACGATGAAGAGATTTTTTGTGAAGCTGAACCAAATTGCCACCATCAGTGCTGGGCACCCCTATCGCGGCAAGATCCCGGAGATCGATTCCGGCAGCATGGCCGTGGTGCAGATGAGAGATGCCTCGCCAGAAGGGGGGGTTGACTGGTCTGCCTGCCTTCGTTCTGAGCCTACCAGCAAGAAGGAACCTGACTGGCTGCAAACCGGCGATATCTTGGTGGCGGCCCGTGGCAGCACTAACTATGCCGTGCTGGTTGATACCGGGCTTGCACCATTGCCCGCCGTAGCCGCCCCTCACTTCTATGTGGTGCGGTTGCATAGCGAGGCGCTCAGTCCCGAATTTCTGGCCTGGCAGCTCAATCAGTCCCCTTGCCAGCGCTACTTCGAGCTTCACGCCGAAGGCAGCGCTGCCAAAAGTATTCGTCGTCAGGTGTTGGCGGAGACCCCCATCGGCATCCCATCTCTTGCGAGACAAGTAGCCATCATGAAGATGGTCAACATCCTGCGTGAAGAGCGACGTCTGACGCAACAACTGCAACGCAACGGCGAGCAGATGATGCAGGCCATCGCTGCCAGCCTGCTCGAACAATCCGATCAGCAACCGAAATAGTTTCGCTGAGCAGCCCATTTTTCCAAGAAATACCCAAGGAATTGTGACTTATGACTACCTCGATAAACCAGGACGATATCAACAAGGCCCTCTGGTCTGCCTGTGATACCTTTCGCGGCACTGTCAGCCCTGATACCTATAAAGATTTCGTGCTCACCATGCTGTTCCTGAAATACATCTCCGATGTCTGGCAGGATCACTACGATGGCTACAAGGCCGAATATGGCGATGAGCCGGAGCTCATTGAAGAGATGCTCAAAAACGAGCGCTTCGTGTTGCCCAAACAGGCCAGTTTCTACAGCCTGTTCGAGCGTCGTCACGAGCCGGGCAATGGCGAGCGGATCGATCAGGCGCTGCACGCCATCGAAGAGGCCAATGGCACCAAGCTCAAAGACGCGGGCAAGAGCGTGTTTCAGGACATCAGCTTCAACACCGACCGCCTCGGCGAAGAGAAGCAGAAGAACACCATACTGCGTCACCTGATGGAAGACTTTGCCAAGGATGAGCTAAACCTCAAGCCCAGCCGGGTCGGCACCCTGGATGTGATCGGCAACGCCTATGAATATCTCATCAAGAACTTCGCCGCCAGCGGCGGCCAGAAGGCGGGGGAGTTCTATACCCCGCCCGAAGTTTCCGATCTTATCGCCGAGTTGCTGGAGCCGATGCCGGGCGACACCATCTGCGATCCGGCCTGTGGCTCGGGATCACTCTTGATGAAGTGCGGCCGCAAGGTAGTAGCAAACCATGGCGAGAAGCACTACGCCCTCTACGGGCAGGAGGCCATCGGCTCTACCTGGTCGCTGGCCAAGATGAACATGTTCCTGCACGGGGAAGACAACCACAAGATCGAGTGGGGCGACACCATCCGCAACCCCAAGCTGCTCGATAAAAACGGCGATCTGATGCGCTTTGATATCGTGACCGCCAACCCGCCGTTTTCGCTGGATAAATGGGGTTATGAGGAAGCGGGGAACGATAAGTTCGGTCGCTTCAAGCGCGGGCTGCCGCCCAAGACCAAGGGGGATTACGCCTTTATCCTCCATATGATTGAGACCCTCAAACCCAAGAGTGGTCGCATGGGGGTCGTGGTGCCTCACGGCGTGCTGTTCCGGGGTTCCAGCGAGGGCAAGATCCGTCAGCAGCTGATCGACGAGAACCTGCTCGATGCGGTGATCGGCCTGCCAGAGAAGCTCTTCTATGGCACCGGCATCCCGGCCGCCATCCTGATCTTTAAAAAGCAGAAGGTGGATGACAATGTGCTGTTTATCGATGCCAGCCGTGAGTTCAAGGCGGGTAAAAACCAGAACCTGTTGAGTGCGGACAATATCGCCAAGATCGTCGCCACCTACCGCAACGGCGGCAATGTCGATAAATACGCCTATCTCGCCTCGCTTAAAGAGATCAAGGAGAACGACTACAACCTCAATATCCCACGCTATGTGGATACCTTCGAGGAGGAAGAGGAGATCGATCTGCTGGCGGTGCGGGCCGAGCGCGAACAACTGAAAACCCGACTGGCCGAGCTGGAAATCGAGATGGCTAAGTATCTGGAGGAGCTGGGCTATGGTGCCTAAGGGGTGGACGGTTGGTACATTAAGTGAATTAGCAGATACCGTTATGGGGTTCGCATTTAAAAGTAGCGACTTTACTCCTACGGGTATTCCTTTGCTCAGAATGGGTAATTTATATCAAAACAATTTAGATTTTGAACGAAATCCAGAATATCTACCTGAGTCATTCAAGGATGAGTATGCTAGATTTCTGGTGAGACCTGGTGATCTGGTCATGTCTATGACGGGGACTATGGGTAAACGCGACTATGGATTTACAGTAGAAATACCATCTCATGCGCCCGATTCACTATTGAATCAGCGAGTAATGAAATTTGTTCCTAAGAAAAAAACAAGTGCTGGTTATTTACTAAATTTACTGCGAAGTGAAGTGATTCTTTCACGATTATATTCATTCCCTGGGGGCACAAAACAAGCTAATTTGTCTGCAAAGCAGGTGCAAGAACTTGTAGCGCCAATACCTCCTCTACCCGAACAAAGAAAAATTGCCAATATCCTCTCCACTTGGGATAGGGCGATCAGCTCTACTGAGCAACTGCTTGCCAATAGCCAGCAGCAGAAAAAGGCGCTGATGCAACAACTGCTCACCGGAAAAAAGCGCCTGCTGGATAACAATGGAGTTAGGTTTAGTGGGGAGTGGGAAAGTAAGTCTCTATCAGACATAGCAGAAGTCTATCAGCCAAAGACTATATCGCAGTCAATGTTGACTGAAACTGGTTATCCCGTTTATGGCGCAAACGGAATTATTGGCCTCTACGAAGAATTTAATCACGCAACTGAGCAAATCGCGGTTACTTGTCGGGGTAGTACATGCGGCGTTGTTAACTGGACTCAGGCTCAGTCATGGATTACAGGGAATGCAATGGTTATTAATACCGATAATTTTCCCGCTATAAGTAAAAAGTTCCTCTTCTATGTATTGGATGGAAGCAATCTGTCGTACTTAATATCAGGATCTGGCCAGCCACAGATTACGGGAAATATAAAAACTCACGTGGTGAAAATTCCCGCACTAGAAGAACAACAAAAAATCGCCACCATACTCTCCACCGCCGATCAAGAAATTATTGCCCTGCAACAAAAGCTCGATGCCCTAAAGCAAGAGAAAAAAGCCCTAATGCAACAACTGTTGACTGGCAAACGGCGGGTCAAGGTGGAGGAGGCCGCATGAAAAAAGTGACCCTTCACCCCATGACCGAGGCCGACGTTGAGTGGCTGGAGCAGCGGCTGATGGACTATGGCAATGACTACTCGATGCTGAGTCTGTCGGCACTCGACGGCTTTCTGACTGCCGTGCTCTCCGGCCCCGAGCTGGTATCACCAAGCCAGTGGTGGCCGGTACTCTGGGGCGGCATGCCCCCCGAGTGGTCATCCGAGCGGGAGATGAAACGGGCGCTGGACCTTATCATCGGCCATATGAATATTCTGGCCCATACCCTCTGTTATCAGCCCGAGCACTTTATACCTGTGTTGATGGTCAATCTTTTCGAAGAACAAGAGATCTGCAACGCCGAAGAGTGGTGCTTTGGCTATCTGCGTGGTATGGCGCTGGGGAACTGGCCTGCGCTGCCAGAGGAGCTGGATACCTGGCTTGAGGTGATCCGCCTGCATGGCAGCGATGACCAATTGCCACTGCTTGCCAGCCTGTCGCTGCCGGAACATCAACAGAGCGTGGCCGAAGTGGGCCCTGCCGCGTTGAAATTGCACGCCTATTTTCTCGCCCAACGGGGGCCAAACAGGGGGCCTGTCGCGGTGCCATCGGTGAAACCGGCAAAGGCCCCTGCCAAGGTCGGGCGCAATGAGCCATGTCCCTGTGGTAGCGGCAAGAAGTACAAGCAGTGCTGTTTGCACTGATCAGGCGCTCGGCCCGTACCCTCAGTGAGGGTGACGGCCAGGCGAATGGCGAGCCTTGGTTGCATCGCATCATCATAAAAATTAAATAAGATAAACAGTCAGTTAGGGATAAACATGAAATTACAACAACGGATGGAACGGCTGGTCAACGCGGTATGTGAAGGGATGTTTGAGCGGGAGGAGGTGATCTCGGTGGCACTGCTGGGTGCCTTGTGTGGTCAGAATACCTTTCTTTACGGCCCACCCGGCACGGCCAAAAGCCTGATCTCCCGTCGCATCGCCTGTGCCTTTGCCAATCCGGCCTACTTCGAGTATCTGATGAACCGGTTCAGTACCCCCGAGGAGGTCTTTGGCCCCATCTCGATCAAGGCACTCAAAGAAGATCGGTATGTTCGTAAAACCGAGCATTATCTGCCCCAGGCCGATTTCGCATTTCTGGACGAGATATGGAAATCGAGCCCGGCGATCCTTAATACCCTGCTGACACTTATCAATGAGCACACCTTTCGCAATGGCGAACAGATCGAGCAGGCCCCACTGAAAGCCTTGGTGGCTGCGTCGAATGAAACACCCGATGCCAATCAGGGGCTGGATGCGCTGTATGATCGCTTTATCATCCGCCTGATGGTCGGGCCCATTGAGCAGTCTGATAATTTTGAACGATTGCTGGCGTGTAAACCGACCGAGGCGGCTATCAGGATTGATGACTCGCTTGTTGTGAAGGCCGATGAGTGGGCTAAATGGCGAGAGCAACTGCATGAGGTGAGCTTGTCACCGGAAACCCTGACCATTATTCGCCTGATCCGCAGTGAACTCGCCACCAAATATGACAAACTGAAGGTCTATGTTTCCGACCGCCGCTGGCAGCGGGCGACCCAACTGCTCAAGGCCGCTGCCCTCTTTAATGGCCGCAGCGAAACCAATCACAGTGATGCCTTGCTATTGCGGCACTGCTTGTGGACCCATGAAGATAATCGTGTTGCCGTTAACGATATCGTTGAGCAAGCCGTCAAGGATAGCGGTTTTGACAGTGGTATTAATCTGGCAGAGATCGATCTCAAAAAAACGTTGCTGGATAAAGAGATTCACATTGAGCTTTTTTGTACGGAAGATATTTACAAGGTTGAATCACTTAGTCGTTTCATTAAAGAGAAAACTTTTTTTAAAGTTAGCAATAAATTTAATGGCCATGGCAGCAGTCAAGAGCATATATATATTCCAACAGAGCGAATGAGCAAGGCAGGTAAATTTCATCCAGTGGACAAGTCTGGCAACGAAATTGATTACTTGGTTTTCGAGTTTGATAAGCAGGGAACATGTAAAATATCAAATCCAAGAAGTTTTCACAGCAACTCTTCGTTTGATTTCAAACCAGAAATACTTTTCCATAAAGGTGATAAAAAAACGGATATCAACCAACGTCTGATTGACTCACTCTCATCTTCAGTGACAGATGTCAGATCGCAGCTGAGTGCCATTTTGGACAAGGTGGAGACCTTGCAGCAGGGATATGAACAGCGTCTTGCATCCATATTTGTCCCGGTAGAAAAAGTAGCCATTGCGCTCGATGGGATTACGGAGCAGATAAGCCAGATCAAGCTGCGTATCAAGGATTGCGAACGGCTGGAAGCCTTATGCAAATAAGCCTGGTGGAGAGTGCATCGCTTCTCGCTCAAAGAGAATTCCGCGACAGCTATGGTGGATTGCTGGCTCACTCCAGCTCGCTGACCAGCCAGGTCACGCAGCACATCGAGGAGTGGAAGAGAGATACTGAGGCCGCGTTGACCAGCGAGTGTCCATTCGCCGGGCATGCCCACAAGCTGAACCATTGGCGAAGAGAGAGTGCGCTTGGCGATATATCCAAAACCTCTTTTCAAGGGGCTGTGAAGGATTATCTCGCGCTCTGTAAAGCCTGCCAGCACCCGGCGGATCCGCCATTTTGGCAAAAACAGGTTGCCGATAGTTTCGCTCAGGACGCGGAGCTGCCGAGTGCGGATAAGGCCGTCAGTTGCCAACTGCTGGCTACTGAATGGCAAAAGGTGCTGGATAAAGCCCGCAATGGATGGGAGCTGACCCGGATCGAGCAGCTGCGTGTCCAGTTAATGGAACGATTGGAGAGCATGCTCAAGCTGTTGCAGCAGTTGCAACCTTTGCTTGAAGCGTTGGGGCTGGATCCGGGGCGGCTAGTTGATCTCTCCAGTGGCCAGCTCTCTGCCCAAGATCTGGCCCAGTTCCAGAAGTGGGCAAGCTATCTGGCAAACGACAAGGGGTTGCATGCGTTATGCGACTTGCTCGGCAAGATCCGGCAGATTGAACTCTCCGAAAAGATTGAGCGGGTGAAGGTCAACCACGTTCTGGATCTCTGTCTGCCCGATATCAACTCCCGAGAGGAGATAGTGGGTATTCGGTTGGGGCGAGATCTGGAGCATGTATTACCCAGCGAGAAAGCCCTGTTGGCTGATGACGAGACCGCATTGCTGTTTGATTTGAAGTTCGTCGAGTCACGACTGATGAGCTTTGATATGGCTGGTATACAGACTCAACATCAGCATGTTGAAAGGGAAGAGGAGAGGCAGGTCAACGAAGAGGAGAAGCGCGGCCCCATGATCCTCTGCGTTGATACCAGTAGCTCGATGAGCGGTGCGCCCGAGACGATCGCCAAAGCCATGACGCTATTTCTGGCAACCAAAGCGAGAGAGGAGCAACGTCCCTGTTACCTGATTAACTTCTCTACGGGTATCAAGACGTTGGAGTTGAGTGGAGAATGGGGCCTTGCGTCGATAATCGACTTTCTGAAAATGTCGTTTCATGGTGGTACTGATGCGGCACCTGCCCTTGGCCATGCGTTGAAAACCATGGACGCAGAGACCTACCAAAAGGCTGACCTGTTGATGATTTCTGACTTCATCATGGCGGATCTGCCACCGGCGACCCTGGCAAATATCGAGCAACAGCGTGGTAAGGGTAACCGCTTTTACTCTCTGGTGGTCGGCTCTGCCTATATGGTTCAGCGGCTAAAGAGCCTCTTTGATCATGAGTGGGTGTATAACTCGACGACGAGTACCATTCATGAGTTGATCGGCTTTCAGCAAAAAATTGATAACCAGTTTGAGGCACCCCCGTTATGAAGGCCTTGCCGAAATTTCAGGAAGAGTACAGCGCCAAGATCCCAGCCCTGACCCTGCTCACCCAGCTGGGCTGGTCTTTCCTCTCCCCTGAACAGGCGCTGGCGGCACGGGATAACAAGTTCGATCAGGTGGTGCTGCGCCAACAACTGCGCAGCGTGCTGGCCGAGCGCACCTTTGTGTTTGCGGGCAAAACCTATCCGCTGTCGCCCAAGTCAGTGGACAATCTGGTGAGTGAGCTGTGCAGCCCGGCCTTGAATGAAGGGTTGCAGGCGGCCAACGAGCGGCTCTATAACCACTTGCTCTATGGCATGTCCGTCACCGAGTTTGTTGATGGCAAGAAGGTGAGCCCCACCATCCCCCTCATTGACTGGCACAACCCGCACAACAACCGATTCACCTTTACCGAAGAGTTTCGGGTTACCCGCGCAGGGGGCATCGAGTCGCGTCGCCCGGATATCGTCTGCTTCGTCAATGGCTTGCCCTTGGTGGTGATCGAGGCCAAGCGCCCGGATGGCAATGCCAAAAAAGGGCCGACCATCAAGGAAGGGATCTCCCAAAGCCTGCGCAACCAGCGCCCCGACGAGATCCCGCTGCTGTTTGCCTACAGCCAGTTGTTGCTCTCCATCAATGGCATCGAGGGGCGATATGGCACCTGCGGTACGCCGGAGAAGTTCTGGGCCGCCTGGCGTGAGGAGGACATCGGTGATGGCGAGATGACGGCCATCAAGAATCAGCCGCTCTCATCCGAACAACTTTCTGCCCTGTTTAGCCACCGTTCCGCCGCCGACCTGGACTGGTATCAGTCTCTGGTTGCGGCGGGCGCACTGGCCGTCAGCGATCAGGATCGGCTGCTAATCAGCCTGCTTTCCCCGGAGCGGCTGCTGGAGATGACCCGGCTGTTCACCCTGTTTGACAAGAAGGCGGGCAAGATAGTCGCCCGCTACCAGCAGGTGTTTGGCATCAAGCGGTTAATCGAGCGTATCAACCAGAAACGCCCCGATGGCGGGAGAGAAGGTGGGGTGATCTGGCACACCACTGGTTCGGGCAAGTCGTTCACCATGGTGTTCCTCAGCAAGGCGCTGATCCTGCACGACAGTTTGAAACAGTGTCGCCTGCTGGTGGTGACCGACCGGGTGGATCTGGAGAGCCAGCTCAGCAAGACCTTTGCCTCCAGCGGCGAACTCGCGGGTAAGAAGGATAAAGAAGCGGCCATGGCTACCTCGGGCAAGCGGCTGGCCGAGCAGATCGGTAAGGGCAGCGAGCGGATCATCTTCTCGCTTATTCAGAAGTTCAACTCAGCGACCAAGTTGCCGGAGTGCATCAACAAGAGCCCGGATCTCATCGTGCTGATCGATGAGGGCCACCGCAGCCAGGGGGGCGAGAACCATGTCCGCATGAAGCTGGCATTGCCCAACGCCGCGTTTGTGGCTTTTACCGGCACGCCGCTTCTCAAGGATGACAAGACCACCAATAAGTTTGGCCCCATCGTCCATGCCTACACCATGCAACGGGCGGTCGAGGACAAGACGGTGACGCCGTTGCTCTACGAGGAGCGCATTCCCGATCTGGAGGTCAACGAGCGGGCTATCGACAGCTGGTTTGAGCGCATAACCCAGGGGTTAAACGAGCAGCAGCAGACCGATCTGAAACGCAAATTTGCCCGCAAGGGCGAGATCTACAGCGCGGAAGATCGCATCAAGCTGATTGCGTTCGATATCGCCAGTCACTTTTCAAACCACATTGTCGAGGGGCTCAAGGGCCAGCTGGCCTGCGATAGCAAAGCCTCGGCGGTGCTCTATAAAAAGTACCTCGACGAGGCGGGGCTGTTCGAGTCGGCGGTGGTGATGAGTCCGCCCGACAGCCGGGAAGGCAACACCGAGGTCGATGAATCGACCACCCCGCTGGTCACTCAGTGGTGGAAGGAGAATGTCGGCACTCAGGATGAGCAGGTGTATTCCAAGGCGCTTATCGAGCGTTTTGCCGATGAGAATGATCCTCTCAAGTTGCTGGTCGTGGTGGACAAGCTGTTGACCGGCTTCGATGAGCCAAAGAACACCGTGCTCTATATCGACAAGCCACTCAAAGAGCACAACCTGATCCAGGCGATTGCGCGGGTCAACCGGCTGCACCCGAAGAAGAAATTTGGTCTGCTTATCGACTATCGCGGCATCTTATCCGAGCTGGATACCACCATCGGCAAGTATCAGGATCTCGCTTTCCGCACCCAAGGCGGCTATGACGTTGACGACCTCAAAGGCCTCTACAACCAGATGGGCACCGAGTACAAGCGCTTGCCGCAGCTCTACCAGACCCTGTGGGGTATCTTCGCCGGGGTGAAGAACAAGCAGGATATCGAGCAATTGCGCCAAGTGCTGGTGCCCAAGATGGAGGATCTGGACGGCGAACTGGTGGATGTGAACCTCAAGGTGCGAGAAGACTTCTACGAGGCGCTCACGGCATTTGCCAGTTGTCTGAAAGTGGCGTTGCAGTCGGCCTCTTTCTTCGAGGACAGCGCCTTTAGCGAGGCGGATCGCCGTCACTACAAGGAGACGGTGAAACAGCTCTCCAGCCTGCGCCAACTGGTGCAGCAGGATGCAGGTGAGAAGATTGACTACGACGAATATGCCGAGCAGGTGAAGAAGCTGCTGGATAAGCATGTGGTCGGTGTAGAGGTCAAAGAGCCGGGTGGCGTCTACGAGGTCGGCAAGATGGGCCAGCAGCAGCCAGAAGAGTGGAACGAGAACAAGACCCGCAACGAGACCGACATCATCAAAACGCGGGTCAGCCGCATGATTGAGCAGGAGCTACGAGATGACCCTTACGCCCAGGAAGCCTTCTCCAAGCTGCTGCGACAAGCTATCGAGGAGGCAGAGAAGCTGTTCGAGCACCCGCTCAAGCAGTACATGCTGTTTCGGGAGTTCGAAGAGCAGGTGCAGGAGCGCCGCCTGAGTGACATACCTGACGCCTTTGCTGGGCATCGCCACGCTCAGGCCTACTTTGGGGTGTTCAAAAAGGTACTGCCGGAGGTGTTCGCCATTACCGACAGCCAAGTACAGGATAAGTGGATAAAGCTGGCCTTCGAGATCGATACGGTCGTGGATGCGTCTGTGGCCGAGCACTCCATCAACCCGCAGAACATCGAGGCGGGTATTCGCAAGAAACTGTTGCCGCGCATGTTCCAGGAGTGCAAAGCAATCGGCAGTGGTATGGAGCAGGCCAAGAAGATCGTCGAGATGGTGGTGCAGATCACCCGAGTCGGCTTGAGCGGAGTCTGATCAGATGAATGTGCCTATTCGGGCCAAGGGCGATGCTCAGGCCCAGGCTCCAGCTCCATCCTTTAGCTTTCGCTACGGCGATGAGCGGATCGCCTTCGAGCGGGTGCAACGGAGACAGGCTAGCGGCAAGGTGCTTATCAAGGTGCATCCCGATTGCCGCGTCGTGGTCTCGGCCCCGCGTGAGGCGGCTGATGAAGCGGTTCTCGCAGCGGTCAAGCAGCGCGGACGCTGGATCTACGAACAGTTACGCGACTTTCGCCAGCAGTTGGAGCACGTCACCCCACGCCAGTACATCAGTGGGGAAAGTCACTATTACCTCGGCAAGCAGTACCTGCTCAAGGTGATCGAAGCCCCTAATTCGGTGCCGGGGGTCAAAATGCTGCGTGGCAAGCTGGAGGTGTCGGTCAGGAGCCTAGTCACTGATAGCGCAAAGAGAGCCGAGAAAGTCCATGCACTGCTCGCTGACTGGTACAAGGCCCGTGCCAAAGAGGTGTTTGCCAGACGCCTCAATGCCATGCTCGATCAGGCCATCTGGGTCACCGAGCGTCCGCCACTGCGCATCCTGACCATGCAGACCCAGTGGGGCAGTTGTTCCCCCAATGGCCGGATCACGCTTAACCCGCATCTGGTCAAAGCGCCCCGCGAGTGTATCGATTACGTGATCCTGCACGAGCTCTGCCATATTGCCGAGCACAATCACAGCGAGCACTTTTACCGGCTGATGGGTCAGGTGATGCCCGGTTGGGAAAAGACCAAAGCGAAGCTGGATGGCATGGCTAACCGCTTGTTGACGTGAGTTATCAGCTCGTCAGTCACCCACAGCCCGGCAGGCCACCCTTGCCGGGCTGATTTTTTGGTGTGGATGCATTGATTGCTCTTCGCATGGAGCCTTTTGTAGCCAAAAACGGACATTTTTTCTGAGCGGAATCATCAATCGCTTCAGAATAATGTTCTATATCCGCCACCCTCTTATGTCAAAAAAGGAATAAAAAACATTTACTTATTATTTATAAAAATAAATATTCGTGATTATGTATGCTTATGTGATTTTTTATAACTATATGTTTTTTAATATAAAAAATGAAATTTTGTTGAGTGTGGCATTTTTGCCATGATAGCGTCGATAGTTATTATTTATAAAAATAAATAAGTAAAAACAACGCCTTACGTGCACTATTGCGGTTGACGACCCCCTGCCCAGTTACTAGGTTGTATGCAGGTCAGGTAGGAGTAGTCATGCAGCAAAAAACGGTTCAGCAGCCCATCGTCACCGATGCGGAGATCGCAAAAACAGCACGGTATAACCGAGACATCAAAGCTTCGGGGTATCGCCCCTGGGTCACGGTGCGGCAGTCCCATACCTATGGTCAGGGGCAGATTGTGTATAGTCACAAAACGAGACGTGAGCATCATCTGCTGAGTCGTGGCGAGAGGGCACCATTTTTCTATTTCGAACGCGATCCAACTGTTATCGACATTCTCGAACAGTATCCGTTACCACTGCATCAAACTCTAGAAATTGCTGCCTCTCTGAACGTTGTCCATCCAGGTAATTATAAAGAACGAGGTAATCATGGTGGCCGCATCCCAGCCAAAACTATGACTCAGGATTTTGTCATTATTCGGCAAACGGAGGCAGGGAAGCATATATTGAGTCCATATAGCTTCAAATATTCTGATGCGCTGGATCCAGAAATAACATCCCCCCGTGTTGTTAATCGTACATTGGCAAAAGAGCGAATTTCCCTTGAGTATTGGCGTACTCAAAATATTGATCATGTGTTGATAACAGAGAAGAGTTTTGACGCCACCATTATTTACAATTTAGAGTTTCTACGAGAATGTTTTGATGAGGCTGAACTGATTCAGGTTTCGGCAGAATTTTATGCCAATGTTATTGTTCGGTTTAGGCACCACATGATAGCAACCCCTTTATCCACGCTGCTGATGTTAATTCATCAGGTAGCCTATGAACTTAATATTGATAAATTTCAGGTGCAGTGTTTGTTCCAGCACGCGGTTTATACCGGTCGTTTGAATATCGATTTGACACAACGAATCGAGTTATACCGTCCTCTGTCAGTAATACGGAGGTCTAATGCGGGTTAACCAAAAGATCGTGTCTGATACCAAAAATAGTTCCGAGCTGCTGATCATTGATATCTGCTGGGATACAATGCGGCTAGCTGTAACTGAATTGCTACTCGTTTCACCGAAACGGCCATTTACCTTGTCGCTTGACGAAGTTGAAAATGATATTTCTCAAGGGCGTAGACATATAGCAGATCATGATTTTCCAAAAATCATCTATGAAGCAGATAATAACTTAAATCCAAGCTGGATAAAAAAACGTGATGAAGGACTTGCTACGCTTGAACCCCTAATAAGCGATCATGAACTGAGGCATCGTTATCTATATGGTGACTCAAGCGGGATTTTGAAACTACTCATTGATCGTTCAGGAAAAAGTAAAAAGTATGTCACTAGTCAATTGAATCGCTACTTCCGATGTGGTGGCATTCCAAATGCGCTATTACCTAATTACTTCGCATGTGGCAAAAATCACCAGTTGCCTACTACATACCTGGAGCTGGAAAAGGGGAAAGTTTGTCTTGCATCAAAACGAGGGCGCGAAACGCTTTATGGTAAATCTTACCGTGGCATTACCCAACAAGACATTAAAAATATAGTATTCTTCTCCAAGAAAATCCGCTCGGGGACAGAAGTCCAGCTTTCTCGGTTGTATTTGGATTTTTGTATGGAGTATGCTTCGACAGAGTTGCGCCCGATGGGAGCCCCGGACGAGGATATTGCTGAACCGTTCAAAATGTTACTACCCAGAAATTATCTTATTTCTCCCAAATCATTCAAGCGCCAGCTTACTAAATATGTTGATCAGTTGACGTTTTTGAAAAAACGGGTAGGTAGTATAAATTATGATCGAGATTACGCCGGCAAGCCCGGGCTCGCGAGAGCGGGACTCCGAGGACCGGCATCGCGCTACGAAATTGATAGTACTATTGCAGATATATATATTCGATATTCCTACAGCAAAGATGAACTAGTCAGTATAGGACGACCTGTAATCTATAGTGTTGTTGATAGTTTCAGTGGAATGATTGTGGGAATTCATGTTGGTTTTGATAGTCCTTGTTGGCACGGTGCCAGTCAGGCATTATTTAATGCTATGAGTAATAAGGTCGAATTTTGTAGACAGTATGGCTATGAAATAGCTGAGTCTGATTGGCCCTGCCAGGAGGTTTGTCGTGAATTAACGTTAGACCGAGGTTCAGAGAATACTGATAGCAATATAGCTTCCCTCCTTCGCGGTCAAATTGGTATTACTGTAGGCAATTTTAATGCATATCATCGTGGTGATATGAAAGGCACGGTTGAGAAGAGTTTTGATATTATTCAGTCTCTAGCGATTCCCTTTGATTCTGGCAAGGTTGTAAAATCTCCAAAAAAAGAAGACCAACATGCATCCCGTAATTCTTTGTATACCTATGAACAGTTTATGGTTCGACTGATAAAATGTATCATATTTACCAACAATAACAGGGAAAGAGTCCTATCTCATAATTTTGAGATGTCGCGAGATGGTGTGGTTTTTACATCTCGTGGTGTTTGGGATTGGGGGATGGAGCAGGCGATATTGAAACCACGAGTTTCAACAAATCGCCTACGATACGCATTGTTGCCGGAAGCAGAGGCAACAGTTAGGTCTCAGGGAGTGTTCTTCAAAGGTTTATATTATAATTGTAATGAAATTGTACGTAGGGGCTATCTTGACCGAGCAAAAAATATTGGTCGTTTCAAAATAAAGGTTCGATATACCGATATCAGCACTAATCATATCTGGTATGGAGATGACGAAAGTGGAGAGCTCCTCCAACTGGATTTGACTGATCGTAGCGAAGCCTATAAAAATCAAATTTGGGCCAATGTCATGCGCCGTCAAGCGATTGTCAAAGAACAACTGGCTATTCTAGATGAAAGCAGATTTGATGCACGTGCTTTATTGGAAATGGATTTAAAACAATGTGATGATGCGATTAGAGCAGAAAGTCGCCATCTTAAAAAATCCAATGCTAAAGGCATTCAGCCAGGGATGAAAACCCTCAAGCATATTGAGGCTGTACAGCAGCGACATAATGAAATGCAAGCCATTTATGCCGATCTCTCTGGGGTCGACAACCGGGATCAAATCCATCGGCCCAAATCGCTGCAATCTAAACAAAATTTGAATGATCCGACAGTAATATCCTTTCAGGAAGACGAACAATGAGCCAGCCAAATTATTATATGCATCCTAATCGACAGTATCGAGACAACCCATTAATTGAGGCGCTGGGTCAGCCATTAACAATGCAGCAGTTTTATGCACTCAGCGAGTTGCCTTTTATTAACAATGTTGATTTGACTGGTGTTGATGCATCACTTCATGGTTATTATATCCGAACCCTGATCGATCAATTGAATGATGTTTATGCCGTTCAAGACGAGGCATATCGTTTATATGATGTCATGCGACGCATGATTGAAGCGGGGTATGATAAACGCAATCCTCTGCGAACAGATATACGGCGGATACTGACGGCTATCGATAGAGACAAGACCAATCCCAATCAGGTTGCATATTTATCAAGCTTGGAACTCTATTCTGTATTGCAGAGTTATTTGTTGATTGGACTGAGTGGTCGTGGTAAATCATTTATGGTAAGGCGTATTCTGAAACTATTTGATCAAGTTATTGAACATTTCAATTATACCGACCACAAGGGGCAGGAGCATACGCTTGATCAATCTCAGGTAACGTATCTGTATGTAGAAATTCACGAGCGTCGTGGTCAAAAAGCGCTGCTGTTGAATATGCTGGAGGCGCTGGATGAGGTGACCGGACAAGCATATGCATATGAACACCGTAATAGGTCTGTTAATGAGTTAATTACCATAGTGCGCAAGCTTCTTATCGGTCATAGTGTTGGGTTGGTAGTCGTTGATGAGGCCCAAAATCTAGCCAAATCCTCCCGTAATGAAGTTTTAAGTATCAATGAAAAAACGTCGATAAAATTTGTCGAGGAATTGTTCAACAGAGTCGGTGTGCCGATCATGCTGGTAGGAACATTTGCAACGCTAGCATTATTTGAGAGGGAAACAACTATCGGTCGGCGAGTGACCAAAAATGGATCTATGTTGTTGGCGAGTTGCGATTCTAATAGCTCATTTTGGAAACGGTTTATCCGCCTGCTATGCCAGACTCAATTACTAAAAAATCAGTCAACATCGGTAGATACATTGTGTAGGCATATTCATTATCTGAGTGCGGGCATTCCGGCAATTGCCAGCAGCCTGGTTAGGGCCACGCTCGCCTATCTCACGTTCCTGGAGCCTCAGGATCAAGATCTTTCTATAGCCGCGCTGGACTTAGTTTTTAATCGTGAATTTAGAGTATTGAACCCGGCGTTAACTGCACTGAGAAGAGGTGATTACCACAAATTTGAGGATTTTGAGCCGATGCTGATGCTGGAGTCGGTGGCGAGCCATTCTGATGTCATGACACAGATAACTCCGCCTCCAGCCATGAACCTAGTTCAAGGAGAGGTCGAGCTGAGCGACAAACCCGTATCATCGCAGATTGAGGTACAGAAACGCAAAAAACTGGATCAGTTATCGCCGTCAGTATTGTTAGGACAACTCGGCTACAACCTAGATAAGGTTAAGCCGAAATGATTCTCCATCGTTTAGAGTTGCTGCCGGGTGAACATCTGGGAGCCGTGGCTGGTCGAATGCATGTGCTGAGCATCCATGGGACGTTCA
The DNA here is from genome assembly GCF_016026615.1 of Aeromonas allosaccharophila. Lineage (NCBI taxonomy): Bacteria > Pseudomonadati > Pseudomonadota > Gammaproteobacteria > Aeromonadales > Aeromonadaceae > Aeromonas > Aeromonas allosaccharophila. The sequence continues at coordinate 1,747,490 of NZ_CP065745.1, read as the reverse complement.
CCGCTACAGTAAAAGCGCTGGGTCTAGGTAGCCCGCCGATTCGCCCCCAACGATTGTCTCATGCCGATGACATAGCCCTCGATGCCATTTTTCGGGCGAAGAGGATAGCTCAGCCCTGGCAGACACATGGCTACGGCCATTATCTAACCCCGTTTTTGAGTCTGCCTGAGCAGGATATGTTGACGGCTGCGTGGGCGGGTTACACGCCGCTCCGGTTGAGGGTGACCGGTCAGAACAATCTACAGCACCGATACTGGCGTTGGTGTACAGACTGTATCGCCGAGGATTATGAGCTCCATGGTATGCCCTACTACCACCGAGATCATCAACTGCCAGGAGTGTTCCATTGTCATCGGCATCAACGCGGTTTGTCTGGTCACTGCGCAGGCTGTGGTTTTTCTGCCAAATTGTTGTCGGAACAACTGATCCCACCCTACGATAGCCTCTGCCCCCATTGTGGACACTGGATGGGGGGATACGATGGTCATTTTACCGAGCGGATGCACGAGATCGAGTTGGCATCGCTGGCATTGGCCCAGTCAGCGAGTGCTCTCACCCTACGCTCGCTGACCCAGTTGGTGAGTGAGTCTATGGGAATATCGGGTAAGCCGATGCGCACGGTCGAGAGTATCCGGTCAATCAATGTGTGGTTTAGGGAGATGGATGTTCAAAGCGATCCCATGGCACTTACTGCGTATTTCACCAATACAGGGGGGCCAGGTCAGGTATGGCAATTACCCCCACAGCTGCGCAATGCACGGGGCTACCATGAGCAGTCAGCCCGAGATCCGTTGCACCCGCTGGTCCACCTGCTGCTGTTACAACATGCAGGCATCGATCTGGTGGGGCTCCTGAGGTCTGAGGGTTAACCCCGTGTTGGGTTCGGTGCTCCCGGCGTACATACCTGGTGAGTCGGTCTACAGTTGGGTCACTCAGTATTTTGTTCATTCCGCATACAGTGATAGAAACCATTTTTGTAACCGGTTATTCCACCATCCTGCCATTCGTCTGCACCCCTTATTACCTGGGCATATTGAGGCAGCAGCTCAGGCTGCGGGCGTAGATCCGCAATATCTGCTGCACCATGGCACGGGTTTCCCATTGTTCGCCCTGACGCTGAACAATAAGCACCAAGTCCACGCCCTGGCTGCCGCCATGCTGGGTGAGGGGAGGGGAATCATGGCCCTGTCAGGACAAGCCGCCAGCAAACTCGCCTTTGGTGTAGTTTGCCTGAAATGGTGTCCTAGTTGCCTGCTGGAGGATGAACAGACGTTTGGGGCCGGATATTGGCATACAGAGCATCAACTGTATGGAGTGACCGCCTGTATCAGGCATACGCTGCGTTTGCAAACCCTGGCGGCCAGCGCGGGAGGTATCGATCGGCGACTGCTCTTGCCCGATCCCGCCATGCGCTATGAGCAATCGTTGCCGTCCGAGCAAGAAATCTACCTTTCTTCATTTATCACCGAGCTGCATCGGTATCTGTGCGTCCAGTCGCCAGTGGCATCACCAGCTGAGTATTATCGGCGATGGCTGGGACAGCAGGGCTATTTGACAGCCCAAGGTCATCTCCGCAGCCAGGCCCTGTTGAAGGCTCTGAGTGCGTTTTGGCAGAGCCTATTTACCGGCTCTGCCCCCATGGTGCCAGTGGGCCTGGCCAGTTATCAGTACATCTCGGCTCTGGTTCACGGAAATCGTAACCACCACTACCTAAAACACGCGGTATTGATGGCGTTTGTGAGCCGCAGCCCAGCAGAATTCTTTTCCATCGAGGAGCCACACGTGATGCCGGTGCCTGCCTCTTCTCCGAGTGACAGGCAAGCCGCCGAGCAAGCGGTGTTAAGGCTGCTGGCGGAACAGACCCCCATGCGGCAGATCGCCCGCCAGACTGGATACAGTGTCGGCTATATCAAACAACTCGCCCTGAGACACAATCAACCGGTTGATCACCGTGCCAAGCGCATTACAGCTGAAGTTGAGCGGGGAATATGGCGTCAGGCGTTCATGGGGGGAGCACGGCAGCAGATCGCGTACAGTCATGGCGTTTCTGTCGGGGCGGTCGAAGCCATTATTCAGAGCCACCAGGGGCTGTCTGACTGGCGACGGCATTTGAGAAGGGTTAACCGTCTACGTGAGCACCGTGTAACGGTGGCTGCATATTTGGCACAGCATGCCGATGTCAGTCGAGGCTGTGTCGAACAGGTGTGTCGAACCGCATTTACTTGGCTCTATAAACATGATCGTGCCTGGTTGTATCAACAGTTACCTGCCGCCAAGCGAGCAGTTCACCATCCCAGTGTGGATTGGGAAGAACGGGATAGGAAACTGGCTGAGCAACTGGGGCTGCTGGCCGAGCAGGCAAGCTCTCTATCTGCATTGGAACGGGCAGTCGATAGGCCAGACTGCCTGAGGAAATACAAAACACGTCTACCGCTCAGTTACGCATTGGCTGTGCGGCTGGTTGCGGCGTATGCCGCTCAACATCCTATGCCCTGATGCTCGCCGTCGATACCTATACAGGTTCTGATATCAGGCATCACAACGAGGAGTATTGCCATGAAGGTCGAAGCCATCGTTCCTACCACACAGGTCGTCGATATTTTGTGCGATGTCTGTGGTGCTAGTACTACTAAATCGCTCGGTACGCAGGAATTCGGCACGCTGGAAGCTTGCTGGGGTTATGGTTCGCAGCACGATGGTGAACGATATCAGGTACACCTATGTGAAGGCTGCTTTTTTGGGGCGCTGGCCAACCTGAGACAGGAGCATCGGTTGATGAATATGTTTTCGGATGATTATCAACCCGCAGACCCTGATCAATTTGGGAAAATTGAAGGCAATCGAGAGCTTATCTAACCACGATTTGAATGGTTGTGTTGATCGGCTCATCAAATGAGTCGATTGGTCGAGGGGATCGGCTCATCAAATGAGTCGATTGGTCGAGGTGATCGGCTCATCAAATGAGCCGATTGGTCGAGGGGATCGGCTCATCAAATGAGTCGATTGGTCGAGGTGATCGGCTCATCAAATGAGCCGATTGGTCGAGGTGATCGGCTCATCAAGTGAGTCGATTGGTCGAGGTGATCGGCTCACCAAATGAGCCTATTGTTGGTGCTTTATGGTCACGTATGAACTGTTAATCAACAGGGGATGCCATGCCTAATCCGGCCGACAAGATCGATAACTGCCTGCGCTCCCATAGGCGTAGTAATCACATCGGCCGGTTTTTCACCACCTAATCCCCACGCAGAGCGGGTGAGCCATCTCATCGTTTTAGCAGTATCTCCCCGGTGTAGGGATATGGCTGCGTCCACTGCTAAGGCTGCCCAGTAAACGCGATCTCCCTGAGCTGTCGATAAGCGATTGCCCCGTTTGATTTGGCGATTCAGTGTGTCTCGGCTAATGCCAATCATCTGGCAAATTGTTCGGGTATTAGACCCCAATAGCTTGCTCAGTTTGACGACGATCTCAGGAGATACACCAGACACTATGTGCTGATGGGCGGCTAGCCAGTTACGTGGTAGACCGAGCGACTCCAGAACAGATAGATTGCTGGTTGGGAGAGATTGCTCTACATGAGTCATCATGAGTCTGCGCCTCCGTCTGGGGGTTGTTGATGGCAGCCCAATGCGAATCATCACTCAGGAGTTCATTGGGTCATCATCTAGTTTGGGGTATTCGTGAGCGGTTGACCACAAGAACGATAAATATATTAAATCCTTTTGAATCAGTCTCTTAAGTGGTTTGTGTCGATTGGGCCCAATTGCATGATTTCGATTAAAAAAGTGTTCATTGGAATTGGTATACTGCATCACTTCAAAATCGGGAGTGATGCATGAATTTCACCTTGTTGTTCGATTGGCTCAAGCTTCTTGAGCCGACTTCTGCCCCTACTTTCGTGGTCTGCCTGGTCGGGCTGCTGTTAGTGCTTTTTGGCTTGTTCTATCTTTGGCCATCTCTGTTTGTGGCGAACAATCTGAAGCAGGCAAGCAAAGGATTAGAACCACTGCGTGACCTGCCTGCTTTTGAGAAGTTGGAGCAGGCAACAGCAATGTTTGCATCGCCAAAATTTATAGCTATGAAGCATGCGTGGAAAGAATATGAAGACACTTTGCATAAGCAGAGTGAACTGGCCGAGGGAGAGAGTCGCTTGATAGCTGTTCGCGCGACAACCCTGTCAGCGACTTTCTTCTCAGTGCCAAGTATGGTGGAAATGCCGCTTCGCACTGAGGTTTTCAAGCATCTACCAGGCGTACTTACTGGTATCGGTATTGTCGGCACCTTTTTAGGACTGATGTTGGGATTGTCGCATTTTGATGTATCAGATCCCGCGAAAGTGACCGAAAGTGTTTCTCGCCTGCTCAGTGATGTACTTTACGCTTTTGTTGGGTCTTCATTTGCAATTTTGGCCTCTATTTTAGTTACTGGGTTTGAGAAGGCTCGATGGGGACGTTGCCTTGTATTGCTGGAAAAGCTGACCGAGTCCATTGATGAACTCTTCAAGGGGGGGGTGGGTGAGGAATATTTAGCCGACCTGGTTAAGGCCAGCAATGAAAGTGCAGTTAATGCCCGGCAACTGAAAGACAGCTTGGTGAATGACCTACGCACCATGTTGCAAAACCTGGTTGATACCCAGGTACAGGAAAACTTCAAATTAGCCAACACTCTCTCAACCTCTTATCAAGAAGTCGGTGCGTCTTTAGCTAACCAAATTGGGCGTTCTATCGAAGATAGTCTTAAAGACCCGTTGGAAAAAATTGCTGGATCTGTGAAGCAGGCAAGTGGCGATCAGTCGGGCCAGGTACAGCATCTATTGACTGATGTACTGAGTGCTTTCATGAGCAAACTAGATGCATCTTTCGGCCAACAGTTCAGCGGTTTGCATGAGATGCTGGGTCAGTCCGTAACAGCAATGCAGTCCATGCAGCAAGGCTTTATGGCATTGGTTGACGATATGCGACGAGCTGGAGAATCCTCTTCTCAGCAAAGTTCCTCCATGATCGCGCAACTTCTTGCTGATATGCAGGCTGGCCAAGCAAGTATGCAGACGGGCATGAATGAAATGCTGTCACAGATGCAGACTACGGTAGAACGAATGGGAAGTTCGGGCGAAGATGCCAGTGAGCGTATAGCTCACCAACTTGAGAAATTGTTTGCTGAGAGTGAGGTTCGTCAGCAACAGATGGCCGAAAGTCTGACCAGCTTTATAGAGCAGGTCCAGCAAAGTGTTGGTCAGGGACAGGAAGAGATCATGAGCAACATGTCCACCAACTTGACTCTCTTGAGCTCCCAACTCAACCAGATGTTCCAGACCTTTTCCTCTAACCAAGAGGGAATGGATGCTGCTCATCGTCAGGCACAGGCCGATATCAGGAACACAACGGAGACTGTTATTGGTGGGTTGGATAAGCAGCTTAAAGAGACGCTGCAATTGGTCGAGCAGCAGAGAGAAGTGGCACAGCGGGCTAGCGATAGCCAGCAACAAGCAATGGTTGAGAATCTGGATCATTTTATTGCTCAGATTCAGCACCGAGTAGGTCAGGGGCAAGAAGAGGTTATGGCGAGCATGTCGAGCTCACTAACTCATTTGGGCTCCAAGCTTGAGCAAATGTTCGAGACGTTTGCGACCAATCGAGAGGGCATGGATACAGCGCATAGCCAAGCATTAACTAACGTTCGTACTATGACTGAGAACATTGTTGATGGTCTGCAACAACAGATTCGAGGTTTGATGGCGCTGGTAGAACAGCAGCGCGAAGAAGCGCAGCAAGTTATTGAGGTTCTTGGTCAGCAAACAAGGGAGCATTTGCAGCAGATGGCACAAGGGGCGGACAAAATGCGCCTCGCTGCGGATCGGTTCGACACGGCAGGCAATAGTGTGGCTCAGGTTGGTGAAACTACTGCCAAAGTGATGGAGTCGGTACAGCAAGTTGGTGGAGACCTGGCAGGCGCTTCTCGTGAGCTCACAACTATCATCGCAGAATACCGCGCTCATCGAGAGTCTGCCGTCAAAATTCTGGGTACTATCGAGTCTGTTGTCGCTGGAGCGCAGAGCGAACAGAGCCAGCGAGTGCAACTTATTAGCGATCTTAAACAACACGGTGAGCGAATGCGTGATCTGAACCGTGAGGCTACAGAATACCTCGAGCAGATCGGCAACGCGATGGCAAAGGGGTTCAACGAGTTTGCTGATGGGCTGAATCGAAATCTGGTTAAGACCATGGGGAGTTTGGATAGCGAGTTGGATAAGGCAGTGAAAGGCCTTGCTGGTGGTATTGATGAAATGAAGGAAGGGATTGAGGATCTTTCCGAGTTGTTTGAGTCGGTCAAGGTACGACGCTAAGGGGCTAACTTATGTTCGGGATGAAAGGGGCCTCAACCTCACGTCGCTATGATGAGGCGGAAAAGCCATTTTGGATATCTTATGCCGATCTGATGACCGCCATGATGGTGTTGTTCCTAGTGGTTATGGTTGCCTCACTTGCATCTGTGACCCAGCGAATTCGGGAAGTAGAGGCTGGGGAAAAGCAAAGAGGACAGGATATTACCCGTATCTGTCAAAGCCTGGAGATTCAGGCGCGAAAGAAGAGCAATATCATCAAGGTAGACTGTCGCGACAACCGAATTAGCTTTGGGGAGGCTGGTCGCTTTGGACACAACCAATATTTTCTCGACCCACAGGGTCAGCAGGCATTGCAGGATGTGGTGCCATTGATCTTGGATGTTGCCGATAGCCCGGAAGGGCAACGTTGGATGAAGCAAGTGGTGGTCGAAGGTTTTACTGATACGGATGGTTCTTACCTCTATAACCTCCATCTGTCCCTACAGCGTTCCGAGTGGGTAATGTGTTCTCTGCTTGATGGGCGGAGCCAGTTGCAGCAGTCCCTATCAGCCGAGCACCAACAGCAGATCCGCAGCTTGTTTTTAGCTGGAGGCGTTTCTTTTAACAATGCAAAGGACAGCAAAGAGGCAAGTCGTCGAGTAGAGTTGCGCATGCAATTTTATGGACTCAAGGAAGACAAGCAGCAGGCAGTGGAGAGCGCACCTCATTTTTCTGGTTTGATGACTGCTGAACGCTGTCAATTGGAGATGCGTTGATGGTGGATGCAATTTCCCGTTTTACCGCGACCTTGGAGTCCAGTGTAGAACGGGTCAAGGAACACTATCTGGAGCGACCTCTACATTCTTTTGCTGCTTTGAAGCAAGCTAGTGCTGAGGTTGAGGCAAGCTTTGACCAAGCGGATGCTGCACCAGAACCACCGAAGGAGAAGCGTCATGCCGCTTTGGCGGCTTTCCTGCGCAATGAACCACTCACTCGACGACAGTGGCGGCTGGTATATGCAGGACTTGTTGACTCTGTTGAGGCAGGTAAACAACTACTAGATGATGAAAGAGTCTTTCCACGAGTGGGTAGGCATGTTCGTGCTCACATCGATAACAGTGGGTTAGCTCGTCGAGATTGGTTGGCACTTTGTTTTAGCTATTTTGGCTATCAGGCAATCGATCCAGAAAAGAGTCAAAACTGGCAACAGTTGCGCACCTATATCCGGGATGGTTACCGAGTTTTACGGAATCCGGCGAAGCTGAAAGCTTGGATGCGGATAGTTGATGAGCACCAAGATCTTTTTCAGAGTGAGGCTGGCTTGCAGTTAGGGCAGCAGATATTTGAGGGGACTGTAACAGACCTTACTCAGCTTCAGACTCTTGCCCAGATCCCGGCAGAAAGTTGGCTCTGGCATCAAGTTATCGCGGTCGTGCAGAAGAAAATTACCGAACTTGATGAGACGAGATTTTTAGCCCGGTTACCGGAGTTGCTGACGCTGATGGGGGTAAACAATAGACGACATGCTGACGAGATCTTAGCCGCTTGTCTTACTCGGTATCGTGATTGTCACTGTCATGCTCAGCCACAACCCCATTTGATGCAAGCTGGTCTGGAGATCTGGGGAAATCCCCAGTTGAAGTCAGAGCAGAATCGTTGGCGCCACCATGTAGGCAAACCAGTGTGCGACATGGTGGGTGCTTGGCTTGCCAAACAGGATTTACAACATTTCTTTAGTTTACTTAAAGGCGAAGGTGAGGTTGATCAGGCTCGCCTCTTCTATTGGCTGCGTTTTGCTGATCAAATGAGCTACACCCGTATCGTAATGGGACAAGATGCTAGAGAGAATAAAAATGAGGATTTTGTCCAGTTTCGTAAAGAAAATATGGGACGTTTTGGGAGCCTAATGAAAGAGGCTGGAACAAAGCCAGCGGATAATGCGGTCATTATGCAGATTGGTGACTACATCTTTGTCGAGTTTTCGCACACAGGAAATGCTTGTTATGTATACCGAGCTGATTCCTGTGGATTTAATCCTGATGCAAGCACACTGTACTTAACTCGTGATTTGAAACAAAAAAAACTTGCGAAGGGGCGCTGGATACATGTCCCCAAACCATTGAAGCCCAATGCGATGGACGGGTGGCAGCAAAAATATGATGATGAGTTACGGTTGCTTGGCATTGTTCCAACCTCACAGGGCGCCAGTCAGTCGTGGAGTCAAGTTGTCAAGCCAACAGCTCAATCCAATCAAACATCCTCTACCAAATCAGAACCTAAGCGCCAATCTTACAATGTACCTGAACGGCAGACGGCAGCCAGTAACTCAGTGTATTCAGACAGTAAAGGGAAAAGGGATTTTACCCTGTTGCTTGAGCAGTTAGGCGATAACTTGCTGCGCTATGTGGATAACAGCAACAAGTATGGGACTTTCCATATAGAGCTCAGGGAACGGCATGAACGGCATGAATGGTTATTAAAAAGCTGTAACTTCATCGCGGACAAAAACAAACCTCTCATGTTCAGTACAGTTATTCAGGACAATGAAAGCACTAGTACTCCCCAAGCGGCAGTGTCGATAAAAGATGATTTCTCTCTACTGCTAGAACAGTTAGGCGGAAACCTGCGGCACTATACGGATCATCGCGCTAAGGGGGGAGCTTTCCATATAGAGATCAAGCAGCGCAATACAGATGACATTTTGCTTCTTAGACGCAATGGTTTTGTGGTCAAAAATGGTAGCCCGTTTATGTTTTGGAAAAAATGATGCTTGGACGTTGGTTTAGCAAATTTGGGAAAAATAAGCATGACCCGGTTGATCTCAGCCCATGTTGGCAGGCGGATCAAAGAGGGCTCGTGTTTGCCGAAAGTATACAGGACGAACCTTCGCGATGGGCCTTGGTTGCCTATTTGGAACAGCTTGCTGAGGAGGATTATGCCGCAGAGCTTAGCGACCGCTGGCTCCTAACTTGGCGTAACTTGTATCGATTACTAGCGGATCCCGAGCATGAAAGCAGTCTGGCGTTGTTATCTTTGCCTCACTTTGCTGATGTACGCCCCAAATTGGAATGTACTGGTAGCCTGCTTGATGCTCATTTTACCGTTGCGATTACTCACTGGTGTGACGGCGTAACAGGAGAACATGTTGAGTTAAAACGCCAAGGGGCGTCAGTAACAACGGCAAAAGGACAGGGTTTGCTGAGCGAGGCTAGCTGGCAGCTCTGTGAAGCGTTGCGTGATCTTGTTCGTTGTCAGAAGGAGCAACCAGGTGAGGCGACCAACTATGAGGGATGGGCCGTTATTCGCAGTGCAGCTAAGGCAGCTAATGCTGACATGGATGGTTTTCTTGCCAAGACCGTGGTTGTCAAGCCTCAGCGACTGGCCTTGCGACCACGGAAGGCTGAGATCGATTCCTGTCCCGTCATTGAGGTTAGCGTTGATTTTCCTGAACAACCGGCAGGGTTCCTTTCCTCATTTGATGCCACGCAACGGGTGCAGGATAGATACCGTATAACGCAGCCAGATGGCACTATTGCTCATGTGGTGATAGAGCCTGAAATTAAACATGTACTCGAAGCCATCAAGGCGATCCCAGGCAGAAGAGTTGCTGGGGATTCGGCTTTGTCTTTGTTACGTAACCCCTATGCCCTGCTGGGAGAAAAGACCAGCGTAGTACTCGATCCAGATCAGCACGAGCAATCGCTTGTCGATGCGGGGATTTATTTTCATCACTTTCGTCTGGAGCCGCAATTCGAGGTCGAGAGTGGGAAAATCACCATCGTATTGCTGCACCTTTCCCCAATAAGCCGAAAGCCACTCCCAGATGTAACCCTTTGTTTCAATTCACCAGGAGCATTTGCTCCTTTTGTTCAAGAGCTTCGCCTTAAGATGGCTGCTGGTATGAGTGCAGGTTTCTGGCAGGGTTTTGAGCTTGAGCTCGGCGACTTTGACGAACAGCAGTTGTTCGACATCGAAAAGTTGCTAGATCGCTGGCAAAGAGAGGTGGCCGGAGAGTTGTTCGATTCTTTGTTTGAGCTTTCTCGCTATGGGGATCGCATCATCGGTCTGGGAGAAGTCGTTCCTGTTTCATCGCCCTTTCTGGCTAGAACCACGGGGCAGGATTGGCTATCGAGCGCGAGCGAGTCGCATGAAATAGAGGAATCCTTGGGAGATGCTATCGCACAGATCAATTTTGATGATTCAGCTCTGCTAGATGAGTTGTCAAAGAGGATTGATGCTGCGCTTGCAAACGACATTGGACATCTTTGTTTGCCCGGTTCTGAGCAACCAGTCCCGTTGCGCTTGGCTGAGCAGTTACAAAAGGAATGGCAAAAGCGCCTTCAAAGCGAAGATACAACAGTTCAAGAATCCATGAGGAAAAATGGCATTGGCTTGTTGATGGAAGAAAACATCGATGAGGTGGGTTATGCCAAGTGGCGACAAGATGCGATTGAACAGGCGCATCTCTCTTCCCCTTCCTTACCGGAGAGACTTAAGCCAGAAATTTCGCTGCGTGAGCACCAATTGCACGGTGTGGCATGGTTACAGCATCTGTTCGAACTGTCGCCAGAACATGTATCTGGTTGCCTCTTAGCCGATGACATGGGCTTAGGTAAAACGATCCAATTGCTGACCTTTGTGGTTGATTATCTGGAACGTCAACCTAGTGGCGATCCTGTTCTTATCGTTGCCCCGGTTTCGTTATTGGATAACTGGGAAGCAGAATTGCGAAAGTTCTTCTATGCCGATGACATTGTCGTCATGCGACTCTACGGTGACGCTCTATCAGAGGCAAAGTTTCGTAGCTATGAAATCCCAGAATCATTGCGTCAGCAGGGTGTAACAAATTTGCTGCGTCCCGGTTGGTTGAAGGAGGCTCGTATCGTGTTAACAACATACGAGACGATGCGTTCCCAAGAGATCTCCTTGGGTCGTCAGTCATGGGCCATGGTGATCTGTGATGAAGCCCAAAAAATCAAAAATCCGGCAGCTATGGTGACTAGGGCTATAAAAGCCATGAAGTCTAGGTTTCGTATCGCTTGTACTGGGACTCCAGTAGAAAACACCCTGATCGATCTTTGGAGCCTGTTTGATTTTGTCCAGCCTGGTTTGCTCGGGGCCTTGAACCAATTTGGTCGTGAATACCAAAAACCAATTGAAGAGGGAGAGTGCAAGGATCTAGCTGCTCTGGCTCGATTACGCTCCTTGATTGAACCTCAAACCTTACGGCGAACCAAGCAGGACGTGGCTAAGGATTTGCCTTCCAAGATAGAAGATCGCACTTGCCGCAATCTGACCATGGTTAGTCGGCAGCGTTCCCTCTATAACCAGCAGATTGGTGAATATCGACAGCGACAATTGGTGCAGGAGGCCGCAGGGAGTAAAGAGAGTTTCATCCTTCCTGTGTTGCATAAACTCAAGCTGGTCTGTGCTCACCCCTATTGTGTGGAGCCTGATCTTTGGTTACGCGAACATTCCCCTAAGATGAGGTGGCTTTTAGAACAACTGGATAACATCCGTCGCAGCGGGGATAAGGTTATCATCTTCACCGAACTACGGGATGTTCAGCGTGAAGTACAGCACGCGGTTAAGGTCCGTTTCGATATATCCCCAACAATCATTAATGGGGACACCAGTACAAGTAGCGATAGCCTGAATAGTCGCCAACGTCTGATTGACCGTTTCCAGGTTGTGACCGGTTTCAATGTAATTATTCTTTCCACCGTGGCGGTGGGGTTTGGTGTCAATGTGCAGGGAGCAAACCATGTGATCCATTTCACCCGATGCTGGAATCCGGCCAAAGAAGATCAGGCGACCGATAGAGCATACCGTATCGGCCAGACCAAGGATGTATTTGTCTATTATCCAACCATACGTGATGCTGAAATTCAGACCTTTGAGGCAACGCTCGATGATTTGCTGGATCAGCGGAGATTGTTAGCGAGTGATATGTTGCAGGGGAAAAAGGATTTACAACTATCGGATTTTGATGGTGTGCTTAACAAATGATGTCATTGCCACACTTTTCAACACTAGCATGTAGCCTTTCTGCTAACGCGCACAAATGACAAGCGTCTGCTCACTAATCCTCATAAGAGGTAATTAGCTGTTTTGTAATTTAGTTACATAGTCACTGTCACGGCAAACAAAACTTGGTTTCCAACTTCAATGTCCTGCTTGTTGGTTGAGCTGGCGGAGGATTGCTATTGAGTTTCCAACTTAAATGTCACTTGTGGGGTCGCTAAGTTACTGAATCGATTGATCAGCTAGTTTCCAACTTAAATGGTCATGATCAGCTTGTGATCACGGACATTTAAGTTGGAAACTAACAATGCCCTGCAATCGCAGGGCATTTCTTTTGCTGTTTCGGTGCATTACATATGCTCCCATGTTAACTATTTTACTTCCACAGATGGCGATATCCCCAACTTGCCAGCCGCATGGTGCACACCTCTGGATTATTTCAGTCACAGTTGCTTATAGCGATGCCGCCAAGGATGCTTGGAAGCAGAAATCGAAGCATATCGCCAGCCAAGCCGAGAACGTGCTTCCTATCAGCGGGTAGTCGGTCAGGGCGATATCATGAGTAAGCCAAAACACAGTCGTTTGTTAAATTTATGCTCTGCTTCAACTTGGTATAGATTAACTCTGCTTATTTAGTGAATTAATTCCGTTTGTGATGAGCTCGATTTTAGCTTGAAAAATGTTCACAGCTTCACTTGTTACGGCACATGTAGGACAGTATTTGGTTATAAATAAAGCCCCAGTGGCTGGGGCTTTTTTAATGAATGTTTGATGTTAGTGACTACGAACTTACTTCTATTTTGTTGAAGTAAGAGTTGTCATCTGGGTTCTTTGCTCGCCATTTATTGTAAGACCATACACAATAACCCAATGCTGCGACGATGCTCATCGGTCCAAGCGCAAGTTGAATTAAAGAACCAACAAAATTCTCATTCCAGTTTTCTGGTCCTGGTACCAGAGCCGCAATTGTGGATGCAATAAATATTGTAGCGATAGGAACAACAGACAACAATGCCCATACCTTACTCTTCCCTAGGAAGTAGTAATCACGTTCGTAATCTGGGCGATCTGACTTCCAACGTAACTTGATATAGCCAATGATCATGAAGATAACCGGTAAAGTGGCTGCGCCACCATTCAGGTTTTTTACAGCAATGAGTATTGAGTTCATTCCTGAATCAAATTGACCAACCATGAACAGAATAATAATGATTGTGACCAGAATGCCTTGCATCTTCAGTGCATTTACGGGTGTTCCTTCATGATTTACCTCAGATAGTTTCTTGCCAAAAATCCCTTTTGGAGCATCAACAAACAGCATTTTCACCGGTGCAGAAGTCCACAACATCAAAGACCCACACAGTGTAGTGATCATCAGAAATAGAGCAATGACATTGGTCCACCAGACAGGAAAATCTAATTGCTGGAATGCAATGTAAATTGCTGACAATAATCCTAACTTTTCAGCCTCTTCAGCAGGGAGGATCATATTCATCAAGAGAGATGAAATAACGATGATTGTGGAGAAAATAAAGACGTTAAGGATCAGCCCAATCCGGAAGGTTTGGTCACCACCACGAATGTTTCTTTTGTAAGCAGCTAAAGCTTCCAAGCCACCCAGTGACTGTAATGCCCAAGACATCGATGCAATCTTGGACCAGGAGAGATCAAATTGATGGATGTACTCTGGAATAACCGGAGAGCCATCAAACACCACGGTGCCGAATGTCAATTTATATGCGGCTGATACAATGAACAATATGGTCAGGCCAAACCCGGCATAACCGGCAAATGATAGTGTACGGGATAACCATTTAGGCCCTTTCATGGAAACCCATGTAGCTAGCCAGAACAATGCAATAGATGTAAAACTGATGATTGGTTTGAACCAATTCTGATTAAGCAGGTTGGTAACGAAATCGACATCGCTGGATAATGTATATATGAAGTAAGTAATTACGTTCGGCAGCAAGTCAACGAAGTAAAAAATGTTTACGTAAAAATAGAAAAAGCCAGCAATAAATCCCATCTTTCTTCCTAGAATGAGATTTAACCAAGATTGGTATCCACTTTCAGACTCGCGTAATTTTTTAATTGATGAAAACTCAATTATCATAAATGTATAAGGAATTGCATATAATAAAGATGCAAAGACATACAGCAGCCATGAGTTTACGCCCCAGTCGGTGTATTGATTAACCACACCTTTCAGTACAAAACCACCACCGGCTATAGAAAAGAACAAGAATGTCATTAATGACATCTGGTATCTTGAATCAGTATTTTCTGACATGTAACCCACCTTTTCTCATGTAATCGTGTAACGTTGACAGTCACGAGTGCTCAGTTAGGAGCACTCGACATGACCGTTATTAAATGATCTCTTGTTGATTAGTTCTTACCGGTCTTACATAAAATCCGTAGTGATATCTCTGTGCGGGTAATTGATAGATTTCAGGTGGCAATGAACGCCATGAATTTTGCCCGCCAGTCCCCATTTGAGCTAAATCCAAATTCCACGTGGTGATATTGCCTGGTTGCACATCGATGCCATGTTTGCATGACATGGGGGTTAAGCCAGATGCACTATCGCTATCGGTGTCAGCAACAAAATCAAGCTCGTCTGCGGTAAATGGCCAAGCACTGGTATTTAATAAATCATGTTCTGCGATAGCCTCAAGGCCAAAACCATCTCGATTAAGCAAGCGTACCCAACGAACGTCCGTTTTATTTCCGCTCTCTTGAGGCCTTGGGTATGCATGGAATTGCTCCCAAGTTGTACCACCATATATTCCGACTTTTGCTCCCTTTCTATCTGAATAGGTTTCTACTGGACCTCGACCGAACCATTTTATATATTGATATTCCGCCGGCAGTGTGAGTTTTGTACCCATACGCATCATGATGGGTAGCTCTTTTTCCCCAGGAATAAAGTCTATGCAAATATGTATTTCTCCATTTGCATGGATAGAGTATGTCAGTATGTATTGGCTCTGTACTGTCGGAAGTTCAAATCTAGTGGTGATTACGATTTTATGAGCTGAAAGCTTATCTACTTCGAGAGAGGACAGCACTCTTTCTTGGGCTGCATATTTCCATACTGCCCCCCACTCAAAGACTTTTGCTCCCAGGTCATTATCGGTTAGACCACGCCAAAAGTTAGGTTCAAAACCAGTAGTGATAAGGTTTTTATTATCTACCACGAATTGATCCAGACGACCGTTACTACGGTTGAATGATATTGAGAAAAAGTCTCCATTTATATGAAGATTGTTTTTATCCTCTTGTACGTCTAGTACTGAAGACGTGAGTGTATCGGAATGTTTGAAAACTGATGTGGGAGTCAAGTTAAACTGATCCCAGGCAAGTTCATATCCTATACCAATTAAAGGGATATCATTTTTTGTTACTGCACTGAGGGTGAGTAAATACTCTTTATTATGTTGAAATTCAATTTCATCAAGTGGGATATGGATTGAATAGCGTTCTGCAGGACTGATAGCCACTGAGCCCAGGCTGCCTGTAGCAAACACATTTCCGTCAATGGATATTTGATAGTGAATATCAAGGTGTTCTAAACTGATAAAGTCATAACGGTTTTCTATTTCAAAATGCCCAGTAGCGATATCTTTTGAGTGGAACCTAACTGGTTGGTAAACTTTCTTGACTTCAGACATATGTGGATGTGGAATCCGATTTGGTGCAACCAGACCATCATTCATAAAATTTCCATCACTAGGTTTATCCGGATGATAATCTTTACCGTAACCCCAGAATTTTTGCCCTCGGTTATTAACCAGTTCCAGAGCATGATCCATCCACTCCCAAATAAATCCACCCTGTAAGTTACTATTACGGTCAATTATCTGCCAGTAGTCATTAAGAATACCAATAGAGTTCCCCATCGCATGAGCATATTCGATCATGATCATTGGCCGCTCGCTTCCCTGCTTGGCAAATTCCTCCAAGCGCTCGAGAGATGGGTACATTGGGCAGACAATATCAGTATAAAACTCTTCACCTGCTGGTTCATATTGAACTGGGCGGCTACTGTCTTTATTTTTTATCCATTTATATAATGTTTCAAATACACACCCAGTGCCTGCTTCATTTCCCATAGACCATATAATTACACAGGCATGATTTTTGTCTCGTTCAACCATGGCTTGAACTCGATCTAGATGAGCGGGGATCCAGGACTCATCGTTGCCTATTTGTGTTTCTGGTGTTAACGCTAACGGATGTGATTCAATATTTGCTTCATCAACGATATATATTCCATATTCGTCACATAATTGATACCAGCGTGAATGGCATGGGAAATGACTGGTGCGAACAGCGTTAATGTTGTGCTCTTTCATCAGTCTAATATCAATCAACATATTCTCTTCTGTAGGAACATGGCCTAATGTGGGGTGTAATTCGTGGCGATTCACCCCTTTAATTTTTATAGGTTTACCATTTACAGTCAACTGACCACTAACAATTTCAATATGTCGAAAACCGATCTTGTGGCTTGTGGTTTCTATGATCTCACCCTGTTCGTTAGTTAACGTAAGCAGTAGTGTATACAGATTTGGTGCTTCAGCACTCCAAAGGCGTGGCTTTTCAAGCTGATCAGTAAAATAAAAAGTTTGCTTGGAATCGTTTATTTTGAAATGTACATGTTTGTCAATAATGACATTGAAATCGTTTGAGTCATCAAGTAGCTGACAGCTCAACACAAGCTCATTTTTCTGAGTGTCATAATGCATTATGTCAATGCTGACATCGAAAGTACCCTGAGTAAAAGACTTGTCAAGCTGTGGCTTGCAATGGAAATCGTAAATTCGAGATGTCCCTGTGGAATATATAAATACCTCGCGTTCCAAGCCGGACATATCAAGCATATCCTGTTTCTCTACGTAGCTGGCATTAGACCATCTGTAAATTTCAAGAGAAATTGAGTTTTCACCCTGCCGAATATATGGTGTAATGTTAAATTCTGCCGGATTTTTGGCATTCTGGCTATAGCCTACACGATGACCATTTATCCAAATAAATGATGCCGTTCTTGCTCCTGCCAGCTGCAGAAATACCTGCCTGTTAGACCAACTTTCATCCAAGGAGAAGGTGCGGCGGTATGAACCTACCGGGTTATAATCACGTGGAACTTCCGGCCAGTTGGTAGTGAAAGGGAATCGCTCATCAATATAAATTGCTTTATCAAATCCTTGAGCTTCCCAGTTGCCAGGTACCTGGATTGTTGACCAATCAGAAGCATCATAATTTTCTTGATAAAAATCCTTGGGCCTTGACTCCGGATTCAGTGCGCAGTTGAATTGCCACAATCCATTCAAAGATAGATAGTTCTTTGCATCATGATGAGTGTTTTGTATGGCAAGATACTTGTTGGTAAATGGAAATATATATGGTCTCGGTGCTTCCTTGTTGATGCCATTGATTTGATGATTTTCCATCACCATAGGAACATGATTATACTCTTCGTATAACGAGATTATTTTTTGCTTGTCGAAAACTACAGCACTCATAGTCATTTATCCTACGTCTAAGTATGAAGTTTGTGAAACAAAGTTACAGCAGCAATAAATTTCAAATAAAATAACCGTGTTCCTGCGATGTATAACGCGAGGCTAATATGGGGTAAAAAATTGCGTCATATAAGATTAATGATAAAGCCAATCAGTGATTTACCTGCACATGCAGATATACAGTCCCTCGGCAATTATATTGAAAATGAAAAGCATATTATCACCGCCAGGAATATAGAATAACGAAACGAGCACACTATATAAGGTGCGAAGACTCGGTTTTCCTATGTGCTGTAGAGTATCCATTGGTAAAGTTTTACTTGTTATTTAAGTAAAATTTACCACTTGCAACACGCAGGTTATGCGTGTTGTGTCACAAATATTGAGTTTATGCTCACTATCGGGTGCTTTGATTCACATCTGGTACTGCGTCATTGGCAAAATCTGAAGGAAAGGCGGGTGTTTGGAGATGCCTGGCCGCGAACATCCGACCGGTACTTTTGCATGGATTTATCAGAAGAGCGTGATGTGATGGCTCGTGCTATGTCGCTTCAAAAGGTCAATCTGCAGGCTTGCTCAGGATGGTTGCTCAATGAACGGGGCGATGAAGCCGTCATCGACTTTTGGACCTGGCCCTCAGAGGTCTGTACATGGCATTCAATGTATTTCGCTATGTGAGCCGCACATATGACCGTGCGGTGGCATCGTTGAAAGTGGCCTAGCGGTTAACTGATACTTTCGGGAGTGGACTGGCTGCATTCGATCCGTTTCGCAGTAGATAGATCAAGCCAGCAATCGCTGTTGATATGGTTCTACAACATACCTCTTTGGTACAGCAGTAAAGAGTCAGCGGTGCTGGATCTCGGCCCACATCTTTATCGCAGGCAGGATGACTGATATGAACAATAAAAAACGCCGATCATCCGATCGGCGTTTGCATTGATGTCGCTAGCTGCAGGCATTAACCCAGATTGGCAGCGACCTTGCTTTGGGCTTGTCCTTTGCGCTTGATGACAAAGCCAATGCCCAGAACCACCAGCCAGGCGGGGATCAGTTCGACCGAGATCCGGAAATCGGGGGTCATATACATGATCACCAGGATGCCAGCCATAAAGGCGAGGCAGAGGTAGTTACCGAAGGGGTACCAGAACGCCTTGAACTTGGGCTGGACACCTTCTGCGACCTTGGCCTTGCGGAACTTGAGGTGCGCGAGGCTGATCATCGCCCAGTTGATCACCAGTGCGGAGACCACCAGCGCCATCAGCAGGCCAAACGCCTTGCCCGGCATCAGGTAGTTGATCAGCACGCAGAGCAGGGTGGCGATCGCCGAGACCGAGAGGGCAACCAGCGGTACGCCGCTCTTGTTGGTTTTGAGCAGGGCTTTCGGGCCGTTGCCCTGTTTGGCCAGACCGAACAGCATCCGGCTGTTGCAGTAGACGCAGCTGTTGTAGACCGACAGCGCTGCTGTCAGCACCACGATGTTGAGCACGGTGGCGACCAGATTGCTGTCCAGTGCGTGGAAGATCATCACGAACGGGCTGCCGCCTTCCACCACTTTACCCCAGGGGTAGAGGGACATCAGAATCGCCAGGGCGCCGATGTAGAAGATGAGGATACGGTAGATCACCTGATTGGTGGCCTTGGGAATGCTCTTCTCGGGGTTGTCCGCTTCCGCGGCGGTAATGCCTACCAGCTCCAGACCGCCGAAGGAGAACATGATCACCGCCATCGCCATCACCAGACCGCTGATGCCGTTGGGGAAGAAGCCGCCTTGGGCCCACAGGTTGGTGACGCTCGCCTCGGGGCCGCCGGCACCAGAGATGAGCAGATAGCCGCCAAAGCCAATCATGCCGATGATGGCGACCACCTTGATGATGGCGAACCAGAACTCCATTTCGCCAAACGCTTTGACGTTGGAGAGGTTGATGGCGTTGATCAGCACGAAGAAGAAGGCTGCCGACATCCAGGTCGGGATTTCGGGCCACCAGTACTGGACATAGATGCCCACCGCGGTCAGCTCGGCCATGCTCACCAGCACATAGAGCACCCAGTAGTTCCAGCCGGACGCAAAACCGGCAAACTCGCCCCAGTATTTGTAGGCAAAGTGGCTGAAGGAGCCGGCTACCGGCTCTTCCACCACCATTTCACCGAGCTGGCGCATGATCAGGAAGGCGATAAAGCCGCCGATGGCGTAGCCAAGCAGGACCGAAGGGCCTGCCATCTTGATGGTTTGGGCAATGCCCAGAAAGAGGCCGGTGCCGATGGCGCCGCCCAAAGCAATCAACTGAATGTGGCGGTTTTTAAGGCCGCGCTTCAGCTCCTCACCGTCTTGTTTCAAATCCATGGGTCTGTCCTTACGTCTCTGTTGTCTCTGGTCGGTGTTGGGCTCATCCTGAGCAGGCCGCAGTGCGTAGCCAAAACCTGACGAAAGCTGTATTTATTTCGTTACGCCATGCCATTTTCAATTTTTAGTGTTGGCTGGCAGCCGAAGCAGAATAGTGATAATCCGCCATTAATGCACCTGTTTTCCATCTCTAATGGCCGTATTTTGTACCAATGTCAGCTTTTTCATGATCTGGAGAGGCTTGTTAGTAGTTTTTGATTGATGTTTGCGCAATCGAATTCCGTTTTGTTGACATTTGGTGCTATCGGTGAGCTTTTTTGGTGCTGAGCCATAGGTGGATGCAAATGATGCCAAACGAGCGAGAGTGCAGGGAAGAGTGCGGGGAGTTGGAGCACAGGGAACGCGAAAGCGTGCTACAACAAGGGGTTGGCTGGGGAGTGCTGGTAGCGCTCTGGTTAGGGATTGCCGCCAGTCCGCTGTTGTTGCTGGTGGCCGCAACCATGCTGTTGGGCTGGCTCTCGCTCGGTGATCAGGGGTTGCTGCACTACTGGCAGCCGCTGTTGCTGGTTGGCGGGGTAACGGGTGCTGTTGCTGGCGGTTGGTTGGCAGAGCGGGTTCGCCTGCGCCACGGCTTGCTGGCCTTCTATGCCCGGTTGATGAACAACCCCGAACTCAATCGTTAGTTAACTCTGGCTGTTCGCAGAGCAGAGCACAGTAGAGCAGAGCGGAACAAAACGGCGGCTAACGGGCGGCAGGCGCGCAACGGCAGGTTGGAACAGGTTGGCAAGCAGAGGGATAAGCATTTGTGGTGATTATCCCTTTTTTATCCACGCTTTTCACTGTTATCTATGCAAACCACAACTTACAACAGCTGACTTTTACCGCCGATCTGGGGTTTTTATCTTTTGTTGATGTCGATAGCTGTCAAGCTGGCTTAACAGAGCTGGCGACGCAGACCGGTCGCCTCGAGGACCTTGGCGCTGATCTCCTCCACCGAGTGGGAGCTGGTATCGAGAAAGCGGATCGCCTCCTGGCGAAACAGTCGCTCCACGCAGGCCAGCTCCTGCTCGCACTGTTCGATGGAGGAGTAGCGGCTGTTGGCGCGGCGCTGGTTGCGGATCTCGTGCAGCCGCTGCGGCGCTATGGTGAGGCCGAACAGCTTGTGGCGGTTGGCCTTGAGGGCGCTCGGCAAGTCCAGCGTGCCCATGTCCTGCTCGATAAAGGGGTAGTTGGCGGCCCGGATGCCAAATTGTAGCGCCAGATAGAGGCTGGTCGGGGTCTTGCCGCAGCGGGAGACCCCGATCAGGATGATATCCGCCTCATCGTACTCTTTGGTGGTGATGCCATCGTCGTTGGCCAGCGCGAAGTTGACCGCCTCGATGCGATCGTCATAGAGCTTGCGGTTCTCCATGCCGTGGGTGCGGTGGAGGCGAGGCTCGGCTTTTACCCCCAGCTCCTGCTCCAGCGGGCTGACGAAGGTGTTGAGAAAGTCATGGCCGCACGCTTCCGATTTGAGCACCTCTTCCCGTACCAGCGGGTCGACGATGGTGTGAAACAGGATGGGGCGCACCCCGGTCTGGCGGAACTGCTCATCGATCCGCATCCTCACCTGACGGGCTTTCTCCAGTGTCTCCACAAAGGGGATAGTGATCTGCTCGAAGGCCAGCGGAAACTGGCTCAGTACCGCGTGGCCGAACACTTCGGCGGTGATGGCGGTGCCGTCTGAAACATAAAATACGGTGTGCACGTGGGGCTCCTGTGATACCGGCGGGTGGGGTCGCATGGGGTAAAGGGTGAGAAGTATCTCTCGAAACCATACCAGTTTTGTCAACCGGTCTGCTGTGCCCAAGTTGTGAAGTGGCTTGCAAACCTGAATCGTTATCTTTTTGTGTCGCCATTGTAGAATGTTCCGGTCATTCGACCATCCCCAACGCTTGCTCGGGGATTTTTTTGAAAACCAATAGAAAACGTTTTCATGGTCGTTGGCAACAAAAGAAACAGACAATAACGCACCTGACTTACCCATAACCTCATCGATTAAATCGGGCGCACGAGGTGCTATGGCATCGGTGCCCACCAACCTGGAGACATCCAAGTGCAACAGTACGTGCTCTGGTACGAACAACTCGGAATGCAGGACGTAGAACGTGTTGGCGGCAAAAACGCATCCCTTGGCGAGATGATCAGCAACCTCTCTGGCGCCGGTGTATCCGTGCCGGGGGGCTTTGCCACCACCGCTTTTGCGTTTAACGAGTTTCTGGAGTCAAGCGGCCTCAACGGCAAGATCCACCATCTGCTCGACAATCTGGACGTGGACGATATCGCCGCCCTCAACCGGGCCGGTCAGCAGATCCGCGACTGGGTGATCGACGCCCCGTTCCAGCCCGAGCTGGAGCAGGCGATCCGGGTGGCCTATGAGAAGTTGAGTGCCGGTGTCGAGGCTTCGTTTGCGGTGCGCTCCTCCGCCACCGCCGAGGATATGCCGGACGCCTCCTTTGCCGGCCAGCAGGAGACCTTCCTCAACGTACGTGGCATCGATGCCGTCATGACGGCGGTCAAGCATGTGTTTGCTTCTCTGTTCAACGATCGCGCCATATCCTATCGGGTGCATCAGGGCTATGACCACAAGGGCGTTGCTCTTTCGGCCGGGGTGCAGCGGATGGTGCGATCGGATCTCGCCGCCTCTGGCGTGATGTTTACCCTGGATACCGAGTCGGGCTTCAACGACGTGGTGTTCATCACCGGGAGTCAGGGGCTGGGGGAGATGGTGGTGCAGGGGGCCGTCAACCCGGACGAGTTCTATGTGCACAAGCCGACCCTCAAGGGGGGCCGCCCGGCGGTGGTGCGCAAGACCCTCGGTTCCAAGCTTATCAAGATGACCTACTCGGACGATGCCGGTCATGGCCGTCAGGTGAAGATTGTCGACACCGATGAGGCCGAGCGCAGCCGCTTCTGTATCACGGATGCAGAGGTGATGGCGCTGGCGAAACAGGCCCTCATCATCGAGCAGCACTATGGCCGCCCGATGGATATCGAGTGGGCCAAGGATGGTCAGGATGGCCAGCTCTATATCGTGCAGGCGCGCCCGGAAACCGTGCGCAGCCGTCAGGAGGCCAACACCCTCGAGCGGTTTGCCCTCAAGCAAGCGGGCAAGGTGCTGATCGAAGGGCGTGCCATCGGCCACAAGATCGGCGCAGGCCCGGCGCGAGTCATCTCCTCCATCAGCCAGATGGACGAGGTGCAGCCCGGCGACGTGCTGGTGACCGACATGACCGACCCGGACTGGGAGCCCATCATGAAGCGGGCCTCCGCCATCGTCACCAACCGTGGCGGCCGCACCTGTCACGCCGCCATTATCGCTCGCGAGCTGGGCATTCCGGCGGTGGTCGGCTGTGGCAACGCCACCGATCATATTGAGCCGGGTCAGCGGATCACCGTCTCCTGCGCGGAAGGGGATACCGGTTTTATCTATGACGGCGAGCTGGACTTCGACGTGGCGGTGACCGAGGTGGGCAACATGCCGCGGCTGCCCATCAAGATCATGATGAACGTCGGTAACCCGGATCGGGCCTTCGACTTTGCCCAGTTGCCCAATGCTGGTGTCGGGCTGGCGCGACTCGAATTTATCATCAACCGGATGATCGGGGTGCACCCCAAGGCGCTGCTGGCGTTTGACCAGCAAACGCCAGCGCTGCAGGCCACCATCGCCAAGATGATCGCCGGTTACGACAGCCCGCGGGAGTTCTACGTGGCCAAGCTGACCGAGGGGATCGCCACTCTGGGAGCAGCCTTCTGGCCGGAGCGGGTGATCGTGCGGATGTCGGACTTCAAGTCCAACGAGTACGCCAATCTGGTGGGCGGTCGTGACTACGAGCCTCACGAAGAGAACCCGATGATCGGTTTTCGTGGCGCATCCCGCTACATCGCCGACAGCTTCCGCCCCTGTTTTGCCCTCGAGTGCGAGGCGATCAAGCGGGTGCGCGATGTGATGGGGCTGACCAACGTCGAGGTGATGATCCCCTTCGTGCGCACCGTGGGCGAGGCGGAGCAGGTCATCGACATCCTGGCCGAAAACGGCCTGCGCCGCGGCGAGCGGGGGCTCAAGGTGATCATGATGTGCGAGATCCCGAGCAATGCCCTGCTGGCGGACCAGTTCCTCGAGCATGTGGACGGCTTCTCCATCGGCTCCAACGACATGACCCAGCTCACCCTTGGGCTGGACAGGGATTCCGGGCTGATTGCCCACCTGTTCGACGAACGCAACGAGGCGGTCAAGGCGCTGCTGGCGATGGCCATTCAGGCAGCGCGCAAGGCGGGCAAGTATGTGGGGATCTGCGGCCAAGGCCCATCCGATCACCCGGACTTCGCCGCCTGGCTGGTGGAGCAGGGGATCGATTCGGTGTCGCTAAACCCCGATACCGTGGTCGATACCTGGCTTTATCTGGCGGAGCAGCATGGCGCCAAGTAAGCCACTGTTGTAATGAGCAGCACAGAAAGGGGGCCATGATGGCTAATGCCGATCAGTTAAGGATCCATTGACCGATCCTCCTGATGTGTAAAAATCCGAAACCTGTTGATTGGTTTCGGATTTTTTATGCGTATCGTACAGGCTCTCGACTTCCTCCACGCCAGCAATCCCGCTCAGTTTGAGTCACTCTCCGACCTCATTTCCCCCGAGCTCATCACAACTCTGCTCGCCGAAGAGGATGTCGTGACCCTGCGCCGTCGCCGCATGCCCATGGAGCGCCTGGTCTGGGCCATCATCGGCATGGCCATGTTCCGCCATGTCCCCATGACCCAGCTGGTCAATCAGCTCGATATCCTGTTGCCCGGTGACCGTCCCTTTGTTGCCCCCAGCGCCTTCCTGCAAGCCCGCCAAAAGCTCGGGGACAAGAGCATCGAGCGGTTGTTTCACGAGACAGCCTCGCTCTGGCACCAGCAGGCCAATCACCCCGGCTGGGCCGGGCTGCAACTGCTCGCCGTCGATGGCGTGATGTGGCGCACGCCCGATACCCTGGACAATACCGCCGCGTTTGCCAAGCCCGGCACCCAGCATGGCGAGACAGCCTATCCGCAGGTACGCATGCTCTGCCAGATGGAGCTGACCAGTCACCTGCTTGTTCAGGCTGTCATGGAGAGCTGCGCCGTCAACGAGATGGTGCTGGCCGAACAGCTTGTCGCGCGCACGCCGGACCACTCGCTGACCCTGTTCGACAAGGGGTTTTACTCCCTCGGTCTGCTACATGCCTGGCAAACTGCGGGTAGCGAGCGGCACTGGCTGCTGCCGCTCAAAAAGGGCACGCAATACGAGGTGGTACGCAAGCTGGGGCGCCAGGATGTGCTGGTGCGCCTGACGACCAGTCCACAGGCACGCAAGAAGTGGCCACAACTGCCGGATACGGTGGAAGCCCGCTTGCTGACTCGCAACATCAACGGCAAGGAGCGCCAAGTGTTAACCTCGATGGTCGACCCGATGCGCTTCCCGGGGACTGACATCGCTGAACTCTACAGCCATCGCTGGGAAATCGAGTTGGGCTATCGGGAGATGAAGCACAGCCTGCAACAACATCGACTGACCCTGCGTAGCAAGAAGGCGACGGGGATACGGCAAGAGCTGTGGGGCGTGCTGCTGGCGTACAACCTGCTGCGCAGCCAGATGGTGAAGATGACGGCGAGCCTGAAGGGATACACGGCGAGCCAGCTGAGTTTTCACATGGCGTCGATCTATCTTATCCATGAACTGAGCTGCATGCCCTACCTGTCAGCGGGGACTATCCCGAAGCGGGTAGCTGACCTGGAGAAACAGGCGGGGCAGTTTGTGCTGCCGGCACGAAGGGAGCGAAGTTACCCCCGCTGCGTGAAGCCAAGGCCACAGAGGTATAGTGTGAAAAAAGCCAATAAAAACAATGCCAGTCAGGCTTAACTGACTGGCATTAGGCCATGATGGCCCCCTTTGTTATCTGTGTGACGCGGCCTATTTCGGCTGCTGTTCGGCCCCCGATAGCTCGATCTGAACTTTCACTCCCTCGCTCTGGAGCTGGGTGGCGATGGCGTTGAGATCGGTGCCCGGTTTGGCCTCCAGCAGGGCGATACCACCGCTGCTCTGCTTGAAGATCAGGGCGTGGCGAGTCGCCAGTGCTTTGGCTGTGGCATCGTCAGCTTCCACCAGCAGGGTGCCGCTGACGGTGAGCTCGGGGCTGGCGGCCCCTTGCATCAACACGTCGCCGCGGCGCAGGGCCTGCTGCGGAGCCTTGCTGTCAAGGCTGCGGGTGACCCGCTTCTTGCTGCCGTTGTCGGGAATGAGATAGGTCTGGCCGTTCACCTCTATGGTGCTGTACTGCTTGCCATCCATGGTGACCGACTCCTCGGCGCAGAGCTGTCCAGAGAGGGGGGCCAGCAGGGTTGCCAGAAGCAAGGTAACAGGTTTGTTCATGGTAATACTCCTAGCGTGTTAGCTGCGGTTGGCATCGTGACCCAGGACCCGCAGGGACCATGAGATCAACTTGCCCGGTTGGCGATTGTTGCGCTCGGTCAGGGTGGTGCGCTCCCCGGTTTCGCGATTGAGCAGAGAGACCTGGCGGCTACCGTTGGCAACGTCGGTTACCTCCAGTCGCCAGTCGCCCTCGGCCGCTTCACCGTAGAACTTGTGGGAGAGCAGGCGCATATCACGCAGCCCTTTGGTGCGCACATATCCCAGTTTTTGCTGATCAAGGGATTGACCGACCAGGCTGTTGAACGGGTTCAGCAGGATGCTGCGGGTGCCAGCGGGGGAGACCAGCTCGATCAGCAGGTCGGGCAGGCGCTGGTGATCCAGACTCACCATCACCTGAACCGCTTCCACCGTCAATGGTGTCGCGATGCGGGTGGCGGAACGGGTCGGGCTGTTGCCTGCATCCGCAATGGTGGCGGTACTGCCGGTGACGCTGGTCTTCTGCCACGGCAACTGCACCAGGGGCGGCAGCGGCTGGTGGTTGGCTGCCAGCTCAAGGGCCTTGTTGACGTCGATCAGGCCAAAGCCGTAAGTGGGGCTGAACCACATGCCGGCGGCATTGCGCTCCCAACCTTCCAGCCCTTTCACATCGCGTACCTTGCCGGTGCTGCTGGTGTAGCTGACCATCACAGGTTTATGTGTGGCATCGACCCGGGTTGCGCTCCGAGCCAGCAGATCCCGCAGGTCCCGCACCGGCAAGTCCGGGTAGGCGGACATCAGCAGCGCCATGGCGCCGGAGGTGCTGGGGGTGGCGGAGGAGGTGCCGTTCATCACGCCGTTGTAGTCGCAGCTGGCATCCAGTTGTGGGTTGCCGTGCAGCCGGTTGGTGCTGGGATCATTGGTGCGGTTGTAGCCCATGTCGCAGCCGGGCAGATCCGTGGTGACCATCGCTGGCGAGTCGGTGCCATATTCGCCACCGGTGGCGCTCAGGAAGACGTTGCTGCCGACGCTGGAGTAGGAAGATCTGGTCCCGTTGGCGTTGAGGGCGCTCACCACCAGGTTCCAGAAGTTGCTGTTGGAGGGGTCGAGGTTGCTGTTTTCAAACGGCAATTTGGGGCCATTGCCGGTGCGGTTAAGCACATAGCCGCCCGCCGCTATCTTGTTGAAGCCGTTGCCGGCGGCCTTGATATAGGCCGCGCCCTGCGCCTTGAGGGTCTGCTGTTCAAACAGACGGTCGAGCTGGGATTGATCCAGAGAGTTGGCAGAGCGGGGATCCACCACACTCATGCCGTAGCTCTGGTTGAATACCCGGTTGTCGCGGCTGGCATCGCTGTCGCCAAGGGCGTAGAGCCAATCTTTCTGCAACTGCTGGCTGTTGTCATCCAGCAGGTTGAAGCCCTGCAGCTGGGCTCGCGGGGCGATCCCCTTGGTACCGATGGCGTTGTCTACCGCCGCAATGATGCCGGAGACCGAGGTGCCATGGGCCGTATCCGGAGCTGTCGGGGTCGGATCATCGCTGCCGGTCACCACGTTTTTCGAACCCGGACGCACATTGTCCGCCAGATCCGGGTGGGCGATGGCCAGACCATCATCCACGACGGCCACATTGACTCCCTGGCCCAGCACGCCGGTGCGATGAGCCCACCAGAGGTTGAGGTCGTTGCCCGCTACCCCGCCACGGGCGCTGAACCCATCCTGCCCGCTGTTGAGCAGATACCACTGCTGATCCTGCAGGGGATTGGTACCTGGCAGGCAGCGCTCGGTGCTGCTGCGTCCGATATCCACGCCGCTCTCCTTGCCGGTGAGCGGCGCACAACCTTCATTTGCCTGAACGAGCGCACTGGGCAGGGTCGACAGCAGTGCTGTGATCGCCAGTGCTAACGATGTTTGCTTCATTATTTTTAAACTCCATCTTGGATCGCACCATCCTGGGTGCGACGGAAATCTATACACGGGTGATGGAGATTCAAAAAGAGCCTTTTACAAAAAGTTGTACGAGGTTCAAAGAAATCCGATCCGGTTTATGGTAGGTATTCCAATGACGCTGGTTATGTGTTCTATTGAGAATGGTTCTCACCGCTCATTACTGATCTTTTTATCTGTAATTCACTCTCTCGTGACTCTCCTTCGCCGCAGCCATCCCGATTCGGGGCAATTCCGAGGGGAGGTCGTGCGCTCTTGAAAGTGAACGGCATGGTGGTGTGTGCCAACGTGAGTGCAGATATGCGTTCGGGGGTGACAGCAAGGGTGATGAGGTGGGGGTGGCCAGCGGTTTATTGCTTGGCGGCGGTGGATGGCTCTGTTATGGTAATCAAAATAGCCGTTTGGATGGCTAGATTGCTGTGGTGTAAAGGGCGTTGCCTCTGAGGACAAGCCCGCCGCAGTCCCATATTTTGATGCGTACCTGACAGGGAGTCCCTATGCCGTTTCGTTCCTTCTTACCTTCTTCTTGCACTGCTTCCTTGCGCGCCGCTGCTGGCGCCAGCACCTTTATTGCCGCGATGGCGGTCGGGAGCCTCTCTTTTTCCGCGGTTGCCGCCGATGCGTCTTTGCCGACCAAACAGGAGATCGTGATTGGTACCACGGTGGGGGATTTTGCCGACATGGTGACCGACTCCATCAAACCGCAGCTGGAGGCCAAGGGGTACAAGGTCAAGCTGGTGGAGTTCACCGACTATGTGACCCCCAATATTGCCTTGGCTGACGGTTCACTGGATGTGAACTGTTTCCAGCACAAACCTTATCTTGAGAGCTTTGCCAAGGATCGGGGGTTGTCGCTGGTGCCCATTACCCAGGTGCCAACCGGTCCGATGGGGCTCTACTCCGGCAAGCTGGCTGCACTCGACAAGGTGCAAGAGGGGAGCACGGTGGCCATCCCCAACGATCCCACCAATCAGGCGCGGGCGCTGTTGATGCTGCAGGATCTCGGTTGGCTCACCCTCAAGGAGGGGATTAATCCGCTCAAAGCGAGCGAGTTTGATGTGGTGAATAATCCGCACAATCTCAAGCTGGTGTTGCTGGAAGCCGCGCAGCTGCCCCGCTCGCGGGAGGATGTGGACTTCTCGGTGATCAACGGTAACTTTGCCGCTTCCAGCGGTATCCCGTTCAGTGAAGGACTGTTTCTGGAGCGCAGCTACGACTTCATCAACTGGGTGGTGGTGAAAAGTGCGGATGCGGATCAGCCGTTTGCCAAAGATGTGGCGGCGGCTTACAACTCGGCGGCGTTCAAGGCCTATGCGGCCAAGCGTTTCGTCGGCTACAAGTACCCGCAAGGGTGGGGTGGCTAACAGTCGCGAAAGTGGCCCCGCGATACAACGAAAAACGCCCCGAATTCGGGGCGTTTTTTATGGTATCAAGCCATCAGCGGGGGCTTCATTGGTTGCGATAGAAGCGGTTCAGCTCGTTCATCACCTGGATCATGGCGCC
Organism: Aeromonas allosaccharophila; assembly: GCF_016026615.1. Classification (NCBI taxonomy): domain Bacteria; kingdom Pseudomonadati; phylum Pseudomonadota; class Gammaproteobacteria; order Aeromonadales; family Aeromonadaceae; genus Aeromonas; species Aeromonas allosaccharophila. The sequence continues at coordinate 1,717,413 of NZ_CP065745.1, read as the reverse complement.
CATATCTGGGGTACCGTGCTTGATGGGGCGATAGCTGTTGCGCTCCAGCAGTTCGAAGTCACCCTGCTTGTTGAAGTGGGTGATGGTGTCGCCCTGATAGATGGCAAAATCGTTCTGATCCCCCGCCAGCAGCCAGTTACGGGGAGTGGTATCGAACAGATTGCGACCAATGCTGTAATCGCGTGCCGGATTGCGTACCCCCAGCATCCCCTGCATCAGGGTCGGGGCCAGATCGAGATGGCTGCTCGGCTGTTCCAGTACCAGGCTGTCGCGACCCGGCCAGGCAATCACCATGGGCACCTGCACCTGATAGGGGGAGTAGTTGCTACCCGCACCCCAGCTGTTGCTGCGGGTGTCGTTGAACTCCTGACCGTGGTTGGCAGTGATGACGACGACGGTATTGCTGTCCATCCCCTGCGACTGCAAGCTGGTCAGCATCTGCTCAAGCAGCTGGTCGGTATAGAAGACCGAGTTCTTGTAGCGGTTCTCCAGCTTTTGCAGGTTCTCCGCCCGATAGGCGGTCGCCGGGTTGAAGTTGGCCAGCTCCGGCTGGAACGGCCCCTTCATGGTCGCGGGCAACTGGTAGTCACCTGGGCTCGAGAGATAGACCAGCGAGAACCAGGGACGCTCCGGCGTGCGCTTGCCGAGCCAATGCTGCCAGTCGGTCAGCAGCTTGCCATCATCGATCTGTTCGGAGACAAACACCTGCTTGCGCAGGCCGGAGAGGATGCTCTTGCGATACTGCTGGGCATCTTCCATCGCGCCGAACAGCCCGAACTGGTAATCCTGACGCAGCATCTCGTCGAACAGCACCGGCGGACGCTTGTCGCTGCTGATGTCCTTGTAGTAGTGGCCGGGCAAGCCGTAGAACAGGCTGAACATCCCCATCAGATCGTCGTTGCCACCACTCATGTGGTTGCGGAACGTCAGGTGCTGATCCGCATAGCGCTGCAGATTGGGCATGTTGATGTTGTTGAGCATGTCAAAGCGCAGGGAGTCGACCACCACAATCAGCAGATTGCTGTGGGTCAGTGGCGCATTGACGTTGAGCGGGCGCAGCGGATAGTGCATCCGGCTGTCGCTGTCATCACCCTGGGATGCCGCCTGCTTCTCGTACTGATCCAGATCCAGCCAGCCATGTTTGGCCAGGAAGGAGCGGGCCGTCATGGGGTAGGAGAGGGGGAAGTTGGCTCTCTGCATGGTGATGGGCTGATAGAGGGTCGCATCCGCCCAGCTGTTGACCACGTGGGTCAGAATAAAGCAGACCAGCAGGGCCAACCCTACCTGATTGCCGTATTGGCGGCGCTTGCGCTTGTTGATCTTGCGCCAGACATAGGCCGACAGCAGCAGTTGCAGCAGGAAGATGGTCGGCACGGCGACGAAGATAATGCTCCAGATTGAGCCCTCTTCGGTCTGTGCCTGATCCAGCAGCAACTGCCATACCTGACTGTTGAGGTGAAACTTGAACAGCCGGAATACCTGGGTGTCGATCAGCAGCAGCACCAGCGCCAGGGTGGCGATGATGGCCGAGATGAATCGTAGCGGTTTCTCTTTGGGCAGCACGAAGCTGAGCGGAAAGACCGTCAACAGGTAGGTGACGAAGCTCAGGAACGAGAAGTGGCCAATCCAGCTTACAACGAGATAGATCACGCCCAGCGTGGTCGATGGCCAGCCGATGGCACCCAGATAGCGGGTGGCGATAAGCATGGCCAGGATAATGTTGAAGAAGGAGAACCAATGCCCCCAGGTGATCAGGCGAGAGACATTATCACGATAGGGGTTACCGGTTTCGACCATAGTGATCCATCTGCGTTGAGAAACGTCAAATCAACAGAGTCGCAGGACTCAGTGTGCGTCGTGGCGATTATCGACCGATGCGGTCAGGGCCTGGACAAACTTTTCAGTGATGGCCTGGCGCTGGGCCGGTGCCATACCGTTGATGATATTGGTGGTCAGATTGCCAAGCACCATAAGGCTGAGATCCACCGGCGCTTTATGCTTTTCCAGCGCGGTGATCAGGTCGTTCATCAGGGCGTCAAATTGCTCGTTATTGTACTTTGATACGATAGGCATAATCTTCAGTTCATCTCGGTTCAAAGCGCCTTATAATACTTCACCCTTTCGGCTAACACTATGGCTTTGTGACATGAGTCTCGATATCGACAAGATCATTCTTCACTCCTTGCGCCAGGGCGGCGATGGTCAACCCCACGCCGATACCCGCAGCCAGACCCTGCCTCCCGACGAGGCGGTACAGGGACTGATGGCGGAACTGCATCGGATTTACAACGGCAAGGGCGGCAAGGGTTTTGGCTTCTTTGCCGACCCCGAAACGGCCGTCGCCGAGCTGGCGGAGGGGGAAGAGGCCCCCAAGCAGCCCTCACCCGCGTTTCGTATCGCCCTTGAACAACTGCTCAGTGAGCAGACCGAATTCGTTCCCTTCTCGGTCAATGTGACCCAGATGCTGGTCAAACAGCTGGTGGAGCACGCCCTCGACGAGCAAGGGGTGCTGCTGTTTGCCAAATACAACTACGTCGGGGTCGATTATCTGCTGATTGCCCTGCTGGAGGGCAAGGAGAGCGTCACCGTCAGCGAAGCGCTGGAATTGCGCCATATCCAGTATCTGGATATCGGTAAACTCAATCTGGTGGCCCGCATTGATTTGACCGAATGGAAAACTCAGGCCGATTCGCGCCGCTATATCACTTTCAGCAAGGGACGCATCGGTCGCAAACTGGGCGACTTCTTTATGGATCTGCTGGGTGCCCGTGAGGGTATGGATGCCAAGGTGCAAAATAAAGGCTTGCTGCAGGCGGTCGAAGATTATTGCGACAGTCGCCAGCTCGAACCGACCGAGCGCAACGATTACAAAAAGCAGGTCTTCAAATATTGCACCGAACAGGCGAGTGCCGGTGAAGAGATCGAAATCAAGGAGCTGTCAGCAGAACTCTCCGCAAAAGATGGCGGTGACGGTGATCTCGATTTTTACAGCTTTATCGGTCAGGAGTATGAGCTGGAAGATCGCTTCCCGGCGGATCGCTCTACCCTGCGCGGCCTGACCAAGTTTGTTGGCTCCGGCGGCGGCCTGACTTTGAGCTTTGAGCAAAAGCTGTTGAACAGCCGCATTTTTTACGATCCCCAGACCGACACCCTGACCATCAAGGGCGTGCCGCCCAATCTCAAGGATCAGCTGCTGCGTCAGTCGTAGTGGGATCAGTAGTGTGATCAAGTCGTCATTTCTGGCAAAAAGAGACTCCGCCCCGGCGGGGTCTCTTTTTTATGCATCAAGGGGCTATTGGAGAAAGTGACTCGGTGTTTTGTTAACACTTCCAGCATGAATAATGCGCATGAAAGGGGTTTCACTTGTTTGAAAACCATTTCATGGTCGTATTTATATTTCATAATGGTAATTTAATTTCACCAAATGTAGTCGTTTATGCCGATAAATAGGGGTTTATCTCTATTTTAAGAAAATGTTTTCATGATTTTTTGGAGGTAATGACGTAATTGCATTTCAAAAATGCGAGTTGCGTCATGTGAGCCGTTTGCCGCTTGGGATAATATTCATCTCGCACACAATGCTCTTACAGCGCGGAACTACAACAAGGAAAGGCTCATGAAAAAGAAATTGCTGTCATCCCTGATCGGTCTGGCCACTCTTGGCGTCGCTTGCTCTGCTACTGCTGCCATCGATGAAGGCCAGCTGACCATCTGGATCAACGGTGACAAGGGATACAACGGTTTGGCTGAAGTGGGTAAGAAGTTTGAAGCAGAAACCGGCATCAAGGTGACTGTGGCTCACCCGGATCAGGTTGAAGTGAAATTCCAGCAAGCCGCCGCCACTGGCAATGGCCCGGACATCTTCTTCTGGGCAAACGATCGTTACGGTGAGTGGGTCAAAGCAGGTTTGCTCTTGCCAGTAACGCCGAATGCCGCAACCAAAGCCAAGTTTGACACTATGGCTTGGGATGCCATGACTGTTGATGGCAAAACCTATGGCTACCCGGTTGCCATGGAAGCGGTCAGCCTGATCTATAACAAGGATCTGCTGCCCGAGCCGCCGAAAACCTTCGAAGAGATCGCCGGTATCGACGATAAACTCAAAAAAGATGGTAAGCGTGCCATCATGTGGGCGTATACCTCTCCGTATTTTACCTATCCACTGATTGCGGCTAATGGGGGTTATGCCTTCAAGAAAACTGCGACCGGTTATGACGTTAAAGATACTGGCGTCAATAATGAGGGGACCAAAATCGGTCTGAATTACCTGTCCGATATGATTAAAAATGGTCATATGGATAAAGGTATTGACTACGGTGTGATGGATGCCAAGTTCAACAAGGGTGAAGTGGCCATGATGATCAACGGTCCCTGGGCCTGGAGCAACCTGGACAAGAGCGGCATCAAGTATGGCGTAGCGCCGCTGCCGACCCTGAACGGCAAGCCGGCCAAAGCCTTCGTTGGCGTGCTGGGTGCCACCATCAACGCCGCCAGCCCGAACAAGGATCTGGCCATCGAGTTCCTGGAAAACTACCTGCTGACCGATGCCGGTTTGACTCCGGTTAACACCGACAAGCCGCTGGGTGCTGTTGCGCTGAAATCCTTCCAGAAGACCCTGGAGTCTGATCCACGTATCAAGGCGACCATGCTTAGTGCCCAAGCAGGTGAAGTTATGCCCTCTGTTCCGGAAATGACCCGTTTTTGGGGTGGGTTCGAATCAGCACTGACCAACATTACCTCCGGTCGTCAGAGTGTTGATGACGCTCTTGCTGCTGCCGCCAAGCGTGTTGTCCAGTAACTTAGCATTACCTCGGGAGGCCAATATGGCCTCCCGCTCTCTCAAGTCTCTCTTGGCGTTATAAAGGTTAATTGGCATGGAAGTAGTACCTTCTATCGAGTCATATGCCGGTCCGAAGGATAAGCACTCCTGGCTCAAGTGGACCATTGCGGCCCTGGTCGCCATTCTCAACGGCTACGCAGCCGTAATGATGTATGCCAGTGGCGAGTGGGTATTCGCGCTGCTGGATCTGGTGGTGGTTTCCACCGGTCTGTATGTCTTCATGAACAAGAAGACCTATGCCCATCGCTACATCTTTCCGGGTGTGGCGGGCATGGTTGTATTTATCATTTTTCCGCTGGTTTACTCAATTGGCATTGCGTTTACCAATTATTCAGGTGTCAACTTGCTCTCCGTGGAGCAGGCGCGGGACTACCATCTGAAGAAAACCTACAAGGTGGCGGGCGGTGAATTCGATTTCTCCCTGCTGGGTGGCGACAATGGCCAGTTTCAGCTGCTGCTGACACAGGATGATCAATCCTTTATCAGTCAACCCGTTATTTTGATGAACAATAAGGATCGTGAACAGGCTGTTCGCGAAGGGAAGGTTCAAACCACGTCGCAAGTGGTCGAATTGCAACCGCTGGTTGGTGATGCGGAGCGCAAGGCGGCACCAGTTCGGGCGATCGTAGAGCACCGTGTGCATTTAAGTTCGCTGGATTTGGTGATGCCGGAGGGGGGCACTCATCTTACCTTGAGTGGTTTGCGCAAATTTGCCGCCCAGAAGCCGCATTACACTCGCTTGGTTGAGGGTATCAAACTTCAGTCTGGGGTGGTGATCAAAGACAGTAACCTGCTGCGTGATAACCAGAATGGCGAACTGATGCTGCCCAACGGTGACACCGGCTTCTATCAGTACATCGACGAACAGGGTCAGTTTGTCGGGGAGAGTATCGCTCCTGGCTTCGTGGTCAGCGTGGGCTGGAAGAACTTCGTACGGATCATGACTGATCCGGGTATCCAGGGGCCATTCCTGCAGATCTTCATCTGGACCGTTATTTTTGCTACCTGTGCCGTGGTTTTTACGTTGGCTATCGGTATGGTGCTGGCTTGTCTGGTGCAGTGGCAACCGCTTAAAGGGCGTGGTTTCTATCGGGTCATGCTGATCCTGCCCTACGCAATTCCTGGATTTATCTCCATCCTGGTGTTCAAGGGGTTGTTCAACCAGAACTTCGGTGAGATCAACATGTTTCTGGAAGCGGCGTTTGGTATCAAGCCGGACTGGTATACCAACCCCTTCCTGGCCAAGGTGATGATCCTTATCGTCAACACCTGGCTCGGCTACCCCTACATGTTGATCCTCTGCATGGGCCTGCTCAAGGCCATTCCGGAAGATCTCTATGAAGCGTCCGCCATGGACGGTGCCGGTCCGGTACAAAACTTCTTCAAGATCACCGTGCCGCTGTTGATGAAGCCACTGACACCGCTGTTGATTGCCTCGTTCGCCTTCAACTTCAACAACTTCGTGCTTATCCAGATGTTGACCAACGGTGCGCCGGACATCATCGGCGCCAGCACCCCGGCCGGAACCACCGACTTGCTGGTGAGCTATACCTACCGGATTGCGTTCCAAGGGGGCGGTGGACAAGATTTTGGTTTGGCCAGTGCCATCGCCACAGCTATCTTCCTCATCGTCGGTGCGCTGGCGCTGCTCAACCTGAAATTGTCCAAAGCCGACAAGCAGCTGTAAGGAGGCTTCAACATGGCAATCGTACAACCCAAATCAGTCAAATACCGGGTGTGGGCAACCCACCTGGTCATGTGGTGCTTCCTGGCGCTGATCATCTTCCCGTTGATCATGGTTATCGCCATCTCGTTCCGTAACGGTAACTTCGCAGTAGGGGAGATCATCCCCTCCAATCCGACCCTGGACCACTGGCGTCTTGCCTTGGGCATGACGGTTACCAACGCCGATGGCAGTCTGACACCGCCGCCATTCCCGGTGCTGACCTGGTTGTGGAACTCCATCAAGATCGCCGGTGTCACCGCCCTGATGATCGTGACGCTCTCCACCACCTGTGCCTACGCCTTTGCCCGCCTGCGTTTTCGTGGCAAGTCCACCATCCTGCAGGGCATGCTGATTTTCCAGATGTTCCCGGCAGTACTGGCGCTGGTGGCCATCTACGCGCTCTTTAACAAGATTGGTGATTACATCCCCTGGCTCGGTCTCAACACCCACGGTGGCCTGATCCTGGCGTACATGGGCGGTATTGCCCTGCACGTCTGGACCATCAAGGGCTACTTCGAGACCATCGACTCCTCTCTGGAGGAGGCTGCGGCCATCGACGGTGCGACCCCGTGGCAGGCATTTCGCCTGATCCTGTTGCCCCTGTCGGTGCCCATCCTGGCGGTAGTATTCATTCTGGTATTTATAGGCACCATTACCGAGGTGCCCATGGCCTCCATCCTGTTGCAGGATGTGAACAATCTGACCCTGGCGGTCGGGGCCCAGCAGTACCTCTATCCGCAGAACTATTTGTGGGGTGATTTCGCGGCGGCCGCAGTGCTCTCCGGTTTCCCCATCACAGTGGTGTTCCTGCTTGCACAGCGCTGGTTAGTCGGTGGCCTCACCGCCGGTGGTGTGAAAGGTTAAGTTTATGGCCGGGGGAGCTGTCTCCCCCCGCTATCACGATTTGCAAAGATTCAAGAGCGGAGCTCGTCATGGCTGAAGTAGTACTCAACAACGTTCGCAAAAATTACGATCCGGCTGTTCACAAGGACACCCTGCGCAACATCAACCTCTCCATCAAGGAAGGGGAGTTCATCGTCTTCGTCGGCCCGTCCGGCTGCGGTAAATCCACTCTGCTGCGGATGATCGCGGGTCTGGAAGACATCACTAGCGGTGAGCTGACCATCGGCGGTCGTTACATGAACGACGTGCCGCCAGTCGAGCGCAACGTCGGCATGGTGTTCCAGTCCTACGCCCTCTATCCCCACATGAACATCTACGAGAACATGGCCTTTGGCTTGAAGCTCAAGAAGATGGACAAAGAGAACATCCACAAGCGGGTGATGCGCGCCGCCGAGATCCTGGGTCTCGAGCCGCTGCTGGACCGCAAGCCCAAGGCGCTCTCCGGTGGTCAGCGTCAGCGGGTTGCCATCGGTCGCTCCATCGTGCAGCAGCCGCAGGTGTTCCTGTTTGACGAACCGCTCTCCAACCTGGATGCCGCGCTGCGGGTCAAGATGCGGATCGAGATCGCCAAGCTGCACAAAGAGCTCAACTCCACCATCATCTACGTGACCCACGATCAGGTGGAGGCGATGACCCTGGCCGACAAGATCGTGGTGCTGAGCCCGCTCAAGGGCGAGGCGGCCACCAACCTGGAGCAGTTCGGTTCACCGCTGGATCTCTACCACAACCCGGACAACAAGTTCGTGGCAGGCTTTATCGGCTCTCCCAAGATGAACTTCCTGGCGGGCGAGTTGCTGGAGATTGGCGAGCAGGAGTGCGTGGTCAAGCTGACCTCCGGCGATACCGTGCGTGCCCGGGTCGATGCCCGCAGTGGCGCGGTGGGTGACAAGGTGGAGTTGGGTATTCGTCCCGAGCACCTGATGCCGCTGGATCACCCCCATGCGCACAGCAAGGTGAGCGGGATCGTGCAGGTGGCCGAGCACCTGGGCGCCGAGTCCTTCGTCTATATGGATGTGGATGGTCACGACTTTACCGTCAAGGCCACCTCGGATGTGGATGTGGCGACCGGTCAGACCTACAGCGTGGGTATTCCGGCCGAGGCCTGCTACCTGTTCGATGCCAAGGAGCAGGCGTTCCCCCGTACCGCCAAATATATCCGTACCTGATTTTTTTGTTGTGCTGGTTTTCCTTATTATTCAATGCCTTTTTGCCGGTCGTCAGACCGGCTTTTTATTGCCTGTAATTCTGCCATGGGAGAATTCAGGCTAGGTGACAGGGCTCAGGCTTCGAGGTCGGCGGTAATATCGGGCACAAAGTTCTGGCTGGTCAGCGGCGGGCGCTCATAGCCTTCGGTCTTGATGGGGGGGAGCTTGATGGGCTCGTAGTGGATCGCCTCGTAGGGCACCTTGCCCAGCAGATGAGCGATGCAGTTGAGACGGGCACGGCGTTTGTCGTCCGCCTCCACTACGAACCAGGGGCAATCCTCGGTGTCGGTGTAGGTGAACATGTCATCCTTGGCGCGGGAGTATTCCACCCAGCGCGAGCGGGACTGCAAATCCATCGGGCTGAACTTCCAGCGCTTGATGGGGGTGTTGATCCGCTCTTTAAAGCGCTTCTCCTGCTCCTCATCGCTGACCGAGAACCAGTATTTGATCAAGGTGATGCCGGAGCGGATCAGCATCCGCTCAAACTCGGGGCAGGCGCGCAGAAACTCGCGATACTCGGCGTCGCTGCAAAATCCCATCACCCGCTCGACTCCGGCCCGGTTGTACCAGGATCGGTCAAACAGCACCATCTCGCCAGCGGCGGGCAGGTGGGCCACATAACGCTGAAAGTACCACTGAGATCGCTCCCGATCGGAGGGGGCGGGCAGCGCCGTGACCCGGCAGACCCGGGGGTTTAGCGGCTCGGTGATCGCCTTGATGACGCCCCCTTTACCGGCGGCGTCCCGTCCCTCGAACAGTACCACTACCTTCAATCCCTCCTGCTTGACCCACTCCTGCAGCTTGACCAGCTCCTCCTGCAGATGGGCAAGGTGGTGCTCGTAGCACTTCTTGTCCAGACGCGGCCGCTTCTTGCTCTTCTCCTTCGCCATGGGCTTCTCCTTTTGGCATCCTTTCATGGGTGACTTCTTTGAGTCACTGTCAGCTTGCACCAGGGAGGCGTCACCTGCCAAGGGGGACGTGATACACTGCCCGCCCATCGCTGGCAACAGGAGATAACATGAAGCATTTTATGGAGATAGCGGGCCGCCGGATGGCCTATCTGGACGAAGGGCAGGGCCCGGTGCTGCTGTTTGGCCACAGCTATCTGTGGGACAGCGCCATGTGGGCGCCGCAAATTGCCGCGCTCAAGGGCAGCTATCGCTGCATCGTCCCCGAGCTGTGGGGCCACGGTGATTCCGATGTACTCCCCGACGGTGGCTGCACCCTGGCGACGCTGGCGCGCGATCACTTGGCATTGCTCGATGCCCTCGGCATTGAGGAGTGCGTGCTGGTGGGCCTCTCCATCGGCGGCATGTGGGGTGTTGAGCTGGCGCACATGGCGCCAAACCGTATCAAGGGTCTGGTGCTGATGGACAGCTTTGTCGGCCTCGAGCCGCAGATCACCTGCGAACGCTACCTTGGCATGCTCGCTGCGATCGAGCAGCTTGGTTCCATTCCGGCACCCATCATCGAACAAGTGGCGCCCATCTTCTTTGCCAACCAGCCCGATGCCGCCTTGCTGGCCGAGTTCAAGGCGCGGCTGGCCAGCTGGCCAAGCGACAAGATCGCCGCCATGGTGGCGGTGGGTCGCAGCTTTGTGACCCGCGAAGATCGTATCGAGTGGCTGGAAGAGGTGACGGTGCCTGCGCTGGTGATGACCGGTTGCGAGGACAAGGCCCGTCCGGTGCTGGAGGGCTATCTGATGGCCGAGGTACTGGGTTGCCCGTTCAAGGAGATCCCGGCGGCCGGTCACATCTCTTCCATGGAGAACCCCGCCTTCGTCAATCAGGCGCTCGGTGAGTTTCTGGCCGCGCTGTAAGCCAGACGCAAGTTATAAACAAGGGAGCCATTGGCTCCCTTGTTGCGTTTGGTGATGAGGCTGGCGTCTATTGGCGCAGCCTGCTAGCTGACCTGCGTTACCAGATATAACCCAGCGCAAAGCCTGCATAGAGCTCGCCATCGTGCTGGACGATGGGACTGTTTTTGATGTCCCGATCATACCATTCGTAGTTCATGGCAAACATGCCAATCCAGTTGGGGCTGAAGCGGTAGCTGGTGATGAGCGCCGCCATCGGGGAGAGGGTGGTACCGGTATCCCAAGCGGGCCGCTGGGCGGTCGCCTCGCTCTCGGAGATGCCGCCGAAGTAGTAGTTGGCCATCTTGTCGCTGCGCAGCATCAGCCCCATGCCGGGCATGATCAGCAGGTTGTCGCGCAGGATGGGGAAATCGGCCCACAGCAGCAGCTCCTGTCCCTTGCTGCGGCCGGTGACATCACTGTTGGCGCGGATGGTCAGCAGGGCGTAAGGGGTGACGATGTTGCCGCCAATCCCCCCTTCCAGCTGCCACTCACGCTGCTCCATGCCGCTGAAGGCGGGCGAGTCCTCGGGATCCAGATTGCCAAAACGCACCCGGCCATAGCCGTAGAGGGCGACGTTCTCATCCTTGTGGAAGTAGTAGCGGGCCCGATCTCCCAAAAACATCAAGTCGTCGCCGAAGTAGATAAAGCCGGGGATGGCGTAGACGGCGTTGTCCTGCGCTTCGTAGCGGGCCTGTCCCCCGATCAGGGTAGCGCCCACCACCAGCCCTTGTGGCACCGGGCTGGTGGGGCTGTCACTGGCCAGCATATCGACCGAGCCGAGATCGATCTCGGCCTGTGCCGGGGTCACGGTGGCAAGCAGCAGGGCCATTAGCCCGCCAAGGGGGATGCGACGTGAAAGGGTCATAAGCGCTCTCTGGGAGTCAGTGGCTGAAGGCGTGGCCGCAGTGGCCGGTTATTTGACGGCATGGGCATTATCTTCCCGCTTGGGCCAGGCGTTGATTACCGCCTTGACCAGGGTGGCGAGGGGAATGGCGAAGAAGACCCCCCAGAATCCCCACAAGCCGCCAAACACCAGCACGGCGATGATGATGGCCACCGGATGGAGGTTGACCGCTTCCGAGAAGAGCACCGGCACCAGCAGGTTGCCATCGAGGGCCTGAATGACCAGATAGGCCACCATCAGCCAGGCAAACTCCGGGGTGAGCCCCCACTGGAACAATGCCACCATGGCCACCGGCACGGTCACCACGGCGGCGCCGATATAGGGAATCAGCACCGAGAAGCCGACCGCGACCGCCAGCAGCACCGAGTAACGCAGCCCCATCAGGGCGAAGGGAACATAGGTGGCGATACCGACGATCAGGATCTCGATCACCTTGCCGCGGATGTAGTTGATGATCTGGTTGTTCATCTCCACCCACACCCGGTTGACCAGGGTGCGGTTGCGCGGCAGGAAGCGGCGCAGACTGCCCATCAGTACCCGTTTGTCCTTGAGCATAAAGAAGACCATCAGCGGCACCAGAATGAGGTAAATCATGATGGCAACTACGTTCACCAGCGAGCTGAGGGAGGCGCTCACCAGATGCTCGCCGCCACTGAGGATGCGCTGGCGAATATTGTCGATGACCGTCTCCACCAGACTGACATCAATCAGCTCGGGGTATTTGTCCGGCAGGGTGCGCACATAATCCTGAGCGTGAGTCAGCATGGCGGGCGCCTCTTTGGCCAGATTGATCCCCTGACTCACCAGCGTCGGGATAAGACCCAGCAAGGAGGCCACCGCCACTGCAATAAAGAGGATCAGAATGACGCTGGTGGCCAGGGTGCGCGACAGCCCCGCTTTTTGCAGCCGGGCGACCGGCCACTCCAGCAAATAGGCCATTACCAGCGCCACCAACAGCGGGGCCAGCAGATCGCCAAACAGCCAGATGATGGTGAAGCAGAACACCAGCAACAGGAAAAGGGTAACGGCATCGGGATCGGAAAAACGGGTCTGATACCAGCGCTTCAATACTTCTAACATGACTGCATCCTTACATCACTGGGGCTCAAGATGGCTGTTTCGCCCCGACAACCAACTGCAAAGAGAGGGTATTGTCCGGTTGTTGCTGCATCTCGACATGGTGGCCCTGACGCTGCAGATAGGCCGGAATATCCTGCCGGGAGCCCGCATCGGCCAGCCGGATGGTGACGGTTTGACCGCTTTTGGCCTCCCGCAACCAGAGCTTGAGCCGGATCAGCGGCTCGGGGCAACGCCAGGGGGTCAGGTCGAGAACTTCCATGGGGACTCCATCAGGCAGGTGGCCGCTATTATGGCCGTGATAAGAGCGTGAAACAACGCTTGTAGCCCTTGATGGGCAAGGGTATTCTGCCGAGGCCCTTTCTGATGGAGATAGAGATAACGTGGCACGCTTTTCCCCCCTGATGGCATCGCTTCCCCTGCTGGCTTCCCTGATGGGCGCCACGTTTCATGCCGAGGCCAACAACCAGCTTCCCGACATCGGCACGGCCGGGGTGGCGGCCCTGCCCATCGAGCAGGAGGTGCGTTACGGCAACGCCTTTATGCGCTTTGCCCGCGCGGGCCTGCCGATCATCGATGATCCGGTGCTGAGCCAGTACATCGACGATCTGGGTCAGCGACTGCTGACCAACGCAGATGGGGTGCGTTTCCCGTTTACCTTCTTCCTGATCAATGATCCCACCATCAACGCGGCCGCCTTCCTCGGCGGGCGGGTCAAGGTGCACACCGGCCTGTTCCTCTACGCCGACAGCGAGAGCGAGTTGGCCTCGGTACTGGCTCACGAAATCACCCACGTGACCCAGCGCCATATCGCCCGTTACATGGAGGCGCAGGCGAGCAGCTCGGCAGTGACCCTGGCCGGACTGGTGGGCTCCATCGCGCTGGCGGTGATCAACCCGACCGCCGGTATCGCCGCGCTGCAGACCACGCTGGGCCTCTCCATGCAGTCTGCCATCAACTACACCCGCGACAACGAATATGAAGCGGATCGCATCGGCATGAAGACTCTCTACGATGCCGGTTTCGATCCCATGGGGATGGCCAACTTCTTCCAGAAACTGGCTGCCGAGTACCGTTATGCCAGCAAGCCGCCGGAAATGCTGCTCACTCACCCGTTGCCGGAGACCCGGATCAGCGAGGCCCGCGCCCGTGCAGGCAACTATGGCCGCCGCGACTTGCCGCCCAGCCTCGACTTCTGGCTGGCCAAGGTGCGTATTCAGGTCCGTTTTGGCACCGATACCCCGCAGGGGTTGCTGAGCTACTTCGATACCCGGATCCAGAAGGGGGATTACCCGCTCAAGGATGCCGCCATCTATGGCAAGGCGCTGGCGCTGATCCAGCTCAAGCGCACTGACGAGGCTGACACCCTGATGCAGGAGCTGGCGTCCCGTCATCCGGAAGATCTCTTTATCGTCGATGCCCAGACCGACATCGATCTGGCCAAGGGGCGTAGCGCCCAGGCCATCGCCCGCCTCGAGAAGTTCCGCAGCCGGATGCCGGATAACGAAGTGGTGGTGGTCAACCTCGGCAACGCCTACCTCGAGAGCGGCAACTACAAGAAGTCCATCGCCATCCTCGACCCTTATGCCCGCGAGCATGAAGAGAACAATCTGGCCTGGAACCTGCTGGCCGATGCCTATCGCAAGGCGGGCCGGATGACCGAACTGCATATGGCGCGGGCCGAGATGCTCTCGCTGCGCGGGGATTATCAGGCGGCCATCGACGAGCTGATCGTTGCACGCGGCACCACCAGCGATCGGATGACTCTGGCTCGTCTGGAGGCGCGCATCACCGAGCTGGAACGCGCCAAGAAGGATCTCGACAGCCTCAAGGGCTAACGACAGCTGGCATTGGCCAATCCAACAAGGGCGCACCACGGTGCGCCCTTGTTGTTTATGGCGGTGACGTTGATGTGGGTAACGGTGATAGCACGGCTCGTTAGTGGCTCACGCGGCTGATGGTCGCCTTGAGCATCTCGATGTTCGACGGGTCCAGTTCACCGATCAGCGTCTGCTTGAGTTTGCCCTCGCTATCGAGCAGATAGCTGGTAGGCAGGGCGCCCGGACGAGGGAAGGGGAGCTTGGCATCCTCATTGGCAATCAGGAGCGGCACCTTGATCTCATATCGGGTTGCCAGTTGCCCCAGCTCTGCCGGGGTCATCGGGTCGTAGTTGATCGCTACCACGGCGATCTGGCCTTCTGCCGCCAGCGCGTTGAGGCGCGGCATCTCCCGCAGACAGGGGGCGCACCAGGGGGCGAAGTAGTTGACCAGGAGCGGCTTGCCGGCAAAGTGGCGCAAGCTGACCGGCTGCCCTTTGGCATCGGTAAATTCGGGGGCGGGTGTGCAGGCACCCAGCAGGCCAGCCACAATCAGCCAACAAATTCGTTTCAATTCCTTTCCACTGCCGCTTACCCTGACCATCACTTTCCCCTACAATAGCGCCGTTTCTAGTCCCATCTTGCGATTAATCAGGGAGTTACCATGAGCGAGACCCAAATCTACCACAATCCGCGCTGCTCCAAGAGTCGCGAAACCCTGGCCCTGCTGGAACAGCACGGGATCGCCCCTGATGTGGTGCTCTATCTGGAGCAGGCCCCGAGCGAAGATGAGATCCGCAACCTGCTTGCTCTGCTCGGTTTTAGCGATCCGCGCCAGCTGATGCGTACCAAGGAGGATCTCTATAAGGAGCTGGGATTGGCCGATGTCAGCGGTGATGCCCTCGTTAGCGCCATGCACCAGCATCCCAAGCTGATCGAGCGTCCCATCGTCATCAAGAATGGTCAGGCCCGCATTGGTCGCCCGCCTGAGCAGGTGCTGGAGATCCTCAAGTGAGCACCCGCTTCGCACGTTGGCTGACCCTGGTCGGCTTCTTCGGCCTGCTGGGCTGGGTCATCCTCTGGCATCTGTGGCTGTCACCCCACCCGGACCTCAACCCCTGGCTGCTGCCGGTGATCTGGACGGTGCCGCTGCTCTTCCCGCTCAAGGGGATAGTGCAGGGCAACCCCTACACCCACGCCTGGGGCAACTTCGTGTTGATGCCCTATTTCTTGCACGCTCTTACCCTGATCACCACGGATGAGGGAGAGCGGTGGCTGGCGGTGGTGGAGCTGCTGTTCACTACCCTCGCCTTTGTCGGCACCATCTACTACGCCCGACTGCGTGGTCGGGAGCTTGGCTTAAGCATTCGCAAGAAGAAAGATGAAGCCAGCTGATGACAAACGCCCCGCAAGGGGCGTTTTTTATGGGGAAGCAGGTCTATCCAGAGGGATCACTGTGCCCCTTGCGCTGCCCGATATTGGGCCAGCTGCTGCTGGCTAAAATCCATCAGCTGGGGATAGAAGCGCAGAAATCCCGCTTCACATGTTTGCCACTGCGACTCATCGAGGGTCAGCAGTGCCTCTCCCAGTTGTATCGGGCGGCGCAGTCGGCGACCGATGCCGTTAAGCGCTTGCCCCAGCCCCTCCCTGTGGCGATAGGAGGCGATCCAGTTTTGTTCGGCCATTCGCTTGAGGGGGAGTGGCAACCCGTCCGGCAGATGCGGGTGATCCGCCAATAGCTGGTCATAACTGCGTTGCAGGAAGCTGGGCAGGGGCTCGGTGCTGAACCGCCCCCAGTGCTGGCTCAGCCAGTGGTCGTAGATCATATCCACCACAATGCCGCCAAAGCGGCGCCAGGGGGCTTCGAAGCTGGCAACGGCCGCCTTGTGCTCGGGGTGGCTGTCGGTGAAGGAGTCGATTTTGCGGTGCAGCCAGATCCCCTCATCGAAGTGGGCCGCAAGAGCGGTGGGCAGCGGTCCTTTGATAAAATCCCCCAGCAGGTTGCCGGTGAGGGAGCTTCGGGTGTGGGCCGCCAGATGGAGATGGGCCAGAAAATTCATGGAAAAGTCGCTTCGCAGAGGGACAGTGCCGCTGAGCCTAGCGGATCCGCTTCCCCTTGCCTATGGATGCAATGACAAGGTGTTTGGCAGGAAGGGCTTTCACCGGGCCGCCAATAGTGGGTAAATAGGGTTTTGCCTCGCGACATTTCACCGGATTGAGAGAAGGAGTAGCCATGATGTTGACCCTGATCGAGGGGGCCGAGATCTTCAGCCCCACCCACCTTGGCCAGCAGGATCTGCTGGTGGCCGATGGCCGTATTGCCTGGATGGGCAAGGGGTTGACGGTGCCTGCAAACTGGCCGCTGAATCGGGTCGATGGTCGTGGCAGTTATCTGGTGCCCGGGCTGGTGGATCCGCTGGCCCATATCACCGGCGGTGGCGGTGAGGGGGGCTTTGCCTTTCGCACCCCGGAACTGGCGGCATGCGAGGCGCTCAAGGCCGGTGTCACCACCCTGGTGGCGGCGCTCGGTACCGACAGCCTGACCCGCACTCCCGCGCAGGTGATCGGCAAGGTGCGGGAGTTTCGCGCCGCTGGGGTGAGCGCGTTTATGTATACCGGCTCCTACCATCTGCCGGTGAAGACTCTGACCGGCACGGTGGAGTCGGACATCATCCTCATTCCCGAGGTATTGGGGGTGGGGGAGGTGGCCATCAGTGACCACAGATCCAGTGCGCCGACCCACCACGAGCTGGCCAGGCTTGCCAGCGAGGCGCGGGTGGCCGGGTTGCTCGCGGGCAAAAGCGGGGTCAGCTTCTTCCATATCGGGGATGGCAAGGGGGCATTGGCCCCCCTGCGGGCGCTGCGCGATGAGACCGATATCCCGCTGCGCCAGCTCTATCCCACTCACTGCAACCGCAATCCCTGGCTGTTTGCCGAGGCCATCGAGTGGGGCAAGGCGGGAGGCTGGGTCGACCTCACCACCTCGAGCTTCCCCGATCTGCTGGAGGATGGTGAACGGCTTGCCGCCGATGGGCTGGCCGAGCTGCTGGCCGCCGGTGTGCCTGCCGAGCGCATCACCTTCAGCTCGGATGCCAATGCCAGCCTGCCGCGCTTTGATGGCGAAGGTCGGCTTATCGAGATGCGCTGCGGCCAGATTGCCAGCCTGTGGCAGCAGTGCGTGCGCGCGATCCGGCTCGGTGTGTCGCTGGAGAGGGCGTTGGCCGCGGTGACGAGCAATCCGGCGCAGGCAATGGGGCTTGGCAGCAAGGGCCGTATCGGGGTCGGGCAGGATGCGGATCTGCTGCTGGTGCACACCCGGACGTTCGCTATCGAGCGGGTGATGAGTGGCGGACAGTGGCGTGGATAAGTCATAGATAAAGTAGGCGTGCGGTATACCCGGATAACACAAGCCCGACAGTCGTGTCGGGCTTTTTCGTGCTGGCTGCGGGCAAATGCAGTTAGATCGCCAGAAACCCGAGGATCAGGATGGGGCCGAGCAGGCTCAGGATAAAGCCGGAGACAATGGCCACCGGTACCACCTGAATGCCCCCCGATTTCTGGATAACCGGTAGGGTGAAGTCCAGCGCCGTGGCGCCGCCGTAACCGATGGCGGCCGATGGGTGGCGACGCATCAGCACCGGAATGATCAGGATGGCGATAAGCTCACGGCCCAGATCGTTGATAAAGGCGGCCGAGCCCAGCACGGGCCCCAGTTTGTCGGCCACCAGAATGCCGGAGAGCGAGTACCAGCCGAAGCTGGAGCTCAGGGCCAACCCGTGGCTCAGGGGCATGCCCAATAGCTGGGCGGCCAGCAGGCTGCCAATCCAGCTGCTGATGATGACGGTGAAGGCGATCTTCATCCCCCAGGGATTGAGCAGGATCTGCCGCAGTCGCATGCCGGAGTTGCGCATCTGCACCCCGATGAGAAACAGCAGCAGCATCAGGGCCCACTCGCTCCACTTGTCGATGGGCAGGGCGCGCAGATCCACCAGCAGCCCGAGCAGCACGCCGCCGAGCACCACAAAGCAGAGCTGCAGTGACTCCCACAACAGGTGCAGCTTGCTCGGCATCCTGGCATCGTTTGCCTCGTGGGTCGGCGGCGTGCGCTTGTCGAGCCACCAGAGGGCCAGCAGGTTACAGACCGTGATCGCCGCCAGCATCACCCCGGCGACCTTGAAGATCACCGCCAGATTGCTGCCCAGGTTCTCCACATAGGCAAGCCCCAGCCCCATCAGAAACAGGATGAGGTAGACCATCTTGCCCAAACTCTGGTTGACCAGCTTGATCAGTCGGGCAGTGGAGAGGGGAACCAGATAGCCGATTGCCAGTGGCAACAGGATCAGCAACACATTGAGCAACATCGAGGCCTCGATCACAAAAACTGATAAAAATACCACCTTATCATTACTTATTGGCTCTGTGTCACATATCTCTCGCTTTCATGGCCGAAAACAGCCCTTTTTTGAGGGTGTTGTTACTTTTTCGCCACAACTCGGCTGTTTGTTAAGGTTCTGTGCGAGCCCGAGTGAACCAATGAAATCAAGTTGATCCGATCGGGGGGCTGATCTTTCGCTCTGCAAGGGGGTGCATAAAGCGATTTCGGAGCCGGTTTGGCACGCATCACGCTTTTCTCTTGCCACTGATATGATTGGGGTATAAAAAGGCGGTATCTGAATAGCCATTGAAACGGCTGTTTATGCAAACAAAGTGCTGAAAAATACGCAAAGAGCGAATAAAAATAGAGCGAATCCCCTGAAGACCCTCGTTCTGTATTGTTTTTTCACTATCCGGGTGATATTTTCGCTGAAGGTTGCCATCGGTTAACTTTTTGTTAAATGGACGATGGTTGAGTCACGCCCCCTGCGGCGTCTAGGGACAGACAAGGTTGTAATGGATGAGCGACGTTGCCGCACTGGAAGTACGTGATCTGCACAAATATTTTGGCACCCACGAAGTGCTCAAGGGCATCGACATGACCGCCCACAAGGGGGATGTCATCTCCCTTATCGGCTCCTCCGGCTCGGGGAAGTCGACCTTTCTTCGCTGTATCAATTTGCTCGAAACTCCCTCATCCGGCACTGTCTCGCTCCATGGCGAGCTGATTGCCATGAAAACCAACCGGGCCGGTGAGCGGCAACCACAAGATATGCGTCAGGTGGAGCGGATCCGCAGCCGACTGGCCATGGTGTTTCAAAGTTTCAACCTCTGGTCACACATGACCATCATGCAGAACATCATCGAAGTGCCGATCCAGGTGCTCAAGGTGCCCCGCGCCGAGGCGATCGCCAGAGCCGAGCATCTGCTCAACCGGGTCGGGCTGTGGGAGCGGCGCGACTACTATCCCGGCCATCTTTCCGGTGGTCAGCAGCAGCGAGCCGCTATCGCCCGTGCGCTGGCGGTGGAGCCCGAGGTGATGCTGTTTGACGAACCCACCTCGGCGCTGGATCCCGAGCTGGTGGGGGAGGTGCTCGGCCTGATGCGCGAGCTGGCCGAAGAGGGGCGAACCATGCTGGTGGTGACCCACGAGATGTCGTTTGCCCGGGATGTATCGAACAAGGTGATGTTTCTGCATCAGGGGCGGGTGGAAGAGGAGGGCAACCCCAAGGAGATTTTCGCCCATCCCAAATCCGAGCGGTTCAAGCAATTCATCTCCTCCATCTACTGATGGCGGAATGTCGAGTTACCCAATCAACTGTTTTATCAAGGAGAGATACATGAACAAGCTGATGCTGGCGACTGCCGTAGTCACTGCCCTCGCGTCCGGTAGCCTGATGGCCAAGGAGTGGAAAGAGGTACGGATCGGGGTTGAGGGTGCCTATCCCCCCTTCTCATGGACCGAGCCCAGTGGCGAGGTGAAAGGTTTTGATATCGACATCGCCAACGCCCTGTGCGAAGAGATGAAGGTGAAGTGCACCCTGGTCAAGCAGGACTGGGACGGCATCATTCCGGCGCTGCTGTCGCGCAAGTTTGACGCCATCATCGCCACCATGGACATCACCGAAGAGCGCAAGAAGAAGGTGGACTTCACCCAGAAGTACCAGCACATTCCGGCCCGCTTCGCTGCCAAGAAGGGCACTGACGTCAAGCTCGACAAGGCTTTCATGGATGGTAAAACCGTGGCGGTGCAACGTGCGACCTCCATGGATACCTACATCACCGACAACTTCCCGAACGCCACCATCAAACGTTACGGCACCGCTGATGAAGCTTATCTCGATCTGAAATCCGGTCGTGTCGACTATGTGATGGCCGACTCTGCCGCCATCACCGACGGTCTGCTGAAGAAGGAAGGGGGCGATGCCTACGAGTTCGTTGGTCCGAAACTGACCGATCCCAAGTGGTTTGGCGAGGGTGCCGGTATCGCGGTGCGCAAGGCTGACAAGGATCTGAAAGAGAAATTCAATGCCGCCATTCTGGCGCTGCGTGCCAACGGCAAGTACAAGGCGATCAACGACAAGTACTTCGAGTTCGACGTATACGGCGAGTAAAACAAAGAGACGTTTACGGCGAGTAAAGGCAGTGCCCTCTCCCTTTGGGAGAGGGCAGGGTGAGGGGACTTGTGACGTTTTGCTCAACGACAAGTAACAGGCCGATTGGCTCACCTCGCCAGTAGTCCCGGGGCCCATGTTCTCTGTGTGGAGCAATGGGCCCTATTAATTGCAATGGAGCTGCCCATGTTTGATTTGAAAGGATACGAAGCCTCGCTGCTGGAGGGGGCCTGGGTCACCCTGGAAGTGGCGCTGGCCTCCCTGTTGCTGGCGTTGCTGCTGGGGATGCTGGGGGCGCTGGCCAAACTCTCTCCCTACAAGTGGGCCCGGGCCATCGCCACCGGCTACACCACCATCATTCGCGGTATCCCCGATCTGGTGCTGATGATGCTGCTCTTCTTTGGCGGCCAGGTGCTGATCAACGGCATCTGCACCTGGGTTAACGAGGCTTACAACAACTGGTTGCTGGAAAGTAATCCCAATCAGGAGTGGGTCTCCCTGCTCCCGGACTATATCGATATCAGCCCCTTTGTGGCCGGGGTCGCGACCATCGGCTTTATCTTCGGCGCCTACATGACCGAGACCTTTCGCGGCGCCATTCTGGCGGTGGACAAAGGCGAGCTGGAGGCCGCACGCGCCTTTGGCATGCGGGCAACCCAGGTGTTTGTGCGGATCCTCTTCCCCCAGATGATGCGCCACGCCCTGCCGGGGTTTGGCAACAACTGGCTGGTGCTGCTGAAAACCACCGCGCTGGTCTCCATCATCGGCCTTGATGACATGGTGCGCAAAGCCTCGCTGGCGGCGGGTTCAACCCAGCAACCCTTCACCTTCTACATGGCGGTGGCGCTGATCTTCCTGATCTTCACCGCAGTCTCCACCTCGGCGCTCAAGTGGGCCGAGCGCCACTATGCCATAAAGACGAGGTAAGCCATGGATTTCTCAATCATTCTCAAAGAGTGGCCGACCTACTGGGAGGGGCTCTATACCACCGTCTGGCTGGTGGCCCTCTCTCTGATCCTTGGTCTGATGTTGGCGGTGCCCATGGGCATCCTGCGCAATAGCCGCAACTGGCTGATCAAGGGGCCGATCTGGGCCTATATCTACTTCTTTCGTGGCACCCCGCTGCTGGTGCAGCTCTTTATCATCTACTACGGCGCCGCCCAGTGGGAGTGGCTGAAAAACAGTGCCGCCTGGTCGCTCTTCTCCGAAGCCTGGTTCTGCGCCCTGCTGGCCTTCACCCTCAATACCGCCGCCTATACCGCCGAGATCGTGCGCGGGGCGGTGCACAATATGCCGCGTGGCCAGATTGAGGCAGCCAACGCCTTTGGCATGACCCGCTGGCAGACCCTGACCCGGATCATTTTGCCCAACTCGTTTCGTCGGGCACTGCCTGCCTACAGCAACGAGGTGATCTTCATGCTGCAAGGTTCGGCGGTGGCGGGCATCATCACCATCGTCGATTTGACCGGCGCGGCGCGGATCATCAACTCCCGCTACTACAGTCCGTTCGAGGCATTTTTGACCGCCGGGCTGCTCTATATGCTGCTCACCTTTGTCATCGTCTGGCTGTTCAAGAAGTGGGAAGCGCGCTGGCATGCCCACCTGCGCCCGCGCAATGTGTAAGGGTTGAGCTGCCAAGATGGCCGAAAATGGCCCCACCTGTTGCAGGTGGGGTCATTTTTTATCTTCTTCGGCTTTTTTCATCTTCTTCGTCTGTCCACCCGGTTTGGCCCACCCGGTTTGCCAAATGGCGGCCGAGCAGGGAGAATGCAGCACTCCCGAGCGCAGTCAGCCGTTGGCTGCGTGCCTTATCCCCCAGTTCCCGAGGTTTTATGTACCGGATATTGTTTGAGCATCCCGCTTTTCTGGTTATCGATAAGCAGCCCGGCATCGGTATGCACGACGAGAAGGGCGACGGTGAAGCGGTCAATCCGGGGCTGGTCAATCGCGTGAAGGCCGATACAGGTCTGACTCTCTATCCGGTGCACCGGCTCGACAAGATGACCTCCGGGCTGGTGCTGCTGGCTCGTACCACGGAGGCGAACCGCGAGCTGAGCATGGCTTTTGCGGCCCGCGAGGTGAGCAAGCAGTATCTGGCGCTCTCCGATCGCAAACCGAAGAAGAAGCAGGGCTGGGTGAAAGGGGATATGCAAAAGGGGCGCGGTGGCAGCTGGCTGCTGGCGCGCACGCTGGAAAACCCCGCCATCAGCTGGTTCGATTCGGTGTCGGTGCGCGAGGGTCTGCGGCTCTATCGCATCAAGCCCCAGACCGGCAAGACCCACCAGATCCGGGTTGCGCTCAAAAGCATCGGTGCCCCCATCCTCGGGGACGAGCGCTATGGCGGCACGCCAGCCGAGCGAGGCTATCTGCACGCCTGGCGACTGAGTTTTTCGCTGTCGGGGGAGCCGTTCGATTTTGTCTGCCCGCCCGATGTGGGGAATGAATTTGTCACCCCCGAGCTGACAGCCGCGATCGCCACCCTTGTGCCCTGACTCTGATGCAACTTGAGCCTGACACCATGATTCATTCAGCAAAAGAGCGTGATGCATCCAATGCCTCTGACGGGAGCACTCCGCGCTGGATCCTGGCCGACTTTGACGACACCCTGGCCCCCGGCGACAGCCACGCCGGTCTGTTGCGCTATATCCTGCGGCGCCGGTTCTGGCCGCTGCTGCTGTTGCCGGTGATTGCGTTGGGCGGGATGGTCTATTTGCTGCCCAGCCAGCGGCGCCGTGGTATCTCCCTTATCTGGTGGGCCATCACCCTGGGGCTCTCTCCCTTGGGCTGGCGCAAGCTGGTGCGTGGCTATTGCCGCACCAGACCGGGACTGTTTCGTCAGGCTCGCGAACTGCTGCAACGCGAGGGGGCACGCTGCTGGGTGATCTCCGCCAGTCCCTGCGCGCTGGTGCGGGCCCAGCTCTATCAGCAACTGCCCGGCCAGTTGCCCCACCGGATCATTGGCTCGCAGATGCACTACCGTTTTGGCGGCCTGATGCCGCGCTTCTATTGCCACGGTCAGCACAAGCTGCTGCCCGAAATCTGCGCCCTCGATGCCGAGCTGGCCCTGAGCGACAGCCTGCACGATCTGCCGCTGCTGGGGTTGGGGAAAGAGGCGTGGTTGATCAACCCGACGCTCACGCGGCTCCAAAAAGCCCGGGCCCGCTTGCCCCATCTGATGGTCAAAAATTGGCAACTGTAAGCCAAAGCTGACAGCCCTGCGGGTCGTCACCGTTTGATCCGCAAGGTTGTGGTCTTAATGTCACAATCTGTTTACATCTTTTGCTGCCAGCTGCGAAAAACTATCTGCATCTCGCCTCTTCTCTTCCTGCTACGCCCTGCCTCTAATGAAACAAGTTGTTAACACTTGCTGCGCCGCTGGGTGCTGCAATCCGTTTTAACCGAATCAAGAGCAAGGAGCGCCCGATGAATGCCACCTCTTCCGCCACCCATACCATCAATCCGCTGAGCTCGAATCCGTTAGGAACGGACGGTTTCGAGTTTGTCGAGTACACAGCCCCCGATGCCAAAGGGATTGCCGCCCTCAAGAGCCTGTTTGTCTCGCTCGGGTTTGCCGAGGTCGCCAGGCATAAACACAAGCAGTGCTGGCTCTACCGGCAGGGGGACATCAACTTCGTGGTCAATGCCGAACCTCACTCCCAGGCGGAGCAGTTTGCCAGCCTGCACGGGCCGAGCGTTTGCGGCATGGCGTTTCGGGTGAGCGATGCGGGCAAGGCCCAGCAGTTCGCCATCACCAAGGGGGCCAAGCCCTTTATTGGCAAGATTGGCCCGATGGAGCTCAACATTCCCGCCATCTACGGTATCGGCGAGAGCACTCTCTCCTTTGTCGACCGCTATGGCGACAAGGGCTCCATCTACGACGTGGATTTTGTTTTCTACCCCGACTGGCAGGCCCGGATGGCCGAGGTGGATGCCGGTCTCATCGAGATCGATCACCTGACCCACAATGTCCATCGCGGCAATATGGATGTCTGGTCCAACTTCTATGAGCGGATCGGCAACTTCCGTGAAATTCGCTACTTCGATATCGAGGGCAAATTGACCGGGCTGCACTCTCGTGCCATGACCGCCCCCTGCGGCAAGATCCGCATCCCCATCAACGAGTCGGCGGATGACAAGTCCCAGATTGAGGAGTATCTGCGTCAGTACAAGGGGGAGGGGATCCAGCATATCGCCATGGCTTCCAGCGATATCTACCACACCATCCGCACCCTGCGCAGCCGCGGTACTGGCTTTATGCCGACGCCGGATACCTACTACGAGAAGGTGAACTGCCGGGTCGAGGGGCATCAGGAGGATCTGGCGGCCCTCAAAGATCTGCGTATCCTCATCGACGGCTCCCCCACCAAGGATGGCATCCTGCTGCAGATCTTCACCGATACCGTGATTGGCCCGGTCTTCTTCGAGATCATCCAGCGCAAGGGCAACGAAGGGTTTGGCGAGGGAAATTTCAAGGCGCTGTTTGAATCGATCGAGCTGGACCAGATCCGCCGCGGCGTGCTGGATGACGCTGAGCATGGCAAAGGAGATCCAAATAATGCGTAACTGGATAAGTTTCCCCCATCGGGAGGGGACCCACTCCCGACAGGCCCATGCCGATCTGCCCGAACAGGCCATCTATGAGCGCGAGCTGGGGCGCAGCGGTTTTTTCGGTCCCGCTACCCACATGCACCACAAGCATGCCCCCACCGACTGGAGCAGTTGGGAGGGGCCACTGCGGCCACGGCTGTTTGACTTGAATGCCCTGCAAGAGGAGGTGAGCTCGCTCTCCCCCTGGGTGGCCCCCGATATTCTCAGCAACCCCCACTGTCGCTACCGGATTTGGCGGCTCTCCGAGGCGATGCCGTTTCTGGTGCGCAATGCCGACGGTGACGAGCTGCTCTTTATCCACGAGGGGGGCGGCGAGTTCTTCTGCGATTACGGCCACCTGACCTTGCGCGATGGCGACTATGTGGTGATCCCCCGTGGCACCATGTGGCGCATCGAACCCGGTTCGCCCATGTTCATCCTGATGATCGAGGCGACCAACGACAGCTATCAGCTGCCGGACAAGGGGTTGGTGGGCAATCACGCCATCTTCGATCCGACTGCGCTGGATGTTCCCGCTATCAACGAGCGCTTTTTGGCCCAGCAGGATGAGAATCCCTGGTCGCTGCAGGTGAAGCGCCACGATCAGGTGTCGGTCATCACCTGGCCGTTCAACCCGTTGGATGCGCAGGGGTGGCACGGCGACTTGTGCGTGGTGCGCCTCAACTGGCGGGATATCCGCCCGCTGATGAGCCACCGCTACCATCTGCCACCGTCGGCCCACTCCACCTTTGTGGCGAGCCGCTTCGTCATCTGCACCTTCGTGCCGCGCCCCATCGAGAGCGACCCCGGAGCCCTCAAGGTGCCCTTCTATCACAGCAATGATGATTACGACGAAGTGCTCTTCTACCACGCAGGGGATTTCTTCAGCCGGGACAATATCGAGCGGGGCATGGTCACCTTCCACCCTGCCGGTTTTACCCACGGCCCCCATCCCAAGGCGTTTGCGGCGGGGCAGGCCTATGCCAAGAAGTTCACCGACGAGGTGGCGGTCATGCTAGACACCCGCGATGCGCTGAACGTCGGCAGCCTTTGCGAAGGGATCGAGAACACCCGGTATGTCTCCAGCTGGCAGCGCCCGGACGCGGCTGCCGGCAAATAAGGAATCGCTTATGAAATTGGCAACATTGAACAATGGCAAGCGCGATGGCGCTTTGGTGGTGGTGAGCCGGGATCTGAGCCGTGCGGTTCGGGTGAGCGAGATTGCCCCGACTTTGCAGGCCGCCCTCGACGAGTGGGCCGAGGCTGCCCCCAGGCTCGAGGCTGTCTATCAGCAGCTTAACGAGGGCCACGTTGGTGAGGCGTTCCCCTTTGACGAAGCGGCTTGTCTCTCTCCGCTGCCGCGCGCCTACCAGTGGGCCGATGGCAGCGCCTACGTCAACCATGTGGAGTTGGTGCGCAAGGCACGCGGCGCCGAGATGCCCGAGAGCTTCTGGCACGATCCATTGATGTATCAGGGGGGCTCCGACAGCTTCCTCGCACCCCGTGGGCCGATTGTCATGGGCTCGGAGGAGTGGGGGATCGATTTCGAGTCGGAGGTGGCCATCATCACCGACGATGTGCCGATGGGGGTGAGCGCGCAGGGGGCCGCCAGCCACGTCAAATTAATGATGCTGGTCAACGACGTGAGCCTGCGCAACCTGATCCCGGGGGAGCTGGCCAAGGGCTTTGGTTTCTTCCAGTCCAAACCGTCCAGCGCCTTCTCGCCGGTGGCGATCACCCCGGACGAGCTGGGGGATGACTGGCGCGATGGCAAGGTTATGCTGCCCCTGCGCACCCATCTGAATGGCGCCCTGTTCGGTGCACCGGATGCCGGGGTGGATATGACCTTCAGCTTCTTAGAACTGATTGCCCACGCCGCCAAGACCCGTCCCCTTGGCGCTGGCTGCATCATCGGCTCGGGCACTGTCTCCAACTACGATCGCAGCGCCGGTTCATCCTGCATCGCCGAGCGCCGCATGCTGGAAATTCTTGATTGTGATCAAGCTACAACCTCCTATTTGCAGTTTGGTGATAGAGTGTCGATCGCGATGGAAGATCGCTCTGGCCAAAACCTGTTTGGCACCATCTCTCAACAAGTGATGCCTGCGAGCGGTCAGGGAGGTTGATGGCCAGCGCCGGTTGGTGGCAAACCTATTCGGGATATGTCCGGATCACGACGAGCCCTCAACCGGTGCCGGATACACAAGGAGGCAGGTGGTGAGCACCTGCCGGGCTTCGGGCCCAGATTAAAAGCAGGGACAGATTATGTTGCAGTTGTTTGGCTATTGGCGTTCGTCGGCAAGTTTCCGGGTGCGGATCGTGTTGCAGCTCAAGGGGCTCGCCTACGAGCAGCATCCGATCAATTTGCGGCAGGGCGAACAGCGCGAGAAGGCCTATCGCCGCCTCAATCCACAGGGGTTGGTGCCGTTTCTGGTGGATGGCGATCTGCAGATCGGCCAGTCCGTTGCCATCATGGAGTACCTCGATGAGACCTATCCCGCCTACTCCCTGATGCCCTCTGCTCCCGAGGCGAGGGCCTGGGTGCGCCAGATCGTCAATATGATCGCCTGCGATATCCACCCGCTCAACAATCTGCGGGTGCTGGGCTATCTGGAAGAGCACTTAAGGGTCAACAAAGCACAGGAAGCGGACTGGTATCGCCACTGGATTGACGAGACCTTCACTGCCCTCGAACAGCTGTTGATGACCACCGCCGGTGTCTACTGCGTCGGCAATGAAGTGACTCTGGCCGACTGCATGCTGGTGCCCCAGGTCTATAACGCGCGCCGTTACGACATGACCCTGGACGATTACCCCACCATCCGCCGCATCGTCGCCAACTGCGAGCAGTTGCAGGCCTTTATCAAGGCCGCCCCCGCAAACCAGCCGGATGCGCAGTGATCCGCTGACACAGCTGAAAATGACGGGATGACGTGATCACGTTATCCCGCTATCCGCCCCCCTCTTGGTTGATCTCATAGCCGGTTTGCCTCCGGCGCTGCTGGTGAATCGACTTATTGTCAAAAACTCCACTCTTGTCACAGTTATCAATATTTTGAGTCGTCATGCGCTTCATTGTTAGTGTTTTGCGTTATTAATCACACTCCCATCAGTTGATTAAGCCTAGGATTGCCACGCCTGAGGTATAGGCGAAGGGGAGATGCGAACAGGTCGCCTATCAGGGGGCGCCTGGGTTTCTGTCGATTGTCCCGCGATTTGTCCGCACCTCTCTTTTTTCATTTTTTACGGTTTGATGGCCCGCACTGCCCGGCCGCTGTCACTGTGGCTATCCCTTGCGACAGAGGCAGGTTGACTGGCGAGCCACCGTTTATTTGCAACCACTCTGTGCAACAAGGAGATCTCATGCATTCCTTCAAAAAGTGCGTCGTCGCACTCTCCATCAACCTTGCCCTCTTCTCGTCGGCGTTCGCCTGTACCACCTTGCTGGTCGGCAGCGAGGCCAGCGCCGATGGATCCATGATGGTGGCCCGCAGCGCCGACAGCGATGCCCTGAAAGCCCAACATTTTGTGATCCATCCGGCCAAGCAGGGGCAAAGTGGCGTGCACAGCTCCAAGGCTCACAACGGCGCCAATGATTTCAGCTACCCCTTGCCGAAAAACTCCCTGCGCTATACCACAGTGCCGAACTGGAAGACCCAGCTGCACGGCGCCACCGGGTTCAATGAGAAGGGGGTAGGGGTGAGCGGCACCGAGTCCATTTTCGCCTCACCCGAAGCGCTCGCCTTTGACCCCTATGTGGAAGACAAGGGGATCACCGAGGATGACATTCCCGATGTGCTGCTCTCCCGGTCCACCTCGGCCCGCGAGGCGATCGCCTTGCTTGGCAACATCATCGAGACCATAGGCGCGGGAGAGGGATTTGGCGTTGCCGTGGTGGATGACAACGAGCTCTGGTATCTGGAGACCGCCACCGGCCACCACTGGATGGCGCAGCGTCTGCCGAAAAATCACTATTTTGCCACCGGCAATCAGGGCCGCCTGCAGCAGTACGATCCCGCCAGTGCCGACATGATGGGCTCGAAAAATCTGATTGAATTTGCCACCGAGAAGGGGCTCTACCATCCGCAAAAGGATGGGGCGTTCAACTTCTCGAAAGCCTATACCCGCGATGACGAGCGGGATCGCACCTATAACGATCCGCGGGTCTGGACCATCCAGCAGATGTTTAATCCCTCGCTCAAGCAGGCGGTGGATGCCGGTCGCCAGTTCCCGGTCACCCTCTCCCCCGAGAAGAAGATGACGCTGGAGGAGGTCAAGGCGGTGCTGCGCAATCACTATGATGGCACCGAGCACGATCCCTACAGCAAGGGGTTGAACGGTCAGGAGCCGTGGCGCCCTGTCAGTGTGTTCCGCACTTATGAGTCCCACGTGATGCAGGTACGCCCCTGGATGCCTCGCGAAGTGGGGGAGGTGACCTATGTGGGCCTCGGCATGGCGGACTTGACCGCCTTCGTTCCCTACTATAGTGGGCTGGAAGCCTATCCGGCGCACTATGCCATGGGCAGCGACAAGGCCGACAGCGACTCCATTTACTGGAAATATCGCAAGCTGCAGACCCTGGTGATGACCGATTACCCCAAATTGGCCCCCATGGTGAAGCAGGCGTACCAGAGCTGGGAGGCGAAGATCGCCAAAGAGCAGAAAGAGATGGAAGCCAACTATCTGAAAACGGTCAAGACCGACAAGGTTGCCGCCAACAGCATGCTTAACGACTTCAATCTGCGGGTGATGCAGGAGGCCGAAACGCTGACCGACGATCTGACCAACCAGATTTTCACGGTGCGCACCCAGGATATTCAGGCCGATATCTTCTTCGCCAACAAGGCGAAAAAGGATTAATCGCGACGCACTCATCATGCCAAAGAGGGGCCCCGACGGTCAGCCTGAGCGGTCGCCGGGCTGACCGGTTCCTCTGAACACTTTCCCTCTATCGATGCCGGAGCCTGTGCTCCGGCATTTTTCCTCTATGACATCCCGCCAATGTGTCTGGCTGGCAGTGGATTTCGCTACCCGATACGAAAGCAGAGACTTTCATTCAGGTTTTTATTTCGCCTTTCAGCATATCAGGCATGTGATCAGCTACCCACTTTTGGTTATCTGATGGCTTTTATGCAGCTTTTCTGTGTTATTTATCACTACCCATTGATTCGACTGTGATGGGCACTCTCTTTATCCATCTCATTTTTCTCGTTAATCCAAGGCGTTATCGCTTCATCAGACGGCTGTTTGCAGAAAAAGGCGGCTGCTTTCTGAATAAGGTGACCGCGCCGCCGGATCTCGTCACGGCATCATATCCGTCACTACTCACAGGACTACCGCAATGCAGATTGTCGACCGATTTTTGGGATACACCGCCATCAATACCACCACCAACCGTGACGCGGGGGCCGCCGGGGTGATGCCCTCTTCTCCTGGGCAGCGGGTGCTGGCTGACAAGGTGGCAGAGGAGCTGATCGCCCTGGGGCTGACCGTGGAGGTGGCGGACAACGCCATCCTGACCGCCACACTTCCTGCCAATGTGGCGGGGGATCTGCCCACCGTGGCCTTCTTTGCCCATCTCGATACCAGTGCCGAACACACCAACGATACCCATGCCCAGGTGGTGGCCTATGAAGGGGGGGATATCTGCCTCAATGCCGCCCAGCAGATCACCCTGCGCCAGAGCGAGTTCCCCGAGCTGGCCAACTATGTCGGCGATCGGATCATCGTGACCGACGGCACCAGCCTGCTGGGGGCCGATGACAAGGCGGCCATCGCCGCCATCGTCAATGCGGTGGCCTATCTGCAGGCGCATCCAGAGATCCCCCACGGCACCATCAAAATTGGTCTGGTACCTGACGAGGAGCAGGGGCTGCGCGGGGCCAAGGCGTTCGATACCGAACGTTTTGGCGCTGACTTTGCCTACACCCTCGACTGCTGCGGGATTGGCGAGCTGGTCTATGAGAACTGGAATGCGGGGGATGCGGAGTTTGTCTTTCACGGTGCCTCGGCCCACCCCATGTCGGCCAAGGGCAAGCTGAAAAACTCCCTGCTGATGGCGCACAAGTTTATCGCCATGCTACCGGGGGGCGAAGCGCCTGAATATACCGAGGGGCGTGAAGGTTACTACTGGGTCAAGCAGATGCAGGGCAACAGCGCCCAAACTGTGCTCAAGCTGGATGTGCGCGACTTCACTCAGGAGGGGTATCAGCAACGAATGACCCTGCTCGACACCCTCGGCAAGAGCTGTCAGGCACTGTGGGGTGAGCAGAGCGTGAGTTACCACTTGAGCGATCGCTACAGCAATGTCTTCAACAGCCTGCAGGGGGAGAACCGCTATCCCATCGAACTGGCGCTGGCCGCTTATGAAACGCTGGGCATCACCCCCAAGCCCATCCCGATGCGCGGTGGTTATGATGGCGCCGTGCTCTCCCAGAAGGGATTGCCCTGCCCGAACCTCTTCACCGGTGCTCACAACTTTCACTCCATCTACGAGTACCTGCCGGTTAGCTCCCTCGAGGCGGCCAGTGCCGTGGTGATCGAGATAATCAAGCTCACCCATGCCCGTTTCAGCCGCTAAGGAGTCGTCATGTTGCAGGTAGTGATTGCAGTGCTGGTCATCGTGCTGGTGGCCAGACTGATCCTCAAAGGCTATCGGGCCGAGCCGGTGCTGTTTGCCGCCGGTCTGGTGCTGATGGTGGCCAGCCAGCTGGCAGGGTGGGGGAGTGTGCTACCCAAAGGGGTCGAGAGCACCGGGATTGCCCTGTTTGACCCCTTCGAGGTGATGCGGGATCTCTTCAGTTCGCGGGCGGCCGATCTGGGGCTGATGATCATGGCGCTGATGGGCTTTGCCCATTACATGGATCATATCGGTGCCAACGATGCGGTGGTGCGCATTGCGATTCGTCCGCTGCGCAAGCTGCGCTCCCCCTATGTGTTGCTCTTCTTCTCCTATCTGCTGGCCAGCGCGCTGCAACTGGCGATCCCCTCGGCGACCGGTCTGGCGGTACTGTTGATGGCGACCCTGTTCCCCATCATGGTGGGGTTGGGGCTGTCGGCCGCTTCGTCGGCCGGGGTGATTGCCACTTCCCTCGGGGTGGCTTATACCCCGACCGCTATCGACGCCATCCGGGCAACCGATGCGGTGGGCATGGGCCATAACGTGATCGAATATGTCTACACCTATCAGGGGCCGGCTGCGCTGGCGACGGTACTGGTGGTGGGGCTGATGCACATTTATTGGCAGCGTCGTTGCGATCTGCAGGAGGGGCACCAGCATCAGGGCGCGGCTGCGGTGGACGACTCAGAGCAACAGGTCGGAGTCCCCGGCTTTTATGCCATCTTGCCGATGCTGCCCATCATCATGGCGGTGGGGTTCTCCTCCCTGTTTGTCGATCACATCAAGCTCAACGTCATCACCATCGTGATGATCTCGATGTTTATCAGTATGGTGGTGGAGGCAGCCAGAACCCGTGACATGAAGCTGGTGTGCGGCGGTTTCAGCCACTTCCTCAACGGCATGGGGTCAGCGTTCAGCAACGTGGTGGGGCTGCTGGTGGCGGCGGGGATCTTCGCTCACGGCATCAAGGTGCTGGGGGTGATCGACATTCTGATCGTCGGCGCCGAACATGTGGGGCTGCCCGCCTTTGCCATGGCGATCGTTTTTGCACTGGTGACGTTGGTTGCCGCTATTATCATGGGCTCCGGCAATGCGCCCTTCCTCGCCTTTGTCGAGCTGATCCCGCAGATCGCAGCCAGCATGGGGGTCAATACCGCCGCCATGATCCTGCCGATGCAGCAGGCCTCCCACATGGGGCGCGCCATGTCGCCAGTCTCCGGGGTGATCATCGCGGTCTCCAGTGGCGCCAAGCTGACCCCGTTTGCGGTGATCAAGCGCACCTCGGTGCCCCTGATGGTCGGTTTTGTCTTCCATACCCTGATCGTGGGGATCTTCTATCTGTAACTGCCTCTTCGGTTATCCGGAGATGAAATAACGAAAAGCCTTCACGGGAGTGAAGGCTTTTTTGCATCGCGTTATGCCACTTGCAGTGGGGTGCCTCCAGCTAAAAACGATACTCGATATGGAGGGTATGGCTGTCGAGCCCCGGGTTCTTGTCATACATATAGGCGTTGGACATGTGCTCATACTGATAGCCGATCAGCCAATTTTTGGTGATGGCGTAACCGAGGCCGATACCCAGAGCGAACTGGAAGGGACCGCCGTAATCTTTGTAGCCATGGCCGCGGGTTCCGAATTGATGCTGATCGAGCCAGACCATTTCGCCGGGGATCCAGGTCACCCACTTACCCCATTGGCATTCGATACGGGCTCCACCTCCCAGTCTGGCGGTCTCTTCATCTTCAACCTTGAGCGTACCGCCACGAACCCCCAGTCCAAATTGGCAGCCAGAATCTCCCCAACGCCAAAACATATGGTGGAACTTGGCATCGGCAATTTTTATGTCGAGCTTTTCATTGCTGAAGGCGTTGCCAAGCTGCAGCACCGCGATATTGTCATTGGCCATCGTAGCCGAGCTGACGAGCAGTGCTGCCAGCAGGCCAATCCTTGAAAGAGTGTTAGCGTCCATGCCCCCTCCCGATCCTTGTTGTCATCGTGGTGATCCTATTGATCACCCTTCAGGCATAGTCAATCGGAGCAATCCTTGTCAATGGCGGGAGGGGCACTTAAAAAACAAAGACGCATTGGTTAATGCATAGCCTTCGTCATGTCTATTACATCAAGCAAAACCGAACTTGCTGTACGTTATTTGAGCTATTGGTCCGCGTGATAGAGGAGCAGCAGAACAGACAGCATTTGGTTTTGCTAAATGAATGATTTGGTTGTTTGAGGTATCTGTTAGATCACATATTACGCGGTTTAACGGAGATGTACGTTTGATTTCCATTGTTGCTGTAATTTCAAGTGATCTTTGTCACAAAATAAAATTAAATGGTGGGTTGGCTATATAACTAAAGTGATGGTTTAACATCGAAAAAATTGCTCGTTATAAGTAATACAGCAAATGTTTTTCAGCTGCCATCAATAAACTTGATGGAAAAGTCAATTAAAAACAATGTGTTATTGTATTTTTTACTCTGTATGTCACTATCGGTAGGAATTTTTTGAGTCTTGACCCAATCGTGCCTGATTGATAGGATTCATGAAAAATAAGAATAAGCATGATGTGTGTCACATAGTGACATTTCGTGTACGGGTTGGGTGCTTACATTGAAATCAATCTCGTTGGCTTTTTGAGCTGGCGAGCCTCGCTATAGTCCCTCCTATTTTTTTCTCATCCAGATTGTTTGTTTTTTACTCGGGAAGATGTCATTGCCGTGCGGTAGCTATGTCTATTGAAACGTATGGCAATTGTCGTGCGGTAGCTATGCATAATGTCATGGCAGTAATGGGCTCTTCGCGTGTTTAGAGCTTTTCTTCGTGCTCGTGGCCATCAAGTCAAGCTTCCCGTACACAGTTATCGTATGCGGCAAGTTTAACTTGCGAGTCAGAAAGCCGTCTCGGTGCGCACTGAGCGGAATGCGGCTACCTGCCTTGTTTCATTTCATCGAAAGCTCGCTTCCTCCAAGAATTTACGGAACACTACTTCGCATCTCGCAATGTGAACTAATGGAATATCTTGATACATGAACAACGTCACCCCGTTCCTGGCGGTCATCTTCGCCATTCAGATCGGTGGCTGCGCATACCAACCCAAGCAGGTCGAGGCATCTCGTCCCTTGGTTAACCCGGTTGATATGAATGCACAGCCCGTCATGCCAAGTGCAGTACAACAAGCGCTTAATACGCTGCCTCAAGGCTCGGCGTTCACCCATCACAACACCACATTTACGCTCGGGAAGCGTTATGTCTCGGCGCTCGGACGTGAGTGTGTCGAGCTGATTTACAGTCATCAGCAAGGGCACCAGCAACGCAGTGCAGCTTGCAAGAGTGCTGAGCAGTGGTACCAGGTTCCTCAATTGGATCAGGCATCTTTGGGCAATCTGTTTGCCGGGTAACAACGCGAAAGGGTTAGGTTTTGAAGATTAAAAGTAGCCGTTTGAGTGTGATGTTGTGGCTGGTCACTGCATCCTTCCCCGTACTCTCTGCCAGTGCCCCCAATCTGGCCCAAGCCGATGGCCAGACATTTGGCTATCAACTGACGAACAACAAAGGCTTGCACTCTGCACCAGGTGGTCAAGCCAATACAGATTCCACCACCGGCAGTTTTGCCCAGCAGAATCGGCAGGGTATGTTACTGCCGGGCGAGGCGGATGTGCGCAAGTTGTTGCCACAAGCAGAGGCCGGATTGCCTCCTCCATACGGTGCCAACCTGTTTGCCGGTGGTTATGAAACCGAACGCAGTGACGGGTTGAATGACAATTACCTGATAGCCGCAGGCGACAAACTCAATATCTGGATCTGGGGAGCAGTCAATTTTTCCAATGTGGTGACGGTGGATAATCAGGGCAATATCTTCATCCCTGATGTGGGCCCTATCAATGTCAAGAATGTGCCGGCCAGTCAGGTGAACGGGCTGGTGACCAGCCGAATTGGCGATGTATTCACCAACAACGTCAATGTTTACGTCAATCTGCTTACCACGACACCGGTCAGTGTTTATGTCACCGGCCCTGTCATCCGCCCTGGTCAATATGCCGGTCAATCCTCAGACAGCGTGCTCTATTTCCTCAAACGAGCTGGCGGGATTGACTCAGAGCGGGGCAGCTACCGCCAGATCAAGGTGCTGCGCCAGAATCGGGTGATCCAGCAAGTCGACCTGTATGAATTTATGCGGCAGGGCAAAATGCCCATCCTCTCCTTCAAGGATCAGGACGTGATCCTGGTGGAACCGCAAGGTCCGATGATCAATGTGGCTGGAAAGGTCCGTAATCCATTCCGATTTGAACTGACCCAGCGCAATACCTTGGGGGCGGAACTTATCAATTATGCGTTGCCGCTTGCCAAAGTGAGCCATGTCGGTGTGATTGGTGATCGTGCCAACGGCCCCTTCTCTGTCTATCTACCATACAAAGATTTTGCCAACATTCAGCTCAAAGATGGCGACAAAGTGCTATTCAACGATGACATGCATGCACAGGTTTATGATGTGCAGGTCTCTGGCAGCTATATGGGCCCCTCTTACTTTACTGTGCGCAAACAGACCAAGTTGCACGACCTGCTCAACCACATTCCGATTGATCCTCAGCTTGCCGATTATCAATCTATCTATCTGATGCGCCAGAGTGTGGCGGCGCGGCAGAAAGAGATGCTGGATGAGTCACTCAACCGACTGGAACGTAGTGTGTTCACAGCTCCTGCAAGTTCGGATGGGGAAGCTACGATTCGTGCCAAAGAGGCTGAACTGGTGATGCAGTTTGTCGAAAAAGCGCGCAAGATCCAGCCGCTGGGTAAGGTGGTGGTGGCCGACCGTGGCGTCATTGCCAATATTCAGCTGGAACAGGGTGATCAGATAGTCATTCCCAACAAAACGGATCTTATCCAGGTTGGTGGGGAAGTGTTGATGCCGCAAGCCGTGGTCTACAACGGAAAAGCAAACCTTGATGACTACGTGGCGTGGGCAGGTGGATTCACAGAACGAGCTAATGACAAGCGGATCGCCGTGGTTCATGCCAACGGGCTGGTGGAGTTTAAAGATCAGGGGAGTGTTCAGCCGGGAGATCAGATCCTTGTGTTGCCCAAGGTCGATAACAAAACCATGCAATCGGTCAAAGATATTACTCAAATCATCTATCAGATCGCCGTGGCTGCTAACGTAGCGATTAACTAATCCCGAATCTTCGCACCAGGCAGGCTTGCCGTCAGGCAAGCCTGCCGCACCATAAAGTACGCCAATGCATAAACCCATTCTCAATCAGACGCCACGGACCTCTTTACAGGTATTGCGCGATGTCGTCTTTGGCTTGCTTATTCGCGAGTTGAAAACCCGTTTTGGCAGCTACCGCCTGGGCTATGCCTGGGCGCTACTGGATCCGTTGCTAATGATTGGTTTTTTCAGCCTGATTTTTGGCCTGCGGAACCACAGTGGCTTTGGCGGCGCGCCAGCACCACTCTTTATCACAGCCGGGTATTTGCCCTTTATCTTTTTTAAAAATGTGGTGAGTAAACTGCAAACGGCAGTTAGCTCCAATATGGGGCTGTTTTGCTACCGTCAGGTCACCCCATTCTCAACCTTCATCGCGCGCTTTATGCTCGAAACCATGGTCGGGATGATG
Organism: Aeromonas allosaccharophila; assembly: GCF_016026615.1. Taxonomy (NCBI): domain Bacteria; kingdom Pseudomonadati; phylum Pseudomonadota; class Gammaproteobacteria; order Aeromonadales; family Aeromonadaceae; genus Aeromonas; species Aeromonas allosaccharophila. The sequence continues at coordinate 1,679,774 of NZ_CP065745.1, read as the reverse complement.
GTTGGGGGGATATTGATGTTGGGGCTAATCTGGTTTGGTTTTGATGCCATCCCCGCCGACCCGCTGCAGGTGCTCCTTATTTATCTGCTGCTGATGGTATTCTCATTTTCCCTCGGTATTGTTTTTTGTGTTATCTGCAATTTGGTGCAAGAGGCCGACAAATTCCTCAACCTGCTGATGATGCCATTGATGTTTATCTCTTGTGTCATGTTCCCGCTGGCCACCATTCCGGCCCAATATCGGCACTGGTTTTTATGGAATCCGCTGGTGCATGCCCTCGAGCTTATTCGCAGTGGCTGGATTGCCGGCTATAGCAGCCCATATGTTAGTTGGGAGTATCTGGCTGCTGTCACCCTGATTCTGCTCACCTTTGCCATGAGTTGCTATCGGTTGAGCCATCGCCGCCTGATCGCCAGTTAAAGTGAAACCCGATGATCGTTCTTGACTCTGTTACCAAGTACTACCCGACCAAATTTGGTCGCAACTATGTGTTGCGCGATGTATCGCTCACGCTGCCTCGAGATCGCAATATCGGCATTCTGGGGGTCAACGGGGCGGGCAAATCGACTCTGTTGCGACTCCTCGGGGGCATGGATATGCCCAATCGTGGCAAGGTAAGCCGGCATTGCCGGGTCTCCTGGCCACTGGCATTGGGGGGAGGATTTCAGGGCAGTATGACGGGGCGTGAAAATACCCGTTTTGTTTGCCGCATTCATGGGGTGCGCGAGACGGCTGCTGTTGAGGAGTGGGTCAAGGATTTCTCGGAAATAGGTCAGCATTTCGAGCTGCCAATCAAGGGATACTCCAGTGGTATGCGTTCCAAATTTTCCTTTGCAGTTAGCATGGCGTTTGATTTCGATATCTATCTGACTGACGAAATCACCTCGGTGGGGGATGCGCGTTTTAAGCAGAAGTGTATCGATGTATTTAACCAGAAACGTGAAACTGCCAGCCTTATTATGGTGTCGCACGATATGAAAAACCTGCGTCAGCAGTGTGATATGGGTATTTTATTACGAAATAGCCGATTGGAGGTATTTGACAATATCGATGATGCCATCCGTATTTATCAAAATCTATAATAAGCACAATTAAACATGACACAACCTATCAGAACAGAAAAGCCATCACGCTTCGTGCGGAAGCTTCGCAAACTGGGCAAAGAGCCGAAGCGTTTCTTCATTGATTCCAACGGTTATAAAATTGCCCACAGGTCTTGGCAACAGAGTCTGAAACTGGGCAGCTTTTTGTGGGTTGTAGCCTGCTTTACCATGGCATCGATCTATTTTGGCGGGATTGCTTCAGACCGTTATGTCAGCCGCAGCGAAATCATCATCAAGCAGGCAGATCAAATCAAAATGTTGCCCGATGCCCTATCGATGCTGGGGCTGGGTGGTAACAATCATCAGGACGTATTGTTGGTACAAGACTATCTACGCTCCTGGGATCTGCTGGCCAAGCTGGATCGCGAATTGGCGCTTAAAGCGCACTACCAAAGCAATGATGCTGACTTCTTCTCCCGTTTATCGGGGGAGGCGACCCGCGAAGAGTTTCTTGAATATTTCCGTGATCACCTGACCCTGCGTCTTGATGAACTCTCCGGGGTATTAACCATCGAACTGCAGGCTTTTGATCCCGCATATGGCCAGCAGGTAGTGAGCATGATGCTGAAAGAGGCGGAGGGTTTTATCAACCAGCTGGGCCATCAGGTCGCCATGGATCAGCTCGCCTTTGTCGAGCAAGAGGTCAACCGTTCTCATCAACGCTTGCAGGCAGAGAAAGCCAAGGTACTGGCGTTTCAAAATAGCCATCAGCTAATCAGCCCGGAATCGACCAGCAGTGCACGTCTTGGTGTGGTCAGTGAAATTGAAGCCGAGCTTGTTCGCCAGCAGGCAGAACTCAAGCAGTTGCACAGTTATATGAAAGAGAGTGCCCCTGCGGTGGTATCGGTACAGGCAAGGGTCAATGCCCTTGGCAAGCAACTGTTGCAGGAAAAGGCCAAATTGACCACCAACGGTACAGGAGCTAGCAAACAGGTGGGACCCGAGGCGATGAACGAAATCACTGCCCAATATATGGATCTGAAAACTCAGGCTACCCTGGCTGCTGATCTCTACAAGACGGGCCTTATCAGTCTGGAGCAAGCTCGCGTTGAGGCATATCGCAAGCTGAAACACCTGCTGGTCGTGACGAAGCCAACCTTGGCGGAAGAAGCCGAATACCCACGCCGCTTGTATAACCTGGTCACAATTGGTGTTCTGCTTTGCCTCTTCTATGGCCTGATTGTTATGGGGCTGGCGACCTTGCGTGAACATCAGGATTGATAGGGTGATGCAAGATAGGTCAGATCTGTATTCTTGGCAGATAAGAATATCATCTGCCAAAGAGATAACGTTGAGGAATGAGGTCTGCCTGTCAGAATATAGCCAAGTGACTATTTTATAAAAATTTATTGTTTTTTTGATAAAAATAAGCATGCTGTTCATATTCCACGCTATGTAGATAATAGGTGGCTATGATTTTCACTTTATTATATATGTGGATCAATTTCTTTGGGCAATAATAAACGACCATGTATTGCTTTAGTGGCCGACCAGTTTACTACATTCAGTTTGGCTCCAGACGCAGATTTAATTCAAATAACACCGATAGATTGGCAATGGAAGTTAAGATTTTACAAACCTGACTTTTTATTTGTCGAATCAGCCTGGCGTGGTTATAAGGATAGCTGGAAAGGGAAAATAGCCAGTTATGCCCATAGTTCGCCTAATAAACCAGAGCTGCGGAGGTTGCTGGAATTCTGCCAAAAGCGGAAAATCACAACAATTTTCTGGAACAAAGAAGATCCGTTTCACTTCGAACGCTTTGCTGATGCGGCCGCGTTGTTTGATGTAGTCTACACCACGGACTCCGGCTCACTGGAGCGCTATCATGCGCTCCCCCATCAGCGTTTTCAGCATGTCGGTGTGCTGATGTTTGCTGCCCAGCCACGCTGGTATCAACCTGCAGAGAAGGGAGTGCGGGGTCAGGAGGTCGCATTTCTGGGTGGCTATTATGGTAACGAGCTGGCTGAGCGAAGCAGGATTCAGGAGAATATTCTTCTGGCATTGCGAGATAAGAATCTGATTGTTTTTGACCGGTTTTGGCAGAAAGAAAATGGCTGCAGCTATCCTGAGCAACTACAACCTTACTGTAAGCCTGCGATCACTCAAATGTCAGTTGCCAAGGCATATCAGCAATATCAAATATACTTAAACTTCAATACAATTAGTCAATCTTCAACAATGCTATCCCGTCGGGTGTTTGAATTGGCCGCTGCTGGCTGCCCTATTATCAGTACGCCTTCGATCGCCATGGATAACATTTTTGGCAAGAGCATTGTCGCAGTGCAGGATGGTGCTGCGGCGCGCGAATGGTGTGAACAATTACAAAATAATGTTCGACTAAGAGACGAATTGGGTCAAAACGCGATGGAAATCGTGCTGGCCCAACACACCTGGCAACACAGGCTGACACAGCTCAACAGTGAACTCAGTCTTTATTAGTTAATTTCGGATAGATAAAACCAATTAGCTCACACGGGAGTGATTATTATGCCAATTAAGGCGCAGCGAGTATTGATCGTTTTTGGTACCAGACCGGAAGCCATCAAGATGGCCCCTATCGTCAAGGCTTTCCAGGCCAATCGCAAGGTTGACGTCAGGGTTTGTGTTACCGGGCAACACCGGGAGATGCTGGATCAGGTTCTCAACCTGTTCGAGATTGAGCCGGAATATGATCTCAACATCATGAAGCCGGGCCAGGATCTGACCGATGTCACGACCGCCATCTTGCAGGGGCTCAAACCCGTTTTTGCCGAGTTCAAACCGGACCGCATTCTGGTGCACGGTGACACGGCTACGTCGTTTGCGGCGACACTGGCTGCTTACTACCACCGTATCGCGGTTGGCCATGTTGAAGCAGGGCTGCGCACTGGCAACATCTACTCTCCCTGGCCGGAAGAGGGGATGCGTCGTTTGACTGGAGGCATCGCCGATCAACACTACACCCCGACGATCAGCTCACTGAAAAACCTCATCATGGAGAACATCTCACCGGAGACCATCTTCGTCACCGGCAACTCGGTGATCGACGCCCTGATTGAGGTTTCCCAACGCATTGATAAAAACCATGGCATGAAGGCTGAACTGGCCGCGTGCTTCCCCTTCCTCGACAAGAGCAAGAAGCTGATCCTGGTCACCGGTCATCGCCGCGAAAACCATGGCGATGGCTTTGAGCGGATCTGCAAGGCGCTCTCCGTGCTGGCCCAGCGAGATGATGTGCAAATCGTCTATCCGGTTCATCTCAACCCCAATGTACAAGAGCCGGTCAACCGCAACCTAAAGGGGCTCGACAATGTGCATCTGATCGAGCCGCAAGATTACCTGCCGTTCGTCTATCTGATGAAGCAGAGCTACCTGATCCTGACCGACTCGGGCGGTATTCAGGAAGAGGCGCCTACCTTGGGCAAACCGGTGCTGTGCATGCGTGATACCACAGAGCGTCCCGCTGCGGTCAAGGCGGGAACGGTTCGTCTGGTGGGTACCTGTGACGCCACCATCGTCGCAGAGACCGTGCGGTTGCTGGATGACGAGCTGGCCTATCAGGTGATGAGCCATGCCAACAACCCCTATGGGGATGGCAGAACCAGTCAACGCATCGTCGAGGCCGTCATTGGCCTGAGCGGCGCCCTCGGCCAGCAGATTGACAGCAGCCTGCAAGTGGCCTGATTTACAGATTACATAACTGTCCTTGGGGGGCATATTGCCCCCTGTTTTACTTTTGAGAGCACAAGATAATGAAATTCGAAACCATCTCCGTCGTTGGTCTGGGCTATATCGGTTTGCCAACAGCAGCAGTCATCGCCAGCAACGGCATTCGGGTTATCGGAGTCGATGTCAACCAGCATGCGGTAGACACCATCAATCAGGGCAAGATCCATATCGTGGAACCGGGCCTGGAAGATCTGGTCAAGCAAGCGGTGCAGGATGGCCACCTGAGCGCATACACCAGCCCGCAGAAGGCGGATGCCTTCCTGATTGCTGTGCCGACCCCGTTCAAGGGTGAAGATCACGAACCGGATCTGAAATATATCGAGAGTGCTTCCCGTGCCCTGGCGCCCATGCTGGAGAAAGGCAATCTGGTGGTACTGGAGTCCACTTCTCCGGTGGGGGCCACCGAACAGATGGCCAAATGGCTGGCCGAAGAGCGCAGCGATCTGACTTTCCCGCACACAGTGGCAGAAGGCCAGACCCCTGATATCTTTGTGGCGCACTGCCCGGAGCGCGTACTGCCGGGGCAGGTGATCCGCGAGCTGGTGGAGAACGATCGCATCATCGGTGGCATGGACAAGGCCAGTACCGAAGCCGCCACTCAGGTCTACAAGATGTTCGTCAAGAAGGGTGAATGCATTGCCACCGAAGCTCGCACCGCCGAGATGAGCAAGCTGACCGAGAACGCCTTCCGTGATGTCAATATCGCTTTTGCCAATGAACTGTCGCTGATCTGTGACCAGCAGGGCATCAATGTGTGGGAGCTGATCTCCCTTGCCAACCGTCACCCGCGAGTCAATATCCTGCAGCCGGGTTGTGGCGTGGGTGGTCACTGCATCGCCGTTGACCCCTGGTTTATCGTCAACCAGAATCCTGAAACCGCCAAAATCATCCACCAGGCTCGCTTGGTCAACGACTACAAGCCGCACTATGTGGTGGAGCAGGTAGAAAAAGCGGTTGCCGGTCTGAGCAACCCGAAAATAGCCTGTCTGGGTCTGGCCTTCAAACCGGATATCGACGATCTGCGTGAAAGCCCGGCGCTGGATATCACCAAGACCCTGGCCAACAACCCGGCCTATCAGATCTTGGCTGTTGAGCCTAACATTGAGGTTTTGCCAGCAGCATTAGAAAATCGTAATAACGTCAAATTGACATCTCTGTCTGATGCTATTCAAAAAGCTGACATAGTCGTAATTCTTGTTAAGCATAATTCGTTCACTTCTCTATCAAAAAGAGATTTTAAAGAAGCTAAAATATATGATTTCGTAAATGCTACCTATTAAGTGATAACGTGCTGGTGGATATCCTCCAGCACGTTATACTGCATCACAATAGCACACTTATCTGATATATTATGGAACCAAGCATGCGGAAGAGAATAAATAAGAAGAGCCAACGAAATAGTACTAAAAGTAGTGATGTGAAGAATTTAAATATATTAAATGATGGGCATCTAATTGGCATTTTTGAAAATAAAGAAGGCATCACATCATTTAGCTTCTCCGTTGATTCATCACTTGGTCATGAAAAAGATGGGATGTGCATGTGCTTTGATTTTCTCGATTCAAAGCCTTCACTTGAGGCACTAAAAGCTAATAATATTAGTAATTCATCTGTACTAGGCAACTACAAATATCTTCATATCAAAAAAGGGCATAATACCTATAGTGATACACTAAAAATCCCTTCCAATGTAGAGAAGGTAAAAGTTATTTTAAAGAAATGGAAGCATAATAACGAGTCTAAGGATTTCATTTCAGCAACAGAGTTAAAAACAAGTTCTTTAATAACTAATCATAAACGGGATCTCAACCAAGCGTGTTATATAAATACGACTTGGTTAAAAGAATATGTAAACCCTGGTAAAAAACTATCCATACATATCCCATGCTATATTGATGGCGATAGCAAGCAGTCTGCTTTAATATGCTTCGACTTTGGTGAGCATACTCTTGATGAAAAATACAAGAACGGAAACGGATTTGGTTTGTCAGCTGTCGCAGGTTATTATTTGTATGTCAATGACATTAATGGATTTGATATTTTCAGCTGCAATGTCACATTACCACCAGTCATAAAGACATTTAAGGTGGGCATTCGCTCCTGGAATCCAAATTCTCGAGTATATTTTAAAAGTACAATATTCGAGTCGCTTCAAGACATGTCACCATTATCTGGTGTAATTGGTTCTGAAAAAACTGTACCTGCCCTTCTGAATAAAGTTAATAAATTGGAGAAAGAGCTTTCCAAGTCAAATAAAGCTCACTTCAATGCCAAAAACTCAATTAGTTATCGTCTTGGCTCAACCCTTATTAATAGTAAGAAATCAATATCCGGCATAATTAAGTTGCCAATTGAGCTATATAAATTAAGAGAGGAGGTTAAGCGTAGAAAACTAAGATCTAAATCTCCTGCAGCGACCTCAACAAAAGTCAGAACTCGTTCATTTGATAGTACAAAGAACATAAAAGTGCTAAGCCTGCTTGACCCAATTTCTCATGCGTGCTGGTCAGCAGTATTTAATATCACGCCTCTATCCTATGACAATTATATAGATCAAATAGAAAATGGAGACTTTGATTTTTTCTTCATGGAAAGCTGTTGGAATGCAAACCAAGGCACTTGGCTGTATGCTCAAACATCCCCAAACTTTTCACATATAAATGCTCAGCGTTTTTTAGATGCGCTATCCCGCTTAAAGAAGAAGAATATTCCAATTGTTTTTTGGAATAAAGAAGATCCAATGCATTATGAAACCTTCATTAATATTGCAAAGGAAAGTGACTTCATCTTCACAACTGACACAAATAAAGTGGATAGCTATAAGAGAGACACCTATAACAGCAATGTTTATGGGTTACCATTTGCAGCTGAAACAAGCTCTTGTAATCCTGTTGGTAGAAATAACATGTGCTTGGGTGATATATGCTTTGCTGGAACATACTATGCACATGATCACGGTGATAGAAGAGATCAAATGGATGTTGTCTTGTCTACACTTGAAGGTCGTAATGGCGTTATATATGACAGGGCATCAGGCTCTGATAGTGATCGGTACAAGTTCCCAGAAAAATATAATAATTATCTAAAACCTAGTATACCATTTAATGAAATGATGGATACTTATAAGAAATTTAATATTTTCTTAAATGTCAATACCATTACAAATTCGCCAAGCATGATGTCAAGACGAGTTTATGAAATTTTGGCGTCTGGCACACCAATAATCTCAACGACATCTAAGGCGATTTTTGAGCAATTACCTGGTCTTGTTCTTACCGTAAAAAATAAAGAAGAAGCTAATCTGGCTGCAGAAAAACTCTTAAGCGATGAAATATTTTGGTACAAAAAGAGTCACTTAGGATATAGATATATACATGCATATTGCACTTATTTAGACAGAGCAGAATCTATTGCAAAAGAACTCGGTCTCACGGTACAGAGAGCTACCGAATCTTTCAATGTTATTGTATCTGCAAGCGATGACGTTAGCATTACAAGGATGCTGACATCTATCAAGAGACAAAAACTATACAATCAGTACAATATAAATAAAATAATTATAATTAATAGCGAATTTTGCTCTATGTCTGATGACACGTTTTCAGTTGTAGGATCCCTCGACGAAGCATTATCTATTTCTGATAGTGAGTCATACGCTGTATTTATGAGTGATAAGTACCATTATTTCGACAATTATGTATTTGATCTGCTGTTGCCGTTCAAATTTACAAATGCTGATATTATTACAAAAGCTAGCTTCTTCAAGATGAAAAATGACAAGCTTTCGGTCTTTAACAAGGACAGTATTCATTCATATGTAGAAAATTATGACATTTGGCAGTCAGCCTTGTCTATGTCAGCAAAAAAAAATAAAGAACCGTCGATATATTCCTGTGATCCGTTTAGCATATTGGAGTACCCACAGAAGCAGGTATCACATCAGGCATTTCTTTATAAAACAAACAGTGTTGTGGGGATATAATGAAAATCGTATTGTTTGACACAATTCTAGAAAGACATTTATGTGAAAGCTTGCAAAGAGCCTTTACAGAATTGGGCCACGAGGTGATATATACAGACCTGATTCTACATGGTCACTCCATGATTTCTGACCCAAAACATATTGAAGTGATGGAAGCAGCTGTTGAAAAATACATTGATAACTCCGTAGATCTTGTCATCTCATTCAGGCCGATGAATCTTAACAAAGCTTTGCTTGCCAAAATTAAAAAACATGCAGCAATTGCAATATGGCTTTCAGATGATCCTGTTCTCTACAAAACATGCTATGGTGAAGTAGTTGATGAGTACGATATCATTTTACACTGTGGTAGCGAGCGAGTTCTAAGCTTTTATAAAGATAAGGGGCATAAGGCGGGTGTTAACTTTCCTTTCTGGACAGATAATATCGCATTACCAAACATCTATGCTCCTGAATTCTCTACAACTGATGGTATATTTCTTGGGAATATGCACGGTGCTGTAAGGCACAAACGCTATAAAGAAATCGCTGGCTTAGATTGCAATGTTAAAATTTTCGGATTACTTGACAGTGATTTTAATGGCATGCATGGTGGAAACATCAGGGATGGCTATATAAATATACATAAAATAAGTGAGCAGTTGCAGCTTGCTAAATTCGGAATAAGTATCCCTCAATACTTTGAAAGTTATATAGGTCTTGATGAATACTATTTTGATGGCCTAGAGAACTTAGGCTATTTCCAATTTCCAAGTCGGGTTATTCAATATGCAGCGTCAGGATTACCAATAGTAGCGCTCGGTGAACAAGATATGAAAGAGGTCTTCCCTGAGATAGAGGTAAAGAAAACAATAAATGAACTGCGCCCTTATATCCAAGAAATAATAAATAATTATGACTTCGCCTTAGAACAATCCAGGTTAATAAGTAATCGCTTTCAAAAAGATTATTCTGCCAAGTCAAGAGCATTATTCCTAGTTGATATTATGAAAAATCCAGAAAAAATACTAAGTGGCGATTCTTACGCTAGATCTTTATCATTTACCGCATACTAACTTTTATTATAAGTGCCTGCATTGCAGGCACATATATATTATGAGACTTAAATGAAAGTAGATACAATTGAGCACTGCAAATATCATTTTACATCAGGAAAAAACTATCCTATACATATAGGAATAAACTATATATTGAATGTAGATGTAGATGGTGTTAATTACAGCTTATACATGAGCCTTAAGTCAAACTCAGATAAACTAATTATATGTAGCCCAGGAGCAATTGATGCAACAAAGGTGACTCCACCATTTTATCATCGTTGGAGTTGGGCAAATAAGTTTTCTGAGTCAACTATTGTTATTAGTGATCCAACCTTAGAGACAGGAAAATTCAATATTGGTTGGTTTTTAGGTGTTCAAGAACAATATGCAATCACCAAAATAGTTAATGTGATCAGTAAAATAGCTTCACAACTCATGATAGCTAGAGAAAATACCATTTTTTATGGCTCTTCTGCGGGTGGTTTTTCATCGTTAATTATGTCTGCCTATCTAAAAGGTTCAAAGGCGATTGTACAAAACCCACAGATAGATATAAAGAAGTATCACGGTAACTACTATGCAGAGATCATAAAAAATAACTTCAACAATATAGGCCTCCCACCTGAAAGAACTAATGTAGTTGCACTTTTTGAAAAACAAAAGCATATACCAAATGTGTATTACATTCAAAATACATATGACTCACATCATTTTGATTTACATTTTAAAATTTTTATAGAAGGCCTATTTAAAATAAAGAAAAACGTAGTAATTAACTCTGAAATAGTATTTGACTTATATTCCAGTAAAACTCAGGGGCATGATGCGGATACATTTGAGGTTGCAATTGAACGCCTTGATTGTGCTTTCAAACATTTCTACAAGTCAAGTTTTCTTCTACTAGAAAAATAGCTTATTGCTGTTTTACTTAAGTTAAGGTGACTTTTTTGGTTAATATTTCAACGGTAATCCCATTTAAAGATACGATTCATAGAGAATGTAAACTATCAGTGAGGGATAGGCTATTAAGATGCATATCCTCTCTGAAAGAAAACGGCATTGGGATTAATGTTGCAACAAGTAGTCACATTGAGCATTTCTATTTAGGTATAGACATCTCTGTCATTACACTACAACCAACACTTATCTACTCCCCCGGGCACGACAGAAACTTAGCAATCAGTCATATTGATTCTAACTATGTTTTTTTTATGGATGCAGATTTAATCTGCAATCCAAACCTTGCTGATGAAATTAATTCAAAGGCAAATAAATTATTTGCTGTCAATCATACAGCCTTTGAGATGTACCCCTGTCTCTATCTAACCAAGGAGGAGACAGAGCACTTTGACGGAGATTTTCAGGGCTGCCTGGAATCCTTTCTGCGCGGGGAGAATCACCGGGTGGAGGGAATCGCCCTGGCCAGTAGTTGCTTGCTGATCAATCGCGAGTGGTTTTTGCAGCTGGGGGGCTTTGACGAGCAGTTTGTCGGCCATGGCGGCGAAGATCTTGAACTGATTGACCGGCTCACCCGCCACTACCCCATCGGGCCAAGGCCGGATGACTATGCCCTCAATATCAAGGCCCAGCATCCGGGAGATTATCAGGGGTTTCGGCGCTATTTCAGCTATTATGCGCTGCCCCATCTGTTTGCCGGCCGGTTTCTGGTTCACCAGTGGCATCCACGCCCACTGACTCACCCTTACCACAAGCGGCGGGCTAACAATGATCAGTTGCTTGAGCAGATGCTGGCTCGCAGCGAAGCAGAGCGAGGCCCGTTGAAGGGGCCCGTGGTGCCCTGTAACGACCTTGGCGAGGAGCTGCCGGATTTTCGCGAGTGGATGATCTGTTTGCAGGAGGAGGCGGGCTATCCGGTGAGCGAATATCCGGGGCTGTTGCGCTGGCAAGAGGGTGTGCAGCGCAAGCGGCCACTGTGGCGCAAGCTGCGCAAGCTCTACCTCAACCCTCGGGCCTTTTTCAGAGATATGTTTAAGCCCACATCTCGCTGAACTTTTTATCTGAGCAATTTGCATGACTCTATGGACACAATCCAGCGGCATTCTGGCCCGCAGCACTCAAATCAGCGCCTGTCTGGGACAGCCATTGGCGCGATTCGCTTCCCCTGATGCCGTACAGCCGGGTGATGTGCTGATCGGCTGGGGCCAGAAGGCTAATACCCACCAGATCAAGGAGCAGGCCAAGACCCTGAGTTTGCCCTATTGGCAGCTTGAAGATGGCTTTATCGGTTATATCGGCCATCCCGCCAGGGGGGGCAAGGCGGTCTCGCTGATCGCCGATCCGGTGGGGATCTATTACGATGCCCGCCAGCCTAGCCAGCTTGAGCAGTTGATTGCCACCCCGTGCGAGCCACAGATGTTGGAACGGGCCGAACGACTGATTGGTGAGCTGGTACGCCTCGGGGTCACCAAATACAACTGTTATGCCACTGCCCCCGGTCAGTCGATTGTCAGCGGCAGCGTGACCGCCCTCTCTGCTGTCGGGGACTATGGTGGCTTGCCATCAGGGCTTGCCACACGTCTGCAGCAGAGCGCCAAACTCAGGATCCTGCTGGTCGATCAGGTCGCAGGGGATCTCTCCATTCCGGGCGCCATGGCCAGTGAAGCGGATTTTGTAGCGATGGTGGAGGCGGCGCGCCGCAATCATCCCGATGCGCGCCTGTTGCTGCGCACCCATCCCGATACTCGCCTTGGCAAGAAGAGTGGGGTGTTGGCCCGTCTGAACCTGGATGATGTGGAGATTGTTGCCGATCACTGCCATCCCCATGCGCTACTCAAGGTGGTGGATGCTGTTTATACGGTGTCATCCCAACTTGGTTTTGAGGGCCTGTTGCTTGGCAAGCCTGTCTATTGCTTCGGTATGCCATTTTATGCCGGTTGGGGGCTGACCCATGACACCAAGCAGTGTGAACGGCGCAACGTAAAAGTGTCGCTCCCCCAGCTGGTTGCTGCAGCCTTAATCTGCTACCCGCGCTATCTTGACCCCGTGCTTGGCCAACGTTGTGAAGTGGAAGAGGTCGTTGCCATCATTGCTCGCCAGCAAAAGCCTGCTCCACGTTGGCGCAGGCTTTATCTGGTCGGTTTCTCGCTGTGGAAGCGCGCCTTTATGCAGGCGTTTTGTCATCACTTGGCCGAGGAGCTTTGTTTTGTTAGCAAGCCTCCCAAGCGGTTGACCGGTGACGAGCAGATAGTAGTGTGGGGCAGTCGTCACCCCGATCTCACCTCTGCTATCCGGGTCGAGGATGGCTTTATTCGCTCCAGAGGGCTTGGCTCCAATCTGTGTCGCCCTTCTTCGTTGTCACTGGATCCGGTCGGGATCTATTTTGACAGCCGCACCCCCAGCGGGCTTGAACAGTTGCTCAACTATCAGGAGTTGACCGAGGCAGAGGTAAAGCGTGGTGACGCCCTGATCGCATTGCTACGTGAACACCGAGTCAGCAAATACAATGTTGGCGAGCCGCAGCACTACTCCAAGCCGGATGATGGTCGCGAGCTGGTGCTGGTGGTGGGTCAGGTGGATGGCGATGCCTCCATCCTGACGGGTAGCCCGCATATTCGCAGCAACGAGCAACTGCTGTGGGCGGTGCGCGCAGCCAAACCCGAAGCTCATATCCTCTACAAGCCTCATCCTGATGTGGTGGCGGGTAATCGCGCAGGGGCGATTTCAGCGGCCTGTCTGGCGGAATGTATCGATAGTCAGGTGCTCGATATTGGCCTCACCAGCCTCTACCCCCATGTGGATGAGCTGCACACCATGACGTCGCTCAGTGGTTTTGAGGCGCTGGTGCAGGGGGTCAAGGTCACTACCTGGGGTCAACCCTTCTACAGTGGCTGGGGATTGACGATGGATGCCAATCCTCCGGCACGGCGTCAGCGTAGCTTGCCTTTGGCTGCATTGGTCTATTTGACGCTGGTCGCTTATCCGCTCTATATCGATTGGCAGACCGGCCTTTGGATCAGTCCCGAGCAGTTGATCCGCCAGTTGGCGAAGCAGGGACACTCATCGGCTCAAAAAGCGAGCCGCTGGCAACGTTGGCAAATCAAGTTCAGTTACCTGGCTCAGACGCTCACGCAGCGCCCCTCTCTTCCCCGCTTTTGAGATAAGTCATCAATGAAGATTTTGTTGCTGCAAGGACCGCTTGGCCCTTTCTTTCAGACCCTGAGCCATCAGCTGACCGAGGCGGGGCATCAGGTGGTGAAGATCCATTTCAATGGGGGGGATGAGTGCTGGCCCTGCGCTGGAGACAATGTGTGCTTTCGCGGTAAACCAGAGAGCTGGAACGCATTTTTCCGCAGATTGCTCAAGCATCACGGTATCGATTCGGTGATCTGTTACGGGGATTGCCGTTACTACCATCTGGTTGCTGGTCGCATTTGCAAGTTGAAAAAAGTGCCATTCTGGGCGATGGAGGAGGGGTATCTCAGACCCGATTACGTCACGCTGGAACAGGGGGGGGTCAATGCCTTCAGTCCCTGGTATGAGCGGCGTGATCAGCTTGCCCTGCTGGACTGGCCAGAGCCTTATGACAGTTCGCTCAAGGTGGGCAAGACCTTTGCTGTGCGCGCCTGGAATGCCAGTCGTTACCATATCAGCAAGGCGCTGATGCAGTGGCGTTATCCCCATTTTGTCAATCATCGCCCCTGGAATCTGGTGCAGGAGGCGATGGGGTGGGTCTGCGGCGCCATGGTGAAATACGGCAACTTGCGCCAGGATCGCGCCTTGCTCAAAGCGTTGCCGCAGCACGCTGGGCGGATCTTCTTTGTGCCACTGCAAGTGACCGAAGATTTTCAGATCAGGGAACACTCTGACTTGAGCGGGGTAGAGGAGATGGTTGCGCAGGTGATCAACTCCTTTGCGCAGCATGCCAAACCCGAAGATGTGTTGCTGTTCAAGCATCACCCCATGGATCGGGGCTATGTCAGTTATCGCGCCCAGATAAACAGACTCATCGCAGTGCTTGGCCTGGAGGGGAGGGTCTTTTACGGTTATGAACTGCCGCTGCCAACCCTGTATCCCTTGCTCAAAGGGGTTATCACCATCAACAGTACGGTCGGTCTCTCTGCGCTGCTGCATGATGTGCCTACCTTCTGTATGGGGCGGGCACTCTATGATATTGCCGGCCTGACCACCAAAGGCTCACTGGCATCCTTCTGGCACAAGCAGAGCCCGGTATGTGCCGACACGTTTAAACGAGTGCGCCACTCCTTGCTCCATTTGACCCAGCTCAATGCCAGTTTTTACCGTCATATGGATTTGAGTGCCCATGCAGTGATGAAGAAAATGGCGCTCCTTGAGCCAGAACTAAATTCGGTTTGTGTAAATAAAAAACATGGTTCATTAAGAGAACAGTTTTTTTCTACATCTACATATCTTCTTGTCATTCACTATATCTTGCAGGCCAGTGACATTGTGATTGTTGAGCTTTATTGACAGCAGAGTTTTTTATGAAGTGCTTTTGTGGTTTAATCATTTGGCGTGATTAATTACAAGGAGTGGGTAAGATGAATATAAAAAGCGGCATGTTGTC
This sequence comes from Aeromonas allosaccharophila, assembly GCF_016026615.1. NCBI lineage: Bacteria > Pseudomonadati > Pseudomonadota > Gammaproteobacteria > Aeromonadales > Aeromonadaceae > Aeromonas > Aeromonas allosaccharophila. The sequence continues at coordinate 1,664,393 of NZ_CP065745.1, read as the reverse complement.
TGTGAGCCTGTTGTGCTTGCCAAGTTTTGTGATGGCTTCAGATCATGACCTCTCCCTCCTGATCCATGGTGCGTCGATCCACAGTGGTTGCGAGAAAGGGCATGGGTCGAAAAGCAAGACATGCGATTTGAACGGCGTTAACCCGGGGTTGGGACTTGCGTGGGTGTTTTGGGGTGATAACGATATGGGAAAGTTTGCGCTTCGTGGCGGGATGTATCGGGATTCCTATGAGAAAACAGCTGGTTATGCAGGGGTTTCCTATCGTAAAGAGTGGTATTTTACCGAGCATGCCTTTGCCGGTTTAGGGTTGCAGGCAGGCTATCTGAATGGATCTGGTTCTGATGGTTTTGCGGCGCTGCCGATGGCGACTCTGGGTTACAAGTCGTTGGCTTTGGAGGTGGGATATGCACCCAGGGCGAGATCGTGAACATTTTGTTAAAAATTAAAAATAGTTTTTTGCCTACAAAACAAATACTTATAGGCCTGTGATATGCAGTTAACTTTATAGTCAGGATCGCCTTCACACTTTTTAATCGTCACTGCACGTCATTTCAGCTCAAAAAATGCGCATGAAATCCAAAAAATGATAATTTCCATGATTTCCATAGTTAACAATTTGCTCACATCCTCACCCTGAAATTTGACCTGGTGATCCGGCTGTGATCTCATGCTCCTTTTCAGGAGTGCTCTCATGTCTATTGATGCCGTTTTCGCTCAGTTCTTCGACAATATTCACGACCCTCGCCAGCATGCCAAGATTTATTATCCCTTCTACGATGTCCTGTTTCTCACCGTCTGTGCCGTGATCGGCGGGGCTGAGGGCTGGGAAGATATTGAGGATTTCGGCGAGGTTCATCTTCCCTGGTTTCAATCCAAGGGACTGTTTAAAAACGGCATTCCTGTCCATGACACCATTGCCAGGATCATCTCCGGCATCAAACCAGAGCCGTTTCAGGCCGCCTTTGTGCGGTGGACTCAAGCCATTAACCAGCACACCGATGGCGCCCTGGTCGCTATCGATGGCAAAACCCTGCGCAGTTCCTATGACCGTGAGGATCGAACGTCGACCATTCACATGGTCAGTGCCTATGCCGCCGCCAATAAGCTGGTGCTCGGACAGATAAAAACCGACGCCAAGTCCAATGAAATTACCGCTATTCCCGAGTTGCTGGCGCTGCTCGACATCAAAGGCTGCCTGGTATCCATCGATGCGATGGGGTGCCAGACCGAGATCGCCGAGACCATCCTTCAGCAAGGTGGCGATTACTTATTGGCCGTCAAAGGCAACCAACCCAAGTTGTTCGAGGCGGTTCGACAGGCCCTCGCCCCGCTGGCGGCCACCCCGTTATGCGCAGAGACGATGACGCTTGAGAAGGCTCATGGCCGCATCGATGGTCGTGAGTACCATGTCATGGCGGCGGGCGAGTTGGCCGCCCAGTTTCCTCATTGGAAACAGTTGCACAGCATTGGCGTGGCCATCTCCTATCGCGTTGAAAATATGCAAAAAATTACCATAGAGCAGCGTTATTTCATCAGTTCCAAAGCGTTGGTGCAGGATGAGTTTGCGCGAGCGGTGCGTGGGCACTGGGCCATCGAAAATAGCCTGCACTGGGTGCTGGACGTCACGATGGGCGAGGATGATTGCCCGATTTATCGCGGTGATGCCGCAGAGATTTTGGCGTGCATCCGGCACATGGGGCTGAACATGCTCAGGGCCGAGACTTCACGCAAGGCGAGCGTAAGACGGAAGCAAAAAATCGCAGGAATGAGCAGTGAATATCTGGAAACGGTACTCAATGCGGGTCTCAAAAAACTGGGTGAAATTTAACAAAATGTTCACGCTCTCACCCTGGATATGCACCCAAGGTTCACTGGGTTGTGGGGCGAGAGCATGTTGCGGTAACGACCTTCTCGTTACGCTGGACATTTATGTAATCTCCATGGTGTTATCTGGGAATATACAGAGTGCTTGATGAACGCCTGAAATGGACAAATAAACGCTCATAATATTTTCGTGACAGATGGAATATTTTCCAGCATCTAGTTATGAACAGAAAATGAATATAGTGATTCAGACTGTTACCTGCGTCAGGTAAATTAAACTTCTATGATCTATGTCATTTTTGAGGTTGTTAGATGATTATCCGTAATTGAATAATTAAAAAGCCCTTCACCGTGGTGAAGGGCTTTTTGCTATCTGGCGTTATCCGCTCGGGTGAACCCGTGCGGGCTTAGTAGCCTTGCTGGTGCACGTCCATCACGGCGCGGCCTGACGGGTCGGCCATCTCTTTGAACTTGGCATCCCACTCCAGCGCAGTGGGGGTGGAGCAGGCGACCGACTTGCCGTAGGGCACGGTACGGGCAGCAGCTTCCAGCGGGAAGTGCTCGTCGAAGATGGCGCGGTAGAAGTAGGCCTCCTTGGTGAGCGGGGTGTTGATGGGGAAGCGGAATTCCGCTGCCTCGAACATCTGATCCGTCACTTCCTGTTCCACCATGGCTTTCAGGCTGTCGATCCACGAATAACCCACGCCGTCGGAGAACTGCTCCTTCTGGCGCCATGCCACTTCGTGGGGCAGCAGATCCTCGAACGCTTCGCGCAGGATGTGCTTCTCGATCTTGCCCTTGCCGCACATCTTGTCGGCAGGTTGCAGGCGCATCGCCACATCCATGAACTCCTTGTCGAGGAAGGGCACGCGACCTTCCACCCCCCAGGCAGCCATCGACTTGTTGGCGCGCAGGCAGTCATAGAGGTGCAAAGAGGCGAGCTTGCGCACGTTCTCTTCGTGGAACTCTTTGGCGTTGGGCGCCTTGTGGAAGTAGAGATAGCCACCGAACAGCTCGTCGGAGCCTTCGCCGGAGAGTACCATCTTGATCCCCATCGCCTTGATGTAACGGGCCATCAGATACATGGGCGTGGAGGCGCGGATGGTGGTGACGTCATAGGTCTCGAGGTGATAGATGACGTCGCGCAGGGCATCCAGACCCTCTTGCACGGTGAAGTGGATCTGGTGGTGGATGGTGCCCAGATGGTCGGCCACTTTACGGGCGGCAGCCAAGTCAGGCGAGCCTTCCAGCCCCACGGCAAAGGAGTGCAGTTGCGGCCACCAGGCTTCGCTCTTGCCATCGTCTTCCACCCGACGGGCGGCGTAGATCTTGGTGATGGCGGAGATGACGGACGAATCCAGCCCGCCGGAGAGCAGCACGCCATAGGGCACGTCGCACATCAGCTGGCGTTTGACCGCCGCTTCCAGTGCCGCTTTCAGCTCGGCCTTGTCGCTGACGTTGTGCTCGACCGCGCTGTACTCCATCCAGTCGCGCTTGTACCACTGCTTAAGTTCGCCATCCTTGCTCCACAGGTAGTGTCCCGGTGGGAAGGTTTCGACGCTCTTGCAGACCGGCACCAGCGCCTTCATCTCGGAGGCGACATAGAAGTTGCCGTGTTCGTCGCGACCGGTATAGAGGGGGATGATCCCCATGTGGTCACGACCAATCAGATAGGCATCCTGTTCGGCGTCATAGAGGATAAAGGCGAAGATGCCGTTGAGATCGTCCAGAAACGCCGGGCCTTTCTCCTTGTAGAGGGCCAGCAGCACTTCACAGTCTGATTTGGTCTGGAACTGGAAGTCGACCTTGAGGTTCTTCTCCAGCTCTTTGTGGTTGTAGATCTCGCCGTTGACGGCCAATACGTGAGTGCGCTCGGGGTTGTAGAGCGGCTGGGCGCCATTGCCCGGATCGACGATGGCCAGGCGCTCGTGCACCAGAATCGCTTTGTCGGAGCTGTAGACGCCGGACCAGTCAGGCCCGCGGTGACGAAGTCGCTTGGACATCTCCAGCGCCGATTTGCGCAATAGAGCCGGGTCGGTTTTGATGTCCAGAATGCCGAAAATTGAACACATTGGCGGTAATCCTCTTGATTTTTATATGAGCCCCCCACGTCCGGGCTCGAAATTCCATTTACATTCCTCGTCAGACACAATGCCTAGCGGAAAAACCTTTTGCAAGCGGGAAAACCGCAGAAAATCATGCCGTAAGCGTCAAGCGGATCAACGGGATAAGGGGGCCGGTAGTGGCGCCGGTCGTGGTACAGGGAGTGGGTTCAGGTGACGTGCACGTCAAGCCGAAGCGGGTTCGAAGATCACATATACCTTGCGACAGGGCGTAAGGGTCTCCCACTCGCCGACAAAGCCGGCGGGAATGACGAATTGATCGCCGGGTTTGAGGGCAAGCTGGCCGCCCTGACTGTCGTGGATCACCACATCCCCCTCCAGCAGCTGGCAATACTCGTGTTCGGTGTAGTGAATGGCCCAGCGGCCGGGCTCGCAGCTCCAGAAGCCCACGTGAAACTGCTGGCTGGGGTCGGAGTAGTGGTTCCATACCGTCTGGCTCGGGTTGCCCGCTTTAATGCGCTCGGGGGCAGGCATCAGCGGGGTGGGGCTTGCCTCGTGGCGGTCGAGCAAAATCCAGTCGTTAAGGGTCTTCATGGTGCCTCCCTGGTAATGGGGATATGAAAGCGGGGCCATCCCGGCCCCGCGATTGTTCGTTTTATTAAACGAGGTTGAGCATAACTTAAACGATGCACATCCCCTTGCCAAGGGCCCTCGCCAAGCCTCCGATACCAGCTCTCAGCGCGGCTGCAAGCGGCGGATCACATGGCGGGCAAAGCCGCTGCCCGCCTCGTTGTAGACATTGAACACCGCATCCACCCCTTGTTCTTGCAGGGAGGCGATATCGTCCTCGAAGCGGACGATGGCGGCGATCTTGCCGTTGAAGCCGTGGCTGCGCAGCTTCTCGATGGCGTAGAGATTCCCCGAGTGGTGGGGCATCGCCAGCAGTACCAGATTGACCTGATTGGAGAGCAGCACCTTGTCCCAGAAGTCGGTATCGGTGGCATCCCCCTCGATGACGTTCATCCCCTGGGCGCGCAGGGTGGGCAGCTTCTCGCTGTCGTTCTCCACCCCGAGAATGACGTTGCCGTATTTGTTCTCCAGCTCGAAGTAGGCCCCCTGACCGATCCGTCCCATGCCGAGGATGATCACCTCGGCATCGCCAAGCTCGATGGGCCTGTCTTCCGGATGAAGGTTGCTCGCCTGTAATCCTCGCAGCCAGTGGCCGATGCGGTGATAAATGCGCTCGCTCTGGGCATTGAGCGGGGCCGAGATCATAAAGCTCGCCGCCAGTGCCAGCGAGACCGCCACCAGCCACTCGTGGGAGATCCAGCCTGCCTTGGCGGCGATGGCCGCGACAATGAGGCCAAACTCCGAGAAGTTGGTGAGCGCCAGGGTAGAGAGCAGGGCGGTACGCACCCGCAGGTGGGCACCGCTATAGACCAGATAGTAGAGCGCGCTTTTCAGCGGTAGCGCCAGCACCAGTGCCAGTGCCAACAACATGGTGTCGTGAGTCGGCAGACCGTTGAGGCCGATGGTGAGAAAGAAGCAGACCAGAAAGAGGTCTTTGAGGTTGAAGAGCGCCTTGGCAAGGCCCGCTGCGGCAGGATGGGAGGCGAGCATCATGCCGATGATAAGGGCCCCGAGATCCGGCTTGAGGCCGACCACTTCAAAACCGGCGGCTCCGACCACCAGCGCCAGAAATACTCCGAACAGCACCTGCAGCTCGCCGTGACCGGCCCGCTCCAGCAGCTTGAAGAGCAGCGGGCGCAGCAGCGGCAGCCCCAACACCCAGAGCGCCCAGATACTGGGCAACTTACCGCTGGAAAAGGCTAGAAACGCCACCGCGAACACATCCTGCATCACCAGCACGCCGATGGCGATGCGGGCGTAGAGGGCATTCATGTCGCTGCGATCTTCCAGCACCTTGACCGCGAAGACAGTGCTGGAGAAGGAGAGGGCAAAGCCCAGCAGCAGCGCCAGCTTCCAGTCCAGCGACAGGGCGAGGTGGAGCCCCAGCCCCTTGCAGACCAGCAGCACCACGGTAAACAGCAGGGTGGAGAGCAGAAGGTGCAGGCTGGTGGTGCCCCACACATCGCGCCGCATCAGGGTCTTGATATTGAGCTTGAGACCGATGGTGAACAGCAGCAGGGTGACGCCGAGATCGGCCACCTCGCTCAGGGCGGGGGTATTTTCATATCCCATGCCGTTGAGGATAAAACCGGCGGCCAGAAAGCCGAGCAGGGGGGGCAGGCCAATCAGATTGACTACCATGCCGCAGCCAAAGGCCACGGCGATCAGAATGGGTTCCATAACAGATCCTGCAAGGGCAGGAGAGACCTGCCCTGTTTAACGCTTGGGTGGTGATTAGACGATATCGATGTCGACCACGGAGTCGAAAATATGGTTCGGGCGAAACGGCATACGGTCTATATCGGCCACCTTGCTCACCCCGGAGAGCACCAGCACCGTCTCGAGCCCCGCCTGAAAGCCCGCCAGAATGTCGGTGCGCAGGTTGTCGCCGATGATGATGGTGTCGTCGGAGTGCGCCTCCATCCGGTTGAGCGCCGCACGGATGATCCAGGCGCTCGGCTTGCCGACATAGAACGGCTTCTTGCCGGTCATCCGCTCGATGGGGGCGCACAGGGCGCCGCAGGCCGGGTGCATCATGGGGCCGTGGGTATCGGGGTTGGTGGCGATAAATCGGGCACCCTGATCGACGAACTTGGCGCCCTGTTGCATCATGGTCCAGTTGTAGTTGCGGGTCTCCCCCACCACCACGAAGTCGGGGTCTATGTCGGTGATGGTGAAACCGGCCTTGTAGAGCTCGTGGGTCAGCGCCCCTTCACCGATCACATAGGCCTTCTTGCCATCCTGACGCTTGAGGAAGTCGGCGGTGCCCATGGCGGAGGTATAGAAGCACTCCTCCGGCACTTCGATCCCGGCGGAGCGGAAGCGGTTTTGCAGATCTTTCTGGGTCTGGGCCGGGTAGTTGGTGAGGAACAAGAGCTTGCTGCCCTGCTCCAGCAGGCGATGTACGAAACGGTCGGCACCGGGGATGAGATCGTTATTGTGCAGGATGACACCGTCGATATCGCAGATGACGTTCTTCTTCATGAAAACTCCTTGTCAGGGCGCAGGCGAGCCGCCAATCGTTAAGATGTTCAATCAATTATGATTTTTGTGACGCCATTATAAGTCTGTTTGATGACAAGTCTCCCCTGTCTCGCCACTTGGGTGCACAATAAAGTTGTCATGGTGTCAGTCTGGTGGAGGGGCTGACGCCGGGATCACTTTGCTGCTGGAGCCGTCGCTATGGACACCCCGATTCCCAAGCCCGTCACATCCGAACACCTCACCGCCGCGCAATTTATCGCCGGACTGCCGAAACTGGAGCTGCACCTGCATATCGAAGGCAGCCTCGAACCCGAGCTGATGTTTGAGCTGGGCCGCCGCAATAACATCCCGCTGCCCTGGCCTGATGTGGCCAGCGTGCGCGCCGCCTATGATTTTGACTGCCTGCAATCCTTTCTCGACCTCTACTATTGCGGCGCCAGCGTGCTGGTGACCGAGCAGGATTTTTTCGACCTCACCTGGGCCTATCTTGAACGTTGCGCTGCCGACAAGGTGGTGCATGTGGAGATCTTCTTTGACCCGCAGACCCACACCGCCCGCGGCGTCCCCTTTGCTACCGTGCTGGGCGGCATCGAGCGGGCGTTGCAGAGCGGGGAGAAAGAGTTTGGCATCAGCTGGCGGCTGATCATGAGTTTTTTGCGCCACCTCAGTGAAGAGGATGCCTTTGCGACGTTGGCAGAGGCTATGCCCTTCCTGTCACGCATTCACGGCATCGGCCTCGACTCGGGGGAGCAGGGCAATCCGCCCAGCAAGTTTGCCCGGGTCTTTGCCCGCTGCCGCGAGCTGGGGTTGCCTGTGGTGGCCCATGCGGGCGAAGAGGGGCCTGCCGACTACATCTGGCAGGCGATCAACGAGCTGCAGGTGTGCCGCATCGATCACGGGGTGCGCTCGGCCGACGATCCCGAGTTGCTGCGTTATCTGGCGGATACCCGTCTGCCGCTCACCGTCTGTCCCCTCTCCAATACCCGGCTCAAGGTGTTTGGCAATATGGCCCAGCACAATGTGTTGCGGCTGCTGGAGCAGGGGCTTTGCGTCACCATCAACTCCGACGATCCCGCCTATTTCGGTGGCTATATGGGGGCCAACTTTGCGGCGCTGGCCGATGGCCTCGGCGCGACCATGAGTCAGCTCTGCCGCTTGTCGCTCAATGCCGTTGAGGCGAGCTGGCTCTCTCTGGCTGACAAGGCGCGGCTGACCCGGGAGATCCGTGGCTATGCTGCGACCCACGGGGTGATCCTGCACTGAGTCAGGCGCCAATGCCGTCGATATGAAAAGCAGTTGATATACAAAGAGGCCCGCCATCACTGGCGGGCCTCTCTCATTTCAAAGGCTGGTGTAGCTGCCGGGCGAAGTCAGCGTTACGCCACCCGCACCAGAAACTTCTCGCCCTGTCCTTCGCGCTTGAAGCGCTCGAGCAGGGTGGGCAGCGCCTCGAAGTTGCCGATCACCAGCGGCGGCAGAGTCAGCTCGCCGGTCGCCATTTGCGCCATCATGGCGACACCGGCCGCCACCAGTCGGCTCCACTGCTTGTCCGAGCCAAAGGCGTGCTGGGCGCCCAGTGCAATTTCGTGTAATGAGAGGCATTGGGCAAAGGCGGGCAGCGGATTGTGCGGGATGCGCCCGAGCACCGTCACCATATGGCCGTAGTAGCCAAGGGCGGGCAGCAAGCTTTCCGCCTGCTGGCTGGAGACCAGATCGATGATCCCCTCGAACGGCTCGTTGCCGTTGGTGGCCTGCAGGGTGGCCAGCCACTCCGGATCCCGATAATCGGCCACCCCCTGCACCCCGATCTGTTTGAGCCACTGATGGTGGCGTGGGCTGGCGCTGGCAAAGAGCCGCGCCCCCTGTTTAAGGGCGAGCTGCACCGCAAAGCGGCCGACACTGCTGCCCGCACCGGTGATGAGCAGCGCTTCCCCGTGCAGGCGTGGCAGCTTGGCCAGCGCCTGCCAGGCGGTGAGACCGGGACAGGGCAGGGCGGCCGCCGCCTCGTCACTCAGGGCATCGGGCACCGGCAGCAGGGCGCGGGCCGGTACCCGGGTGTGGCGGGCAAAGCTGCCGTGGTGGCGCAGGTCGGTGTGGTAGGCGACCCGGGCGCCGAGACGCAGATGGCTGACGTTGGCGCCGAGCGCCACGATAGTGCCCATGCCATCGACGCCGGGCACCTGACCATCCTGCCAGTTGGAGTGGCCATATTCGATCAGCTTCCAGTCCACCGGGTTGAAGGCGATAACCCGGTTGGCTACCAGTACCTCGTCAGGGGCGAGCGGTGCCAGGGGCAGATCGGCGAGGGTAAGCTGGGTCGGTTCACCGGGGGCATGCCAGCACCAGGCTTGGGTGTGATTCATGGGGACTCCTTGTGAAAGCGAGGGGGGGAGAACAATGAGGTCATTGCAACAGTGATTCGGTCAGTCATATCACTCTTGCGAATGCGCAACAATACGACAGGCCCCAACCTGTGGGGCCTGCTTTACGTGGCCGGTTGGCCATCGGCAATCAACTGCTGGTCGCTGCGTCATCGGCCTGATAGACGGGGTAGTCGGTCAGCCCCTGCTCGCCGCCGCCAAACAGGGTGGCCGGATCGTGGGGGGCCAGCGGGTAGTCGTGGCGTAGCCGGTTCGGCAGATCCGGGTTGGCGACGAAGGGGCGGCCAAAGCCAATCATGTCGGCCCAGCCCGCTTCGAGGGCGGCGCGCGCACGGGCCCCATCATATTTACCGGCATAGATCAGGGTGTTGGGGAAGGCATCCCGCAGACCCTGCTTGAAGTTCTCCGGCATCAGGGGGGCATCGTCCCAGTCCGCTTCGGCAATGTGCAGGTAGGTGACATTGAGCTGGCCCAGCAGGCGGGCGGCCGCCAGATAGGTCTCCTGCGGGTTGGCATCGACGGTGCCGTTGAGGGTGGTGAGCGGCGCAAGACGCACCCCAACCCGATCGGCGCCGATTTCGCTGCTGACCGCCTCGGTTACCTCTTTGAGGAAGCGCAGCCGGTTCTCCAGCGAGCCGCCGTAACGGTCGGTGCGGGCGTTGGACTCGGAGTCGAGGAACTGGTTGATGAGGTAGCCGTTGGCGGCGTGCAGCTCGATGCCGTCAAAACCGGCGCTGATGGCGTTGCGGGCCGCCTGACGGAACTGGCCCACCACCGCATCGATATCGGCCTGGGTCATGGCACGTGGGGTGACTGTCTCGACAAAGCCCGGCGTATCGCTGCCGTTATCGACGAACACCTTGACGCCCGTGGCCGCAATGGCTGACGAGGAGATGGGCTGGGCGCCGCCGATGTTGTCGGGATGGGTGACCCGGCCGACGTGCCAGAGCTGGGCGAAGATGGTGCCGCCCTTGGCGTGCACGGCATCGGTCACCCCCTTCCAACCGGCGATCTGCTCGGCGCTGTAGATCCCCGGCGTCCAGGCGTAGCCCTTGCCCATGGGGTCGATCTGGGTGCCTTCGCTGATGATCAGGCCCGCCTCGGCTCGCTGGGCGTAGTAGCTCGCCATCATGGCGTTGGCCACATCACCCGGCTGACTGGCACGGGAGCGGGTCATGGGGGGCATGACGATGCGGTTGGCAAGGTGCAGCTGGCCGAGGCGCAGCGGGCAGAACAGGTGATCGTGGCTCATTTTGAGTTCCTCATGGTGGAAGTGAGGCCACTCTATGCCGGTATCTTGTTGTGAAAAAGAGGGGTAATTGCACAAGAGAATTGCGCTTGATGCAGCAATCAGCGCAAACCGCCGCGAAAGGCGGTGTTGAGGCATAAAGTTGAAGCATAAAAAAGAGGGCCGTCTGGCCCTCTTCAGTTTTTTACCGGTGGCAGGCTCAAGCCGTGCCTGGCATCACTTTCACCCGCTCGATGCGCCGCTCGCTCACCTCGATCACCTCGAAGTTGAGTTGCTGCAGTTGCAGCTGCTGGCCCGGGGTGGGCAGGGTGCCGAAGTGGGAGAGCAGCATGCCCGCCAGGGTCACGTACTCGTCGCTCTCGCTCACCAGCCCTTCGTGCTCCAGCACCTGCTCCACATGGTGGATGTTGGTGCTGCCGTTGATCAGCCACCCTTCGCCATCGCGCACGATATCCGGGGTTTCGTCCTCGTCCGGCAGCTCGCCGACGATAGCCTCCAGCAGATCGTGGGTGGTGACCAGCCCCTGAATGACGCCAAACTCGTCGGAGACCAGAATGAGGCTCCCCTTGGCTTTGCGCAGCTCCGCCAGCAGGCGGATCACGTTGATGGTCTGCGGCACGATAATGGGGTCGTTCTGCTTGGCCAGTTCGCTTAAGGATTGCCCTTCATTCAAGGCAAACAGCAGGTCGCGCGCCTTGAGCACCCCGATAACCTCGTCCAGATCCCCGTCACAGATGGGGAACAGGCTGTGGGGCTCGCGCTGCAGCAGGGCGCGGATCTCGTCGCTGGAGTCGTTGATATCGATCCAGGCCATCTCGGAGCGCGGGGTCATGATGGTGCGAATGGATCGCTCGGCCAGCGACAACACGCCGGTCACCATGTAACGCTCCTCCTCGCCAAAGCTCAGCGGCGCAGGCGCCGGTGCGTCCAGATCGTCATCAGGCTGATCCTGATAGGCCTTGCTGCCCATCAGCTTGAAGATGGCGGCAGTGGTGCGCTCGCGCAGCGGCTGTTTGGATTCGTGGCGCTCGGCGCTGCGCTGGGCCAGCTGGTTGAAAAACTCGATCAGCACCGAGAAGCCGATGGCCGCATAGAGGTAGCCCTTCGGAATGTGGAAGCCGAAGCCCTCCGCCACCAGGCTGAAGCCGATCATCAGCAGGAAGCTCAGACAGAGCACCACCACGGTCGGGTGAGCGTTGACGAAGCGGGTCAGCGGCTTGGAGGCGAGCACCATCACCACCATGGCGATGGTCACGGCGGCCATCATGACGCCAAGGTGTTCCACCATGCCGACGGCAGTGATGATGGAGTCGAGCGAGAAGACCGCATCGAGCACCAGGATCTGGGCGATCACCACCCCGAAGCTGGCATAGGCGCCTACCGGGCCGTCATCCTGGGGTTTGGCTTCCAGCCGCTCGTGCAGCTCGGAGGTGGCTTTGAACAGCAGGAACAGGCCGCCCCCCATCAGGATCAGGTCCCGACCGGAGAAGGGGTGATCCCACAGATGCAAGATCGGGGTGGTCAGGGTGACCAGCCATGACATCACGCTCAGCAGCGCGAGTCGCATCAGCAGGGCCAGCGACAGGCCGATGATGCGCGCCTTGTCCCGCTGGGCAGGTGGCAGTTTTTTCACCAGGATGGCGATGAAGACCAGGTTGTCGATCCCCAGCACGATTTCCAGAATGATCAGGGTAAACAGACCAATCCAGATATGGGGATCCAGCAGCAATTCCATTGTGTGACCTCAATATAAACAGACAGAGCAAACAGTGATCACGGCGCGCGATGGCCGCAGTAACAGCAAGGCAAAGGTGTTATTCAGAGGCGCTGATGAAGCAGATAAAGATAGGCTTTGACAGAAAGGGACGAAGGGCAACTTCGGGGATTGTCCATGATGGGCAATAAAACCTCGGGTAAAAAATGAGCCCTGATGATAACGATTGGCGCCAATTTGGCAAGTGCAGCATCAACGGGGCGTGACGGGGCTGTGATGAGACAGGGGGAGGCGGCTGGGCCGCGCTCCCCCGTGCGGTCGTTACAACCAGCGCTTTTCGCGGGTGAAGCAGACCGAGAGCCAGGCATCGCCCAGGGTATCGCCGAGGCGGGACCAGAGCTCATGGCGCAGGGCATCCTGCCGTTCGACCGGCCAATCCTGATCCGGTGCCACCAGAATGTTCAACTCCAGATCGAAGCGGCGACCGCTTTTCGCCAGATGGCTATAGCACTCGAAGCCATAACGCTGGCGCAGCGTCTCTATTTCCCGCTCGACGTGCTGTGACACATCGCCCTTGGGGGCAATTTTGAATACTTCCCGCAGGTTTCTGCTCAGCACCTTGATGGGAATGAGGGTGGCACAGAGGGCCAGCAGCGAGACCAGCACCGGGTCTATGTAGCGGTTGTATTGGCCGTGGCCGATGGCATCCAGACCAATGGCGACCAGAAAACCGACCAGCAGGGTGGCACTTAAAATGGTATCGACCAGCCACTCCTCGGAATCAACCCGCACCAGTTCGGAGTTGAACTGCTTGGCCAAGCGGGCTTCGACCAGATAAAGCAGCGAACAGAGGAAGGTGGAAATGGCCGCACAGATGAGGGCGTGACCGAGGTTTATCTCGCGGCCACCCTCCAGCAGGGTGGTGATGCCGTTATAGAGTGCCCCCAGGCAGAGCAGCAAGATGATGAGGCCGTTGATCACGTTGGCGATGGGTTCGAAGTGGGCGTAGCCGTACTGGAAGCGCTCATCGTAGGGACGGGTAACGAAGTAGGCCGTGACCAGACCCAGACCTGTCATGCCCATGCTGAACAGGCTGAAAATACCGTCGAGCATGATGGCGTGGGAGCCGACCAGCAGACCGTAGCCAATACCGAAGATGGCAAAGGCGATGCTGCCGACGAGTGACAGGGTGAGCGCCTGCTTCTCGGTGGTGATAAGCGTACTGATAACATGGCTGGGGTGAGCCATAAAAGTCCTCCTTTCAAATGGTGAATATTGCCAAGCGCAAGCGGTTTTCTAGCTGATATACTGCCCGCTCACATGTGAGCGGACTGGCCTGATTGCCATTGACAGGCGGCCAGTCGTAGTCGCCGGCGTGCCGGCATCAAGCAAAGGATGGGAACAAGGATTCATGATCCCGAGACTCGATTACCAGGACAGTTTGTCACCCGCAACCCTGCAGTTTCTTGAGTTGCTAGAGCGCAGCGCATTTCGTGGTGATATCGAAAAGTCTTATGCAAGCCGGTTGGCGATGGCGACGGATAACAGCGTCTATCAGGTAGTACCTCAGGCGGTTCTCTATCCGCGCAGTGCGGATGACATAGCAGCAATGCTCAAGCTGGCCGCAGAGCCGGCGTTCGCTTCCCTGTGTTTTTTCCCTCGTGGTGGCGGTACCGGCACCAATGGTCAGTCATTGGGCGGCGGCATTATCGTCGATCTCTCCCGTTATATGAACCAGATCATGGAAATTAATCTGGATGAGGGGTGGGTGCGCGCCCAGGCCGGGGTGGTGAAAGACCAGCTCAACGCCTGGCTCAAGCCCCACGGCTACTTCTTCTCGCCGGATCTCTCCACCTCCAACCGCGCCACCTTAGGGGGCATGATCAACACCGATGCCTCGGGGCAGGGGTCTCTGGTCTACGGCAAAACCTCGGATCACGTGCTCGGCCTGAAAGCCGTGTTGGAGAACGGTGACATCATGGTCACCGAGCCGGTCAATGGCTCCCGTCTTGAGGACAAGCTGGCCCTCGAAACTCGGGAAGGGGAGATCTATCGCACCCTCTATCGCATCGGCAAGGAGCGGCGCGCCGACATCGAGGCGACGTTCCCCAAGCTCAACCGCTTTCTGACCGGTTACGATCTCAAGCACCTCTATCAACCGGATACAGATACGCTGGATGTGAGCCGGGTGCTGTGCGGCTCGGAAGGGTCTCTTGGCTTCATTACCGAAGCCAGACTCAACATCACACCGATCCCGCGCTACCGCACGCTCGTTAACGTCAAGTACGACAGCTTCCCCTCCGCTCTGCGCAACGCCCCCTTTATGGTGCAGGCGCAGGCCCTCTCGGTGGAGACGGTGGACTCCCGGGTGCTGGGACTGGCCCGCGCCGACATCATCTGGCATTCGGTCAAAGAACTTATTCAGGATGTGCCCGGCAAGGATCTGCAGGGGCTCAACATCGTCGAGTTTGCCGATACCGACGAGGCGGAACACAAGGCCAAGGTGGCTGAGCTCTGCCGCCGTATCGATGCGCTGCTGGCCAAGGGCGAGGCGGGGATCATCGGCTATCAGGTGTGTGACCACCTGCCGAGCATCGAGACCATCTACACCATGCGCAAGAAGTCGGTGGGGCTGCTGGGCAACGCCGAAGGGCGCAAGAAGCCGGTGGCCTTTACCGAAGACACCGCCGTGCCGCCAGAGTCGCTGGCCGATTTCATCATGGAGTTTCGCGCCCTGCTGGACGCCCACGGCCTCGACTACGGCATGTTTGGCCACGTCGATGCCGGTGTGCTGCATGTGCGCCCGGCGCTGGACCTCTGTGACCCGGAGCAGGAGGTGCTGCTGCGGCGCATCTCCGATCAGGTGGTGGCGCTCACCGCCAAATATGGCGGCCTGATGTGGGGGGAACACGGCAAGGGTTTTCGCTCCGAATACAGCCCCGCCTTCTTTGGCGAGCTGTGGGAAGAGCTGCAGCGGGTCAAGGGGGCGTTCGATCCGGCCAACCGTATCAACCCGGGCAAGATCTGTATCCCCTATGGCAGCGGCGCCGAGCTGGTGTCGGTGGATGGCCCCAAGCGCGGCAAGTATGACCGTCAGATCCCGCTTGCCGTGCGCACCAGCTACACCCGCGCCATGGATTGCAACGGCAACGGTCTTTGCTTCACCTTCGAGACCGACTCCCCCATGTGCCCCTCGGTCAAGATCAGCCGCGATCGCCGCCACTCCCCCAAGGGGCGAGCGGGCCTGATGCGCGAATGGTTGCGTCAGTTGGCGGAGCAGGGTTTCGATCCGCTGGCGGAAGAGGTGGCGCTGCAATCCGGTGGCGTGCGCTTCAAGCAGCTGGTGGACAAGGTGCGCAACAGCTGGGCCAAACAGCGTGGCGAGTATGACTTCTCCCACGAGGTGATGGAGGCGATGGCGGGCTGTCTGGCCTGCAAGGCGTGCACCAGCCAGTGCCCGATCAAGGTGGATGTGCCCGATTTTCGCGCCCGTTTTATGCAGCTTTATCACGGCCGCTACCTGCGCGCGCCGAAGGATTACTTTGTCGGCACCGTCGAAAGCTATGCGCCGCTGCTCGCCAAAGCACCGAAACTGGTCAACTTCTTCCTCGAAAAAGAGTGGGCCCAGAAGGCGACCGAGAAGAGCATCGGCATGGTCGATGTGCCGCTGCTCTCGGTGCCGACTCTGGCCGAGAGCCTGCATGACAACCGCGCCCGCTATTTTGATCTGCCGGGACTGGAGCGGATGAGCGCCGAGCAACGCAAGCAGGTGGTGCTCATCGTGCAGGATCCTTTCACCAGCTATTACGATGCCCCCGTGGTGCGCGATCTGGTGAAACTTGCCAGCAAGCTCGGCTTCCAGCCCTACCTGCTGCCCTTTAAACCGAACGGCAAACCCCAGCATATCAAGGGGTTCCTGCGCGCCTTTGCCCGCACCGCCGCCAACAGCGCCCAGTTCCTCAACAAGGTGGCGGCGCTTGGTATTCCCATGGTGGGGGTGGATCCGGCCATGGTGCTCTGCTATCGCGACGAGTATGCCAAGGCGCTGGGGTCGGCCCGCGGTGATTTTCAGGTGCTGCTGCCGCAGGAGTGGCTGCTGTCGCTGCCGGCAGATCAGCTGCCTGTTAGCGCCGACAAGGCAAAGAGCGGGGAGGGGAGCGAACCTTGGTATCTGTTCGCTCACTGCACCGAGAAAACCGCCAAGCCCTCGACTCACGGCGACTGGAGCACCCTGTTTGGCCGCTTCGGGGCCAGTTTGCAGCCGGTCTCTGTGGGTTGCTGTGGCATGGCAGGCACCTATGGTCACGACGTCAAACAGGTGGAGAACTCCAAGGGCATCTATGGGCTGAGCTGGGCCGATCCCCTTGCTCGTCTGCCCAAAGCGCGCTGTCTGGCGACCGGCTATTCGTGCCGCAGTCAGGTCAAGCGAATGGAGGGGGAGAAGCTCAAACATCCATTGCAGGCCCTACTGGAGCTGCTCTGATGCTGCGTTTTCCCAAGCGGTTTCGGGTGCCGAAGGCCTATCGGCATCCACGTTTCTTGTTGTTGCCTGCCACTCCCGCTCAGGCGGTGGTGGAGTTTGTCGCCATGTTGCGCGAGCGGGAGCAGCTCCATCAGCTGTTTCGCCCGAACGATATCTGGCCCTCCGCCAACTTCAGCTTGAGCCAGCACGAAGGGGATCTGGAGTGGCAGCAGTCGGAGTTTCTGGCCAAGCGCTCCTTTGCCTATGGTCTCTGGAGCCCGGATCGGGAGCCGCAATTCTGGGGCGGGGTTTATCTTTACCCCTCGGTGCTGCCGGAGGTAGCTGTAGAGCTCTTCTTCTGGAAGGTGGCCGAGGCGCCCATCATGGATGAGGAGCTGGAGGCGCAGCTGCGCGACTGGCTCGCCAGGGTGTGGCAGTGGCCGGAACCCCGTCTGCCGGGGCGAGAGGTGCCGTGGGCCGAGTGGCCCGGAGTCACCTATCCCTGGTGACGCAAGGTGGTTGCCAGGATGCCCCGGTCGGGGCATCTTTTTTTCGTTGTCTTTTTCGCCGACGCTGCTCGCGTCTAACCCATTGATCACATAAGGAGTCTGCTCGCCATGAGTCAAGAAAACGCCCCCATCTGGCGCAAGCCCATGAGTCTGGAGGGGCTCAACGCCACCTCTCGTAACACCCTGATGGCCCATCTCGACATCGTCTATACCGGCTTTGGCCCGGACTGGCTGGAAGCGACCATGCCGGTGGATCATCGTACCCACCAACCCCTTGGCATGCTCCACGGCGGCGCGTCGGTAGTATTGGCAGAAACCCTGGGATCGCTGGCAGCCAATATGGCGGTGGGGCCAGATAGCTACTGCGTGGGACTGGAGGTGAATGCCAACCATCTGCGGGCCAAGCGGGAAGGGGTGGTGACCGGTCGTTGCGCGCCGCTGCATCTGGGGGCGACGACTCAGGTGTGGCAGATTGAAATTCGGGACGAACGGGGACGTTTATTGTGTACCAGCCGACTGACGATGGCGGTGCTCAAACACAAGCGGGGCAAGGACTCCAGCGAGGAGTGACCTGCAATAACGCACCAGTAGTGAAAAATAAGCAAGCCATAGTCGCAAGATCCCTCTATAATTGCCAACGTCTTGAGAGGCTTATCACATTTTTCAAGACAGCAGAACAAAGTGGCGCTATAATCGCCGCCTTTTTGCTATTCCGCGGTGCTTAGCCGCCTGCCTTAATCTGGAAGAATCTATGTCTGATACCGAACAACTGCCCCTTTTTAGTGAGCTTGGACTGGCCGCGCCTGTATTGAAAGCGCTGCAAGACGTGGGCTATGAGCGCCCGTCACCGATCCAGGCCGCAGCAATTCCCCACCTGATGGCGGGACACGATCTGCTGGGGCAGGCGCAAACCGGTACAGGGAAGACCGCTGCTTTTGCCTTGCCTCTGTTGTCTCGTCTGGAAGCTGGTAACCGCAACACTCAGGTTTTGGTGCTGGCTCCGACCCGTGAACTGGCCCTGCAAGTTGCCGAGGCGTGCCAACGTTACGCCAAGCACATGCCTGACTTCCATGTCCTGCCGATCTACGGCGGCTCCTCTTACGAAACCCAGACCCGCGCCCTGCGTCGTGGTGCCCAGGTTGTCGTCGGTACCCCTGGTCGTGTGATGGATCTGATCCGTCGCAAGAACCTGGACCTCTCCGGCCTGAAAGCCCTGGTACTGGACGAAGCCGATGAAATGCTGCGTATGGGCTTCATCGACGACGTGGACTGGATCATGGAGCAGTGCCCGGCCACCCGTCAGGTTGCCCTGTTCTCCGCTACCATGCCGGACCAGATCCGTCGCGTTGCCCAGAAGCACCTGAAGCAGCCGAAAGAGATCAAGATCATCACCAAGACGTCCACTGCACCGACCATCCGCCAGCGTTACTGGCAGGTAACCGGTCTGCACAAGCTGGACGCCATGACCCGTCTGCTGGAAGTCGAACCGTACGAAGCCGTACTGGTCTTCGTGCGCACCAAGAATGCTGCCGAAGAGCTGGCTGGCAAACTTGCCGCTCGTGGCCACGCTTGTGAAGCGCTGCACGGTGACATCCCGCAGAAACTGCGTGAGCGTACCGTTGACAAGCTGCGTCAAGGCCAGCTGGACATCCTGATCGCCACCGACGTTGTCGCTCGTGGTCTGGACGTTGAGCGTATCACTCACGTAGTGAACTACGACATTCCGTACGACACCGAATCCTACGTACACCGTATCGGCCGTACCGGTCGTGCCGGTCGTAAAGGTGAAGCCATCTTGTTCGTTGCTCCCCGTGAGCGTCGCATGCTGCGCGCCATCGAGCACGCTACTCGTCAGGCCATCGAGCCGATGAAGATGCCGAGCACCGAGGACATCAACCAGCACCGTCTGACCAAGTTCAAAGAGCGCATCCGGGAAACCATGATGGGTGAAGAGCTCGAGATCTATGTGAACCTGGTTAACGAGCTGATCGAAGAAGATTCTGCCGATCCGCTGGAGCTGGCTGCCGCATTGGCCAAACTGGTACAGGGCGACCAACCGCTGCTGCTGGATGACTCCATCCCGGATCCGCTGCTGAATGCCAGCAACGATCGTGGTGGTCGTGATTTCGACCGTCGTGACGGTGGCCGCGATTTCGGTGCCCGTGACTTCGGCGACCGTGGTGATCGTCCTGCCCGTCGCATGCCGTCCCTCGAGCCGCGTCCGCTGAAAGACAACCCGGATGTGGAGATGGAGCGTTACCGCGTAGACGTGGGTGCCCATCACGGCGTCAAGCCGGGCCAGATTGTTGGCGCCATCGCCAACGAAGCGAACATCGAGAGCCGTTTCATCGGTAACATCGACATCGCCGATGACTTCTCCACCGTCGATCTGCCGAAAGGCATGACCGCCGATGTACTGGAAGTGATCAAGAAAGCCCGTGTTTGCCAGCGTCCGCTGCAGATCACTCGCTACACCGAAGTGCCGGCTGGCAGCAACACTGCTCCCCGTCCTCCGCGTAGCGATCGCCCCTTCAACAAGGAGCGTCCTTTCAACAAGGATCGCCGTCCCCAGGGTGACCGCCCGTTCAACAAGAGCGGTGAGCGCCGTGAAGGTGGCTTCAACAAAGATCGCAAATTCAGTGGCAAGCGTCGCGAAAGCTGATTGCTGACCCCGTTATGAAAAAGGCCGCTCATTGAGCGGCCTTTTTTTGTGCCTGCGGTTTTGCCCTGTGTTCTTGCTGAACGCCAGGGTGGCATAAGGTGTTACATGGGTTAGCGCATGATGGCCGCTACTTGATAACTGGATGCCGGGGAGAGAGAACGCCTTTTCTACTCGACAGGCGGTTGTGATGTGGTCTGGTGTCATCCGCCGTGCTGCCATAAGGCAGAGCGGGCAGCCGTTTCTCTGTATTGGCAAGCGTTGAGCGAACCGATAGTACTGCGACAGTGCAGCGCATCGTTGTGCAATCCACTGGAGCGCACCTGGGGAGACGCGCACTCTTTATGACCTCAAGGTCAGGCGTTGGGACGTGTGCGCTTGGGTGGATGGTTGCACGGAGACAGACAGCATTGCGCCCGGTGACTTCGGCGGTCGGAAGCGGTGGTGGTGAGGTGGTCGCTCAGAAGGCCTATCTGGCTGGCGGCCACTATTCATGTCGAGCGGGAGAATCGGTTGGCGTCAATGAAGAAGGCGACCATCAGGTCGCCTTCTTGTTGTACATGGTGAAGTGTACTGGTCGCTGCCTGCGGGGCTATCAGAGCACCATGGCGGCAATCCAGCCGAAGATCACCAGCGGGATGTTGTAGTGAATAAAGGTGGGCACCACGCTGTCCCAGATATGGTCGTGCTGGCCATCGGCGTTGAGGCCGGAGGTGGGGCCCAGAGTGGAGTCGGAGGCCGGTGAACCCGCATCCCCCAGCGCGCCAGCGGTACCAACCAGTGCGATGATCGCCATCGGTGAGAAGCCCAGCTGCAGGCAGAGTGGCACATAGATGGTGGCGATGATGGGCACGGTGGAGAAGGAAGAACCGATCCCCATGGTGATCAGCAGGCCTACCAGCAGCATCAGGAAGGCGGCGATGCCCTTGTTCTGGCCGATGCCGGAAGCGACCACCTGAACCAGCGTATCGACACCGTGGGTTGCCTTCATCACGGCAGCAAAGCCGGCGGCGGAGATCATGATGAAGCCGATCAGCGACATCATGCGCACCCCCTGGGTGAAGGCATCCTGGCTTTCGCGAAATTTGATGACGCCACCGCAGGTAAAGATGACAAAACCGGCCAGCGCACCCAGCACGATGCTGTTGGTCATCAGTTGCAGCCCCAGTGCCACGCCAATGGCCAGCAGGGCGACCCAGATGTGGGTGAGATTGAGTTCAACGGTCTCAGGCTCCGCATCCAGGATCTTGGCGAGATCGTACTGGCGCGGTTTGCGATAGCTGATGAACACTGCGATCAGCAGGCCCAGCAACATACCGGCGACCGGAATGGCCATCGCCAGCGGGATCTGGCTGGTGGTGATGGGCACGCCGTTATCGATCAGATTCTTGGCCAGAATGTTGTTCAGGAAGATGCCACCAAAGCCGACCGGCAGCACCATATAGGTGGCGGTCAGGCCAAAGGTGATGACACAAGCCACCTGACGACGGTCGATCTGCATCTGCGCCATCACATGCAGCAGCGGCGGGATCAGGATGGGAATAAAGGCGATATGAACCGGGATCAGGTTCTGGGACGAGATGGCCACGGCCAGCACGGAACAGAGCAGCAGGGTCTTGACCCACATGATGCGGGTCGAGCTGGCATCCTTGCCCAACTGGCTGATCACCTTGCGGGCCAGCAGGTCGGTGATCCCGGACCGGGAGATGGCAACCGCAAAGGCGCCCAGCATGGCGTAGGAGAGGGCAATCTCGGCGCCACCGCCCAGGCCACCGCTGAAGGTGGTGAGGGTATCGGTCAACGACAGCCCGCCGACCAGGCCGCCAGCAATGGCCCCCAGCGCCAGCGAGACCACCACATTGATCCGCAGCAGACTGAGCACCAGCATCAGCCCGACTGCGATAACAACTGGATTCATTTGATTTCCTTATAGTTTGTTATTGCTGTCTGTCATGTGAAGGGGAGTTAGTTTGCGAAAAATGTGACAAATGTCGAGAAAAAAATCAGTCAACCCCCTCATATCGCAGCAGCATCTGGCACAAGGTTGATCAACATGAGGGTTTGTGGCCGGTTTGTCTCCGTGCACAGCGCATACAAGGGTTGATAGTGCGTTCTTGTGCGCAGAGCGATCAATCACGCCGCCGAAAAAAACGAAGGCTGCCTGTGGCAGCCTTCATCCGTTTATGCCTGCCCGTCATCGTCGGCAGGGGTATCCGGCGTGTCGTCATCCAGATGAGCAGGCGGCCAGCCCCCCATGCTCTTCCAGCGGTTGACGATATGACAAAACAGCTCGGTGGTGCGCTCGGTGTCATAGAGGGCAGAGTGCGCCTCTTTATTGTCAAACGGGATGCGGGCGCTCTGGCACGCTTTGGCCAGCACGGTCTGCCCCAGCGCCAGCCCGGAGAGGGCGGCGGTGTCGAAGGTGGCAAATGGGTGGAACGGATTGCGCTTGAGGCCAGCGCGCTCGGCGGCGGCCATCACGAAGCCGTGATCGAAGGTGGCGTTGTGGGCCACTATGATGGCGCGGCCGCAATCCTGCTCCTTCATCCCCTTGCGGATCCCCTTGAAGATCTCGGTCAGTGCCTCTTTTTCCGAGACAGCGCCACGCAACGGGTTGTAAGGATCGATGCCGGTGAACTCCAGTGCGGCCTTTTCCAGGTTGGCCCCTTCGAAGGGCTCGACATGAAAGTGGAACACTTGGTCGGGAACGAGCCAGCCCTGCTCATCCATTTTCAGGGTGTAAGCCGCGATTTCGAGCAAAGCATCGGTCTTGGCATTGAACCCGGCTGTTTCAACATCGATGACGACGGGGTAAAAACCACGGAAACGGCCCTTGAGGGTATGAACTGCGTCGGTCATGGGATCTCGGTCGGGATAAAATGAGGCGGCATTATGGCAAAAAAGCACAGGCTTGTCCTCCCATCCCACGCAGGAAGCCTGTGCAAGTGGTGCTGGATTCAATATCTGTGCAGCCACCAGCGGGCGGCGATCAGCGCCGTGACAGTGCCCAGCAGGGCGCTGGTCAGCACATCCATCGGCCAGTGCATCCCCATCACCATGCGCGACAGGCCAATCCCCAGCGCCCACAGCGGTAGCAGCCAGACGCCCGTGGGCGCGCGGGCCAGCCAGATGAGGCCGAAAAACTGGGCCAGGCTGATGGCGGCGATGCTGTGGCCAGAGGGGAAGGCGTAATTCACCTCCTTTTGCCAGTGGTGGCCGAGCCACTCGGGCAGTGCCAGCAACTGGCTGGCGGCGTGAACCTGTTCGCTGCGTACCTCGACGCTACTGGCGTAGAAGCTCTTGATGGCCGGGATCAGCGCCTGACTCTCCAGCCAGAGCAGGTAGGGTCTGGGCTCCTCGGTCAGGTGCTTGATCAGGCTCTTGAGCACCCAGTCGCTGGCAAGCAGGGCCGCCAGTGCACACCCCAGCGCAATGAAGGGGGCCCACTCCAGTTTCAGTTTGTAGCGGCTCAGCAGCAGCAAGAGGGCGCCACTGACTCCAATCCCGGGAATATCGACCATGCGGGTGAGGGCGTATGACCACCATAGCCAGCCAGCTTGCAGCGAGCCGGTCAGAAACGGTTGCCAGGGCAGCGTGGCGAGTAGCAGCAGGGGCAGGATCAACAGGGCACTGAATCCGAGCACCTGACTGCGGGTGAGTGAGGCGGTTGACGCTGGGAGCGACGGGGCGTGTTGCGGCATGGTGGGTATGGGCGATCGCGAAAAAGAGGGGCATTGTGCCACCGTGACATGCCCGGACAAAGCCGAGCAGTCAGTTTGTTACCTCTGCTTACACATTTGTGGCGACATCCTCTGTTTGAATGGGCGGATGGGGCGGTCGCCGCGCAATGTGGCCCCCTTTCGCGCCGGATTGCATCACAGGCTGAAATCTCGGGCGGCTTTGCGCTAGAATGGCGCCCCCGTGGCGGTTGTGACCAAAGAGAGCCCGATGAAGATAGTCGTTGATGAGAATATGCCCCATGCCGTGGAGCTGTTTGCCGAATTTGGCGAGGTGATCCCCTTGCCCGGACGGCAGATGCAGGCCCGCGATCTGCTGGATGCCGATGTGCTGCTGGTGCGCTCGGTCACCCGCGTCAACGGCGATTTGCTGGCGACCAGCCCGAAACTCGGGTTTGTCGGCACCGCCACCATCGGCACCGACCATGTGGACAAGGCACTGCTGGCGAGCCGCAATATTCCTTTCTTCAGCGCCCCAGGTTGCAACAAGTATTCGGTGGGGGACTATGTGCTCTCCGCCCTGCTGGTGTTGGCGGAGCGTTACGAACTCGACCTCTCGGCCATGACGCTGGCGGTGATTGGCGCGGGCAATACCGGCGAGTGCGTGGCTGGCAAGGCACAAGCGCTCGGCATGCGGGTGCTGCGCTGCGATCCGCCCAAGGCGAGGGATAATCCCAGCGGCGTTTTTGTCGATTATCAGACCGCCCTTGGCGCCGATATCGTCAGCTTCCACGTACCCATCACCCGCGAAGGGCCGGATGCCACCTACCATCTGCTGGATGCCGAGCAGATTGCCGCCCGTCCTGCCGGGCAGATCCTGATCAATGCCTCCCGAGGCGAGGTGTGGGATAACCGGGCCCTGCTGGCGCGTCAGTTGGGCGATGCGCCATTGCGACTGGTGATGGATGTGTGGGAGAAGGAGCCCGAGCCACTGGCAGCGCTGGTGCCCCATACCGAGATTGCCACCCCTCATATCGCCGGTTACAGCCTGGAGGGGAAGGCGCGCGGCACCTGGATGCTCTATCAGGCGCTCTGCCTGCAGCTGGGGCTCCAGCCTCGTCAGGATTTGAGTCGGCTGTTGCCTGCCCCCGATGTGCAGGCGGTGGTGCCGGGCCGCGCGCCGGATCAGGCGCTGATCAAGCAGCTGGTGCATCTGGTTTATGACGTGCGCCGCGATGATGCCCGTTTTCGGGCCCGACTCGGCCTGTCCGGCAGCTTTGACGAGCAGCGCAAACACTATCCCGAGCGCCGTGAACTATCCTCCCTGCAGATCGATGGGGAGTTTGCCGACAAGGCGCTGGGCGCGTTGGGATTTGCGCTGTCACGCCCCTGAACGGGGGCAAATTGTTGGAAGATAACCGGAAGGGGTGAGCCGTACTGGCCACACCGACCCGATTTTTTACTGAGCTGGCGCAGATTTTACTGCGCTGGTTCAGCCATATCAGGCAGCGTCATCTCGCAGCGCGAGAGTCTGCCGACCATGGCGCCAGCCGGTGCCATTGCAGCATTATCAGAGGAGAACAGAATGAGCCAGCAGTTTAACGTAGCGGTATTGGGTGCCAGCGGCGCCGTGGGTCAGGCGATGATCGAGATCCTGGAAGAGCGCGAATTTCCGGTGGCGACCCTCTATCCGCTGGCTTCCAGCCGTAGCGCCGGTGATACCGTGCGTTTTGGCGGCAAGAACCTCGAGATCCTCGATGTGGAGGAGTTTGACTGGAGCCAGGTGCAGATCGCGCTGTTCTCCGCCGGTGCCGAGGTCTCTGCCAAGTGGGCGCCGATTGCTGCCGAGCACGGCTGTATCGTCATCGACAACACCTCCTGCTTCCGTTATGACGAAGATATCCCGCTGGTGATCCCGGAAGTAAACCCGGACGCGCTGGCCGATTTTCGCAATCGCAACATCATCGCCAACCCCAACTGCTCCACCATCCAGATGCTGGTGGCTCTGAAGCCGTTGCACGATGAGGTGGGGATCGCCCGTATCAACGTGGCGACCTATCAATCCGTGTCAGGCTCGGGCAAAGAGGGGGTCAGCGAGCTGGCGGGCCAGACCGCTCATCTGCTCAACGGTCGCCCGGTGGAACCGACCCTCTATCCGCAACAGATCGCCTTTAACCTGATCCCGCAGATCGACAGCTTCACCGACAACGGCTACACCCGTGAAGAGATGAAGATGGTGTGGGAAACCCAGAAGATCCTGGGCGATGCCACCATTGCCGTGAACCCCACCTGTGTGCGGGTGCCGGTCTTCTACGGCCACGCCGAGGCGGTACACGTCGAACTGCACCAGCCGCTCGATGCCGAACAGGTCAAGGATCTGTTGCGCAATGCGCCGGGCGTAACCCTGTTTGATGACGAAGGGGATTATCCGACCCCGGTGCGTGACGCAACAGGCAAGGATGAGGTGCTGGTCGGTCGGGTGCGCCAGGATATTTCTCATCCGAGTGGTATCAATATGTGGATCGTGGCCGATAACGTTCGTAAGGGCGCGGCAACCAACAGTGTACAGATTGCCGAGCTGCTGGTTCGCGACTATCTGTAAAGCGGGACGATGCCACCGATGCGCAGCAGGGAGTGCTGCGCATCCGGCCGGTGAGCACTGCGGGGTGTGACCCATGCCGCACTCCGCCACTTCAAGATTCTGTTGCGATATCAACTGATTAAGTTTTTTCCTACACTCAGAGTCAAGTTGGGTGCTAAATGTGTCGGACTGCTGGCTTGCTAGGCGAGCCTGATTTATATTGAACCGACTGTTTTGGGGTAACTATCCAGATTTTTCAATGCGATAGGGCCGTCATACGAAGGAACGAATATGGGACATTCCCGCATAACATTGGCAACGCTACTCGCATTGGGTCTGCTGGGCACCGTCCAGGCTGAAGACTCGGCGCGGGAGCCTTTTTTTGTCGAGCTAAAAGGCCCTGACGAACCTGCACCTCCCGCCGTCAATTCCCAGCCGCTGGCGCAACCGGTCGCCAGACCCGTGGCGCAGCCGGTGCGCGCAACCGCCGAGCCGGTGGTGCGTCAGGTCACGGCCAATGCCGGTAGCTATGGCCCTGTTCGTCCGACCGATACCCTCTGGAGTCTGGCGAGCAAATATCGCCCCTCTACGAGTGTCAGCGTCTACCAGACCATGGTGGCGATCTACGAGAAAAATCCCCGCAGTTTTGCCGATGGCAATATCAACCACATTCTGGTGGGCTCCCGCATTTTGCTGCCGACCGTGGCCGAGGCGAGCGTCATCACCGATGCCCAGGCCCGCGCCAAATTCCGCAGCGACAACGCCAGCTGGAAAGGGCTGAGCCCCAAATATCTGGCCAATAAGCAGGCCCACACGGCCAAACCGGTTGCTGTCAAACCGGCGAAGGTTGAGGCGGCCAAGTCCGAGCCGGTGAAAGCCGCTCCGGCACCGCTGCCGGTGGCGAAAGCCGCACCCATTCCTGCGCCTGTTGTGGCACCGCAACAGGCGGCTGAAACCAAAGAAGTGGCCAAGGTGAGCGAGCCCGCGCCGAAAGAGGCGGTGGCTCCCGCACCTGTACCGAGCGCCGCAGAAGGCACCACACCGGCGCCTCTGCCTTCAGATCTGGATAAACCGGTGGGCAAACCGGCCACCGAGATGGCGCTGGCACTGGAAGATGCCAATGCCCAGCTCGGTCAGGTGACCGAAATGAACCACAGGCTCAAGCTGCGCCTGCAATCGCTGACCGAAGAGGTGGAGACCCTCAAGGCCCAGCTGCAGGATCAGACTGCGCTGCAAAAAGAGATTGCCGAGCTCAAGGCCCAGCCGGTTCCTCCGGTGGTCGCTGCGCCCGAGCCCAAGCAAAATTGGCTGATGGATCTGCTCGCCTCACCGCTCAACCTCGCCATGATCATCTTGCTGCCGGTGCTGCTGGTGCTGGCACTGGTGACCCTCTGGCTGCGGGCCCGTGCCCGTCGCGAGCTGGAAGAGCAGGAGAAGAGCCTCTCCGAATCCACTGCGATGATGATGGATCAGGAGCAGAGCGAATTTGATGATCTGCTGAGCGTCGATGTGACCGACAATGAGCCGGTGCGCCCGGTGCCGGATCTCAACACCCCCGATGGCTTCATGCCGGTTGAACCGGACAAGCCGGAACTGGATCTGGTGTTCAGCGACGACGGTGAGATGGATCTGCAAGGCTTCGAGCCGGAGCGGATGGCGGCCCAGCCAGCCAGTCGTGACCCGGATCTGGTGCCGGATCTCGATCTCTCGCTGGATGAGCCGATCGCCCTGGCCAACGAACCCGCCATGGATCTGGCCAGCGAGTTCAATCCCAAGCCCAAGGCCGCTGATGAAGTCATGAGCGAAGAGGAACTGCAGGCCGCCCTGTTTGCCGAGCTGGATGCGGATCTCTCTGCCGACCTCGAGCCCGATTTGAATTCCATTGACGAAGTCGGCGCCGCTGACGACGATCTGGCCAGCTTCGATCTCGGCGAGTTCGAAAATGCCTTCGACGAGCCCGCCGCTGGCAAAGATGACAACGCCATTGATCTCAGTGCCGAAGACGGCGCCGACGAGAGTGCCGATGCGATGCTGGCTGAGCTCGGTCTTGAGCCAGCCAAGGCGAAGGAAGCCGAGCTGGATCTGGAGTGGGATCCCAACGAGCTGGCGCTCTCCGATTTCGAAGATGCGTTCGCCGAGGTGGAATCTCATCCGGCCGATGTGCAGCCCCGTGAGCAAGCGCAGGAGAGCGGCTACGTCGAGATCGACAAGCTGCTGGCCGAGGCCGATGCCAGCACCACTGAGCAGGAGCCTTATCAGGGCTTCTCGCTGGATGTGGGGCTCGATGGCTTCCCCGAGGTGCTGCCGGAATCCACCGGGTTTGATGTGGATGCCGACGACGGCGGTGTGGGTGCCAAGCTGGATCTGGCCCGTGCCTACCTCGAGATCGATGACAAGGATAGCGCTCGCGAGCTGCTGCAAGAGGCGGCAGAGCAGGGCAGCGATCACCAGCGCGCCGAAGCAGAGAAGTTGCTCAAGCGGTTGGGCTAAATCAATTCCCATCACGGGATCAGCAAAACGAGGGCAGCCAGTGGCTGCCCTCTTCTTTTGGCGAGTTGCGATGGGGTGAGGGTGGCCATGCAGGCTGACCATCCAGGCCAATTGCGCGCGTGGTGGGACTTTTCGGGCTGAGCGCGTATAATCCGCCCCGTTTCTTTCACTGCGTTTTCACAACAAGACAAGTTTATCCATGCGAATTGCCCTAGGTATTGAATATGACGGCAGCCGGTATTTCGGCTGGCAGCGTCAGCGTGAAGTGATCAGCGTGCAGGCTGAACTGGAGACGGCTCTGAGCCGGATTGCCAACCACCCTGTCTCCATCCAGTGTGCCGGACGCACCGATGCCGGTGTCCATGCGACCGGCCAGGTGATCCACTTCGATACCGAGGCGAACCGCGCCGAGGGCGCCTGGACCCTGGGGCTCAATTCCAACCTGCCGCCGGATATCGCCGTGCGCTGGGTCAAGCAGGTGGACGATAGCTTCCACGCTCGCTTCAGCGCCACCGCCCGTCGCTACCGCTATGTCATCTACAACCACAACTACCGGCCGGCGATCCTCGGCAGTGGCGTCAGTCACTATCACGAGACCATCGATGCCGAGCTGATGCACCGGGCGGGCCAGAGCCTGCTGGGGGAGCATGACTTCAGCACCTTCCGTGCCGTCGCCTGCCAATCCAACACCCCGTGGCGCAATGTGACCCATCTGTGCGTCAGCCGTTCCGGCCCCTACATCGTGCTCGACATCAAGGCCAACGCCTTCCTGCACCACATGGTGCGCAACATCACCGGCTCCCTGCTGCTGGTGGGGCAGGGGCTCAAACCGGTGGAGTGGATTGCCGAGGTGCTGGCTGCCAAGGATCGCAATCTGGCCGGGCCGACCGCCAAGGCCGGTGGCCTCTATCTGGTCGACGTCGATTACCCGGCCGAGTTTGCTCTGCCGCAGTTGCCGCTCGGCCCGCTGTGGTTGCCGGACTCGGCACCGGGTACGACCAGTTTTTAGTAACTGCGCCCGAAAAATTGTGGTTTAATGACCCGTCATTTGTTGCCATCGAGCTAGTAAGTCATTGAACAATCTAGGCTCGATGCGTTTTGTCAGGCACAAAAGCATTAAGGAATTCCATGAGCTGGCTTGAGAAGATTCTTCCCAAGAGCAAGATCACTGCGCCCCGTCGTCACAACATTCCGGAAGGGGTGTGGACCAAGTGCAGTGCTTGTGAACAGGTGCTCTACCGGGCAGAGTTGGAGCGCAACCTCGAAGTGTGCCCCAAGTGTGATCATCATATGCGTATCAGCGCCCGCGCCCGTCTCGAGAGCTTCCTCGATGAGCAGGGTCGTACCGAGATCGGTGCCGAGCTGGAGCCGCAGGATGTACTGAAATTCAAGGATTCCAAGCGCTACAAGGATCGTTTGTCTGCCGCCCAGAAAGATACGGCAGAGAAAGATGCGCTGGTGGTGATGAAAGGGACCCTCAAAGGGGTGCCGGTTGTCGCCTGTTCGTTCGAATTCTCCTTCATGGGTGGCTCCATGGCCTCCGTGGTCGGTGCCCGCTTCGTGCGTGCCGTCGAGGAGTGCATCAAGGAAGGTCGCGGTCTGGTCTGCTTCTCCGCCTCTGGTGGTGCTCGCATGCAGGAAGCGCTGTTCTCCCTGATGCAGATGGCCAAGACCAGTGCGGCGCTGGACAGACTCACCAAGGCGGGCCTGCCCTATATCTCCGTGCTGACCGACCCCACCATGGGTGGCGTCTCCGCCAGTCTGGCGATGCTGGGTGACATCAACGTGGGCGAGCCCAAGGCGCTGATCGGCTTTGCCGGCCCGCGCGTTATCGAGCAGACCGTGCGCGAGAAACTGCCGGAAGGCTTCCAGCGCTCCGAGTTCCTGCTGGAAAAGGGTGCCATCGATATCATCATCGATCGCCGCGAAATGCGTAACCGTCTGGCCAGCCTGCTCGCCAAAATGCTGAATACTCACGTCATCGAAGAGTGAAGATGAGTTCAAACATGCAACAATCCCAAAGCCGGTCGCTTGTCGACTGGCTTTCTTATTTGGAGCAGATCCACCCGGTCAATATCGACATGGGTCTGGATCGGGTCGGTGCCGTCGCCCGGCGTATGGGGCTTACCCAACTGCCGTTCAAGGTGATCACGGTGGCGGGCACTAACGGCAAGGGCTCCAGCTGTGCCATGGCGGCCAGCATTCTGATGGCCGCAGGCTATAAGGTCGGTGTCTACTCCTCGCCCCATCTGCTGCGCTTTACCGAGCGGGTGCGGGTCAACGGGCAAGAGCTGCCCGACAGCGATCACTGCGCCGCCTTTGCCGAGGTGGAAGCTGCTCGCGGCGAGATTGCCCTTACCTTCTTCGAGTTCGCGACCCTGGCCGGCTTGTGGCTCTTCTGCCGCGCCGCGCCCGATGTGCTGCTGCTGGAAGTGGGGCTGGGCGGTCGGCTCGATGCCACCAATGTGGTGGAGTCCGATGTGGCGATGATCACCTCTATTGCCCTCGATCACTGCGACTGGCTGGGTGATACCCGCGAAGCGGTCGCGGTGGAGAAGGCTGGCGTGTATCGCGCCGGTAAACCCGCCATCAGCGGCGAGCCCAATCCGCCAGCGACCATCGCCAGCGAAGCAGCGCGAATTGGTGCCAACCTGCGTCAGGTCGGTATCGATTTTCGTGGCGATGAGCACGAGAGCAGCTGGGATTATCAGGGCCTCAACCAGTGGCGGGATCTGCCAAAACCGGCCTTGCCGCTGATGAACGCCGTGACCGTGCTGGCGGCGCTGGAGTCCCTCGGCTTGCCGCTGCCGGAGTCTGCCATCCGTGACGGCTTGGCCAATGCCCGACTGGCTGGCCGGATGCAGCAACTGCAAAGTGCGCCGCAGGTGATCGTCGATGTGGCCCACAATCCCCATTCGGCGGCCTATCTGGCGGCCCAGCTGCGTAAAATGCCCTGCGCAGGCGTGCGCCGCGCCGTAGTCGGCATGCTCAAAGACAAGGACATGGCAGGATCGCTTGCCGAACTCGATGGTCTGATTGGCGAGTGGTATCTGGCCAGTCTCACCGGCCCGCGCGCCGCCACTGCCGAGCAGCTGGCTGCGGCACTGGGGGAAGGCAAGGGGCCAGCCAGGGCGTTTGATGATGTCAGTGCCGCTTATCAGGCTGCGTTGGCCGCATCGAGTCCGGACGATATGGTCATTGTGTTTGGTTCGTTTTACACTGTCGCCGACATTCTGGCGGGTGTCGCCGTCTAGGCCACACCCCGGCTCCCCGGCCCTCGGGCGGGGAGCCAAATCGCATATTGAGTTACGTAAAGGTAGGATTTAACTTGGCCTCGAAGTTTCAAAACCGTCTGGTGGGCACCGTCATCCTGGTGGCCCTGGTTGTTATTTTCCTGCCGGACTTGCTGGATGGTCACAAGCTGGCGCAAAAGGAGGAGGCCTTTGCCAAGATCCCGCTGCGCCCCGAGCTGGAGCCAGCCAAGCCTGCGCTGCAAGTCTCGGCGGCCAGCACCTTGCCTGCTGAGCATCTGGCCAGCCAGCAACAGGCCTCTGCGGCCCAACAGTGGCAAGTGGAAGAGGTGGCTGACCCCATGACCCTCGCCGGTCAGGGCAACGGCGCGCAGCAGGCGACAACCCCTGCCGCACCGGCGCAGGTCCAGTCGCAACCGAATGCCCAACCCAAGCCGCAAACCAAACCGGAAGTGGTGGCCAAAAAGCCGGTCGAACCGCCAAAGCCAGCACCCAAGCCGACGCCAGCCAAACCGGTTGAAGTGGCCAAGGCGCCCGCGCCGGCCAAAGCGCAGGCGGGTCAGATCAAGTCCCTCGACGATCTGATTGAAAGCAAGATGACCCAGCCGACCACACCCGCGCCTGCTGCTGTGCCGGCGCAGGGTAGCTGGATCCTCCAGCTTGGCGCCTTCAAGAACGTCGACAGCGTCAACGCGCTGGTGAGCAAGCTGCGGGCGGCGGGCTACTCTGCCCACACTTCGCCGCGCACACCGGTGCAGGGTCAGCTCAACCGGGTCTTTATCGGGCCGGATGTCTCCAAGGCCAAGCTTCAGGGGATGCAGGGGCGGATCTCCCAGATGACGGGCCTCAGTGGCTCGGTGGTCTCATACAATCCGTAACGGTCTGGCCGCTGGCCATGACGTTCCGATAGCAACACCGCGCTCCGTGCGCGGTGTTTTTTTATCTGGCCGTCGTGATTTTTAAGGTCGGCGTCGCACAGGCCTCCACCCGGTTGGGATTTTCGGGCAGTTGGGGTAGTCTGAGCCCTTCTGCTACTCACAGGAGTTCAAGATGATCCTCTCGACGACCCCCACGCTGGAAGGCAAAACCATTCGTGAATACCGCGGCATCGTGGTGGGCGAAGCCATCCTCGGCGCCAACATTTTCAAGGATCTCTTTGCCGGGATCCGCGACATCATCGGTGGCCGCTCCGGCGCCTATGAAAAAGAGCTGGCCCGTGCCCGCGAGATCGCTTTCGACGAGCTGAAAGAGCGCGCCGCGGCCCTTGGTGCCAACGCAGTGGTCGGCATCGATATCGACTACGAGGTGGTGGGGCAAAACGGCAGCATGCTGATGGTCAGTATCAGCGGCACCGCCGTGGTGTTCTGATATCCTGCCGCCAGCTGTTCGGGCCAAAGCCGATAACCGGGTTATCGGCTTTTTTGTGCCCGGCTGCTGGCAACGAGGCGTGAACGGGGTGTTGGACCCATGCCATTAATGAATCTAAGTTGCTGATTTCAAACTTTTATGTTTTTTCATAACCCGATGGCTCGGGTTTTATTTTTTTTAACTGGGCCCCCCTGGATCGCCGGACTAGAGTGGCAGCTATCAGGACGACACCTCATCACGGATGACCCCCATTTTGCATGAACCACTCTTTCTTGAAGGCGTATCAAGATGCACAAAAAATCTGCTCTGTTGACTGTTATCACGCTGGCCATCGCCGCTTATGCCGGAAGTGTTGCCGCGGCCGTTCCCAACTTTACCGCCAGCTGTCCGATGAATATTCAGGTCAAGGCGCAAGGGGGCAATGTCTTTATCAATGGCAAGAAGGCCACGCTGAAAACCGATGCGCCGACCGCCTATACCGCCCAGAGCGGCAAGATCATGATCGGCATCACCTCTGACTCCACGACCAGCGAGCCCAGCGTCGATTACGCCATCAAGCATGACAAGCGCGCCAACGGCATCTGTACGGTCAGCGCCTGGTCTGCTGGCAAGGCGGCTACGCTGCCGATGGCCAAAGGGGATTCCCCCTATCAGGGCAAGTGGACCGCCAGAAACAGCGAGACCGGTGCCACCGTGGCCAACATTCAGGTGGATGGCAAGGAGCAGGTGTGGGTCAACGGGGTCAAGGTGAAGGCCAAGCGGGCCGATGGTGCGCTGCAGTTTCGTCAGGGCACCATTCTCTATACCCTGCAGGGGGATCCGCGCATTCGTTATGAGAGTGACTGGAATGACAGCGATGCCCAGAACACCGGCCCCATCACGCTGGAGTAACGGGCGCGCGGTTTAGCGCTTATCCTGTTGATGAAAAAAGCAGACACCGGTTGCACGGTGTCTGCTTTTTGTCTATGGAGGGCATTATCCCGCCCCTTGGACACGTCTGCCGGATCAGACACCGGTGAGGGTGTTGGCCTCCCCATACCAGTCCAACTTGTCGGCGAGGGTCACCACAGAGCCGATGATGATCAGGCTCGGGCTCTTCACCTGACGAGCCAGTGCGGCCAGCTGTTGCAGCTCGCCGCGCACCACCCGCTGACTGAGCTGGGTGCCTTGCTCCACCAGCGCCACCGGGGTGTGGCCGGGCATGCCGTGGGTTTGCAGCTCATCCTGAATGCGGGCGGCGTGGGCTAGCCCCATGTAGAACACCAGGGTCTGGTGAGGCGCGGCCAGTGCCGACCACTCCTGGGCAATATTGCCCTCCTTGTCGTGACCGGTGATGAACTGCACTCGCTGGGCATGGTCGCGGTGGGTGAGGGGAATGCCGCTGTAGGCGGCGCAACCCGAGGCCGCGGTGATGCCCGGCACTACCGAGAAGGGGATGCCTGCCTCGGCCAAAGTCTCCAGCTCCTCGCCGCCCCGGCCAAAGATAAAGGGATCGCCCCCCCTTGAGCCGTACCACCTGTTTGCCTAGGCGAGCCTGCTCCAGCAACAGCTGGTTGATCGCCTGCTGGGGCACACAGTGGCGGCCCGCCTCCTTGCCAACAAAGATCCGCTCGGCATCCCGGCGAACAAGTGCCAGCACCTCCTGCGAGACCAGCCGGTCATAGACCACCACATCTGCCTGTTGCAGCTGCTGCAGACCGCTTAGGGTAAGCAGCCCCGCATCGCCGGGGCCAGCCCCCACCAGGGTGACGCTCCCTTTGCTCTGCAGCGGCTCATTGAGCAGCTCGGCGACGCTCTGTTCGGCTGCCTGCTGTTGGCCGCGCGCCAGCTGGAGGGCGAGGCGATCGTGGCTAAAGAGTCGTTCCCAGAAGCGGCGGCGGGCCAGCTTGTCCGGTATGGCCTTTACTCGCTCGCGCAGCTTGCCCGCCAGCGCCGCGAGCTGGCCGAGGTGCTGCGGCAGCATGGCTTCGAGTTTTTCCCGCAGCTGGCGGCTCAGTACCGGCGCCGCGCCTGCGCTGGATATGGCCACCATCAGCGGCGATCTGTCGATGATGGCGGGCATCATGGCGCTGCAGTGGGCCGGAGAGTCCACCACATTGCAGAAAATCTGGCGCAGGCTCGCCTCGCGAAAGACCTGATGGTTGACCTCTGGATTGTCAGTGGCGGCGATCACCAGCCACTTGCCATCGAGCAGTTCGGGGTGAAAATCGGCGGCGCAGACGGTCAGGCGCCCCTGCTCGGCCCAGCTCATCAGCTGGGGTTCCAGGTGCGGGGCATTGATGGTGATCTTCGCCTTGGCATTGAGCAGCAGACGCGCCTTGCGCACCGCCACCTCACCGCCGCCGACGATCAGTACCGGCTTGTTTTGAAGCTGACAGAAGAGAGGGAGAAAGTCCATAACAGGCTCCGGATGCTGGCCCGCTCGCAATACCGCGCCGGGCGAGATAGCAGGGCGCGCCGTGACGCACCCCGGATGGTCGGGGGAACGGTCCCCCGACGGGAATAAAAAAGGGGAAGGGTGATCGACGCCCGGGCCAACGACAGATCCCCACCGGTGTCGGCCACTTGATCACGCTTCCCCAAACGAGGTTTTTCTATTGCACCGCTTTGACGTGCATGTTGGCGACGTACTGATCTTCGGCCCAGAAGATGCGGTCAGCGACCATGGCTTCCGGGTTGAGGGTGACGCCGCGCAGCACCCGCTCCTTGAACTTGTGATAACCGGCCCTGTCGATAAGGTGACCCATGTGCAGGTAGATGGGCTTGCCATCCAGCATCTCGGCCTCGAACTCGAACAGGTTCTTGATCACCGCATGCAGCACCTCTTCGGTGACCCAGTTGAGGAACAGCTTGCCGGTACGAGGGGTCTTCTTGCTGGTGCGTCCCCCCAGCTTGACCATGTAGAGCTGCTTGGGATCCCGCTGCCAGGCCATGGTCGGGCAGGCCAGTACGCACTCGCCACAGCCGATGCACTTGCTCTCCTCCTTGACCGCCTTGCCATGCTTGATGGCGAGGCAATCCACCGCGTGGTGGCTGCACGCCTTGACGCAGGCGCCGCAGCCGATGCAGCGCTCGGCATTGAAGTGGATTTTGGCGATGCCGAGGATGCCGAAGTCGGCCATGTTGGCCTTGGCGCAGTCGTTGGGACAGCCGGCGATCACCATCTTGAGGTGATAGGGGTTGGGGTAGAGGTGTTTCTCCATCCGCTGGGCCAGCCCGGTGCAGTCGATATTGCCCTTCTGGCAGATGGTATTGCCCTGACAGGCGACGATGTTGCGCCCGCCGATGGTCTGGTAACCGGCTTGGGTGTCTTCTACCTCGATGCCGCAGGTCTCCACCTCGATCTCCTTGATAAAGGGTTCGAGGGCGGCGTTGACCTTGTCCATGTCCTGATACTTGATGCCGGGCATCGCCAGCTTCTGGCGGGTGGTGAGGTGGATCAGGCCGTTGCCGTACTGTTCGGCGATCTGCTGGGCCACCGCCAGCAGGTGGGCGGGCATGATCCCGCCGGGAATGCGTACGCTGATCATCGCTTCGCCGCGCACCTTGGAGAGGCGGTATTCGTTCTTGGCGCGGGCCTTGATGATGTCGATATCGAGACTCATGGTGTTCTCCCTCAGTCGATCAGATGCTGGGCCTGGTCAAAACGAAAGACCGGTCCATCCACGCAGATATAGGTGTCGCCCATCCGGCAGTGGCCGCATTTGCCCACGGCGCAGGCCATGCGGCGTTCGTAGTCGACCCAGATGCGATCCTTGGGGATGCCCCGCTCGAGGAAGGCGAGCACCACGAAGCGGATCATGATGGGGGGGCCGACCACGATCACCTGGATATCCTCCTTGTCAGCGAGATCCAGCTGGTCGATGTAGTCGGTGACCCGGCCGATGCGAAACTGCTCGCTCTCCTTGCCCTCGTCCAGGGTGACGATGAGGTTCTGCTGCTCGGCCCAGAGCGGCATCTCGTGGCGATAGAGCACCGCCTGCTCGTTCTTGAAGCCGAGGATCATGTCGAGGGATTTCACCTCTTCCGGATGTTTGCTGAAGCGGCGCAGCAGCCCCTTGACCGGGGCGACGCCGGTGCCGCCCGCCACCACGATGAGGTGCTGGTTGCGGTAGGTCTCCAGCGGATAGCCGTTGCCGTGGACGCCGCGCATCCACACCTTGTCGCCCACATCGAGGGCAAACAGCGCATCGGTCACCTTGCCGACCTTGCGGATCAACAGGTCCACATAGCCATCGCCATAGTCGGAGACCGAGATAGGCGCTTCGCCGACGGTGGGCAGGGAGATCTCCACAAACTGGCCGTAGTGGACATCAAAGTCGCGGGAGACCCGAAAGTTCCACTCAAGCTCGGTGTGACGCTCGATGGCCAGAATGGTGTAGGCCTTGGGCAGCAGGCGGTTTTCGACCACGTCCTGCTGCGGTTCTGCTGTTGCGGTTTGCTGGCACTGGCACATATCAGTTCGCCCCCTGCGCGTTGTCGGCTGCGATGGTCTGTTCGACCACATCGGTCATCTTGTTGATGATGTTGCTAAAGGAGATGTAGTGAGGGCAGCGATCGTCGCAGCGGCCACAGCCGACGCACATGTGCTCCTCCCCCTGACGTGCCTTGTAGTCGTTGACCTTGTGCAGGGCGCGATAACGCAGGCGCTCGCCATGTTTGGCGCGAAAACCGTGGCCACCGGCCATGTCGCTGAAGCCATCCACCATGCAGCTGGCCCACTGGCGACGGCGCTCACCCTGCTTGGGGTTTTCTGCATAGGTGAGGTCGTGCACGCTGTAGCAGCTGCAGGTCGGGCAGGAGGTGGTGCAGCGACCGCAGCCGATGCAGCGGCTGTCATACTCGGCCCAGACCGGATGAGCGGTGAGGATCTGGCGGATCCGCTGGGGGTCGTCACAGATGCTGTCCGGAGTGCGTACCTTGACCGGGTTGCTCTGGACAAATTCCGGGGTGAAGTCGTCGGATTCACCGAGTTCGGCAAAGTAGCCGAGCAGCTCGGGATCCTTCACCTCGATGCGGGCCCCCTCATCGCTCAGACGAATGGCGGCGGCGTAGTCCTGGGTCTCGTTGCTGCCCATGGAGACGCAGAAGCAGTTCTCGAAGCTCTCACGGCACTCCAGCAGCACCAGCTTGAGCTTGCTGCGCAGCCGGGCGTAGTAGACGTCGCTGTTCTGGCCATTTTTCAGGTAGACCTGATCCAGCCTGCGCAGAGCGTGGATATCACAGCTGCGCAAGAACAGCAGGGTGGGCTTGGCCTCCACCTTTGATTCGCGCAGCTCCAGATTGTCGAAGTGGAACAAGGTCTGGGTGATGGGGAGCACCACCTCTTTCGGGGAGAAGTGGGACTTCTCCTGCCACACCAGATCGGCCGGATGGCGGATGCTGTGGTAGGTGACGTTGTCGGTGTCGGAGAAGCGGCCGCCCCGATATTCGGCCGCGGGCGCCATGATCCGGTAATCGGGCAGCAGCCGCTCGAACAGCTGCGCCAGCGCGGGATGGGTGAGAAGAAACGACATAAATAAACACCTTGTATGAGGGTGAGATGCCCTGGCATAGGGATGAGGAGCGGGCCGGTCAGGATGTCTGGCATCGGTTCTGGCCGCGCTTGCCTCGCCACGGTCTGTTTTTATGACTCATGTTGCTCAACTGACCCGATGGTTATTGTGTTGGCGGCGCGTGCGTCGCGGCAGGTCGGGTCATGCCTGTAAAACCCTTATCAATTGAGCAGGGCGGCCTGATAGCCTGCGCACTTGCCCATCACGTATCCCATCTCCAGCTTGTTGATATCGCGGGTAAAACGGGAGACGGGGAAGTAGTTGGCCGGGGCGATCACCTCGATCTGGCAGTCCTCCGGCGGATTGGCGATAAAATCGAGCGCCTCGTTATAGCTTCGATCCCGCTGCTCCAGGGCATGGGCCAGCGCGGGGCGGGTCTTGAGCAGGGTGCGGATCATCCAGGGGAACGGCATCGGTTTGAGCCGGTAGCCAAGCGGCTCGGAGAGGATCACCGTCATATGACGGGCACCGCGGCGGTAGGCCTCGATCACCGGGATGGAGTCGGCCACCCCCCCATCTGTCATCGGTACCCCGTGTACCTCCGGGTATTCGTGGGAGGCGAGGGGAATGGCGCAGCTGGCGGGCAGCACCTCGTTCATGTTCTCCGGCTTGACCCGGATGTACTCCGCCTTGCCGGTCAGGGTATTGGTCACCACCGCATAGAAGGGGATGCCGGTCTCGCGATAGCGATGGATATCGAGGGGGTATTTGCGGCAGCTGGTGTTCCACAGCCAGTGGATATCCACCAGATTGCCCCCCTTGGCAAAGCGCAGGGGATCCATAAACTGCTGGCTGCACGCCAGTTCGGTCAGGATGTCGTGGCTGCGGCCATGCTGACTGGCGAGGTAAGCCAAGAGGTTGGTGGCTCCAGCCGAGACGCCGATAGCGAAGTCAAAGGGGCGATAGTCATGCTCGATAAACGCATCCAGGACGCCGCTGGCAAAGATGCCGCGCATGGCACCGCCTTCTACAACCAATGCGCTGGGGGATGCGGTTCTATTCATGACAAGCACCTCATTGATAAGTGAGAGATAAAAGATAAGTGGGGGAGAAACGTCCGGGCTGTCAGACCGACCGCTTTGATAGCCAACCGGTGTTGGCCATCGCAATGAGGTCATTCTAGGAAGGGGATAGCGTTTAGAATATCTGTTAATAATGAATCAAGTGTTTGGTATTTCTAAACTCTAACGATAAAACCCGTTGTGATCAAAGGGGTTATGTAAGAGTCTCAAAGATTCTGTAATGGCTGGATGTTGGCAAGGATGCGCGTGTCATGACGTTATTGGTTCCCCCGCTGCTCAAACGTGGCGATACCATCGCTTTTTTCTCCCCCTCCAGCGCGGCGACCGCCTGGGCCCCCAACCGTTTTGCCCGCGCCAGGGCGTTTCTTGAGGGGAAGGGCTTCCGGCTCAAGGCGGGCAGCCTGACCGGCCAGCAGGATCACTGGCGATCCGGCTCCATCGCCGCGCGGGCCGAAGAGCTCAACGCCCTTATTCGCGACCCGCAAGTGCGCTGCATCATGTCGGTGATTGGCGGCAGCAACTCCAACTCCCTGCTGCCCTACCTCGATTTCGAGGCGCTCAAGCGCGATCCCAAGATCATCGTCGGCTACTCAGACGTGACGGCGCTGCTGCTCGGCATCCATGCCCAAACTGGCCTGGTTACTTTTTATGGCCCGGCGCTGGTGGCCTCCTTTGGCGAGTTGCCGCCGCTGGTGGACGAGACGCTGGCCAGTTTTTTACAGATTGCATTGGCCGATGAAGCTGGCGTCCCCTGCACGTTGCCCACCCCCGCGCAGTGGAGCGATGAACGGCTGGACTGGGAGAACCAGACCCGGGCCAAGCAGTGCCAGCCCAATCGGCTGATCTCGGTGGGCTCAGGTCGGGTTGAGGGACGGCTGATCGGCGGCAACCTCAACACCATGGCGGGGAGCTGGGGCTCCCCCTATATGCCGGCCATCGAGCACGGCGACATTTTGCTGCTCGAGGACAGCCTGAAATCAGCCGAGACGCTGGAGCGCTCCTTTGCCCACCTTAAGCTGTGCGGGGTGTTTGATCGGATCGGCGCGCTTATCCTCGGCAAGCACGAGCAGTTCAACAATCAGGGCAGTGGCAAGCGCCCCCTCGATATCC
Organism: Aeromonas allosaccharophila; assembly: GCF_016026615.1. Taxonomy (NCBI): domain Bacteria; kingdom Pseudomonadati; phylum Pseudomonadota; class Gammaproteobacteria; order Aeromonadales; family Aeromonadaceae; genus Aeromonas; species Aeromonas allosaccharophila. Next base: position 1,623,364 of record NZ_CP065745.1, on the reverse strand, counting down.
TGCTGGAGGTGGTGGGGGAACCGACTTTCCCCATTCTGGCGGAGTTTGATTGCGCCCATACCCACCCCATGCTGACGTTGCCGCTGGGTATCGAGGTGGCGCTCGATCTCGACCGCCAGCAGCTCACCTTGCTGCAGCCCTGGTGGCGAGCAGAATGAGTGCGAAATGAATGTCAAAAACAAGGCCGCTGATGCGGCCTTGTCTGTTTTTGTGGGGCGGGATCAGGGCAGGGCATCGGGCCGGAAGCTGGCGCGGATCTGCGGCACCAGGCTTGAGGGGTCGAATCCCTTCTCTTCCCCCAGCACCGGATGGAGTAGGGGCTTGTCCTCGATGGGGGTGATATCCCCCGCCAGCAGCTGACGAGTGGCCTGACCCATCTGGTAGAGCTGGCGCACCGGAGCAAACTGGGTCGCCAGATTGAGGGGGTCATCGGCGCGGGCAAAGGCCATCATGGGGATCTGGTAGGTGGCATCGCGCGCCGGTTTGTCACCGTGAATGCCCTTGCCGGCGGACATCAAAAACGGCTGGTGATCGCCAAAGGCCACCACCAGATAGCGCTTGCCCGACTGGTCGAGGGTCTTGAGCAGCCGCTCCAGCGAGGCCATGGCATCCACCACCCCGGTGTAGTAGGTGTTGAGCAGCTGGGTGTCACTCTCGCTCTGGTTCGGGCAGGCTCCGCTGCGCTCCTGCCCCTGATAGCGGGGGCCATCGAACGGGCCGTGCCCCTGCATGGTGACCGCGTAGGCAAACAGCGGCTGGCTATCCTGCTCGCTGCGCTTGAGCATATGGTCGATCAGCGCATCGTCGGAGATATAAAGCCCCTTGTGCTCGAGGGTGGTGAAGCGGGTATCGAACCAGCGCTCCTCATAGCCGAGCGCCGGGATCGCCTTGGCGCGGCCCCAGAATTTTTCCACATAGGGGTGGGCGAACAGCGTCTTATAGCCGCTCTGTCTGGCGCTCTGGGCCAGCCCCGGCACCTGCTCCGAGAGGTAGTAGTAGGGCACCACCCCCTGCTTGAGCAAGCCCACCGGCAGGCCGGTGTTCATCTCGAACTCCGCCAGCACCGTCATGCCGCCAGTGGTGGGGGAGTGGATGGTCTTGTGCCACTGCTGCACGCTGGCAGGCAGGGAGAGGGTGGGGGCCGGGGCGCAGATCCGCCCCTGCCAGTCGAGCATCAGCGACTCATATTGCAGCACGATCACCAGATCCCAGCGCGGCGCAATGCCCTGGGGCGGATGGCTCAACTGCGGAGTCAGCTCGTTGATCTGCAAGGGGTAGCGAAACACGCTGCCGCTTTGCAGCATCTCGTCCACCAGATTGAACAGATAGAGGCCGGGGCCGGAGCGGATGATGTCCCTGTGGTAGTTGACCGCGCGGTCCACGTAACGAATGTTGGCCCCCAGCAGCTTGTTGCCGGTCTGGGTGGCAAACACGCACAGCGCAAAGAAGGCGACGGTAGCGGCGGCGGTGCGCAGCACCCAGCGTGACAGGGCGAAGCGCCAGCAGAGAAACAGTGCCAGCAAGAGGGTGAAAATAGGCAGGATGGGATGTTGATCGAGCAGGATCCGCAGCAGCGCCAGCAGGTTGCCAAAATCATCCCCCCCGAGCGGCACGCCGTAGATGGCGATCTTCATAAAGTTGGCGAGCAGACCTATGCCCGAAAGCGCGGTAAAGACCAGCCCCATATAGAGGTTGAAGCCCGCCAGTGCGCAGAGGCTCCAACCCAGCACCATGCTGCCCCAGGCGAGATAGTAGTGCTCCGGCCGAAAGCCTGACCAGAGCAGAAACTCCCCCAGTTTGAACACCACGAAGCCGTGCAGCAGCACGAAGGTGAGGTTGCCCAAAAGCAGGCTGCCGATGATCCGCCAGCGCAGGCTGCGGCGCAGCTTTGGCAACACGGTTTTGAGCACGGCAGCGCTCAGGGCCAGCACCAGAGTCAGGCTCACCACCAGATAGGTGAGGTTGAAGCCCTGCTCCGGCAGGGTTTGCAGGATCTGGCTGAAATCACCGCTCTCGGGGCGATCCTTGAGTAGCAGACCGATGCGCAGCTGATAGCGGCTGGCCAGCGCGTCGTCCGGGGCGCGCAGGGTGCTGTTGAGATCCAGCGAGCAGCGGTTATTGCGGCACACCTGACGTTTATCCACCGCCTGACTCAGCTCGTCGATCCGCTCTCCCTTGTCGTTGAGCAGCTCCACCCGTACCTTGTCCCCCGCTTGCAGTGGCCCTCGCAACTGCCACTGGCTGCGCACCACCAGATAGAGGCCGCGGCTGTCGCTTTTATAGAGCAGGGCGTGGCGGGTGAGGGTGGCCAGCGGATTGTCGGCGGGGCCCAGCACCAGCGGCTGGGCACGGCCCAGCCAGCTGCCGGGATTGATCAGCGGCAATAACAGCGTCAGCAGCAGCAATCCGCCCAGCAGGGCCAGCAGCAGAGAGGGCAGACTCAGGACGCGGTGGCGGCCTGAGGAGGGGCGATTCATATAAGCTCATCCTTTGAGCGAGTGAGGGAGAGATCGTTCATCCGCATAGAGTTTGACCCGATGGTGCGGGCCTTGTTCCGGGTTGTCAATTTAATGACCACTCAATGAATATTTGGTTACAGTTCAACCTTGCAAATTGTGATCCCGATCGAGGGGTTGCACGGAATATGTGATGAAAGCGTCATCATGGGGTTTTGCCGCTGGCCTGGGAGAAAGGCGCTGTTTAGTCTCTCAATAGCGACAGGAGGTACATGTATGAATCCTAAGGTGATGGCGCGCCAGGCCAGATTGCTGCGCATGCTGGAGAGCAAGGAAGAGATCCGGATCGGGCGCGAGCGTGACTGCCCGTTGCCGCTGGCACAGCTGGTCAAACTGAAGGATACCCATCCGGCGGTGATCAAGGTCTATCGTCACGGTCTCACTGCTGAGGTGTTTCACCTCAAGGTGGAGGGGCACCACTGGTGTCTCAAGCGGCGGCGTCAGGATTCGCTGGTGGCCAACCTCGATGGCAAGACCGCCTTTCTGACCGAACTGGAGCGGCGGCGCGAAATCGAGGCGCTGCGCGAGCTGCATCCCACCATCCTCTCCCATGTGGTCTGCACCAGCTTCGGCTCGGCGCGGGCCGGAGTGCTGGTCTCCCCCTGGCTGCGGGGCGTGCCGGTGCATCAGCTCAACGAACGCAATCTGGCCCAGATGCTGGAGGTGCAGGGGGAGCTGGCCCGCTGGGGCTGGTTTGACTGGGATCCGAGCCCGGGCAACCTGCTCGACGACGGTGAGCAGATCAGCGTGTTCGACTTTGGCTATATGTGGACCTTCGATCCCCGCTTTGAATACAACTCCAACGGTCTGGTCGATCCGCAGTTCCATGTACCGGAGCGGTTGGAGACCCGCACTCTCTCCGGGCTCTGGCTCGATGAGGCCGATCCCCTGCAGCAATTTCGCTACTGGCGCGAGCTCTGCCTCAAGTGGGTGAAACGGGAGATCCATCACCTGATCCGTGAAGGGGCCAGTGCGCCAGTGCTGGCCCGCCTGCACGCCCTGCAAGGGGAGTGGAGCGCCGCACTGGCGAGCGACGAGGCGCTGGTCGCCAACTGGTGGCGGGACATGTATCGCAGCCACCGGCTCGATGTGGCCGATGATCTGAGCGGCCAGAGCTGCGGCCCGCTGACCCTGCGTCGGCTCGACTGGCTGATGCAGGCGGTGACGGAGCATTATCCGCTACTGGTGGACAATCTCTCCTCTCAGGAGACGGAGCTTGGCCAGACCGGACTGCTGGCCCGCTTGCAGCAGCTGCGCCGCGAAGCCGTGGCCTGCCAGTTGCCCGCCACCAGCTTTGCCTGAGCCAATACGTCAGTGATACACAAATAAACAGGGCGCCTTGTCGGCGCCCTGTTGCATGGTAGGAAACGCATCGCGGTGAGGGTCAGTCCAGCAACTCCTGATGGAGGCGATTGACGATATTGCCCGCCTCGCTCTCCTTGACCAGGAAGCAGAGGTTATGGGCGCTGGCGCCGTAGCAGATCATCCGGATGTTGTGCTCGCGCAGGGCGTCAAAGACCTGACTGCCCACCCCGTTCACTTCGCTCATCCGGTTGCCGATCAGTGCCACCAGTGCCAGACCGGTTTCCACCTCCACCTTGCAGAGTTGCCCCAGCTCGGCCAGTACCTTGTCGCTCAGGATCGGCTCGCCGTTGCTCTGGCTGCCGGTGTGATCCAGCGTCAATGACACGCTCACCTCCGAGGTGGTGATGAGATCCACCGAGATGCGGTGACGGGCCAGAATGCCGAACACTTCCGCCAGAAAGCCGTAGGCGTGGAACATGTTGAGGCTGTGCAGGGTCACCAGCACCTGCTGGCGGCGCAGGGCGACGGCGCGAAACAGCGGGCTTGAATCTGTGCTGGCGCGGATCCAGGTACCACCGGCGGCAGGATCCCTGGCGGAGCCGACAAACACCGGAATATTCTGGCGCACCGCCGGTTGCAGGGTGGCGGGGTGCAGCACCTTGGCGCCGAAGGTGGCCATCTCCGCCGCTTCGACAAAGCTGATTTCGGGGATGGGGCGGGCGCGGGTGACGAGACGCGGATCCGTGGTGTAGATGCCGGGCACATCGGTCCAGATCTCGATACTGGCGGCATCGAGCGCTTCGGCGAGCAGGGCCGCGCTGTAGTCAGAGCCGCCGCGACCCAGCGTGGTGGTGCGACCATCGCCATCGGCACCGATAAAGCCCTGGGTGATGATGAGGCTGTCACCCAGCTGCGGGCCGAGCGTCTGCTGGCAGAGAGTGCGGGTGGTAGCCAGATCGACGGTGGCCTTGCCAAAGCGGCTGTCGGTGCGCATCAGCTGGCGCACATCCTGCCAGTGGGCCTTGACGCCGCGCTGACGCAGCAGTTCGGTAAAGAGGCGGGTAGACATCAGCTCGCCGCAGGCGATGAGGCGATCGGCCAGCTCCGCATCGGTATGCTGGTGGGCTTGCTGGGCCATGAGGCGGATTTCGTCCAGCTGACCATGAATGAGGGCGCTCACATCACCGGGGTTGCCGAGATCGGCCAGAATGGCTTGCTGGATCCCGGCCAGTTTGGCCAGCTGCTCGTCGCGGCCCGCTTCGTCCAGCTCACCTTGTGCCAGGGCGACCAGCAGGTTGGTGACACCGGCGCTGGCGCTCAGTACCACCACCCGGGTGGCGGGATTGGCCAGCACGATATCGGCGCAGTGATTCATGGCCGCGGCGTTGGCGACACTGGTTCCGCCAAACTTGGCGACATTGATCGGGCTCATTGCTTACTCCTGTCTTAATTTAAGATTCCGGTTCCATCGGGCAAAAAAGAGAGGAGGAGGCTGAAAATGGCAGGAATGAACGAAGCTATCCCGGCCAGAAGCACTCCACCTGCAGAGCCCATCCCGTACCGCCCCTGATAGGGCGCGGTGGGGGATGATCACTACCGATGACAACCCGGGGGATTCAGCCCCCGCAGCCGACGTTGAGGTCACCAGTCTCCTCACACGTCTCGGCGCTGCTCCCCCTGACCCAAGTTCACCGGACGCTGGCGTCCTCCCTTGGGCTGCCTGGGCAGCGCTCCTCTTCTGGCTCCACCAGGGCGGTGGAGTGCATTTAGAAATACCCTGCGTTGGATTGCACTGTCAATCGAGTTTGTGAAAAAGTTCAAATTGTCGGCTAACTCAACGCAGAATCAATGGGTTAGGCAATGGTTTTTGACAAAACCTTGGAACGGCGCTGCCAGTTGTAGAGACGCTGGCGCGCCACCGGCAGATCTTCCACTTCCAGCGGATCGAAGCCCCGCTCCCGGAACCAGTGGATGGAGCGGGTGGTGAGCACGAACAGGCGACGGATGCCGAGCCGCTTGGCCCGCTCGGCCACCTTGGCCACCAGCTGATCTCCCCGGTTGGAGTTGCGGTAGTCGGGGTGGATGGCGACGCAGGCCATCTCCGCCATCGCCTCTTCCATAAAGCAGTAGAGGGCCGCGCAGCCGATGATCAGGCCGTCGCGATCTATGATGGTGAACTTGTCGATCTCCATCTCCAGCTGCTCGCGGGAGCGGCGCACCAGAATGCCTTCCTCCTCCAGCGGGCGAATGAGATCCAGAATGCCACCGATATCCTCGATGGTGGCGGCGCGAGCCTGCTCGGCACTTTCCCGCACAATCTGGGTGCCGAGGCCGTCGCGACTGAACAGCTCTTGCAGCATGGCGCCATCATCCTGATAGCTCACCAGATGGGAGCGAGGCACGCCGCCGCGGCAAGAGGCAATGGCCGCACGCAAGTAGCGGGCGGTGCCGGACATCTCTTCACCCGCTTGCTCCAGCTCCACCAGCAGCTCTTCGGCCTGCTCGGGGAAGAGCTCGGAGATGGCTTCGCCGCGTCTGTCCATCACCCCCTGGGTGCTGCTAAAGCAGATCAGTTTGTCTGCCTTGAGATCGACCGCCACCCGGCGGGCCACCTCTTCGGAGCTGAGGTTAAAGCTCTCGCCGGTGACCGAGCAGCCGATGGGGGAGATGAGCACCAGACTCTTCTGATCGAGTTGGCGGGTGATCCCCTCGACGTCGATGCGGCGCACCCGGCCGCTGTGGCAAAAGTCGATGCCATCATCCACACCAAGCGGTTGGGCAGTGACGAAGTTGCCGCTCACCACGCTGATCCGCGCCCCCTGCATCGGGGTATTGGCGAGCCCCATGGAGAGCTGGGCGGTGATGTCGTATTGCAGGCCGCCACACACCTGTTTGATGATGGTGAAACTCTCGTCATCGGTGACCCGGATCCGTTTGTGGTACTGGGCCTCGATACCGGCGCGGGCCAGCGCCTCATCGTTTTGCGGACGTGAACCAAACACCAGCACCAGGCGTATGCCCAGTGTCTGCAGCAGGGCGATATCGCTGACGATATTGGCGAAGTTGGGGTGGCAGATGGCTTCTCCCCCCATCATCAGCACAAACGTGGCACCCCGATGCACATTGACATAGGGGGTGGATTGCCGAAAGGCATTGACCAGACTGGGTTCGCGTTCACGCACTTGATATTTCTTCCATAAAAAAACAGCGATTGGCTCAATATATGAAAATTAATTCACAAATCAAGACTAAATATTGATTTTGGCCGTTTCTGGTCTACGAGGAGCGGCTTGGCCGTGCGGATTGGGAACCGGTGGCAGGAAGCGCAGATAGCCGTCGGAGCGAGCGGGGAGGGGCACGCCGGTTGATCCGGCGCGATAAACTGCTATCTTCGATGCTCCTTTTCGTCAGCTGTGTGATTTCACAGGGTTTTATACAAGGACAGAATTCATGGAACAGATTATTTCACCGGCAGATGCCCTGCCGGGACGACGCGAAGCGATGGTGATTGGTCAGCAGCATGCGGTGAACGGCAACCCGACCCAGGGCCCCTGGCCGGAAGGGATGGCGGTGGCCTGGTTTGGCATGGGCTGTTTCTGGGGCGTGGAGCGCCTGTTCTGGCAGCAGCCGGGAGTCTACTCCACCGCGGCCGGTTATCAGGGTGGCGTCACCCAGAATCCCACCTACAAAGAGGTGTGCAGCGGGCTGACCGGCCATGCCGAGACGGTGCAGGTGGTGTTTGATCCGGCTGTGATCAGCTACGGCGATCTGCTCAGACTGTTCTGGGAGCAGCACGATCCGGCGCAGGGGATGCGGCAGGGGGGCGATGTGGGCACCCAGTACCGCTCGGTGATCTTCTATGGCGACGAGAGCCAGCAGATCATTGCCCAGCAGAGCATGGCGGCCTATCAGCAGGCGATGGCGGCGAGCGGCGACAGCCGTGCCATCACCACCCGCATTCTGCCGCTGGCACCCTTCTATTACGCCGAGGATTACCACCAGCAATATCTGGAGAAAAATCCGGATGGCTACTGCGGATTGGGTGGCATTGGAGTCTGTTTGCCGCCGAATCTGAACCGCTGAACAGGTTTGTAGGGACTTTCTTAAAAAAAGTGAAAATAAATGAGGTCTGGCGGGAACTTATTGCTACCTGACAGGACTAACTAGGTAGCGTCCAGGGATCGGATGCAAAGTCCAGACACATTTCTTGCCTTGAAAACCACCTGATGAATGAACGCTTGGGTGGATTGAAAATGATAGCAAGCAGGGCTGCCCACCAAGGCGGCCCTTTTCCTGTCTGCGTGTTTTGAAAACCTTGCGTTGGGCGGGAGAACCAAGCGGCAGATCAGCCGATCGCGCTGTCAAACAGGTTCTTGATCAGGTCAATAAACTCGATGAGGAAGGCTTTTTGTTCCGGGGTCGGGGCGCGCAGCCAGACGGCGGAGAGCACCTCTTCAAGATCGGCGACCACGGCGTCGGCCTCCTGCATAATGGCAAAACGCACCTTGGGATCGAGCTGGGGATTTTGCTCGCAAATAGCCATCAGGTTGCTGGCAACACGGCCACTGACCAGATCTTCGATGGTCTCTTCCCCGTTGCTCTGCTGTTGGGATTCAAACAATCCCAAACTCTCCACCAGATACTCGATCAGCGAGATATAGCCTTCACTTTCTACCACCATGGTTGCTGCCTCAATACAGTAACAATACGAAAATTAAGCGTATTTTAGTGGCTTGCCCTAGCTTGGCAAGCAGCAGTGCAGGCGATGGCGCGTAAAACTGACTCCGCCCCGCTCTACGCACTCCAGCCCGGTCAACGTAAAGCCATGTCGTAAAAATAGCTCATAACTGAAGGCGCTGGCCTCGGTGGTGATGTGCTTCAGACCGAGCGCCCGAGCCCCCGCCAGCGCCGTGGTGAGCAGCAGATTGCCCAATCCCTGGCGCTGATGGTCGGCGCTCACATAGAGCAGACTGAGGTGTCCATCGGGGCTCAGGGTGACAAAACCGAGGGGCACATTTGCCAGCTCCGCCACCCAGCCGTGGTGCTCGCGCAACTGACTGACAAAGCCCGGATGGCGCGCGCCGAGGGCCCACTGCTCCACCTGCTCGGCGCTGTAGTGCTCGGGGCCGCTGCGTCGCACCGCCTGCTCAAACAGGCTCACGAGGGCGGGGATATGTGCCTCGCTAAGGGGGACAATACGTAATTCCGGGGTCATAAGGTCTGGTCGTCAGTGGGGTGGAGGGGGCGTGGCGCCTGTGGTCGTTTGGCTTTGGGCAGACCCGCGACAACCCGTTCATAGGAGTGATGCACCCAGCCTTGCCACAGCTCGTCCGGCAGCGCATCGGTTAACGTCACCGTGTTCCAGTGCTGCTTGTTCATATGCCAGCCCGGTTTGACCTCGGGGTGGATCTCGCGCAGCAGCAACGCCAGCTCGGGCTCGCATTTGAGGTTGATGGTGAGCGGGTCGGCCTGCCAATCCACCAGCGCGAACATCTTGCCCGCGATGCGGTAGACCAGGATCTCCGGGCCAAACGGGGTATCTTCGGTGGCGCCCGGCAGGGTCAGCAGAAAGTGGCGCAAACGGGTCAAATCCATGGAGAGTTCTCGCGCAAGGGGTGATCCGGGTCATGTCAGGCGCATATCTATCGGCGGGTCTGTTCTGTTAATATGCGCGCAGCCGAGTATACCCCCCATCACCAAGGGAGCCTATTGGATGTTGTATCACAAGACCTTTGAGCTGGGTCCCGAGCGGGATTGGGTGGTGTTTGTCCACGGCGCCGGTGGCAGCTCCTCCATCTGGTTCAAGCAGCTGCGCGCCTATCGTGAACACTTCAATGTGCTGCTGCTGGACTTGCGCGGCCACGGCCAGTCCCACCAGCTGCAACAGGTGGTCAAGGGCCACTACAGCTTTCGGGAAGTGACCGAAGATATCGTTCGGCTGCTCGATCATCTCAATATCCGCCGCGCCCACTTTGTCGGCATCTCCCTTGGCACCATCCTTATTCGTCATCTAGCCGAGCTTTGCCCGGAGCGGGTCAAAAGCATGGTTCTGGGGGGCGCCATCCTGCGGCTCGATATCCGCTCGCGGGTGCTGGTGCAGCTGGGCCGACTCGGCCAGCATATCCTGCCCTATATGTGGCTCTACCGGCTGTTTGCCTTCATCATCATGCCGCGCCAGCACCATCAGGAGTCGCGCAACCTCTTTGTGCGCGAGGCCCGCAAGCTCTGCCAGAAAGAGTTCAAACGCTGGTTCCGCCTCGCCACCGAGGTCAACCCGCTGATGCGCTACTTCCGCGAACGCTCCCTGCCGATCCCGACCCTCTATGTGATGGGGGAGGAGGATCATATGTTTCTGGCTCCGGTGCGCGAACAGGTGGCCCGCGATCCTTACAGTCAGCTCGAGATCATCGAAAACTGCGGCCATGTTTGCAATGTGGAGCAGCCGGATCACTTTAATCGGCAGTCGTTGGCGTTTTTGTCCAAGCAGATGGATGCAGTTCACACTTATTTTTATCAAAGGCCTCCATCCTAAAAAACTCTTAGCTAACTCTTAGCTTTAGGTTTTGATTTTTGACATTTTTTTGTAGTGTTCAGGATACCCTGTATGTTCAAAAACCAACCTCAAACCTTCTTTAAAATCATTGTAATTGAACTCTTTAAAATCGAAAATATTCTGACCTAATGAGTGTGATTCACGATTTATATAGCGTAAGAACGACTGAAATCGTATGTTTTTTAATTCAGGTTTTTGAATTACATTACTTAGGTCAGCTTTTTGTACAAAGTTAAAGAAATATTCAATGATATTTCTCATGCAGTTGGCAATTAAAGCGGGTGGTTGTTTTTCATCATTAATTACAGACCAATATGATTGATAGTCGTTCTGTATTTCTTCATATTTCATTGAGCTAATAGAACTGCCACTTGCATTTTTAGAGAGACGGAATAAATTCTGATTCATTTCTCTCCTTTCATGATTTGCATCGGCAAGTTCGTAAAAAAAATACAAGCTATGAGTTAACACAAAGACCTGTTCAATTTCCTTTGAATTGAAAAAATCATTTTTTAGTAATTGACCTATGTTGTAAACAAAGATATGTGACAGACTGGATACAGGGTCATCAATAATCGCAATTTTTTTCAATTTCCCTTCTGTTGCGTTTTGTTTCCCTCTGAATAGTTCTCTAAAATATAAGAAGCTAATAATCATTTTTTCTCCTTCGCTTAACGATGAAAAAATTTTCGAATTAGATCCGGTGCGAACTATTTTATATAACTCATTTTCATATTTTTCTATGAAAAAGTCTGTAATGCCAATATCAATTAAACCCTGATTGATGTTTAATATCGCATCATCAATGTTTACTGTGGATTTCTGATGTTCTGCCCTTTCAGCATCTTTTGCTTCTTCTAGTTCTATTATCGTAGTTTCTTCTCTTACTTTATCAGTTATGGCCTTGTTAGCATTCTTTTTAATGTTATTAAAGTTGCTGATTGTTTGATCATATTCATATCGTAAAATATTCCAAAACTCAGTTTTAATTCGGCTTAGTTCGTTTGTGGAGTTATCGATTCTTGCATTATGTTCATTTATCAGTTTGTTGATGGAGTCTATAACAAGATTGAATTCTTCAACAGAGCTGGAAACATCGGTTAATGTGACTTGTAGGCTGGGATTTGCAATTTTCTGTTTTATTAGTTCAATATTAGCACTTGTATCTTTAGAGAGTTTGGCATGATATTCATTTAATTTGACAATATAGGCTGTGGAGAATTGACTTTCTTTATAGTCATCTAGACTAGGGATGCCTTCAATAATTGAATCATAGCGAACTTGAATAGACTTAATGTTGTTCACACTTTCTATATATGTTTCGTCAAAATAATCACGGATTTGTTTTGCTAGTTCATCTGTAATTGTTTCTGATTGGCAAAATGGACACTGAGGGCCATCAATTTTCTCGAGATACTTAAGGCCTTCACTTACCCAATCTGAGTTTTTAAGTGTAATAATAAGTTTTGATACAGGGCTATCTTCACTCCCAACAATGATTTCATTGAGCGATATTAAATCATCAGAAGGTAGATCAAATATACCTAAATTTTTAAGTGGTGTGTGCTTGATAGCCAATTCACCATCTATTGCACTCGCTTCTTCTTTGAGATTTGCAATTGTTTTTGATGGTTTGGATGTTGGTAAAGGTATAGAGCACAGGTGGTTGAAAAGTGGTTCTTTGCCGCCCATTTTGCCTTTCAGGCAAAACTCCAGCACTCGATCACCACCTGCGTAATTTGTCTTTATTTCCCAGGTTTTATTCTGAGCGATTTCCTTTGCTTGATCGATTTTAGAGCGAAGAACACCTATATCTTTTTGGAGTTGTTGTTTATCTTTAGAAATCCCATCTAATTCAAGAGTAATTTCTTCTACCTTTTCTTTTGCCTCTTTATTTTCCTTGGATAGACTAAAAATACCGTTCAGAGTGTCTTTCGCATAGAAATTATCTTGGATGAATTTTTGGTTGTAAACGAGAACTGTATCATCAGTACTAATATGAGAGCATTGCTGATATTTTGTATTTTCAGAATTATAAAAATAGTTTGAAAAAGTGCTCTTTCCTGACCCATTCAAGCCATAGATTATATTGACTTTTTTCTCTGTTTTTAGCTCTGTTTTTGACCTGTAGCTTGCTACATTATCTAGTACAATATTTGTTATCATTGCGTCTCCTTAATAATTTTTAATGTTCCATTGCTTTTATAGGTGCATTAAGTTCATTGGGAAATATTGGCTGCAAGGTTGGTTGGGCTGAGCTTACGAAACTCAACGTTTACCGAGATGTAAGGATGAGAAGTTGCTCTATCCCTATGTCTTTAAGATAAGGTGGTGGTGCAATGCGCTTCGCTTATTGACACCCTACGACCGGGATGGCTACCGCACGGGGTTACAGCTCTCCGAGTGCTGCTTTTAATCAGATCGAAGTTAGTAAATCATGGGCTTACCTCGGCTGCTTTTGGGGCTGTGAGGGCCGGATGAGTAGGGTATCAAACGCTGACTGATTGTAGAGAGTGGAAAGTCAGTTAACGATCAGGTTTTGGCTGGTTTTTTGACAGGGATCAGACTTGAGCCAAGATGGCAGGGGACTGAGGAGGTTTGTTCGATAAGCAAGCGGGCTCGGCATCCTTGATTGCTGATGCCCAGTTATATGGATTGCTGTGCAATGCCTGTTTTATGTCCTGTTATAAGGGCTATTGGTTTCGGGTCATTGAGCAGACCGGCTACGTTTGTCGACGTTGATCAGTAGCCGGTCATCTCCAGATAGCCGACCCCCTTGGCATCTCCCGAGACAGAGACCGCTCCCTCCCAGTAGTCAAAGCGACCTGTCATGGCCTGATTGGGCTGACGGGCTTTGATGGTGAGGGTCATCCCGGCGGCGTTTAGCTGCCACTCGACGGGGTAATCCTGCCCCTTGGGGCCGCGCCAGGTGTTGCCCGGCGTAAGGCGAATCGCGTCGGGGGCGAGCACCCGGCTGCTGCCGTCCCGCTCAATCAAAATGCCGTAGCGGTTTTCTGGCTGGTTTTCGGGATTAGCGCGCCCCGCCTTGGTGCGCAGGCGAAACAGCATCAGCTCGCGGCCATCGGCCAGTTGCAGCGAAAACCAGTCCCAGCCCGATTGCCACTCGGCCAATACCGAGCTGCTCCACTCGTGATCAAACCAGCCTTGGCCGGTGACGGTGCGGGTCTCGCCATCACGAGTCAGGGTGCCGCTCAAATGCAGGCGCGGGTAGGAGTAGTAAAAGGAGGCGTTGCCCGGACTCTTCTCGCTGTAACCGGCCTTGCCTTGCAGCACCAGCGGCTTGGCGGCATTGACGGTGAGGTTCAGCTCGCCAATCTTGCTCTGCACCTTGAGGGTGGCGGGGAACAGCGCAGCCCCTTGCGAGGCAAGCCGCCACTCCCTGAGCCAATATTGGCCGCCGCTGGCCCCCGCCAGTCCCGGCCCCTGCCGACTGGCCCGTTCATCTTGCTGGTGGGTGCCACGCTCGAGATCCGTGATGGCAAACTGGGCCAGCCAGAGCTGGGGGGTGAGCCAGGGGTTGCTGGTGCGGAGTTCTTGCTCGATCCCTTGGCGAAACAGGGTCCACTGCATGCCATATTCGCGCCCCTGTTCATCCTTGAGATTGCCGGTGAGATACCACCACTCGGAGCGGTAATCGGGGTGGGCGGCGTGATCCTCCGGCAATTGGATAGTTTGCCCCGGCAGCACCTTTTTAAAGCTGTCGTTGCCACCGCCGAGCAGGGCGCCCAGATCGCTGGCACCGATAGTCCCGCTATAGAGTGTCCAGAGAACCCCCAGCGCCCACCCTTTGATTTTTTTCATACCACTCTCCTTGCGGCATACCAGGAGGCCAGTGCGCCACAGACCGGCGCCAGCAACAGGGCCGTGACCGCATGAAGGGGGGCCGCCTCGAAAGCGAGGCGCCAGCCAAAGGCGCGAGGATTGACCTCCTCGATCAGCACCCAGGCAAGGCCATACCCCACCGGCAGTGCCAGCAACGCAGTGAGCAGCCCCAATCCAGCCCCTTGCCACACCAGCAGCTGGCGGCAGTGGCGGGGGCTCAAGCCCAGACTCTGCAAGGTCTGCAGCTCGCCACGACGTGCCAGCCCCAGCACCATAAAAGCCGAGCCGATCCCGACAAAGGCGATGCCGAGGATCAGCAGTTTCAATAGTTCGGTCACCACAAAGGTCTGGTCAAACACCTTGAGCGCCGCGCTGTGAATGGCGGGGGCGGAGAGCAGATTGAGCCGCTCGCCAAAGCGCTCGCGCAGGCGGTCGGCCAACTGCTCGGGATCATTGCTGAAGAGGGCGAGGGATTGCACCGCCCCGGCCTCGAAGGCGTGCAGGAGTTGCCCCTTGTCGCTGCCGTAGTCCTGATAGACGCCGGTGACGGTGAACTGCCTTGGCCCCTGCTCGCCGCTGATCGCCAACTGCTGGCCCACCTTGACCCCGAGGCGCACCGTCAGCGGTTCGCTCGCCAGTACTTCGTCGGGGCGGGTCGGCCAGCGTCCGGCCAGCAGCGGATAGGCCGCTTTAAGCTGGGGGATAAAGTCCATCTGCGCCCACTCGATGGGCTGCCCCTGCCAGCGGGCAGGGTGCACAGAGCGGCGCGAGGCGGCGCTCACCAGCGGATTGGCGAGCAGGGTCTCGAGGGTTGTGTCGCTTAAAGTGCCCTTGTTACCCGCCACCCCCTTGGGAGCGGTGACATAGAGATCGGCGGCCAGACGCTGGCCGAGCCAGATCTCCACGCTTGAGCGAAAACTCGACACCATGACCCCGATGCCGATGGCCGCTGCGATGGCCAGCTGCAATGCCATCACCGCGATGGCGGTGCGATCGAGATGATATAGGGTCTCTGCCACCCCGAGCCGGGCGGTGAGGGGGCCGCCCGCGCGCCGTCGCAACCAGCCAAGCAGGCCGCGCAGGGCATCGGGCAGCCAGAGCGCCATGGCCAGCAGCCAGCCTCCGGCGATAAAGAGGGCGCCGGTCAGACCGGTTTGCGGCAGCCACAGGCACAGGGCGCACAGCAGCAAGATGGCGATGGCCAGCACGCGCCGTCGCCACGGATGCACGGGAGGACGGCTGCTCCCGGCGCGCAGTTCGAGAGGGGATTGGCGCAGCAGTTGCCACCAGCCGGGCAGGTTGGCGGCCAGCGTGCTGAACAGCCCGATCAACAGCGCCTTGAGCAGGCTCACAGGGGAGAGGCGCAACAGGTCAATGGGGTTGGGGCCATAGAGATCGGCCAGCGCCTGGGACAGTTGCCCCATCAGCGCCAGCGCCAACAGGCTGCCGAGCAGCACCCCGAGCAGGGTGCCGATGGTGGCAAGAATAAGCAGCTCAAGGATGAGCCAGCGGAGTACCCGACTCGGCCCCATCCCCAGAATGATCAACTGGGCCAGCTGGGGGCGGCGCACGCTCTGGACAAATCTCTGGGCGTTGAACACCAAAAACAATCCCACCGCCATGGCGAGCAATGACAGCGCCGTCAGGTTGAGGGCCAGCGCATCGCCAAGCTGGCTGGCATCGAGCGCAGGGCTGATGGGCTCAAGCCACAATGGCTGGTTCGGGTAATCGGTTTGCAGGGTGGCCTGCAGGGTACGAGCCTCGGCGTCGCTTAGCTTGAAGACGATGCGATCGAGCCGACCCGCTTTGCCCAGCAGCGGTTGCGCGAGGCCAATATCGGTGACCAGCAGCCGCTCCATGGGCACGGCGCCGGGTTCAAACGTACCCGCCAGCGTCAGGGTCAGGATTTTTGCGCTGGCGCCATCGCTGCCGCCCAGTACAAAGCGGCGGCTCTGGCCCGCTTGCCAGCCAAGGCGCTCCGCTTCGGGGGCCGCCAGCCAGATGCTGTCGGCCCTGTTTAAGGAGAACGCGGGTTCGCTCGCGGGTCGGGCGCCAAACAGCTGGCGCAGGGGGCCGGGATTGAAGAGATCCATCCCCAGCAGTTGAAAGCTGCGCCCCTGCTCATCCTTGAGCCAGCCATGGAGCTGTGGCATGGCATCGAGGGCGGGCTGGCTGGTCACCAATTGCACGTAAAGCTGCTCATCCAGCCCGCCAGCGGGGGCCAGCCGGTAGTTTGCTTCCCCTGCAAGCTGGCTGCGGGCGGCGACAAAGTTGGTGCGGGCGCTGTGATTGAGCAGCTCGATGGCCACCACCAGCGACACCCCCAATACCAGCCCGGCCAGACTCATCAACAGCAGCCAGGGGTGGCTGCGATAGAGGCGCAGCAGCGCTTTGAGTGGCAGCATCAGCGTGCCTCCGGCAGACGCAGTCGCCGCTTAGTCATGACGGGGCCCCTTGAGTTCGATAAGTTGGCCCCCTTCGAGGCGCAATACTCTGTCTGCCAAGGCGGCATAGGCCGGGTTGTGGCTCACCAGCAGCAAGCCTGCGCCTGTGCCCCGCACCGCCGCGATCATTAACGCCATCACCTGTTCGGCATTGTGTTCATCGAGGCTGCCGGTGGGTTCGTCGGCAAGCAGCCACTTTGGCTGATGAATGAGGGCGCGGGCCAGCGCCACCCGCTGGCGCTGACCGCCGGAGAGCTGCTCCGGCCAAGCATGGCGCTTGTGGCTCATATCGAGCCGTTGCAGCAATTGGTCAATCCTGGTTTCATCCGGTGGCAGTCCGTTGATAGCCAGCGGCAGGGCCAGATTCTCGGCCACGTTCAGAGTCGGCAGCAGGTTGAAATCCTGATAGACGATACCGAAATGGCGGCCACGCAGGCGCGCCCGCTCGTCGGGGGAGCGGGTGTCGATCCGGGTCTCCCCCAGCCAGATCTCCCCTTCGTCCGGTGCAATCAGCCCGGCGATCAGATTGAGCAGGGTGGACTTGCCGCAGCCGCTTTGGCCCAGCAGCAGGGTGATCTCGCCAGCGGGGAGGGCGAGATCGAGATGGTGGAACAGCGGCAGTCGTTCACTGCCGTTATCGAAGCTCTTGCAGAGGTTGCGCAGGGTCAGCATGGGGTAACCGTTTGATGGTCAATGGCTTTCATCATGCTTGGTACGCTAGCACGGTCGGTAATGATCAACACCCCTTACGGTTGATCAAGAGTGCCAGTTAGTGATCGAGTCGGCAAAAGAGCAGTGGATCCTCGCTGGATCCCGCTTGCCCGAGGTGGTTAGAATAGGGGCTTCCATGGGTCACAGGATGAGCAAGGATGTTACACAAGCAAGTCAGTTTTATCATCGATAGCAAGGGCAACAAGCAGGCTGCCGTCGTCCCCATCGAGATCTACAACGAGCTGATGACCCTGCAAAAGGCGCTCTCTGACAACCGGCCGGGGGAGCGCGAGCTCTACCACTTCAACGGCAAAGGGGCCGAGGCCCACGGTTATCCGGTGGGCAAGCGGCAAAATCCGGGTTTTATGGTGCTGGCCGGTTCCACCGCCAATGGCGAGGATGCCGCCTCTTTGCGCGAAGCGGTGATTGAACTGCGGTTGGAGTTGCTGCAAAAGGGGATCATTGTGCCCCGCAGTCAGGGCGGCTTTGTCTTTACCGCCGATCAGCTGTTCAACAGCCCGAGCCTGGCCGCCAGTCTGGTAGCGGGCAATAACCGCAGCGGTCTGGATGCCTGGCAAAACAGCGCAGGCTATACCCTCAAGCAGTCGGGTTTCGGCAAGAAATAACCCGGCGTCTCGACAGCACACTAATTAAGCGTTAATTGACCTGGATGAATTTTTCTTTTCATCCAGGTGCTAGCATCGTTGCCAGATGGTTCTAAAAGGAAGAGACCATGTCTGCGCTCACCCCTGTTATTTTACTGCTTTTCCTGTTTATCCCTCCCGCCCATGCCAGTAGTGGCCCTGTTATGTTGACATCCTCCGCCATCGGACTTTTTTGTGTCGGACTGTTTGTGTTGGCCTACGCCCTGGTGATGGCTGAAGAGTATCTGCAACTGCGCAAGTCCAAACCCGTGCTGGTGGCCGCCGGGGTGATCTGGATCCTGATCGGTATCGCCTATGCACAGCAGGGGATGAGCCCTGTCGCCGAGCAGGCATTTCGCCATACCCTGCTGGAATATGCCGAGCTGATGTTGTTCCTGCTGGTGGCGATGACCTACATCAACGCCATGGAGGATCGGCGGCTGTTCGATGCCCTGCGTGCCTGGCTGGTACGTTCAGGGTTTCACTTGCGCACCATGTTCTGGTTGACCGGGGGGCTTGCCTTCTGTATTTCGCCGGTGGCAGACAACCTGACCACTGCGCTGCTGATGTGCGCCGTGGTGTTGAAAGTGGCCAATGGTGATCGGCGTTTTGTCAATCTTGCCTGCATCAACATAGTGATCGCCGCAAACGCCGGAGGGGCGTTCAGTCCCTTTGGCGATATTACCACCCTGATGGTGTGGCAGGCGGGCAAGGTGCAATTTGGCCAGTTCTTCGCCCTGCTTATTCCCTCTCTGCTCAATTTCCTAGTACCAGCCATTCTGATGAGCCTGATGGTGCCACGGCATGTGCCGGAGGCTGATAACGAAGTGGTCGATCTCAAGCGGGGAGCCCGCCGCATCGTCGTGCTGTTCCTGCTGACCATCACCACGGCGGTGCTGTGCCACAGTTTCCTCCATCTGCCGCCCGTACTGGGCATGATGCTGGGGCTGGGCTATCTGCAGTTCTTCGGCTTCTATTTGCGCAAGTCGCTGCCGCGATCCCTTGCCCGCAAGCGTGCGCTCTATGAACGCAATGGCGATGATGTGCGGTTGCGCAGTCTGGGGTCTGTCGTGCCATTTGACGTGTTCAACAAGGTGGCCAAGGCGGAGTGGGATACCCTGCTCTTCTTCTACGGGGTGGTGATGTGTGTCGGTGGTCTGGGTTTTATGGGGTATCTGGAGCTGGTGTCACACTGGTTGTATGCCGGTGGGGATCCCACCATGGCCAACATCTTCATCGGGGTGTTGTCGGCCATCGTTGATAACATTCCGGTGATGTTTGCCGTGCTGTCGATGAACCCGGATATGGCGCTGGGGCAGTGGTTGCTGGTGACCCTGACCGCCGGGGTGGGCGGGAGCCTGCTCTCCATCGGCTCTGCGGCCGGGGTGGCCCTGATGGGGCAGGCCCACGGCATGTATACCTTTTTTGGCCACCTGAAGTGGCTGCCTGCCATCGTGCTCGGTTATCTGGTGAGCATAGGGGCGCATCTATTGCTCAATCGCGCCATGTTCTGAATCGGTATTACGCCATAACCAGCGAGGCCCCGTAGATGCGGGGCCTCGTTGATCCAGATGCAAGGATCGTGGTCGGTGCAGGAGAAGGGGGGCTACTCTCCTCGCTTGCCCGTCAGCAGCCAGTAACTCAGGGTGGAACCCACACCGCAGCAGGCGATGGCGATGGCCATGGGCAGCGGCGATTGGGGCGGGTTGAGGTTGACCAGAATGCCGACCACGGCGCCGATACCAAAGCGCAGGGTGCCCGCCAGTGCCGAGGCGGTGCCCGCAGATTGCGGGAAGTGGCCCATCAGGCCGGTCATGGCGTTGGCGCCCACCAGACTGATATGGCCGATAAAGAGCACCACCGGAATGACGATGCCCCACAGGCCGCCAGTCTGGCTCCAGGCGTTGTAGATCAGCAGGGCGCCCGCGCAGGGCAGCACCAGCAGGCCGTATTGCAGCATCCGCTCGGCGCCTACCCCTTTTACCAGTCGGCTGTTGACGAAGGTGACCACCATCATCAGCAGAATATTGAGGCCAAACAGCCAGCCGTAGTGCTCGGTCGGCACCTTGAAATACTCGATATAGACGTAAGGGGAGCCGCTTAAGAAGGCGAACATGCCGGAGCTGGAGAGGGAGCCGCACAGCACATAACCCATGGCGCCGCGATGGGAGAGCACGCCCCAGTAGTTCTTGAGGATCTGGCCCAGATTGAGAGGCTGGCGGTGCTCGGGTTTCAGGGTCTCCTGAATTTTCCACTGCATCACCAGCGACACCAGCAGGCTGATCCCCACCAGCAGCCAGAAGATCACCCGCCAGCTGGCGTGGGCGCTGATATAGCCGCCCACCACTGGGGCCACCAGCGGTGCCAGGGTCATCACCAGAATGACGAACGACATGGCGCGGGAAAACGCATCCTTCTCGAACAGGTCGCGCAGCAGGGCATTGACCACCACCGAGCCCGCCGCACCGCCCGCGGCTTGCAGCATCCGATAGGCCAGCAATTCGGGCAGGGAGTCCGCCATGGCGCAGCCGACCGAGGCGATGGCAAACATGGTGAGCCCCGCCAGGATCACCGGCTTGCGGCCATAGCTATCGGCCAGCGGGCCGTAGAAGAGCTGACCGATGGCAAAACCGCCCAGAAAGGCGCTGATGGTGAGCTGGGCGCCGTCGATGCTGGTGGCCAGATCCCGGGCAATGGCCGGAATGGCGGGCAGATACATATCCACCGCCAGCGGGGTCAGGCCCGCCAGAGCTCCGAGCAGGATAAACAGGAAACGGGGGGAGAGGGCGGCAGCCTGAGCAGTGGGCGATTGGGGCATAGGGTGTCCAGTGATGCGAAACGTCGGGTTGAAAAGCGCGAAAAAAGCAGTCTATCAGTTTTGTCGCGCCGATGGATCCGGTATGGCGAGCCAGAGTCCGGGCTCGGCGGCAAAGCGCGGGGCAAACCAGTGCTGGCGCACCGCAGTGGGCATCTCGCTCGCGGCGATGGGGCGGCGACTGAGACGGCAGGCTCCTTGAGAGAGTGCCAGCGCCGCATCTCCCTTGTACCAGCCGTCTGTCACCGGTAGGGCAGTGGTCTCTCGCAGCAATCTTACGCCCCATTGGGTCACCAGCGTCGGGCAGGCTTTCTCTGCAAGCCTTGCCGCCTGCACCATGGCGGGTGGGCGGGGCAGGGTGAAGGTTGCAGCGAGCAGCAGCAAGCCAGCGACCGCGACCAGCCACTCACCACGACGTGGCAGCCAGCCTGCCAGCAGCACGATACCGAGCAGGGTGATGGGGGCCAGATGGCGGGGATTGTCGGGATTCTGGCCAAACAGGGTCCAGAGCAGCAGGGCGAGCCAGTAGAGCGACCAGAGCGGCGAGAGGGTAGTGGCTTGGCCTTTTGAGTTTTGCCAAAGCGGCAGCACCAGCAAGGCTCCGACAGCCAAGGGCCAGAGCGGGGTGAGCTGATCGTTGAAGGTGCGGGCCCAACTTAGCAGCCGATCGCCGTGGGCCGCCGCCGTGTTGCCCCACAGGGTAAAGTGGCCGTCGGTAAAGCGCCGTCCCTCGCTGAAATAGGCCCAGCCATCGGCTTGCCAGACAAACAGCAGGCAGGCTAGCCCAACCAGCGCGATGGGGAGCATAAACCTGACGCGCGTGCCCTGCTGCGCCAGACCGAGCCAAAAGGGCAGCAGCGCCAGCACAAAATAGGAGGGGCGCAGGGCCAGCAGCAGACCCAGCAGCAGACCGGCCAGCGCAATTCTGCGCTGCTGCAAGGCCAAGAGCGCCCCGAGCCAGGCGGCGAGCGCGGGCCCATCCGAAAGGCCGGAGAGCGCCAGCGTCGGGGTGAGCGGCAGGGCCAGTACCAGCAGCCAGACGGGGGCGAGCAGACTAGGTCGCTGCCACAATCTGACCGCCAGCAAGGCTGCGAGCGGCGCCAGCAAACTGCTACCGAGCAGACTTGCCCACTGCACCACGAGGGCCGGATCGTCCACCACCAGGTTGATCAGCCGCGCCAGCCAGATAAAGGCGGGATAGCCCGGAAAGTGGGGGGAGAACTCCAGCACGCTAAAGCGCGTTACCCCGTGGGCGAAATTGAGGGCATCGTCGGAATCGAGCGCCACCGGGAAGGCCAGCAGCCAGCCAAGCCAGGCCAGTTGCAGCAGGATCAGCAAGTAGGGTCGATTAGCGAAGCGTAATCGGCCGTGGTGACGCCCCCCTTCTCCCCTTGCGGGAGAGGGGCCGGGGATGAGGGGGGCCGTCGTCATCAATGAGCGGCCATCAAAGCGGTGCCAGCACGGCCATCAGCGCTTTTTCTGCATCGCTAAAGGCGGCGGCATCGGCAGGCTTGGCCCCCACCCCGAATACCCCCGGGTTGCCGATGGCATCGAGCACCTTGGCCAGCGCCTGTTCGGCTGCCTTGCGATCCCCTTCATTGAGTGATGGGAGGATGAGATCCAGGAAGCGCTTGCTCTTGACCACCAGCACCTTGGCGGTCTGGTAGTCGCCAAGATTCTGGCTGGCCCCTTCGAGGCGGCGCTCGATCTCCGCCTTGTAGGCGCGGTTGAGCAGGGCGGCGGTGGCGGATGCATCTTGGGCCTTGATGGCGGCGGTCAGCGGCGCTTGCAGCTCCACCTTGTGGTGCTCTTCCAGATAGGTCAGCTCGTCGGCAATCTCGCTCAAGGTGGCGCTGGCATCCTTGCCGTCCGTGGCGGCGCCCAGCAGTGCCTCGCGGGCGTCGATCAGTGGCTCCTTGCCGGCGGCGGCGTAGGAGTATGCCTGCGCCTGACCGCTCAGGGTCAGCAGCAGGGTGAGGGCGAGTAAACCCAGGCGGATGGTCATCCTGTTCTCCTTTCTTATGCCAAGAGGCTATGCCCATGGTGCGGCACTCAGGCCACGCTCTGGGTTTCGATCACGTGTTTTCGTTGCGCTGGTTGAAGGTGTTGCGGCGTCTGTCTACCTGTTGGACACCGACAATGCTTCTCATGCCACGCTCTGGGTTTCAATCACGGTATTTTCGTTGCGATGATTGAAGATGGCGTGGCGTCTGTCCACCCCGTCGATCACCATGTCGGCGGCCATCATCCCCATCTCCATGGCGGTGTCGGTGAATATGTAGCGGAATGTCCCCTGACGGCCGGTCATGATGAGGTTGGTGATCGGCATCAGCGCCTTGATGGCTTCGTTACGGCGCGCCTGATAGCCTAAATCCATCAGCGGATAGGCGTATTCGCTACGCGCTTCAAAAGTTTCATCGCCAAGCTTGGCGGTATCGACACCGAGGCTGGCGAGATCGGCGGTAACCCGACCGCGCAGATCAGAGAGCGGCGCCTGCCAGGTGGCATCCCCCGGGTTGCAGGGGATCTCCAGCATCACCGAGGTCTGGCCCTGAGGTGCCATAAAGGGGCTGCGGCGGCGCGGCTCTTGCAAACGGGTGGCCAGAATATGGGGGTCGGAGAGGTACTGCCAGGTGTTGTCCGACAGGTTTTCCTGTTTCAGCGGCATATTGACGAAGCGAAGCGACCGGTAGTGCAGATCGCACGGCAAGCCCAGATGCTGGCAGGTGAGCGGCAGCGGCAGGGTGGAGATCACCTGATCAAAGCACTCGCTCTGCTCAACGTCATCTTGTTTCCAATACACCCGTTCAATGCGGCCATCAGCCTGCTCAAGGCGGGTGATGGTGGCGCCGGTTTTCAGCTCAACGCCCTCTGCCTCCAGCCGCTCCCCCAGAGTAGTGAAGATCTGGCCGAAGCCATATTTGGGGTAGCGGTATTTGCGGGCATAGGTGCGCACCGAAATGCTGCCGTTGCGTCTTGGCAGCAGGCGGCGCGCCACGTCTTTGAGATCGATCAGGCTGATGCGCTGACCGGCCCAGTCGGCGGAAAGTTTGTCCGGGTTGATGCCCCACAGCTTAGCCGTGTAGCCCTCGAAGAACTGGCGATAGAGGGTGCGGCCAAAGTGACTCTGGATCCACTCGGCAAAGCTCGCCTTGGCGAAATCATCCGGCTTCTTGGCAAAAGGCAACAGCAGCAAGTCTTTCACCGCACCGGCCATCAGGGCCAGCGGCGCCGTCTTGAGCAGGTTCGGCAGGTTCAAGGGGTAGTCATAGGTGCGCCCGCCAAAGCGGATCACGCTCTTGCGCTCGGCGTGGAGCAGATCGTCCCCCATCAGTTCGTCGATAAAGGCGAGCAGCTCGGGGTTCTTGGTGATAAAGCGGTGACCGCCGTAGTCGAAGCGATACTCTCCATCGCGCCCCTTGAAGGTCTGGGTGGCGCACATGCCACCGACCACCGGCTCCTGTTCGAACAGGGTGACTGCAAAACCGGCGCGGCGCAGGCGCCAGGCAGCCATCAAACCGGCGGGGCCAGCGCCCAGCACCGCAATGTGCTTCTTGTTGTTATCGCTCATGACGTTTTCCGAAACTGCTTGATAGATAAGGAAACCGCGCCAAGGCGCGGCCCCCGAATGGTGTTGTTACCCCGTGGTCTTGTTACCACAGGGCGTGTTGGCTCAGCCCTTGCTGGATGGCGCGTTCACCTGCGGGCGGTAGCTGCGCTGCCAGAGGGTAACGAAAATCGCCAGATAGAGGGCCCAGGTCAGCAGCTGCAAGCCAGCGGGTGAGGCATTGTAGCCAAACAGGGCGCGCAGGAAGGTACCAAATACCCCCTGATCGTCGAGAATGTGGCTGATGTCGAACACCGGCGTGGTCCAGAAGGTGATGACGTCCGCTGCCTGCAACATGTTGACGGCGGACGAGAGCAAGCCTGCGGCGATGATGATGATAAGCAGCCCTGTCCAGCGGAAGAAGGGGGCCAGCGCCACCTTGCGGGTGGATCGCAGCAGCCCCCACACCAGCGCGATGGAGACCAGCAGCCCCGCCAGCGCGCCCATCAGGCCGGATTGCAGATCCACCCCTTGCCCTGAGTAGAGCAGGGCGGAGAAGAACAGCACGGTTTCAAACCCTTCGCGCATCACCGCCAGGAAGGCGAGTAGCACCAGACCAAACAGGTTGCCGCCATCGATGGCCGCATCGATGCGCGCCGTCATGGCCCCCACCTGGGATTTGGCCTGCTTTTGCATCCAGATCGCCATATAGGTGAGCACCAAGGTGGCGAAGATCAGGATCCCCGCCATCAAGAGGTGGTTGTAGCGCTCGCTCTCGAACTGGCTCACCACAACCTGGAACAGGAAGGCGACGACAAGGGAGGCGATAAGGCCAAGCCCCACCCCCAGATAGATGAACTTGTTGTAGCGGCTCGCCCCCAGCTTGGCGAGGTAGGAGAGGCAGATGCCGACCAGCAGGAAGGCTTCCAGCCCCTCGCGCAGGGTAATGAGAAAACTTGCAAACATCAGGATTGAGGCTCCGTAGCGGGCGTGATGGGGAGAGGCTGCAAGGTGAGTTGCAACCGATTTAGCTGCACTATGGGTGGCTCCGGCAAGCTGGGCTCGGCGGCGCGCACCGCATCATTGACCCACTTGGGGTAGGTGCGGAAATTGAGTTTGATATCGGCCTTGAAGGGCCCTTGGGCATCTGCGGGCAGCGGCCAGGCTTCATCGCGCCAACCATCGGCCGGAATGCGGGTATCTTCCAAGAGCTTGGCGTAGCGCCAGAACTTGAGCCCCACCGGCTTGCCCTCGGCATCACCGAACACTTTTCTGAACAGTCGCGCATCCTCAGGGACGGCGCCATCCACCGGCTGGCCGCTGGCAAGCACTACCTTGCCGCTGGCGTCGGTGACGGTCAGCTCCAGCCAGAGTTCACGAAAATCGGCTACCCCGGTGGGCAGGGCATGGCCTGCGCCGGTATTGGCGACCCGCACCACCAGCTGCTGACTATCGGCAGCCTGTTCGATACGGGCGGAGAGGGTAGCGCTGGCGCGCAGCAGGGCCAGACTCTCCAGCTCAAGCGCAGGATTGCGCAGCCCCACCAGCTGGTGCTGGGCGCCGGTAAAGTTGTGGCGATAGAGCCGCGCCTTCATTGTGCCGTTTTCGGTGGACTGGCCCGCCACCGGTGCGCCGCCATTGCCCGGCTCCGGGTTCATATGGCAGTCGATGCAGGTGCGCCGCTTGGCGGGATCCTTGGCCTTGGCGAAGCTGGATTTTTCCCACTCGTCCCAGGTGTTGACGATATTGGCGCCGGTGCCCGGGGCAAACTCGTTGTGACACGATTTGCACAGGGCCGCGTCGCGGTAGAAATCCTTCTGATAGGAGGCTTTGTGGGCCGCCGGACGGGCGTTGATCTGCCGCTCGGCCAGCCAGTGCTTAAGGCTGCCGCCCGGGGCATCCTCGAACACATAGCTCTCGCGGTCTTTCAAATTCACGGTAAAGGCGCTGTTGCCGCCCGCGTCTTCTACCTTGGTGATGCGGTGGCAGAGCACGCAGCCGGTCCCTTCTTCCACCACGGGCTCGCCTTTCTGGTGGGCCGCGATCAGCGAGGCGCCACCCTGCTCGAACATGTGGGAGCCCTTGGGCAGATCCAGCTGGCCTGTCATCACCTGCTGGGGCATGTGGCAGCCTTGGCACCACTGACCGAACGCTTCCCCTTCGGTTTCGCGGGCCAGCGCCTGCACCACCTTGTAGTAGGGGTGGGAGTTGCCCATCAGCCGGTGGTTGCTCTCGCTCCAATCTTTGAAGGCCTGTTGGTGGCAGTTCTGGCAGGAGGCGGAGTTGAGCCACTCTTTCGGGTGCGTGGTTGGCGCCTTGGCGGGATCCGTGCGCGGGGCATCGAGCCGCAGCCAGTTGGCGAGATAGGGGAGGTTGCCATCGGCGGTGACGAAGGCGTGCAAGTCCTCCATCATGGCCTTCACTTCCGGTTGGGGCCTCGCGGGGTCAACCGCCTCGGCGCCATCGCGGGTGTCATGGCCCATGCCGCCCTGGGTCTGCTGGGTCATGCGCAGGTATTCGCCGACAAAATCCCCCGCCACCATGTTGGTGAGGTTGGCGTGGCCGTTGATGGCGTTGTCGCCGCTCTTCTGGCGATGGGCCGCCATCAGATAGCGGTTGGTGAAGTTGAACCCGTCCAGATGACAGGAGTTGCAGCCCATCCAGTTGTCCCCCGCCATGGGGAAGCGTGAGTTTGCGGCGGTGTTGCCAAGGTTGAACAGCCGCTCGCCGCGCTGAAGCGGCTCGGGGCGCGGATCTGTCTCTACCAGCTTGGCGAAGTGGGGCGTATCCACCGTCACGCGAGCGAAAGGGCCGCTGCCGCCGCTATTGAGGCGGGTGAGATCCTGCCCCATGGCGTTGTGCACCAGAATATGGTCGCCGTCGATCAGCAGATCCCGCGGATTCTGGCCCGGCAGGTGGCGCAAGAGCTGGGTCGCTTTGGCGCCCCCCTGAAACTTCTTGCGGCGGTGGCGGTTGTTGTTGGATTTGCCGCTGCGGGAGAGGTCAAACACCAGCAGATCTTCCGAGCCCGCTAGCGTCAGATAGACCCGCTTGCCATCGGCGGCAAAGCGCGCCGCGAACGGGTTGGAGACGATCTGGCTGCGGTTGCCGACGCTGGGCAGATTGATCTGCAAAAAGAGCTGTTTTCTTTCATCGACCCGCTCTTTCTCCTCATCGAGATCGATGATGGAGACCGCCGGAAAGACGGTACTCTGAAACTGGAAGGGGTGATCGAAGCTCCACAGCACGTGGGGCAGCCAGGCTTCGCTGCCATCGGGGGAGAGGGCGATGCCATCGAGCAGACGCGGCAATCCCTGAGAGTCGCTCGGCGTATTGCTGTGGGTCTCGGCCAGGCTAATGAGCTTGGGCTTGGGGAGGGTGGTGCCCTTGGCGTTGTTGCCAAGCTTGGCGAGATCATAGATGGCGAGCTGGCCTGTCATGGCGTGGGTCAGCAGCAGGCGATCATCGTCGGTCAGGGCCAGCCCACGCGGAGTCTCGGCGGTTTCTGCATCCAGCTGGAGGTTGCCCGCGGTGTCGTAGGCCTGCAGGCGAGCGGATTCGAACAGCGTGACCCAGAACCACTGCCGCTTGGCATCGAAGATGACCCCGTAGGGGCGATGGCCGGTGGGGATCGCCTTTGCCAGATCGAGATCATCATCCAGCAGCAGCAGGCGATCGCCGCTGTAGTCGGTGACCAGCAGGGTGCCGTCATCGGCGCGGGCCAGCTGGCGCAGATCGCCGCCCAGCTGCACCTCTTTGAGCCGCTTGCCGCTATCGCGCTCAAGCAGGGTGACGGAACCTGCGCTCAGGTTGGCGGTAACGAGGCGTGGGCTTTGCCCCTCCTCATAGGCGAGCATCCCGGCGCCCATCTGCTGGGCAAGCGCAAAGGGGCTAACCAGCAGCAGGACGAGGGCCAGCAGGGGTGACAAATATGCAGAGAACGATAACTTCAACATGGGATCAGGAGCGCCATTTCAAGATGGTCCAGCGCCAGGCGTGGCGCAGCACCAGAGGAGTTAACGCCAACGCGCTCAGCCAGTGGGCCCAGCTGGCGAGGTTGCCCATGACATCGCCCGGAGTGCCGTGCAGCACCAGCAGCAGGCCGCTGGCCAGACAGACCAGCAGCAGGGCTTCGATAATCCGCCCCGTGGTGCGCAAAAAGGGTTTGCTGCTGCGGTTCAACAACGAGCGGTGGGATAGCCAGAAGGCGCCAAACAACAGCGGAAACAGGGTGAGCGAGAGCATCACATGGAAAAACAGATTCCAGCGCGCCAGTGACCAGGTCGGGGTCAGCGGCTCCCACAGCAGCAGGCCGGAGAAGAACATCAGATAGAGGGTGCCCTCGGCGGCCTGATGGGGGTAGGCCAGCCACTGCCAGAATTGTCGGGGTGAGAGGGAAAGGCTTGTCATAAAGGCTCCAGCACCCGGGCGGGGCAGCCCGGGGGAGCAAGTTTATAACGCTGTAAGAGTAATGAAAAGTGTTATCAATTGTATTGCTGGTGAATCAAGGCTGAACAAGCACAGTGATCAAGCCCGACTATTTGTGATCCGCCATCCGCTCGGTCACCGCATAGATGAGCGCGGCCAGCGAGAAGGCGAGAAACACCACCACGGACCACTTCATCTCCACCTCATTGGTGATGCCATCTTCGAGAAATGCCTTGAGCACCTCGACCCCGGCGATGGTCACCAGCGAGTTGATGACGATGAGCTTGAGGGAGGCAAAGTTGATCTTGCTGAGCCAGTTGTCGCCGATAGCCTCGCGCTGTTCCTGAGTCTGGATAAATTGCACATAGCCGCAGACCGCCACCAGGATCAGCATCTGGGCCACCAGCACGAAGTCCACCAGAGTCAGCACGCCGGTGATGAGGTCCATGTAGGGGATCTCGATGATGTTGATGCAGAGCAGATAGAGCTGCATGGCAAACTTCACCATCAGCAGGGCCACGCACACCAGAATGCAGACGTAGAAGGGGAACATCATCAATCGGCTGCCATTGAGCATGAAATTGAATCGACGCATGAAAACTCCGATGTTGGGAACAGGGGTAAATAGAGTGAGTATGACGCGAGCAGCCCGCAGCGTTGCACGACTGTGGGGACTCATTATGCCGGGTCGCCCCCTGCTTGCGCCTATAAAAAATAAAACGCCATCATAAAAAATAAAACCGCATCCCGCCGTCTTATTTGTGATTTTTCCCTGCCGTAACATGCCGCTTCTCGATTCCGGGAGGCGACTGCCTCCCTTCTATTTATCAGGCTCGGCCACCGTTAGTGGCCGCTTGCCAGGAGTGTTGCGATGCGTATTGGTCTGCTGTTGGGTATGGGTGTACTGGTTGCAAGCGGGGTTCAGGCGCAAGATCTGGGAGCCATTCCCGGGGAATCTGGCTTTTCCGGCAGTGTGCTGGCAGGGGCCAGCGTTGTCGAGACCCAGTCCAATTTTGCCACGGGGAGTGCAGGTCGCGAGCGGATAGACGCGCTGGGGGCTGCGGTAAAGCAACACAATGTTGCACCGGCGATCAACGGGGATCTGCGCTACACCTTTGCCTCCACCGGCAGTCAGTTGTTCTTGGGCAACCTCATTCAGGATGCCATTCGCGGCGACGGCACCCAGCAGTTCGGGCTGCGCCAGCAGCTGGGGGACAAGGGGATCGTGGCCGGTTCGCTGGTGTTCAATGCCACCCCGGTCAAGGTGTGGCGCGATCCCTTTGCGGTGGGGGTGGCACGTCAGGAGAGCGCTGTGCGATCCCACGGTGCCCGTCTGGCGTGGGACAACATCTGGGGCAGTGCGCTCAGTGGCAGCGTCACCAGCCGTGACGTCAGGGTGGATGAGGAGTCCAGTGGCGAGCAATATGGCCGCGAGACGATGGGGATGCTGGATCGCAATGGCCGGGTCAACACCGCCGAGCTCTCCTACCAGTTCCGGCTGGCAGACGATCAGTTCCTCGAGCCAGCATTGCGCTACCAGAAGGCGGATCTGGCGGGCAGTGCCGAGTCTTATGTGGGCAAGGGGTTGCAGCTCACCTACGCCAAAACCTCGCCCCGCTGGTCATTTGTCAGCAACCTCTATCTGGGCAAGCGCGACTATGACGAGGCCAACCCGCTGTTTGGCCAGCGTGCCGACAGCCGCGACATGGCCATCGATGCCACCCTCTTCTGGCACCAGCTGTTTGGCATCGCGCCGCTCTCTGCACTCCTCAGCGCCAGCTACGCCACGGCAAACTCCGGGATCGACTTTTACGACATTCGCTCCACCAGCATGACCACGGGGCTGCTCTACCGCTTCTGATCCCGGCATCCGGCAGTGAGATGAGGGCACACACAGGGGCTGGTCAATCCAGCCACTTGTTGATGGGATGGCGTGCAATTGGCATGTCAAACAGTGTGCTGGTTGGTCATCACATGCCGACAAGAGACGTTATGGCAGAGGACATTTGAGGGGCGCGCGTGGCAGGGAAGGGGGCGAACAGCAGATACGAAAAAGCCCAGCCAAAAGGCTGGGCTTTATAATGTGGCTCCCTCGACAGGACTTGAACCTGTGACATACGGATTAACAGTCCGCCGTTCTACCGACTGAACTACGAGGGAATTGGCTCCTCCTACTGGACTTGAACCAGTGACATACGGATTAACAGTCCGCCGTTCTACCGACTGAACTAAGGAGGAATTGCCTGTCTCGTTAAGACGGGGCGAATATTAATGACCAGGGCGGCGGGTGTCAACCCGCGAACTCCCCGAAAACCAGATTTTCGGACTGTTTGCCCAAAAGTTGCGCTTTGCGGTTTATTTTCAGCACAATCAGTCCCTTGCCATTACCTTTGGCAACCGGTGCAGGGTGGATTTATTCGGTTCGCATCAACCTGATGATGCCAGCATGATGTCGCGAACGTGCTGGCAATCAATGGAGGCTCAAATGGTAATCTTTGCGGCTAAAAGAGGGAGAGCAGGAGTCAAGATCGGCGATTTGGCGGCAAATAGGCCAAATAATGGGTCAGAGTGCTTTTCATTGATCCTGCCCATCGAAAAAATGGCCCGTCTGGAGTAAGGTTGCGCAGGATACCATCGCCGCGTCGACAGCCCTGCCGGCCCTTGATGATGATCGGGCGCCGGATCTCTCCGGCCTTTATCTCCCTCTTCTGGTATTACGATATACATGCACAAGCAAGCCTCTTTAAATAGCGTGAAGCTCGCCATCGCCTTACGCCAGTCCTGTATTGATGAACCCTACAGCATGGCCCGCTTCGGCCGTGATCTGATCGCCGGTGTGACGGTGGGCATCATCGCCATCCCGCTCGCCATGGCGCTGGCCATCGCCAGCGGTGTGCCGCCGCAACACGGTCTCTATACCGCCATCATCGCCGGTATCGTGATCGCCGTGACCGGTGGCTCCCGTTACTCCATCTCCGGCCCGACCGCTGCTTTTGTGGTGATCCTCTATCCGGTCGCCCAGCAGTTCGGGGTCGGTGGCCTGTTGATGGCGACGCTCATCTCAGGCCTCTTTCTGGTGGCGATGGGGATGGCCCGTCTTGGCCGCCTCATCGAGTACATTCCGCCGTCAGTGACGCTGGGCTTTACCGGTGGTATCGCCATCGTGATCGCCACCTTGCAGATCAAGGACTTCTTTGGCCTGAGCGTGCCAGAGATGCCGGAAACCTATCTGGGCAAGGTCGAGGCGCTGGCCGCCGCCCTGCCAAGCTGGCAGTGGGGCGATACCCTGGTGGGGGTCGCAACGCTGGCCGTGCTGCTGCTCTGGCCGCGGCTGCGTCTGCCGGTGCCCGGCCACCTGCCTGCCGTGCTGGTCGGGGTGGGCTTGGGTTTTGGCCTCCATTACTTTGGAGTGGATGTGGCCACTATCGGCAGCAAGTTCAGCTATACCCTGGCCGATGGCAGCCAGGGGATGGGGATCCCGCCCATCGCGCCGACCCTGGTGATGCCCTGGGCCTTGCCCGGACCGGATGGCGCCCCTGTGGCGTGGGATCTGGCCGCCCTTGAGCGGCTGCTGCCTGCCGCTTTCTCCATGGCGATGCTGGGGGCGATCGAATCGCTGCTCTGCGCCGTGGTGCTGGATGGCATGACCGGTCGCAAACACAGCTCCAACGCCGAGCTGGTGGGGCAGGGGCTTGGCAACATCTTCGCTCCCTTCTTTGGCGGCATTACCGCCACCGCCGCCATCGCTCGCTCTGCCGCCAACGTCCGCGCCGGGGCGACGTCCCCCATCTCGGGGGTCGTCCATGCGCTGGTGGTGCTGGCCGCCATTCTGGTGCTGGCCCCCTGGCTCTCTTGGTTGCCGCTCTCGGCCATGGCCGCCTTGCTGCTCATCGTGGCCTGGAACATGAGTGAAGCGCACAAGGTGGTGGAGCTGATCCGCCGCGCGCCCAAATCCGATGTGCTGGTGCTGCTGGTCTGCCTGTCACTCACCGTCATTTTCGACATGGTCATCGCCATCACCTTCGGGGTGATCCTGGCCTCCCTGCTCTTTATGCGCGAAATCGCCAAGATGACCAAACTGCACGATTTGGCCGAACACAAGCGCTATGCCCACGAGGTGCCGGACAACGGCCTGCTCTACAAGATCAACGGCCCGCTCTTCTTCGCAGCGGCCGAACGGGTCTTTGCCGAGCTGGAAGCACAAGTGAAAGGGCACAA
The DNA here is from genome assembly GCF_016026615.1 of Aeromonas allosaccharophila. Taxonomy (NCBI): domain Bacteria; kingdom Pseudomonadati; phylum Pseudomonadota; class Gammaproteobacteria; order Aeromonadales; family Aeromonadaceae; genus Aeromonas; species Aeromonas allosaccharophila. The sequence goes on along the minus strand of NZ_CP065745.1, from coordinate 1,590,340 downwards.
GGTGCTGGTGTTGCAGATGGAGGCGGTCTCCATCCTCGATGCGGGCGGCCTGTCTGCCTTCCTCCACTTTGGCAAGCAGATGGCCAAAGCTGGTGTCGAGTTGCGGGTGGCCGAGTTGCAGTTCCAACCGCTCAAAACCCTGGCCCGTGCCAAGGTGCGGCCGCAGTCCGGCAAGCTGGAATTCTACGGCTCGCTGGAAGAGGCGCTCAAAGGTGAACATTTGCACGAAGCGGCAGTAAATTGATTGAAAGGGATACGAAACGGCATATTTTTGGTCACTTGGTTCGGATATTGAGCAAACGAACGCAAAAAGTAAAAAATTGCATTGACCAAAAGCCATCGTATCCCTTACATTACGCCCCGTCGCCGCGGCATGGCCCGACAGCGAATGTGCAGCTCAAGCACATAAAGCAGTGAGCAAAAATTTGGTGAGGTGTCCGAGTGGCTGAAGGAGCACGCCTGGAAAGTGTGTATACGGCAACGTATCGAGGGTTCGAATCCCTCCCTCACCGCCAAATTGCAAAGCCCTGATGGAAACGTCAGGGCTTTTTGTTTTATGGCGCAATCCCAGCGTGGTTGCTGGCATAAGAATGCAAATCTTCATTCTTGATAGCGCATCTGGCTGAGCCGCTTTGGCAATCGCAGTGAAAAGTTGCAGTGACCTTGACGCCGTACCCAAGCTTGTTCCTGTCAAACTTTCCGTCGAATTCAGTAAAAGGGCCTCTCGCAAGAGAGGCCCTTTTCATTGCTCGCTGATTTGTCTTGATTGGAGTTTATAAGGCATTTAATGGTGATACCGGATACCGGTTAACGCTCCACAGGCTGCGGATCCGAGCGCAAGTTAAGGCGGCTGGTGATGGCGCCGTAGAGGTGGGGGTAGTTATCGTCAAAATGGTGTCCTCCCGGCAGGGTGACGGTCGTGACGTTGGGTTGGTTGAGGCGGGGGCAGAGGCGGTCGTCGTCGTCATCATCGGCACCTTGCAGACAGAGCATCGGCAGATCGCGGATGGTCTTCACCTGCGGTTCGGTCGGGTAGCTGCGGGCCTTGTGGGTCAGCATGTCGCTGACGTGGATCTCGAAATCCGAGCTGGTGGAGGGGGAGAGCATCACGGCTCCGACCAGCCCCTGACGATAGTGCTCCGGCAACCGATTGATGACGAAGGGGACAATCTCGGCACCAAACGAGAAGCCCACCAGTAGCCAGCGGGGGCGCTGCCAGCGAGTTTGATAATCATCGAGGATCCGCTCCAGATCGGCGGTCACCTGCTCCGGGGTTTTCTTCTTCCAGTAGTAGGTGAGGGAGCTCCAGCCCACGACCGGCATGCCGTTCAGCTGAAACTGGGTGCTCAATCCCTTGTCGAGGGCTGCCCAGCCGCCATCGCCGCTGAGAAAGATCACCATGGGGGCGTCGGATGTCTGCTTGACCGGCAGCTCAATCAGACTCAGGTCATCCTTGACCGGGGCGGCGTGCGCCGCAAAAGACGAAACGGGCAGTGCGAGACTGAGTAACAGCAATATCAGGGCTCTCATTGGCCATGCTCCTATTTCTTGATCAGCCCCAGCGGGCCGCGGCTAATCAGGGTGATCAGGTGAGTCAGGGTTCTGGGCAGCGTCAGCTTGCTGCTGCATAGCAGGTAGCGGGGTTCCCAGCGGGGCGAAAATTTCTCCTTGTAGCGTCTGAGCCCCTGGAAATTGTAAAAGCGGCTACCACGCACAAACAGGGTATTGCCAAGGCGGGCCCAGTAGCTGTTGAGCGGGTGATCGTTGAAGCCGGACATGGGGGCCATCCCCAGATTGAAGCTGGCGTACCCTTGCGCCTTGCCCCACAGCAGCAGTTCGACAAAGAGAAAATCCATGATGGGGGCGGTGCCGGTATCCAGGCTGTAGCGCATCAGATCGATGGAGAGGGTCTCCTTGTTATCACTCACCCAGAGGTTGGCAAAGCCGACAATCTGCCCCTCATGCCACACCAGCGCAGCCGGGCTCAACGTCAGGTAGTCGGGCTCGAAACGGCCGACCGAGAAGCCCTTCTCCTTGCCCATCTTGCTCTGCAGCCAGGTATCGGAGACGGTCTGCAATCTGGTCAGCAGGGGGGCCACGGCACTTGCCTCGACCACCTCGAAGGTCAACCCTTCCCGTTTGCCCTTGGCATGGCTCTGGCGCAGGTTGCGCAGCCGGCTGCCCGCCAGATCGAAGGTGGCCAGATCGACCATCGCCTCTTCACCAAGCTTGAAAGGGATCAACCCCAACTCCAGATAGAGCGGAAGATAGCGGGCCGATACCTGATAGAAGACCGGGTTGGCGTCGTGCTCGTCGCACCGCTCGCGAAATTGCCAGAGCAGCTCTTCGATCAGCTCGGAACGGCCGACGGGATCCCCCATCACAATCCAGCTGTTGCCCTCGATGCCATACATCAGGAAGGCGTCGCCGGCGGGATGGAACAGCAGGGACTTGTCCTGCAACTGGGCCAGATAGCCGTGGATCCCCCCTTCACGCACCACCAGCTCGTGGGCGCGCGCTAGCGTCTCTTTGTCCGGCTTTTCACCGACCACGCGCAGCGGCGCAAGCAGCTGGGCAACCCCGGCAACGGCCAGCACGGCCACCACGCTCCCCATGGCGCGCAGGCCGCGGGCAGCCCCGCCGTGGGGCGAGAAGTGGAACCAGAGAGCGTGGTCATACTCCACCTGACGATAGGAGAAGAGCAGCAACCACAGCGCTCCCAGCAGCACGGCGCCGACCGAGATGAGCCAGCCCGGGGTGTACTGGGGATAGAGCAGCGACCCCTTGCGATAGAAGAGGGAACGACAAGGGGTCATGATCAGCAGGAAGCTGCCGAGCAGCAGGGCGGACTCCCAGTCTCCCCCCTTGAGCAGGGAGAAGGCGATCCCCAGTGCCAGCAGCAGCTGGGTGATGCGAAACGCGGCGTCGTGACGGCGATAGAGGCTGCGCGCCAGCAGGATCAGGAGGATACCGCTCACGCTGCCGAGCACATGGGAGAGCTCCAGCAGATGGAGCGGCAGCACCTGCAGCCACACTTCGATGCGGCTGCGCATGGTCGGGATCATGCCCGAGCAGAGCAGCAGGCTGCCGGCGGCGAAGGTCCCCATGCTGATGAGGGCGGGCAGAAATTCGCGTATTGCGCTCATCAGCCCCTGTAGCCGCTGCCAGCGTGCTTTTTGTTGCAGCATCTCCTGACTCGCAAAGAGCAGCAGGGCACAGAGAAAGGGAAGCAGGTAATAGATGCAGCGGTAGAGCAGTAGCGAGGCGAGCAGCTTGTCGGCCGGCAGGTAGTGGGCCAGCAGCAGGCTCATGCTCGCTTCGAACACGCCGATCCCGCCCGGCACGTGGGCCAGCACCCCGAGGAAACTGGCCAGCACGAAGGCGCTAAGCAGCACGGGGTAGGGAACGCTCTGGGCGGGCAGCAGCACAAACAGCACGGCAGCAGCGGCCATCCAGTCAGCCAGCGCGACCAGCAGTTGCAACAGACGTACCCGGAAGCTCGGCAGGGTCAGGGTGTGTTTCCGCAAAGAGAGACGTGGGGCGGGCCAGCAGAGGTAGCAGGCCACCAACAGTAGTGCCATCACGCCCGCCAGCCTGAGCAGGGTATCTGCCCAGTGCGGCCAGTCAGGCAACAGCTGTGTCACATCGCAGGTCAGTAGGGCGCCACCTCCCCACGCCAGCAGGCCGAGGAAAAAGGTGATGGAGCAGAACAGCACCACGCGGGCCACTTCCCCGGTGGCGAGCCCCAGCGCGGAGTAGAGCCGGTAGCGTACCGAGGTGCCGGTCAGCAGGGCAAATCCCAGGGTATTGGAGAAGGTGTAGGCAATAAAGGAGGTGATACTGACCTGTTGCCAGGGAAGTCGCTTGCGCAGCGCATGGAGTGCCAGCATGTCATAGCTGCAGAGGCAACCATAACTGAGCAGGGTCAGCAACAGGGCGCCCGCCAGTCGCGGCAGGGGTTGGGACCAGATGGCCACACGAATATCGTGCCAGTGCCATGCCTGAGTCAAGTGATACAGCACGGTCAGTGCGGTGCCGAGCAGCAGCAAGCTGCACAAGGGGCCGAGCCATTTAAGCAGATGACGCCACATGCCATGTTCCTGTGGTCATTGACCGTTTCCCGCAAAGGGGGAGCCGGGTCGTGGATCCGGTTTGGACGAGGGAGGCGCTCGTCAGGAAAATTTCGGGAAGAGATGGAAAGGGAGGTATCAGCCTCCCTCTGTGTTATCCAGTGACCGGTTGGATCACTTGGTTTTCGGCGCGACTTTGACGGCTGGGCTCTTGGCGTGGGTGGCTTTATGGTGTTTTTTCACCACCTTGGTCTGGGTCGCCTGCGGTGTAGCGGTCTTGGTCGGGGTGGCCGCCATGGTGAAACCGGAGGTGAGGGCGAAGACGGCAGCCAGGGTCAGGGGAATGATCTTTTTCATGTTCAATTTCCTTATTCGGGTTGATGTTATGGAGCGTTCTCCATGACAGTCATCCTATGACGGTTGCGGCGGTCCTTCAGTGAGCGGTTGGTGACGGTTTGTATCCAAATGTACAGGCAGGGTGAGGCAGAAGCGGGCGCCGTGGTCACTGGTCAGCAGCGTCACATCGCCCCCGTGATGACGGGCAATGCTGCGCACGATGGCCAGTCCCAACCCGGTGCCGCCGGTGCGACGATCCCGGCTCTGATCAAGGCGTACGAACGGCTCGAAGATCTGTGGCGCCAGTGCCGGATCGATCCCCGGCCCATCGTCGCTCACCTCCAGCAGATAGTTATCCTGCAAGCGCGAAAGCGAGAGGGTGACCCGGTTTTCGGCATAACGCAGGGCGTTGCCGATCAGGTTCTCCACCGCGCGCGTCAGCAGACGCTGATCGCCGCACCAGGGCATGTGGCGCGGCGGCAGCTCGAGGGAGAGCCTCTTCTCGGGGGCCAGCGCCTGCCAGTCGCCGAGATGCGCTTGTGCCCAGTGGCTGAGCTCCAGCTCATCCTGTTGCAACGGTAGCTCCGGTCGGTCCAGCCTGGCGTAGGTGAGCATCTCTTCGATCAGGGCGTCCAGCGCTCCCAGATCTCGCTCCAGCGCCAACTGCTCCTGCTCGGCAGGGGCAGGATCGAGCATGGCAAGCCGATAGCGCAACCGGACCAGCGGGGTGCGCAGTTCGTGAGCGATGGCATCGGTCAGCTGCTTGCGGCTGGCAATCATGGCCTGCAACTGGCTCGCCATTTGATCGAAGGTACGTCCCACCCGGGCCAGACTACTGCCCGGTGGCAGATTGGTTCGACAGGAGAGATCCCCATCGCCCACGCGACGTGCGGTCTGCTCCAGCTGTTGCAAGCCGCGCCAGTGGGGGCGTAGCCACAGCAGGATGGGCAGGCCGAGGGAGAGGCCGATCACCAGCAGCAGTCCCACATCGACCCAGTGCAGTTCATGCAGGTAGGAGAGGTAAGGAACGGGACCGACAATCAGCACCCGGTCGGTATCGGGAATGCGCTGCAGGAAGGTGTCATCCTCCTCGACGATGACAATGTTGCCAGCGGCCAGAAAGGCCTGATCCTCGCTGGCCAGCGGCTGGCGCACCAGCTCGCCGATCTTGAGGGGGAGGGTAAACTGACTGCTCTGCTCGGCCAGTCGATCGGGCCAGCGCTCTGGCGGGGTTCTTGCCAACTCGCCGGTCAACAGGCCAAGAGAGCCCTGCATCATGCGTTCGAGATAGCGATCACCCGCCCGTTCGGCGGTCACCTGATAGACCACGCCCACCAGCAGGATGGCCAGGGTGAAGCAGCCGATCAGCAACAGATAGAACTGGATAAAGAGGCGGCGCATGGCAGTGCTCCCGAAAGAGGGTTATTCCCAGGCGTGGGGGACGAACAGGTAGCCTTTCTGGCGCACCGTCTTGATCCGGGTCGGGTTGTCAGGGTTATCACCCAGTTTTCGGCGCAGGCGGGAGATGGCCACATCCATGCTGCGATCCTGACCGTCATACTCCCGGCCGCGCAGGCTGCGAAAGAGGGCTTCCCGACTCAATATTTGGCCCGCGTGGCAGGCGAGCTCCCACAGCAGATCAAAGTCGGCGGTCGAGAGGGCAATGCTCTCGCCATCGAGCCGCACATCTCGTCCCGGACCATCCACCCGCAGCCGACCAAATTGCAGTTGCTGAGGAACGCTGCTGGTGGTGACGGGTTGGGTTGATGTTTGCTGGTGCTGGCGAAACTGCACCCGCAACCGGGCCAGCAGCACCGGCGGCGGCGTCGTTTTGAGGATGTAGTCGTTGGCGCCCAGCTCCAGACTCAGGATCTGGTTCATGTCGCTGTCCAGCGAGGTGAGCATCACGATGGGGCCGTCGAAGCGCGGCCGCAGATCCCGACAGAGGGACATGCCATCCTGCCCCGGCAACATGATATCGAGCAGCACCAGATCGGGCTGTTCGGCCTCGACCCGGGCCAGCGCCATGTCCCCTCTGGGCTCGAGGATCACGTCCATATCGTGGCGACCGAGCCAACTGCTGATGAGCTGGCCAATCTCGGGATCATCTTCGACAAAAAGAATGCGTTGCATAGAAAAGCTCCAACGGGAAGCAGGAGAGAAGAAGAGCGATCAGCATATCAATGGTGCTTGGGAAATACAGAAAAAGAACCGGGCAGGCTGATGTGCGGGGGAGCGTGGCAGTGTCATCGATGGGGAGGAGCACATCGTGACAAATGGGCAGAGCCGCGTTTATCGATCTGGAGAATGGCCTTGCAGATAAGGCAAGGCGCTGTTGTGCGCAAGCATGCGCAAAAACAAAAAAAACGGCCAAGGCCGGTTTTTCGTGGGGCAGACCAGAAGGTCACTGCACATGGTCGATTGACATCACCTTGCGGCAATTATCGACAGAAAAATGGGGTGGCTGATGGGGCTCGAACCCACGACAACCGGAATCACAATCCGGGACTCTACCAACTGAGCTACAGCCACCACTGAAATTTTCATCAACGCTCACCAATCCAGATGGAAGGGGAGAATCAATGGCGCGCCCTGCAGGATTCGAACCTGCGACCCACGGCTTAGAAGGCCGTTGCTCTATCCGACTGAGCTAAGGGCGCTCTGTATCAACACGCCTTGACGACGAGTCGATGAACATGGTCGGTGATAAAGGATTCGAACCTTTGACCCTCTGGTCCCAAACCAGATGCGCTACCGGACTGCGCTAATCACCGAAAATCCCTGACCAGCATATCGACAAGCGTCGTACTGGGCAACGGGCGGGCATCATAGCCAAGCGTACGGGCCAGCGTCAACGTATTTTTCCCCCAGTAAATTCAAGTGCCTACTTATTGCCCGCTACAGGTCTGGCGTGCGTCTGCCGCTAACACCCCGGCTAAAAAAATGCGACAATGCGCGGCAGTTGAACACATGGTGAGTGGAGAACGATGTCTGCCAAAATCATAGATGGAAAACAGGTTGCGCAAACGATTCGCAGCCAGGTCGCGGCGCAAGTCCAACAGCGGTTGGCGGCAGGGAAACGGGCTCCTGGGCTGGCAGTCATTCTGGTGGGGGCGGATCCCGCCTCTCAGGTCTATGTCGGCAGCAAACGCCGGGCATGTGAGGAGGTGGGTTTTCTCTCCCGCTCCTATGATCTGAGTGCAACCGCCAGTCAGGAAGAGTTGCTGGCGCTGATCGACCAGTTGAATGAAGACAGCCACGTAGATGGCATTCTGGTTCAGTTGCCGTTGCCGGATCACTTCGATACCACTCAGGTGCTGGAGCGGATCCACCCTGACAAGGATGTAGACGGTTTCCATCCCTATAACGTAGGCCGCCTGGCCCAACGTATTCCGGCGCTGCGCCCCTGCACCCCGAAAGGGATCATGACGCTGATCGAGACCACCGGCGTGAAGACGCATGGTCTGCATGCGGTCGTGGTGGGGGCGTCCAATATAGTGGGGCGTCCCATGACCCTCGAATTGCTGCTGGCGGGCTGCACCACCACGACTTGTCACCGCTTTACCCGGGATCTGGAAGATCAGGTACGCCGTGCCGATCTGCTGGTTGTTGCGGTCGGCAAGCCCAACTTCATTCCGGGCGAGTGGATCAAACCGGGCGCACTGGTGATCGATGTGGGTATCAACCGCCTGGCTGATGGCTCACTGGTCGGGGATGTGGAGTTTGAGACGGCGCGCAGCCATGCCTCCTTCATTACTCCGGTACCCGGTGGCGTGGGCCCGATGACGGTAGCCAGCCTGATGGAAAATACCCTGATCGCCTGCAGTGAATATCACGACTGATCATGGCTGGTGATCACCCTGTGATCCCGTGAGGAGGCAGGACGCGCCAGAAATCTGACAATAAAAAACCGGTTGCTCAAAGAGGAACCGGTTTTTTATTTATCCAACGGGTGTTATTTACATATTTTGTGCTTCGTTTGGCACAATCACAGAAGCGTGATTTCCTTTCGGCCCCTGTTGCAGTTCAAAATTGACGGCCTGACCCGCTTTCAGGGTCTTGTAGCCCTCCATTTGAATCGTGGAGTAGTGAGCGAAGATATCCTCACCGCCCCCTTCCGGACAGATAAACCCAAATCCTTTTGCGTTGTTAAACCACTTAACTGTGCCGGTTGCCATACTTCTACATCCTTTTATTGATTACCCAGAAGTCGTTGAGTAACCTGCGCCAGCCCTTTATAACTAGGGACATAAGCCCGTAGCAGACGGGCACAGATTAGCAAGTAACCAATCTAGTCCAACTTTTGAGCGAGTCAAGAAGTTGTTAACAGCTGATGTGATCTGGTTAACAAGTCTATTGACAACCTTGTGTTAGACGGTAGTAATCTAGAGGTACCAAAGCGCGATTATGAGCAAGCAGAAAGAACTCTTTGCTAATGAAGAGATTGCAGAAGCAGAGAAAACAAAGCTGCAGCCGCCACCCATGTATAAGGTTGTGTTGAACAACGATGATTACACGCCGATGGAGTTTGTGGTGGAGGTGCTGCAAAAGTTCTTTGGTATGGATTTGGACAAGGCGACTCAGGTCATGCTGAGTGTGCATTATAGTGGTAAGGGTGTCTGCGGCATGTTTACTGCAGAGATCGCCGAAACCAAGGTTGTCCAGGTCAACACCTATGCACGTAACAATGAACATCCACTGCTCTGTACTATGGAAAAGGCTTGAATCTGATGACTTGATGGCGAGTGTGACACCACATTGTAGCTGTACTAGGGGAGGTGCCTATGTTGAATAAAGATCTAGAAAAGACGCTGAACGAGGCGTTCAAACTGGCCCGTGACGAGCGCCACGAATTCATGACTGTCGAGCACCTGTTGTTAGCCCTTCTGGATAACAGTTCAGCCCATGAGGCGCTGAGCTCCTGTGGTGCCGATGTCGAACAGATGCGCAAGGAGATCCGCGCATTTATCACCCAAACTACCCCGCTCATTCCGCGCGATGATGAAGATCGTGAAACCCAGCCCACACTGGGCTTCCAGCGTGTGTTGCAGCGTGCCGTCTTCCATGTGCAATCCTCCGGCAATACTGAAGTCAGCGGCGCCAACGTGCTGGTCGCTATCTTCAGTGAGCAGGAGTCACAAGCTGCCTATTTCCTGAAAAAAGCCGAGATCAGCCGTCTCGACGTTGTCAATTTCCTCTCCCACGGGGTGCGCAAGGATAACAAGCCGGATCTCGGCAGCAATAACAATCCCGAGTCTGATGATGATGTCTCGGCCGCCCAGATCGAGAGCTTTGCCACCAACCTGAACCAGCTGGTGCTGGAAGGGCGCATCGATCCACTGATTGGCCGTGATCAGGAGCTCAACCGTACCATTCAGGTGCTCTGCCGCCGTCGCAAGAACAACCCGCTGCTGGTGGGTGAAGCAGGCGTGGGCAAAACCGCCATTGCCGAAGGGCTGGCCTATCGCATCGTCAAGGGTGATGTGCCAGAGGTGATTGCGGGCAGCACCATCTATTCGCTGGATATGGGTTCTCTGCTGGCGGGCACCAAATACCGTGGTGATTTCGAGAAGCGCCTCAAGGTACTGCTCAAGCAGATTGAGCGTCAGGAAGGGGCCATCCTCTTTATCGACGAGATCCATACCATCATCGGTGCCGGTGCGGCATCCGGTGGTCAGCTGGATGCGGCCAATCTGATCAAGCCGCTGCTCTCCAATGGTTTGCTCCGCTGTGTGGGATCCACCACCTATCAGGAGTATGCCCAGATCTTCGAGAAAGACCGTGCGCTGGCGCGTCGCTTTCAGAAGATCGATATCGTCGAGCCGACTATCGATGACACCACGCGTATCCTGATGGGGCTCAAGAGCCGCTACGAGGCCCACCACGGCGTACGCTACACCGCCAAGGCGATCCGGGCGGCTGCCGAGCTCTCTGCCAAGTACATCAATGATCGTCATTTGCCTGACAAGGCGATCGACGTGATCGATGAGGCCGGTGCCGGACAGCGGTTGCTGCCAGCGAGCAAGCGCAAGAAAGTGATCAATGTGCAGGAGATTGAATCCATCGTTGCCAAGATTGCCCGCATTCCGGAAAAATCAGTTTCTTCCTCTGATAAGGAGGTGCTGAAACACCTGGAGCGCAATCTGAAGATGGTGGTCTTTGGTCAGGACAAGGCCATTGAGGTGCTGGCTGATGCCATCCGCCTGTCACGCTCCGGACTTGGCAACGAGCGCCGCCCGGTTGGTTGCTTCCTGTTTGCCGGTCCTACCGGTGTCGGTAAAACAGAGGTGACCCAGCAGTTGGGTAAAGCATTGGGTGTCGAGATGCTGCGCTTTGATATGTCCGAGTACATGGAACGCCATACCGTATCTCGTCTGATTGGTGCGCCTCCCGGCTATGTCGGGTTTGAGCAGGGGGGGTTGCTGACCGATGCGGTGATCAAGCATCCTCACTCGGTGGTGTTGCTCGACGAGATTGAGAAGGCTCACCCGGATGTGTTCAACCTGCTGTTGCAGGTGATGGACAACGGTACCCTGACCGATAACAACGGGCGCAAGGCAGATTTCCGTAATGTGATCCTGGTCATGACCACCAACGCCGGTGTGCAGGAGACCCAGCGCAAGTCGATTGGCTTCCAGCAACAGGATTTGAGCCACGATGCCATGGCGGTGATCAACAAGACCTTCAGTCCGGAGTTTCGTAACCGGCTTGATCACACCATCTGGTTCAACCATCTCGATATGACGGTGATCCATCAGGTGGTCGACAAGTTCATTGTCGAGTTGCAGGTTCAACTGGATGCGAAGGGAGTCTCTCTCGAGGTGTCCGAGCGTGCCCGCCACTGGTTGGCAGAGAAGGGATATGACAGAGCCATGGGTGCCAGACCGATGGGTCGGGTTATCCAGGAGCACCTCAAGAAACCCCTGGCCAACGAGATCCTGTTCGGTTCACTGGTTGACGGGGGGATAGTGAAGGTTGAGTTGGTAAATGACAGCCTCAGCTTTGATTTTCAGGTCAATGTTGAAGCTGTTTCCCACTAAGCGTCAGTGATCAGAAAACGACAAAAAACCCCAACCGACAGGTTGGGGTTTTTTGCTGAATTCCTGGCTTAGCGAGAGCGGAAAACAATACGTCCCTTGGAGAGATCGTAGGGAGTCAGTGCTACCGTTACTTTGTCTCCAGTCAGGATACGAATGTAGTTTTTGCGCATCTTGCCTGAAATATGAGCGATAACCACGTGACCATTCTCCAGTTCCACACGGAACATGGTATTGGGCAGGGTTTCGAGAATAGTGCCCTGCATCTCAATACTGTCTTCTTTAGCCATTGAATCCTCTTGATAAGCCACAACAAAAAACCGCTGGATCATGCCGGATTTAAGGCTATGTGTAAAGTTTACTCGGGCTTGGTGTCGATATTTTTCCATTCCCCCTGAATTAACAGCTCATGGGGGAGGTAATTGCGCTTGTAATTCATCTTGCGACACGCCTCCACCAGATAGCCAAGATAGAGCCAGCTTCGCCCGGTTCGCCTGGCCAGATCGAGCTGGCAGAGGATGGCAAAGGTGCCCAGGGAGCGATCGGCATAGTCCGGATCGAAGAAGGTATACATGGCGCTGAGGGAGTGGGGCAGCAGGTCTGTGGTGGCCACGCCGATAAGACGGCCCTCCTTGCGCATCTCCAGATAGAGCGGCGGCATCCAGTCACAATGGAGAAAACCGCGATACTGACTGCGGTTGGGGGGATACATGCTGCCATCATGGTGGCGTTCACGGATATAGCGTTCGTAGAGCAGGTAATACTCGGGTTTGTCATCGTAGCTCAGGACGAGCTCGATATCTTTGTTGAGCTGGCGGATCCGCTTTTGGCCGCGACTGGGACGAAAGTGCTCGCTGTGAATACGAAGGGATTGGCAGGCATGGCACGCCGGGCAGTGGGGGCGATAGATGTCGTTGCCACTGCGGCGAAAACCGGCAGTCAACAATCGCTCGTAGCCGTTGGCATTGAGCAGATTGTGATCCATCAGCACCAGCAACTGTTCCTGCTCATGATCCAGATAGCTGCAAGGATGCTTGGGGGTCAGCCCAACCTTGAGGATCACTTCTTCAGTCATAAGCTGATCTCTCCCTCTTGCCAGCAGGAAGCCAACAGTGGTTGATGGCCAAGGCGCGCCAGCTCGGCCAGAAAACGGGCTCTTGGCCACTCCTCGATACCCAGGGTCGCCAGAAACGGGTTCTGCATCTGGCAATCGATGAGGGCGCCGCGATGGCGAGCAAAATGGCGGCAGAGTGCCACCATGGCCAGCTTGGCGCCGTTATCGATGCGGCTGAACATGGATTCACCGCAAAACAGTCGGCCGATAGAGAGGCCATACAGTCCCGCTTGCAGCTCTCCCTCCTGCCAGATCTCGATAGAGTGGGCATGACCCAGCCGGTGCAGTTGCTGGTAGGCCTCGATCATGGGTTGGCTGATCCAGGTGCCATCAGCGGTGCGACGAGGGGCGGCGCAGGCGGTGATGACTTCATTAAAGGCGCGATTGACGGAAATATCGAATGGGGTACGGCGGATAATCTTCTGCAATGTCCGCCCCACATGGAGTTGGTCGGGGCGGATCACTCCGCGGGGATCCGGTGACCACCACAGGGTCGGCTGGTGGGGTTCATTCCACGGGAAGATCCCCTTGTGGTAAGCTGCCAGCAATCTGGCAGGGGAGAGATCCCCGCCGATCGCCAGCAAGCCGTTGGGCTCTTCCAGCGCATGGCTGGGATCGGGAAACCAGCAAAGCTCATCATCCAGTTGGGTAAGATAGCGAGACATAAGGCAACGAGGTTCATAGATGAAGGCCATTATCCTGATAGTATCCAGCTTGCTCTGCTTTGTCACGGCGCCCGCCGGGGCGGAAGTTTACCAGCGCAATACCGCGCGGCCGGTCAATCAGGTGGTGTTTGGCCAGGTCGAAACGGTGCGCAATATTACCCAGCGTCAGATCCTGGAGTCCGAGCACTCTGGCTGGAAGACGCTGGGTGGTGCCGTGCTGGGCGGCCTGCTTGGCAACCAGTTTGGCGGCGGTCATGGCCGTGAAATCGCCACCGCCGTCGGGGCGCTGGCGGGTGCTGCGGCCGCGCAGCAATACCAGTCCGGGGGAACCGTGGTGGAAAACAAGCTGGTGGAGCTGCTGATCCGCAACGAGCAAAATGCCCTTATCAACGTTATCCAGGATTATGATCCCGCCATGGTCTTTGCCAATGGGGACAAGGTGCGCATTCTCTATTTCGATGATGGGGTGCGGGTCGACAAGACTTACTGACTTTCGATAGTCATGGTGATGGGGAGACTGTGGCAGGAAAGGAACCCGCAGACTCTCCTGCTGGAAAGTCTGTCGGGCGGTAATACACGGGACTGATGCCCTGAGGATTCAGACAGCCGTCTCTTGAGAGACTATCTTGTCGCGACCGGTGTTCTTTGCCTGATAAAGCAGCCGGTCTGCTTCGCTCAGCGCCTCGTCCATGGATACCCGCCCGACGCTGATCACGCCGTAACTGGCGCGCACAAACAGCGGGGTCTCCGGTGACAGGGGTTGCTGGCGCAGCTGCTGACGCAGCCCTTCAAGACGCTTGATCAACACGGGGACGGTGCAGTGAGGCACCATCATGGCAAATTCCTCTCCGCCAAAGCGGGCAATCATGGCATCGGGGAAGAACTGGGTCAGTAGCCGGGTCAGGTGGCAAAGCAGTTGATCGCCGATGGCATGGCCCCAGTGATCGTTGACCTGCTTGAAGTGATCCACATCGAGCACACAGAGCGCGAGTTGTGTCTGCTGGCGTTGATGCTCTTCAAACCACTTCTGCCCTTCGTTGAACCAGTAACGCCGGTTGTAGAGACCGGTCAGGTAGTCACGATTGGCTGACTCCTGAATGCTGTTGAACTGTTCGAGCGCCTCCAGATTGTGGCTGACCCGGCACTGCAGCTCTTCCGGCTCGAACGGCTGGTTGAGAAAGTCGTTAGCGCCCTGCTTGAGGTAGCGAGCAGAGAGACCGCGCTTGTCCGAGACCGAGATCCCGATAATCGCGAGCTGCTGCTTGCTGTAACGTTCTCTCAGCATCCGCACCAGACTGATGCCATCGATATCCGGCATGTAGTAGTCGACCAGTGCCAGTCGAATGGCCGGGTGCTGCTCCAGCATCACCATCGCTTCACGGGCATGGGTTGCTTCATGCACCTGCAACAGCTGTTTGCGCAATTGGGCCATGGTGCGGTGGCGGGAGGTGCGTGAGTCATCGACCACCAGCACTTCGATGGACTGGTTGAGATAGAGGCGGTGCACCAGACTGACGGCATATTGCAGCGAGTGGCGCGAGTCCTTCATCACATAGTCCAACACGCCGGTTTCCAGCCAGGCGGCACGTTTATCCTCGCTGATGTCGGCAGTGAGGATCACCACCGGCAAACCCCGCTCCAGCAGCTCGTTCACCGCCTCGCCACGGGGAGCATCCGGCAAGGTCAAGTCCACCAGTGCGACCACATACTCCTCGCCCCGGCAGTGACGGGCACCTTCGAGGGTATCGAAGGCATCAATCTCGAGGCCAGTTTGCTGGGCAATGGCCTGAGTCAGCATACGGCGAATGGTCAGGCTATCTTCGACAATCAATATCTTCTGTTTCATTAGACTCCTTAAATGAAAAAAGGCATACCGATTGGTATGCCTTATATCACATCTTGCGCGCGTTTATTGTGCGTCGAGATAACGCTCGGCATCGAGGGCGGCCATGCAGCCGGTACCGGCGGAGGTGATGGCCTGACGGTAGTTGTGGTCGGCCACGTCACCGGCGGCAAACACCCCTTCAATGCTGGTCTGGGTGGCAAAACCCTCGAGCCCGCCACGTACCTTCAGATAGCCGTTTTGCATCTCCAGCTGGCCATCGAAGATCTGGGTATTGGGCTGGTGGCCGATGGCGATAAAGACGCCCATCAGCGGCAGCTCGCTGGTGCTGTTGTCCTGAGTGTTGCGCAGGCGTACACCGGTGACCCCCATCTGATCGCCCAGCACTTCGTCCAGAGTCTGGTGGGTGTGCAGCACGATGTTGCCGCTCGCGACCTTGTCGTGCAGACGCTTGATCAGGATCTTCTCGGCGCGGAATTCGTCGCGGCGGTGGATCAGGTGCACCTTCTTGGCGATGTTGGCCAGATACAAAGCCTCTTCAACAGCGGTGTTACCGCCGCCGATCACTGCCACTTCCTGATTGCGGTAGAAGAAACCGTCACAGGTCGCACAGGCAGAGACACCGCGGCCCTTGAAGGCCTCTTCGGAGGGCAGACCCAGATACTTGGCGGAGGCGCCGGTCGCGATGATCAGGGCATCGCAGGTGTATTCGCCGTTGTCGCCCTTGAGGCGGAATGGGCGTTGAGTCAATTCGACACTGTTGATGTGATCAAACAGGATACGGGTATCGAACTTCTCTGCATGGGCTTTCATACGCTCCATCAGCGCCGGGCCGGTCAGACCTTCCGGATCACCTGGCCAGTTCTCCACTTCGGTGGTGGTGGTCAGCTGACCACCTTGTTGCATGCCGGTGATGAGCAGGGGATTGAGGTTGGCGCGGGCGGCGTAGACGGCCGCGGTGTAACCGGCCGGGCCTGACCCTAAGATCAGCAATTTGCTGTGAGTGACTTGGCTCATGATGTAATTTCCGGGATGTGATGAGTTTGCGCGATTGTAGGTAATTCGTGATCCGCGGTCAAAGGCTGGTGAGTCGATTGCACTAATCGTGTGCGCAAGGGGTGACAGCGCGAAATAAAGGGATAAAAAAACCGCCCATCGCGGGCGGATTTTCACTCATCGTTGACTGGCGCAGGCCAGCGCAGATCAGTTCAGCAGGGTCAGGGCATCCGTATGGGCAAGGCCATGAGCCACGGCTACCTCCTTGCAGGTCAGCTTGCCATTCATCACGTTGAGGCCATGACGCAGGTGTACGTCTGACAACAGGGCGTCGCGGTAGCCTTGCTGGGCCAGCTTGATGATAAAGGGGAGGGTGGCATTGTTGAGCGCCACGGTCGAGGTGCGGGCCACCGCCCCCGGCATGTTGGCGACACAGTAGTGCACCACCTCATCGACGATAAACGTCGGATCTTCATGGGTGGTGGCGTGGGAGGTTTCCACACAGCCGCCCTGATCGATGGCCACATCGACGATGGCAGAGCCCGGCTTCATGCGCGCAATGTGGTCACGGCTGACAAGTTTTGGCGCAGTGGCACCCGGTACCAGCACGCCGCCGATGACCAGATCCGCCGCCAGTAGATGGCGCTCCAGGGTCTCGCTGTTGGAGTAGACCACCTTGGCGGCGCCCTGGAACTCGTTATCGAGACGGCGCAGGGTATCGACGTTGTTGTCGAGGATGGTCACATCCGCGCGCAGGCCAATGGCCATGCGGGCTGCATTGGAGCCGACCACGCCGCCGCCGATGATCACCACCTTGGCCGGTTCGACGCCGGGTACGCCGCCGAGCAGCACTCCACTCCCGCCGCGCGATTTTTCCAGCGCCTGGGCACCTGCCTGAATAGACATGCGTCCGGCCACTTCCGACATGGGGGCCAGCAGGGGCAGGCCGCCACGGCCGTCGGTGACGGTTTCATAGGCGATGCCGATGGCGCCGCTTTGCAGCAGGGCTTCGGTCTGGGCCAAGTCTGGCGCCAGATGCAGATAGGTGAACAGGGTTTGACCCGGACGCAGCATGGCACATTCGACAGGCTGAGGTTCCTTGACCTTGATGATCATCTCGGCTTTGGCGAAAACCTCTGCTGCAGAGGCCAAAATTTCGGCTCCAACAGCGATATAATCTGCATCGCTGAAGCCAATGCCGTTTCCGGCACCGCTTTGGACGAAAACAGTATGGTTTCGTGCTGTCAGTTCACGTACACTGGCCGGAACCATGCCTACGCGGTATTCATGGTTTTTTATCTCTTTAGGTACACCGATAATCATGCTATCCCTCGTCTATAGATTGGTGTTTCATGTTGCCAAAATGTTAACCAACATTTGCGCCTAGTATATTCAGGTATTGACAGGATTTGTGACCATAATTATAAAATGACTGGTGATTCTTACCAAAAAATAGCCAAAGGATGGAATAAAATGATGGAAGCTAAGAGTCGGCTAAAGGATTTGGACAGGATTGACCGCAACATTCTTAATGAACTGCAAAAGGATGGCAGGATTTCGAATGTTGAGTTGTCCAAACGAGTTGGCCTGAGTCCTACACCGTGTCTGGAACGGGTTCGTCGCCTCGAGCGACAAGGTTATATCGAAGGATATGCCGCTATTCTGAACCCTCATTATCTGGACGCATCTCTGCTGGTGTTTGTAGAGATAACCCTCAATCGCGGGGCGCCTGATGTATTTGAACAGTTCAACAAGGCTGTTCAGGTACTCGAAGAGATCCAGGAGTGTCATCTGGTCTCCGGTGACTTCGACTACCTGCTCAAGACCCGAGTCAGCGACATGTCGGCTTACCGCCGTCTGTTGGGGGAAACCCTGCTGCGTCTGCCCGGTGTCAATGACACCCGCACCTACGTGGTGATGGAAGAGGTCAAGCAGAGCAGTCGTCTGGTGATCAGCACCCGATAAAGCAGGTTATGCCGTGGTTTCTTTTCCATATGAGACACCATGACAGTCAGAAACGAGCGGCCGGTCCGCTCGTTTCTTCTTGTAAAGATAATTGCAAATATGGCCCCGTCCCATCAGGCTCTGGCTGACAATCGGTGGGCTTTTCGGGGATACTAGGCCCCCTTATTTCCTGCATTACATGTTTTCAGAAAGGAGCCGGAGTTTGGCCGATAAAAAGCTGTTTACTCCTTTATCAGGTACACAACGGATCTTCGAAGCCGTCTTGATCGCCATCACCCTGATGGCTGCTTATCTTCTGCTTGCCCTGTTGTCCTATCATCCCGCTGATCCCGGTTGGTCCCAGACCTCCTGGCAAGGGGAGGTGAAGAACCTCGCCGGTAGTGCCGGTGCCTGGCTCGCCGATATCACCATGTTTACCTTTGGTGCCTTCTCCTATCTGGTGCCGCCGCTGGTGGTACTGCTGGGCTGGAGTCTGTTCTGGCGCCCGAGCCGTCTGCTCGATGTGGATTACCTCACCCTGGGGGTGCGGATCATCGGCTTTATCCTGACCGTGCTCGGCATGTCGGCCATTGCCAGCATGAACTTCAACGATATGCAGAACTTCTCCGCCGGTGGTCTGGTGGGGGATGTGATCGCCTCCGCGGTGGTGCCGCTGTTTGGCGGCGTCGGGGCCAACCTGATGCTGCTCTGCTTCGTGGCAACCGGCATCACCCTGTTTACCGGCTGGTCCTGGCTTACCATCGTCGAGCAGATCGGCGCGGCTTGTACCGGTTCGGTCAGCGCTGTTTACCACTTCCCGACCACCCTCGGCCGCTGGCTGACCGGTGGCTGGCGTCAACCTCGCAACGAGGGGCCGGACCCCTTGCTGGAAGGCGGGGTCGGGGCCATCGCGTTTGATGACGAGGAAGATGAGCCGCACACCAGCTGGACTCGCCGACCCAAGGCCAAGGATCAGAAGGCCGCCGCCGAAGAGTGGCTGCCGGAACTCGACGACGATACCTTCGAGTTCGACCCGCAGTTTGATGATGAAGATGACGAGCCGGCTCCGGCTGCCAAGCCGAAACGTGCGGTGGCGGCCGCCAATGGTCGCCGTCAACCGGTACTGGCTGTGGCCGATGACGATGATGAGGACGAGCTGGATCTGCCCTGGGCCGAAGGTGACGATGAGGTCGCCGCACCGGTTGCCGTCGCACCGAGCAGGCCCAAGCGTCGTCCGCAATCAACGATGCCCCCGTTGCCAAGCATCGAGCTGCTGGACAGACCGCCTGCCAAGACCCAGATGATGAGCAAGGATGAGCTGGATCGCATGGGCCGTCTGGTGGAGGCGAAACTCGCCGATTACAACGTGCAGGCCAAGGTGGTCGGTGTCTATCCGGGCCCGGTCATCACCCGTTTCGAACTGGATCTGGCGCCGGGCATGAAGGCGAGCAAGATCACCAACCTCTCGCGCGATCTGGCCCGTTCCCTCTCTGCCAGCAGCGTGCGGGTGGTTGAGGTGATCCCGGGCAAGACCTTCGTCGGTATCGAGCTGCCCAACCGGGTGCGCCAGACCGTCTACCTGCGCGAGACCCTCGACTGCGATGCCTTCCGCGACAGCCGCAACCCGCTTACCATGGGCCTGGGTCAGGACATTGCAGGGGAGCCGGTGGTGGTGAACCTGGCCAAGATGCCGCACCTGCTGGTGGCCGGTACGACCGGTTCCGGTAAGTCGGTGGGGGTGAACACCATGATCATCTCCATGCTCTACAAGTCATCCCCCGATGACCTGCGCTTCATCATGATCGACCCCAAGATGCTGGAACTCTCGGTCTATGAAGGGATCCCGCACCTGCTGACCGAGGTGGTGACCGATATGAAGGACGCCGCCAACGCTCTGCGCTGGTGCGTGGGCGAGATGGAGCGCCGTTACAAACTGATGTCGGCAGTTGGCGTGCGTAACCTCAAGGGCTACAACGACAAGGTGCTGGCTGCTATCGAGGCGGGCGAGCCGCTGCTCGACCCGCTGTGGCGTCCGGGTGACTCCATGGATCAGATGCCGCCGGAGCTGGAGAAACTGCCCCACATCGTGGTGGTGGTGGACGAATTTGCCGACATGATGATGATCGTCGGCAAGAAGGTGGAAGAGCTGATTGCCCGTATCGCCCAGAAGGCGCGGGCGGCCGGTATTCACCTCATTCTGGCGACCCAGCGTCCGTCGGTGGATGTGATTACCGGCCTTATCAAGGCCAACATCCCGACCCGTATTTCGTTCCAGGTGTCGAGCAAGATCGACTCGCGCACCATCATCGATCAGGGTGGTGCCGAATCCCTGCTCGGCATGGGCGACATGCTCTACATGCCGTCCGGTACCTCCAACCCGACCCGGGTACACGGTGCGTTCGTTGATGACCACGAAGTGCACAAGGTGGTGGCGGACTGGAAACTGCGCGGCGAGCCGAACTACATCGAGGAGATCCTCTCCGGTGAGTCGGGTGGCGAAGGTGGCAGCGGCGAATATGGCGGCGGTGGCGATGAAGAGCTGGACCCCCTGTTCGATGAAGCGGTCGCCTTTGTGGTGGAGTCCCGTCGTGGCTCGACCTCCAGCGTCCAGCGCAAGTTCAAGATTGGTTACAACCGGGCAGCCCGTCTCATCGAGCAGATGGAGAATCAGGGCATCGTCAGCTCACCGGGTGGCAATGGTCAGCGCGACGTGCTGGCACCGCCGCCGGTGCGGGACTAAGCCTCACCGTTTCATACTATCCCTGGCCATGCCCTCCGCGGGCGTGGCCTTTTATCGAGAGCGTCTTTATGAAGAGCGTGATGAAAAAACAACTGTTGATGGGTACTGTGTTGCTGATGGCCAGCAGTCAGGTGTGGGCCGATGCGGCCAGCGATCTCAAACAGAAGCTGGCGGGTGTCAGCCTCTTCTCCGCCAAGTTTGCCCAGACCGTCTATGACAGCAAGGGCAAGGAGTTGCAAAAGGCCAGCGGCGATCTGCTGGTGCAGCGGCCAAACCGTTTCAACTGGCACACTACCTCGCCGGACGAGAGCCTGATCGTGGCCGATGGTCAGGATGTCTGGGTCTATGATCCCTTCGTCGAGCAGGTCACCGCCCTCAAGCTGAAAGATGCGGTGCTCAACACTCCCTTTATTCTGATCGCTGGCAATGACGACAAGTTCTGGAAGAACTATGACGTGACCCAGCAGGGAGATGTTTACACCGTCACCAGCCGCAACAAGGATGAGCTGATCGCCTCCTTCCGCGTCACCTTCGATCGGGCCAACAACATCAGCCGTTTCGATGTGAAAGAGGCGCAGGGGCAGTGGAGTGAATTCACCCTGAGCAGCTTCAACCGCAAGCCGGTGCTCAAGGGCAACGAATTTGTTTTCAAGATCCCGAAGGGGGTCGAGCTGGACGACCAGCGCTAATGAGCAGGCGGTCGTTGGATTGCTCGCCACTGCGCCAGTCAAAGGCGGGTGGCGTGACGCTGGGTGGTCAATACCGATGAGCAACCTCTGGTTGGATTTTTCGTCGGACCGTTTTTCCATGGCGGTATCCGTGATACTGAACGGTCAATACAGATGAGCAACTTGTCGCTGGATTTTTCATCGGACTTTCGTCCGCTGGCGGCCCGGATGCGGCCGCAAAACCTCGACCAGTATATCGGTCAGCAGCATATCCTGGGGGCTGACAAGCCCCTGCGCAAAGCCATTCTGGCGGGTCACTGCCACTCGATGATCCTGTGGGGGCCGCCCGGTACCGGCAAGACCACGTTGGCGGAGCTGATGGCGCATTATTGCCAGGCGGAGGTGGAGCGGCTCTCTGCGGTTACCTCCGGTATCAAGGAGATCCGCGCCGCCATCGACAAGGCGAAGGAGTACAGCTGGCGCGGGGTGCGCACCATCTTGTTCGTGGATGAGGTGCACCGCTTCAACAAGAGCCAGCAGGATGTGTTCTTGCCTCACATCGAAGATGGCACCATCACTTTTATCGGTGCCACCACTGAAAACCCCTCGTTCGAACTCAACAACGCACTGCTCTCCCGGGCCCGGGTCTATCTGCTCAAGCGGCTGGAAGAGAGCGACATCCTCGCCATGCTCGATCAGGCGATGCAGGACCCCCGTGGTCTCAATGATCCGGCTCTCACCTTTGCCCCCGGCGTCAAAGAGGCGCTGGCCAAGGCGGTCGATGGGGACGGGCGCAAATCCCTCAACTATCTGGAGCTGTTGGCCGACATGGCCGAAACCGACAGCACTGGGGCGCGGGTGATCGACAGCGGTCTGCTCGCTGCCGTGGTGGGGGAGCATGTGGCCCGCTTCGACAAGGGGGGGGATCACTTCTACGACCTCATCTCGGCGGTGCACAAATCCATTCGCGGTTCGGCGCCGGATGCGGCGCTCTACTGGTATGCCCGCATGGTGAGTGCCGGTTGCGATCCGCTCTATATTGCCCGCCGCTTGCTGGCGATTGCCTCGGAAGATGTGGGCAATGCCGATCCCCGTGCCATGCAGGTCGCCCTGTCGGCCTGGGATTGCTTCCATCGGATCGGTCCGGCGGAAGGGGAGCGAGCCATCGCCCAGGCGATCGTCTATCTTGCCTGTGCCCCGAAAAGCAATGCGGTCTATACCGCCTGGAAGGCGGCGCTTCATGATGCCAAAAACCTGCCTGACTTCGAGGTGCCGGTACACCTGCGCAATGCCCCGACCAAACTGATGAGCGATCTGGGCTATGGCGCCGAATATCGCTACGCCCATGACGAGCCGGGGGCCTATGCCGCGGGCGAGCAATATTTTCCGCCGGAGCTGGCGGGCAAGCAGTACTACCAGCCCACCGATCGCGGTCTGGAAAAGCAGATCGGCCAGAAGCTCGACTACCTCCACGAACTGGACCGGCAGAGCCCGCAAAAACGGGGGCGCTAGTCGCGTGTTTTCTCCTGCTGGATGAAAAGTGGTCAGACACCGGAAAAATGGGGTGTCTGACCCCACAAGTCGGCAAAAACGACCCCAATAGTCCCTGTTCGGGCGGGGGGGCGGTCTGCTACACTGCCCGTCTGACCCCGTTGGTTTCGGCCTGATACCATCTTCTTGATTTCGAAGGCCCGATTCTGAACACGATTGGGGTGCGCCAACCGATGTTAACTTCCGGATCTGTTTCCCAGCCCGTCATGATGACTCAGGCCCAGATCCCATTTTAAAAAAGTAGGTAAACCATGCTGGATCCCAAATATCTGCGCAGCGATATCGAAGAGGCTGCCGCTCGTCTGGCGACACGCGGTTACGTTCTGGACGTAGCGGCTGTCAACGCTCTGGAAGAGAAACGCAAGGATCTGCAGTCCCGTACCCAGGAGCTGCAGGCCGAGCGCAACGCCCGCTCCAAATCCATCGGTGAAGCTGCCCGTCGTGGTGAAGATGTTGCCCCGCTCAAGGCCGAAGTGACCAAGATCAACGACGAGCTGGAAACCAGCAAGGTCGAGCTGGATGCCCTGCTGGCCCAGCTGAAAGCCATTGCCGACGCCATCCCCAACCTGCCGAGCGAGACTACTCCGGTGGGTCGTGACGAGAACGACAACGTGGAAGTGCGCCGCTGGGGTACCCCGCGTCAGTTCAGCTTCCCGGTGCGTGATCATATCGATCTCGGTGAAGCGGCCAAGGGCGTTGACTTCAAGAATGGCGTCAAGCTCTCCGGTGCCCGTTTCGTGGTGATGAAGGGGCAGATTGCCCGCCTGCACCGCGCGCTGGCCCAGTTCATGCTGGATCTGCACACCCTGCAGCACGGTTATACCGAATGCTACGTCCCTTATCTGGTCAACCCGGATAGCCTCTATGGCACCGGCCAGTTGCCCAAGTTCTCCCAGGATTTGTTCAATACCGGGATTGAGGGCGAAGGGGAAGATGAAGGCAAGATGCGCAAGTTCTCGCTGATCCCGACCTCCGAAGTGCCGCTCACCAACATGGCCCGCGACGAGATCTTCGACGAGCAGGAACTGCCGATCAAGATGACCGCCCACAGCCCCTGCTTCCGCTCCGAAGCGGGCTCCTACGGTCGTGATACCCGTGGTCTCATCCGTATGCACCAGTTCGACAAGGTCGAGATGGTTCAGCTGGTTCACCCGGAGCAATCCTGGGAAGCGCTGGAAGAGATGGTGGGTCACGCCGAGAAGGTGCTGCAACTGCTGGAACTGCCGTATCGCGTGATGGCACTCTCTACCGGTGACATGGGCTTCTGCGCCGCCAAGACCTACGATCTGGAAGTGTGGCTGCCCGCCCAGAACACCTACCGCGAGATCTCCTCTGTCTCCAACTGCACCGACTTCCAGGCGCGCCGCATGCAGGCTCGCGTGCGCATCGACGGCAAGCCGCAGCTGCTGCACACCCTGAACGGCTCCGGTCTGGCGGTGGGTCGTACTCTGGTCGCGGTGATGGAGAACTACCAGCAGGAAGATGGCCGCATCGCCATCCCGGCTGCGCTGCAATCCTACATGGGTGGCCTGACCCACATCGGGTAAGCTCACACCGCTGACCACAACGCCATGGCATTGCCATGGCGTTGTGCATTCTGGCGCCGGTCAACCGTTTTAGTGCTGAAAAAATGCGGCTTTTCGGCGCCGCTTTGAACAGTTAACACATTTTTATCAAGCAATGCGCAATCGTTTTTGTTAGACTGCGCCGCAATTTCGCAGGACATCTTTTTCTATGGTCTGGATTGATTACGCCATCATCGGCATCGTCGGTTTTTCTGCTCTCATCAGCCTGGTGCGCGGCTTCGTCAAGGAGGCCATGTCTCTTGTCACCTGGTTTATCGCCTTCTTTATTGCCAGCCATTTCTATCCCGATCTCGCCGTCTATTTCACCTCGTTCTCCGACGCGCTGGTGCGCAACGGTCTGGCCATCGCGGCGCTGTTTGTGGCGACCCTGATCCTCGGCAGCGTGGTCAACTATGTGGTGGGCCTGTTGGTGGACAAGACGGGTCTCTCCGGTACCGATCGGGTGCTGGGGGTCTGCTTCGGCGCAATTCGCGGGGTGCTGATCGTCAGTGCCCTGCTTTTTTTCATGGATACCTTCACCAGCCTCTCCCAGAGCGACTGGTGGGTGGCGTCCAAGCTGGTGCCGGAGTTCAAGCCGGTGATCCAGTGGTTTTTCGGGTTCATGTTGAACTCATCCAGTTTTCTTAAACAGGTATAGTGACTTCGAGGTAGCAAAGACATGTGTGGTATTGTCGGTATAGTTGGCACCACCCCCGTCAATCAGGCCCTCTACGACGCCTTGACGGTGTTGCAGCACAGGGGACAGGATGCCGCCGGGATCGTGACCATTGAGAGTGGAAACTTCCGGCAACGCAAGGCCAATGGCCTGGTGAAGGACGTGTTTGAAGTGCGCCACATGCAGCGTCTGCAAGGGAACATCGGCATAGGTCATGTCAGATATCCCACCGCAGGCAGCTCAAGTGCCGCTGAAGCCCAACCTTTTTATGTGAACTCGCCCTACGGCATGGTGCTGGCCCATAACGGCAACCTCACCAACGCCAAGGAGCTCAAGGAGCAGCAGTTCAAGGTCGCCCGCCGCCACATCAACACCACCTCCGATTCGGAAGTGCTGCTGAACGTGCTGGCCCACGAGCTGGATCGCTGTGACAAGATGGCGCTGCGCCCCGAAGATATCTTCGCGGCGGTGCGCAGAACCCATCAGCAGATCCGCGGCGCCTATGCGGTGGTCTCGCTGGTGATTGGCCATGGCCTCATCGGCTTTCGTGATCCCAACGGCATTCGCCCGCTGATCCTCGGTCGTCGTCAGGACGAGCAGGGTCAAGTGGAGTACATGCTCGCCTCCGAGAGCGTGGCGCTCGACGCCATCGGTTTCGAGACGGTGCGGGATATTGCGCCGGGTGAAGCCATCTACATCACCGAGCAGGGCCAGCTTTTCTCCGAGCAGTGTGCGGAGAACCCGCAGATGAGCTCCTGCATCTTCGAATATGTCTACTTTGCTCGTCCCGATTCGTGCATCGACAAGGTCTCGGTCTACGCTGCCCGCCTCAACATGGGCCGCAAGCTGGGTCAGAAGATTGCTCGCGAATGGGAAGATCTCGACGTTGATGTGGTTATCCCCATCCCCGAGACCTCCTGTGACGTGGCGCTGGAGATCGCTCACACCCTCGACCTGCCATACCGTCAGGGCTTCGTGAAGAACCGCTACATCGGCCGTACCTTCATCATGCCGGGCCAGACCCAGCGTAAGAAGTCGGTGCGCCGCAAGCTCAACGCCATCGGCTCCGAGTTCAAGGGCAAGAAGGTGTTGCTGGTGGATGACAGCATAGTGCGCGGTACCACGTCCGAGCAGATCATCCAGATGGCCCGTGAAGCAGGGGCAGCCAAGGTCTACTTCGCTTCGGCTGCGCCGGAAATCCGCTTCCCCAACGTCTACGGTATCGACATGCCCACCGCCAACGAGCTGATCGCCCACGGCCGTGAAGTGGAAGAGGTGTGCAAGCTGATTGGTGCCGATGGCCTGATTTTCCAGGATCTGGAAGATCTGGAAGAAGCCGTGCGGGAGATCAACCCGGATCTGCGTCACTTTGAGACCTCGGTGTTCAATGGCCACTACGTCACCTCCGACGTGGATCAGTCCTATCTGGATCACCTCAACGCCCTGCGCAACGATGACACCAAAGCGGTGCGTGAATGGCAGGAAGGCACCAGCAATCTGGAAATTTTTAACGAAGGCAGTTAAACGTTTGCGGTTTTGCCGGATGGGATAGCGAGATGGGGGCCAGTGGCCCCCATTGTCGTTTCTGCCGCACACGGGCAGAAGGGGAGAGAGTATCTGTTTGAAAAATATCCGTTTATCGTGCCGGATATGGGCATGGCCAGCGGGATCCGCTAGCATAGGCGGCAACATATATGACCGATACGCTTTTAAGAGACGAGAGTTCAGATGGATGATCTGCTAGCCCCAGTGCGCCAGTTTTTGCAGTGCGAGACCCCGGAGGAGTGGGTAGAGATGGCGCGGGATCCGGCCCGTTTACCGACCCTGCTCATCGATCACGCCAACTGTGAGACCAAGGCCGCACTCACCGCCCACAGTCTGGTGCGCCGCTACTGCCTGCCCAAGGGCAAGCGCCATCTGCTGCCCAAGCTGGAGTTTTATCGCGAGCTGGATGCCATCCCGGAGAAGGCCGAGATCCTGGGCAAACGCAGCATGGGGGAGTCTGATCGCACCGTCTTTGCCGAGCTGGAACGCAATCCGCTGCTGTTTCCCATGGTGCGGCTCATTCAGGAGGAGCTGCATCACTTCGAGCAGGTGCTGGAGATCATGCAGGCCCGCGGCATCGAATATGGCCCGGTCACCGCTTCTCGCTATGCCCGGCAACTGATGCAGCATGTGCGCACCCATGAGCCTGCCACCATTGTCGACAAGATGATCATCGGTGCCTATATTGAGGCGCGCTCCTGCGAGCGTTTTGCCAAGCTGGCTCCCCATCTGGACGAGGAGCTGGGGCGCTTTTACGTCTCCCTGCTGCGCTCCGAGGCGCGCCACTATCAGGATTACCTCGCGCTGGCCGAGCAGTATGCGGGGGAGGACATCAGCGAGCGGGTTGCCTATTTTGGCAAGCTGGAAGCCGAGCTTATCTCCTCGCCAGACCCCCAGTTCCGGTTTCATAGCGGCCTCCCTGTCACATCTGACAGTTGTTGACGCACAGGGGGCAAACTACTATTGCCCTGTTCCTACTACGAGCGACAAGTAGTTACTTTTGAGCGCAATTCCCGGCCTTGAGCCGGGATTTTTTTATCCCCGTCGTCAGCTTGTTGTCAGCACTTCTGTTGAATTTTCACTCACTTTTCCCGTGCGCCTGCCAATTTGTATGGCGTCGTGCCGCCGTTTTTTATGGCGATAAAGTGGCCATTCAGGCGGCGCGAGCTTGTAGAAACGGGCGAAACCGTGTACTTTTTTGCCTTCGCAAGATTTGAATAACCAATCAATAGGAGCGTGTATGCGCATTGTTCTGTTGGGGGCTCCGGGCGCCGGCAAAGGTACTCAGGCTCAGTTCATCATGGAAAAACACGGTATTCCCCAGATCTCCACCGGCGACATGCTGCGTGCGGCGATCAAAGCGGGCACCGAGCTCGGTCTGAAAGCCAAAGCTGTGATGGACGCAGGTCAGCTGGTCTCTGACGACATCATCATCGGTCTGGTCAAAGAGCGCATCGCTCAGCCGGATTGCGCCAAAGGCTTCCTGTTGGACGGTTTCCCGCGCACCATTCCCCAGGCGCAAGCCATGAAGGACGCCGGTGTTGTGGTTGATTTCGTGCTGGAGTTTGCTGTGCCGGACGAAGAGATCGTCAAGCGCATGAGCGGCCGTCGCGTTCACTCCGGCTCCGGCCGTACCTACCACGTGGTGTTCAACCCGCCGAAAGTGGAAGGCAAGGATGACGTGACCGGTGAAGATCTGGTGATCCGCGCCGATGACGAAGAGACCACAGTACGCAAGCGTCTGGATGTATATCATCAGCAGACCGCGCCGCTGATCGGTTTCTACGGCAAAGAGGCGGAAGCGGGCCACACCCGTTACGTCAAGATCGACGGCACCCAGCCGGTTGATCAGGTCAGCAAGCAGCTTGCCACCATTCTGGGCTGATCTTTGCTGCCGGCACAGTTTCCCGTGCCATCAGATAAATAAAGAGAAGGGCCCTGCGGGGCCCTTTTTGCATAATGACAGATAGACAGGAAGCCAACGTGACCACGAAAACCGGAATATTGCTGGTCAATCTGGGTACCCCAGCCGCACCGACCACCGCTGCCGTCAAAGCGTTCCTCAGCCAGTTCCTGCACGATCCCCGTGTGGTGGACCTGCCCCGTTACCTCTGGTGCCCGCTGCTCCACTTCATCATCTTGCCGACGCGCTCGCCCAAAGTGGCCAAGCTCTATCAGCAGGTGTGGACCGAGCAGGGCTCGCCGCTGATGGTGATAAGCAAGCAGCAGCGCGCCGCGCTGGAGCAGGAGCTCAAGCGGGAAGGGGTCGAGGTGCCGGTGGAGCTGGCGATGACCTATGGTTCCCCGTCAGTGAATGATGGCTGGCAGGCGCTCAAGGCCAAAGGGGTCAACCGGGTGATCCTGTTGCCGCTCTATCCGCAATATTCGGTCAGTACCACCGCCTCGGTCTTCGATGCCTGGGGCAAGGCGATGAAGAAGGAGCGCAATCTGCCGGTGGTGCGGCTCATTCGTGATTATCACGCCCATCCCGAATACATTCAGGCGCTGGCCATGAGCGTGCGCCGTCACTGGGAGCAGCACGGCCAGGGTGATCACCTGCTGATGTCGTTCCACGGTATTCCCGAGCGCTATGAGAACGAAGGGGACCCCTATGGTCACCAGTGTCGCCACACCGCCACCCTGCTGGCCGAGGCGCTCGGGCTGGCGGCCGGGCAGTGGACGGCCAGTTTCCAGTCCCGCTTTGGCAAGGAGGAGTGGCTCAAACCCTACACCGACGTGACCATCGCCGGTATGCCGGCAGCGGGCATCAAGCGGCTCGATGTGATTTGTCCTGCCTTTGCCGCCGATTGCCTCGAAACCCTCGAGGAAATTCAGGTACAGAATCGGGAGATCTTCATGGAGGCCGGTGGCGAGCGGTTTGAATATATTGCGGCCCTCAACAGCGATCAGGCCCATATCCGGATGATGGTCTCGCTCATCTGCCGCGAACTGGCATGAGTGACCGGCAGTCAGTCAAACAAGGAGTCGAGTCATGGTACATATCACACTGATTTACGCAGGCCTGCTGGGGCTGCTGTTTCTGGGGCTCTCCTTCTGGGTGGTCAGACGCCGCGCCCAGTTCGGGGTGATGATAGGGCAGGGGGAAGCCCCCGAGCTGCTGGCGGCGATCCGGGCTCACGGCAATTTTGCCGAGTATGTGCCGCTGACCCTGCTGCTGATGGCGCTGTGCGAGCTATCCGGTGCCGGTGCGCTCTGGCTGCATGCCGGTGGCGCCATGCTGCTGGTTGGCCGCATCCTTCATGCCATCGGCATCCAGATCCCGAAAGCCCCCAATGTGCCCCGTTTTCTGGGTACCTTGCTGTTCTGGCTCGCCCTCGGACTCTTCTCGGTGCTGGCCCTGTTGCAGGGCGTTGCGGCACTCTGAACGCTGGCCGCGTTTTTGTACTTCAGAACCACCCCGGGCGGGGTGGTTTTTTTATGGTGAAAAGGCAAACGTTTTTCCTTGCAAGCCTTGTCTATACTGACTCCATTATTTAAACAGGGCGACTTTTCGGGACGGCGGATTGTGTTAAAATCCCGCCCCTCTTTCCCCCAGAGCACAGAACATTGCCATGAAATTTCCCGGTCAGCGCAAGTCCAAACACTACTTCCCTGTCGACAGACGCGATCCCCTGGTGCCGCAAAATCCCCTGTTAACCGAGCTGGGCAAAGCCTACGTGGTCGGGATTGATCAGACCCTGGTTGATATCGAAGCCCATGTGGATGAAGCGTTTCTGACCCGTTATGGTCTGAGCAAGGGGCACTCCGTCGTCATCAACGACGACGTGGCCGAACGCATTTATGACGAGCTCAAGACCAACAACATGGTGGTGAGCGAGTTTGCCGGTGGCACCATCGGCAACACGGTACACAACTACTCGGTGCTGGCCGATTCCCACTCCATCCTGCTGGGTGTAATGAGCCAGGACATTCGCATCGGCTGCTACGCCTACCGTTATCTGTGCAACACCTCTTCCCGCGTCAATCTGGACTATCTGCAGCCGGTGGATGGCCCTATCGGTCGTTGCTTCACCTTCATCACCGAGTGCGGTGAGCGCAGCTTCGGCATCAACGCCGGCAAGATGAATCAGCTGGATGTGCAGCACATTCCGGAGGATGTGATCAAGGGGGCCTCTGCACTGGTGATCACCGCCTATCTGGTCCGCGGTGACGATGGTGATCCGATGAAAGAGGCCGCGATGGCGGCCGTCCGTTATGCCCGCGAGGCCGGTATTCCCGTGGTGCTGACTCTGGGCACCCGTTTCGTCATCGATGAAAATCCCCAGTGGTGGCGCGACTTCATTGCCGAGAACGTGACCGTGCTGGCGATGAATGAAGACGAGGGTGAAGCCCTGACCGGCATCGCTGATCCGCTCGGTGCTGCCGACAAGGCGCTCGACTGGGCCGACATGGTGCTCTGTACCGCAGGCCCCATCGGTCTCTACATGGCGAGCTACACCGACGAGGATTACAAGCGCGAGACCACCCATACCTTGCTGCCTGGCGTGATCCCCGAGTTCAACATGTATGAGTTCAGCCGCCCGATGGCCCGCGCCAAGTGCCGCAAACCGGCCCGCATCTACTCCCACATCTCCCCGTACATGGGGGGCCCGGAGAAGATCAAGAACACCAACGGGGCAGGGGATGGCGCGCTCTCTGCCGTGCTGCACGACATGGTCGCCAATTCCTATCACCGGATGAATGTGCCCAACTCCGCCAAGCACACCTCCGAGTTCCTGACCTACTCCTCACTGGCCCAGGTGTGCAAATATGCCAACCGTGTCAGCTACGAGGTGCTGGCCCAGAGCAGCCCCCGTCTCTCCCGCGGTTTGCCGGAGAAAGAGGACAGCCTGGAAGAGGTTTACTGGGAGCGTTGATCTCCTGAATCTGCAAGGCGCCTCCATCGGGAGGCGTTTTTGCAGGCAAATGGGGGTTATCCCGGCTTTTTTCCAGTAATAACCCCAATATGCTTGAGTCCATGTCGCTTTTGCGACACCATTTGGCCATTGTATTGTCGCCCGACAATGCCGCAGCACCCGAAAGAAAGAGAGAATCCCATGAGCATGCTTAACGACAACCTTGACGCCAATTTCCAACTGTTTATCGAACAAGTCCGCGAGTCGGGTCAGGTGTGGGGTCTGCGCTATGGGGAAGACTGGGTCGTCTGCCGCTCCGCCGAATTTGAAGACGCCGACGTGATGCCGCTCTGGTCTGCCGAAGAGGACGCCCGTCTGCACTGCGTCGACGAGTGGGCCGATTACGAGCCGGAAGTGATCGATCTGGAAGAGTTTCTCGATATCTGGATCAACGATCTGGATGAAGATGATGTGCTGGTCGGCCCGAACTGGAACGCCGATCTGGAAGGTCAGGAGCTCGAACCCATCGAGCTGGCCAAGGCACTGGTTGAACTGGACGCCTGAAAGCGCCTCCATTGATGGCCTGAACGTACAGGCCATCAAGATAAAGACCGGTATTCGTTCAGGATACCGGTCTTTTTTATGGTCGAATATCCAGATTGATGAGTTAAAAGCCGATTTGCCTTTGCACCTGTCAGGGGGATGGTCCATCATCAACCTTTTGCCAAGGGAGGAGCGCCATGTTTGTATTCGACGTAACGGGAGCTGCGGGTGAGAAGGCCAGCATTCGGGTGCAGGCACTGGACTGGGCGCAAGCCGGGCCAGTGACCTTCCAGTGCGATGACGATCAGCTGGCGGTCGTGCTCCTGAGCGGTTGTCGTTGCGATGCGGTGGGCTTTTTCAATCTGCTGGCGGGCTGCAAACCGCTTTATATCGAGCAGTGGCTCAGCTATCTGCAAGAGAGTGGCCGCATTGGCAAATGGAGCCATCAGACCGAGAGTCCCGCCGATGGGGAATATCTGGCCAGAGCCGGTCTGGAGCACGATGAGCTCAATACCCTGCTTGGCCAGGTCTATCAGGTGGCGGGGTTCAATCGCCTGCAAATCAACCGTTATCTCAAGAATCGCCACAACCCCACCACCCTGGCGACCCGTTACGATCAGAAAGAGCTGGAACGCTATCGCCAGCTCAATGACATCATTCTGACCCTTTTGAAGCTGAAGCATCCTCAGTAAAGAGCCCCAGCTGGCTGATATCCGGTCGCAGCGGTTGCGGCCGGGCGATCAGATAGCCCTGCAAACCATCCACGTACATCCCCTGCAGCAGCTGTTTCTGGCCAAGCTGTTCCACCCCCTCTGCAATCACCTGACACCCCATCCGATGTGATACATCAACGATCATCCGCACGAACTGCTGGTTGGTCTGATCCTGCTCCAGCCCGGTGATCAGGGCGGGATCCAGCTTGATGTAGTCGGGCTTGAGCTCGCGAAACAGGGTAAAAGAGCCGATCCCCTTGCCGAAGTTGGCGATGGCCGAGCGGCTGCCGTTGCGGCGCAGCAGTTCAAACACCCGCTTGGCGCCGGTCAGGTTGCGCTCCAGATGCTCTTCATCCAGTTCGAACACCAGATTGGCGCTGGTATTGGGATCTTTAAGCAGCTGGCGGTCAAGCCAGATCAGGAAGGTGCTGTTTTGCAGCAGGTTAGGGGAGAGGTTGATCCCCCAGCGACTCTGGTTGGCACCAAAGGCCCGGTACTGGCGCATGATGTGGGTAATGACCAACTGCTCCAGCCGCATCACCATATCCAGCCGCTGGGCCATGGCAAACAGGGTGTCGGTGGGCAGGGCGGTGCCGTCGTTGCCGCTGAAGCGGGTGTAGATCTCGTTGTAGGCCAGCATGCTGCGGTGCAGCGGCTGGATCGGCTGGTAGGTAAAGCTGAGCCGCTCCTGCGCCAGCACTTCGGTCAGCACTTCGCGCCAGTGGTGTTGCCCCTGCAGATCGGAGACGTTGTCATCCTGCTGGATAGCCCAGCCGTTGATGGTTTCGGTCTGGGCGCGAGCCAGCGCCAGGTCCGCTCTGGCCAGCACAGCTTCGATTTTCTGGCCGCTGCTTAGCTTGGTCAGCCCCGAGTAACCGGTGCTCTCCAGCTCGTGCTGATCCTGATAGTGATCGAAGGCCACCTTCAAATCCTGCCCCAGCAGATGGGGAGGAATATTGGCCACCGGTTGCACCAGCACGGCGAAATCGGCACCCGAGATGCGATAGACCTGATTACCCGGGAAGCGGCTCACCACCCGCTTGATGAGGGCGGCCATGTCTTTGATATAGGCATCACCAGACTGGAAGCCGCGCTGGGCGTTGATCTTGCCAAGCTCGGTGGCGCGGATCAGCACCAGGGTGGCGGTCTGGGTGTCCTGATCCCGCTGCAGCAACTCGGTCATGTCGCGGCGAAAGGCGTGGCGGTTGAGTAGCTGGGTCAGCTCATCGGTGGTGGCCAGATTGCTGAGCTCGGTCAGCTGGCGATGGGCGCTCTGCTCGGCACTTTCGAACTGCTCCAGCAGTTGTTGCAGCACCTCGCGGGAGGCGGGCTCATCGAGCTGGGAGGGATCCCGGCTTCTGAGCGCCTTGACCCAGGTGAGCTCCTGATGCTGGAGCAGGCCATCCAGGGTACGAATGGCCAGCATCAGCAGCAGGATCATGCCAAGCAGTGTGGTGGCCACAATAATGGCCAGGGTGAGCGGTGTGCTCTGAAGGGCCAACCAAACTGC
The DNA here is from genome assembly GCF_016026615.1 of Aeromonas allosaccharophila. Lineage (NCBI taxonomy): Bacteria > Pseudomonadati > Pseudomonadota > Gammaproteobacteria > Aeromonadales > Aeromonadaceae > Aeromonas > Aeromonas allosaccharophila. The sequence goes on along the minus strand of NZ_CP065745.1, from coordinate 1,555,968 downwards.
TTGCAGGAGCAGCAGGGGTATGGTCACTATGGTGTCGATGAGAAACAGGGAACGTCCGAGCTTGTGAACCATCTTGTCATCCTTGAAGTGGCTGCTTTATGGGGGAATTTTAACCAAGCTGGCGGAGCAAAGCATGCTATTCCTCGCAACTTGGTTAAAAGGGTCAATTGGGATCGGTTAAATGTGAGTGAAACCACTTTCACAGCTACCGAATCAGGCGAAGATGAGTTGAAAATAGATCAAACAAGGCAGAGGTAAATCATGTTGTTAGAGCCCGAAAATAGTGCCAAAGCACGACAATTACTGAACCAGAGTATGGCACTGGTGCTGGCAGGAGGGCGTGGCAGTCGCCTGAAACAGTTGACCGACAACCGTGCCAAGCCTGCCGTCCATTTCGGTGGTAAATTCCGGATCATTGATTTTGTGCTCTCCAACTGTATCAACTCGGGGATCCGCCGCGTTGGTGTAGTCACTCAATACAAATCCCACAGCCTGCTGCGTCACCTGCAATCGGGCTGGTCCTTCCTGCGTTACCAGATGAACGAATTCATCGACTTGCTCCCGGCCCAGCAACGGGTGGACGAGGTGCACTGGTATCGCGGCACCGCCGATGCCATCTATCAGAACGTCGATATCATCCGTGACTACGGCCCCAAATACATAGTGGTGCTGGCGGGGGATCACATCTACAAGATGGACTACGCCGCCATGCTGCTCGATCACGTGCGCCTCGGTGCCAAGGTGACAGTGGCCTGTATCGAGGTGCCAAGAGCCGAGGCATCCGCCTTCGGGGTGATGGACATCGACGAGCAGCGCAAGATCCGCGCCTTTGTGGAGAAACCGGCCAATCCGCCCGCCATGCCGGGTTGCGAGGATCGCTCGCTGGCCTCCATGGGGATCTACATCTTCGAGGCGGAGTACCTCTATCAACTGCTGGAGGAGGACATTCTCAATCAGGACTCCAAACACGACTTCGGCATGGATCTGATCCCCCGCATCGTGGAGGAGGGGCTGGCGTTTGCGCACCCCTTCAGCATGTCCTGTGTCGGCGCCCGCGAGGGGCAAAAACCCTACTGGCGTGACGTGGGTACCCTGGATTCCTTCTGGGAAGCGAACATGGATCTCGCCTCCGTGTTGCCCGAGCTCGATATCTACGATCAGAACTGGCCCATCTGGACCAGCCAGACCCTGACGCCACCGGCCAAGTTTGTGCAGGACCGCAATGGTCAGCACGGCATGACCATCAACTCCATGTTCTCGGGCGGCACCATCGTCAGCGGATCGTTCGTGCTCAACTCGGTGCTCTTTACCAATGTGCGGGTGCACTCCTTCTGCACCCTGGATCAGGCCATCATCTTCCCCGGGGTCGAGATCGGCGCCGGTTGCCGTCTGCGCCGGGTGGTGGTGGATAAAGGGTGTGTGCTGCCCGATGGGCTGGTGGTGGGCGAGAATGCCGACGAGGATAGCCGCCGCTTCTACCGCTCCGAGCAGGGGATCGTGCTGGTGACCAAGGAGATGCTGGACAAGCTGGTTTGAGGAAAGTCCTTGAAACTGTGTCAGACGCTGTAATGCAAAGGGAGCCAAATTGGCTCCCTTTTTCATCCGGGTGAATGGCGAAGATTACTCGCTAACCACCGCTTTGGCGGCCATCACCATGGCGGTGCCGTGCTTGCCACCGGCGGCGGTCACTTGCGGTACGCCATCTTCGTCTGTGTCGCTGCCGGCACCTTCGATGATGTTCTCGCCGGAGTCACCAATCCACTCGGCCATCTGCATGCCACCGTTGACGGTGCCACGGAACCAGCTGACGTACTGACCGGTCAGCTTGGCCAGCTCCAGCTCGGGCGCCTTCTCGGCACCTTCGTTGCGCAGGTTCAGCATGGCAGAGCGCAGGGCGCCGGAGATGGCAGCCTGGGTCCAGGGGGTGTATTCACCCTGTTTACCCGCCAGCCAGGTACCCGCCTTGGCATTGAAGTAGGCCTTGTCGGCGGCGATGAACAGCTCGCGGGCAGCGGTGCGGTACTTGGCATCGGAGGTAGCGAGGAACGCAGCGGTCAGACCACGGATGGCGGCGAACTGCGCATCGACAGACTGGCCAACATCGAGTTTGCCCCCCAGGGTGATGCCGTCATGCACCAGGCCATTCTTGCCCTTGAGGTTGGCAAGGATGAAATCGGCCTGTTTGCGGATAAGCTCAAGCGCTTGCTGACCCTGCTTGGTCTTGAGGTTCAGCTCGCCATTGTCACCGGCGGCGTAACCGACCGGCAATGCATCCTGAGCGCGCTGGAAGATCTGCAGGGCGACCAGTGCGTAAGCGGCGTCAAAGGTGGTGACGTGCTTGCCCTGTTTGCCTGCCTGCCAGCTGTCGACTAGGGTGCCTGTCTTGCCATCAAAGTGCAGGGCCGCCAGGTTCTTGAAGGTGAGGTTGGAGAGATTGATCGCCAGCGAGAAGGCATCGCTGCCTGCGACCGCTTTGCCCAGGTCATTGGCCTGGTTGGCAGCTGGCGCAGCGGCAAACGGTGCGCCGTCAAACACGGCGTGGAAGGCTGGGTTCTGGTTGGTGTTGGCGCTGCGCTGATCGCTGAAGGCATAGAACTCGGAGAGCGGCCACAGCATCATCCAGGCATCGCGCAGCTGGGCGGAGCCATCCACCACCTCCAGCTTGCCGATGGCACCGGCATCGTTGTTGCTGGTTTCGGTCACTTTCACCTGATGGGGGAAGTAGATGACGCCCTTGGCCGGATCGTACTGCGGGGTGATTTTGGCGCCCAGTTGCTTGCCATCGAAGCCGAGCTGGTTCTGCATGATGGCCAGCTTGTCGATGGATTGCTCGGTCAGCATCATGCCGTTGAAGCCGTCAGCGGCAGAGACGCCCAGCTTGTGCTTGCCATCCTGATCCATGGTGGCGGAGGCGGCTTCTACCTCTTCATCGGTCTCGGCCACGTGCATACCGCCGAGGAAGTCTTGCGACCACATCACCTCTTTGAGCAGGATGCCGCCCACGGCTGCGGGCACCAGCAGGTTGTCACTGCCGCTCCAGCGCAGGGTGCTGTAGTCACGGAAGTAGGCGGGCACCTGGGTCTTGACGGTCTTCTCGGTGCCTTTGGCGGTCTTGATGGTGATCTGGTCACCATTGACCGGAGTGGCGTTGACGGCCTGGGCAAATTCCGGATTGGCGGAGGCGTAGGGCAGGGAGAGGGGATACATGCCCTGCGGCACTTCATCGGCCGGGAAGCCAACCGCATCGGCCATGGCCAGCACCCGTTGTCCCAGAGAGGCCATGGTGCCACCACGGGCCAGGTTTTGTGGCCCGTTCACCAGGTGCGGGCCCATGCCGGATTGGTAGTTGAGGGCGTACATCGCCTCTTCGGAGTACTCGTAGGATTCGATGCCGGCGGCGAAGTCGAACGGGGTCGGCTCATCGGCACGGTTGGCATCCAGCACATCCAGATCCAGCCCCAGCGCTTCGGCCAGCGGCTCACCGGAGAGCTCGAATTCGGTATAGGCCAGCATGTTGGCGGCGGTGTTGAATGTCTTGTCTTCGACCTTGACGGCAGCGTGTGCGGCGCCGCTGATCAGTGCGCAGGCGATCGCCTGAACCAGTACGGTTTTTCTCATGTCCCTTCTCACCATTGGTTGGTTTTATTATTGACGCTTCTCATGACGAATCTAAATGAGAATGGTCTGCATTATGCTGTGTTGGAGGGGACTTGAGAAGTAAAAAACCGCCCCATTCGGCTGCACGTTAAACCGGATGTGCGTTGTCGAAGAGGGCGGTTATCTGTTTATTGCGATGAAAGTGCCAGTGCGGCGGTGATCAGAGCACCTTGAACGGGATGACCAGACGGCCCGGCTCTACCTTGAGGGCTTCAACCTTGTCCTTGATCCTGGCTTCGTTCTTGCGGCTGCTGTCGAGGCGGTAGACCGGGGTCTGCGACAGGAACAGAGAGAGCGACTGATTGAAGGTGGGCAGCAGCGGGGTGAGGGCGGCCCCGATATCGGCCGGCTCGGTCTTGACCGAGACCAGCTCAAGATCGCGCAGATAGATGGCGCCCTGATCGGCCACATAGTCCGGACGGGCGCTCAGGGCAAAGCGGATCTTCATCTGCTGGCTGCCAAGGGGGCTGCTCACCTGCAGGTCGCCAGCGGCGTCCAGCTCGATGCGATCTGCTTGTTTGCGGCCGATACGGCTCTGCATCTCATCCAGACGGATCTTGCTCGACATGATACCGGGGATCCCCAGCTGTTTTTCAAAAGAGACCTGATCTTTGAGGTACTGGTTGATTTCGGCCTCGCTGACGTTGTACTGGGTCAGGGAGCAGGCCCCCAGCAGCAGGGCAAGGGGGAGTAACAACAGCTGTTTCAACATGATGGATTCCGCTTGGGCAAATATGATGGCGCTATCTTACGCGATAACGGGCGTGGAATGAGAGCCTCATACCGTGGGAAATCACGGTCTTGCTGCATTCCCGGTTGTTTTTTGGCAACAGCCGGGTTCATCATCAACGAGTGAACAGAGTCGGGCCGATCGGTTGGCTGCAGGCGTTGGGCCACGTCTGAGCCGAGCAGCCTGAGCAGAGCACAAGAAGAGAACAGAGATCGAGGAGAGCGCAATGGTTCGGATGGGCAAGGTTGGCCGCAGGGTGCTGCTGTGGCTTGGCTGCATGATGGGGCTCTGGAGCCCGTCGCTGTGGGCCGAGGTGAAGGTGATCCCGGTCTTCGAGGCGCAGGCGGCGGTGCAGACCCTCAAGGAGATCTATCCCCAGCTGGGGGTAAGCGCCATGGGCAACCAGCTGGTGCTGAGCGGGACGCCAGCCCAGCTGCAGGAGGCTGAAGCCACGTTGGCGCAGATCAACCAGCCGCCGCAAAGCCTGCTTATCGAGTGGCGGGTGGATGGGGCTGCCAGCGGTCAGCAACTGGGGGGCTCAATCAGTCGCGACGAGGCCAAGCGGCAGTGGCTGCTCGATGGCAACGCCCAACAGTACCAGCGCAGCCAGAACGACAGCTGGCAGGTGCGCGGACTTTCGGGTCGCCCCGTGTTGCTGCAGATGGGCTCCTATCAGCCGGTGACCTTCTATCAGTGGAACGGGGGCGCCGTGGTGGGGATGATGCCGCTGGTGAATGGCCTTTATGCCACGGCCACCTTGATTGGTGATCGGGTGCAGATTGCGCTGAGCAGCGAACAGGCGAGGCTGGAGCAGGGCACCATCAATCGTGGGCAGAGTGCCACCGAAGTGAGCGGGGCTCCGGGCCAGTGGTTGACGGTGGGGGAGCTCTCGACCAGCTCTGCGGATCAGGGGAGCAGCCTCGGTACCCAGCTACAGGGAGGGCGAGGCAGTCAAAGCGAGCACCAGACCCTGCAGATCCGGGTTACTCGTCAATAGGTGTCAGCCCCGTCAGTGGGGCTGGTCTGCGGCATATTCCCGTAGCTGGCGGCTGCGCAGCAGATACCAGAGGGACCAGAGGCTGGCGACCAGCACCAGCGCGGTGGGCCAGCTGAACGACCACTTCTGCAGATTGAGGCTGTGCAGTTGCATCAGCAGGCCGCTGACGGCAGAGCAGAGCAGCAGCAGCGGGCTGTGGCGCCGGAGTCTGGCGCGAATGCTTTGGGTCTGCTGATAGGTGCCCCCGCAGGCGAGCAACGCCAGGATGGCGGGCACGTCGGTCAGCAGGCTGATGTAGAGGGTGATCTTGTCCGGATAGAAGAGAGTCAGGATCTCGCTGCCGCTCTCGCGGGTGACGCCAGCCATCAGAAACAGCCAGACCGAGCGGGTCAGCAACAGGGCGATGGGCCAGAACCAGAGGGGCGGGCGCAACTGGCCGTGATCGTCATATCGGTGTTCAGGGTAGAGGGTCATGGTTGCCCGTTAGCCACTTGAATGGAGTGATGGAAGGGATATGGGGCGACGAAACGCCCTTTGCAAGGCGTTGGGATCAGCGCAAATTAATCGGGGGGCCATGCCCCCCAATCCATGTCTTCAGATATCGCAGTGCGCGTCGGCGGCGTTACAGCCAGCCTTTGCGCTTGAAGAAGAGCCCGGTGCCCAGCGATGACATAACCATCAGCACCAGCGACATGGGATAACCATACTCCCAGGCGAGCTCCGGCATGCGGCCGAAGTTCATGCCGTAGATACTGGCGATCAGGGTCGGCGGCAGGAAGATCACGGCAGCAACCGAGAAGATCTTGATCACCTTGTTCTGCTCCAGATTGGTCACCCCCATGGAGGCCTCCAGCTGGAAGTTGATCTTGTCGAACAGGAACTGGGTGTGAGGCAAGAGAGATTCCACGTCGTGCAGCATCTCGTCGATCCACTTGTTCTGCTCCAGGCTCATGCGCTGGCGCAGGCTGCGTTTGAGGAAACGCAGGGCGCGACGGGTATCGTGCAGGGAGAGACGGATCTGGCCGTTGGCCTCTTCCTGAGCCATCAACTCCTTGAGCATGGGGTTGATCTGATCCGGCTCGAAGATCTGATCGGCGGTGTTTTCCAAGGTCTTGTAACCATCTTCGATAAGGTCGGAGAGGTACTCCACCTTGAGGTTTTGCACCTCCAGCAGGATATCGAGGGCATCCTCTACCTCCAGTCGATCCTGGCGCATATAGTGACGCAGCAGGCGTACCAGCCCGATGTCATCTTCACGAATGCTGATCAGCAGGTTGTTGCGCAGGGTAAAGGAGACGTGGACACCCTTGGTGTCACGACCGATCCGCTGGGGAAACAGGGAGTGAATGTGCAGACCATCGGTATCCCAGTAGAAACGGGCGGATGCTTCGATGTCGTCGAGCTCTTCCTTGTCGGGAACCTCTTCCAGGAACAGGCCCGTCAACCATTCTCGCTCTGCCGTGTCCGGCTTGTAGGCATCCAGCCAGACCGTGTTGTCAGGTACTATGTCGTCAGGCCCGAGCGTGACTATGTCCAGCACCTTGTTATTGAGAATGTAGGCGGTGATCATCTGTCCCCCCTTAAAAAGTCATGGGTAATCAGGGATGGTTGCACAGGTCATGCGGCCTTAGATCGCTGAAGAAGGCGATCCCGTGGATAAGCAGATCGGGCCGATGGAAAACCTGAATGCGGCGAACTATACAGGGGCGGGCCGCGCTTGTCAGGGGCTATTCATCAGGGATCCAGCCTGTTTGTTCAAAAAAACAGCGAGGTCGGATCACCTGAGCGGCCGTGCGGGGTAGAACCCGCCTTTGGCGGGGGGAGGGGTAGCTGGGGCTGCCTGTTGCTATCGCCCCGCGTCATCACATATTGGGATAGTTGGGTCCGGAGCCCCCTTGTGGCGGTGTCCATATGATGTTTTGGGGCTGAGTATCTTTGATGTCACCGCATCTTGGTATCGCTGCACTTCATCACATATTGGGATAGTTGGGCCCCGAGCCTCCCTGTGGCGGTGTCCATATGATGTTTTGACTGGGATCTTTAATGTCACAGGTCTTGCAGTGAATGCAGTTGGCGGCGTTGATCTGCAGTTTGGCGGCGCCTTCCGTTTCCAGTACTTCAAACACTCCTGCCGGGCAGTAGCGTTGGGCAGGTTCGGCCCAGGTGGGTAGATTGACCTCGACCGGAATGCGCTCGTCCTGCAGCTTGAGGTGGCAGGGCTGATCCTCGTCGTGACTGGTGTTGGCCAGATACACAGACGAAAGCTTGTCAAAGCTCAGCTTGCCATCGGCTTTGGGATAATGGATCGGCTCGCAGCGGCTGGCCATGCGCAGCTGGCGGTAATCGGGAGCCTTATCGAGCAGTTTGAAGGGCGAGTTTGTGCCAAGCAGCCGCTGCTCCAGCCAGTTGAAGGCACCGCCCAACCGGGGACCATAGCGGTGAAGAGCCGCGCCGAAGTTGCGCGCCGCCTTGAGCTCGCGGGCCAGCCAGCTCTGTTGCAGCTCGTCGCCATATTGGGCCAGATCCCGTCCCCCCTCATCGCCCCCCCGCAGTGCCATCGCGACGGTTTTTGCCGCCAGCATCCCCGATTTCATGGCGGTGTGGATCCCCTTGATGCGGGAAAAGTCGAGGGTGCCCGCATCACAACCGATCAGTAGCCCTCCGGGGAAGTGCATGCGGGGCAGGGCGTGCCAGCCCCCCTTGGTGATGGCGCGGGCGCCGTAGCTGATGCGCTCCCCCCCTTGCAGCTGGTCGGCGATAAGCGGGTGATGCTTGAGGCGCTGGAATTCATCGAACGGGCTGAGCCAGGGATTCTGGTAGTTGAGATCGACAATCAGTCCGACCGCCACCAGATCCCCCTCCATGTGATAGAGATAGAAACCGCCGTGGCTATTGCCGCCCCCCTGCTTGCCGAGGGGCCAGCCACTGCCGTGCAGCACCTGCCCCGCTTTGCCTTTACCTGCTGGCAGTTGCCATAGCTCTTTGAAGCCGATGGCGTAGTGTTGGGGTTGGGCGGGGTTTTCCAGATTGAAGTTGGCGATCAGCTGCTTGCCAAGATGGCCGCGAGCCCCTTCGGCAAAGAGGGTGTAGCGGCCATAGAGTGCCATGCCGGGCACATGATCCGGTTTTGGATTGCCAGCCCGATCCAGCCCCAGATCGCCGGTGATGACCCCCTTGACCCGGCCTGCCTCCATGATAAGTTCGCTGGCGGTAAACCCCGGGTATATTTCGACTCCCAGTTTTTCCGCCTGTTGGCCAAGCCAGCGGCAGAGATTGCCTAGGCTGACGATGTGACAGCCCTCATTGTGCATCCGGGGTGGCACCGCCCAGGCGGGGAGTTGCAGGGAGCGTTGCTCGCTTTGCAGCAGATGAACCTGATCGTCGCTGACCGGCACGCCGAGCGGCGCTTGCTGCCAGCCATCCGGCAGCAGCTCTTGCAAGGCGACGGGATCAAACAGGGCGCCGGAGAGCAGATGGGCGCCAATTTCCGCCCCTTTCTCCAGCAGACAGACAGAGAGAGTGGCATCCTGCTGTTTCAGGGCGATGGCTGCACTGAGCCCCGCCGGACCGCCGCCGACGATGACGACATCAAATTCCATTGCTTCCCGTTCCATCTTGCCTCTGCGCTCTGGTTGGCCTAGGGTAATGATGGTAGTTTACGTAAACGTAAAGCAGTTGTAAGCAAAACTGAGCAAGAAAAAGCAAAAAATCAGGGAAGAGCGTACTGCAACAAACGCAGAGGCACACTAATGAATTCAATCCAAAGAGACGAGGCATGACCCCATGAAGCTGCTGGTCGCAATCAAACGCGTAGTCGACTACAACGTCAAGATCCGGGTGAAGGGAGACGGCTCCGACGTGGAGCTGGCCAATGTGAAGATGGGGATCAACCCCTTTTGTGAAATTGCGGTGGAGGAGGGGGTCAGGCTGCGGGAAGTGGGTATCGCCAGCGAGCTGGTGGTGGTGACCTTCGGCCCTGACGCTGCCGCCGAGCAACTGCGCCATGGGCTGGCGTTGGGGGCGGATCGGGCGCTGCATTATGTCACCGATGAGACGCTCACCCCGCTGACTGTCGCCCGCGCCTTGCACAAGGTGTGTGAGCAGGAGCAGCCGGATCTGGTGCTGCTCGGCAAGCAGTCCATCGATTCAGACAACAATCAGGTGGCCCAGATGCTGGCTGCTCTCAATGATTGGCCGCTGGCGACCTGCGCGTCCGCCCTTAAGGTGGAAGCGGGAGAGCTGCTGGTGACTCGCGAAATCGACGGTGGCCTCGAGACCCTGGGCATGCCGTTGCCTGCGGTGGTAAGCGCCGATCTGCGTTTGAATGAACCGCGCTTTGCTTCGTTGCCCAACATCATGAAGGCCAAGCGCAAGCCGCTTGATAGCGCCCCGTTCTCGACACTCGCCGTTGAGGTGGCCAATCAGACCCGCTTGCTCGGGGTGATGGCGCCGCCAGCCCGCAGCGCCGGCATCATGGTGGGCTCGGTGGACGAGCTGGTGGACAAACTCAAACACGAAGCGAAGGTGCTGCCATGAGCGTGCTGATCATTGCCGAACATCATCAAGGCCATCTGGCCGACAACGTGGCACAACTGGTGACCGCAGCCGGCTCCATCGGCGGTCAGGTCGATCTGCTGTTGCTCGGGCAGGGGCTGACCGAGGCGGGTGAACAGGCGGCAGCTCTCGGCGGTGTCGACAAGGTTCTGCTTGCCGAACATCCCCTGCTGGCCGACGGGCTGCTGGATGGGGTCGACAAGCTGCTGGCCAGCTGGTGTCAGGGTTACAGCCACTGCCTGATGGCGGCGAGTACCATGGGCAAGGCGCTGCTGCCACAGGTGGCGGCCCGGCTCGGGGTGGAGATGCTCTCCGAGGTGACGGCTATCGAGAGCAGTGACATCTTCCTGCGCCCCATCTATGCGGGCAATGCCATTGCCAGAGTGGTGAGCTCGGCGCCCGTCAAAGTGATGACGGTGCGGGCTCCCGCGTTTGCCAAGGCGGCGACGGGTGGACAGGCTCTCATCGAGCGCCTGGCCGTGCCCGAATTTGCTGGTCGTACCCGGCTGGTCGAGCGCCGTGCGGTGCGCTCCAGCAGACCAGATTTGACCACCGCCCGGGTAGTGGTCTCCGGTGGTCGGGCACTGGGCTCCAAGGCGCAATTTGCCCTGATTGAGGCGCTGGCCGACAAGCTGGGTGGGGCGGTGGGGGCATCGCGAGCCGCCGTTGATGCGGGATATGTCGCCAACGATCTGCAAGTGGGGCAGACCGGCAAGGTGGTGGCGCCTGAGCTCTATATCGCGGTCGGTATTTCGGGTGCCATCCAGCATCTGGCGGGGATGAAGGAGTCGAAGGTGATTGTGGCCATCAACAAGGACAGCGAAGCCCCCATCTTTCAGGTAGCGGACTACGGGCTGGTGGGGGATCTCTTCACCCTGCTGCCGGAGCTCACCGCCAAACTGTAAATTTGTCAGAAATGGCTGAGCTGTGGTCGTTTATGCGCGCTGCCCGCCATTTCTGTGCATGTTCCCTGCAAGCCCTGACCCGTTCAGGGCTTTTTCTGCTGCAAGGGGTATGCAGAGTGACGGTAAAAGGTTGAGCCAGCTCCCAAAAAGCCTTTGATCCGCTGGCTGCTCTTGTGTAAAACCTGACAAGTCATCGATTACTCTCATCCACTCACGGAAAGCGTCATGAGCAAACAGATTTACAACTTCTGCGCCGGCCCCGCCATGCTGCCGGTTGAAGTCATGGAGCGCGCCCAGCGCGAATTTTGTAATTTTCAGGGGCTGGGAGCCTCGGTCATGGAGCTTTCCCATCGCGGCAAGCCCTACATGGCGGTGGCCGAGAAGGCCGAAGCGGATCTGCGCGAGTTGTTGGCGGTGCCGGACAACTACAAGGTGCTCTTCATGCACGGTGGCGGCCGCGGTCAGTTTTCCGCCGTGCCCATGAACCTGCTGGGCGGGGCCAACAAGAAAGCGGACTTTCTGCTGACCGGTGTCTGGTCCCAGAGCGCGGTGGATGAAGCCAAAAAGTATGGCGATATCCAGACCTTCCAGGGTGTTGCCAAGAACGAGCAGGGGATCTCCCACCTGCTGCCGACGCCGGCGTTTCGCGCCGATGCCGCTTATGTTCACTACTGCCCGAACGAAACCATTGACGGCATCGAGATGTTCGACATCCCGGCCACCGGCGAGGTGCCGCTGGTGGCGGATCTCTCCTCCACCATTCTTTCCCGTCCTATCGACGTGAGCCGCTTTGGCATTATCTATGCCGGTGCCCAGAAGAATATCGGGCCATCCGGGCTTGCCATCGCCATCGTGCGCGATGATCTGCTGGATCAGGCCAGAGCCGATGTGCCCTCGATTTTCGACTACAAGCTCACTGCCAAGAACGACTCCATGTTCAACACGCCGCCCACCTACGCCTGGTATCTGGCCGGTCTGGTGTTCGAGTGGCTTAAAGAACAGGGTGGCCTCGAAGCGATGGAAGTGCGCAACAAGGAGAAGGCCGACTTCCTCTATGACTATCTCGATCAGTCGACCTTCTACGGCAATCAGGTGGATGTCAGCTGCCGTTCACGGATGAACATCCCGTTCCAGCTGAAAAATGCCGAGCTGGACAAGCAGTTCCTGGCAGAATCGGAAGCTGCCGGCCTGCTGGCCCTCAAAGGGCACCGCATCGTCGGTGGCATGCGCGCCAGCATCTACAACGCCATGCCGCTGGAGGGAGTGAAGGCCCTGGTGAGCTTTATGGATGGCTTTGCCAAGCGCCACGGTTAAAGGCTGAACGTTTGCCACCAAAGACGCCGGGGATACCCCGGCGTCTTTTTTTCAACAGAACCAGCGCGCTGGCGTTTGCCGTGCGATTTCCCCTGAAAGTGCCCTTGCCGAGCGGGACGCAGGCTGTTAACGTCCGGACAGGCGTTTATTTTGAGATAGCACAGGAAGTCTATGAATTCGTTGCGTTTGGAACCCATTTCTCGTGTGGCCGGTGAGGTCAATCTGCCCGGCTCCAAGAGTGTCTCTAACCGTGCGCTGCTGCTGGCGGCGCTGGCCCGTGGCACCACCCGTCTGACCAACCTGCTCGACAGCGATGACATTCGTCATATGCTGGCGGCGCTGACCCAGCTCGGGGTCAAGTACAAGCTCTCCGCCGACAAGACCGAGTGCACCGTGCACGGTCTGGGTCGCAGCTTTGCGGTGAAAGAGCCGGTCAATCTGTTCCTCGGCAATGCCGGTACCGCCATGCGTCCGCTTTGCGCCGCGCTGTGCCTCGGCTCCGGTGAATATACCCTGGGTGGCGAGCCGCGCATGGAAGAGCGTCCCATCGGCCATCTGGTGGATGCCCTGCGTGAAGCGGGTGCCCATATCCAGTACCTGAAAAAAGATGGCTATCCGCCGCTGGTGGTGGATGCCAAGGGGCTGTGGGGCGGCGATGTGCACGTCGATGGGTCCGTCTCCAGCCAGTTCCTGACCGCATTTTTGATGGCGGCTCCGATGGCGGCCGGTGATACCCGCATCCACATCAAGGGGGAGCTGGTCTCCAAACCCTACATCGACATCACCCTGCACATCATGAAGCAGTTCGGGGTGGTCATCGAGCACGACAACTACAAGCTGTTCTACATCAAGGGCAACCAGACCTATATCAGCCCGGGTGACTTTCTGGTGGAAGGGGATGCCTCCAGCGCCTCCTACTTCCTCGCGGCGGGCGCCATCAAGGGCAAGGTGCGGGTAACCGGCATCGGCAAGCACAGCATTCAGGGTGATATCCACTTCGCCGACGTGCTGGAGAAGATGGGGGCGCGCATCACCTGGGGCGATGATTTCATCGAGGCCGAGCAGGCGCCGCTGCACGGGGTGGATATGGACATGAACCATATTCCCGATGCGGCCATGACCATCGCCGTTGCCGCGCTGTTTGCCGAGGGGCCGACCTCCATTCGCAATATCTACAACTGGCGGGTAAAGGAGACCGATCGTCTGCACGCCATGGCAACCGAGCTGCGCAAGCTGGGCGTCGAGGTGGAAGAGGGGCATGACTTCATTACCGTGACCCCGCCGACCCAGCTAAAGCACGCCGAGATCGATACCTACAACGATCACCGGATTGCCATGTGCTTCTCGCTGGTGGCGCTGTCGGATACTCCGGTCACCATCAATGATCCCAAGTGCACCTCGAAGACCTTCCCGGATTACTTCGACAAGCTGGCCAGTATCAGCCAGCGTGGCTGATCACTGACAAACCCGTCATCACCGACGCTTCTGGCCCGCGCTGAGCGGGCCTTTTTGCCTTCCTCACCTGCATCGTCCTTTCGCGTAGCATCATTTCAATAACTTGCAAGATTGCTCCGCAAAATAGTTTTGTGATTGCTGTAATTTCCTATTTACACATGCGCTGTCGCGGGCTATGTTGAGATTTCTTAATCGCAGTCATCTAGCAGGAAGCCTTGTCATGCAGCATCAAACCGACGACGTTCGTATCAGTGAAATCAAAGAGTTATTACCCCCGGTTGCGGTGCTTGAGAAGTTTCCGGCTACCGAGGTTGCCTCGTCCACCGTGTTTGAATCCCGTCAGGCCATCCACAATATCCTGGCCGGTGAAGATGAGCGTCTGCTGGTGGTGATTGGCCCTTGCTCCATCCACGATCCGGTGGCCGCGCTGGAGTACGGCAAGCGCCTCAAGGCGTTGCGCGACGAGCTGAAAGGTCAGCTGGAGATCGTGATGCGGGTCTACTTCGAAAAACCGCGCACTACCGTGGGCTGGAAAGGGCTGATCAACGATCCGTACCTCGACAACAGCTGCAAGATCAACGACGGTCTGCGCATCGGTCGCAAGCTGTTGCTGGATCTCAACGACATGGGGCTGCCAACCGCCTCCGAGTTCCTCGACATGATCACTCCGCAATATGTGGCGGATCTGATGAGTTGGGGCGCGATCGGTGCCCGTACCACCGAATCCCAGGTACACCGCGAGCTGGCCTCCGGTCTCTCCTGCCCGGTGGGCTTCAAGAACGGCACTGACGGCACCATCAAGGTCGCCATCGATGCCATCGGTGCTGCCAGTGCGCCGCACCACTTCCTGTCGGTCACCAAGTATGGTCACTCCGCCATCGTAGCGACCCGCGGCAACCCGGACTGTCACATCATCCTGCGCGGTGGTCGTGAGCCGAACTACAGCGCGGCCCATGTCAGCGAGGTAGTGAAGGGGCTGGAGAAAGCCGGTCTGCCGCAGAAGGTGATGATCGACTTCAGCCACGCCAACAGCAGCAAGCAGTTCAAGAATCAGATGATGGTGGCTGAAGACGTAGCCGATCAACTGCGTGCAGGCAGCAAGGCGGTGTTTGGCGTCATGGTAGAGAGCCATCTGGTGGAAGGTCGTCAGGATCTGGTGGAAGGGTGCGAGCTCACCGTCGGCCAGAGCATCACAGATGCCTGCATCGGTTGGGCCGATACCGAAGTGCTGCTGCGCAATCTGGCGGATGCCGTCGCAACCCGCAACGCTAGCTAAAGTCATCCCGGCGGCGCAGTTAATAGTCAGCGCGCCGCTGGAATAGCAACGATGCCGTTCGGCCAAATTGAATCCATAAAGCAAAAGCGCGACCCTCGGGTCGCGCTTTTTCGTTGGTGACGCGAATTACCAGCGATAGGTTTTCAGCAGTGCCTCCAGTTTCTGGCACTGCTCCACCAACTGGATGCTGGCGAGGTTGGCGGCGTGCGCCTGACCCAGGGTGTCGTTGGAGGTGTTACGAATATCGCTCACCGAACTGTCCACCTCACTGCAGACCCGGTCCTGCTCTTCAGCCGACTGCGCCATCTGGGCATTGAGGTCGTTGATGCGGGCGATGCGCTCGATGATGTTCTGCATGGCCGCCAGGGTCGCCTCGGTCTTGCTGATGCTCTCACCGGCTTTGCTTTTTGCATCCCCGATCACCGTAACCGCGCTCTGGGCCTCTTTTTGCAGGGCGGCGATCATCTGGGAGATCTCTTCGCTGGCGGCGCGGCTGCGGTTGGAGAGAGCCCGCACTTCATCGGCTACTACCGCAAAGCCGCGGCCTTGCTCACCCGCCCGGGCTGCTTCAATGGCGGCGTTGAGGGCCAGCAGGTTGGTCTGATCGGCAATCCCCTTGATCACCTCCAGCACACCGTCAACCGCCAGGCAGCGGCTGTCGAGCTGCTGGATCACCTGATCCACCCGATCAATTTCTGCCGACATCTCCCCCATGTCGGTGATGGAGTGCTGGGCGAGGCGGCTGGTGTCGGCGGCATCCTGATTGGTGAGGGCGGAGAGCTCGGCGCTGTGGCGGGCATGTTCGCGCACCTCATGGGAGCTGGCGGCCAGCTCGCTGACGGCGGCGGCGACCTGGGTGGTCATCCCCTCTTGCTGACGGGCCGAGTTTTCGGTCTGGGTCGCCACCTGACGGATCTGGTTCGACTCCTGATAGAGCTGATGGGTTGCTCCTTCCACCTCCTGCAGACTGTGGCGAAAGCCCTGCACCATGTCATTGACGGCGCGGGTCATCTGGCCCAGTTCATCCCGGCTGTGATTGACCAGGGGGAGGGCGAGGTTGCGCTCCTTGGCCATCTGGATCATGGTGAGCTGCAATTGGCGCAGGGGGCGTTTTACGTAGCGTTGCAACACCCACCAGAGCAAGCCAAAGCCGATGCTGAAGACGGCGGCCAGACTGCCGCTCAGGATCAGGTTGTTGTGGCGGATCTCGCCAAAGGTATGGCTGAGGTCGTAACTGATCCGCACCGCGCCCATCACGGTCCCTTCATTGACCTGATGACAGGTTGTGCACTGGGTGCCGCGATACTCCTTGTAGGCTTTGAACGGTTTGATCAGGGTGAGCCGGTTACCCTGCTGCTCCATAATGGCCTCTCCCTGATTGATGGCGCGCTCATCGAGGGGATCCTGCGCTTTCTGATCCGGGTGACCCGGGCCAAACAGGTTGCTGACGGCCGGGGCGCGGATCAGGCGAGCCTCGACGATGCCCGCTTCACTCTTGAGCTTGGTCTGCACGATTTGCCGGTTGGCCATGCCACCGGTCATCATCAGGACGTTGAGCTGATCCATGTAGGTGTTGGCGGCGCTCTCCACTTTTTCGCCCGCCAGCCGGATGGCGAGATCCCGTTGCAGCCAGGCGGAGAGTTCGAAGCAGAGGCCAAAGGTGGTGCTGATGACCAGCGCAAGGGGGAGGAAGATTTTCCAGTTCAGGGAGAGGTTATGCATGTTGGGCAAGTTCCAGGCGCTCGGTGTTGTTATGTGATCCCGTATCGTCTTGATCGTAGACGAAGAAATGGCGGGAGATGGTTCTCTATCGGCACACCATAACCGCTCTTTAGTAAATAATCTGTTAAGCAGATCGGTAATGCAGGTTGCCAAAATGACCTCGACGAGGTGCGCGGCTCTGCGGGTTGATCCAGAACAAATTTCAAGTAACGATAATCGTTATCATTGTCATTATTTGCTGAATAGTGACCATCATGATTCTGACCCCTTCAATGACCGGCATTGCCTCGCCGGATCCCCTCAAGTTTGCCTTTAGCGCCAAGACCTCGGCTCACGCCAGTCGGGGAGGGATGCGCCCCTTCCCGCTGGATGAGGCTGGCTGGCAGAGCTGGTGGCAGCGAGAGAGTGAAGCTGAGGAGCGCGCCCTCTATATCCATATTCCGTTTTGCCGCAAGCGTTGCAGCTTCTGCAATTTTTTTGAAAATGGCGCCAATCCGGCGCGGATCAACCGCTACGTCAACGCGCTCTGCGCCTCCCTTGCGCAGGCAGCTGACACCCCGCTGGCGCAGAGCATGCCGTTTTCAGCCGTCTATGTGGGGGGCGGCACACCGACCGACATGAGCGCCGACGAGTTGACCATGCTGGCCGACGTGATCCGCCGTTTTCCGCTGGCGGCCGATGCCGAGGTGACGCTGGAGGGGCGCCTCAACGGTTTTGACAATGAGAAATGGCAGGCGGCGCTGACGGGCGGCTTCAACCGTTTCTCGTTCGGGGTGCAGAGCTTTGATAGCCGGGTCCGTCAGCAGGCGGCCCGCTTCGATGACAGGGAGACGTTGCTGGCCCGCCTTGGCGAGCTGACCCGGGATGATGAGGCTGTGGTCGTTGCGGATCTCATCTTTGGTCTGCCCGGTCAGGATGATGCCGTGTGGCAGCAGGATATCCGTGATGTGATGGCGAGCGGTGTGCACGGGGTGGATCTCTACCAGCTGATCGCCATGCAGGGCACCAATCTGGATCGGGCGCAGGAGAAGGGCGCCCTGGATTGGCTCGCCGATGGCCAGCAGCGGGCGGCCATGTATGCCTATGGCGGAGCGCAACTGGAAGCCCACGGCTGGGAGCGCCTCTCTTGCAGCCACTGGCGGCGCAGTCCGGCCGAGCAGAGCCGCTATAACCAGATGGCCAAGCGCGGCGCCGAGATCCTCCCCTTTGGCGCCGGTGCGGGGGGCTGCATTCTTGGTCACGGCTTGATGTATGGCCGGGATCTGGCCCCCTGGCACGATGCGCTGGCCAGTGGCAAGCGGGCGCCCGGCATGGTGATGGGGCGCAACCCCAATGCGCGGATGGACGGTCTGCTGCGCGGCGCCCTCGACAGTGGCGTGCTGGCGCTGGATCGCCTGCCTGCGCCTTTGCTGACCCATCTGATGCCGCTTTTTGCCGCCTGGCAGCAGCACGGGCTGGCCGAGATAGAGAGCGCACGGCTGCAACTCACCCTCGCCGGGCGCTTCTGGAACGTCAATATGCAGGCAGGCTTGTTCGAGTTCTTGCAACTCAATCCGCTCGATGGTTCAGCGCCGCCCAGCCATGGCGCCGCAGCGATGCGTCATTCGCTGGTCTGAGCCCTAGTGGAGCACTTGCACGGATCCGTGCGATCCATAACGAAAGAGGGAGCCTTGCAGGCTCCCTCTTTGGGCTTGGCAGTTAGCGTCGCGCACGAGCTTACTCGTCGCTGCTGTCCTGATAGCTGTCGCGCATCGCCTTGGGCAGGCGGCGCATCGGGGTAAAGCCGATATCCTCGCCTACCACTTCCCGCTTGCGGGACTTGTTTTGAGGAGACTGAGCTGGCTTCTTGGCGGTATCGCTCTTGGCTTTGCCCTTACCTGCGGCAGGCTTGCCTTTGGCATTGCTCTTGGCGTTGGCATGGCCGCGCTCACGGGGCGGGTTCTGCACCGGTTTGCTGCCCGGCAGGGTCTGACGGCTCGGCTTGCCGCTTGGCTCATACCCTTCCAGGATCTCCACGGTCAGTGATTGGCCGATCAGCGCCTCGATGGCCTTGAGCTGACCCAGTTCGTCATGGCTGACCAGCGAGATCGCCTCGCCGCCGCGACCGGCACGACCGGTACGGCCGATGCGGTGGATGTAATCCTCCGCCATCTGGGGCAGTTCGAAGTTGATCACGTAGGGCAGTTGATCGATGTCGAGACCGCGGGCGGCGATATCGGTCGCCACCAGCACCCGCACAGCGCCGCTGCGAAAATCGGCCAGCGCACGGTTGCGGGCACCCTGGCTCTTGTCACCGTGGATCGCCACGGTATTGAGGCCATCTTTTTGCATCTGCTGGGCGAGGCGGTCGGCGATCTGCTTGGTGCGGACAAACACCAGCACCCGCTGCCAGTTGCCACGGCCAATCATGTGGGAGAGCAGCTCGCGGCGGCGTTCCCGATCCACCTGAATGATGCGTTGGGAGACCTGCTCGGCGGCGGTGTTGCTCGGATCCACCTCAATCAGGGTGGGGTCGTTCAGCAGATCATCGGCCAGCGCCTTGATCTCGTTGGAGAAGGTGGCGGAGAAGAGCAGGGTCTGACGCTCTGCAGGCAGCGCCTTCATGATGCGGCGGATGTCGACGATGAAGCCCATGTCGAGCATGCGATCCGCTTCATCCAGCACCAGCACTTCCAGCTCGCTCAGGGTCAGGGCGCCCTGGGTCAGCAGATCCAGCAGACGGCCCGGGGTGGCGACCAGAATGTCCACACCCAGCTTGATGGCGTCCAGATTGGGTTTGATGCTGACGCCGCCGTAGGCGATCAGCGTCTTGAACGGCAGGTGGTGGGCATACTTGATGATGCTCTCGCCCACCTGGGCCGCCAGTTCGCGGGTCGGGGTCAGTACCAGTGCGCGCACCTGACGACGGCCACGGCCGTGGTTGGCCAGCAGACGCTGCAACATCGGCAGGGTGAAACCGGCCGTTTTGCCTGTGCCTGTCTGAGCGCCGCCGAGCACATCCTGACCGGCGAGAATCGCCGGAATCGCTTGCTGCTGGATGGGGGTTGGCTGTTCGTAACCCAGCTCCTTGACGGCCCGCAGAATATGCGGAGACAGACCCAGTTCGTTGAATGACATGTTCGAGAGACACTCCTGAGATGAGCCTTTGGCTCAACGGGCAGCCAGCACTTTGGGGCCAGCCACGATATGGAAAAGATAGTGGGGCCGTAATATAGCAAAATAGCGGCCGCTGCGCAGTAGATGTCGCACCGGCCGCCATACAATCATTCAACGCAGTGGCGCAAAACGCGTCGGGCGATTCAGAGCATCTCGCGGATCTGCTCGGCCAGGTTCTCCGGTTTGGCCTGGGGGGCGAAGCGGTCCACCACATTACCCTCCTGGTCGATCAGGAACTTGGTGAAGTTCCATTTGACGTTTTCCAGCCCCAGAAAACCCGGCTTCTGTTTTTTAAGCCACTGGTAGAAGGGGTGGGCATGCTCGCCGTTGACATCGCACTTGGCCATGATGGGGAAGGTGACCGGATAGTCGAGGGAGCAGAAGCGGGCAATTTCGTCCGCATCCCCCGGCTCCTGATTGCCAAACTGGTTGCAGGGGAAGCCCAGGATCACCAGCCCCTTGGGGCCGAGTTCCCGATAGAGGGCTTCCAGCCCTTCATATTGCGGCGTAAAGCCGCAGCGACTGGCGACATTGACCACCAGCACCACCTTGCCCGCCAGTTGAGCCAGTGGATAGGGGGTGCCATCCAGTCGTTGCAAAGTGAGATCGGGCAGAGGCATAAGCAGATCCTTCTATTGGTTGTCCGTGAGGTGTTCGGTCGGTTGTGGCGATAGATGTCGGATGAATAGCGTAATGGTACTGGAGTACGGTATCGGTTGGCTCTTTAACCGGCAAGAGACCCGCACTCTCTCTTCCCCTTGATTGCAAGGGCCATCACAGTTTCGACAGCCAATACGCCGTCCGGTGGGGCGGGATCACAACTGGCGACAAAAAGCGGGGAAGCGGGCGACAAATCGCGTATTGATGGTGGGACTTCTCAAGAGAAGTAAACCGGTTTGTGACTTGGCCGGTAAGTCGCTAAAAAGCGCCCTCTCTCCACTCATTGTGAGCCAATCTTGGACTATCAAGCTGCCATGGATGCCATTTACACCCGGGGATGGGTGATAGTGGATGATTTTTTGACCGCCGCCGAGGTGGATGCCCTCAAATCCTGTTTGCCAGGCGAATGGCAACCGGCCGGGATCGGCCGTGACGCCCTGCATCAGGGCAATCCCGATATTCGCCGTGACCAGATCCACTGGCTGGAGCCCTCCCTCGGGGCACCGGTGGCTGACTACCTCGCCCGGATGGAGTCCCTGCGTCTTGCCGCCAACCGGATGTTGATGCTGGGGCTGTTTGACTACGAGGCGCACTTCGCCCGCTACCGTAGCGGCGATTTTTACGCCACCCATCGCGATGCCTTTGCCGGTCGATCCAACCGCCGCCTGACCTCGGTCTTCTACCTCAACAATGACTGGCAACCGGAAGCCGGTGGGCTGCTGCGCTTCTATGACAACGACGAGCAGTTTCTGATGGATGTCAGCCCCAAGGGGGGGCGGCTGGTGCTGTTTCTCTCCGAGGAGTTTCCCCACGAGGTGCTGCCTGCCAACCGCGAGCGCTTCAGCATCGCCGGCTGGTTTCGGGTCAATGGCAACGGGATGGGACGGGTCGATCCCCCGCGCTGAGGGGCAATGTGTCCCGATTTTGACACAGGGGAGACTTTTCACTGCAAGAAGTGGGGTCATGGGTCTCCCATCAGCTGACAAGGGTTGATCTCCCTTGCTACACTGGCGCGCACTTATGTTCGTATCTGGCTTCGTCCGGTTTTTATGGTGGTTGGCTTATCAAATGGTCATGACGAGGCCGCTTTTCCCAAGGGATCACATCTAATGAAGAACATGCATGTCTTGCTGCTGTGCGGCGGCGGTGGCTCCGAGCACGAAGTGTCTCTGCGCAGCGCCAATTTCCTCGAGCAACAACTGGGCCTCCTGCCCGGTGTCGAAGTGACCCGCGTCGAGATGTTCGCCGATCGCTGGCTCAGTGCTGATGGCCGCGAGTGCAAGCTGGGGCTCGACAAGCTGCTCTCGTTTGACAGCGTGGCCCGTCCGGTGGATTACGTGGTGCCCTGCATCCACGGCTACCCGGGTGAGACCGGCGATCTGCAATCCTTCCTCGAACTGGCCGGATTGCCTTATCTCGGTTGCGATGCCGAGGCGAGCAAGATCTGCTTCAACAAGATCAGCACCAAGCTGTGGCTCTCTGCCATCGGCATTCCCAACACCCCTTACCTGTTCCTGACCGAGCAGAACGACGCGGCGCTGAGCGATGCCAAAGCCGCGCTGGCCAAGTGGGGCAAGGTCTTTATCAAGGCGGCCTCCCAGGGCTCTTCCGTTGGTTGCTACTCTGCCAGCAACGAAGCGGATCTGGTTAAAGGCATTGCCGATGCTTTCGGCTACTCCGAGCAGGTACTAATCGAGAAAGCGGTCAAGCCGCGCGAGCTGGAAGTGGCGGTTTACCAGTACGGTGACGAGCTGGTGGCGACTTATCCGGGCGAGATCTGTGTGCCGCAGGACAAGTTCTACAGCTATGAAGAGAAGTACAGCAGCGCCAGCCACACCGAGACCAGCCTCAAGGCACAAGGGTTGACCCAGGCACAGGCCGATGCGATCCACGAGTACGCCCTCAAGGCGTTCCGTCAGCTGAAACTGACCCACCTCTCGCGCATCGACTTCTTCCTGACCGAGGAGGGCGAGATCCTGCTGAACGAAATCAACACCTTCCCGGGCATGACCTCCATCTCCATGTTCCCGAAACTGCTGGAGCATCACGGTCACCGCTTCGCCGACTACCTTGAGCTGATCCTGCGCAAGGCCAGCTAAGTGCGCTCTCCCGTTCATGGGAGTGAAGGATGACTCAATAAACATCCCCGCCAACCGACTAATGCCAGTCAGTTAAGCATGACTGGCATTGTTTTTATTGGCTTTTTTTACACAGTACCTCTGTGGCCTTGGCTTCATGCAGCGGGGGTAACTTCGCTCCCTTCGTTCCGGCAATACAAACTGTCCCGCTTGTTTCTCCAGGTCAGCTGCCCGCTTCAGGCTCGCCGCCATCTTCACCATCTGGCTGCGCAGCAGGTTGTACGCCAGCAACACGCCCCAACGCTTCTGCCGTATCCCGCCGCCTTCTTGCTGCGCAGGGTCAATCGGTGTTGTTGTAGGCTGTGCTTCATCTCCCGATAGCCCAGCTCGATTTCCCAGCGATGGTTGTAGATCTCGATGATGTCAGCCCTCGGGAAACGCATCGGGTCGACCATCGAGGTCAACACTTGGCGCTCCTTGCCGTTGATGTTGCGGGTCAGCAAGCGGGCTTCCACCGTGTCCGGCAGTTGAGGCCACTTTTTGCGTTGGGCGTCCTTTTTGAGCGGCAACTGCCAGTGCCGCTCGCAGCCCGCGGTTTGTCAGGTGTGGAGCCGGCCAAGCGAATAGAACCCCTTGTCGAATAAGGTCAGCGAGTGGTCTGGCGTGTGTTCGATAAATTGCTCGGCCAGCACCATCTCGTTGACGGCGCAATTCTTGATGACAGCCTGGACAAGCAGGTGGCTAGTGAGCTCCATATGGCAAAGCATGCGCACCTGCGGATAGGTGGTCTCGCTAGGGTGCCGAGCTTGGCAAAAACAGCGGAGTTGTCCGGTGTATCGGCGTGCGCCACATCACGCCATCGACGGCGAGCAGTTGCAGTCCGGCCCAACCGGGGTGGTTGGCCTGCTGATGTCAGAGAAAGGCTGTCTCGTGAAAGAGGCGCTCGATGCTCTTGTGGTCAAGCTTTTCGCGAGCTTGTAGGAAGGCGCTGGGGCGACAAAGGGATGCTCGCCGGGCAGAAGGATATCGAGTTGATTGACCAGCTGGGTCATGGGGACGTGGCGGAAGATAGCCATGCCGATAATGGCCCAGACCAGATGCTCCATGGACATATAGCGACGATGTAGGGTAACGACACCCTCTTCGCCGAGCAGCGTCATGATGAGTCGGGGGAAATCAGGTCGGAGAGTGACTCAAACTGTGCGGGATGGCTGGCGTGGAGAAAGCCGAGAGCCTGGTCGTTACGCATATAAAATCCTAAACTAATCAACATGTTTCGGTTTTTTATACATCAGGAGGATTGGTCAATGGATCATTAACTGAGCGGCATTAACGCCCGAGGGCGTCTCTCTTATTTGGCGAGTTTGGAGCCAACCAGTTGGACGCTATGCCCCTCCCGCCTAACCATGCAACCAACTCAGATAGGGGGATGTGTATCCCTGTCCAGCGATTTGGAGATCTGCACCACAACAATCCTTCTTGCCCCTTATTGAGCACGGCCAGCTCCTCTGCCATCAGCTTGTGCGGGTGACTGCTTGCTCAGTTCCTGCTCTTTCCCCCTCTCGTCAGCGCCCTGCATTTACTCTCCTCTGCCACCCGGTTCGTCTTGCGACCATGCAGCGCCATTAGCATGAATATGTTGCGCAGTGACACCATCGCCGCCCCATTCAGATTGGAGAGGGGCAAGGCGGTACGGGATAGGTCAGAAAAAGAAGATGTGTGGCGCAAACGATTGAAAAAAGAAAAGACGCCTCAAGGGCGTCTTTTTGCATTTTTATGCTCGAAGGGTAGAAGGGCGCTAGCCGCTTATTCCCATTCGATGGTTGCGGGCGGCTTGCCGGAGACGTCGTACACCACGCGGGAGATACCGTTGATCTCGTTGATGATGCGGTTCGATACGTGACCGAGGAAGTCGTACGGCAAGTGAGCCCAGTGGGCGGTCATAAAGTCGATGGTTTCGACGGCGCGCAGGGCAATCACCCAGTCATATTTGCGACCATCGCCCATCACGCCAACGGAGCGCACCGGCAGGAACACGGCGAACGCCTGGCTGACCTGGTTGTAGAGGTCGGCTTTGCGCAGCTCTTCGATAAAGACCGCATCGGCTTTACGCAGCAGATCACAGTACTCTTTCTTCACTTCGCCAAGGACGCGCACGCCCAGACCCGGGCCCGGGAACGGGTGACGGTAGAGCATGTCGTAGGGCAGACCCAGCTCGAGGCCAACGCGGCGCACTTCGTCTTTGAACAGTTCGCGCAGCGGCTCGACCAGACCCATCTTCATCTCTTCCGGCAGGCCGCCGACGTTGTGGTGAGACTTGATGACGTGGGCTTTGCCGGTCTTGCTGGCGGCAGATTCGATAACGTCCGGATAGATGGTGCCTTGCGCCAGCCAGCGAGCATTTTTCAGCTTCTTCGCTTCGTCGTCGAACACTTCAACGAAGACGCGGCCGATGATCTTGCGCTTGGCTTCAGGCTCGTCAACACCGGCCAGGGCGGAGAGGAAGCGATCTTCAGCTTCAACCTTGATGATGTTCAGACCGAAGTGATCGCCAAACATCTCCATCACCTGCTCGCCTTCGTTCAGACGCAGCAGACCGTTGTCGACGAAGACGCAGGTCAGGCGATCGCCGATGGCGCGGTGCACCAGCATGGCAACCACGGAGGAGTCGACACCGCCGGAGAGGCCGAGGATCACTTCGTCGTCACCCACTTGCTCGCGGATGCGGGCAACGGCGTCGTCGATGATAGTGGCCGGCGTCCACAGACATTCGCAGCCACAGATGTCCTTGACGAAGTGCTCCAGCATGCGAGCACCCTGACGGGTGTGGGTCACTTCCGGGTGGAACTGCACGCCGTAGAAGCGCTTGGCTTCATTGGCCATGGCCGCGTGGGGGCAGGTCGGGGTGCTGGCGATGGTGGTGAAGTCAGCCGGGATAGCAGTGACCTTGTCACCGTGGCTCATCCAGACATCCAGCAGGGCGTTGCCGTTGTCGGCGATGGCATCTTCGATGTTGCGCAAGAGGGCGCTGGTCTTGCCGGAGTCGCCCAGCACTTCGACCTTGGCGTAACCGAATTCACGCTCGGTGGAGGATTGCACTTTGCCACCCAGCTGCTCGGCCATGGTCTGCATGCCGTAGCAGATGCCGAACACCGGCACACCGGCGTTGAACACGTACTCGGGGGCGCGCGGGCTGCCCGCTTCGGTGACGGACTCCGGACCGCCGGAGAGGATGATGCCGTTGGGGTTGAATTCGCGGATCTGCTCTTCGGTCACATCCCAGGCCCACAGTTCGCAGTAAACACCGATCTCGCGCACACGGCGGGCAATCAGCTGGGTGTACTGGGAACCGAAGTCGAGGATAAGGATACGGTGCTGGTGAATGTCTTTAGTCATTTTATTCCTGCATCAGGCTGATGTTTTAACAAAAAGCATGGGGATAAAAACGGTGTCAAAACGGGGCCGCAGCCCCGTCTTGTATCAGCCCATCCGATAGTTGGGGGCTTCTTTGGTAATGGTCACATCGTGGACGTGGGACTCTTTCATCCCGGCGCCGGAGATGCGCACGAACTCTGCCTTGGTGCGCATGTCGTCGATGGTGGCGCTGCCGGTCAACCCCATGGAGGAGCGCAGGCCGCCCATCTGCTGGTGGATGATCTCTTTGAGGCGGCCCTTGTACGGCACGCGACCTTCGATGCCTTCCGGCACCAGCTTGTCAGCGGCGTTGTCGGTCTGGAAGTAGCGGTCGCTGGAGCCTTTGGACATAGCGCCCAGAGAGCCCATACCACGGTAGGATTTGAATGAGCGACCCTGATAGAGCTCGATCTCGCCCGGCGCTTCTTCAGTACCGGCGAACATGGAACCGACCATGACGCAGCTGGCGCCCGCGGCGATGGCCTTGGCGATGTCGCCGGAGAAGCGGATACCGCCATCGGCAATCACCGGAATACCGGTGCCTTCCAGCGCATCAACAGCGTCGGAGATGGCAGTGATCTGGGGGACACCGACACCGGTGACGATACGGGTAGTACAGATGGAGCCTGGGCCGATACCAACCTTGACTGCATTGACACCGGCAGCAGCCAGCGCCTTGGCACCGGCACCGGTCGCCACGTTGCCACCGATGATCTGCAGATCCGGATAGGCGTCGCGAGTGGCCTTGATGCGATCCAGCACGCCCTGGGAGTGGCCGTGGGAGGAGTCGATCAGCAGCACGTCAACACCGGCTTCCACCAGCGCAGCAACGCGCTCTTCGTTACCGGCACCGGCACCAACGGCAGCACCCACGCGCAGACGACCCTTGTCATCTTTACAGGCGTGCGGCTTGCGCTCGGCTTTCTGGAAATCTTTAACGGTGATCATGCCCTTGAGTTTGAAGTCGGCGTTCACCACCAGCACTTTTTCGATACGGTGCTTTTGCATCAGGGCAACCACCTCTTCGCGAGGGGCCCCTTCACGCACGGTGACCAGGCGATCTTTCTGGGTCATGATCTGTTCAACGGTCTGGGAGAGGTCAATCACGAAGCGCACGTCACGGCCGGTGATGATACCGACCAGCTTGTTGCCATCAGTCACCACGGGGTAACCGGCGAAGCCATTCTTGTGGCTCAGCTCCTTGATTTGGGCAATGGTCATGTCAGGGCGTACGGTGACGGGGTCAGTGACCACGCCGCTTTCGTACTTCTTGACCTTGCGCACTTCGGCAGCCTGCTGCTCGATGGACATGTTCTTGTGGATAAAGCCGATACCGCCTTCCTGGGCCAGTGCGATAGCCAGACGGGCATCGGTCACTGTGTCCATGGCAGCGGAGATCATGGGGATGTTCAGGCTGATGGTGGAGGTCAGCTTGGTACGCAGATCGGCAGTATTGGGAAGAACTTCGGAGTGGGCGGGAACCAACAGTACATCGTCGAAGGTTAACGCTTCTTTGGCAATCCTGAGCATGGCAATATCTCACCGTTGAGGAAGTGGGGGTGTAAAATATTGCCGACGAAGTTTACTCACCGATTGGTCACTGGTAAAGAAGTTTTTTGAATTTTTTATGGCGTAGCCCTCTTTTAGGCGGCCAAAACGCCAAAAAACCAAGATTATCAGTACGAAAATCGCTATTTCGGGGCAAAAGAGTTAACCAAGTGATATTTTATGCAACCAACCGCTTTACTACTCACTTTTCTCCTTGCCGCCTAGCCTCTCTACTTAGCATCCGTCATGCCCGCTGCAAAATGCAACGGGATGCTTGTTTTCTGAGTTCCTTATTCACTTAATAGCATCGAGTCACTGCATTGTTACCCCAATGCGACGATGTGTTTAGCATGGTGTTTTTTACTAAATCAGCCATCGGACCATTATTTCATGAAGGGGATGGTGGTAATCAGATCACCATCCCCTTCGTTAGTTCCATCCAAGTAGCATGGATTTGGGAAACAAAACCGTGTTTGACGCGTCAGCCGCAGCACTTCTTGTGCTTTTTGCCGCTGCCACAGGGGCAGGGATCGTTGCGGCCGGTTTTGAGCGGCAGGGGATCGATCTCCCCTTCGGTGTAGACCCAGCGCCCCTGATAACGCACGAAGCGGGAGCGCTCATGTAGGCAGTGGCGCTCATCCCCCTCCAGAAACCAGGCTTTGAACTCCACCATCCCGGTTTCATCCTGCGGGCCGCCCTGGCTGGCGATGATCTCGAGATCATCCCAGTGGGTATCTGTTTGGGAAAGCTCTGCCGCCGTGAGGCCGCCGAGGTGAGCCGGATGCCAGCTATGGACCAGATACTCCCCCAGCCCGAGCACGAAGGCGCTGTAGCGCGAGCGCATCAGCTGCTCCGGTGTGTCAGCCACAGCGCCACTGTGAAGTGAGCCACAGCACAATTCGAGAGAAAGGGTTGAGCCGCAAGGACAAAGATTCATGATTTTCACATTCTGGCCGATTTGTTTAAGGGAATTGTAACGAAAGGGGGGCTCGCCCTGCCAGCACCTATACTGATTAGTAGGCTAGGAATTCCAATAAAAACAGCTGCAAGGATGTGAAAGATGACGCTAAAACAGAAAATCCTGTTACTGGGTGCAGTACCCGTGCTGCTGATGGCCCTGGTGGTCAACCTCAGTAACTACATGGTCTCCAAGAGCGCTCTGGAGTCTGAGCTGGTGGTGGCGAGGGAAGATGCCATCAAGGAGCGCAAGGCGCTGCTCAGCAGTTACATCATGATGGCCAAAACCGCCGTCGATGCCGTATATGCCCTGCCGGATTCACCGGAAAATCGTCAGAAGGTCAAAGAGTTGCTCAGGCCGCTGCGTTACAGCAGTGACGGCTACTTCTTTGTCTATGACTTCGAGGGCAACACAGTACTGCTGCCGACCCGTGCCGAGCTGGAGGGGAAAAACCGCTGGAACGACAAGGATGCCAAGGGCAAGTTGCTGATCCAGGACATCCTCAAGGTGGCCCGTCAGGGGGATGGCTTCTCCGAGTACTGGACGGCCAAACCCTCCATCGGCCGCGATGCCCCCAAGCTGGCCTTCAACATGGTGCTGGACAAGTATCAGTGGGTCATCGGTACCGGTTTTTATATCGATGATATCGACAACGATTTGGCCGCCCTGCGCGCAGAGCGCGAGAGCAACATGTATGCCTCGTTGCAGAGCAGCGTGCTGGTGATCCTGCTGATCCTCGGTATCACCCTGGTCGTGACGGTGATCGTGGGTAACCGGGTGACCAAACCGCTGGCGGATGCGGTGTCGGCGCTTAATGACATTGCCGACGGGGAGGGGGATCTGACCCAGCGCCTCAAGGTGCAGAGTCAGGACGAGATTGGCCAACTGGCCAGCGCCTTCAATCGCTTCGTCGAGCGGATCCAGTCGGTGGTGAGCCAGGTGGGCGAGACCAGCAATCACCTCTTTAGCGCCGTTGAGAAACTGCACAATCTGAGCGAACACTACGATCATCAGATGCAGGGTCATAGCCGCGAGACCGATCAGGTGGTGACTGCGGTGACCGAGATGAGCTCCACCGCGCAGGAGGTGGCGGCCAGCGCCTCCAATGCCGCGACAGCAACCAGCGATGCGGCCCGTGAGTCTGACGCGGCGCGCGGTGTGGTCAGCACCGCCATCAACAGCATCAACCGGCTGGTGGGCGAAGTGCATACCGCCTCCGGCGTTATCGAGCAGCTGGCCCACGAGACCGGCAAGATTGGCTCCGTGGTAGAGGTCATTCGTGGCATCGCCGAACAGACCAACCTGCTGGCGCTGAACGCCGCCATCGAGGCGGCCCGGGCCGGAGAACAGGGGCGCGGCTTTGCGGTGGTAGCGGATGAAGTGCGCTCCCTTGCCGGTCGTACCCAGCAGAGCACCAAGGAGATCAACGAGATGCTGCAGCGGCTGCAGGGCGGCGTCAAACAGGCGGTGGATGTGATGCAGGCGAGCGAAGAGCGCAGTCAGGAGACGGTGCAGGAAGCGGGACACATCGCCAGCTCCCTCGACAGCATGGTGACGGCGGTCAGTACCATCAACGACATGAATATCCAGATCGCCACCGCCGCCGAGGAGCAGCATGCGGTGTCGGAGGAGATCAACAAGAACCTGGTAGCTATTCAGCAGATCGTCAGCGAGCTGACCGATGCGGCGGTGGAATCCAACAGCACCACCCGCGATCTGGCCAATACCGGTGATAAATTGCGCAAACTGGTCTCCCAGTTCCGTTATTGATCCTGTAAGGGTCCGTGATGACAACCACAAGATGCGGTCTGAACCCCGGTTCAGGCCGCACTTTATTTGGGGATTGCCCAATAATGTGTGAAAATTGGCGGCCCCTGTGTCAGCCCTTAATCCATATCCTATGAATGAGATCGTGAAAGGCAGTATCGACTTGATCCGGCAGCTCAACTACGGCCTGGTGTACGCCAGTCTGGAGGAGCACAAGGAGCTGTCACGTACCGATCTCTCCCGCCTGACCGGCCTCTCCCCTGCCAGCATCACCAAGATCACCCGTGAACTGCTCGATGGCGGTCTGGTGGTGACCTGTGGCGAAAGTTCGGTGGGGCGCGGCCGTCGCCAGACCCTGCTGCGCATCAACGAGCGCCGCTTCCAGTTTCTCTCCATGCGTCTTGGTCGTGGCTACGTGGATATGGCGCTGTTCGACTTTTCCGGTCGCTCGCTGGCTCGCCAGCGCCACCTCTTTACCGAAGAAGAGCGGGCCGATCTGTTGGGCAGTCTGGTACACGCCATCAAGGTGTTTCTGCCGAAAAAGTCCCTCAGTCTGGCCTGTATCGCCCTCTGTCTGCCGGGTCAGGTGGAGCGTCACTCCGGCATGGTCAAGCACTTCCCCTTCTACGATCTGCGCAACTGGCCGCTGGGGCCCACGCTGCAACAGGCGTTTGCCGTGCCGGTGCTGGTGAGCGGTGACGTGCGAACCTGGATCCAGGCCGAGCGGGAGTGGGGGGCCGCCAAGAATTGCGCCGATGCGGTGCTGGTGTTTGTCCACAACGACATCGGGGTCGGCATGGTGGTCAATGGCCAACTTATCGAGAGCGAGAATGCACTGCTCGGGGATCTCAGCCACCTGCAGCTCGAGCCCTATGGCCAGCGCTGTTACTGCGGCGGTTTTGGTTGTGCCTGCACCCTGGTGACCAATCAGGCGCTGGAGGCGCAATACCGGGATCTGCGCGAGCGGATGCAGGAGCACGACTTGCCCGAGAGCGTCACCATCCGAGAGCTGTGCGAGCTGGCGCTGGCGGGCAACAGCCTCTGTCAGGATATTCTCCATCAGGCGGCGGGCCGCCTCTCCAAGGTGCTCTCCAACCTCATCTGCCTGCTCAATCCGGGCAAGCTGCTGCTGGGGGGGGAGATCACTCGCGCCGATCGGCTGCTGTTCCCCATGCTACACCAGTCGCTGGCCAGCCAGTTGCCCGCCGAATATCTGGTGCGGCTGCAGATTGAATCCACCCACTTCTACGAAGATCCCACCAAGCCCACCTCGGTGCAGGTGCACAAGGCGCTGCGCGATGGCAGCCTGTTGCTGGAGCTGCTGCGCAGCTGTCAGGAGTCGTAAGGCAAGAGGAGTTGGCACTGTGTCTGGCGAAAGGGGCAGGGATCGCTGTTCCGCCAGCGCGTAACTCGGTACAATCTTGCGCTTTTCCGGCAGCGCCCCTGTTATCGCGCCCTGTGGCGCCGTGACTTGTTGGCATCGCTGCCGTTCCTGTTTTGACTCCAGTTGTGAACCTAGATGAAGCCTGTTCCTGATCACGCCGTCAACCGCCTGCGGGCCTGGCGCAAGAGTATCTCTACCCGACCGTTTCTTGCCCGTGGCGGCACCCTGGCCCGCTGTTCGGCCTGTCAGCTGCGCGAGGACTGGTGTGCCTGCGAGTGGCGCCCCGAGCTCAAAGCCGAGGCCGGTTTCTGCCTGCTGATGTATGACAGCGAGCCGATGAAGCCCTCCAACACCGGTCGCCTCATCGCCGATGTGTTGCCGGACACCACCTGGGCATTTCTCTGGTCGCGCACCCAGCCCCATCCCGAGTTGCTGGCCCTGCTGGCCGATCCCGCCTGGCAACCCTATGTGGTCTTTCCCGCGTGCGAGAAGGAGCCTGCCCGCCTGACCGGTGAGGTGACGTTGGCGCCCGGTAAAAAGCCGCTCTTTATCCTGCTCGACGGCACTTGGCCGGAGGCGCGCAAGATGTTCAACAAGAGCCCCTATCTCGACGGATTTCCGGTGCTCGCCATCAAGCCCGATGCGCTCTCCACCTACGGGATGCGAGTGGCCAACTGCGATGAGCACCTCTGCACCGCCGAGGTGGCGGCCTGCGTGCTGGAAGTGGCGGGAGAGCTCAAGGCGGGGCAGGCATTGCAACACTGGTTCAATCTGTTCAGCAGCCGCTACATGGCCGGTCGGGTCAGCCGTTTCCCCGGTGCCGATGAGGATCATCTGTGTGAGGCGCTGGCGGCCATCAAGGAAGCGAAAGTCCCGTCACCCGCGCTGTAACGGGCCCTCTGAGGGTTGGGGCAGGGGCGTGGCAACTCACATCAATGAAAATCAGGAATCAATTGGCTGCCACTGTTTCGTTAGATTCATCGACGGTGGCCCGCTAGGATAGCGGACAGCCTGTGCAGCCCCTGCACAACCCCGTTTTGGTTATCTCCGGTTGCCCAACCCCTTCGGGCAACCCACTCTCGTGAGGTCTATGGATGGAATTGGAATTGGTTACCTTGTTTGCCCTGTTTGGTGTGGCGCTTGTCGCCGGCTTTATCGATGCCATCGCCGGTGGCGGCGGCCTGCTGACGGTGCCAGCGTTGCTCGCCACCGGCATGCCGCCCGCGCTGGTGCTCGGTACCAACAAGCTGCAGAGCAGTTTCGGCTCCTTCTCCGCCACCTGGTTCTATGCCCGCAAGGGGTTGCTGGAGTGGGCGATGATCTGGCCTGCGGTGATCTGCACCTTTATTGGTGCTGCCATCGGCACACTGGCGGTACAGACCATCGATGCCGCCATTCTTGAGCGCTTGCTCCCTTTCCTGCTGATGGCCTTTGCCTGCTACTTCTACTTCTCGCCACGGGTGAGCGATGCCGAGAGCTCCCGCCGTCTCACCCCCATGCTGTTTGCGCTGCTGGTGGGGGGCGGTGTCGGCTTTTATGACGGCTTCTTCGGGCCGGGCACAGGATCGTTTTTTGCCATCGGTTTCGTGGCGCTGGCAGGTTTTGGCATGGCGCGTGCCACCGCCCATACCAAGTTGCTCAACTTCACCTCGAATATCGCCTCCCTGCTGTTCTTTGCCCTCGGTGGCAAGGTGGTGTGGAGTGTCGGTTTTTGCATGGCGCTGGGGCAGTTTATCGGCGCCCGTTTCGGCTCCAAGATGGTGCTCAAGCAAGGGGTAAAGCTCATCAAGCCGCTGCTGGTGACCGTCTCATTGCTGATGTCTGCCAAGCTGGTCTGGAGCCAGTATCCCGAGCTGTTTGCCTGGATCTGAGCCGCGGGGAGTGGGCGACAAATTGGATGTTTACGGGGCCCTTGGGCCCCGTTGTCACATCTGGCGGGTTTACACAGCTAGCGTGGCGTGCTGCTGCAGTGGCGAAAGTGTTGGTGCAGGGAGCTCACCAGCTGGGCAATCCGCTCGCGCTTGAGGCTGCTCTGCCGGTAGACCAGATGGAGGGGACGGCCCAGTCCGGGCAGTGGGCGCGCCATCTCCCCCTGTTCTCCTACCAGCCCCAGCAGGCCGGCGGGCAGCAGCACCGGGCCAATACCTGCCTTGGCGAGCTCGATGAGCGCCAGATAGGAGTCGAGCTCCATGGCGGGCTCCAGCCCCATCTCTGCCAACGGTTCGCGCAGGTAGCGGTTGGAGGGGTTCTCCAGATCCATGGCGAGGATCTTGCGCCTGCTCCCTGAGCTGGCTGGCGGCAGGCTCTGCTGCGCCTCGCCCACCAGATAGAAGGGCTCTTCCAGTAGCAAATCGGCGCCGAGGCCATGGCCGGGCGGGAGCCGACCGGCGCAGATGCCGAGCAGGGCATCACCGCTACGCACCCGCGCCAGAATCACCGGGGTGTGGTGGGTAGAGAGGGCAAGATGGGGATCGCGGCCCAGATAGTCGCGCATAAAGTGGGCGAGGTAGCCCGCCAGCAGGGTTTCGGAGCAGGCGATGGGGAGCGGGCTGTGATCAGCCAGATCCTGGCTATCAGCCAGCACTCCCTTCATTTCGGCCAGACTCGGGGCCACTCGCTCAAGCAGCTCCTTTGCCTGCGGGGTGAGCCGGATCTGGCGCCCCTCCGGCTCGATCAGCTTCTTGCCAAGGCGCAGCTCCAGCTGGGCAATCCGCTTGCTTACCGCCGACTGGCTGATGTAAAGGCGACTGGCCACCTTGGCCATGGTTCCTTCGCTCGCCAGCAGGCTCAGCGTCTCCAGCCCTTCCAGTAACATCTCGCCCCCTCGTATCGCCATCATGCCTATCGAATGGCGCTACCTTAGGGGCTGACTGGCTCAGGAGCAAGTGTCGTTTGCCGCCTTGGCCGGGCGAATGCGCCACTCGCTTAAGGGCGGTGCGAAGATCACCAGATTGCCAATGAGGCTCACCACCACCCCGACCACCGAGACCGGCTGCCAGACAAAGCCTTCGTAGAAGGTGGAGAGGGTGAGCGCCACCAACGGAAAGAGCACGGTGGCGTAGGAGGCCTTGCTGGCACCGATGCGCCCCACCAGCGTCAGGTAGGCGGTAAAGGCGATCACCGAGCCAAACAGGGCGAGATAGACTATGGCCGCCAGATAGTGGCTGTCGGTCGGCACTACCAGTTGCTGGCCGAGCAATGTGACCCAGCCCAGCAACAGCACCACGCCGTAAACCATGCCCCAGGGCACCAGTTGCAGTACGTGATAGCCGTGGCGCTGGCCCCGGGCCGAGACCAGATTGCCCAGCGAAAAGCAGAGGGTGCCGCCGCAGGCGAGCAGCAGCCCCTTCCAGCCGTTTGCACCCAGTTGCGCATCCGCCAGCACCGGCCAGAACAGCAGCAGGGTGCCCAGGAGCCCCAGCAGGGAGCCTTGCAGCCAGCGCAGGGTGGGGCGCTTGCGCTCGAACAGCCAGAGGTTGAGGCCGTTGAAGATGCTGGCACTGGCGAAGATCACCGCCGACATGCCGCTCGGGATATAGCGGGTGGCGTGGTAGAAGCAGAGAAAGTTGGTGGAAAAGAGCAGGGCACCGAGCAGTGCGGCGTAACGCTGGCCGTGCCAGGGGAGGCGTGGAAAGCGGCCGCTGGCGGTGAGCAGGGCAAACAGTGCCACCGCCGCCAGCAGGAAGCGGTAGAGCACCGACACCTCGATGGGGATGGGGCCAAGTTGCCAGGCGATGGCAATCCAGGTGCTGCCCCAGATAAGCACGGTAGCAAGATAGAGCATCAGGTTCATCACAGTTCCGGTGAGTCAGGGAGGATATGACCCACTATGGGGCGAGCTCTGATGGCTGGATTGCACCATCTTGCGGTTTTTCATCGCCCTGCGCTGTCATCTGCAGGCGCGGTCGGTAAGATGGATGGCAGGCGGGAGAGCCGCGCAAATAACCGGAACAGGTGGCGGGAGCGAATGAAAACAGCAGGGGTATTTGATGCACTGGTCAGCACCGGTGCCAGGCTGGAGGACGCCTGCTGGCTCGAACCCGGGCTCGGGGTAGCCAGTTGGCGCAACTGCTATGACCAGACCCGCTATCACAAGCCGGGCCACCACACCCTGAGCGTCTATCTGCAGGGGGGCGAGCAGACCGAGCGACTCGATGGGCCGGGTGGCCACGGTGGCACCGGCAAGGTGTGCATCATGCCGGATCACCACAGATCCGAGTGGCTGGTGCGCGAAGAATTTCGCTTCTTTCATCTCTACTTCACCCCGGCTCACCTCACCCGTATCGCCGAGGAGGTGTGTGACAAGGAGGGGCGCCACCTGCAACTGGTGGACAAGACCTTTATCGACGATCCGCAGGCGGCCGGACTGGTGCAGCGCCAGCTGATGCAGCTGGAGTGGCAGCACGGGGTCGATCGGCTGGCGCTTTCCCACGGCGCCTGGATGTTGATCCTCCACGCCTATCGTCACCACACCGAGGAAGCTCCCGGTTTGCCGCCTCTACGCGGCGGGCTGGCGCCGGTGGTGATCAGGCGGGTGCAGGAGTATCTGCAGGCCCATCTGGCCGATTCGGTCACGCTGGCAGAGTTGGCGCAGCAGGCGGGGCTGAGCGAGTATCACTTCGCCCGCATGTTCGGCCAGAGTCTCGGCTGCCCGCCCCACCGCTATCTGCTGGGGCTGCGGCTCAAACGGGCCAAACAACTGCTGGCTGGCCCGGAGCCGCTGGCCAGCATCGCCAGTCAGTGTGGTTTCTCTTCCCAGGCCCATTTTGGCAACCGTTTTCGCGAGGCGTTTGGTTTGACGCCGGGACAGTGGCGGGCACAATTGTCATCTTCCTGTCACAGATAACCCTGAGACTTTGGGCAAAAGAGGTGTACTCTCTACCACTTATCCATTGAAAGGAATGCCCATTGAATTATCGCAAACGTCAAACTCGTACTCGTCACCTCTGGTTTAGCCACTGGAATGCTCCGCAAGATCGCACCGCTGTTGTTACCCCTCCCGAACCTGCAGTGCCTCACAGTTCACGTTGAAATCCCCCCGCCTGCGATAGGATTTTTCCGGTAATTTTGCCACTATTGCCCCATCACAATGATGTGGACATGGCCGGATGTTTCTGGAACGTATTGAAGTCAAAGGTTTTCGCGGTATAAATCGCTTGTCGCTCGGGCTGGATCACACCACAGTGCTGATCGGCGAGAACACCTGGGGTAAATCGAGCCTGCTGCGCGCCCTCTGGTGCCTGCTGGGGCAAAATGCCGAGCCCTATCAGTTCACCGCCGAGGATTTTCACCAACCGGAAGATCCCGAACTGGCGCCGGCGCGCCACCTGCAACTGGTGCTCACCTTCAGTGAGCACAGACCCCAGATGTGCCAGCACTCCCGTCGCCTGGCTCGTCTCAGCCCCTCCTGGGTGCTGCATAAAGACAAATTCCACCGCATTCACTATCGCGCCAGTGCCGAGCTGCAGGCGGATGGAGCTGTGCTCACCATGCACGACTTTCTCGACGGCGTGGGCAAGAGCCTGCCTATTGCCAATGCCAATGAGCTGGTCTCCATGCTGATCACCATGAACCCGGTGTTCCGGCTGCGCGATGCCCGCAGTGCCCGCAACGGGGTGGAGACCCTGCAGTGGGGAGATCTCTCCGAACATCGCCTGAGCGAGCTGGCGGACAAACTGATCGACGAACCCCAGCGCATCGGCGAGCCGGAGCTCAAAGAGGCGCTGCAGGCGGTGCGCCAGCTGATGGATCACTACTTCAACGCATTGGCCCCCATCAAGAACAAGCCGCGCAGTCAGCGCGACATCATCAATCGCCCCATGACCCTGCGCAATCCGGGCAATCTGCATACCCTGCTGCGCCGCGCCGACAACCGCGCGCTGCAACTGGCGATGGCGGGGATGGCGGCCACCCTGTTGCAGGCGCGGGGCAACCGCGAGCTGGAGGAGGGGGCCCGCCCCATAATGATCCTGGAGGACCCGGAGAGCCGGCTGCACCCGACCATGCTGGCGCTGGCGTGGGGGCTGCTGGAACAACTGCCTGGCCAGAAGCTGCTCACCACCAACTCGGGAGATCTGCTCTCTTCCCTGCCGCTCAATCAGGTGCGGCGGCTGGTGCGCCGTCAGCAGGATATTCTCTGTCACCAGCTGGGGGGCGAGCGCTACAGCAGTGACGATCTGCGCAAGATCGCCTTCCATGTGCGGATCAACCGCCCCATGTCGCTGTTTGCCCGTTGCTGGCTGCTGGTGGAGGGGGAGACCGAGATCTGGCTGCTCTCCGAGCTGGCGCAGATCTGCGGTTACAGTCTGCGGGCCGAAGGGGTGCGGATCATCGAGTTTGCCCAGTGTGGCCAGTCGCCACTCATCAAGGTGGCGCGGGACTTTGGCATCGAGTGGCACCTGCTGACCGATGGCGACGAGGCGGGGCTCAAGTATGCCGCCTCGGCTCGGGGCCAGCTCAAGGGCGAGCGGGAGCGAGACCGACTGACCCAGCTTCCTGCCGCCGACATCGAGCACTACCTCTATCACAACGGTTTTGAAGCGGTGTTTCGCCGTGAGGCCGGGGTGGGTGGGCGCGCCATGTGGAGTGCCAGTCACATCATCAACAAGGCTATTCATCACCGCAGCAAGCCGGGGATGGCGCTGGCGGTGGTGGAAGAGGCGGAGCGGCTCGGTGCCGAGCATATTCCGCCGGTGATCCGCCAGATGTTTGCCCGGGTGGTGGCGCTGGCCCGCGGTCAGGGCTGAAGCCGGCGCCGCATCCCGTCACTATGGGCATGGCTGCCAGCAGGGCGCCCTTCAAGGTGGGCCGTGCTGGCGGCAATTGCCCCGCATTGTTTGCCCACGATTGTTTGTCGCGATTGGGGATAGCCGCCGGTTTGGGTATACTCGCCCCCTCTCTGGCGCCCCGGTGGCGCACCTCGAATCTTTACTGCTGGAGGCGTCGTGTTCGTCCAACTCCCTTTTTGGCTCTTTCCCCTCACCGGATTGATGGCGCTTGGCGCCCTGATCGCCCTCGGTATCGTGCTGTGGCGCGGTGATATCTGCCCCGGCCAGCGCTCGCGCATCAGTCAGCAGCTCTTCTCCATCTGGGTCATTACCGCGCTATCTCTGATGCTGGCGGTAGAGGCCAAGGCAGCCAGTTGGCTGATCTGGAGTGGTGGTGTGGCACTGGTGCTCGGGGTCGGCTTGTCGCTGGCCCAGTCACGGCTGGAGGGCAAGCGTTCCGTCCCCTCAACGCTGCTCTGGCTACCGGCGTTGCCGCTCGCTGTCTATGGCTTCGGGCTGCTGCAACTGCAAGGCTGGGTGAGCGGTCTGCTGCAGATGGCGATGCTGGGGGCGGCCTTTGCCCACCTGATGCTGCTGCGGGCCCGTCATCGCCTCAAGGCATTCAACACCCTGTTGCCGCTGGCCGGTCTGGTGGGGGCGATGGCTAGCCTTGTCTGGCTGGCGGTGCTGGTGGGCTGGCAAGGGGGCGAGGCCAATCTCGATGCGCTGATCCCGGCGGTGGTGACCCAGGCTGCCCTGCTGGTGGCCTCCCTGCTGCTCTGGTTCAGTCCGCTCTACTTGCAGCGTGATACCGCGCCAGTGGTGGTCTCCACCTCCCTGTGTGGTCTGCTGATCGCCCAGATTGCCGCCACTAGCGTGTTGCACCAGCTGGTCTGACACTGCGCTGAAAAGAAAAGCCCCGAGCCAACACTCGGGGCTTTTGCCTATCTGGCTTGCAGGTATCGCAGCTATCCATTAGTAGCAATCCATTAGCAGCAATCAAGCAGCAGTTATCTATCAATAGAAGTCGTCGGCCCCGCAGATAAAGAGGCAGCTGCTGCGCGGTTGGGCGAGATACTCCCGGGTCAGCCCTTCCAGTGGCATGCCGAAGGTGCAGATATCTTGCGGCGAGGGGAGGGCAGTATCGAGGATCCGCCGCCAGTAGCCGCCAACCCCCTTGGGCGGACTCGGCAGATTGAAGGTGAGGGGCTCCCAGTAGGCGTTGAACAGCACATAGAGTGCCAGCTTGGTTTCGCTCGACAGCGCCGACATGGCAATGGCGTGGGAGTGGGGGCTGAAGTCCGGTTGTCCGGCGTTGACCCCGTGCCAGCAGATCTCGCTGTGGCGCAGGATCTCGGTGAGCGATAGCGGCATGCTCTCCTGCTCCGGGCGCTGGAACAGGTGTTTGCGGTACTGGATCAGCTCCTTCATGAAGCGGAACATCTCCTGACCGCGGGCGTTGGGTAGCCAGTTCATCCAGCAGGTGGCGTTATCCTGACAGTAACCGTTGTTGTTGCCCCGCTGGGTGCGCAACAGCTCGTCTCCCATCAGCAACATGGGGGATCCCACCGAGAGCAGGGTCGCCACCATCATGTTCTTGGCTTGCCGCATCCGCAGGGCGTTGATCTGGGGATCTTCGGTGATCCCTTCATGGCCGTGATTCCAGCTGAAGTTGTGATCACAGCCGTCGCGGTTCTCCTCCCCGTTGGCCTCGTTGTGCTTGCCGTTGTAACTGGCCCAGTCCCACAGGGTAAAGCCATCGTGGCAGGTGACGAAGTTGATGCTCTTCTCGGGATCGGCGTGGTGATAGTGGTAGATGTCGGGGCTGCCGCACAGCCGCTCGACAAAGGTGGTGACGCTGTTGTCATCGCCGCGCAGGAAGCGGCGCACATCATCCCGGAACTGGCCGTTCCACTCACGCCAGCGGGCGCCAGCAAGCGACCCCACCTGATAGAGTCCCCCCGCATCCCAGGCTTCGGCAATCAGCTTGATGTCGGCAATGTTCGGATCGGTATCTATGGTGCGCAGGGTGGGCGCATTGGCCTGCGGCTGGCCCGATTCGTCCCGCGACAGGATGGCGGCCAGATCGAACCGGAAGCCATCGACGTGCATCTCCTGACGCCAGAAGTGGAGGCTGTCCATGATCATCCGCAGTACCACCGGATGGGCGCCGTTGAAGGTGTTGCCGCAGCCCGAATAGTTGGTGTCTTTCTGGTTGTTGTCGAGGATGTAGTAGGCCTCGTTGTCGATGCCGCGAAACGAGAAGACGGGACCATCATCGCCCCCCTCGGCGGTGTGGTTGTAGACCACGTCGAGAATCACCTCGATATTGGCGCGGTGCAGCGCCTTGACCATGTCGCGAAACTCGGTGAGAGGATCATCGCCGCAGGCGTATTGCGCGTGCGGGGCGAAAAAGGACATGGGGCTGTAACCCCAGTAGTTGGAGAGCCCCTTTGGTGCATCCTGGGGATCGAACTGGAACACCGGCAGCAGCTCGACGGCGGTGACGCCGAGGGATTGCAGGTAGGGGATCTTCTCGATAAGCCCGAGATAGGTGCCGCGCAGCGCCGGATCGACCCCGGAGCTGGGGGATTTGGTAAACCCCCCCAGATGCAGCTCATAGATCACCGAGCGGGAGAGAGAGTGGGCGGGCAGCTTGTCCCCTTCCCAGTTGTAGTGACGGGTATCGACCACCCGATTCTTGGCGCAGCAGGCCAGATTGCTGCCTGGCCGGGCCGCCGCCCATCGGTCGTAGTTGGCGCCCAGCTCGATGCTGCGACCATAGGGATCGAGCAGTATCTTCTCGGCATCGAAGCGGGTGCCGCAGTAAGGGCGCCATGGGCCCTGAATCCGATAGGCGTAGCGTTGACCGACAGGCAGCCCCTCAATATGGATATGCCAGTAGTAGGCGGTGCGGTTGAAGCGGGGCGAGAGCGGGATCACCTCTGGCGTGCTGTCCTCGGCGCTGGCGAAGAGCAGCAGTTCCACCCGGCTGGCCAGGCGGGCCCAGATCGCGAAGTTGACGCCGTGGCTGTCGGGTGTGGCCCCCAACTGACGGCAATGACCGGCGGAGATGCGCATATTTTACCTACCCAAAATGAGGAGAGTTCAGCTTATTGAGTGTAGTGCCGGATGCCCTGCAAGGACTCGATTGCCTGAAAAAACAGCATGATGCTGCTAATGACCGCACTCTTTGTCCGATTAATCTACGAATAAACTTTTTTTGAGATATTTACTTGCAATCTGTGCGCTGGCGCCTATTATTGGCGACCTCAGACGCGGGGTGGAGCAGCCCGGTAGCTCGTCGGGCTCATAACCCGAAGGTCGTCAGTTCAAATCTGGCCCCCGCAACCATCTGAGAACCTGACCTGTCAAACCGCTGTAATAGGTTGGCAGAAAAGGAAAAATCGAACTGGCTACTGCTCGGCCACTTCGAGAAAAATTCGGACGCGGGGTGGAGCAGCTCGGTAGCTCGTCGGGCTCATAACCCGAAGGTCGTCAGTTCAAATCTGGCCCCCGCAACCAACTTTTTCGTCAGCAGGCGATTGTGCAAACAATCGAAAGCAGACAAACGCCATCAAGCTACTGCTCGGCTTGGGGGTGACAATTCGGACGCGGGGTGGAGCAGCTCGGTAGCTCGTCGGGCTCATAACCCGAAGGTCGTCAGTTCAAATCTGGCCCCCGCAACCAACTTTTTCGTCAGCATGGGATTGTGTAAACAATCGAACGCAGACAAACGCCATCAAGCCACTGCTCGGCTTGGGGATGACAATTCGGACGCGGGGTGGAGCAGCTCGGTAGCTCGTCGGGCTCATAACCCGAAGGTCGTCAGTTCAAATCTGGCCCCCGCAACCAACTTTTTCGTCAGCATACGATTGTGTAAACAATCGAACGCAGACAAACGCCATCAAGCCACTGCTCGGGTTGGGGGTGACAATTCGGACGCGGGGTGGAGCAGCTC
Organism: Aeromonas allosaccharophila; assembly: GCF_016026615.1. Classification (NCBI taxonomy): domain Bacteria; kingdom Pseudomonadati; phylum Pseudomonadota; class Gammaproteobacteria; order Aeromonadales; family Aeromonadaceae; genus Aeromonas; species Aeromonas allosaccharophila. Next base: position 1,513,665 of record NZ_CP065745.1, on the reverse strand, counting down.
GGTAGCTCGTCGGGCTCATAACCCGAAGGTCGTCAGTTCAAATCTGGCCCCCGCAACCAACTTTTTCGTCAGCAGGCGATTGTGCAAACAATCGGAAGCAGACAAACGCCATCAAGCCACTGCTCGGCTTGGGGGTGACAATTCGGACGCGGGGTGGAGCAGCTCGGTAGCTCGTCGGGCTCATAACCCGAAGGTCGTCAGTTCAAATCTGGCCCCCGCAACCAATTTTTTCGTCAGCAGGCGATTGTGCAAACAATCGAACGCAGACAAACGCCATCAAGCCACTGCTCGGCTTTGGGGTGACAATTCGGACGCGGGGTGGAGCAGCTCGGTAGCTCGTCGGGCTCATAACCCGAAGGTCGTCAGTTCAAATCTGGCCCCCGCAACCAACTTTTTCGTCAGCATGAGATTGTGTAAGCAATCGAAAGCAGACAAACGCCATCAAGCCACTGCTCGGCTTTGGGGTGACAATTCGGACGCGGGGTGGAGCAGCTCGGTAGCTCGTCGGGCTCATAACCCGAAGGTCGTCAGTTCAAATCTGGCCCCCGCAACCAACTTCTGATCGTTCCCTTCTTGTATTGCTACTCTTTGTTTCATTGAACAATCATCCTTGATGCCCGTCGTCAGCTGGTGATTGCTGCTATTTCTGACGCTTTTTCAAGACCAAAACTGGTCGCATCAACCATTTGTTAGGTATCATCAGGTATCTCTTCATGGATGAGGCGCTCTCCTGTGATCACACCCTTCACCTATCTTCCCCCCGCTATCGAGAGTCAGGATGCCACCCTGGCCGAGGCCCTTGCCATGGGATTACCGCTGCAGTTGCTGGTGATCGCCGAAGAGCAGAAAGAGGCGTTATTGGCGCAGCCCCAGTTTGCCGGTGTCAAAACCCTGCTTGCCCTCGGACAAAAGGCCCCCTTTACCCTGATGCATGGCAATACCCTGTTGCAGGTGGTGTTTGTGGCCAGCAGTGTGACCCGAGATCACCGTCTCTATAAGCAGGTAAGAAACTGGATAGCACCGCTGTCGGGGCTAAAACTGGAGCGGTTCGGTCTGCATCTGGAGGGATTTCCCCCTGCTGAACGAGTGATGCTGGCCGAGTTGCTGCTCTCTGCCCTGTTGGCCGCCAATGTGCCGCTGCCGACCAGCAAGAGTCGCAACGAGAGCGGTTGGACCTACCAGCAGATCATTGTCTCTCCCGCGGTGGTGCTTGATCTGGCGCGCCTTTACAGTGAGGCGGGGGGCAACGGATTGGCTCGTCATCTGGCGGTGTTGCCCGCCTCCGAGCTCACTGCCGCCAGCTATCGCGAGTTCGTCAGCCAACTGGCGCAAGATGAGGGGTGGCTGTGTCAGCATTATGATCAGGCGCAGTTGGCCGAACTGGGGGCGGGGGCGTTTCTGGCGGTCGCCCGTGGCTCGGAAGACAATCAGGGGGCCATGGTCAAGCTCAGCTACTATCCGCCCAAGCCGGTGCGCCGCATTGCGCTGGTTGGCAAGGGGATCTGCCACGACTCCGGTGGCTATAACCTCAAGGTATCCGGCAGCATGTATGGCATGCATCTGGACATGGGGGGCAGCGCGGTGGCGCTGGGGGCCCTCTACGCCATCAGCCGAGCCCAGCTACCCTACGAGGTACACTGCTGGCTGGCCATTGCCGAGAACCATATCGGCCCTCACGCCTATCGCCCCGGCGAGGTGGTGACCGCCATCAATGGCACCTCCATCGAGGTGGTCGATACCGATGCCGAAGGGCGAATGGTATTGGCCGACACCCTGGCGATGGCCGCGCAGGATACCCCGGATCTGTTGATCGACTATGCGACCCTGACCGGTGCCTGCAAGCGGGCGCTGGGCAGCCGCTACAGCGGCGTCTTTACCAACCGCAGCGAGTGGCTGGTCTCGCTGGTCAATCTGGGTCAGCGCAGCGGCGAGCGGATCTGGCCCTTCCCGCTCGATGACGATTACGACGACAATATCGAGAGCGAGTGGGCCGATCTGCTGCAATGCGCGCCGGGCAGTTCGCCGGATCACATCGATGCGGCCCGTTTTCTCGCTCACTTCGTGCCCGAGCAGACCCCCTGGCTGCATTTTGATTTGAGCGGTTTTCGCAACAAGGGGGGCAATGGGGTGGTCTCCAGCGAAGTGACCGGTTTTGGCGTGCGCCTCACCCTGGATCTGCTGGCCAGCCCGCTGGGTCGCATCGGCCGACATTCCACTGAGCCATCTGACTGATAACAAGGAGTTCTGTGAAACAACCAAGCTATGACTGGGTGCTGTTCGATTTGGATGAAACCCTGCTCGATTTCCCGGTCGCCGAGGCGCTGGCCCGAACGCTAATGATCTATGGTGTTGAGGCCGATGACGCCGCCATGGCGCAGTATCACACCATTAACCACGGGCTCTGGCAGCAGTACAACGACGGCGAGATCGATGCAACTGCGCTGCAGCAGACCCGCTTTGCCCTCTTTGCCCAGCAGGTTGACGCCGATCCCATGGCGATGAACAACACCTTTCTGGCGCAGATTGTCGCCCTGAGCATGCCCCTTGAGGGCGTGCTCGACACCCTGCAGCAACTGCGCAGCAAGGTGCGGATGGGGATCATCACCAATGGCTTCAGCGTGCCCCAGCGCGGGCGGCTCGGCAAACTGGGTTGGAGCGAGTGGTTCGAGCCGCTAGTGATCTCCGACGAGATCCGGGTGACCAAGCCTGATCCTGCCATTTTCCAGCACACACTCTCCTTGATGGGGCAGCCGGATCCGGCCCGGGTACTGATGGTGGGCGATAACCCGAAAACCGATATCGCCGGTGCGGCGGCGCAGGGGCTGGCGACCTGCTGGTACAACCCCGAGCGGCAGGCGGGCGACAGTGGGGCAACCCACGAGATCCACCACTTTTCCCATCTTGCCGGGATTGTATTGGGGCACTGAGTGCCGTGGTGTCTGATGGAATAAGGGTCTGTCGCGAGAGGTTGCAAGAGTGTGGTAGACAGAAACAGAGAGGGGAGCTTATGGATGTTGAGGGGCTGATGGATGTTGGGGGGTGAACCGGTAGCGATCGAGGATCTGCTGATAGTCGGGGCTCGGTTTCAGCTGTTCGATGGCCTGATTGATCCGTTGCAGGTGCGTCTCTGTGGTGCTCTCTTTGCTCAGCATCAGGTGAACCGGTGTCAGCTCGATATGCAGCAGAATATGCAGATCATCCGGTAGCGTCCCCTGATTGTGCCACTCCTGCAGCCCGTGGGGATCGAGAATAAATCCCTGGATCCGTCCACCCTGCAACATCTTCAGTAGTTGCTCCAGCCGCAAGCGCATCTGCAAGCGGGGCTGCATGTCGGGTTGGGTCATCAATTGGCGGAAGGTGTCGCCGTAATCAAAGCCCTTGAGCAGTCCGAGATGAAAGTCAGGGGTATTGGCAAGCTGGTCGAGGGTGGTGATCCCGCGCCAGCGTTCGGCATCCTGGCGGCGGACGACGATAACCGTCTCCTCTTCCCGATAGGGGTGGCTGAAGCGGGCGTATTGTTGCCGCTCGGCGGTCATATTGGCAGACATGCCAACTTGTATCGTGCCAAATTGCAGTTCGTGCAGCACGCGTGCCCAGGGCATTTCACTGAATCGGGCCTGATAACCGGCGCGCTGGAAGATGGCGTCGAGCAGTTCCACATCCAGTCCGCGGATCTGCTGCTGTTCATTGCGAAAGCTGAAGGGCTGCCAGTTGACCCAGCCGACGACCAATGACTCCTGTGCCAGCGTCTGGCAACACAAACACCATAACAACAAGAGTCGGTACACAACGCATCCCCTCGGGCAGGCTGATACGGTTGAGTATTGGACAGGAATGACGGAGTAACCAGTGCTGAGGGTTGAGCGGATGCACAGATGTGCATCCCTCACAGTTCGTGGGCGTGGAATCCCTTGCGATAGCGGGTTTCGCAGCGCGGGCAGCGTTGCAGGGTCGGATCCTGTTCCAGCTGGTCGATAGCCAGCGGATCTTCACAATCTGAGCAGAGGCCGTAGATGCCCAGATCCATCTGGCAGAGTGCCGCGTCGATCCGCTTGAGGCGGGCCACGCTCTGCTCTACCTTCGGCAGATCCAGCCGGCTGGTCAGTTCTACCAGTTGATCCTGATCGCAGTGACCGACCTGCTCGGCCCACTCGTCACGGCGGCAGGCTTTCAGTTGACCGATCAGCGTTTCTCGTACTTGGGCCCAGTCGGACAGCAGGCGATTACGCCAGACAGTCAACTGTGCTTGCGTCATTTCACACACATTATCCCCCACAGGACAGACGACAGATTCGGGGCAGTATAGGGACCCGATAACTCTATCAAGATGATATGCGTCAAGTTAAACGTGGTTAGCCGTGGCTTTTGGCCGCTTGCAACAGGGCATCGCGGATGGGGTCGGTCTCTTTGAGTACCCTGATCTCCTGAAACAGCAGGTCCGCCTCGGGATATTCCCGCTTGAGGTAGCTGAACCACTGCTTGATGCGGCTGGGGTAGTAGTCAGCCTTCTCGCTGGCCAGATCCTGCTCGGTGTAGCTCACCATCAGCTGCAGCACCTCGGCCCAGCTCATGTGCGGGCAGCCGGTTTTCATCACGTTGGCCAGATTGGGCAGGGAGATGGCGCCACGTCCGACCATCAGGGCATCGCAGCCGGAGACGCTGGCGCAGGTGAGGGCATCCTGATGATCCCAAATCTCGCCGTTGGCGGTGACCGGGATGGGCAGGGCGCGGCGAATGGCATCCACATACTCCCAGTGGGCGGGTGCCTTGTAGCCTTCGCGCTTGGTGCGGGCATGGACGGCCAGCTCGTTGGCGCCCCCCTGGAAGACCGCCTGGGCGTTCTCCAGATAGAGCTCCTTGTCATCGTAACCGAGGCGAATTTTGGCGCTCACCGGCAGATGGGCGGGCACCGCGTCGCGCACCGCCTTGACGATGCGGTAGATGGTCTCGGGCTCTTTGAGCAGCACCGCGCCACCCTTGCTCTTGTTGACCGTGGGGGCGGGGCAGCCGAAGTTGAGATCGACGCCGGGGGAGCCGAGCTCGATGGCGCGCACGGCGTTCTCGGCCAGCCACTCGGGGTGTTGCCCCAGCAGTTGTACCCGCACCGGGGTGCCTGCGCGGGTCTTGCCATCTTGCAGCAGTTCGGGGCAGAGCCGGTAGAACACCTTGGCGGGCAGCAACTGATCGACGATCCGGATAAACTCGCTCACGCAGAGATCGTAATCATTGACGGAGGTGAGGACCTCCCGCATCAGGTGATCCAGTACCCCCTGCATGGGGGCCAAAATAACGCGCATAACGGCTTTCCGACGAGAGTGGGGAGAAAAAAGAGCGCAGATTGTAGTGGGGTTGCGGCCCGCTGTCAGCACCCGCTCAAACTCTGTTAGGCTAGAGGGAGATAAATCACGCAAGGAGAAGGAATGAAGCGTTGGTGTCTGATGGCGCTCGGGTGGCTGGCATTTGCCACCGGTATCGTGGGCATTGTGCTGCCGCTGCTGCCAACTACCCCCTTCATGTTGCTGGCTGCCGCCCTGTTTGCCCGCTCGTCGCCCCGTTTTCATCGCTGGCTGCTGACCCATCCCTGGTTCGGCCCGCCTATCGTGGATTGGCAGCAGTATCGCGGTATTCGTCGTCAGGCCAGACGGCGCGCCATTATCTTCATTTTGCTCACTTTCTCGGTGTCGCTGGCGGTGGTGCCACTGCTGTGGGTCAAGGGGCTGCTGGTTGTCATAATGGTGATCCTGCTCACCTGGTTAATGCGGCTGCCGGTGCTGGAGCCAGTTGCAATGGCGAAGTGAAGTCCCTAAGCTATTGCAGCAATAATGCTATGGAGTCGGCCTGTCATTTTTGCGTGACAGGCTTTTTTATTTCCCGCAGAAGGGAATTGAGAAAAAATGGCCACCCCTGGGTCAAAAAAATAAGCGGTCAACACATGAATCCGGAAACCCTGAAATTTATCGAAGCAAGCATCAAGACCATTCCCGACTATCCGAAGCCGGGCATTCTGTTTCGTGACATCACCAGCCTGATCGAGAACGCCGAAGCCTTCAAGGCCACCATCGATCTGCTGGCCAATCATTATCGTGATCAAGGGATCACCAAGATTGTTGGTACCGAAGCCCGTGGCTTCATTTTCGGTGCACCGGTTGCCTTCGCCATGGGACTGGGCTTCGTGCCGGTCCGCAAGCCGGGCAAGCTGCCGCGCGACGTGATCGAGGAGTCCTATGCCCTCGAATACGGCACCGACACCCTGCAACTGCACACCGATGCCATCGTGCCCGGTGACAAGGTGCTGGTAGTGGACGATCTGCTGGCGACCGGCGGTACCGTCGATGCGACCGTCAAGCTGATCCGCCGCGCCGGTGGTGAGGTGGCCGATGCGGCCTTCATCATCTCCCTGCCGTCTCTGGGTGGCGATGCCCGCCTGACTGCCGCTGGCATCAAGGTGCTCTCACTGGTTGAACTGGCCGGCGAGTAATGCCTCTTTGGCCCGATCCTCTGCATCGGGCCTGTGTTGAACCGGTGCCCGTGCGGGCATCGGTTTGAAATTCAAGCGATCCCTCCCGCTCTGACCGATAGCCGATACAGCCTCCCGTCCATTTGTGTTAGCATCCGGCCTCAATGCCTTGTCTTCCCTGCATGATGGATTTATGAGCTATCAGGTTCTGGCGCGTAAATGGCGCCCCCATACGTTTGAACAAGTGGTAGGCCAGCAACATGTGCTGACCGCCTTGACCAACGCCCTGGATCAGGGACGGCTGCATCACGCCTATCTGTTGAGCGGTACCCGCGGGGTCGGCAAGACCACCATCGCCCGTATTCTGGCCAAGAGCCTCAACTGCGAGCAGGGGATCAGCAGCCACCCGTGTGGCGTCTGCGATACCTGCCGCGAGATCGATCAGGGCAACTTTGTCGACCTGCTGGAGATTGATGCGGCGTCGCGCACCAAGGTGGAAGATACCCGCGAGCTGCTCGACAACGTGCAGTACCGCCCGGCCCGTGGCCGCTTCAAGGTTTATCTCATCGATGAAGTGCACATGTTGTCGCGTCACAGCTTCAACGCGCTGCTCAAAACCCTGGAAGAGCCGCCTCCCTATGTGAAGTTTCTGCTGGCCACCACGGATCCGCAGAAGCTGCCGATCACCATCCTCTCGCGCTGCCTGCAGTTTCATCTGAAGAGTCTGGATCAGACCCAGATTGCCAAGCAGCTCGAATGGGTGCTGGATCAGGAGGGGCAGCCCTTCGAGCCGCGCGCCCTGCTGGCACTGGCCAAAGCCGCCGACGGCAGTATGCGCGATGCCCTGAGCCTGACCGATCAGGCGCTGGCCCACGGCAATGGCAGCGTGCGCCTCGAGAGCGTGCTGGCGATGCTGGGGACGCTCGATCACCGCCATCTGCACCAGCTGCTGGAAGCCATTTTGCGGCAAGATGCCCCTGCGACCATGGCCAAGATCACCGAGATCGCCACCCTGGGCCCCGATTTTGATCAGCTCCACGCCGAACTGGAAGGCTTGCTCCATCGCATCGCCATGGCGCAGCTGCTACCTGCCAGTGTGCAGGAGCAGGGGGCGGATGCCGAGTCCCTGCTGCAACTGGCCAAGGCGATGAGTCCGGAAGAGGTGCAGCTCTGCTACCAGATTGTGCTGGGTGGTCGTAAAGATCTGCCCTGGGCCCCCGATGGCCGCACCGCGCTGGAGATGACCTGCCTGCGGATGCTCGCCTTCTCGCCACGGCGCGATGCCCTGCATCCGGCCAGCCTCACTGCGCTGCCCCCGTCAATGACGAGCAGTGCCGCGCCGGTAGCCTCCTTGCCGGGAAAGCGCCCGGCCGCTGAATCGGCCGCACTGGCACCGATCAGCGGCGCCGTGCCCGCGGTTGATGCCTCCCTGCCTGCGATGGTGGATGACACCGGCAACCCCGCCAACAGCGAGGAGGAGGCGCAAGCCGCCGAACTGTTCAGCCAGCAGGATGAGCTGCTGCGCGAAGCGGCGGGCATGGGGTATCAACCCGAGCCCGCTCTGCCAAATGTACAGCACGATGTACTTGCGCACTCAGCCGCACAGCCCGCTGATGCTGGCGAGCATGCCGCAGCCGATACGGACTATTCCCGTGGCGAGTCGCTGAACGTCGCCTTCGAGCCTGCAGCCGAGCCCGCGCTCGAAGTGACAGCAACGCCTGTTGCCGCGCCTGAACCGGTATCAGCGGTATCGAGCATGCAGAGCCTGCTTGGCAAGCGAAACATGCTGCGCAGCCGCCAGCGTGGTCAGGATGCCCCGGTAGCGCCCGCGCCGCGCGCGGTGCCGGTTGCACCAGCGCGCCCTGTCGCGCCCGCTGCCGCACCGGTCTTCACCCAACAGCCAGCCCCGGTCAGCCAACCGGCCGGGCAGGGGATGGCGGCGATGGGTCACTATGATGATCTGCCGCCGGTGGATCTCTATGGCGACGGTTACGAGCCGCAGGGTGACAACGGGGAATACGAAGAGTACCTCAATCAGGGCTTTGCGGAGCAGGGGCCGGTGATGAGCCACGCTCCTGTCACGGTACCTGCCCAGCCAACCGATCTGCCCCCCTGGGATCTCGATGGGCAGCCGAGCTATCGACCCGGTGAGCGCGGCGCTACGGCGCCTGCGGTGACGCCCGCCCCAGCGACCCAGCCGGTCGCGCCCGTTGCAACTGCGGCGCTGGCTGCTGCCCCGGTGGCGCAGAGCGAGCCCGCTCAACCGGTGATGGAGACCATCGACTGGGATGAGCTCGAGAGCGATGAGGAGCCGCAAGAGGGGGAGGCGACCCGCCTTATCCCTTCGTCACTGCTCAATGGTTGTGGCGACCCTTGGGCCGAGCTGATTGCCCACACTCAGGTAGGTGGACGGCTGCGCCAGCTGGCCATCAACTCGGTGATGACGCGGGAAGGGGATAAGGTACTGCTGACCCTCAAGCCCGAGCAGCGCCATCTGGTGAGTGACAAGGCGCGCGCCGATCTGGCCGAGATCATCGGCCCGGCGCTGGGGCAACCGGTGCAGGTCGAGGTGACGCTCGGTGTGGTGCCTGACAAGGAGACTCCCCTTGAGATCGAACACCGCCTCTATCTGGGGGTGCGCGAGCAGGTGACCCGGGATCTGGAGCAGGATCCCAACGTGCAGTTTTTAGTTCAGCGGTTTGGTGCCGTGCTTCATCACGAGAGCATCGAGCCCCTCAACCGCTAAATTCCGTGGCCGGGAGCTCGCTTCCGGTTGAAAAGCAGTTTGGCTGTCCCCATCTAGGACAGACAAGCCCACAGACCGGCGCTGGATGCCGGATTTCAAGACGAGAGACGACATATGTTTGGTAAAGGTGGAATGGGGAACCTGATGAAACAGGCCCAACAGATGCAAGAGCGTATGCAGAAGGCGCAAGAGCAGCTGGCTCAGATGGAAGTGACCGGTGAAGCCGGTGCTGGCATGGTCAAGGTCACTATGACCGGTAGCCACAGCGTCCGTCGCATCGAGATCGACCCCTCCCTGATGGAAGATGACAAGGAGCTGCTGGAAGATCTGGTCGCTGCCGCGTGCAACGATGCCGTGCGTCGTGTGGAAGAGCAGAACAAGACCAAGATGGGCGAACTGACCGGTGGCATGCAACTGCCGCCAGGTTTTAAAATGCCCTTCTAAGGCGACTCTCCCCGCGCATTCTTGCTCCCTTGTCGCTGGCCATTCGGGCCACGGCAAGGGGGACGGACGAGAGACCCAAAGACGCAGCCGTTATCGCTCAGGCGATACGCTGCGTTTTTTTGTGGGCGCCGCTCAAGCCCTTGCCAGCTATTGCTCACCCGCCGCCGAGCGCCGTATTTTGTCGATCGCATCTGGTTGCCCGTCCTTAATCGAAAAGCCTCGTTCACTTCACCCTCCCTTCACATCGGGATGGAGAATGGGTGGCTCGTTCAAGATGAAAAGGCGTGTTTGATGATCATGACAATCATGATGCGTACCGGTGCCGTGCTGGCGGCCATGGGCGTGTGCTGTCTGGTGGCTTTTGAACTGATTGGTTCTACCGTCGCTGAAGATGGCACTTTGCATGAACCCTTCGGCTTGATCCCCATCGGTTTGTTGTTGCTCGGTGTGGCGATCTTGTTGCTGCTGGCCGGGGCAGTCAAGGGTGTGTGGCTGCGCCGTCACGGCCGCACATAACGCCTTGGGATGGGGATGGTGGACGAGGCTGCGGGATGCCTGATCCAAGCATCCCGCAGACTACCACTGCGCAGGAGGGAGGCAACCGTACATCGAGATGAGCAAAAGTGTGCTCGGTGATCTCATCGGTATGGGGTCTGGCGGGGTAACAGCCAGATGCGTTGTAAAATGGGTGGCTTTCGCTTATTTGGCGTGCAGAAACAGCTCTTCAATGGACATCGGGGTGCTGAAGTAGTGCGTCACGGCATTGGCGAGATAGGGCAGCAAATCATCCTCCCGGATCTCGTCCGCCAGCCGGGTGTCCGGCTCGGCCTTGAAACGGGGCGCATGCACGGTTTTGCCCTGATTTTCGAGGAATTGGGCAATCCCTGCCGCTGACGCCGTCGCCCACTGGCGATGGGGGGGCATGGAGGCAAATTTCAGCAAGGGTTCTTTGGTGTTGTCAATCATCGGCAGGTTCATCGCAAGCTCCTCGGTCATGGAGTGAATATCATAAAGTTCGAACCTGAACGAATCCTTTTTAGCCCGCAAAAACGATCAGGCTTATCGACTATTCCGGTTTGGCGGGATTGGGCGAGATCGGCATAATGGCGGCTTGCCGTATTGAGGAGATTGTATGAAATATATCGGAGCCCACGTCAGTGCGGCCGGCGGGGTGGAGAATACCATCGCCCGCGCCCAGGCCATCGGGGCCAACGCGTTTGCCCTCTTTACCAAGAATCAGCGTCAGTGGCAGGCGGCCCCCTTGTCGGAGGCCACCATCAGCGCCTTCAAGGCGGCCTGTGACAAGGCCGGTTTTCTGCCGGAGCAGATCCTGCCCCACGACAGCTATCTCATCAATCTTGGCCACCCGGATCCCGATGGTCTGGCCAAATCCCGCGATGCCTTTCTCGACGAGATGAAGCGCTGCGAGCAGCTGGGGCTCTGTTATCTGAACTTCCACCCCGGCAGCCATCTCAAGCAGATCCCAGAGGCGGCCAGCCTCAAGCTGGTGAGCGAGTCGATCAACTGGGCGCTGGAGCGCAGTGAAGGGGTGACGGCGGTGATCGAGAATACCGCCGGGCAGGGGACCAACCTCGGCTGGTCGTTCGAGCAGCTCGCCACCATCATCGAGGGGGTGGAGGACAAGAGCCGGGTCGGGATCTGTTTCGATACCTGCCACGCCTTTGCCGCGGGCTACGATCTGCGCACCGCCGAGAGCTGCGCCGCCGTCTTTGCCGAGTTCGACCGCACTGTGGGTTTTCACTATCTCAAGGGGATGCATATCAACGGCGCCAAGTGCACCTTCGGTAGCCGGGTCGATCGTCACCACAGCCTGCGCGAGGGCAATCTGGGGGAGGCGGTGTTCCACCACATCATGAATGATGATCGCTTCGATCGCATTCCGCTGATCCTCGAGACCATCGACGAGTCCATCTGGGGCGAGGAGATCAGCTGGTTGCGCAGTCTGGCGAAGTGATAATCAGCAAGCAAGTCAAAGAGAGGGAGCAGTGGCTCCCTCTTTGCTTTTTCCGTCATTGACGCTCTGGTTTGCTATCGATGATCTGGCCGGGGGTTAGTCCGGGCTGATCACCTCGGCATCATTCACCTGAGCCCGGCAGAAGTGGAGAAAGTGACGCAGGGAGGCGGAGTGGTACTTCTGCTTGTGCCAGATGAGGGAGAGCTGGCGCGGGAAGCGGCGGGTGAGGGGAAGGGCCACCAGTCGGCCATCCTTGAGCCGATCGGAGACCGCCAGCCGGGAGATAAAGGAGATCCCCAGCCCCTTTTCCACCGCCAGCATTACCGCCTCCAGGGTGTTGAGCTCAAGCCCTGCCTGCCAGCGGGGCAGCTCGGGCTGGATCTGCTGGATAAACTGCTCGCGGCTGCCAGATTGCGCTTCACGCAGCACCCAGGTCTCGCCGCTCAGTCGGGAGAGAGAGAGCTCCGCCTTGTCGGCAAGCGGGTGGCCGGGGGGCGCCACCACCAGCATCTCGTCCTGCAGCCAGGGTTCGGCGAGCAGGTCGGGGTGGTGGTTCTCCCCCTCGATCAGCGCCATATCCAGCTCGAAGTTGGCCAGCGCATGGCAGAGCAGGTGGGTGTTGTTGATGGTCACCTTGGGGGGCAGCCCCAGCTCCTGTCTGCTGCTGGCGAGCAGGGTCGGCAGCAGGTAGTTGCCGATGGTCTGGCTGGCGCCAAGACGCAGCTGGCCACTCGGCTCGGCATCGGGGCTGAACAGGTTCTCGATATCCTGCATCCGGGTCAGCAGCTCTTCGGCGGCCGGTTGCAGCAGGCGCCCTTCGTTGTTGAGCTGCAATCTGGGGTGAATGCGGTCAAACAGCGGGGTGGAGAGCTGGCGCTCCAGCTCCTGCAGCGACTGGGAGACGGCCCCCTTGCTCAGGCAGAGCTCATTGGCGGCAAGGCCAAGGTTTCCGTAGCGGGCAATGGTGGCGAACACTTTCAGCTGCTGCAGGGTCAGTTTCATGCTGTTTGGTTTTCCTGAACGATTGATTTAATTCATTTAGATATCGTAAACGATAAGGGGCCATTATCCTATCGCCATAGTCATCAATAGAAAGGTGTCATCATGATCGCAAGAACCCGTAAATCACTGGCTGCCGCCCCAACCCCCATGGCGGGTCTGGCGCTCGGCATCGCCAGCCTTGGTTGGTGTTGGGAGAATGCCGGTCACTTCGATGGCCGGATGCAGCTGCTGGGCGCCGCCGTTGCCGCCGTGTTGCTGGTGATCCTGACCTTCAAGTTTCTGCTTCACCCCCGCCTGCTGTTGCAGGATCTCGCTCACCCCGTGGTGGGCAGCGTGGTACCGACCTATGCTATGGGCACCATGGTGGTCTCGAAAGCGCTGGGGATGATTGCGCCGCAAGCGGGCGAGGCCCTCTGGCTGTTTGCCGTGGCGGTTCACCTGCTGTTCCTGGCCACCTTTATCTGGCATCGCGCCAAAGAGTTTGAAATCCATCACATGGTGCCGAGCTGGTTCGTGCCGCCGGTGGGGATCATCGTGGCGGACGTGGCCTTTCCGGGCGGTCAGTTTGCCCCGCTGGCCAACGGTCTGCTCTGGTTCGGGATCATCTGCTACGGCCTGATGCTGCCGCTGATGCTCTATCGCCTGATCTTCAGCCATGAAGTGCCGGATGCAGCCAAACCGACCATCGCGATCCTGGCGGCCCCTGCCAGCCTCTCTCTGGCAGGTTACCTGACCGTCAGCCAGGATCCTTCCTTGCTGCTGGTGGCCGTGCTGCTGGGGATCGCCATCCTGATGACCGGCATCATCTATCTGGCCTTCATCAAACTGCTGCGTCTGCCCTTCTCGCCGGGTTATGCCGCATTCACCTTCCCGCTGGTGATCGGTGCCACCGCCCTGTTCAAAGTGGCCCATCTGGTTGAAGGGTTTGCGCACGCTGCCCACTATGTGGAGCAGATCAGACTGCTGGCCCACTTCGAGCTGGGCGTCGCCACCGTCATCGTCGGCTATGTGGCACTGCGTTACCTGATGTTCTTTCTGCCGCAGCGTGATACCGCAATGAACAACGGCATGGCTCGCCAGGGGGCTCACCGCTAACGCTTGACGAGGTGACATCGGAACATGGTCAGGCAGTGCGCTCAGAGAGCGACGGGATAAACAACCAGTCATACGATGGATGGACAAAGAGCCACCACTCTGGTTGTGTAATAAGCAAGATGCCCCGCAGTGCGGGGCATTTTTTTGTGGTTTTTTGACCTCGCGCTCGTGTCGGGTTGCTGGCCATGAAATTAACTGGTATTACCTGTCAGGATGACTACAATGCACCACAACTTTTTTGCTTGACCCCGAATCATGTCTCCCCAAGATCCCGTATTTAACTCCTCCTTTGAAACCCGTTTTCTGCATCCCCGTTACTGGTTCAGCTGGCTGGCCCTTGGCCTGCTTATGCTGCTGGCTTTTGTGCCGGTGCGATTGCGCGATCGTTTGGCTGATGCTTTGGCGCCGCTGGTGTTGCGTGTGTCCAAAAAGCAGCTCTATATCGCCAGAACCAATCTGGAGATCTGCTTCCCGGACAAGAGCCCGGAAGAGCGCGATGCCATTGCGCTGACCTCGATCCGGGTCGGCCTCAAGAGTCTGCTGGGATTCGGCGAGTTCACCATGCGCAGCCAGCGTTACCTGATGAGCCGGATGCAGGTGAGTGGCTGGGAACATATCGAGGCGGAGCGGGCTGCCGGTCGGCCGGTGATCCTGGTGGTGCCCCACACCTGGCCGGTGGATGCCGCCGGTTACTGCTTCACCCAGCGCGGGGTGCCCATGTGCACCATGATGAAACGGGCGCGCAATCCGGTGTTTGACTGGCACCTCAACCGGGCACGGGCCAAGAACGGTTGCCGCGTCTATGAGCGCAGCGCCGGGATCAAGGCGGTGATCAGAACCATCAAGAGCGGTCGCAGCTTCTTCTACCTGCCGGATCAGGATCACGGCCGCGAGAAGAGCATCTTCGCCCCCTTCTTTGGCCACCCCAAGGCGACCCTGCCTGCCTTGCCCCGTCTGGTGCAGGTCAGTGGCGTCAAGGCGGTGCCGTTGCTCGCCTGTTACGATGAAGCGAACCACTGCTACCGGCTGGAGATTGACGCGCCATTCGACAACTATCCCACCGAGGATGTCATGGCCGACACCTGCCGGATGAACGATATGGTGCAGCAGCAGCTGACCCGTCATCCCGGTCAGTACATGTGGTTCCTCAAGATTTTTGATACCCGTGAAGATCATGAGGGGCCGGATGGCCGCTACGAAGAGGGTATTCGCCGGATCCGCAAGGGATTGTCGCCCCACGGCTGATCCTGAATTTGTATGCATTGAAATGGCCCCATGTGGGCCATTTTTTTGTGATAACTACTCTGATCAGTGCCTTGCAGGCTGGTGGCCAGCCGCTTGAGGGTAGAAAAAAATGTCAGGATAACTACAATAACTGTTTGTTTTTGATGACTTGATGGCCGCCATGTCCCCGTTAGACCCGGTATTTGATACCTCATTTCATACTCGCCTGCTCCATCCCAAATGGTGGGGGAGCTGGTGTGCGCTGGGGCTGCTCTCCCTGCTGGCATTTACCCCAACGAGGCTGCGGGATCGTTTTGCCGATCTGGTCTCACCGACCCTGCTGCGATTCTCGAAAAAGCAGGCCTATATCGCTGATACCAACCTCAAGATCTGCTTTCCCGCACTGGACGCCGCCGGGCGCCAGGCGCTGCTGCTCAAATCGATCCGGGTCGGGCTCAAGACCTTTATGGGCTTTGGCGAGCTCAGCTGGCGCAGCAAGGCGCGGCTGACCCGCCGTATCAAGGTCACCGGCTGGGAGCATGTGCAGGTGGAGCAGGACGCGGGTCGACCACTGATCCTGGTGGTGCCACACACCTGGGCGGTCGATATGATCGGCCGCTACTTCTCCATGATGGGCATCAACATGTGTACCATGATGAAAAGCCCGAAGGATCAGGTGTTTGACTGGTACATCAACCGCGAGCGGGCCAAGGCGGGCAAGGTGTATGAGCGCAGTGTCGGCATCAAGCCGGCGGTCAAGACGATCCGCGCCGGTGCCAGCTTCTTCTATTTGCCGGATCAGGATCACGGCCGCGAGGCGAGCGTGTTTGTTCCCTTCTTCGGCCACCCCAAGGCGACCCTGCCCGCGCTGCCCAAGCTGGTGAAACTGACTGGCGCCAGAGCGGTACCCATCTTCGCCAGTTATGACGAGGATGAGGGGCGCTATCTGCTGGAGATCGAGCCGCCGTTCGACCCCTATCCCACCCCGGATCTGCTGGCGGATGTCAATGCCATGAACCGGGTGGTGGAGATGCAGGTGGCCCGCCATCCCGAGCAGTACATGTGGTTTCTCAAGATCTTCGAAACCCTGGAGCATCCGGAGGGGGATGACGGCCTCTATGAAGCGGGGATCCGGCGCATTCGTCAGGGCTTGCCGCCAGAGCCTTGAAAGTTGGCCCGCTTGCGGGCCATTTTTGTTGCTTCAGCGGCGGGTTAAAGTAAGCGGGCCGTGCCGTTTTTTCAGGCGCTCAGCTGGACAAAAACAGCGCAAACAGGGGATAAAAGGGTGTCTTATGAAAGGGAGAGGCAGGTGAGCGTGCGCGGAGCTATCTTCGAGAGCGGAAATAGGGTAAAAGGGCGGCCATGAAAATTCCAAATCGAATCCAACCTCTGGTTGATGACGGCCTGGTCGATGAGGTCGTCAGCCGGTTGATGAGCGGCAAAGAGGCCGACGTCTATGTAGTGCGCTGCGGCGACGAGATCCGCTGCGCCAAAGTCTATAAAGAGGCCTCCAAGCGCAGCTTCAAGCAGGCCGTGGTCTATCAGGAGGGGCGCAAGGTGCGTAACAGCCGCAGCGCTCGCGCCATGGAGAAGGGCTCCAAGTACGGCCGCAAGCAGCATGAAGAGGTGTGGCAGAACACCGAAGTCGATGCCCTGTTCAAGCTGGCTGCGGCCGGTGTGCGGGTGCCGCAGCCCTATGTCTGCCTCGACGGCGTCCTGCTGATGGAACTTATCACCGACGAGGATGGCAATGTCGCGCCGCGTCTCAACGATGTGGCACTCACTCCCGAGCAGGCGGTCATCGATCACCACCAGGTGATCCGCTATGTGGTGCGCATGCTCTGTGCCGGCCTTATTCACGGCGATCTCTCGGAGTTCAACGTGCTGGTGGATAGCCAGGGCCCCGTCATCATCGACCTGCCCCAGGTGGTGGATGCCGCCGCCAACAACCAGGCCAAGGTGATGCTGGAGCGGGACGTCAACAACATGCGCAACTACTACGGCATGTATGCCCCCGAGCTGCTCAAGACCCGTTATGCCCAGGAGATGTGGGCGCTGTTTGAAGATGGCAAGCTCACCCCCGAGAGCGAGCTGACCGGCCACTTTGAAGAGAGCCGTGCCGCCATCGATCTCGATTCCGTGCTGCACGAGATCGAGAGTGCCGAGGAGGAGGCCTATGCCCGCCAGGCCCGGATGAAGGCCGAGCAGGAAGACAGCTACTAACGGCTTGCCACTCTCGCCACAAGAGCGCCTTCGGGGCGCTCTTTTTATTGCTGCATCGACTGCGGCCGGGGGGCTAGCTGGTACATCTCCAGCCAGCGGCGATCTCCTGGATGGAAGCGCCGCCCCAGCAACACGCCACCGGCTGCCGTAATAACCTTGCGGGAGGCCAGATTATCTTCGCCGCAGCTTATCAGCACCGGTGCCACCAGCACCTGCTGTTGCACCCAGCACAGCAGCACGGTCGCGGCCCCTTCACCACGGCGAGAGGGGCGGGTTTCGTAACCGATATGACCCAGCCACTGGCGGGTTGCCTCATTGTCGCCGTGACGCAGGCGCAGGGTGGCGATGATCTCTCCGCCATCGAGGGCAAAATAGGTAGTAGCAGACAGGTATCTGTCGGGCAGATTGCGCCCTTCGGCGTGGTCCAGCAGGCTCTGTAGCCAGCCGTCCGGATCAAATTGCGCCACCTGATAGAGCGGCAGTCCCGCTTCGGCACATTCGGTGACATAGCGGCGGTAGGCCGGCGCATCTGCCAGCCTGGCCGGGCGGCACTGCAGAGCGGGAACCGATCTCATGACAGGAGCACGCTGGGTTGTAGCGGTTGCGGTTCGCTGTGGTGGGGCTCCAGTACGCAGGCCCGTTGCCGCCCCGCCTGCTTGGCGGCATAGAGTGCCCGATCCGCCCGCAGGTAGGCCGCTGCAAACCCCTCGCCAGGATGCAGCGAGGTGAGGCCGATACTGAGGCTGATTGGCCCTCCCGCCAGCGCTCCGGTTGCCTCGGCGATCTGCTGCTGCAGGCCGTGGCAGTAGGTGGGCAGGCTCTGCGGGTCTGCCATCAGCAGCAGGGCCAGCTCATCGCCACCGAGCCGACCGGCCATCCCCTCGGCAGGCAGGGTATTGGCGATCACATGGCCCACGGCCCGCAACATGGCATCGCCGGCGGGATGGCCGTGGCGGTCGTTGATCTGCTTGAAGTTGTCCAGATCGATCAGCAGCAGCTGGCCGGGGTTCGCCATCTCGCGGGCGCACAGGGTCACCTGGCGTTCAAAATAGTGGCGGCTGAACAGGCCGGTCAGCTCATCCTGATTGGCACGCCGCTCCAGCTTGCGTTGGGTGGCCAGCATAGCCTGCTGCTGGCGGGTGTGAACCAGACTGAGCAACAGATAACTGCGGGCGATGGTAAAGAGCAGGCTGAGCAGGATCACCGGACCGAGCAGCGGATCGGTGAAGGAGTTGGCCGCCAGCTCCGGCTGCCAGAGGTGTTTGGCGATCCGCAGCAGTTGCAACAGCAGTTGCAGCGCGAGCAGCAGGATGGCAAAGCGCAACACCCGATAGACAGGGGCCAGCCGCTGGTAGCGCCAGAGCTGCCAGATAAGCAGCGCAATCTGCAGCGAGAGTACGCCGGAGAGCACGATGATCCGGCTGTGCACATCAGAGAGGGGCTGCTGCAGGGTGGTCAGGGCAAACAGGGCGAAACCGCCGAGGGTGACGGCGGGCAGCAGCCAGCCCAACGGGTCGGCTTCACGCCGAAAGAAGTGGCGCATCCCCCGTTCATAGAGCAGAGGGGTCGCCATCAGCAGCAGGTTGGTCAGCAGAATATTGGCGAGCGAGGCTTCGCCCTCAAGGGGGCGCAGCAGCAGACAGCTGAAGGCTCCGGCGATGGCCAGCTCGCTTCCCGCCCAGTAGAGCAGCGCCCTGATCTGGCGATGGCTGTACCACATGGCGGCGAAAATGGTAGCGACCCCCATATGTGACAGCGTGACGAACAGCACCAGACTCAACAACTGGGCCGAGGAAAACAGACTTGGCATCGAGGGCTCTCTGGAACGGTCACCTGTGAACGAACGGGCGATGGGGTATCGCCTGCTGGCAGTGGCCGATCACAACATGAATTCAACCTATTATCAATTGGTTAAATGGCCTGATGCGCTTGCTCCCGACTTCATGCACGATAGCGACTGCTGACTCGATTTATCGGGTGGTATGGCGCCATTTTATTGTTTTGTCAGTCAATTGTGCTGCGAGCAATATGGCCGTATTGGCGACAATGTTGCCCCCACCGCCAACCCTCGTGTTAATCGCAGGTTGCCGCTGGCAAGCGCATCACGATTGCCTTGCGGCCCAGATGGGTCAGCAGATGGCGCACGTCGTCGAGGCGGATGATCAGGGTAGCGGTGTTGACCAGCGGATGGCACTGCACCTGTTCGGCCTGCCAGATGGCCTCGTCCACCACCAGCTCCACGGCCTGTTCGCTATCGCGCACCATGGCGAGCAGGGTCACCGAGCCCGGGGTGAGACCGAGCACCGCATCGAGCCGCTCGGGGGAGCCAAAGCTCAGCCGTTTGACCCCGAGCATGACCGCCAGCGCCTTGAGATCGACCCGGCGCTCCTCCGGACTCACCACCAGAAACAGCCTCTCGCTTTTCGGATCGCGCAAAAAGAGGTTCTTGGTCTTGGCGGCGGGCAGGTCGGGCAGCAGCCTGCTCGCCTCCTCACAGGTAAACACGGGGGGATGATCGAAACGCTGGTAGGGGATAGCCAGCTGATCCAGCAGGGAATAGATTGCCACAGAGACTCCTTTCGTCGGCGAAGAGTGGTCAGAACCGGATGGGCGGGAATAACGACCGGATCGAGCTTACCAGTTTGACTCCCGCCTCGCAGCCTGCGTGACGATTGCGAGCTGGCACTGTATGAACGTACAATAGTCCCATTCTCGGACAGCCCCTTTACCTTCATGACTGCAACCCAGCCCATCGTACCCGCCACCCCGCCGCTCGACGGTTTTATCCTGACCCGCCACGGTCGGGACGTGCGCGGCCGCAACGGGCACGCCGCCACCACCGAAATCGTGATGTGGCTCTGGAGCGCGCAGGGACCGGTGCGGGTGGTGGTGCCGGGGCAGGAGCCGGTCTTCTTTCTGCCACAGAGCCATATGGCGGAGGCGGCCGAGCTGTTCAAAGGCGCCGGGGTGAGCGGGCGGTTTCGCCGTCTGCCGATGCACACCTTCGACGGTCGCCCTGTGGTGGGTTGCTATTTCGCCACCCTGAGCGCCTTTCACCGCGCCATCGAGCTGTTGCTCATTCGCGGGCTCGAGCACTTCGAGGCGGATATCCGGCTGCCGGAGCGTTTTCTGATGGAGCGTTTCATCACAGCTGGCGTGCGCTTCGATGGCCGGGCGGTGAAGAAGGGCGGCAAGCAGGGCTACTGGGAGGTCAACGAGGCACGCTGTGCGCCGCAGGCGGTGACGCCCAGCCTCTCATGGGTGTCCCTCGACGTGGAGTGCGCCATGGACGGTGCGCTCTTCTCGGTCGGTCTTTACAGCGAGCAGGATGCACGGGTCATCATGATCGGCGCACCGGAGGCGGATGCCGAGAGCTGGGGCACCAAGGTCGAGTGGGTGGCGGATGAAAGCGCCCTGCTTGGCGCGCTGGAGAGCTGGTTCAGCCTGCACGACCCCGATTTGGTGATTGGCTGGAACGTGGTTAATTTCGATTTTCGCCTGCTGCTGCGCCGCGCCGAGCTCAACAAGCGGCGTCTGCGGCTGGGGCGGGGGCGCGAGCTCTGCTTCTGGCGCTCATCGCGCAATGATCCCCAGACCGGCAACGTCATCATCCCCGGGCGCATGGTGCTCGATGGCATCGATACCCTGAAAAGCGCCACCTGGCAGTTTGCCAGCTACAGTCTGGATGCGGTGGCCAGCGAACTGCTTGGCCGTGGCAAGGATATCGAGGATGTGGCCAATCGGGGGGAGAAGATCACCGAGCTGTTCCACTCCGACAAGGAGGCGCTGGCCCGCTACAACCTGGAAGATTGCAAACTGGTGTGGGAGATCTTCGACTACTGCCACCTCATCCCCTTTGCCATCGAGCGCGCCTCCCTCACCGGGCTGGAGCTGGACCGGGTAGGGGGCTCGGTGGCGGCCTTTACCAACCTCTATCTGCCGCGGCTGCATCGCGGCGGCTACGTGGCGCCCAATCTGCCTGCTGACGGGGGGCTCGCGAGCCCCGGCGGCTATGTGATGGACTCCAAGCCCGGTCTCTATCGCCATGTGCTGGTGCTCGATTTCAAGAGCCTTTATCCCAGCATCATCCGCACCTTTTGTATCGATCCCATGGGACTGGTGGAGGGGCTGCAACACCCAGAACACGCCATTCCCGGCTTTCGCGGCGCCATGTTTTCCCGCGAGCGGCACTTCTTGCCGGATCTCATCGCCACCCTGTGGGCGGCGCGGGATAGAGCCAAGGCGGCCAGCAACAAGGCACTCTCCCAGGCTATCAAGATCATCATGAACTCCTTTTATGGGGTGCTGGGCTCGGGGGGCTGCCGTTTCTATGATCCGCGACTTGCCTCATCCATCACCCTGCGCGGTCACAGCATCATGCAGCAGACCCGCGAGTGGATTGAGGCGAAGGGGTTCGAGGTGATCTATGGCGACACCGACTCCACCTTTGTCCATCTGGGGCGCGAGACCAGCCCGGATGAGGCGGACGAGATCGGCCAGCGACTGGCGCAAATGATCAACGATAACTGGGCTGCACTGATCAGGCGCGAGTTCGATCTGCCGAGTTATCTCGAGATCCAGTACGAGACCCACTACCGCCGCTTTCTGATGCCCACCATCCGCGGCTTGGAGAAGGGGAGCAAGAAGCGCTATGCGGGGCTGGTTGGCAAGGCCAGCGAGGGGAGTGAACAGCTGGTATTCAAGGGGCTCGAATCGGTGCGTACCGACTGGACCATGCTGGCCAAGCAGTTTCAGACCCGCCTCTATGAGCTGGTGTTTCACGATGAAGATCCCAGCGGCTATGTGCGCACCATGGTGGATGAGACTCGCGCCGGTCGTCACGACGATCTGCTTATCTACCGCAAACGGCTACGCCAGAAGCTCGAGGAGTATCAGAAGAATGTGCCGCCCCATGTGCGGGCGGCGCGACTGGCCGATGAGGAGAACTTGCGCCGCGGTCTGCCCCAGCTCTATCAGCATCGGGGCGCCATCGCCTATCTGATGACCCTCAATGGCCCCGAACCGCTGGAGTATCGGCGCAGCGCCATCGATTACGAACACTATATCGACAAGCAGTTACGGCCCATCGCCGACGCCATCCTGCCCTTTATCGGCGAATCGTTCGACCGGATCTGCGGCCAGCAGCTGGATCTTTTCTGATTGATGCAAGATGGCACTTTACTTCCCATGAATACTGGATAAAAATACAGTTATAAATCATGGAGAAGTTTCCTATGCGTCTTGAAATCATCATCGACAGAAAACATCAGATCCCGACCTCGACCATGGAGGCGCTGCGTCAGGAGCTGCTCAAGCAGCTTGGCGAAAAATTCCCCGACATCCATGTGCGGGTCGCGCCGGGCAGCGCCATGGCCCTGACTGTCAGCCGAGCCAGCAAGGAAGACAAAGAGTTGGCCGAAGCCATGGTGCAGGAGGTGTGGGAGAACGCCGAGAGCTGGATGCCGGAAGAGAACGTCGCCTCCTGATCCCGCACGGTCAATGGATAACTTGGGCGTTCGATAAACGGGCATGCCCGCGAATGATCCGACGATCCTCGGATAACAAAAAACGCAGCCAGGTGGCTGCGTTTTTTGTTGGTGGTGAGAGGCTCGCGGTAGCTTGTCTGGCTCTGGGGTTGAGCCCGGACCATTACAGTCCCGCCCAGCTTTTCAGGCTCTGCTGCTGCACCCGGCGATTGGCCTCGCGGATCTCCCCTTTGGCACGCAGGTCGGCCAGCGCAATGGGCAGGGCTGCGCGTACCTCGTCGCTGCTCATCCCTGGCTTGAGGGCCGGATGGTAGGCCATCTTGAGCAGCACATAGTCCAGCCCGGTCAAAAAGCTGTCGATGCTGTTGTCATTGAAGATGGAGGGAAACACCTTGTCCGAGTCGTTGGGCAGCCCCATCACCTGGGTGAACTCCTCCACCACGCAGTCGAGAAAGCGCCCCTTGGCCCGGCTGTAGTCTACCGGAATGATGATGGTGGCACGGCTGATCTCGTGTTTTGCATTGGTTGCAAAGTTGGCCAGGCAGAGTCCCTCCTTGAGTGCCATCCCGACCGACGGGTCGCCCCCCATGGTGCGGTTGGCCCAGCTCTTCATCTTGCTGTAGTCGGTCATGATCAGGGTGAGGTTGGGCTTTGCGGTCACCATGCTGATGGGGTGGCCGGTGATGCGGGCCAGATGGGCCGCCTGCACCTTCACCACGTCGGCCTGCAGCGGCTTGTCGCCCGACTCGTTGACAAGCAGCAGCCGGATCGGCTGCTGCCAGCGGGCAAAACGGGTCTGCTTGGCTTCGCCATACTCCCGCTCCATGGCGATGGCCATAAAGCTCTCGGTGAGATAGCTGTCGCTCTGCCAGCGCTCATCGGCTTGGGCGCTGTGGCCCGCGAGCAGAAGCAGCAGGACCAGCAGCCCGCGTGACGTGAAGCGGGGATGGGCTGCGCGGCCCAAGTTGGCCATTACCACAGTGGCAATAAAGCGGGTGGCGGCAAATGACATGTTTCCTCCCTGAAACGGTTGTCAGCCTAGCGGCTGGCCTTGTCGATATCGCGCCAGGTGAGCCAGAGCCTGAGATCAAACTCCAGTTGATGATAGTCCGGCTCCATATGCTGGCAGAGCTGGTAGAAGCTCTTGTTGTGATCCTTCTCTCTGATATGGGCCAGCTCGTGCACCACGATCATTTTCAGAAACGGGGACGGCGCCTCCTTGAACAGGGCGGCGATGCGGATCTCGTTCTTGGTCTTGAGCTTGCTGCCCTGTACCCGGCTGATGTAGGTGTGCAGGCCGAGGGCATCCTTGATGACGTTGATCTTGCCATCGAACACCACCTTTGACAGGGGCGCCGAGCTCTTGAGGTAGCGGTTCTTCAGCTCCATGGTGTAGGCGAGCAGCGCCTTGTCGCTCTGGATCGGGTGGCTTTCCGGATAGCGTTTGGCCAGCATTTCCCCCAGCTTGCCTGCCGCGATCAGCTGCTGTACCTGTGCCTTGAGGGGGTCGGGATAGCCGCCCAGATAAGTCAGTTCCGCCATGGTGTCACTCGTCACATCAAAAAGAGCGTCATTGTAGTTATCTCGGGCGGGCTTGCCTACTACGGGCCGCCGCGGAAAGGCGTTCTGGCGTAAGAAAAAGGGCGGCCATTGCAACAATGGCCGCCCTGCGGGGCGCATGGATGATCAACGTCGGCGATAGAGACCCGGATCCACCTCTTCATAGTGGTTGGTCAGGTATTGATAGAAGGCGAGATGGGAGGGGGAGCTGGGCTTTTTAAGCTCTTCGCTCACCCGATCCGGCTTGGCGATGATGAACTTCGGATTCTGGCGCTGGATATCGGCCAGCACTCGCTCGCGCACGTCATAGGGTGGATTGACGTTGGCAAAGAAGAGGTAGGCGGAGGCTGGCTGGCGATCGGTCCAGAGATAATATTGCGGCTGGATGCCATCGACCCAGATCTTGTCGCTCGGGCTGGTCTCGGCCTTGATGCGATCGACCCGCACCTGGGCGGCAGGATTGAAGGGGCGCCCCTTGAGGGTGCCTTCCCAGGCGTTGTTGATCATCAGCAGCAGCATGGCCAGCGTCGCCAGCCAGGGGGTGGCACTGCGCACATCCCAGGCGCGCCAGAGGGGGATGAGGATCAGCACCGGTAGCGCCCACAGCAGGCTGGTGCCGAGCACCTCGTTGACCCGCTCGAGGGACCACTCCTTGGTGCTCCAGCCAAAGGCGAGCTGCTGCGCCAGCAGCCAGCTGGCGGTGAGCACCACCAGCGAGATGCAGAGCAGGCCGATGGCGTCTGCCTGCTGTTCGCTGCGATCCAGCAATACCGCCAGCGGCAGCACTGCCAGTTGCAGATAGAGCACATCGTAGTGATCGAACACATGGCCGGAGACCGAGTTGGCGATCAGGGTAAACAGCACCCCAAACAGGGTCGCCAGCAGGGCGGGCAGATACCACTCCTGACGGCGGCTCAGCATCAGAATAATGAAGGCGGGCAGCAGCATCACCAGGCCGGTGCGCAGCAGGCCGACGGCGCCCACCATAGGGGAGAAGCCGTTGCCGTAGCTCCCCTCGAAGAAGATGTCGAAGGCGTAGTATTTGAAGGCCGCCAGCAGATCATGTTGCTGGAAGTAGGCGTAAAGCGGGCCGCCAATCAGCGCCAGCCCCAGCAGGCTGGATATGAGCAGCAAGATGGCGTCGCGCCACTTCTCGTGCAGACACCAGTGGCAGAACAGCACCAGATACCAGGCGCCCCAGAAGGCGCCGTTGTTGGTGCGCATCCAGGCGACGATGGCGAAGGTGAGGGCCGCCACCAGTGCGGGCCACCAGCGAAATCCCTTGTCCAGCAGCAGGGTGATAAAGGCCCACTGGGCGATGAGGGCGAGGTGGAAGGTCCAGTCCTCGGTCATGTTGCCGTAGTAGTAACGGGTACCGTAGAGAGCCAACACCGCCAGCATGGCGCCGAGACGTGCCTTGAACGAGAGGCCAAGCTGGGCAAAGGCCTGCCAGCTGGCCAGCAGACCGAGCCAGCAGAGCACCCACTCCAGCGCCCAGATCCCGACAAATCCCCCCATTCCATAGCCCAGCGCATCGAGGGCGAAGATCATCGGCCCCTTGATGTCGATCATGTCGCGATAGAGCACACCCCCTTCGCTCCACATCTTGCCCATCACAGCGAACAGCGAGGCATCAAAGCCCGGCGCCATTGCATGGAAGAGCGGGTTGCGCAGACAGAAGAGCAGCGCCAGCAGGGCGGTCAGCAGCACGATGGCTGACTTGATGCCCGGGTTGACGCGAGGAGGGGTGAAACGGATGGAGTGATTCATGAAGTCGCCTGTTCCTGCAGCTGGTCTTGAAAGCGGGCCTATCTTGCCGAGCTAGTGAGTACGATGCAATGGGGTGGGCCCGTGTGGGGCAAATATTCTCGAAAAAGCCCGGTTCTTGCAGGGAACCGGGCGCTGGCTGCGGCAATATTGGCCGTCAGGGGAATGTGGCAACGCCATCCCCCCCTCTGCATCAACGGATGTACTCAAGCAGGGGCGGCTGCGCTTCCAGCGTGGGCAGGTGGCGAGCCCAGCGGATAAAAGCGTCGGCCAGGGTGATGCCGAGCTCCTGATTGTGCTGGGTCAGGGTACGCGCCAGTGCGGTGTAGCCCTCCTTGCCGGAGGCGGTATAGGCGCTCGACACCCCGCGATAGACCTGTTCGGGATTGACCACTTGCCACTGGCCGGGGGCGGCTTCCCACTCCAGTCGGGTGATGCGCTGGCCCTTGGGCCGATCGGCCTGATAGGTGAATCGTATTCCCGCGGTGTAGGGGAAGCTGCCGTTGCCATTGCCGACTACGCCGTTGTTGGTGGCGTTGTCGATGGCATTCTCCAGCGCTTCCGCCAGCTCGTGACCGTGCACCCGATAGAGAGTCAGTGGGATGGCAAAGGGCAGCAGGCGACCGGCGATATCCGCTTCGCTCAAGGGGCCCGGCTCCAGCGAGCAGCGCACGCCACCGGCGTTGTGCAGGGCAAAGTCCACTTCACCCACCTGTTCACGGGCGGCCGTCAGCATGGCACGGGCCACCAGCGGGGCGAGCTGGCTGCCGTGGGGCTGGGCGGCATCCGGCAGCCGCTGATGGGGCAATGGCGCCGCCAGCCGGGTGACGATGCGCTGGCTCATGGTCTCGATCTCCGGCCGGTAGCGTTTGGCCAGATGTTGTTCAAGCTGTGGATCCGGCTCGCAGAAGGTGAGCCCGGCGGGTGGGGTGGAGGCGAATGGCCAGGGCTGCCAGGGGAGCCACTCCAGCTGCCCCTGACTTTGCACGACGCGGCCCGCCTTATCGAAGGTGAGCTCGCAGACGCCGAGGCAGAGGGCGCTGTGGCCGGCGTGCAAAATGGCCACCCCGTTGTTCATCAGCGGATAGCTGCCTTCGCTTGGCAGACCCAGCGGCGCGAGATCTCCCAGCAGGCTGTGGGTATGGCCGCCGATGATGAGGCTGAGCTCTGGGAAGCGTTCGGCCAGCAGCTTGTCCTGATCCAGCCCGAGGTGGCTCAGCAGCACGATATGCCGGATCCCTTCGCTCTTTATCTCCCGCAGCACTTTGCTGAGTGTGTCGGCCACCGCGTGGAAACGGGTATGGGGATCCGGGTTGGCGATGGCGGCCATCTGGGCAAGGGTGATGCCAAGCAGCGCAAAGGGAACCCCGTCGATCACCCGGCGATGCCAGGGCTGATGGGCGTCGTAGAGGTGGGGGATATCCCACAGCCCGAGGGTTGTGTCGGCCGGCTCCTGACTGTTGTCCAGATTGGCGGCCAGCACCGGAAAATCGAGTTGGCGCAAGAACTCCACCAGCGGGCCGTTGCCCAGATCGAACTCGTGGTTGCCGAGCACCATGGCATCGGGGGCCAGCATGGCGAGCAGGTCGGCGTTGGCGCGCCCTTTGAAGCGGTTGAAATAGAGCGAGCCCTGAAAGGAGTCGCCACCGTGCAGAAACAGAAAACGCTGGCCAGCTGCTGCGGCTTTGGCACGCAGTTGGGTCAGACGGGTCAGGATCCGGGCATAACCGCCGCACTGGGTGCGCCACTGGCCTTCACCGACAGGGGAGAAGCTCATGGGCGCGCCATCGAAGTGGGAGTGGCAATCACTGAAATGGGCAAGTTGAACCGTAATACTCATCTCGGTCCTCCTTAGGGGAAAATGAGCACCGAGTCTACTGCAAAGGGGGGGGAGGATACCAGCCCGGCAGGGTGCCGGGCTGGTCAGCGATCAGGCGGGCACCATGATCTGGGTGGCGATGATCACCACCAGCAGGCCGACGCCCACCGGCAGGGAGGTACGTTTGACCACCTCGAACGGCGAGAGTTTGCCCATCCCCGCACAGGCGACCACCACACCGGAGACCGGTGAAATGGTGCGACCCAGGTTGGAGGCTTGCAGCATCGGGATCACCAGATAGGCCGGGTTGATGCCCAGGCTGCTGGCCAGGTTGGGGATCAGCTCCACGAAGGCGTAGAAGGGGGCATTGCCCGAGCCAGTGGTGAAGGCGGCCAGGGTGGTGATCACCACCAGTGACAGCATCATGATCATGCCACCCGAGCCGAGATCCTGGGCGTGGGTCAGCAGGGTGTCGATAAAGCCGATGGTCATCAGACCCTGAGCAAAGACACCGGCACCGACCAGCAGCATGACCACACCGGCAAAGGCGTCAGCCATGTTGCGCCAGCAGACCTGCAGACCGTCCAGCAGCTCCTTGCCATTGCGGATGCGGACAAGTTCCAGCAGGCTGGCCAACACCATGCACATCACGATGATGGTGACGATATCCAGCTGCGGGCCCCATTTACCGTCAAATATCAGCACCCCGATGATGGGGGTGAACGGCAGGATGGCGTAAAAGGCAGGTGCCGTCGTCACCAGATCGCCCGGGGCAACCGGCTCGTTGTGCTCGCCGGATTTCTGGTCAAGGTAGCGCTGCCAGAAGAAGTGGGTCACCGCCATACAGGCGATCGCCACCAGCGAGATGGGCAGGGTCAGCTTGAAGGCAAAATCCAGCAGCGGCATGTTGGCGGCCTGAGCAGCCATCACCACGTCACCGGAGGTCGGTGCCAGAATGATGGCGGCTGGCGAGGCGCACACGGCGGCTGCCGCGCCACGGGAGATCCCCATGTTGACCATCAGCGGGAACAGGGTTGCCATCAACAGCACGCCGAGGCCGGTGGCAGAGCTCACCGCCAGCGACATGGCACAGGCAACCAGATAGGCGGCCACCAGCAGGATGTAGGGGGACTTGATGATGCCAAGCGGTTTGCTGGCCAGCTTGACCAGAATGGTGTTGGCGCCGATATGGCTCATGTAGCCGGCGAAGCCGCACAGCACCATGATCAGCATCCCCAGTCCACCGCCACGATCGTTGAGCAGGAAGCGGATGTATTCGAAGATATCGGTCGCAATGTAACCGGTGCTGACGACCTTGCTCGGTAGTACCGGCTTGCCCATCATGGCGGTGACGACCAGCAGCAGCAAGCCGCCGCTCAGCAGCACCCCGGTCGCGGAGTATCCTTTGAAAATGGCACGGCCCACCACCAGGGTGACCAGGGTGCCAATAATGAGTTCCAGCATATGTTGCCTTCTGATTGGATGAGAGTGGAGGGAGTCTATTCCGATAGGGGTAGGCTGGCGACCGGAAACCGGATGTTGTGTGAGCTAAATCAACGTTTAACCCCGTGAACAGAATTAAAGAAAGGTAAAGGCACTTTACCCAGCGGGTTTGGCTACCTACCCTTGCCAGCTTTGGGTATCTTTTGAGGCTTTTATATGGCGATTGGTGGTTTTATAGGCGTTAAACGCTGTCTTTTTCTGCTTTCACTGCTATTTTCACCTACTTGCGTGTTTGCGGTGACCAATGACGGTTTTCATCAAACCGGCCCCCATCAGGCGGTCGCCATGCGGCGTCTCATGGCACCCCACTCTTACGGCGTACTGGTGGTCGCCGAGGGGAACAGACCCCGTTTTGCCGCGCTGGCATCCAAAACCACCGAAGCAAACTGCCTGGCCCGTCACGCCATCCGGGTGGATGGGGTCGCGCTACTGGCCACCCCGCGATTTTATGCCAAAGAGGGAAAACGGGGTCTTTGCGAGCTGTGGCTCAACGAGGGGGCAGATCAGGACTTTTTTGCCAACCGTCTTAAAAATGATCATTTTATTCAGATAGATGGTCATGACATCAATGTGAAAAACTACCACCTCGACTGGCAGCGTATCAGCCGCCATGCTCAATAAAAATACAGTTTTGGCCTTGTGCCATACTCTGCTCACGCAACCTGTGAGCGTGCTCTGATTTCTGGGCCCATCATTGTATTGCGCCGCTTCGTCGTCACACATAGGCTATACCCGTCATCTGTGTGGCGGTGGGGTTCACCAAGGTTGGTACTCCGCCCGTGCAATCAAGGAAGGTAGTCTGGCATGGTCAGCAAGGTTTATGGAGTAGTGGGGGTCGGGTTGTTGCTGTTGCCCCTGATGAGTCAGGCTCAGCCGAGCCGACCACAAGTGGTGCCAGAGTCCCGCATCAATGTCCGCTTTTATGAGGTCAATGCAACCAGTCCGGACCAGCTTGCCCGTGCGATTGTTTCCAGTGCCCCCAAAGTGAATGGCAAGCCCGTACTCGGGAAAGCGAGCTATCAGCTCGATTGGCAGCTGGAGACCGAGCAGTTGCAGGGGCAGTGCCAGCTTAAACGGGTAACGGTCACCACCAACGCCACTGTATTGCTGCCCCGCTGGCGTGAGAGCGCGAGCAGTAACGATCCTGCCCGTCAGCGCTGGGGGCGGCTGCTCTCAAGCATGTTTGACTACGAGTCCCGCTTCAAGGAGATGGTGCTGCAAGGGGCCAATCAGGTGGGCGGGGCGATTGCGGCGCTACCCGACCATGCAGATTGTCAGGCGCTGCGCTATGCCGCGTGGGCGGCGGGCAGCGGCGAGCTGAGCAAGGTCAAGGGGCGACTCGATGATTTTCAGCGTCAGACCGGCTACGGCGAACAGCTCGGGGTACATTGGCCCCAGTGAGCGCTATTCTATATAGGGGATAGGGCCCGATATCCTGCCAACCCTCCTCACTATCGCACGATTTGATAAATAGAATGGCCGCCCGATGGGCGGCCATTCTATTTGTTTGCAGATTGCTTGCAGAGTCCGGTTCAGGCCAGTGCTTTGCCCTTGAGCAGCTTGCGTACCCAGTAACGGGCAGGGTGGAGCGCCTCCAGCAGATCGGCGGCCAGCGGCAGGGGATCGCCGCAGATCTCGCTGGCGAGCAGCTCACCACAGAGCGGCGCCGAGCAGAGACCCCGTGAGCCGAGCGCACCCAGCACATAGAGGCCGGGGTGAAGAGGCAGCGGTTGGGCATTATGCTGATCACGCTGCAGATTGGCATAGTGATCCGCCAGCCCCTGCAATCTGACGATTGGCCCCACTACCGGCAGGTGATCCCGACTGGCGCAGCGCACTCCGACGCGGGCTTCATTGCCGCTCACATCCACTTCTGCAGGCCAGGCTTGCTCCGGCAAACAGGCTTGCAACCGCGCCTGATTCTGGGTTTGCTCCTCGGCTCGAAACTCGAGACTGCTCTGGTTGCGGCCATAACTGGCGCCGATGCAGTGCTGCTCGTTGTGCATCGGGGTTAGGTAGCCATCGTAACAGAGCACAGTCTTGAGCTGACGCAAGCTAGCCGTGGTCGGCACATGGCTCACCTGACCGCGCACCGGATAGAGCGGCAGTTCGGCAAAGGGGAGCAGAGCGGGCAACTGGTGACCGGCGGCGACCACCAGATTAGGGGTCTGCCAGTAGCGGCCATCCAGGCTTTCTATGTGCCAAGCATCGGTCTGCTCGGCAATGGCGACCACTTGGGTGTGGTATTCCACCTGCAGCAGGCCGCTGGCTTGCGCCTCTTTTAGCGCTGCGCGGGTGAGATCGGCCGGACAGAGCCAGCCCCCCAGCGGATAGCTGATACCGTCATGTCCACTGGGCAGGCCAGCGATCGTGTTGGCCTCTGCGGCGGAAAGGGGTTGCATCAGCTCGGGCGGGAAGGGGCCCTGGCTCATCTTGGACAGCTTGGCGCGGGATTTGTCGTCATAGCCCAGCTGCACCACACCGCATAATTCGAAAGCGATGGGATGGTGCTCGACCAGTGCCAGCAGCCGTTGGCGAGCATAGCCAAAGGCCAGCGAATAGAAGCGCGACAGCGCATCGTGCTCGCCGTTAAGCAGTGGATAGAGCGCGCCCTGGCGGTTGCCGGAGGCGCCGGTGGCCGGTTCGCCATCTTCGCACAGCAGGGTCACCTTGCGGCCCCGTTCCACCAGGGAGAGTGCGGTCATGGCCGAGGCGACGCCACCGCCGATGATCACAATCTCGCCATCCCTGCCTACCGGACGCGCATAATGGTTGGCGATCGTCTGCGCGGGAGCCTTGTCACAGCGCTCACCGATCAACATGGCCCACTTGGTGCCGTGGCCCTTGGTTTTTTTCATCGCAAAACCGGATGCGATCAGCCCGCGGCGCACAAAGCCAGCACAGGTAAAGGTAGAGATGGTCGCGTTCTCGCGAGCGAGACGGGCCAGCCCATCAAACAGCTCCTGCGTCCACATCTCGGGGTTCTTGGCCGGGGCAAAACCATCCAGATACCAGGCATCGACCAGACCCTCTGCCCGGTGCGGTACCAGCGGCAGCATATCCTTGATGTCGCCGAACCAGAGATCGAGGCGAACGCGACCGCCCGCAAAGTGCAGGCGATGACAGCCGGATACCGGCAGCGGCCACTGGGCGATGAGATCCTGGCTCAAGTGGCCAAGCTCGGGCCAGGCGGCCAGCGCCTTGCGCAGATCGCCTTGAGTCAGGGGATATTTCTCGAAACTGATGAAGTGCAGACGGGAGCCGTTGCCGGATTGGGGCGCCTGTTCCAGGAAGGCTTGCATTGTCGCCAGAAAGTTAAGACCTGTGCCGAAACCTGTTTCACCTATCACGAAACTGTCACTATCGTGGTGCGAAAATCGCGCAGGTAGCCGGTTTTGCTGCAAAAAGACGTAGCGGGTTTCACTTAGACCGTTATTATTGGAAAAGTACACATCCCCGAAGTCACTGGAGACAGGAGTTCCCGCTTCATTCCAATCCAATCGGGCATGATGTAAGGATGTTTGACTCACGTTTTCCTCGGCTCGCGTCACAAAATCGCGGGCATTCTACGTGAAAGCAGACCAGTTTGGCAGCCGAAAGCGGGTAGACTTGGCGCCAGTTTTTCCAGACGAGATGAATTAATGAGAAGAGCAGTGATCACCGGTATCGGCGTCATCTCCAGTATCGGCAACAACAAGGAAGAAGTGCTGGCCTCCCTGAAAGCAGGTAAATCCGGCATCACCTATTCCGAGCAGTTCGAACAGCACAACCTGCGTAGCCGTGTCTGGGGTAACATCAAACTCGATCCGTCTGAACTGATCGACCGTAAAGTCATGCGTTTCATGGGGGATGCGGCGGCGTATGCCTATCTCTCCATGCAGCAGGCCATTGAAGATGCCGGTCTGCCGGAAGATCAGGTCTCCAACGAGCGTACCGGCCTGGTGGTCGGTTCAGGCGGTGCCTCCGGCAAAAACACCTCCGAATCTTGCGATATCGCTCGCGAGAAAGGGGTCAAGCGGGTGGGCCCTTACATGGTGCCGCGCACCATGTCCTCGACCACCTCTGCCTGTCTGGCAACCCCGTTCAAGATCAAGGGTGTCAACTACTCCATCAGCTCTGCCTGCGCTACCTCTGCTCACTGCATCGGTCACGCCATGGAGCTGATCCAGCTTGGCAAACAGGATGTGGTGTTCGCTGGCGGCGGTGAAGAGCTGGACTGGTCCTCTACCATCCAGTTTGACGCCATGGGCGCCCTCTCTACCAAGTACAACGACACGCCGGAAAAAGCGTCCCGTACCTATGATGCGGACCGCGACGGTTTCGTTATCTCCGGTGGCGGCGGCATCCTGGTGATCGAAGAGCTGGAGCATGCGCTGGCGCGTGGTGCTCATATCTATGCCGAGCTGACCGGTTACGGTGCCACCTCCGATGGCTACGACATGGTTGCGCCGAGCGGTGAAGGCGCGGTGCGTTGTATGAAGATGGCGATGCAGGGTGTGGGCAAGGTTGACTACATCAACACTCACGGCACCTCCACACCGGTCGGTGATACCAAAGAGCTGGAAGCAATCCAGACTCTGTTTGGTACCAACGGTCCCAAGATCTCCGCGACCAAGGCGATGACTGGCCATGCGCTGGGCGCTGCGGGCGTGCATGAGGCTGTCTACTCCCTGCTGATGATGGAACACGGCTTTATTGCCCCCAGCATCAACATCGAGAATCTGGACGAGAAGGCCGTGGGTCTGCCCATCGTACGCGAGTACGAAGCGGCCGAGCTCAACACCGTCATGTCCAACAGCTTCGGCTTTGGCGGTACCAACGCTTCTCTGGTGTTCAGCAAGTTCAAAGCCTGATCATCCGGTTGATATGAAAAAAGCGCCTCAGGGCGCTTTTTTTGTCTTCGGGCTCTGTCATCAATGCTGCAGAGCAGAGCAGAGCAGAGCAGAGCAGAGCAGAGCAGAGCAGAGCAGAGCAGAGCAGAGCAGAGCAGAGCAGAGCAGAGCAGAGCAGAACATCAGTTATCGTGGGATAGGGGGAGTGCGTTTGTGGCAGAGGTCAGCGCAGATGGCTGCTGTCAGGTGACGTCACACCAATGAGCCTGCTAGTCAGTCAGATAGCAAGAAGGGAGCCTGTGGCTCCCTTCTCTGTTGGCGGTAATTTGATGGCCACTGGCTAGAACCAGAAGCCGATGATAAAGGAGCCTGCCAGGGTTAGCATCACGTTGGCCACCGCATAGGTACCGGCGTAACCGAGCGCCGGAATGGAGCTGTTGGCGGCCTCGTTGACCACATCCATCGCCGGAGCGCAGGTACGGGCACCGGTGATGGCGCCGAGCAGCAGGGCGGGGTTCATCTTGAGCACCCAGACCCCGAACAGATAGCCCACCAGCACCGGCAAGGTGGTCACCAGCATGCCGGAGAAGAGCACCACCATACCGACTTCGCTGAGGTGGTCGAGGATGCCGCCACCGGCTTTCAGACCCGTGCTCACCATAAAGACCGCCAGACCAAGATCCTTGGCCAATCTGAGCGCGCCGGGCGGCACATAGCCGACCGTCGGGTGGTTGGCCCGCAGGTAACCCATCAGAATGCCCGCCAGCAGCAGGCCGACGGCGTTGCCGAGGCCAAATTCGATCTGGCCGAATACCAGCGAGACGGAGCCGATTAACAGGCCGAGTACGAAGAAGGTGGTGAAGGCCACCAGATCCGTGGTCTGGCTGTGGATGCTGATAAAGCCGATCTTGTTGGCCAGCAGTTTGACCCGCTGCTTCTCGCCACTGATCTGCAACACGTCGCCTTTTTGCAGCATGATGTTGCGATCGAACGGCATCTCGATCTGGGAGCGCACCACCCGGTTGAGGAAGCACCCTTTCTCGGTGAGGTTGAGCTCCACCAGATGGCGGCCCACCACGGAGTCGTTCTTTACCACGATCTCTTCCGTGACGATCTGCAGGTCGAGCAGGTTGCGATCAAACACCTCTTTACCGTTGCGGTAGTTGACGTCCAGCTTCTCGTGGCTCTCGGGATAGCCCACCAGAGCGATCTCGTCCCCTTCCTGAATGACTGCGTCACCATCCGGGCTGGCCAGAATACCGTTGCGACGGATCCGCTCCACATAGCAACCGGTATGGGGGTAGATGCCGGTCTCGCGCAGGGTACGGCCACCGATCCAGGCCGCCAGCTCGGGGCCGACCCGGTAGGCGCGGATGATGGGCAGATAGGTCTTGCGACTCTCGCTGTCGGACAGCCCCCGCTCGCGGGCGATTTTCTGCGCCTCGGTATTGAGGTCGAGACGAGCTAGCGAGGGGAGGTAGCGCACCACCAGCATCAGCCCCACCAGACCGACCAGATAGGTCAGGGCGTAGCCGATACCCATGTTGTCGAGCACCGCCTGCATATCGGTTTGATGGGGCAGGTTGAGCAGACCGCTGCGCAGGGCATCCTGGGCACCCACCAGCGCCGGTGTCGAGGTGAGGGAACCCGCCAGGATCCCCGCCGCCATGCCCGGCCCCAGATTGAAGAACTTGGCGAGCCCCACCGTCAGCAGCAGGGCGGTCAGCAAGATCACCAGGGTCAGGGTGATGTAGTGGATGCCGTCGCGCAGGAAGACGCTGAAGAAGTGAGGGCCCGCCTCGATCCCCACACAGAAGATGAACAGCATAAAGCCGACGTTTTCAGTGGTGGCAGCAAATTCGAAGCCCATCTGGCCGAACAGCAGGGCGGTGAACAACACGCCGATGGTGTTGCCAATCTGGAAGTTGCCAAGACGAACTTTGCCCAGCAGCAGGCCGAAGGCCAATACCACGAACAGCAGCAGGGAGTCGCTTTGATGTAGCAGTGTCACGAAATCTATGGTCATGCCCGGAAAAACCGAGGAAAAAAGTGGGGTCGATATTGTGCCGTATCTATCCCCAATAAAGAAGCGCAACGGGACGATTAATCGGACGTTATCGGACGCTATTTGCGGACAAGGCGGCGGGATAGGGAGACAAGCGGATGAAATCAGGAGGTTTTTGCTGCCACAGCGGATGTCAATTAGTGAAAAATGCTGCCCGCTACCGACGCGGCCCGGTCGTGGGCAATATTATAGATTCTGCTGTCCAGCCGGTCGCCGGAGCGCAGTTTCGGCATATTCAACCACAGGTGAGCCGCCGTGCTAACCATGCAAATATCGCTTGATTTTATCCGCTTGCTCACGGGAAAAGGGCTGGCAAAAAGATGTCTCAGGAAAGTGCCAATAGAGCCTGTTGCCAGCCTGTTACAGCGTCCGTGGCAAAACAGCATAAAATCAGGTTTGCTGGCAAAACGGGCTCTTGCCGATGACAACAACGGGCAATCCCGCGTCCTGACAGGGTTTGCTGCACTTACCCACAGAATCTGTGGATAACCCTGTTCATGAATCTTGTTCATTGCCCGCAAAGCCGCGCCACTACTGGGGTGCAAGTGCTGTTCAAAAAATACCGGAAGAAAAATGTTTGTATAAAAATCAAATAGTTATAAACGACAGGAGAAAACTCTGTCGGGCCGGAACGGGTAACAAAAGGGAGCGTCAGCAGCAAGAGGGATCTTGTGCATTAAAATTGGCAGGAGAGGGCACTAAAGTGGATAACTTGCACCGAGATGGTGAGGAATTGGCTCCCCCGACTGGACTTGAACCAGTGACATACGGATTAACAGTCCGCCGTTCTACCGACTGAACTACGGGGGAACATCGAGCAAGGAGGAGCACTATACAGAAGGTGCCAAAGGTGGTCAAGCCATTCGTGTGGGTGATGGCGCGGGTGTACCGCTGCCAGCCCCTCGGTTACACTGCTCCTCTGCTGTTTTGTGTCGGGAGTGTTCATGAGCAAATTGTTCAAGTTAGCCAGCCAGTTTCAACCCGCCGGGGATCAGCCCGCGGCGATTGCCCAGCTGCTGGATGGCATCGAGTCGGGGCTGGCCCACCAGACCCTGCTCGGGGTGACCGGTTCGGGCAAGACCTTCACCATGGCCAATGTCATCGCTACCCTGAACCGCCCGACCATGATCCTGGCACCCAACAAGACCCTGGCCGCCCAGCTCTATGGCGAGATGAAGGAGTTCTTCCCCGACAACGCGGTGGAGTATTTCGTCTCCTACTACGACTATTACCAGCCTGAAGCCTATGTGCCGACCACCGACACCTTTATAGAGAAGGATGCCTCCATCAACGATCACATCGAGCAGATGCGATTGTCGGCCACCAAGGCGCTGCTGGAGCGGCGCGATGTGGTGATCGTGGCCTCTGTGTCGGCCATCTATGGTCTGGGGGATCCCCAGGCCTATCTCAGCATGATGCTGCACCTGAAAGTGGGGGATGTGATCAACCAGCGGGATATTCTGCGCCGCCTCGCCGAGCTGCAATACACCCGCAACGACATGGCGTTTCAACGCGGCACCTTCCGGGTGCGTGGCGAAGTGATCGACATCTATCCTGCCGAGTCGGACAAGCTGGCGCTGCGGGTCGAGTTGTTTGATGAGGAGGTGGAGCGGCTCTCCCAGTTCGATCCCCTGACTGGCGCCATCGAGCAGACGGTGGTGCGCTACACCATCTACCCCAAGACCCACTACGCCACCCCGCGCGAGACCATTCTGGGGGCTAT
This sequence comes from Aeromonas allosaccharophila, assembly GCF_016026615.1. NCBI lineage: Bacteria > Pseudomonadati > Pseudomonadota > Gammaproteobacteria > Aeromonadales > Aeromonadaceae > Aeromonas > Aeromonas allosaccharophila. The sequence continues at coordinate 1,475,744 of NZ_CP065745.1, read as the reverse complement.
CGAGCATATCAAGGAGGAGCTGCGCAGCCGTCGCGAGCAGCTGTTGTCCCTCAACAAATTGGTGGAAGAGCAGCGCATCAGCCAGCGCACCCAGTTCGACATGGAGATGATGCAGGAGCTGGGCTACTGCTCCGGTATCGAGAACTACAGCCGCTACCTCTCCGGCCGGGCGCCGGGGGAGCCGCCGCCCACCCTGTTTGACTACCTGCCGGGGGATGGCCTGCTCATCATCGATGAATCCCACGTCACGGTGCCGCAGATCGGCGCCATGTTCAAAGGGGACCGCTCCCGCAAGGAGACCCTGGTGGAGTACGGCTTCCGGCTCCCCTCGGCGCTCGACAACCGGCCCCTCAAGTTCGACGAATTCGAGGCGCTGATGCCGCAGACGGTGTTTGTCTCGGCGACCCCCGGCCCCTACGAGCTGGAGAAGTCCGGTGGCGATGTGGTGCAGCAGGTGGTGCGCCCTACCGGCCTGCTCGATCCGGAGATCGAGGTGCGCCCGGTGACTACCCAGGTGGACGACCTGCTCTCCGAGATCCGCAAGCGGGTCGCGGTGGAGGAGCGAGTGCTGGTCACCACTCTGACCAAGCGGATGGCGGAAGACTTGACCGAGTATCTGGCGGAGCACGACGTCAAGGTGCGCTACCTCCACTCCGACATCGATACGGTCGAGCGGGTGGAGATCATCCGCGATCTGCGCCTTGGCAAGTTCGATGTGCTGGTGGGCATCAACCTGTTGCGGGAAGGTCTCGACATGCCGGAGGTGTCGCTGGTGGCGATTCTGGATGCGGATAAAGAGGGCTTCCTGCGCTCGACCCGCTCGCTGATCCAGACCATCGGCCGCGCGGCGCGCAACCTCAACGGCAAGGTCATTCTCTACGGCGATACCATCACCAACTCGATGAAGGTGGCGATCGAGGAGACCGAGCGGCGCCGCGCCCTGCAACATGCCCACAACCTCAAGCACGGCATCACCCCCAAGGGGCTCAACAAGTCGGTGGGGGACGTGATGGACATGGGGGGCAGCCGCAGTGCAGGCAAAGCAGGCAAGGGGAGTCGCAAGGCCGCCGAGCCGCAAGGGGAGTACCACGCCCGCTCAGCCAGCGAGATTGCCAAAGAGATCAAACGGATGGAGGAACAGATGTTCCAGCATGCCCGGGATCTGGAGTTCGAACAGGCGGCGGCACTGCGGGATCAGATCCAGCGGCTGCGCAGCGAGTTGATCGAGTCATGAGCCGCAAACGCTGGCTTATCTGGCAACGACTGCGTCGTCTCTATCAGGGTTTTCGTCACCCTGCCACCCCCTGGTGGGCGAAGGGACTGGTGATCCTTATCCTGCTCTATGGCATCAGTCCGGTGGATCTTGTTCCCGACGTGGTGCCCCTGCTGGGCTGGCTCGATGACGTGACCCTGCTGCTGGTGTTGTTGTGGGGCTGGGAGCGTTGCCTGCCCCCCGCCGTGCGCAGCGATCTTGAGCAGGCGCCTCATACATAGGGAAGTCCGCTTCTTCGGGTTGCTCCTGATGCATCGCGTGGCAAGCTGCGGTAAAACGGTTTTATTTGACGTCTGCCGCAGCGGGATGAAAAAGAGGCAGTTCCGAAGATTGTGACCCGGATCGCATTGGCGTAGACTCCACGCCGTTCACTTTATGGGTATGGAAAAAATGGATCTGATCCTCTTTGCTATCGACTTTATCCTGCACGTTGACGTGCATTTGAAAGAGCTGTTCGAGAACTATGGCGTCTGGGTTTACGCCATCCTGTTTCTGATCATCTTCTGTGAAACCGGGCTGGTAGTGACGCCGTTCCTGCCGGGTGACTCCCTGCTGTTTGCCGCCGGTGCCCTCACCGTGGGCAGCGTGCTGGACGTCCACACCCTGGCCGGGGTACTGATCATCGCGGCCGTGCTCGGCAACGTGGTCAACTACACCATCGGTCACTTCTTCGGTGAGCAACTGTTCCGCAATCCCGATTCCAAAATCTTCCGTCGCGACTATCTGGACAAGACTCACGCCTTCTATGCCAAGCATGGTGGTAAGACCATCATCATCACCCGCTTCCTGCCAATCGTGCGTACCTTTGCGCCGTTCGTGGCAGGGATGGGGGCCATGACCTATCCGCGCTTCCTGGCGTTCAACCTGGTTGGCGGTCTGCTGTGGGTACTCTCCTTTGTCTATGCAGGCCACTTCTTTGGCAATCTGCCGGTGGTGCGTCAGAACTTTACCCTGCTGATCTTCGGTATCATCGGTATCTCCCTGTTGCCCATGGTGATTGGCGCGGTCAAGGCCAAGATGGGCGCCGCCAAGGCGTAATCGACAGTCAGACAAAATACGGTCAGACAGAACGAGAAGGGGGAGCCACTATGGCCCCCCCTTCTTATATCTACGCAGAGATGCAGATCAGTTGCAGCAGCGTCCTTTCACCAGATTGCCGATGGCCACCACGGTGAAGACCAGCAGATAGGCGGCGAAGATGACGACCAGCCACTGGGGCATGGAGTAACCGAAGAATTGCCAGGTGATCTGGGCACAATCCCCTTCCGGCATAAAGAGCCAGGGGAGCCACTGATCGAGCGGGGCCCAACTCGGGAAGTCGGCAAACGGGCTGCAGACGTTGAACGGGGAGGGGTTAACCTGATAGTCCACATGCTGGAGTGCCAGCTGGAAGCCGCGGAAGGCACTGTAGCCCCACAGCAACATGGCGCTCCAGCGAACATACCACTTATCCGGCGCCACCATGCCGAGCAGACCGGCGGCCAGCACACCCAGGGTCGCCAACCGTTCGTAAACGCACATTACGCACGGGGAGAGGCCCAGCACATGCTGGAAGAAGAGGGCGCACAACTCGAGGAACAGGGCTGATGCTGCCAGCAGACCCCAAGCCAGCCGATGGGCTGCGATACGGCGGAGAAACTCGATCATCTCATTGATCTCTCAGAAAAAACAGTGGCTGAATTAGAGCAGAGCGGGGCAGAAAAGAAAAGGGCCCTGAAGGGCCCCCGGGATCCGTAGTCACGGATTAATGAAGCGCTGGCTGCACTGCCGGCAGCGCACTCTCCATCACCAGCCATCCGTGCTGATAGAACCACTCGGTGGTCGGGGCGAGCAGCAACTCCACGGCGAAGAAGCCGACCAGTCCCAGCACTATGGTATAGGGCAGCGCCATCCAGACCATGCGGCCATAAGAGAGACGCAGCAGCGGCGCCAATGCAGAGGTGAGCATAAACAGGAAGGCGGCCTGACCATTCGGGGTGGCGACCGATGGCAGGTTGGTACCGGTGTTGATGGCCACCGCCAGCAGATCGAACTGGGCGCGGTCGATGGCGCCATTGATCAGCGCAGTCTTCACCTCGTTGATATAGACGGTGCCAACGAAGACGTTGTCACTGACCATGGAGAGCACCCCGTTGGCCAGATAGAAGAGGGCCAGCTGATTCTCCGGTTTGGCTGCCAGTACCAGCTGGATCACCGGTTTGAACAGCTGCTGATCGATGATGACGGCAACCACGCTGAAGAAGACCGCCAGCAGGGCGGTGAAGGGCAGCGCTTCCTGGAAAGCCTTGCCCAGTGAGTGCTCCTCGGTGATCCCGGTCAGGGAGGTCGCCAGCACGATGACCGAGAGGCCAATCAGGCCAACGGCTGCCAGGTGCATGGCCAGACCGACGATCAGCCAGATCGCAATCAATGCCTGAACGATCAGCTTGGCCTTGTCTTGCTGACTGCGTTTTGCCTCTTCGTAGCGGTTGTACTCCTCCATGATGGCGCGAACCGTGTCCGGCAGGCGGGCACCATAGCCAAACCAGCGGAACTGTTCCACCAACACGCAGGTCAGCAGACCGCAGATAAAGACAGGGATGGTCACGGGGGACATGCGAATGGCAAATTCGCCGAAGTTCCAGCCAGCCTGCTCGCCGATGATGAGGTTTTGCGGCTCGCCCACCAGGGTGCAGACACCGCCCAACGCGGTACCGATGGCGGCATGCATCATCAGGCTGCGCAGGAAGGCGCGAAAATCGTCGAGATCCTGGCGATTGAGCTCGGCGACTTCCTTATCATCGGTATGGTCATGGCTGTGACCAAACTCCTTGCCGGACGAGACCTTGTGATAAATGGCATAAAAGCCGGTGGCGACGCTGATCACCACGGCAATCACGGTCAGGGCATCGAGAAAAGCCGACAGGAAGGCGGAGACCAGACAGAAGGAGAGGGAGAGCAGGATCTTGGAGCGTACGCCGATCAGCAGCTTGGTGAAGACATAGAGCAGCAGCTGCTTCATGAAATAGATGCCTGCCACCATGAACACCAGCAACAACAGCACTTCGATATTGGCGACCAGCTCGTGTTTGACCTGATCGGCGGAGGTCATGCCGATCAACACGGCTTCGATCGCGAGCAGACCACCCGGTTGCAGGGGGTAGCACTTGAGGGCCATGGCCAGGGTGAAGATAAACTCAACGACCAGTAACCAGCCCGCAATGAAAGGATCAAGGTGGAAGGCAATCGGATTGATCACCAGAAATAGCAAGATGGCGCTTTTATACCACTGTGGTGCATTGCCCAAGAAGTTCTTGGCGAATGCCTGCCCTAGGCTTATTGGCATGATAATGGGTCTCAACTTTGTTGTTAGGATCTGCTTCTATGCAGTCAAGGATGATTCGACCTGTGCCTCCGGATGTTGGCCTTTATCTGTCTGATTCCTCGTGATTTTAATCAAAAAGCGTGACGATTATAAATGATAGCCGATGGATCTCTGCCCATGTGTCTGTTTTATAACCACCTTGTCGGGGTTGGCTGGCTCCCCTGCGGCGATTAGATACATATTCCCAACACTATATTTGCCATATGTGAGCAGAGGACTGACCTTATGCTTGCCAGCCATCATCGCTTTGATATCATTCGTCAGCCTTTTTACGCATTACAACAGAGTCAATTCATGGTTATAAAAGCGCAGAGCCCAGCTGGGTTTGCCGAGGAATACATCATCGAGTCCATCTGGAACAATCGCTTTCCTCCCGGATCTATTCTGCCCGCCGAGCGTGAATTATCCGAGTTGATCGGGGTGACGCGGACGACCTTGCGCGAAGTGCTGCAGCGACTGGCCCGTGATGGCTGGTTGACCATCCAGCATGGCAAGCCGACCAAGGTGAACAATTTCTGGGAAACCTCCGGCCTCAATATTCTGGAGACGTTGGCTCGTCTGGATCAGGACAAGGTACCTGATCTGATAGCTCAGCTGCTCTCCGCCCGTACCCACATCTGCACCATCTTTATCCGCGGGGCGATCCGTCACAATCCGGAGCAGGCCGCCGAGATCCTGCGTGGCGCCGATGGGGTCGAGAACAACGCCCAGGCTTATGCCGAGTTCGATTATCGCCTGCACCACCAGCTGGCGTTTGCTTCCGGCAATCCGATCTACGCCCTGATCCTGAATGGTTTCAAAGGGTTGTATAGCAGAGTCGGCAGCTACTACTTCTCCGACAAGCAAGCTCGCGAGACCGCAGATGCCTACTACAAGACCCTGCTCAATCTGGCGGAGACCAAGAACCACGAAGCCGTTTTCATGACGGTGCGTCAGTACGGTATCGAGTCCGGCAAGCTGTGGACTCGCCTGCGTCAGGACATGCCAAGCGATCTGTGCGACAACTGATCCCTTGCCTGTGCTGTCCAAGAAACGCGCCATCCGGCGCGTTTTTTTATTCTGCCGAGTTTGTGTCTATCCTTGATTGGCGGTGGTAATTGCTTGAACTGCATGGATATTTGGCCAAAAAGCTTGATCCAGCGCAAATGAACCCTGCATTTATCACTTTGGTGGCATAGGACCCAACCGCTGATTGAGGTCAAATGGAGTCATCAAGAGCGGAGCCAATATCCGCCAGAAGGAACACACCTTTCACCGGATGAAGGACACAACAATGAGTCTTCTTGAACACACCATCTGGACAGTACTGGGATATGGGGCCATGCCCTTTATCTTTCTGAGCGGATTCGTGGCGGTGGCAGTGACCTGTTGCATGCTGCTGAACGCGTTCGGAGTACAGTCCGCCGAGAAGTGAGTCGCTTCTCATGCCGCCAAATGCCAGTCTTCGGACTGGCATTTGTTTTTTGTGTCTTTTAAAGCACTTATCCCGGCAGGGAAGGGGAAATGTTTGGTCAGGATGGTCGAACCCGTCGCCGATTTTGATTACACTGGCGCCCGTATTTTTCAATCATCTTTCTCTTATTCAGGTGTTCAAGGTTTTCTATGGCTCTCAAGGCAACCGTATTCAAGGCCCAGATCAGTTTGTCTGATATGGATCGCAATCTGTATCAGGACTTCTCCCTCACGCTGGCCCGCCACCCCTCCGAAACCGATGAGCGGATGATGATCCGGCTGGCGGCCTTTGCCTGGCACGCCGCCGAGCGACTGGAGTTCACCAAGGGACTGAGCGCCGATGACGAGCCCGAGCTCTGGTGCAAGAACTACTCGGATGAAATCGAACTCTGGATTGAACTGGGCCAGCCCGATGAAAAACGGCTGAAAAAAGCCTGCAACCGCGCCCGTCAGGTCGTGCTCTATCTCTACGGTGGCCGTGGCACCAGCGTCTGGTGGAAGCAGAACCAGGGCAAGCTGAGCCAGCACGACAACCTCAGCATCATCGAGCTCTCCGACAGCCAGACCCTGCCGCTTACCGCCATGGTCGAGCGCACCATGCACCTTACCTGCACCATTTCCGATGGCCAGCTCTGGGTCAGCAACGGCGCACTGGAAGTGACGCTGGATCCGGTGGTGTTGATGGGCAAACCGGCCCGCGAACTGTAACGGACGCCGCCCATGCTCAGCGCCCTGCTCAATATCGTCATTCCGGTGTTCGGGGTCGTCGGGCTCGGCGCCCTCTATGGGCGATTGCGACCTGGGGCTGCCCTCGGTTACGTCAATCGGGCCAATATCGAGCTGTTTACCCCGGCGCTGGTCTTCTCCGCGCTGGTCAAGTATCCGCTGGCGCTGGCGGAGCATCTGCCGCTGATTGCGGCGGGGGCGTTGGTTATTCTGCTACCCGGCCTGCTGCTCGCGCTGCTCAAACTCAAAGGGATTGAGCGGGCGGCACTGATCTTGCCCGCCATGTTCCGCAATACCGGCAATCTCGGTATCCCCTTGATGGTGCTGGCGTTTGGCGAGCAGCAACTGGGGGCCATCGTGATCCTCTTTGTCCTCTCCAACCTGCTGCACTTCTCGGTCGGCATGTTTATCCTCTCGGCCAATACTTCCCGCTGGCTGTGGCTGCGCAGCCCTGTGTTGTGGGCCGCATTGGCCGGTTTGCTGGTGGCCAACCTGCATATCACGCTACCGGAATATGTGGTCACCACGGCCTCGCTGCTCGGTCAGATCTCGGTGCCCCTGATGCTGTTTGCATTGGGCATTCGGCTGATGGAAGGGGAACTCGATCACCTGGGGCTCGCGCTCAAGTGCAACCTGCTCTATTTGCTGGCGGGGGGATTGTCGTTGCTGCTGGCGATCTGGTTGTTGCCCCTCAAGACGGAGTGGATCCCGCTGTTGATGTTGTCGGTTTCGCTGCCGCCAGCGGTGTTGAATTACATGCTCTGCGAGCAGTATCACTGTCAGCCGGACAAGGTGGCCAGCATCGTGCTCGGCGGCAATGCTCTCTCTGTGCTGGTGATCCCGCTGGCGGTCTGGCTCGCGCTCCATCTGCCGGGCTAAGCCGGAAGCCATCTTCTATATTTCTGTTTTTATTGGTTTTTATCCGCACCTCAGAAGGTTCTGAGAATAGCGTCCATTTTCCCTTTTCGTGATCCCCCCCGAAGTAGTTGCTCCTGATATCCCTTAGTATCTGGCCAGCATGACTCCCTTTAGGGGGAGGATAACAAGAACAAAAAGGAATGATGGATGAGATCCGTGAGCAACCAATGTCTGTTGATGCAGATCCAGCCGACCATCTTGCGCTTTGCCAAGATGCTGGCGAGTGTGCTGCAGCTTGAGGTCGAGATTGTGGATGCCGATATGGTTCGGGTGGCTGGCACCGGGCCCTATGGCAAGTTCTTCGGACGTCAGCTGGAGGGGGATTCCCGCCTGCTGCGCTATGTGATTGATAACCAGCGGGAGAAGATCGTTACCCACACCAGCGATGATCCGGTGTGTGACGGTTGTACCTGCAAGGAGAGCTGCCGTGAGCGCGCCTTCCTCGGGGTGCCCATCATGGTGGACGAGCGCTGTATCGGGGTGATCAGTCTGGTGGCCTTCAGCGACGAGCAGCAGGCGCGCCTCAACAACAATCTGCAGGATGTGTGTGACTATGTGCGCCACATATCCACCATCTTTGTGGCCAAATTGCTCGATTCGCGCGGGCTGTCGGACGGGGTCAACAAGGTGTTCCTCAATCTGATGACCAACATGGATCAGGGCTGCCTGCTGCTCGATGACAAGAGTCAACTGCTCTACGCCAACGAAGCGGCGCTCCATCATCTGGGTTGCCAGCAGGAACAACTGCAGGGGCGCGAAGTGGGGATCCGTCCGCTCACCTTCTCCCGGCAGGGGCTGAGTGGCCATATCCAGCACATCATCACCTTCGAAGGACGTCAGGAGCTGATCATCGGCCAGCTGCACCATGTGCAGGGCCAGCAGCTCTTTCTGATGGCGTTTCACCAGTCCCACTCAGGTCTGGTTCAGGAGCCGGATCCGGATGTGCGGATCGATCAGCTTATCGGTGAGAGCAAGCCGATGCGCACCCTCAAGCGGCTGCTGCACCGCATCGCCCAGAGCCCCTCCAGCGTGCTGATTTGCGGCGAGAGCGGCACCGGTAAAGAGGTGGTGGCCCGCGCCGTCCATCGCTTGAGCCCGCGTCAGGATAAACCTTTCATCGCCATTAACTGCGCCGCCATTCCCGAACAACTGCTCGAGAGCGAGCTGTTTGGCTATGTGAAGGGATCCTTTACCGGCGCCTCCAGCGGCGGCAAGCAGGGCCTTATTCAGGCGGCCCATCAGGGCACCCTGTTCCTCGACGAGATTGGTGACATGCCGCTCACCATGCAGGCCAAGCTGCTGCGGGTGCTGGAGCTGCGGGAGGTGACCCCTATCGGGGCCAGCCGGCCGGTGCCGGTGGATATCCGTATCATCGCCGCCACCCACCAGCATCTCGATCAATACATCGCCGAAGGGAAGTTTCGCGAGGATCTCTACTACCGCATCAACGTCATCCCCCTCAACCTGCCGCCGCTGCGGGAGCGGGAAGGGGACGTGGAGCTGCTGACCCACTACTTCCTCAACCTGCACACCAGCCGCATCGGCATCGTCTATCCCGGTCTGGCGCCCGAGGTGATGGCGCTGCTCAAAGGGTATCGCTGGCCGGGCAACGTCCGTGAGCTCAGCAACCTCATCGAATATCTGGTCAACGTCAGCCAGGCGGGCGAGGTGATCGATGCCAGCCTGTTGCCCCCCAACATCATCCGCAATCAGGAGCCCCATCGCGTGGCGGCCCAGTCGATCCCGGTGACCAATCTGGATGCGGCGTTCAATGTCCCTGCCGCCGCACCGCTCGCGGCCATGTCGGAGAAGCTGCCTGAATCCGTCCCGGGTGAGAGCGGCCTTGAGAGCATGGAAAAACAGATGATTGAAGAGACCCTGCAGCGGCTTGGCAACAAGAAATTGGCCGCACAGGCGCTGGGGATAGGGATTGCCACCCTCTATCGCAAGATAAAGAAGTACGAGATTGCCGTGCAGAGCTGAAGGTCTGGCGGCGTCTATCCGGCCCGTGTCGTTTATCGGATGACACGGGCTTTTTATTGGAACAAGGCTCTGCGCCATTGCCCGGTCGGTACTGAACGGATTGGCGGGGTAGGGGAGTGACTGGACAGAATGCAAAAAGCCCGCTCGATGAGCGCAATGCTGATCAGTTAAGGATCCATTGACCGATCCTTCTGCTGTAGGACAATCCGGAACCAGTCACTGGTTCCGGATTTTTTTATGTCTATTGCAAACGACCTGAACGATGTTATTGAGACATCTGGCGACATGCTGGCTCGGCTGGCCATTTTTGCCGACCATATTCCCGACGAATGGATTACTGCCGCTGCCACCTTGTCTGAAAAGGCCACTATTCGCCGCCGCCGCTTACCTTCTGATATGGTCTTGTGGCTCGTCGTGGGGATGGCCTTTTTCCGTAATGAGCCCATCTCCGAGGTCGCTCGGCGCCTCAATATCTGTGCAGAAGGGTTGGCCAATGACGCCTTGCTCGCGGACAGTGCCCTGTCTCAAGCCCGTCAGCGACTCGGCAAACAGCCGCTCGAGTGGCTGTTCAAGCAGTGTGCCGATGTGTGGGGACGGGAACGTTATCCTGAAGACCAGTGGCACGGTTTACAGGTCTTTGCCATCGATGGAGCCCTGTTCCGTACCCAGGATATGCCTGAACTCAGGGCGCATTTCGGCTCGGGTAACACCTCAACCAACCGGCAGACACCCTACCCGATGCTGCGGCTGGTCACGCTGATGAATGTCCGCTCGCATGTCATTGCCAACGCGGCCATCAGCCCGTACCGCAAAGGGGAAATTCCCCTGGCCAGCGAGTTCATTCACTCATTGCCGGACAATTCGGTGACCCTGCTGGATAAAGGCTTCTTCGGTGCCGACCTGTTGCTGCGTATTCAGGCCGAAGACACCGACCGTCACTGGCTCATCCCGGAACGCAAGGGGCTGGTATATACGGAACTGGAGCGCTATGGCGACGGTGACCGTCTGTTGCAAATGACGGTCTCGCCTCAGGCACGCAAGAAAAACCCCGAGTTGCCGACGCACTGGCACGTTCGTGCAGTGACCTATGAGGTGGCCGGCAAGGAGAAAACGGTCTTTACCTCCCTGCCCGTGGCGCGATTCAGCGCAACGCAGGTGGCAACCCTGTACCACGAGCGCTGGGAAATCGAGCTGGGATACCGGGATATCAAAAGCGCGATGCAGCACAACGCCATCACGCTGAGAAGCAAGAAAGTGGACCTGGTTTATCAGGAGCTGTGGGGATTGCTGCTTGGATACAATCTGGTCAGGCGGGAGGCGAGCCAGGCCGCCGTAGCCCATCAGCGAGCGCCTAATGAAGTGAGCTTCAAGTTTGCCTGTCAGTTCATCGCGAACCAGATGGCAGTGATGGCGGGCGCGTTATCGCCAGCCCATACCCCACGGAGGTTGGCGGAGTTGCGGGGCTGCATAGGCGTCATGTTCATAGAAAAACGCCCCAGGCCATCGAGACCCAGGGCGGTGAAGATATCAAAGACCCGTTTTCCGGTAAATCGCAATGCGGCTCCGCTTAAGTGAACAGCATTGCGCTCGATGAGCGGGCTTTTTTAATCTGGTGCGTCCTAGTGGATTCGAACCACCGACCCCCACCATGTCAAGGTGATGCTCTAACCAGCTGAGCTAAGGACGCAGGGTGCGCAATGCGACTTTTGACTTCTTTATGCAGGAAAGTGGTGGGTTTAATTGGATTCGAACCAACGACCCCTACCATGTCAAGGTAGTGCTCTAACCAACTGAGCTATAAACCCACATCTGGAATATCTGCATATCTTTCAAACTGAATGGTGCGTCCTAGTGGATTCGAACCACCGACCCCCACCATGTCAAGGTGATGCTCTAACCAGCTGAGCTAAGGACGCATAATCAGTGTTCTGTAATGGTGCGTCCTAGTGGATTCGAACCACCGACCCCCACCATGTCAAGGTGGTGCTCTAACCAGCTGAGCTAAGGACGCATCACAGAAAAAGTGGTGGGTTTAATTGGATTCGAACCAACGACCCCTACCATGTCAAGGTAGTGCTCTAACCAACTGAGCTATAAACCCACTTGATGAAATGAATTCGAACCAACGGCACAATCTTCACCATGCCAAGGTCATGCTCTGACCAACCGAGCAACAAACCCACTTCACTGCACCAGCATTGCTGGCGTGGTCGGCATACTACCCATGCCCCCCAAGGCTGTCAACAGGCCATATGCACAAAGGAGACTGTTTGCCCAGTTCTTGCGCAGCCTGTTGATTTTGCAGGCGAGTTGTCGCTTACCAAGCCCTGTTACTGAGCCCGCGACAGGGTGGTGCAGGCCTCCGGAGTGGCAAAACGGCCGTAGATGTAGCGCAATCTTGCCCCCAGCATCAGGGCCGCACTGGTGAGGCCGACGATAAAGCCAATCCAGAAGCCCTGTGGCCCCATCCGCGGTACCAGCCAGTCGGTCAGACCCAGGATCATGCCGGTGGGCAGCCCCAGTCCCCAGTAGGCGACGATGGTGACATAGAAGATCGCCTGGGTATCCTTGTAACCGCGCAGCGCAGCGGCCGCGACCACCTGCACCGAGTCGGAGAGCTGGTAGATGGCTGCGAAGAACAGCAAGGTGGCCGCCAGGGCGATCACCTGCAGGTCATCGGTATAGATGCTGGCGATGTGCTCCCGTAGCAGCACGGTCACCGTAGCGGTGAGTGCAGCGACACTCACGCCCAGCATAAGACCGGTACGGGCGGCCACCCGGGCGTGATGGGGCTGGCCTTCACCGATGCTGTGGCCTACCCGGATGGTGACACCCACCCCGATGGAGAGCGGCAGCATAAAGACCAGACTGGAGAAATTGAGTGCAATCTGGTGGCTCGCCACCGTTTCGGCGCCAAAGGGGGCCAGCATCAGCGCCACTACGGCAAACAGGGTCACCTCGCAGAAGATCGCCATGGCGATGGGGAACCCCAAGCGAAACAGGCGCCAGATCTGGCTGCCGTTGGGGCGAACCAGCTGGGAGAAAAGCCGGATCTCGGTGAAGTGACGGGAGAGCTTCACATAGAGGATCATCGCCAGCAGCATGGCCCACAGCACGATGGCGGTGGCCACACCGCAACCTACCCCGCCCAGTTTCGGCATGCCGAAGTGGCCGTGAATGAAGATGTAGTTGGCGGGAATATTGACCGCCAGCCCGACAAAGCCGATCACCATGGTGGGCATGGTGTGGGAGAGTCCTTCGCTGAAGTTGCGCAGCACCTGGAACATCGCAAAGGCGGGCAGGCCCCACAGAATGGCATGCAGATAGCCGCTGGTCTTGGCGGCCATCACCGGCTCCACATCCATAAATTGCAACGCCAGCGGGCTGTAATAAAGCGCGATCATGGCCAGCGGGGTGACGATCAGTGTCAGCCAGAAGCCCTGATGAACGGCCGGGCGCACCTCTTCCCGTTTGCGAGCACCGTTGAGCTGGGAGACGATGGGGGTCAGCGCCATGATGATGCCCTGCACCAGCAGGATCACCGGTAACCAGAAGCTGGACGCCACCGACACGGCCGCCAGATCGACCGCGCTCACCTGTCCCGCCATCACGGTATCGACGAAGTTCATGGCGACCTGGGCCACCTGGGCGACCAGAATGGGGCTGGCTAGACGGACGAGCTGCTTCGCCTCGGACCAATAACGTTGCACTGACACCTCCGAGTGGATCAGATAAGAGTAAAAAAGAGCGGAAATCGGGAAGAGCCTTTGCACTTTCGGACGAAAGTGCAAAGGGCGGGGGAGGCATTCTAGCCTGAAATTCATCCAGGACGAAATAGTTGCCGCCCCAGGGGGCAGGATCAGGCGTCTTCGTGATCGCTGATCAGCAGGTTGGCCGCGGCATAGGCCGCCTGCTCACGCAGTTCGGCGGGTACCCGCTCATCGGCGGCGACGGCGTTGAGGGCGCGGATGGTGGCGGCGATGGCGTTTGGCACATAGCCCTGCTCGCCGGAGCCAATCTGGTTATAGGCGATGCGGATCGCTTCACAACATTGATATACCTGCATTTCTTTTTCCTTGTTTACCCGGATGTGAACGGCGTCACTATAGCGATCGGGCGCAAGCTTGTCAGCCTGTACCCTTGTCTCACCCTCTGCCCGAGGTTAACCTGCCCTTTTTGCCGTCGCAGGAGACGAGAGATGTTCACTGGCATAGTGCAGGGGACCGCCGAACTGGTGGCCATCGAGCAGCAACCCAACTTCCGTACCCATGTGATCCGCATGCCAAGCCCGGCGTGGGGGGAAGGGCTGGCCCTCGGTGCCTCGGTTGCCCACAACGGCTGCTGCTTGACCGTCACCCGGGTCGAGGGAGATCTGGTCAGCTTCGATCTGATGCAGGAGACCCTGCGCCTCACCAACCTCGGCCTGTTGCAGGTGGGGGACAAGGTCAATGTGGAGCGGGCGGCCCGCTTTGGCGACGAGATCGGTGGCCACGCCATGTCCGGCCATATCATCGGCATGGCAGAGGTCACCTCGGTGATCGACACCCCCAACAACCGTCAGGTGTGGTATCGCCTCGCCCCCGAGTTGATGAAATATGTGCTGACCAAGGGCTACATCGGCATTGATGGCATCAGTCTGACCATCGGTGAGGTGCGCGAGCGGGAGTTTTGCGTTCACCTGATCCCCGAGACCCTGGCCCGCACCAACCTCGGTTGGGTCAAAGCGGGTTGGCAGACCAATATCGAGATCGATCCCCAGACCCAGGCAATCGTCGATACCGTGGAGCGGGTGCTGGCGGCGCGCCAATAGTGGTATCACCGCCCTGGCACTGTGCCGTGTCAGGGCGGTGAGCGCGCATCTCATTTGTATCTGCCAGCTCGAAGAGGCATCGATAACCTTCAGCACCAGGACGGGGTTTATCTCATTCCAACGTTTTGCTGATCCCTGTTTCAACCAGGCTGGATCCTGGACCAGATTGAATACATGGCGGGCAGGAACACGAGCGTCAGGATCGTGCCCGCAAAGGTGCCGCCGATCAGCGTGTAAGCCAGCGTTCCCCAAAACACCGAATGGGTTAGCGGAATAAAGGCGAGGATTGCCGCCAACGCAGTCAGAATGACCGGACGAGCACGCTGCACGGTCGCTTCAACTAGCGCATGGAAAGGGTCTAGCCCGGCCTGCTCGTTTTCACGGATCTGCCCGATCAATATCAGCGTGTTGCGCATCAGGATGCCCGACAGTGCAATCAGGCCAACCAGCGCATTGATGCCGAAGGGCTGCTGGAACAGCAACAGTGTCGGCACCACGCCGATCAGACCCAGCGGACTGGTCAGAAAGACCATGACCATGCCCGCCATCGAGCGCACCTGCAGGATGATGATGAGCAAGGTGATGGCCAGCATGATGGGGAAGATCGGCAACATGGCCGCCATTGCCTTGCCTGACTCCTCGATGGATCCGGCCTCTACGATGCTGTAACCAGCTGGCAGTGCAGCGATGAGGGGTTGCAATTGTCGGGTGATCGCCGTCGATACGTCTGGTGGCTGCAAGTTTTCGGCGATGTCACCCCGTACCGTGATGGTCGGTACCCGATCACGTCGGCGCATGACCGGCTCTTCCATGCGGACATCGACCTTGCCCACTTGCGACAACGGGATCCGCTGTCCATTGGCTCCAACCAGTGTGAAATCGCCAATTCTGGCCGGATCGAGCCGGTTGTTGCCCGCCGATCGCGCAACGACCTGTACCGTGCGAATGTCTTCCCGCACCGCAGTGACCGGTATGCCGCTGAGCAGGAACTGCAGTTGCTGTGCTACCGAGCTTGAGTTCAGCCCCAGCGCTTGCAGTCGATCCTGCTGCAAGGTGAAGTGCAGCGTCGGCACGCGGGCTCCCCAGTCGGTGTTGACCGTGCGCATCAGTGGGCTGGCGTGCATGATCTGTTGCACGTCAGCCGCAATGTTGCGCAGCACAGCCGGATCCGGTCCTGCCACCCGGTAGGCCACGGGGAAGGGGGAGTAGGGGCCGAACACCAGTTGGGTGACGCGCACCCGTGCCTCGGGGGCCAGTCCCTCGGCAATGGCTTGCCGCAGACGGTGTTTCAGGGCTTCACGTTCGGTCTGGTTGTCCGTACGCACCACTATCTTGGCAAACGACGGATCGGGCAGCTCAGGTCCCATCGAGAAAAAGAAACGGGGAGCCCCCTGGCCGACGTAGGCGGTGACGATCCTGGCCTCCTCCTGCCTGGCCAGCCAGGCTTCCACCTTGCCTGCCGCCAAGCTGGTCTGGGTAATCGAGGTGCCGTAGGGCATCTGTACTTCGATCAGGACTTCAGGGCGGTCCGAGATCGGGAAGAACTGCTTCTTCACCATGCTCATACCCAGCACAGATGCCACGAACAACGTGCCCACCGAGCCTGCTACGAGCCACTTGCGGGCGATGACGTTGCCCAGCAGTTTGCGAAAGTGCTGATAGCGCGGCGTGTTGTAGAGAGCATGGTGGCCGCCTGCGACTTTCTTGACATCGGGTAACAACTTGACCCCGAGGTATGGCGTGAACACCACGGCCACTACCCAGGAGGCAATCAGCGCGATGCCGACGATCCAGAACATGTTGCTGGTGTACTCACCCGCCGAGGAGCGCGCAAAACCATTGGGCATGAATCCGACGGCCGTGACCAAGGTGCCAGAGAGCATGGGCGCCGCGGTGTGACTCCAGGCGTAAGCCGACGCCGCGATGCGGTCATAGCCCTCTTCCATTTTCACTACCATCATTTCGATGGCGATGATGGCATCGTCCACCAGCAACCCCAGAGCCAGGATCAGTGACCCCAGGGTGATGCGGTCGAAATTTTTACCGGTCGCGAGCATCACGGCAAAGACCACGGCCAGCGTCAATGGCACGGCCGCGGCGACCACGACACCAACACGCCAGCCCATGCTGACAAAACTCACCAGCATGACCACGAGTACCGCCGCGAAAAACTTGATCATGAACTCATCGACCGCCGAACTGATGTTGACGGCCTGGTCGGTCACCTTGCTCAAGCTCATGCCCAGCGGTTGCTCGGCATTGATGGCGGTGATTTCGTTATCCAGGGCTTCGCCCAGATCGAGCCCGTTCCAGCCGTCGCGCATCACGATCCCCAGCAGCAGCGCAGGTTCGCCGCCATTGCGGATGATCAAGGTCGCCGGATCTTCATAACCCCGTTTCACCGTCGCGATATCAGATAGCGTCAGCGTGCGTCCCTGCGCCACGACGGGGGTATCGCGTATTTTTTGCAGCTCGTCAAAGGCACCGTCCAGGCGAATGAACACCTCGGGTCCCCTGGTTTCGATGGCGCCGGCTGGCGTCAAGGCATTCTGGCCGTTGAGGGCCGCGAACACGTCTTGCGGGCTGACGCCTAACGTGGCCAGGCGCTCATGGGAAAACTCGACATAGATCCGCTCAGACTGCTCGCCAACGATGTTGACCTTCTTCACCCCGGGCACATGCAGCAAGCGCTGGCGTAGCATTTCCGCATCCCGGACCAGCTCACGCTGTGGTACGCCCCTTGCCTTGAGTGCGAACAGGGCAAAGGTCACATCGGCATATTCATCGTTGAGAAATGGCCCCATCACGCCGGGTGGCAGATTGCGCACTTCGTCGCCGATCTTTTTGCGGGCTTGATAGAACTCATCCTGCACTTGCGACGGCGGGGTGCTATCCAGCAAGGTCAGCGTGGTGAAGGCCAGCCCCGGACGGGTGTAGGTTTCGCTGCGGTCATACCAGCGCAGCTCCTGCAGTCGCTTTTCGATCTTCTCGGCGACCTGATCTTGCATCTCCTGCGCGGTGGCGCCGGGCCAGGCGGTGATGATGGTCATGACCTTGATGGTGAATGAGGGATCCTCGGCCCGCCCCAGTTTGAAGAAGGCCGTGACCCCGCCCAGCGAGATCAGCAGGATCAGAAACAGCGTGATGGCGCGTTCGCGTACCGCAAGCGCCGACAGATTGAAGCGGCGTTTGCTCATGGGCGTGCATCCTCTGTTGTCACATCGGCAGAGGGGGCGAGCGTGCGTACCAACTCCCCTTCATGAAGCAAGTGCGCACCCATGGCGACCACCAGATCGCCTTGCTTGATATGGCCTGCAACGCGGGCAGCGTCACTGCCAAGGTTCAACACCGTAATAGGGCTCCATGAGACCCTTGTCGGTTGGCCGTGGACACGCCACACGCCAGGGCCTTTACCGGTATCGAACAAGGCGCTGACCGGGATCTGAATGCCCGCAGTTGCCGCAACCGGATCCTCGGTCAGATGGAGGGTAACGGTGGAACCCAAAGGTGCATTTTGCAGTGAACCCGTCAGCACATATCGTGCTTCAAAGGTGCGAGTGCTCGGGTCTGCTGCGTCCGACAGCTGCCTTAACGTTGCCGCCGCTGTGCCATCGCGTCTTCCGAAGAGTGTTGCCTGACCCCGGGAGCCCAATGGCGGGCGCAATGTTTCTGGCAATTGAATGACGGCTTCACGCGCCCCTGCGTGAGCAATGCGCACAACGGCTTGCCCGGCATTAACGACTTGCCCAGGCTCCACCAGAGTTGCGATTACGGTGCCATCAACATCGGCGATCAGATCCGTATAACCGGTGGAATTACGGGCCACTGCTGCTTGTGCTTCAGCGGCTCGCAGTTCGGCTTGGGCTGTCTCCATCGCCGCCTTGGCCTGATCGTAAGTGGCAACGGAGATCGCACCCGTACCGCGTAAATTTCGGTAACGGATTTCATCTTCCGCGGTTTGTTTCGCTCTTGCTCTGGCCGCCGCAACGAACTCCTGTTGTGCGTGTGCGGCGAGTTTCAAATCGACAGGGTCAATACGCATCAGCAGTTGACCCTGTTTAACGGTTTGCCCTGTGTCTACGAGGCGTTGCTGCACCTTGCCAGAGACACGAAATCCCAAGTCACTCTCAATGCGAGCTGCGACGACCCCGGTAAAAGAGCGTGATCCAACCTCAGCATCATGGACCGTGACGGTGCGCACCAGCGGTACTTGCGTACGTGGATCAGATGGTTGTTGCTCACTACAAGCCGTCAGGGCCAGCGGTAACGCAGTAATAATTGCAAGTATGCGGTGACGAGACATACACAAGCCTCCATGAAGAACGGTTCAGGAGGTAATGTGATTCAAGTGACCAAATTGGTCAATGGTCACAATCGCTATGGCGCGAGGCTGCGCAGCACCAGGTTAGATAACTGGGTCGGAGCCTTGTCAATGCAGTCGAAGTTGTGTTGCAGCATGAGGGGGTTTAAATAGGGCCTCATAACAAGATAAATTGCCGCGGTTATTTCATCCAACGGGGTTTTTCGCTCAAAGTCACCGGTTTTACGCCCCTCCTGCAGGATATCTTGCAGTAATGTCTGGATGTTCTGCTCATAGACGAGGGTGGCTTGCCAGCGTTCTGCTGCGGCTGAAGCCGCTATTTCATAGAGATTTCGATCCGCGGAGAACAACCGACAACTTGCCTTAATGATCTCTTGAAACATCCGGCGCAGCTTCTCGGGCGGCTGATCAACCTGTTCAATCGCTCTTCGAACATCCTCCTGGATTTCATCGAGGCAGTTTGCACAAATACTCTCGCCAATCGCCTGTTTTGACGCGAAGAATTTGTAAATATATGCCTTTGAAAATCCGATAGATTTTGCCAAATCAGACACAGTGGTCTTGCCATAGCCGTAGCGGCGGAAATGCTCGGTGGCTGCAACCACGATCTGATCCCGTACATCGTGATCAACAGGGCCTCGATTCAGCGCAGGAGTGCTGCTTTCTTCACTCATCATCTTTCTCTCTGACAGCCATACAGGGGATTTGGAATGTTAACGCGCTATAGTCAGATTGACAACGAGTGACCAATTTGAGATTTGGTTTTGGTTGTTGTCTGCAAGTGGTTATCTGCAAGTTGTTATCTGCAATAAGAATATGTTTCCAAAATACTCTTCATCATGTTTGCCATGGTCAGCTCGCTGGCCGGCTGCGTTGATGGGCCTGACGATACCCTTCGGCACTCTCCGCTTTTGGGCAATGTATATGGGCAGTTCTCCCAAGCAACCAGTGACGATGAGAAACGCAGCTGGCAACAGACAGGGGCTTGACCTGCGCAGCAAGAAGGTAGGAGGAATAGGGCAAGAGCGGTGGGCGGCACTTCGGACCAACCTGCCGCGCTGGCAGCAAAGCGATTAAAAAGCTAATAAAAACAATGCCAGCCAGACTTGACTGACTGGCATTTTACCCGTTGGGTTGCCTGTGTCCCGGGCATCGATTGTTCAGGACCATTGTTCAGGACATAGATTCAAAACATCTGCTCGTCGTCCGCATCCACAAACAACTGCAAACAGTCGCGGGCTTCGTCGCGATGGAGCCGCAGATGGATCGGATTGCAACAGGCCATGCAATCTTCGTAGAACTCTTGATCACCCTGGCTGGCATCCAGCTCGACCATGGTGTGGTGGCCGCAGTGGGGGCAGACGATGCGCTTGCTGGTGTACTCGATCATGATAACCTCCTCGGGCCCTGGGGCCGCCTATCTACCCTGATTCTAGTCGGGCTGAAGGGGGTTAACCGCGAGCAAACGCACGTTTATGACAGAGATCAAGCCAGAGAGATGACCGGTGGCAACGGATTGGGCGGGTCGTGTGCGAGAGGGGGAATTTGGTTGCGATTGGCAGGTAAAAAAGGTGGGGCAACGGTAATGCCGATCAGTTAAGGATCCATTGACCGATCCTGCTGATGTGTAAAAATCCGAAACCTGTTGATTGGTTTCGGATTTTTTATGCGTATCGTACAGGCTCTCGACTTCCTCCACGCCAGCAATCCCACTCAGTTTGAGTCACTCTCCGACCTCATTTCCCCCGAGCTCATCACAACTCTGCTCGGTGAAGAGGGCGTCGTGACCCTGCGCCGTCGCCGTATGCCCATGGAGCGTCTGGTCTGGGCCATCATCGGCATGGCCATGTTCCGCCATGTCCCCATGACCCAGCTGGTCAATCAGCTCGATATCCTGTTGCCCGGTGACCGTCCCTTTGTTGCCCCCAGCGCCTTCCTGCAAGCCCGCAAAAGCTCGGGGACAAGAGCATCGAGCGGTTGTTTCACGAGACCGCCTCGCGCTGGCACCAGCAGGCCAATCACCCCGGCTGGGCCGGGCTGCAACTGCTCGCCGTCGATGGCGGGATGTGGCACACGCCCAATACCCCGGACAATGCTACTGCGTTTGCCAAGCCGGCACCCAGCATGGCGAGACCGCTTATCCGCAGGTGCGCATGCTCTGCCAGATTGATCTCACCAGCCACCTGCTTGTTCAAGCGGTCATGGAGAGCTGCGCCGTCAACGAGATGGTGCGCAGCTGGGGCGTCAGGATGTGCTAGTGCATCTGACGACCAGTCCACAGGCACGCAAGAAGTGGCCACAGTTGCCCGAAACGGTGGAGACCCGCTTGCTGACCCGCACTATCAATTGTAAGGAGCGGCAGGTACGGACCTCGATGGTTGACCCGATGTGCTTCCCGGGTGCCGACATCATCGAGTTTTACAGCCACCGCAGGGAAATTGAGTCGGGCTATCGGGAGATGAAGCACAGTTTGCAACAACACCGACTGACCCTGCGCAGCAAGAAGGCGGCTGGAATACGACAGGAGCTGTGGGGTGTGCTGCTGGCGTACAACCTGCTGCGCAGCCAGATGGTGAAGATGGCGGCGAGCCTGAAGGGATACACGGCGAGCCAGCTGAGTTTTCACATGGCGTCGGTATACCTCATCCATGAACTGAGCTGCATGCCGTACATGTCACCGGGGACTATCCCGAAGCGGGTGGCTGAGCTGGAGAGACAAGCGGGACAGTTTGTGTTGCCGGAGCGAAGGGATCGAAGTAACCCCCGCTGCGTGAAGCCAAGGCCACAGAGGTATAGTGTGAAAAAAGCCAATAAAAACAATGCCAGTCAGGCTTAACTGACTGGCATTAAGCACATAGGTGCCGGTTTGTCATTGCTAGCGTGTGCAGAGCAGAGGTTAAACCACGCCCTGAGTGCGCAGGTAATCCTCGTAGGTACCGCCGAAGTCGCGGATACCGTCTTCGCTCAGCTCCAGGATGCGGGTCGCCAGGGAGGAGACGAATTCGCGGTCGTGGGAGACGAAGATCAGGGTGCCCTTGTACATCTCGAGGGCCAGGTTCAAGGATTCGATAGATTCCATGTCTAGGTGGTTGGTCGGCTCATCCATGATCAGGATGTTGGGGCGCTGCATCATCAGCTTGCCGAACAGCATGCGGCCCTGTTCACCACCGGAGAGCACCTTGACCGGCTTTTTGATATCGTCCTGAGTGAACAGCAGACGACCGAGGATAGAGCGAACCGCCTGCTCGTCTTCGTTCTCCTGTTTCCACTGGGCCATCCAGTCAAACACGTTGAGATCGGTGTTGAAGTCTTCGGCGTGATCCTGAGCGTAGTAGCCGATCTGGGCATTCTCGGACCACTTGATGGTGCCGGTATCCGGCGCCAACTCGCCGACCAGGGTCTTGATCAGGGTCGATTTACCGATACCGTTGGTACCCAGAATGGCGACCTTCTCGCCCACTTCCAGCATCATGTTGAGGCCCTTGAACAGGGGCGCCTCACCGTAGCCTTTGGATACACCTTCGATTTCCAGGATGTTGCGGTAGAGCTTCTTCTCCTGCTCGAAGCGGATGAAGGGGTTCTGACGGCTGGAGACCTTCACTTCCTCAATCTTGATCTTGTCGATCTGCTTGAGGCGGGAGGTGGCCTGGCTGGACTTGGATGCGTTGGCACTGAAACGGGAGACGAAGGATTGCAGATCGGCGATCTGGGCCTTCTTCTTGGCGTTGTCGGCCAGCAGACGCTCGCGTGCCTGGGTGGCGGCCAGCATGTAGTCATCGTAGTTGCCCGGATAGACGCGCAGCTCGCCGTAGTCCAGATCCGCCATGTGGGTACAGACGGAGTTAAGGAAGTGACGGTCGTGAGAGATGATGATCATGGTACTTTCACGATCGTTGAGCACCTGCTCCAGCCAGCGGATGGTGTTGATATCCAGGTTGTTGGTCGGTTCGTCCAGCAGCAGGATGTCAGGGTTGGAGAACAGCGCCTGTGCCAGCAGCACCCGCAGTTTCCAGCCCGGGGCCACTTCACTCATCGGACCGTTGTGCTGTTCGATGGGAATACCGGCACCCAGCAGCAACTGACCGGCACGCGCTTCGGCGGTGTAGCCGTCATATTCAGCGACCAGCCCTTCCAGCTCGGCGGCCTTCATGTAGTCGTCATCTGTTGCTTCGAGGTTGGCGTAGATGGCATCGCGCTCGGCAATGGCTGCCCACAGCTCGGTGTGACCCATCATGACCACATCCAGGACACGGGTATCTTCGTAGGCGAACTGATCCTGGCGCAGCTTACCGATGCGCTCATTGACGTCCAGGCTCACATTACCGCCGCTGGGCTCAAGATCGCCGCCGAGGATCTTCATAAAGGTGGACTTGCCACAGCCGTTGGCGCCAATAAGGCCATAGCGGTTGCCGCCGCCAAACTTGACGTTGATGTTCTCGAACAGCGGCTTGGCGCCGAATTGCATGGTGATGTTATTGCTGCTTAACAAGATGAGTGTCCCGGTTGGTCTGTCAAATGGCGCGCATTATGGCACAGATCCCCAAAAAGTTTTAGCAAGAACTGTGATCTGGATCGGTCAGATGGCTATTTGGCCGCAGAGGGAGCCACCATGAAAAAAGCCGGCACGAGGCCGGCTTGCGTGTGTCATCCCATCATCAGTGGGAGGTGGCGCCAGAGGCACCGAGCCCGGTTTGTGAACGAACGAACTGCGGCAGGAACTTGGCATGCTCGTCAGCGGCGTTCTGGGAGCTGTCGGTGATGGAGAAGAACCAGATCCCGGCGAAGGCCAAGCCCATGGAGAAGAGGGCAGGGTATTCGTAGGGGAAGATAGCCTGGGCATGACCCAGCACTTTCACCCACACGGTCGGGCCCAGGATCATCAGGGTCACCGCGCTCACCAGTCCCAGCCAGCCACCGTAGACGGCGCCACGGGTGGTGAGACGGGACCAGAACATGGAGAGGAACAGCACCGGGAAGTTGCAGCTGGCCGCGATGGAGAAGGCCAGACCCACCATGAAGGCGATGTTCTGCTTCTCGAACAGGATCCCCAGACCAATCGCCACCACACCCAATACCACAGTGGTGTATTTGGAGACGCGCAGTTCATCGGTCTCGTTGGCCTTGCCCTTCTTCAGCACGCTGGCATAGAGGTCATGGGAGACCGCAGAGGCGCCCGCCAGGGTCAGCCCGGCAACTACTGCCAGAATGGTGGCAAACGCCACGGCAGAAATGAAGCCGAGGAACAGGCTGCCACCCACCGCATTGGCCAAGTGGATCGCTGCCATGTTGGTGCCGCCCAGCAGCGCGCCAGTAGCATCCTTGAAGGCCGGATTGGTACTGACCAGCAGGATAGCGCCAAAGCCGATGATGAAGGTGAGGATGTAGAAGTAACCGATAAAGCCGGTGGCGAAGAAGACGCTCTTGCGTGCTTCCTTGGCGTCACTCACGGTGAAGAAACGCATCAGGATATGGGGCAGACCGGCGGTACCGAACATCAATGCCAGACCCAGCGAGATGGCGGAGATTGGGTCAGCGACCAGGCCACCCGGGCTCATGATGGCGATCCCTTTCTCGTGTACCTTGACCGCTTCGCTAAACAGGGCGCCGATATCGAAGTTGACCGATTTCATGACCATGATGGCCATGAAGCTGGCACCGGAGAGCAGCATCACTGCCTTGATGATCTGCACCCAGGTGGTGGCCAGCATGCCGCCGAACAGCACGTAGAGCACCATCAGGATACCGACCAGCACCACGGCCACATGGTATTGCAGACCGAACAACAACTCGATCAGTTTGCCGGCACCGACCATCTGGGCGATCAGGTAGAGGGCGACCACCACCAGTGAGCCGCAGGCGGAGAGGGTGCGCACTTCAGTCTGCTTGAGGCGATAGGAGGCGACATCGGCGAAAGTGTATTTGCCGAGGTTGCGCAGTCGCTCCGCGATCAGGAACAGAATGATGGGCCAGCCCACCAGAAAACCGATGGAGTAAATCAGGCCATCGTAACCGGAGGTGTAGACCAGCGCGGAGATCCCGAGGAAGGAGGCGGCGGACATATAGTCACCGGCGATGGCCAGACCGTTCTGGAAGCCGGTGATACGACCACCGGCCGCATAGTAATCCGAGGCCGAGCGGTTGCGCTTGGAAGCCCAGTAGGTGATGAACAGGGTGGCGGCCACAAAGACCACAAACATCACGATGGCCGACACATTGAGGGGTTGGCGTTGTACCTCGCCGGTCAGCGCATCCGCTGCCATCAGGGGGGAGGAGGCCAGTGAGGCCAACAGCAGCAAGTTGCCTTTCATGCTTTTTGCGCTCATGACTGCACTCCCTTGAGGATCTTCTGATTCAGCTCGTCAAACTCGCCGTTGGCCCGAAACACATAGATGCCGGTCAGCACGAAGGAGGAGAGGATCAGTCCCACCCCGACCGGAATGCCACGGGTGACGGTGGTGCTGTCGCTGAGCGGGGTGCCGAGCCAGCCGGGGGCAAAGGCGATGAGCAGAATAAACGCCAGGTAGAGTCCCAGCATCAGAGCCGAGAGGGCCCAGGCAAAACGCTGGCGCTTGGCGACCAGCTCCTGGAAGTTGGGATCTTGCTGGATCCTCAGGTAGCTTTGCTGTTCCATTGCAGTTCTCCATGACATAAGTGTCAGCGGTGGATGGGGTAACCCCGACGAGCAGGGGACCTGCTCATGTAAGCAAAATGTGAATTAAATGTTATTTGCGGGCAATTAGACTTTGGGATAAGCCAGCGGTGAGCCGCAGGTGAGGCGCAGGTAGATGAGCGCGGCTGTAGTGGCATCGGCAAGGGCATCGTGGGCGGGCAGGGGGGGGAGCGCCAAGTGACGGCAGATGGCACTCAGGTGCAGGTCGATGGCCGCATCGGGATAGCGGCGATAAAGGTGGTCGTGATAGAGCTGGCTTACCTCGATCCCTCGCTGGGGCAGGGTTAATCCCCACAATTTCTGGCAGGCGAGATTGAGAATGCGCAGGTCGTAGGCGATGTGATAGCCCACCAGTTCACGGGGGCCGATAAAGGCCAGAAGCAGGCGCAGCGCGGCTTCCAGCGTCATCCCCTGTTGCAGATCCTGATGGCGCAGGCCGTGGATCACCACCGATTGGCTGGTCAGGCTGGCCGGTGGCTGCACCTTGATGGCGAGCGCCTCGCCGGTCAGCAGCCGGTTGCCCTGAATGCGCACCGCCCCGATGGAGACGATCTCGGCCTGCTCGGGATCGAGACTGGTGGTCTCGAAATCGAGGGCGATCCGTTCATCTTCGGGTGGGGTGGCAAAGAGCGGCGCGAACTCGCCCGTTCGGAAGGCGCGGCCATACCAGTAGCGTCGAGCGCGGCTCAACATGGTTATTGTCTCAGACGAAAGTGCAAGGTGAGCCACTGCTGGAACTTCTTCACCTGATGCAGCGCCTGACGCAGCAGATCCCGCTCGCTGTGGCTGAGATCCTGTGTCTGCACCCGACTGTTGCCCCCCTTGAGCTGGCTGCGCAGCCTCAGTCGGATAAAGAGCCGGAACGCCTCCGCCAGATTGCTGCCATAGTCGGCACTGAGCCGCTCGGCGGCCACCAGTGCATCGATGCGCCCCAGGGTCGAGGTCTCCATTATTCCCCCCTCAATGGCCAGCATGCGGATACCGTGTACCAGCGGGAACAGTGCGCCCCGCTTCAGATCCAACCCTTCCGGTGGCTGCTCCAGTCGGCCAAACAGGGTGAGGGGGGCATGAAAGGCCACAGCCGGTCGCACCATCTCTGCCAGCAGATCCCGCCTGTCTGCCAGCTGCTCGCGCAGTGCTCTGGCAACAGGCAGATGCAGCTGGCGATCTCCCGCGATGGGGTGGGCATCGGCCAGGGTGGCGAGCCAGAGCAGCTCATCCTCTTTCGCCGTGGTGCAGGCGCTGGCAATGGCGCTTTGCCACTCGCTGCCCGTTTTTACCCAGGCCGGATTGTTCACCATCACCTGTCCGGGGCAGAGGGGGTAGCCGAGTCGCTCCAGCAGGGCGCTGAATTCGGCCAGATCCGCGGCTTGGGTGGGCCATGTCAGCCCTTCTGGCAGGATCAGGGCGTTGTCCTGATCGGTTTTGAGGATCTGCTCGCCGCGCCCCTCCGAGCCCAGCATCAGCAGGCAGACGTTATCCTGCACCTCGGGGGGGATCACCAGCGCAAAGGCTTTGGCGATCAGCTGTTCGTTGATGGTGGCGATCAGCTTCATCAAAAAGGCGGTGTGGATCCCTTGGGCAAACAGCGAGCGGGTCAATTGCTGCTGCTCGCGGGCCACCGCCTCCAGTGCTGGCTGGCTGTCGGCGCGGGCGATGCGCAAGGTCAGCACATGGGAGTGGGTCGAGAAGAGCCCCAGCACCTGGGTCAGTTGCAAAATGCCCGCCACCTCGTTGCCGCGCCACACCACCAGTCGCTTGATGCGATGGCGGGTCATCAGCAGCAGGGCATCAAACAGATAGCTCTCCAGCGGCAGACCAATCAGCGGTGTGGGGGTCAGCACCGAGAGGGGCGCTGTCAGCGGCAATCCCTTGAGGGTCAGGGCGTGGAGCAAGGTCTTGCGGGTTGCCAGCGTGAGGGAGCCATCGTGGGCCGGGTAGAGCAGGCAATCGGTCCCCTTGCTCACCATGGCTTCGGTCGCCGCCAGCAGCGACAGCTTGCTGTCGACGATAAGCGGTGGTTGCAGATGGCCGGGTTCGATGCGGGTCAGGATAAATTCCGCCAGATTCTTCTGACCCAGTTGCTCGCGTTGCTCCTGCTGTTGCTGGCGCTCGGCCAGATTGGCGGTGAAGTAGCTGGCAAACTGCGGATCCTGCTCACAGAGCGTCAGAAAGGTGTGACGAGGGATGAGCTGGCAGAGGCTATCTTCCAGCGCGGTAAAGCGGTGGCGGCAGCGGCCGTCAAACTGGGCGCGCACATCGAACAGATCATCGACCCCGTAATCACCAAACGGGTGGTGAGGGGCCGACTCTTCTACAGCCCCCTTGATGATGAGATAGAGGCCGGGAGGCTCGTCCCCCTCCTTGAGCAGCAGATCCCCGGCCCGAAAATAGCAGAGCGAAAGGTGGCGTGAGAGCCGCTCGCGCGCCTCCTCGTCCAGTCGGTCGAACGGTGGTCTGGCAAAATTGAACAGGGTTGACATGACAGCGTCCTCTGCTGGCTTGCGGCACTCATGCAGCTCCCAGTGTGACAAAGGGAGGGAGAGGCGACCAGCCGACTTTAGTCTCAGCTGTACCGGATGATAACACTCTGATAACGTGGTGGTATGACCAGTGAGTCAGTTTCAGGGATCAAGGAGAGGACAAGGGAGATGGAAAAACCAAGGATCAAGTGCGAGATCCACGACGGGATTGCCGAAGTGATGCTGGCGCGGGGGGATAAACTCAATGCGCTGGACCGCGCCATGTTCAGCGCCATCGATGAGACACTGACGCAGCTCGCGCAGCACAAGGGATTGCGGGCGGTGATCCTGCACGGTGAGGGGCGGGCCTTCTGCGCCGGGCTGGATGTGAAATCCATGCTGAGACAGCCGGTAGCGGCGCTCGATATTCTCAAGCGCGAAGCGGACGAGGCGACCAATCTGGCCCAGCGCGTTGCTTATGGCTGGCACCAGCTGCCGGTGCCGGTGATTGCGGTGACCCAGGGGGTCTGTTTTGGCGGTGGCCTGCAGATCGCCCTTGGCGCCGATTTTCGTTTCAGTACCCCCGATTGCCGGTTCTCGGTGATGGAGATCAAGTGGGGCATCATTCCCGACATGAGCGGCAGCGTCACCATGCGCAACCTGATGGGGGTGGATACCGCCATGGAGCTGGCCATGAGCGGGCGTGAGCTGGATGCCGTCGAGGCCAAATCCCTCGGGCTGGTGAGCCGGGTTTGTGCCGATCCGCTGGTGGAGGCGCGGGAGTTTGCCCGCACCCTCATCACCAAATCGCCCGATGCGCTGGCGGGGATCAAGCAGCTCTACAGCCAGGCCTGGGCCCGCAGTGACGAGGCGATGCTCAAAGAGGAGACCCGGCTGCAAAAGCAGATCCTGGGGCGCCCCAATCAGTGGCGGGCTACCTTTAACAGCCTGTTTCGCTGGCGTCTGCCATTCGGGCCGCGCCGCAATCCGCTTTGAGATGAGGTGACAGGAAAAAGAAATGGCAGCCGAGGCTGCCATCTTTATTGATGTCTTATGTCGTTCAGGTTCAGGAGATCTTGCGATCCTGATCCGGTTCGAACGGGTGACCGGATTTCTCCAGTTCCAGATTCTCTTCGGAGCGCTTGCCCACCCAGTAATCGGCGTTTTTGATGCCGAGCTTCTCCGGGTGGAACACCGGATCCAGCCCTTGTGCCTGTTGCGCCTCGTAATCCTTCAGGCAGGTGAAGGCGGTCTTTTGCAGCAGCAGAATGGCGATGATGTTGAGCCAGGCCATCAGACCGACCCCGATATCACCCATGCCCCACGCCAGATCCGCCGTCTTGACGGTGCCGTAGACAGTGGCGGCCATCAGCGCAATCTTCAGCAAGAAGGTGAGCCAGGGGCGATTTATCTTGCGGTTGATGTAGGCGATGTTGGTTTCGGCGATGTAGTAGTAGGCAACGATGGTGGTGAACGCGAAGAAGAACAGCGCGATAGCCACGAAAATGCTGCCAAAGCCCGGCATCATGCTCTCCATGGCGGTCTGCACATAGCCCGGGCCCGCAGCGATACCGGCAATACCGGTGTAGAGGGCGGCGCCGTCCGGCCCTTGTACGTTATAGAGACCGGTGATCAGCAGCATAAAGCCGGTGGCAGAGCAGACGAACAGGGTGTCGATATAGACGGAGAACGCCTGCACCAGACCCTGCTTGGCCGGGTGGCTTACTGCCGCAGCAGAGGAGGCGTGCGGCCCGGTACCCTGACCCGCTTCGTTGGAGTAGACCCCGCGCTTCACACCCCACATGATGGCCAGACCCAGAATGGCACCGAAACCGGCATCCATACCGAAGGCGCTCTTCCAGATCAGCAGGATCACGCCCGGCAGGGCAGAGATGTTGAGGGCGATAATGACGCAAGCCACGATGATGTAGCCGAGCGCCATAAAGGGCACCACGGTACTGGCGAAGCTGGCGATACGCTTGACTCCGCCGAAGATGATAAAACCGAGCAGCAGCGCCAGACCGGCGGCGGTGACGTTCGGATCGATATCAAAGGCGGTCTGCAGGCTGGAACCGATGGAGTTGGCCTGCACCCCCGGCAGCAGCACGCCGCAGGCGAAGATGGTGGCGATGGCGAAGGTCCAGGCATACCACTTCATGCCAAGCCCTTTCTCGATGTAGAAGGCCGGGCCGCCGCGGTACTCACCGTTGATCTTCTCTTTGTAAACCTGACCCAGGGTGGACTCCACGAAGGCGGAGCTGGCGCCGAGGAAGGCCACCATCCACATCCAGAACAGGGCGCCCGGGCCACCGAAGGTGATGGCGGTGGCCACACCCGCGATGTTACCGGTACCCACGCGACCGGCCAGGGTCATGGCCAGCGCCTGGAAGGAGGAGACACCGGCATCGGTGCTCTTGCCATCAAACATCAGCCGCACCATCTCTTTGATATGACGCAGTTGCAAAAAACGGGTGCGCAGGGAGAAGTAAAGACCGACCCCCAGACACAGGTAGATGAGCGCAGGGCTCCAGATTACACCATTGATGGCATTGACGATTTCATTCATGTACAACAACTCCTTTGTTGTGTTTGTGGCGCTGTCTTGGCGAGATCTTGGCCTCGCTCTCTGTCACTGTTTTCGGCCCTGACTGTTAACAATCCAGTTAACAAACGAGCACGGGGTTGAGGGGTTAAGCAGAGCGCAAAGGCGCGCCATGCATGGCTTGTAACATATCGAGTTGTATCGGTGCTTCCCAGCTAAAAATGTCGTTTTGTTGCAAATTTGTGAATTGACAAGGGTGGGTGGATAATGGCAGGCAGCGTTTTCTATGAGTAAAGATGAGATCCTCCTTGTTGATCTGCGCCGAGCAATGTGACGGGCGTAACACAATGGAAAGCAAACATGAGGCCAACAATGCATGAGGCCAACAATGAAAGATACCTCTGACATATTGACGATCCGTCCCCCTGAGGCCGACGACGGGAGCGCCATCGCCCACCTGTTCACCCAATTGGGGTATCCTGCCGAGGGCGCAGACGTGACGGCGCGCCTGTTGGCGCCGGATCCCGCGAGCTCGGTGCTGCTCGCCTCCCAGGCTGACAAGGTGGTCGGCGTGTTGGTGTGGCACAAGCTGGCACCGCTGCATGTTGCACCAGCATGGGGCCTGATCTCGGCGCTGGTTGTCGATGAAGGGGCAAGAGGGGCGGGAGTGGGCGCAGCCTTGCTCAAAGGAGCCGAACAGATGGCGCGGGCCGCAGGTTGCGCCCAGCTGGAACTCTCCAGCAGTCTCAAGCGCGAGGCGGCCCACCGTTTCTATCTGACGCAGGATTATCAGGAGCGGCCGAAACGGTTCGTCAAACTGTTGTGACCTGTTTTTTGCATCAAAAGAAGGAGTAGGCGTGCTGGGATGGTTCAAATGGCTGGGTGCTCGCCCGCAAACGTCCATGAGTGAGGATGAGTTGGCGCTGTGGCGTCAGGCGCTGGCGGCAGTGCCTATCTTGCAAGGGCTCAGCGACACCGAGCAGACCACGCTTATCGGGTTGGGGCAACAGCTGCTCAAACGCAAGACCCTGACCCTGATCGGGGTAGCGCTCAGCCCTCGTCAACAGGCGGTGCTGGCGCTGCAGGCGGCGTTGCCCATCTTGCACCTCGGCGTTGACTGGTATCGCGGCTTTCACGAAATAATCATCATTCCCGAACCCGTGACCCGACGCCAGGAGGTGCAGGATGAGTTCGGGCTGGTGAGCGAGGTTGAAGAGGAGAACGCCGGTGAATCCTGGCCGCAAGGGCCGCTGGTGCTGGCCTGGAGCGAGCTGCAGCAGGATGGCGACTGGGACGGCTTTAATCTGGTGATCCACGAGTTGGCCCACAAGCTCGACATGCTGGGTGGTGAGGCGGACGGCACGCCGCCGTTGCCGGGGCAGATGAGCAGCCAGCTGTGGCAGCAAGCCTTTCAGGCCGCCTTCGATGAACTGTGCCAGCAGCTCGATCGGGACGAGGTAACCGCCATCGATCCCTATGCGGCCGAACATCCCGCCGAGTTTTTTGCCGTCAGCTGCGAGTGCTTCTTTACCGATCCGCTGCGGCTTCGTAGCGTCTATCCCGAGGTTTACCGTCAGCTGAGCCTGCTGTTTAGTCAGGACCCGGCGAGTCGTTTTCCGCCAACCCGTCTATTAGCCGGAGAGGGAGATAGTCGGTTGTTGTGAATCCTGAGCAGCAAATCCAGCATCGTAGATAGTAAAAAAGCACCCGAGGGTGCTTTTTTACTATCTGAATGGCTTGCCTATCAGGCAGCGGCTTTCAGCTGTACGGCGGCGGCTTTCTTGTGATCGCCGATCGGCATCACGGTGCGGCCGAACTGCTCGTTGATCACGGTGGCCATGGCCAGGTAGATGGCGCTGGCGCCACAGATGATGCCTTCGAAACCGGCGATGGTGCCGATCAGGGTGCTGCCGGTGAAGTCACGGGCGGCCAGCAGGAAGAACAGCACGGTCAGGGAGGCGAACACGAACTGCTTGGCACGCGGGTAGTTGACAGTACCGACCAGCATGAACAGGGTGAAGACACCCCACAGCAGCAGATACCAGCCCATGTAGGCGTGCGGGGTGGCTTCGGCCAGACCCATGGTCGGCATCACCAGCAGGAACACCAGGCTCAACCAGAAGAAACCGTAGGAAATAAAGGCGGTCACACCGAAGGTGTTGCCACGCTTGTACTCCATGATACCCGCGACGATCTGGGCCATACCGCCGTAGCACAGGCCCATGGCCAGGATCATGGCGCTGATGGGGAAGAAACCTGCGTTATGGATGTTCAGCAGGATGGTGGTCATACCGAAACCCATCAGACCCAGAGGGGCAGGGTTGGCCAATTTTTCGCTCACGTGGCGTTCTCCAAAAATAGAGGTGGGGGGTTAACAAAAGACGCGCGATTTTAGGCAGGCTGTGGCGCGCCCGCAAGGGGGCAAGGGGGATAAATCGTAAAAAAACTACGTGATTATTTGCATCAGAGGCCAAATGCTCACCAAAGCAGGCTGTTTGGTGAGCAAAAGGTGTCAAAATAGTTGAGGGGTTGTATTTTTATTACGCTTTTTGCGCTGTGCGGCGGCGTTACTGATCCAGCGTCAGGATCACTTTGGCTTCCTTGTCCTCTTCCTTGACCTGGCTGTCGAGCACGAATAGCCGCTCCGGGGTGATCCCCTGGCTGTCGACCAGAAACTCCTTGGTATTTTGTGCCCGGCGCATGGCGAGATTGCGCAGGGATTTGGCGGTGATGAGCTGTTGATCCCGCAGCAGGATCACTGCCTGGGCCCGCAGTGCCGCGCTCTCTTCATCCAGATGGAGCCGATCGGCCAGATCTTCCAGATCTTCGCCAAAGCGCTCTTCGTAGGCTTGGGCCAGCGCCTCTTGCAGGGCGGGGTCCTGTTCCAGCAGGTCGAGATCCGCCTGATTGCCAGTCAGTTTGGCCAGTACCCGCTCCAGCTTTTGCCGTTGCAGGATGGGGCGCTCCTCGTTGAAGTTAACCTTGCCGCGAATATTCATGCTGAGCTTGGGTCTATCTTTGAGGGCTTGCGCCAGCTTGACCAGTTTCTCCTGCTGGGTGGGGGTGAGATCGGGATCCCCCGGCAGGAAGGGAAGTTCGTCCAGATCGTCGGTGCCATCAGCCAGCGAGGCGAGCAGGGAGAAGGGGGAGGTGATCGCCTTGCTCAGGGTGTTGCCCAGCACATCCCAGAAGATATTGCCGATGCTGAAGTCCGGTTGTTCGAGATCCCCCTTCACCTTGAGGTTCATCTGTATTACCCCGTTGGCATCGCTCAGCAGGGCGATGGCCAGCCCCAGCGGCAGATCTTTGGCTTGCTCACTCTTGATCTTCTCGCCCAGCTGCAGCTTCTTGATGGTGATGTCGTTATCCCCCTCCAGCCGGTTGCCCTCCAGCTTGTAGTGCAGCTTCATGGAGAGCTGGCCCTTGTCGATGGCATAACCGGCATAGGTGCCCGAGTAGGGGGTAAAGGTGGTGAGCTCCAGATTGTGGAAGGCGACCGCGATGTCGAGGAGCGGGTTGGCAACCAGCAGGTTGGTGCCGCCGCGGATGGTCACCGGCGCATAGCGATCCACCTTGCCGTTAAAGGCGAGATCGGAGCGTTGCCCCGGAATATTGCTGATATGACGGCTCTGGCCGCCCAGTGAGGCGATATCGGCCACGAAATCCTGACTCAGGCTGCGATCGGCAAAGCGCAGGTTGCCCTGCTCGGTGCGCAGCTGGTCGATGGTGAAACGAAAGTCGGGAGTTTTGCTGCCTGCAGCCGCTTGAGTGCTGTTGGTCGCTGCCGGTTGTGGCAAGAGCAGCTGTTGCAAGTTGGTGGTGCCATCCTCGTGGATCTCGATGCGGGCGAAGGGTTTGTTCAGGGCAATCTCCTTGATCCGCATCTGCTGGCTGATGCCGTCGTACGTCAGACCGGTGAGAGCCAGGGTGTTGAACTCCAGCAGCCGCTGATTGTCTGCCCGATCGACCACCTTGAGCCCGTTGACATCGAGCCCCCCTTGCAGGCTCAGCTTGCTGAGATCCCCCTGGGTTGTGGTGGCAAGATCGAGTCGGGTCTTGCTGCTCAGCAGCCCGTTTTGCACCTTGATGCGTACCAGATCGGCCAGATAGGGTTGTGCCAGCGTCAGGGGCAGTCCCTGCTGGTTGATGTCGCCGCTTAAGGCGAAAGGGGTCAGGGTCAGTTGGCCATCAAAGGTGAGGGGAGTGTTCTGGTTGAAATGGGTGGCCAGAGTCAGTTTGCTCGGTTGCTCCCCCTTGCTGCCCAGTGGCCCCAGCGCCAGCTTGAGGCCGGAGAGCTGGCGTGCCAGCGGTTTGCCGCTGCTCGATTCGGTAAGGGTGAGAGCACCCTTGTCGATGGCGATCTGCCTGATCTGCCACTGCCAGGGTTTGTCTGCCTTGTTTTTCTTGCCGTTACCTGCTGTCTTTGCTTGTTGTGCCGACTTGGGCGCCGCATTTGCGGCGTTGGCCCCTTTGACGGGCTTGGCGGGGGCCGGTGCAATGAGCAGATCCGCCAGATCCAGCTCTTGCTGCGCGTTGAGGGTGGCCTTGAGCAGGGGTTGCTGCAGGGTCACCTTGCCGATCTGCAGTGACTGTTTCTGGCCATCGACCGCCAGTTCGCTCAGGGCCAGCTGGCTGAAGCGGGCAAACTCGTCGCCCTTGCGTTTTTTAAGCTGCCAGTTGTCCAGCGTCAGCTTGCCTTTTGACAATTGCCACTGCACTTCTTGCTTGCCCTCTTTGAGCTGGTATTCCACCTCTGCATTGGCGTGGCCCTTGGCCAGATCCAGCTTGAGGTAGGGGGCCCAGAGCGGGGCGAAGGGTTTCAGCTCGACCTGCTTGAGGCTCACCTTGCCCTGACCCATGCCGCTCATCACATCGAGTTTGCCGTGGGCGGCGAGGCTGCTGTTGCCGTTGATGGCGGCGCTCAGCTGATAGGCGGTCGGATGGTTTGCCTCGGTGCGCAGGTTATCGAGCTTAAGGGTCACTTTTTCCAGATTGAGGGGCGGCAGCCAGCCGGGTTCGCTCTCCTTGCGTTGATCCTGATAGCGCACATGCCCGTCAGTGACAGCGAGGCTGGCAATATCGACCAGCAGCGGGGCGCTCGTTGCCTCGGGCTCGGGGGAGGGCGCAGGGGCGAGCACGGTGGCCAGCGCATCGGTCAGATTGAGTCGAACGTCCCCTTTTTTGTCGGCCAGCCGTTGCAGCAGCACCACGGGTTTGGTCAGAGTGACGGCGGAAAGCACGACCCCTTTCTGCTGCCAGCTGGCTTGCAGGTCGGGGCTGATAAAGAGCTGCTCAAAACGGATGATGGGCTGCTGTTTGGCATCGAGCAGGGCAGTCGCGCCGAGGGTGAGAGATGGGTTGCGCAGTCCTACGTCAATCTCCCCCAGCGTCAGCTGCAGACCGTAGTGCTCGGCCAGCCAGCCGGGCAGATAGCGCTGGATCAGACGAGGGGTTTGCCACAGCAGCAGGGTGATCAGGATAAGAAACAGCAGGAAAGCGTAGGCAAGGTAGCGCAGCAAGCGGGGCTTGGGGGACGCGGGCTCGGTGGTGTTCATTTGGTGCACTCCCATTTGGTTCCCGCCATGGTACAGAAAAGCTGGATAGTAATCATGGGGTTGCGTGCTGTTGTACGCCGTACTTTGTCCAAAGGCGATCCAGTTCACCCTTTTGTTGCAGCGCTGCCAGCCACTGTTCCAGCTGGGCAGGGGTAATGGGGGCCGCGGGGTGAAGAATCGCGCGGTGCTGGTAATGTTGATCCCATTTTTGCGAGATCAGCAGCTGTTCAGCGGTGCCGGGATGGGCCAGCAGATACTGGTTAAGGTAAGAGACGTTGATAATGGCCACCTCACCGCGCCCTTTGAGCAGGGCTTGCAGGGCACTGATGTTGTCCTTGACCAGGGTGATATTGAGCTTGCGCTGCAGGTAGACGGGATCGGCATTGAACTGGCCGACGCCGTAGTGGTAGCCGGTCACCCCGATAAGGTGGTGCTGGGAGGGGTCATCGAAAAAGCGTTGATCCCGGCCCGCTTTCTGCAGTGCCACATAGACTTCGCCACCGCCGAGAAAGGGGGCTGTCATCTTCAACTTGTCGGTTTGCCAGCCCCATTTGCTGTCTTCAAACAGCATCAGCGAGAAGCGGCCCAGATCGAGCGCCTTGTAGCGGTTGGCGGCCGAGGTGGGGACAAAGATAAATTTCACCTCCTGCTGGATCTCGTTGAGCTGGTCGATGAGATCCAGGGTCAGCCCTTCATAGTGGGAATCGGAGATCTTGACCACGAAGGGGGCATAGGGGTATCCGCCAACCTTGATGAGGGGATGGCTCCAGCCAGACAGGCTGAACAAGAGCAAAAACCAGCACCAATATCTCATGGGATCCCCAGGGCAATAGCTTGTTCCCAGATTCGGTTAATCTGCGCCGCTTTTCAAGCTGTTAAGGGAATTAACACAGCGCTGTTCCGCCGCCTCCAGCTCGGTCATCACCATCTGGATATCTTCCAGTTGCTGGAGCAGGGCGCCGCGCTTTTCCTCGATGAGCTGGATCATGGAGTGGAGCTGGGTTTTGCTCGAGCGGTCGGTGTCATACATCTCGAACAGCTCGCGGATCTCCGCCAGGCTAAACCCCAACCGTTTGCCGCGCAGGGTCAACTTGAGCCTGATCTTGTCCCGGTGGTTGTAGATGCGGGTTTGCCCCTCCCGCAGCGGGGTGAGTAGCCCCTCGTCCTCGTAGTAGCGAATAGTGCGCGGCGTGACATCGAACTCGTGGGCCAATTCCGAAATGCTGTAGGTGATCTCCTTGCCGGGCAGGGAACGGGACATGGTCATGACTCCTGTGGGTGGGCAAGTGTCTGGCAGAGGCGGGCACGCAGCCGCTGGGCATTGGCGTGCAAGGCCTGACCGACCCGCGAGCCGTTGGGGCGACCGAGCTGCTCGCTGACCCACTGGCCGGTGGCCGCCAGTTTGTCGAGATCCACCCCCGTCGTCATACCAAGGCCATGCAGCAGGTAGACCACCTCCTCTGACGCCACATTGCCTGAGGCGCCCGGCGCATAGGGGCAGCCGCCAAGGCCCGCCACCGAGCAGTCGATGGTGCGAATACCGCGCTCCAGCGCGGGCAGCAGGTTGGCCAACCCCTGGCCGTAGGTGTCGTGAAAATGGACCGCGAGCCGCCCCGCCGGGATCTCGTGCAGTACAGCATCCAGCATGGGCGCCACCGTGCCCGGAGTGCCGACGCCGATGGTGTCCCCCAGCGAAATTTCGTGGCAGCCGAGATCCAGCAGTTGCTCGGCCATGGCGGCGACCCGTTTCGGGCGGGTTGGGCCATCGAACGGGCAGGCGATGACGGTGGAGAGGTAACCGCGCACCTTGATCCCGAGGCTGCGCGCCTCCTGCACCAGCGGGGCGAAGCGCACCAGCGACTCCTCCACGCTGATGCCGATATTGGCGCGGGTAAAACCGTCGGAGCAGGCGGTGAAGAGACCAATCTCGTCGGCGCGGGCGGCGATGGCGGCCTGCAAGCCTTGCAGATTGGGCACCAGGGCGCCGTAACGTGTTGGCCCCTTGCGCGGTAGCGCCTGAAAAAGTGCGGCGGAGTCTGCCATCTGCGGCACCTTTTTGGCAGAGACAAAGGCGCCCACCTCGATGCGCTGCAGGCCGCTGTCGGCCAGGCGCTGGATCAGCTCCAGCCGCTGGATCAGTGCCAGCGGGCTGGCTTCATTTTGCAGGCCATCTCGCGGCCCCATCTCCACCAGACTGACCCTGTCGTCACGGACGTCCTGTGATCGGTTCATGGGTGATCCTCCTGTATGGCTATCTCTTCGGCAAAGCGTACCAGTACGGCCCCCTGGCTCACCTGCTCGCCCTGTTTGCACTGCAGGGCTTCAATTACCCCGTCCCGCTCTGCGCGCAACTGGTGTTCCATCTTCATCGCCTCCAGCACCAGCAGGGGTTGCCCCTTGTTGACCGCTTGTCCCTGCTCGACCAGCACGGCCACCACGATGCCGTGCATGGGGGCGATGGCGCCCTGCGCCTTCTCATTTACCTGATCATGGTGGTGACTGTGTTGTTGATCATCGGCTGCGAAACGGATGCGCTGACCCGCCAGGGTCATGATGAAGGTTGCCTCCGAGCCTGCGACCGAATGGATGGGGATCTGCCGCCAGCACATCCCCTGTTGCAGCCGGATATGGTCATCGCCTTTTTGGTAGCAACAGGCCTCCCCTTGCCACCCAAACTGACCGTCATGATCGTGAAGGGTCAATACCCGGCGCTCATCGCCGATGCGCACCGCTGCCGTCCAGCAGCGATCCGGCCCCAGCCGAAATCCGCAGGCTTGCTGCCAGGGGGAGGGGCCCGCAGGGCGGCTCGTCAGCCAGAGGGTCGCCAGCGGCCAGGCGAGTTCAGGAATGGGCTGCGCTGTGGTGGGGATGGGCCACTGGGTATGGTGGCCCATGGCCAGGACGTCAGGCTCTTCACACAGGCGCAGCAACAGCGGGCCGTTGTGGATCAGCGGGCCAAGATCCAGCGCAGCAAGCGCATCAGCCAGTTGGGCGAACGCCTCGGCGCGGTTCTGGCCGTGGGCGATCAGCTTGGCGATCATGGGATCGTAATAGGGGCTGACCTCATCGCCAGCGGTAACGCCGGTGTCGATGCGCACGCCAACGGGCCAGTGCAGCCAGTGGATAGGCCCGCTGGCGGGCAGAAAACCGGCCGCCACATCCTCGGCGTAGAGGCGCGCCTCCACCGCATGGCCGCGCAGCACCACTTTATCCTGAGACAGCGGCAGCGGCCTGCCTTCGGCCACCGCTAGTTGCCAGGCCACCAGATCCTGTCCGGTCACCGCTTCGGTGACGGGATGCTCTACCTGCAGCCGGGTGTTCATCTCCATAAAGAAGAACTCATCCTTGCAGAGCAGGAACTCGATGGTGCCCGCCCCCTGATAGTGGATGGCCTTGGCAGCGGCCACGGCTGCATCCCCCATGGCGCGGCGCAGAGCCGGAGGAATGTTGGGGGCGGGCGCCTCTTCAATCACCTTCTGGTGGCGTCGCTGCAAGGAGCAGTCCCTGTCCCCCAGATAGATGGCGTTGCCGAGGCTATCGGCAAACACCTGCACCTCAACATGGCGAGCCTGGGGCAGATAGCGCTCCAGCAGCACCCGATCGTCGCCAAAGGCGGCCGTGGCCTCCCGTTTGACTGCTGCCAGTGACTCGTCAAAGTCAGCCAGCTGGTCGACCCGGCGCATCCCCTTGCCACCACCGCCACTGGCGGCCTTGATAAGTAGCGGGAAACCAATCTGGCTCGCCTGATCGCGCAAAAAGTCCGGCCGCTGATCCGTGCCGTGATAGCCGGGAAGCACAGGTACACCGGCCGCCTGCATCAGCGCCTTGGCCCCCGATTTGTCGCCCATGGCGAGAATGGCGGCACCGTTTGGGCCGACAAAGCGCAGGCCGCGCTGTTCGCAGGCGGTGGCAAAGTCGCTGTTTTCCGACAGAAAACCGTAACCGGGATGGATGGCATCGGCGCGCGCCTCTTTGGCAATCTTCAGCACCTTGCCGGTGTCGAGATAGCTCTCTCTGGCCGGTGCGGGCCCCAGATGCCAGGCCTCATCGGCCAGACGGGTGTGCATGGCATTGGCGTCGGCATCGGAGTAGAGGGCGATGGTGTGGATGCCGAGGCGTTTCGCCGTCTTGATGATGCGCACGGCGATTTCGCCGCGGTTAGCGATCAGCAGGCGCTTAATCGGAGTGTGATGAGTCATTGTGGCTCCCTGTTGTTCAAGGCGCACAAGTGCAAAACGTGTTGATCCGCACTCCGGTTATATTCGCCGTGGTTGGCGATCAGCAGACCTTTAATCGGGGTGTGATGGGTCATGTCTCATCCTTGAAACGGGGACGCCAGGCGGGAGGGCGTTTGTCGAAGAAGGCTTGCATCCCCTCCTGGGCTTCGAGTCCCACCCGAACCCGGGCGATGGTCTCGACAGTTTTCTCTTCGTGCAGGCGGGAAGGGTGGGCCTCTATGGCCGCCAGCAGCCGTTTGGTCTCTTTCATCGCCTCCGGCCCGTTGCGGCACAGACGCAGGGCTTGCGCCCGTCCCTCCGCCAGCAGTTGATCCGGTTTGCAGAGTTGATGCGCCACATTGAGCCGACAGGCGGTGATGGCATCGAACGGCTCGGCACTGAGCATGTAGCGGCGCGCCTGACGCATCCCCATGGTGCGTACCACGTAGGGGCTGATCACCGCAGGCACCAGGCCCAGGCTCACCTCGGAGAGACAGAAGCGGGCATCGTCGCTGGCCAGCACCAGATCGCAGGCACAGATCAGCCCCAGCGCTCCGCCATAGGCTGCCCCTTGCACCAGCGCCAGCGTGGGGAAGGGGAGCTCGTCGAGGGTCTGCATCAGCCGCGCCAGTACTCGGGCGTCTTCGCGATTGTGCTCGAAATCGGCGTGGGCCAGATTGCGCATCCAGTTGAGATCGGCGCCCGCGCAAAAGTGTTTGCCCTCGGCCCGCAGCAGCAGGGCGTGAGGGCGTTCGGCGAGATCATGACCATGAAGATGGGCCAGATCATCGAGGCAGTCGAGCAGCCCCAGCATCAGCTCGGCATCAAAGGCGTTGTGGCGGGCCGGGCGCGACAGCACCAGCTCGGCCAGCGGGCCATGCCGTTCCAGCCGAAACGGGTTCTGGGAGGAAGTGAGTGGATCTGACATAGGTTTGCTCCTTACATCCGGAAGATGCCGTACTGCTCGGGTTCAATGTGGGCACCCTGACAGGCAGCCAGTGCCAACGCCAGCACGGTGCGGCTCTGGGCCGGGTCGATGACGCCGTCATCCCACAGCCGTGCGCTGGCGTAGTAGGGGTGACCCTGGCGCTCATACTGCTCGATCACCGGGGCGCGGATGGCGGCGGCCTCCTGCTCGCTTAAGTCTTTGCCCTCGGCTGCCAGTTTGTCCCGACGCACCTGCACCAGCACCCCGGCAGCTTGCTCTCCCCCCATGACAGAGATGCGGCTGTTAGGCCAGCTAAAGAGAAAGTCGGGTTCATAGGCGCGGCCACACATCCCGTAGTTGCCAGCGCCAAAGCTGCCGCCGACGATGATCGTTACCTTGGGCACCCGGCTGCAGGCCACCGCTGTGACCAGCTTGGCGCCGTGCTTGGCGATCCCCTCCTTTTCTGCGCTACTCCCCACCATAAAACCAGTGATGTTCTGCAAGAAGATCAGCGGAATGGCGCGGCGGTTACAGAGCTGGATAAAGTGGGCTCCCTTCTGGGCGCTGTCGCTGTGCAGCACGCCGTTGTTGGCGAGGATCCCCACTTCCATGCCGCAAATACGGGCAACGCCGGTCACCAGTGTGGTGCCGAACAGCGCCTTGAATTCGTCAAAGTCCGAGCCATCCACCAGTCGGGCGATCAGCTCGCGCGCGTCGTAAGGGCGTTTGAGACTGGTGCCCACCAGACCGTAGAGCTCCTCTATCGGGTAGGTTGGCTCATCGTAGGTTGGGCTGCCCGAGGCCAAGCCCGAGATCGGAGCATGGTCACTGCCCAGATGGGTGAGCAGGGTGCGGGCGATGGCCAGCGCATGGGCATCGTCGCGGGCCATATGATCTGCCACCCCCGAGTGGGCGCAGTGCACTTCGGCGCCCCCCAGGGCCTCGGCGCTGATCTCCTCACCGGTGGCGGCCTTGACCAGCGGCGGGCCTGCCAGAAAGATGGTGGCCTGCTCCCTGACCATGATCGACTCGTCCGCCATGGCAGGGACGTAGGCACCCCCGGCGGTGCAGAGCCCCATCACCACCGCCAGCTGGGGAATGTTCTGGGCCGACATGCGGGCCTGGTTGTAGAAGATGCGGCCAAAGTGATCCCGGTCGGGGAACACCTCGTCCTGCATCGGCAGGAAGGCACCGCCGGAATCCACCAGATAGAGGCAGGGAAGGCGCAGCCGCTCGGCAATGGCCTGGGCGCGCAGGTGCTTTTTCACCGTGAGCGGGTAGTAGGTGCCGCCCTTCACGGTGGCGTCGTTCACCACCAGCATACACAGGCGCCCAGAGACCCGGCCGATGCCGGTGATGATGCCGGCTGCTGGCACCGGTTCGTCATAGACCTGCCAGCCAGCCAGCGCCGAGAGCTCGAGAAACGGGGATCCCGGGTCCAGCAACTGGTTAATACGCTCACGGGGCAGCAGTTTGCCGCGGGCCTGATGGCGGGCGTTGTTGGCCTCAC
The DNA here is from genome assembly GCF_016026615.1 of Aeromonas allosaccharophila. Taxonomy (NCBI): domain Bacteria; kingdom Pseudomonadati; phylum Pseudomonadota; class Gammaproteobacteria; order Aeromonadales; family Aeromonadaceae; genus Aeromonas; species Aeromonas allosaccharophila. Next base: position 1,433,013 of record NZ_CP065745.1, on the reverse strand, counting down.
CGCCCCCTTGGGCGATCTCGGCAATGCGAGCATGGAGATCATCGACCAGCCCCTGCATGGCGGCCCGATTGGCCGCATATTCCGGGCTCGCCGTGTCGAGACGGGAGTGGATACGACTCATGCGTTCTCCCCCATTAGCTCGCGGCCAATGAGCCAGCGGCGGATCTCCGAGGTGCCAGCGCCGATCTCGTAGAGCTTGGCGTCCCGCAGCAGCCGACCGGTGGGGTACTCGTTGATGTAGCCGTTGCCTCCGAGCAGCTGGATGGCATCGAGCGCCATCTGGGTGGCGTTTTCGGCGGCAAACAGGATGGCGGCGGCGCAATCCTTGCGGCTGGTGCGGCCCTGATCGCAGGCGCTCGCCACCGAGTAGACCAGTGCCCGGCTGCTGGCGAGGCGGGTATACATGTCGGCGAGCTTGCCCTGCACCAGCTGGAACTCGCCGATGGCCTGGCCGAACTGCTTGCGCTCGCGCACATAGGGCAGCACCACGTCCATGCAGGCCTGCATGATGCCAAGGGGGCCCGCCGCCAGTACTACCCGCTCGTAATCCAGCCCGCTCATCAGCACCTTGACCCCGCCGTGCAAGGGGCCCAGCAGGTTCTCCTGCGGTACGCGGCAGTTGTCAAACACCAGCTCGCAGGTGCTGGAGCCGCGCATCCCCAGCTTGTCGAGCTTCTGGGCGGTGGTGAAACCGGGAGTGCCTGCCTCGACGATAAAGGCGGAAATCCCTTTGGGGCCTGCACTGGCATCTGTCTTGGCATAGATGACGAAGGTGTCGGCATCCGGGCCGTTGGTGATCCACATCTTGTTGCCATTGAGCACGAAGTGATCCCCTTCGCGCACCGCGGTGAGGCGCATGCTGACCACGTCGGAGCCGGCACCCGGCTCGCTCATGGCCAGCGCCCCCACATGCTCGCCGCTCACCAGCGGCGGCAGGTAACGGGCTTTTTGCTCCGGCGTGCCGTGGCGGTGGATCTGGTTGATGCAGAGGTTGGAGTGGGCGCCGTAGGAGAGGCCGACCGAAGCGCTGGCGCGGCTCACCTGCTCCATCACCAGCACGTGGGCCAGATAGCCGAGGTTCACCCCGTCATACTCCTCAGCCACCGTGATGCCGTGCAGCCCCAGCTCACCCATCCGGGGCCAGAGATCACGGGGGAAGGCGTTGCTCTGATCGATCTCGCTGGCGCGTGGGGCGATCACTTTCTGGCAGAAGGCCGCAACCTGTTCGGTCAGGGCATTCAGGGTCTCATCCATCTGCATCCATGCTCTCCTTGCGGATATGACAGTCGGGTAGGAAGGTGGGTTCGACCGGCTGACTCGGCGTTACGGCTGGCAGTGGTCGGTCCATTGTTGTACTTCACCTCTGTCTTAAGTTTACGTTAGCGTAAACGTAAATCAATTGTTAATCTGTTGTGTGTCGATAGAGAGATGGTAGTGAGAGTGTCATCAGCTACCACGACAACAGCGCCATAGTGGCAGATCCGAATGACCAGTGTGTGGGCGCCGCGTCATAAAGCACTAACTCAGGAAAATAAGCGCGGGGCAACAAGGGAGCGAACGACAAGATGGATTTTACCCTGACCGATGATCAACAGGCGTATGTGGAGGCGGCCGCCGCCTTTGCCGATGAGGCGCTCAAACCCCATGCCGCGCGCTGGGATAAAGAACACGAGTTTCCGATCCCGACCATCAAGCAGGCGGCCGAACTCGGTTTTTGCGGTCTCTATACCCCGGAGCAGTTTGGCGGATTGGGGCTACCGCGCCTCGATGCGAGCCTCATCTTCGAGCGCCTCGCCATGGGTTGCACTTCTACTACGGCGTATTTGACCATTCACAACATGGTGAGCTGGATGCTGGGCAGCTGGTTGCCCACCGAGGTCGCCGAGCAGTGGGTGCCCAAACTGGCCAGCGGCGAGCTGCTGGGCTCCTATTGCCTCACCGAGCCGGGGGCGGGCTCCGATGCCGCAGCCCTCAAAACCCGGGCGGTGCGCGAGGGTGACAATTATCTTGTCGAGGGGACCAAGGTCTTTATCTCTGGAGCGGGCAGCACCGACGTGCTGGTGGTGATGGCCCGAACCGGTGGTGAAGGTGCGAGCGGTATCTCTGCCTTTATGGTGCCGGCCGACAGCGCGGGCATCGTCTATGGCAAGCCCGAAGAGAAGCTGGGCTGGAACAGTCAGCCAACCCGGGAGGTGGCGTTCAACGGGGTGCGTATTCCCGCCAACTACCGGCTGGGTGAGGAGGGGGAAGGGTTCAAATTCGCCATGCAGGCCCTCGATGGGGGTCGCATCAATATCGCCACCTGTTCGGTGGGCACCGCCCAGCAGGCGCTGGATGATGCGCTGGCCTATGTGCAGCAGCGTCAGCAATTTGGTCGCCCGATCAGCGAATTCCAGAGTGTGCAGTTTCGCCTGGCCGACATGGCGACCGAACTGGCGGCGGCTCGCCTGATGGTACGTCAGGCCGCCGACAAGCTGGATCGCGGGGCACCGGACAAGAGTGCCTGGTGTGCCATGGCCAAGCGTTTTGCCACCGATGTGGGTTATCGGGTCTGCGATGAGGCTCTGCAACTCTTTGGCGGCTATGGTTATATCCGCGATTATCCGCTCGAGCGCTATCTGCGCGATACACGGGTACACCGCATTCTGGAGGGCACCAACGAGGTGATGCGACTCATCATCGCGCGTCGCCTGCTGGCCGACCCCGGCTTGTCGCTGGGTTAACCGGTGGTCGCAGCAAGGGTGTGTCTCCTGCCACCCGATTTGCGCCATGCCATGCCGGTTTCGGCTTTGTGAGCCAGCCACAGGTTGGTGTCATTCAAGCCTGTCATCATGGCTGCAGCTTCATCGACAAGGATAATGTTATGACAAGGATCAGACTCGAATATCATGGCCACGTTGCCTATATCACCCTCGACCATCCCCCTGCCAATGCCTGGACCCTCGCCAGCCTGCAGGCTTTTTTGCAGATGATGGTGGAGCTCGACAGCCGCCCCGACGTGGTGGCGCTGGTGATCCGCGGCGCGGGCGACAAATTCTTCTGCGCCGGTGCTGACCTCAATATGTTTGTCGAGGGGGATCTCGAGCGGGCTCGTCAGGTGGTCGACGCCTTTGGCAAGGCCTTCGAGGCGCTGACCCGTTTTCACGGCGTCAGCATCGCCGCCATCAATGGCTATGCCATGGGAGGCGGGCTGGAAGTGGCACTGGCCTGTGATATCCGCATCGCCGAGCAGCAGGCGCTGCTGGGACTGCCGGAGGCCTCGGTGGGCTTGCTCCCCTGTGCCGGTGGCACCCAGCGCCTGACCGAGCTGGTGGGGCCAGGCTGGGCCAAGCGGATGATCCTCTGCGGCGAGAAGGTGAGTGCCTCGCTGGCCTACGAGATGGGGTTGGTGGAGGAGGTGGTGAAAACCGGTCAGGCGTGGGAGGCGGCGCACCAGATGGCCCATCTGGTGGAGCGTCAGAGCCCGAGCGCCCTGCGCGCCTGCAAGACCCTGATCAATCAGGGCCGCAGTGGCCCGCGCGATGCGGCCCTGCCCCTTGAACAGGCGCTGTTTCTCGATCTCTTTAGCGATGCCAACCAGCGTGAAGGGGTGGCTGCCTTTCTGGAGAAACGCTCACCACGCTGGCAATATGGCCCAACAGAATAAATCCATACGGAGCCGTTTATGAGTGAGCCGGTCAAGGTTAGCTGTTATCCCACCGAAGATGGCCATCAGATCGGGGTGTTGACCCTCGACAGCCCTGCGTCTCTCAACGCATTGAGCCTGCCGATGATCCAGATCCTGCAACAGACGCTGACCCGTTGGGAACAGGATCCCGCCATCGTCTGTGTGCTGCTGCAGGGGGCGGGTGAGAAGGCGTTCTGTGCCGGTGGCGATATCCGCTCCTTCTATTACCGCAAGCAGGAGGCGAGCGGATCGGAACTGTTCGAGTATGCCCGCGACTTTTTCGAGCAGGAGTACCGGCTCGACCACCATATCCACGGTTACCGCAAGCCCCTTATCTGCGTGGCGGACGGTATCTGCATGGGGGGCGGCATTGGCCTGTTTGCCGGAGCCGATTTTCGGGTTGTCACCGAAAGAAGCCTGTTCGCCATGCCGGAGGTGACCATAGGACTCTACCCCGACGTAGGGGCGAGCTGGTTTTTAAGTCGGATGCCGGGGCGGCTCGGGCTCTGGCTCGGTCTGACCGGTGCCCGCTTCAACGGGAGTGATGCCATCGGTCTTGGGCTGGCGGATCACGCCATCGCCAGTGGCGAGCGCAGTGCGCTGCTGTCACACCTCGCCGTACTCGACTGGACTGGCAGTGGTGATCCCCGTGAGCAGATCGATCTGCTGTTCAGAGGGTTGCATGGTGAGGTGGCGGCCCGCTTGCCTACGCCTGTGCTGTTACCCCATCAACAGAGGATCGATGCCCTGCTGGCAGGACGCACGCTGCAAGGGGTATTGGTGCGGCTGTTCGAGGCCCAGTTCGAGGAACATGAAGCTGTGCTCCAGCAGGCGCAGCAAATCTGCCGCACCGGCAGCCCCATCAGCCGCGCCATTTTGTGGCGCCAATATTGGCAGGCTCGCCGCAACTCACTGGCCGAAGTATTTGCCGAGGAGCTGACCCTCTCGGTCAACTGCGTGCTCAAGGGCGATTTTGTGGAAGGGGTACGGGCACTGCTGATCGACAAGGATAAAGATCCCCGCTGGCAGCAGCTACCACCAGAGGGGGAGTGGCTGGATCAGTTCTATCGCTGGCCGCAGGGGAGCAATCCATTGGCCTGCAAGGAATAACATCTTGGCAACCGGCGGACGCCGCCATCAGCAACGCAAGGAGCAAGCGGGATGACAAGGATAGGGTTTATCGGGCTCGGCAACATGGGGGGCCCCATGGCGGCCAATCTGGCCAGGGCCGGGCACACGGTGCAGGTGTTTGATCTGGTTGCCGACAACATTGATCGTGCCATTGCGGCTGGCAGCATCGCCGCGGGGGATGCCCGCGAGGCGGTGACCGGCTGCGAGGTGGTGATCAGCATGCTGCCTGCGGGAGAGCATGTGCGCGCCCTCTGGCTGGGCGAGAGCGCCGGTGAGCGAGGCGGGCAGGATCTGCTGGCTGCCCTGCCGGTTGGCGCACTGGTGATCGACTGCTCCACCATCGATGTCGATTCTGCCCGTCAGGTCGGGGAGGCGGCCCGCGCGCGCGGCTTGCGCTTTATCGATGCCCCTGTTTCTGGCGGTGTTGCCGGTGCTGCCGCCGGGACGCTCACCTTTATCGTCGGCGGCGATGGGGCGGATTTTGAGGCGGCAAAACCTCTGCTCGCCAGCATGGGGCAGAACCTGTTTCACGCCGGGACGCTGGGGGCGGGGCAGATCGCCAAGATGTGCAACAATATGCTGCTGGCGATCCATATGGCGGGCACTGCCGAGGCGCTGGCGCTCGGGGTGAAGGAGGGGCTGGATCCCGCCGTGCTCTCCACCATCATGGGCAAGAGCTCGGGCAACAACTGGAGTCTGGAGCGCTACAACCCCTGGCCCGGAGTGATGGAGAATGTGCCTGCCGCCCGCCACTATCAGGGGGGCTTTATGACCCGTCTGATGGTGAAAGATTTGGGGCTGGCCATGGCGCTGGCCGAGCATGGCCACAGCGCGGTGCCCATGGGGGCGCTGGCGCGCAACCTGTTCAACCTGCATGCCGCCCAGGGGCAGGGGAGTCGGGATTTCTCCAGCATTGTCGAACTCTATCTGGATAAACAGGATCCCGCCTGACGGGCCACCTCTCTTCAAAGCATCTCCCCTCGACCAGCTACAAGGAGCATTGATGGATATCAAAGATAAGGTCATCGTTATTACCGGCGCCGGACGTGGCTTGGGACGCGCCATCGCTCTTGCCCTGGGCGCACAGGGGGCGACGCTGGCGCTGCTCGACATCAATTGCGCCGATCTGGAGGCGACCGCCGCAATGGTGCGCAGTCAGAATGATCAGTGCGATCAAGATAGCCAGTGCGAGCTGTTTGTCTGCAATGTGGCGAGCGAAGTCGAGGTTGAGTCGGTTTTTGCCGCCATTAAAGGACGCTTTGGCGTGCTGCACGGCCTCATCAACTGCGCCGGTATTCTGCGCGACGGCATGCTGATCAAGGTGAAAGAGGGCGAGCTGGTGGAGAAGATGACGCTGGCCCAGTGGCAGAGCGTGATTGACGTCAACCTCACCGGTACCTTCCTCTGCGGTCGCGAAGGGGCGGCGCTGATGGCGCAAGGGGGGCAGGGGGGCGTTATCATCAACATCTCCTCCATCGCCCGCGCCGGCAATATTGGCCAGAGCAACTATGCCGCCAGCAAGGCGGGGGTTGCTTCGCTGGTGGTGACCTGGGCGCGGGAGCTGGCCCGCCACGGTATTCGGGTGATGGGGATCGCCCCCGGGGTGTTTGCCACCGACATGACGGCGGCGATGAAGCCGGAGGCGATGGCGCGGATGCAGCAGGCCATTCCGGTCGGCACCCTTGGCGAGGCGCAACAGCTGGCCGAGACGGTGAGCTTTATTCTTGCCAACGACTATCTGTCGGGACGGATGATAGAACTGGATGGCGGTTTGCGTTTATAGAGATTTACACCATGGGGCCCCGGTGTTTCCACGGGGGCTTTTTTATGCAGATTATTTATACAGCGAGGGGCTGAATGGCGATGCATGGGGACCATGCGAGTCAGGTCACGTTGGCAGAAAAATGAGAAATATCAACGGGTCTTGGTTAATTTGAGCCAGCTCACAGGCCATGTGGGTCAGTGCTGTAAAATTGCGCGCGGTCAAGGCGGTGCATGATTGACGGGACGAGGGATTGCGGTCGGAATAGTCATGCAATATAGTTGCCGCCTTTTTCACGGGGTCAGGATTTCTAGCCCCTCCCATATTGCGTGCAGTATGAATACGGACGCTCTGCCGCCGCCTAAATAAACAGGATTGAGATGGACAAGAAACTAGGGCTGGGCGCCCTCATTTCGCTGGTGATCGGCTCTATGGTCGGCGCCGGGGTCTTCAGTCTGCCACAAAACATTGCAGCGCATGCCAGTGCCGGGGCGGTCGCCCTGGGTTGGGCCATCACTGGCCTTGGCATGATCTGTCTCGCACTGGTTTACCAGAACCTCTCCATGCGCCGCCCTGATCTCGATGGCGGTATCTTCAGCTATGCCAAAGCCGGTTTCGGCGATTTCATCGGTTTCAACGCCGCCTGGGGTTACTGGCTCTGCCAACTGCTGGCCAACGTCTCCTACGCCATCGTGGTGTTCAGCGCCCTGAGCTACTTTTTCGATACGCCGGACAACGTCATCTTCGGCGATGGCAATACGCCGGTCGCCATCACTCTCGCGTCCATCCTGATCTGGTCGGTGCATGCGCTGGTGCTGCGCGGGGTGCAGGTCGCTGCGCTGGTGAACATCGTCACCACCATCGCCAAGATGGTGCCGCTCATCGTCTTCTGCGTCGCGATCCTGCTGGCCTTCAACATGGATACTTTCACCCTGGATATCTGGGGCCAGAACAACATGGAGCTGGGCTCCGTGATGGATCAGGTCAAGTCCACCATGAAGGTGACCCTCTGGGTCTTTATCGGGATTGAAGGGGCCGTGGTGGTCTCTGCCCGTGCCCGTCATCGCAAGGATGTGGGCCGCGCCACCGTGCTGGCGCTGCTCGGCGCCCTGACGCTCTATGTGATGGTGACCCTGTTCTCGCTGGGTGTCATGAGTCAGCCGCAACTGGCGGCGCTCAAGAACCCTTCTACCGCCATGATCCTCGAAGCCGTGGTCGGCCCCTGGGGCGCCTGGCTTATCAACATCGGTCTGGTGGTGTCGGTGATGGGCGCCTTGCTGAGCTGGACCGTGCTGGCCGCGGAAGTGCCCTACATTGCAGGCAAGACCGGCGTGTTCCCGGGCTGGTTTGCCAAGGAGAACAAGAACGGCTCGCCGCAGGTGTCGCTCTGGTGCTCCACCTGTCTGGTGCAGACCTTCCTCATCATCATCTACTTCCAGAACAGCACCTATCTGGCGCTGGTCAACATCGCTACCTCGGCGGCGCTGGTGCCTTACGTCTTCTCCGGCGCTTATGGCCTGAAGCTGGCACTGAAAGGGGAGACCTATGAGGGTCAACCCCATCAGCGCAAGCGTGATCTGCTATTGGCCCTGCTGGCAACCGTCTACGGCTGTTGGCTGGTCTATGCTGCCGGTGCCGAGTACCTGCTGCTGGTGGCGCTGCTCTATAGCCCGGGCATCTTCATCTACTGGAAGGCGCGTCAGCATCACGGTCTGCGCGGCCTTAACCGGCTGGAGCAGGGGATGACGGCGGCCCTGCTCGGCTGCGCCGTGCTGGCCTTCTACAAGGTGATGGACGGTACCATTCCACTGCACTAACCGGCACAATGAAGAGATGGCCCTCGCGCCATCTCTTTTTTTTCATGCTGATATTGATCTGTTATCTGGCCGGTGTGGCCATTTTCCGTTTAAGACAGGAATTTTTATGCTGTTTATGGGTTACCTCCTGCTGGGGGCATTCGCCGGAATGCTGGCGGGACTGTTCGGGATCGGCGGCGGTCTCATCATAGTGCCCGTGCTGGTTATGACCTTTCACGCCCAGGGCGTTGACCCTGACATCATCACCCATCTGGCTCTCGGCACCTCGCTGCCCACCATGATCTTCACCGGTTTCAGCTCGCTGCGAGCCCATCAGGAGGCGGGCGCCGTCGACTGGGTGATGATCCGCCGACTCGGCGCCGGTATGTTGGTCGGTGCCTGGCTCGGTGGCATGACTGCCAATCTGCTCAGTGCCAGTACCCTCAATATCATCATCGGCTGTTTCGCCTGGAGCATGGCGCTGCAGATGGGGCTCAACCTCAAACCCAAAGCGGAGCGTCATATGCCGGGGCCGCTCGGCACAGGCATCGCCGGAACCCTTATCGGCTGGATGTCGGCGCTGTTTGGCATTGGCGGTGGCTCGCTGACCGTCCCTTATCTGAGCTGGAACTCGGTGCCGATGCGCAATGCGGTCGCTGCCTCTGCGGCCTGCAGCATGCCCATCGCGCTGGCGGGCAGCCTGAGCTACCTCTATGCCGGTTGGGGTCATGCCGATCTGCCCGAGTGGAGTGTTGGCTACATCTATCTGCCCGCCCTGCTGGGCATTGTGCTGACCAGTACCCAGTTCGCCCGCATTGGTGCCAAGCTGGCGCATCGTCTGTCACCAAAACGCCTCAAGCAGGCATTTGCCCTGCTGATGCTGCTGGTGGGGGCCAAATTTATGCTGTTTAGCTGATTCATTCGGCAGATTGTTGAAAAATAAGGCAAACGAACTGTTGGAAGGTAGAAAGCCATTGCATTGAGAGACCAGTTTGCCTATTCTCCTCGCCGGTGGTCCTATTGGTCCTCTCGCATTGATAACTCGTCAACCTGGTCAGGACCGGAAGGTAGCAGCCAAGGCGGGGGACTCGAGTGCCGGGATGTGGCTGGTAGGGCCACCACTTGTTTCTGCAATTCAATAAGTTACAGCTAATTACCCCCTTCAGACCTCTTGGTAATCCACTTGATGTGGATGGATCAGGAGTCTTCATAGTGAATCTCTGGCTCACTCCTCAAGGCATCTGGTACTACCGCAAGGTGACAGTGTTCCCCTGTGGCTGCCGCAAAGACATCAAGAAATCTCTCCGTACTCGGAACAAACTCGTCGCATGTGAATAAATAAAGCTGGCTGGGGCTCCGTCGCCCATGATGGTCATGGTGCAACCAGTTACACACAAAAGGGCCTTCTTTTTCAGAAGGCCCTTTGTCATTTATGCAAACAGCAGTTGGGTCAGGTAGCCCATCATGACGGCCATTCCCAGAATGACGGTGAGGAATGCCACAATCATCGGGGTTCTGAACATCGATTTGAGCAGGATCACCTCGGTCAGGCTGGCTCCTGCACTACCGATAATCAGTGCCATCACGGCCCCCATGCCCATCCCTTTGCCCAACAATACCGATGCCAGAGGGATAACGGCTTCTGCCCGGATATAGAGCGGAATACCCACGATGGCGCTGAACGGGATCGCCAGTGGGTTGTCTGCCCCTGCGTGGGCCGCTATCCATTCGGCGGGGATGAAACCGTAAATAAATGACCCTATCAGCACCCCCAGCAACAAGTAAGGCAGCACTTCTTTGAATTGTTGCCAGGCATCGATACGTGCCTTAGCGAAGGCTGTGGGAATGACCGGGGCCTGGGTCAGTGCCGCAGTGCCATCTGCGCAACAAGAGAGAGTGGGTGCGGTCTCATCGGGTTGCGCAGTACAGCAGGATGCCTGAGCCTTTAGCGGTTTGACGGACTTGATAGCATTGCTTGCACAGCAGGTGGTTGCACTCACACTGGTAGGCTTACTTGTTGTGGTGCCACAACCGGTGCCACAGCTACTTTGCTTGGCCTCTTTGGGGTCAATCACATGACGCTCAAACCTCAGCATGTCCAGCAGCATACTCGCCAGCACCGAAACGCCTGCGGCAATCACGGCATACAGTACCGTCACTTTCCAGCCGAAGGTGGCCCACATCAGGCCGACGATGATCGGGTTGAGCAGCGGCGAGACAAACAGGAAGGTCAGGGTTGGCCCAAAACCGGCTTTGGCAGACAAGAGTCCGCGCAGCATTGGAATGGTTGAGCAACTGCAAAAGGGCGTCAATGCACCCAGTGCCGCAGAGATTAAATAGCCCCTTCCTTTTCGCGCTCCCAGCATGGCCTGGATTTTTGTATCGGGGATCTTCTGGCGGATCAAGCTGACCCCGGCACTGATCACCAGAAACAGCACAGAGAGCTCGAAGGCCAGGAACAAAAACATCTGAGATGCATCTGTCAGCATGGTTAACCAGTCATTCATTTTCATGTCCTCTTTGATTTACCATATTTCCAAAATAGTCGAATCATTGGGGTGGTCAAGATATTTCTGGTATTATCGAAATATGTTCCATCAAGGAGAGTGAGCTATGGAGTTGGAAGAAGTTGCCAAGGCACTGAAAGAGCTGGGTCATCCGACTCGGTTGTTCATTTTCAAGCATTTGGTCAAGGCGGGGGAGCAGGGCCTGCCTGTCGGAGAGTTGCAAAAGCAGCTCGCCATTCCCGCATCGACCCTGAGCCACCACATTGCCGCGCTGGTCTCGGTTGGTCTGGTCAAGCAGAACCGGGAGAGTCGTACCCTGCTGTGCGTCTCTCAATATGAAGTGCTGGAAGAGATCATCGCGTTTTTCCGTGAAGAGTGTTGTGTAAACAGCAGCTGTACCTAAATACATCAATAGCAAGGTCTGGGTGGGTTGATCATTTCAACTACTCTTGTATAGTTGTACTCATGAAATGAATGAAGAGGTTCAAATGAATAAAGATACAGCCACTAAAGTCTTCGAGTCTCTCGCATCCGGTATCCGCCTCGATGTATGGCGTCTGCTGGTCAAGGCAGGGCTGGAGGGGATGGTCGCTGGCCAGCTTGCCAGTGAACTGGATATCGCCCCGAACACTCTTTCATTCCATCTGAAAGCCATGCTGCATGCAGGCCTTGTCTCAGTGGAGCAAGAGGGCCGTTTCTTGCGTTACCGCGCCAATATTCCCCTGATGCTCGACTTGATCGGTTACCTCACCGAGGAGTGCTGCGCCGGTCATCCGGAAGCCTGCGGGGTGATGAGGGCGGAGTCTGGCTGCTCACCCCATGTATTACCTGCGCAGCCATGCTGCAATAAGGAGTAGACCATGAGACTGATACAAGTATTCGACCCGGCCCTGTGTTGCTCCAGCGGCGTATGTGGCGCAGAGGTGGATCAGGCACTGGTCACCTTTGCCGGTGACGCCGAATGGATTAAGCAGCAGGGGGCTTCACTGTTTCGGTTCAATTTGGCTCAGCAACCTCTGGTATTCGCCGAGACCCCGGCAGTGGCTTCCTTTCTGGAACTGTCCGGTGAAGAAGGATTACCGGTGACGCTGGTTGATGGCCAGGTGGTGCTCACCGGTCGCTATCCCAGCCGCGCTGAACTGATCCGCTATGCAGGACTGGAGCTACCGAAAGCACCAGAAAGTGATGGTGCCGAAGGTGAACAGCCAGCAGCCGAGTCCAACAAAGCCGGTGCCATCAAAGGGATCGTCAAGAGTGGATGCTGCTCCGGCAGCAGTGGTTGCTGCTAAGCGTCATCGCCTGGCTGGTAAGTTCTCTGTTCGGTTAATTGCCTCGTTCTTCCTGATAGGAGTCTCTCATGTCCCCGTTGCTGAACTACTCGTTTCTCAATGATGCGCCCCCGTTTCTCTTTTTCACCGGTAAAGGTGGGGTGGGTAAAACCTCGCTGGCCTGTGCCAGTGCGGTTGCCTTGTGTGGTAGTGGCAAACGGGTACTGCTGGTCAGCACGGATCCGGCATCAAACGTAGGCCAGGTGTTCGATACCCAAATAGGCAACAGCATTACCGCCATCGCGGCAGTCAGTGGGTTATCAGCACTGGAGATAGACCCGCAAGCCGCCGCAAAGGCTTATCGCGAACGTATCGTTGGCCCGGTGCGCGGCAAGCTGCCCGACAGCGTGGTGCGCAGCATTGAAGAGCAGCTCTCCGGTGCCTGCACCACAGAGATCGCCGCCTTTGACGAATTTACCGCCCTGTTGACCGACAGCAGCCTGGTGGGGGAATACGACCACATCGTGTTCGATACGGCACCGACCGGCCATACCATCCGTCTGTTGCAATTGCCAGGGGCATGGAGCGAGTTTCTGGAGCAGGGCAAAGGCGATGCTTCCTGTCTGGGGCCGTTGGCGGGACTGGAAAAACAGCGTAGCCAATACGCAGAGGCCGTGGCTGCCCTTTCCGATGCGGGGAAAACCCGGCTTATTCTGGTCGCCCGGGCGCAAGCCTCAACCTTGCGGGAAGTGGCGCGTACCCATGATGAGCTGGCGACCATCGGCCTTGCCAATCAGCAACTGGTCATCAATGGCATCTTCCCGCAAAGCGAGCTGGCGGATGACCTCCTGGCGACAGCCGTATGGCAACGTGAGCAGCAGGCGATGGCTGATATGCCAGCGCTGCTGGCAAGTTTGCCACAAGACAAAGTGCCGCTGTTGGCGACCAATTTGGTGGGGGTCGATAGCCTGCGCCAGTTGCTCGGTGCAAGCCCTGTCAGTGGGGTTAATGAGATCGAATGCGCTGCTACTGAACAACACCCCGGATTGCAGCAACTGGTCGATGAGCTGGCCACAGATGGCCACGGGCTCATCATGCTGATGGGCAAGGGCGGTGTGGGTAAAACCACCCTGGCGGCAGCGGTGGCGGTGGAGCTTGCCAGTCGGGGCCTGCCGGTTCACCTGACCACCTCGGATCCCGCAGCCCATCTGGGAGAGACACTGGCAGGGGAACTGCCCAGCCTGGAGGTCAGCCGTATCGATCCCCATGCCGAAACCGAGCGTTATCGTGCCCAGGTGCTGGCCACCAAAGGGGCGAGTCTGGATGCCCAGGGCCGGGCCCTGCTGGAAGAAGACTTGCGCTCCCCCTGTACCGAAGAGATAGCCGTGTTTCAGGCCTTCTCGCGGATCATCCGCGAGGCGGGCAAGCGCTTCGTGGTGATGGATACGGCGCCCACCGGCCACACCCTCTTGCTGCTCGATGCGACCGGCGCCTATCACCGGGAGATTGCCCGTCAGATGGGGGGCAAGGGGATGCACTTCACCACCCCCATGATGCAGTTGCAAGACCCGAAACAGACCAAGGTGATGATCGTCACTCTGCCCGAACCCACTCCGGTACAGGAGGCGGCCAACCTGCAAGCCGACCTGCGCCGCGCCGGTATCGAGCCCTGGGCCTGGGTGGTCAATCATATGCTGGCCCCAGCCAGCGTCACCTCGCCACTGCTGGCCCAGCGAGCGTATCGTCAGCAGCCCCATATCGACGCGGTCAAGCAGGAGCATGCGAAGCGTTATGCCGTGGTGCCCTTGCAAGCTGTCGAACCGGTGGGCGTGAAAGCACTGCAAGCGCTGTGTCACCCTGTCCACCGGGCTGTGTGACATGCACCCGCGAGAGTTTACTGCCAAGGTGCAACCAACAGGGGCATTTGCCCGGGTTGAGTCCTTTGTTTCATCCACCCCTCATGGAGTCTCTTGATGAGTACCAACGCCTGCTGCGATCTGCCCGTCAGCAAAAAAATGAGTTTTCTCGACCGCAATCTGACCCTCTGGATCTTTGTCGCCATGGCCATCGGGGTCGGGATTGGCTATCTGTTCCCTCAGGTGGCCCAGTGGAACGAGGCGATGTCGGTCGGCACCACCAATGTGCCGCTCGCCATCGGCCTTATCCTGATGATGTATCCGCCGCTGGCAAAGGTGAATTACGGCACCATGGGCGCCATGACCCGCGACCGTCAGGCGATAACCCTCTCACTGGTCATGAACTGGTTGGTCGGCCCCATCCTGATGTTTGTCATCGCCCTGACATTCCTGCATGACTACCCGGACTACATGGTGGGCCTGATCCTGATCGGGTTGGCGCGTTGCATCGCCATGGTGCTGGTGTGGAACGATCTCGGTGGTGGTAACAAGGAGTATGGTGCTGGCCTGGTGGCGCTCAACAGCGGTTTTCAGATCCTCACCTACAGCTTCATGGCCTGGTTGTTTATTACCGTACTGCCGCCGCTGTTCGGCCTGCAGGGCTTCGCAGTGGATATCACCATGCTGGATATCGCTGAAAGTGTGCTGATCTATCTGGGCATTCCCTTCCTGGCAGGCTTCCTGAGCCGTCACTATCTGGTCAAGGCGAAAGGGGAGAAGTGGTACACCGAGCGTTTTATTCCGGCTATTTCTCCCATCACGTTGATCGCCTTGCTGGCCACTATCGTGCTGATGTTCAGCCTCAAGGGCGAGATGATCGTCGAGTTGCCGATGGATGTGCTGCGGGTTGCCGTGCCTCTGGTGGTCTATTTCGTACTGATGTTCTTCACCAGCTTCCTGGTTGGCAAGAAGCTGGGTATTCCCTATGACAAGAACGCCTCCATCGCCTTCACTGCCACCGGCAATAACTTCGAGCTGGCCATTGCGGTTTCCATTGCCGTGTTCGGGTTGAACTCGGATCAGGCATTCGCCGGTGTGATAGGCCCGCTGGTGGAGGTGCCGGTCTTGATCGCTCTGGTCAATGTGGCGCTTAGAATGAAACGCAACTATCTCAACGCAGAGGCTTAATCATGAATAACACCCAGATCACCATTTACCACAACCCGGCCTGTGGCACTTCCCGCAATACGCTGGAGCTTATCCGTAACTCAGGCGTTGAGCCGACCGTTATCCACTATCTGGAGACACCGCCAAACCGTGAGGTCCTGGTTGCATTGATTGCTGCCATGGGCATGCCGGTGCGCGACTTGCTGCGCAAAAACGTGCCGCCTTTTGAAGCGTTAGGGCTGGCCGAGGAGAGATTCAGCGATGACGAGTTGATTGACGCCATGCTGGCGCATCCCATTCTGATCAACCGCCCCATCGTGGTGACGCCGCTTGGCACCAAGCTGTGCCGTCCATCAGAAGTGGTGCTCGATATCCTGCCGAACCCTCAGCAAGGGGCCTTCACCAAGGAGGATGGAGAGCAGGTGGTAGATGCACAGGGAAAACGCATCAAGTGACCGAGCCAACCGGGGCACCACCTTGCCTGATGACGGCATGGCAGCAGCATGAACATGAGCTCTATGGGTGGCTACTCAAGCAATCTGGCAGCCCGATGGATGCCGATGACCTGTTGCAAGAGACCTTCTTGCGGGCAATTCGCCAGCAGGGCAAGTTTTGCGCCATCGAGAATGCCAGGGCCTGGCTGTTTGAAGTCGCCAGAGATCTGGTGATTGATAAAAGCCGTAGATTACGCCCGTTGCTGCCACTATCTGACGAGTTGGCCATGCAGCAGGGGGAGATCGATGCGGTCGACTCCTTGGCGGGCTGTTTACCCAGAGTGCTGGAGAAGCTTGCTCAGGCTGATCGGGATATTCTCAGACACTGTGATTTGGATGGCATGAAGCAGGCGGATTATGCCGCCCGATCCGGCTTGACCCTTGCCGCCGCCAAGTCGCGTCTGTTGCGAGCCAGGGCGCGCTTGCGTCAGCAGCTTTCTCTGGACTGTCAGGTCAGGTTGGACAGCTCGGGGCGGGTCTGCTGCTTCACCCCGGCGGTGAAGTAAGCCATGAACGATGCTCAGCAAAAAGGCCAAGGTGTTCTCCTTGGCCTTTTCTTTATTTTTTTGGCTTCGGCCAGGTACTCATCCAGGGTTTCCTGGCTGCCTTGACCGTCATGCCATTGGGGCCAGCCCGATATGGCTCAACTGGTTTGCCATGTTGGCGTCTCCGAGGGAGATGAGTACCGGGCAACCCGATGTTGCGGTTCGTGAGTCAATATTCAGGAGTGAATGATGAGTTCTCTTGGCATTCAGAAAATCAGGGATGATGCAGTCGAGTGGGCATTAACCCACGGTGTCGCCTTTAAAGAGTCGCTCTATTCTGCCGTGCATACCCCGTTTACCCTGACGCCTACCCCGATCCGCTGGGGAGACTACCAGCATTTGAAAAGTGCGGCCCAGACCTTAAGCAAGCTGATCTATGCCGTCGCTGAGGATCATGGTTTTTTATACGATGCCATTCACCCCATCACGGCAGGCGACCCCTTCTTCTCAGCGCTGCTTGGCATGCATCAACAGATCCACTCATCAGCCACCAAGGCACCCCGGCTGTCACTGCTTATCATGCGCAGCGACTTTATGGACGACCAGCGCGATGGCCACAAGCTGGTCGAGTTCAATGGTATCGCCGCGGGCATGGGGCCATTTGGTCAGCGAATACATGAACTGCACCACTATCTGCAACGGCAATGGCCTGCTGAATATGGGCAGTTGTCACCCGAGGCGATGGGTGAACTTGTCGGCAATGATGCCATTGAAGGGTTGTCAGCTGGCATTGCCGAGGCCACTTTCAAGATTAAGCGCGAGTTTGGCGACCCCGGCCCGGCAAGGTTTCTGATGATTGTGCAGGAGCATGAAAACAATGTGTTTGATCAACACCTGCTTGAGCTGGCTCTCCAGCGCAAAGGAATTGAGACCCGGCGCAGAACCTTTCGTGAACTGCATAATCAGCTGAGCACGGGCGCCAACAACAGGTTGATCCTCGATGGTGTCGGCCCCCTCGATACCGTCTATCTGCGGGCCGGATACCAATATTCGGATTATGAGGCAGCCGATCTCAACGAGCAGAGATGCTGTCAGGCGCTGATGGCGACCCGTGTGTTGATTGAGCGACACAGAGTCGCCGTCAATGCCACGGTCGCCCAGCAATTGGCGACCAGCAAGCGAGTACAAATGCTGCTGTCGCGTCTGGGAGAAGAGGGATTCGCTGCATTTGGCCTGACCCCGCAAGAGGCTGACACAGTCAGAGGCGTGTTAGGGGAAATGCATCCTGTGACCCCTGATAGCGCATGCTTTATCAAAGCGGCCCCCTCCGACAGCTGGGTACTTAAAAACCAAGGGGAAGGCGGTGGGCATTGTCTGTTTGGGGCGGACGTCCCGACAAAATTGGCAATGCTTGACCCACTCCAATATCAGGCCTGGTCACTGATGCGCCGCTTACATCCTGTTCCCAGAGCCATGCCAGCCTGGACAGTACGCAAAGGAGAGCTGCATCGGGTGACGGATTTGATCAGTGAGCTGGGGATCTTCACCGTGCAGATAGATGACCATCCTGCCAGCGCGGCGCTTTGCGGGATATCTCATTCGTAGCAAATCGGCCGGATCGACAGAAGGGGGCGTTCATAGCGGGCAAGGGGTCCTGGACTCACTGGTATTCAGTGACTGATGGTGCTAAGCGCCGGGCGCAAGCCATGAGATCGCGGCGCTAGTAATAAAAAAAGAGAAAATATGAGCATCCTTTGCGGACATGCAACGTCTTCTGGATAACACCGATGTTGATGGAGCCATTATGTTTCAGATTTTCACCGATCTTGCCCGCTGGCTGGTCTATCAGCAGTTGGGCCTGAGCCCACAAACCAAGCTGGGGGATGCGCTGCATTTCTTCGTGGAGGATGTGAGCAAGATCTTTGCCCTACTGCTGGTCATGATCTATATCGTGGCCATGCTGCGGGCCTCCCTGAATGTCGAACGGGTGAGGGACTATCTGGCGGGCAAGCATAGAGGGTTGGGCTATCTCCTGGGCTCCGGCTTTGGTGCCATCACCCCCTTCTGCTCCTGTTCGAGTATCCCGGTGTTTCTCGGCTTTACCTCAGCCGGTATCCCACTCGGGATCACCATGGCCTTTCTCATCACCTCACCGCTTATCAACGAAGTGGCCGTTCTGTTGCTGGTCAGTCTGCTGGGCTGGAAGTTCACCCTGATTTACGTGGTGGTTGGCATGGCGGTTGGCATGCTGGGTGGGGCGTTTCTGGACAAGATCAAGGCCGAGCGCTGGCTGGCCGATTTTGCCGTCGAGGCCCTCAAGCAAGGGCAGCATCAGCAAGGTGATATCGTCCAGCCGCATGCCGATGCCCCGCGCCTCTCGCTGGCCAAGCGTCATGCCTTTGCCAAAGAGGAAACCCTCACCATCTTCAAACGGGTGTGGCTCTGGGTCATCGTCGGGGTCGGGCTCGGCGCCGCACTCCATGGCTTTGTCCCTGATGGCTGGCTTGCGGCTCACCTGGGGGCAGGCCAATGGTGGTCCGTTCCTGCTGCCGTGCTGATCGGCATTCCCCTCTATTCCAATGCGACCGGGGTGATCCCGGTGATGGAGAGCCTGATCGTCAATGGTTTGCCCATCGGCACCACACTGGCATTTTGCATGAGCACAGTGGCGGCTAGTTTTCCCGAGTTTATTTTGCTCAAACAAGTGATGAAGTGGCCATTGCTGGGCACCTTGCTGTTGGTGCTGCTGGTCTCCTTCACGCTGGTTGGGTGGGTGTTTAACTTCGTATCGCCGTTAATTTCTTGATGAGGAGTATGAGATGAAACAGGTAAAAGTGCTGGGCATGGGCTGCGCCAACTGCAAGAACACGGTTCAACTGATCCAGCAGGTGGTAGATGAGCTGGGGGTCGAGATCCAGCTTGAGAAAGTCGAGTCATTGCCCGAGATCATGAAGTACAAGGTGATGTCTACGCCAGCTGTCGTCATTGATGAGAAGGTGGTACATGCAGGTGGGATCCCGGCCAGAGAGGCAGTGCAAAGCTGGTTTTAAATCGGTAAGAAACAGGTGTTCAGGGAGGCCGCATGGCCTCCCATTTTTATAAATAAATTGTTTTTAATCATGTCGTTATAAACACCATCGCGGTGTCTTTGGATGATGTCTCTTGGCTGCACCTTGCTATGCGTTTTCACAAGCACGGGGGGCGCTAGGGGCGGTGCGCGTTTCATTGATCCCCATCGAATGCAGGTACGCACACATACATTAAGGTTTTCGCGCATTTCTTTGATCATACCCACATCATCATCATTGGTATGGGCCTATGGTTTTTGGATAACTCACCGAGACGAAGGAGTATCCGTATCATGATGCAAACTCATGAAATTGAGCAGATGTGTGTCGTTGCCAAAGGTCCCAATCATGGGCCTGCCCCGATCCCTCAGGAGGGGCAGTGGATCAAGGTCAAAGAGGTGACCGATGTGTCTGGCCTCACTCATGGGGTGGGTTGGTGTGCCCCTCAGCAGGGGGCGTGCAAGCTCACGTTAAATGTCAAAAACGGCATTATCGAAGAGGCGCTCATTGAAACAATTGGCTGCACCGGAATGACGCACTCCGCAGCCATGGCCGCCGAGATCCTTCCTGGCAAGACCATTCTGGAAGCCATGAACACGGACCTGGTGTGTGATGCCATTAACGTCTCCATGCGGGAGCTGTTTTTACAAATCATCTATGGGCGCAGCCAGACTGCATTCTCTGAAGGAGGGCTCCCTATTGGTGCGGGTCTGGAAGATCTCGGCAAAGGGCTGCGCAGTGTGACCAGTACCATGTACGGCACAAATCTGAAAGGCGCCCGCTATCTGGAGATGGCGGAGGGATATGTCACTGAATTGGCGCTTGATAGCGACAATGAAATCATCGGGTACAAGTTTGTTCAGCTTGGCGTGATGATGGATCACATATCGAAAGGCATGGGGGCTGAGGATGCACTACGGAAGGCAACGGGCACTTATGGCCGGTTTGCCGAGGCAGTTAAAACTATCAACCCGCGCAAAGAATAAGGACAAGACCATGGCACTCTTTGAAGGATACGAGAGACGTATCGCACAGATCACCCCATTCCTTGCCAGTTATGATATCGCCTCGCTGGAGGCAGCCGAACAGATTTGTCTGAAGCAAGGCGTCGATGTCAGGGCAATCGTCAAATCAATCCAACCCATTTCGTTTGAAAATGCTGGCTGGGCCTATCTGATTGGCGCCGCCGCGGCACTGAAAAAAGGTCAGGTATCGGCAGCTGACATCGCACAGACCCTGGGCGAAGGTTTGCAGGCTTTCTGTATCCCGGGCTCTGTCGCCGACGATCGCCAGGTGGGGATTGGGCACGGCAACCTGGCGTCAATGCTACTGCGTGAAGACACCGACTGTTTCGCCTTTTGTGCGGGCCACGAATCATTTGCCGCGGCAGAAGGGGCGATCGGGTTGGCCCGTTCAGCAAATAATGCCCGGACAAATCCGCTGCGCGTCATTCTGAATGGCTTGGGAAAAGATGCAGCCCAGATTATTTCGCGGGTCAATGGTTTCACCTACGTTCAGACCGAGTTTGATTACACCACCGGCAAGCTCAATATTGTTCGTGAGAAGGCCTATTCGGCAGGGGAGAGAGCGGCGGTTCGCTGTTATGGCGCGGATGATGTACGTGAAGGTGTGGCTATCATGCACCATGAGCAAGTCGATGTCGCCATCACGGGCAACTCCACCAACCCCACGCGCTTCCAACATCCGGTGATGGGTGTCTACAAAAAAGAGCGTCTGCTTGAGGGCAAGAAATTCTTCTCTGTGGCATCAGGTGGCGGCACCGGTCGGACACTTCACCCGGACAATATGGGGGCAGGGCCAGCTTCTTATGGCATGACCGACACGATGGGGCGCATGCACTCGGACGCCCAGTTTGCCGGCTCCTCCTCGGTTCCTGCCCATGTGGAAATGATGGGGT
The DNA here is from genome assembly GCF_016026615.1 of Aeromonas allosaccharophila. Taxonomy (NCBI): domain Bacteria; kingdom Pseudomonadati; phylum Pseudomonadota; class Gammaproteobacteria; order Aeromonadales; family Aeromonadaceae; genus Aeromonas; species Aeromonas allosaccharophila. Next base: position 1,411,894 of record NZ_CP065745.1, on the reverse strand, counting down.
TGATCGGTATGGGGAATAATCCCATGGTGGGCGCCTCTGTCGCGGTTGCCGTTGCGCTGGAACAGGCAATGAAAGCATAAAACATGATGGTTGATTGATGCCGCCACTGATCAGATATTGATGAGTGGCGGCATATTAAACTTATGTAGAATAATTTGGTTGCATCTAATTATCAGAGTCTCGTTCGCCAGACATGCCAAATTCTATCGGTATTAATGTATAGAATACGCTGGTATTATTATTTTTAAGTGCATCAAACATAAGGTTAACTTCGCTCTCCGTTACTGCGAGTGTTACTTCCAATGGTTGGTCAGACAGTTCGAAAAAATGAGCAGAGTGTAACCGGCGATCATGTCCCAACCCTTCATTAGCCGCTAATAATGTCGCACCTTGGATACCGAGGTTTTTCGCTTGTTCAACCAACCATTGTGCTAATGGTTTACCCTGTATTGAACGATCTTGCCGAGTGTAAAAAGTTAATTGATAGCCTTTCATAAATCCTCCAGTCATAGACGTTGCAACATAGACATCGACCACATTCCTGCAATGGTCATCACCAGTGAGCCGACCACATGAACACCAATCGCTGCGCCAGCCCAAACGAATCGTCCTGCTTGCAGTAATGAACTCACTTCGGCAGAAAATGTGGAGAAGGTGGTTAAGCCACCGAGAAAGCCGGTGATCACTAGCAGGCGCCATTCAGGGGAGAGGGCCGGGTTTGCCGAAAAGAACGCGATAGCGATTCCAATCAGATAGCCTCCCAGCAAGTTTGCAATGAGAGTCCCCGGGGGAATAGTGGGAAAGATAGCATTGAGCGCTGTTCCCAATAACCACCTTGATATAGCGCCTAGTGAGGCACCACAACTGATGGCTAGAATCGAATTAAGCATATCATTTCGTCCTTTAGTGCTGAGACTCCAGGACAGTGGTGCATATAGCTACGCAGCCCTGACCTGGACTGAAACGTAGGCATCATTAGCCACAGCGGCGGTTTGTTTGCTTATGCATATGGAGGAATGCCATCTCCAAGCACATTGTATCTCGCATTCAAAGAAAGTCCATTTTGCCTATCTGGCGATGAATATCGAATCTATATATATTTATCTAACGGATAGATAAGTACAGGGATACACAGTGTTTTTATAAGCAGGGGCGTTAGTGAATAGTCGATCAAGTGTTGATGGTGGCCAATAACCAATAAATTTATTTTTCGTTGTTCTAACAGAGTTTGAAGGTCATTGCTGATATTATCGGTCAATAGCGTTTCTATCTCGGGCATTATATCTGTGCTTAATCTCCATTCATTTATCTTTTGCCTTATTGCTCGTTCTCGGTCACTGATTGAACTGCGTATATCCACGTTAAGAACGCGAGCATTTTCTTTTTGATTGAAAATGACATGGACTAAAGTCAATTTCCCATTTAATGTTTTTGCCAACGCTGTTGCATACTGGAAGAGAACATGTTCTCCATCCACCCCTTGCAACATAAGCATGATGTTATCTCTCACAATACTACCCATCTGTTTGTTTTAAACTCAGAGTTTAGCTATATCAACAAGCCCTATAATAATCAAGCCAGCACCAATCGCCATTCGAAAATAATGACCTTATTTAACCGGATCCAAGCTATATGTTTATCGGTTTTGGTCTTGCATCAACAGGGTGACTTGGATACCCATGGATTTACCATCCTGTATCGAGCTCGTTCATATATTCCAGAGTGGCGGCCCGTGCAAATAGATGAAGACATCTTGCTTGGACATAAACCACCGCGGATGGGGGCATAGGGGCAACATTCAGCAGTGGAATCGAAACGGGTATACCTCTGCGTAGAAACAGCGGTTGAACCAGTGGGTGAAAGAACAGAAGCCATACCGTAAGTGGATTGCGCTGCTCGGCCTATGCCACTACAACGTGCTTGCAGAAACAACAAGGGCCACACAATGTGCAGCTCTTGTCACTATGAACATGGCGGGGTCAGCGTATCAACTTGCCCAGGTGATGATGTGATCGATCCACTCACCGGCCTGCTCCTCGTGAATGACCTTGCCACGTACGGATTGACCCGCCTGATGCATGGCGGAGCGACTGCCGGTCAGCAGAGGATGCCACTCTGGCAGGGCGTCACCTTCAGCCAGCAGGCGGTAGGCGCAGGTTGAGGGGAGCCAGTCATATTCGGCGATCTTGTCATGGGTGATCTGGAGACAATCAGGCTCTTTTTTGAAGCGATTGAGATAATCAGAGCACTGACAGGTTTTGGTATTGAGCAGGTTGCAGGCGACATTGGTGAACACCAGCTCGTCGGTATCTTCATCGATCAGCTTGTTGAGGCAGCATTTGCCACAACCATCGCAGAGGGATTCCCATTCGGACTCAGTCATCTGCTGCAGACTCTTGGTCTGCCAAAAGGGGGCTTGCATCATACCGCTCACTTAATACACCTGATAAAACGCGTGGTTATACCCCTTGTTACCCACTATTTCAAGAAGAGGGTTGCCTGAGGGCAGAGATCGTTGTCATCAGGCTACCTTCTGCTCCACATGTTTCACTAGTTCTGTATAGAGCAGGCAGTGCCGGATTGCTTCCTGGTGCTGTCATCATGCTCGTGACATGTTTTTTCCTCAGAAAAAACACAGCAACGTTGTCACATGGGTTGCACGGGATGCGATCACGACGAGCTGTACATTTGCCTTGTCAGCGTTCGTCTTAATGGTTGAGATAGATATCCTGCTCTGCATAGGCCAGCAGAGGTGTGTTGGGGTTGGCGCGCTGAGTGCCAAAGAAGCGGGTGAGTACGCCAGATTGCTGCCCCAGTCGCTGTAGCTTGACGTGATCCAGCTCGATTTGCTCGGGTAGCCAGGTAAACACAGCGGCGCAGTGACCATTGCCCAGGCTGCGTTCCAGGGTTTGCTGCCAGTTCTTGATTTTGGGGCTGTGTACCACCAGTACTCTGTTGGGATCGATGCCTCGCTCTTCCATGTGGCTTGCTGTGGGGCGTCCCGGCGGGGCGATCAACAAGATCCAGCCGGTATGAGAGTCACCTAACTTGCTCAGCTCGCTGAGAAACTGATCCTCAGCTTGGATAGTCACACCATAATGAGCCGACTCTGCCTTGCAGGCGGTTCTGGTTGGCCAGGGGTTGCTCATGGCTCGATTCATCGCAAAGGGCAGTGAGTGCAGGGGCTGGTTCATATACGGTTTCCTGTATGAATATCCAAGCTGTATGTGCATACAGTAGTTCTATCCTGAGGCAGAGACAAGGTGTTTTTGCTGAAAAATGTGATGGTGTTGGCATGTGCTATTAATAACATCATGTTTTTAAACGTTATTTAATATAAAACCGGCTGGGTGTTTTTCGTTCTATGGACAAACCTTGTGTAACCGCCCATGGTTATACAGGTCATTTAAAGGAGGTGCCGCCATGGATATCAGTACCTTGCAGCGTCTGGATGCCAACATCTTGTTGGGCATCATCAATGAGAAGCTAAGGCTTGAGTGTGACGGGCTGGAGGAGTTGCTGGCCTATTACGATATGAGTGAAGAGCAGTTGGCAGGGCGTCTGGATCAGATTGGGTACCATTACGATCCATTGAGCAATCAGTTCAAGGCACATCGCTGAGGGTGCAATGATTGCTTCATATTTATACGGTAATTTTTCAGGCGCATTGAAACCGGTTTCAATGCGCCGTCTTGTTGCCTATTTTCAGGGATTTTCAAGGCTTGGCAATCTCTGAAAACCTATTCATGCCATAATATTTTTATGTGTTCATTAAGTTGCTGATAATAAAGGAAATTTTTGTTTTTTCGCAATCAGTTAAAGGAAAGGGTTTTCAAGCTTTTCAGGCTGTTTTTATCGGTTAAAGTGTGACTTGCGTTAACTTTTAATTCTGCCGCTTTAGTTAGTATTCTCACGCCGGTACATATTTTGAGATAACAACAGCGCCGGTCCCGCAAGCGGGATAACAATTTTATTTGTAACGAAGGAATATGGTTTATGGCTACCAAGAAGAAGACAGACCAGGATCTCCAACTGGATAAAGATCAGCTCAAGGCGAGTATCGTGCGTCACCTGCGTTCTACCTTGGGAACAAGCGAACAGAAAGCCTCTCCCGAAGCGTGGTGGAAAGCCACTGCGGCGGCCGTCAATGAACAGGTGTACGAGCGCCTGACCCGCACTCAGCAGACTCATTTCAAGAAAGATACTCGTGCGATTCACTATCTCTCTGCTGAATTCCTGATGGGACGATTGACCTCCAACAACCTGCACAACCTCTCCCTCTACAAGACTTGCGAAGAGGCGCTGGGTGAACTCGGTCTGGAACTGACCGATCTGTGCGAACAAGAGCCCGACATGGCACTCGGCAACGGCGGCCTGGGTCGTCTGGCTGCCTGCTTTATCGACTCGCTGGCCACCCTGAACTATCCGGCGGTTGGTTACGGTATCCACTACGAACACGGTCTGTTCCGTCAGGAGATCCAGGATGGCCGCCAGATCGAGCGCCCGGACTCCTGGCGTGAATATGGCAACCCCTGGGAGATCTGCCGTCCCGAGTCGGTGCAAGAAGTGCCGCTCTACGGCTACGTCGAGACCGTGTTTGGTGATAATGGCGGCCTGAAGAAGGTATGGCACGCCGGTCGCAAGATCAAAGGGGTGCCTTGGGATATTCCGGTGGTCGGTTTTGGTGGCCACACCGTCAACATCCTGCGTCTGTGGGAATCCCGTGCCTCCGAGTTTTTCGATTGGGACGTGTTCAACGCCGGTGGTTACATCGACTCCCAGGCTGAAAAAGCCCAGGCCGAGACCATCTCCAAGGTGCTCTATCCGAACGATGAGACCGATGCAGGTAAAGAACTGCGCCTGATCCAGCAGTACTTCTTCTGTGCTTGCTCCATCAAGGACATCATGCGCCGCTACAAGCGGGTCCATGGTGCCGATTTCAGCAACTTTGCCGCGCAAATTGCCATTCAGCTCAACGATACTCACCCGACTGTCGCCATCCCCGAATTGATGCGGGTGCTGGTGGACGAGGAAGATCTGAACTGGGATGCCGCCTGGGCCATCTGCTATCACGTATTCTCCTACACCAACCACACCCTGCTGCCGGAAGCGCTGGAGAAGTGGTCGGTCAGTCTGTTCGAGAAGGTGTTGCCTCGCCATCTGGAAGTGATTTACGAGATCAACGCCCGTTTCCTGAGCGAGCTGGTCGAGCCCAAGTGGCCGGGTAACGACGCCATCAAGGCCAAGCTCTCCATCATCGAAGAGGGAGATGTGCGCAAGGTGCGCATGGGCAACCTGTGCGTGATCGGTTCGTCCAAAGTGAATGGTGTGGCCGAAATCCACTCCAAGCTGGTGAAAGAAGATCTCTTCCCCGAGTATGCCGAGCTGTGGCCGGAAAAAATGTGCAACGTGACCAACGGGGTGACTCCGCGTCGCTGGCTGCTGGCCTGCAACCCCGAGTTGGCCGAGCTCTATAACGAAGTGGTGGGCAAGGAGTGGCCGTTGCAGCTCGACAAGCTGCGCGCCGTCACCAAGTTTGCCGACGACAAGGCGTTCCAGCAGCAGTTCATGACCATCAAGCGTCACAACAAAGAGAAGCTGGTCAAGGTCATCAAGGACGAAACCGGTATCGATGTCAGTGCCGAGGCGATCTTTGACGTTCAGATCAAGCGTCTGCACGAGTACAAGCGTCAGCAGCTGAACCTCATTCACATCATGGCGCTCTATCGTCGTCTGCTGGCCAACCCGGACTATGACATGCACCCGCGCGTGTTCATCTTCGGCTCCAAAGCGGCGCCTGGTTACAAGCTGGCCAAAGACATCATCTATGCCATCAACAAGCTGGCGGATCGGGTCAATAACGACGCCCGTATCCAGGGCAAGTTGAAAGTGGTGTTCATGCCGAACTACCGCGTGAGCCTGGCCGAGAAGCTGATCCCGGCGGCAGATGTCTCCGAGCAGATCTCCACTGCTGGCTACGAAGCCTCAGGTACCGGCAACATGAAGATGGCGCTCAACGGTGCGATCACCATCGGCACGCTGGACGGCGCCAACATCGAGATCGCTGAAGAGGCGGGTGCCGAGAATTGTGCCATCTTCGGTCTGAACGTGGACGAAGTGAAGTCGCTGAAGGCGCGCGGTTACAACCCGTACGACTTCTACTATGCCAACTCCGAGCTCAAAGCCGTGCTGGACTGGTTTGATACTGACTACTTCACGCCGGGTCGTCCGGGTGAGCTGGCCTCTATCAAGCGCTCCTTGCTGGAAGGGGGGGATCCTTACCTGACTTTGGCGGACTTCCAGTCCTACTCGGATGCACACAAGCTGATTGATACCTGGTATCGGGATCCGGCGCTGTGGGCGAAGAAGGCCATCATCAACTCGGCCACCATGGGCAAGTTCAACTCCGACCGCTCTATTCAGGACTATGTGGATCGGATCTGGGCGCTGAAGCCCTGCAACATCGGCTAATCAGATGCAGAAATGAAAAAACCCCCGCAAACATGCGGGGGTTTTTGTTTATCGGGGGGAGGTGGATCAGAGGATATCGCCAACGAAGTAGGCCAGCAGGGCGAGCAACACGGTGAAGACCACGTTGAGGGCCATACCGGCTTTCATCATCTCCTTCTGGCGGATGTGGCCGCTGGCAAAGACGATGGCATTGGGTGGGGTGGCGACCGGCAGCATAAAGGCGCAGGAGGCACCGATAGCGATCAACACCGCCATCACGATGGGGGAGACACCCAGCGCCTCTGCCACACCGGCGAACAGCGGGATCAGCAGGGCTGCAGTGGCGGTATTGGAGACCAGCTCGGTCAAAAACACCACGAACGCTGCCAGCATCAACAGGATCACGAAGATATTGGCGTGGGAGAGCACGGCCGACAGATGGCTGGCCAGGAAGGCGCTGGTACCGGTGGCCTTGAGAATGGCGCTCAGGGTCAGACCGCCGCCAAACAGCATCAACACGCCCCAGTCGGTGTTCTGGTTGACATCATCCCAACTGGCAACGCGGCTGACCACGATGGCCACAATGGCGCCCATGGCAATCAGAGTGTCGAGTTGCGGGATGCCGCCAAAGGCGTTGGAGATAGGCTGTGAGCCGATCCACAGCACAACGGTGGTCAGGAAGATTGCTAGCGTCACTTTACGTTCGCGGGTCCAGTTGATGGTGACATCCTGGATCTCGACGCGGTGGTTGAGCTGTGGCCGGGTCACCAGATAGAGCAGGGCAATGCCGCAGGGCATCAAGATCAGCACCACCGGAATACCGAACTTCATCCAGTCGGTGAAGCCGATCCCCATCTGGGCGGCAGCGATGGCGTTGGGTGGGCTGCCCACTAGGGTACCGATGCCGCCGATGCTGGCGCTATAGGCGATCCCCAGCAGAACGAACACGAAGGTAGTGCGATCTTTTTTGCTATCGAGGCGAGCCAGCATACCGATCGCCAGTGGCAGCATCATGGCGGTAGTGGCGGTGTTGCTGATCCACATTGACATGGCGGCTGTGATGGTAAAGAGCAGGATGATGCCCCAACCCAGATGGCCATTGGCCAGGTGCATCACCTTGCCTGCCATCAGGGTATCCAGTCCCTGCTTGGAGAGGGCGGCCGCGAGGGCGAAACCGCCGAAAAAGAGGAACAGGATCGGGTTGGCGAAGTCGGTGAGGGATTTGCTCATGTCAAACACCCCGAGCACGGTGGCCAGCAGGGGAACCAGCAGGGCAGTGATGGTGACGTGCAGCGCTTCGGTCAGCCAGAGAATGGCGATAAAGACCAGAATGCCCAGCCCCTTGTTGACCATGGGATCAAACGGGAGCCAGGCGAGCATGGCACAAAGTAGCAGGACATCCAGGATGACGATCCCTGATTTGATGTCCAGCCAGCGAGATGGAGCAGAGGGTACAGCCGATGTGTGCATAATGTTCTCTCGGTTAATTTATGGTTGTTTTTGTGTTGCCGAGATTACATCCATTCACTTGTTTGAAACAGGCTCACATGTTGAAAATCAGCCTCGACTCACACAAGCATTGATAAAAATGAGGAAATGAACACATAAATAAAACATGTCTGAAATATAAATCAAACATCCATGAACTGCTCCAGCCACTGCTTGAACATGCTCTTGGGCAAGGAGCCATTTATCTGGTTCACCAGTTTGCCCTGTTTGAAGACCATCAAGGTGGGGATGCTGCGAATGGCGTAACGGGCGGCAATGGCGCTCTGCTGCTCGGTATCGACTTTGACAAAGCGCATTCTTGGTTCGAGCTCATGGGCAACATCATGAAATACCGGGGCAAACTGCTGGCAGGGGCCGCACCAGCTGGCCCAGAAATCGACCACGACCGGGATATCGGAGTTGATCAGGGTATCGAAGTTATCCGCCTTCCCGAGGCAAGGGGTCTGGCTAAACAGGGGGGCCTTGCAGTGCCCGCACTTGGCGGATGTATCGATATGGGTAATGGGCAGGCGGTTCCTGGTAAAGCAGTGGCTACAATAAGTAGTGACAAATGACATAATTGGTTCCTTCTCGATCTGCGCTGGCCGGAGATATGATGAGGGGCCAGAATGACGCAATAGCGAAACAACAGCGAAGTATCAGAGCAATAACGGTAACACAGTGACCGGCAGGAGTGGATAATTCCCCCCAAGGTTCATTGCCCAACCGGATAATTCAGCGACCACCAGATGAGAGTCGAGACGGGATGAAAAAAGGATCACGGAAAAACCGTGCTGTGCCAGGGCTGATCGTTGCCTTGCTGCTCGCCTTTTCGGGCTACTGCTGGCAGTCGCTCGGTCAGCAGCAACAGGCCCACGACCTGAACGAAGCGGCCGAGGTAGTGCTGAACCGGATCAACGCCGATACCGTCTATCTGCTTGGGCGGGAGCAGGCCAATGACAGCAATGTCCAGCAGCGCCTGAACCAGTTGTCCATCACCCTTGACGGTTTTGTGCGCAAGGTACGCAGCGATCCCGAGCTGGCGCAAGACGAGTTGTCTCAGGCGCTGCTTGAGGATATGGAGACCTATCTGATGGCGCTGGCCAGCCTCCATGCCATGGAGATGGCCATCGAGTATATCAATGCGCCCCTGCAGGCCCAGATTAAAAAGGTGGGCGAGATAAGCCCGTCAGACAGTGCGCTGCACCGCGATGTAGAGGAGCTGGCGCAGCTGAGCAACTATCTGCAGCGCAGTTGGGACAAACGTGAGCAGACTACGCTGGCCCGGTTGCAGCAACAGATGGTATCCCGTTACGGCCACCTGCCGGAAATCGCTACCCTGATCCGCCTGAGCAAGGACATGAGCCAACAGGTGGTCGCCTATCACGCCTTGCGTTACCAGCTGATCGACATGCATGTGATCGAGAGTCTGGTGCGCTGGAAAATCGACAAGCTGGAGCGAGCCTCCTCGCTGATGAACCGCTTCTATTTGATGGCGCTGTGCGGGGCCTTGATCTGCTTCGCGCTGGTGGCCTTCACCCTGTGGCGTCGCAATCAGAAGCTGAGCGAATTGTCGCGCCAGACCGGCTTGCTGGCACAGGCCAAGAGCGATTTTCTGGCCAACATGAGCCACGAGATCCGCACCCCCATGAACGCCATCATCGGCTTTAGCTCGCTGGCGCTGCAGACCGAACTGGATCAGCAACAACGGGATTATCTGGGCAAGATCAAATCCTCATCCGATACCTTGTTGCTGCTGATCAACGACATCCTCGATTTGACCAAGGTGGAGTCCGGCAAGCTGACGCTGGAGGAGATCGACTTCGATCTCAGCGAGCAGCTCGATTCGCTGGCGGGCATGTTTGCCGATCTGGCGGAGCGCAAACATGTGGAGGTGATCATTCGCAAGTCGCCTGAGGTGCCGGTCTTCTTGCGCGGGGATCCCCTGCGACTGGGGCAGGTGCTGGTCAATCTGGTGAACAACGCCATCAAGTTTACCGAGCGCGGTGAAGTCGAAGTCTCCATCGAGCTGGCCAATCCCCATCCAATGCGGATCCGCTTCAGTGTGCGTGACACCGGTATCGGCATTGCCGAAGAGAAGCAGAGCCAGCTGTTTCAGGCCTTTACCCAACTGGAGGCGGGCAATACCCGCAAATATGGCGGCTCGGGTCTGGGTCTCAATATCTCCCAGCGGCTGGTCGAACTGATGGGGGGGAGGATCATTGTCCAGAGCAAGCCCGGTGTGGGCTCCCTGTTCCAGTTCGATATCCCGATGGCGCAGGCAGTCTACGGCGTGGCAGGACGGAAGGTCTTCTTCGAAAACCAGCCGCTGGTGATGGTGATGGATGACAACGAGCTGGTGCTGGATCTGGCCCGGGACATTCTGACTCGCGCGGGCGTGCGGGTGCTGCCGGTCAACTCCCTGTCGCGTGCCCGCCAGCTGCTCCGTGAAGAGGGGCCAAATCTGCGGCTGGCGATCCTCGACTGGCGCATGGGTCAGGAGGATGGGCTCGATCTGGCGCTGGAGATGTATCAGCACAGCCAGTGGCGGCGGATCCCCATCCTGATGATCAGCGCCTGGGCCAGAGAGGGGTTGCACGCCCGGATGGACAGCATGGGGCTGACCCATTTTCTGCCCAAGCCGATGACCGAGAACGCGCTGCTGGCCAAGGTGGATGAGCTGCTCAACGGCAGCTCCTATGAACTCAACCTGCGCAAGGCCGAGGCGCAGGGGGATCAGCAACACTTCAAATCCCTGCTGCAGGGTACCCGAGTGCTGCTGGCGGAAGACAACCGGGTTAACCAGCAGCTGATCATCGAGTATCTGCGGCGGGTCGATGCGGTGGTGTGCGTGGTCAGTAATGGTCGGGAGGCCGTGGAGCGGGTCGCCGAGCAGCCTTTTGACGTGATCCTGATGGATTTGCAGATGCCGGTGCTGGACGGGCTCGATGCTACCCGCCAGATCCGCAAGATGGTCGACAAGCACGATGTGCCCATCATTGCCCTCACCGCCAGCGCCATGCCCGGTGACAAGGATCGCTGTCTGGGAGTGGGGATGAATGGCTATGTGACCAAGCCGGTGAGCAAGCTGGATCTCTACAACAACCTGCTGCAGTGGGTGAAGCCGCAAGGGGTTGAGCAGGCGGGGATCATGGAGGTGAAACCGCCGGATATGATGGGGATCCTCGATCTGCAGGATGCCCTCAAGCGGCTGGAGCAGGACAAGGAAGCGCTGCAGATCCTGTTCAAGCTGTTCATGTCGGAGCACAAGGACGATCTGTGGGAGATCCGCTCCGCCCTGCGCCGCCAGCAACCCGAGGTGGCCAGCAAGCTGCTGCACACCCTCAAGGGGGTGTCGGCCAATATCTCGGCGGCCCGCCTGCAGCTGGTGGCCGGTGAGCTGGAGTGGCGTTTGCGGCAAAACGAGGTGCTGAGCGAGACGGATCTGGAGCAGTTGCAGCAGGTCTTCAGCCAGACCCGAGAAGAGGTGTCACACTTCTTGTTGACCGGTGAGCAGCATGAAAATTCGTATAATCCCTATTCGTTAGGGGATGATCGCATGTCACAGTGAATTAAATAGTAATTATTCTCAACCATCCCTGTTCGGGATATGATGAGCTTTCGTTCGAATCGCCTCCAGCCGGAGGCGATTGTTTTCATTCTTCTATTGTTCTGTGTGATCTGTCAGATGGCTACTCCTTGGAGCGGTCACGGGCAGACAGCGCTAAAGGTTGGTGGTGTGAGCGTATTTCTACGATTGAGCTGGTTTTTCAAGGAGCAGTGGCCCCGCTATCTGGCCGCCATCGCCCTGCTGCTGATGGTGGCTCTGTTGACCGTTATTCCGCCCAAAGTAGTGGGCTGGGTGGTGGATGGCATCGCCAAGGGCGGTCTCGACAATGGCACCCTGATGCGCTATCTGGCCGGGCTGTTCGGGCTTGGCGTGCTCATCTATCTGTTGCGCTACGTCTGGCGGGTGATGCTGTTTGGTGCCTCCTACCGGCTGGCGTATGTCCTGCGCAATCGTCTGTTCAGCCATTTCGCCCGGATGAGCCCTGATTTTTATCAGCGTCACCGTACCGGCGATCTGATGGCCCATGCCACCAACGACATTCAGGCGGTGGAGATGACCGCTGGCGAAGGGGTGCTGACGCTGGTGGACTCCATCATGGTCGGGGTATTGGTGCTCTCCATCATGTGCAGCCAGTACTCCTGGCAATTGACGCTGGTTTCGCTGTTGCCGCTGCCGGTGATGGCCTATTTCATGAACCGCTTCGGCACCCAGATCTACACCCAGTTCAAGGCGGCGCAAGGGGCCTTCTCCAGGCTTAACAACAAGACCCAGGAGGCCCTTTCCGGCGTGCGGGTGCTGAAATCCTATGCAGTCGAATCGCTGGAAGATGAAGGCTTTGCCGAGCTGACCAGACAGGCGGGGGAACGCAATATGGCGGTGGCCCGCATCGATGCCAAGTTCGATCCGGTCATCTATCTCTGCATCGGTTGCTCCTACTTCCTCGCGGTGGCGGGGGGCAGTGTGCTGGTGCTGCGCGATGAGCTGACTCTGGGGGAGCTCACCAGCTTCACCATGTACCTTGGCCAGCTGATCTGGCCGATGTTTGCCATCGCCTGGCTGTTCAACATCATCGAGCGGGGCAGCGCCGCCTACTCCCGCATCGAGAGCCTGCTTGGGGAGCGCAGCGATATCGAAGAGCCCGCCCAGCCAGCGGCATTTACCTCTGCGTTTCCGCTGCAGATCAACGGGGTGAGCTATCGACTTGAGCAGCGCACCCTGCTTGCGGATATCGACGTTACCCTCAAGCAAGGGGGCATGCTCGGGGTGGTGGGACGCACCGGGGTAGGCAAGAGCTCTCTGCTCAAGCTGTTGATGCGCCTCGCCAATCCGACTGACGGTTCGATTGCCATGGGGGGAGTACCGATTGAGCAGCTGCCGCTCGGTACTCTGCGCAGCCAGTTTGCCTATGTGCCGCAGGAGCCATTCCTGTTTTCTACCACCATCGCCGCCAATATTGCCCTCGGCAAACCCGATGCGAGCCGCGAGGAGGTCGAGCGGGTGGCACGCATTGCCTGTGTCCACGATGACATCGTGCGTTTCCCCAAGGGGTATGAGACCGAGGTGGGGGAGAAGGGGGTGACCCTCTCTGGTGGCCAGAAACAGCGGCTGGCCATTGCCCGCGCCCTGCTGCTGGAGGCGCCTATTCTGGTGCTCGATGATGCGCTCTCGGCGGTGGATGCCCACACCGAGCAGCAGATTCTGCACGCCCTCAAGGCCCATCGTCGCACCCTGATCCTGGTCAGCCATCGCATGACGGCGGTGGAGCAGGCCGACGAGATCCTGGTGCTGGAGCAGGGGGCCGTCAGCGAGCGGGGTCATCACGGGGCCCTGATGGCGCACAATGGCTGGTACGCAGATATGGTGCGTTACCAGCGTCTCGAAGAAGCGGTGGAGGAGAGCCTGTGAATCCGACTATTAAACGACTGCTCGCCTACTGCGCCCGCTATCCTCGCTGGCTCATTCAGGCGGGGATTTGCCTGCTGCTCGCCACCGGCGCCGAAGTGGCCGGGCCGCTGCTGATCAAGCTCTTTATCGATGACTATCTGGCGCCACGCAATATCGTGCTGCCCACCATTGCCCTGATTGCGGCAGGCTATCTGGGGTTGCAGGTGCTCTCGGCGGCGGGTTTCTATTTGCAATCCCTGCGCTTTAACCGCATCGCCCAGGCGGTAGTGCAAACCTTGCGCGAGCAGGTATTTGCCACCGCCATCCGCTTGCCGGCCCGTTACTTTGACAAGCATCGCTCCGGCTCGCTGATTTCCCGCATCACCAACGACACCGAGGCGATCATGAACCTCTATGTGCAGGTGATCGGCTTGCTGGTGCAAAAAGTGGTGCTGCTGTGCGGCATTCTCATCTCCATGGCGCTGCTGGATCTGCGGCTGATGCTGGTCTGCTCCCTGTTGCTGCCCGCGGTGGGTGGGGTGATGTGGCTCTACCAGAAACTGAGCGTGCCGGTGGTGCGAGCGACCCGCAGCCTGCTCTCCGACATCAACAGCCGCCTCAACGAGTCGCTGCAGGGGATGCCGGTGATCCAGGCCATGGTGCAGGAGCGTCACTTTGCCAACGCCTTTGCCGAGGTGAATCAGCAACACTGGGCGGCACGGATCAAGAGCCTCAAGATCAACGGCATCTTGCTGCGTCCGCTCATCGATCTCTTCTACATGATGGTGCTGATCGGCCTGTTGGCGCTGTTTGCCCATGAGGTGTTGAGCAGCGCGGGTGCCATTCAGGTGGGGGTGCTCTACGCCTTTATCAGCTATCTGGGACGGATGATCGAGCCGCTCATCGAGATGACCAACCAGCTCAACCAGCTGCAGCAGGCGATGGTGGCGGGGGAGCGGGTCTTTGCCCTGCTCGATGAAACTCGCGAGAGTACCGACGGCGAGCTGCTCCCGCTGGAAGGGCGGGTCAGTTTCGAGCGGGTGAGCTTCTCCTACGATGGTGAGCAGCAGGTGCTGCGGGAGGTCAGCTTTGCCGCAAATCCGGGCCAGATGCTGGCGCTGGTGGGCCATACCGGCAGCGGTAAGTCCACCATTATCAGCCTGCTGATGGGCTTCTATCCGCTGGATCAGGGGCAGATCCGCTTCGATGATCACGCACTGGATACCCTGTCGCTGGCGGCGGTGCGCCGCAGCATTGGGTTGGTGCAGCAGGATCCCTTTATCTTCGTCGGCACCCTGGCGGAGAACCTGCGTCTCGGCCGCGCCGGAATAGATGAAGCGCGGCTCTGGCAAGCGCTGAGCGAGGTACAGCTGGCCGAGTTTGTGCGCAGCCTGCCACAGGGGATCAACACCCTGATGGAGGAGGGGGGCAAGAACCTCTCCGCCGGCCAGCGGCAACTGCTCTCCTTTGCCCGCGCGCTGGTGGGGGATCCGCGCATCCTCATTCTGGATGAAGCAACGGCGAGCGTGGACTCCCAGACCGAGCTGGCGCTGTCGCAGGCGATCTCTGCCGCCCGTCGTGGCCGCACTACCATCGCCATCGCCCACCGCCTCTCGACCATCGTCGATGCGGACGAGATCCTGCTGCTCTCCCGCGGTCAGGTGAGCGAGCGGGGCAGCCACAGCGAGCTGATGGCCCTCGGCGGTCACTATGCCCAGCTGTTCGAGATGCAGAGTCAGGGGGCCTGGCTCGAAGAGAAGCGCGCCTGAGTGGCACATTTGCTGTTATCAGAGAGATGAACGAGAAGAGGGAACCGGTGCGGTTCCCTCTTTTTTTACGCCGATCAAAAGGTCGTAACCGTGATCCCTGTGCTTGTCGAATGCCACAGATGCAGGCAACATGTTGTTTACATTAACTCATCGGATCAGTTCGCATATGGATTTGCAACGCTTCAAAGCCAATCTGGCGCTTCGGCTGTTTGCCTGGCGCTACATTCCCGTCATCGGGTTTTGTGCCCCGATCATCGAAGAGATGAACGCCAAGGCGCTGCGCATTCGCATTCCCCTTGGCTGGCGTACCCGCAACCATCTGGGCAGCATGTATTTTGGCGTGCTGGCGACCGGCGCCGATCTGGTAGGTGGTCTGCTGGTGATGGAGAAGGGGCGGCAGCGGCGCAAGAAGGTGCACTTCGCCTTCAAGGATGTGCAGGGGGAGTTTTTGAAACGACCGGAGGGGGATGTGCAGTTCGACTGCGCAGCGGGGGAGGAGATCGACGCCATGATCGACGAGTCGCTGGCAAGCGGTCAGCGCATCAATCGCCCCATCCAGGTGGTGGCCACCTGTCCGTCATTGAACGGGGATGAGGCGATGGCGCGTTTTGTGCTGACCCTGTCGATCAAGGCCAGCTAGCGGGTTGCCAGAGCGTGGCACCTCGGGACGGGCTTAGCCAATCTCCGGGCTGACGCCCTCTTTGACCACAACCTTCATGCCGTTGAAGTTGACCACCTGTTCGGCCACGATCTTGCAGCGCTTGCGGGTCTCGACCTGACCGTCCACCTCGACCAGCCCTTCGGCAACGAGGGCTTTGGCTGCGCCGCCACAATCGGCCCACCCCTGATGTTTGATAAGGTCACACAAGGCAACGAAGGGGTGGCCTTCGAGCAGAAACGTCTCCATGGAAAATCCTCTAGATGGATGAATGCCGGATACAGCAGGGCGACTATTTTAGGCAGTTCGCTCAGGCAAAGAAAGGAAGAGGGGCCAATCGCTGCGAAAAAGTGGCCGATTGTCCTTAAGGTGGCGCTTTCGCAAGACCTGATGGACAGGTGAGAGGGCCACCCGTGACGTATCGTGACGCACCTCGTCCCTGCTGGTGTGCCCATACTCTCCCCTGACTGTTAGGATCGGGTCACTCTCAATGGCCCAAGGAACGTCCCATGACACTCTCCCGCCTGCTGCTGGCATGCAGCGCCCTTACTCTGTGCGGTGTCGCGCAGGCCAGTACTCCGGTGCAGGTCTCGCTGCCCGGGGTCAATTTGCCCGCGTCCCATCAGGTGGAAGGGGCGCGCGCCTCGCTGCTCTACGGTCGGACCGGTCAGGTGAAGGGTATTGATCTGCCGATCTTCGCCCTCTCCGATGTGGATCAGTTCAGCGGCCTGCAGCTCGGGATCTTCCTCGGTGCCGGTCGGGTGCGCCACCAGTTTGGCGGGGTGGCCATCAACGCTATCAACTGGCATGAGGGGCAGGATACCGGCGTCAATCTCGGGCTGGTCAACCTGACCAACAATGTGCAGGGGCTTAACTGGGGGGCGGTCAATATCGCCAAGGGCAATGCACTGGCCAACGTCGGCTTCGTCAATTACGCCGAGCGTACCACCTTCCAGATTGGCTTTATCAATGCGACCAAGCATCTTGATGGCTTGCAGATCGGGCTGGCCAACTACGCCGCCAACGGCATTTTCCCCATTTTGCCGCTGGTGAACTTCCAAAAATCGTTCTGACAAAGCAGTTCGCTTTGCGTTAAGGGCCTCTGCTGATTACCCTGTGCCTCTTGCAACGTGTGACAGGCGAAAAGAGGTAATTGATGACGGCAGGGCAGATGAGTGCAATCGGGATCGGCTGGGATGTACGTGGCTGGCAGGGCAGCGCCCAGGCGGTGGCTGTGGTGGGCTGGCAGGCCGGTTCCAATCGCCTGCACTGGCTCGGGGTGTCGCCGCTGTTTCGCCTGAGCTCGCGGGTGGCGCCGGATCTGGCCGCCCTGCTGCGCCCGGCCCTGCAAAACGAGCTGACCCTGATGCAGGTAGAAGCCTGCCCGCAACTGGCACTCGGTATCGATGCGCCGCTCGCCTTTCCCCGCGCCTTGCGTGATCTGCTCAATGGCCAGCCACACAGCTGCGCCGTTCCCGAGCGTGAGATAGACAACCCCTACGCCTATCGCGACTGCGAGCGCTGGCTGTATCAGCAATACGGCAAGAAACCGCTCTCTGCCACCTTCGATCGGCTCGGCAACAACGCCACCCTGGCGCTCTCCATGCTGCCACAGCTCTCGGATCTGCAACTGGTGCCGACCGTTGTCCCGAAGGCCAGTCGTGCCGTGCTGGAGGTCTATCCGGCATTGGCCAAAATGGGCGGCAAGGCATCCCCTGCCAGACCCGAGCTGGCGGCCTTGCTGCCTGCGGACGTGCTGGTCGGCACCGATCGTTACGATGCGGCGCTGTGCGCCCTGATGGCGCTGCAATATGCCGCAGGTGGCAAGGTGACCGTGTTGCCCGAGCTGGTTCAGCCACCCAGTGACATGCCCCGTGATGAGGGATGGGTCTATCACTTTGCCCGTCATGCTGTTGAACGTAACGGGATGTGAGGGATGGGGGCGCGGGCATCATGGCGCCGCTTACCCTGCCGACGCTGGCCAAATGGCGAAAAAAACCTGTCTTTAGTCAGGAAATTGCCTGTTCATCCCGTGACAAGGTGGCGCATCGTTATCTTCATCCGATATATTGCCCACCTTGCTGATCCTTTGCTGTGGTATTCCCGATGAAATCCGTTCTCTCTATTCAGTCCCACGTGGTCTTTGGTTGTGCCGGCAACAGCGCGGCCGTCTTCCCCATGCGCCGCCTTGGTATGGATGTATGGCCCATCAACACGGTGCAATTTTCCAATCATACCCAATATGCCCAGGGGTGGCAGGGGATGGCGATGCCAGCGGGTCATATCAGCGCGTTGGTGAAAGGATTGGGCAATATCGAGGCGTTGAGCGGCTGTGACGCCGTGCTGAGTGGCTATCTTGGTTCCGCCGAGCAGGGTGACGAGATCCTGACCGTGGTCAACGCCGTCAAGGCAGCCAACCCCGATGCCATCTACTTCTGTGACCCGGTGATGGGCCATCCGGAGAAGGGGTGTATCGTCGCTCCCGGTGTCACCCGTTTCCTGACCGAGCAGGCGCTGCCGGTGGCCGATATGATGGCCCCCAACCTGCTGGAGCTGGAGACCCTCTGTGATACCCATCTGGCGGATCTGGATCAAACCCGCGCCGCCGCCCATCAGCTGCTGGCTCGCGGCGTCAAGCTGGTGCTGGTCAAGCATCTGGGTCGTGCGGCGCAGGACTCCAGCCGCTTCGAAATGCTGCTGGCAACCCCGCAAGGGGATTACCTGATTGCCCGTCCGCTCTACGACTTTGCCCGCCAGCCGGTAGGTGTGGGCGATCTTATCAGCGCCCTGATGCTGGCGAATTTGCTGGCAGGCCACGATGCGGTGAGCGCGTTCGAGCGTACCAACGCCTCGGTAGATGCGGTGCTGCAAGAGACCTGGCGCCAGCAGGCTTACGAGCTGCAACTCATCGCCGCGCAAGATGCCTTTGCCTTGCCGGAAGTTCAGGCGCGAGCGGTGCAACTGCGCTGAGCAGTGCAACTTGTGATGCAAAGAGGTGAGTCATTGGCTCACCTCTTTTGTTTGCACCGCTCTCGTTTGTGGGATTAGCGAATAAGCCCTTGCTCAACCAGCCAGGCAAACAGCAGACGGGAGACGGGGGAGAGCTCATTGAGGTGAGAGCTGTCGAGCCAGCGCAGCTCGGCGATCTCGGCCGAGGCGACCGGAGTACCGCTCGCTTCGCCGGTGTAGCAGCGCAGTCGCACCTCGACCCCAGCCGGTTTGCCATCGGCCTGGGCGCTGAACTCGCAGGCAAAGCGCAGGGTATCGGGCTGCAAGGTGACGGCCAGCTCCTCCTCAATCTCGCGGATCAGCGCCGCCTCATCGCTCTCGCCCTGTTCCCGCTTGCCGCCGGGGATGTAGTAGCTCGTCTTGCCGTGGGAGCGGGCGCAGAGCAGTTGCTGATCTTTAAAGGTGAGCCAGGCGAGTTTGTCGATCATCGTTATCTCTCTTTATTTCGCTAGTAGAGGCTATTCACGTATTTTTCAGCGGGTTCTGTCAGCAGATCTTGCGGGTGATCACCACCGAACGTCAGCCATTTGCTTTTCCCTTTGAACGAACTATTAGCGATGCTTTTTTTGCTCAGTGTATCGTAGATAACCACTTGTATTTCAATTACATCTGGTTTCCCTGACCATTCTGTTGCACGCTCTTCCCAATGGAGAATGACGGGTTTTACATAGTATCTGAATTCGGTTGGTGAGATGGTATTGAGGCAAGCATCGCCATGACATTGGGCCGTCAACTCGACGTTGTGGGCTTTTTTGGAAAACGCAGTATAGATTGCTTGGGCTGTCATCTGCCCCGAGTTCTGATATTGGGTCGTTTCATAAGAGCCATCTTGAGGTTGAGAAATAAGCACTCCTTGAGTGGCATCGAGTTTCTGGGTGATGGCTTGTACATCAGATTGTTGATATGTAGAGCTGCATCCGGCGGCGAGCAATGAGACGATTGCACATAGATAGTGTTTCAAAATACATTCCCTTGTTTGATTTATAGGCATTAAATGGTAGGTAATACGATGATTTTTATATCAAAAAAATGTCATCGACTTCTTGATTGAGTTCACATAACTCTTTGTAAGAACGATGCTCACGTCTCTTTAACCCCAACTTTTTTGCAAGATTATTCAGTGCACGTCGATATTCCTCTAGCCGGTTTTCGTCATCGGTCATGATGGCGAGCTCGGCAAAATCCCCGATCCCGGCCAGATGATCCAGGGTGACGTGAAACGGGCCAATGAAGTAGATGCTGCGCCTTTTGGTGATCTCGAGTATCTGCCGGTAGTTCATGGTCAAGAGCATGCTGACGGCCTTGTCCGCATCATTGATATTGACCGCCTCGCAGCGATCCGCCTCGGGCCCCTTGACGATCCAGAGCTGGATGCCGGAGGGCTGCATGGTGCGGATTGCCAGACTCTTGCCTGCCTGGGCAAGGGCATCGTCCGGGGTGTCGAAGTAGCGATCCTGCTCAAGATTATCTTCCAGCATGACCTCCGGATTGAGGGCGAGCAGTGCCTTGAGGAAGTCGGGGCGATCCGCCAGCCGATATTTGAACTCGACTTCGAAGCGGCCCTGAAAGTGCGCCTGTGACATCAAGAAGATCCCTCTGTGAGCCTGTGTGGCAGGCAGCCTAGCAAAGTTGGGGCGCAGGCCCAAGGAGAATGGCTGCGCATATCGGAAACGCTTCGTTTCCTGTTGTGGCGAGCTGCGGCGAACGGTGGGCGGGCCGTTTTTTGGCGATGACTGGTTTGGTTCGACGGCGCTAAAGGTGTTCAAGCGGTCGCCAACCAGGGTCAAAAAAGCGGACTGGCGCACACCACCGTAGGGCCGGACTGGGCGAAGGCGGGGCCCTTGTGGTTTAATCTTGCCACTTTAGCGGTAGTGGGCGACGAGCCTGCTACCTTGCGTGGGCAAGATGCAGGTGAGCAAGATGCAAGTGACAGCAGAGAGCAAGTTTATCGGACTCGGGGTGGCGGGCAATTTCGCCGGTCATCTGGAGCAGGCGGGCGAAGCGTCGGACTTCGTGGCGGTCGTGGTGCGCGATACCACGGCGCCCAAGGCGCTGTTCCCCTTCTTCGTGCCGGGTCATCCGGGTCAGCTCGGGGTATTCCCGTTGAGCGACAAGGCGATCTTCTTGCCGGAGGCGGCGGTCAGCGGTGACGAGAAGGTGCAGATCGAGCCTGAAGTGGCGCTCTGGTGCGAGCTGGAGTATGCCGGCAAGCAGGTGGTGGCGATCCATCCCCGCGCCTTTGGTGCCTACAACGACTGCTCCATCCGTCGTCCCAACGCCAAGAAGATCAGCGAGAAGAAGAACTGGGGTGAAGAGAGCAAGGGGTTGGCGGCTAACTTGCTGCCGCTCTCCGGTTTTGCCGCCGGTTGCGAGCTTGATGACTATCGCATCGCCTGCTATCTGGAGCGCGATGGTGAGCTGCACGCTTACGGGGTAGACAGCGCTGCCATCGATTACAGCTACTTCCACGGTCAGCTGCTCGACTGGGCCATCGACAAGTTCAACCATCAGCAGGACGAGGGGCCGGCGGAGCATATTCAGGGGTTGCTGGCGCAGGCGGGGCATCCTCCCCATGCGCTGATCAGTATCGGTGCCACCCGTTATACCCCGTTTGGCGAGACCCACTTCCTCAAACCGGGCGACACCTCCTGTGTGGTGGTCTACCCGGGCAGCCGTTATAGCGAAGCGGATATCCGCGAAGCGATCCGCAGCCGCAACTTTGGCGCCGATGTGTCGGTGCTGCTGCAGGCGGTACAGGCTCGCTAATCAACCACAGTCTGCCCTGCTCCTGCTGGGCAGACTGCTCAGGTTTGTTGCTGAAGGTTTGCCTGAATGGATGGTCAAAGAGAGTGCTCGGCTTACGTTATCCAGTGGCTTGCTTTAGTATTCCCCATTTTTCAGGGGGCACAGGCCGCGCATGCTTGAGCTAAAAACGATCGCCTTGTTTCTGATTACGGCTTTTTTCGAGATCCTTGGCTGTTATTTGCCATATCTCTGGTTGAATCAGGGTCGCAGCATCTGGTTACTGATCCCCGCAGGATTGAGTCTCATGCTGTTTGCATGGCTACTATCGTTGCATCCTACCGCTGCAGGGCGTGTCTATGCGGCATATGGCGGTGTGTATATCTTCGTCGCCATCTTCTGGCTTTGGTTAGTGGATGGTATTCGGCCGAGTATGTGGGATCTTGTTGGTTCGTTCATTGCTCTGATTGGAATGGCCATCATCATGTTCGCTCCTCGTCATGGGTAACGAATGCGAACAACGCTGAAGGTTAGTCATGTTAAAAAGTGGATAAACAACCATGCAGATTGCACACGCAAACGGGGAAGACTATCAAACCCTCATTGATCTGTGGGAGGCCTCAGTGCGGGCAACCCACCACTTCCTGCCAGAGGCCGAGATCCTGGCCCTCAGACCGCTTATCCTGGAGCACTATTTCGATGCGGTGACACTGTACTGTGCCCGCACAGAAGAGGGGCACATTGCGGGTTTTAGCGGCGTGCTCGAGGACAAGCTGGAGATGCTGTTTGTGGCTCCTGAGGCGCGGGGCAGTGGCGTGGGTCGCTTGCTGGTGGCGCATGCCATCGGCCAGTGCGGTGCGAAGCTGGTTGACGTCAACGAGCAGAACGCACAGGCGGTGGGCTTCTATCTGAAGATGGGATTCACCGTGACGGGTCGCTCGCCGCTGGATGGTCAGGGCAAGCCCTATCCGCTGCTGCATATGGTGTTGGCACCGAGCTGATCGCTCCTGTTGAGTTGCAGGATCCATATAACGAGCGGGGAATAGCCGTGTATGCTCCCGTTCGTGTCTGCGCTGACACCGTGTGGATATCGTCGGTCTGGATGGAGAGAAGGGATGGAGATGATCAGAACGTGCAGAGTGACTGACCTGGCCGGGTTGCTGGCGCTCTACAGAGAGTTGCGACCCGATGATCCTCCGCTGGCAGCCGACATGGCTATCGCGACCCTTGAGTCACTGCTGAGCGATCCCCGCATTCGGCTTATTGTTGCCGAGGTGGATGGTCAGCTGGCGGCGACCTGTCAGCTGGGGATCGTTCCGACGCTGACCAACGAGGGTAGGCCATTTGGTATCATAGAACACGTGATCACCGCCAAGCGGTTTCGCTGTCGTGGGTTGAGTCAGCGGGTGTTGGAGAAGGCGTTGGCCCTCGCCTGGGAGCAGAGGTGCTACAAGGTGATGCTGCTATCGGGGGAGGGGCGCGAGGCGGCCCATCGGCTTTACGAGAAGCTGGGATTCAAGGCCGGGATCGAGCGGGGATTCGTGATCAAACGGCCGCAGGAAAATAGCGTATGCCAGTAAGTGTGATACTGGGTGCGGGTGAATTAGAAAAAACGGGAGGTCGTAAGGCCTCCCGTTTTTTACAGACGAGATGCGCGGGTTGCCACCCGGCGCGGGGATGCGTTGCTAAAAGAGAGACTGCGATTAACGGGCTGCGACTTTATTGACCACCTTGATCAGCTGATAGCGCAGGGAGGACGCATCGGCCGGTACATCGGTGAGCTGCTCCTTGCTGACAGTGAGCTGATAGCGGTAACCCGGCTCGAACTGGAAGCCTTCAATATTCTGGTAGAACAGCGTCCAGGGCTGCTGCTCATCGCTGCGAACCTGCATGCACTGCATCGGGCCAACCCCGACGCAATCGACCAGCTGGCTGTTGATATAGAGGGTCTCCCCCTGTGACGGGGCGGGGGCGCTCTGGCAGGCGGTCAGCAGCAAGGCGGCGCTGATAAACAGTGGTTTCATGATGGACTCCTTCAACGCGAAAGGGGGCATTAAAGCGGCAAACAAAAAGGCGGTCAATGACCGCCTTTGTAACAAACCATATCAGTGCAGTGGTTAGCGCTGCTCGAGCGGAGTGAACTCGCGCAGCGGGTGGCCCACGTAGAGCTGGCGTGGACGACCGATCTTGCTGTCCGGGTCTGAGTGGAACTCGTTCCAGTGGGCAATCCAGCCGATGGTACGGGAGATGGCGAAGATCACGGTGAACATGCTCATCGGGATGCCGATCGCCTTCATGATGATGCCGGAGTAGAAGTCCACGTTCGGGTAGAGCTTCTTCTCGACGAAGTAGGGGTCGGAGAGCGCAATGCGCTCCAGCTCCATGGCGACGTCCAGCAGCGGATCCTTGATCTGCAGCTCGGTCAGCACTTCGTGACAAGTTTCGCGCATCACGGTGGCACGTGGGTCGTGGTTCTTGTAGACACGGTGACCGAAGCCCATCAGGCGGAACGGATCATTCTTGTCCTTCGCCTTGGCGATGTACTCGGGGATACGATCCACCGAGCCGATCTCTTCCAGCATGCGCAGGCAGGCTTCGTTGGCACCACCGTGGGCCGGTCCCCACAGGGAGGCGATCCCGGCGGCGATACAGGCGAACGGGTTGGCACCGGAGGAGCCAGCCAGACGAACGGTGGAGGTGGAGGCGTTCTGCTCGTGATCCGCATGGAGGGTGAAGATACGGTCCATGGCGCGTTCAACGATGGGGTTGACCTTGTACTCTTCGGTCGGCACGCCAAACATCATGTGCAGGAAGTTGCCTGCATAGGAGAGGGCGTTACGCGGCTGCATGAACGGCTGGCCGATGGAGTACTTGTAACACATGGCAGCCAGGGTCGGCATCTTGGAGAGCAGACGGAAGGCACAGATCTCGCGATGCTGCTCGTTGTTGATGTCGAGGGCATCGTGATAGAAGGCGGAGAGGGCGCTGACCACACCGCACATGATGGCCATGGGGTGGGAGTCACGACGGAAGCCGCGGAAGAAGAAGGCGATCTGCTCGTGCACCATGGTGTGGCGGGTGACCAGACGTTCGAATTCGGCATATTGCGCCTTGGTGGGCGCCTCGCCATACAGCAGGATATAGCAGACTTCCAGATAGGTGGCCTGGGTAGCAAGCTGGGCGATAGGGTAACCCCGGTGCAGCAAGACACCCAGATCCCCGTCAATGTAGGTAATGGCAGATTTGCAAGAACCGGTGGCCATGAAACCGGGGTCAAAGGTGAAATACCCCTGTGATCCCAATTTTCTGACATCGATGACATCCGGGCCGATGGTGCCGGAGAGGATCGGCAGTTCGACCGGATCTTTTCCGGGCAGGTGTAGGGTGGCTATCTTATCAGCCATAGCACGTCTCCTTTGCTCTTTATAATTTGGTTCCAGTCCTACTCTATTACGACTTTTATGACGCTGGCAAAGGTTGTTACCCATACCGAGGTGGCTGGAGCGCCTTATTTGAAACAGAGTTCCTTATCAATGTCAATTTTGCTGAAACCCCATTAATGGCATTAATGAAATGTTAAATTAAATATGCGATCGAGTTTGCGATTTTGTGTTTTCTTTGTAGCTAATTGATTGTCTTCGGTTAAGGCCGCCGATATACTGCGCCACGTGGGTCATGGCTGCAGGTGTTTGAAACGCTTTGGCAAAGCCTGATGTGAAACCGAAAACTCGCGTTTTGGCTTTTTCAGAGTGTTTTGGTAACAAAAAACCAACAATCACCATTCCGTGCCCTCAAGTGTGAGTTAAAACAATAACTAACGTGCTCAATGGAGCTGAGTGGGCAAGCGTGAAAAACAAACAGAGACCGGTCAACCTCGACCTACAGACGATCAGCTTTCCTGTCACTGCCATTGCATCCATCCTGCACCGTGTTTCAGGGGTCATTACCTTTGTTGCACTGGGCATCTTGCTGTGGATGCTTGGTACTTCACTCGCCTCTCCCGAAGGGTTTGCAACCGTGGTTGCCATCATGGACAACTTCCTGGTCAAACTCGTGCTGTGGGGGATCCTGACTGCGCTGGCATACCACATTGTGGGCGGCTTGCGTCATCTGGTCATGGATATGGGCTATTGGGAAGAGCTGGAATCCGGTAATCAGAGTGCCCGTGTGGCCTTTGTGATCACCGCGATCCTGGCTGTATTGGCGGGAGTGCTTGTATGGTAACCAATTCTGCAACCT
The DNA here is from genome assembly GCF_016026615.1 of Aeromonas allosaccharophila. NCBI lineage: Bacteria > Pseudomonadati > Pseudomonadota > Gammaproteobacteria > Aeromonadales > Aeromonadaceae > Aeromonas > Aeromonas allosaccharophila. The sequence goes on along the minus strand of NZ_CP065745.1, from coordinate 1,386,084 downwards.
TCGGGCGCAGCGGCGTTCACGATTACATCCTGATCCGCGCCACCGCCCTCATCATGACCTGTTATGTCCTCTATCTGGTGGGATTTGTCGCGTTCAACGACATCACCTACGAGGTGTGGGCAGGCTTCTTCGCCAAAACCTTCACCAAGGTATTCACCCTGTTGACCCTGCTCTGCGTACTGATCCACGCCTGGATTGGTCTGTGGCAGGTGCTGACTGACTATATCAAGCCGGTAGGGCTGCGCGGGGCGCTGCAATTTGCCCTGGTCGTGGTGCTGTTTGTCTATCTGATGACGGGTTTCGTCGTGCTGTGGGGTGTGTAAGGTGACTATTCCAACTCGTGAATTTGATGCGGTGGTGATTGGTGCCGGTGGTGCCGGTATGCGCGCCGCGCTGCAGATTGCCCAGTCCGGCAAGAGCTGCGCTCTGTTGTCCAAGGTTTTTCCAACCCGTTCTCACACGGTGTCCGCTCAGGGCGGCATCACGGTTGCGCTGGGTAATGCCCACGACGACAACTGGCAGTGGCACATGTATGACACGGTAAAAGGTTCCGATTACATCGGTGATCAGGAAGCCATCGAGTACATGTGCAAGACCGGCCCCGAGGCCATCTATGAGCTGGAGAACATGGGGCTGCCCTTCTCCCGTTTCGACAACGGTTCTGTCTACCAGCGTCCGTTTGGTGGTCAGTCCAAGAATTTCGGTGGCGAGCAGGCGGCTCGTACCGCAGCGGCGGCAGACCGTACCGGTCACGCCCTGCTGCACACCCTCTATCAGCAGAACGTCAAGAACAAGACCACCGTCTTCTCCGAGTGGTATGCGCTGGATCTGGTGAAAAACCAGGACGGTCACATCGTTGGCTGTACCGCCATCGATATGGAGAGCGGCGAAGTGGTCTACTTCAAGGCCAAGGCCACCGTGCTGGCCACCGGCGGTGCCGGTCGTATCTACCAGTCCACCACCAATGCCCACATCAACACCGGTGACGGTGTCGGCATGGCGCTGCGTGCCGGGGTAGGGGTGCAGGACATGGAGTTCTGGCAGTTCCACCCGACAGGCATCGCCGGGGCCGGGGTGCTGGTGACCGAAGGGTGCCGTGGTGAAGGTGGCTATCTGCTCAATAAAGATGGCGAGCGCTTCATGGAGCGTTATGCCCCCAACGCCAAGGATCTGGCCGGTCGCGATGTGGTGGCTCGCTCCATAATGATCGAGATCCGCGAAGGGCGTGGTTGCGACGGTCCCTGGGGCCCGCACATCAAGCTCAAGCTGGATCACCTCGGCAAAGAGGTGCTGGAATCCCGTCTGCCTGGTATCTGCGAACTTTCTCGCACCTTCGCCCACGTGGATCCGGTCAAAGAGCCGATCCCGATCATCCCGACCTGCCACTACATGATGGGCGGCGTGCCGACCAACGTGAATGGCCAGTGTCTGGCGCAAGACAAGGATGGCAACGATGTGCCGGTGGTCGGCCTGTTTGCGGTGGGCGAAATTGCCTGCGTCTCCGTACACGGTGCCAACCGTCTGGGTGGCAACTCGCTGCTGGATCTGGTGGTGTTCGGTCGTGCTGCCGGCATGCATCTGGTGAACACTCTGGGCGAGATGGATCACGGTCGTGATGCCTCCGAATCCGATATCGATGCCGCCATGGCGCGCTTCAATCGCTGGGAAAATTGCCGTGACGGCGAAGACCCGGTGCAGATCCGCAAAGACCTGCAGCGCTGCATGCAGAACAACTTCTCCGTATTCCGCGAAGGGGATGCGATGGCAGAAGGGCTGGCCGAGCTGAAACTCATCCGCGAGCGCCTTAAACATGCCCGTCTGGACGACACCTCCAAAGAGTTCAACACCCAGCGCATCGAATGCCTGGAGCTGGACAACCTGATGGAGACGGCATTTGCCACGGCGGTGGCGGCCAACTTCCGTACCGAGAGTCGCGGTGCTCACAGCCGCTTTGACTTCCCGGATCGCGACGACGAGAGCTGGCTGTGCCACAGCCTCTATCACCCGGACACCGAGTCCATGACCCGTCGCGCTGTCAACATGTCACCCAAGACCCGTGAGGCGTTCCCGCCCAAGGTCCGGACTTACTGATTGCGGAGCCAGCCCTATGAACGTCACATTCTCTGTCTACAGATACAATCCGGATGTTGATAACGTCCCCCATATGAAGGAATATCGTCTTGATATTCCTGAAGGTTCCGACATGATGGTGCTCGACGCACTGATCCAGTTGAAAGAGCTGGATCCCACGCTCGCCTTCCGCCGCTCTTGCCGCGAAGGGGTCTGTGGATCAGACGGTCTCAACATGAATGGCAAGAACGGTCTTGCCTGTATCACCCCGCTCTCCGATCTGCTGAAGAAGGGTAATAACGTCGTTATCCGCCCCTTGCCTGGCCTGCCGGTGATCCGCGATCTGGTGATCGACATGACCCAGTTCTACACCCAGTGGGAGAAGGTCAAACCCTTCCTCATCAACGATGACAAGTTGCCGCCGGTGCGTGAGCACCTGCAATCCCCCGAAGAGCGCGCCAAGCTTGACGGCCTGTACGAGTGCATTCTCTGTGCCTGCTGCTCCACTTCGTGCCCCTCCTTCTGGTGGAACCCCGACAAGTTTATCGGTCCGGCCGGGCTGCTCGCCGCCTACCGCTGGCTGGCTGACAGCCGCGACACCGCGACCACCGAACGACTGGGGAATCTGGACGACGCATTCAGCGTGTTCCGCTGCCATGGCATCATGAACTGCGTGAACGTCTGTCCGAAAGGCTTGAACCCGACCAAGGCGATTGGCCAGATCAAGTCGATGTTGCTCAATCGGGCTGTTTAGTATCAGGGCCGGCCCCGCGCTGGCCCGACTTCTGGATAGCCATCCCACCCGTGGCAGGATGGCTATTTAACCCCTACAAGCTGCGCAGCAGTAACAAGAAGTACAAGGGATAGAAATGCATAACGGCGTGATGAAGGCCTGGTTGGAGTCATCTCACCTGGCTGGTGCGAATGCAAGCTATATCGAGGATTTGTACGAATCCTTCCTGGAAAATCCTGACTCCGTGTCCGACGAGTGGCGCAGCCTGTTTAGCGAGCTGCCCCAGGTCAATGGCCATGCGGTTGAACAACCCCACTCCCAGGTCCGCGATTATTTCCGTCGTCTGGCCAAGGATCCCTCTCGCTACAGTGCCCCCGTCTCCGATCCGCAAGTGGATGCCAAGCAGGTGCGGGTATTGCAGCTGATCAACGCCTTCCGTTTCCGTGGTCACCAGAATGCCAATCTGGACCCGCTGGGTCTGTGGCAGCGTGAAACCGTTGCCGAACTGGATCCGGCATTCCACAACCTGCAGGGCACAGACATGGAGGCCACCTTCAATGTGGGCTCGTACGCCATTGGTCGCGAGACCATGGTGCTCTCCGATCTCTACGCCTCGCTGAAAAAGACCTACTGCAGCAGCATAGGTGCCGACTACATGCACCTCACCTCCACGGAAGAGAAGCGCTGGCTGCAACAGCGTCTCGAATCCATTGAAGGGAAGGGGAGCTACACCCTCGAAGAGAAGACCCGTTTCCTCGAGAGCCTGACCGCCGCCGAAGGGCTGGAGAAATATCTGGGCGCCAAGTTCCCGGGAGCCAAGCGCTTCTCGCTGGAAGGTGGCGACGCCATGATCCCCATGCTCAAGGAGCTGATCCGTCGCGCCGGTGAGCAGGGCTGCAAAGAGGCCGTCATCGGTATGGCCCACCGCGGTCGTCTCAACGTGCTGATCAACGTACTCGGTAAGCGGGCGCAGGATCTGTTCGACGAGTTTGCCGGCAAGCATGGCGAATCCTGGGGTACCGGTGATGTGAAGTACCATATGGGCTTCTCCTCCGACTTCGCGACCCCGGGTGGCAACGTCCACCTGGCGCTGGCGTTCAACCCCTCTCACCTCGAAATCGTCAACCCGGTAGTCATCGGCTCGGTCCGTGCCCGGATGGATCGTCGCGGTGACAAGGATGGCTCCAGCGTGCTGCCCATCACCATTCACGGTGACTCGGCCATGTCCGGTCAGGGCGTGGTGGCCGAGACCTTCAACATGTCCCAGACCCGTGCCTATGGCGTGGGCGGGACGGTGCGCATCGTCATCAACAACCAGGTGGGTTTCACCACCTCTTACCATCGTGATCTGCGCTCCACCGAATATTGCACCGACATCGCCAAGGCGGTTCAGGCGCCGGTGCTGCACGTCAACGGGGATGATCCGGAAGCCGTGGTGCTGGTGACCCAGATTGCGCTGGATTACCGCAACACCTTCAAACGCGACGTGGTGATCGAGCTGGTCTGCTACCGTCGTCACGGTCACAACGAAGCGGACGAGCCGAGTGCGACCCAGCCGCTGATGTACCAGAAGATCAAACAGCACCCGACCCCGCGCAAGATCTACGCCGATCAGCTGGTGGCCGAGGGGAGCCTCGCTCAGGAGCGGGCGACCGAACTGGTCAACGAGTATCGCGAAGCGCTGGATCGCGGCGAGCGGGTGAGCAAGGAGTGGCGGCCAATGGAGCTGCACTCCGTCGACTGGACCCCTTATCTTGGCCACGACTGGAACATGGCCTATGAGAGTGCCGTGCCGATGGATCACCTCAAGAGCCTCGGCGAGCGGGTGAGCCAGTATCCGGCCACCCACGTGCTGCAGCGTCAGGTCGAGAAGATTTACGAAGACCGTCGTCTGATGGCCGCGGGCGAGAAGCTGGTGGACTGGGGCTTTGCCGAGACCCTGGCCTACGCCACTCTGGTGGACAAGGGTTCCCGCATCCGCTTTACCGGTGAAGACTCCGGCCGTGGCACCTTCTTTCACCGCCACGCCGTGCTGCACAGCCAGACCGATGCCAGCACCTATACCCCGCTGTGCAACTTGCACGACGAGCAGGGGCCGTTCGAGGTGTACGACTCGGTGCTGACCGAGAACGCGGTACTGGCCTTTGAATATGGCTACGCCAGCGCCGAGCCGGCTGGCCTCACCATCTGGGAAGCTCAGTTCGGTGATTTCGCCAACTGCGCCCAGGTTGTGGTGGATCAGTTCCTCTCCTCCGGCGAGCAGAAGTGGGGCCGGATGTGCGGCCTGACCATGCTGCTGCCGCACGGTTACGAGGGGCAGGGCCCGGAGCACTCCTCCGCCCGTCTGGAGCGTTATCTGCAGATGTGCGCCCAGCACAACATGCAGGTGTGCGTGCCCTCTACCCCGGCACAGGTATTCCACATGCTGCGCCGTCAGGTAGTGCGCCCGATGCGCCGTCCGCTGATCGTCATGACGCCCAAATCCCTGCTGCGCCACCCGCTGGCGGTGAGCAAGCTCGAAGAGCTGGCTGACGGTACCTTCCAGAACGCCATCGGCGAGATCGATGCGCTGGATCCGAAAGCGGTCAAGCGCGTGGTCTTCTGCTCCGGCAAGGTCTACTACGACCTGCTCGATGCCCGTCGCAAGGCCGAGCAGCACGATGTGGCACTGGTGCGAATTGAGCAGCTCTACCCCTTCCCGGAAGAGGAAGTGCGCGCCATTCTGGCCGATTACAGCCATGTCACCGACTTTGTCTGGTGTCAGGAAGAGCCGCAGAACCAGGGCGCCTGGTACTGCACCCGTCACCACTACGATGGCGTGCTGCCAGCCGGAGCCACCCTGCGTTATGCCGGTCGCCCCGCGTCAGCCTCACCGGCCGTCGGTTACATGTCTGTCCACGCCAAGCAGCAAAAAGCCTTGGTGGAAGATGCCCTTACCCTGTAAAGCCTCTGGCATAGAAGTAAAAAGGAACTGATTGGATGACTATCGAAATCAAGGTACCGGATCTGCCGGAATCAGTGGCGGATGCCACTATCGCCACCTGGCACAAAAAACCGGGCGATCTGGTCGCCCGTGACGAAGTGCTGGTCGACATCGAGACCGACAAGGTGGTGCTGGAAGTGCCGGCACCGCAAGCCGGTGTGCTGGGGGATATTCTGCAAGGGGAAGGGGCGACCGTGTTGTCCCGTCAACTGATTGCCATCCTCACCGCCGCTCCGGTGGCCGGTGAAGAGACCAAAGAGAAACCCGCTGAAGCGGTGGCCGATGATGGTGCCGATGGCTTGAGCCCCTCGGTGCGCCGCCTGATTGGCGAGCACGACATCGACGTGACCAAGCTGACCGGTACCGGCAAGGGTGGTCGCATCACCAAGGATGATGTGGAAGCCTTCATCAAGGCCAAGAGCCAGCCTGCGGCAGCCGCACCGGTCGCAACTGCAGCTCCGGCAGCTAAGGTTGCCCCGCTGGGTGGTCGCACCGACAAGCGGGTACCGATGACCCGTCTGCGCAAGCGCATTGCCGAGCGTCTGCTGGAAGCGAAAAATACCACCGCCATGCTGACCACCTTCAACGAGGTCAACATGAAGCCCATCATGGATCTGCGCAAGCAGTACGGCGAGATCTTCGAGAAGAAGCACGGCATCAAGCTCGGCTTCATGTCCTTCTACGTGAAGGCGGTGGTCGAATCCCTCAAGCGCTATCCGGAAGTGAACGCGGCGCTCGATGGTGATGACGTGGTTTACCACAACTACTTCGACGTCAGCATCGCCGTCTCCACCCCGCGTGGTCTGGTGACGCCGGTGCTGCGTGACTGCGACAACATGAGCCTGGCGGACATCGAGAAGGCCATCAAGGATCTGGCGGGCAAGGGCCGTGACGGCAAGCTGACCGTGGATGAACTGACTGGCGGCAACTTCACCATCACCAACGGTGGCGTGTTCGGCTCCCTGATGTCCACCCCGATCATCAACCCGCCCCAGAGCGCCATTCTGGGGATGCACAAGATCCAGGATCGCCCGATGGCCGTTGCTGGCAAGGTCGAGATCCTGCCGATGATGTACCTGGCGCTCTCCTACGATCACCGGATCATCGATGGACGCGAATCGGTAGGCTTCCTGGTCTCCGTCAAGGAGTTGCTGGAAGACCCGACCCGTCTGTTGCTGGACGTCTAAGCCTGTAGCACGCAGGCAAGGGGCCAAAGCCCCTAGCCGGGTGTGTTGCCGGGCGTTTAAGCACTGTAGTACCCGAGCGATTGAAAGATAACGAGGGGCCTCCCAGGCCCCCATTCACAGGGGATTGAGAAACACCAGCCCCGGACGGAAATACCTACAACACGGATAGAGCATCTATGAATCTGCATGAATATCAGGCAAAACAGCTGTTTGCCGAGTATGGCCTGCCGGTCTCCGAAGGTTATGCCTGCGCTACCCCACAAGAAGCGGCCGAAGCGGCTGACAAGATTGGCGGCAATATCTGGGTCGTCAAATGCCAGGTACACGCCGGTGGTCGCGGTAAAGCGGGCGGCGTGAAAGTGGCCAAGAGCAAGGATGAGATCCGTGCCTTCGCCCAGAACTGGCTTGGCAAAAATCTGGTCACCTACCAGACCGACGCCAACGGCCAGCCGGTCACCAAGATCCTGGTTGAATCTTGCACCGACATCGCCAAAGAGCTCTACTTGGGCGCCGTGGTTGACCGTGGCTCACGCCGCGTGGTCTTCATGGCCTCTACCGAAGGTGGCGTGGATATCGAGAAGATTGCCCACGAAACCCCCCATCTGATCCACAAGGCGGCCATCGATCCGCTGGTGGGTCCGCAGGCCTATCAGGCCCGCGAACTGGCCTTCAAACTGGGTCTGGTCGGCGATCAGATCAAACAGTTCACCAAGATCTTCTTAGGCTTGGGCCAGATGTTCCTGGATTGCGATTTCGCGCTGCTGGAGATCAACCCGCTGGTGATCACCAAGCAGGGCAACCTGCACTGCCTCGATGGCAAGATCAACATCGACGCCAACGCCCTCTATCGTCAGCCCAAGCTGCGCGAGATGCACGATCCGTCACAAGATGACCCCCGCGAAGCGCACGCCGCCCAGTGGGAGCTGAACTATGTGGCCCTCGATGGCAACATCGGCTGCATGGTCAACGGCGCCGGTCTGGCCATGGGTACCATGGATATCGTCAACCTGCATGGCGGCAAACCGGCCAACTTCCTTGACGTCGGCGGCGGCGCCACCAAGGAGCGCGTGACCGAGGCGTTCAAGATCATCCTCTCCGACAGCAACGTCAAAGCTGTGCTGGTCAACATCTTTGGCGGCATCGTGCGCTGCGACATGATCGCGGAAGGCATCATAGGTGCAGTCAAGGAAGTGGGGGTCAAGGTGCCCGTCGTGGTCCGTCTGGAAGGCAACAACGCCGAGCTGGGTGGTATCAAGCTGGCCGAGAGCGGCCTCAACATCATTGCGGCCAAGAGTCTGACCGATGCCGCGCAGCAAGTCGTCAAAGCAGCGGAGGCCAACTGATGAGCGTACTGATCAACAAGGACACCCGAGTCATCTGCCAGGGCTTTACCGGCGGTCAGGGTACTTTCCACTCCGAGCAGGCGCTCTCCTACGGCACCCAGCTGGTCGGCGGCGTCTCTCCGGGCAAGGGCGGCACCACCCATCTGGGTCTGCCGGTGTTCAACACCGTCCGTGACGCGGTCGAAGCGACCGGCGCCACTGCCTCCGTCATCTATGTACCGGCACCGTTCTGCAAGGACGCGATCCTGGAAGCGATCGACGCTGGCATCAAGCTCATCGTCACCATCACCGAAGGCATCCCGACTCTGGATATGCTGGATGTGAAAGTGAAGCTGCAAGAGACCGGCGTGCGGATGATCGGCCCCAACTGCCCGGGTGTCATCACCCCGGGTGAGTGCAAGATCGGCATCATGCCGGGCCACATTCACAAGCCGGGCAAGGTGGGTATCGTCTCCCGCTCCGGCACCCTGACCTACGAAGCGGTCAAGCAGACCACTGACGAAGGCTTTGGCCAGTCCACCTGCGTCGGTATCGGTGGCGACCCCATCCCGGGCTCCAACTTTATCGACATTCTGGAGATGTTCCAGAACGACCCGCAGACCGAAGCGATCGTGATGATCGGCGAGATCGGCGGCAACGCCGAGGAAGACGCGGCCGCCTATATCAAGGCCCACGTCACCAAGCCGGTGGTCTCCTATATCGCGGGTGTCACTGCCCCTCCCGGCAAGCGGATGGGCCACGCTGGCGCCATCATCTCCGGTGGCAAGGGTACCGCCGCCGAGAAGTTTGCCGCGCTGGAAGATGCTGGCGTGAAAACCGTCCGCTCCCTGGCCGATATCGGCAAGGCCCTGCGCGAAGTGACCGGCTGGTAATTTCTGTTAGCCTGTTATCTCTAATAAAAAGCCGCCCATTGGGCGGCTTTTTTATTATGATTCCGGTTCTTAATTTATCGCATACGTCCGAATACGCTTCGCTATTCGAACCTACAGCCTGTACAAATATAGTTATCATTGTTTAATGATTGTAAAGTTACTTTATTTTTATGAATTTACTGTTCTTAAATGCTTTTTCTATATCTGATTTCATTTTATCTACTAATTCTTCCACATAATCTTGTGCAATCGAAAGTCCTTTTGACTTTGCTGCTATCAATAAGGATGTAACATCATTTTCTCTGCCGCAATTAGCACATACAACAAAACTATGGCTCGGAGGCGTGTAGTCAGAATAAGGTATGGCAAACTGTTCTGAGTGACAGAAAGTGCAGCGTAACTTAATCGTTTTATGTAGATCTTCCATAATTAAATAAGTCCAGTTAGTGAACCTGCTACCCCTCCAACTATGGAGTTAACTAGGGGGTGTTCGAGAAATTTAGCAAGTCGGCTTTTTGCTTCGCCCTTTTCTTCGGCTGAAGCCTGAGAATTGTCAATATCTTGAATTAATTGGTTGAAAATATTTTGTATATTTTGAGTGTTTCCATTTCCAATTTGAGAGGGTGCATTAACATTCAATGTTGAGATTTGCATGCTGGCACCTAACTCATATGAGCGATTTTTACCATGTTTTACGGAGATAGCCCTGCTTTGACCCTCTTCGGTTAATTTAATCTGTGAAAAGTTCCTAAAGTTTTTTGTTACAAGTCCGCGAGAGTTGCAAATATTTATTATTTTAAATAAATGTTCTTCTGGCCAATTTAGTTTCTCATCGATAGCTACTCGATCACTTTCATTTTTATTAAATCCAAAATAAACAGCTTTGATTGTTTCACCTAAATTTTCCAAATCATCATTCATATAGGTTAACAGCGCATCAATATCAGATTGAATTTTTTCTGGGTTCATGGTGAGCCTCTTAAAAAAGGTGTGGTATGCAAGGTTCTGAAATGTAAATTCACATTATCATGGCTGAAGCTGTGAAGAAACATGTATGTAATAGGGCTGAATATATTATTTTGTAGCTTTATTGGTACACACGTATTATCTCGTATGCTGGGCTAAAAATGGTAGACCGGTGCTTCACGAAGTGAAGCCCAAAGTTTACCGTGAAATATGTCTGTCAATCTGTTTACGGCTCAGCCAGATCCTTGTTTATCCCGCTCCGGTTGGCGCAATAATGTTCGCCTGTTGGGCTTCGCTACGCTCTGCGCCAACCTACGAATTACTTTGTCGCCCTGATTGATAACCCGTGGGGGGGCGAATAGCGCAGCGTATTCGGACGGGCGGTTCGTATTCCACAGCCATTACCTGCGGCCACATTGAACGGGCCAAGATTGTTCCGCTGCTGAAATCGAATTGACTGATGCTGTTTCGCAAGTGAATCAATCCTGCCGCTGCAGGGGCCAATCAGCTGGTCGCGTTGTTTGATAATGCTCCTCTGATTTCACCTGTAAAAATGCCGACCCGAAGGTCGGCATTTTGCTTTTAAGAGGCGTTGTGCTGGCTGCATACGCTCAGATCGCCGCTGACCAGATGCTAACGCTCGCCATTGTGCTTGAGCCTATTGGCTAAAGACCGTCTGCCCGCGAAAGACGGTGCGGGTGACTTTGGTATCGGCGATCTGCTCCGGTGTGCCGCTGGCGACCAGCTGGTAGAGATCCCGGTCGAGCACGATAAAGTCAGCCGACTTGCCCGCTTCGATGGAGCCGCTGACGGCCTGCTGACGCACCGCGCGGGCGCCGTTGATGGTGTAGGCATCCAGCATCTGGTCGAGGGTGATGCGCTGGCTCGCCCGAAAGTCATCGCCGCTTTGGGGCGCATGGTTGACCCCGGCGGCCATATTGACGAAGGGGCGCGGATCGCGGCTGTCGACCGGCGCATCGCTGCCAGCCACCAGAATGGCCCCCGCCTTGCGTGAGGTGGCCACCGGATAGAGCGCTTGCTTGAGATACCCCTTGGGATCGTACATCGCCTCATGAAGGTGCTGTCCCTTGCGGGTCGGCTGGATAAAGGGGGTGACCAGCATGTCGTATTCGGGCTGGGGGTTGGTCCAGGCGTAGGTGAAGGTGAGGTAGAGGCCAAGCTGGCCGAGCCGCTGCTGATCGTCCGGATGCACCACCTGCAGATGGGCGAGGGTGTGGGGAATGCCGTGATCACCGTTGCTGGCGCGGGCTGCCTCCAGTGCATCGAGGGCCATGCGGGTGGTGCGATCGCCGATGCTGTGCATATGGATGCCAAAGCCCGCCTTGTCGAGTTCCCCTACGTAGCGGGTGAGATCGGCGGCGCGGTAGTTGGCCAGCCCATTACTGCCAGCATCCTCGCTGTTGGCGGTGATGGTGACCTGCTCGCCTGCCTGATCCATGGCGAGGTGGGGGGTCTGGTAGTTGGCCAGCATACCGGCGTTGGGCAGGAAGGGGGGCGTGCTGAAGGGATCCCCTTCCAGTACGCCGTCGAGGAAGATCTTGACCGCATCGGCCTTGATCAGGGGATCGCTGGCGAACTGGTCGCGCACTTGGTTCGCCTTGGCCAGATGGCCGCCGATATCGAGTTTGCCGCTGTAGTCATCCTCGTGAAAACAGGTGGCGGCGGTGACCCGCATATTGAGCAGCCCCTTATCTTCCATCTCCCGCAGGCGATCGCGGATAAAGTCGGTGGCGCAGGCATCCTGAATGCTGGTGATGCCGCGCGAGGCCATCAGGGTCGAGACGGCGGGCAGGATCTGGCGATACTGGCTCGCCGCCTGCTCGTCACGGGCGCTGAGCAGGCCGCTGTCGGGGGCGGGGATGGCGCTGCGTGCGCCCTCGCGAATGACGCCGCTATCGAGATCCACATAGGGTTTGAAGGGGGCAAAGAGGCCGCCCGGTGCCAGGGTGGCGGCGGTGAAACCGGTCTGTTTGCCGCTCTGGTCGGTTGCCTGCGCCAATGCCCGCGAGTTGTAGGCGCTGGCGTGGCCATCGACCCCGGCCAGTACCACCGGATTGTCGGGCGCTGCGGCATCGAGGGCTGCCAGCACGGTTTTATAGGAGGCGGTGGGAGTGTTGCCCTCGTAGGGGGACCACTGGTTGATCACCAGCCAGTCGCCCGCCTTGGGGGCGTAGCGTGGCAGGCAGCGCTTCACCTTGGCCGCCAGTTCGCCGAGATCGACCGGCTTGCCGTCGAGATCGCACATATCGAGCGCCACCGTGCCAAACAGGTGGATATGGTTGTCGTGCAACCCCGGCAACACCATCTTCCCCTGCAGATCGACCACTCGGGTGTCGGAGGTGCTGAGCGCCTCGGCCCCTTGCCGGTTGCCCACATAGAGGAACTGGTCGCCGCTCACCACCATCGCCTCTGCCACCTGACGTTGGCCATCCTGGGTGTGGATCTTGCCGTTGAGGTAAAGGGTGCGCGTGGCGGTGGGCGGCTGCGTTTGCTGGCAGCCCGCCAGTGTGGCGGCCAGCAGCGGCGTGAGCAGCAAACATGAGCGAGAGAAAGAACGATGTGATGCCTTGCAATCCATGCAGTGATCTCCTTGAGGGTCGGGTTGAGTGCAGTGTTTACTGCACATTGCGCGATCTCTTTATGGTTGCTTGGTCAAAAAATGCCAGCAATTGCTGCAAATATTTAACGTTTTGTTTACCATGTCACATCAATCGGTGGCGAGTGAGGCGCAGATCACGCTTGTTGATGCACAAACAAGCCGAGTTGCCGATGGGCCAACAAATCAGGGAGGAGGTATGTCAGAGGAGTCAGTGACCGAGGGGCCGTTACCCCGGGCGTTTGCCATGCGCCGCCAACCGAAGCAACAACGCAGCCAGGCGGTGGCCAGCCGTATCGAGGAGGCGACCCTGAGCCTGTTGCAGGAGCAGGGCTTTGCGGCCCTCAATACCAATGCCATTGCCGATCGGGCGGGGGTGGGGATCAAATCGCTCTACCACCTCTATCCCAACAAGGAGGCGATCATCTGCCGCCTTGCCATGGGGTGGCTGGCGTCGGTCTGCGAGGCGCAGGAGCAGATCCGCATTCAGGCGACCAGCTGGCCGCAGGCGCTGGTGCTGCTGGATGAGGCGCTGGAGGAACTGGATCGCCGCTTTGTCGGCTATGGCGCCTTGTGGCACGCCATGGATCTCATCCCCGATCTTCAAATTGTCGAGCAGCAACATGAGCGGGGACAGGTGCTGTTTTGGTCAGCCTTGCTGCGTGATTTTGGCTGTCGCTGGCCCGAGCCGGAGCTCACGAGTCTGGTGCGCTACTTCTATCGCACCGCCGATGTCACCAAGCAGTGCACCAAGGCTGATGGCGAGGTGGGCCAGCGGATGTGGTTGCTGCATCGTCGCTGGAGCGAGCAGCTGATCGCCGCCGCCATTGCCGAGCCCGACCCCGAACGGGTGTGGCAGGCAATGCCTGCGCTGCTGGTTGGGAGCAAAGAGTAATACCGCAAGCATCCACCATGCCGCGCCGCTCCGGCATGCGTCAGCCGAGCGCGACCCGCATCAGGGGAGAGGGGACATTGTCGACAAAATGGTGCCAGATATGGTCTGTTTCTGCAGCCAATCCAACCCTTGAGTTAGCCCCTATGGGACCCTCTGCCATTGCATCCCCTGTACTCTCAGAACTCAGTGAGCGTTATCTGAAAGAGAAGGCGCTTTCATGGGCTCCCAAAGAACTCAGTAATCAGAAGAACTACATCGGCTACTTCATCAAAACGGTGGGGGACAGATCTTCCACCGCGTATAGCAAGGCCGATGTGGTCAAGTTCAAGGACGAGTTACTGAACTCAGGCAAGAGCCCGACGACTATCAACAAGTACCTCCAAAAGCTCTCTCTGTTGTTCGTCTGGCTAGGTAATCACCACGAGGGCATCGTCAACCACTTCGCTGAGCTCAAGCTACCGCGGGTCAAAGAGGTCTATGCTCGAAGCGGGTACATATCTGCGGAGAAACAGCGGTTGATCCCGTGAGTGAAAGAACAGAAGCCATACCGCAAGTGGATTGCGCTGCTCGGCCTGTATACCGGCGCGAGAGCCAATAAGATCTGTCAGCTGTACGCGGGCGATGTGCAGCAGGTCGATAAGGTGTGGTGCCTGAACATCAGGGAATACCGCCCAGACCCGCAGCTCAAGACGGCTAACAGTGCTCGCCTGATCCCTATTCACTCCTCGCTGATTGCTGGTGGCTTTATCGACTTCGTGCAGGAAAGAGCAGGGGCAGTTGTTCCCTGAGTTACCTCATCGACAAGACGGTGACAGCCATTTTGGGGGGGGCGTGGTTCAGTCATCAGTGCCCCGTAGACAAAGACTTCCACAGCCTGCGCCATACCGTGGCAACCGTATTCAAGAATCATGGTGTACCGCTACAGCCTGCGGCGGCGATCTTGGGGCATACCAAGGGTGCCATCAGTGAGCGAAAATCCGATCAAGGCTATATCCTGGATGGTTTTTTATAACAGGGTAAAAAACTACCGGCCTATCAATGTCGTGGCTCAGCGATTCTGATGCAGTTACGGCCGGATGATTTGGCGGTGTAGAGCGCGGCATCAGCGAGTTTTACCAGCTCTGATGGCTGCCGGTGATGCGATGGCCTGAGGCAGGCGACACCCATGCTAACGGTCACCAGACCGGTGGCATTCTGTGCGTGTGGCTGCGCGAGTGCAAAAATGAGCCGCTGTATGTGTTGGGCAATCTCGTAGGCGGATTGATGCTCGACATGTGGCAACAGGATGACAAACTCCTCTCCGCCGTAGCGGGCCACCAATTCCCCCGAGCGGCGTCCGGATTGTGCCAGGGTATGGGCCAGCAATCGAAGGCACTCGTCACCGGCAACGTGGCCATAGAGGTCGTTGAACTGCTTGAAATGATCGATGTCGAGCATGATGAGTGCAATCGGCATCTCGGTATGCATGCACCGCTCCCAGGCCTGGTTCAATGAGTTGTCGAACAGACGGCGGTTACCAATGTTGGTGAGCCCGTCGGTATTGCTGAGCGCTTCCAGTTTCCGGTTCGCTTCCGCCAGCTCTTTGGTTCTGAGTTCGATAATGAGCTCCAGTTCATGCTGGCGCTCCTCCAGATTGGTCATCGGGTAAATCTCGTTCTCGCGAGCCAGACCGTAAGGGATGGAGATACTGCTGTGAGCAATTTTCCATTCCATGGCTTCATGCCGAAAGATCAGCACCAGCCTGGCCGTTTGCCGAGACAAGATGGGTTCTGATTTTGGTAGATGGATATGGAAGAAGGCGGTGACAGCCACCACGTCAGCGGCCAGATCTTGCAGGGCTACATCGAGTATGTCCAGGCGGATCCTGTCCGGGATCTGGGCAAAATCGCAGCGGGTTATCCGGACCCACTCTTCTCTATCGGCAACCAGAATATCGCTGCTGCCTGCAAAACCGCTGAAATTGTCGCTAAAACGTGTTGTGAGCCGGTCATCCCGTGATGAATACATCTCGATGTACTCATCAAACAGTGAGCGGATCAACTGTTCCCGTTCAGTGGTCATTGCGCTGGATCCATGTGAAGTGGTCACGTTCTCTCAAACGTTCAAGTTAATGATAGTTAAGTTTGTTATTTTATTTGGCTATCTATCTTGATTTTTCTCGATTTCTTGTTCGATTTCCTCAATTGGCAAGTGTCTGTGGGGTCAGCCATAAACCCTGCCACAAACAAGGCGCCATGGAGAGGATTATCATGGCTGTCGGGTGAATCTCCTCTTCAGATCTATTGCGCATCGGGTTGACCACCGGTGTCAGACAGACTGGTCTGCGTGCAGATCCCCAGACCGCACATATCAGGTCACCCCATGTGCCTCGTGACGGTCAAGGATTGGCGAGATAGGGGCTGATATCCACCTCGTCGATGAGCTCCGGGCTCATATAACGCTCGGCATAGCGCAGGTAGACGCCGGAGCGGAGAAAGAGAGCAAACAGTTCGGGGTCGATATGGTGATCCTGCTGCATGAATCCCATGATGCGGATCGCCTCCGAAAGGGACTTGGCTTTTTTGTAGGGGCGATCGCCGGCGGTCAGCGCTTCAAAGATATCGGCGATGGCCATCATTCGGGCGGGGATGCTCATCTCGTCCCGTTTCAGTCGCTTGGGATAACCGCTGCCATCCATCTTCTCATGGTGTCCCCCTGCGATTTCCGGCACCTGTTTCAGGTTGGCGGGGAAGGGGAGTTTTTCGAGCATGATGATGGTCTGGATCATGTGCTCGTTGACCTTGTAGCGCTCCTCGTCGGTGAGGGTGCCCCGGCGGATGGCAAGGTTATAGAGCTCGCCGCGGTTATAGAGGTATTCGGGGGTGTTGACCTGAAATCCCCAGGGGTTGTCAGGGGCAAGGCGGTCGCGGTTGCTGCGGGTGAAGAGGTGATCCGGGCGATCGGCCAACAAGGGTTCGGTGACCGGCAGCGGTGACTCCGTGGCCCGCTGTTTGCGCGCCAGCTCATCCTGAGAGATGCCAATCCGGTCGGAGAGCGTGCGTTGCCAGGTACGGCCTGCGATCTGCTGTAGCCTTGTAATATCCTCCGTGGCCATAAATTCGCCCCCCTCGTTGCAGCGGGCGATGAAGGCAAACTCCTCATCCAGTTGTTGCCACTGCTGTTGCAACGTGGCCTGTAACGCGAGGTCATCACCCCCATGGAGACGTGCCTGCCAGTAGGCAATCTCGGCATCCCGTTTTAGCACTTCAAAGCGCATCCTGACCTCGTGAATGCGATCGCACAGGGTCTCCAGCTTGGTGGCCTTGTCGACCACAAATTCCGGGGTGGTCACCTTGCCGCAATCGTGCAGCCAGGCCGCGATATGTATTGCTTCCCACTGTTTTTCATCGAGCGAGAAGTGTTGGAATGGCCCCTCCCGGGCCTCACATGCCGCCTCTGCCAGCATCTTGGTCAGTTCGGGCACTCGTTGACAGTGGCCACCGGTATAGGGGCTCTTGGCATCGATGGCCCCTGCGATGAGCTGGATAAAGGCTTCCAGCAGATTGCGCTGCTCCTCCAGCAGTCGCTGGGTGGTGAGTGCCACGGCGGCGGTGGAGGAGAGGGCTTTGACAAAGGCCATCCGCTGCGGAGTCAGGGACTTCTTCCGTTCATCGATCAGAAACACCAGGGTGCCGAGTAGTAGGCCATCGCGGTTTTTCAGGGCTATCGGCCAGAAGGTCAGCGGCGTGTCGCTCTCTTCGATGTAGGGGAACAGGATCTGCAATTCGCTGGAGACCAACGCAACCGGTTCCAGTTCCACCCCTTGCAAGCTCTGGAACAGTGGATGTGTTGGCTGATTGAGGGTTCCGATACTGTGGGTCGGCGTTTGCTCCTGCACCTCGCCATTCCAGCACAACCCCGCCAGATCCAGCGTCTTGTTGCCGCTATCGGAGAGATAGAGCATGCAGCCTGTTGCACCGGTCAGTTGCTGCATTTCGGTGAGCAGCCGCACCAGCAAGCGGGGGAAACTGGTCTCGCTGGAGAGGGAGGTGGAAAGTTGCAAAAAGCGCTGAATGGTCGATTTCATGTCGCCCATGGCCTGGGAGAGATCGATGATTTCCGCAATATAGGTGTTGACCCTGACCGGTTCGTTGAAGTCGAAGTGGGCTATTTTTCCTGCTTCTTGTGTCAGGGCATCGAGGGGCCTGGCGGCGGTTCTGGCCAGCTTGATGGCCGCGAAGAGCGCAAGGATCAGAAAGATCCCCGACAGAAGGAAGGTCTGATTGCGAATGGTGATGGCCTTGGCCAGCAGTTCATCGACAGGCGCGGCGATCCAGAGTGATAGCCGTGATTCATCCGCTTCCGGCAGCTCAACATGCATACCTTGCCAATCGCGTTCTTCTGATTGAAACGTCAGTTTATCCATATGCTGACGTTGGCTGGCATCGATCAGATGTTGCAGCATGGGAAGGTCGGCTTCAGTGACTTTGGCTAGTCGATATCCCCCCTTCTCACCGTGAATGATCATCCCGCCTTTATGGCTGGTAATCAGCTCCCCCTGCTCATTGACGATGGCCAGCCGCATATTGGGGGTGATCATGGCAGATTTGAGCAAGTGTTCGATGGAACGCAGATTTAGGCTCACTCCGATGATGCCAGCGCTGTTTTGCATCGGTTTGGCAAAGCTCAGGTACATCTCCTGAGAATCGAGCGAAATATAGGGGGGCGTCTGCACCAGTCGTCCGGCCTGCTTGGCCTGAATAAACCAGGGGTGTTCTCTTGCATCAAATGTGAGCCCTGATACCTGTTTGTGCGCGATGATGGCGAGGTTGTCGGCCAGCGCGAAGATATCCGTGAGGGTGGCAGCCTCCAAATGCCGGACACTTTGGACGATCCAGCGGGTATTGGCGGGAGGCGTCAGGTGCTGCACATCGGTGTCGGTCGGCCAGCGCATCAGCCAGAACATATCGCCGTTGTTGTAACCGGCATAGACCCCGTTGGCCGAGGGCTGTCCTGTTAGCAGGGTCGCCATATAGGGGATGTTCGCCATGCGTGCTGCCAGGGTGTCGGCTTCGGTCAGGCGCTGCTGGGCGAGCAGATTGACACTCAGGGCCGAGGAGCGGAACAGCCCTTCCAGCTCCTGCGTCGTCAGTTGGCCGATCAGGCTGAATCTCTCTTCCGCCTCATTCATCAACATGGTTTTGGTCTGCTGATATTGGTGACCAAGGGTGAGCAGGGCAAACACCAGCAGCAAGCCCAGAAACAGGTGGGCAATGTGGACATACAGGGGGATAACGCGGCGAATGAGATTCATGTTATCTCCTTAATGGATAGGACTGCCGGATGGGACATAAAACAGATAACCCAACGGAATAATCGATGGCTTCATGGTGTTGGCCCTTATTGCTGCATGCATGAACAATTCCCGTTGCGTTAAACTGCCAGATGACGATGACCAGATGACGATGAATAGCAGGGTGGTGATAAATCCTTCGTGTTTTATGCGTTCATCGCAGAAGAGGAAAATAATCCGCGGCGATGTCATGGCGGGGCACGAGGACGTTGACCCGGTTCACTCTGGATATGGGTTGAAATCCTCTTTTTGCGGGAAGTGCGCCGAGATATTCAGCAACCGGGTCTCTTCATCGAGCGACACCGTTACGGTGGCGCCATTGGCTTCCAGCATGATTTTGCCATGGTAGCCATTGCGACTGCGCGCTTCCTTGTTATCAGAGGAGGGGGATTTATCGAACAGAGACAAGGCGTGGCTGATATCCAGCAAGGTCGAGCTATCAATATTCAAGATAATGCTGTCAGGGTTTTTCAGACAGACAATCTCCACACAGGAGGAGGGGGTTGCATGTTCGCAGGCGAGCCGTATCAATATTTGAAATGCGGAATAACAGAGAAATTCGTCACCTGCGATGAACAGCTCGTCATAGAGATAATTTTTGGGTTTGGTCAGCTTGATATCGAGCTTTTTCTCGGCATAGAGATTTTTGAACTGCACCGAGAGCCGGTTGAAAATATCAAAGAGCTGGACTTTACCCGCTTTCAACACAAAGGAGCCGGTTTCAATCTGGTAAATCTCGGAGGCCAGACGGGTCAATGCCAGCGCGTCGCCCACCGATTTTCTGGTGATGGAGAGCTGGGTTTTTTGGACCATGTTGAGCGACGGGTCGGCGGCCAGCTCTTCCAGCAGGTGTAGCGCATTGAGCAGCGGCTCCCGGATTTCATAGCGGATATTAAACTCGAGGCTCTCTTTGAGCGCGTTGAGCTCAAGCATCTGATCGAACTCTTTTTGCAGGTCTCTTCTGGCATGCACCAGCCGCATCAGATTGGCAATGCGAAAACGCAGCATCTCGATGTCGATCGGCTTGGTGATAAAATCGACGGCCCCCAGTTTCATCGCCCGTTTACGGGAATAGATATCATCCAGAGCCGTCATAAAGACGATGGGGATGTGCTCTGAGTGGGGATGTTCACGCAAAATTCTGGCGACATCGAATCCGTTCAGGTTGGGCATCATGATATCGAGCAGCACCAGATCGGGTGGATTATCCGATTGGCAGATCCTGATCGCTTTTTCGCCATCCTTGACCAACTTGAGATGAAACTCTTTGCGAAATACCGAGGTGATCAGCATCAAATTATCTGGAATATCGTCAACCACCAGAATGGTGGGACTGTCCTGATTGCTGGCGACCAGATCGCTGTTGGAAAAACGGTGCAAACGGCCGAAGTCGAATTGAGAGAGTGGGTGCTGCGATTGACTGGTTGCCAACAGCAGCCGGGTGATCCTGGTTTTAAGGGTATCGGGCTTGAGCGGGGTCAAAATAATGTCAGAGACTTTCGCCTGGACAAATTGTTCGATCAATGGGCGATCGGTCCCTGAGGTCAGGGTCAAAAAAGGCAGTGTGTGATGAGGTGCCGTACTGCGGATATTTTTCAGCAGCGTGAGCAAGTTCGCTGAGTCAATATCGATATTGCAGATGATCATTGCGGCGGGGCTATCAGCCATGCACCGCTCCAGCGCCTCGACACTCTCCACCACCGTAATCTGGCTTATGCCAATGGCACGTAACTGATGGCAGAGCGCATCGCTGTGCACATTATCTTTTTCCAGCACCAGCGTGGGCCCGGAAATTATTTTTGCTATGTCCATATGGCTATCTGATGTGCCCATCTGTCGCTGTATCCTGCCAGCTCATTTTGAGCATGATAATATAGGGTGCATGACTCTGGTCAATCGATACCTCTGCTACCTTGCGCTGGAAATATCAATCTGCAAGCTGGCACATCCCCCAACGGGATAAAGAGATCAATCTGATATCACCACGGCTGTTGGCGCGGACCCTCTTGTGATGCGCGCCGCCGCCACTATCCCATATCCGCTTTTTCCTTTTATCCGGTTTATCCCTTGTCACGTGTTGGTGCGGGCATGGTAGTGCGCACATTTCAACCGGGTTGTCGTGGCTGCCAGTTCGGGGATCCGTTATGGTGTGAGGAAGGCTGGCAAGGGCCGCCATCCTCCATCTTGGCAGGGAGAGTCACGAGATATGGAACATCTTGCCCCGGACGCCGCTCGTCCTCTGGCGCTGCTGGTTGATGATAAAACTGGCCCCCTCAAAGTGATAAATTCGCTGTTCGGTGAGCGCCTCAATCACCACTCCTTCTCCGGTGAGGCGGCGTTGGCGCAGATGGTTGCCGGGCAGAACGAGGGAGCATGTTTTCAACCATGAAATCCCGTCTCTGGCAGATTGCCGCCGTGCTATTGCTCTCCCTGATGGTGGCCACGCTGGTCGATGCCTTCTATCTGGAACTGGAGCGGCAGGAGTATCGCCAGTCGCTGGATACCCGCATTCAGCGCGAGGGCGACAATCTGCAGCAACTGACCCTCTCAAGCAAGGGGATGGGGGCGGTGCAGCTGGCTGGCCGCCTCAACCGCGAGATCCAGCAAGCATCACTGCTCGAGCGGGGGGAGCTCACCCCCAGCGAAGCACTACAGGTGCTGGCACAGGGGGTGAAGGCCAATCATGCCTTTGTTACCAATAAAGCTGGGGTGATTGTCCGAGACTGGGATGCGCTTGGCCGCCATGTCGTCGGGCAGGATGTGTCGTTTCGCTCCTATTTCAGGCAAGGGATCCTGGGGCTGGAAACGGTGGATGCCGGGGTCAGCCTCAATACCGGCAAGCGGATGATCTATGTGGCGGCGCCGGTCTCTCACGATCGGGCGCAAGGAAGCGACATTACCGGGGTGGTGGTGGCGCGCTACGAGATGACGCTGCTCGATACCTTTCTGGCCGGGTGGGGCAATGCCATCGGCTTGCTGGTCTCGCCCGACGGGGTGGTGATGGCCAGTAACAAGAGTGACTGGCAAATGGCGGTAGTGGGGCCAAACTCTGCCGTCAGGCAACAGCAGCTCTTTGCCTCTCGCCTCTATGGACACTACTTTGCACCGGATCGCCAACCGGTGATCCTGCCTGCACTCGACGGCCGTGAAGTGCGGATCGGGAAGGATAACTATCTGGTGAGCCGCATGCCTATCGAGTGGCACGATGCCAAAGGGCAGTGGACGCTGCTGCTGTTGGGCAATGTGGATCAAGCCGTGTCAGGATGGCGGCGAGTGGCTTTGTTCGGGACCGCACTGTTGATCTGCCTGATCTCGGCGCTGCTTTGGCAGGGGCGGATGTTGCGTCGCCGCAGCATTCGCGAGCGCAACGAGCAGTTTGCCTTTCAGCAGGCGTTGATCGATACCCTGCCACATCCTCTCTTCTATACCGACAATCAGGGCCGCCTGCTGGGGGTGAATCGCGCCTTTACCAGCGCATTTGGTGGCGCCCGCCCGGTCGAGGGCAAGCGGCTGGCGGAGTTGCCGCAACTGGCCGGACTGAATGCGGTGGATGAGGGCAACACCTTGCAGAGGGTGGCGGGCAGTCAGGCCAGAACGCAGCATGAGGTGCGTCTGCTCTCGCCGGATGGCCGTCCTCTGGACATGCTCTATTTTCTCTCCGGGATCGAGCTTGCCGAGAGCGGGCGTAGCGGCGCGGTCGGCAGCCTGGTCGATATCACCCCGATCCGTGCCGCCGAGCAGGCCATGCGGGAGGCCCATGATCGGATTGCGGTGGATCGCCAGCGGTTGCATGAGAGCGAACAGCGGATCCACTCCATGGTGCGCAACGTGCCGGGCATGGTCTATCGCTGCCTGCCTCATCACCCCTGGACCATGTTGTTCGTCAGCGACGAGGCGGAAAAATTGACCGGCTATCCCGCCAGCGATTTTGTCGGCGTGGGCAACAGCCGCGATTTTGGTGACTTGATCCATCCCGATGACCTCGAACTGAGCAACCGCAACACCATCAAGGCCATTGCCGAGCACCGGCAATATATCAACGAGTACCGCATCTTCGATCGCTGGGGTCAGATCCGCTGGGTCTACTCCATCGGGCTCGCCACCTATGATGCCGAGGGCAAGGCCGTCTATCTGGACGGGATCATCTTCGATTTCAGCGACCGCAAGCAGGCGGAGGCCGCCATGCTCGAAGCCCGGCAGATCGCCGAAGATGCCACCCGAACCAAGAGCGAATTTTTGGCCAACATGAGCCATGAGATCCGCACGCCGATGAATGCCATCATCGGCATGGCCCATCTGGCGCTGCAAACCAGTCTCTCCCCCGAGCAGCACAACTATGTGAGCAAGATAGACAGAGCGGCGAACAACCTGCTCGGGATCCTCAACGACATCCTCGACTTCTCCAAGATGGAGGCGGGCAAGCTGCAACTGGAGCAGGTGGATTTCCGGCTCAACGAGGTGTTCGAGTGGCTGGCGGATCTGACGGCGTTTCGGGCGCGGGAAAAGGGGCTGGCACTGCTGTTCGATCTGGCCGGTGATCTGCCTGAGCGTTTGCGCGGCGATCCCCTGCGGCTTGGCCAGATCCTGCTCAACCTGACCAGCAATGCCATCAAGTTCACCGAGCAGGGAGAGGTGATTGTCCGACTGGCCCGCAGTAACGAGCGCGATGGCGAGATCTGGCTGCAGGGCAGTGTGCAGGATAGCGGTATCGGCATGACGGCCGAGCAGTGCCAGCGTCTCTTCCACTCCTTTGAGCAGGCTGACAGCTCGACCACCCGTAAATATGGCGGCACCGGCCTTGGCCTGGCCATCACGCACAATCTGGTGCAACTGATGGACGGGGAGATCCGGGTGGAGAGCGCCCCGGGGCAGGGCAGCGAGTTCCACTTCCGTATTCGGTTTGCGACCGTGGCGGATAAGGGTCATGAGAAAGAGCAACATGTGGCCATACAGCTGGCGCCGCAGCGTTTGCTGTTGCTGGAACCGCGCCCTGCTTCGCGAGCGGCCATCCTCCACCAGTTGGCGGCGCTGCCTGTTGAGCTTGTCTGCGCGGACGAGCCCGCCGCAGTGCTGGCACTGCTGCATCAAGGCATCGCGGCGGGAAAACCCTGGGATCGAATAGTGCTGGGCTGGCAGGAGGGGGATCGCTGGTTGCCAGAGATGCTGCAGGAGATTGCCACGCTGGCAGCGCCGCCCGCGGTCTTGCTGATCACCTCGGGCGATCCTGCACTGGTGGCCAGCCATGTTGCTGCGCAGGGGTTGCCGCTCTGTGATGTGCTGGCCCATCCGTTTACCCCACAGGCACTTTGTCAGGCTCTGTGTCAGGCACTGCGTCAGGCGCTGGGGGGCGACGCCGTGGGGCAGGAGGCGTTATCGGATGCAAGCCTCCATCATCAGGTGGCGCTGCCCGGTCATGGACTGGCGGGTGCTCGTCTGCTGCTGGTGGATGATAACGACATGAACCGGGAGGTGGCGTTGGCCCTGTTGGGTAAGCAGCAGATCACGCTGGTCTGTGCCTGTGATGGGGCGCAGGCGCTCGCCCTGCTGGCGCAAGATCGCGGCTTTGACGGCATCCTGATGGATTGCCAGATGCCGGTGATGGACGGGTATACCGCGACCCGGTTGATCCGCACCGATCCGGCGCTGGCCGGGATCCCCATTATTGCCATGACCGCCAGCACCATGGCCGGAGATAAAGAGAAGGCGCTGGCGGCAGGCATGAATGACCACATCGCCAAACCCTTGAATATGCCGCTGTTGCTGGCGACCCTCTCGCACTGGATCACACCCGCCAGACCACTGGCGGCCGCCAGCAACTTGCAGGTGGCAGACGATGCGACCCCTTGGCAAGGCGTGCCCGGCCTTGATGTGCAACGGGGCATGGCCGTGATGGGGGGCGACAGTGCGCTCTACCGCAATATGTTGCAGCGCTTCTGGCAGGGACAGCTGGGGTTTGCAGCCAGTTTCCACTCGGCGTGGGCGTCGGATGACAAGGTCACGGCCCGGCGTCTGGCTCACACCCTCAAGGGCAGTGCAAGCACCATAGGGGCGATCGGTGTGGCGACGCAGGCGGCGCTGCTCGAGCGCGCCGGTGAAGAGGGGGATGATGCAGGAGTCGCAACCCGCTTGCCATCCCTGATGGCCGAGCTGACGCCGCTGCTGTCTGGGTTGGAAGCCGCGCTGGCAGATCCCTCCGTGACGGTGGCTGCCCCCCGGGGCATCGATGCCGAGATGCTGGCGGCGCAACTGCAGCAGTTGGGGGACTTGCTGGCACAGAGCGATGCCCAGGCGTTGGCGCTCTGTCAGCAGATAGAGGCTGATCTGGTTGGCAGTGCATCGCCGCTGCGTGCTGCATTTCAAGAGGTGAGCCAGGCGGTCAACGAGTTCGAGTTCGATCAGGCGCTGCAGTTGCTGGAGTCACTGCTTGGCTGATGATTAACACGCCTCTCGTTTGTCATCATCATCACAGCTAATTTCTTGTGATCGCTCTTGAACAAGAATAATTATCATCTTTATCGATGGGGATGGATATTTACGCTCTGGTTAATTACGCAGGGTGACGTGAAGGTAAATAGTGTGAATGCTGGCAGTAACATCTGTAACCGGATGAGCGAATGCGTCGCGCGTTAAATATGAACACTATGTTGCAGGCCGCCTTCAACCTTCTCTTTTCTCTCACAGTTAATTTGAATGCAGATTCACGCCGATGCGTAAACATATGCGCGAACGCGATATTTTACTCATCGACAGGCAGGGCAATAAAGAGTGGGTGAAGTCATGGTGATATGAATACCTCGGCGGCATCTTTTCATTGATCCGGGTTAAGCGTCAGGGAGGCCAGCCGGGGCGGCGCTGTGTGCGATGGCAAGAGGAGTCGCCCTGCAACGCAGGCAAGATGCAGGCAAAACCAAGCGACAAGCGACATGCAGGTAAATCGCGCCGTGCAGGGCGTGCCTGCTACCGGTGGCAGCTGGCGGTGAGACCGCTCTGACTTGGGGCGACCAGTCGGGTTTTGCCTGGGGGTGATTGCGTGGAATATGCAATGGGGTGAGTAAAGATATATTTAATGGGTCATTTATTGTTGAGTATCATTATTGTGACATGAGCCGTATGGCGAAAATATCGAACATGTTAATTTGGCTAACAGCGAAAGAGAGTGAATGTGGCGATTAATTATTTAATATCCAATTAAGTTCATTGAATTTATGGGGTTGCCAAATATCTCTTTAGGGGTAATTAATTTTATTTGTGATGTGGCTCGCTATGGAAATAGGGGTAAGCCGGTCGAAATTGATAGAGATCAATACTGCAGGGTGGGTGAGTCCTTAGCATTTCCGCTATTAAGCATTTATCAAACAAGTGCTCACTACGGGAATAAGTAGAATGGTCGAGGATAATTTTTTATCGGCTCATGGGATTAATCGCCGTGATTTTATGAAATTGTGTGCCGGGATGGCCGCAACCCTGGGATTAAGTCAGAATGCCGTCGCCAAGATGGCCACCGCGCTCACCAGCCCCGAGCGGCCGCCGGTGATCTGGATTGGAGCGCAGGAGTGCACCGGCTGTACCGAGTCACTGCTGCGGGCCACTCACCCCACCATCGAGAACCTGATCCTCAATACCATTTCGCTGGAGTACCACGAGGTGCTCTCGGCGGCCTTTGGTCATCAGGCGGAAGAGAACAAGCACAACGCCATCAAGCGTTATAAAGGCAAGTATGTGCTGGTGGTGGATGGCTCCATTCCGCTCAAAGATGGTGGCGTCTACTGCATGGTGGCCGGTGAGCCCATCGTCGACCATATTCGCCGCGCCGCCGCCGATGCGGCTGCGGTCATCGCCATCGGCTCCTGCTCCGCCTGGGGCGGTGTACCTGCCAGCGGCGGCAACCCGACCGGTGCAGTCAGTCTCGAAGAGGCCCTCGGCAATATCGGTACGCCGATCATCAATATCCCGGGTTGCCCGCCCAATTCCCACAACTTTCTCACCACGGTTGCCTACTACATCACCTACGGCAAGCTGCCGGCGCTGGATAGCAAGAAGCGTCCGCTGTTTGCCTACGAGCGACTTATCCATGAGAACTGCGAGCGTCGTCCGCACTTCGACGCAGGTCGTTTTGCCAAGGAGTTTGGCGATGAGGGCCACCGTCAGGGCTGGTGTCTCTACCATCTGGGCTGCAAGGGGCCTGAGACCTATGGCAACTGCTCGACCCTGGAGTTCTGCGATGTGGGCGGCGGCATCTGGCCGGTCGGCATCGGCCACCCCTGTTATGGCTGCAACGAGCAGGGGGTCGGTTTCAGCAAGGGGATCTTCCAGCTAGCCAAGGTAGAGAACCCGACCCCGCGGGTGGATAAACCCGATGTGAAGATCCAGGAAGGGGGCTATACCTCGCCCACCGCGACGGGCCTGATCGGTGGCGCCCTCGGGGTGCTGGTGGGGGTGAGTCTGATGACGGTGCGTGAACTCGGTCGCCAGCAGAAGCGCCACGAAGCCGGGCAGCACCCATCACGGGAGGAGTAACCGTGAACAGACGCAATTTCCTCAAATTCGCCTCTGCCAGTGCACTGGCGGCAGGGGCTGCCGTGCCCGGTACCGCCATGGCGGCGGCCAAGAACAAACCGCCCATTCCCGGGTCGCTCGGCATGTTGTATGACTCCACCCTCTGCGTCGGCTGTCAGGCCTGTGTGGCGGAGTGTCAGCGTTTGAATGGCAACCCGTCCAATCCGGAGGGCGCACAGACCTGGTCTACCAACGACAAGCTGACACCCTACACCAACAACATCATTCAGGTGTGGAAGAGCGGTACTGGCGAGCACAAGGATCAGCTGGTGGATGGCTATGCCTACATCAAGAAGCAGTGCATGCACTGCGTCGATCCCAACTGCGTCTCGGTCTGTCCGGTGCAGGCCCTTACCAAAGATCCCAAGACTGGCATCGTTCACTACGATCCGGACGTCTGCACCGGCTGCCGTTACTGCATGGTGGGTTGCCCGTTCGATGTGCCCAAATATGACTACGACAATCCGCTGGGGGCGATCCACAAGTGCGAGCTTTGCAACCAGAAGGGGCTTGAGCGGATCGATCAGGGAAAACTGCCCGGCTGTGTCGAGGTGTGCCCGACCGGCGCCGTGATTTTTGGCACCCGTGAGGAGCTGATGGCCGAGGCCAAGCGCCGCCTGCTGGCGACTCCTGGCAGCGAGTATGCCTATCCGCGCCAGACCTTCAGCGCCAACGATCCCTACCTGCACGAGGTGCCCAACTACCAGCCTTACGTCTATGGCGAGAAGGAGGGGGGCGGCACCCAGGTGCTGGTACTGGCCGGAGTGCCTTACACCAAGCTCGACATGCCCGACTTGCCGGAGCTCTCCTCCGGTGCCCGCTCCGAGCATATCCAGCACACCCTCTACAAGGGGATGGTGCTGCCCATGGTGGTGCTGACTGGACTCTCGGTGCTCATTCGTCGCAATAGCAAGAAGAACGGTCACGATCACCATCACGATGATGGTCATGATCAGAGCAGCGCTCAGATTAAAGATCAGAGTTCAGCAAAGGGGGGCAAGGATCATGAGTAATCACAAGGCGCATCCGCTCGGCGGCAAGCTGGTCAGCTGGCCGGTACTGGTGCTGGCCCCCTTTGCCGTACTGTGCGGCATGTTGATCTTGAAACGCCTCTTCTTCGGGCTGGGTTCAGTTACCGATCTCAACGGGGGTTACCCCTGGGGGCTGTGGATCTCCTTTGACCTGCTGATCGGTACCGGTTTCGCCTGTGGCGGCTGGGCGCTGGCCTGGGCGGTCTATGTCTTCAACCGGGGCGAGTATCACCCGCTGGTGCGACCGGCGCTGTTGGCGAGCCTGTTCGGCTACTCGCTCGGTGGTCTCTCCATCACTATCGACGTGGGGCGTTACTGGAACCTGCCGTACTTCTACCTGCCCGGTCACTTCAACACCTCCTCGGTGTTGTTCGAGACGGCGGTCTGCATGACCATCTATATCGGGGTGATGGCGCTGGAGTTTGCGCCCGTGCTGCTGGAGAAGTTCGGCTGGAAAGCGTCACTCATTCGCCTCAACAAGATCATGTTCTTCGTGCTGGCGCTGGGGGCCCTGCTGCCCACCATGCACCAATCCTCGATGGGCTCCTTGATGATCGTGGCGGGGGAGAAGATCCATCCGCTCTGGCAAAGCTACGAGCTGCTGCCGGTCTTCTCGCTTCTGACCGCATTCATCATGGGCTTTTCCATCGTGGTGTTTGAGGGCTCTCTGGTGCAGGCGGGACTGGCGGGGCGGGGCCCCAACGAGAAGTCGCTCTTCTACAAGCTGACCCAGGTGATCGACATCTTCCTGATCCTGTTTGTGGCGCTGCGCTTTGCCGAGATCGTCATCAATGACAAGTCGGAGTACCTCTCCGATCTCAATCGCTTCTCCATCATGTTCTGGAGCGAGATTGCGCTGATGATCTTCCCGCTGCTGGTGTTCCACTGGGACAAGAGCCGCCGCGATTCACGCATGTTGTTCCTGGGGGCCCTCAGCATGCTGCTGGGCGCAGCCCTCTGGCGACTGGATTACTCCCTGCTCGCCTTCAACCCCGGCAATGGCTACCACTACTTCCCCTCCGCGGAGGAGGTACTGATCTCCCTGGGCTTCGTCGCCATCGAGGTGTGTGCCTATTTGCTGTTGATCCGGCTGCTGCCGGTACTGCCATCACTTGAACGTGTTCACCAAGATTATCAGGCCCGAGGGAAAGCCAACGTATGAGCCAACGTATCACCATAGACCCCATCACCCGCATTGAGGGGCACCTGCGTATTGACTGCGAAATCGAAGGCGGAAAAGTGACCAAAGCCTGGTCGTCCGGCACCATGTGGCGCGGGATGGAGGAGATCGTCAAGGGCAACGACCCGCGCGATGCCTGGATGATTGTGCAGCGCATCTGCGGGGTATGTACCTCCATTCACGCCATCGCTTCGGTGCGGGCGGTGGAGAACGCCATCGGCGCCAAGGTGCCGGTCAATGCCCAGTTCATCCGCAACCTCATTATCGCGGCCCACAACATCCACGATCACATCGTTCACTTCTACCAGCTCTCCGCGCTGGACTGGGTGGACATCACGGCGGCCCTCAAGGCCAATCCGCAAAAAGCGGCGGATATCCTTAAAGGGGTGTCCACATGGTCCCTCAATAGTGCCGATGAGCTGACCAAGGTGCAGGACAAGATCCGCGCGCTGGTGGCCAGCGGCCAGCTCGGCATCTTCGCCAACGGCTACTGGGGCCACAAGGAGATGAAGCTGAGCCCGGAGGTGAATCTGATCGCCGTGGCTCACTACCTGCAGGCGCTGGAGTGCCAGCGCGATGCCAACCGCATCGTCGCCATTCTGGGCGGCAAGACCCCGCACATTCAGAATCTGGCTGTGGGCGGCGTGGCCAACCCCATCAATCTGGATGCGCCGAGCGTGCTCAACCTCGAGCGGCTGCTCTATGTGAAGAGCTTTATCGATCGGCTCGGCGAGTTTATCGAGCAGGTCTACAAGGTGGATGCCGCCATCATCGCCGCACACTATCCCGAGTGGCTGACCCTGGGGCAGGGGGCCAAGCACTACCTGAGCGTGCCGGAGCTGCCCACTGACGCCAATGGCGGCAGCTTCCTGATGCCGGGCGGCTACATCGAGAATGGCAATCTGGCGGGTTATCGCCCCATCGAGAACCATCAGGATGCCTGGTTGATGGACGGTATCGCCGAGAGCAACAAGCACGCCTGGTACAAGGATGACGAGCCCCTCAAACCCTGGGATGGCAAGACCGAGCCCAACTACACCGGCTGGCAGGATGACGGCAAATACTCCTGGGTCAAATCCCCCACCTTCTACGGCAAGGTGGTGGAGGTGGGGCCGCTCGCAGACTTGCTGGTGAAGCTGGCCGCCAAACACCCTGAGACGGTGGCGCATTTCGATCAGCTGAATGGCATCTACAAGGCGCTGACCGGTTCGGCCATCAAGACCGAACAGCTGCACTCCACCATGGGCCGCATCATCGGCCGGGCTGTGCGCTGCTGTGTGCTCAAAGACACCCTGGCGCACCAGTGGAAGGCGCTGGTGGACAACATCGGCAAGGGGGATACCACCGCCTATATCAAGGCCGAGATCCCGGCGGACAAGGAGTTTCGCGGGGTGGGCTTTGAAGAGGCACCGCGCGGCATGCTCTCCCACTGGATCGTCATCAAGGGCGGCAAGATCGAGAACTATCAGGCGGTGGTGCCATCGACCTGGAACTCTGGCCCGCGCAACTTCAATGACGAGCCTGGTCCCTACGAGCAGGCGCTGGTGGGCACCCCGGTGGCGGATCCCGCCAAACCGCTGGAGGTGGTACGCACCATCCATTCGTTCGACCCCTGCATGTCCTGCGCGGTCCACGTGGTGGATACCCAGAATGGCGAAACGACTCAGGTGAAGGTGCTGTGATGAACACCCTGATCCTGGGCGTGGGCAACCTGCTCTTGAGCGATGAGGCCGTCGGCGTGCGCATCGTCGAGGGGCTGGGGCGCGAATACCGTTTCGCCCCCGGCATCGAGCTGCTGGACGGCGGCACAGCGGGCATGGAGCTGCTTGAAGCGATGGCCAGTCGCGACCACATCATTCTGGCGGATGCGGTGCGCAGCGGTAATCCGCCGGGCACCGTCGTGATCCTGAAGGATGAGGAGGTCCCGACCCTGTTTGGCCGCAAGATCTCCCCGCACCAGCTGGGGCTGGCGGACGTGCTCTCGGCGCTGCACATGACGGGGGAGTCGCCCAAGCGGCTCACTCTGATCGGCATAGAGCCTGAATCCCTCGAACCGCGCATCGGCCTCACCCCCGTAGTGGCGGCCGCCATGGGGGAGGCGACGGATCGGATTTTGACCCTGCTGGCCAGTGTCGGCGCCCCTGCCATCCCGCTCTCTGAGCAGGAAAAAGCTGAACAAGTGCGGGAGGGCCTATGGCGCAGTCCCATTTAAGCGAGCTTGATGCCGTGCCGGAGTTTGCCGGTTTTGCCACCAATCCCGCACCGTTGCTGGTGGCTCAGTATGAGCGGATCGCTCGCGAAGAGATGCAGGCGTTGCCCTTCTATCACGCCACCATGCCCATCGTGGCAGAGTGCGTGCTGTTTGAAGGTCAGTGGCTCGGCTGCGTGCTCACCCCCTGGATGCTGAGCGTGGTGGTGTTGCCGGGGCCGGATCAGCTTTGGCCGGTGCGCAGCAGCAGCGAACGCCTCGCCCTGCAGCTCCCCTGCGGCAACATGACCTTTATGGTGGGTGAACTACCCGAAAGCGGTCAGTTGCTGGCCTGCTCCCTGATGTCGCCGCTCGATCCCCATCTCGGGGCCGAGCAGGGGCGCTCACTGGTAAGCAGCACCCTAAAAATGCTGCTCTCCTTGCCAGTGCAGCAAGGGGCTGGCGGCGTGGATCTGGGGCGCAGACGACTGTTTGGTGCGGCGAGAAAGGTCCCTGCATTGCCCGATTGATACTAGGTTTCACACGAAATCAAGTTTAGAATAGGGGGCCATTTTGGCCCCTAACTTGCACTTTCTGACACGCATTCCCCCTCTTTTTTGAGTGATAACGCGTGAGTGGTACAAACAAGAAGGATCCCCATGACTGTTTCTCGCAATTCCCTTCGCCATTACGGTGGCACCCGTGCGGCCGCCCTGCTGACTCTGCTGCTGGGCACCGCCTCCCACACAGCTTTGGCCGCTGCCCAACCGGTTCCCGCCGAACTCAAGCTTGCCATCGGCAGTGAACCCACCGAAGGGTTTGACCCTCTGCTCGGCTGGAGCCACGGCAGCTACCTGCTGCTGCACAGCCCGCTGCTTAAACAAAACGCCGATCTCGGCTGGCAGAATGTGCTCACCCAATCGGTGACCCCGAACAAGGACGGCAAGGGGTGGCTCATTACCCTCAAGCCCGGCCTGAAATTCTCCAATGGCGCGCCGCTCACCGCCGAGGATGTGGCCTTTACCTACAACAGCGCGGCCCAGGGCGGCGGCAAGATCGACATGGGCAACTTTGTCTCGGCCAAAGTGCTCTCGCCTACCGAGGTTGCCATCACCCTGAGCGCCCCCCAGAGTACCTTCGTCAACGTGCTGGGATCGCTCGGTATCGTGTCGAAGAAGGATTACGACGCCAAAGCGTACGCCCAAAAGCCAGTCGGCGCAGGCCCTTACCGGTTGGTGAGCTTCCTGCCCGGTCAGCAGCTGGTAGTTGAGGCGAACCCCTATTACGCCGGTGGCAACAACGACTTCAAACGGCTGGTGTTTGTCTTTATCGATGAAGAGAGCGCCTATGCCGCTGCCCAGAGCAATCAACTCGATCTGGTGCGCATCGCCCCCTCGCTGGCGCCCACCGTACCCGACACCCTCAAACTTTGGGTGCGTCCGAGTGTGGAGAATCGCGGCATCGTCTTCCCCATTCCTGCTGCTGGTAAAAAAGATGCCAAGGGGTATCCCATCGGCAACGACGTGACCTCGGATGTGGCGGTGCGCCGCGCCATCAACTACGCCATCGACCGCAAGTTGTTGGCCGATCAGCTGCTGGAAGGGCACGCCATCCCCGCTTACAGCGCGGTGGAAGGCTTGCCCTGGCTGAACAAGGCCACCGCCTTCAAGGATGGCGATGCCGCCCATGCCAACACCCTGCTCGACGAGGCAGGCTGGAAGATGGGCAGTGACGGCATTCGTCACAAGGGCGACCTGCGCGCCGCCTTTACCCTCTGGTACACCAGCGGTGACAGTACTCGCCGGGATCTGGCGGAAGCGGTGCGGGCCATGCTCAAACCCATCGGTCTCGACGTGAGCCTCAAATCTGGCAGCTGGGAGCAGGTGGAGCGCGAGATGCACGCCAATCCGGTGCTGATGGGGTGGGGGAGTCTGGACCCCATGGAGCTCTATCACCACTACCAGAGCGGCTCAGGCGGCGTGGAGTTCTACAACCCGGGCTATTACAGCAACCCTGTGGTGGATGGCCACCTCAAGCAGGCGCTCGATGCCACCGACTGGCAGGCGGCCGTGCCGTTCTGGCAGCAGGTTGAGTGGGATGGCAAGACCGGCGCAGGGGTACAGGGAGATGCCGCCTGGGCCTGGCTGCTCAATGTGCAGCACACTTATCTGGCCAACCGCTGTATTGATCTTGGCAAGGGAGCGCCAGAGATCCACGGTAGCTGGTCACTCCTCAACAACCTGCAGGATTGGCGGTGGACGTGCCGCTAAGTTCGTCCACCATGATGAGCGTCACTGTGAAAGCCCTGCTGCGTTTGGCAGGGCTTTTATGCTTGGTGTCGGTCGCGACCTTTGTGTTGCTCAGCTACTCCCCCATCGATCCCATCAAGGCCTATATCGGCAACGATCTGCTCCATGTGCCACCGGAGCAGTACGCCCGCATCGCCGCCCGCTGGGGGCTGGATCAGCCGCTCTGGCTGCGCTACTGGCACTGGTTTAGCCAGGTGCTGCAGGGGGATCTCGGTTACTCCATGCTCTATAACGCCCCTGTGGCTCAGGTGATTGGCAGCCGCTTTGCCGCCTCCTTCCTGCTGCTGGCGGGTGCCTGGCTGCTCTCCGGCTTTGTTGGCATTCTGTTGGGGCTGTGCGCCGGTCGCTATCTCAACCGCTGGCCCGATCGCCTTATCTGCCGCTTTGCCTACCTGCTCGCCACCCTGCCCACCTTCTGGGTCGGCCTGTTGCTGCTGGCGCTGTTTGCGGTGCACTGGCCGTTGCTCCCTGTCTGCTGTGCCTGGACGCCGGGCCTCGCTGCCGATGAGGCTGACTGGGCTATGCGGGCGCGCCATCTGCTGCTGCCGGTTACCACGCTGGCGCTGCTCGGGGTGGGCAACATTGCCCTGCATACCCGGGGGCGGGTGGCCGAGGTGCTGGAGAGCGACTTTATCCGTTACGCCCGCGCCCAAGGGGATGGCGGCTGGCCCATGCTGCGTTTTCATGTGTTGCGCCACGCCCTGACTCCGGCGCTCTGCCTGCAGTTTGCTTCCCTCGGTGAGCTGATTGGCGGGTCGCTCTTGGCAGAGAAGGTCTTCTCTTATCCGGGGCTCGGGCAGGCCACCGTGGATGCGGGGCTTAGGGGAGATATCCCCTTGCTGATGGGCATAGTGCTGTTCTGCACCCTGCTGGTCTTTATTGGCAACACGGTGGCCAGTTTGCTGCTGGCCCACATCAACCGGGGTTGGGAGGGCGAGCATGCTGTTTAATCCGTTCCCCTCCATCGTGCGCTTGGCCGTGGCCCTGATCGGGCTGGCCCTGCTGGCCGCTTACGGCTGGAGCTTGTCGGCTCAGGATGTACCGATGGATCTGCTGGCGCGCCAGCAGCCCCCCTCGCTGGCCCACTGGTTCGGCACCGATCAGATGGGGCGGGATCTCTGGTTGCGGGCCTTTCAGGGCACCCTCACCAGTCTGGAGCTGGGGATCAGTACGGCCCTGTGCAGTGGCCTGCTGGCCATGGTGGCGGCAAGCGTGTCGCTCATTCATCCCAGATGCGATGCGGCGGTGCGAATGGTGATCGACGCCATGCTGGCGCTGCCCCATATGCTGCTGCTGATCCTGATCTGCTTTACCGTGGGGGGCGGCATGCGCGGGGTGATCCTGGCGGTGGCGCTCACCCACTGGCCCAAGCTGGCGCTGATCCTCTGCGCGGAGGCGCGGCGGATCGCCTGCAGTGACTATGTGGTACTGGCCCGCTGTCAGGGGATGGGGGCGCTGCGTCGCTGGCGCACCCACCTGCTGCCAGGGTTGTTGCCCCAGTGGTTTATCGGCACCTTGCTGATGTTTCCCCATGCGGTGTTGCACAGCGCCGCCTTGAGTTTTCTCGGCTTTGGGCTGGCAGCTCATGAGGCCTCCCTTGGTCTGCTGCTGGCCGATGCCCTGCGCTATCTGGCTGGGGGCGGCTGGTGGCTGGCCCTCTTCCCCGGTCTGATGCTGCTGACCTTGGTTTTACTGTTTGATCAAGCTACCCGCGCCCTACAACAACTCTGGTTTGGGAGTGAACAATGCTGAGCTTCGACCATGTGACCATAGAAGCTGCCCACTACTCCTGGCTGGGGCGGCGCAACTGGCAGCCATTGCTGACCGATATCAGCCTGCAACTGGCGCCGGGGGAGATAGTGGCGCTGGTGGGAGGGAGTGGCGAGGGCAAGAGCCTGCTGCTGCAAAGTGCCCTGACCCTGCTGCCAGACAACCTGCGGATGCGCGGCGCCATCTCCCTTGATGGCGTGCCCCTGTGCGATGCCAGCCGTGCCCGTTTGCGCGGCCACACCCTCTGCTATGTGCCGCAGGGGGTGAGCGCCCTCAATCCGCTGCTGACGGTGGAGCGCCAGCTTTGCCGCGCGGCGCGTCTGTGCGGCCAGAGCGGTTCTCGCGAGCGGCTTGGCGAGCAACTGCTGCGCTATCAGCTGCCCGCTGCCACCCTGGACAGATACCCGCGCCAGCTCTCCGGCGGCATGGCCAAGCGCATTCTGGCCTGCACCGCGGCGCTCGGTGGCGCCCGCTACATTCTGGCGGACGAGATCACTGCCTGGCTCGACGAGGGGCTGGCCTGTCTGCTGCTAGGCCAGTTGCGTGAATTGGCCAATCAGGGCAGCGGCATCCTCTGGGTCACCCACGATCTGGCGCTGGCGGCCCGTTTTGCCGATCGCATCGTGGCGCTGCATCAGGGGCAGGTGAGCGATACCTTGAGCTGCCACCACCTGCGCCAGGGGCAGGGGAGCGAGATGCTCCGTGCCCACTGGCAGGCACTGCCGGAGTTCAACACGCTCTTCTCTGTGCCGGAGGTTTCCTGATGTTTGAAGTACGAGAGCTCACCATCGCCCAGGGGGAACGCCCCCTCTGGCAGGGGTTGTCGCTGACGGTGAAAGCGGGCGAGCGGCTCGGCATCTCTGCCCCGAGCGGCTACGGCAAGACCACGCTGGGGCGGGTATTGGCGAGTTGGCAACCGGTTCGGGGAAGCGGGGAAATGCGGCTGGATGGGCAGCCGGTGCCTGAACAGATAAAAGGCTACAACCCCATCCAGCTGGTGCCCCAGCATCCGGAACTCACCTTCAATCCCTATCGCACCACAGGGCAGGCGCTCTGGGATGTGTGGCGCCCCGATGACGCCATGCTGGCTCGCTTTATGGTCAAGCCTGCGTGGCTCAGTCGTAAACCCGGCCAGCTCTCCGGCGGTGAGCTGGCCCGCATCGCGCTGCTGCGCGCCCTCGATCCCCGTACCCGTCTGCTGATTGCCGATGAGGTGACCGCCCAGCTGGATCCGCAAATTCAGCGTCAACTCTGGCGGGAGTTAATGATTGAGTGCGAGCAGCGCGGGCTTGGCATGGTGATCTTCAGTCACCAGCAGGCGCTGTTGCGCCAGATCTGCCATCGGGTGCTGCGCTTTGGTGAGGTGCCACTTGCGATGGATGTGTTGGCTGAAAGCGCGGCCTGATAGTTAGTTCCCCCCTCATCCCCAACCCTTCTCCCGCAAGGGGAGAAGGGAGCTGACGGTTCCCTCTCCCTGGGGAGAGGGCTAGGGTGAGGGGCGAGTATGAAACTCTGGCCATTCTGGACAAAGAGAGCCGTTGGCAAAGTGCGCAGATAAAGAGAGGGAGGCATCAGCCTCCCTCTCTTGTTATCCACAGTTATCAGCGGCGCTTAACTGTTTCATGCCGTGGCCAGCCAGTTGAGCCAGGCATCCATCCCTTCGCCGGTGGTGGCGCTGACCTGGATCACCTGAATATAGGGGTTGACTCGTTTGGCGTTCTCGATGCAGCGGGTCACGTCAAAGCTGACATAGGGCAGCAGATCAATCTTGTTGATCACCATCAGCTGGGCGGCGGCGAACATGTCCGGGTACTTGAGGGGTTTCTCTTCCCCCTCGGTGACCGAGAGGATCGCCACCTTGTACTTCTCGCCGAGATCGAAGCTGGCGGGGCAGACCAAATTGCCCACGTTCTCGATAAAGAGGATGCCCCCTTCATTGGCAGGCAGCTGGTGGCAGGCGTCGTGGACCATCTTGGCGTCCAGATGGCAGCCCTTGCCGGTATTGATCTGCACGGCAGGGACGCCGGTGGCACGAATGCGATCCGCATCGGCGCTGGTCTGCTGATCCCCTTCGATCACCGCGCAGGGACGTTTGTCGGCCAGCTGGCGCAGGGTTTCGCACAGCAAAGTGGTCTTGCCTGAACCCGGGCTCGACACCAGATTGAGCACCAGCTGGGCCGCCTCGTCGAAGTGTTCGCGGTTGTGGGCCGCCAAGGCATTGTTCTTGGCCAGCACATCCATCTCGATGGCGATCAGCTGGCGCTGCCCCATACCGGGGACCGACAATCCCGCTTCCCCTTTGCCGTAGTGCAGATCAGCCTGCAAATGGTCATGGTCATGGTCATGGTCATGGTCATGGTCATGCTCATGCTCATGTTCATGCTCATGCTCATGCTCATGCTCATGGCTGTGGTCATGTGGATGAGCGTGGGAATGCCCGTGGTCATGGGAATGGCCATGCTGATGCGGGTGGGCATGATCATGATGATGGTCATGGGGGTGATCATGACCCTCTGCACCCATTGGCGCCCGGACGCCGTGGTAGTGGTGATGGACATCCCCCTGATGGTGGTAGTGGTGGTGAATGATCAGAGTACGTGGTGCGCTCTGCTCGTGGTCATGATGGTGATGCGCGTCATGAGCATGATGATGGTCGTGCTCATGACCATGTTCATGGTGATGTTCATGTTCGTGATGATGCTCATGATCGTGCTCATGGCCGGCGATCCGCGCCTGGCCGCATCCGCATACGCTACACATATCAACTTACCTCGATGTCGGTGATGCGCAGGCTATCGCCCTGCGCGACTCGTAATTTGTATCCGCCACACTCGGGGCAGGCTTGCCCGCGCTCGGTGAGGGTGACCGTCTTGTTGCAGTCGTAACACCAGGCTTCTGCCGCTTGGTGCAGGAAGTGAAGTTGGGCTCCTTCGACGGCGGTGCCCTTGGCGGCCGCCTCGAAACAGAAGGCAATGGTGTCCGGGTCGACGCAGGAGAAACTGCCGACCTCGAGCCAGAGGGCGGTCACCTTGTTAAAGCCCCGCTGGGTGGCCTGCTCGGCCGCCAGATCGATGGCAGCCATGGCCAGAGACATTTCGTGCATGGTGGCTCCTTAACCGATATGGGGAAGAGCTGTGACTCCTCCCCCTAATTGGGAAAACGGCATATGGGTGAACGACATTGCCGATCAACAGATCCGTGGGAGCAGTTCCCCCTGCGGTAGCTCCAGATAACGGCGGCTGCCCCAGGGGTTGTTGAGGATCACCTTGTGGCGATCGCTTGTCTGCACCACGCCAATCTGGCTGGCGGCGGGGTTGAATTGCCGCAAGATGCCCAGTGCGTCCTGCGCCTGTTCGGCAGGCAGGGCCAGCACCATGGTTCCCTCGTTGGCGAGATCATGGGGCTCGAAGCCATAGAGCTCGCACAGGCCACGCACCGGATCGCACACCGGAATGGCGGACTCCTCCAGCTCGATGGCAACGCCGGAGGCGCTGCTCCACTCGTTGAGCACCGCGGCGAGGCCACCGCGGGTGGCATCGCGCAGGGCGTGAGGGGTAATGCCAGCTTTTAGCAGTGCTTCTACCTGCGGCCAGAGAGTGGTGCAGTCGCTCTTGAGCTCCGATCCCAGTTGCAGGGCGTCACGGGCCATCAGGATGCAGGCGCCGTGGCTGCCGATATCCCGCGACACCAGAATGGCGTCACCGGCCTTGAGGTTTCGCACCGAGATGCCCCGGCTCTGTTCGGGCATGGGGAAGGTGCCGACCCCGCTGGTGTTGATAAAGATCTTGTCGGCCGCTCCCTTGGGCACCACCTTGGTGTCGCCGCAGACGATGCGGGCACCGCTCTTGGCAAGTTCAGCGGCCATCGATTCGACGATGCGGGTGAGATCGGCGTAGGGGAACCCCTCCTCGATGATAAAGCTGCAACTGAGGTATTCCGGTTTGGCCCCCATCATGGCGAGATCGTTGACCGTACCGGCGATGGCCAGCTTGCCGATATCACCCCCCTCGAAGAAGAGCGGCGAGACGGTAAAGCTGTCGGTGGTAAAGGCGACGGGGCCGTTTACCGGCAGCAGGGCGGCATCTTCACCGCGCAGCAGGATCTCGTTACCAAAGTGGCGAAAGAAGAGCTGGTTGATCAGCTGGTTCATCTCGACGCCACCGCCGCCGTGGCTAAGTTGGATTTCTCTCATTGTTCCTGGATCCCCATATATCGGTAGTAGGCATTGCAGGCCCCCTCGGAGCTGACCATGCAGCTGCCCATGGGCTGGGTCGGGGTGCAGCCCCGGCCAAAGACTTTGCACTGGTTCGGCTTGGCCAAGCCGCGCAGGATATCGGCACACTGGCACGCCTTGTGATCGTCGATGGGGGTCTGATTGAGCGCAAAGTGACGCTCCGCATCGCGCTTGGCAAACGCATCGCGCAGGCGCAGGGCGGAGGCGTTGATATCCCCCAGACCCCGCCAGCGAAAGTGCTCGCGGGTCTCGAAATAGCGCTCGACCAGCCGCTGGGCGGCTTTATTGCCACTGGCGGTGACGGCGCGGCTGTACTGCACCTCCAGCGCGTAGCGGCCTTCCACCTTCTGGCGCACCATCATCAAGAGCGCCTCCATCACATCCACCGGTTCGAAGCCACTCACCACTACCGGCACCTGATAGCGATCGACGATGGGCAGGTAGATATCGGCGCCGGTGATGACGCTGACGTGGGAGGGGCCGATAAAGGCGTTCACCTTGGCCACCCCGTCGGCCATCACCGCGTGAATGGCGGGCGGCACCAGCACATGGTTGATATGAAACAAGAGGTTCTCAATCCCTTCAGCTTCAGCCGCAGCCAGCAGCGCCGCTGTCATGGGGGTAGAGGTCTCGAAACCGATGGCGAAGAAGACCACGGTTTTGTCCGGGTTTTCACGGGCGATGCGCAGGGCATCGAGGGGGTCATAGACCGGGCGGATATCGCTCCCCTTGGCGCGCTGTTGGGCCAATGTGCCTTTGGAGCCCGGCACCCGGATCATGTCTCCCAGGGTAACCAGAATGACGCTGGGCTGGCTAGCCAGCTCGATGGCCTGATCGATGCGCTCTTTGGGCATGATGCAGACCGGGCAGCCGGGGCCGTGGACAAACTCGATGCTGGCCGGTAGCAGCTGGTGCAGGCCGTACTTCATGATGGTGTGGGTATGGCCGCCGCACACCTCCATCACCCGCAGCGGCTCGGGCAGATCTTTGGCCAGTTCGGTGATCTGGGCGGCGAGGGCGCGGATCACTTCGGGCTGGCGAAAGCCCTGAAAGAGATCATTGAGTGTCAGCATGGCAAGATATCCTGCTTGGGCATCAGGGCCACCATCTGGCGGAAGCTATCGAGGCTGGCCTGCGCCTCCTCTTCGTCAATCTTGCTCATCACAAAGCCGATGTGGAGCAGCACATAGTCGCCCACCTGGAGGGGCTCTTCGAGCAGCATGCAGCTGACGCGCCGCTGCACTCCCAGGGTATCGACGGTGACGCAGTTATCTTCGGGGTGCAGCTGCACCACCTGAGAGGGGATGGATAGACACATGGATTTCAGGACTCCGACAAGGTGGCACAACCGGTTGTGACAGGCTGAAGCGTGGCAAGATGGTGGATGGCAAACCAGAGCTGACCGGCGGCGATGCCACCGTCATTGAGCGGCAGGGTTTCGCTGGCCAATACCTGCCGGCCGGCCGCTTCGATCGCGGGCACCAGCTGATCCATCAGTACCCGGTTTTGAAATACGCCGCCCCCGAGCGCCACCGGATAGCCGGGGAAGCGCTCGGCCAGGGCGATGACCAGATTGCTGATGGCGCAGATAAAACCGGCGGCCAGGCTGGCGGTGGCGGTGCCTGTGCGCCGCTCGCTGACAAGGGTATTGATGAGCTCGACCCACTGGATCTGCAGCGGCCCCTCTGCGCTCTGGTGCAGGCCAAAGGCGAGGGGGAAGGGCGTTTCATCGGGAAGCAGCTGCAAGGCGGCCGCCTCCAGCAAGAGCCCGGCTTCGCCCTCGTAATCCGGGGTATCGATCACCCCCAGCAGCGCCGCCACCGCATCGAACAGCCGACCGATGGAGCTGGTGTAGGGGGCGTTGCGACCGAGATGCCAGAGCTGGTGCAGGTTGCTGATCCGCTCTGATGGCAACTTGTTGATCAACGGAATATCGAGGGCACTGATCTGCTCAGGACTGTGCGATTCAAACAGCAGCCCCAGCAGCTGGCGCACCGGCTCGTGAATGGCCGCCTCACCGCCGATCAGCTTGAAGGGGGTGAGGTGGGCAACCCGCGTAAAGCCCTGAACATCTGCCAGCAGCAGCTCGCCACCCCAGAGGGTGCCGTCATCGCCAAGGCCGGTGCCATCGAAGGCAACACCCAGCACCGGGCCCGTGATGTTGTGCTCGGCCATCACCCCCA
This sequence comes from Aeromonas allosaccharophila, assembly GCF_016026615.1. NCBI lineage: Bacteria > Pseudomonadati > Pseudomonadota > Gammaproteobacteria > Aeromonadales > Aeromonadaceae > Aeromonas > Aeromonas allosaccharophila. Next base: position 1,343,635 of record NZ_CP065745.1, on the reverse strand, counting down.
GCAGGTGGGCATGATGGTGCTGCACCTCGAGGTGGGTTGCACCCTGATCTTGGCAATAGCTTTTGGCCCACTGGTGGCTGAGGTAGCCAGAGTGGCGATCCGAGACCAGAACTTCGGGTTTGAGATCGTAGAGTTCGCGAAAGGTGGCCAGGGTCTGCTCGAAGTGCTCCTGCATCGGCAGGCTGTGCAGATCGCCGATATAGGGGCTGTAGATGCGCTGGCGGCCGAAGGCGAGCGCCAGCTGGTTCTTCTGTTGCGCCCCGACCGCCAGCAACGGCGCCTTGACCGCCTCTTGCAGGCTGGGAGTGCAGGGGGCATAGCCCCGGGCGAGGCGCAACGTCTGGCGTCGCCCGCCTGCCCACTGCACCAGACTGTCGTCGCAGGGGTGCAGTATGGGGCGGTTGTGATCCAGGATGCCGTCAATCTCGCAGCCGAGTTCCCTGACCACCGCCTCGCACTCGACAAGGATTGGGCTGCCGCGCCCATTGGCGCTGGTGGCGACCAGCGGCATGGCACAGGCATCCAGCAGCAACTGATGGAGCGGGGTATAGGGGAGCATGACGCCAAGGTAAGGGATGCCGGGGGCGATCCCCTCGGCCAGCTGCGCGGTTGTCAGTAGGGATTCTGAGAGCCGATTATCGTTAATGCGCTTGCGCAGCAAGGTGATGGGTTTGGCTTGAGAGGCGAGCAGCGTCCACTCTGCCTCGCAGCCGGTGACATGGAATTTGGCCTCGGCAAGGGAGCCCACCATCACCGCCAGCGGCTTTCGCGCGCGCCGCTTGAGCGTTCGCAATCTGGCAACACTCTGTTCATTGCGGGCATCACATATCAGGTGATACCCCCCCATCCCCTTGACTGCAATCAGCGCGCCTGCATGCAGGGCGCTTGCAGCGGCCTGCAGGGCATCCTCGCGCTCGGCCAGCGCATCGCCGCGGCCGGAGCGCCAGGTGAGATGTGGTCCGCACTCGGGGCAGCTCACCGGCTGGGCGTGGTAGCGTCTGTCCAGCGGGTTTTCATAGGCCGCCGCGCAGCGCGGGCACATGGCAAAGCCCGCCATGGCGGTGTGGGGCCGATCGTAGGGGAGGCGGCGGATGATGGTGTAGCGCGGGCCGCAGTGGGTGCAGTTGGCAAAGGGGTAGTGGTGGTGGCGATCGTTGGGATTGGCCACATCCGTGGCGCATGCCTCGCACATTCCCTGATCCGGCGAGATGGCGACCGTGGCGGCGCTCTGCTGCTGGCTGGCTTTAATTCGAAACTGGCCATGAAATTGGCCATCGAAGTCGGGATCATGAGCGAAGGGCAGTTCCCGCTCGCTGAAGTGATCGATTCGGCTTAAGGGCGGCGCCAGTTCCCGCAGTTCGCGGGCAAAGCTGGCCAGCTGCTCGGCGGAGCCCTCGGCACCTATGGTGACGCCGTTGGCGTCGTTCAGCACATAACCGGCAAGGCCGTGGCGCAGTGCCAGCCCATAGACGAAGGGGCGAAAGCCGACCCCCTGCACGATACCGTCGATATGAAATTCGCGGCGCAGCCGGTTGGCGACCGGATTGGAAGAGCCTGAGGGGGCGATGGTGGCGCTCATGCCGGCTCCATCTCATCTTGAGTCTGCGGCAAACGCAGCACCCGGCGCTCGTTCTCCTCGCGCCGTACCCAGCCATCCATCTCCATGCGCAGGCAGAACGGAATGGCGTATTTACGCGACAAACCGGTGATCTCCTTGAGGGATGCCATGTCGATCAGATCTCCCACCTGTTGGCCCGCCAGCACGTCGGCGACCATCTGGTTGTAAAGGGCGGCGTCGTAGTAGATGGGGCCATCGAGCTGCACCAGATACTTGAGTCGCGCCAGATTGCGCAGCTGCTTTTGCAGAGCGCCTTTTTGCTGCAAGCCCTGCTGCAGGGCGGCGGGCAGCTTGCGGGTGATAAAGGGGTCCAGCTCCACGCCGCCGGGGCCCAGTTTACCGGGCTCGTAACCCTCCTTGCCTTGATCTCGCACTACTTTGAGCACCAGCTGCGCCTCTTCCCCCAAATCATCTTCCGACTCGCCGCTGCCCGGTTGCCACTTGTCATGGTGCAGGCGAATGAGTTGCTCGCTCTTAAGCTGCTGGAGCAGTGCTTGAGTGACCGGCAAGGCGATGCCAAAGCGGGTCGCCAGTTCCATGGCGCTGAGCGGTTCGCTGGCCAGCGTAGCGAGCAGCTGGTCGCGGCTTTGGGCCAGCCAGCAGTTATCCAGCAGCCACTCACCGAGGGGGGTGACCTGCTCGGGCCGCTGGTCAAAGCGGCTTGCCAGCACATAGCCGTTGAGCCCCAGCTGCAGGGTAGCGGGGTTGTAGTGTTCCAGCAGATCCGGCAGCTCGCCCAGCAGGGCGTGCAGCGTTTTGCGTCTGGCGGGGTGGATATCGCCGCACCAGACGATACGGGCGCCGTGCAGCAGTTCGCTGCTGCCGTGGCGAATGATGGCAAGCGGCTGGCCGAAGAAGCAGGGGATGGGGCTGGTAAAGATCAGCCGTGCCAGCCGGGTCTCCTTGATGGGGACAAAACGGGCCCGGCCATGCCAGCTGCCGAGGGCCACTTCGACCTCCTTGTTGTGCAGAGAGGGGCGTAGCGTCTTGTCGCTCAGGCTCTCGGCGTTGAGTCGCACGATAAGGTGGGTTGCCGCCTCGCACTGGCCAGCGGCGTTGGTAAGGCAGTGACCGCGGGCCACCGCCTTGTGGGGCACTTTTTTAAGGCCCACCGCTACCCGGCAGACGGCGCCAATCTCGTCGACGCTCTGGTGATAGGCCTGCAGGGAGCGCACCTGCACTTCCCGATCGGCGGGGTAGAGGCGCAGCTTGTCCCCCACCCTGAGGCAGCCCTGCTGCAAGGTGCCGGTAAGCACGGTGCCGGTGCCGTTGGCGGTAAAGACTCTGTCTACATACAGTCGCGGGGCGCCCTGTTCGCGAGCAGCGTGTGAGGCTGGCAGATCGGCAAGCTGACGTACGATAGCGGCGTGCAGGGCAGCTATATTGGCGCCGGTTTTGGCGCTGACGCTGACGATGTCGGGCACCATGCCGCTCTCGTCCATCACCCGCTCCAGCAGGCGCTCTTCCAACAGCAAAAGCTCGTCGGGGGAGACCAGATCGCACTTGTTGATGCAGACCAAGAGACGCGGCACCCCCATCGCCTTGAGCAGGCGCAGGTGATCGCCGGTCATCGGCATCCACCCCTCGTCGGCGGCAATGACCAGCAGCACCAGATCCAGACTCCAGAGCCCCGCCACCATGTTGCGGATATAGCGCTCGTGGCCGGGCACGTCGATGACACCTATGGTGTTGCCCTGACCGTCATCGAAGTGGGCAAAGCCGAGATCCTGAGTCATGCCGATGGCCTGCTCGTGGGCGCGGGCGGTGGTGATGCCGGTGAGGGCCTTGATCAGCAGGGTCTTGCCGTGATCCACGTGGCCGGCAAGGCCGATAACGGCGCGATAGGGGGTCATGGGATCAGGGCTCCTCGGTCGCATTTGTTGCATTGAACGGGGCGGGCAGCAGCAACTCCTTGAGTTGGGCGATCAGCAGTTCCATCTCGGTCGGCAGCAGGGTGGCCATATTGAGCAGCACCTTCTGCTGGCGCACGGTGGCGATGACCGGCACCGGTAGTTCGCGCAGCGCATCGAGCAGCTGCTGGGCCGGGCGCGGGTCGGTGCATTCCAGCGCCGGTGCCGGGTAAAACTCGTCCGGCAAGGTGCCGCCGCCCACCACCAACTGGGCGGGGACCGGCACAAAGCAGCCGGGCAGGGCGGCCATCAGCTGGGAGGCTCTAGCCTGCATGGCGGCCAGGTTGCTCAAGGTGCGCTGGGCGATACCCTCGCCGACGGGAGATTTGTTGAGCTTGTGGATGAGCAGGCGTTCGAGCAGGGAGTAGACGATGCGGCTCGGGCGGAAGGTGCGCATCATGGGGTGTTTTTCCAGCCGCTTGATGAGATCGCTGCGGCCGCTGATGATGCCCGCTTGCGGGCCGCCCAGCAGCTTGTCGCCGGAGTAGCAGACCAGATCCGCCCCCGCCTTGATGTACTGGCGCACCGAGGTTTCATCCGGTGCAAACTCCTCGGTGGTCAAGCCCGACCCCTGATCCACCGCCAGCACCACGTGCTCGGGCAGGGCGCGGGCCACCTCGCCGATATCGGGGGATTCGGTAAAGCCGCGAATGGCGAAATTGGATCTGTGTACCATCAGCACCAGCGCGGTCTGATCGGTGATGGCATCGAGGTAATCTTTGGCGGTAGTGATATTGGTGGTGCCCACCTCCACCAGTTTGGCACCGGAGAGGGCCAGAATGTCGGGGATGCGAAAGCCGCCACCAATCTGGATCTGCTCGCCGCGCGAGACGATCACCTCGCGCCCCTTGGCCACCTCCTGCAGCAGCAAAAAGAGCGAGGCGGCGTTGTTGTTGACCACCAGCGAATCCTCGGCCTGGGTGAGGCAACGGAGCAGGGGGGCGATCAGCCCCTTGCGTCCGCCGCGTTTACCGGTGGCGAGATCCAGCTCCAGATTGTTGTAGCCAGTGTTAAGGTCACGCACCTCGTCCCACAGATCGGCACTTAACGGCGAGCGCCCCAGATTGGTGTGTACCACGGTACCAGTAGCGTTGATCACCCGGGTCTGACGCTGGCGCAACTGCTGCCGGCAGCGTTTGGCAATCAGCGCTTCGATCTGCTCGGAGGCAACCCCATGCTGGCGAAACGCCTCGCTCTGGCGCAGTTCACTCAGGGTGTCGCGCACCGCCTGGGTCACCAGCGGGCGGCTCAGCGCCTCGATAAAACCGGCGAGAAAAGGTTGCTGCAGCAGCTGTTCCACTTGCGGCAAACGGCGCGTGTGTTGCTGGCTGGACTGTTGCTCTGAATCTGGCCGTGAATCTGGCTGTGAATCGTCGGCAGCCGGACCGGATGCGGGCTGGCGGTGGGAGATGGCTGGCGCGTGAGACGGGTTCGGCATGGGATTACCAGTGCAGTGCGTGGGTTTGATATGCACACCGGTTTGCCGATAGAGAGGCCGAGCTGACGGGTTATGGCACTGCTGGCAGTTTGCGGATGTCTGCAAACAGAGTGCATAAATGAGCGCGTATAAAATTAATGCTTCATCGATGCTGATAAATTAATTTTTGGCCAGCGAGTTAACCTGTGTTCGGATTATATTGGCAAGCGGCAAGCACCTTTTACTCAGGTATTCTTTCAAACATATTGAACAAGCGATAAAACATAAATGCCAGACCGATAAAGATCGGCGAAATGGTATTTGCTCAATAGATAAATTTGGCGGAAGAGGCAGGAATCGAACCTGCCAAAGCCTTCTCGGCTCACATCGGTTTTGAAGACCGAGGAGGCCACCAGACCCCATCAACTTCCGTAACGGCCGCCATTTTGTGGCAAATTTCTGTGACTGGCAACGCTTTTTTTGTCATAAAAAAGCGAGGGTTAGCGATTTTTTGAAAAATTCAAAGAACCTTGTTTTATATCAAGTTCAGCACAATTAGCCCGATGTTTTTAATTTAACATCGGGCCTCGATCACATTGCCAAAAGCGTCAGTCAATAACGGTCGTTAACAACTCGATAAATAGTTATCGCTCGGCATTGGCAATATTCCACTGCGCCAGATGTTTTATTAACAAACTGCTATCCTTGGCATCCTCCAGATGGCCATAGAGATAATCCATGGCCCCGCTCACCATCTCGGTCATCGGGAAGGAGAACGCCACGATGGCCGGTTGTACCCCGACAAAGATCACCTCGGGGACAAAGGTCTTGAGCTCGTCGATGAGGAAATTGAGCGGCATATTGTGGGTCGAGAAGATAAACATCTCGGCGATGGTCTCGGGGGGGATCACCTGCAGGGTACCCGCCTTCTCGCCGATCTCGGCGGCATCCACCAGCACCACCCGATCTGGTTGCAGCTCCCGCACCTTGTAGACCACATTTTCCGGCGCGATGCCGCCGTCGATATGGGTCCAGCCGGACAGGGGGGCGACTTGCAGCTTGTCGGCGAGATAAGGGCCGGCACCGTCGTCCCCCATCATGGCATTGCCCACGGTCAACACGAGATTGCAGCCCATCAGCGGCTCCTTACCATCAGGTACATATGGGGGTCGTTAAAGAGGGCGGTGAGCTGATCCATAAAGGTGTTGGTCCAGCCCAGCTCCTGCTCATCGAGCAGATTGTCGGCTTTGCGCAGTCGGTCGAAGGCGCAGGCCAGCATATGGCAGTGCTCGCGATAGATGGTGATCTCGCCAAAAGTGAGAAACCCCTCCATCTTGCGGCGCGCTTCACTCCCCTCTGGCAGCTTGGCTACCCAGTCGCGATAACCCGTCAGCGAGCAGACCAGATCTGCCCGCAGGCAATCGACAATGCCGAGGTGGTGGCCGATGGCGAGGCTGTAGTACATCACCTCCTTTGCCTCTTCCGGCACGTCAAACTGCTCGTCGACGAACTTGCGCGAGAGGCGATAGAAGAAAACCTCGTCAGCCATGTACCGCCTCTCCCTTGCCGGCCGCCCGGTTGAGGCAGGCATTTGCGAGGTTGTTGACGATCTCCGAGAGGCGCGGATCGTCGTGCTGATCGAGGTAGCTCTGGATGCGCAGATCCACATCCTGCTGGGTCGCCCCTTCGAGCAGGGCCATAAACTCGTCGGCGATGATCCGCCCCTGACGATAACCGGCCATGCGGCGCGCTTCGCGCTCGATCATCACCCGGATTTCATTGGGGATGCCGGTGTGGCGCAGTTCGACCCGCTCACCCGGTTGCACCTCGTGGCTGGTGGCTTTGAGTTTCTGTTCCAGCAGGCCGAGCGCCACGGCAAAACCGTAGATGGTTGCCGCCGGTGTCGGAGGGCAGCCCGGGATATAGACATCTACCGGCACGATCTTGTCGGTGCCGCCCCAGACGCAGTAGAGGTCGTGGAAGATGCCGCCGTCACAGCCGCAGGCGCCGTAGGCGATGCAGATCTTGGGATCGGGGGCCGCCTCGTAGGCGCGCAGGGCCGGTACCCGCATCGCCCGGGTCACCGCGCCGGTAAAGAGCAGGATGTCGGCGTGACGGGGGGAGGCGACTACCTTGATGCCGAAGCGCTCGGCATCGAACAGCGGGGTGATGGTGGCGAAGATCTCGATTTCGCAGGCGTTGCAGCCGCCGCAATCGACCCGATAGACATAGGCCGAGCGGCGAATGTCTTTGAGCAGGGTTTTCTTGAGTTTGGTGATCTCGGGATCCTGTGCCAGCGGCACGGCGCGGGTATGGGCATGGCCGACAACCGGTTCTATGCCTTTGATCTTGCTCATCACATCCACTCCTGTTGTGTGGCTATCGGTGTGGCAATCGGTGTTGTAGTCATGGCCGAGTCAGGCTGGCTCAGCATGCTCTGTTTCCGTTTACAGTCGGGGCAGTGGTGCAGTCGCTCCGGGGTCGCCAGCGGCGTGCCTGCCTGCTTGAGGGTGTCCTCCACCAGCGCCACCAGTTTGCTCGGGGCAAAGTAGGTGCCGCACAGGGTGCAGGGGGCCAGCGCGAAGCGGGCCTCCTCATAGAGATCCGCCTTGTTGGTCACCGCCAGCTCGAACTCGGGGGAGAGGGCGATGGCATGGGTCGGGCAGACCTCTTCGCAGCGGCCGCAGAAGATGCAGCGTGCCATGGAGATCTCCCAGCGCCGTTCGCCGGTCTCCATGTCCACTTCCATCACCAGCGCGTTGGCCGGGCAGGCTTTGGTGCAGGCCGCGCAGGCGATGCACTGATCCGCCTGATATTTCGGTTTGCCGCGAAAATCCCGGTTCACCTCGTAGGGGGCGAAGGGGTACTTGGCGGTCGGGGTGCCAGCCTTGAGGATGGTCTTGAACAGCTTGATCATGATGACCCCTTATTTCAGCGGAGAGTTTTTGCGGTCGATGCCGTAGCGCTCGATCTCCTTGTAGGAGACCACGGTGGATTTGCCCTTCTTGGGGTCGACCAGGGTGACCCGGTCGGTACAGGAGTAGCAGGGATCCAGACTGCCGATAATCAGCGGTGCATCCGCCACGGTATTGCCGCGCAGCATGTAGCGCAGAGCAGGCCAGTTGGCGTAGGTGGCGGCGCGGCAGCGCCAGCGGAACAGCTTCTGGTTATCTCCGGTCATGCTCCAGTGGACGTTCTCGCCGCGGGGCGCTTCGGTAAAGCCCAGCGCAAACTTGCCCGGCTGGTAGGTGAAGCCTTCGGTCAACAGCGGCCCCTCCGGCAGGTGCTCCAGGCCGAACTCAATCATGTCGAGGGAGTCGTAGAGCTCGTGGATGCGCACCAGCACCCGGGATTGCACGTCGCAACCCGCCTTGGTCTGGATCTCCATCGGCAGCTCGCGGTAGCCGACAAAGTCGTGGACCCGGCGCACGTCGCGCTTGAAGCCGCTCGCCCGCACCATGGGGCCGACGCAGCTGAAATCGCGGGCAATTTGCGGGTCGAGCTTGCCGATGCCGATGAGGCGGGAGGAGATGTTGGCGGTATCCAGCAGCATGGCCACCAGGGGTTTGAGCTCATCACGCAGCTCGCGCACCAGCTGGGCACCCTTGATGCGATCTTCCTTGAAGATGTCGCGGCGTACCCCGCCAATCAGGTTGAGGCCGTAGGTCTTGCGGGCACCGGTCAGCAGCTCGGCCAGGGTCATGGATTTCTCCCGCACCCGGAAGAACTGCATGAAGCCGGTGTCGAAACCGGTGAAGTGGCTCGACAGACCGATGTTGAGGATATGGCTGTGCAGGCGCTCCACCTCCAGCAGCACGGCGCGGATCATCTTGGCCCGCTCGGGCACCGGAATGCCCATGGCGTTCTCCACCGAGGTGGTGTAGGCGACGCTGTGGGTAAAGCCGCAGATGCCGCAGACCCGGTCGGTCAGAAACGCCACTTCGTTGTAGCCCATGCGGGTTTCCGCCAGTTTTTCCATGCCGCGATGGACATAGAAGAGACGGTAGTCGGCATCGATGATGTCTTCGCCATCGACGAACAGACGAAAGTGCCCCGGTTCGTCCGAGGTGATGTGCAGCGGGCCGACCGGCACGATGCGGTTGGCATCACTGCCGAGCTCGTTGACGAAGGGGTAGGTCTCGGTATCTGTGGTGGGCATCGGGCGCTGGCGATAATCCATGGCGTCCTTGCGCAGGGGATGGATATCCTCCGGCCAGTCGTCCGGCAGCACCAGACGGCGTTCGTCCGGCAGACCGATGGCACGCAGGCCGTACATGTCGCGGATCTCCCGCTCGCCCCACACCGCCGCCGGAATGGTCGGGGTGATGGAGGGGTACTCCTGGGTATCGGCATCCACCAGCACCTTGACGGTGATCCAGCACTTGGTCTCGCCCTCCATGGAGAAGACGTGGTAGACGGCGAAGTGGCCGTTGAGGCTACGCTCGTCATTGGCAAAGGAGAGCGGAAGCCAGCCCCCCAGCTGGTGGAAAATCAGGCTGGCCGTCTCGACCAGACTGGTGGGTTTGACGGTGATGGTGGCCTGATCGGCAGTTTGCCACTCCTCGTCGACGATGGCGTGGGGCAGTTGGGCTCGCACCTGCTGGATGTAGTCGCAGCCGATGCGATCCGAAATGGCGATGGTCATGCAGTTCTCACTTTAATGTTCGGGAATGAGCATTCACAAATGGTGAAATCGGAAAAAGTTGCTGTGCTGGCGGGCATGGCTCAGATCCCGACCAGATAGGCGAGCAGCGCCAGCAGGGCCAGCCCCAAGCCATAGCGGGTGAGCTTGTGGGTGCGCACGAACTGGGTACGGGCCATGGCGTTTTCGATGATGCCGGCCAGCAAAAAGGCCACTAGCAGCTTGCAGGCGAGGATCAGTGCTGCGCCGATGAGCGCAGGCAGACTCCAGTTGGCCGCCTTGCCGAAGGGTAGGAAAATCACCAGAAAGAGCTGCACCACTACCAGCTGCTTGAGGCCGATGGAGAGCTTGAGCAGGGCAAGACCCGCACCGGAATACTCGGTGAGCGGCCCCTCCTGCAGCTCCTGCTCGGCCTCGGCGCAGTCAAAGGGCAGCTTGCCCATCTCGACAAACACCGCGAAGGCGCAGGCGGCACCGGCCAGCAGGGTGGCGATAGGTGCGGCCAGCGGCTGGGTCGCCACATAGCTGCTGATATTGCCCAGATCCGAGCTGCCCACCATCATCGCCATGATGAAGCAGGCGAGCACTAGAATGGGCTCCACCAGAATGCCGAGAGTCAGCTCTCGGCGGGCACCGATCCCTGCAAACATGCTGCCGCTATCCAGACCCGCCAGCGAAAAGAAGAAGCGGAAGATGGCGAACAGATAGATGTCGGTGATGAGATCCCCGGCGATGGGGAAGGGGGACTCGTGAGTCAGGGTCGGCAGCGCCATTCCTACCAGCAAGAGAGCTGCGATCAGCAGTGCAGGCATCAGGTTGAAGATGATACCGGCAGGCTCGGGGGTCACCTCCTGGCGGCGCAGGAGCTTGGCGATATCACGGTAATCCTGCAGCAGGCCCGGCCCCTGACGGGAGTGCATCTTGGCCCGCAGCACCCGGTTAAAACCGGTAGCGAGCGGGGCCAGCGCCAGCATGGCGATGGCCTGGGTCAGAGCGAGGGCAACCATGCCCCAGCTCGGCATTTCAAGAACAGGCATATCAGACTCCTACTGCCATCAGGATAAAGAGCGCCAGCACAATGCCGTGCAGCAGCCAGCCGGTCGTCCCACTGGTATCGCTCACCCCGTGCAGGGCGCTGGCCAGATCGAGCTGCGGCTGCTTGCGATAGAGCGGCGCGCAGAGTTGGCGCAAGGTGTGGGTGACACCGCCGGAGGTGAGGCTCATGCGCTCCTCATAGGCGTAACCACAGGCCCACGGGGTGCCGGCGTGACGACGACCCAGCTTGGGCCCCTTGAAGATGGCCAGTACCAGCAGTGGAATGAGGAACAGCCCCAGCAGGGTGATAGCGATAACGGGCGGGGAGAGGATCGCTTGTGAGCTATCGAGTGGCAGCAGGGTGGCGCCGGTGGCCACGTTCATTTGGCCGCTTACCAAGGCTTGGCCATAGCTGGCGATATGGGGGGCAATCCAGGGGGCGCCCAGACCCAGCACCAGACAGACGGCTGCCAGCAGCAGGGTGCCTGCCACCATGGCGCCCGGCACTTCGCGGGCGTGGCTCGCCTTCTCGCTGCGCGGTGCGCCGCAGAAGCAGATGCCATACACCTTGACGAAGCACATCACCGCCATGGCGCCGGTTACCGCCAGCATCACTACCGCGAGCGGTGCGACGACGGAGGTGCCGAGCTTGGTCATGGACAGCAGCGCCTGATAGATAAACCACTCGCTGACAAAGCCGTTGAGCGGCGGCAACGCCGAGATGGCCATGGCGCCGATCAGGAACGCCAGCGCGGTCCAGGGCATCAGTTTGGCCAGCCCCCCCATCTTGTCCATGTCACGGGTGTGCAGGCGGAACATCACAGAGCCGGTGCCCATAAAGAGCAGGCTCTTGAAGATGGCATGGTTGAGCAGGTGATAGAGGGCGCCGAGCAGCCCCAGCACCACCAGCGCCGGTTGCTGGTTGGCGATGCCGATCATGCCGATCCCCATCCCCATCAGGATGATGCCGATGTTCTCCACCGTGTGGTAGGCGAGCAGCCGCTTGAGATCGTGCTCGGCCAGCGCAAACAGTACCCCGAGCACTGCCGAGCAGGCACCGAAGATCAGCACCATGTAGCCCCACCAGAGCTGGCTGGCACCGAGAAAATCGATGCTGACCCGCAAGATGCCAAAGAGACCCAGCTTCACCATCACGCCAGACATCAGCGCCGAGATATGGGACGGCGCAACGGGCTCGGCCACCGGCAGCCAGCCGTGCAGCGGCACGAAACCGGCGCGCAGGCCAAAACCGCAGAAGCTGAGCAGGAACACCAGGGATGCCAGGGCGCCCGCCAGATGGTGCTCGCGCAGTGCGGCGAACTCCAGCGAACCGCTTTCACGGCAGAGTAGCCAGAAGGCGACCAGCACCAGCGCCATGCCGATATGGTTCATCACCAAGTAGAGACGGCTCTGTTTGGCGGCATCCGGGTTGGTCTTGACCAGCCAGTAGGTAGTGAGGGTCACCAGCTCGTAGCAGAGCAAGAAACCGAGCGCGTTGTCGGCCAGCACCATGCCCACCATGGCAAAGAGGAAGAGGTTCATCAGCGCGCCGATGGCCACATCGCCCTTGCCCTGATATTCGCGGATATAGGCAAAGGAGTAGAGGGCGACGGCGACGCCGACGGTGCTAATCACCAGCAGCATCAGCGCGGAGAGCATGTCGAGGTGAACTGAGCCCAGCAGCCAGAGCTGGCCATCGACGGGGGCGCCATGAGCAAAGGTTTGGAGGGCGGCGACAAGGCCCGAAAGCGAGCCCAGCAGGGCAAAGCCACTGTTGAGGCGGTTGGCCAGTGCGGGCAGCTTTTGCAGCAGCAGACCGGCGGCAGCGCCCAAGAGGAAGAGCACAAGGGTGCCTATAACAAGGGGGGACAACATCAGCGAACTCCCTCTGTGGTAGATAAATCGGAGGCAGGGAGCGCAGTGGCGGGCGCCGAGAAGGCAGAGGCCCCTTGCGGGTTGGTGTCAGCCGCTTGCAGGCGACGGATACGTGCGGCGCGTTCGGTGTCGCCGTCATTGACCAGCTTCAATGCCTGGGAGGGGCAGGCTCCGACACAGGCCGGGCCGTCGGCGCGAAACTCGCACAGGTCACACTTGACGGCGATGCTGCGCACGCCCGGCTCCCAGCTCAGCAGATCCTCGCCAAAGCAGCGCAGGCCAGCAGAGGTGGAAGGGTTGCTGGAGCGGATGGAGCAGGGGATATAGGTGTCGTAGCTGTTGGCCATGGCCACCGGACGGCTGCCACCGCTCTGGATGGCGCCAAACGGGCAGGCCACGGCGCAGAGATTGCAGCCGATGCAGAGCGACTCGTTGAGTTGCACGCAATCGCCGGTCTGGCGAATTGCCTCGACCGGGCACACCTTGATGCAGGGGGCATCGTCACAGTGACGGCACTGAACCGGCATGGTCGCCTGCTCGTGTCGCATAACGGTTAAACGGGGGGCTTGCTGCAAACCTTGCGCCTTGTGTACTTCACTGCAGGCCGCCATACAGGTGCCACAGCCAATACAAAGCTTGGGGTCAGCGATAACGAAGCGGTTCATAGCCTACCTTGTCGTGTCGCGAACGGAGAGAATAGGGGCTGGTTGGCAAAATACGGGCCAGATTGTTCGTTGGCGTGAAATTGATTTTAACTTGCTGTTTTTAAATGATTTTAAATTCTTTGTCGCGAGGTGGTACCGAGACTGTGCGGTGTCGAAGTGTGACGTTCGTCACTTGTGACGAACCATGACACTGACGCCACGAATAGTGATGTGCAATGAGATGCGGGATTAGCAGCATTCTCAGACCATTAGTGATTTTTATGTTAACTTTATGTTTTTTAAGGAATTTTTATAAAAATGCAGAGCTTCATCACAAACTGAGTCGATCAGACATTAACTTAACCGGTTAACCTGTTAAGCTGTGTTCATAGTGAAGAGACAGACTGACAGACTGACAGACTGACAGCATGACGATATGGCACCGATAGTTTTACCCGATTTAGCACTGAGGTTGTGAGCTAAATAGCATTTATGGTGTTTTGCGTATCCAGCGGATGTTTTGAGCGCAGCACGTCGGGTATCGAGACTTTTCTTTGCCTAACCAGATAGTTTAAAATTCTTAAATATGAGAAGTCACTTTGTATGAGGTCAGTAAATGTCTAGCAGTTTAAAGTATTTGACTATCAAGAATGACTTGATACAAGAAATTAATGAAGGGAAATATACTCCCGGACAAAAATTTTATAGCGAAGCAGAATTAAAATTAAAATATGGTGTCAGTTCAGCAACAGTGATAAAAGCCATCCATGAACTGGTCAATGAGGGTTTTTTATTTAGACAGCAAGGAAAAGGTACTTTTATTTCCAAGTCTAAAAGAAACAAGCATGTGTTGGTTTCAGAGAGTGATCTGAGTGTCAAGTTGAACAAATCACAAGTAACATTGATTGATGTTGCGAAAGAGGCTTCTGAGTCGATTAACAAAATATTGAATAGAGTATTCGACTCTTATTTTTATAAGATTGTAAGATTGAAGTCAGATAATGATATTCCCTATGCAGTGCAGACATCGTACATACCAGAAAACTATTTAGACCCAAAGAAACTGGCTGAAAGAAGTGGGTATTTATCATTGTACGAGCATTTGGCAGAGTTTAATAAAATTGATATGTATTCGATGCCATTCACTGAAGAGGTGACGGTAGTTAGTAACGTTGATGTTCATATAGCTAAAGCTCTGTCCATTCCAGAGGGAAGTGCCGTAGTCAAAATATTAAGAACTACCTATAAAACATCTGGTGAAATTATCGAGTATATCGAGACATTTAAAAGAGTTGAGTCATTCTATTTAAAATTTGAATCGGTAAGAGGAGCAGGAAGTGGAAATACTGTTGATATCTCATGATGGTATCGCGAGTGGTGCAAAAAAGTCAGCTGAACTCATTCTAGGTCCGCAAGAAAATCTACATGTTATTGAGTTAACCGCAGTTGGTGGTGTTGGTGGATTTGCTACTAAACTTATTCAATACATCTCTAGCAAAATAACAACAAGTCAGAACATAATTATCATTTCAGATTTGAAAAATGGGTCGCCATACAATACTGCAGTATCATATATCATTAATAATGATCTGGCTGATAAAGTGTCATTGCTCACAGGCATGAATCTAAATATGGTATTGGAAACCATTATGCTGGATGGTGATAGCGTGACTGGTATTGAACTGAATACCGTTATTGGTACGGCCATAGATGGAATTTCTATGATGCAACCAAGCGATTATAATACAGCAATCTCTACAGGTGATGAATAACATGCTTGAACATATAGAAATGTGGCAAATATTGCTATTGACTGCATATTCTGCCCTGGCTATTTATGATGGTAATAACACAACCTTTGGTCTTGTTAAACCGACTATGGCTGGATTTTTTGCCGGCGTCATTATGGGCGATATTCAAACTGGGTTGATGGTAGGTGGTACATTGAACCTGTTGGTATTGGGTGTCGGTAACTTTGGTGGGGCATCAATACCTGATTATATGACTGGCGCACTGCTTGGTACCGCATTTGCTGTGATGAGCGGTAAAGGCGCTGAGTTTGGTGCAACCATTGCAATCCCGATCGGCCTGCTAATGGTGCAATTAGATGTTTTGGCTCGCTTTACCAATACCTTTATTCAGAATAAAGCCGAGCGACTTATTGCAAATGGCGAGCCATGTAAAGCGGCGAAAATGAACTTGCTAGGGATCATTCCCACATCGCTGTCCCGTATGATTCCTGTTTTCTTGGCTTTGTCGTTAGGATCTGTGTTTGTTAATGATATCGTCTCCTACATCCCTGAGGCGATTATGAATGGCCTGAAAGTAGCCGGTGGAATGTTGCCTGCGTTGGGTATTGCCATTCTGTTAAGATATTTGCCAATTAAAAAGAACATGTCTTTTTTGATCATTGGTTTCTTTTTGTCTGCCTATTTGTCTGTACCTGTGTTAGGGGTTGCATTAGTTGGTGTGGCTATCGCCATAGCATATTTCAACAGCAATGATGATGTTGTTCAAGCAACCACTAATGTACAAAATGAGGTTATGGGTGATGAATAAAATAATAAATAAAGTGTTTTGGCGCTGGTTCTTTTTTGGTCAGGCTGGTTGGAACTATAAAACAATGCAAGGCTTGGGGTACCTCTATAGCATTATCCCATTTCTAAAACACAAGTATAAATCCGAAAAAGAACTGGTTTCTGCCGCTGATAATCATGTCCAGTTTTTTAATTGTAATAACACGATGGCAGCATCAATTTTGGGTGTTAATATCGCGCTGGAAAATGATATTGGCACTGAAGGAAAAGATGCAATTACATCGACCAAGATGGGTTTGATGGGACCGTTGGCCGGGATTGGAGATACCCTCTTTTTTGTTATCCCGACGACAATTTGTGGTTCGATTGCATCATATCTGGCACTACAAGGTAATCCTCTGGGATTGTTGCTGTGGCCAGCCTTTGGTTTGATTCGTTTAATGTTCATGCGCTATAGCCTCAAAGTCGGTTATAACGAAGGGGTTAAACTGGTAGGGCAACTTAGCACCAAACTAAATAAAATCACAAAATCAGCAAATATATTGGGATTAACTGTCGTTGGTGCTCTTATTCCGACGGTGGTGAAAGCCAAGTTGAGCTTTGAGTTTAGTTATGGCGATGTTTCACTGAAACTGCAAAATATTGCTGATCAACTGATGCCCGGCTTGATGCCCTTGTTTGTGGTACTGCTGACCTATTGGCTATTAGGCCTGAAAGGCATGAACTCAACCAAAGTGATTTTCATTCTGATGTTCTTTGGTATCGTTACTTATAATCTTGGCATTTTTTAATCTCAAACAGGTAATAATATGAAAGGCATCGCACATATCCGCATTGATGATAGATTGATTCATGGTCAAGTCGCTACACGCTGGGTCAGCTATTATTCTGCCAACAGAATCATGGTGATCGATGATCAAGTAGCAGGCAATGATGTTGAAAAGAACATATTAAGAATGGCCGCACCTGCTGGGGTTAATACATCCATCATTTCTACCCAGACAGCCATAGAGAATATCTCTGCAGGTAAATATGCTGGTCAGCAAGTGTTG
Source organism: Aeromonas allosaccharophila (assembly GCF_016026615.1). Lineage (NCBI taxonomy): Bacteria > Pseudomonadati > Pseudomonadota > Gammaproteobacteria > Aeromonadales > Aeromonadaceae > Aeromonas > Aeromonas allosaccharophila. The sequence continues at coordinate 1,326,905 of NZ_CP065745.1, read as the reverse complement.
GTATTGGTAAAGCATCCAGGCGTAATAAAAAAACTAGTAGATGCAGGCCTTGACATTAAAGAGTTCAATATCGGGAACATGTCCAACCGTCCCGAGACCACGCAAGTGAAGCGTTCCATTAGTGTCACCCATGCTGAAAAACTAGAAATACTGGATTTGATTAATCGAGGTATCAAGATCACTGCCAGAATGGTTCCTGATGATGGTGAAGAACTTATTACATCATTTACTAGTAATTTCTGGACTGCATCATGAGCCATCTTGTTGAGTTTAAGAATAATATTTTTAGCATCATTGACAAGATTAGTGAGACCCAAACTGAGCAAATTGAATGTGCTGCTGAAATTTTCAAAAACACGGTCAAGAATAAAGGCATTATTTATGCTATCGGTAGCGGCCACTCATTTGCAGGTGCTATAGAGTTTGCTGGTCGAGCTGGGGGATTTGTAAATACCAGAGCACTGGATAACTTTTATGGCCATAGTGGCTGGTTTGAAAATGTTGAGGGAGTTGGAGATGTTTTTGCCTCTCTCCTTGATCTTCAACAACACGATGCCTTTGTCATAATTTCTAACTCTGGCAATAAAGCATTGCAGGTTGAATTGGCACAAAAACTAAAAAGTGCAGGCATCAAGATAATTGCCATTGTTAACAGGAAAGATGCTGATAAGTCCATTGCAAAGCACTCAAGTGGTCTGAAGCTTGCTGATCTTGCAGATGTAGTTATTGACAACTGCTGTTTTAAAGGTGATTGCTCAATTGAGATCCCGGAATCTGAATTAAAAATTGGGCCTACTTCATCGCTCGCTGTCGCATATATAGCAAACTGTATATCAATTCGAGCTACAGAATTAGTTTGTGCAGCTGGTATTTCTGTTCCAATCTTACGGTCTATTAATCAACCTGGTGGCAACGAGTATAATTTAGAACTATTGAGTGAATACAGAAGTCGAGTATTTACTATCTAGAGACTTTCAAAATGAAAAAGCTAAATAGTGCTCAGTTTGATGCCTTGACTCCAATTACTGATGTGGAAGTCAAAGATGAGTTGAGATGGGCTTGTTATAAGATTAAAACCCTTGCAATAAAGATGGGTGACAAGTTTCCATCAGCTTGTGCTGTTAATAATAGGTACTTGCTAAAAGATAACAACGATTGGACCAATGGATTTTGGACCGGCATGTTGCTCATCGCATATGAGTTTACTGGCGATGTGTTTTTTAAAAACAAGCTGCAAGAAATAATCGATAGCTTTGTGTCCAGATTGACGAATCATGTCGTATTGGATCACCATGATATCGGCTTTCTTTACAGCCTGTCATTACTTGCAGCCAAGCAGGTCTTTAAAACTGAAGAGTTCGACTCCGCCATTGTGTTGGCAGCCGACAAGTTGATTGCCAGATATCACTCTGATGCTAAATTTATTCAAGCTTGGGGAGATATGGATAATGATCAAGAATATCGACTCATCATCGATTCATTGATTAACTTGCCATTGTTATATCGGGCTCACGAAATATCAGGTGATGAGAATTACGCTAGCGTAGCAGTGAATCACTTCAAGCGAGTGACTGAAAATATCTTAAGAGAAGATAATTCAAGTTATCATACCTATTTTTTTGACCGAGTCAATAAGTTGCCGCTGAAAGGTGAAACATTTCAGGGGTATAGTGACTCATCATGCTGGGCTCGTGGTCAGGCATGGGCTCTGCTAGGGTTGCCATTAACTTATAAGTATCATCCAGAACTGGCTGATAGTGAAAAATATACGGCAGTATGTGAGTACTTTTTCTCACATTTACCTGAAGATGGCATTCCATATTGGGATCTCTATTTTCAGGCTGAAGATAATCAACCCAGAGACAGTTCAGCATTGTCAATTGCCATCTGTGGGCTGCTTGAAGCGAGCAAGTTATTTGAGCATGCAGATTACCAGCACATATCTCGAAAACTACTGAAAAGCCTCAGTGACCACATGACATCGAGAAATGATGAGGATTGTGACGGGTTATTGAAACATGGTGTCTATGCCTTTGCGCTAGGCAAAGGCATAGATGAATGCAACGTATGGGGGGACTACTATTATATGGAAGCCCTGTATCGAGTTTATTCAAATCAATGGCGAACTTATTGGTAATGAAAATGCAAGACACATTTTTTAATTGCGTAATTAAGAGCTTGTCAACCATTCATGAATCGCAGCGTCAGATTATTGCTGATATTGCTAAAAAACTGTCAGATAAAGTTTGTGATAATGGCATAATTTATATCTTTGGTTGTGGCCATTCACATATTTTTGCTGAGGATGTTTTTTATCGGGCTGGTGGGATTGCCTGTGTGCGACCAATTTTTATTGAGCCGTTGATGTTGCATGACGGCGCAGCAAGATCATCATATTTGGAGAAGCAAGAGGGATACATCACAGAGCAATTGTCAGCTTATAATATTACTGATAAAGATGCTCTTATTGTTATCTCAACATCAGGGATTAATCCTGCACCCGTAGAAGCTATCAACTGGGCCAAGTCACATGGTGCATTCACGGTCGGAATTACAAGCTATCAGTATTGCGATACGCAACCATCTCGACATTCCTCTGGCTGTAATTTAAGAGATGTTGCTTGTATCTCGATAGATAATAATGTGCCTATTGGTGATGCAATTTTAACCTATGGCGATTGTACTCCATTCACGCCGATATCATCGATAAATGGAATATATCTCATTCAGGCATTGTTCTCAGATTTAATAAAGAGCATATCTGATGCTGGTTCAAATCCACCAGTCTTCAAAAGTGGAAATATTGTAGGTTCATCTGAACATAATGAAGTGCTCTTGGCTCGTTATAAAGATCAGGTTCCGGAACTAACTGTCAATTATTAAAAATATGCTTATAAAGGTGACTAGCTATGAAAGGAAAAATTTTCACTCCCACGTTGATCATGCTGGGACTCATGTCAGTATACGGAAGTGCTGAGGCTGGCGCAGTTAATGATGATTTTCAACAAGCATTTATCAACGACTCAAAACTAAGTCTTAATAGTGCTTTATATGTAAGACAACGCGCAGTTAAGGATCTAAAGACCGGCTCATATTCAGCCGATGGTTCTCAAGGTGGGATTGAAAACCAAACGGCTAATATATCTATTGATTATAAAGGCGGGTATTATAAAGATGTGATTGGTCTTGATTTTATGGCCGCTAGTAATATCAAATTAGGGCAATCAGTAGGACAGTCTGAAATCCTCCTTTATGATTATGACTGCAAGGGAGATGGTACATTAAATCCTTGTGAAAAAAGCTATGCGGCAATTCCAATCGCGGCACTTAAAGCAAAGTATGGAAATGATAACTTCTTATTCAATATTACCGGTGGATATACAACCATCAACTCAGGTACTATTAAAAATAGCTGGGGCCTGAATCCTCACTCTTATCGAGGCATTGATACCTCACTTGCCTTAAGTAAGGTGAAATTAACATATGCCTGGGCTGATCAATTCAGAAATGATTGGACAGATTCTTTCCATGATATGACCAACACATGGCACCAAAATGAGGCAGCCAACTTGAGTGGGGTAAAATCTGGTGCGATTATCAATCATATTCAATCAGCTGGCTTAGTATATGATGCCGATGGTATTGTCTATGACCTGGCATATGGTGAGGGTGAGGGGTATAGAAAAAACTGGCATCTACTGATGACAGATAATCATAAGTTTGACAATGGCGCGGTCCTTACCTCCACAGGGTATTACCAAGGTGGTAAATATCTAGAGGAAAAATCAAACGTTAAAGAACCTTCACTTGAGTATTATGTCGCGGCAGGCTTGTCTCTTGCCAAAGACAACGTAACCTATTTCACTGGTTATAGCCAAAATAAATCAGAGTCAACTAAGGATTACAATTTTAGATTGACACCATGGGCTAACTCTGACAAACGCGATTTTCAGCAAACATTGTCCTCATTAGAAGATTATAATGTGGCAGGAGCGAAAGCTGTTAAGGTTGGCATCAAATATAACATGCTCGATTTTGGCCTCCCGAATCTAACACTTGGTACGTCAGCAAACTATGCATGGCATGTGGTATCTGATGTGTCGAAAGTAAAAGAGCAGAGAACTTATGATGGCACCATGCAGTCATTGGATTTTTTGATCACCTATAAATTTAATGCGGGTGCAGTGAAGGATATCAATATGACGGTACTGCCGGCACTGTTCAGGTCTAAAGACACCAATGCCAAGCAAGACAGAAATGATATCAGAGTTATTTTTACTCACTCTTTGAGCCTGTTGAACTAATGCATTCTATATGAGGGTTGATCGCTGATGGTGCTACATGATGAATGTACACCTACATGATGAATGTACACCTACATGACTGATAGCCCATCGGCTATATCATCACTCTTTACTATCTACCTGATACAAGAGATAAATCATGGATATTCGTGAAAGTATTCATAGCGAACATGCTAAGCAACTTGAGACCGAAGGCTTGCGTAACGAATTTTTAGTTGAGGATATCTTTGCGGCCGATCGGGTCAGTATGACCTACAGCCATATTGATCGTATCGTTTTTGGCGGAATAATGCCGGTTACATCAGAGTTGGGTTTTGCCAATGATCTTGGCAAGGCATTTGGTGTGACCTATTTTTTAGAGCGTCGTGAGCTGGGGCTTATTAATATCGGTGGCCCGGGGATTGTCATGGTTGATGGTGCTACCTACGAAATTGGTAGTGCCGAGGCATTATATGTTGGCAAGGGTGCCCGTGAACTGAGTTTTGCCAGTGTTAGCAGCGATAAACCTGCAAAACTCTATTACAATAGCGCCCCGGCACATACTGCTTTCCCGACTCGAAAGATCACTCAGGATGAAGCAGCTCCGACAACCTTGGGTGATGCTGCTACCAGCAACCGCCGTACTATTTACAAGTATCTGGTTCCTGATGTATTGCCAACCTGCCAGTTGCTGATGGGGATGACCCAACTTGAGGATGGTAGTTTGTGGAACACCATGCCGTGCCATACTCATGAGCGCCGCATGGAAGTCTATTTCTATTTCAATATGCAGGACGATGCTGCCGTATTCCATATGATGGGTAAGCCAGCTGAAACTCGCCATATTGTTGTGCAAAATGAGCAAGCAGTCATTTCTCCCAGTTGGTCTATCCATTCTGGTGTGGGTACTCAGGCGTATACGTTCATCTGGGGTATGGTCGGTGAAAACCAGGTATTTGGTGACATGGATCATGTTGCTATCAAGGACCTGCGCTAAAACATCGTATATCCATATTGCCGGTCGATTCGTTTCGACCGGCATCTTACTTTAAATCTGGTGCACGCAATCTCGTGCCATAGGAAATAGCATGATTCTTAACGCATTCGATCTGAAAGGTAAAGTCGCCGTCGTAACCGGTTGTGATACGGGCCTTGGACAAGGAATGGCATTGGGCTTGGCACAAGCTGGTTGTGATATTGTTGGTATCAATATTGTTGAACCAACGGACACAATGATCAAAGTTGAAGCAATTGGCCAAAAGTTTTTGAGTCTCAAGGCTGATGTCAGTAAAGTTAGCGAGCTGCCACTGTTGATTGAGCAGGCCGTATCGCATTTTGGTCACATTGATGTATTGGTTAACAATGCCGGTATTATTCGCCGTGATGATGCGATCAATTTCAGTGAAAAAGACTGGGATGAGGTGATGGACATCAATATCAAGAGCCTCTTCTTTATGTCGCAAGCGGTTGCCAAGCAATTTATGGCACAGGAAAATGGTGGCAAAATCATCAATATCGCATCCATGCTTTCATATCAAGGCGGGATCCGCGTTCCCTCTTATACGGCTTCAAAAAGTGGAGTAATGGGACTGACCCGTTTGCTGGCCAATGAATGGGCCAGTCATGGTATCAATGTGAATGCTATTGCTCCTGGTTATATGGCAACCAATAACACCGCTGCACTGCGTGCTGATGATGATCGTAATGCTGCCATCCTGGAGCGTATTCCTGCTGGGCGATGGGGAATTCCGGATGACATGATGGGGCCAGTGGTATTTTTAGCATCATCAGCTTCAGATTATATTAATGGCTATACCCTGGCCGTGGATGGTGGCTGGCTGGCTCGTTAATGATCAAGCATTGCTGCATTACCACCTGATAGGCGTTTTTCTGGAATACTGTATGACTAATTATGTTGAGATGTTAGCGCAATTGATCGGATTGCTGGCTTGTATGATTGGTGCGTTGGCATTTATACAACGGCAAGATATGAAACTGCGATCACTGCTTTGCCTCAATGGTGCGCTTTTATCGATACATTTTTTAATGCTGGGGGCGGTAGCTGCTGCAATTAGCTGTCTGTTATGTGCGGTGAGAACGTGGGTGTCAGGTTATTACCGTACCCAAGCAGTCATGTTGATATTCATGATTGCATCATGTGGTCTTGTAATTCCATATCTGGAACATCCCATGCAGTTTCTGACGGTGTTGGGAACAATGCTCAGCACTTACGCTTTGTTTCGGCTGGAGGGTGGGCCCCTGCGGTTATGTATGCTGGCCAGCACTGTCGTTTGGTTGATCCACAATATCTGGGCGGGATCATGGGGGGGAATTTTATTGGAAGGGGGTTTTTTCCTCATCAACAGTTACACGATTTTAACGGTTTATGGGATCCGGATAAACAAGGAGAAAATCGATTATGTTGAGTAAGATTGCCCTGCTCGGGGAGTGCATGATTGAGCTCAATGGCATGCCTTTTGGCGACATGCAGCAGGCATTTGGGGGCGATACCCTCAATACCGCCATCTATCTCGCGCGTGCCTCCCAACGCACCGATATTCAAGTGAGCTATCTGACCGCCATGGGCCAAGACCCTCTCAGTCAGCAAATCATTGCGCGCTGGCAACAGGCCGGGATTGACACCAGTACGGTGCTCATCGACCAGCAGCGCCATCCCGGCCTCTATCTTATCCAGCTTGATGTGCAAGGCGAGCGCACCTTTCTCTACTGGCGCAACGATTCGGCTGCCCGTTACCTGATGCAGCACCCACAGTTGCCACAGCTCAAGCAGGCCGTCAGCGACGTGGATGCGCTCTATCTCAGCGGCATTTCGCTGGCGATCCTGCCCGCCGCAGATCGGCAGGCTCTGCTGCTGTGGCTGGGTGAACTGCACCGGGCGGGCGTAACGATCATCTTTGACAGCAACTATCGCCCCGCCCTGTGGCAGAGTCCGGCTGACGCCCGGGCCTGTTACCAGCAACTGCTGGCCATCACCGCGCTGGCCCTAGTCACCGACGACGATGAGCAGGCCCTGTGGGGGGACGAGGATGTGACCCAGACCCTGCAGCGCCTCAAGGCGGCCGGGGTGCAGCAGGCCGTAGTCAAACAGGGAGCTGCTGGCTGCTGTTACCAGGCCCTGCAAACCGGGGAACCGGCCATCACTATCCCGACCCAAGCGGTCAGCAAGGTGGTGGATACCACCTCGGCCGGTGACTCCTTCAATGCCGGCTTTCTGGCTGGCTACCTGCAAGGACGGGCGATCGACGAGTGCGCCCGCATGGGGCACCGACTGGCGGGGATGGTCATTCAGCACAAGGGCGCGATTATTCCGGAAAGTGCCACCCGCACCGTCACCGACAGCTTCATCAGGCCGCAGGCCAGCCAACCGGCATCACACTAAACGAGGTCAACCGAATGTCATCCATTACTGAACAACTGCAAGCCCTGAAAGTGATCCCGGTGATCGCCATCGAGCAGGCTGAAGATATCATTCCACTGGGGGCGGCACTCGCCAATAACGGCCTGCCGGTTGCCGAGATCACCTTCCGCTCCGCTGCCGCGGTCGAGGCGATCCGGCTGCTGCGCCAGAGCCAACCAGAGATGCTGATTGGCGCGGGCACCGTGCTCAACCGTGAGCAGGTGATCGCAGCCAAAGAGGCGGGCGCCACCTTTATCGTCTCCCCCGGTTTTAACCCCAATACGGTCAAGGCCTGTCAGGAGCTCGACATCCCGATCATCCCGGGGGTCAATAACCCCAGCACCATTGAAGCGGCGCTGGAGATGGGGCTGACAACGCTGAAGTTCTTCCCGGCCGAAGCATCGGGTGGTAGCGCGATGATCAAGGCGCTGCTGGCACCTTATACCCAGATCAAGCTGATGCCCACCGGCGGGATCTCGCCTCACAATATCAATGAATACTTGGCGATCCCGCGGGTCATCGCGTGTGGTGGTTCCTGGATGGTTGACAAGAAACTGATCGCAGAGAAACAGTGGGAAGAGATTGGCCGACTCACTCGTGAAGCGGTGGCATTTCTGCCCCATTGATTTTATAGGGCTGACTAAGCAATGGTGGGTCACATAATGACGAGGATTAATTTGTGGCCCATTTACTGTAATTGATGAAGGATTTGTCGCGATAAAGACATTGGAGATGTTATGAAAGTAAAAAATCTTGTTTTTGTTTTTTCATTACTCTGTGCTGCACATAATGTATTCGCTTTTGAACATCCCGGCGTATTACTTGAGAAAACAGACATAGAGTTTGTTAGACAAAAAGTTTCCAATGAGGTTGAGCCATGGTTCTCATCATATAAAAGTATGCTTGCCTCCCCATTAGCTAATCGAAGCTATTTGCCCACTGCCAAATGGGACAGCATGGCGTGTGGTGGTCCTGATGGCGAGGGAATTGCCCAACGCTGCAAAATAGAGAGAGAGGATGCTCGTGCTGCATATACCCAAGCTCTTGCCTGGTTATATAGCGGGGATAATGTGTATGCCGAAAACTCGATAAATATAATGAATGCTTGGTCTGAACAGTTTACAGGGCATCACACTGGGCAAAACCAAGCACTTCAGGCATCATGGGCTGCCGCAGTATGGGCCAGGGCAGCTGAGATAATCAAACATACATATATTATCGACGGCAGTTCAAAATGGAATTCAGATAAAATAAAGAAATTTGAGTATATGCTCAGAAGTCGTTATATTGACGATATAAATGGACAAAAAACAGATTGTCATTTTGGGAATTGGCAGGCCGTCATCACGGAAGCAAAATTAAATTCTGCAGTTTTCCTTGATGATCAAAAACTGTTCGATGAATCTTTAGAACGATTCCATAAGTATTTCTCAACATATGTTTACTTATATTCTGATGGTGGTTTGCCAAAACCAATAGCAGGCTGTTATTCCCATGATGAACTAGATAAATTCAACTCATATTGGAGTATCACTAATAAGACAACACCATTAAAACAAGGTCATGCACAAGAAACGTGTAGAGATTTGGAACATCTGGCTTATGGAATAGCTGGGTTTGTTAATACGGCACAAACTGCCTATGTACAAGGTGTTGATCTATACAGTCAAGAAAAAGAGCGGTTTATCTCGGTTATGGAGTTTAACGCAGCACTAGATATGGCCGGGAACCGTGATTTGCTAAACGAATGTGGTATGAATGTTCCTGTTTTAGGTGGATTGAAAGGAACTATGCACATTGCGTATAACCACTTATCTAAAATAAATGGTGTCTATCTCCCCAATACTGAAAAATGGCTGCTTGAAAATGGTAGTCAACGGCCACAAGGTTTCTTTCATTATTTGTGGGAAGAACTAACTCATACTAAATAACATAAACCTTATACTGGTTAATAGATGCATAACAAGGAGATGGTACGGCCTGTAAATACAGGCCGTATTTTATCACGTTCATGCTACTCAGGTATCAGTTCGGGCTTGTTCTATGACCATTACGGTCTCTTTCATCGACTTCACCACGATATTTAAAACCTGGCATGAAAAGCATAGGGAATTTTAGCTGGCTGACATAAGCCACTGGTGTGGCTTGCATCGCTTAAATATCCACCTGCGAGCCCAGCTCGATGACCCGGTTGGGCGGGATCTCGAACTGATCCGGGGCGCGCAGGGCGTTGCGCTGCAGCAGCATAAAGAGCTTGCCGCGCAGATAGAGATACCAGGGGCGCTCTTTCATGATGAGCGACTCGTGGGCCATAAAGAACGAGGTCTCCATCATCCGGCAGCTGAGCCCCTCGGCGTTGCAGCGGTGGAAGATCTCCTCCACGTTCGGGGTCTCGCGCCAGCCGTAGCTGGCCACCACCCGCCAGAAGGTGGGGGAGAGCTGCTCGATGCAGACCCGGCGCACATTGTGGACGTAGGGCACATCCTCCACCCGCAGGGTGAGCAGGATGATCCGCTCGTGCAGCACCTTGTTGTGCTTGAGGTTATGGAGCAGCGCATGGGGGATCACATTGACCACCCGCGACATATAGACAGCCGTGCCGGCCACCCGGGTCGGCGGGGACTTTTCCAGCGAGGCGATCATCGGCTCAAGGGAGTTGCCGTGCTCGTTCAGGCGGCGAATAAGCTGGAAACGCTCGCTCTTCCAACTGGTCATCACGGTGAACATCACCGCCCCCAGGGTGAGCGGCAGCCAGCCGCCGGAGAAGATCTTGGCGAGGTTGGCGGCAAACAGCGGCACGTCGATACAGAGCAGCGCGGCAAACAGGATGGCCACCAGATAGGTGTTCCAGTGCCAGCTGTTCTTGGCTACCGAGCAGGAGAGGATCGAGGTGAGCACCATGGTGCCGGTGACGGCGATGCCGTACGCCGCCGCCAGATTGCTGGAGTGCTCGAAGCTCATGATCACAATCACCACCGAGAGATAGAGCATCCAGTTGATGACCGGAATATAGATCTGGCCGGACTCCTGCTCGGAGGTATGAACGATGCGAATGGGTGAGAGATAACCGAGCCGCACCGCTTGTCGGGTGAGGGAGAAAACCCCGGAGATGACGGCCTGCGAGGCGATCACCGTCGCCATGGTCGCCAGCAGCAGCAGCGGCACCAGCGCCCATTTCGGCGCGAGCAGGAAGAAGGGGTTGGCAATGGCGGCGGGGTTACTCAGCAGCAGCGCCCCCTGCCCGAAGTAGTTGAGCACCAGCGAGGGCAGCACCACGATAAACCAGGCGAGGCGGATCGGATTTTTGCCAAAGTGGCCCATATCGGCGTAGAGCGCCTCCACCCCGGTGATGGCCAGCACCACGGCGCCGAGGGCAAAGAAGGAGGTGGTCTGGTACTGGATAAAGAAGCGCACCGCCCAGATGGGGTTGAGCGCACCCAGCACCTCGGGGTTGTGGATGATGCCGCGCAGCCCCAGCACCGCCAGCGTCATAAACCAGATCAGCATGATGGGGGCAAACAGCTTGCCCACCATGGCGGTGCCATGTTTCTGGATGGCAAACAGCAGGGTCAGCACCAGCACCGAGAGGGTGACGATATAGGGGTCGAGGGCGGGGGTGAGAATGCTCAGACCCTCGATGGCCGACATCACCGACATCGCCGGGGTGATCACCACCTCGCCATAGAAGAAGCTGCCGCCAATCAGGCCGAGGATGATCAGCAGCGGCGTCCAGCGGGTGGAGGCGTTGCGGGTCGCCAGCGACATCAGGGTGAGAATGCCACCCTCACCAGCGTTGTCGGCCCGCATCACAAAGGAGAGGTACTTGACCGACACCACCAGGATCAGCAGCCAGACGATCAGCGAGAGAAAGCCGAGAATGGAGGCCGGCTCGACGCCGAACCCGAATTGACCTGACAGGCACTCGCGCAAGGTATAGAGCGGGCTGGTGCCGATATCGCCATAGACTACGCCAATCGCCGCCAGCATAACGCCGGGAGTGGCTTGTTGTTTATCACAGTTCATGAGTTCATCTTGTCAGTTTGATGTTTACACGTTTGCCAACGCACATGCCCTTCCTATCAGGAAAGTCGTGATAGTTAATCGGGAGAGAATTAATGGATTGCGATGGGAAAGGGAGCTAACCGAATAGTGATCTGCTTGTCATGGAACACAGTCTGTTCATCTGTCATTAAGCTTATAATGACACACACTCTGCGAGACTATGCTCAGTTATAAATAATCAAAAGTTCAATTTGAGTAAGGGAATTAATTATCCGGCGATTGAAATATTCACGCGCTTTGCGGGCAACCGTTTGTTTTATCTGTGTATCTTTTCTGTCGTTATTTTCTACTGGGGCGACGATAGAGTCTTTATTTGATATGTGAGAGAGAAGGGGTGACGGAAACATAAAGTAGCCGCCATAACGTTAGCCACTATCAAGTAAAACGAGAGTGGATATGTACGTAGTACGTAGGGTGCAATGAACGAAGTGAATTGCACCAAGTATTAAAGGAGGCAAGAGGTGCAATGCGCTGCGCTTATTGCACCCTATGGTCATGATTATTCTCCATGGTAGTGTTTCAATAAAAAGTAGCGGTCAGGACTGTCTTTAACGCCACTTACGTTACCGACGATTTTAAATCCCATTTTTTCATAAAATTTTGGGGCCTGAAATGAGAGAGTATCGACTTGAGCTGCAATACAGCCTCGTTTTTTTGCTTCGCATTCAGCGATTTCCATTAATTGAATGCCAAGCCCCTGGCCTCGTTTATCATCGTGTACCCAAAGCACCTCGATCAAAAATTGATGATAAATGGTTCGTCCGGCAATGCCACCCACAATCTCGTCGTTATCATTACGAATGATCACCATTAATGGTTGGGATCGCTCCTCACCCATCTTCTTAAAGTTGAATTGTCTGAGATTATCAACAAGTGAATTGAAGATCTCATCTTGATATTCATTATGGATTTTTATATTAATCAAACCTGACTCCATTAAAATGTGATCGTAGGGGGCCATGAACGAAGTGAATTGCACTACGAATTTAATGCGTAAGAACAAAGGTGCAATGCGCTACGCTTATTGCACCCTACCTCACTATGTTCTGCTGTTATTTTCCTCATATGTTGAGATTAAAAATAACGACATTGCTCCAGCTAAATTTACAGCAAGTTCAGCATGTCTCGCTTGTGGTTTAACGGGATGCTTACCATGCCCATGAGCATCACCTAATTTATTGCGTAATGTACCCAAACCATTAACTATCCCAGAGCACCCACCCAAAATCTGTTTGAATATTGGTTCATTATGCTGCTCTGGAGCCATATTTAACTCTTTCGCTGTAAGTTTATACAGATCAGATAGTTCAATTGACGAGGAGTTATAATCAACACCAAGTTCTTCTAAAATATGTTTACATACGCTTTCTAATATTGTACGTGAAATTGTAATTGCACCTTCGGGATCTCTAATTTTTCTCTCTAGAGCTTTAGTCCATGCATGATGGATGCTGGCGGAATCAAAATTTTGTAAAACATCGGATATAGATTGTTGAGCTGGGTGTGTTTCACCTTTCTCTAAGTACTCAAGTAGTTGGTCGAACTCTTGCCATAGGTATTGTCTACGGTCAGCATAGGTTCCATACTCATATTTTATGAACTGCCAGAATTGATCAAGGTTACGATTAGTTTTAACACATCGTGGGGTCATTGTTGCTATTGTTGGATTGCCAAGTAATTCAGCTCTAATAACTTGGTAATCGGCATTATCAGCAACACTGCCAGTTGCTTGCGCAATCAGCATATTTTGTAAGTATGTTACCCGATCAAATAATGTTTCCAAATGGCTTAACTCACTCATCTTATATCTCACGTCTGCATGAAACGACCCCCAACGGAGCTGGTTGTCAAGTGACACATAGTAACCTGAGGGATAAAAAACAGAAGGAGCAGGGGTTGAAAACCCGCTCTGGCTCAATAAATTGGTCAATATAATGTGCTTTTTTGTTCGGTTTTGCTTGATGCTGATGGAATGACTCGATAGTAAAACCAAACAACAAGTCGCCCCGGCATCCTTTCTGATGGTGTTGTTTATTCCCCCGTTCATCAGGCGGGGCAGGGCGTTGTCAGCCGGTGTCGAGCTCGTCACTTTTGTCGTGTCGATCACAGTTCTGCGAGTCGGTCGTCATCGTCACTGGCCTGAAATCTTCGGTTTATCATCCTGATTGCCCCTTTATTTTCAGTGGCTTGCGAATTTTATTTCGCTCACTTCCGTTTTTGGTCTGATAAATGCTTTGTGGGTGAGCCGGCTGCGTCGTCGCTGTGCGAGTGTAGGCCCATCTGGGTTGGCACTTGGCCACGTCGGGCGATGCCAGTGCGGCAGTAACGAACCATTTAGGATCCCTCTCTATGAACAGCTTCGTGATTGCAGATCCCAGTCTCTGTATTGGGTGTCGTACCTGTGAGGTGGCCTGCGCCGTTTCACACCAGTCAGGGTCTTGCAGCTGGACCCTTGAGCGGGAGGGCGGCCTGCATCTTGCCATCGAGGATGGACATCTGGTCTCCAAGGACAGCTATTTCCAGCCGCGCCTGAAGGTGATCGTCGGCAGCAAGGTGACTACGCCGGTGCTCTGTCGCCAGTGTGAAGACAAGCCGTGCGCCATGGCTTGCCCGAACAATGCCATCGTCAGCGAGGATGGTTGCGTCAAGGTGTTGCAGGCGCGCTGCATCGGCTGCAAATCCTGCGTGGTGGCCTGTCCTTACGGTGCCATGGCGGTGGTGGTGAAAGAGGTGGCCCCTGCGGCTGACTCGCTGTTCAAGCGCCCGCAGACCAAGGCGCAAGCCTTGAAGTGCGATCTCTGCCGTCACCGTGAGGCGGGCCCGGCCTGTGTCGAGGTGTGTCCGACCCAGGCGCTGCGCTTGGTGACGCCGGAATCCCTTGGCGAACTGAATCGTCAGAAGCAGCTGGCCAGTGCCGAGGCGATGGCGGCCTGCCAGCGCCAGCCGGTGTTGGCACAGGGTTGAGGCATCAGAGTGGCGTGCGCATTTGGCCCTTGCTGGCTCTGGGCGCCGTCTCTCAGCCGTTTCTTGTTAAAGGCCTTTTAGCGTTAACCGCCTTTTACCGTTAACAAACAAGAGTGTGAGTCATGAAAAAAGTCATTACCGTCTGCCCCTATTGCGGCACCGGTTGCAAAATCAACCTGCTGGTTGAAAACGACAAGGTGGTGGGTGCCGAAGGCGCCAACGGCCGGACCAACGAGGGGCAGCTCTGCCTCAAGGGCTATTACGGTTGGGATTTCCTCAACGACACCAACCTGCTGACCCCCCGTCTCAAGAGCCCGATGATCCGCCGCGAGCGCGGTGGCAAGCTCGAAGCTGTCTCCTGGGATGAGGCGATCGACTTTGCCAGCAGCCGCCTGGCTGCCATCAAGGCGAAATACGGTGCCGACGCCATCATGACCACCGGCTCGGCCCGTGGCCCGGGTAACGAAGCCAATTATGTAATGCAGAAATTTGCCCGCGCCGTGCTGGGGACGAACAACGTCGACCACTGCGCGAGGGTGTGACACGCACCCTCAGTCTCCGGTCTGGAGACAACTGTAGGCAACGGCGCCATGAGCAACGCCATTCCCGAAATTCAAGAGACCAAGTGCCTGCTGGTGTTTGGTTACAACGCTGCTGACTCTCACCCCATCGTCGCCCGCCATATTCTCAAGGCGAAGGCAAACGGGGCCAAGGTGATTGTGTGTGATCCCCGCATGGTGGAGACCGCCCGCATCGCCGATCAGTGGCTGCCGCTCAAAAACGGATCCAACATGGCGCTGGTTAACGCCTTCGCCAACGTGTTGATCAGTGAAGGGCTCTACAACAAAGAGTTTGTCGCCAACTACACCGAAGGGTTCGACACCTTCAAGGCCACGGTCGCCAAATACACCCCGGAATATGTCGAGGGGATCACCGGCCTGAAAGCTGCGGATATCCGCGCCGCCATTCGCACCTATGCCGCGTCGCCTGCGTCCATGATCCTGTGGGGCATGGGGGTGACTCAATACGGTCAGGCGGTGGATGTGGTCAAGGGGCTCGCGGGGATTGCGTTGCTGACCGGCAACTTCGGTCGCCGTGGCACCGGCTGCGGGCCGGTGCGCGGTCAGAACAACGTGCAGGGCACCTGCGACATGGGGATGCTGCCGCACCAGTTCCCGGGTTATCAGTCGGTGAGCGACCCCGAGATCAGCGTCAAGTTCGCCAAGGCGTGGGGCGTGCCGTCTCTTTCCCAGCAACCCGGCTACCGGTTGACGGAGCTTGGCCACAAGGTGGAGGAGGGCAAGTGCAAGGCCTTCTACATCTTCGGTGAAGATCCGGCGCAAACCGAGGCCGATCTGGCCCAGTTCCGTCGCACCCTGGGCGGAATGGATCTGGTGATCGTGCAGGATATCTTCATGACCCAGACCGCCGAGATGGCGGATGTCATTCTGCCCGCCACCAGTTGGGGCGAGCACGAGGGGGTTTACAGCTCGGCGGATCGCGGCTTCCAGCGCTTCTACAAGGCGGTGACGCCCCCTGAGAACGTGAAACCGGACTGGGCGATCTTCTCGCTGATGGCGACCGCCATGGGGTATCCCATGGAGTATCGCGACACCCAACAGATCTGGGACGAGATGCGCGCCCTCTGCCCGCTCTATACCGGGGTCAGCTACGACAAGATGGCCGATCTCAAGAGCGTGCAGTGGCCCTGCCCGACCGAGGATCACCCGGGCACCAGCACATTGTTCGAGGGGAACGTGTTCACCACCCCGAGCGGCAAGGGTCAGCTGATTGCCTCCGAGTGGCGGGCGCCGCTGGAGCAGCCTTGTGCGGAATATCCGCTGGTGCTCTCCACGGTGCGGGAGGTAGGGCACTACTCCTGCCGCTCCATGACCGGCAACTGCTCGGCGCTGCAAACCCTGGCCGATGAGCCGGGCTATGTGCAGATCCACCCGAGTGATGCGCAAAAGCTCGGGGTGAAGGATCAGGCGCTGGTGTGGATCTCGTCACGACGCGGCAAGGTGATCACTCGCGCCAACTACAACGAGCGAGTCAACGCCGGGGTGGTCTACATGACCTACCAGTGGTGGATCGGGGCCTGTAACGAGCTGACCATCGAGCACCTTGATCCAGTCTCCTACACCCCCGAGTACAAGTACTGTGCGGTGAAGATTGAGCGTATTGAAGGTCAGGCTGAGGCGGAAGTGTACGTCCAGACTGAATACAGTGCGCTCAAGGCGAAATTGCGCAGCGCTGCCAAAGGGTAATCGTCGTTAATAAAGTGGATCCAGGCTCTGTTTACAGGGCCCGGATCCCCTCATCCTTTTTTCAGCTGGCAGGTCTCCACCATGAACCGTGAATTAACTATCTCGTTCGGGATTTTTTATGTTTCAGCCTATTTGTTGGCAATGTCATTGGGGATGGGGTGTTACCTCTGGTACGACGAATTGATATTTCTGCTGGGCTTTGGTTTCTTCGGCTGTTTTATCGCTGCGCGCATCGCCATGGGCGCCGTGCTGGCAACCCTGAGCGTGCAGTTGGCCTGGCTCGTGGCCTTCCTCTCCACCACGCTGGTGAATACCCTGCTGCTGGGCCTTTTTGCTCTGGTGGTTTATCTGACTCATCAGGCGGTGTCGGAAGACATATCACAAAATATCAGTTGGTTATTGATGGCATTTCAGCTGCTATCGGCTGGCTTTATTTTCGGTGGACTCAAGTTCCATCCGGGCAATATTGGAAAATCAATTTTCGAACAAATCGGTAGTAAGGAGTCAAATATATGAAACGTATTGAAGAGCAAGCGCAACTGCTGGATCTGGAGTATCAGGGCATCGCCCTGCTGTTTGACCAGTTTTGCCAGCGGGCGGGCACCCTCGCCAAGCAATACAAGTTCTTCAACTGGCCCGATTACGAGGATACCCCGCCACTGTGCCGGGCGTTCACCCTGTTGGGGGAGACGCGCGAGCTCAGACTCTCTTGTCAGCCAGGTGAGCGGGGAGAACTCAACGGTATCATCCAGATCGTCGATGAAACCGGGCAGGTTCAGGCCAGCCAGGTGTATCGGGCCGATGGCCGTTTGCCGCAGGAAACGGGCCGGTTTCTCGATAATCCGCCCGAGCTGCTACTCAAATTGATGCTCGATGCCGTCTGGCAGCCCGGCCTTGTCGAAGGGCAACAGCTCATCGCCACTGAGTGCCGCTGACCACATCGACGCGATGATGCCGATATGCCCCCCGATGCAGGGATGACACGGCATCTCGTGAGCCAGAGGCGCTGTCATCGGGTTCGGGAGACTCAATACCCGCATTCGGACGAAGGGTGCGCATGCATGTCGGAATATCAGCGGGTTGGTTTTGTGCGAGCCCAAGACAACGCATGACAACAGGGTGCTGAAAAACGACAACCCACTGGCGATAACGGATCCGCGCTGAGTGGATCGGCGAATATAGGTGTGGCAGGGATCGGCCCGGAGTAATGAGTCCCGTGTGTGCCCCCATGGTTGTATTGAAAATAGGGCTACCTTATGATCCAACGCTCAGTGCGATACCATTTAATGAGTATTGATTTTTATGATTAAACGTTAATGGACTACGTTTTTTTATTGTGACATCTGACGGAGCTCCCCGTCCTTGCTGATGTCTTGCCTGCATAGCGGTAACGTGAGGCCAGAATGCTAAATGTGAGTGCCATTCCTCTGGACGAAATCTCCCCCATCTGGGATGACGGTTTTCTTTCTCTGTCCAAAACCCTGCTGTCGGCAGTCACCCTCGACGACTTTATAAAAAAACTCAACAAGATCGATGCCTGTTTTGGCGGCGTGACCCGGGTCAACCTGATCCTCAATATGGGTGCGGACGAGGAGGCCATCGTCTATTTCATGGGCGCGATCGGCCCAAAGCATCTGGTCTGCCCCAAGGCAGAGCTGCACGTCTCCCCCCGTCCTACCAAGGAAACCCCGGAACAGGCCATCATTCTCGCTGCCGCCCGCTTTGAGAATCGCTGCCCGGCACTGGAGAGCGAAGGGATCTACGCGGGGCTGCGCTCCTACTGCCAGCTCCCCATCACCACCGCCCGCAGCCACCTTGGCGGGGTCGAGTTTATCAACACCCGGCTCGACAGCTTCACCATGGAGACCCTGGCCAAGCTGACCCAGCTGGCGGCCATTATCGCCATTGCGCTGGAGAACGTGCTCGACAAGGAGCGCACCCTGGAGCAGGCCAACTCCCTGCGCCTTGAGCGCGACAGCTGCAAAATTCTGGTGGATGTGACCAATGCGGTGATCAAACTGGTGCGGATCGCCGAGCTGCCCAAGAGTCTGTTTGCCATCCTGCAGCACCACTTCGGTATCAGCAGCTTGTGTCTGGCCGAGTACAACGCCACCTCCGACAGCTTCAAGAGCTATCTGGTCAATCAGCACCAGAGCGATCAGCCGGGCATCATCGATCACTCCTGTTTCGAGAAGAAGTGCCTGCAGGGAGCCCTTGGTCACAGCGAGCCGTTTTTCGTCTATCGCGAGCACGGTAACGGCTGCAGCAATCGCTGCCGCTTTACCTCCCAGATCCTGCCGCCCGAGGCGGACAGCTCCTGCGTTTTGCCGCTGCGCTATCGGGGCAACCTGCTGGGGGTGTTGATCCTCTCGCACCCCCATGCCGACTTCTTTGCCGATATCGATATCTCCCTGCTGGAGCAGGTGGCGGCGCGCACGGCGATTGCCATGAACAACGTGCAGGCGCAGCAGGAGATCACCAACACCAATGGCGCCAAAGAGAAGACCATTCGCATCAACGAGCCGCAGATGCAGGGGGAGTTCCCTCACATCATCTATCAGAGCGCGGTGATGGAGAGCGTGCTGGAGAAGGTGCGGCTGGTGGCCGAGAGCGACAGTACCGTGCTGATCCTCGGCGAGACCGGTACCGGCAAGGAGTTGATCGCCCAGGCGATTCACGCCCTGAGTGCCCGCCACGACCACGAGATGGTGAAGGTGAACTGCGCCGCCATCCCCACCGGCCTTATCGAGAGCGATCTCTTTGGCCACGAGAAGGGGGCCTTTACCGGCGCCCTGACCCAGCGGATCGGCCGTTTCGAGCGGGCCCACAAGGGCACCCTGTTCCTCGACGAAGTGGGGGATATGCCGCTGGATCTGCAGCCGAAACTCTTGCGGGTATTGCAGGAGCACGAGCTGGAGCGGGTGGGCAACAGCAACCCCATCGCGGTGGATGTGCGGCTGGTGGCCGCCACCAACTGCGATTTGCTCTCCATGGTCAAGAACAAGCGCTTTAGAAGCGACCTCTACTACCGCCTCAATGTCTTTCCCATCGAGCTGCCGCCGCTGCGGGAGCGGCGCGAGGACATTCCGCTGCTGGTGAACTTCTTTATCAAGAAGATCGCCAAGCGGATGCGCCGCACCATCACCTCGATCCCTGCCGATGCTATGAAGATGCTGGTATCGCTGCCGTGGTACGGCAATATTCGCGAGCTGGAGAATGTCATCGAGCGCGCCGTGGTGATGACCCGCGGCCATGTGCTCAACCTCTCGCCGGACGAGCTGATGCCACTCAAGGGCTACCACAAGATAGAGACCCTGGTCTATGACGAGCCCGCTTCTCCGCTCTTTGCCGAAGAGGGGCCGACCGATGAGCGCGAGGCGATCATCGCCGCTCTGCGCGATTGCAATGGCATTGTCGCCGGTGACCGGGGGGCCGCGGCACGCCTTGGCATGAAGCGCACCACGCTGCTCTCCAAGATGAAGCGGCTCGGCATCTCGGCCCGGGATCCCGAGATCATTGACGGGGTCGCACCATGAGGGGCGACGCAATTCTGCTGGAGGAGCGTGGCGAGCAGAGAAAACAAAGAGAGCAGAGTGAACTGGCTCGCTGCGCCGCCCATCGCGAGGTGGTGCACTACCGTGCCGATACGGTAACCAGCGACAGCGAGATGGAGTTGCCCTCCGAGACGCCGGTGGCGCTGGTCTATAACGGCATCGCCCACAGCGTGATGATGTGTTCGGCCTCCGATCTCGAGGATTTCGCCATCGGGTTTTCGCTCTCGGAGGGGATCATCGACAGCCTGCTCGATATCCACGACATCGAGCAGATTGACGGCTGTCAGGGGATTGAGCTGCACATCACCCTCGCCAATCGCTGCGTCCATCGCCTCAAAGAGAAGCGGCGCACCATGGCGGGCCGCACCGGTTGCGGCATCTGCGGCAGCGAGAGTCTGGATCAGGTGATCCGCACCCAGCCAGTGCTGCCCGACAGCCAGCGTCTGGACGTGGGCCATATCGACAAGGTGCTGAGCGCGCTGCGTCCGCTCCAGCTATTGGGCCAGCGCACCGGTGCCACCCATGCCGCGGTGCATCTGGATAGTGCGGGCAATATTCTCGCCATTCGCGAAGATGTGGGGCGGCATATCGCGCTGGACAAGCTGGTGGGCCATCTGTGCCGCACTGGCCGCCGTGACGGCGCCATTCTGGTGACCAGCCGCGCCAGCTTCGAGATGGTGCAAAAGTGCGCCAGCGCCGGGGTGGAGATCCTGCTCGCCATCTCTGCTGCCACCGAGCTTGCGGTCGAGCGGGCCGAGCAGACCGGGCTGACGCTGGTGGGTTTTTGCCGTCCCGGTCGGGCCGAGATCTACAGCGGTTGCCAGCGCATTCTGCTTAAGTGACAGCAAGAGTGAGAGTCCGCTAAACGGCTCATAAAAACAGGCAATGAAAAAGGGCGGGGAGTGTGACTCCCCGCCCTTGTTGTTTCTGCTGCTGTGGCGGATTAGCGCGCCAGCAGAATACGCAGCATGCGGCGCAGCGGCTCGGCGGCGCCCCACAGCAGCTGGTCACCCACGGTAAAGGCAGCCAGATACTCGGGGCCCATATTGAGTTTGCGCAGACGGCCAACCGGAATGCTGAGGGTGCCGGTGACGGCCGCCGGAGTCAGCTCGCGGGCGGTGATGTCGCGATCGTTGGGGATCACTTTCACCCAGTCGTTGTGGGCGGCCAGCAGGGCTTCGATCTCCGCCAGCGGCACATCCTTTTTCAGCTTGATGGTAAAGGCCTGGCTGTGGCAGCGCAGGGCGCCGATCCGCACGCACAAACCATCCACCGGAATGACGGCGTTCTCGATACCCAAAATCTTGTTGGTCTCGGCCTGACCTTTCCACTCTTCACGGCTCTGGCCGTTGTCGAGCTTGGTGTCGATCCAGGGGATAAGGCCACCGGCCAGCGGCACGCCGAAGTTGTCCACCGGCAGGGTGCCGGAGCGGGTCTTCTCGGTGATCTTGCGCTCGATGTCGAGGATGGCGGAGGCGGGGTCTGCCAGCTCGACCGCCACTTCGTCACGCAGCATCCCCATCTGGGTGACCAGCTCGCGCATATGGCGGGCACCGCCACCGGAGGCTGCCTGATAGGTGGCGACGCTGACCCACTCCACCAGATCGGCCTTGAACAGGCCGCCGAGGGCAAGCAGCATCAGGCTGACGGTGCAGTTGCCGCCAACGAAGGTCTTGATGCCATCGTTCAGGGCCTGCTCGATGACGTCGCCGTTGACCGGATCCAGAATGATGACGGCGTCTTTTTCCATTCGCAGGGAGGAGGCGGCGTCAATCCAGTAACCCTGCCAGCCAGCGGCTTTCAGGCGTGGATAGACATCCTTGGTGTAGTCGCCGCCTTGGGCGGTGATGATGATATCCTGCTTGGCCAGTGCCTCGATATCGAAGGCGTCTTGCAGAGTACTGGCATCGACACCGAAGTTGGGCGCGGCCTCACCGGCCTGGGAGGTGGTGAAGAATGTGGGTTGAATATGGGCGAAATCCTGCTCTTCCTGCATCCGGCTCATCAGAACCGATCCCACCATGCCACGCCAACCGACCAAACCTACTTTTTTCATATTGTCCTACCCTGGATTGCTGCTAAAGAAACTCGCGGTGACACCCGTAACCCCTTGTCTGGCGATGCCTGTTTTACAAGCGGTTTACAGGCCATTTAAAAAATATGCGCTGCGAAAAATGCGTCTATCCACATTACGGATTGTGGCGGCTTGCGCAAGTCGAATTGCGCAATATTCTGTGCCGTTTGCTGCATTAACCGGCAGCCAGAGCACCGCTCAGGTAGACGGGGAGGGAGAAGGTCAACATCAGACGAAAAGGCCACCGGTTATGGCGGTGGCCTGTCAATAAAGCGGTTGAAACAGCCCGACAGCGTGGGCGCTTAGCCGTAACGGGCCAGAGTCAGCCCCTCATCGCTGATGGCGGGCTCGCTGCCGCTGATAAGATCGCACAACAGCTGACCCGAACCGGCCGCCATGGTCCAGCCCAATGTGCCGTGGCCGGTGTTGAGCCAGAGACCGGGAATGGGGCTCGGCCCCACCAGCGGGGTGCCGTCCGGCGTCATGGGGCGCAGGCCGGTCCAGAACTCAGCCTTGCTGATATCGCCCCCTTCGGGGAAGAGATCGCCGACCACCATCGCCAGAGTGTCGTGGCGTCTGGGGTTGAGGGCGAGGTTGTAGCCCGACAGCTCCGCCATGCCGCCGACCCGGATCCGCTCGTCAAAACGGGTGATGGCCACCTTGTAGGTTTCGTCGAGCACGGTACTGCGCGGTGCGGCCTCGGCGTTGATCATCGGCAGGGTGAGGGAGTAGCCCTTGACCGGATAGACAGGCAGCTCCAGCCCGATCGGGCGCAGCAGCGGCCGCAAAAAACCGGTGGCATAACTGCCAAGCGCACAGACGATGGCATCGGCGCGATAGCGCTGCTCGCCCGCCCGCACCGCCACGGCACGGCCACTATCACGACCACGGCCCTGCTCAATCTCGTCGATATCGCAGTTAAAGACGAACTTGACCCCGAGCTTCTCGGCTTCAAGGGCAAGGGCCTTGGTGAAGCGGAAGCAGTCGCCGGTCTCGTCGCCGGGCAGACGCAGGCCGCCGACGATTTTGCCGCGTACCCGCGCCAGCGCAGGCTCTGCCGCTTCGCAGCCGCTGGCATCCAGCGACTGGTAGGGCACGCCATACTCCTCAAGCACCTCGATATCGCGCTGACTGGCATCGAGCTGGGACTGGCTGCGAAACAGCTGCAGGGTGCCGAGCTGGCGCCCTTCGTAATCGATGTTCAGCTCGTCACGCAGCAGCTTCATGCAGTCGCGGCTGTATTCGGCCAGACGCACCATGCGCCCCTTGTTGGTGGCATAGGCGGTCGGGGTGCAGTTGGCGAGCATTCTGAGCATCCAGCGAAGCTGGAAAGGGTCGGCAGTGGGGCGCACGGTGAAGGGAGCATGCTTTTGCAGCATCCACTTGGCGGCCTTGAGGGGAATGCCGGGGGCCGCCCAGGGGGCCGCATAGCCCGGGGATATCTGCCCGGCGTTGGCATGGCTGGTTTCAAGGGCAACGCCATCTTGTCGCTCCAGCAGGGTCACCTTGTGACCCGCTTTGGCCAGATACCAGGCGCTGGTTACCCCAATCACGCCGCCACCGAGAACCACTATCTCCATATCGTCTTTCCTTGACTGATCTCCTGATGTGGCCACCACCATAATCAGCCGCCACAGGATATTCAACCGCTCTGCGCAGGATTGGGATCTCCGTCTGCTTGCCGGTTACAGGCTGGTGTTTGGTGCGATGGTGAGCCTGATTGCCAGCGTAAATCGCTGCGCTGTTTTCAGAGGGCATGTGTCAGGGGGCATGGCCCGCTTACAACTGCTCCAGCTTGATCAAATACTGCTCCGCCGTCGCCAGAATGGCCTGCTGCTGCGCTGCCGGTTGGCCATCCCAGTTGGCATAGGGCAGGGCGAGGCGGGGATTACCGCCAAGTTTGTCCCGGTTACGCCAGAGAAAGTGCCAGTAGAGGCTGTTGAAAGGGCAGCTTCCGTCGCCGTGGCGGGCTTTGACCTGATAGTGGCACCCCTTGCAGTAGTGGCCCATCCGCTCGAGATAAGCGCCACTGCTGGCGTAGGGCTTGCTGCCCATCAGGCCGCCATCGGCAAACTGGCTCATGCCGCGGGTGTTGGGCAGCTCGACCCACTCGATGGCATCCACATAGATACCGAGATACCAGGCATCCACTTCGTCAGGATCGATCCCCGCCAGCAGGGCAAAGTTGCCGGTCACCATCAGCCGCTGGATATGGTGGGCGTAACCGTGCTCAAGGGACTGGCCGATGGCGTGGCGCACACAGGCCATCTTGGTTTCTCCATTCCAAAAGAAACCGGGCAGCGGCCGGTTGGCCCCGAGAAAATTGGCGCGCCGATAGTCGGGCATCTTCTCCCAATAGAGGGCGCGCACGAACTCGCGCCAGCCGAGGATCTGGCGGATAAAGCCCTCCACCTGCGCCAGGGTGATGGTGCCCTGATTGGCCTGCCAGTGGGCTTCGGCGGCGCGGATCACCTCAAGCGGATGGAGCATCTTGCTGTTGAGGGAAAACGACAAGCGGCTGTGAAACAGGCTCCAGCCCCGCTCGCTCAGGGCATCCTGATAGCGGCCAAAGTGGGGCAGGCAGTGCGCCAGAAAATGGGCCAGCAGCTCGCGACTCTGGCGCCGGGTGATAGGCCACGGCAGTCTGCTGGCATCCGCCTCGCCGATGGTGCTGACCCCGTGGCGGGTCAGCATGGCGTCAATCTCGCTCACCTCGTTGGCAAAGGTCAGGGGGGCCGGGATTGGCTGGCGTTCCGGCAGTTTGGCGCGGTTCTCGTCATCAAAGTTCCAGCGTCCGCCAAGGGGTTGGCCGCGCTCATCAAGTAGAACTTTGTATTGTTTGCGCAGGGCGCGGTAGAAGAACTCCATCCGGCTGTGGGGATAGCGCTGCCAGCCATCACGGGGAGTGAGAAAATGCTCGCTCTCCACCTCGGTGGCAGGGATGGCAAGGCCCGCCGACCAGCTTTTCAACTGGCTGGCGAGGCGCCACTCGTCCGGGCTCTGCCAGGCAAAGCTGCTGGCCTGATGTGCTTCGAGCTGGGCCTCCAGCAAGCCGGGCAAGTCGGGCCAGCGGGCACTTTCATCGAGGGTCAGGTAACAGACGCGGTGGCCAGCCTTGCCAAGGGCCGCTGCGAAGGCGCGCATGGCGGCAAAGAAGGCCAGCACCTTCTGGCGATGGTGGCGGCAGTAGTCGGTCTCCTGACGCAGCTCCGCCATCAGGTAGCAAACCGCCGGATCCGGCGTGCGAAACCAGCTGTGACCTGCGTTCAGCTGATCGCCGAGAACAAGGCGCAGCTCCATCAGGCTGGTTCCCCATTATCTTGACGGCTGCTGTGACGAGCGTGGCGACAGCGCTCGCTGCAGTAGCGTACGTCCTCCCAGCAGTTTGCCCACTTGCGCCGCCAGCTGAAGGGGCGCTGGCAGACGGGGCAGATTTTTTCGGGCAGATGGGGTTTGCGATGCATGGGTCTTCCAGCTGTGGGCAACGAGGTAGCGTGAACGGGGTCAATTCAACGGGATAACAGCTTAACGAAGCGGGGCGCCTCGTGGATCATCGAGAATCGCGTCGGGTCGAGTGAGTGCGCACTTTGTGAGCGGGCGCACAGCCCGTCGGTGCGCCCCTTGTTTGCCAATTAACCTACCGCTAACGTGGCGAGGCTGCCCGCTGGCAGCACCCATCAATGGATCTTATTGGCCACCGACTGTTTACAACCGACATGGAGGGGAGTGATGCCAGTCATGACAGCTACGCCCCGGGCAGCTTGCCTGCTCGCCCACTGGTATACCCGGGATCCCATTCTCACCTTCGACTTCCCTCACCGCTGATTGGCGGCACCCGCCGTTTGAATTTGTCAGCCGGACGACCCTGATTGCCCCGGCCTCTTTGCCAATTCCAATTTCAAACACACTGGCCCCGCGCCGGTGAGGAGTCTTTTATGCGTCGTATACCCGAACCGTTTCGTATCAAGATGGTCGAGCCCATCAAACAGACCACTGGCGCCGAGCGCCGTGCCGCACTCGAGGCCGCTGGCTGGAACCCCTTCCTGCTGCTGGCCGAAGATGTTTATATTGACCTGCTGACCGACAGCGGCACCGGTGCCATGTCCGACCGTCAGTGGGCCGGTATCATGATGGGGGACGAAGCCTATGCGGGCAGTCGCAACTTCGTTGAGCTGGAGCGCACGGTGCGCGACATTTTTGGTTACCAGCATGTGATGCCCACCCACCAGGGGCGCGGGGCCGAGCAGATCCTCTTCCCCGAGTTGGTCAAGCGCTGCAAGGGCAAGGCGCCGGTCTTTATCTCCAACTATCACTTCGACACCACCAAGGCCCATGTGGAGTTGGCTGGCGCGCGGGCCATCAACCTGCTCACCCCGAAAGCCCTCGACACCACTGCGCCTTACGCCTGGAAGGGGGATTTTGATCTCGGGCGCCTGACCGACACCATCGAGACGCTGGGGGCCGACAACGTAGCCGGGGTCATCATCACGGTGACCTGCAACAGCGCCGGTGGCCAGCCGGTCTCCATGGCCAATATGGAGGCGGTCTCCGAGCTGGCCCGTCACCACCATATTCCGGTAGTGATCGACGCCGCCCGCTTCGCCGAGAACGCCTGGTTTATCAAGGAGCGGGACCCTGCTTATGCCAAAAGCAGCATCAAGGAGATAGTGCGCCAGATGTTCGCGCTGGGGGATATCTTCACCATGTCGGCCAAGAAGGACGGATTGGTCAATATCGGCGGGCTCTGCTGTTTCAAGGAAGATCTCGACCTGTTCCGCGCGGTACAGGTGCGCTGCGTGGCGATGGAGGGGTTTGTCACCTATGGCGGCCTTGCGGGGCGGGACATGGCGGCGCTCGCCATCGGCCTGCGGGAGGGAATGGATGAGGAGTATCTCACCTACCGCATCAGTCAGGTGGCTTATCTCGGCGAGCGGCTGGCCGAGGCGGGCATCCCCATCCAGACTCCCACCGGCGGCCATGCGGTCTTTGTCGATGCCAAAAAGCTGCTGCCCCATATTCCGGCCGAGCAGTTCCCGGCCCATGCGCTCGCCTGCGAGCTCTATCTGGAAGGGGGCGTGCGCGGGGTGGAGATAGGCTCCCTGTTGCTGGGGCGCGATCCCGCCACCGGCAAGCAGGAGGCGGCGGACTTCGAGCTGTTGCGTCTCACCATTCCGCGCCGGGTCTATACCCGGGATCACATGGACTATGTGGCCGACTGCCTGATCGCGGTGAAAGCGCGGGCCAGCGACATTCGCGGGCTCACCTTTGACTACGAGCCGCCGCTGCTGCGGCACTTCACGGCGCGGCTGAAACCGGTTTGATCAGCAACCGATCAGACTGGGTGATCAACAGTACCAAGCCGTGATGATCACCGGCGATTCCCGGTTAAATGGCCCAGTAAAAAAGCCCCCGCACCAAGGTGCGGGGGCTTTCGTTTATCGAAGTAAAGCTGGGGTCAGACCGCCTGATACTCCAGCTCGACGGAGCCCAGCGCCTTGAGGGTGGACTGGGCGGAGTCACGCTGGCTGATCTGGCCGTTCTTGTTCTCCAGCAGCACGGCGCGGCGGATGGTGGCGAGATCTTCGCCGTTAAGCACCGCATGGGCGCAGGCCATCTGCATCGGCGGCAGGCTGGGGTTGAAGGCGGCGTTCTCGGCGTAGCGGCCCGAGAAGATGCGGCCATCGGCAAACTGCAGTGCCACCGCGGCATAGCCCTGACTATAGGGGGCATAGCTTTGACGGGCGGCGGCCAGCGCGGCTTGCCACAGCGGGTCTTCGCTTTGAAGCTCAAGCTCTGCGTGATCCTGCGGGCTCATCAGCGCATCTGTGATGTCGAGATCCGCCGGGCCAAACGAGTGGGGCAGGAAGGATTGCAGGGCGCTCAGGTCATCGGGCAGAGAGACTTTCAGGATCTTGGCGGTGCTCAGCTCGTTCATAAACTGACGGCAATGACCGCAGGGGGTGTAGTTGACGGTGATTTCAGAGATCCCGGTCTCGCCACCCAGCCAGGCGTTGGAGATGGCGGACTGCTCGGCGTGAACCGAGTGGAACAGACCTTGCCCCGCAAACTCCATGTTGGCACCGAAGTACCAGCTGCCGCTCAGGCCGCAGGCGATGGCACCGACATAAAACTTGGAGATGGGCGCCACCGAGCAGGCGGCGGCCAGCGGCAACAGGGCGAGGCGCAGGGCGCGATCATCGAGACCTGTGGCGGCTTTCAGGGTGGTGACTTGCTCCGGCGTGAAGCGGGCGTTGAAGTCGGCACTATCCAGCATGGGCTGCACGGCTGCTTTGAGCGGGGCAGAGAGGGTATCGAATGGCTTGGCAAAACGGGGATGCATAGTGTGTCCTCAAAGGCCAATTGGGCGGCCATTGTAGGGAGCAAGCTCGGGTAAATGTGTGAGCAGGCTCACGCCCTGACGGGCAAACGGAGGGGGATGGTAATGGAAACGTTTGTCTTGTGCAAATTGTGCGGCAGGTCGCACTCCGAGAGGCCAGCGGGCCCCTCGGGGTGCTCAATCTGTGGTCAACAGTACGATCAGATCAGCCAGTGATAGATGGCAAACAGCAGCGGGGCGACGGCGGCGGTAAGGATCCCGCACACCACCATGGCGAGCGATGCAAAGGCCCCCTGGGTGATCCCCTTTTCGGCAGAGGTAGCGGTGCCGATGGCGTGAGCGCAAGCGCCCATGGCGAGTCCTTGCGCTTCCGGGTCAGTCACTTTCAGCAATTTGAGCAGCGGATAGCCGATCAGGGCGCCGACAATCCCCACCACCACTACCACGGCGGCCGCGATGGCGGGAATGCCGCCGATGGACTGGCTGACGCTCATGGCGAGCGGGGTGGTGATCGATTTGGTGGCAAGCGAGGCGAGCAGCGCCGGAGCTGTGCCCATAAAGTGACCGATCAGCAGGGTTGTGCACACCGAGATCAAGACGGAGGCGAGGGTACAGATTAGGATGGGCTTGAGTTTGGCCTGAATTTGGCGTGCCTGCTGATAGAGCGGCAGCGCCAGCGCTACCACGGCGGGCTCCAGCAGCATGGTAATGGGGCTGCTGCCGCGCTCGTACTGCTCAAGGGGCAGATCAAACCAGAGCAGCAGGCCGATGATCACCGCGGTCGGCACCAGCACCGGATTGATGATGGGCCAGGGCAGGCGGCGATAGAGGGCGCGGGTGGCGAAATAGAGCGCGAGCGTTAAGGGAATGGCGAGCCAGAAGATCATTTGTTCATCCTCTGGTAGAGCCGACCGACGGTGGCGAGGATCAGCACGATCCCGAGCACGATGCAGAGCATGATGACGCCGAAGGATTGGCGCAGGGGCTCAAGCCAGGCCACCAGCCCGACTGCAACCGGCACGAACAAAACGCCCATGTGGCGCAGCAGCAAGCCAGCGCCCAGCTCGACCCAGTGCAGCTTGATCAGTTGCAGGGAGAGCAGCACAAACAGCAGCAGCATGCCGATGATGCTGCCGGGAAAGGCGAAGGGCAGGATGGCTGCCACGGTTTTGCCTGCCAGCAGGCAGGCGACGATGACCATAAAGTCACGAAGGTAAAGCAAGGCGCGTTGCGCGATCACGTGAGCCTCATCGACTGGGAAGAAAAATCGCAGTTTACCAGAGAGGCCGGGTCGCGGCATTAAAACAATAACAACTGAAATCAGTTCATTTGAAGCTGATTTGTATGGCGATGATCGGTTGAACAATCTTTTGAACATCGTCTGATAGAACCCTTTTTCGAACTACAAGGAGTAGTGATGACATCCCTCTTGTCCCGAGTTCGCCAGTTGGCGAACGATAACGCATTGCCCCCCCATCTGCTGCAAACCCGTCAGTGGGAAGGGCCTCTGTGCCGGGTGCGACTCGACAACACCGGCGCTGATGCTACCCCGGTTGACCACTGGGTGCTGTTTGACGGCAAGCTTGGCCTGCCGGTGGAGAGCGCCATCTATGGCGAAGGATTCCAGATGTTGGCCCAGACCATGGGGAGCTGGCAATCACCGCAACATGTCGGCCGTTGTCCCGATGCCAGCGTCTATCGCATCACCGATGACAATGGCCATCACACCATTCACAACCTGTTGCTGGTGGAGCATAACAAGGGGTGGCTGCTGCTCGCCTTTGCCAGCTGTCACCGTTTTGGCGGGGAGTTTCGCCTCTATCCCGATGGTCGCTTGCAGATCCTGATGAACTGCGAAGGGCGGGAACTCGCGGCCGGTGAGCACTGGCAGAGCGAGGCGCTGATCTGTCTCGAAGGGGCGGAGCGCGAGGATCTGCTGGCCGAGCTGGCCCGGATGATCGAGGCCGAGCACGGCTCGCTGATCGGCCAGGTGGGTGAGCGCCCCAATGGCTGGTGTTCCTGGTATCACTACTATGCCGAGGTGAGCGCTGCCGATATTCGCGAGAACCTGCAGGTGCGTGCCGAGCGCTTCCCGGTCCTGCGTTATGTGCAGATCGATGACGGTTATCAGGCCAAAATGGGCGACTGGCTCACGCCCTCCGCCAAGTTCGAGCAAGGGGTGGCCTCACTGGCCGCCGAGATCAAACAGGCTGGCTGCGAGCCCGCTCTCTGGGTCGCTCCCTTTATTGCCGAACCAAGCTCGCAGGTGTTTCAGGATCATCCCGACTGGTTTGTGAAGGGGGATGACGGTCTGCCGCTCCCTTCCGAACGAGTGACTTATGGCGGTTGGCGTTGCACTCCCTGGTATGTGCTGGATGGTACCCACCCCGAGGTGCAAGCGCACCTTGAGCAGGTGTTCCGCACCCTGCGTGAGCAGTGGGGCATCCACTACTTCAAGCTCGATGCCAACTTCTGGGGCGCAATCCACGGTGGTCGATTCCACGACTCGGCCGCCACCCGGGTTGAAGCATATCGGCGCGGTACGGCGGCCATCCTGCGCGGTGCAGGTGAAGGGGCTTTCCTGCTCGGTTGCAACGCCCCCATCTGGCCAAGCCTTGGGCTGGTGCACGGCATGCGGGTGAGCGATGATGTGGAGCGCAACGGCCACCGCTATCGCCAAATTGCCCGCGAGGCCTTCTGCCGTGCCTGGCAAAATGACAAGCTCTGGGCTCTCGACCCCGACTGTATCTGCCTGCGGGATCTGCCGACCCAGCAGGCAAGCCAGACTGAATACAGCTTCCATCTGGCTGCACTGGTAGCGAGCGGCGGCATGATGCTGGCGGGTGATCGACTGCAAGATCTCGATGAGGAGCAGGCGGCGCAACTGCGTAAGCTGCTGGAGCTCTGCGCGGCCCGAGCACCCTCTGCCCGTTTCGAGTCGATGGACTTTGCCTGCGGCGAAGTGAACCTGCCGCAAGGGGGATCCTTGCTCTGCCTGTTCAACTGGGAGGCGCAACCACAGGAGTTTCTGCTGCCGCAAGGGGGAAGAGATTTCTGGGATGAGCAGGCTGTCGGCACAAGCGTGACCCTGCAAGGGGGCGAGGGGCGGGTGATCCACTACACCTGATCACTGCGTCACTACAAACAATTCAGGCTCCATCACGGAGCCTGAATTGTTTTCAATCACTAGTTATCACGCCGCAGTTAGTAACGCCACTCAAAGCCGATGGCGTATTTGGCGGAGCCATAGCCCGGAATGTCGCTGCCGGAGGCGATCGCCTTGAGGGTCAGCAACGGGGTGAGGGGTATCCCCAGACCGAAGCCGATGGCCAGCTGATCGTTGGGGTTCCCCATCAGATCAACCCGCATCACCCGATAGAGGGACATATCCTCGCTCAGGTGTGTATACGCCTGTGACGCACGGTTATAGGCCTGACCAAATACCTCCAGCTGAAAACCGGACTGGGCACTGATGGCCAGCGGCACCCCGACAAACTTGTAGAGATGGGAACCGTTGAAGTAGCTGTTGGTGATCTGGGGAGTGAAGTCAGTCTGCTGGTAGAGCGTGCTGAAGTTGTGTTCGACGATGCGATAGGTTTGCTCCGGCAGGCGAGCAAGATAGTCCGGCACATCGAACCGGTATGCGGCGTTGGCTACCAGCGGCAGCAGGGTCAGTAATCCGAGCAATGCGTGGTGACGAGGCATCAGCAAATGGCTTCCGTTCGGCCAAACAGATCTCTTGCTTGGGAAACATCCGCTCAGGACGTTGCAAGATATTGGTTTTTTGGGAAATCCCCTTCGTCATTATGACCTGAAGAAGGGGATGGGCGGGAAGGATTTATTGTGAAACTACTCACAACTCATAAATCTTCCAGATAGCGATAGAGACTCTTGAGAATCGCAAAGTTCCGTTCGTTACTCTGGTTCTGCTCTGCCAGCGCCTCGAGACGGGGCACATAGTCCGGCAGACGGCGGCTGAAGTAGTCGCTGCAGTGCAGGCGCCAGCGCTTTTGCTCCGTTTCGCTCAAGGTGTGCGGCCAGTTGCGGGCGCGGTAGCGAAACAGCATCTCTGGCAGCCTTGAATCGGTGAAGGCAAACTCCCGCTCACCCAGCAGATCCGCCGGGGTGGCGCGCACCAGATCCATGGTGGACTTGTCGCCGTGGCCAAAGAATCCGGCGTAGAGCTGGGTATCGGGGTCGCTGTCATTGCTGCCGGCAAACTCCTGATTGAACACCTCCACCAGTTTTTCCCGCACCTCCGGGTGGGCACGCAGCAGATCCAGGCTCTTGCGGCACTGCTCCCGATCGATGCCCAGCTCATCGGCCCGCTCTGGCGTCAGGGTGGCGGCAGGTGCCAGCACCGGGCACTTGTTGATGTGCACCAGTTTCACCGGAATAGCCGCGAGATCCCCCAGCTCCTCTTTCTTGGTGTAGAGGCGCTCGCGGATCTCCTCGCTGGTGAGTTCGATAAGCGGGGTAGGGTTGCGGGTCAGATCCACCATGATCACCGCATTCTGGTTGGTGGGATGCCAGGCGAGCGGCGAGACCCAGCTCACGCACCCTTGCCAGGGGGAGAACATGCCGGAGACGTGTACCAGCGGCTTCATGGTCACCACGTCAATCAGCGCCTTCACCTTGTTTTTGTTACGAAGGTCAAACAGGTAACCAAACAGCTTGGGTTGGGCTTTTTTTACCAGCTTGGCCATCTCGATGGTGGCCAGCACGTCCGAGAGCGCATCGTGAGCATTGGCGTGCGCCACACCGTTGGCGACCGTCAGCTTCTCCAGCCGGAAACTCGGCTTGCCCTCATCGTCAAACGCCCACTCAATCCCCTCCGGCCGCAGGGCATAGCAGGCCCGCAGCATGTCGAGAATGTCCCAGCGGGAGTTGCCGTTTTGCCAGCTGTAGGCATAGGGGTCATAGAAGTTGCGATAGAGGGTGTAGCGGGTCACTTCGTCATCGAAGCGGATGCTGTTGTAGCCCAGCACGCAGGTATTCGGGGTGGCGAACTGCTCGTGGATCTGGCGAATGAAATCCGCCTCGCACAGCCCGTCTTTCATCGCCTTTTGTGGCGTGATGCCGGTAATGAGGCATGCCTCCGGATCCGGCAGGTAGTCTGCTGGCGGCTTGCAATAAATCACCAGCGGCTCGCCAATGAGGTTGAAATCCGCATCGGTACGGATACCGGCAAACTGTGACGGCCTGTCTTTGGCGGGGCTGATGCCGAAGGTCTCGTAGTCGTGGAAGTAGAATGTGGGCTCGTTGCCGGCGTGTGCTGTTTTGCTCATGTTGCTCGAGATGAGGTATCCGATGACGGCGCCTGGCGCCAGGGTGGGCGGTGCCAGGCACCACAATTGCCTGCATGGTAAACCATAGCGCAGGCAGAACGAAGGGCGAGCCGCGCAGGTGATGGTTTATTGGGCGGACAGAGACCTCATAGAAATCGAGGGGAGTCAGCCAATCAGGTGGCCAAATTTACTATGTCACTACATCCACCGCTTCAGTAGGTCGGAGACATTGCTCTTTTGAGTCGCGTTGATCTTGCCCGTGGTTTTTTTGCAAGGATCCGCGCTCATCCGATTTGTTATGAAGGCGCTCACAAATTTGAGCAATCGTTTAGTTTTGGACGAAATCTCTGGTGTATCATTTATTCAAAATAATGAAGATAAAAATAATGACAAACCCATACATCAGTAAAGAAGGCATGGCGGTGATATGCCTTGCGAAGTATCTCATGACGACCCAGCCTGACGACCGTCTGAGGACGATAGAGTCCTTGTCGGACGAGATCGGTGTATCGGTCGGATTTATACAGAAGGCGTTTACCACGCTGGAAAATGATAAGGCGGTCAGCCTGAGCAAACAGGGGCGTAACGGGACCTATATTCGACAGCTCGATTATCAAAAGTTGGTTCGTTATTCCGGCATCAGCCATGTGGTATGCGCAATGCCGCTACCTTATACAAAGCACTACGAGGGACTGGCCAGTGGCTTGAAAGCTCAACTTGGCAGCCTGCCGCTCTATTTTGCCCATATGCGCGGCGCCAATGTGCGGGCCGAATGTTTGAAAAACGGTGTTTATGACCTGGCCATTATGTCCAAGCTTGCAGCCGGTACGTTTGGCGGTAGCGTTAAGATCCTGGCGGATCTGGGGGCAGAGTCCTATTCACTCGAGCACCGTCTGATTTATCGGACAAACGAATATGAAACCATCAGGCGCGTGGGGGTGGATCCGGCATCTCCCGACCAGAGCATTCTGACCGAGAAGGCGTTTGTAGGAAAGGAGATTGAAATTGTCGAGATCAACTATTCCAACAGCTTGAGTTATCTCGTTTCCGGACAAATTGATGCGGTCGTGTGGTTGCCCGAGGCCATCGATATGGATGTATCGGGGCTGAGTGAAAAATCGCTCCAGCATATTGATGAATGCCGTCAGGCATCCCAGGCGGTCATTCTTGTCAGTCGCCAGAGCCCGCATATCAGCGAGCTAATTAATAAATTACTTGATGTTCATCAACTTTTGGGGCATCAGCGTTTGGTTATTAAAGGGAAGTTGATACCCAGTTAT
Organism: Aeromonas allosaccharophila; assembly: GCF_016026615.1. Lineage (NCBI taxonomy): Bacteria > Pseudomonadati > Pseudomonadota > Gammaproteobacteria > Aeromonadales > Aeromonadaceae > Aeromonas > Aeromonas allosaccharophila. Next base: position 1,291,378 of record NZ_CP065745.1, on the reverse strand, counting down.
TAATATTTTGAGTATGGAGATATGCAGTGATAGAGCGATTAGAGTTACTCCAGTCAGCCAATGTGATCAGTAATGATGCATTAAAAGCATGTCTAGTAGTGATGGATGGTCTCCGTGAATGCTTTCCTGTCAGTGATGATAACGAGCAGTTCCAGATGATGATTGTTCATCTGGCTAGGGCATTTGATAGGATTAAATCCGGAGCGCCTATCGAGCAAGGTATGGACCCATCCCTGTTTGCTGAAGTGCAGGAAGATCCATTCTTTCATGAAATGGATGCTCTCAACCGAAAAATGCTCGATGCAATTGACCTTGCAACTACTCCTGATAGCGAGAAAACATTTATGTTGAGTAATCTTTTATCACTGCACTACTCATGTCAGGAGAACATGTAATGTCGATTAATCTCGATGGTTACACTTATTGCCATGAACATCTGCACATTGACCTCTCTTCGCAAAAACAGGATGACGACTGTCTTCTGAATAGCTACGAGCTGATCCGGGATGAACTTCTCGCACTCAAGAAATGTGGAGTAATCAACATTATTGAGATGACCAATCATTTTATGGGGAGAAATCCTCATTTTATTGAAAGTTTGATGCTGGATACCGGTATGAATGTACTTATGTCGACCGGTTATTACATTGAAGGATTTTTTCCAGAAAAGCTCTACCGTATGTCAGCTCGCGAGATCTGCGATGAGATGGTGCATGAAATTACGGTGGGCATTGATAAAAGTGCACTTAAAGCAAGTGTCATTGGGGAGATTGGTAGTAGCGAGAACACATTTACCGAAACTGAGCGAAAAGTATTCGAAGCTGCAGCTATGGCACATTATGAGACTGGCCGCCCAATCTCGACCCATCTTTCTATGAGTACCATGGCAAGAGAACAGGTGAAGTTATTCAAGTCGTATTCAGTCGAAATGGAAAGGATCACTATCGGTCATTGCGATCTTAAAAATAATCTAGATGACATCTTGTGGTTGATTGAACAGGGCTGTCATGTTCAGTTTGACACTATCGGCAAGAACAGTTACTTCCCTGATTCGTCGAGAATCAACATGCTGAAAGAATTGGCCAGCAGGAATTTGTTGGATAGAGTCATGCTGTCTATGGATATAACGAGAAAATCACACCTTAAAAAAAATGGAGGCCCTGGGTTTTGCTATCTGGTGGAAAGTTTTATTCCACAATTACTTGATTCAGGTATTAGCAAAGATCAAATAGAACAAATGTTACGTCTTACCCCTTACCACTTTTTTAAATGAGGCTGGATATAAAATGAAAAAAATAGGGATCGCTGGATTGCAACGTGAGCAGATAAAAGCTCAGATTGAGCAAGCTGCACCGGGGGAGTTCGAGTGTCATATTCTCAATGATATGGATGCCGCCATGAAGGTAAAGGCGGGAGTCCTGGATTATTACATCGGGTGCTGTAATACCGGTGCTGGGGCTGCACTCTCTATCGCTATCGCCATTATCGGTTATCCGAAAAGCTGCACCATTGCCAAACCTTCCATCAAGGCAAAGTCCGAAGAGGTGGAGAAATTTATTCAAGAGGGTAAGGTTGCATTTGGTCTTTCAGTGGAACATGTCGAACATGCCATTCCGTTATTAATTACCAAGCTTGCTGCCAATTGAGGGTACAAAAATGGACATTATGCAATTAGGGTTAGTCACTCTGTTGTGTGCCATGACAGCTCTGTTGGCCAATATGAGTGCATCGGTATTTCATGACGGGATCAGACCGATCCTGCCCCAAGTCGTCGAAGGAAATATGTCGCGGCGTGATGCGGGATCCGTGGCGTTTGGCTTGTCGATTGGTTTCGTCGCCTCAGTCGGTATTTCGTTTACGCTCTCCACTGGTCTTCTAAACCCTTGGCTGCTCTTTCTACCGACCGACATTCTTGGTGTGATGATGGCTCGGCGCTGGCAAGCCGCATTAGCTGGCGGTTTGTGGGGGATTTTGGTTGTTACCTCTCTTTCCGGTGTGAATGCGGTATTGACCGGATTGCCTGTCGATGCGGTTGGTGCATTGGGTGAATTGGGTACGCCAGTGATGACCGCTTTTGCACTGTTTCCGCTGCTAGCCATCTTTTATCAGTTCGGTTGGAAAGCCGGTGCTATTTCCGCTGCGGTTATTGTGCTGGCCCGGCTGGCCACGATGAAATTTACCACTATTTATCCTGAGTCCCTGCAAATCTTCGTAGGGATGATGATGCTGGTAGGAACTGCCATTTACAAAGACATCAACGATAAGAAAAATGGTATCGCGCCGCCCGATATGTCGGGTATGCACAGTTTGTTTGAAGAACGCACCAAGCGCATCATGAAAAACCTGCCGTTCCTGGCGGCAACCGGTGCGTTGGTCGCCGTGGTTGTCAACGCGGGCTATTTTGCTGGTTCCGAAGTGTCTATCTATCCACTGGCAGATGCATACAAGCTGACCGACCCTGTCGCGCAGCAGACGGCTATCAACCAGGTTGCCCTCTCCGAATTTATGCGCGGGCTTGGCTTTGTGCCCCTGATCGCCACAACGGCACTGGCCACTGGTGTATATGGTGTTGTCGGGATGACCTTTGTGTTTGTAGTTGGTTACCTCTCACCCAACGTACCGGTTGCGGCGGTGTTGGGTGCCTTGACTATTTGTGCGGAAGTATTCCTGCTACGTCGGATCGGCCATTTCCTGGAACAATTCCCATCTATTCGTAATGCATCGGATAATATCCGTAACTCGATGAACACGCTGATGGAATTTGCACTTCTTATTGGTGGTGTATTGGCGGTAATGAAAATGGGTGGAACCACCGGAATTACCATTTTCACTATTTTGTTCTTCCTCAATGAAGTGATGGGACGTCCTGTACTCAAGATCGCAGCTCCTGCTCTTGCGGCAATTTTAACTGGTGTTGCGCTCAATGTTTTCAATGTTGTCGGGCTTTTTAATATCTGATTCTAGGGTTCACCCGGTTTGACAGCCTGAAACCTATCGGGCCGGGTAAGCTATATATAAGGTGAGAAAAGATGTTTCTTGATGCATTGAAAAAACAAAATCCGAGATTTATAGAATGTGCAACTGAATTATTAAAATCCAACCAAGTGTTGCCTGATACTTATCTCATTGATGTCGACCAGTTTGTTGAAAATGCCAGAGTGATAAAGAAAACTGCTGATGAGTATGGGGTCACTCTCTATGCGATGACGAAGCAATTTGGACGTAATCCAATTTTAGCAAAATTGTTGGTCGATGAGTTAGGTTATGATGGTATTGTCTGTGTTGATTTTAAAGAGGCCCGCCATTTTTCAGCTCTGGGAATAAATGTTAGTCATGTCGGGCATTTGGTTCAACCACCAAGTGGGATAGTCCATGAATTGGTGAGTATTACCAAACCTGAGGTTATCACCGTTTATTCGATTGAAAAGGCCAAGGAGATTTCATCTGCCGCAGTTAACGCGAATGTAGTTCAAAAGATTATGGTCAAGTTTTATCAGCATGGTGACATTATCTATCCCAGTCAGGAATCTGGATTTCTGTTAAGTGAGCTGGATGAAGTTATTCAGTCATTATCTGCACTGCCAAATATTGCCGTAGAGGGGGTCACTCATTTCCCCAGTTTTCTCTATGATGAAGATAAAGATGTGACCGTTGCCACGCATAATTTCAGGACAACGATGACTGCCAAAGAGCAGGCTGAACGATTGGGTTGCCGGATATCACAGGTCAATGTTCCGTCTTCCACTAGTTGTGAAACGATACCTCTAATTGCTTCTCGAGGTGGGACACATGGCGAACCAGGACATGCTTTGACCGGGACTATTCCATCAAATCAGAATGGGATGCAGCCAGAAAAAATAGCGATGCTCTATTTGAGTGAGATATCTCATCAGCATAGCGGAAATAGTTATTGCTATGGTGGTGGATATTATCGGCGTGGACGTATTTGTGGTGCACTGGCAATGGACGGTTCAGATCCACACGGACGCTTCATGCCGTTTATGGCAGGTGATGATGGCAGCATCGATTATCACATCCAGTTGGCGGGAACGTGTCCCGTCGGAACACCCGTCATCATGGCTTTCCGCTCTCAGGTGTTTGTGACCCGGAGTGATGTTGCACTGGTTTCAGGGGTATCGACAGGGACCCCGAAAATTATCGGACTCTATGATTCGCAAGGGCGAGAGCTGTAAGGGAGGGATTATGGCAAGGTTTATTGTTGTCGTCCTAGATGGCTTTGGTATCGGCGAAATGCCTGATGTACAGACTGACCGACCACAAGATCACGGTGCTAATACAGCAAGAAAGCTCATTGAGCATTTTTCAGATAAACATCTGCCGACGTTGGCACGGCTTGGATTGCTGAATTCGGTCTACTCAGTCAACTCGGTGATGCAACGTAGTGAGACTGCAAACTGGGGTAAGTCAATGCTGGGCCACGAAGGGTGTGACACCTTTATGGGGCATCAGGAGATCATGGGGACCAAACCGAGATCACCGCTACAAGCACCCTTCAAGAGATATATCGACAAGATTGAGGCTGGATTGATTGCCGAAGGATACCAGGTAAACCGAATTTATCGGGATGCGCTTGCCCTGCTTGAGCAGGGCGAGATCGTGAACATTTTGTTAAAAATTAAAAATAGTTTTTTGCCTACAAAACAAATACTTATAGGCCTGTGATATGCAGTTAACTTTATAGTCAGGATCGCCTTCACACTTTTTAATCGTCACTGCACGTCATTTCAGCTCAAAAAATGCGCATGAAATCCAAAAAATGATAATTTCCATGATTTCCATAGTTAACAATTTGCTCACATCCTCACCCTGAAATTTGACCTGGTGATCCGGCTGTGATCTCATGCTCCTTTTCAGGAGTGCTCTCATGTCTATTGATGCCGTTTTCGCTCAGTTCTTCGACAATATTCACGACCCTCGCCAGCATGCCAAGATTTATTATCCCTTCTACGATGTCCTGTTTCTCACCGTCTGTGCCGTGATCGGCGGGGCTGAGGGCTGGGAAGATATTGAGGATTTCGGCGAGGTTCATCTTCCCTGGTTTCAATCCAAGGGACTGTTTAAAAACGGCATTCCTGTCCATGACACCATTGCCAGGATCATCTCCGGCATCAAACCAGAGCCGTTTCAGGCCGCCTTTGTGCGGTGGACTCAAGCCATTAACCAGCACACCGATGGCGCCCTGGTCGCTATCGATGGCAAAACCCTGCGCAGTTCCTATGACCGTGAGGATCGAACGTCGACCATTCACATGGTCAGTGCCTATGCCGCCGCCAATAAGCTGGTGCTCGGACAGATAAAAACCGACGCCAAGTCCAATGAAATTACCGCTATTCCCGAGTTGCTGGCGCTGCTCGACATCAAAGGCTGCCTGGTATCCATCGATGCGATGGGGTGCCAGACCGAGATCGCCGAGACCATCCTTCAGCAAGGTGGCGATTACTTATTGGCCGTCAAAGGCAACCAACCCAAGTTGTTCGAGGCGGTTCGACAGGCCCTCGCCCCGCTGGCGGCCACCCCGTTATGCGCAGAGACGATGACGCTTGAGAAGGCTCATGGCCGCATCGATGGTCGTGAGTACCATGTCATGGCGGCGGGCGAGTTGGCCGCCCAGTTTCCTCATTGGAAACAGTTGCACAGCATTGGCGTGGCCATCTCCTATCGCGTTGAAAATATGCAAAAAATTACCATAGAGCAGCGTTATTTCATCAGTTCCAAAGCGTTGGTGCAGGATGAGTTTGCGCGAGCGGTGCGTGGGCACTGGGCCATCGAAAATAGCCTGCACTGGGTGCTGGACGTCACGATGGGCGAGGATGATTGCCCGATTTATCGCGGTGATGCCGCAGAGATTTTGGCGTGCATCCGGCACATGGGGCTGAACATGCTCAGGGCCGAGACTTCACGCAAGGCGAGCGTAAGACGGAAGCAAAAAATCGCAGGAATGAGCAGTGAATATCTGGAAACGGTACTCAATGCGGGTCTCAAAAAACTGGGTGAAATTTAACAAAATGTTCACGCTCTCACCCTGCCTGCTTGAGGTCAACAACTGTGTATTGATCGGGGATAACCTCGAGGCTGAGTTGGGCCAAGTATATAACATCACAGCTAACCTGAATCTGATATCGTTCGATGACGTCATGAAGATTGGGAAAGTAGTCAGAAAATATAACGAGGCTGGCCGAAACATTGCTTTTGGTGGACTGGTGGATTCAATGGATGACATCTATTCAGCCATAGAAACAAAACCAGACAAAAACGGCAATGAAACATTTATTGGAGTCAATGCTCCCCGCTCTGGTGCCTATAACAACGGATTCAAGGTTATTCACCTTGGCTATGGAGTGGATTCATCGACACAAGTGCCACACTGTCTTAATCAGGTCGGAATCAAGACGTTCTTATATGGTAAGGTAGCCGATATCGTAGAGAATGAACACGGTGTCTCATATCCAGGAGTAGTTGACACCAATACGCTCTTCGATTTATTACAACGGGATGTGGTTAGGGAGGATAACGCATTTTTCTGCCTCAATGTTCAGGAAACGGATCTTTCCGGTCACCAGCAAAATGCAGAGCGTTACTGGAATACGCTTGAGAGGGCTGATGCTGGACTATCAAACATCATAGCAGTGATGTCCAGAAACGATATTCTGATTGTTATGGCCGATCATGGCAACGATCCCTTTATCGGCCATTCTCTTCATACTAGAGAAATGGTGCCAATATTGTTATTTAGCCATGAATTAAAGGGGGTTGAGTTAGGTGTTCGCGATACGCTATCTGATGTGGGGGCCAGTGTCGCCCATTTCTTTAATGCCCCCCTGCCAGAATTTGGATCACCAATAAGATTGGTGTTTGACGATATATAAGGCTATGGTTGTTTTTATTTTCACGCCTTACTGGGTATTTAGGTGAGATAAATCGATATTATCAATCAGGAGTTGCTCGATGAAACATGGATTAAGTCTTTCATTATTAGGTGGCATATTTGTTGCGACCACGGCATCTGCCTCAACTGGGGGAATGCAAGAGTTTCTCGATAGTCTCAGAAATTTCGAGTCGGGTATTAATCCGGCACTGAGTCAGTTTTACCTCGATAATCTGGATAACCCCGTTTATACCTACGCTAAGGTCACCAAGCCTGGTCGACTCGTCAGGGACTGCGCCACAGGGAGTATGGTGCAAGAGCCTACCACGATAAAGCAGTACTTTACCAAACTGGGTCTTGGCAGCATCTATAACGAAAATACCCCTCATGATCCGAGCATGTTCAAGTTGATGCAGTACAGCTCGATGAATGCGTGGGGCTTTGTCGGGTATCAGCTGGGTGAAGCGGTATTGATCGATGGAGGCTATTACAGCCCGCCGACAGTACAGATTGCAGGTAAGGAATACGACAGCTTTTATATGTTCGTGCCCGATTCGACCTGGAGCGGTTGTAAAACCGAGGCGCTGGCTGAAATCCCGGGATCAGGCGGTAATCAGGTGTACGTAACGGATATTAACCGTTGGCAAGGGCATTTTATCGGCAAGAACGGGGTCAACAATTTCACCGATTTCATCAAGCCCGATAAACAGGAGCTGGTGATCCGGGATGTCATGCACTTCAACTACAAGGTCATCAGCAAGCTACTACAAGATGCCAATATGACCTGGGCACAGGCCTTGTCGAAAAGCTGGACCGATACTGATGATAACGGGCAACAGGTAACGGTCAAGGCAACTATGTCCGGTATCCTGGCCGCAGCTCACTTGCGTGGGGCGTGGGGAACCGCTGAGCTGTTGACAAAAGACAAGATCACGTGTGACGAGCAGGGAACTTGTATCACCAAATATGTGCATAAGTTTGGCGGTTACAACACACTATTTGATGTGCCTGGTGACAGCGTCACCCAAGGCTCCCCTTACGATGAAGTACTGATGGCGGGGTGGGGGAATGACACTGTTATCTTGGGGGGCGGCAACAACCAGCTGCTGCTCAATGAGCAGAAGGGCTCTATCACCACGGTTACCGACTTTGTGATCGGCCAGGATAAGATCGTACTACGTGGCTGGTCCAGCGAATCACCTCTGGCGTCCATGGTGGTCACTCAGGGGAAAAATGGCACTGAAATCGATGTTTCTGGGCAAAAAATTATTTTGAACAACATCAATGCTGGCGATGTACTGGCCAATCCTTCACAAGTGATCATTCAGTCCATGGTGTACACGCTGGCGTGGAATTCAGGCAAGCAGGTCGTCGCCCAGTTTGACCCCAAGGTGGATCGTATCGAGGGTTCGTCGGGGATTGGGTTCAAACATCTCAAAGCTTATGAGACCAGCTCCTCGGTGGTGATTGGTCCCCAAGCCGATGACGGTGGCATTTATGCTTCGTATGAGCTGATGGGGTTGACGTTGGCCGACCTGTCGCCTGACATGTTCCTCAACGTGACCGGCAGCTTTGATCGTCTGGGCTTTATCGTGCCGCTTGATCACAAAACCTGGGGCTGGAATATGTCGCTGGTGGTGAACAGCTTCAATCCGCAAAAAACGGTGCTGACCGTTCCGAGCAATCAGCCAGTGCCATTTTCTGCTGTAAAGTTAACTCAAAATGGCGCCAACACCGAGCTGACCTTGCTCGAGCCGTTTGCCAAGGGTGACAAGAAGATCGTTATCCTGCGCAATACTGATGTGAAGAGTCTCTCCGCACAGAACTTCTCCGGCTTCAGCGGGCAGTACAAAGAGGTGACGATCGATGTTCCCGTGATGTTCGACATCCGTGCCAGTGTTGTCGGCACCGGTGGCACCATCTCTCCTGCACCGGATACCGCGGGTATCATTCAGGCAAAAGGGGGAAGTGCACTGACAGTCGCGTTTATTCCTAATCCCGGTTATCGGGTGAAGAGTATCACCGTTGATGGCGCGGCCCAGCCGGTGGCGAGCGCTTATACCTTCCCGAGCTTGGCGGCCAATCACCGCCTTGAAGTGAGCTTCGAGAAGGGCAGTGCCTGTCCGACCTCCTGGGACAGCACTCAGGTGTACAACACCGGTGACAAGGCGACCTATGTCGGCAACCTCTACGAGGCCAAGTGGTGGAACACAAATAGTCAGCCGGATCAGGGCGGTCCCTGGAAGCTGGTGGGCGCTTGTCAGTAAAGTGTGTGCTGACACGTTATAACCTAATGCGGTTGTTTCTTATCCAAAAATTCCCGAGCATTGCTCGGGAATTTTTCTTTTGAACACCCTCTCTTTACCCGTCGTTATTAACGCGTGGAGTCTGGTGAAATGCTTGGTAAAAGCAAATCCGCACTCTTGAGCTTGAAGGTACAGCCTTGCTGGATGAGCTCCTCCCGGTTGGACAGCACCAGCGGGTAGAGCAGGGGATGTTGTTGGTGTTCGCCGTTATAGCTCACTTGCATCCGTTCCAGTGCATAGTGCATCAAAGGGATACGCTGGCTGATCAGCAGCTTGCCATCTGGCATGGCGTAGTCGCTGGCGATGATGGCTCGCTGCCCTTGACTAAGACTTGGATTGGGAACGACAACAGCAGTTACCTGGGTGTTCCATTCCAGATCCTGATCCCGGCCGTGAGGGGAGGCATCCAGCAGATCCGGTTCGCCGCGAAAACGACTCATCACAAAGTCCAGATATTCCCTTTTCTTCTCGCAGTAGGCACGTACGTGCCAGCGGATCCCGTCATAGACCAGAGTGTGGGGCACGATATTGCGGCCGCTCTGCTCCTCTGAACTGAGGGATACGTAATCGACATCGACCCGTAACTGGCCGCGCGCCGCCTGCACTAAACCTCGCACGATTTTCGGGTCGATATGGCGGTTTGGCACATCCAGGATCTCGATATGGCCGTAGCGCAGATCCATCAGCGGCAGGGTCAACAGGCCCGCTTCATGTTGGCGCTGGTGCTGCTTTTCACGGTGTAGCAGCATCAGGTACTCATCTACTTTTCCCTCACTAAAGCGCGGCACAAAGTGTTCTGTGGGTTTGTATCCCTTCAGGCTTCTGTCATAGACCAACCCTTCCGGTGAGTAGTGGGTCAGGTAGTGGTTGATATCCCGTGACGCCTGTTGGCGACCGATATTGAAGGCGGTCATCAAATGATTAGTGGTCAGCCGTCCCTCCCACTGCAATACGATTTCCAGCAGACGAAAGCGCAGGGTTTGATCCCAGGTGAGCTCTTTGGGTGCCATACGTGCTCCAAAATGCGACATGTTTATGTAACCAGTATCGGCATGAGTATACAGGCTACATATAATGAGTCCATCGAAATGAGCGCCAAAGGAGCACGTTATGAACGGGAAGCTGGATAGTGCGTACAGCCATCATGCCGCGTGCCGGATGCAGCAGCGCGGTATTGCACCCGAGCTGGTGGATATGCTGCTGAACATCGGACGCTCTGCTTATCACCAGGGGCGCGAACTGGTTTATCTCGATCGCAAAGGAGTGGCCATGCTGCAAGCCGAGTACGGATTGCCAGCGGCATGTTGCCAGCGTCTGCGCCGTCACTATCTGGTCCTGCAAGACGGCGAGATTGTCACCGTCGGTCATAAAACCACTCACTTCAAACGCGATCGTCACTGAGGCGCTATGAACTCAAGTCTGTTATCAGGTCAGGCGGCCATGCCCCTGATCAAGGGGATCTATTGCCTGCTGTCAGCCGAGCGAGCTTGGGAGCTGACCGTTCTGCTTGCCAAAGGCACGTGTCACCAAGAGGGTGAGACTTCACCGTTGGCGGTGGTGACGGCATTGGCTATCCATGTCGAGCAACATCGGCTGGATTGCACATCACAGCCGATCTATCAGGGGCGTGAGCAACTGATGACCGGTGCAGCCGATTTGCTGGGGGAGGATGCCAGCTTTGAAGATCAGGATGCGTTTCGTCTGTTGGCGCTGCTACTCGACAAATTGCTGCGAGGAGGGCGCGGCAGCCGTCAGGCCAAGCTGGATGGACTCACGTCAAGCGTGATGGAGCAGCGGGCGCTGGCGGCCAGATCCCCGAATACCTGTGCCGTGGTGCGTGGCAGCTGGCGGCGCAAGTCTCGCAATCAGCTGGGCCATGCCAGCTGGCTGGATGTAGTGGAGGCAGCCCTCTGGTGCTTCTGGCATGGTGACGATTTGGCCAGCGGCGAAGTGCTACTCGGTGTGCTGCTCGGCAGGGATGAGCGGGTGCGGTTGGCCTATGGTCTGTTGACCGGTGCCTTCTATCTGTCAGATCGGGCGGATTGAAGAGTCAGGGCAGTCGTTACCCCGCCATCTTGCACGCGGTTAACCCGCCAGCTCAACCACCGGGTAACAGGCATCTCCCCACAGGGTATCGGGATGGGTCATCATCAACTCGATGATCAGCGGCACCAGCTTGCCGAGCAGGTTGGCACAATCCTTCAATTGTTTGCGATTGACCGAGCTGTTCCAGGTCGCACCGCCATGGATTAACTGGTTGCGCAAGGTATAGAGGCGGTTAAACACCACACCCAGCAACTGCGGGGTGTTGCCGCTGGTAAGCGCCAGGGTCGCCATCTTCTTGCCTTGTGCCAGCCGCTCTTTCCACTGGGTTTCGCTTATCTTGCCGCTGTGATAATCCCAGAAGCTTTGCAGCACAAACGGGGTGTCCAGCAGTATGCGGATACTGCCCGAGAACTCTTGCCAGACCAGCTGCTCGATATGCTGGTGTTCATCCAGGTCGCACAGTTTCTCCAGAAAGCCTTTGAAGGTCTCCTGTTCCGAGAGGCGACGATTGTCATCGATTTCAGTGGCATAAGCCACATTGAACGCAATCCAGAGAAAGATGAAGCGGCCATCTTCATCTTCGGCCATTTCGGCGCGTTGCAGCCAGCTTAATGCCCGATGGACCCGCAGGTTGAGGTTGCCGGGGGCGTGTTTACGCAGTGTGCGGTGGCGGGTTTTCAACTGTTCAAAATTCAACGATGGACTCCTTTTCAATCAGGTTCGGATGAATAGTTTGCACCAGTGACATCAAGGTCATCTGCGATAGGTGATCGGGATATCAGCATGGCGTTCTGGCCGTGGTGATGGTCACTTGCCAATCACATCTCTGATCTTTGCCATGGCCAGTTCCAACACCGACGCTGGCGAGCGTTCAAGTGGCGCATGATGACACTCGGGACAGGCCTCAAACCAGCTGTGGCCACGCACCATCACATCGCTCTTGGGAGCAACCGTCTTGTGCCAGCCGCACTTTGGGCAGCGAAAAGTGGAGGGGGGTGGTGCAATCGGCATGACATTCCTCAAACAAAGCTCCATTTCGGTCCACCTTACCACAGCGATGGGGCGATGAGTGCCGCGGGTCTCACAGATCTCTACTGGAATGTGGCCCCTGATTAACAACCCCTTGCGTACTATGACCACAGGTGTCTGGCGCCGAGTGTGTGGCCCCGCTTCAGTGGTGTACATGCAAAGAGAGCCTACAGCTGTTTATGCTGGTTTTGTGGCCTGTCAGCTTTATTTGGCAACTACCGGCATGACCCATCAGGTTTTGACAGATAGTTAGAGCAAGCACCGTCTATTATTTCGCGCCATGTGCTGGCGGCACGGTGCAAGGGAGGACTGACCGCCCGGGTCGAGCGCCACGGGGCTGAAATCGTTCATGGAGGTAACATGTCATCATTCACGTCTGCCAAGCCGGGTGCCACTGCCGATTTACTGGCCGGGATCACCGCTGCTGCCGTGGTCCTACCCAAGGCGATGGCCTATGCCACCGTGGCGGGGTTGCCGGTGGCGATCGGTCTTTATACAGCGTTTGTTCCCATGGTGCTTTACGCGCTGCTGGGCTCTTCCAGAGTACTCAGCGTCAGCTCGACCAGTACGCTGGCCATCCTGACCGCGACCCAGCTGGGAATCGTGGTACCGGATGGTGATCCCGACCGGCTGCTGACCGTCACGGCAACCCTGACCATGCTGGTCGGGATATTGCTGATGCTGGCGGCGGTGTTGCGGTTGGGGTTTGTCGCCAACTTTATCTCTTTGCCTGTGCTGGTCGGTTTCAAGGGGGGGATCGGGTTGGTGATCATTCTGGACCAGCTACCCAAACTGTTCGGCGTGCATATCCATAAAGAGAATTTTTTTGCCGATGTTTACCATCTGTTGCAGGCCTTGCCCCAGACCTCATGGTTGACGCTGGCCATCGCCCTGGTGACGTTGGCGGTGCTGGTGTTCATGGAGTGGCGTTTCCCGCACTCACCCGCGCCCTTGCTGGGAGTTGCCATCGGTATCGCGCTGGTATGGGGGTTGGGCCTGAACGAGCAGGGGGTGTCGATTGTCGGCACTATTCCTACCGGCCTGCCCGCGTTGAGATTGCCTGATCTGGCGCTGGTACTGCAACTGTTGCAAGGCGCCGCCGGGATAGCCTTGATGAGCTTTACCGAAACCATTGCTGCGGGCCGAGCCTTTGTCGGGGAGGGAGAGCCGGAGCTCAACCCGAACCGGGAGCTGGTTGCCACCGGGCTTGCCAATCTGGGTGGCACATTTTGTGGCAGTATGCCCGCCGGAGGGGGGACGTCCCAGACGGCCGTGGTGCGCTCTGTGGGTGGTGTCAGCCAGCGGGCGTCTGTCGTGACGGCGGCGATGGCATTGGCCACCATGCTGTTTCTGGCACCGCTGCTCTCCTGGCTGCCGCACGCCACGCTGGCCGTGGTGGTGATCGTCTATTCGGTGGGTCTGATCCAGCCGGGTGAATTTCGCAAGATTGGCCAGATCAGAATGATGGAGTTTCGCTGGGCGATCATCGCCTGCCTGGGGGTACTGATTTTTGGCACCCTGCAGGGAATTGTGGTGGCCATCCTGGCCTCACTGCTGGGCTTGGCGAGCCAGACGGCCCAGCCCCGGGTCTATGTGATCGGGCGCAAACCCGGAGAGGATGTCTTGCGCCCCTTGTCGGAGCGTCATCCCGATGATGAGACCTTTACGGGGCTGCTCATCCTTCGTCCGGAGGGGCGCCTCTTTTTCATCAATGTGCAGCATGTCGCGGCCCGGATCCGGCAGTTGATCGCACAGCATCAGCCCCGGGTGGTGGTACTGGACATGAGTCGCGTCACTGATGTGGAGTATTCGGCACTGATGATGCTGGTGGAGGGAGATCAGCATGCGCGGCTCAAGGGGGGTGAGCTCTGGCTGGGCTCAATCCCGAGGTGCTGGAAAATGTCCGCCGCTGTGGTCTGGCCCGGCAGTTGGGAGAGACGCGTCTGTTATTTAATGCCAGAGCGGCGATCCGTCAGTATCAGCAACAATGGTCAGGGGAGCAGGGGGAGCGTTAGCTCCCCCGACGGGCTCAGAATAGTTCCGGAATATAGCGAAATGGATGATCGGCCGGTTTTATCTTGCCGATCTTGCGCTTTGGCAACTTGATGGGCGCGCTTGGCAATGCCTCATAAGGGACGTGGGCGAGCAGGTGAGAAATGATATTGAGCCGCACCCGCTTCTTGTCTTCAGAGCGGGCTACAAACCAGGGCGCCCAGGCGGTGTCGGTGGCTGCAAACATGGCATCTCGTGCCTGGGTGTACTCATCCCAGCGATCAAACGATTTGATATCCATGGGGGAGAGCTTCCAGATCTTGCGTCCATCATCGATCCGGTCTCGCAGGCGACGCTCCTGTTCGGCAGGGCTGACCTCCAGCCAGTATTTGAGCAGTATGATGCCCGAATCGACCATGGCCCGCTCGACCAGCGGGGTGCCAGCCAGGAACTTGTCGCTGGCCTCCGGGCTGCAGAATCCCATCACGCGCTCAACACCGGCCCGGTTGTACCAGCTGCGATCGAAGATCACGATCTCCCCCGCGGCCGGCAGATGGGGAATGTAACGCTGAAAATAGAGCTGGCTCTTCTCCCGCTCAGTGGGGGCGGGCAGCGCGATCACCCGGAACACCCTGGGGCTGACCCGTTCGGTGAGCGCCTTGATGGTTCCCCCCTTGCCTGCGCCATCACGGCCCTCAAAGACGATGCAGACCTTGAGCCCCTTGTGTACCACCCACTGCTGCAGTTTCACCAGCTCGGCATGCAGGCGCCGCAACTCCTTCTCGTATGCCTTGTTGCCAAGCGGTTCCTTGTCTGTGGTCGGATCCGATGGCGCTGATTTTGATTTCTTGTGGCTCATGATCGTCATCCCTGGTGAGTTGTTGTTGCCGCCTGTTGTCGGGCCGCTTGCGCTAACCCGTTGTTCAGCATGCTTTTAACAGTAGTTGAGCACGCGTTCCAACGCGATGTATTGATGGCCGGTTATGGTGGTGTCATGCAGCGTTGTCAGCTGGCTGCCGGAGCCAGCGATCCCTCTACCCACGGGTGCCCCATGCCTTCTGGTTATAAGGGGTATAACAAGCGCGTGACAGCACGAGCCTTTAGACTGCACACCTCAAAACAACAATTTTTCAGGTGGTGCAGTTATGGTGATTACTCAGGGTCCACAGTTCAACGGCAAGGCATCCAAGCGGATGCACGTGATGGCCAAACCGATCGGGGCCGTGTGTAACATCGACTGCACTTACTGCTACTACCTCAGCAAGCAGGATCTGTTGCAATACAAGAAGGGGTGCTCTCCCGAGATGGACGAGCAGACCCTTGAGACCTATATCCGCCAATATATCGAGGGGCAGAATACCCCCGAGATCATCTTCTCCTGGCAGGGGGGCGAGCCGACCCTGCTCGGGCTCGACTATTTTCGCAAGGTGGTCGAGTTGCAGCGCAAATACCAGCCGCAAGGGGTGGTGATCGCCAACGATCTGCAGACCAACGGCATCCTGCTCAACGACGAGTGGTGCGAGTTTCTGGCAGCCAACAACTTCCTCATTGGCCTGAGCATCGATGGCCCCGAGCTGCTGCACAACGCCTATCGGGTCAACCGCGCCGGCCGTGGCACCTTCAAGCAGGTGATGGCGGCGGTGGCGCTGTTGCACAAGTACAAGGTGAAGTTTGCCACCCTGACTTGCGTCAACAACCTCACCAGCAAGAATGCGCTGGAGGTCTATCGCTTCCTGCGCGACGAGGTGAAGTCGCCCCAGATGCAGTTTATCCCCATCGTCGAGCAGAAGAGCTTTCGCACCACCGCGCCCCAGACCTGGCAGCAGCAGGAGCAGCTCCGGCAGGGGGACAAGCGCCTCAATCCGTGGCACAAGAACTCGGTGGTCGAGCCCTGGTGCGTCTCGGCCGAAGGGTGGGGGGATTTTCTCATCACTATTTTCAACGAGTGGGCAGAGCGGGATCTGGGGCGGGTCTTCGTGCAATATTTCGAGGCGTGTGTCGAGACCTGGATGGGACGCAAGAACCCCCTCTGTACCCTGGGGGAGATCTGCGGCAAGGGGCTGGCAATGGAGCCCAACGGCGATGTGTTCGCCTGCGACCACTATGTCTATCCCAAGTACAAGATCGGCAATATCCACCATCAGCCGCTCAGCGAGCTGGCCTACTCCCCCGATCAGCAAGCGTTCGGCTTTGCCAAGTCACGAAGTCTGACCCGTCAGTGCCAGCAGTGTGACTACCAGTTTGCCTGCTATGGCGAGTGCCCGAAGAACCGCTTTATCCGCACTGACGAGGGGGAGGCGGGTCTGAACTACCTCTGCGCAGGATGGCACAAGTTCTTCAACCACATCGATCAGTCGATGGCCTATATCCTGCGCCGCGCCGGTTATCCGGTGGCGCATGGCAAATACCGCGATGCGGTGATCAACAAGCCGCTGGTGAAATAAGGGGTGAATATGTTGAAGATGCGTGATGGCCGTCGTCCGTTGGCGGGGGCGGTGCGCCCCCTGTGGTTGGCCCTTGGGCTGGTCTGTGCGGGTCATGTGCTAGCGGCCGAGCCGTCGGCTGCGGTGGTGCAGACGCCCCCGGTGGTCGCACAATCTGCGGCGGCGCCCTCGGCAGCACAGATCTCGGCAGCGCAGATCCAGCAGTGGGCCTATAGTGCCCAGGATATCTCCCTGCCAGCGGTGGAACGGGCCGATGCCCTGCGCCAGCTGGCTGCTTACCCGAACCAAAACAGTCTGGTGGCGGTGGCCAGAAGCCTGCGTGATGAGAATGCATTGGTGCGCGAAGCGGCGGTGATTGCCGCAGATCCTTATCAGTTTGCGCACCGCTGGCGGCTGCTCTCGCCGCTGCTCACAGACAGCAGTGCCGAGGTGCGTCGCGTGGCCACCCTCAATCTGGCGCGCGATTATGGCGCCATGGATGAGGGCCAACTGCGCGCCATGCGCCAGCCGCTGGCGGAGGTGAGCGATTATCTCGCCAAACAGCCGGATCCAGCGTTGAAACAGTTGCAGGCAGATCTCTATCGCTGGACCCGCCAATGGGCCAAGGCGCAGGCGGGCTACGAACAGTTGCTTGCCAATCAGCCCGACAATCCCCAGCTCTGGCTTGGCCTCTCTGACAACTTGCGGGCCCAGCAACGGGATACCGAGGCGCTGGCTGTGCTCGACAAAGGGCTCACCGCGCTGCCGGAGAATGCCAGCCTCCATTACGCCAAGGCGCTGACGCAAGTCCGGCTCGGCGATAAAACAGCCGCTGCGGCGACCATGGAGCAGGCGGCGGAGCTCGCTGGCACTAACAGCTACTTCTGGTATCTCAACGGAGTGCTGCAAGAGCCGCTGGATCTCGACAAGGCCACCGGTTCGTTCGAGTTGGCCTACCGGATCTCCGGTGCGCCGGAGCAGCTCTATGCGGTGTGCGATATCTATCTGCGCCACGCTCACCCCAAGAGTGATGCCTGCATGAGCGAACTTGGCAAGATAGCGCCCCCCGAGGTGCTGGCCGAGCTTAACGGCAAGCGCTCGGGCCAAGCGGGCAATCCTTCGGTTTTGGCTGGCCAATAACGGCTGCGCTCTCTTTTACTGCACAGGTCAGATGATGAACTACACGCCATTCAAACTTGCGATTCCCTTGCTGGCCACCACCCTGCTGGTGGCGGGCTGTACCCTCTGGCACCATGCCAACAAGCCGATCCATCCGCTGCAGCAGAAGATTGAAGCGGACATGGTGTTGGTGGAAGGAGGCCGTTTCGAGATGGGTTCAGAAGAACCGGGCGCCAAACCTGCTGACGGGCCGGTACACACGGTGGCGGTCAACAGCTTCTACATGGCCAAATTCGAGGTGACCCAGGCCCTGTTCGAAGCGGTGATGGGGCCCTCCATCAGCTACTTCCAGTCACCCAGCGTACCGGTCAACAACCTCAGCTGGCAGCAGGCCAATCTGTTTGTGACGCGGCTTAACGCGTTGACCGGTGGCACTTACCGTCTGCCCACCGAGGCGGAGTGGGAGTATGCCGCCAGGGGGGGCAAGCTCAGTCGGGGTTATCGTTATAGCGGCTCCGATCAGATTGACGAGGTGGCCTGGTATAGCGACAACGCCAAGAACCGCGCCTATCCGGTGGGGCTGAAAAAGCCCAACGAGCTGGGGATCTACGACATGACCGGCAATGTGGGGGAGTTTGTGGTCGATGCCTTTGAAGAGACCTTCTACCGCCACAGCCCGCAAGATAACCCGAACAACGCTCAGGAGAGCAAGATCCACCTCGCCCATAAGTCGGTGCGAGGGGGCAGTTACTCCTACGAGGCAGAGCTTTGCGAGAACTACCGGCGCGATTTTGCCAGCCAGTCGGTGATGATGGCTGACATGGGGCTGCGCCTGGTGCGTGATGCCCGCTAGGGCTGTTCGATGGAGGGGGTCAGCCCCAGCTCGCTGACCACCTCGAACAGCTGCTGGCGCAACCAGCGGTGGCCCGCCTCGGCCGTCCGGCTCGGGTGCCAGATGGCCGACAGACTGAACACCGACTCATCAAATGGAAAGGGGAGTACCCGCACGTCATAGATGCCGGCAAAGGTCTCTATGGTGGAGTGGGGCAATACCCCGATGATCTCGCTGCGCGCAATGATGGGCAGCATCTCCATGGCGCTCGGTACCCGTACCACGATATTTCGATTGGCCATTTGCGGCAGGTGTTCGGCGGTGATCATGCTGCCCCGTACCTGCCACTGGGCCAGCGCCACATGCTCCTCGGTAAAATACGCCTCCACCGTCAGGTCGCTGCCCAGTCGCGGGTGGTCGCTGGCGCACACCACCTTCACCTGCTCTGCATAGAGCACCTCGCTCTTGAGCATGCTGCGCCCGCTCTGGGTCATGTCAATGATGAGGTCATAGCGCTGCATCCGCAGATCGCTCTCCATATCTTCGGTAAAGAGGGGATGTACCTCCAGCGCGATGCCGGGAGCCTGCTCGCGGATCTTGCACAGCAGGGCCGGGATCAGCCGGGCGCTGACCAGGGTGATGCAGGCAATGGAGAAGACCCGCTGGGAGGTGCGCGGGTTGAACGCTCGGGAGGTGGAGAGGGTCGAGCTGAAGTTCTTCAGCGCCGCCGCCATGGCCGGATAGATGTCGATGGCAAAGGAGGTGGGCTCCATCCCCGCGACCTTGCGGTGAAACAGGGGATCGTCGTAGATCTCCCGCAGCCGTTTGAGGGCCTTGCTGACGGCGGGCTGACTGATCTCCATGCGCGTCGCCGCCCGCGAGAGGCTGCGCTCTTCATAGATGGCGACAAAGATCGGGATGAGATTCAGCTCGGTACTGCGGATATCAAGCAAAGGGGGCCTCGTTACATGTCCGTGGGATCGATCACGCGGCCGCAAAGGTTGCTTGGTAGCAAGGGAGAGAAAGCGTGCCACACCAATCACTTGGCGCGGCCCGCTGGCCGGTATCCAGTTCCGGCAGTGTAATGAAGAGCGCCTGCAGGTACAACCACAGAAGGGGTTGCGGTTATCCCTCTTTATTGCCGCTATTGCTGGTGGCCGAGTTGCTGGCGGATGCGTGGCTGGCAGAGTGATCGCCGGTCGTCGTGCTGTCATCCGGCTTTGCCAGGCTTGGCAGGGCCGCTCGCCAGCCAATATAGCGGCGCAGCTGCGCGCCACGCAGGCCTTTGGGCAGTCGCAGGTGCGCCAGCAGGCGCCACCCCATCCTGAGCGAGCCAACCCGATCGAGCGTCCCTTGCTGGAAGGCGGCCTGCTGCTGTTGCCACGCTGGATCGCAGCTGACGCGGCCCAGCTCCAGCGTCCCCTGTTTGCTGCGCAGATAACGATAGGCCAGTACCCGTACCGTTCCCCACTGTTGGCGCCAGATGGCGGCGCCGTATTGCCAGCCGAGCGGACGAGGGCGGTGGCGGTAGTAGCGGGCGATGGCCAACAGCACCAGCACCAGCAGGGTCAGCGCGCCCGCCACCGCAGCCAGCCCGGGCCCATAGGCCGCCAGCCAGGAGGCGGGCGTGTGGCGCACCCGCAAGTTCTGGCCGGGGAGCGTCAGGGTCTCCAGTTGGCGGGTCTGGCTGTTCCACCATCTCAGCTCCAGCGCGGGCAGGGTTAATTCACCGCCGCGCTGCACGATATAGGTGGTCTGATCTTCGCGCGACGAGAGGTACTCCCCCCGCTCCTGGGTGTCGTCTAGCCGGGCTTGCGCCGGATAGGCCTGCACCCGCTCATCGTCATCGTACGCCGGGATCAGCGGCGGGATCAGCACCGAGAGGGTATCCTGCCCGTTGGCGGTGACGGTGCGGGTGATGGCATCCCCCACCCGCAGCTCGCCGTCGGCCTGGTCATCTGCAGAGTTCTGCCAACGTTGGCTCAGGGTGAGGTTGCTGGCACTCAGCCAGCGACCGCCGACCGTCAGGGCGGGGTCGGGCAGGGCGGCGGCAAAGCGTTGGGGCCGGGTGGTGAGGGTGAGCGGCTGCGATCTCCCATCCGGCTGGGCGACCGTGACGCGCACCGCAATGGCGGGGATCTCGAACTGGCCGGATTGTTGGGGATAGAGAGTCAGCTCCCAGCGCTGGTGCGACCAGGTTTCGCCATCCTGGCGCTGGGTGAAGTTGGTCGCCAGTGTGCTGCGCTGTTTGACCATGACCCCGGGCAGCTCGAACTGGCCGATGCGGGTGCCGGCGGTAAACCAGCGGTTGGTGGCCAGCTCCAGATAGAGGGTGATCTGCTGGTTGACGGCATAGGGGGCATTGTTTTCTCCCTGATCTTTCAGCCAGCTATTGAGGGTCACCTGAGCCGCTGGCGCGTGCTCCTGTGCAGCGGCAGTCGCGGGCAGCATGGCCCCGAGCAACATTGTTCCGAGCAACAGGGTGATGGCGATCTGCATCCGGTAGTTAGTGCGCATGGGCAGGCTCCTCGTGGCTGGCGACCCGCGGTTGACGTGATCGCTGTTGCTGCTCCTGCAACTGCAGGCGGAATTTGGCCTGCAAGAAGTCGCCCGGGTCAGATTCGACCCGGCGCAGCCATTTTTCGGCCTGGGCCGGATTGGCCAGGATCTGATCCGCCGTCAGGGTTTCCCGCTCCATCAGGGCGGCGGGGACTTTCTCCTCGGCTCCTTCGGCGGTGCGCGGTTCATCTTCGGGCAGTTCACGGGAGTGATCCGGGCCGTCCGGGGTGCCGGTCTGGCTCTGGCTGGCACGATTGATCTCGTCGACGATCCCGCACATCACCCGATAGTTGTTGGCGGCTGCATTGCGCACCACGGGGTTGCTCGCCTCATCCGCCAGTTGCCGGAACAGGCTGCGGGCGGCCAGATATTCGCGCTGTCTGGCGAGGGCGTTGCCGGCATAGAGCAGCGCCTGTTCGGAGTCGGCTTGCAGGAAGGCAGACTGGGCCAGCGCAAACTCGGCGCCATAGTAGTAGGCCACCCCTTTGTAGAAGGGATCCGCATAGTGTTTCGCCGCTTCCAGATAGTCGCCCTGCTGGAAGTACCACTGCCCCTGTTGATCCGAGGTGAGCCAGAGATCGAGCCACTGCTGTTTCAGCCCCTGAGCCCAGTGGTTGCTGGTTGGCGCTTGCGGCTCAGGCGGTGCCAGCGAGAAGGTGGTGGCTTGCGCCGGCGTGGTCTGCAACAGGGAGAGACCGACCGCCGCCACCAGACTCCACTGCACCAGCCAGCCCTTGCGAAACCACAGCAGCAGCAGGGCGACCACTGGAAACAGCAGATAGTAGCCCATGTCCTGCCAGGGCATCAGGGAGTCGCTGTGGATCTGAAAGTGGCGAGCCACTGCGCGGTTGATGTCCGCGACGTCCCCATTATCGACCGTCATGGTAAACAGGGAGCCATCACTGTCGCTGGCCAGCTGCCGCAGGGAAGCGAGATCCAGCGGGCGCTTGCCGCCTTGCGCCGGATCGCCGGCAGCCAGGATCAGCAGTTGGTGGGATTGGCCACGGAAATAGTCGGCCAGCGGGGCGATGGCGGACGGGCTGATGCCGTCGCTGATCAGCAACACGGTACTGCCTCGCTCATCGGCCAGCAGATCGGTGAGCAGGGGGATCACCTGTTCGGTATGCTTGCCCGCTTTGGGCATGATCTCGGGGCGAATGGCGGCGAGAAAGGGGGCAAACACGGCGGTGTCGCGGGTCAGCGGCATGGCGGTGTGGGCCGAGCCGGCAAACACCACCAGACCGCTGCGTCCGCCGCCGCGGGTCGCCAGCAGGTCGTTGATCTTTTGCTTGGCCCGCGCCAGCCGGTTGGGAGCGATATCCTCTTCCAGCATGGAGTCGCTGTTATCGAGCAGGATCAGCAGCGCCCCCTGATCTTCGCCAAAGGGGGAGGGCTCGCGGCTCCAGGTCGGGCCGGTGCAGATCAGGATGGCGAGCCCCATCAACAGCGCCAGCGCCTTGAGGGGCAGATTCTTTTTCCAGCCGGTTTCACCCAGCGTCAGCGCCTTGCGCAGATGTGCAGGCAGGCGCCGTTGCCAGTTGCCCGCCTCGTCCATGCGCCAGCGCAGCACCATGATGGCGATGAGGGGGAGATAGGCGAGCAGCCACCAGGGACGCAGCAAGTGGGCATTCAACCAGAGCTGTTGCCAGAACAGGGTGTCAATCATGGGTGTCTCCTTGGCGAGCAGGGCGCAGGCGATAACGCCTGAGGGTCAACAGGGAAAAGAGACCGAGATAAAGGCCGACGCAGGCGGCGATCAGGTAGTGGTGCAGGCTTTCGCGGGTCTGAAAACGGGTACTTTCGTAGCGTTGTGGCTCCAGCTCACCGATCACCTGATAGGCGCGCGTCAGTTGCGCCTGATCGAGGGCCTGAAACAGCTGGCCACCGGTCAGGGTCGCCAACTGCTGCAGGGTGTCGAGATCGAGGGCCTGTTCGCCGACGGTGGCCGGATCCCCCATGGCGATGGCGTGCAGCCGCACCCCGTTGACCGCTGCCACCCGGGCCGCATCGCGGGGGCTGACAAAACTGCCGGTGTCGTTGCCATCAGTGAGGATGATGACGACCTTCTCCCGTTTGCTGGCCATCTGGGCATTCGGTTCATTGCGATCACTTTGGCGAAACGCCTTGATCGCCAGCCCGATGGCGTCCCCCAGATGGGTGCTCTGACCCGCCATGGCGACATCGGTCTCCTGCAACAGGGCTTGCCAGGTGTCGAGATCGGCGGTAAACGGCGCCTGGATAAAGGCAGCATCGCCAAACAGGATCAGCCCGAGTCGATCCCCCTCGCGCGTTGCAGCAAATTGTTCCAGCACCCCTTTGGCGGCATCCAGTCTGCTGATCGGCTTGCCGGGATCGGGGGAAAAATCGGTCTCGGCCATGGAGCCGGAGAGATCCAGCACGATCATCACATCCCGCCCGAACCGCTCGCGCACTTGCGGTGGGCCATAGATGGTGGGCTTGGCCAGCGCCACTACCGCCAGCAACCAGACGGTGATCAGGGCGACCCGTTGCCACCAGCTGGGGGTGAGCTGGGTCGCCCCCTCTTGCGGCGGCTCATCCAGCAGCTCAATCAGCAGAGTGAAGAAGGGCACCTTGATGGCACTCTGCCGGGTGCGATAGGCCGGGATCAGGCGAAACACCAGCAGGGGCAGGGGCAGCAGCCAGAAGCAGTGGGGATGGGCAAATTCGAGACCGGCATCAAGCATGGCGGGCCTCCGCCGCCAGCGAGGCAGTGTGAACGGGGGGCTGGTGATGGGCAAGCCAGTCGCTGCACAGGGAAACCAGACAGAGCTGATCACTGACGCTCAACACCACCTGATCACACACCAGCGATACCAGCCAGCGCTCCCCCAACTCGGTGGCGAAGCGGGGCTGCCGCTCGGGCAGGGCGTTGTCGAGGGTCTGCAGCAGGGCCATGCCAAACAGTTTGGCGTGCCGGGGATCAAGGTGGGTCAACACCGCCTTGATGATATGAAACAGCCCCAGACTGGCCCCGGCATCAGACCAGTTGATGGCGCGCAGGGCCGCCAGTGCTTCACGGCGGTAACGCTGCTGCCACCAGCTCTGCACCCTGTGATAGAGCCAGAGCAGCGCCAGCGCGCCCAGGAGCAGGGCAAGCAGCAGCCAGCCTGCGGTTTGCGGTTGCCAGCTGATGGCGTCAGGCATGGTCACATCCTGCAATTCGCGCAGCATATAGGTGCCGGGTAGCTTGTGGATCGTCACTGAGTTCCTCCCAAGGCGGTAATGAGATGGGCGAGGTGGTGGCCACTGGTGTCGAGGCAGATGAGGGGCAAGCTCTTGAGCGCCATCAAGCGCACCAGTTGATCTTTTTTCAGCTGTTGCTGGCGAGCCAGCCCCTGATCCAGCATGGGTAACTGATGGGGGGCGATATTGAGCTGGTACTGACCATCCCCGACCACCCAGGGGGCATTGGCGGTGGTTGTCGAGAGCGTCGCTTCGAGAGGATCGGCAATATGCAGGGCCAGCACATCGTTGTGCTGCTGCAAGTAGTTGAGGCGGGTCAGCTCGGCCTCGGTGACGCCTGACCAGTCGCTGAGAAAGATCAGGGTGGCATTTTTCAACTTGAGGCGGCCCAGCATCGCCAGCAGCGAGCCCAGCCCGCCTGCCTCGCTGTCATGGCTGGTCACCGAGAGGGCATGATTGGCGGCGCATAGCTGGCGCAACCTCGCCAGCCAGTGGCCACGGGATCGCTGGCCCCGCAGCCACTCCACGCCGTCGCAATGCAGAATGGCGAGTCCGACCCGATCATTTTCTTTCAGTACCTGCCAGCCGAGCAGGGCGGCCGCTTCGGCGGCCACCACCGACTTCATCACCTCCACCGAGGAGAAGAACATGCTGCTGCGCTGATCGACACAGAGGATCACGTGGCGATCTTTCTCTTCGCTGTAGCTGCGCACATGGGGGCGACCGGTACGCAGGGTCACTTTCCAGTCCAGGGTGCGAATGTCATCCCCCTGCTGGTAGTGGCGCAGCTCCTCGAAGTTGAGCCCCCGGCCGCGAAAACGGGACTGATGGCGACCGCACAGCACACTGCCGCTATTGAGCCGTGGCAGCAGCGAAAACTGGCCAACCAGTCCCTGCAGCCGCACCAGCGTCAGGTAATCACAATGAATGCGCGGGTCGCCACCGGGCGGCTGTCCGCTATGTGTCAGCCCGCTATGCGTCAGCCCGTCATGAGATAAGGTGCGAGGATTCATGGCGTCACTTATCCGATGACAACGTGATCGAGCAGCGCCATCACCACCTGCTGGTGATCCACCCCTTGTGCCAGCGCGTCATAACTGAGGGTAAAGCGGTGGCCAAGTACGCTGGGCACCATGGCGCGTACATCGTCGGGCAGCACATGGTTGCGGCCTTGTAGCCAGGCATAGGCGCGGGCGCACTTGTCGAGCGCAATGGAGGCGCGGGGGCTGGCGCCGACCGCAAGCCACTGCGCCAGATCGGCGTCTGGATAGCGGTCGGGATGGCGGGTCGCCATCACCAGCGCGATGATGTAGTGCTCCACCAGCGGCGAGATGGTCATGGCCGAGAGCTCGGCCCGAGCCTGCAGGATCAGCTCGGGGGAGAGGGGGGCGAAGCGTGCGCCCTGCTGGTGGTTGCCACGCTCTTCGGCCCGCACCAGCCGAATGATGGCAAGCTCTGCCTCGTCGTCGGGATAGGCCACCGACACCTTGAGGGCGAAGCGGTCCATCTGGGCTTCCGGCAGCGGGTAGGTGCCCTCCTGCTCGATGGGGTTCTGGGTGGCCAGCACCATAAAGAGTTCCGGCAGGCGGTGGCTCTTGTCACCGACGGTGACGGTGCCCTCGGCCATGGCTTCGAGCAGCGCGGCCTGCACCTTGGCCGGTGCGCGGTTCACCTCGTCGGCCAGTACGATGCTGTTGAAGATGGGGCCTTGCTGGAAGCGCAACTGGTGGGCCCCCTCGTGCTCCTGATACATCTCGGTGCCGGTCACATCGGAGGGGAGCAGATCGGGGGTGAACTGAATGCGGCCAAAGCTGGCGTTGAGCGCCTCGGCCAGCGCCTTGACCGAGCGGGTCTTGGCGGTACCGGGCAGACCTTCGAGCAGCACATGGCTATTGGTCAGCAGGCCGATGACCAAGGCGCGGATCACATGGGACTGGCCGACCACGCTTTGACCAACCTGTTCGATGAGTTGAGAGATCTGTTGTTGCAAGGGGTTCATAGCGGTTTCCACTGAGTGCATATAACGAGGCAAAGCGAGGGGGCTGGCAGGGGCGCCAACCGGTTTTCACTTTCCGCACGGTTCGGGGGGAGCGGAGCGGAAAGTGAAAACGCCCATCAATACATTGATGGGCGTTGGCGTCAGCACCTTACTTGATGGTGGCGACTTTTTGCTTGAGTGCGTCCAGCTCTGCCAGCTTGCCCTGCAGCATCAGGCTCTGGGAGCTGATGTTGGCCGGGTTCATCTGGAAGCTCTGCTGCATCGGGTAGCCTGGCAGGGTGTCGAAGAACCCTTTCAGGATGCCCTGTACCGGGACGAACAGCCACATGTTGTCACCCATCCAGCGCATGTACATGCCTGACTCGTGCGGTGCCTTCTCGAACGGGTCGGCGCGCAGGTTGATGATTTGCGGCCAGTTCGGGATCTCGCGGGTGGCATCGGAGATGTTGCCCTGCATGGTGGCGAAGTTCAGCTTGAAGTCATTCCAGCGCACGGCGTTCAGTTCGCCGTTGGCAGAGAAGTAGAGCATGGAGTTGCGCGGTGCAGTCTCGGTTTTACCAGACAGGTACGGCATGAAGTTGTAGCCGTCCAGGTGGACGCGCCACTCTTTGCCGTTGGCCTTGTAGCCTTTGGCCAGCTTCTCTTTCACGTCCGGCACGCCAGCGGCAGCCAGCAGGGTCGGCATCCAGTCCTGGTGCGCCATCATGGCGTTGACCTTGGTGCCCGGCTTGATCACGCCCGGCCAGCGAACCAGCTGGGGTACCCGCATTCCGCCTTCCCAGGTGGTGCCCTTCTCGCCGTAGAACGGCGTGGTGCCGCCATCCGGCCAGGTAGCTGTTTCGGCGCCGTTGTCGGTGGTGTAGATCACGATGGTATTGTTGGCGACACCCAGCTCGTCCAGCTTGTTGAGCAGGATACCTACGTGGTCATCGTGCTCCAGCATGCCATCGGCATAGATGCTGACGCCGGATTTGCCCTGATACTTCTCTTGCAGGCGGGTCCAGACGTGCATACGGGTGGCGTTGTGCCAGATGAAGAAGGGCTTCTTGGCCTTGACCGCTTTATCCATGAACGCCAGAGTGGATTCGAGGAACTCTTCGTCAGCATGCTCCATGCGCTTGCGGGTCATGGGGCCGGTATCTTCAATCTTGCCGTCGGCAGAGGCCTTGATCACGCCACGCGGGCCGTACTTCTTCTTGAATTCCGGATCTTTCGGGTAGTAGTAAGTTTCCGGCTCCTCTTCCGCGTTCAGGTGGTAGAGGTTACCGAAGAATTCGTCGAAGCCGTGCTTGGTCGGCAGGTGCTGATCGCGGTCACCCAGGTGGTTCTTGCCGAACTGAGCGGTCATGTAACCCTGCTCCTTGAGCAGATCACCGATGGTGGGAGTCCACTCCGCAATACCTTGGGTAGAGCCCGGCATGCCGATGGTCAACAGACCGGTACGGAACGGCTCTTCACCGGTGATAAAGGCGGCGCGACCGGCGGTACAGGATTGCTGACCGTAATGATCGGTAAAGACCGCACCTTCGCTGGCGATACGGTCCAGGTTCGGGGTCTGGTAGCCCATCATGCCCTGGTTGTAGGCGCTGATGTTCCAGTAGCCGATGTCATCACCCATGATCGCAAGAATGTTGGGTTTGGCGGCGGCTGCGGCACTCCCGGCAGTGGCCATTAATGCAAGGCTCATTGCTATTTTGTTTAAATTAATGGCCATTATTGGCTCAACTCCTAATCTGATGTGAATGTTTACACAAAGCGGTCTGATGAAAACCGGGAATACCTATCGACAGGGCGGAAATATCAGCCATCACCAATAACATAGATAGGCGTGGTGTTATCTCGTAGCTCACCTTGACCGGAAAATAGCGGGGCGAAATCCGTCGGGTTGACCCATCAGTTTCCACAAAACAGCGTTCAACAGTTTCACTCTATTGAGCGGTTATCTCCCTGTCGCCTTATAGCGAATATAACTGCTGGTTATCCGGTGTGTTTTTAGCCTGCTTGGGAGCGCTATCCCATACAACACAAGGGGCACAGGCGGTGCGGGGCCCTGTCGTCAACGGGTGCTGCTTAATGGGCGGGGTGACAGGGCTCACATCTCGGGTAATAAAGCGGTATTCAAATCAGGGGAAATAAACAGCCGTGTTTATTGGGTATTTTTGCCAGAGCGACACTTTAATTTAAATTAACTGACACTTAAGCAAAGCACGGTGGTGGTTTATTAAGCTCGCCCGCATTTTTAAATATGAGTCAGTTAGCCATCGAACAGGCGGCCTGGTACGTTCATTATTTAACTGAAAAATAATGGACAGATTGAGAATGCGGTTTATCGCAAGCCGTGCGCTTCAGTGTGAGTGCGAGTCTGTGAATGTTGGGGCCGATATCCGCCGAAAAGGGTGAGGCAAAGGCGCGTGCCATTGACTAAATTGATAGACAGTAAGGAGCAAAACGACTCCAACCTTCAACTATCACATCCCATGGGATACGGATCATGGACAGAGTACAACGCGCAGCCCCCTTTTCGTTGCAAGTAGATCTCAGACAGGTGGTTTATTCCCTGTCAGCCTCGCTGGACTTGGTGGGCATTGGCGATGTGGCCCACGGTAAACGTGTCGGGATCATGGCCGCCGAGTGCAGCCGGGTGCTGGGGATGAGTGAAGCCGAGCGCTGTCTGCTGTTCGAGCTGGGGGTGCTGCATGATATCGGTGTCTCCTCGACCACTACCCATCACCATCTGGTCAGCGAGTTCGATTGGGAGTCCTCCCAGCGCCACTGCGAGGTGGGGTATCAGCTGCTCAAGGATTTCCGTTTGCTGGCCCCGCTGGCGCTTCCCATCCGTTATCACCATACCCACTGGCACCTGTTGCACGAGATGGCAGATGTGGATCCCAGGGTTGCCCGTCAGGCCAACCTGATCTTTTTGGTGGATCGTTGTGATGCGCTGGCTGCCCCTTATTACGCTGACGGATCGCTGTTGATGCACACTGCCGAGATCCGGGAGAGACTGAAGGCATGCAGCGGTGAGTTTTTTGCCCCCGAGTTACTGGATGCTTTCCTCAAGGCGTCCCGTTCGGAGGCATTCTGGCTGCAGCTGGAAGCTCGCGCGATCAACGATTACATGCTGGAGATGCTGAAAGAGCGGGAGCCCTGTCTGACCTTCAACGGGGAGTTGAAGGCGCTGGCGCAGATCTTCTCCGGCATCGTCGATGCCAAGAGCCCCTTTACCATGACCCACTCTCTCGGGGTGAGTCGCTTGTCTCGTGCGTTGGCGGAACAGATGGGGGTGGGTGCCATTCACTGCGACATGCTGGAGATCGCCGGGTTATTGCACGATCTGGGCAAGCTCAGGGTACCGGATGAAATCCTCGACAAGCCTGCCAGCCTGACGAAAGAGGAGCGTGCCGTTATCAAGGCCCACAGCTTCGAGACTTACCAGATCCTGCGCCACATCGAGGGTTTTGAAGAGATTGCCTGCTGGGCGGCCTATCACCATGAGGAGCCGGACGGGGAGGGCTATCCGTTCCATCTGCCAGCATCCGCCATGGCGCCGGAAGCGCGTATTTTGCGGGTGGCCGATATCTTTCAGGCGATGGTGCAGGACCGACCTTACCGACGCGGGTTGCCAGCTCGTGATGCGTTGGCCTTTTTGCAACAACTGGCGGATCAGGGACGGGTCGATCCCGCCGTGGTGGCGGTGCTGGCTGACCACCTGCCGCAGATGATGATGGCGGCGATCCCGACTCGCGAGGAGGTGCATGCAATATGTTGAGGGAGGGTTGGTCACTGAACCATCTTGCAGTGAGCCAGCTATGCTTGGAACAAGCCGTGCAGAATGCCGTATCGGTATGCAGAAGAGAGCTTGAATGACCATTAGGGGACAGATATGGAATCGCTAAAAGCCAAGGATTATATGCAGAGCAGACCCATCACCTTCACAGCCGACATGATGGTGCAATCTGCGGTCGAAAAATTTCTGAACAGCCATCAGCTGGGGGGGCCGGTGGTGGATGAGAAGGGCCATCTGATCGGCTGGATCTCCGAGCAGGACTGCATCGCCGTGATGCTCAAGGAGGCCTACCACTGCGAGCAGGTGGCACAGGTCAAGGATGTGATGCGCAAAGAAGTGCTGACGGTGAGGCCCGATACCAGCATTTTGACCCTGGCAGAGATGATGATGGGGCAAAAGCCGAAGATCTATCCGGTGGTAGAGGAGGGACGCCTGCTCGGGGTCATCAATCGCCACAACGTGATGCAGGCCATTCACGCCCAGCTCACCACCTGTTTTGTCCACAACACTCACGGTTGATCCTCTTTCCCTCTCTTCCAAGGCAAGCTGCGGCTTGCCTTGATTATTTGGGAAACCGCACACTTTTCATGTTATGCCATCTTACCAAGAACGTTTTTCCAGGTATGAGGATCGACCAATCGCTCTGTATTCCCATGCCTTGCACTACGTTAAGGCTTGCACCGTCCCCACTCGCTCTTTAGGATCGCTCCCAGCTTATCGATATGGCCCCTCTGGGCACCAATTAAGGAATTCGTACCTTGTCTCTCTCTATCGAGGCGCTGCGCCGCCGTCTCTCTGCCTGCATGAATCTCGACGCCCGCCGCCTCTCCAGCCGTCTGCACGGGGTCAAGAAGCTACCTGAAGGCAAACAGGCCGCCGTGCTGGAGACCATCGCCGCCGATCTGGATGCCGCGCAAGCGCGGTATCAAGCCCGTCTGGCCGGTGTACCCAGGGTCACCTATCCGGACAACCTGCCGGTCAGCCAGAAGCAGGCGGAGATCGCCAAGGCGATCAGTGAGCATCAGGTGGTGATCATTGCGGGCGAAACCGGCTCGGGCAAAACCACCCAGATCCCCAAGATCTGTCTGGCGCTGGGGCGCGGGGTGAAGGGCTTTATCGGCCACACCCAGCCGCGTCGTCTGGCAGCCCGCACCGTGGCGGCCCGTATTGCCGAGGAAATGGAGTCCGAACTCGGCCACTACGTGGGTTACAAGGTGCGCTTTACCGATCAGGTGAGCGAGCAGACCCACATCAAGCTGATGACTGACGGTATTCTGCTGGCCGAGATCCAGAATGACCGGATGCTCACCCAGTACGACACCATCATCATCGATGAGGCCCACGAACGCAGCCTCAACATCGACTTCATTCTGGGCTACCTCAAGCAACTGCTGCCACGGCGCCCCGATCTCAAGGTGATCATCACCTCGGCCACCATAGACCCGCAGCGTTTCTCCCGTCATTTCAACAAGGCGCCGGTGATCGAGGTCTCCGGTCGCACTTATCCGGTCGAGGTGCGCTATCGTCCGCTGTTTGCTGATAAAAAGAGCGGCGACAAGAGCGCAGACAAGAGTGAGGCGCTGGAGGAGCGCGACGAGCTGCAGGGGATCTTCGATGCGGTGGAAGAGCTGGCCCGCGAAGGGTTGGGGGATATCCTCATCTTCATGAATGGCGAGCGGGAGATCCGTGATACTGCCGATGCCCTGCGCAAGCTCAACCTGCGCGATACCGAGGTGCTGCCGCTCTACGCCAGACTCTCCAACGCCGAGCAGAACAAGGTGTTCCAGCAACATGCCGGTCGGCGCATCGTGCTGGCCACCAACGTGGCGGAGACCTCGCTGACGGTGCCGGGCATTCGTTACGTCATCGATCCGGGTACCGCCCGTATCAGCCGCTACTCATGGCGCACCAAGGTGCAGCGCCTGCCTATCGAGCCGGTCTCCCAGGCCAGTGCCAACCAGCGTAAAGGGCGTTGCGGCCGGGTGGCGGACGGTATCTGTATCCGCCTCTA
The DNA here is from genome assembly GCF_016026615.1 of Aeromonas allosaccharophila. Taxonomy (NCBI): domain Bacteria; kingdom Pseudomonadati; phylum Pseudomonadota; class Gammaproteobacteria; order Aeromonadales; family Aeromonadaceae; genus Aeromonas; species Aeromonas allosaccharophila. The sequence goes on along the minus strand of NZ_CP065745.1, from coordinate 1,259,185 downwards.
CTCCGAGGAGGATTTCAACAACCGCCCGGCCTTTACCGACCCCGAGATCCTGCGCACCAACCTGGCATCGGTCATCCTGCAGATGCTGGCGCTTGGCCTTGGCAATATGGAGGCCTTCCCGTTCGTCGAGCCGCCGGAGTCACGCCATATCAAGGATGGCCTGACCCTGTTGAAAGAGCTGGAGGCGGTCAAAGAGCTGCCCGCCACCCGGGATCAGGAGCCGAAACTGCAGTTGACCGAAACCGGTCGCCAGCTCTCGCGTATCCCCCTTGATCCACGGCTTGCCAAGATGGTGATCACGGCGGCGCAAACCGGCTGTCTGAGCGAAGTGATGGTGATCACTGCGGGCCTCAGTATTCAGGATCCCCGCGAGCGGCCCATGGAGAAAAAGCAGGCCGCCGACGAGCAACACAGACGCTTTGAAGACAAGGATTCCGACTTCTTCGCCTTCGTTAACCTCTGGAACTACCTGAAAGAGCAGCAAGATCTGCTCGGCAGCAACCCGTTCCGCCGCATGTGCCAGAAGGAGTTCCTCTCCTACCTGCGGGTGCGCGAATGGCAGGACATTCATTTCCAGCTGCGCCAGACGGTCAAAGAGCTGGGTTTTAAAGCCAACCATGAACCGGCGGATTTCAAGACGGTACATTGCGCGCTGCTGACCGGCCTCTTGAGCCACATCGGCAACAAGGATCTGGAAAAGCCCGAGTTCCTTGGCGCCCGCAACGGCCGCTTCCACCTGTTCCCGGCATCGGGTCTGTTCAAGAAGCCGCCCAAGTGGGTGATGGCCGCAGAATTGGTAGAGACCTCGCGTCTCTACGCCCGCATCAACGCTCGGATTGAGCCGGAATGGGTGGAGCCGCTGGCGGGTCACCTCATCAAGCTGCATCACAGCGACCCCCACTGGTCGAAGAAAAATGGCGCAGTGATGGCCAAGGAGAAGGTGACGCTTTATGGCCTGACGCTGGTCAATGAGCGCACCATCAACTTCAGCCGCCTCGATCCGGCCCTATGCCGCGAGCTGTTTATTCGCCGCGCTCTGGTGGAGGGGGATTTCGAGACCCGCCACCGCTTCTTCAGCGATAACCGCAAGCTGTTGGCCGAGGTGGAAGCGCTGGAGCACAAATCCCGGCGGCGCGACATCCTGGTGGATGACGAGGATCTGTTCCGCTTCTACGATGCCCGTTTGCCGGAGGAGGTGATCTCCGCCCGCCACTTCGATAAGTGGTGGAAAGAGGCGCAAAAGCAGGATCCCGAGCTACTCAACTTCGAAAAAGAGATGCTGATGAAGGGGGATGCCGCCCATATCAGCGATCTCGACTACCCCAACTTCTGGCAGCAGGGGCGACTCAAGCTCAAGCTGAGCTACCAGTTTGAACCGGGGGAGGCCGCCGATGGCGTAACCCTGCATATTCCGCTGCCGCTGCTCAATCAGGTGGAAGTGAAAGGGTTTGAGTGGCTGATCCCCGGGCTGCGCCATGAGCTGCTGGTCGCCCTCATCAAGTCGATGCCCAAGCCGATGCGCAAGAACTTCGTGCCGGCACCGAACTACGCCGACGCGCTGCTCGCCACCCTCAACCCCGAGCAGGGGCCGCTGCTGGACGAGATGGAGCGCCAGCTACGACGCATGACCGGTGTCACTGTACCTCGCGAATCCTGGGACTGGAATGCGGTGCCTGATCACCTGAAACTCACCTTCCGGGTGGTCGATGACAAGCACAAGAAGGTGGCGGAAGGCAAAGATCTGGAGGCGCTGAAAGAATCCCTGCGCGGCAAGGTGCAGGAGACCCTCTCCCAGGTGGCTGACGACGATATCGAGCAGTCCGGCCTCACCCTGTGGAGCTTTGGCGAGTTACCGCAAGAGTACAGCCAGAAGCGCGGTGGTTTTGAAGTGAAAGCCTATCCGGCGCTGGTGGATGAGAAAGATTCGGTCTCCATCCAGTTGGTAGAAAGCCCGGTGGCCCAGCAACAGCTGATGTGGGCCGGCCAGCGCCGACTGGTGCTGCTCAATGTGCCATCTCCCATTAAATACCTGCAGGAGAAGTTGCCCAACAAGGCCAAGCTGGGGCTCTATTTCAACCCCTTTGGCAAGGTGGCCGAATTGATTGACGATTGTATCGCCTGTGGCTGCGACAAGCTGATCGAGCAGCATGGCGGGCTGGCCTGGGACGAAGCCGGTTTCGAGGCGCTCAAGGAGTACGTTCGCGCCGAGCTCAACGATGCGGTGGTAGAGGTGGCCAAGCAGGTGGAAGCCGTACTGACCCTCTCCCATGAGATCAAGAAGCGGCTCAAGGGCAAGATGCAGCTCGACACCGCCTTTGCCATGTCGGATATCCAGCTGCAGCTGAGCAATTTGATCCACAAGGGCTTCGTCACAGAGACTGGTTGGCAGCGACTGCCTGACTTGCTGCGCTATCTGCGTGCCATCGAGCGACGTCTGGAGAAGCTGGCCATCGATCCCAATCGGGATCGGGTCTACATGCTCAAGGTGCAGAGTGTGGAGTCCGAGTACAAGGCGCTGCTGGCCAAGATCCCCAAATCCCAGCTGATCCCGGCCGAAGTAGCCAATATCCGCTGGATGATTGAGGAGCTGCGGGTGTCGTTCTTTGCCCAGAATCTGGGGACTCCGTATCCGGTCTCCGATAAACGGGTGCTTAACGCCATCGCTCAGTGCTAAGCTGCTATCTAACTGTTTTAACAGCACGATAGCGCGTGATGAGAAGGGGTTGCCAGGCAGCTGGCGCCTTTCAAACCGCAAGTCAGGGAGGCAAGGATGCTGGGGATCTGGTTGAGTGTGGCGCAGGTGGTGATCAGCGGTTATCAACCCATCGCGGAACAAACCTGGGTGCAGTTGAACCCGGAATATTACCCGCTGGCGCGTACTCCGCCTGCGATGTTTGTGGCCTGGCGTGGCAATCAGTTCCCGCCGCTGGCCCAGAAGCAGAAGCATGGTCGCTGGCAGATCCTCTTTCCCGCCCGGCTGGTGCCTCCCTTCGATCTGTTCGAGGGGGAGGCGCAGCTCTCCAAAACCTATCTGGCAAGGCTGCGGCGCATCGACGAGATGGCTTACGGGGTCGCCCCGGGCCAGGCGGTTGCGGCTGGTGCAATCGTGCAGCAGGGGAGTGGTTTCCCTCGTTATAGCGCGCAATCCATCGCGCCTTTTATTGCCGAATTCCGTACTCCCCAAGCCGCGTTCGGTGGTGTCGATATTCCCACCGACACCGACGAGAGCGAACCTCTGCTGGCTCAGCTAGGCGTGACGTTTCGCACCGCGGGGATGACTGGCGCAGATGCGTTGATTGGGGGGGGAATGGCGCTCGCCAGCAGCACGGCCAGCTTATCCGCAGGCAGTGACGCCATGCTCACCCTCTCGGATCCGGCAGCCGGCGGCCCACAAACCGTGTGTCATCAGGTCGCGGCAGGGGAGACCCTGTGGCGCATTGCCAATCAGCTCTCCAGCGCCCATGGGGTCGATACTTACAGCTATTTGCTGGCGCTGGTAGCGGAGAATCAACCGCGGCTTGGCAAGAGCATTCGGGTCAGAACGGGGGAGGGTCTTTACTGCCCGCGCGCCGAGACCCTGGCGCAGTTTGATGCCCTGAGCCCGGCCCAGCGTCAGCAGCAATTTGCCCGGCTGGAGCAGGGGCGCTAAATGCAGAGTCGGTACCTTGTATCCGAATTTGGCCCGTGGTAGTATTCGCGCTCGTTTTGCGAGGTGCTGACCGGTCGCAGTTAGCACCATAAATTCATCCAAAAGAGATACACACTATGTCTTTCGTATTCCAAGCTGAAGTCCGTTCTGACCTGGGGAAAGGTGCGAGCCGCCGCCTGCGTCAAGCTGACCAAGTTCCTGCCATCGTTTACGGTGCAGGCAAAGAAGCCCTGTCCATCACTGTTGACCACAAGAAAATGGTTCTGGCTCAAGAGAAGCCGGAATTCTATGAGTCTGTACTGACTCTGGTTATCAACGGTGAAGAAGTTAACGTAAAAGTGAAAGCCATCCAGCGTCACCCGGTACGTTACAAGCTGATCCACCTGGACTTCGTTCGCGTTTAATAGCGAACCGTCAGGTTGAAGAAAAGCCACTCTCAGGAGTGGCTTTTTGCTATCTGGCATCTGGTGAGCGGGCTGAAAGGGCTACCTGATCCGCCACCGCAAGCCGGTTATCCCAGCTGGCTCAGCGCCTGTTGGCAGCGCTGCTCGGCGGCATCCAGCTCCAGCAGTACCATCCTGATATCTTCCATCTGCTGTTGCAGTGTCTCCCGTTTCTCCTCAACCAGTCCCAGCATGGTCTGCAGCTGGGTGCGGCTGCTCTTGTCGGCATCATAGAGATCGAACAGCTCGCGGATCTCGGCGAGGCTGAACCCGAGCCGCTTGCCGCGCAGGGTGAGCTTGAGGCGAACCCGATCCTGCTTGCTGTAAATGCGGGTCTGTCCCTCTCTGGCGGGATTGAGCAACCCCTGATCCTCGTAGAAACGGATACTGCGCGTCGTAATATCAAATTCCCGGGCCAGCTCACTGATGCTGAAGCGCCGTCCTTCATCCTTGTTGTTCATACAGACTTCTTGGCGAACTAAATCCTGTCTGCACCTTACCTAAACGTAAACTGCACTGCAACTCTTGTTCCATCGCGTCAGAACCCCTATGTTATGGCCATGTAACAAACAGAGGCTGGCAAATGGATATTGCAATTGTGGCGGCGAAACGGACTCCGATGGGGGCATTTCAGGGGGCATTGGCTGAGGTAACGGCGCCTGAGTTGGGAGCCTGTGCCATCGAGGCGGCACTGCAGCAAAGCGGGCTGCGTCCGGAGCAGGTCGATGAAGTGTTTATGGGCAATGTGCTGGCGGCGGGCGTGGGGCAAGCGCCTGCCAGACAGGCGCTGTTGAAAGCGGGGCTGCCAGATGGTGTGCCCGCTACCACGATCAACAAGGTGTGCGGCTCCGGCATGAAGGCGGTGATGCTGGCGGCGGATACCATTCGTCTGGGGGATAACCGGGTGGTGGTGGCGGGGGGGATGGAAAGCATGAGTCGTGCCCCCTATCTGCTGGATAATGCCCGCAGCGGCTTTCGGATGGGGCATCAAAAGGTGCTGGATCACCTCTTCCTCGACGGTTTGCAAGATGCCTATGACGGCCAGTTGATGGGGATACATGCCCAGCGCAGCGCCGATCAGGCCGGTTTGACCCGCAGTGTCATGGATGAGTTTGCCCTTGCGTCATTGCAGCGTGCCCGCGATGCACAGCAAGCCGGTGCGTTTTTGTCCGAGCTGACAAGCGTCTATCGCGGTGATCGCGTGTTGCTGGCTGAGGACGAACAACCGGGCAAGGGCAGACCGGAGAAGATCCCGACCCTGAAGCCTGCGTTTGGCAAGGAGGGTACCATAACGGCGGCCAATTCGAGCTCCATCTCGGACGGTGCGGCGGCGCTGATATTGATGGATGGTGCCACGGCGCAAGCCTGGCAGGTACCTGTGCTGGCACGGATAGTCGGTTATCAGAGCCACGCGGCATTGCCCGCCGAATTTACCTCCGCACCCATTGGCGCCATTTCACGGCTGCTGGCGCGTCTGGCATGGTCGGTGGAGGAGGTGGATCTGTTCGAGATCAACGAGGCCTTCGCCATGGTCACTATGCTGGCCATGAGCGGGGTCGGCATCCCTCATCACAAGGTCAATGTGCATGGTGGGGCCTGTGCGCTCGGTCATCCGCTGGGGGCGAGTGGCGCGCGCATTCTGGTGACGCTGATCGCCGCGCAGCGGCAACGGGGTTTGCGGCGGGGCGTGGCCGCACTCTGTATCGGAGGCGGGGAGGCGACCGCCATCGCGGTCGAGGTGAATGACGAGACGAATTAGTCGGTGGCTTCCATCGCCAGCAGCTGTTCGTTGACCCAGGTGGTTGCGGCCAGATAGAGGTGACTCACCTTATCCTCGTTGAGCCCTAACTTTGCGGTTCTGGCCGTGACTCTTGACCAGTTGGCATTTTCGTAATCTTCACAAAACGCGAGGTAGAAACCGAGATTGCCTTTGCGTTCCAGCAGCGCCAGCCGAATATCCTCGATAAGGGGGATAGTGCCCAGCAGCTTGTCCATCGGTTGCTCCATCAGCACATCCAGCAGGGAGAAGAGACCGGTGATAAAGGCCTGTTGTGCCTGTTGGGTCGGGGCGTGAGCATGGGCCAGCAGCTCACAGAATCGGGCTCGGATCATCGACATCTGGTAGAGCTCGGCGCTCTTGCCCTTGCCTGCACTGGTTGCCGCCACCAGCGAGACAAAACGCTTTAGCTGGGTGTTGCCCAGATAAATGGCTGCCTGGCGAAATGACGAGATGGGATTGGTATGGCTTTTGAGGTGGTTGACGTAGCGCAGCAGCTTGAGCGAGAGGGAGATATCCTGACCGAGTAGCTGCTCAATCTTGTTGATATCAGGCTCTGTCTCGTTGACCACATTTAGCAACTGCATCACCACGACTTGCGCCGGCTCCATGGTCGCTTGCTTGACCATCTCGGGTCGGCTGAAGAAAAAACCCTGGAACAGCTGGATCCCCAGCTGTTTGACTCGCTCGAACTCTGCCTTGTCCTCCACTTTTTCCGCCAGATAGGTGAGCCCCAGCGTCTGATGCCGCTGGATAAACACCTTGATCTGCAGCAGGGTGGTGGCGCGCAGATCAAACTTGATGATGTGGATAAAGGGGAGGAAGCGTTCCCAATCCGGTGACATGGTGAAGTCATCGAGTGCCAGCTGATAACCCAGCGTGTGCAACTGCTTCACCTTTTCCAGCAGGGCATCATCTGGTGGGGAATCTTCCAGAATTTCGATCACCACTTTTTCGGGCGGCAGGCACTCTGCCAATCCCTCCAGCAGCAGTGAGTGGGGGAAATTGATAAAGCAGGGGCGGCCCCCCAACAGCTGATCGATATTCTGTTGCAGGAACTGTTCGACCACCAGGCGTGATGTCGCCTGCTGGGAGGAGATACTCGGGAAGACATTATTCAGACTATCGCGAAAGAGCAGCTCATAGGCATGGGTATTGAGGTCTCTGTCGAGGATCGGCTGTCTTGCTACGTAGGAATACATGCCTTGCTCCAGTATGGGTACTGGGTTGATTTTATGGTGTTGCAGAACACTATGCCAGTATTCACCTTATTGAGTAAGGCAATAATTGGCATAGCGTTTTTTGCAGGGAAGGAAGTTAGAAGAAATAGCTCAATTGTGCACCAGCCAGCCAAGCATCCCCTTCAGAGGTGCCCTGGAAGGTGGAGGTGATACCTGGTAGCAGATCCATTTTTTCGGTGACATCCACCTTTTTGCCATCGATCAGGGTCAGCCCCAGATCCACGGTCAGGTTGGGCGTGAACTGATACCCCATCCCCAGGCTGTACCAGAGTCGATCGGCATCCGGGATGGAGATGGTACGACGATCGGCTGGTACCGGACTTGCGTCATAGGCCACTCCGGAGCGCAGTTGCCACTGGGGAGTGACCTGATAGGTCATACCGACGGCATAGCGCCAGCTATCTTCCCAGTGCTCATCCTTGATATGCATTGAGCCTTGGTGATCCAGCTCTGCTTCCAGTTGCACAAATTTACTCCAGTTGGTCCAGTTCAGGCTGCCATGGAGTGCGAGTTTGTCGGTCAACTGATGGAAGAGAGCCAATTCAGCGGTTGCTGGCAATGGTAAATCAAGGCGTCCTGTATCCTCGTATGGGGTCAAGCCGTTTGCTCCTTGAGCATTACCTTCGAGCGTCAGTGTTGTATCGTGGCGATATGACAGCCCTACCCGTGTACTTTGCGATGGAGTTAGCAGCACCCCCGCATTCCAGCCTAAAGCCCATCCATCACCTTCCAGATGTTTCACTATCTTATGTGGGCCGACATTAAATACACCGCCGACCTCGCCTTCACCCTGAATAGCGGAGATCCCTGCACCGATTGACCACATCTCATTGATCCGATAGGCGAGTGAGGTGCCCAGATCCATGGTCTTGATATCGGAGACATTGCCAAAGTGGCCGGCGCTGTAGTTATCCGGCATCTTGACGCCAAGACCGTAGTAAGAGGTTGCAGAGAAGCCGAGGCGCCACTGCTCATTGAGTGGAATGATGAGATAGGCATTGGGTACCCAGGCCGCGGCTGCAATATCGTATGCTGTAGCATCAGCATGAGTCAGTAAACCGGCCGTTTTTCCTTCGATATTGACGTCAGGACTGACATAGATGGCGCCGCCAGAGAGCGCCATCTGATCGAAGCGAGTCATGGCAGCCGCATTGCGGGAGAGCACGCTGGCGTTATCCGCGATGGCGGCCTCACCGGCAAAGGCGCGTCCCAGGCCTGTAGCGGACTGTTCAGCCAGCTGGAACCCGGCGGCATGGGTCTGACCCGCGATCACCAGCAGAGCGATGGCGGACGGTTTGATGATGGGATGCATGACAAAATCCTTGCTGTTACCCGAAGGTTAAATAGGTCATATGAATGGAGGCAGGATTTTATATGGTATGACCAGTAAGGCAACGGACATGGTGGGTCTGAGGACAAAACAAGATTTAATGCTGGGGGGAGGCATTCTAATAGTTTGATTAAAAAAGAAAAATAAACACGTGTGTGCTACATCTGTGCGCTGAAATGGGTTTTATGGACAAAAAAAGAGCGCCTGGTGGCGCTCTTTCCATTCTATCAAGAATCAGAACTTCATGTTGAACTGGGCAGAGGCCAGGAAGGCGTTGCCGTGGGAAGTGCCTTGCCAGCGAGTTGCACTAGTATGATCTGGCAGACCTTCATTCACGTCGACTTTCTTGCCGTCCAGATATGCCATACCAAAGTCAACGCTCATATCGGTGTTGATATGGTAAGTGGCACCAGCGCTATACCAGATACGGTCCGAGTCGGGGATACTCAGACTACGGTATTCGGCTTCGATCGGGCTGTTGTCATAGGCAAAGCCCAGACGCGCTTCCCAAGCTGGATTGATATACCAGGTACCGCCGATGGAGTAGCGAGTGGAGTCTTTAAATTTCTCGGGTTTATTGAGACACACGCCTGGTTGGCCCGGGGTATTACAGCCTGAGCTGGTCGCCTTTAATTCTTGGAACGCGCTCCAGTCAGTCCAGTTGACGGAGTAATGAACTGCAAATTGTTGGTTCAAACGGTGGTAACCGGCAAATTCTGCTTGAGCAGGCAGATCTAACTTCAAATTGCCGTCAACAATTTTGTTACCTGACGTTGATCCTTGGAAATCACCATCAAAGCTCATATCTACTTGCGAACGATAAGTCAGTGCGAAGCGATGATTTTCATTGACTTCATACAAGGAACCAACGTTCCAACCGAAACCCCAAGTATCACCTTTAAGGTGTGCTACTCGAGTATTTGGAGCCGTTGGGCTTGCAAATCCGGCATAACGGTTCAACTCAGCTGCTCCGTATACGGCATTGACGCCAGCACCGATGCTGAAATGTTCGTTTATACGATAGGCAATGTTTGGATTGATATTCAAAGTCATCAATTCAGTGTCACCAGCACCGAGACCTGCAATAAAGCTCTTATCATATTCGGTAGACAAACCGTAGTTTGAGAACAGACCGATGCCCCAAGCCCATTGGTCATTCAATGGTTGGATAAAATAGGAGGCAGGTACGAATGCTGCGGGAGCAATGCCACTTTGACTGGCATCCTTACCGTTTAGAAGGGGGCTTGGAGATGAAAGCTTACCCTCCACATCCACATCCGGTTTGATGTAGGTGCCGGAGACAGAGACCGCCATCTTGTCGAAGGTGGTCATGGCTGCGGGGTTACGGGCCAGTACGGAGGCGTTGTCGGCGATAGCCGCTTCACCGGCATAGGCGCGACCCAGACCGGAGGCCGAGTGCTCGTTCAACTGGAATGCCGCAGCATGGACTTGACCGGTGGCCAGCGCGATGGTGGCGGCAATCAGGCTCTTCTTGAAAATAGTTGTCGTCATGGTTTTCTCTCTTGTAGGCAGATTTTTTTGCCGATATTGGCTGCACGTTCAATGCAAACCTCGACAAAATCCGTTTTTATTTCAGCTTCTTCCCAATCAATTCTGGCGTGATTCTATGGATCTGGTAGGAGGTAAGAAATCAGACCAGTGACAGCAGAATACATAAAAGTGATCGATGTGTTAATCATTTGTTTTAACTTGCTGTTTAATTCATCAGTTTCATAGGGTAACGGCGGATTATTGACCTGGATTGCCGATCCAGGTCACAAAAATAATTTTGCCGATTTTTCGATATTTTGAGGCAAATGAGCGACAACGCGGGGGAAACGGTGGGAAACAGGCAGCCACTCGTGACGGCTGCCTGTCATTCAGGTCTGGTCAGGCTTTGTTAAATGGCCCACTGCAGCTGTGACTGTAGTGCGCTGGCAACGGGTGCAAGTGGCTCTTTCATCTCGCCAATCAGCACCATATTGGCCCCTTTTAGCCGGACTATCTCCCCTTTGAGGGTGCCATCTTCAAAGTTGGCCTGTTGCAGGGTTAGCGGGACATGTTTGGGCACGATAAAGAGGGTGACTGGCCCCATCTCTCCCCTGATCACCATATGCAAAGCTGGCCCCTGATAAAACGAGCAGTGATTGACATAGGTCACCTTCAGTCCATCCATCTCCTTCAGGGTTGCTCCGTACATCTCCAGCTTGGCATTGATGCTCTGTAAATTGACCCGTTCGTCGATACCCTGGATAAAGGGCGCTTCGCCATAGACGTGGGCCATGGCCACTTGTGCGAGGGAAAGAGCCGTGGGCGTTGTCTCTGGCAGCGAGATCCAGCGGGTGCTCATCCCCAGCAGGAAGGCGACCGATGCGGCCATAGCGATCTGGCGCCAGGATGTCGAGGCCCGGCTCTTGACCGGCGCCGTACCAAGGGGGCGGGATGGCGGCATATCATCTTGCGTGTCACTGTCTTGCAGCATGGCTTGCCTGAGCAGGATCCGCTCAGCCAGTCCGGCGGGGACCTCTACCTGCATGGCGCGCTTGAAGCTTCTGTCGAACTGCTTCATCTCGTCGAGGCAGTTCCGATTGGCCTGGCTGGCTTCAGCGGCTTTGAGAAAGTCCGGCTGTTGATCGTTGGGCTGGATCATGGCGTTGCGGCGAAATTCGAGTTCATCCATGTCCGTGTCCTCTTGCTTGGTTCTTCTGCTCCATCGCCTCCTTGATCTGGTTGCGGGCGCGAAACAGTCGGGTCATGACGGTGTTCTTGTTGAGGCCGAGCATCTCGGCGATCTCTTCACCACTGAATCCTGCCACGACTTGCAGCAGCAGTGGCTCCTGATACTCCTCGGGCAGCCTGGCGATGTGACGGTGCAACCATTCGTGCTCCATCTGCTGTTCGCTGTGCAGCGTGTCGTGCTGGGGCTGAGGGTGATCGTCGAGATCCACCAGCTCCAGCTGTTTGCGTTCGAAGCGGCGGGCGTTCTCCCGTCTGAGGATGGTGATGAGCCACCCCTTGGCCGCCTTGTCATCTTGCAGGGTATCGATCGCCTTCCATGCACGCAGGAAGGTCTCTTGCACCAGATCTTCCGCCACGTTGGGATCCCGGGCCAGCCAGTAGGCATAGCGGTAGAGATCGCCGTGCAGCGCATGAACCAGTGCTTCAAATTTGGTTTGTTTGTCAGCCATGGGATCAGAGACCGGCGAAGTGGCCGGATCATTTCCACCAATATGCTGCCGAGCACGTTTTTTTCTAAAAAACAGCAGTGCCATAGGGCAATCCTTGTCAGGGAGCGTGGCGGCGGGAGCGGGAGCTCCCGTGCGCCAGCAGGTAAATCAGGTACGCAATACCGGCGGTTTCATCGGCCCTGAGGGTTCGCGCCAGAGTGCGCCACTCGATGGGCGGGCCAGCAGAGGGCCGGGCAAAACAGGCTCGCTCGAGTGCGGCGAGCGCGTTGCCGGTCCGATTATGCCCAGCGCTAGGCAACTGGCCTGAATGATAACAGGGGACTTGCCAGCGCAAACTCGCCCACTGGATCAGCGCCTTGCGACTGGCATCCGGCTGATGTTGGCCAAGGGCGCGCTGCAGTCGATAGAAGGCGCACCAGCGAGGCCCGTGGCGCCATAGTGCACGCAGTGCCAGGGCCAGTACGACCCACCAAAGGCTCTCTCGCAGCGCCATCTGCGGGCGCTGATCACCAGGTTGCGAACGTGTCGCTGGCTGAAATGTCAGCGTGATGGCGGGCAGGCTGGCCTGCTCAATCCGGCCACTTTGGGTATCAAACCAGGGCAGGTCAATGGGGGGCAGCTGATAGTCGCCGCTCTGCTCCGCAACCAGAGTCTGGCGCCACTGTCGCTCAAACAGCAGTTTGCCTTCGCGGTAACGCTCCTGCTGTTGCTCACCATCGGGATGGGCCTGCACACCCGTGGGCAGTTGATAGGCCATCAGGGGGGCAAGCTGGATCTGGCCGCTGTCACCATTTTCCATGGTCAGAGTGAGGATCCGGATCAGCGGTTCACCCACTTCGCCCGTGGTGGCCGGTTCAAGCCGTTGGCTCAGGGTCAGCCGGGTGGCCACCGGCGTGGCGGGGGCCTTGTCTACTCGAATCTCGAGTGGTGCCGCGCGGGCCGAGAGTCGTTGTGCCTTGCCCCCTTGCTGCGTGAGCTGCCCCTGCAAGCGGGGGGAGTCAAGGTGCCAGAGCCCCGGTGCCTTTGCCTGAACGAGCCAGCTGCGGGTGAGCCTGCCGGGCAGCCCTGATTGCGCAGGGGCGATCCACTCATCGTTACCGAGGCGACGGATGGTGAAGTGGGCAGAGCTGAGCTCGCTCAGCGCCGGGTTTTGCATACTGGTGGGCAGCCACAGGGTCAGTCGGTAGATCACCGGCTGGCCGGGATAGAGCGGGCCCTGATGATCAAGGCTTGCCTGCATCTCGAGGGGCGAGGGGGCTGCGGGCTGTGGCAGCGCGGCTGTACTTGCCTGTCGTATCGACAAGGTGAGCGAGGGGGTGAACTCATTTTCCAGCTTTAGCGGGGCAATCACCACCTCTGTATCAGTGGGTGAATTGCTCTGGTGCAGCGGGATCTGCCAGCGAGTCAGTTGTTGTACCGGGGTGGTGACCCTGCTCATGGTCACTCTGCCCACTGCAAACTGGCGCAGTAGGGGGGTGATCTCCAGCTCGCTGCTCTGGCGCTCGCCATCCGCTTCGATGATCAGCAGCCAATCGCTGGGGTCGGCCCCAGGCAGCAACTCTGCGCGAGGAGGCAAGGCCCAGCAAAATGGACTCGCCAGTGCGAGCAACAGCCCCCATCCTGCCCGCGTCACCAGGGCTCCTCCACCTTGATCAGATCCCGGCGCAGCGCCTCTTTGCGCAGTCGCTGCTCCAACAGCAACACCGGGGGAGAGGGTGGCAGGGGCATTGCCGTCGCCTGCTGATCAGCCGATGGTTCGGGCTGCTTGCTGTTGCTGGTATCGGGAGCGGCCGCCGCACCGCCTTGTAACAGAGAGAGGTTATAGAGCGCATCTTCATGGCTGGGCTCCAGCGCCAGTGCGGCCAGATAGGCCTCCTTGGCTGCCGCAAACTCCCCCAGTTGCAGCAGGGCATTGCCGCGATTGTAGTGGGCGGTGGCGCTCGATGCCTCCTGATAAACTGCGATGGCTTGCCGGTAGGCGCCGGCCCGATACCAGGCGTTGCCGCGCCAGACTGGGTCGTTGAAGGTGCGGGCTGCCTGCTCAAAATCTCCCTGTTGATAAGCCTGCATCGCCTGTAGATCCCCCCTCTCTGCCGCTTGCAGATCTTGTGGCGCAAGCAGCTGCGCTCCCACCATCAGCGCCACCACCATCAGCCGTGCGCCGACTCTGGCCAGCAAGGCGAGCGGTAACAAGGGGATCAGCAACCAAGGGCCAAGATCCAGTGGCGCCGGGGTGAGGGCCGAGGTAGTGGTGGGGAGCGGTGCAAAGCGAGGAACGTCGTTGCCAAGCCACTGCAGCTCACCGCCAAGACGATTGGCTAGGGCGGCAATAGCCTGACTATCGGGGGCGGGTAACTGCGCGGGCATGCGGGTGGCAAACCCCAACTCATTGGCCGGGATGGCGGGCATGGGGGCCGGTTGACCGCTGCTGGCGAGCAGAATATCGAGTCGAGCCGACTGGGTGCCGCGGCAAAGAAGGCGCTGCTGGCAGGGCCAGAGTGCGGCGATTTGGGTCATCTGGTTCGTGGTGAGGTCGTCGGTGATCAGCAGCAGACGCGCCTGTTCACCGGGAGCAATCTGCTTCATGGCAAGTTCAACGGCCCGTGCCGGGTTGCTGCCCTGCAGCGGCATGATATCGGGGCGCAAGTCGGGCAGCAGCAGCGAAAGGGCCTGATGATCCCGGGTTGGCGGCATGGCGAGATAGGCATCGCCCGCGTAGAGGATCAGCGCGATGCGCTCCCCCTTGGCGCGGCTCAGCAGTTGCTGCAACTGCCATCTTACCCGGGTCGCCCGATCCGGTTTGAGATCGGTGGCGGTCATCGAGCGTGACAAGTCCAGCAGCCAGATATCGAGCGGCGCCGCAGGCTGCTGTTGCAGCTCACCGCGAAGGGCTGGCCCGCTCAGGGCCAAAATCACGGGCAGGGTTGCCAGCCAGAGCCAGGGGCGCTGAGGGCGGGATGCGGGCAGCAGATAAGCCTGCATGGCTGGTGCGAGCAGCGGGGGCTGGCGACGACGAATCCACCCTTGCCAGAGCCAGGGAATGAGTGCAATCAGCCACAGGGGTCGGAGCAAGATCAGCTCCATCTGCGCGCGCCTCGTGCCAACCAGCTACGCACCTTGCGAAACTCCAGCCTGCCGCGCCCTGATGGCAGAAGCAGCAAACCACAAAGCAGTGCCAACGGCCAGGGGTAGAGCTCGATCACCGGCTGGTAGTGGGCAACCGGCATGGGAGCTGGTTCAAGGGCATTGAGGGTCGCGTTGATGGCATCGAGATCGCTCTGGGTACGTGCCCGAAAGTAGCGTCCCTGGCCTGTCTGCGCCAGCGCTTGAAGAAGCGGCTCGTCCAGTTCGCTGCTGGGATCGGCCTGACTGCTGCCAGCCTCATCGTAGGGTTGAATAAAGGTATCGGGATCGGCCCCGACTCCCAGCGTATAGATCCGTATTCCCTGCGCCGCGGCGAGTTTGGCCTCCTGCAGCGGGTCGGCATTGCCTGCGGTATTGCGGCCATCGGTGACCAGCAGCAGGGCGGTGGGGCGACCAGGATCCCCATGCTGACGTGCCAGCTGGATTGCTTCGCCAAGGGCGGTGGTTCGGCCGACCAGATCAAAATCGAGCTCGTCGCTCAAGGTCAACAGCGCCGGGATCTCCTGAGTGAGGGGAGAGAGCAGGTAGGCGTGATCGGCAAAGACAATGAGGCCCACCCTGTCTCCGGCCCGTTTGGCGATCAGCGCCTTGATCTGCTGGCGCACCGCCGTCAGCCGTGCTTGCTGCTCGCCGTTATCGAGCATATCAGGGGTGCGCATGCTGTCTGACAGATCTACCGCCAGCAGCAGATCCCGACTCCCTTCATATTGGATCACCGGTTCTCCCCACCACTGGGGGCGGCAGAGGGCGAGGATGAGGGCACCCCAGAGCAGCATGGCGCGCCAGAGCGGCAATCCGGCGTGGGGACGCAGCAGCGCAAACCCGGGGTGAGCCAGATAGCCGTGGCGCAGGGGCGGCAAGCCGAAGCGCACCAGCAAGGGCAGCACCAGCGCCAGCGCAAACCAGGGCCAGGCCAGGATCATGGATGCCTCCGCGCGGCTTTGCGTCTTGGGCGGGGGGAGAGCTGCAAGAAGAGGGTTTGACCCCAACGGCGATAATGTTGCCGAAGCTGTTCGCACTGCTCGCGAGTCGGGTTCTGGCTGCCATAGAGCCAACTGCTCCAGTGAGACGAGAACTGGCTGAAATTGCTGCCCCCGTGACGATCGACGAAGGCGAGCCACGCCTCTCCCTGCAGCTGGCGCGCCTCGGGCCAGCGTTGCAGTGATTCATGACGCAGGGCCTCCTGTATGCGTGCCACCAGCAGTGCGGGATCTCCCTCCAGCTGACGACACCAGCGGCGGTAACGTATCACCCTGCGGGCAATCAGGACGATCAGTAGCAGCAATAACGCTGTGATCAATAGCCACAATAGCGCCTGCACTCTGGGGTCAAGACTCTGTTCAATCAGATTCGCTCCCGGGTGAATGTCGCGCATCAGGGCGGCCAGCGGCGGAGTGATGGCGTCGGAGGCGGGACTGGCGCTGTCGAGTTCGGCGGGGGAGATCATCCCTGATGACATAACCCCTCCTGCCACTGTTGTTGCAGCGTCTGGCCGTTATCGAGCAGATAGAGGCGCTGCACCAATGGCAACAGCAACTGTTTGCCGTGGGCCAGTTGCTGCTCGGCGACATGCCGGTAGCGGCGGGAGAAACCGGCATGGCTCCCATCCAGCCAGCCCTGATAGTGCTGCCCAGGCCGATCGATGGCCACTGGCAGCTGGCCGTCAGGGGGAAGGGCTGCCTCGAGGGGGTCACGGATCTGCCAATAGTGAATATCGTGGCGCCGGGAGAGCAGTTGCAATTGCTGACAGAGCACCGACTCGCAGGGTCTGTGATCGGTGATGATCGTCAGCTTGGCACCGTGAGGCAGCTTCACGCCGGACAAGGTGTCGCCCAGCGAGTGAGAGAGCGCACGTCGTGCCAGCCCTTGCTGATAGTGATGGCAGAGGGATTCGAGCAGGGGCAGCACGCTGCCCCGCTGGCTCTGGTGATGGGGGATAAGCCCGTGGCAGATCAGGGTGTTGTGCTGCTTCCCCCCTTGCCAGATCAAGGCTGCTGCCAGCTCGCACCCCAGACGCGCCTTGAGTTGCAGCGTGGAGCCGAAATACATGGCAGGAGAGAGATCGAGCAGCAGCCAGTGCGCCTGATCCAGCTCCTCGCTATAGAGGCGGGTATAGGGACGACCGAGGCGTGCGGTCACTCGCCAGTCGATATGGCGTACCTCGTCACCAGCCTGATAGGCGCGCAGCTCCTGAAACGTGAGTCCGGGAGAGCGGCTCGGTTTGCCGCGTTCGCTGCTGCTTCTGCCTGCGTGAGGTGGCTTCCTGGCCTTGGCCCAGAGCCGGATATTGAGCAGCCGTGGCAGCGACAGGGCGATATCGGGATGGAGGTCCGGTGTTAGGGACATGGCACCTGATCCAGCAGTTGGGCGATCAGGATATCGTTATCCAGATTGTCGGCCAGTGCCTGATAGCTGGGAATAAGGCGGTGGCGCAGCACAGGATAGGCTTGCAGCTGAATATCTTCCGGCAGCACATAATCACGTCCGGCGAGCCAGGCTCGGGCGCGGGCGGAGCGAGCCAGTCCCAGCGTAGCCCGAGGGCTAGCCCCCACGGCAATCAGCGGCTCGAGGGCAGGGCAAAGACCACTGCCCGGGCGGGTAGCGCAGACCAGCTCCACCAGATAGTGCTCCAGTCTGCTTTGCATGGTGACCGCCAGCACTTCGCTGCGAGCACCTTGCAAGGTGGTCTGGCTCAGAGTCACTGGTACCGCGCCAAGCTGTTCGCCGCTGGCGTTGAGCTGCAAGATGGCGAGCTCCATGGTGGGGCTCGGGTAATCCACCATCAGCTTGAGCAGAAAGCGGTCTAGCTGGGCTTCCGGCAGGGGATAGGTACCCTCCTGCTCGATGGGGTTCTGGGTGGCTGCCACCATAAAGAGAGGCGGCAGTCGCCAGCTCTTTTTGCCCACGGTGATCTGGTGTTCGGCCATGGCCTCCAGCAGCGCTGATTGCACCTTGGCCGGTGCCCGGTTGATCTCGTCCGCCAGCACCAGATGGTTGAAGAGGGGACCTGGCTGGAAAACAAAACTGGCATCCTGCGGGTGAAACACCTCGCTGCCGGTGAGATCGGCGGGGAGCAGGTCGGGGGTAAACTGGATACGGGCAAAGCGCCCCTCGACGGCTCCCGCGAGCGCCTTGACGGCGCGGGTTTTGGCAAGACCGGGGGCCCCTTCGATTAACACATGTCCTTCACATAACAGGGCGATCAAGAGTCCTTCGACAAGCTCCTCCTGTCCCAGGATCTGACTGCCAAGATAGTCCCTAAGCGCGCTGAATTCGGCCGCTGCCATGCGATAAACCCGTTGTTTTTATGGAAGTTGATCTTTTTATACTCCAGTTGCTCCCCAAGGGCGAGCAAAGGGGCCTTGCCGTGCTTAATTTAGTTTCAATCAGCTGTATGAAACTTGTGATTGGATTGTTAAGATGTGGCGCAATGAGGTCAGACCTCTGCCTTTTAAACCAAGGAGCCAGGATGAAACAGCCATTGAAACTGACGACTCGCCAGGGCGAACGGATTGCCGTCGTGGCGGGGCTGCGTACCCCCTTTGCCAAGCAGGCCACCGCCTTTCATGGCGTGCCAGCAGTCGATCTAGGCAAACTGGTGGTGAGCGAGTTGCTCGCCCGCACCGATCTCGATCCCATGCTGATCGATCAGCTGGTGTTTGGCCAGGTGGTGCAGATGCCGGAAGCCCCCAACATTGCCCGCGAGATCGTGCTCGGTACCGGCATGAGCGTCACCACCGATGCCTATAGTGTCTCCCGCGCCTGCGCCACCAGTTTTCAGGCGGTGGCCAACGTCACCGAATCCATCATGGCCGGTACTGTGGATATCGCCATCGCTGGCGGCGCCGACTCCTCTTCCGTGCTGCCCATCGGGGTGAGCAAGACGCTGGCGCGCGCCTTGGTGGATCTCAACAAGGCGCGCAATTTGCAGCAGCGCTTCAATATTCTGCGTCAATTGCGGGTCAAGGATCTGCTGCCGGTGCCGCCTGCGGTGGCGGAATACTCCACCGGCCTCTCCATGGGGCAGACGGCCGAGCAGATGGCCAAGAGCCACCAGATCAGCCGCGAGGCGCAAGATGCGCTGGCTCACCGCTCCCACACCCTGGCCGCGCAGGCCTGGGCCGATGGCAAGCTCAATGGCGAGGTGTTTACTGCTCACGTGCCGCCCTACAAGTCACCGCTGGAGCGGGACAACAACATCCGTGAAAGCTCGGATCTCGCGAGCTACGCCAAGCTCAAGCCGGTGTTTGACCGGGTCCATGGCACAGTGACTGCCGCCAACGCCACCCCGCTCACCGACGGCGCCGCCGCCGTCCTGCTGATGCGCGAAGGTCGGGCGAAGGAGTTGGGCCTCGAACCGCTGGGCTATATCCGCAGTTTCGCTTTTTCGGCCATCGATGTATGGCAAGACATGCTGATGGCGCCCTCCTATGCCACGCCGCTGGCGCTGGACAGAGCCGGTATCACGCTCAGCGATCTGACCCTGATCGACATGCACGAAGCCTTTGCCGCCCAGACTCTGGCCAACCTCAAGATGTTTGCCAGCCACGAGTTTGCCCGTGACAAGCTGGGCCGCGATCAGGCCATCGGCGAGGTAGACATGGACAAGTTCAACGTCCTCGGCGGTTCGCTGGCCTACGGCCACCCCTTTGCCGCGACCGGTGCGCGGATGATCACCCAGACCCTGCACGAGTTGCGTCGTCGCGGTGGGGGATTGGGGCTCAACACCGCCTGTGCGGCGGGTGGATTGGGCGTGGCTATGGTGTTGGAGGTTGAATGATGAGCGCTAAGACTTTTTCCCTGGATGTTCGCAAAGATGGCATCGGCATCCTCACCATGGATGTGCCGGGCGAGAGCATGAATACCCTCAAGGCTGCCTTTGTGGAGGAGATCCGCACCGTACTGGCCGAGGTCAAACGCAACAAGGATTTGATCGGTCTGGTGATCACCTCCGGCAAGAAGGACTCCTTCATCGCCGGTGCCGATATCACCATGCTGGCCGCCTGCACCAGTGCCAAGGATGCCGAGACCCTGTCGCGGGAAGGGCAGGAGATCTTTGCCGAGATCGAGGGGCTGACCATTCCGGTGATCGCCGCCATTCACGGCCCCTGCCTCGGTGGCGGGCTGGAGTTGGCGCTGGCCTGTCATGGCCGGGTGGTGACCGAGCACGGTAAAACCGTGCTGGGATTGCCGGAAGTGCAGCTCGGCCTGCTGCCGGGCTCTGGCGGTACCCAGCGTCTGCCGCGCCTCATCGGGGTGGCCAAGGCGCTGGATCTGATGCTGACCGGCAAGCAGGTGCGGGCCAAACAAGCCAAGAAATTGGGGCTGGTGGACGATGTGGTGCCGCCCTCCATCTTGCTGGATGCCGCTATCAAGCTGGCCAAGAAGGGTAAACCGCGCCATCAGTTGAAACGGGATCTGCAGGGCAAGGTGCTGGAGACCAACAAGCTGGGTCGCAAGGTGCTGTTCGATCAGGCCAGCAAGGGGGTGAAAGCCAAGACCCGTGGCAACTACCCGGCGCCGGAGCGGATCCTGGACGTTGTGCGCATCGGTGTAGAGGAGGGGATGAAAGCCGGTCTGGCCGCCGAATCCCGCCACTTTGGCGAGCTGGTGATGACGGCTGAGTCTGCCGCCCTGCGCTCTATCTTCTTTGCCACCACCGAGATGAAGAAAGAGGTCACCTATCAGGGGGCCGAGCCGCGCAAGGTGGCCCATGCTGCCGTGCTGGGCGGTGGTCTGATGGGCGGCGGCATCGCGTTCGTCACCGCCACCAAGGCGGGCGTACCGGTGCGGATCAAGGATGTAGCCAGCAGTGGCATCGGTAATGCCATGCGCTACAGCTACGACATTCTGGCCAAGAAGCTCAAGCGTCGTCACATCCTGCGCAGCGAGCTGGAAAAGCAGATGAGCCTGCTGACCGGTACCCTCGACTACTCCGGTTTCCACCGGGTCGACATGGTAGTGGAGGCGGTGTTTGAGGATCTCAATCTCAAGCACCAGATGGTGAAAGACGTGGAGCGTGAGTGCGGTGAGCACACCGTGTTTGCCTCCAACACCTCCTCCCTGCCCATCAACCAGATTGCGGCAGAGGCGGCGCATCCGGAGCGGATCGTGGGGCTGCACTACTTCAGCCCGGTCGACAAGATGCCGCTGGCGGAGATCATCCCCCACGCTGGCACCAGTGCCGAGACGGTCGCCACCGCCCTGGCTTTTGCCCGTGCCCAGGGCAAAACCCCCATCGTGGTGAAGGACGAAGCCGGTTTTTACGTCAACCGCATCCTCGCTCCCTATATGAACGAGGCGGCAAGACTGGTACTGGAAGGTGAGCCGGTGGAGGTGCTGGACAGCGCGCTGCTGGACTTTGGCTTCCCGGTTGGCCCCATCACCTTGCTTGATGAGGTCGGTATCGACGTGGGCGCCAAGATCTCTCCCATCCTTGAGAAAGAGCTGGGCGGCGAGCAGTTCCAGGCGCCCAAGGCGTTCGACAAGCTGCTGCAAAACGATCGCAAGGGACGCAAGAACGGCAAGGGCTTCTACCTCTATGGCAAGGCGGCACCGCGTAACAAGCTGACCGGCAAAGAGGGCAAGAAGACGGTGGACGAGAGCGTCTATGGCGTGCTCGGCATCAAGCCTTCTGCCAAGCTGGCCCGTCAGGAGATCGCCGAGCGTTGCGTGCTGCTGATGCTCAACGAAGCGGCCATGGCGCTGGATAGCGGTGTGGTGGCCTCGGCCCGTGATGGCGATATCGGGGCCATCTTCGGCATCGGCTTCCCGCCTTTCCTCGGCGGCCCGTTCCGCTACATGGACACGTTGGGGATCGATCATCTGGTTGGCCGTCTGGAGTATTACCAGAAGCGCCACGGCGACCGGTTTGCCCCCTGTGCCCGTCTCAAGGCGATGGCCGCAGAGCAGCAGACCTTCTACTGATAACCGCTGCAGATTGACCGCAAGGCAAAGAGGCCCGCACACCATGCGGGCCTCTTTCTATGTGGTGGTTTGTTCGGGTTGTATGGCTTGGGAAGCGCTCATGCTGGCAGGGTTAAATGCCGATAAAGAAACGGCCCACCGAAGTGGGCCGCCGAGGTATCGGGTCACGGGTCAGATCCCCGGTTTGCGCTCCGGACAGCGGCCGATGATATCGGGTGGCAGATCGCCGTTATCCTGCTCCAGCACCACGTCGAATCCCCACAGTTGATGCAGGTGCTTGAGCACCTCATGGCGCGAGTCGCCAAGGGGGATGCGGTTGTGGGGCACATAGCGCAGGGTGAGGGAGCGATCCCCTTTTACCGCTACGTTGTAGACCTGAATGTTGGGCTCCAGATTGCTCAGGTTGTACTGGGCCGACAGGGTATTGCGCACCTGACGATAGCCTTCGTCATTGTGGATGGCGGAGACCTTCAGATAGTTCTTCAGATCGTCGTCATCGATGGCGAATAGCTTCATATCCCGCATCACTTTAGGACTGAGGAACTGGCTGATAAAGCTCTCGTCCTTGAAGTTCTGCATGGCAAAGTGGAGGGTTTCGACCCAGTTGCTGCCAGCGTAATCGGGGAACCACTGTCTGTCCTCCTCGGTCGGGTTCTCGCAGATGCGGCGCAGGTCGGTAAACATGGCAAACCCCAGCGCATAGGGGTTAATCCCCGAGTAGTAGCGACTGTTGTAGGCCGGTTGATAGACCACGTTGGTGTGGCTGTGCAGCACCTCCATCATGAAGCGATCGCTCAGCTTGCCCTCGTCATAGAGGTGATTGAGGATGGTGTAGTGCCAGAACGTGGCCCACCCCTCGTTCATCACCTGGGTCTGCTTTTGTGGATAGAAATACTGGCTGATCTTGCGCACGATACGCACCACTTCCCGCTGCCAGGGCTCCAGCAAGGGGGCATTCTTCTCGATGAAGTAGAGAATGTTCTCCTGGGGCTCGGCGGGGTAGCGTCTGTCCTCCACCCCCGCGGCTTTATGCTGCTTGGGCAGGGTACGCCACAGCTCGTTGACCTGAGTCTGCAGATAATCTTCCCGCGCCTTCTGACGCCGCTTCTCCTCGGCCATCGAGATCTTCTGGGGCCGCTTGTAACGATCTACCCCGTAGTTCATCAGCGCATGACAGGAGTCCAGTAATCGTTCTACTGCTTCAATACCGTGTTTTTCTTCACATTCGGTGATGTATTTCTTGGCAAACAGCAGGTAGTCGATGATCGAGGACGCATCGGTCCACGCCTTGAACAGGTAGTTGTTCTTGAAGAAGGAGTTATGACCGTAGCAGGCGTGGGCCATCACCAGCGCCTGCATCGGCATGGTGTTCTCCTCCATCAGGTAGGCGATGCAAGGGTCCGAGTTGATGACGATCTCGTAGGCCAGTCCCATCTGGCCGCGCTTGTAGTTGCGTTCGGTATGGATAAAGCGCTTGCCGAACGACCAGTGTTGATAGCCGATGGGCATGCCGACACTGGAGTAAGCATCCATCATCTGCTCGGCGGTGATCACCTCGATCTGGTTGGGGTAGGTGTCCAGCTTGTAGAAACGGGCGACCCGGGCGATCTCCTGATGATAAGTCTCCAGCAGATCGAAGTTCCAGTCTGGTCCGTCATCCAGTGGCGCTACACGTTTTTCAGTTTCGATCATGTGACCTCCTCACGCCGCTTGTTTCTTGAACAGCTCGCGGAACACCGGATAGATATCCTCGACCTTGCGAATGTGTTCCATCGCAAAGTGGGGGAACTGGCTGGCTACCGACTCATATTCGTGCCACAGAGTCTGGTGGGCACGGGTAGTGATCTCGATGTAGGAGTAGTAGCGCACCCTTGGCATGATGTCCCGCGCCAGGATCTCCCTGCACTGCGGTGAGTCATCGGCCCAGTTGTCACCGTCCGATGCCTGCGCCGCATAGATGTTCCACTGGTTGGCGGGATAACGCTCGTTGATGATGTCGTTCATCATCTTGAGCGCGCTGGAGACGATGGTGCCGCCGGTCTCCTGGGAGTAGAAGAACTCGTGTTCATCCACCTCTTTGGCCTGGGTGTGGTGGCGGATATAGACCACCTCGACGTTCTTGTAAGTCCGGCTCAGGAACAGATAGAGCAGGATATAGAAACGCTTGGCCATCTCCTTGGTGGCCTGATCCATGGAGCCCGAGACGTCCATCAGACAGAACATCACCGCCTGGCTGGAGGGGACGGGCCGCTTGACGAAGTTGTTGAACTTGAGATCGAAGGTGTCGATAAACGGCACCGCATCGATCCGCCGTTTCAGCTCCCGGATCTCCTTCTCGAGCAGCGCGATTTCGGCAAAGTGTTCGTTGGGATCGGCGGCCAGCAGGGTCAGCCTATCTTCCAGTTCATGCAGCTGGCGTTTCTTGCCCGCCTGCAGCGCCATGCGCCGCGCCAGCGAATTTTGCAGCGAGCGCACCACGTTAATGTTGGCGGGCACCCCGTTGGAGGTGTAGCCCGCCCGGTAGGTTTTCATCTCCATCAGCTGGTTGAGCTGGGTTTTCTGCAGCCTGGGCAGCTCCAGATCCTCAAACAGCAGATCGAGATACTCATCCTTGGAGATCTGGAACACGAAATCATCGGCCCCTTCACCCTGATTGGATGCCTGTCCCTCGCCGGAACCCTGTCCTCCGCCCCCTCCTTTGGGGCGGTCAATCTTGTCGCCGGAGACGAATTGATCATTACCGGGATGCACCATCTCCCGTTTACCGCCTTGTCCCTGATGAAAATGGGGTTCGCCGATATCCTTGGTCGGGATGCTGATGTTCTCGCCCTTGTCTACGTCCTGAATGCTGCGCTTGGAGACAGCATCCGAGACCGCTTGTTTTATCTGCTTCTTGTAGCGGCGGATGAAGCGCTGCCGATTGACAGCGCTTTTGTTTTTGCCGTTGAGCCTGCGGTCGATAAAATGCGCCATAACTCCCCCTTGAACAGTCAGGGTCAGGATGACTTGCGTACCCTGAGATACCATTCGGAGAGCAGTCGCACCTGTTTGCGGGTGTAGCCTTTCTCCATCATCCGTTCGACAAAGTTATCGTGCTTCTTCTGCTCCTCGGCCGAGGTTTTGCTGTTGAAGGAGATAACCGGCAGCAGCTCTTCCGTGTTGGAGAACATCTTCTTCTCGATCACGGTGCGCAGCTTCTCGTAACTGGTCCAGTTGGGGTTACGGCCTGCATTATTGGCCCGGGCACGCAGCACGAAGTTGACGATTTCGTTGCGGAAATCTTTCGGGTTGCTGATCCCGGCGGGTTTTTCAATTTTCTCCAGCTCGCTGTTGAGGGATGCTCTGTCAAACAGCTGGCCGGTCTCGGGGTCACGGTACTCCTGATCCTGGATCCAGAAGTCGGCGTAGGTGACGTAGCGATCGAAGATGTTCTGGCCGTACTCGGAGTAGGACTCGAGATAGGCGGTCTGGATCTCCTTGCCGATGAACTCCACATAGCGCGGGGTCAGATAGCCCTTGATGAACTCAAGGTAGCGATCGTGCAGCTCTTGCGGGAACTGCTCGCGCTCGATCTGCTGCTCCAGCACATAGAAGAGGTGCACCGGGTTGGCGGCCACTTCCGCGTGGTCGAAGTTGAAGACGCGGGAGAGGATCTTGAACGCAAAACGGGTAGAGAGACCATTCATCCCCTCGTCTACACCGGCGTAGTCGCGATACTCCTGATAGCTCTTCGCCTTGGGATCGGTGTCTTTGAGGCTCTCGCCATCATAGACCCGCATCTTGGAGTAGATGCTGGAGTTTTCCGGCTCTTTCAACCGTGACAGCACCGAGAACTGACCCAGCAGCTCGAGAGTGCCCGGCGCGCATTTGGCGTCGGTCAGTTCACTGTTGATCAGCAGTTTTTCGTAGATCTTCACCTCTTCCGAGACGCGCAGGCAGTAAGGCACCTTGACGATGTAAACCCGGTCTAGGAAGGCCTCGTTGTTCTTGTTGTTACGGAACTGCTGCCACTCGGATTCGTTGGAGTGGGCCAGCAGGATGCCGTCAAAGGGGAGGGCGGAGAGCCCTTCAGTGCCGTTGTAGTTCCCCTCCTGGGTTGCCGTCAACAGTGGGTGCAGCACCTTGATGGGCGCCTTGAACATCTCGACAAACTCCATCACACCCTGGTTCGCCTTGCACAGCGCACCGGAGTAGGAATAAGCATCGGCGTCATCCTGGGCGAAGTGCTCCAGCATACGGATGTCGACCTTGCCGACCAGCGAGGAGATATCCTGGTTGTTGTCATCGCCCGGTTCGGTTTTGGCGATGGCGATTTGATCGAGGATGGAGGGATTGACCTTCTCCACCTTGAACTTGCTGATGTCACCGCCAAACTCGTGCAGGCGCTTGGCCACCCAAGGGGACATGATGGGGCGCAGGTAGCGGCGCGGGATGCCGTACTCTTTCTCCAGGATCTCCCCGTCCTCTTCGATATCGAACAGGCAGAAGGGGTGATCGTTGACCGGTGAGCCCTTGATGCGATAGATGGGTACCTTTTGCATCAGGGATTTGAGTTTTTCTGCCAGCGAGGATTTACCGCCGCCAACGGGGCCCAGCAGATAGAGGATCTGTTTCTTCTCCTCCAGCCCTTGGGCGGAGTGTTTGAGGTAGGAGACGATCTGTTCGATGGCCTCTTCCATCCCGTAGAAATCCTTGAAGGCGGGATAGCGTGCCACGACGCGGTTGGAGAAGAGTCGGCTCAGTCTGGGGTTGGCAGAGGTGTCTACCATCTCCGGCTCACCGATGGCGGTTAGCAGACGTTCGGCTGCGGAGGCATAGCAGGCTTTGTCCTGCTTACACATATCCAGGAACTCCTGGATGGTATATTCCTCTTCTCTCGCTTTCTCATATCGCTGTTGGTAATGCTCGAATATGCCCATAACTTTGCCCTCGTTATAGTCGCTTACCCTGAAAAAAGTGGATGACTGCTTTTGTGTTGTGCGCTTTTAAAGCCTAGTCAACAGCCTCCAGTAATCCATCACGGTTGATTGGTTAAATTCTGAAGAATCCTGCCCGATCCTTGTGCGGGAAGGGTCAGTCAACAACACCGCTATGTTACTGACTGTTAAATTATTTTTGCCACGATAGTGAGGTAAATGTCAAAGACATAAAAAATAAATGTTTATGGGAAACGGGGAACTTATTGCGAAAAGATTAAGGCTTTCGATGAAAGGCAACAGGGGGACGGGCTGGCGGGGCTATGGATGAAAATATCATTACGTGTACGTCAACGTAAATGCGCTTGTTTGGAGTTTTGGCTCTAATTTTTACATTGACGCTACATTTCGGGTGCCCTAGATTGGCGATGTGTGAGCAGCATGACGCTTTAGCAAGAGAGTTGACTGTTACCTCACCAAGCTCTGTTTAAGCACGTTTCCGTTGGCTTGACCCTCGCAACCGCGAGGGTCTTCTTTTTTCAGCACCCGCAGACGCGGATCGCTGCTGGGGATGTAGAGGCCGCGCATGATCACCCGATCATAGCAATCACCGATCAAGGGTAGGCTTGTTGCACTGCCGTCAGGACGCGTGCAAACGGGTGGGCGGCCAGTTGGCCTGCACCCGCCAGCGATTTGGCCTTGACCCGGCTGGTCAGCGGTGTGGCGATACCGCACAAGAAACGGGCCAGGACACGCGCATCCACTGAACCAGTCTTGGCAATCAGCGGGTCACACCAGGCACGGATCCCCGCCTCGTTTGGCATGGTCAGTGAGGGCAGGGGCGGGAGATGCGCCACCTCGCCGCGACAGACCGAACAGTGGCCACAATGAACCGGCGCCACCTCATCGGCAAAATAGCGGGCGAGGCGGTGACTCAGGCACTCATCCGAGGTGAAAAAGTCGAGCATGGCTTGCAGTCTGGCCAGCTCGCTCTGCTCTTTTTGCAGGAACAGGGCATGGAGAGCGTTAGCCTCCTGCTCGCAGTCCCACCCCTGACGGGTGATCCGGTAGACCTCGGTCATCTGCTTGCTTTCGAGCTCTATCCAGCCTTGCTGTTGCAGGTAATCGAGCGCCGCAACCGCCCGCTGCCGCTCTCCCTGATAGCCCTGCCAGAGGGCGTCAAAGTCCATGGTGCACCAGCTGCGTGCTTGCGGGGCGCAGGCGAACAGTTGCTCCAGAAACTGGCGACGATCCGGATTGAAGCGACTCACTATCTCGCCTTTATCCAGCACAAACTTGAAGCGGTAGTCGGCGTAGTAGCTGTAGGCCGGGGTGATGATGCCCGCCATCTCCAGATAGACCAGCAGGGTTTTCAGCGGTAACTGACGGATATTGGTGTCGTTGGAGAGGCGCAGCAGGGTGAATTCCCACTCGGCCCCGCTCTGCCCGATGATGGCAAGCAGCTGGAGGATGGCACTCAAATCCGGGGTATCGCCGTAGACGAAGTTCTCCAGCACCGGCAGTTGGCTCTGGTTTGCCAGCACGATACAGCGCGAGGGCTGACCATCCCGCCCGGCGCGGCCAATCTCCTGGCTGTAGTTCTCGATGGATTTGGGCAGATCGTAGTGAATGACCCGCCGGATATCCGCTTTGTCGATCCCCATGCCAAAGGCGATGGTGGCGACGATGCAATCCACCTTGCCAGCCATGAAGTCGTGCTGGATCTGGCTGCGCAGCGCCGAGTCGAGTCCGGCATGGTAGGCGCGGGCATTGATCCCTTGCCCAATAAGCTGCTCGGCGCAGGCTTCGGCGGTGTGCTGCAAGGTGACGTAGACGATGGTGGGGGCCGCCGGCTCTTGCGTTAGCGTTCGTGCGAGCCAGCCGTCCCGCGCGTCGGGCGCCAGGGGGATAACCGCCAGATCAAGATTGGAACGGTAGAAACCGGTGACTACAACTCCTTCAGGCTCGATGCCGAATTTGGTCTGCATATCCTGAATAACCGCGGGTGTGGCGGTAGCGGTCAGCAGCAACACCTGCGGGATCTTCAGGTCATGGCGATAGCTCGGCAGTTTGAGGTAGTCGGGGCGAAAGTTGTGGCCCCACTCCGAAATACAGTGCGCCTCATCCACCACCAGCAGCGAGAGCGGCACTTGTTCGATAAGGCGGCGAAAGCGCTCGTTCTTGAGCCGCTCCACCGAGATCATCAGGATTTTGAGCTGCCCATCCAGCGCTTGCTGCATCACTCTGCGGCTCTCCTCCGGACTTTGGCTCGAGTCGAGGGTGGCGGCGCTTATTCCCTTGCTTTTGAGGAAGGCGAGCTGATCGTGCATCAGCGCCAGCAGCGGCGAGATCACCAGGGTCAGGTGGGGCATGGCGAGGGCAGGCAGCTGATAGCAGAGGGACTTGCCGGAGCCGGTGGGAAAGATTGCGGCGGCACTCTGGCCAGCCAGCACCCGGCTGATCACCGCCTCCTGGCCTGGCCTGAGTGTGGAGAAACCAAAGTATTGGTTGAGCAGGGATGGGATCATGGCAAGGCTCCGCAGCAAATGGGGGATGATAGCACAGTGACACCGGTCACGGATGGCGACCCATGGCGCAGGGTGAGTGTGCCGATAAAACGTACAAAAATGGGTGGTTGCACTGCAGTTAAGGTTTTGTTGCGGTTTTTTGTGATGGAAACGGGATATTTTTTGGTGAGCCGCTGGAAAAAAATGATGGCGAATGGGATATTCCGTCATGCAATCCGGTGACTGGCGGATCGGCCCGACAGAAGGTTGGCCACAGACACCACACTCGGGCGACAGGGGTTGCTCGGGTGCAAGATTGCTGACAGGACTCATGATTCATGCACTACGGTGCCTAGGGACTTTTTGATGACACAACAACACCCCCTCCTTCGGCTGGTCAATAGCACCAGTCTGGTCAGCCAGATCCTGGTTGGTCTGGTATTCGGTATCTTGCTGGCACTGTTTGCGCCCGAGTGGGCGAAAACGGCAGGTCTGCTCGGCAGCCTGTTTGTTGGCGCACTGAAAGCGGTGGCGCCGCTGCTGGTCTTCGTACTGGTCATGGCGGCAATTATTGGTCACAAGCAGGGTCAGAAGACCAACATGCGACCGATCCTGCTGCTCTATCTGTTTGGTACCTTCTCTGCGGCCGTGGTCGCGGTGGTTGCCAGCTTCCTGTTCCCCTCCAACCTCCATCTGGTCGCCAATACTGCCGAGATCACCCCGCCGGGCGGGATCACCGAGGTGCTACAGGCTCTGCTGTTCAACGTGGTGACCAACCCGGTCAAGGCGCTGATGGATGCCAACTATATCGGGATCCTGGCGTGGGCCATTGGTCTGGGTATCGCCATGCGCCATGCCAACGAGAGCACCAAGGCGCTGATCACCGATCTCTCTCACGGTGTCTCCACCATAGTGAAAGCGGTGATCCGCTGCGCCCCGCTCGGTATTCTGGGTTTGGTTGCCTCGACCCTGGCCGAGACCGGCTTCGATGCGCTGTTTGGTTATGCCCAACTGCTGGTGGTGCTGATCGGCTGCATGCTGTTTATCGCCTTCGTGGTCAACCCGCTGATCGTGTTCTGGAAGATCAAGCGCAACCCCTATCCGCTGGTGCTGACCTGCCTCAAAGAGAGTGGTGTGACCGCCTTCTTCACCCGCAGCTCTGCCGCCAACATTCCGGTCAACATGACGCTGTGTGAAAAACTGCGTCTGCCGGAAGATACCTACGCGGTCTCCATCCCGCTGGGTGCCACCATCAATATGGCGGGTGCCGCCATCACCATCACTGTGCTGGCCATGGCGGCGGTACATACCCTGGGGATGGAAGTGGACATGGCAACGGCTGTGCTGCTCTCCGTGGTGGCAACGGTCAGCGCCTGTGGTGCGTCCGGCGTGGCCGGTGGTTCCTTGCTGCTGATCCCGCTGGCGTGCAGTCTGTTTGGCATCAGCAACGACATCGCCATGCAGGTAGTTGCTGTCGGCTTTATCATCGGCGTGTTGCAGGATTCTGCCGAGACAGCCCTTAACAGCTCCACCGACGTGCTGTTCACCGCGGCAGCTTGCATGGCCGAAGATGAAACCCTGCTGGAACCTTCCGCGCTGCCCAGCAGCGAGGCGTGAGCCGGTAGCGGTTTACATCACGATAATGTTGCGCCCTCTTCGGAGGGCGTTTTTTTATGACTGTGCCCGAATAACGTGTTGCATTGGGGGCCCCAGCGCCTCATGCAAACACGCTTTGATATTTACGCCACTCCCGTAACGCTCCAGCATCCTGCGCCAACCCAGGTAATTCTTCAGGTTGTGCGTCGCCACGCCATGGAACCGCTCCATCCACTCTTTCAACCGATGGTGATACCCGTTCACGTGCTGGATGTGATGCCTTGGCGATTGTGCACTACCTGATGGGTTACGCCCTGCTCTTTGCTGAAACAGGCATACACACCCGCTCCATCGCTACACAGCACTGCATCCGGTGACACCAACGGCTTCAAGACCGCGATGACCACCTCGGCATTTATCTTCTCTAGCTGAAAATCCGCATGGTGTCCTGCACGGTCTTGCACCACCATCACCGGAATGTAATCCGGCCCGGTTTCACGGGTTTGCCCCTTGCTACCACGATGTCTTGGCGGACGTGGCCGTCCCCGTTGCCCCTTGAACGATTCGAGGAAGAAGGTCTCGTCTACCTCAACGATGCCCTCTTCCCGGGTGGCCTGATGGGGTGCCATCGCGCGCAAGAAATGGTGAGGTAATGGTGTGGGGTGCATGAGTTCCTGCTGAGCAACACGGCGCTGGCGCAGGGTTAACTGGGGAAAGAGAGACAAGAGGTGTTGAAAGGCTGGAGTATCCATGATGGTAGACCTCAAGGTGATGGCCTACTTCAAGATCAGCCTTTCAACACGTAATTGGGACTGAGCAATAAAAAAGCCACACCGATTGGTGTGGCTTTGATTAACGGACTAACCCGGATCGGTTACGGACGACCAGCAGGGCTGGTAGCCACGTTGACGGCAGCTGTGCTACCACCATGACGACCGGATGTGCTCACCTCGTTGCGTACCAGCGGCGGGTGGTTAACCGGCTCACGAGCAGGCAGGGCTGGCGCTTCGGCAGGGGTTGCCATCGGCGCTGATGCCTTGCGAGCACGAGCCAGCAAGCCGGCACCGTGAACTACCTGTTTGGCGACGACCGGTGCCTCTTCCACCACTACCGTAGCCACGGCAGCCGGGGTTTCGACGACAGCAGCAGGTGCTGGTGTTTCGACAACAGCGGCGACAGGTGCGGCTTCCACAACAGGAGCTGTTACGGCCGGTGCTTCTTCAATAACCGGAGCAGTTTCAACAACGTGTGCAGTTTCCACCTCGGTGGCGGTGACCACTTCGGCAACCGGCGCAGCGACAACGGCTACTTCTGGCTCTGCGGCAACGACAACCTCAGCGACAGTTTCAACAACCGGGCTGGTAGCAACATCGGCTTGAGTTGCTGCAACCTGGGCAGTGGCCTGCTCGGCAGCTTCTTCGGCAATGGCCTCAGCAACGACGTGCTCGGTCAGCGCGGAAGAGGCCTGCAGGGCGGCAGCAATGGCTTCCGCGCTCGGGATGGTGACCACGGGTACTACCGGCTCTTCGGCTTTTACCTTGGCAGCATCAGCCTGGGCAGCGGTAGTGAGCTGGCTCTCTGTTGCTGGTTGCTCTTCATCACGCTGGCTGCGGGCATCTTCGTTGATGCGCTTGCGACGCTGGCCTTCGATACGCTGGGTACGCGGAGTGCGACGTGAACGGCGTTGCCCTTCACTCTGCTCTTCCTGCTCGTTACCCACTGCATCGATCACCTCAGCTTGCACTGCTGCATCGTCAACCGGCAGGGCAGGGGTGTCAGCAGCGGCGACATCGACGCGGATCTGCTTGCGCAGTTGGCGACGTTCGCGGCGCTCGGCCACTTTCAGCTCTTTCTCCTGACGCGGCTCGATGGCGACTGCATCAACGGCTTCTACCGCTTCAACAACGACCTCGGCGCGCGCCTCACGGGGAGCACGCGGTTCACGGGCCGGACGTGGGGCACGCTCTTGACGAGGTTCGCGAGGCTCGCGCTCCTGACGAGGTTCACGTTCCATGCGCTGTTCGCTGCGCACTTCACCACGGGTCTCGCTACGGGCTTCACGTTCCTGACGGGGCTCACGCTCTTTGCGGGGACGGCGATTGCGGTTTTCACCGGCTTCGCGGTTGCCACCTTCACGCTTCTCGCCAGCTTCCGCATTGTTGCGGTTGTTGCGATTGTCGTCACGACGGGGACGCTGGCCGCGGGCGCGGGTCTCATCACGCTGGTGACGATGACCTTCATCCTTGCGAGCTTCCCGCGCTGCCGGTTTCTCGGCGGGCGCTTTCACTTCGGCAGGGGCGCTATCACTGCTGAACAGGCCGCTAATGCCTTTGATCAGCTTGCTGAAGAAACCGGCTTCGGCAGGAGCTGCAGCAACGGGCGCCACCGGCTGTTGCGGGGCAACAGGGGCCGGTTGTACCGGTTGGGCAAAGCCTTGCAGCAGCGGTTGCTCACGCTCGATCACCTGGGCCTGTTTCGGCTGGTAGGTCGGCTTGGCAATTTCGGTTTTCAGCTCGTAGCTGGCCGCTTCCGGGATCTCGTTCTGACGAATGCGGGTTACTTCGTAGTGCGGGGTTTCCAGATGCTGGTTCGGAATGATGTAAACACGGACATCATTGCGCTGTTCCAGACTGGCGATGGCGGCACGCTTCTCGTTAAGCAGATAGGCGGCAACATCCACAGGCACCTGGCCGTGAACCTGCTCGGTGTTGTCCTTCATGGCCTCTTCTTCGATGAGACGCAGGATGGACAGGGCGAGAGATTCGTTGTCACGGATAACCCCTTGACCCTGGCAACGGGGGCAGATATGACTACTGGACTCGTTGAGGGAGGGACGCAGACGTTGGCGAGACATCTCCAGCAGACCGAAACGGGAGATCCGGCCCAGCTGAATGCGGGCTCGGTCCTGATGCACCGCTTCACGCAGACGGTTTTCCACTTCGCGCTGATGGCGAACCGGGGTCATGTCGATGAAGTCGATAACGATCAGGCCGCCCAAGTCGCGCAGACGCAATTGACGGGCAATTTCGTCGGCCGCTTCCAGGTTGGTTTGCAGCGCAGTCTCTTCGATATCGCCGCCCTTGGTGGCGCGGGAGGAGTTGATATCGATGGAGGTCAAGGCTTCGGTCGGATCGATAACGATGCTGCCGCCGGAGGGGAGGCGCACTTCACGCTGGAAGGCAGACTCGATTTGGCTCTCAATCTGGAAGTGGTTGAACAGGGCAACTTCACCCTTGTACAGCTTCACACGGTTGAGGAAATCGGGGCGAACCAGCTCGATATGGGCTCTGGCGCGTTCGAAAATCACCGGATCGTCGATCAGGATCTCGCCCACATCGCGACGCAGATAGTCACGGATAGCGCGCACGATCACGTTGCTTTCCTGGTGGATCAGCACGGGAGCGGTACGCTCTTGTGACGCCTTGTGGATGGAGTCCCAGTGGTTGAGCAGAACGTTCAGATCCCACTCAAGCTCTTCCGGAGACTTGCCCACACCGGCAGTACGCACGATCAGGCCCATGCCTTCAGGCACGGTCAATCCGCTCAGGGCTTCTTTCAGTTCGGTCCGCTCATCACCCTCGATACGGCGGGAGATACCACCGGCACGGGGGTTGTTGGGCATCAGCACCAGGTAGCTACCGGCCAGGCTGATAAAGGTGGTGAGGGCTGCACCCTTGGTGCCACGCTCTTCCTTGTCGATCTGGACGATAACTTCCTGACCTTCGCGGACCACTTCTTTGATGTTGGGACGACCCTGATAGGAGTAACCGGAGGGGAAGTAATTGCGGGCGATCTCCTTCAACGGCAGGAAACCGTGGCGCTCGGCGCCGTAGTCAACAAAAGCAGCTTCAAGGCTGGGTTCTACGCGGGTGATCTTACCCTTGTAAATGTTCGCTTTCTTCTGCTCGTGTCCCGGACTTTCAATATCCAAATCGTAGAGCTGTTGTCCGTCAACCAGCGCTACGCGCAACTCCTCTTCTTGAGTTGCGTTGATAAGCATTCTTTTCATTGAGTTCTCATTATTGTGTCATTTTGATTTCCTCCATCTGGGGTCCTGCCGGCGCCGGCCTCGGGTCTTCAGCATACTGGGGCAACCTCCCGGTTGGGGTATGCATGAGGCGCAAACTAAGGGCGCTCTGGTCATCACTTCTCGAGAAGGGATGAATAAGGATGCCGAAATGGAGACAAATAAACGGTAATGTTTGTGTTCTCCATGCGTTGTACCTCGCACCCGGGAACCGTCATGTTCTTGTATACACGGTGTTTCGGGATTGGGTGGCATACTTTTTGGCCACTTAGTACAAGGCTTGAACACAATGACAAAACCTTGTTTATTATCCCATTTAAACCTCTTTTATAGCAAGGCGCCATTTTTCAACAAACCATGCAGCCAAGGGGCGCTGGCAGTGTTAAAATCCGCGCCATGACACAGATACAACAACAAGTGCAGCTGCTCACCATCGAAGCTGAGCATGAAGGGCAGCGCATCGACAATTTTCTCAAGACTCAGCTAAAGGGCGTCCCCAAGAGCCTGATCTATCGCATCCTTCGCAAAGGCGAAGTGCGGGTAAACAAAAAGCGCATCAAACCGGAGTACAAACTCTGCGCGGGTGACGAGGTGCGGGTCCCCCCCGTGCGCGTTGCCGAGAAGAATGAGCTGCCATCGGCCAACCTCGGTGTTATCCAGCGTCTGGAGAGCCAGATCCTGTTTGAAGACGATGCAATGATCGTGCTGAACAAGCCCTCCGGCATGGCCGTGCACGGTGGCAGCGGGTTGAGCTTTGGCGTCATCGAAGGACTGCGCGCCCTGCGTCCGGAAGCCCGCTTCCTCGAACTGGTGCACCGCCTCGACCGCGATACCTCCGGCGTACTGCTGGTTGCCAAGAAGCGCAGCGCCCTGCGCAGCCTGCATGAGCAGCTGCGCGTCAAGACCATGCGCAAGCAGTATCTGGCGCTGGTGCGTGGCAAGTGGCAGGCCCACGTCAAGGTGGTCAACGCCCCGCTGCGCAAGAACGATCTGCAATCCGGTGAACGGGTGGTGCGGGTCAGTGCCGATGGCAAGCCCTCCGAAACCCGGTTCCGCATCGTGCGTCAATTTGCCGAAGCGACCCTGGTCGAGTGCAGCCCCATCACCGGCCGTACCCACCAGATCCGTGTGCATACCCTGCATGCCGGTCACCCGATCGCCTGTGACGATAAGTACGGTGAAGCGGCGTTTGACGAGAAAATGCGCAGCCAAGGACTGAAACGGCTCTTTTTGCATGCCTGGAAGCTCAGCTTCACTCATCCGGCCGATGGTCGCGAGATGCAGGTGGAAGCCCCCCTTGCACCCGAGCTTGACGGTTTCCTGGAAAAGTTGGCGCACTAATGCAAGATATCCGGCTCGCCATTTTCGATTGGGACGGTACCCTGATGGATTCGGTGGGCCGGATCGTTGCTTGTGTGCAAGGAGCCGCCAGAGATTGTGAACTGGCGGTGCCTACGCCAGCCCGGATCCGGCAGATCATCGGATTGAGCCTCGATGTCGCCATGTCCCGTCTGTTTCCCTTATGCAGTGACAGTGGCGCCACCAGCGATGAGCGCCAGATTGCCGCACTCATCGATCGCTATCGTCATCACTATCTGCACGATGCTACCCCCAGCCCGCTGTTCGCCGGGGCAGGGGAGTTGTTGCATGACTGGCAGTCACAGGGGCTGCAACTGGCTGTCGCCACCGGAAAATCACGCCGAGGGCTGGATCGGGTATTGGATGAGACCGGGCTGCGCCCGCTGTTTGTCACCAGTCGCGGCGCCGATGAGGCCAACTCCAAACCCGATCCGTTGATGCTTGAGCAGATCCTGGCCGAGCTGGGGCTGTCACCCCGGCAGGCGGTGATGATCGGTGACTCCGTGCACGATATGGCGATGGCCGAGGCGATCGCCATGCCGCGCATTGGCGTCACTTGGGGGGTGGATAGTCGTGATGCCCTCGGTCGTCACGGGCCTGTGGCGGTGGTGGACTCCATGGCGGCGCTCAGAGCGCTGTTGTGACCCTATCCTTACGAGCAACAGGGTGCTGATTGAAAAAATGAGCCCGGCCAATTGGCCGGGCTCATTGCTATGTTGCCTCTCCGGTTAACGCCTCATCTTCTGGAGGGGCGTCCTGTGGCACTCGCCACTCGCCACCCAGCGCCTTGTGCAGCAGCACCACTGTGGTGGCGGTACTGAGGCGGGCCTGTACCCGGGCATCCTGCAGGTTGTTGCTGACACGCTGGGCATTGAGCACGCTAAGGTGGTTTTCGAGCCCCGCCCGGTAGAGGCTGGTCGCCTTGTCGACGGCTATCTGAGCCTGATCGTCGGCCCGGGCGATCAACTGTTGATACTGCTGGCTGTTTGCATAGGCTCTCAACACCGTATCGACCTCGTTGAAGGCGCCATTCACCACCTGCTGGTAGGCGAGGGCCGACTCCCTGAACCCCGCTTGTTGCAGATCCACCATGGCGGCTCCCCGCCCACCATCGAACAGGTTCCAGCTTATGCCTGCGCCGAGGGACCAGCCAACTGAACCGGAGGAGAGCAGATCGTCGAGATCGCTGGCCGACACGCCGGGGGTACCGGTCAATACCAACTTCGGATAGCGGTTGGCGATGGCAGCGCCCAGTTGCTGGTTGCGTGCCGCCATCTCCCGCTCGGCCAGCGCGATATCAAAGCGCCGGTTCAGCAGTTCAGAAGGCAACCCCACCGGGATCAGGCCCGACATCTGTGGCAACGCGCCTTCGCCGAGCCGGTTGCGGGTCTGCGTCGTGGTCTCTCCGAGCAGGATGGCCAGCCGGCCGAGATGGGCGGCGCGCGCACTGTCGAGCATCGGCAGCATGGCCTCTGTCGCGGCCTGGGCGGCGCGGGCATTGGCCAGATCCAGCTCGGAGCCATAGCCATGACGATGCAGCGACTGCACCAGCGTCAACACCTGTTGCTGCTCGGCGATGATCTGTCTGGTGATGGCGACGCGCTCCCCGGCGGCGCGGTATTGCAGATAGTTGTTGATCACCTCGGCGGTCATCAGGGTAGTGAGATTACGCTGCAGCAGTTCGGCTTGCTCGACCCGGATGCTGGCCGCCTGACTCAGGGCATCGATCCGGCCAAACAGATCCGCCTCCCAGCCGATGGTGGCACTGGCCAGATGGGTTTGGTTATCACGATCCAGCACACTGAGGCTGCTCCCCCCGAGTTGGGGCGGCAGGGTGAACTCGGCAACGGCGGGGCCGCTTAGCGGGCCATTTTTGCTCAGCCGCATATCCACATAACCCGCGTTGAGGGCGATGGTGGGTACCTTCAGCGAGGAGACCGCGGCCTGGTAGGATTGCGCCGCTTTGATGCGTTCGCTGGCCATCCTGATGGGGATATTCTGCTGCTGGGCTGCCATGACCAGCCGATCGAGCTGCGGATCATTGAACTGTTGCCACCAGAGTCGTCCGGGCTCCGGTTTGGCCTCACTGATCCCCTCGGCAAGGCTGGCGTTGAGATAGACACTCCCCACGGCCACCTGTGGCACCTCATAGTCAGGGGTCATGCTGCAACCGGCCAGCAGCAGAGCCGTGGCCACCAGGGTGAGTCGAAGATCAGTCATGGCATGGCTCCTTGCTGCGGGAAGGGATGAGTGCGCCTTGCGCTTCGTGCCGATAGAGCAGCTGATAGAGCGCCGGCATCACGAAAAGGGAGAGGAAGGAGGCGGCCGAGAGCCCGCCAACAATGGTCGCGGCCATCTGATCAAACAGCCGGTCGGTCAGCAGCGGGATCATCCCGAGCACTGTCGTGAGCGCCGCCATCGAGATAGCCATGGTACGGTTGAGGGTCGCTCTCTTGACCGCGTCAGCCAGTGCCCGGCCCCCCTTGCGCTCCAGTTCGATTTGGTCGATCAGCACGATGCCGTTTTTGATGATCATGCCACTGAGGCAGATCATGCCGACAATCGCCATAAAGCCGAACGGTTTGTCCAGCAGCAACAGGCTCCAGACAATGCCGATGGAGGCCAGCGGCAGCGTCACCAGAATGATAAACGGCTGACGGTAGGCACTGAACATGGCGACCAGAATGATGGTCATCAGCACCATCGCCTTGGGGGTCTGGGTCATCAGATCATCGACCGAGCGCTTCTCGTCATAATATTCACCGCCCCACGCCATGGTGTAGCCGGGGGGCAGGGGAATCGCCTCCAGTTCGCGGGCAATCGCCTTGCGCACATTGGAGGGGGTATCGCCCCTCACGTCCGCTTGCACCGTGATGGCA
The DNA here is from genome assembly GCF_016026615.1 of Aeromonas allosaccharophila. Classification (NCBI taxonomy): domain Bacteria; kingdom Pseudomonadati; phylum Pseudomonadota; class Gammaproteobacteria; order Aeromonadales; family Aeromonadaceae; genus Aeromonas; species Aeromonas allosaccharophila. The sequence continues at coordinate 1,220,202 of NZ_CP065745.1, read as the reverse complement.
GGCTGGCGGTTGTAGCGCCAACGCATGCTCTCTTCCCCCTTGAACTCGATACCATCGACCACCTGTCCCATCGGCACGCTGTGGCTGCCGAGCAGGGAGCGCACCGGAATATTGTCAAACTGGGCCAGGCTGGCATTGCTGCTGCGCAGCTTGATGGGGATGAGGTCATCATCACGGCGCATCTGGCCAATCAGGCTGCCATCGGTTGCCCGGGTAATGGCATTGGCGATGTCGGCGCGATTGATGCCGGCGATCCTCGCCGCATCCTGATTGATGAGGGGCACCAGCACCTTGCTCTCCTGGCGCCAGTTATCCCGGATATAGATGAGGTGAGGGTTGGCGGCCAGCCGCCGTTTGGCCTCATTGGCGAGCCGGTGCAGCTGTTGCGGATCCGGTCCGACGAAGCGTGCCTCGATGGCAAATTTGTCCTTGGTGGCCAGTTTGAGTGGGCGGAATCTGGGCTCGGCGTAGGGAAATTCGGCCTGCAACCAGGCATCGCCTGCCGCCGTCAGGGTGGCAATATCCTCATAGCTGCGGGTGTTGATCAGGATCTGGCCATAACTGCTGTCGAAGGGCTCAGGCTCAACCGTGACCGAGAAACGGGGGGCACTCTCGCCGATATGGCTGGAGAGGCTGGTCACCTGTGGCTGGCGCAGCAACCACTGCTCAATCTTGTGCATGTCGGCCGAGGTCTGGGCAATCCGCCCGCCGTTGGGCAGCCAGTAGTCGAGAAACAGCATGGGGCGATCGGAGGAGGGCATGAAGTTGACCTGCAGCAATGGGATGATCGCCAGGGTCAGCAGCAATACCGGGGCGACCCCGAGCAGCAGTTTGAGCGGGTTATCCACCGACCAGCACACGGCTTTTTGGTAGAGCGCTGCCAGCCGTGAAGGCGGGATCGGCTCATCCGTTTGGGTCGGTGCGGGAATGAAATACCAGCAGAGCAGCGGGGTGACCGTCATGGCGATGAGCCAGGAGAGCAGCAGGGAGCTGCACAGCACCTGCACGATGGAGAGGGCGAACTCGGCCGCATCGGTCTGGGAGAAGAGCACGGGCGCCGTACCCAGCGCGGCGATCAGTGTCGCCGCCAACAGCGGCAGTGCCATTTCGCGGATGCTGTCGCTCACCGCCTGATTGCGGGTAATCCCCTGACGCACTTTGGCCTCAACGAGATCGACGATGACGATGGCGTTATCCACCAGCATTCCCAGCGCCAGGATAAATGAACCGAGCGAGACCCGCTGCAGATCAACCTGGGTCAGGTTGAGGTAGATCAGGGTAAAGAGGATGGTCAGCAACAGGCTGGCCCCGACGATGGCGGCACTGCGCCAACCCATGAAGATCAGCAGCACGATCACCACGATGATCACGCTCTCGGCCAGGTTGATAATGAAGTTGTTGACGGACTTGGCTACCTCCTCCGGCTGATAGGCGACGACGCCGACATGAACCCCTTCCGGGAGAGTGGCTTCGAATTGTGTCAACTCCTGGCGGAGGGTATCGCCAATGCTGACCACGTTGATGCCGTTGACCGGGCTGACTGCCAGGGTGATCGCCTGCTGGCCGTTGAAACGGCTCAGGGTCATGGCGGGATCCTGATAGTCGAGGTAGACGTTGGCGATATCACCCAGCCGCACGGTGGCGCTTTCCAGACCATTAATGCCGGTCTTGATGCTGAGGTTCTGGATATCCTCCACACTACCGAATGCCCCGGCCTGTTCGACGCGGATCTGCTCGATGCCCATGGTGAAATCGCCGCTCTGCAGTGGCAGGTTCTGGCTACCCAGCTGTTCGAACAACTGCAGGGTGGTCAGGTTGGCCTGCGCCAGCCGCTCATCATCGACATCGATGTTGAGCACCTGCTCATGAATACCGTGCAGTTGTATCTTTTTCACTCCCTCGATGGCCTTGAGCCGGCGTTGCAGCTCGCGGGCGTGATCCTTGAGATCGGCCATGGCGACACTGTCACCATAGAGGGAGAAGAGCATGCCATACACTTCGGAAAATTCGTCCTGCACTATGGTGAGCTGGGCCTGGGGAGGCAGCGAGAGCTTGACGTCATTGACCTTGCGGCGCAGCAGGTCCCACTGCTGGGGCAGTTCGGCCGAGTTCACCTGCTCCTGCAGATCGACAAAGATCATCGAACTGCCGGGACGGGAGAGAGAGCGCAGCTTCCACAGATGCTCCATCTCCTGCAACTTGGTTTCGATGGGATCGGTGACCAGCCGCTCCACCTCACCGGCATCGGCGCCGGGATAGAGGGTCACGATCACCGCACTCTTGACCGTGAAGGCGGGATCTTCCAGCTTGCCGAGCTGGAAGTAGGAGACCAGCCCGACCAGGGTGCAGAGCAGGGTGAAGAAGATCACGAAGGTCTTCTGGCGCAGTACAAAGGTTGAGAGATTCATGATTTAGCCACCCGTTCCAGCGACGGGTCTGCCATGATGGCGACCTGTTCACCCTCGCTGACAAAAGCGCTGCCTGCCACCACCAGCTGATCACCCGTCGCCAGCTCACCGCTGACACAGAGGGCATCCCGCTGCTGGCCATGAAGCGACACCGGCACCCGGACCACCCGATCCGCATCCACCCGCCAGACATGCCACTGGCGATCCTGACTGTTGACCGCCATGGCGGGCAGACAGAAGAGGCGGGTATCCGCTTGCTGCGGCAGGTCGAGGGTGACATTGACCGACTTGCCCGCCACCAGATTGCGCTGATCCCGCGGCAGGGAGAGCGTCACCTCGTAGGTACGTTTGAGCGGGGCGGGGATGGAGGCGATATCGGTCACCGTCACCGCGATATTTTGCTGGCGCTGACCCCAGGCGAGGTGGCCTGGCAGGCCGGGCGTGATCCTGGCAACCTGGCGCTCCGGTACGTCGATCACCACATTGAGCCGCTCCGGCTGGTGCAGGGTCAGCACCTTGACGCCGGGCAGCACAAATTCGTGGTTGTCGATGTGTCGCTTGCCGATCACTCCGTCAAAGGGAGCGCGCAGCTCGCTGTAGGTCAGCGCATCGCGGGCTTTTTGCAGCCCCTGGCTGGCCATCTCGACCGCCGCGCCGGCGCGGGCTTCGGCACTGATGGCCCGATCAAGATTGACATCGGCGATGGCGTTGTCGGCGGTGGCCTGCCTGATCCGCTGCAGCTCAATTCGCGCCAGCCGATGGGCCGCACGGGCTTCGGCCAGCTGGGCCTGTCCCTGACTGACAGAGACCTGGAAATCGTGGGGATCGAGGCGGGCAAGCAACGCCCCCTTGTTGACCCGTGTCCCCTCGGTCACCACCAGCTCCTGCAACATTCCATGTACCCGGAACGACAGATCGGTGGTGCGGGCCGATTTCAGCACGCCGCTGAAGGTGTGCTGGCGGGTGGCGACGGGGGCTTTCAGGGTCATGACCTGGACGGCGCGCAGTTGCGGTGGTTGCGGCGCAGCTGGCGTGGTGGCGTCGGCGCCACAACCGCTCAACAGCAGCAGGATAGCGCTGCCGAGCAGTGTTGTTTTGAAGCGGGGAGGTGTCATCAGAGGATTCCTTTAGACAAGTGTCATCAAATGGCGCCAGTCTAATTGAATCACTCCTTGTGATTAATCCCGTCTATCTATGCTTCTATGTCTCGTAATCCGTGACAATCAGCCGAGTAACAACGCCGATTCTGCCAACAGACTCTCTATCAGCAGACGGGCGGCATGGGTCATTCCCTTGCGGCTGGGATACACCAGCCAGGCATCATCGAGATAGACCTTGTGGGTCGGCAGGATCTCCAGCAATTCGCCACTGGCGACCTGTGCCTTGACACTCAGTTCGGGCAGCAGGCTGATCCCGGCCCCCTTGAGCACCGCGTAACGGATATAGTGGCTGCTGTTGGAGATGAGCCGGCTGCTGACCTTGAGCGGGCCGGTATTGAAGTTCCAGCAATCCTCCAGCTCTCCGCTGGCCAGGCGATGGATCAGCAGGGCGTGTTGATGAAGATCGTCAAGTTGTTGCGGCATGCCGTGGGCGGCCACATAGGCCGGGCTGGCGTAGAGTTTGCGCGAGACCGTGGTTAGAGGACGGGCGACAAACGAGCTCTCTTTCATCTCGCCAATATGGACGCAGGCATCGAGCCCGTAGTTCATGATGTCGTGATAACCGAGGTTGCTGACGTGGGTCTCCAGGGTGATGAGGGGATACTTGTCGAGAAAATTGACCAGCAAGTCGTGGGCCAGTATGTCGGCATCCCCGATCAGCCCCAGCTTGACCGAACCGGTAGGGGCCGAACTCTGGTTCTTGATGCTCTGGTTAAGAGTCTCTAGTCGCGGAATGATCTCCTGCAACTGCATAAAATAGTCGGTGCCGGCCGGCGTCAGGGTTAGCTTGCGGGTAGTGCGGGTAAACAGCTTGCAGCCCAGCGCATGTTCCAGATCGCCAATGCGTCGGCTGACCTGGGCCCGTGGCACATCGAGGGAGTGTGCCACGGCGGCAAAGTTGCCCAGTTCGACCACAGAGAGAAAAAGCCTCAAATCATCTATACGCACAATCCGGATCCTGGTTGATAGGGTTGAAGCGGCGCACCAGTGCGCCACCCGTCATAAGCACTTGTCCAGCAGGCACGCGGGTTGTCGCCACACCGAACATCAGGGCAGGGCGATACCGTGGCGATCCAGCAGCTCGATCAGACCGATCAGCGGCAAGCCAATCAAGGCATTGGGGTCGCGCCCCTCCAGCCCTTTGAACAGCACGATCCCCATCCCTTCACATTTGAAGCTGCCGGCACAATCGAGGGGCAATTCTGCTTCTACATAGCGGCGAATGGCGGCTCCATCGAGGTTGCGAAAATGGACGGTGAAGGGTTCCACCAGTTGATGAGCCTCACCGGTTGCGGCATTCACCACGCACAGGCCGGTATAGAAGGTGACGCTGCGACCTTGGGCCGCCATCAGCTGGGCGATGGCATTGTCGATGGTGCCCGGTTTGCCGAGGATGCGACCATCGCAAACACACACCTGATCAGAACCGATGATCAAGCCGTGATCACGTTGCCCGGCGATGGCATCAGCCTTGGCACGGGCCAGTCTGGCCACCAGCGTTTCAGCAGATTCGCCAGCCAGCGGGCGTTCATCCACCTCGGGCGAGGCACATTCAAAGGGGAGGCCGAGCTTCTCCAGCAGGGCTTTGCGATAGCGAGAAGTTGAGGCGAGGATCAGATTCTGTGGCATAATCAGGTACCGATGAAAGCGAGTACCGGCATTCTAGGGACTTGTGACGTTAAAATCATCGGCGGTAAGGACTTTTTCCTTTGACTATCAGTTGTTGGACCTATATTATTCGCGCCCTATGCAAAAGGTGAAGTTGCCCGTTAAGGTTGATCCAGTCCGTAGTGCCTTGAAGCTGCTCGATTACATCGGGATAGTGGAAAAGTCGCAGATGCCCAGGCTGGAGGAATCAACCGCTGGCTTGCAGAGTGATATCGATGTATCACTGCACTTTGGCAAAGATGTCCAGAAGTTGACCGTTATGAAAGGCACTGCCCATGCCAAGGTTGACCTGGTTTGCCAACGTTGCGGAGAGACATTCGAACACCTCTGTGAAGCTGAATTTATATACACTCCGCTGTTCGAAAGAACAAACGAGGAAGAACTGCCGGAAGCTTATGAGCCCATTGAGTTGGACGAAAACGGCGAGATAGATCTTCATAAAATCTTGGAGGATGAACTTATCCTCTCGTTGCCTCAAGTCGCAATGCATCCTATGGATGCCTGCCCGAGAGGAAACATGGAGATGACCTGGGGTGAAATCGAACCTGCTGATGAGCGGCCGAATCCCTTTGCAGTTCTTGAAGAGCTTAAACGTAAGTGAATTTAGGAGTTAGCCTACAATGGCCGTACAACAGAACCGTAAAACCCGTGCCAAGCGTGGCATGCGTCGTTCCCACGATGCGCTGACCACCGCTGCCCTGACTGTTGATCAGACCAGTGGCGAAATTCATCGTCGTCACCACGTGACTGCCGATGGTTTCTACCGCGGTAAAAAGGTAATCGCTTAAGGATTGCCTTTGTCTACGCAAACTGTCGCGCTAGACATCATGGGGGGAGATATTGGCCCCTCGGAAACAGTGCCTGCCGCCGTGCAGGCACTGTCTCTTTTACCCCAGCTAAAACTGCTCCTGGTCGGCGACCAGCACCAGACCTCTTCTTTGCTGCAGCAACATGGCTTGCTGAATCATCCCCGCGTTCGTTTCGTACATGCATCCCAGGTGGTTGGCATGGGCGATAAACCGATCGTGGCGTTGCGTACTCTGAAAGACTCCTCCATGCGGGTGGTACTCAATCTGGTGAAAGCCGGTGAGGCCGATGCCTGCGTCAGTGCTGGCAATACCGGCGCCCTGATGGCGATGGCCAAGTGCGTGCTCAAATCCCTGCCCGGGGTAGACAGACCCGCCCTCATCAAGGCGTTACCGACCTTGAGCGGCAAACGCACCGTGATGCTGGATCTCGGCGCCAATGTCAGTTGCGATGCCGATACCTTGCTGCAGTTTGCGGTGATGGGCTCCGTCGTGGCCGAAAAGGTCGAAGGGATTGCGTCACCCCGTGTTGCCTTGCTCAACATCGGCGAGGAGGAGATCAAGGGCAACGATCTGGTGCGTCACAGCGCCGAATTGTTGCGCCAGTGCCACGCGCTCAATTATGTCGGGTTCGTCGAAGGGGATCGCATCTTCAGCGGTGACAGTGACGTGATTGTCTGTGACGGTTTTGTCGGCAATGTCGCCCTCAAAACGGCAGAAGGGGTGGTGCGGATGATGGCCCAGCTGGCCGGATATCCCCGCAAGAAACGCAGTTTTCTTGGCCGGATCGCCGGATTTATGTTCAAACGGCGTTTTTCTTACCTGAACCCCGACCAGTATAACGGGGCAAGTCTGTTAGGATTGCGCGGCATTGTGGTAAAAAGTCATGGGCGGGCCGAACGGCGCGCCCTGTGTAATGCGATCCTGCTGGCCGCACAAGAGGCCAAACATCAACTTCCACTGCAAATAGCAGATCGCCTTGAAGCTGTCTTCTCTGACAGGGATCTATAAGAACTCTATGCATAGCAAAATTCTGGGTACTGGCAGCTACCTGCCGAGTTCAGTGCGTACCAACGCCGATCTCGAGCAGATGGTTGAGACCAGTGATGAGTGGATCGTGGAACGCACCGGTATCCGTGAGCGCCGTATTGCCGGGGCTGACGAAACCGTTGCCACCCTCTCTTACCAGGCCGCCCTGCGGGCCCTGGAAGCAGCCGGTCTGACCGCTGCCGATCTCGATATGATAGTGCTGGCCACCACCAGTGCTGAAAATGCCTTCCCGGCTGCTGCCTGCGAGCTGCAGGGGCTGCTCGGCGTACCGGGCATTCCTGCCTTTGACGTGGCTGCGGCCTGTGCCGGTTTCACCTACGCACTCTCTATTGCCGATCAGTTTGTCAAATCTGGCGCCGCCCGCCATGTGCTGGTCGTCGGGGCCGATGTGCTCTCCCGCATGTGCGATCCGCAAGATCGCGGCACCATCATCCTGTTTGGTGACGGGGCAGGGGCTGTGATTGTCGGTGCCAGCGAGACGCCGGGCATCCTCTCTACCCATCTCCATGCCGATGGCCGTTATGGCGAGCTACTCAAGCTGCCGCACCCTCGCCGCGGTATGCCGGGTGCCGAGCTCGAAGCCTACATGTATATGAAGGGCAACGATGTCTTCAAGGTAGCAGTCACCCGTCTGAGCGAGATCGTCACCGAAACGTTGGCCGCTGCCGGTATCGAACCGAGCGAGCTGGATTGGCTGGTGCCTCATCAGGCCAACTTCCGCATCATCAGTGCCACCGCCAAGAAGCTCGGCATGAGCCTCGATAAAGTGGTGCTGACCCTCGACAAGCACGGCAATACCTCTGCCGCTTCCGTTCCGGTTGCCTTCGACGAAGGGGTTCGGGATGGCCGGATCAAACCGGGCCAGCTGGTACTGCTGGAAGCCTTTGGCGGCGGTTTTGCCTGGGGCTCGGCGCTGGTTCGCCTCTGATCTTCGGCGGGATGGTGTATTCATCATCCCGTCACCGATTTCATTTTTGTCTTATCTAAAAGGAATCAATGATGACCCAATTTGCCATTGCCTTCCCGGGACAAGGTTCCCAGTCCGTTGGCATGCTGGCCGAGCTGGCCGAAAAACATGCCGTGATCAAGGAGACCTTCGCCGAGGCGAGCCAGGTGCTGGGTTATGACCTGTTTGCCCTGGTGATGGATGGTCCGGTTGAAGATCTGAACAAAACCTGGCGCACCCAGCCGGCGCTGCTGACCGCCTCTGTCGCCCTGTGGCGTCTGTGGCAACAGCAGGGTGGGGCAACGCCTGCCGTGATGGCGGGCCACAGCCTGGGTGAGTACTCCGCGCTGGTTTGCAGCGGCGCACTCGATTTTGCCGATGCGGTAAAACTGGTCGAGCTGCGTGGCCTGGCCATGCAGGAAGCGGTACCGGAAGGCACCGGCGCCATGGCCGCCATCATCGGTCTGGACAACGACTCCATCGCGGCTAACTGCGAAAAAGCAGCACAAGGGCAGGTGGTCTCTCCGGTCAACTTCAACTCCCCGGGCCAGGTGGTTATCGCCGGTCACAAGGAAGCGGTCGAACGCGCCAATGTGCTGATGAAAGAGTCAGGCGCCAAGCGTGCGCTGCCGCTGCCGGTCTCCGTGCCATCTCACTGCGCGCTGATGAAACCTGCCGCAGAAAAACTGGCAGCTGCGCTGGACGGGATCGAGATCAAGGTTCCAACCATCGCGGTCATCAATAATGTCGACGTATCCTGTGAACAGGATCCGGCCGCCATCAAGCAAGCGCTGGTGCGTCAGCTGTTCAGCCCGGTTCGTTGGACCGAGACTGTCGAGCGGATGGCCAATGAGGGCGTAACCCTCGAGATCGAGATGGGACCGGGCAAAGTGCTGACCGGGCTCGCCAAGCGCATCGACAAGCGTGTGGAAGGTATTCACGCCAACGATGCCACCTCTTTCGAGCAGGCGCTGGCCCAGATCAAGTAAACAGGAGCAAGTGATGAGTTTTACCGATAAGGTTGTGTTGGTGACCGGTGCCAGTCGTGGCATCGGCCGTGCGATTGCCGAAACATTTGCGGCCCGTGGCGCAAAAGTGGTTGGCACGGCGACCAGCGAAAGCGGTGCCGAGGCGATCAGCGCCTATCTGGGCGACCATGGTTGCGGCATGGCGCTTAACGTGACCAGCCAGGAATCCATCGAAGCCGTCTTTGCCGCCATCAAGGCGCGCTTTGGCGACATCGACATTCTGATCAACAACGCGGGCATCACCCGTGACAACCTGTTGATGCGGATGAAAGATGACGAGTGGAACGAGATCATCGATACCAATCTGACCTCGCTCTACCGTCTGAGCAAACCGGTGTTGCGTGCCATGATGAAGAAACGTCACGGTCGCATCATCAGCATTGGTTCCGTGGTCGGCACCATGGGCAATGCGGGTCAGGTCAACTATGCTGCCGCCAAGGCGGGTCTGGTTGGTTTTACCAAATCGTTGGCGCGGGAAGTGGCATCCCGTGGTATCACAGTGAACGCGGTTGCCCCCGGTTTCATCGAAACCGACATGACCCGTGCCCTGAATGACGATCAACGTGCCGGCATCATGAGTCAGGTGCCTGCCGCCCGTTTGGGTGATCCAAAAGAAATTGCCGCAGCTGTGGTATTCTTGGCTTCTGATGAAGCAGCCTATATCACCGGCGAAACCCTGCATGTTAATGGCGGGATGTACATGGTGTAATCAATTTGTCGTGAGATCTGTTCAAATTTGCGATAGTACGCCGAAGTTTGGCACATTTCGTGGTTTGACCAGCGGCAAGCTACTTGCAAACTCACGTCAATTGAATAAACTACCCCAACCAGACGCAAATAGCGTATTTTTAAAGGAAAATTCAGGTCATGAGCAACATCGAAGAACGCGTAAAGAAAATCATCATCGAACAACTGGGTGTTAAAGAAGAAGACGTCAAGAACGCTGCCTCCTTCGTCGACGACCTGGGCGCTGACTCTTTGGATACCGTTGAACTGGTAATGGCGCTGGAAGAAGAATTCGATACCGAAATTCCTGATGAAGAAGCCGAGAAGATCACCACTGTTCAAGCGGCTATCGATTACATCACCGCTAATCAGGAATAAGTTCCTGTTCTGAAAGAAGCGGCCCAAGGGCCGCTTCTTTTGTATTTGTTTCCTTTCAAATCACCTCTCGGAGACTACCTCAGTGTCAAAACGCAGAGTCGTGGTGACCGGCTTGGGGATGCTTTCCCCGGTGGGTAACACTGCCGAATCCAGCTGGCAAGCACTGCTCAACGGGCAGAGCGGCATTTCCCTTATCGATCACTTTGATGCCAGCGAGTTCGCAACCCGCTTCGCAGGTCTGGTCAAAGATTTCGATCCCGAGCAATACGGCATCAACCGCAAAGAAGCCCGCAAGATGGATCTCTTTATCCAGTACGGCGTGGCGGCGGGGATCCAGGCGCTGGATGATTCCGGCCTGATCATCAATGAAGAGAATGCCGAGCGTGTCGGCGTGGCGATTGGCTCCGGTATCGGCGGTCTGGGTCTGATTGAACAGAACCACAGCAGCCTGATCAACGGTGGCCCGCGCAAGCTGAGCCCCTTCTTCGTACCGTCCACCATCATCAATATGGTGTCCGGTCATCTCTCCATCATGAAAGGTCTGCAAGGGCCGAACATTGCCGTGACCACCGCCTGTACCACCGGTACCCATGCCATCGGCATGGCGGGTCGGATGATCGCTTACGGTGATGCGGACGTGATGGTGGCCGGCGGCACTGAGAAAGCCTCCACCCCGATGGGGATGGGCGGTTTCGCGGCGGCCAAGGCGCTCTCCAACCGCAATGACGAGCCGCAAAAGGCGAGCCGTCCGTGGGACAAGGATCGCGACGGTTTTGTGCTGGGTGACGGTGCCGGTGTGCTGGTGCTGGAAGAGTACGAACACGCCAAGGCTCGTGGCGCCAAGATTTACGCCGAGCTGGTCGGTTTTGGCATGAGCGGCGATGCCTACCACATGACTGCGCCTCCCGCTGATGGCAACGGTGGCGCCCGCGCCATGAAAAATGCCATCAAGGATGCAGGCATTGTTCCCGAGCAGATTGGTTACATCAACGCCCACGGCACCTCCACCCCGCTGGGTGACGTTGCCGAGCTGCGTGGCATGAAGTCGGTGTTTGGCGAGCATGCCACATCCCTGATGATCAGCTCCACCAAGTCCATGACCGGTCACCTGCTGGGCGCAGCCGGTGCCATCGAGGCGATCATCACAGTGTTGGCTCTGCGTGATCAGGTGGCGCCACCCACCATCAACCTGGACAACCCGGATGAAGAGTGCGATCTGGATCTGGTGCCCCACGTGGCCAAGTCAGGCAGCTTCGAGTACGCCCTCTCCAACTCGTTTGGATTTGGCGGCACCAATGGCTCGCTGATCTTCAAACGCGTATAATTTGCCGCAGGGCAAAGACACAGGCCCGATACTGCCGGTATCGGGCCTTTTTTATCGGAGGGATCCCTTTGCTTATCAATGGAATGAAGCTTGATACCATCTCGGCCCATGATCGGGGGCTGGCCTATGGTGACGGTCATTTCACCACCATGGCGGTCAGGGATGGTCGTGTGTTGCAGTGGCCTGCCCATCTTGCACGGCTGCAGCAGGCCAACAACTGGCTGGGATTGGCTGATCCTGACTGGGGTCTGTTGAGCCAGGAGGTTGAAGAGATGGTGGCCAACCAGCCACAATGCGTGGCCAAGGTGATCCTGACCCGCGGCGAGGGTGGCAGGGGCTATGATGGCAGCGGATGTCAGCACTCGACCCGCATTGTCAGCCTGGCGCCATTTCCTACCCACTATGGCCAGTGGCAACAGCAGGGGATTGAGATGGTGGTGTGCCGCCAGCGGATCGGCGATGCGCCCATGCTGGCCGGGCTTAAAACCTTGAATCGTCTGGAGCAGGTGTTGCTGAAAAGCGAACTTGTCAGCCGTGATGCAGTCGAAGGGATAGTGCTTAACAGCCGCGGTTTTCTGACCGAAGGGGTCAGTGCCAATCTGTTTTGGCGTCGGGGCAAGACGGTGTTTACGCCGGATCTGGCCCGCGGTGGTGTCGATGGCATCATGCGCCGCCAGGTGATGGCGATGCTGAAACAGATGAGTATTGAGTTGCGTGTGGTAGAGGCTCCGCTGGAGTCACTATGGCAGGCGGAAGAGGTGTGGCTCACCAATACCCTGATGGGGGTGGTGCCGGTCAACGGCATCGAGGATATTCATTATCCCGCAGCGGTATTGAGTCGCCGTTTACAGGAGCGTTTGGTCATTGAAGTTTAATCGGCTTTACACCCTGCTCGCGGGGGCGGCACTGACTGTGGCCGTCGCCGGGGGCTATGTATATCACAAATGGCAACAGGTGGAGACGCTCACCAACAAGGGGCCGACCCGGCTCTATACGGTGGAGAAAGGCGCCCATGCGGCGCGCCTGATCGCCGAACTGGGGGAGGGGGAAACCAGCCCGTGGGCGGTGCGGCTCTGGCTGCGCGGCCATCCCGAACTGGTGGCCATCAAATCGGGCACCTACGAGATCAAGGAAGGGGCACCTCTCAAGGAGACCCTCTCTCTGTTTGCATCGGGCAAGGAGTTTCACTTCAGCCTCACTTTCGTTGAAGGCTCCCGTTTCGAGGATTGGCAGAAGCAGCTCGCCAGCGCTCCTTATCTCGAGCGGTTGACCGTTGAGCAATCCGAAGCCGATCTGGCGCAGGAGCTCGGCATCGAGAATGGCAAGCTGGAGGGGTGGTTCCTGCCGGAAACTTACGCTTATACCACCCATGCCAGCGATCTCTCGATCTTGCGCCGCGCCCATCAGGATATGGAGACCTTCCTGCAGCAGAGCTGGGAGAAACGTCAGGCCAACCTGCCTTACAAAACGCCCTATGAGGCGCTGATCATGGCCTCCATCATCGAGAAAGAGACCGGCCAGCCGGATGAGCGGGCGCAGATCGCCTCCGTATTCGTCAACCGTCTGCGTCTGGGCATGAAGTTGCAGACTGATCCAACCGTCATTTACGGGGTGAAGGATCGCTACGATGGCAACATTCGCCGCAGTGATCTGACCGACAAGAATCCCTACAACACCTATGTGATCGACGGTCTGCCGCCCACGCCTATCGCCATGCCGGGCAAGGCCTCCATCGAAGCAGCGCTCAACCCCAAATCGACTGACTATCTCTACTTTGTCGCCAAGGGGGGCGGTGCCCACTATTTCTCCAAGACCCTCGATGAACACAATCGGGCGGTTCGCGAATACATATTGAAGAAATCCTGATGTCTAAATTTATTGTTATTGAAGGTTTGGAAGGGGCAGGGAAGAGCTCTGCCGTACGTTACGTCACAGACTATCTGCAACACCACGGCATCGACCGGATCGAGTGCACCCGCGAGCCGGGTGGTACGCCGCTGGCCGAGCGGATGCGTGCCATCGTCAAAGAGGTGCACGACGAGCGTCTCACCATCGAAGCCGAGCTGCTACTGATGTATGCCTCCCGGGTACAACTGGTGGAGACCCGCATCAAGCCCGCGCTGGCCGATGGTGTCTGGGTGGTGGGAGATCGCCACGATCTCTCCTCCCAGGCTTATCAGGGCGGTGGTCGCGGTATCGATGCCCAGCTCATCGGTGCCATCAAGCAGGCAGTGCTCGGCAACTTCAAGCCGGATCTCACCCTCTATCTCGATATCGATCCCGCCCTTGGCTTGCAGCGCGCTCGCCATCGTGGCGAGCTGGATCGCATCGAACTGGAGCAACTGAGCTTCTTCGAGCGTACCCGAGCGCGTTATCTCGAACTGGCCGCCAAGGATGATTCCATTGTGGTGATCGATGCGGCGCAAACGCCGGATCTGGTCAAAACAGCCATCGAGCGTGCATTGGATCACTATCTGTCGAACGAGCCGCTATGTATCCCTGGCTGATCCCCGACTGGCATGCCCTGAGCCTGACGGCCCAGTCAGGTCGTCTCGGCCACGCCTGGTTGCTGCTCGGCGATCCCGGTCTTGGCAAGGAGCAGCTGGCCGAGCGGCTGGCGCGTTTGCACCTTTGCCAACACCCCGATCGCGGAGAACCCTGCGGTCACTGCCACTCTTGCCAGCTGTTTGACAAGGGTAACCACCCGGATCTCGGCACCATCGCTCGCGACAGCAAGACCATCGGGGTCGAGGCCATTCGCGAGATCTGCACCCGGCTGCAGGGCTCTGCCCAGCTCGGCCGCGGCAAGGTGGTGATCATTCCTGATGCAGAGCGGATGACCGAATCGGCGGCCAACGCCTTGCTGAAAACCCTGGAAGAGCCGGCCGGGGACAGCTTGCTGTTGCTGATTGCCTCCCAGGTTTCGCGGCTGCTCCCCACCATTCTCAGTCGCTGTCATAAACATGTCTGTCAGTTGCCTGCGGAAGGGGAAACGGTACGCTGGCTGGCCGAGCAGGGTCATCAGGCCACGTTGGCTCAGGTGCGGATCTGTCAGGGGGCCCCGCTGCGGGTACTCGACTATATCGAGCAGCAACAGGACGGTACTCGCCGCGAACTGCTGGAACAGTTTGTCGCCCTGAGTCAAAGTCCGGTCAAGGCGACGGCACTGTGCAGCCAGCTGGGTCAGGAGACGCAGGTCAGGTTGCACTGGTTGCAGCTCTTCTTGTGCGATGCCCTGAAAACTCAGGCCGGATGTGGTCACCATCAACTGGCAATGCCGGATCTGGCAATCTTGAGTCAGCGGTTGGCGGAGCAGCACTCCAGCGAAAAACTGCTGGAAGCAGAGCAGCAGTTGGTTGCCCTCAAGGCCGCTTGCCAGCCGGGACAGCTCTCCAATCCCACCATCCATTTGATGAACTGGCTCAGTCGCTGGTTATAAGTACCGACAAGCAGAAAGGTTTTATATGTTACTCGTTGATTCCCACTGTCATCTCGATCGCCTCAGCTATGGCAGCAAGCAGACCAGCATGGCCGATGTACTGGCCAAGGCCGCGAAACTGGATGTGGGATATTTTCTCTGTGTCAGTGTCACTCAGGCACAATTTCCGACCATGCTCGAGGCGATTGCCCCCTATCCCCAGGTGTTTGCCTCTTGCGGGGTACACCCGCTCAATCAGGAACCCGGTGTGGATGCCGCCCTGTTGCTGACCCAGGCGGCAGATGAGAGAGTGATCGCCATCGGCGAGACCGGTCTCGACTACTTCTACTCCCCCGAGAACAAAGAGGTACAGCAGGCTTCCTTCCGCGAGCATATCCGGGTTGCCCGCGCCCTGAACAAGCCGCTGATCATCCACACTCGCGATGCCCAGCAAGATACCTTGCAGATCATGCGTGAAGAGGGAGCTGATCAGGTTGGCGGTGTGCTGCACTGCTTCACCGAATCCCTCGAGATGGCACAAGCGGCGATGGCGATGGGCTTCTATATCTCCATCTCCGGGATCGCCACCTTCAAAAATGCGTCCGCCTTGCAAGCCGTGGTCAAGGCACTGCCCCTCGAGCGATTGCTGGTCGAGACCGACTCGCCCTATCTTGCTCCCGTTCCGCATCGGGGGAGGGAGAACGAACCCGCCTTTGTGCGTGATGTTGCCCAGTTTATTGCCGACCTGCGTCAGATCCCGCTTAGCGAATTGGCAGAAGCGACCAGCCGAAATTTCTTTGAACTGTTCAAGCTGGCGAAAAAATAACACAGAAGCCCCGTTGTCCGGGGCTTCTTTTATTTCAAATGCCAAGCTGATTACCCACCTGAATATCAACTCCGCACTACGTTATCTCTCACATATTCAGCCAATTCAATTCCTTCATCCATACAAAACTGGGTCGAATAATATTCCGATGTTTCGTCTATTCACCGTGGCCAAAGGGTATTAAAACAGCATGCTATAAGTATCGATAATATTCATTATCGATACTTGATGTGTATGAAGGATCCTGTAAGATCCTCTCAAACTTCATATGAATCATAGTGTTCCGTGGCATATCCAACCTTGTCCAGTCCGGCTCATCAGTCACTGCAGACTGTCTTCGATGCACAGCTAAATAGTCGGGCACGCCGCTTTTTACGCAGTGCAAAAGCGGATTCCACCCTCAATGCCTATCAGGCGGATACCCGTATTTTTGTCTTCTGGTGCCAATTGCACGGGCTGGATCCGCTGCAAACTACCCATCACGACATCATGAACTTTCTGGCAGATCAGGCCGATGGCGTATTGGCCGACTGGGTATGGCTGGATAAAGAGGAGGGGAAGGGGGAGCTGCGTAACGGTGAACCTAGAAAACCGGCAACTCTGGTAAGGCGTCTGGCGGGGATCCGTTATGCCTTCAAGCAGAAAGGCATTCATCCCATGCCCACCGAACATCCCGAAATCAAGGAGATGATGCGCGGAATTGTCAGATTGGGAGATAACCGCAAGCGCAAAACAGGTGCCCTGACATTGCAACCATTGACCCAGGTGCTCGATGGCATCGACACCCACGATCTGGCGGGATTGCGCGATCACACCCTGCTACTGCTGATGTTCAGTGGCGCCTTGCGTCGCTCGGAAGCGGCGCGAATTGAAGTGAGCGATCTCGATTTTGTGGGGCAGGGGATCCGTCTTCGTCTCAAACCGAGCAAGCATCAGCTGCATGAAACCGAGATAGCCCTGATCCCGGGCAAGCACTACTGCCCCGTATCGGCACTGCAAAACTGGCTGCACAAAAGCCGGATCAGCGAGGGGCCGCTGTTTCGGCGCATGAATCGCTGGGGCCAATTGATGGCCGAACCACTCGGTCCCCAGGGCATCAATCTGATGATCAAGCGGCGAACCGGTCAAGCCATCGACAATCTCTACGTCAGTGGCCACAGCCTGCGCCGCGGATTTATCACCTCGGCAGTCACTGCTGGCAAACCGATGAACAAGATCATCGAGGTGACACGCCACAAGGATATGCGGACCCTGCAAGAATACTTCGATGACGCCCATAAGTTCTCCGATCATGCTCTCGACGGCTTGCTTTAACACGACTGCGTCACTTCATTTTTTATGTTAAATGATATCTTGTTGATCTGATGATATATTTGCCACGCAAACCAACAGCCCAAGATGGAAGGGGCATCTTCCAATGAATAAGGGCAGGTGATGAGAGATAACAAATCCGGAATTTGGATATCGCAAGGACATATGAGCCAGGAAATGACAGTGCGTGAAGAGCAAGAAGCGGCCCCACAAAACAATGCCGAACGGCAGCGCCAGCATGTAAAACGCAAGCAGGAGACCCACACCCGATTGCAATGCTGGATCAGCAATCGCCATGCCGAGCGATTGGCTGCTCTGGGTATCCATCTCGAAGATAGTCAGGCATCACTGGTCGAACAGGCGATCGATCTGCTCTATCAACATGAGCTGGGCAGGGAACCCCTGTTTGAAAACAGAGTGTCCACACAGGTCGAAGAGACTGTTGAATAGAGCCAAGAGTGAAGCAACGGCCATTTGATAAGAGATAAAAAAAGCCAGGTACGAATTCCTTGTACCTGGCATAGGGGAATTGGCTCCTTGCAGAGCCGTGCGCTAACTGGTGTTCGGATTGCCTTAAGCTTAGACAAGGCTCAAGGCTTTTCAAGATCCCGATAAAAGTTCAACCGCAGTGTGGGTATCCAGACTCGTTCAAGTGCTTATGCACCGAACAACCCACTATGCATTGAACAGATTGTTGTCACGCACCAGCTCGCGGGGGAGGGCATTCTTGACCCGACTGCCAACCCATTTCCCCATTCCCAGGGTATGCCCCTGATAGCGGACGATCACCTCGCCAGCGCCAGCATCCTGCTCTGGCCAGACATCCCGCCCCATCATGAATTCCCGCGCATTGGCGCTGTCCAGTTCGACCACGCCCTTGCTCGCTTGATCACCATAGGCCAGCGCCCACTCATGAGTGAGGCGATAGCCTTTCTTGAAGGTCTCGGCCAGCTTGATGCCGATGCGATCGAAACGCAGCTTGCCCTGTACCTGATCAAACCGCTTGGGGAAGAGCCAGATCTCGTCATTGCGACCAAACAGCTGCCCTTGAGGCGTCACACCAAAGTTGGCTTCAATGTCGCGCAACATGGGTTCCGCCTCTTTGGCCGGTAGCGGCGCAAAGGGGAATTTGCCGAGCTTGCCCGGCTTGAACATGGTGTTGGGCACCGAGTGATGCTTGCGCAATCTGGCGACGAAAAAGCCTTCACTGTCGAAGATCTGGGGCCAAACGTGCAGGTATCCTTCGGATGTGCAGGCCAGCTCTGCATGAGGGAACAGGTCGGCCAGCGAGTCAAAACTCAAGGCATCGCCAAACTTGTCCAGCAGGGATTGGCAGACCGCCTGATTCTCCTGCTGACTCAAGGTGCAGGTGGAGTAGACCAGTACGCCGCCCGGTTTCAAGGCATGGAAGGCGCTCTCCAGCAACCCTTGCTGCACCGCCGCGATTTCGTCGATGCTCTCGATGCTCCAGTTGCGCAGGGCATCTTCATCCTTGCGCACCGTCCCTTCGCCGGAGCAGGGTGCGTCGAGCAGGATGGCGTCGAAGGTCTCCGGCAACCACTGGCCAAACACCTTGGCATCAAAATGGGTCATGCCCACATTGGTCACACCGCAACGCTGGATGTTGGCGCTCAGCACCTTGAGCCGGCTGCTGGAAAACTCGTTGGCAACCAGCATCCCCTGATTGTTCATCAGGGCGGCGATCTGGGTGGTCTTGGAGCCGGGGGCCGCCGCCGCATCCAGCAACATGCCGTCCGCTTTGATCTTGTCGCTGGCAAAGAGCGCCGTCACCGGCAGCATGGAGCTCGCTTCCTGAATGTAGAACAGCCCGCTCAGATGCTCGGCGGTGTTGCCAAGGGGGACGGTTTCATCGCTGCGGGTCAACCAGAAGCCGGTGTCACACCAGGGCACCGGGTCGAGCTGCCAGCCCAGTGGCTGCATCAGCGCGACGAAGTCGGAGACGGCGATCTTCAAGGTATTGACCCGAATGCTGCGGCGCAGCGGACGTCGACAACTGGCCACAAACTCATCCATCGAGAGATGGGCCGGCATGATGGCCGCAATGTGGCGTAAAAAGTAGTCGGGAAGGAAGGTGTTGTCGTGCACGGTGCCGTCTCGTTGACCGAAAATGAGGGGCGATATCCTACCACAAGGCTAGGAATATTCTGAATCTGAACACCGTCAACAGGCCTCGGAATATAAAAAAGCCCGGCGCGAGGCCGGGCTTGGAGGATATACGCAAAGGGGAGGGATCAGGGCTGGATGCGCGGGCTCCACTCCAGCCACTCTTTCTCGGCTTTGCCGTAGAGCGGATAGCTGTGGCCCGCCTTGACGGTCGGTCCCATCTCTTTCTCCGGGGTATTGAAGGCGATGCCGCCAGCCAGCAGGCTCTGCACGGTTTCCACTTCGATGGTGCCGCCGGTCAGGCCGATATCCGCCTTGACCCCGGAGACATTCCAGAAACGGGAGTTGGCCCGCACCAGATGGGCGTACTCTTTCTCCACGCTGACGTCGATCACCACCTCGCTGCCATCCCGAGCCAGCGCCACCTGGGTGACACTGCCGACCACCATCTTGCGAAACAGCAGCGGGCTACCGACGCTCAGGCCATTGACGGAGGGGCTCTTGAGGGTCAGGGCCAGACCCACCGGGCCAACCTGACTCAAGGGGAAGCGATCTTTGCCAGCGCCTTTACCGGGTTGTGCTTCTACGAACGCCCCCTTGATCAGGGTATCGAGGTGCGCAACACCGCCCAGCCCCAACTTGGCTTGCACCAGGGTAAAGCGGGCGCCGGATTGCAGGAAGCGCTCGGCGTAGTGACCATCGAGCTCCGCCTTGAAGATCACCTGGCCCAATGACGGCTCCAGCTCAATCTCTTCAATTTTGCCGATATCGACCCCGCGATAGCGGATCGGGCTGCCAATCCCGAGCCCCGGGTTGTTATCAGCGACCAGAGAGAGGGTGCGTACTTTCGCACGGGCCTGCTCTTTACTGTCAAACAGCTGATGGCTGCTACGGCCATTGACCAGCCGGTCGAACTCGATGGCACCGCGCAACAGGGTCGCCAGATTACCGACCTTGACCTTGACGCCATCAATCCCGACCCGGGTATCGATGGCCGCTTTCTTCCAGAATTGCGGTTGTTGGGCGAGGAGGGGGGCATACACGCCATCAATTTCTAGCTCGATCTCGACCCCCTCTTTGGCGGCGCGCAGCTGTTTGACCTTGCCCGCTTCCAGCCCCAGATAGAGCACGGGTGAGCCAATGCCGATGCCATCGGCCTGATCTGCCTTGAGCAACCAGCGCTGGGGCTTGGCATCACGGGTACCAAGCAGAGCCAGCTCCTGACTCGGGTAGAGACGATTAATCCGCTCGCCACTGCTGGCCTGGAGCAGCTTGATCCCGCCTCCCAGCCAGGCACTGGCCGGACTGGTTTCTACCTTGATACCGCTCAGATCGGCATCGATCTGCAGCGGGGCCGCGCGATAGAAGCGGGCACGGTTGAGCAGATGGCCGTAGTTCGGCGCCATCACCAGCTCGACACTGGCATTGCCGCGCGCATCCAGAGTGAGCTGGCTGATGCGGCCCACTTGCAATCCCTTGTACCAGACCGGCGCATCCTGATTGAGCCCCGCCAGATCGTCAGCCTGCAGCGTCACCTTGGTGCCACTCTGGGGGGCGCGATCGGTCAGGGTCATCTGGTGTGCCGGTTTGCCCGCCACATAGTCAAGGCGAATGGCCGGGCCGGAGAGCAGGCGATCCGCATGCTGCACGCCGGTCGCGGAGAGGGCGACACTCTCCCACACCAACTGGCTCTTGTCGGTAATGCGGTAAGCCTGCTCCGGGTTGATCAGCGCCGTTACCACCCGTCCCTTGTCGGTGAGACGAATGGGGTCGATACGACCAATCTCGATCCCCTCGTAGAGGATGGGCATCCCCTCCTTGATCGGGAGATCGCCTGCAGCTATCTCGATGCGCTCGCCGCGCGCCGCTTCCGCCAGCCCTTTGTAGAGAGTGAACAGCTGCCCTTTTTCCGGCTCTGGTGAATCCTTGGGCGAATCAAAGGCGATGCCACCGCTCAGGATGGAGGTGAGGCTGCCAGCCTCCACGCTCACCCCGGCCAGACTGAAGGAGCCCTTGATGCCGCTGATGTTCCAGAAGCGGGTGTCGGCTTTGACCAGATGTTCGAAACGCGGCTCGATCACCAGATCCAGAATGACGTTCTGGTTGTCCTGACCAAGGCGGGTATTGATGACGCTGCCCACCTCGATGCCGCGGAAATAGAGCTTGGCGCCAATCCCCACCGAGCCCAGCGAATCGGCAGTCAGGTGCAGCATCCGCCCTTGAGCCTGATAGCCGGGGGGAGGACCCTCCAGCGCATCGAAGGTCTCCTCCAGCGGATTGCTTTCACGCCCCGGCTGCAGGTTGATGTAGTTGCCGGAGACCAGGGTATCGAGGCCGGAGATCTCGGTCAGCGATGCCTTGGGGCTCACCAGCCAGAAATCGGATCCCTTGCGGATCAGCGGTCTGGCACGGCTGTCAATCTTGGCCATGACCGCAATCTTGCGACCATCTTCGGCCAGCTCCAGCTCCTGCACCACGCCGATGGCCACCCCCTGATAACGAATCTGGGTTTTGCCCGGCAAGATGCCGTTGCCTTGCGCGAAGTTGATCTGGATAAGCTGGCCACGGCTCAATACCTGCTGATAGAGAAAGCCACCTGCCAGCAGCAGGGCAATCAGGGGTAACAGCCAGACCGGCGATAACCAGCGACGCTTTTCAATGACGGGTTCAGCCCCGATCATACCGACTCCTTATTGGCTGGATTAAACAGCACATCACACAAAAACAGAGAATTCATCAACGGGCCGCCTTGTCCCACAGTAAACGGGTATCGAGCATGCGGGCCGACATCATGGTCAACACCACCACACCGGCAAAGGCGGTGGCACCGGGGCCTGCGCGAACACTCAGCAGGACGCCCCGATCGACCAGCGCCACCATCAGCGAGATCACGAACAGGTCCAGCATCGACCAGCGGCCGATAAAATCGATCACCCGGTACATCACCAGCTGGCGCTTGCGCCGCACCGGTTTGGTCCGCTGCAGTTGCCAGCAGATCCAGCCCAGCCCCAATATCTTGCCCACCGGCACCAGTATGCTGGCGGTGAGGACGATAGTGGCAATCCCGCTCATTTTGCTGCGATAGAGCATCATGATACCGCTGAAGATGGTATCGGATTGCAGCAGCCCCTTGTTATAGAAGTGGGTAATGGGCAGCAGGTTGGCAGGCAGCAACATGAAGGTGGCGAGAGCCAGCAAGCCCCATGACCAGGCAAGGGAGCGGGGGATGCGCACCTGCAGCTTGCTGCCGCAGCGGGGACAAACGGCGTGGAACCGATAACGGACCAGCAGGCCGCAAGTTTGGCAGCCGCACAGCCCCATCTCACGGGCGCTGGTCATGTTCCGGCTCCTTTAACGGGATCCGCGCCCAGTAGGGGGCGGGGTCAAACAGGATCAGCAGGGTCATGTTAAGCAGCATCAGAATGCCGAGGCTGAGCAGCCCGCCACCGAGGCGCACATCGGCGATATCGATCAGTTTGAACAGGGCGACCAGCAGGCTGACGATATAGACCTCCAGCATGGCCCAGTGGCGAAACACCTCGACCATCTTCAAGGTGGGCGCAAGGATATGCCAACGCTTGGCCATGCCAGATGCCAGCGCAAAGATCCCCGCCAACAATCCTACCGGCGCCAGAACGGCGCACCAGAGCACCAAAGAGGCCACCCAAAACTCCCCTTCGCCAAAAAGCACCAGGATCCCGCGCAGCAGATCGGCATCGGAGTTGACCCCCGCCAGCCGCAGATAGATCAGCGGCTCAAAAAACGCGGAGGGCAGCAACAAAAAACCGGTGATGGTCAGCGCCATCAACTGGGAGGGACGAAAGGCATAACGGCCATAGAGATGCTGGTGACAACGTGGGCAGTGGGCATGACGACGCAACGGCAGCGCCTTGCGCTGGATCAGCAAGTCGCACGCCGGACAGACAATCACGGAACCGGGCTCCATCATACAATTCAACCTGTTGAAGGAATTGGTGAAATTTACCCTAAAACCGGTTTCCTGTCTTGCCTGCGGCCGGAATGTTACGAAAGTATAATTGACGTTAACGTAAACGTGATATTAGATAGCCAGACTAGACAGGTGAAAGGAGTCATGATGTCCAGTTTGTCCCCCTCGGCAGGCCTGCGCTTTCGCACCGCCCTCGCCAATGAACGGCCCCTGCAGATCGTCGGCACCATCAATGCCTATATGGCGCTGATGGCCGAGCGCAGCGGTTTTCAAGCCCTCTATCTCTCCGGTGCCGGGGTGGCTAACGCCTCCTACGGCTTGCCGGATCTCGGCATGACCTCCCTCAACGATGTGCTGATCGATGCAGAACGGATCACCGCGGCCACCCGGGTGCCGCTGCTGGTCGATATCGACACCGGCTGGGGTGGGGCATTCAATATCGCCCGCACCATTCGCGCGTTCGAGCGGGCCGGGGTTGCCGCCGTTCATATGGAAGATCAGGTGGCTCAGAAGCGTTGTGGTCATCGCCCCAAC
Source organism: Aeromonas allosaccharophila (assembly GCF_016026615.1). Classification (NCBI taxonomy): domain Bacteria; kingdom Pseudomonadati; phylum Pseudomonadota; class Gammaproteobacteria; order Aeromonadales; family Aeromonadaceae; genus Aeromonas; species Aeromonas allosaccharophila. Next base: position 1,196,546 of record NZ_CP065745.1, on the reverse strand, counting down.
AAGGCGGTGGTGTCGTTGGAGGAGATGTGTGATCGGATAAAAGCAGCAGTGGATGCCCGCGAGAATAGTGAGTTTGTCATCATGGCGCGTACAGATGCGCTGGCGGTGGAAGGGATGGCGTCGGCTCTTGAGCGCACCGCCGCCTATGTGGCCGCCGGGGCCGACATGATCTTCGCCGAGGCGGTGACCGAGCTTGCCCAGTATGACCAGTTCAGGCAGGCGGCTGGAGTGCCGATCCTCGCCAACATGACCGAGTTCGGCAAAACCGAGCTGTTTGACAAGGAACTGCTCGCTGCCCACGGCGTCGACATGGTGCTCTACCCCTTGAGTGCCAACCGCGCCGCCAATCAGGCCGCCCTCAACGTCTATCAACATATTCGCCAGGATGGCCATCAGCGAGCCGTCGTGGCGACAATGCAGACCCGGGAGTCGCTCTACGACTTCCTCGGATATCACCACTACGAGCAGACACTGGATCGTCTGTTTACAGCCAAGGAATAGGAGGCAGCTTATGGGACAGCAAAAACCGTTGGGCGGGGCAGGTCTGCGCGGGCAGAGTGCGGGGGAGACCAGCATCTGCACCGTGGGCAAGAGCGGTACCGGTCTTACCTATCGCGGCTACGACATCAAGGAGCTGGCCGATAGCGCCCAGTTCGAGGAGGTCGCCTATCTGCTGCTCAAGAGGGAGTTGCCCGGTGAGCAGCAGCTTGACGCCTACAAGCGCGAGCTGCGTCGCCTGCGCACCTTGCCCCAGCCGCTGCTGGAGGTGCTGGAGCGTATTCCCGCCGATGCCCATCCCATGGATGTGCTGCGCACCGGCTGCTCCATGCTCGGCGATCTGGAGCCGGAAGAGGGTTTCGAGCATGAGCATGAAGTGGCGGATCGGCTGCTGGCTGCTTTCCCGGGCATTCTGATCTACTGGTACAAATTCAGCCATGAAGGGGTCCGCATCGCCCTCGATACCGATGAAGAGTGTATCGGTGGCCACTTTCTGGCGCTGCTGCACCAGAAAGCGCCGAGCGAGCTGGAGCGCCGGGTGATGCATGTCTCCCTTATCCTCTACGCCGAGCATGAGTTCAACGCCTCCACCTTTGCGGCGCGGGTTTGCGCCTCGACCCTTTCCGACATGTTCTCCTGCATCACCGCCGCCATCGGCACTCTGCGCGGCCCGCTCCATGGCGGCGCCAACGAGGCAGCCATGGCGATGATCGAGCCCTGGCAGGATGAGGCCCAGGCAAGGCGCGAACTGCTGGCCAAGTTGGCGGCCAAGGAGAAGATCATGGGCTTTGGCCACGCCATCTACCGCTCCTCGGATCCACGCAACGTTATCATCAAGGCGTGGTCGGCCAAACTTGCCGAAGCGGTAGGGGATAATCGCCTCTATCGCGTCTCCTGCGAGGCGGAGAAGGTGATGTGGGAAGAGAAAGAGCTCTTTCCCAACGCCGACTTTTTCCATGCCAGCGCCTATCACTACATGGGGATCCCGACCAAGTTGTTCACCCCCATCTTCGTCTGCTCGCGGGTCACCGGCTGGTGCGCCCACGTGATGGAGCAGCGCGAGCACAACCGGATCATTCGCCCGAGCGCCGATTATGTCGGCCCGGCCCCCCGTCATTTTGTCTCCCTACAACAACGATAAGGAAGTCACGATGTCCGCCAACGTCGACGTCAACCACAGACCCGAGCCCGATCAGGTGCTGGTCGATATTGCCGATTATGTCTGCAACCACCCCATCACCAACCTGGCGGCTCTCGACACCGCCCGCTACTGCCTGATGGATACCCTGGGCTGCGGCCTGCTGGCCCTGCGCTTCCCCGAGTGCACCAAGCACCTTGGCCCCATTGTGCCGGGCACGCTGGTACCCCATGGCGCCCGGGTGCCCGGTACCCAACTTTGCCTCGATCCGGTTAAAGCGGCATGGGATATCGGCGCCATCATCCGCTGGCTCGATTACAACGATACCTGGCTGGCCGCCGAGTGGGGTCACCCCTCAGACAATCTGGGCGGCATTCTCGCCACCGCCGACTGGCTCTCCCGTACCCGCGTGGCCGAAGGCAAGGCGCCGCTCACCATGAGCGATGTGCTGGTGGCCATGGTCAAAGCCCATGAAATTCAGGGGGTGCTGGCGCTGGAGAACTCTTTCAACCGGGTCGGTCTCGATCACGTGGTTCTGGTCAAGGTTGCCAGCACCGCCGTGGTGACTCATATGCTAGGGGGAACCCGCGATCAGGTGATCGATGCGGTCTCCCAGGCCTGGGTCGATGGCCAGAGCCTGCGTACCTACCGCCATGCCCCCAATGCGGGGTCGCGCAAGAGCTGGGCGGCGGGGGATGCTACCTCCCGCGCAGTGCGCCTCGCCCTTATCACCATGAGCGGCGAGATGGGGTATCCCGGCGTACTGAGCGCCCCCAAGTGGGGTTTCTACGACGTGCTGTTCAAGGGCAATCAGTTCGCTCTGCATCAGGGGTATGGCAGCTATGTGATGGAGAACGTGCTGTTCAAGATCTCCTATCCCGCCGAGTTCCATGCCCAGACAGCGGTGGAGTGCGCCATGAAGCTGCACGAGCAGGTGAAGGGACGGCTGGACGAGATCGACCGCATCGAGCTCACCACCCATGAGTCGGCCATTCGCATCATCAGCAAGGTCGGTGCCCTCAACAACCCCGCCGATCGGGATCACTGCCTGCAATATATGGTGGCGGTGCCGCTGATCTTTGGGCGCCTGATCGCCGAGGATTACGAGGATGATGTGGCCGCCGATCCCCGCATCGACGCGCTGCGTGGCAAGATGGTGGTGCAGGAGGACAAACGCTACAGCCGCGAATATCTGGAGGCAGACAAGCGCTCCATTGCCAATGCCATCCAGATCTTCTTCAAGGACGGCTCTCACACTGCCAAGGTCGAGGTGGAGTACCCGGTCGGCCATCGTCGCCGCCGGGAGGAGGGGATCCCGCTGCTGGTGGAAAAATTCCAGCACAATCTGGCCACCCGCTTCCCGACCAAACGGGTCAGAGACATTCTCGCCCTCTGTCAGGACGGGCCGCGCCTTGCCGCCACCCCGGTGCATGCCTTTATGGATCTGCTGGTGATCTGACCGATCTCATATCGGCCACGGCAAACAGCTATAAACGAACAGCGGGCCCATCGGCCCGCTTTGTCATTCTGGCGATTAATCCTTCACCGCAACACTAGGCCAGCACACTGCTGTCGCCGTTAAAGAGCGCCGTCATGATCGCTGTCTCACGACTGGCGATGGTCTCGAGAAACTCGTTAGCTCGCCCCATCTTGTGACACACCTGATAACCCCGCTCGACAAAGGAGAAGAGCTCGCCCAACCCAGCCAGATGGGCGGGCCCTGACACCAGCTTGAGGGTTGCGCCCAGCAGCGGCTTTCTCGCCAGCCTGTCCAGCGTCATGCCAAGCTCGCTTACCAACACAATCTGATGTTCGCGGCGCGCCTGCTCGCCCACGGCGCGATAGGCGATAGCGTAGTGCTCCGCAGTAATGGGGTTGAGCCCGTTAATGCGCCGCAGCGCCACCACCATCAGGTAGTCCAGCTCCTCGGAGAGGGCATCAAGCTCGATCGCCTGTGCCAGCACCTTGAGGCCGGACTCAGGCAACAGTCGCTCGGCGGTCGGCATCACCCGCATCACGTCCGCATCGCGCCGGGCACAATCCCCCGGGCCATAGAGATCGGTCAGGAAAAACTTGGCGGCAGGGCCGTAGCGGTCGCTCTCCAGCAGATCGCGATGGGTACGCCCCAACCTGTCGGCCTGCCACTGGCGCAACCGGTCCCGATCCTGCTGGTCTTCCGGGTGAGCCCGCATCTGCTCGCGCAAGGCCGCGACCCGATGGAGCTGGCGGTAGAGCCGCCCCAGGGTGCTATTGTCATCGTGGGCATCTTTTTGATGGGTCATCTACCGCTCTCCGGCCTTGGGCCCATTGATGGGAAAATTGAGAAATAGCGATACAAGTGAATGAAAAACAAGCAGCTTTTTCTATCAGTTTGGCGACAAGTGTAGCGTGCAAGGGGGAGGGAATAAATGCCGTGCGCCATTGAGGGCGTTCATCGTCATCCACTCTGTTAAGTGAGTCCCATTTATGTGAACCATCCTTTCACTTGTTGTGAACATGTGTTTAATATCAATAAATATCTTATGACCCAGAGTAACTACCATGTTCTTCTACGACTCCCTCGCTGGCAGCAGCGCACTCTCCACCATTCAGGTCAGTCGTCAGCATCCGCTGGGACTGGCCGCCGCCCGACTCGCTGCCGAAGCCATCGCCCAGGATATGAGCGAGAGCTATCAACTCGACTGCGAATGGGCAGATGAAGATGAGACCGAGCTGCGCTTTCGCGGCTCGGGGGTACATGGCACTCTCACCCTGGACGACGATACCCTGGAACTGGAAGTGCATCTTGGCTTGATGCTGTTACCGGTACGCAGCGTACTGGAACAGGAGATCCTCGATTATGTGGAAAATCGCTTACCTTGTCCCAAACGTGTTTAAAACTTTTCGTAGCACTGGCATTAAATAAACCTGTGGTGAACGATGACTGTTTTAAATAAGTAGGCAAGCCATATCGGTTGCCAACGTGATTAACCGGCGATATCCGAATTCTGTTTTGTACGTTATTCGTCATTTCTATTTTCATATTTCGAGTCGGCACTCGCTATTGTCATCTTGATTACCCAATGCTCTCGTCCGGATATGAGGGCATGAGCAACTTGCCGCCTCGGTAAATTCATTTTGTAGGGAAACAACCATGCCACCGAGTGAATTTATCTCCTGCGTCGATACCGCCTGGTTACGCATGGACAGACCCAACAACCTGATGCAGATCATCGGCGTCCTGATGTTTGAAGGGGAGCTCGATGAGGCGCGGTTGCGGGCCGGATTACGCCACACCATTTCGGTGCAACCCCGCTTCCACCAGCGGGCCGTGCTGGAAGGGGGCTCCTACTACTGGCGCCATGACCCCGATTTCGATCTCGATCAGCACCTCAAGCGGGTGATCCTACCGGGTAATGCAGGCAAGCTTGAGCTGGAGAAGCTGGTGGCCGATCTCGCCTCCACGCCGCTCAACCACCAGCGCCCTCTATGGGACATGCACCTGACCGACACCTCGCTGGGCGGGCAAGCACTGGTGGTACGCATTCACCACGCCATGGGCGACGGTTTCTCGCTGGTGCGGGCCATGCTGACCATGATGGATAACACCCCGCAAGGCGCACCACGGCCACCGTCACCTGAGCCACTGGATGACAGTGAGGATGAGGAGGCAGACGACAGCCACCACGGCAGCCGACTGGTGCGGGCCGGTCTCAAGCTGACCGGCACCCTCTGGTCCAAATATGTCGAGGTGGTCACTCATCCCACCAAGGCGGTGGATTACCTCAAGACCGGGCGGGATCTGGCAAGCGAGCTGTGCAATATCGCCACCCTCAGTGATGATTCGCCCTGCCGCTTGCGGGGCAAAACCGCCAGTACCAAACGGGTAGCCTGGTCGGAGCAAATTGATCTGCCGGATATCAAGGCGGTGGGCAAGGTGCTCGGCTGCTCGGTCAACGATCTGCTGATCGCCGCGACCGCCGGGGCGTTTCGCCACTACCTGCAAGAGAAGGGGGATGATGCCAACAAGGTCAAGATCCGCGCGCTGGTGCCGGTCAACATGCGTGCGCCGGACGACGAGGGGGCGCTGGGCAACCGCTTCGGGCTGGTGGCCCTGGACTTGCCGCTGGATGTCGAGCATCCACTGCAACGGCTCTATACCGTGCGAGATCGGATGCAGGCGCTGCGCACCTCGCTGCAACCCGTGGTGGTGCTCAATCTGTTGCATGCCCTTGGTATGGCCCCCAATGCGGTGCAGCAGCAGGCGCTCGAGCTGCTCACGGCCAAGGCCAGTGCGGTGATCACCAATGTCCCCGGCCCGCAGCAGACGCTCTATATGGCGGGGGCGCGGCTGCGCCAGCCGCTGTTCTGGGTGCCGCAATCGGGGGATATCGGCGTCGGCGTCTCCATCCTCTCTTACGATCACAAGGTGCAGCTTGGCCTTATCACCGACAAGAAGCTGGTGCCGGATCCGGATCGGGTGGTGGCGCGTTTTGCGGTGGAGTTTGAACAACTGTTGTTGCTGGTGCTGATGGAGCCGGATCTGCTGTTCGATCCCCATGGACTGGATGCCCTGCTCGGTTGATTGACGCTGAATCGACTGGCGACAAGTCGTTCAACCACACTCAACAACCATCAGCAAAGAGGCCAACCCGCGGGTTGGCCTCTGTTTTGTTATCTATGAATGGCGGGGATGGCGGTTAATCTTCCAGCTCCTCGCGCGCCGCCTCCACATCGAGGCGCTCCATCGCATCCACAGGTTTACACTCGGCCGCTTCGGCATAGAGGGCTTCGGCGGCTTTCAGGCGGCTCTTGCCGTGCAGCATCACCTGGGCGTTGGCGTACTCCATGCGGGCGATGGCGGAGTCGGGGATGAGCGCCAGCGCCTCCTTGAAGTGACGTTCTGACTCCTCTTTCTTGGCGCCATAAGTGAGGCCACCAATCATGGCCCCCAGCTTGTCGACAATCTCGGCGTGCCAGGCACCGAACGCGATATGGGCTTCGGCGTGGTCGGGCTCAAGCTCCAGCGCCTTCTCAAGGCTTGCCTTGATCTTGTCGCCAATCCCCTGCGAGAGGGCCTTGGTGATGGAGATGACCTGACTGTAGCGACCGAGCGCCAGGGCGTGGAAATACCAGGCATTGACGTTATCGGGCTGGCGCTTTTGCAGCTTCTCGGCATGGCTGGCCGCCCGCTCGAAGGCGGCGCGCTTGGCGTACTTGTCCTCCAGCAGATAGCTGGCGTGGATCACCAGCGCCTTGTTCGCCACATTGAGGCCCGCCTCTGTGGCCGCTTCGCCAAGGGCAACGGCCTTGGCAAAATCGCCGGCATGATAGGCCCGCCAGGCATCCTGAACCTGCTCGTCTTCCGGCCAGGGTTCGGCATCCCCCTGATGGAGGCGATCCCAGTTGTCCGCCAGCTTCTGGCCAGCATAGTCATAGGCCGCGTCCACGTAAGGGAAGGGGACAAATTCGAGTTGTGAAGTGGTCATGCATATTCTCCCTGTCGCATGTGAATCAAACCTTGTCGGTGTAGTGGTGGGCGAGGGCGCCCAGATGAGCGCGGGCATCGGCCCGCAAATAGGGGGCGACCAGCTGCATCACCTGAACGACGCCGAGGGCGATATCGGCATCCGCCTTGGGGTGCAGTGCCCGCTGGTAAGAGATCCAGAATGTGCCCACCAGCGCCACATTGGCCGCCAGGGTGCGCATCTGTTGCGCCGTGCCCTCCATCAGCCCGGCCGTTTGCAGGTGATTGCAAATGGCGGCTGCGGTCTGCTCCTTGCGGCGCAGCAGGGCGGAAAAGCGCTGCTCAACCTGATGATAACCGCTCATCAGGGTCGCGATATCGTAGTAGAGGAAACGGTACTGCCAGATGGCCTCAAACATCAGATGGAGGAAAAGCCAGATATCTTCCGCCTCATCGGAGGGGGTCGTGACCGCATCCAGCAGGCGATCCATCTGCTGCTCGAATTCGCCGAACAGGGCGTTGACGATCTCCTCCTTGTTGTGGAAGTGGTAGTAGAGATTGCCCTGGCTGATTTCCATCTCGGCCGCAATGGCCGAGGTGGTGACGCCGGGTTCGCCCTGCAGGTTGAAGCAGGCGAGGGCAGTGGTCAGGATCCGCTCCCGGGTACGGCGTTTGGGTTTGCGATCCATGCTACTCCTTCGAGGGTGAACGACGCACGCCGTGGCGATAGCGTTTGGCAAGCCAGTGCTGCAACTGCTCCAGCGACTTGTCTAGCGCATCGACCGAGCCACTGCCGGGGGCCAGCAGGGTACGATGTTCATCTGCCAGCGCCGCCAGATTGAGCTCCAGGCCATGCTTGGCCAGCACCGGCGCCAGCTCGTCACGGCGTTGCCAGAGATCGCGGCGGGTGTGCTGGTAGGCGTGCTCGCAGAGGCGGCGGCGATCCCGATAGCTGAACACATTGGTAAAGAACATCTCGCCATCGGCAGAGGATGGCTCAAACAGCAGAGCGTCAGCGTCGGGATATTGATGTTTGTAACGATCCATCCCCACATGCATGCGGGAGTGGATGATGGCGCGAAAAGTCTGGGCCAGCACCACTGGCAGACCGCTATCCACCAGATTGGTCGGTGCGCCGGCGGCCATGTCCGCATCATAGGGCACCAGCGGATTGATGCAGAACACCAAATCCGCCCCCTCTTGCAGCGCCACCGAGGCGTGCAGAGTCTTGATCAGCGCCCCGTCCACATAGTAACGGCCATTGATCAGCGAGGGGGGAAAGAGGCCGGGCAGGGCGGCCGAAGCCTGTACCGCCGCCGAGATGGGCACGTCATCGAGCCCTGGGCTGCCGAATGCAACCGGATGACCGGTGTCGAGTTCGGTGGCCACCACAAACAGCCGGCTGCGCAGCTGGCGAAAATCGTTGCTGCGGCCGGGGCGAGAGAAAAACTGGGTCAGGGTGCGATCCACCCCGCGGTTGTCAAACAGTCCGGTCGGAATGGCCTTGGAAAGTCCCTGCAACGACTCAAACAGGCTGCGCTTCCAGGGGGCCGCCAGATAGTAGGTCAGACTCTGCCACGCCAGCGGCGGGATCGAGGTCAGACGTTCGGCATATTCCCGAAAGGCGGGGCGCAGCAAGGTAGCCGGGTCAAACATCTCACCCGAATCATCGCTGAGCAGGATCCGCACCAGCTTCGCCGGGGAGATGCCGTTAGCCAGTGCCGATGCCACCACGGCCCCCGAGCTCACGCCAACATAGATGTCGGCATGGTCGAGACGCAGACCGCTGATGCTGTCGGAGAGCGCCGCACAGGCACCGATCTCGTAGATGCCGCCGAGCGGCCCGCCGCCGGCAAGGGCAATTGCGATGGTACTCATAGCGTCGCCTCCCTATCCATGACTCTCTCCATGACAAGACCGGCCCAGCGAGGGGCATGGGCCGGTATCAACTACCTTATTTCACCGTGAGGGATCAGGGCAGGACGCTTTCCGCTTTGGCCTTCACCTCTTTCACCGCATCTTCGGCGGCGGAGAGCAGATCGGCGGCCTGCTCGACTACCGCCTCTTTAGCCTTGGCTACCGGCGCTTTCTTTACCGGCGGCTTGCGAGCGGCGGGCTTTTTGACGGCTGCCGGCTTGGCTTCGGCTTCAGGGGCCTCTTCGTCCTGGGCATCCAGCAGTTGCTGCACCACATCGGTCAGCTCGGCCATGCGCTTGGAGAGCTTGTCGATATCCTTGCGGGTGGGGATGCCAAGGCTGGCCACGGCGCGGGCGACGCGATCTTCAAACACCTGCTCCAGACGGCCCCAGGTATTGGCGGTCTTGTCGGTCACTGCGGCAATCTTCTCATCGGCGCTCTGACGGGTTTTGGCCTGCAGCGCTTCCCCTTCCTGCACCAGGGCTTCAAAGATCTTGCCACCCTCTTCCTGGGCTTTGGCATAGGCACCCAGACCCGCCAACCAGATCTGCTGGGTGGACTCCTTGATGGTGGAAGTGAGTTGGTTGTCGGTCACTGACCCTGCCAGTGCTTTCAATTTCTTAGCCATGATCTTCTCCTTGAATAACGACAGTTAAACGTAATGGCGACAACGACAACTGCAATCCGGTTGTGGCATTACTGATTTTTCAACTCCAGTCTAGGGACAAAAAATAGAGGGTTCTACCTAATAACGAAATAGTGAATGGGTGGAAATAAGGGATGGCTCACGAACCGGCAATCGAATTGCAGATTTCCATATGAAGCGTGATATATCTAACGGTAAGTAACAGCCAAATCAGTAGCGGAACAATGACATGAACTATTTCATCACAGGCGGAAGTGGCTTTATCGGGCGCAGGTTGATCAAAAAATTGCTGGAACGTGCGCCCGAGAATCGGGTCTATTTTTTGATGCGCGCCTCTCATCAGGATAAATTGCCGGAGTTGTTTGCATTCTGGAATGTGGATGAGCAAAGAGCCGTTCCGATCATTGGCGACATGACGCTGCCACTGCTGGGGGTCTCAGCCGTCGAGCAGGAACAACTCCGCGGCCAGATCGATCACTTTTTCCATCTCGCGGCGATCTACGATCTCAACGCCAAGGCAGGCATCCAGCAACAGGTGAATACCGAAGGAACCCGCCAGGCGGTGCAACTTGCCGAGCGGTTGGGGGCGGGGCAGTTCCACCACTGCAGCTCCATCGCCGCAGCGGGCCTGTTTGACGGTCTGTTTCGGGAAGACATGTTCGACGAGGCCGAACACCTCGACATGCCCTATTTCCAGACCAAACACGAAGCTGAAGGGATCGTTCGTAACGAATGCACCATTGCGTGGCGCATCTACCGGCCGGGCATCGTCGTCGGTGACGCCAATACCGGCGAGATGGACAAGATCGACGGCCCTTACTACTTCTTCAAGACCATTCAGAAGCTGCGCCGTCTGCTGCCGCCCTGGATGCCCGCCATCGGGGTGGAAGGGGGCCGCATCAATATCGTGCCGGTCAACTTTGTGGTCGATGCCATGGCCCATATCGCCCATCAGGACGGGGAGGAGAACAAAACCTTCCACCTGACCGATCCCAATCCGATGCGGGTTGGCGACATGCTCAGCACCTTCTCCCGTGCCGCCCATGCGCCGGAACCGGCCATTCGCATCAACGCCTCCCTGTTCAGCTTCATTCCCCGCCACCTGACGGCGATGCTGATGACCATGACGCCGGTGCGCCGCATTCGCGATGCCGCCATCGCCGATCTGGGGCTACCCAAGGATATCTTCCGCCTCATCAACTACCCGACCCGTTTTGACAGCCGGGAAACCCAGCGGCTGCTGAAAGGCACCGGCATCGAAGTGCCGCCGCTGCACAGCTATGCCTGGCGACTGTGGGATTACTGGGAGCGCCATCTCGACCCCGAGCTCTTTATCGATCGCTCCCTGCGCGGTCGGGTCGAAGGAAAAGTGGTGCTGGTGACCGGCGCCACTTCCGGCATAGGCCGCGCCACCGCACGCAAGCTGGCGGGGGCGGGGGCCATCGTGGTGACCATCGCCCGCGATGAGCAGAAAATTGCCGAAACCCAGGCCGAGTTTGCCGAACTGGGGCTCACCATGCAGGTCTATCAGGGCGATCTGGCCGATCTGGCGCAGGGTGAGGCGATCACCCGGCAGATTGTCGAGGAGCACGGCGGGGTGGATATCCTGATCAACAACGCCGGCCGATCCATCCGCCGCTCCATTGAGGACTCCTTCGAGCGCTTCCACGATCTGGAGCGTACCATGCAGCTCAACTACTTCGGGGCGCTCAAGGTGATCATGGGGGTGCTGCCCACCATGATCGAGAAGAAGAAAGGGCACATCATCAACATCTCCTCCATCGGGGTGTTGACCAATGCGCCGCGCTTCTCCGCCTATGTTGCCTCCAAGTCGGCCCTCGATGCCTGGGTGCGAACTGCGGCTTCCGAGTTTGCCGACAAGGGGGTGAGCTTCTCCATCATCAATATGCCGCTGGTGAAAACGCCGATGGTCGCCCCGACCAAGGTCTATGAGCAGGTGCCGATGATGACACCAGAAGAGGCGGCAGACTTGGTGTGCGATACCATCATCAACAAGCATGTGCGGCTGGCAACCCGCCTCGGGGTGTTCGGTCAGGTGGTTCATGCGCTGGCGCCGCGGGTCGCGCAAGTGATCATGAACACCAGTTTCCGCACCTTTGCCGATCCCAAGGATGGCGACAAATCCAAAGCCACCGCCGATCAGGTTGCCGTCTCCACCCTGATCAAGGGGATCCATTTCTAACCGGATGATGCGCTAAAGAGATGAGCAGGGGCCTGAGCAATCAGGCCCCTGTTTTATTTGGCAAAACAATTAAGGAAGGTCAGGCTCGAGCCAGCAGATCAAGCAGCAGATCGGTGGTGCGGCGGGAGTAGAGCAGAGAAAGATGGCCGATGGCGGGCAACTCGATATCGTCCATCCCCGCCAACCGTTGCCGCTCCTGCGGCATCACCACGTTGTCATGGCTGGTGCGCACCGAGATGCCGGGCACGCAAAGCGGCACTGAGGCGAAACGCTGCAACCAGCCGGACCCGGGCTCCATCTCGCGGGCGTTGGCCCCCAGTCCAAGGGCGGCCAGCTGACTGCCCTGATGGGGGGTGGCCAGGGTGATCAGGCACGCAACCTTGTCACCGCCATGAAGAGCCAGATAGTCGCGGCAGACCAGCCCGCCCATGCTGTGACCGACCAGCACCAGCTGGTCGGCGCCGGTCTGCGCCAGCACATCGTCAATCCGGGTGGCCAGCAGCGGCACCATCTCGTCGATATGACCAAATGGCGGCATCAGGGTAATGGTGGCGACCACATGGCCTGCAGCTTCCAGTCGGGCACGCTGGGTACGCCAGATCCCGCGACTGCAACCGTAGCCATGCACCAGCAATATGGGGCGCGGGCATGGGCGGAGCCGATCGGGAGCCATCAGCAAAGGCTCGAACGGCAGCAACCAGGTGAAGGTGTAGAGGTAGGCCAGCATCTCCTGCGCCATCATCTTCACCCTACGCCAGGCGCCAATGGCCGGGGAGGGGTAGAAGCGGGTAAACAGCCAGCTGCCGAGCACCACCAGACAGCGCAGACCCAACAGGGCAAACACCACAAACAGCAGGGTCATCAACCAGGGGAGCCCCACGACCAAGTGGGCGATGCTCCCGAGGAGCAGCACCTCAACCATCAGCAGGATAAACAGGTGTCGTACGATCGTCATAAGACCATGATCCGACCAGTCATGCGTGGAAGTCAAATGGCACTTTGAGACAGCTTGATCCAGCGCCGCTTTTGTCGCTAAACCCCGGCGAACTCTTTTCCGGTGAGGTTACTTGCAATACTGTATATCCATACATACACTCTACCCATCATCACCAAAAGGAGGCCATCATGGCTGTCGAGATAAAATATGTGGTTGTTCGTGGGGGAGTGGAAAAAATGACCTTTGCCAGCAAAAAAGAGGCCGATGCCTATGACAAGCTGCTGGATACGGCCGACGAGTTGATGACCCTGTTGGCCGGCGCCCCGATCGAGCTGGCGCCAGAGCAGCAAGAGAGTCTGGCATTCTACCTGGCAGAGCAGCGTGATGTGCTGCAAACCCTGCTGCGGGGCGGCAAGGTTCAGGCTGGCGCGAAAGAGGAAGAGGCTCCAGCTGCTAAGCGCAAGGAGAAGCCACTCAAACAGGTGGCCTGATTGCCCGGGCCTGCTATTTCTCGGCATAATTTCTCGGCGTAGATAGCCCACCCCATTCATTTGATTTGCATTTAAAACCATTTTTACGGCTATTTACCCCGAGAATTTTTTAACAACCGTGCATATCCCATGCATAACTGAATAGCGTGCGGCGATGAGCGACGTCAGCCAAATCAACGAGAAAATAACGAGCAAACTAGAGTGAGGTAGTCGTCCTGCTCGCTCCAGACAGCCTCAATCTGCAGCAACAAGAACAGTACAAACACCAACAGAAGTCGCCTTCATGCATTACGAGCCCATTTCTATCGTCTCGGCTCACAGACTCATATCGATTCATCTCATCACCAACAAGCAACACCATGACTCAACACCCACTATCTTTGCCGCCCGCCATGCCGCTGTTTGACAGCCTGATCTATCTGGAAGCAGGCAACCCACAGGTCAATCAGTACCTTGCCAACCTCAGCCTCAACGATGTGCCCGATGCTGGGCTGGTTTACGAACTGGCGGTCGACTGGCTGCTGGAGCAGCGCAACAGCGAAAACAACTACAAAACCTATCGCAGCGAGCTGACCACCTTTTTGCATTGGTGCTTTCGCGAGGCAGCCATCAGCCCGAAAGATCTCACTCGCCGCATCATGATCCACTATCTCGACTACTGCCAGTCACCCCCTGACGAGTTGATCGCCTATCGCAACGTGGCGCAGTTTGTCCTCGACAAGGAGTGGGGAGAGCGATTGCCCAATCCGCAATGGCGACCGTTTCTCGGCAAGCGGGATCTGGGCCGCACCTTGCCCTATCGTCTGAGCGAGCAAGCAATGAAGACCAAGCTCGCCATCTTGTCGGCCTTCTTCCAGTTCCTGATCCAGGAGGAGTACATGGACCGCAATCCCGCCCTGCTTCTGCAACGTGTCAAACGACCGCAGCAGCCGGAGGAGGGCGAGCAGGTGCAATGCTTTAGCGAGTTGCAATGGTCCTACGTGATGCAGGCCGCTGATACCCTGGCCAGCGACCACCCGGATCAACACGAACGCAGCCGCTTTCTCACCATTTTGATGTACGCCTGCTATCTGCGGATCTCGGAGGTCGCCGCCAGGCCTGGCTTTACGCCGGTGATGGGACAGTTTCGTCGGGATCGAAAAACCGGCGTCTGGGGCTACTTCATCCCGCAGAGCAAAGGGGGCAAACGGCGTACCGTGGCGGTCTCCCTGGCGCTGCTGGCCGCACTCGAACGCTACCGCCACTTCCTCGGTCTCTCCCCCTTGCCGACACCGGACGAGAAAACGCCGCTATTCGTTCGCCATAAAGCGGCCGCCCATGGCCGCGAGCAGGGCGAGCTCAATGCCAACCTTGGCATTCGCCAGCTACGGGATTTGATCATGGTGATCATCGGCAAGGGGGCCGAGCTGGCCGAGCAGGATGGCTTTGCCCAGGATGCGGCCGAAATGCGGCAACTCTCTCCCCACGCCATTCGCCATACCGGGATCACCCATGACATCAACCTGCACGGGCGGCCGCTCTCCCACGTACAGGCCGATGCCGGGCATGACAGCATCGACACCACCTCGAAATATCTGCACACCAGCAACAGTGAACGGCATGAGAGTGCACAGCAGAAACCGCTGGACCGCTTAAACAGCAAAAGTGAGAGATAACAACCATAAAAAACCAACGGCCAGTGTGACATTGCCCTGTTCTCTGCAGGTTATTTTTGACACAAAGAGTGGTTCATTAAGGTCTCATACAAGCTGGAGCTGTTACTTTGCACTTCTCCAAAATGGCAATCGGTTCAGGGAACACTTTCGTGGCTCACACGGGGCGGTAAGGAACGAGTGCGTTGCCATCAGCGGGATAAACCGTTATCCCGCAGCAGAGAGAAAACAAACAACTACATAGCTTGCTGAAATACCGAGACACCCTATGCCGCTAGATATCATCAAAAAAAACTACAAGATTGTCGGACAAGGCGATCTGATGGCGCAATTTACCCTGATCCCTTCAGGCACCTTGAACATCTGGTTTCCCGACACCGGATTACAAATGGAAGCCCCCTGCAGTCAGCTTCGCTTTGAAAATGACACCCTGCTCTATACCAATGGGATGCACTACAGCCAGGCGAGGGCATTCTGGTCGCTAACGCTTCATGGTGTCGATATGAGTGAACTGAAGAGACTGATCATCGAGGTGTGCAATAATTGCCGACCCGCGCACCAACCAACCGTCATGCCAAAACGCAAACGGTGGTTGACCGCCTGAAGGATCAACAGCAAGGCCGGTATCGCAAGATACCGGCCTTTTTCACGTCATGACGCAGCGTCGAAAAGCAAACAGAGTAGCGGGATCAGCAATATCCGGATTGGCCGCTCTAAATGTAACACTTTAATAACATTGATATTTATTACTGACATGGCCCTTGCATATCCACTCATCATTGGTGATATTGATATCAATATGACCCGATACCAAGGAGCAGGTATGCAAGTGGCAGTGGTGGAAAAGACATTCAGGATCGTCGGAAAAGGTTCGCTAATAGCCCAGTTCACCTTTATCTCATCAGGTACGCTGCATATCTGGTTTCCGGATGTGGGACTGCAGATGGAAGCCCACTGCAAACAGCTGCGTATCGAAGATTGCACCATTATCTATACCAATGGCCTTCATCACGGTCAGCCGCGAGCACTCTGGTCCTTGACCCTCCATCACGACGATATGAACGAGCTCAAGCGTATCTTGCAGCAATTCAATACCAGCCTCTATTTAACCTGCCAGCCTCCCACTATGGCTATCGCCAAGCAGGCCTTGAGCCTGAATTGACTCAGCTCGCCAGGCAGCATTGTTTCAAATAGACCCGTCTTTACACCAAGGTCCAAACCGGGGGAGGGGATATCACCCATCTCCCGATGACTACTGATGCGCCTGAAGGTTTTATACGCAGCCCCATACTGAGCGTCGGGATGATTACTTCAAGCCGGAACAGGCATCACCTGACTTTCTGGTTGAGCGCAAAGCGATTGTGGGCGAGGGGACGTTGCCGGATCAGTTGGCCAGGCCGACCTCTATATTATCAAGCGGCAGGGGAACAGGATGGCTGGGTTGACCGACTTGAGTCGTGACTTGGGCAACATTGCAAAGCAGAATGGCCGTAAAGGTGGTTCATCTTGGATGAGCAGACTTTATAAGGGGTTTGGTACCACAGATAATTACACCACCTCGTTATCTCTCGCAATGATGCCGATAACCGTATTTATCGGCATAGCCACCACTGCTGTGCTTGCAAAATACTGTAGCTGGATTGATATCCAGTAGATGTGTTTATTGGATGGAAAATTTATGTCGTTAAAGCAGAAACTTGTAACTAAGTTCGTTGATGTAACTCACGAATGGAACAGCCTTTTCCATAAGGCCATTGAGGATAGGATCTTTCGTGGTTACCACGACATGTTCACAGAGGAAGCCCGTAACTCAATGTCAGCTGAAAAAAGGGAGGACTTGATAAAGGAAATGCGAGAATTTTACTACGCTCGCATGAATACTACCGCCAGTCTCTTGTTAGCAGTGGTATCAATGGTTATTGCTGTAATTGCATTGATAGTTGCGGTTCTACCGCTTTTTATCGGTAATAACTGACACTTGGTCACACTGGGCCAACAGTTCTTCCAATGTGTAGCGCGGCTTGCCACGCAGTTTGGCGCGAGCACGCTCCACATCGTCAAACGCCGCTGTCAGCAGCGCCATCACCATCTTCAAGAGCTGCTTGCAGATAGGCAACCATGTCGGCCTCAGTGTCCAAGCCGTCAGCCATATCAAAGCGGCTCTATTGTTCAGTTATCTTCATTCCGTCCTCCTGCACCCTTCATTGCGCATAATGTATATTATGTTAAATATACTGAACTTAAGATAAGTTCATGAGTTGGATCAGATCAATCACTTAGCTACATCCTAGAGCACTTGCAGATTTTGAGTTTTGCTACTTAACTTAACTTCATGAAAAGCGACTTTGGATCTGAGCAACTGATGACATACACCAACTACCACATCAGGCGTGATCGGCAACATGTCACAGTGCTGGTCGATGATGTAACAACTCTGCCTGTGTTGTTTGGAACGCTCTACCTGCTCAATCAGTTGTCTAAGACAAGATTTAGTACGCAGAGAAATGACCTGATCTCGCTCCGATTTTTCTACAGCTTTTGGTTGAAAACTCATGGAGAATCATTTGACCATTTTTTTTATAGATCGAATTTTGATATCGCATCTTGCATCCCTGAGCTAGATAACCTATTTCACTATCTACTCAGCAAACAACATCTCAAAAAGGAGAATGAACCGCCTACTGATAGCACAGTAAGCAATACTGTTAGTCAAGTTAATAAATCAACTTGCTGTACACATATTAAAAATGTGGCCCGTTTTCTGAATTATCTCAATCAGCGGTACATGTGTGTAAAATATCAAAGCATGTCTCTAGCTGAGGCCAACACAAACTACAGCAGTAATGATCTGCGACTCAAAAGCAAGGTAAAGGAGTTTAATAGACTCGGACCTGCAAAGCATACACCGGCAACTCGCTACAAGAGCATTACGTACCAACAGCATCTAGAGCTTAACGACATGCTGTTACCCTCCTCCCCCGCTGTCGTTGATCCAGATACTGGGGAGATGTTTGAAAAGGTGATCAACCCGATTAATCCATTTCAAACTGAATGTTTACAATATCGCAACTTCCTTATATATCGACTTATGTTCCAGTATGGGCTTCGTGTAGGGGAAGTTTTGTTGCTGACAGTCGATTCATTTGGTTTATCTCAGCCAGATAGCCATGGCAATGTTGAGTATCTGTTGATGGTGCAAAATCTTCCTGATGGAATTGATGATCCAAGGAGGAAACCGTTAACTCTAAAAACCCCAAGCTCTTGTCGTACAATCAAGTTAGAGGTTAATGATTTCCATTACCTGGAAATTTATAAAGAGCAATACAGAAATCCATATTCTAAAAAACTAAATCATGACTTTATGTTTACGACAAGCCGAGGCACTTACCAACCATTAGGGTACGCTGCTATTAGAAAGGTTTATCGTTACATCGATACTGCTTATATAAAAACACATCCATCCTTTCGAAATAACAACCCATTCACTGACATGGTGGAGTTAACTCCACATGTAGGTCGCCACACCTGGGCTTATTTTACATTGGAGTATATTTATAAAGAGTTACTAGATGAACAATTGCAACTTTCTCGCGACTTTGGCCTTGACGGTCGCATAAAAGGGCTGTTAGACGCTGCAGCTGAGCAGTTGCGATTGTTGGGGGGGTGGGAAATCGGCAGTCGCATGCCCTATAAATATGCACGACGTTTTGTAGAAAAACTTGCCAATGACAGCAACATCAGGCGCATACAACAGGAGAAAGAAATTTCAGGAATAAATGTAGTGGCCCCCTTCCCCATCCCATTATTAGACGATGGAGATTTCGATGAATTCAGCTAATCCGCAAGACATTCAACATTCGCCTGATAGTCAACTGAATGCCGCACAGGTTAGATGGTTGAACGATCAAGTTATTCCATGTCCATTATATTTGAAATCAGCCACAGAGTTTGATGACACCTATCTAGATACGAGTACGGATGTGTGGAAGTTTAGACATTCGGGACGAAATTGTTCCATTGATTTTGAAAACGGAAAAAATTTTTGCACATTATCTGAAGAAATATCAAAATTAATTAAGTTTGCATGCGTAGTGTATACATCTGAAAACAATGCAAGGATGATATATGAGTTTGCTTGTGATATTGCAAAATCCATAAACAGACTTGTTAGCCTAAATCATGAAACATTTATTGCACTACTACACGAGCAATACATAAGTAAAGCCACACACCGTCGATTTTATTCAACGCTATATGTACTTCGAAAACTGGATGTTTTAGGTTTTTTTGAAAGCACCAATCATAATGATGACCTTGAGGATAAATTATTACTAGTTCCTCGCCCTGCTACTGATAAATGGTCTATTTATTCTGAAATAGATAATGTGCTCCCAGATGCCATGGTTTCGATGATTCATAATGGCCTACAACTTTGGTCTGCCAAGCTGACCCCTCGATTATCAACGGAAGAAGCGAAGCAACGTCATATAGAAAATATTGCTTCCCTAGTCTCCATCGAAGAGCTTCGCGATTGCGTAATTCTCGGACTTATATTGACCACTGGAGCTCGCCCAGTGCAGTTAGCTAGAACGGCTGTCGGAGACATAGCTGTTGATACTGAGGGGGACAATCTAATCAGGTATTCATATGCTATTCCCTACGCCAAGCAGAGCAAAAGCCATCCCCAAAGAGTTATAGTGGCAATACCCGAAGAACTCGGAAAGTTAGTTAAGTTATACAAGCGAATTTCAGGGCTGAATGATGGAGACCCACTATTACCTCAATGCGGAAATGCTGTTGTTATGATCAATGATGCGATAAAACGTCAATTGCTACGTTTCTCCCCACTGGAGATGCAGGCTGCAGTAGCTAAACGTCAGGCTTTTGCACCACACTACACAGCAACTCAATTCCGTCACCATGTTGGACACTCATTAGCTATGGGTGGGGTCAGTGCTGAAGAAATCGCCTACGTACTAGGCCACTCCAGTACGGTTGTGGCGAATCGCTATATCGCATCAACACCAGATCTCGCTAGCATCCGTGAACAGGCGCTGTGCCGAAACCCGGCCTTTAAGAGTATGATTACATTGATGCTGACAGGTAACTTAGTCCAGAGCAACTGCTGGCATGGTCGTAAGGCCGCAGGCTCTGTGGGTGATATGACTCACTACCACATCGGTGGTTGTGGCTATGAGGAAGGTTTGTGTCCGTATGCACAAGTTCGTTGTTGCTACGGTTGCTTGTATTTTCATCCATTCATAGATGGTAACCATCAGCATGTTCTTGCGGGCTTTGAAAATGAAATCATTTCTCTCATTAAGTTAACTGACGATTCGTTTATCCAACATCACCCTCTCCTGCCGGAACTAGGTCGTCGTAAGCAACATGTTCAGGCTGTTATGGCTCGTATTTCATATATCAATAACGTGTAGGGCAATGTCATGCGTGAACAAATGGAGAATTTGACGCAGTTTGTGGCAACATACCAAGCTGTCTTTGATGAGCGTCTTGCTGAATATGCGGCAACTAATTTGATGTCCTGGAATGACCCATCTTGGCTTGCTGGTGACAAGGGCGTTGCATGGTTTCGGCAATCAAAGCGAGCGGTGTTGATTTTTTCTCATACAGAAATGCAAGGGATTGAACGCATTGATATTGACGATAACTATGCCCAGTTTATGAAAGCCATCATAATTTTAGAAACTTTTCGTAGGAGCAGACCACCTAGTGTTGCAACCACGAACAAAATATTGAACATTCTTCGCCGCTGGTATTATGAGATGGTAAAGATGACAGGGCAGAGTCATCCGATGTATTTAAATTCAGATATTATTCACGGTGCAATGAGGAGACATAACGAGAACTCAGCTAGTAGCAGCAATGTCAGCGATTACTGTGACATTGCCGTCTCTTTAGCTAGGATAATTCGCCCCTTTAACTTAACACTTTCTAACATTGAATGTCAAAATCAGTTCCCCAGTAGAAACCATACTAACAATACCAAAAAAAGAAAAGCTGCTGACAGTAACCCAGAAGATACGAATGATAACAAGCTAATTTCCATTCGTGCTTTCATTAGTATCATTGAACTACTGTATCTAGCCAAATCAAATGGTGAAAAGATTTTTTATAATTGCATACTGCTACTCATCATTACTGGCTGGCGATTTCAGGAATTGCAATCGATTAGAATCGATGCACTAATAAAACGGTCCCTCAAAGGAGATAAACTCCTATATGCCCAAGAACATGAACTACCAGAATATAACTTAGGCATTAAATATCTTGGTGCAAAAAAATCTGGCTGGAGAACTTTTTGGGCGGCGCCTAGTACAATTAAGCTAATTGAGTCAATATTTGATGCTGTAATGGCATTGACTGATGAAAGTAGACAGATATTGATTCAATATCGTAATTCTGGATTTACAGATTTTCTTCCCCCGTCAATAAGAGCGTTGCCACATGATTTAATTGAGGTGTCAGAGCTTAATGGTCTTGTTTTTTCTGGCTCTGGTGGCACACGAGGAAATGCTGGTTTGCGGAAGAGTATGGTAAATGCTTTTTTGCAAAAAGGTATTGGCATTAAGCCAATAACAAAATCCAATCCAGTTACAAGTAGAGAAAAACTATTTTTATTCACAAAGAAACAGATTAACGATTTTGTTGAACTTAAATATGCGCAATCAAAGAGTTTTCATGATGGTTACAAATGTACGCTGGTCATAAGAGATAATGGGGTTGAGCAAAAATTTAATTATGAAGATCTGTTGTTTATTTCACCTACAAGTACATTTGGAATGGATCATACGCTTGTTACCATTACCAATCCAGAACCACTTACTCATGATATATTGCAAAGCTTACTCGGTGGTAACAAACAAAGAATATCAATTTTTGACAAGCTAAATCTAACAGAGGATAACGGTGAAAGAATAGAATTAAACCCCCACATTCCAAGACACAACATTAATACATTTTTGGCAATTTCAGGACTAACTGACCATTTACAAGCTATGTTGATGGGCCGAATTGATATAACTCAAAATCAATTTTATCAGCATAGGGTTGAATCTTTCAATTATAAAGCTTCATCCTTAGCGATTATGGCACTTAATAACAACTCAGAGTCTTTCAAATCCCCCACTCGTGAAAATTTCGGTGATGATAGAAATGCTTCATATGAAAATGATAATGTGACAGCACAATCAATATTACCGGCAATTGCTGAATCTGGAGATCGACGCATCAATGCACTTGCCAAAGCAGCAAAGTCTAAAACTGTTTACTCTGGTATAGATGCAGCTAAAAAATACATGGCTATTGTTGTAGATCCAAATTTAAGCCCAGAAGATAATCTTAAAGTTAATTTACATACAGTCGGCGAGTCGAGGGATGAGGTCACACTCCATTTGGAGAAAACTCTTTCATCCAAATTCTTGCCTGATTTAAAACGGGCACATGATAAGCTATTGTCTGTCAAGAGGAATGAGTTAGCCAAAGAACTCATTGAACGGCATGCTCAGTTACATGCCCTCCCCCTTGGGGCCTGTACACGAGATGTTGCCCGCTGGGGCTGCCCATTTGGCATGAAATGCCAATCTGGAGGTCCGTGTGGTTACTTCACTCTGACAGGCAGACTGGATGAATATGAAGCTATAAACATCAAAGTTACCAATAAAAGAGCCGAGGTTTATCAATTAGAGCAACTTAATGAAAAAGATAACTCTTTCGAATTAGCGCTCTCAGAACAACGTGAAGCTTTGTTATTATTGGAAGCATTTCAAGCTAATGTAATTAAATCTTTTTCTGATAGAGAAATAGTTTCATTAATATCGCAGGATAAATCAAATCCTCTAGCTTCTATTGTCAATAGAATTGAATCACAAAAACTAGTTGGTAAAACGCCAAAAACCCTTGCTGATGCATTTTACATTGAGCAGTTAAGAATCGAAAAAAGGAAGCTAACTACGGAAGATGAATAATAATCTCATACATTGTTCGTTTTGTGGGTACTTTAAATAGTTATTTTTTTAGATATTCAGAGAGAATATAAACATGACAAGTAAACACAGAGTATCTGGCAAAGACTTAGATCTGTTGATTGAGTCAGAATTATTGGCCATGGAGCGCGAAGGCCTTGATAGGGCCCCCATCAAAGCCTCTACACTGCATGCTCGCCTTAAGGCAAAAGGCCTAATTTCAGGTGGTTTGAGTACACTATCGGTACCTCATCGTAGAGATCTAATCGTTAAATATGCAACTCGCCAACATAACCTGAGTGATTTAAATCAACAGGAAATAGACCTAGTCACCGGGAGGAGGACTGGCGCGGCATATATAAAAAAAGCAGCTCGCATGGAAAGTGAACGTGATATTTGGCAACAGAAATATCACGATAATCTTTTCGCAATGTTAGATCTCGTGAAAGAGATCCAAGTTAGCACACCTATAAAGATAGAGGATATTCTTAGCCCATTTCTTATTCGTGAACTTCGTACCACCCCTCAAAAAAAATAGAGGATACTAATATGTAAAATGGCATTCACACTATAACAATCACACATGACTTTTATTATTTTGCTTCCTGATATGATGAGACTACATCAATGACTGCTTTAACACTCTTTATCCTCCCTAAAATAATGTTTATTTTTTCATCTGTTTGACTTGATATATTTTTGATAACATGTTGTAACTGTGGGTACATGTGGGCTAACTCATCGCATTCCTCCTTTTCTCCTGAAAGAATTTTTATTTGATTCTCATAGTAGCTATATCTTTCATTTAGATGGCGTAATGGATTATTCATTGATGGTAACATTTCACCCTCTCGTAAATTGCAACTATCAATGGTCTCATCAAAATATTTACTTGTCTTGGCAAAAACTAAATTTCGCCCATCAGATTTTCTTGAAAGTAATCCTTTATTAACCAACTTCATTAGTTGTAAATATACAAAACCATATCCAGCAGCATTGCTATAAGAGGTATTTTCTTCACCATATCCTGCCTTTAGACATTCCACCACTGTAAACTCGTTCAGTCCTTTATTCTTCAAGGCATTGTAAATAGGCGTGGGTAGATGAGTGATCGACATAGTTATGGATTATCTCCATCTGTTTGCATGATTATTAAACTAATAACTGACAAATAGGGATTATAGTCCCTTCACATATGTTCAGCAACCAGAGATAGTTTTCGCCTCAAGAGAGGCGATAAATGCATGATATAGCAAAGAAATTTGGGAATAAGTTGCGTGCAAAACGAACTGACCTCGGCATCACCCAAGAACAGCTAGCCTTAATGTCTGATATCGATCAGAGCTATGTGGGACGTATCGAACGAGGAACGGTTAATATCACGCTTGAAAAAGCCTATCGGCTTTGCGAGATACTGCAATGCGATATTCGTGACCTTCTTCCGTAACTTCAAGAGCTTGCCAGCATTTTGGTTAGTACCTTTTCAGGATTCCTCGCATCCCAGCAAAGCTACCATATCCGGTTTTGGAATCGCTCCCTGTCCTAACTTTAAGGTTGCGCCAGTTTCGTCACCTTCTGTGCCCAGCGGGCGAAGAACAGGACATACATTATAGGTCATCCAACGAAATGCTGACCCTGTCGAGTGAGGCTATTCGCTCATCAGCTATACGGTTTAGCTCCGCATCTTCGGCCAGCTCGACATAGTAGGCAAAGAGTTTTGGTGGCACACAGTAAAAGGCGGGTTCATTATTGTTGAGGATTGAATCGCCCCTGGTTTTCTAGACACTTTGTTGCTGAAAAATAAACTGCCTTTCAAACTCTACCGGCGACAGCCCATCATTGGAACCATGACGCCTGATTGGGTTGTAAAACATTTCGATATAATCAAATACGTCGCTGCGGGCTTCGTCTCTTGTCGCGTAAATCCTGCGCTTGATCCGCTCACGTTTGAGCAACTGAAAGAAGCTCTCGGCGACAGCGTTGTCGTGACAGTTGCCACGTCGGCTCATGCTGCAACTCAGGTTGTGGGCCTTCAGAAAGTCCTGCCATTCACCACCGGTAAACTGGCTGCCCTGATCCGAATGCACCAGTACCGGCTGCTTGGGCTTGCGCCGCCAGACGGCCATCAATAACGCATCCACCGCCAAGTCTGCCGTCATGCGTGACTTCATCGCCCAGCCGACGATCTGGCGAGAGAACAGGTCGAGCACCACCGCCAGGTACAGCCATCCTTCTTGAGTGCGGATGTAGGTAATGTCAGTCACCCAGGAGATGTTGGGGGCTGGCACCTTAAACTGACGTGCCAGCGTGTTTGGGGCAGCCTGCGGGCTCTTGCCTCCATAATGCCCCTTGCGGCGTTGATAGCCCGTTTGCGAACGCAGCCCTTCCCGCCTCATTAATTTGGCCACACGGTGCTTGCCGCAGGCCTCCCCTGCGTCACGAAGGTCGCGATGGATCTTGCGATAACCGTAGACAGCACCACTTTCCAGCCAGGATTGTTTGACCAATCCGGTCAGTCGTTCGTCCTCCTGATGGCGTGGCGATGTGGGCTGTTTCAGCCACGCGTAGAAGCCACTTCGGTGAACCCCCAGGGCCTGGCACAGGGTAACGACACTGTACTGGTCGAGTCGGGAGGTTATGAACGCGTACCTTTCCTTGACTCGCTGGCAAAGTACGCGGCGGCCTCCTTTAGGATATTGCGCTCCTCGGTGACCTGGCGCAGTTCGGCTTTCAGGCGGCGTATCTCGGCTTGCAAGGCAGACTCTTCGCGCTGCTGGTCAGCAGGCTTGCCGTACTGCCTGAGCCAGGCATACAGACTGTGACTGGATACCCCAAGGGCTCGTGCAACGTCAGCCACCGGCCGTCCGCGCTCGGTGATTTGTTTAACGGCTTCGATTTTGAATGTTTCTGGATAACGCTGACGGGTCATAACACCTCCAATAGTTGCCTCATTTTAAGGCTGTGAGGTGTCTAGGGAGCTGGGGGCGATTCAGCCTGTTTCTCTACTACGGCAGCCGCGCGGCACAACCCATCCGGGTACGACGTTTCATCGATCTGGCTGTCGAGCGACTCACCGACAACCCAGAATTCGTGCTCGACGCCGAGGAGCTGCGCCTTGCTCATATCAACGGAAAATCTTCTCTAGGTTGATATTTCGTATAGGATATTGGCAATGTTGCCATCTAAGCTCAATGTGGCACATTACCTGATGAGGAAGTCGCTTAAACAACCTAAACAGGAAGTGTGTCTAGAATAGAATGGGTAAATCCACTTCTATATAATATGAATTTTGTGATGCACACGAGGCAGCTATGAATATTGGGACATCTTACATCCCCCCTAAAAAATTTGTTGGAAAGCCAGATGGTCTTCTGGCAACTTTATCATTGCCTACGCAGCCTGTTGATGCATACAAAGTGACTCTAGCTGGATTTTCATATGATGTCGTGAAAAAACTATCCATCATGACACAGATCGATGAAATAACGATTTGCCAATTGACGAAAATCAGCTATGCCACCTTTACCAAGAGAAAAGTACAGAGCAATAACGTTTTATCATCAGACCAAAGCATGAGGCTATACATCTTCATAAGAACATTGGATGCGGCTTTGCAGCTTTTTGATGGAGATGTTTTAACTGCAATCCAGTGGCTTAAGTCGCCTTCAAAAACCTTGGGAAATGAGAGTCCCATGCTAATGTTGAGCACCCCTCCTGGAGTTGAGGCTGTTATGGACCTTATCGGGCAAATTAAAAATGGTGTTATTTCATAAATAAATAAATAAATAAATAAAACTGATTGAAATGTTTAATCTAAACTCATGAGGTAAGCGTCATAAACAAATACTCTATGAATTGCAGAAGGAATAACAAGTACCATTTCTTTAACTTGAACCACTAATGAGTCAGCGCAATGCAATCTTTATATTTTTATCGATTTCAACGTGAAGACATAAGTCAGTTGTTTATAGTCCCTAAATATAAGATTTTATAGCTATGAAAGCACCCAAAACCAGCAATAGCAAAGTAGCTTCTCTCAAAGAAATAAGTATCATATCGTTTAAATATGACGAACTAGTAACTCGTTTCAAAAGGGCTAAATCAGAAGAGACCCTTGATGTAATGTATAAAGGTGCCTTAAAGAAAGTAGAGAAAATACTAACTGGCAAGGACTTGCTAATGGCACAGATCGCAATAGAGCGGGCTCTTGATCGTTGCCAGCAAGACTTTGACAATACGCATCTTGGTCTAACTCGTAAAATAAACCACACACTAAAAACCCAAGAATCCGCCAAAAAGTATGATCCTGAAGCAGAGATGAGCCGTCTTCTATCGGGCATCGGTTAATCAGGGTTCTTAAAGGCCATTATTTTCTGACCATCAATAAACTCATAAGATAAAAATAATCCCCTGCCTTTGGATGTATTTGTCAGTAAAAAAGGTTCCGAGTGTAGTAGCTAGGGCTGGGGAAGACATAGCTTGCTTGCTGATTTTGTCAAAAAATAATTTTTATGAGCCTTAGCAGTAATCCGATATTTAGAAGTACCCATAGTAGAGTGAGATCATAGGTACTAATATTTGTTCAGCGCTCCCATTTCTGACAGAATTACCAGCTCCAGATAGTCGCTATTCACGGCAAGTACCGGAGACACAAGGAGTAACCATCATGTTAGATCCTGCCCTGCTTCAGATTAGAGAAGCATTAGCTCAAGTGCCTTACATCGCCCAGATCAATAATCAGGACGATTATGGACGAGCTCTTAAGCTGATGGACGAGCTGATCGATGACTATGAAACCAATAAGCAATTAACTCAGTTGCTTGCAACCAGTATCGAGCGCTGGGAAGACCGGGCTGACGAGTTCGCCGACTTCAACAAGGCTTTAGCAGGCGTGGAGCCGGGTATTGCTGTCCTGAAGACTTTAATGATCCAGCACCAACTGGGGGGTGGCTGACCTGCCTGAGCTGGCTGAGCCACCCAGTCTCCCGTTTCCAACCTGCCCATAAGCCTCCCCATAGTAGGAGTGAGCTTCCTATCATCCCTGCAACGGATCGTTCCGAGCTAACTATCCACTGAACGGCTCAATGCATCCCATCGCAACAGATCTTCCCACTGTTCCAGCGTGCTTTGGTAGGTATCCGCCGCGTTGTAATGGGCCATGGCATGCAGGCGGGCATGATGGCCAAGTTGCTTGACCACATTTGGCGTGGCATTAAGGCTTGCCAGCAACCGCGCCAGATCGCCGGGATCGTTTGGCTGATATTTGCGGCAATTCACGTCATCGGTGAGGTGTCGGTCCCACCAGGCCCCATCGGCCGGGATCACCACGCATAATCCTGCCGCCATGGCCTCCAGAATGGAGAGACCGAACGGTTCCTGATGACTGGTGGAGACAAAAATGCCGCATTGAGATCGGATCTCGTCAAGATTGGCGGGGTTGGTATACCAGTGCGTGTCTGGCAGCTGTGGCTGAGGCTGGCTGCAGGGTTGCAGCGTGCCCTTGGGCTGCAGATAGCAAACCATCAGCTCGGGGCGAGCATCAGGGATCATTTGATGGGCGGCAAGCATGGTCTCCAGCCCCTTCCAGCGCAGCAACGAGGCTGCCCACAAAATACGGGTACCACCCAGGGTCGCTTTGGGCCAATCAATCTCGCTCAAACCATTGGTAAATGGCTGCCAGTGTGACGGGAACTCGATCTCGCCAAGCCGGGCCAGCAATGCCGCCAGGGAGCTGCGCGTCGATTCCAGATAAAACACAAAACTCGCCCGTTGCAAGGCCCTGGCAGAGAGCCCCGAGCACCCCACAGGGCCATGGATCAGCTGAACCACCCGGCACCGCAACCAGCGGGCAGCCCAGTAACAGCAGAGATCCACCCCTGGCCCGGACGCCGCAACCAGGCACTTCACCTCCCCCAAGCGCAGCACAAGCCAGAGGATCAGCAGGGTCTGCCACGCCTGTTTGAGCAGATAACCGATGCCGGACTCCCGCCCCTTCAATATGTGGGGCAGCCAAAGAGGATGATGCTGGCAACGGGGCCAGGAGTCGGGATCCTGGGTCAGCACATGACATGTGAGCTCGGGCATCCGCTTGGCCAACTCATCGAGCAGCACTTCGGTCGCAACCTTGGAGCCACCGCGAAACGGGATGGGATCCACGACGATGACCTTTCCAAACACCGGCTCAGTTTGCATGCTCATTTTGCTGCTCCCTTACTCTGGCACCTTGCGGCGGCCAAACCCCATCTGCACTTTTTGCGCCACTTTTGCTATCCCACTCGCCAGCGTGTTGCGCCCGCTGGCAAGGAGTCGTTGCCCCGCCCAGTGAATGAGTGTGCGGTAGGGAGCGGGGGCCGTTGAGTGCCAACGACCAGCCAGCGCGGCGTCCCACACTGCCGTTACCCCGTCGACATAGCGCGCCACCGTGAACAGCTGCGCGGCACGTAGCTGAGCTGCCCGCCCCATCGCACATCGGCGCTGCGGATTACTCAATTGCCGCCAGTGATCAGCCATCTCGGCCCAATCCCCCGGGGTTGCCAGCAAGCCGGTCACCCCCTCCTCCACCACTTCGGGGATGCCGCCCACCCGATAGGCACTGACGGGGAGCCCCAACATGCCCGCCTCCGCCAACGTCAGACCAAACACCTCCTCACGGGCTCCGGAGACCAGCAGATCCACCCCACCCCGCAAGATAGCCGCACTGTCTGGTCGCTCGCCGAGAAAGTGGACGCGCTCGGCCACCCCGAGCTCGACAGCCAACGCCATCAATGCTTCCCGCTCCGGGCCGCTGCCAATGATCAGCAACTGGGTCTCCTCCCCCGATGCCATCAGGGCAGCCAGCGAGCGGATCAGCAGATCAATCCCCTTGCGTTTGATCAATGAGCCGACGGTGGCGATGATCATATCCCCCGGTGGCAAGCCCAGCATGCCGACGACCGGCCAGTGAGAGCCTTCATTCAGCCGAGCGGCATCCACCCCGTTGGGTACCCGGATCAACCGATCGGCCGCGCAGCCATCCTGGCGCCAACCGGTCAACACCGGCTCGCTCACCCCGATCAACACGCTTGCCTGATGAACCCGCAGGCTGAATCTGTCTCTAGGCTGATAACGGGCATGGAGGTGGCACACCAGCGGTACCTGCAACGCCCGACAGACCCCCGCCAGCCACTGACAAGGGGCCGCGCTGTTGGCATGCACCAGCCCAATCTGCCGCTCGGTGATGAGCTCTCTGGTTCGCCGGGAGAAGCGCCGATGGGCAGCAAGATCAAAACGGGGCGCCTGCCACCCCAACAGCAGGGTGAACGGCTCAACCATAGTTTCAACCCCGAGGGTTGCGGCCTCTGCCGCCAGAGTCGGGCTATTGCACCAGAGCAACGGCGTAAACCGGCTGCGATCGAGGTGGGCCAGCAGATCCAGCAGGCAACGTTCGCTACCGCGGATCCACTCCTCTCCATAGTGAACCAGCAAAACAGGGGTTGCGTTCATCCTCTTGCTCCCTTGGGTGGCACTACCGGCAACCGGGTTGCCTCTTGGTGAACATCTGCAGTGGCCTTCGACTCTATGGCCGCCTGCTGCACGTACTTGATGGCGGCGACGGCCAGCGCCAGCTCCAGATAGATGGGCCAGGTAAAGCCCTGGGTCAGAAAGGATCCCGAAATCACAAACCCCACCATGCTGGCCATCACCCCCTGCATCGCCGTGATCACTGCAGGAGGCATGCCAGCCAGCTGGCAACACCACACCTGACGCAAGGTAACCGCAACCATGCAGACAAACAGGGTTAATCCGACAAATCCCGTTTCAGCCAGCACCCCGAACCAGGTGGAGTGCACCGCATGATTAAGCCCATCCCAATGGGGGCTGTAGAAGAAGTAGTTGTAATAGAAATTGGACAACCCCACCCCCACCAGCGGATGGCCTAGTGCCATGCCCCAGGCCGCTTGCCACGCGTAGATCCGCCCCATGGCCGAGGCATCCACCCCGCTCTCGGCGGCGCCGCCAGATGCCCGGTCGCTGATCCCGGCCGCCACAAACAACACACTAAGTGCCAACCCGCCCACCATCATCAGCAAGACTTTGGACTTCACCCGCTGCCAGGCAAACAGGCCGCTGACCGCACACACGCCAAGCAAGCCACCGCGGCTCTGGGTGGCAATAATGGCGGCCGCAGTCAGCGCAAAGCCAAGTCCCCCCAGCAAACGCCCCCCCACCCCATTGCCCTGATTGAGCAACAAGCTCAGGGAAAAGCCGGCAGGAAAGAGCAGCACCAACGCCAGATCGTTGGGATCCCCCAGCACAGAGCCCAGCTCGCGCCCTATGGTCACCCGGGTCCCCTCCACCAGCCCAATCCCGCTCGCCTTGTTGTAGAGGGCCACCATTGCCACCAGACAGCCCGCTACCACAAAGGTGCGCACCGCCAGCGCAAAATCCCCCGGGGTGCGCACCAGCCAGGCTGTCGCCAGGGTCATCAGATAGATCTTGCTGTAGCTGCCGGTCCAAGTGGCGATCGCCTCGCCCCGGTTGCTGGCAAACAGCACACCGATGGAGACCATCACAAAGAAGGCCGTCAACCAGCTCAGGGGTTGGCTCCAGTAAGGCTTGATCCGGCCAGTCAGCAAAATGTGCCAGACCAGCGCGCCGATGGCGGCCAGCGAGAAGAGCAGCGGGATCTTGAGGGGATAGAGCTGAGGGAACACCTCATGCAGCCGAAAAAAGGAGAAGGTGACAAACCCCAGCACCATCAAGAAAGGCCAGCGCAGGGCAAACCAGATGGCGGGAATGGCAAGACCGAGCACCGGCAGCAGCAAGGGATGGGGCAGCCGCCACCAGAGCAGAGCCAGCACCAGACAGATGGCGCTTGCCCAAATGGCTGGCGTTAGACGAGCCATGATCCTGCCCACCATTGGCCAAGCCAGACCATCGCCAGCGCCCCGAGCGAACTGGCCCAGAGGGTCGAGAGGCGATACGGCAGCGGCAGCAACCGCTGGCTCACCAGATAAAAGGCGAGCGCCCGCACCAGATAGACCAAAAGCAGAGTCCAGATCACTCCGGCAACCCCGAAGGGCGGGATGGCAAGCAGAAAGCCTGCGACGCCAAGGGCGCTGCAGCCCAGATTGATCACCATCTGGGCATTGCTCTTCTCGCCGCTAAAGCAGCCGACGTTGAGCAAGTCCGAAACATTGCGCACCGCCATGCCCAGCACCAGCAGCGGAATATAGGCGATCGCCCCGTGATAGCTCTCCGGGGTCAGCCAGCGAATGAGCAAGGGGGCAGTGAGCCCGACGATGCCCGCGGTGGCAAACCCCAGCACCGACCCCATCACGCTGTAGTGGGCATTGAGGCGCAAGCCATCCGGCTCGCGCAACAGCATGAAACGGCGGGGATACCACCAGAGGGCAAAGGGTTGCAGCAGCAGTCCTACCGCCAGCGCCAGCTTGCCCGCCACCGCGTAGTAGGCGAGTAGCGCCTCCCCCACTACATCGGCCAGCAGCAGCCGATCCAGCCCGCTCAGGGCAAACCCTGCCAGCCCACTCACCACCAGTGGCAGCCCATAGCGTAGTAGCGGCCGATAGTGTTGCCAGTCAAAACGGATCCCGCTATCTCGCCACTGCCACAAGCTCAGCAGCAGCGCCAGTGCGACGCAGGTCAGGGTGCCGGAGGCCAGCACGCCGCTTACCCCCCAGCCGAGCCAGAGCCACCAGCCGGTCAGCAGCGACTGGATCACCGCCTTGCCTGCGGTCGCAGCAAAGAAGAGGCGCGCCTGATTGCGCATCCGCAGCCATGCCAGTGGCACGCCAATCACCCCTTCAAACGGCAGGGCGCAGAGCACCCAGCGCACATCCGCAAGGCGGGTTTCAACCGGCAGCCAGGCTTGTACCACAGGCGCCAGCAGCCAGAGCAGCACCAGACTGGCCAGCGCGATCAGCCAGACCAGACCAAACATGCGGGCCACTACCTGCTGGCGCTCTTGCTCATCTTTCGCCAGTCCGGCAAAGCGGTAGAGGGCATCCACCAGCCCGAAACCCAAAATGAGGGAGCCCAGATTGATCAGGGTGAGCAGCACTTCCAGCTGGCCGTATTCGCGAGGCAGCAGCTGATGGGTCAGCACCGGCAGCATCAGCAGGGAGATCCCCTTCATCAAGAGCAAGCCGACGGCGTAATAGAGCATGGCAATCTGGTTCACACCAAGTTTCATAGGGCCTCCCAGCCACCCGAAGCATCCCGCTCTGGGTCAGCTACCGCTAATGCAAAGCCCACGCCATTTACTCTTAGCCTGAAGCGATAGCCCCTCTGTGTGGCATAACCGGCCAGAACAAGCCCAGAATGAGACTGGCATTTGCGTTTTGCACAACGCTGGCTGCAAATTGCACCGACCGGCACAATTTGCTCCCTCTCTTAGCCCCACTAAGCCCGATCTCACGGGGATCATCCTGTTGGCCCGATCCCTGCTTTCTGCTTAGCGAGCAACGGACTGCACCAGAGGGAGAGGTCGCCATGAACACCATCAACCTGCACCGGATGAAAAGCTGGGCCAAACAGGGGGAGACGCCACTGGCCCGCCGGGTATGGCGGCTGGCCAAAAGTGCCCGCCACTGGTCATTCCCCGTTATCCCTCCCCTGCATCGGCTGCTTTATCGGCTCTATCTGCTGGGCAGCAACGCGCTGGCGACCCTGACCCGCACCCTCTGGTGGACCCCCTTGTTTCAATCTCGCCTCACGGCCCCCGCCCCGCGCCTCTATCTCTATGGCGGTATCCCCTATATCAGCGGTCCGGTCGCCATCGAGATTGGTGCCGACTGCCGCCTCAGCGCCGCCATGACCATCAGCGGCCGGGCATCGAGCCAGACAGCACGGCTGGTGATTGGCCGCAATGTCGGCATTGGTTGGCAGACCACCCTGGCGGTGGGCAGCAAGATAGTACTGGGGGATAACGTCCGAATTGCAGGCCGTGCCTTTCTGGCGGGCTACCCTGGGCACCCCGTCAATGCCCGCGATCGCGCTCTTGGCAAACCGGATCGCGATGAACAGGTGGGGGCCATTGTGCTGGAGCAGGATGTCTGGCTCGGCACCGGCGTAATGGTGATGGCCGGTGTCACTATAGGCGCCGGCACCATTGTCGCCGCAGGGAGCATAGTCACCCGGGATCTGCCAGCAGGCGTGCTGGCAGCGGGTATACCGGCCACCGTACTGCGCCCCTTGCAACCACAGGATCACAGCGACCCCGCACACGCTTCGGAGACCTTTGCATGAAACCACACTCACTGCCGCAACTGGTGGTGCTGGGCGAGGATTGGGGCCAGCACCCCTCCAGCACCCAGCATCTGATTAAACGTCTGTTGCCCGATTATCAGGTGCTCTGGGTCAATTCCATCGGCATGCGATGCCCCCGTTTTACCCTCCATGACCTCACCCGCATCGGCCGCAAACTGGGGGCAGTGCTGCGCGGTGCGCGCCATTCTGGCGGCCAGTCAGTTGCGCCATCCGACGCCAGCCGCCCCCAGGTACTGCCGCCGCTCGCCTTGCCACTGCCCGGCAGTCGGTTGGCGGGCAAGCTCAATGGCCACTGGCTGGCAGCGCAGATCCGGCGCCAGTTGCCCGAGCTGGATCGACCCTTGCTCTGGATCTCCCTGCCAAGCGCCGTCGATCTGATTGGCAAGCTCGAAGAGCGGGCGGTCATCTACTACTGCGGCGATGACTTCTCGGCGCTGGCGGGGGTGGATCATCAGGCCATCGCCCGCAGCGAGGCCCGACTGGTGGAGAAAGCGGATCTCATTCTGGCCGCCAGCCCCGCGCTGGCCAGCCGCTTTCCCCCCCATAAGACCCGGCTTCTCAGCCACGGCGTGGATCTCGAGCTGTTTATGCCCCCCCGAGAGCGCCCGGCTGATCTCCCCTCCGGTCGCCCCATTGCCGGATTTTACGGCAGTCTGAGCGACTGGATTGATATCCCCCTGCTGGCAGAGACGGCCACCGCCCTGCCCCACTGGGATCTGGTGCTGATTGGCCCGGTCCAGACCGATATCTCCCCCCTCAAGGGGCTCCCCAATATCCATCTGCTGGGGCCCCGTCCCCACCACACGCTGGCGGCCTATGCCCAGCACTGGCAGGTGAGCCTGCTGCCCTTTGTCGACAACGCCCAGATCCGCGCCTGCAATCCGTTGAAATTGCGCGAGTATCTGGCTGCAGGGCGACCCATCGTCAGCACCGATTTTCCGGCGCTCGATGGCTATCGGGATCAGATCCAGCTCCCCCGCTGCGGGGAGAGCCTGGCCGAGGCCATCAATCGGGCCGCCTTTGATCAACCCAATCCGGGCTGGTTTCAGGAGAGTGGCTGGGAGGGGCTCACCCGCAGCGAAGGGCGCCACACTCGCCAACAGCAGGTTACCCTGCAAAGCTGGGATCACAAGGCTGCCGAACTGAGCAACTGGTTGAAGGGGCTGCCCGGATGAGCAGAGGGCTCTGGCTGGCTATCCTGCTCTGCTGCCATGCAGCAATGGCCGCGACCCGGCTGGAGGGGCAGACCCCGCTACCCCTGACGGGCAACCAGACACCCCAGCGGCTCGATCTGAGCACCCACAGCTGGCCGGTGGGCAGCGACGATGAACTGGTGATCGAGGGCAATAACCCCAGCACCCGCCCGCAAACCCTGATCCTGCGTATCGACGATGACGCGTCGGTCAACTACCGCAGCCGGGTCAATCTGGAGCGAATTGTCGCGCCCGGCCCCTTTACCCAGCGCTTCTCCTTAAGCGAGTGGCGCACCAGCCAGCCCAGAGCGCTGGCGCTGGAAAAGCTCACCAAGCTCTATCTCTTTATGGCCGATAACGCCCCCTCAATGACCATTCACCGCTGGTACTGGGAGCCCGGTCTGACTCTGCCTGAGGGCACCATTGCGCTGGATCTGGGGGCGGCGGCTTCGCCCCGCTTTACCGGCTTTGAGGCCCTGAGCCTGGGGGATCCCCGACTAATTGGCCACCCCACCCCCATCTTGCGTCCCTCCGGCAATGCTCTGGTTCGCGATGGACTGCGCAATCTCGACGGAGTACGGCTGAACCTGGCCAAGGGGCGCTACCAGCTCACCCTCTGGCTCGATGACCCCGGCGAGTGGGAGTATCTACCCCACCCCTTCGAGCGCAGCGTGCTGGTCAATGGCGAGCCCATCTGGGCCGAGCAGTGGCAACCGCAGGAGTGGCTAACGCAGCGCTATCTGGCGGGACAATCCCGCGAGGTACTGCCAAATCCGGATCCCTGGAAGCTGTTCGGGGCACGACAGGGCGGCCCAGTCCATGTCACCCTGAACCACCCCGGCGGCCCGCTCACCATAACCTTGGTGGGCCACTCACCGGATGCCAAATACCTGGCAGGGCTGCTGCTTGCCCCCTATCCAGACAGCACCGACAAGACAGCACCCTCGAATGGTGATAAAGGCCACGGCCTACAGACCGAGGCTGACACACAGAGGCTGGCCGATGCGACCGCAATCGTACTGACCAAGCAGCGCCAGCTGTTTTTGGAAAAGTGGACTCTGGCCCCCTATTCCCCAGCCCCAACTTCGCAGCAACTGAGCCTCACGCCGATTACGGATGCCGCCCCCACCCTGCAGATCGCCCCGCTATCTGCGGCAGATGCACTGCAGCAGGCTGCGCAACCCGTGCTGGCGGCCCGTGGCAGCCAGCTGTTGCTGGAGTTTGCCATCCACACCGCCACCGACGATCCGGCCCCCTTGCTGGTGATCCAGCCCCCCGAGCAGGCAGGATCGCCGCTGGCGTTGACCCCCTATTACGGCAAGTGGCATCTGGTTCGCCCGCAGGCGAGCGGAACCCTGCTAGCCCCCTCGGATCAGGAACTGGTCGAGGGGATCGCCGGGCTCACCCTGCTGGCAGGCGTACCTCGGCGTCTGGTGCTGCAGATCACAGTCCCTCGCGATGCGCCTGCCGGTCGCTATCTCGGCAATATTCAGCTACTCAGCCAGCAGCAACTGGTGCAGTTGCCACTGACTATCGAGGTGCTGCCGCTGACCCTGCCCGCGGCCAGCAAACCGGTCGGCATCTATGTCGAAGCGCCTCCCTATCTCAACTGGCTGAGCCCCAACCCCGAGGCGCTAAAAGAGCAGATCGCCGCGGCCAGTCGCTGCGATCTGGAGCGGCTCGCCAAGCTCGGGATCAGCGGCCTCTCGCCCGCCCTGCCACAAGATGAAGCGGGGATGCGGGAGATCATGGGAGAGGCGATGGGGCTCGGTTTTGTGCCGCCGCTGCTGGCCTATACCCCGCTCAAACGCTGGGGGGGCGACCCTGCCAGCCAGCTTGATCAATGGCAGACGCGGCAACAGGGGCTGACCGCCAGCGGCTTGCCGCCGCTGGCATGGAGCCTGTTTGATGAGCCCGATCTCGCCACCCTGCCCGCCATCACCACCCTGGCGCGGGAGATGAAACGGCGGGATCCGGCGGTGATCCGCGCAGGCCACTTCAATCATCCGGGTCAGGTTGGTCTGCTGGCAGAGGTGGAGATAGCCCTCATCAACGCAGGCTTTGGCGCCGACAAGGCCGATGTGGCGCGGGTGCGCCAGCACAAGGTCACCCCCTGGTTTTACAATCTGGGCACCCCGAGAGCCGCCGGATTCTATCTGTGGCAAAGCGGCGCCGAGGGCTATTTGCAGTGGCATGGCCGCATGCCCACCGCCCTGCCCTACGACCCCACCGACGGGCGGGAGAGCGACTTTATGCTGCTCGGCCCGCAAGCCTGCGAGGCGCACCGCCTCTCCCACGATCTGTTGCTGTTGCAGCAAGCCATCGAGGATCTGCGCTGGCTCGCCTGGCTGGAGCAGGAGGCCCGCTATCAGGTAGAGGCCGCCCTGCTACTGGAGCGCCTGCGCGAACAGCTGCCGACCCGCTGGCAGGTGGCAGAGCAACTGCCCTCTGCCGCCTGGATCCAGTGGCGCCGCGAGATTGAACAACTGGCCAAGGGATTGAAAACATTGCAAACTGGAGCCAAATCATCCTCCTGAAGTGACTGCGTATGGCCAACCAGACTCCCCGCTCCACAGCCAAAGACTGCGCCCTGCGCCGCCTGTTGCCCCTGATGCTGCCGCTACTGCTCCTCACCGGTTGCGCCCGTCAGGAGCCGGTCAATGAGACCCTGCCAATCCTCAACCAGTTGCGGGAACAGCAAATGGCCGAACAGCCCCAGCTGCAACTACAGTACCAGCAAGCGGAGACACAACTGCCGACGGAGCAGGAGCAGCAGTTGCATCAGTTTTTGGGACGCAAGGATCCGGCCCGAATTGCGCTGATAAGCGGCCCCGGGCTGCAAACCGATATGCTGGAGAGTGCGCGAATGGCAAGCCTGCGACTGACGGCCCTCACCCGTTTGCTGGGCTCTCGCGCCATTGAGCTGGAGCCCCGCTATGACCCCATGCTGGCCCCCAATACCTTGCTGATCCGCATTCTGCCAAACGGCGAATCGGGGTCAGTCACGCCAACGGCGGCGCAATAAGGCCGAGGCAGGTGCTAGGCAAAGCAACCCGATAGAGGGGATAAGGGGTCAGCCCCCACAATTTGCGCCAACCCTGGCTGAGACGGTAAGAGAGCAGCGGCGGACTCTGGTGCAGCTCACCTAAAAACATCACCCCCTGACTCATCCCTTCACCCGCCAGCGTCACTGACATCGCCTCCCGATCCGGCGCCACCAGCATGGCCTGCAGCAGACCATCACAACGAGGATGGGCCAGCTGATAGCTGACATAAGTGCCGCCTAGTACCGGCGTAGCCACCCGCAAGCGCCATCCCAACTGGACCAGCTCCAGCAACATGGGCTTGGCTCCCTCATTGAGCGCCCGGTTGTGATAACGCCACCCCATGGCAGCAGCACTGAGCAGCGCCACCAGCAACAGCAGCAGATATCCCTTAGACAGACGCATCACGGCGCCCCCGGATAAAGAGGATGGTCATCACCAGCAACATAATGGCCCACTGGTAGAGCTGGGCCAGCGAGCCGGTATGCAGCCAGCCATACCAGCGCAGATCCAGGCTCATCAGCACCAACCGCAGCTGATTGGCCCCGATATAGAGCAGGCAGACCAGCAGCAACATGGGCCACTGCCGGTAGAGGGGGCGCTCCGGCGCCAGCCAGCAGCAGGAGACCAGCCAGGAGAGCACCACCAGATAGAGTTGAGAAAACGAAGAGCACCCCTTGAGCACAATCAGGGCATGGCCCCCCAGCCGCTCGATGCGATTGCCATCAAGGCGAGTCTCCCAGCCCAGCAGCTGCAACCACTGGCCCACCCCCCAGGCATCGAGGGCCAACACAGGGCCGGAGAGCAACGCAAACACCTGCTGCCCCCACAACACTGCCACGGTAAAGGCGAGCACAATCTGCAACACCGCCCGCTCATCGCCACTCTGATGACGGCGCCATAGCGAGGCCACCAGCAACAGACAGGCCAGCGCCTTGCAGCTGGCGCTGGGGATCAGGATCAGCAGGATAAAGAGGGCGAGCGCCAGTGGATGCGGGCGCCAGCTCGGTGCAACCCGCGATGCAATTTGCCACCAGATAGCAATCAGCAACACCACCAGCAGGTTGAAGTGGCCCATATTGAGCCACACCATGCCCCACTGATTGGCCAAACCAAGTAGCAGCCAGTTGGGTGCCCACTGCCAGGGACGGATCTCCATCGCAACTCCTGCCGGTTATCAGCGCTTTTGACCGCTGTCGCAAGTTCCATGCCTGCCCGGCCTCACCCGGACCAAGCCAAGTCAGAGGATGCAACAAAGCTGGCACGCTTTATTCATTCCCCCTGCTGGCACTACAGCCAGGGAGAAGGAGTGAGCAATGAAACTCAAACCGTTGGCAGGGCTGCTGGGGATGTTGTTGGTAACCTCCCCCGCATACGCCTTGACCGAAGTCGATACCGAACTGCAACTGCTGATGGATGTGTCGGGCAGCGTCAGTTCATCGGAATTCAATCTGCAATTACAGGGGTATGTGGACGCCTTTTACAGTCAGGATGTACAGAGCGCCATCCTCGACACCAGTGGCGGCAAACTCGGGTCCATCGCCGTACAGATGATTATGTGGAGCAGCAGCAACCAGCAGAGCGTGATGACTGACTGGTTCCACCTCTACGACATGACCTCCATCAACAACTTCGCCGCCACCCTGGATGCCCTGGTCCGCCCCTATGCGGGGATGACGGCCCCCGGTTCGGCCATGGCCTTTGGTGCCCAGCAGTTTGATACCAACAACTTCACCGCCGCCCGCCAGGTGATGGATGTGTCAGGTGACGGGATCCAGAACAACGGGCTGGATACCTCTACCGTGCGGGATCAACTGCTCGCCTCCGGCATTGATACCATCAACGGCATCACCATCGGACAGGACTATCCCGATGGGGTACTGCAAGATTGGTATCTCAACAACATCGCCGGTGGTCAGGATGCGTTTGTGATCAACGCCACTACCTTCGCCGACTTTGGCAATGCGCTGGAGCTCAAACTGGCAGCCGAAATTGAGGGGGGCATTATTCCGGAAGGTGCACTGGCAGCCCCCATCGAGGAGATCCCGCTGGCCGCCCAGCTGCTGCTCGGTATGCCGCTACTGCTGGCCTGGCGCTATCAACGCCGGACTCAAGGCCGTCCGCAGCAAGCCAACTGGCAGCAGACCCCCGCCATCGGCTAGTTAATCACCCCGTGTGTCGCGATTAGGGAGCCATGGCTCCCTGATTTTTATCTGGAAACAAGGATAAGTGGCTGAGCATATACAGCAGTTGTGCTCATGATTGGGCTGAGGCAGGCTACTCGACTAAAACATGGGGCTGGCGGCTCTTTACGACACTTCTTATTGAAATTTACAACTTGGTATCAGGTAGACAATCAGCAAACTCTCTTTGAATACGTGGGATTTTACCTACCTGCTCACCACCACTATGCAATATAACTAACAGCATGCCCACCATTAACGACACCCCGTTGGATATCCTGACCATCTGTTCAAGTAAAGGAAGTGGATAACCCTTACTGTGGCGGTGGATTGCATGAAGTCCACCGTGGATGAACGAACTAAGAGGTTTCCAAGAATACTCTTTGAACTCTCGCAGCATATCCAACGGTTCTTGAGGGGACTTTCCTTGTAGTTTTTCTAACATTTCGCTGAGCATAGGAAGCTTATTTGCCTTATCTGCCGTCTCCTGCGTCAGCTCGCTGGTTAACTTTAAAACTTCTGTATCGGTTGCAGCGTAGAGCAGCCACATTGCCCGAACCAGTGCTTCATATTGAAGACGAACAAGCCCCGTAGCCGAGGTTAGATTACCTGCTGATATAAGAATTTTGGCACTTTCAGCATGCTCGAAAGCAATACTACACATGACTCTGCTCACCATGAGCCTTTGTGAATCATCGAAGGGAGGCAGTACTAAAAATTCCAGTAAATTTCTTTCAAGTTCAGCAGAGCGTGACAACAGATGATTTATCAAAACAGCCTCTCCTCATTACGGTTTTTTAAGGGCAGTAGGTTCGATTAGCGAAGCGTAATCGGACGTTCGCGGTCTTTCTGCAATATTTCTATTTAACTCGCCAAAAATCTCCCATCTTGCCATTTTCCCTCCGCCACCAAAAAACTCTCTATCGAACTGGCACCGGTCGTAACTCTATTGCCATATTGACGTGGAGTTTCATCGCGAGCATCCGATTACGCCTACCGGCTAGTCGAACCTACGAGCTGTATCTTGTTCTCGCAAATGGAGCAAGGAACATGCAACGTAATAAACAAGGCTAATAGACTTGAGACTATTCAATTCACTACCATATTTGTCTGAGCTACCATGAATAATCAAATGACGGTTCAAAAAACGTTTATCTTCATCTGTTGGCTCATTAATTGCCTCGGTCAATTTACTCTTTACAGCAAGCGGCTTTAACACCATTTCATGGAAAACCTCCAAACCATCCACTTGTTCTATAACCTTATTAAATGCAGGCTGCATATTAACCTTTGCATATAAGCCTACCCCATAAAGATCTCTTCCGATCCCTTCAGACAAAGCTAACAATGTCGGTATTGAGCAATAATACAAGCCCGAGTCATGAGCCTTAAAAGCATCATTTATTTGTGCTGTTCTATTGGGAAACTCTTCAATTAAAAACTGCCTGATCTTACCACCATAACGTCTAATATATTATGTAAGGTAATTCTCTTGACTTGCTTCAGATTGATTAATAAGAGCAGTTCGCTTCTCTTGGAAATGATCAGTGTCATCGTCAAGAAAGTAAATGAACCATCCTCGCCCCATCAATTCGACGGAAACTTCAGCTATATCACCGGGAAGATCATTAACGAGATAGCTCATTTCATTATGAAGTTTCTTAATACCATCTATGAACTTAGGGTCGTTCATTACTTCATTCAATCCACGAGCATAAGCACTTAGTTTTTGTATAAACTCATTCATGCATTACTCCTATGGCAAGGAAATTAATAACGCTGAGCTAACCTATACGAAAAAGCGGATCCTTTACGTGTCCAACGAACGAAGTGAGCATTAAAGCTGTACTTCTTTAAGTAGTTTAATTATCTCTTTTTCGATCCTTGGTGAGAGCTCTTTCTCTGCATCTATGTGTTGCTTGAACTCACCGATATTTTCTATTGATATGCCACCATGTTTTCGATGAATATCTGCGATCCGGAAGCATGCATCGTAGTACTTTTCAATATTTTTAGCTAAATCATTTGGGAGATAAACTTTGGAATTTTTCGAATGATAGTAAAACTTAGATACTTCACTCAGTTCGGCATACAGGGTGAGAGCGTGAACATTTTGTTAAATTTCACCCAGTTTTTTGAGACCCGCATTGAGTACCGTTTCCAGATATTCACTGCTCATTCCTGCGATTTTTTGCTTCCGTCTTACGCTCGCCTTGCGTGAAGTCTCGGCCCTGAGCATGTTCAGCCCCATGTGCCGGATGCACGCCAAAATCTCTGCGGCATCACCGCGATAAATCGGGCAATCATCCTCGCCCATCGTGACGTCCAGCACCCAGTGCAGGCTATTTTCGATGGCCCAGTGCCCACGCACCGCTCGCGCAAACTCATCCTGCACCAACGCTTTGGAACTGATGAAATAACGCTGCTCTATGGTAATTTTTTGCATATTTTCAACGCGATAGGAGATGGCCACGCCAATGCTGTGCAACTGTTTCCAATGAGGAAACTGGGCGGCCAACTCGCCCGCCGCCATGACATGGTACTCACGACCATCGATGCGGCCATGAGCCTTCTCAAGCGTCATCGTCTCTGCGCATAACGGGGTGGCCGCCAGCGGGGCGAGGGCCTGTCGAACCGCCTCGAACAACTTGGGTTGGTTGCCTTTGACGGCCAATAAGTAATCGCCACCTTGCTGAAGGATGGTCTCGGCGATCTCGGTCTGGCACCCCATCGCATCGATGGATACCAGGCAGCCTTTGATGTCGAGCAGCGCCAGCAACTCGGGAATAGCGGTAATTTCATTGGACTTGGCGTCGGTTTTTATCTGTCCGAGCACCAGCTTATTGGCGGCGGCATAGGCACTGACCATGTGAATGGTCGACGTTCGATCCTCACGGTCATAGGAACTGCGCAGGGTTTTGCCATCGATAGCGACCAGGGCGCCATCGGTGTGCTGGTTAATGGCTTGAGTCCACCGCACAAAGGCGGCCTGAAACGGCTCTGGTTTGATGCCGGAGATGATCCTGGCAATGGTGTCATGGACAGGAATGCCGTTTTTAA
This sequence comes from Aeromonas allosaccharophila, assembly GCF_016026615.1. NCBI lineage: Bacteria > Pseudomonadati > Pseudomonadota > Gammaproteobacteria > Aeromonadales > Aeromonadaceae > Aeromonas > Aeromonas allosaccharophila. The sequence continues at coordinate 1,152,888 of NZ_CP065745.1, read as the reverse complement.
ACAGTCCCTTGGATTGAAACCAGGGAAGATGAACCTCGCCGAAATCCTCAATATCTTCCCAGCCCTCAGCCCCGCCGATCACGGCACAGACGGTGAGAAACAGGACATCGTAGAAGGGATAATAAATCTTGGCATGCTGGCGAGGGTCGTGAATATTGTCGAAGAACTGAGCGAAAACGGCATCAATAGACATGAGAGCACTCCTGAAAAGGAGCATGAGATCACAGCCGGATCACCAGGTCAAATTTCAGGGTGAGGATGTGAGCAAATTGTTAACTATGGAAATCATGGAAATTATCATTTTTTGGATTTCATGCGCATTTTTTGAGCTGAAATGACGTGCAGTGACGATTAAAAAGTGTGAAGGCGATCCTGACTATAAAGTTAACTGCATATCACAGGCCTATAAGTATTTGTTTTGTAGGCAAAAAACTATTTTTAATTTTTAACAAAATGTTCACGATCTCGCCCTGGTTCGGCATACTCCGCTTTTTGTGTCATGTGCATTTTTAGTTCGAAAAAAGCATCGTAAATTTCTTTTTTATGGCCAAGTAAACTTATTTGATTAGCCCTTATAGCCTCGCGCCATGACCAGCGAGCATACAGCGCAGATAGGCCAGCTACGAGCAGAGCCAGAATTGCGATAACTTCTGGTGTGCCCAATTTAATCTCAAAGATGCATGCCATAATTTATTAGCCTAACAGTAATTAGATGGAAAGCGTCACCAACAAATTAATAGTACCTTCCATCTATCTCCGCCCTATCACATGTCACTACAACCCAGAAATAATTTTATAAGTCATTATATGACCAACCAACTTCTAATTCATAAGTGTATTATTAACGCCTTATGCCGGCTCCACTTGTATCACTTGGTAAAACCACAGTCAAGAAACGGAAATAGAAAATGCAGCCTCTATCCTCTTTTATTGGCTTGATACGATTTTTACTCCACAACCTGCATCATATAAAAAAGGCCTTATCACAAGGCCTTTTCAGAAATATCCAAGTTCCGGCTGGCAGCAAGCTTTGTGGTAATCAACCCGGCTCGGGAGCCAGGGGCAGCACCTGGCCATTCAGCGCCTGATAACTGTTGGATGGATAGTCCGGCACCGGCTCGCAGTAGGGAATGCGGCTTAGCACCGGCGCCTTGACCAGGGCGGCCAGCTGATCGGAGCGGCGCAGGCTGGCATCCGCCAGTTCGGCCACCAGCGCCAGACCGCAGCCGAGCCCAAACCCGCCGACAATGCCCGCCAGCAAAAACAGCCAGAGCGGGTAGTTGCTCGGCTTGCTGGGGGCAAAGGGTTTGTCGATCACCTTGATCCGCTCCCCCTGCTCGAAGTTGCCCAGATCGCCGGTCACCTTGGCCTTCTCATAGCGCAGCAGCAGGTCCTGATAGAGGGTGCGCTTTACCGCCAGATCCCGCTCCAGCTCGGCGAGTTGGCGCTCGGTATCCCCCTGGGAGTCGACCACCTTGTCCAGCCCATCGAGCTGGGTCTTCAAGCCAGCGGCGTTTTGCTCCGCCTCCGTCAGCTGCGTTTGGGCCAGCTGCCACTCGGGCCCGCGCGCCATATCCGGCTGGGATTTGAGCTGCTCGAACTCCTGCTGCAACTGGTCAATCTGATAGCGCAGACTCTGCACCTTGCTGTGCTCGTCGCTGTAGCGGGCCCGCAGCAACACCAGCTCGGTGCGCATCAGTTGCAGCTTCTCATCCAGTTGGCGAGCGAGCTGGCTCTCCTGACCCTGTGATAGCTGATCGAGCCGAGCCTTGGCCTGCTGCAAGGCGATCTGGCTCTCGGCATAGCGCTCCTTCAAGCCATAGAGACGGGCGACGTTGGTACTTTGCTGCTGGGGCAAGGCGCTGGCATGCTCCCGTTTGAAGTCGGCGAGCAACTGCTCGGCCGCTTGCAGTTCGCTGCGGCGGCTATCGAGTTGGCTTTGCAGAAAACGCTCGGACGACTCCGCCGACTGGCGCCCCTTGCTGAGCAGATTGAAGAAGAAGCGCCGCGAAATGGCTTCAAGCAAACCGGCGCTGTTGGCCGCCGAATCCGCTTTTACCTTTATCTCGATCACCTCATCGCCGATCAACCGCAGCGAGACGGCACTCGAGAGCCAGTCCATGATGGCATCGCGCTTGGCCGGTGGGGTCTCGTCATTGACCAGACCACGATCCCGCGCCACCCCGTCCAGCACATAGCGGCTGCGCAGCAGGGCTTCGAGCACCGCAAAGCGATCCTTGAGACTCTCCTGGGTGATCAGATCCTTGAGGGTCGGAGTCTGGTTGGCATCTTGCGGCACCATAAAGGTGGTGCGGCTCTCATACTCCTTGGGGGTGAGCAGGCCGACCGTCACGCCCACCAGCGGCATCACCAGCACCGGGATCACCAGCAGATAGCGACGACGCCAGGCGGCAAAGAGAATGATGTAGAGGTTGTAATAGAACTGGACAGGCATGGCATCACTCCCTGAGAAAAGCCCTCCCCCGCATGATGCAAAGGCAGTGCCACCAGAGGAGCAGAATGCCTCTGTGGGCAGATCGCAAGAGTGGTACAAGATTCGCATTCTCCCGCTATCCGGGGTGTTACCCCTTCCCTTGCCGGAGCGCGAACCATGTTGTCATCAACCCCGTCGCACAGACCCCATCCCCGCGGGAGCGCCAGCGCCAAGCCCATCGTGCAACCTGCCCTGCAACCTGTCGTACAAATCGTGCAGCACCTGCAGCCCGGCGGGCTGGAGACCATGGTGCTCAACCTCACGCAGGCGAGCCCTGCCGAGCAGCCGGTGCATATCATCTCCCTCGAAGGGCGCAAAGGGGATGTGCTAAGGGCATGGCCCGCCCTGCATCCCTTCGCGGGCAATATTCACTGTCTGGAAAAGCCCGCAGGCTGGTCGCTTACGACCCTCTGGCGGCTCACCCGACTGCTGCGCCAACTCAAGCCCGTCGCGGTACATACCCACCATCTGGGGCCCATGCTCTATGGCGGTCTGGCCAGTCGGCTGGCCCGGGTGTCCACTCTGGTACACACAGAGCACGATGCCTGGTATCTCGATGATCCCCATCAGCGCACGCTGGCCCTGTGGGGGCTGCGCGCCTTCAAACCCATTCTGGTGGCCGATGCCACGCCGGTGGCCAACCAGCTGCTGGCCAAGCTGGGCCAGCTGTCGCCAACCGTGATCCCCAACGGCATCGATGAGCAGCGTTTTGCCCTGGGCGCCGCCGCCCTCGCCCGTCAGCAGATGGGATTGCCGCAAGGGGTCAAGTTGATTGGCTGCGCCGCCCGCCTTGAATCGGTCAAGGGGCATAACTTGCTGCTGGAGGCGATCCGCGCCCTGCCGGAGGAGGTGCATCTTGCGTTGGCAGGGGTCGGCAGTTTGCAAAATGCGTTGCAACAACAGAGTCAGCAACTGGGGATCGCCCATCGGGTCCATTTTCTGGGGCTGGTCGAAAACATGCCGCGCTTCTATCAGGGGCTGGATCTTTTCTGCCTCCCCTCGCTGGCGGAGGGGATGCCGCTTTGCGTGCTGGAAGCGCAGGCCTGCGGGGTGCCGGTGGTGATGAGCGATGTGGGGGCGGCCAGAGAGATCGTCTGCCAGGCCAGCGGCCATATCCTGTCGGGACGGGATCCCGGCCGCCTTGCCCAGCTTCTGGCACAAGGGTTGCTGCAGTGCCATAGCCTGCGTGCCGTCACCCGAGAGTTTGTGTGCCAGCAAAGCAGCTTGAGCCGGATGGCTCAGGCCTATCAGCAGCTTTACAGCCGCTGATCAAGCGACCCGATGACCAGAGGAGCATCCCATGGAGTGGATCATGATCGTGTTCTGGCTGTGCGCTGTACTGGTGGTCTACCACCATGTCGGCTATCCCCTGCTGCTCAAATTCAGCGGTCGGCAGGCACGCAAGGTGGCCAATCCGCCCTGCCCCATGGCTCGGGGATTCAAAGCAGACGCAGCCGATGAGGCGCTGCCGACCATCACCCTGCTGATGCCGGTCTATAACGAGGCGGCGACCATCGCGGCCAAGCTGCAAAACCTCGCCAGCCTCGATTACCCCGCCGACAAGCTGTGGGTGCATGTGCACTTCGATGGCTGCAGCGACAACAGTTACCCTATTGCGCTGAGCCAGCTCGGTGATCCCGCCCTGCAGCAGTTGCAGATCAGGCTGTTTGATCACCCCCGCAATCGCGGCAAGGTCGCCGTGCTCAACGAGGCCATGACTCAGGTTCACAGCGATCTGGTAGCTCTCACCGATGTCTCGGCCCTGCTGCCCATCGACAGCCTGCTGCTGGCGGTCGCCCATTTTGCCGATCCCAAGGTAGGGGTGGTCGGGGAAGCTTACCGCTTCTGGCAACCGGGCTCCCAGGGCGAGGAGAGTTATTGGCAGTATCAAAGCCAGATCAAGCTCTGCGAGTCGGCCCTTGGCGGCATGCTGGGTGCCCACGGGGCGTTTTACATGATGCGCCGGGAGTGCCTCACCCCGCTGGCCGCCGATACCATCAACGACGATTTCATCCTGCCGATGCAGGCCATCGCCAAGGGGTATCGGGCGGTCTATGACAATCGCTGCGCCGCACTGGAGCTGGAAATTTCGGATGCCGCGCTGGAGGCGACACGGCGCAAGCGGATCGGGGCTGGCAACACCCAGCAGTTGCTGCGGTTGCTGCCCCTGCTGCACCCCAAATTCGGCTGGGTTGCCTTCAACTTTGCCAGTGGCAAGGGGCTTCGGGTGTTGATGCCGCTCTGCCTGACCCTGTTGTGGCTCTGCGCCATCCCGCTGGCCACCCAATCCCTGCTGTTTCAGCTGCTGCTGGCGCTGCAACTGCTGGGGTATCTGCTGGTCATCTTGATCCAGCTGACCCCCTTGCACCCTTGGCCCAATCTGTTTCGCAAAATCCACTATCTGGTACTCGGACACTGGTACAACGGCATGGGCACCCTGCGCTACTGCCTGCGAGCCCCCATTCGCTTCATGTCACAGGAGAAAGCCGTATGACACACCCCATTCCAAGATTGACCCTGGTGGTCAAACGCAGCATGGATCTGCTCGGTGCCACTCTTGGCCTGCTGCTGACGCTGCCACTGTGGCCTTTGATCATGCTGGCCATCCGGCTCGACAGCCCGGGGCCGGTGTTCTTTCGTCAGCTGCGGATCGGGCGCAGCCACGCCACCCATACCGAGCTCTTTTTCATGATCAAGTTTCGCACCATGCGCGCCGACGCCGAGGCGGCCACCGGGCCGGTCTGGTGCGGCAAGGGGGACAGCCGGATCACCCGCAGCGGTGACTTCCTGCGCAAAACCAGACTCGATGAGCTGCCGCAGTTTATCAATGTGCTCAAGGGGGAGATGTCGCTGATCGGCCCCCGCCCGGAGCGACCCGGGATCGCCAACCGGCTGGAAGCTGCGGTGCCCTTCTTTATCGAACGCACCTATGAAGTGGCCCCCGGCATCACCGGTCTGGCGCAGGTCAATCAGGGCTACGACGAGTCGCTGGATGATGTACGAAGCAAGCTGGCGTTCGATCTGGCCTACTCGGTCGCCCTGCTCCACCCCTGGCGCTGGCTGGTGCAGGATGTGCATATCATCGGCAAGACGATCGCCATCATGGTCGGCAAGAAGGGGCGCTAATCCCGCCGCGCCAACCTCAACCTCATCTCAACGCCCATCAGGCCATTGCCACTGCAATGGCCTTTTTTATGGCGCATCTTTGTGGCGTATCAGCGGTGATCACAGAGAAGTCAGCGATCTGATCGCCATCATCTGGCCCCATCCACAGGTCTGATGTCCGCTTGACCAACCGCAGAAATCCAAGCATTGCGTGATCACAGAAGCAATCCGCCCCCCGCTCCCCATAACACCGACACATAAAAAAACGAGTGGCCAGCGGCCACTCGTTTTGACAGGTTTCTCCGTGATTCAGGCGCCGTAGACGGCCAGAATATCGGTCACTCGGTTGTTGACGCTGTAACCTCGGGCGATGGTGTTGCGGGCAGCCTGGCTCATTTTGCTGCGTACCACCTCATCGCTGCGCAGCCAATAGTTGACCAGCTCTGCCATATCCCGCACATGGCCGGGCTCCACCAGCCAGCCATTGGATTTATGGTCGATCAGGTTGACCAGGCCGCCCACCGCAAAGGTACAGACCGGTATGCCGTGGGCCATCGCCTCAAGGGCCACCAGCGGCAACCCTTCAAAGCGGGAAGTGATGCAGAGCAGGTCGATGTTGTGCCACTCATTGGCCATGTTCTTGAAACCATGAAGCTGGACGCGATCCCCATACTGCTGCCACAAGGCGCTTTTCATGGGGCCATCCCCGTAGAGATGAAACGCTCCCTCCGGGCAGAAGGCGGCCAGCTGACAGAACGCCTCCGGCCCCTTTTCCGGCGAGAGGCGACCGACAAAGGCAATCCGGTTGCCAGCCACCGCAGCCGGCGTCGCAGGCATGGGGACAAAGTTGCTGATCACCGTGCTCGGCACAGGCAATTTGCGAGCGATGGGCTCGCTCACTGCAATACACTTCGCAAAACGCGCGGTAGTGCGATCCAACCAGCTGTAAAACTTCAACAAGCCTTCCCCGTCATCCCCGCTGTGAAAGGTCGACACCACCGATTTACCGGTGAACCAGGCCGTCAGCCGCCCCAGCACCCCGGCCTTATAGCCGTGGGTGTGGATCAGCACTGAGGCAGGCTGACGGGCCAGACGGCGCATAAAATCGCGGCTGTTTTGGCACACCTCATAGGGCAAGCCCTGTTGTTTGAGCAGGGCCGTAAACGGGGTCATGCCGTGGTTGCTCACCAGCACTATGGTGGGGCGAAAACCCCTGGCCAGCAGATCGTTGGCCAGATGGATAATGTGAACTTCAATTCCACCGACCTGACGCGCATCGATGGCCAGCCAGATCTGCTGCATGGGTAACATAGGCACCTCCTCCCGTGGCTCCATGCCACCTGAAATGAGGCGTTGCATAGAGCGGGCCAGTCAGACAAAGAGGGGCAGGATCAGGCTCCGGGACAAGCGACCAGCAAGAGGGTCATGTCATCGAGGGCGGCATCATTGATGCGTTCATCAAACCAGCGGGCGATGCGATGAGCCAGCTGTTCAAGACCGGGCCCCGAGGTCAGGCAGATCTCCTTGAGCTGCGACTCCCAACGCTGGCGCTCTGCGGCATCACGGCTATCGAGCAGGCCGTCGGTCCAGAACAGCAGGATCTCGCCGGGCTTGAGCTGACGCTCATTGGTCACGAAATGGGGATCCGGACGCAAACCTGGCAAGGGGCCGGTGACGCCGACCTGACGGATGGTACCGGGTCCGACCAGCCAGGGCGCCGGGTGGCCCGCGCTGGCCCACTGCACCCGCCCCTCGTTGCCGAGTTCAATGCAGAGGGTGGTGAGCAGGGTGGCCCCGAGGAGCGGATCACTGTGAACCGCATTGGACAAGATGGTCAATAAGCGGGCGGGCGCGCGCTCCAGATCGTGCGCAGTCAGCAAGCCACGCAGATAACCGGCATAGGCATGAGCAAAAAACTTGGCTTCTGCATCGTGGCCCATCACATCCCCGAGCCACAACACCCGCTCCTTGACCAGCAAAAAGTCCCCGCCCCCCACGGTGGCAGCACGGGTTTGCAAGGCCAGCTGGTATCCTCCTATCGAGGTGGTGGGCAATAGCGGGCGCAGCGCCGAGGTCATGCGCTGATCCAGCTGCTCGCCCCATTGTGACTTGAGCTGCCCCGAGCGTTGCAGCACCCGCGAAACCGCCAGCAACAGGTCCTGCTTGGTGATGGGTTTGACCAGAAAGTCATCGATCCCCAGCGCCCCCGCCCGACTCTGGGTCCACTGATCCTGATGACCGGTCAGGAAGATAAAGGGCACCCCCTTCATCTTGGGATCCTTCATCAACTGCTGGCGCAGCCCAAAGCCATCGATCCCTTCCATCTCGATATCGGAGAGCACCAGCGCGGGGGGCTGCTTTCCAAGCGCCAGCAGGGCGGCATGGGAGTCGGCATAACTTTCAACCCGGTAGTGCTCATGAAGGTAGGCGGTGAGCAAGGCACGCATCACCTTGTCATCATCGATCACCGCGATCACCGGCAGCTGGTTGACCGGGCCCTGCTGGCGAAGGGTCACACGATTGCGATCGCCGTCGCGAGAGAAGTGCACCTCGGCAAACAGCTGATGCACCAGCGCCAGCCCGTATCCCCCCTCCTGCAGTTCATCGGGTAACGGCGCACTGGCAAGACCGGGTTGCGGGCCGCCATCATCCTCCAGTATCAGACTCAAGCCCGTTTCATCTGCTGTCAGGGTGAGCCAGAGCTGGGTCGCGGACGGAGCAGTATGCTTGACGCTATTGGTGGCCAGTTCACTGAAACAGAGCAGCCAGTTGGCTTGATCCTTTGGGGAAACCTGAAACAGGGAGAGCCCCTGTGCCAGCCTGTTGCGCAGTTCGCGCACCGCCTGCAGGGTTGCCGGAGCAGATCGCAACCAGTCATCCATATCGGGCCTCCATCAGCGGGCGATCAGATCCGGAAATTGAGCAAGGCGCTGCGTCGGCACCAGCGCTTGAGCCATTCGGTCACCCGGTTACTGGGCAGCCGGTTGAGTTCGCGCAGGATCTCGCTGGCCAGCCCCGGGTTGAGCTTGTCGTTATAGACAGCGCCAATCAGATTGGCCTCGGCACGGGTCAGTTTATCCACCGCGCTTTGCACCACGGTCGTCGGGGTCACCCCGGCCAGCACCACCAGCAGCGCCCCTTCACAGGCACCGCATACCTGATCGGCCGGAATATTGCCCCGATTGAGGGCGGTGAGCGGCGAGGTGTCGAAGATCACCACATCGTAATGTTCGAGCCAGCGAACCAGTAGCTGACGCAAGGTATCCTTGTTGCGAAAGGCCATCAGATCCTTGCCGGGAGCCGGGAGCAGGGACAACGACCGGCCATTGGCCACCGGCTCGGGCACATCATTGGGCCCCCAGGCAACCGCCGTGGCGCGGCCGGGATGATAGAGGTTGAGATCCACCAGCAGGGTACGCAGCCCATCCGCCTCCGAGCGCCTTGCCAGCGCATCGCAGATGGAGCTGACCCCCTCCCCCCCTTCCGACGAGGTGACCGCCAGCGAGCGGATCCCCCGGGCGACCGTCGCCGCGTAGAGGGATTCGAGCTCCAGATATTGAATGGGGATGCTCATCTCAAAGCGTCCCGACCAGAGCCACCACCGAAATCGTGGTCAGAATGTCGCGCATGCCATCCATGAAGATGGCCCAGTTGCTGCTCTTGCTGTCAGGGATAAAGACGGTGTCCCCTGCGCGCAGCACCGGCAACTGGCTAAAGTCGGGCTCTTTGGCAAAGCCGTCGAGATCGAAGCTGCGGGCCTGATCCCCCTGACCACTGGTGGCCATGTTGATCACCACAATCTTCTTGATATAGGCGGTGTTGGTTGGGCCTCCCGCCTCGGCCAACAGATCCAGCAGGGTCATGGAGGAGTCAAAACGGTAGCGACCGGGGCGAGCGATGGCCCCCAGCACCCGAATGGTGTTCTCCTTGGGCTCGTCGAGCCAGGGACGATTCTTCTCCGGCAGGTAGATGGAGTCGCCGGGCAACACCTTGGGCAGCAAGGTTTCATCGCCGGTTTCAAAGTAGAGGGCAAGGTCGAGCTTGCTGACCCGCGCCGTGCTGCCACTGCGATGGGCGATACGCACATTGCGCAGATCCGCCGCCGCAGTCGGGCCATCGGCGGCCGACAGAATGTCGATAAAGCCCATCTGCTCATTGAAGGCATAGCGACCGGGCGCCCCAACCTGACCGAAGATATAGATGGAGCTATCCGGTGACTGGCGTACCCACTGGGACTTGTTGTCACTGGGATCGGTGGGCAGCTCGGGGATCATGATGGTAAACCCGGCACGGATCTTCGGCAGGCTGGCCAGCGCCCCCCCCTGATGGAGGAACTTGTCGAGATCAAACAGGGTCGGTGTGGCCTGCCCCCCTTCGGCGGTCAGGATCTGCACCTTGGCGATATCGGCCCGCTCGTTGGGGCCACCGGCATGGGCGATCAGATCCAGCAGCGACATCTCGTCAGACCATTCATAGCGGCCCGGGATCCGCACCGCCCCCATCACCATCACAGCCCGTCCGGGCGCCACTTTTAACCAGGATTTCTCGTTAATGTCGGTCTTCTCCGGCACAAAGATCGCGTCGCCGGGTTTGACTTGGGGCAGCGCCTTTTTCATGCCTTCGGTGTAAGCCTGCAGATCGATAGGTTCGATCGTGCCATCGGTGCGCAGCAAACGGATTTGGCGACTCTCGGCATAGCGGGTCGGGCCACCGGCATTGGCCAGAATATCGAGGAAGGAGTCCCCTTCCCGCCCCTCATAGGCGCCGGGTTTGAACACCTCGCCCATGATGTAGATGGTGCGCGCCCCCCGTTTTATCTGCTCTTCATCCTTGGGCACGAAGATGGTGGCACCCGGCGCCAGATTAGGCAGCAGCTTGTTGTTGCCGGAGTCGAGATAGGCTTTGAGGTCGAACAGTTCGGGGGCATCACCATTGATCACCCGGATCCGCTCCACCCCGGCAAAGCGGGTCACCCCACCGGCCCGCATCAGCAGATCCACGATGGAGTTGCCACTCTTGAAACTGAAGGCGCCGGGGCTGTTGACCTCGCCAAATACCTTGATCGCCTTGCCGGTATCACCATCACCGCCCGCCGCCAGGGTCGCCGCATCAAAATCGATCTGCACGTTGCCGATCAACGGAGAGGCGGGTACGAACACCACATCGAGGGATTGCAATGGCGGCAAGACGCTGGCATCTCCGGTATCGAGATAACGCTTGTAGTCGAAACTCGAGACCGTGCTGCCGCGCCGCACCTGCATATTGTTGAGTTGGGCACCGGGCACCAGCCCGCCAGCGGCATCGAGGGCCATCTGCACGTTGCCATCGGGCGCCAGATCATAACTGCCGGGTTTTTTGACATAGCCCATCACGCTGATCAGCAGCCGCTTCTCCAGCAAGGTGACAGTCAATTGAGAGAGGTTGTTGTAAACAGGTTTGAGGGCGGTGCGGATCAGCTCATCCGCCTGTTCCAGGGTCTTCCCCCCCACCACGACGTTGCCGACTTCAGGCAGTGCAATCTCCCCCTGCTTGTTGATCTGGAAAGGCTGATCAAAAGCAGGCTCACCGGGTTGCACGATGGCCAACCGATCGCCGGGAGCCAACAAGGTGGAGGCCAGTAACGGGCAGGTGAACAACAGCAAGAGAACACAGATCAATCCTTCGAGAGCGCCCCGTTTCATAGACATCCTTTTCGTCTGTTACGTCTGCCCCCATTGGCGTAAGGGGAGCCCTGACCAATCAGCACGACAGCCATCCGCTGTTGTCTGTTGCAGCCGCAAACGTACTTGTTGTAGTGATTGTGCCAACACGGTCTGACGCCAGGCTACATCCGACCAGAGCCGTCCGTGCATATCCCGTTCGATATCAATACGTTGAGATTGTAGTCTTTTCAACTCGGCAGGCATACACCCCTGCAGACTCGCTTGCTTTAATTCCGTCAGCTGCAAGTCGAGTTCCTTCTGACGCTCATCATAACGAGACCAGACCCGCCGTTCATCCTCATTGACCGGAATTCGGGTGGGTCTTGCCTCCGCCATGCCGCCATACCCCTCCGGCGGCCACTGCGCACAACCGGACAGCAGGATGGACGAGAGCAGGATACCAACCCGTTTCATGATGCAGCGGCCATCATGCCGCGAGAGCGCATATAGGCTTTGATGCTCTCATGGCAGGGGATCACCCGGTCGATATGCAGCATCTCCAGCAGGTCATGAGGTTGGCCGGGCCCACAGACAAGCGCCATCTGATGCCCGTTCATAATCAATCTTTTATAGAGAAATACCAAGGCTCCGATACCCGACGAGTCGATAAAGTGAACATCGCTGATATCGGCCAGGATATCTCCGGGATGGGTCGAGAGGGTTTCAAACAACGGGCGGAGCTCACTGACGGCCATCGCGTCAAACTCGTTTTCCAGTACCACGACCTGGGTATCATTAAGGGTGTAAGTCATGCTTTCCATCGCTAGCTCCTTGTCGAGTCTCAGACTCAGCTCTGTCACGGCATCCACAACTTTGCAAATGTTATGCCGAGAAGCGCCACGGTGCTTGTTCTTCAAATGATGCTCTTTGCCCCCTTGTTTGTCCGCCCCGACACCTCGTTTTGGTAGCCAAATTGCAATTAACATCTCCCGACCGTTGCAAACTGCAATTCACCTCATCCGAAATAACCGGATAACCGACTCAATCGCTGATAATTCACGCTCATAGCACTGGGCCCGATTATTGCTTGTCTCTGGACACACCTCACAGGCCACTTTTGGCCCGGCACCCATGCCACCTTAATTCCAGGAAGGAGAGATCATGAAAGCAGGCCTTTATATTGCACCACTGCTGGCAGCCCTTTGCGGCGCAGCACACGCAGCCCCTTCCCCTGACAGTGCCGTGTTGAAGGTTGAAGGCGCCATCAGCAGCCCCACTCATCAGGCTCTGGCCCTGTGGGACAGCGCCATGCTGGATCAATTACCGGTACACGAAATCAAAACTCATACCCCCTGGTATGACGAAGCCAAGACCTTTCGTGGCCCACTGCTGCAAGATGTGTTGGCCAAAGTCGGGGCAACCGGCAAACAGCTCACCATTACCGCGCTAAATGACTACTCGGTACAGGTGCCGACAAGCGATGCCGAGCAGTATCGGGTCATCCTCGCCCGCACGATGAATGGCAAGCCACTGTCGGTACGCGACAAAGGGCCGCTGTTCCTTGTCTATCCATTCGATCAATATCCTGAACTGCAAAACAAGCTCTATTACGGTCGAGCTATCTGGCAGATCAGTGCGATAAAAGTGGAGTAGATCCCATCATGCGTTCCATGGCGGCCAGTCAACGTTTCTTGTTTGTGGTGCTCTGTGTGCTGCTCCTGGCTTTTGTCGGTATTGGTACCATCCAGTACCGACAATTTCAGGATCTGCAACGCAGTACCAGCCAGGGCGAAGACAACGTGATGTGGAACTATTTCCAGCTCTATAACGAAGCGCTGCGTTTTCAGAGCTCGCTGCTTCATGAGTCACAACCGGCGTTTCAACTCAGATACGATATTCTGGTCAGCCGCATGGATCTGGTGCTGGAGAGTAAGGATCGCAGCCTGCTTCAGCAAACAGAGATCTACCAGCAGGCAAGCAAAGCCATTCGCTCCTACATCTCTCTGGCGGATATCTGGCTCGGCCCGGATGCCACCAAACCGCTGGATACGCTGGCCCATCAGGAGCTGCGCCAACAGCTCGCCTCGCTGCTCCCCCTGCTGCATCAGCTGACCCTGGAGGTGAACCAGCAGGCGACCCTGTTTGATGTGGCCCGCCGCGACAGCGTGAGGGAGCAGATCATCACGACAACACTCATCGCGACTCTGCAATTTTCGCTGCTCTTTGTGCTCGCCCTGCTGATCTGGCGGCAAATGAATATCTCGTTCCTGCAGCACAAGCTGATGCAGCAACTCAATGACAAACTGCTGCGGGCAAATAAGGCTGCAGAGGCTGGTACAAGAGCAAAAAGCAGCTTTTTGGCCAACATGAGCCATGAGATCCGCACCCCCATGAATGGCATTCTCGGCATGCTCTCACTGCTGGCCGACCGGGATATGGACCCGAGGGAGCGAGACTATCTGGAGACGGCGCGGGAATCGGCAAACCATCTGCTCGGTCTGCTCAACGATATTCTGGATGTATCCAAACTGGAAGAGGGCAAGATCGAGCTGCAACTGGCCCCCCATCACTTGCCCCAGCTGCTGGAGGATATCCGAGCCCTGATGCAGAGCAACTGCGATGCAAAAGGTATCAAACTGACCCTGATTCTTGCCCCCGATACGCCGGAGTGGTTGATGATCGACCCGCTGAGAGTGCGCCAGATCCTCTTCAATCTGGTGAGCAACGCCATCAAGTTCACCCATCAGGGGGAAGTCAATATTTGCGTTGATAGCACCCTGTTGGAACAGGATCGCCACTCGATACGCATCTCGATTCAGGACACCGGGATCGGCATGAGCAAAAGTCAGCTAAAGAACCTGTTTCAACGTTTCGCCCAGGCGGATGTCTCTATCACCCGCCAATATGGTGGTTCGGGCCTGGGGCTTGAAATATCCCGTAACCTCGCACGCCTGATGGGCGGCGATATCTCGGTAGAGAGCAGCGAAGGACATGGCAGTACCTTTACCTATATCTGGCCAACCAGAGCCACGACACCCTCGATTGTTTGCCTGCCGTCCAAGCCGCTGGATCAGGAGAGCTATCGCATCTTGCTGGTTGATGACAATGCCACCAACCGCAAAGTGATCGGCGCCATGCTCGACTCTGTGGGCCATCACGTCACACTGGCCGTTCAGGGAGAAGAGGCGCTGGAGAAACTGGGTCACACAGAATTTGATCTGGTGTTGATGGATGTCCAGATGCCAGTGATGGATGGCCTTGTCGCCACCACCAAAATACGCACCTCCTCACAGCCCTGGGCAACCATTCCCATTATCGCGCTGACCGCCGATGCGATGCCGGAATCCAAGCAATACTATCTGTCCCATGGTATGAATGGATATATCACCAAACCTATAAATAAAGAAACGCTTCTCAATGAAATAAATAAAAGCATGTCTAACGAGTTAATAAGACATAACTACGTGAGTTCAGATAATAAGTGCAATACCCATGGTGCATAGGTGAGAGGAGGTCAACTGTCCCTTCTGCTACGCCTCTTTGTAGTGGTCTAATCATCTCGTTTACTGCCCAATTCAAACTCGAAGCCGCATCCCTGGTGCTCGACCAGGGATATTCTGTCCCCGAAGCAAGCCGTTCACTGGATGTCGGTGAAACCGTGCTTCGTCGCTGGGTTCGGCAACTGCAATCCGAACGAACCGGCACCACGCCTATCAGCAAAGCGCTGACTCCTGAGCAGAAGAAAATCCAGGAGCTGGAAGCCCGCATCCATCGGCTCGAGCGCGAAAAGGACATTCTAAAAAAGGCTACGGCTCCCTTGATGACGGACGAGTTCACACGTACGCGCTGATAGACCAATTAAGAGAGCAAGCCCCCATCACCCTGGTCTGCTGCGCTTTCGATGTTCCAACATCCTGTTTTTACGACTATCTGGCTCGCAAGCGGACGATTAACCGTGAGCGGATACAGCAACGCAGCGAGTTGCGCCGGTTGTTCAAAGAGAGCAGGAACTCGGCAGGCAGCCGCGCCTTGATGTCGATGATGCGGGAGTTGGGGTATCAGATTGGTCGATTCAAAGTACGTAACCTGATGAAAGAAGCCGGGCTGGCATCCAAACAGCCGGGCGCACACCGTTATAAGGTGGCACGGTCTGAACGACCGGATATTCCCAATCTGCTGGCCCGCGAATTTGATGCTCAGCAACCCAATCAGGTGTGGTGTGGCGATATCACTTACGTCTGGGTAGGTGGCCGCTGGCATTACCTGGCCGCAGTGCTCGACCTGCATACCCGGCGGGTTGTGGGCTGGGCGATGTCAGATAAAGCAGATGCCGAGCTGGCCATCAAAGCACTTGTGATGGCCTATCAGCAACGGGGTTGCCCATCTGGCGTGCTGTTTCACTCTGACCAGGGCAGCCAATATGGCAGCCGGGCATTTAGGCAACGACTGTGGCGTTATCGCATGACCCAGAGCATGAGTCGCCGTGGTAATTGCTGGGATAACGCACCGATGGAGCGATTGTTCAGAAGCCTGAGTCAGAGTGGCTCCCGCCTGATGAGATACATTAGCCTGCGGGAAGCAAAGCGGACTGATAGCTAACTGCCAGCAGCATCCGAAAATCGACCCAACCTAACATCCGGATTTATTTGACTACCACCCCCTTTCTATTCATGAAGTGCTTTTAAGTTCATGAAATACAAAAAATTGATTTATATGAATAAAAAGCAATGAACTACCTTGGAGTATAGACTTGTTAAATTGCATATCTTGTTTCCTGTCACCACTAATTGAACTGTGTATAATGGCAACAATTGATCCTATCTTCGACCGGATGTCTTAAGTGGCTGAATTAACATCAGAACAATTAAAACCCGCTTTTGCGATTGAACAGTTCCCCAAGCTCAGTGAGCTTGAACCCATCCCCTTTGCTGCGCTGCAGCCCAGAGCCATTTCCGGCATCAAGCGTCTCGCCAGTTTTGATGGTGACTGTCCGGTCATGCTGCTCAACGGGTTCCCCGGCGCAGATTATGAAGGCGTTTGCCAGACACTGATTGCCGACTCCAATGGCAAGGATGGTGACCTGTTTGATCTCTGCTATACCGAGAATCTGAACAACCCCTTCAAACCTATCTGGCTGCGACTGCAACCTGGCACCGGCGTTGAATTCTGTGAAATGGTTGGTGAGCTGCTCAAGCTATTGAGCCACCATCTCGACGCCGAGCGCATCGTGACCCGGATCATGCGCAAGCAGAACAATGATCCGAAGATCGATGATTTTCTCTCCGATCTGGCGGCTCACGTGGCATTGGGGCTGGAGTTCCAGCATCCCGTACTGATCAACCTGCTGATCCATCACGAAGCGCAGGAAGCGCCGGTGATCTATGGCCGCGATCTCAACTGGGATACCCTGTTTGGTTCCATCAACTACCAGACCGAGCAAGGCTCTGTCTATGCCAACCAGCACCTGTTGGAGCCTGGCTTGCTGCGCGAAGCCAACGGCGGCTACCTCATTTTGCAACTGGACGAGCTGCTGGATCAGCCGCACCTCTGGTTCAAGCTGAAAAATGCCATGCAAAAAGGCGAACTTGACTGGAACGCCTATCAGGAAGGGAAAACCCTGACCCCCTTCTTCGCGCCTGAAGCGACCCCCATCAAGCTCAAGCTGATCCTGGTGGGTGACCGACTCGACGTGGCAGAGTTCCAGATGCTGGATCGCGATATGTCCGAGCGTATCTTCCTGCGCGCCGATCTGGTTTCCGAGGTCAATATTGAAGAGGATCTGCAGGAATTTTTACAGTATCTGGCCTGGGTTCGCCAGCGCTGGAACCTGCTGGACTTCACGCCTGCCGCCCTCGCCGCCCTTTGTCGTCATGCCAGCCGCCTCTGTGACCATCAGGAGTGGCTGTCGCTCTCCGAAGTGCAGCTTGCCGCCATCATGCGGATGTCTGACAGTCTGGCCCGGGAGCTGGGATCCGAGGTGGTGACCGACGAACATATTCGCGGCGCACTGGAGGAGCAGGATTACCGCCTCAACTATCTAGTTGAGCAGTCCGATCAGGGCGTCATTGACGGCCAGATCCTGCTGCAGACCGATGGCGAAGAGATCGGCCAGATCAACGGCCTGTCGGTCATTCAGGTCTCCGGTCACCCTTATGACTTCGGTGAACCGGTGCGCCTCACCGCAACCGTCCACCTCGGCGATGGCGATGTGGCGGATATCGAGCGCAAAGCGGAGCTGGCCGGTCATATCCACGCCAAGGCGATGATGATCATCCACGGCTATCTCTCCAACAAATTTGGCGCAGAGAACCCCTCCCCCCTGTCGGCCAATCTGGTGTTCGAGCAGTCTTACCACGAAATAGATGGTGACAGCGCCTCCCTGACCGGCTTGTGTGCCCTGCTCTCTGCTCTCGCCCGTCAGCCCATCTATCAGCACTTTGCGGTGACCGGTGCGGTCGATCAGTTTGGCAATGTGCAGGCCGTGGGTGGCGTCAACGAGAAGATTGAAGGCTTCTTCCGGGTGTGTAAAATCCACGGCATCACCGGCAAGCAAGGGATCATTCTGCCGGGGACCAACATCCAACAGCTCAATCTTTCTGACGAAGTGATTGAGGCTGTTGCCGCAGGCCAGTTCCACATCCACCCGGTGGATCATGTGGAAGAGGCCATCGAGTTGCTGACCGGCTGTGTCGCCGGTGAGCCTGATATGCCCGATACCCTGTTTGGCCGTATTCAGGATCGGTTGGACGAGTTGAACGGCTCAACCGCCAAAGTCGGACTGCTGCGAGCCCTGTTGGGGCGCCTGTTTGGCCGCTGATGAAGTGATCGGAGTTGTTTAGCGAACAACTGTAAGCTAAATTGGCCCGGCTTTGACCCATTTGAAGGAAATACCGCGTGACCGTAGACAATACCACCATGGAAGCCCGCCTTTCCCTGTGCGAACAGGGCAAGAACTCTTTTACCCGTGAAGAGCTGCTGGCTTGCAGCCGTGGCGAACTGTTTGGTGAGGGTAACAGTCAGCTGCCTGCCCCCAACATGTTGATGATGGACCGCATCGTCAAGATCAATGACAACGGCGGCGAGCACGGCAAGGGCGAGATCCTGGCTGAGCTCGACATTACTCCGGATCTCTGGTTCTTCGATTGCCACTTCCCGGGTGATCCGGTGATGCCTGGCTGTCTCGGTCTGGACGCCATGTGGCAGCTGGTTGGGTTCTTCCTGGGCTGGAAAGGCGGCCCCGGCAAGGGTCGTGCGCTGGGCGTGGGTGAAGTGAAATTCACCGGTCAGATCCTGCCGACTGCCAAGAAAGTGACCTACAAGATCACCTTCAAGCGCGTCATCAACCGCAAGCTGGTGATGGGGATTGCTGATGGCGTGGTCGAAGTCGACGGCCGTCCGATCTACAGCGCCACCGATCTGAAAGTGGGCCTGTTCAAAGATACCACCGCATTCTGATCTCTCTGATGAGTGGTAAAACAGCATTAACGCAAAGGGGCCACAACGGCCCCTTTCCTTTTGTAATGAGTGATGAAGTACCTGCTACTTCATGAAGAGGCCTGAGCCCCGCCCTTCCATGGCGTCACGCCAACCACCAAGCCAATGCCCACGGGCATCCAGGCATTGATACGGACACGCTTCTTTCTGTTTGCCGACCACGCCAGCCTGATAACCACGAGCACGAGCTCTTTCCAGACGGTCCCGCTTCTGTCTCTTCATCATCTACGACCCTCTTCGTGGAACAAAAAAAGCGACCAATTCTGCATCGGTCGCTTTCATCTTTACTCCTGCGAGTGCACCCGGTCAAACAAAAACTTTCACCCTAACCGGGCTATGTGACACAAGGCACTGAACTGGATTAAGTTTTAATTACAGGGAACTTACTCCTGATTTTTGAGTCCTTCCAGCTCTTCCCAGCGAGCAAATGCCTGCTCCAGCGCGGCTTCGGCGGCATTGAGCGCATCCAGTTTCGGCTGGGTTTGCTCGGCTGACAGGGAGAAGAACCCGGGCTGGTTGATCTCGCTTTGCAGCGCATCCAGCTCGGCTTCCAGCTGCTCCAAGCGGGCAGGCAACCCTTCCAGCTCAAGCTGCAGCTTGTAGGAGAGCTTCTTGCTCTTCTTCGGCGTTTCGGGCGCGGCGGCAACGACCGGCTCGGGCGCCTTGACCGCTGCACTCTTGGCCTGTTGCTGAATGCTCTGCTGTTCACGCGTCGCCATCATATCGGCATAGCCGCCGACGTAATCGCTGATGCGACCATCCCCTTCAAACAGCCAGCAACCGGTCACGGTATTGTCGATAAAACGACGATCGTGACTGACCAGCAGCAGGGTGCCAGGGTAGTCGGCAAGCAGCTCTTCCAGCAGTTCCAGGGTCTCCACATCCAGATCGTTGGTCGGTTCATCGAGGATCAGCAAGTTGCTGGGCTTGAGGAACAGCTTGGCCAGCAGCAGCCGGTTCTTCTCGCCGCCAGAGAGCGCCTTGACCGGGGTACGGGCCCGCTTGGGCTCGAACAGGAAGTCCTGCAGGTAACCGAGGATATGACGAGAGCGGCCACGCACCATCACCTCCTGCTTGCCCTCCCCCACGTTATCCACCACGGTCTGCTCGGGATCGAGCTGCTCGCGGTACTGATCGAAGTAGGCCACCTCCAGATTGGTGCCCCCCTTGACGGTGCCACGGGTCGGCTCAAGCTGACCCAGCAACAGCTTGATCAGGGTCGATTTGCCGCAGCCATTAGGGCCAACCAGCGCAATCTTGTCACCGCGCAGCACCTGCAGATCCAGCCCCTTGAACAGGGTGCGATCGCCAAAGTCCAGCCCCAGCCCTTCGGTCTCGAACACCAGCTTGCCGGAGCGATTAACTTCGTCCAGTTGCAACTTGGCCTTGCCCTGCAGCTCGCGGCGCTGGCTGCGCTCCATCCGCATCGCCTCAAGGGCGCGCACCCGACCTTCGTTACGGGTACGGCGAGCCTTGATCCCCTGACGTACCCACACCTCTTCCTGGGCCAGCTTGCGGTCAAACTCGGCGTTTTTCAGCTCTTCGACCCGCAGCCACTCCTCTTTCCCTTGCAGGTACTCGTCGTAGTTGCCCGGCCAGGAGGTGATGGCACCGCGATCGAGATCGATGATGCGGGTTGCCAGCTTGTGGATGAACTCCCGATCGTGAGAGATAAAGACGATGGCGCCGCGAAAATCCTTGAGGAAATCTTCCAGCCAGTTGATGGCTTCGATATCCAGGTGGTTGGTCGGCTCATCGAGCAGCAACAAGTCGGGATCGCAGGCCAGCGCACGGGCCAGCGCCACTTTACGCAGCCAGCCGCCGGAGAGGCTGTCGAGGGTCACGTCAGGATCCAGCCCCAGCAGGGTCAACACCTGACTGATACGGGTCTCGAATTGCCAGCCGTTCTGATAGTCGAGCTGCTCTTGCAACTCGCTCATCTTGCGAATATTGGCATCTGACGGATCGTGTGCCAGCTCCATGGAGATGTGGTGGTACTGCTTGAGCAACTCACCCACCCCCGCCAGTCCTTCCGCGGCATAGTCAAACACCGTCAGCTCGCTGGAGGCCGGTGGATCCTGCTCAAGGCGGGTCACTTTCAAATCTTGTTGCAGCACCAGACGCCCGTCATCCAGCGGCAATTCGCTGGCGATGACCTTCATCAGGGTGGACTTGCCCGCCCCGTTGCGCCCCACCAGGCAGAGGCGCTCGCCGCGCTCGATGGTCAGTTCGGCATTGTCGAGCAGCGGGAAATCACTGAACGACAGACAGGCGCCGTGCAATGTTAAAAGAGCCATATTTGTTCCTTATTTCATATGAAAAAAACGGGCAGCAGACTGGGTCTGCCCCCGTTTTATCGTCAAATCACGCTCACCCCTGACGGGTGGCCCAGCCCTTGAGCTCGGCCAACGTGAAGGGCCAGCCGAGCTCGCGGCCCGCCTCGTCACGCAGTACCGGAATGCGCACCCGATAGGCGGCAAGCCACTGCTCATCATCCATGATGTCGCACTGGCGGGTGGTGGCGGCAAGGCCGGCCTCCTCCACCAGCGCCCAGGCATGCTCACAGAGGTGGCAACCGTCGGTGTGAAACAGGGTCAGCATCACGCCTCAGCCTGCTCCGGCGCATGGGTGATGATCCAGCAATTGTGGATGTGCTGGTTGCGCTCGAAATCCTTCGGTCGCGTCTTCTGGGTGATGTTCTGGGCCTTGAGACCGATAGCCTCGAGACCGGCCAGATCCATCTTGAAGTGACGCTTGTTGTTGGAGAAGACCAGGGTGCCATCGGCCGCCAGCAGACGCTTCAGGTGCTGCATCAACAGCAGGTGATCGCGCTGTACGTCGAAGCTCTCGTCCATCCGCTTGGAGTTGGAGAAGGTGGGCGGATCGATGAAGATGAGATCGTACTGCTCATCTGCTTCAGACAACCACTTCAGACAATCGGCCTGGACAAACTTGTGCTGACGGCCCACCAGCGAGTTGAGACGCATGTTGTCCTGCGCCCAGTTCAGGTAGGTGTGGGACATGTCGACCGTAGTGGTCTCGCTGGCACCGCCAAGACCTGCGTGCACGGTGGCACTGCCGGTGTAGGCAAACAGGTTCAGGAAGCGCTTGCCCTTGGCCATCTGACCCAGCATGCGGCGAGTCTGACGGTGATCGAGGAACAGGCCGGTATCCAGATAGTCGTAGAGGTTGACCCACAGACGGGCACCGTACTCCTGCACTTCCATCCGGTGCTGCTCTTCGGAGAGCTTCTGATACTGCTGTTTGCCTTCCTGACGCTCACGCACCTTCAGGATCACCTTCTCGCCGTCCATGCCGGTCACCTTGATGGCGGCCTGAACCATGTCGAGCAGACGCTGACGGGTCTTCTGGGCGGGAATGTCCTTGGGCGCGGCATACTCCTGCACCACCAGATAGTCCTGATAGCGGTCGATGGCGGCATTGTATTCCGGCAAGTCGGCATCATAGAGGCGATAGCAGTCAATCCCCTCTTTGTTGGCCCACTTCTCGAGGGTTTTCAGATTTTTGCGCAGACGGTTGGCAAAGTCCTGCGCGACCTCTTTTTGGGAGGCCACGGAGTCCAGTGCGATCTGGTAGTTACGCAGCTGACACTCGAGGGCGCCGTTGAACAGGCGATATTGCTTATCGGCGCGCAGGCGCAGACAGCTAAGCAGTTCGGGGGATGCGGAAAGAATGGAGACTTTCCAACCCTGGAAGCTGCGACGCAGGGCATCGCCGAGGGCCTGGTGCACTTCCAGCAGTGCCGGGAACTCGCCAAGACGCTCGCCATAAGGCGGGTTGGAGATCAGCATACCGACTTGGCGAGCCTCCCCTTGACCTTCTTCCCCTTCAACAGGGGCAGGTATCGGCAGCGGGTTTTCCAACTTGGTGACATCGGCCTGCTTGAAGGTGATGAGGTGGGCCACACCGGCCGCTTTGGCGTTGTCGCGCGCTTTGAGCAGCACGCGCTGGTCGGCATCACAGCCAAACAGCTTCACTTCGCAACGTTGCATGCCGCGTTTGGCGCGCACTTGCGCTTCCATCATCAGGCTCTGCCACAACTCGCTATCGTGCTGCAGCCAGCGATCGAAACCGAAGCGCTCGCGGCGCAGCGCCGGCGCCATGTCGGCGGCGATAAAGGCCGCTTCAATCAGCAAAGTACCGGAACCGCACATGGGGTCCATCATGGGCTCACCGGCCCAGCCGCTACGGGCTATCATGGCGCAGGCCAGGTTCTCTTTGAGCGGTGCTTCACCTGTGCCCTGACGATAGAAACGCTGATGCAGCGCCGGGCCTGACAAGTCCAGCGTGATATTGGCTTTGCCTTTGCCCAGGTGCGCCATGATGCGGATATCCGGCGACTTCTTGTCCACGTCAGGACGCACGTGACCGCGCTTGGTGAAGCGGTCGACGATAGCATCCTTGATCTTCAGCGCGCCATATTGGGTATTGCGAATGGCGGGGTTGGTACCGGTAAAGTCCACCGCGATGGTAGAGGTACCGGAGAAGTGCTCTTCCCAGGGAATGGTGTGGGCGCCCAGATAGAGATCCAGATCGTCGTTCATCTGGAATTCGGACAGCACCAGCACGATGCGGGAGGCAAAACGGCTCCACAGGCAGGCCTTGTAGCCAATCGCCAGTTCGCCTTTGAAGTGGACGCCAGCCACGGTCTCACGGACCTGCTCTGCGCCCAGGGTGGTCAGCTCGTCGGCCAACAGGTTTTCCAGCCCCTTGGGGCAGGTTGCAAAAAATTCTTTCATCACGCTCACGGGGAACCCATAAAAATAGTGCCGCATTATACCTCATCAGGTGACTCTGAGCATGCAAAAGTGGCTGGCAATGAAGGGAGAAACGGCGTAACAAGCGCCTATTGGCCCCCTTCTGGATGGTCGGAAAAAACGCTTTGCATCCCCTCCCCCGATTTTTGTCCTACGCAGGCTGGCCCATTTTTAAAAAGTCCACCCACATCAACTTATTGGACAACAATTAGGAGGTCTCGCCCCATGTCAGCCAGATATCAATAACGCCTGTGAATGAGCCGCCTTTATGACCAAAACCATCCTCGTTGTGGAAGATTCTGCCAGCATCCGAGCAACCATCACCATGACGTTGCAAAGCGCAGGCTTTGTCGTCATTGAGGCCGATGATGGCAATGCAGCCCTTGGCCAGCTCGAACGCCAGCGTGTTCATCTCATTATTTCGGATCTCAACATGCCGGGAATGGACGGCATGACCCTGCTCAGGCAGGTCAAAGCACAGCCAGCGACCCGTTATCTGCCTTTCATCATGCTGACCACCGAAAACTCGGCAGAGATCCGTCAGGAGGGTTTCGACGCTGGCGCGCGCATCTGGCTGACCAAGCCATTTGAACCACTCAAACTGATCGATGATGTCTACAAAGTGATGCAGCCATGAAAGGGGAGCAACAGGGATGAGTTTCGAGCTTGATATTCTGCATGCCCCCCCGACGGCCATCCTGACGGGGGAGCTCACTATCATGACCCTGGGGGACCTGCAAGATGATCTCTTCGGCTTGCTTAACTTTGCCATCGTCGTGCTGGATGTCAGCCAGTTGGAGGAGCTGGATAGTTGCGGTGCCCAGTTGATCGCCCTTTTGCAGCAGGAAGCCAATCAGCAGAGCAAACGCCTGCGGATCCGCACCGGGGAAGAGAGCGCGGCACAACTGGCGTTGAGCCAACTCGGCCTGTTACCCATGCTTACCATCGCGGGGGCCAAAGATGGATATCAATAAAGCGCGCATCCTCTTTTTTGAAGAGGCCTACGAGCAGTGTGACCATCTGGAACACGCCCTGCTTGACAGAGATACCTACCCAGCGAATGCGGATACCTACAATCTGATGTTTCGCACCGCCCATACCATCAAGGGATCGGCCAGTATGCTGGGGCTCACCATGCTGGTGCGCTTTGCCCATGCCATGGAGAACATGCTGACCCGGCTGCGCAGCGGCGAGATCCAGCTCGATGAGCATCTGATCAACCTGCTGTTGGCCTGTAATGACCAATTGCGCGACCTGCTGCAAGGGGCCGAGCACAACCCGGAATTGCCGCAAACCGAGACCCAGCAGATCCTGGCGCTGCTCTCCCAGCTACAAGGGCATCAGAGTTTGCCCAATCCACCGGTTTCACTGCCCGTCCAGCACGAAGTTGCCGAACAAGATATGCGCTCGTGGCACCTGTCGCTGCGCTTCTACCCAGCCCTTTATCAGGATGGCTTCGACCTGCTGGCATTTATCCGCTACCTCGGCAATCTGGGCGAGATCGGGTTTATCGAACCAGTCTGGCATGAGTGGCCCCCGTTGCAGTTGCTCGATCCAACGGAATGTTTCCTTGGTTACGAGATTGCGTTGCGTAGCGCGCAATCTCCCGAACGCATTCGCAGCACATTTGACTTTGTGGCCCATGCCAGCATTATCTGCTTGCTGACCCCCCATCAGGATCTGGCCGAATATGCCAGACAGGGCGCCAAGCTGGCCCAATGGCGCAATGAACCATTGACAGCTCAGCTGGCTCGCTGGGAGGCTGCCGGTGCCCTGACCCGTTCAGAAGCAGATGCCATAGAACACGACACATATGGCAATTCATCTGCTCCCCAACCAATTCACCCCGTCACAACCCTGCCGGAGAGTAAAGCCGAGCCCTCAGTCACGTCCCAGGCCAAGCCTGCGCCGTTGCGGGCCGAAGGTCATTACATCCGCATTGAGGCGGCCAAACTGGATCGTCTGATCAATCGGGTGGGCGAACTGGTGATCGCCACCTCGGCAACCACGTTACAGGCAAAATTGCGGGGCGATGCCGAGCTGGTCGAATCAGTCGCCACAGTCAACACCCTGGTCGAAGGGATCCGGGATGATGCCCTGACCTTGCGTATGGTGCCCATCAACGAGATCTTTAACCGGTTTCCCCGTCTGGTGCATGAACTCTCCCAGCAGACCGGCAAAAACATCAGTCTGCACATTAACAATGCCGATACCGATATCGACAAATCCATGGTCGAGAAACTGACCGATCCCCTGATGCATCTGGTCCGCAACGCCGTCGACCACGGTATCGAGGATGAACAGCAACGCCTGCATGCAGGCAAGCAAGCATCCGGGGTGATCACCCTCAATGCGTACCACGATGCAGGCGCCGTGGTCGTCGAAGTCAGTGACGATGGCCGTGGTATTGATCGTGAGAAGATCCAGGTCAAAGCATTGGCGCTCGGCATGACACAAGAGGGCAAGGTATTGGGGGAACAGGAGATATTCCAGTTTCTGTTTCAGCCAGGCTTCTCCACCGCGGCCGATGTCAGCGATCTTTCCGGCCGCGGGGTCGGGCTGGATGTGGTCAAACGCAATCTGGAATCTCTGCGCGGAGAAGCCACCATCGAAAGCCGCCTGGGGACCGGAACGACCTTTCGCCTGCGATTGCCGCTGACGCTGGCCATCATCGACGGCTTTCGTATCGAAGTGGATCACTCCTCACTGGTTATTCCCCTCGACATGATGATCGAATGTATCGACCTGCCGCCGGAGGCGCTCGATACCCCTGCTCGCCAGATC
This sequence comes from Aeromonas allosaccharophila, assembly GCF_016026615.1. Classification (NCBI taxonomy): domain Bacteria; kingdom Pseudomonadati; phylum Pseudomonadota; class Gammaproteobacteria; order Aeromonadales; family Aeromonadaceae; genus Aeromonas; species Aeromonas allosaccharophila. Next base: position 1,126,591 of record NZ_CP065745.1, on the reverse strand, counting down.
AATATTCGTGGTGAGTGGGTGCCCTTCATCGTGTTGCGCGAACTGTTTGCCCTCCCCCCAGCTACCGAACCCGCCTTTGTGGTGATGGTTGACTATGCAGACAACCGGGCTGGCATCGTGGTGGATCGGCTAGTCGGTGAGGTACAAGCCGTGATCAAACCACTGGGTGAGTTATTCAAATCACTGCGCTATGTCAGCGGCTCCACCATTCTGGGCAATGGTCAGCCAGCACTGATCCTTGATGTGCCACAGCTGATTGAGCTGGCTCGGCGCCGAGAACAACACATGCTGCATCAACAGAATGATGCGGTATTTAACATTAGAAATTGAGTCGCCCCCCATACTGTCATTAACGGTATTTACGGAGTCAAAACCATGGACTGGTTTCACAACTTGCAAGTCAGAACAAAACTGGTGCTGTCATTTTCCATCCTGATGCTTCTGCTGATCACATTGACAGTGACCAGTTACAGCTCCACTAGAACCATGGCTCAGTTGGTGGTCAATATGCATGCAAACCAGCTGATACCAATAAAAGACATTGCCACTGGCAATCTGTATGCGGTTTATCAAAATCGCGCCCTTTATCGCTATATCGGTGAAGTCGATCCTGATTTGAAAGATCAATCGTTAGCCAATATGGACAAGTTTGAAAAGCTGATGTGGGAATCACTTGCGAATTACCGTAAAACCAATCTCACCCAGCGGGAAACTGACCTGCTCTCCCGTTTTGAACAGACATGGTCAGCATACAAAGGGTACCAAAATGACATTCTCAAGTTGGCCCAGACCCAAGGAATGGATATAGACGCCGACCGCAAATCTTACCGCATGATGAGTGAGAAGGGCCGACCTGCCTTCGATATGGCGGATGCCGTTCTCAGGGAATTGGTCGACGTTAATGCCTCCTTGGCGAAAAGCTCTCTAGACGAAAGCCAGAATATCTATCAGGAGAACCTGCGACTCCTTCTCGTAATATCGGTTATGGCATTTGTTATCTGTCTGATACTTGCCTTATTGGTGACCCGTAGCATCTTGCGCCAGCTGGGGGGAGACCCTTCCTATACCGTTCAGGTAGTCGCCCGTGTCGCCAACGGCGATCTCTCCACCCCGGTCAAACTGCGGGCCGATGACTCCTCCAGCTTGCTATTTGCCATCAAGAACATGGCACATCGTCTGTCCGATACCCTCAACGAAGTAGGAGCCATGTCGGAGGCAATCGGTTCTGCCTCGGAACAGGTTGCGGCCACCGCCAATTCGCTCTCCCAAACCGCATCGGAGCTCGCCTCCAGCGTCGAGCAGACCAGCGCGTCAGTTGAAGAGATGGCGGCTACCGTGAGCCAGAACGCGGACAACGCCAAAGTGACCGAAAACATCTCTACCAAAGCGGCCAGCAGTGCGACCGACAGTGGCAAGGCGGTTGGCGAAATGGTCCATGCCATGAAGGAGATCGCCTCCCGCATCACGGTGATCAACGACATCGCCAACAAAACCGATCTGTTGGCAATTAATGCGGCCATCGAAGCGGCCCGAGCCGGTGAACATGGCAAAGGGTTTGCCACTGTCGCCGCCGAGGTCAGAAAACTGGCCGAGCGGTCCCAAAATGCCGCCAAAGAGATCGGTGAACTGGCCAGTCGTTCAGTCAGCGTGGCCGAGCAGGCGGGAACCCTGCTGCGGGAAATGCTGCCCGGAATCGATCAGACCGCCACGCTGGTACAAGAGATCGCTTCTGCCTCCCGCGAACAGCGAGCCAGCGTCTCGCAAATCAATATCGCAGTCACCCAGATCAGCGATGGCATGCAAGCCTCCGCCGCCTCCGCCGAAGAGCTGAGCTCCACCTCGGAAGAGCTCAGCTCCACCGCCCTGCAACTGCAAGAGTTGATGCAACAGTTCACCCTGAGAGGAGGCAATGTGCGCCAGCCACAGCTGTTCCACGGTTCACACTATGTGGCTAAAAGTGTGAGCCAGAAAAAGAACATCCTGACTCCGCATTCACACCTGCACCACGATGAGGATCTGGAGCGGGAAGTTGATGACGGCAAGTTCACCAACTACTAGGAGCCGGCATATGCGCACGAAACTAGCGCCTGAGGCAACAACCTCCCATTTTCACTGCGTGACGTTCATGCTGGGGGGGGAGTTGTATGGCGTCGATATCAGTTGCATCCGTGAAATCATTGAGTTCGAGGGGATGACCCCGGTGCCCATGATGCCGCGCTTTGTCAGGGGGATCATTAATCTGCGGGGCGCCGTGGTGCCGGTGATCGATCTCTCTATCCGCTTTGGCCGGGCCCAGACCGAGCTCAAACCGACCACCTGCGTGGCGATCCTCTCCCTGTCAAACAGCAGTGGCGAAGAGCAAGAGATCGGCATGCTGCTCGATGCCGTGTGTGAAGTGCTGGAGATCGCCACCGATACCATAGAGCCAGCGCCCACCTTTGGCGCCCATATCAGAGGCGATTTTATTCAAGGGGTGGTCACGATTGCGCAGCAGTTCGCCATTCTGCTCGATATGCACAAGGCCCTCTCGATTGCCGAACTGAGTGCCATGGCGGAAGCGACCACCAGCCAGCTGTTCAATATCGAGCAAGGGGGATGCTAGTGGCATCACTCTTTACTCCTGAACAAGGGCCGGTGCTGAGCCAAAAGGAGTTCGATCTGTTCCGGCGCTTTATTTTGACCACCGCCGGTATCGACCTTGCTCCCTGCAAGCGGGCGCTAGTGCAATCCCGGCTGGCCAAACGGCTACGGGCACTCAATATCAGCAGTTACTACAGCTACTGGGAGAAGATCAATCACGCCTCGGAAAGCAATGAGCGGCAAATCGCGATCAATCTGCTTTCGACCAACGAGACCTATTTTTTCCGCGAGGCGCAGCACTTCAACTGGCTAAAACACCATGCCGAGCAACTATTGGCTAACCGCCACCAGCCCCTGCGTATCTGGTCTGCCGCCTGTTCCACCGGCGAAGAGGCTTACTCTGCGGCCATGGTACTGGCCGAACAGCTCGGCATTAACGAGCGCTGGCGAGTCTATGGCACCGACATCAACACCCGGGTCATCCCCTTTGCCCAGCGCGCTATCTATGCTGCGGAGCGGGCCCAGCATGTCCCCCCCCATTTGTGGCTGCGTTATTTTCAGCGCGGCCATGACGAGTACTCAGGCAAGATCCGGGTCAGACCGGAACTGGCCAGAAAGGTCTCCTTTTCCAACTTGAACCTGCTTACCTGCAGTGACTTCGTTGAGCGGGATTTCGACGTCATTTTTCTGCGTAACGTGCTCATCTATTTCAATGAAGCGACCAAAGCGCGCGTACTGTCGCAGTTGTGCGATCTGCTCAAGCCCGGTGGTTATCTGCTGGTCGGCCACTCGGAAATCATCCGCCAGCATGATCTGCCGCTGGAACAGGAAGCGCCTTCTCGCTATCGCTGCCAGGCTCCTCTGGCCAAGGATACGCTATGACCGTACGGGTATTGATCGTTGATGACTCGGCACTGGTGCGGGAGGTCCTGACCCAGATGCTGGGCAAATCTCCCGATATCGAAGTGATTGGCGCTGCGTTTGACCCTATTTTTGCCATGCAACAGATGAAGAAATGCTGGCCGGACGTGATCGTTCTCGACATCGAAATGCCAAGGATGGATGGCCTTACCTTTCTGAGAAAAATCATGAGCGAGCGCCCGACCCCGGTCATTATTTGCTCTTCCCTGACCGAAGAGGGGGCCACCGTCACGCTGGATGCCCTCGCCGCTGGCGCCATCTCCATCATCACCAAACCAGCCGTCGGCATTAAGAACTTCCTGCAACAATCGGCCAGCGAGCTGATCCAGGAGATCCGCATGGTGGCTAACGCCAAGCTGCGTAACCTGCTACCAGCCAACCAGCCAGCGAGCTTCGTGCCAATCCCAAAACGCACCGCAGATGCCGTGCTCTGTGCCCCGGAAGAACGGATAAAATTCAACACCACCGAGCGGATCATCGCCCTTGGCACCTCGACCGGCGGCACCCAGGCACTGGAGTATCTGCTGACCCGACTGCCAACCAACTGCCCGGGCCTGGCCATCGTGCAACACATGCCCGCCAGATTTACCGCCTCGTTTGCCGAGCGGCTCAACAGTCTGTCCCTGATTGAAGTCAAGGAGGCTGTCACGGGCGATCGCCTGCTCCCAGGGGTCGCACTCATTGCGCCGGGCGGCAAACATCTGCTGATCCTGCGCAGTGGTGCCCAATATCTGGCGGAAGTGAAAGAGGGGCCGCCCGTTTCCCGCCATTGCCCCTCGGTAGATGTGCTGTTTCGCTCGGTGGCGGTGAGTGCGGGCCACAATGCACTCGGCGTCATCATGACCGGCATGGGGGATGACGGTGCCCGAGGTTTGCGGGAGCTGCACGATACCGGCGCTCGCACCATTGCCCAGGATGAAGCCAGCTGTGTGGTATTTGGCATGCCAAAAGAGGCGATCGCCCTCGGCGGGGTCGACGAAGTCATGTCGCTGACACAGATCGCCCAGACACTCGGTCGCCCGGATTGATGAGGGATTAATTATGTCATTAGTGCAATGGCAGGGCCGCAGTGCCCTGGTGGTCGATGATTCTCGCACCCAGCAGTATGAAGTGACTTGCCTGCTGCAGGCGCTGGGTTTCGGCCAGATCCATCTCGCCAGCGATGGTCAGGATGCGCTGGACAAATTGCAGCAAATTGACCACGTAGACCTGCTGCTCACCGACCTAAACATGCCCGGCATGGATGGGGTTGAACTCATTAGCCAGCTGGAAAAAAACACTCACTATCAGATGTTTATCGCCGTGATGAGCGCCGTCGATCGGGACGTGCTGGACGTGATCCACTCCATCGCCGATGCCGGTACGCTGGAGGTGATCGGCGTGCTGGCCAAGCCGATCAGGCAGCAGGATCTACACAATATGCTGCAACATTGCGACCCCATGAAGCACCGCAAAAACAACAACTGGATGCAACTCAGCTTTACCGCCGAGGATGTACAGCAGGCTCTGGAAGAACAGCTGTTGGTTCCCTTTCTGCAGCCCAAGGTCACCATGATGGATGCAACGCTCTATGGCTTCGAAGCACTGGTTCGCTGGCATCACCCGGAACACGGGGTACTGCCACCCATCTGCTTTGTCCATCATCTGGAACAGGGGCAACTGGCGCTGGACTTTTTCTATGCGTTTTTACATGCCACCTGCCGTGGCCTCAATAGCCTGACTACCCTGCCCTCGCCACTCAGTTGCTCGATTAATATGCCGGTCACCCTGCTGACCACCGATAAATTGGTCGAGAACATGGTCGAGATTGTCCAGGAACACCAGTTGCCCTGCAGCGCAATTATTATCGAAGTGACTGAAACAACCTTTATGTCAAACCTGGCTATATCTCTGGGGACGCTGGCGCGACTGCGGTTACGGGGATTTGGTGTCGCCATGGATGATTATGGGACCGGCTATTCCTCCATGAAGCAGTTATCTCGCTGCCCCTTTACCGAGATCAAGATTGATAAAGAGTTTGTTCACGACGCCCATACCAGTCCCAAGAAGTTGGCTATATTGACCTCTGCACTGGTCATGAGCCAAAAGCTGGGGCTCAAGACAGTGGCCGAAGGGGTTGAGAGCGAAGAGGATTGGCAGCAACTCACACTACTGGGGTGTGAACTGGCACAAGGATATTATATCAGTCGGCCCCTGCCGCTGGATCAAATTGAAAACTGGTTTGCCGAATGGCAGAGCAGATCAACACTACCGGACAGACCATATTGAATATGTCCCCTAACCAAGGGGAATGTGGTCTGTTCAACAAGCCTGATCGGTTCAGGCTCAATTGGTTCAAGTTCCTTTTTTTCAAGTAACATCGGTTTCAGCACCATCCAGTCTGAAAATTGTAAGTAACAGAGGTTATGGCGGGAACACTATCCCGCCACTTTTTTTGCCGCATTTATTAAGAAGAAGGCGTGTCAATCTTTTCGAAAAGCGGTAGGAGATGAGAAGCAGAGGGAAAATCAACAGAACGTGTGAGGCATATGTCAAACCAAGGAGGTGAGCATCCCCAACGATTGCGGCAAGCGGGTTAGCAGAACTCGGACTTAACTGACCTGACGATATTGCTCGGTCACGGTAATACGCGGTTTCATCCGGTTATTCATCACCTTGATCACCCCGAAACGCGGCAAGGTTTTGCTGGTAGTCAATACCAGATCGGCAGTGAGGCTCAAACAGACGCTGGCCTGCTCCCCGGCCTCAATGACCATAAATTCGCCGTTGCCATGGGGGGTATTCATCCAGACCAGATCACCGTTTTGCGGGATCACCAGCGGATGTTGTTCACCAAAAAACCAGCTTTGCGGCATCAGGGGTTTATAAAAGCGACTGACCGCGATGGCGTTGAGCACCAGTTGCACCTGATGGGGAATACTCCACTCAAGTTCGGCTGCTTTATCCATCAATTGATAATAGAAGGCGGCATCATCGACGCAAAAAGGCTGGGTCACAAACGAGCTGGGCACCAATTGTCGCCCTTTATACTCGGTCGCAAATAACATGTTATCAGACAGCTCCAACATCAGACGGTCACTCTGGGCATCATAGTGCCATTGCCAGCTATCGGTCGGTTGGATAAACATGTTGGAGCCCTTACTTGAATTTCGTCTGTTGACTTTATTCCATGTCGATAAAATCAGCAACATCAAATAAAGGGCTCCACCCTATTTCTTATATATTGGTCACGATCTCTTTGACCAGACCCGGTCCTTTATAAATAAAACCGCTATAAATTTGTACCAGACTGGCACCGGCGGCCAATTTTTCACGGGCGGCCATGGCACTATCAATACCACCTACACCGATAATTGGCAGGGCACCATTTAGCGCTTTGGCCAGATGACGGATCACCTCGGTACTCTTGTGTTGCAGCGGACGCCCACTCAGGCCACCGGCTTCACCGGCATGGGGCATGTCGTAGATCATCTCGCGCTCGAGGGTGGTATTGGTGGCGATAACACCATCAATGCCATTACGCACCAGCGAAGCAGCAACCTGATCTATTTCTTCAAGGCTCAAATCCGGGGCAATTTTAACCGCCAGCGGCACATATTTTTTATATTGGGCGGCCAGCTCCTGCTGACGCACCTTGAGGGCGGCCAGCAACTCATCCAGCGCCTCGCCATATTGCAGCGAACGCAAACCCGGTGTGTTGGGGGAAGAGATATTGACGGCAATATAACCGGCGTGATCATAAACCTTGTCCATACAGATCAGGTAATCATCCTTGCCCTGTTCGATGGGAGTATCTTTGTTCTTGCCGATATTAATGCCGATCACCCCCTGATATTTGGCCTCTTTCACCTTGGCCACCAGATGATCGACCCCCTTGTTGTTGAATCCCATCCGGTTGATGATCCCCTCTGCCGGAATAACCCGGAACAGGCGGGGCTTGTCATTGCCACTCTGGGGTCTGGGGGTGACGGTACCGACCTCGATAAAGCCAAATCCCATGGCGCCCAGCGCGTCAATGCACTCACCATCTTTATCCAGACCGGCCGCCAATCCCAGCGGATTGGCAAAAGAAAGCCCCATAACAGTGACGGGGCGTTTCGGCAAATTCTGGCGGAAGAAACAATCGAGTGGCGTACCGAGAAGGCGGGGCAAATATTTCATGGAGAGATCGTGCGCCTGTTCCGGATTGAGCTTGAACAGGAAATGCCTGGCGATGGGGTACAACATCTTTGCTCCTTAAAGAAAGCCCCGGCAACTGGCCGGGGCTTTGGGTGTAATGTCGGAGTCATGCCTTAATCTGGCAATTAAAGTGCCCGACAGTTCAACTGGAGCAGGTTCAACTCTCGCAAGGCCACCGAGAACTTGGCGAACTCGTGAGTGCTGGTGGTCTTGAAGTCGGCCAACATATGGGTCCAACGGGACAAGAGTTGCTCATGCTCCGAAATCCAGTCGGCCAGTATGGTAGCGCATTCTCCCTCTCCTTTGCACCCTTCCAGTACCACAGAAGTGAGACTGCGTTGCTGCCAGTCAAGATCTTCGCGGAAAGAGGCGCGCGCCATCGCCTGCCAATGGTTGCCGACAGGCTGATGGTTGATCTGGTCGAGGAACCAGTGCAGATCCAGTTTGGCCCCGAGGCGATAGTAGACATTGGCGGCACGCAGGATATCGGTCTTGTGCTCCGCGGCAATCTGCGCCAGATCCAGGCTGGAGAAGAGGCTGCTCATATGAGCGACCTGACGGGCAATCGCCTCCGGCACCCGTTTCTCCATCCACTTGGCAACGGCCTGACGGTGCTCGGCCACTTCGCTCTCATCCATCACCTCGTAAAGGTGTGTGCCCAGGGTTTCAAACGCCGGACGGAAGAAGGCGATGTTCTCGCTGATGCTCCAGCTGCGATTGCGGGCGCGCAGGAACCAGCGGGTGGCACGACGCACGATGCGGCGGCTGTAGAACATCAGCTCAAGCTGAGTCTGGGCATCCACCAGGTTGTCGCACCCTTCGATATCGCGCCACAGCTGGTTCATGCCAAACACTTCGCGGGCCATGGCAAAGCAGCAGGCCACTTCGGCGACCGAGGCACCGGTCTCGTCCTTCATCCGGCTGGCGAAGTTGAGCCCCATGTCGTTGACCAGCATGTTGGCTACCCGGGTAGCGATGATCTCGGAGCGCAATGGGTGATCGGCCAGCTGGGCACCAAACTGCTGCTGCACCTTGGCCGGGAAGCTGGTGACCAGCATGTTGGCGAGGAAGGGCTCGTCGGTCACTTCCGGGCAATTGAGCTGCTCTTTCAGCACCATCTTGCCATAGGCCACCAGCACCGCCAACTCGGGGCGGGTCAGTCCCTGCCCTGCCGCCATCCGCTCGGAGAGCTCCTCATCGGATGGCAGGAACTCGAGCGCACGATCGAGCTTGCCTTCCCGCTCCAGCCCCTGAATAAAGCGCTGTTGCTCTTTCAGTTGTTCAGAGCCGCGGAAGCTGGTGACCGAGATGGACTGGGATTGACGATAGGCGTTGGTGATCACAATCTGCGCCACGTCGTCGGTCATCTCGTAGAGCATCTGGTTGCGTTGCTTGAGGGTCAGATCCCCTGCCGCCACCAATTGGTTCAGCAGGATCTTGATGTTCACCTCGTTGTCGGAGCAATCCACCCCGCCCACGTTGTCGGTAAAATCGGTATTGATGCGACCGCCCTGACTGGCGTACTCCACCCGACCGAGCTGGGTAAAGCCGAGGTTGCCCCCCTCACCCACAATACGGGCCCGCAGATCTCGGCCATTGACCCGCAGTGCGTCGTTGCTGCGATCGCCCACTTCCCCATCGCTCTCGCGAGCGCTCTTCACATAGGTGCCGATGCCGCCGTTCCACAGCAGGTCGACATTCAGGCAAAGCAGCGCCTTGATCAGCTCGTTCGGCGCCATGCTGACCTTGTCGGTACCGAGCAGGGTCTGCATCTCGGGGCTCAGCTTGATGGACTTGGCCGAGCGCAGGAAGATGCCGCCCCCCTGTGATATCAGCTCGCGGTTGTAGTCATCCCAGCTGGAGCCCGGCAGATCGAACAGGCGCTGGCGTTCAACAAAGCTCTTGGCCGAATCCGGGTTGGGGTCGACGAAGATGTGCATGTGGTTGAACGCGCCCACCAGCCGGGTGTGCTCAGAGAGCAGCATTCCGTTGCCGAACACGTCCCCCGCCATGTCGCCGATCCCCACGCAGGTAAAATCGGTGGTCTGGCAGTTGACGCCGATCTCGCGGAAGTGACGCTTGACCGACTCCCAGGCGCCACGGGCGGTGATGCCCATCTTCTTGTGGTCGTAACCGACCGAGCCGCCGGAGGCGAACGCATCGCCGAGCCAGTGGCCGTATTCGAGGCTGATCTCGTTGGCAATATCCGAGAAGGTGGCAGTGCCCTTGTCTGCGGCGACCACCAGGTAGTAGTCATCCTCATCGTGGCGCACCACGGATTTGGGCGGGATCACCTCGCCGCCGATGATGTTGTCGGTCACATCGAGCAGGCCACGAATAAACAGGCGATAACAGGCCTTACCCTCCTCCTGGATGACGGCACGGGGCGCCCCCACCGGCATCTGTTTGCAGTAGAAACCGCCCTTGGCCCCCACCGGCACAATGACGGTGTTCTTCACCTGCTGGGCTTTGACCAGACCCAGCACTTCGGTGCGGAAGTCCTCTTTGCGATCGGACCAGCGCAGGCCGCCACGGGCAACCTTGCCCCAGCGCAGATGCACCCCTTCCACCCGTGGCGAATAGACGAAGATCTCGAATTTCGGCAGCGGCAGCGGCATGTCGGTAATGCTGGACGGCGCCAGTTTAAAGGAGATGTAGGGCTTGATGTTGCCCGCCTTGTCCAGCTGGTAGTAGTTGGTGCGCAGGGTGGCGTCGATCATCTCGACATAGCGGCGAATGATGCGATCGTCGTCCAGGTTGGCCACCTGATCCAGCTTGGCGGCAAGCTCCTCGTGCAGCTTGGCGGATGCCTTGGCATCTTGCGATGGCACCTTCGCGTCCTGCTTGCCGGCCGGATCGAGGCGCTGTTCGAAAAGGGTGAACAGCAGTTGGGCAATATCCGGGTAGCGGGTCAGGGTCTCTTCGATATAGGACTGGCTGAAGGATACACCGGTCTGACGCATGTATTTGGCATAGGCGCGCAGTACCGACACCTGGCGGCCGGTGAGACACGCCCCCAGCACCAGCCGGTTGAAGCCATCATCTTCCAGCTGCTTGTTCCAGATGGCGGCAAACGCCTGCTGGAAGCGCTGCTGACTCTGGGCCAGATCAAAGGGCTGCTCGCCATGCAGCAGCATGGAGAAGTCGAGGATCCAGAACAGATCGCCCCCCGGAGTGCGTACCTGATACGGGGTCTCGCCGATCACCCGCAACCCCATGTTCTCCAGCATCGGCAACACATCGGAAAGGTGGATGGGTTCGGTGCGGTGGAACAGCTTGAGGCGTACTCGACGATCGTTCTCCTCCTCCTGCGCGCGGTAGAACAGCATGCCCAGCGGCTCGGCTTCGCTCAGGTTATCGAGCGCCATGATGTCGGCCACGGCAGAGCCAGGCAGCACATCTTCCTTGTAAGCGCGAGGGAATGCAGTACTGAAACGGCGGCGCAGCTCGTTGCCACGGGCCTCGCCATAGTGGGAGAGCAGCACGGAGTCGAGTCTGTCGTCCCAGCTGCGGGCCGCTTCAATCAGGTTGTTCTGTACTTCGTTCACATCCACATCCACGTTGTTGTTGTTGACCCGCACTATGTAGTGGGTCCGCGCCAGCACGCCTTCGGTGAAGTAGACGTTGAACTCCACCTCTTCATTGCTGCCAAAATATTTCTGCAAAATTTGCTGGGTCTTGATCCGTAGCGCCGTGTTGTAGCGCTCCTTGGTGACATAAACCATGCAGGAGAAGAAGCGGCCATATACATCCCGGCGCACGAACAGCCGCAGCATGTCCCGCTCCTGCATCTCCAGCACCCCAAGACCGGTGGCCAGTAGCTCCTCTTCACGAGCCTGGATCAGTTCGTCACGGGGGTAGGTTTCCAACACATTGAGCAGCGCCTTGTAGGCGTGGGAGCCCTTCTCGTGACCGGAGGCGGCCATGATGCGCTCGAGTCGATGGCTGATGAGCGGGATCTGGGTCGCGCTGGTGTTGTAGATGGAAGAGGCGTAAAGACCTATGAAGCGATCTTCCCCGATCACCTTGCCATGCTCGTCAAAGCGCTTGATACCGATGTAATCCACATAAGCCGGACGGTGCACCCGGGACTTGCTGTTGGATTTGGTGAGGATCAGCAGGTCAGAACTCAGAGCTGCGTGACGGGCACTGGCTGGCATGTTGCCAAGGCGCTGGCCCACCTCCTTGATGGAGTTCTTCATCAGCCCCAGGCTGGAGCTCGCCTGCGGCAGGATCTCGTGATCCCCCTCCACCGCCTTGACGTCGTAACGGCGATAGCCCATCAGGGTAAAGTTGTGGGCAGCCACCCATTTGAGGAAGGCGACGCAGGAGGCTACCTCCTCCTTGCTGGCCGGACTCTTGCGCTTGGGCAGCTCGTCGATGATCTCATTGAGCTTGGTCAGCATCGGCTGCCAGTCGCCGACCGCCAGCGCCACTTCACCGGCCACCGAGTTGAGCTCGGCAGCCAGCGCAGCCATTTGCTCCTCGCTGGTGAGGTGATCGATCTCGATAAGGAATGCCGTTTCAACCGAGGTCTGCCCGTCGGTGTTATCGAGCGCCAGAATGGCGTCGATCTTGCCATCGGCGCCACGAATGAGGTGCAGCGGTTGGTGCAGCATCATGTGGGCGGTGATATTGAGTCGCTTGAGCGCCATCCGGATGGAATCCACCAGGAAGGGGGAATCCTGCAGGATCACCTCGACGATGGTATGGGGGGACTGCCAGCCGTGACGGGTCAGCTCGGGATTGTAGACCCGGATGTAGGGGTCGGTGCCGCTGCGCTGATTGAGGGCATTCCACAGGCTCAGGGCCGCGCCGTAGAGATCGCTGTCATTGCGATCGTGCAGATCGGAGCTCGCCATGTTGCCGTAGAACTTGGCAACGAAGCGCTCGACCAGAGAGGCACTGTTTTTGGGCAACTTCTGATGGATCAGGCTGAGAACGTTTTCGAGCAGAACTGAGGTAGGGGCGTCTTTCAATGCCATTTTTATATTCCTTATCGGACGACATTAACCACCGACGCAGAGGCAACCACCCTGGTTACCCGCTGGTGCAGAGTTGTTGCGAAGTGTAATGGCTTGGATAAGGGAAGGCGAGGAAAGGTGCTAACGGGATGTTAAAAACAAGGTGCAGATCACGGCTTAAACTGTTAGAAATTTTGCAAATAACCAAAAATACAGAAATTCCCACTACCTTTGTGCCAGTTTACCGGATAGATAGTGACTCAAAGCAGATAAACAGTCGGTAATCTGTTCACTTTTTGTTAATTTATGCGTTCGAGACTGATAAAGCGGTAATCATCCTGGGTTTTCAGCCGAAAGTAGCCATGCACACCATTAATGGCGACAAAGGGCCGTATTTTTTCTATGCCAAGTTCCAGGGTCAATCCCTGTTCGCTGCGCACCACCAGCCGTCTGGCATGGCCCTGATACATCAGCATCACCTCATCGCTATTCAATGAGAGCCGAAAAGTAAACTGCTTCACGCTTGCTCCTGATCACACGGCAAATCACATAATTGGGGGCAGGCGCGTTAAACGCCCCTGCCCCGTCGCTACTTACTGCTGCAGCGCCTTGCTTACCTTCTCGAACAGATCCCGTGCCAGCCCCTCAAGGTTGGCCAGACGGGTCAGCTCGGCGCGGATAAGGGCCTTGCGCGCGTCATCCAGTCGCTTGAACTGAATGAGCGGAGTGATGAGGCGGGAGGCCACCTGCGGATTGACCTCGTTGAGCTCGATCAGCAGATCGGTCAGGAAGCGGTAACCGCTGCCATCCACTGCATGGAACTGCACCTGATTGCTCATGGCGAAGCTGCCGATCAGCGCCCGCAGCCGGTTCGGGTTGCGAATGCTGAAGGTCGGGTGACTCATCGCCTGTTTCACTTCACTCAGCACATCGGCAGCCGGTTTGCTGCCAATCAGCCGCAGCCAGTTGTCCAGCACCAGTCCATCCTTGGCCCACTTGCCCTCGAAATCGGCCAGCAGCGCGGTGCGGCATGGCAACAGATAGCCGTTGGCCACCTGCAGCGCCGCCAGGGTGTCGGTCATGTTGTCGGCCGTTGCATACTGCTCGCGCACCAGCGCATCGGCATGCTCCGCATCCAGCGCAGCCAGATAGCCGAGCACCACCCCTTTGAGAGCCCGCTTGGCCATGTCGGCGTGCACCACCTGATAGCCGCTCAGACGCAGGCTCTGATAGGTAGCCGCCAAGCGCGCGCCAAAGGCCTCGGCAAGACGGGTGTGGATCGCGTCGCGCACCTGATGGATGGCATCGATATCGGCCACCTCGAACAGCTCGGCCAGGGTTGCTTCACCGGGCAGCACCAGGATCTCCGCCTTGAGGGCCAAATCCAGCTCGCTGTCGTCCAAAATGGCGACAAAGGCGGCCAGCAGGGTTTGGGAGAGCTCAACCCCCTGCCCGTGCTGGACCCGCGCCACCCCTTCGATGACCGCCTTGTTGATCAGCATCTGGGCCGCATCCCAGCGAGCAAACTCGTTGCGAGCAAAGCGCATCAGGAAGGCGAGCGCTTCATCGCTGTAGTCATAGTGCAGCTTGACCGGCGCGGAGAAGTCCCGCAGCAGGGAGGGAACCGGTTTGACCGGCACCTGATCGAATTCGAAGGTCTGCTCCGCTTCCAGCACATCGAGCACGTTGCCGATGGCCTTGCCCTGATACTGCAACGCAATGACGGCACCCTGCTCGTCATAAAGCTCGATATCGAGGGGAATATGCAGCGGCAGCTTCTGCGGTTGATCCTGAGTCGGCGGGGTGTGCTGGCTTACATGGAGGCGATAGGTACCGCTCGCGGCATCATACTCGTCGGTGACAGTCAGCTCGGGGGTGCCGGATTGGCTGTACCAGCGGCGGAAACGGCCGAGATCGACACCGGAAGCATCCTCCATCGCCTGCACGAAGTCATCGCAAGTGGCGGCCGAGCCGTCGTGACGCTCGAAGTAGAGGCGCATACCGGCCTGGAAGGCAGCTTCACCCAGCAGGGTGTGCATCATGCGGATCACTTCCGACCCCTTCTCGTAGACGGTCAGGGTGTAGAAGTTGTTCATCTCGATCACCACATCCGGGCGGATCGGGTGCGCCATGGGGCCTGCGTCTTCGGCAAACTGCGGGCCGCGCACGGTACGCACGTTGTTGATGCGGTTGACGCCACGGGAGCCCAGATCGGAGGAGAACTCCTGATCCCGGAATACCGTCAGCCCCTCTTTCAGGCTGAGCTGGAACCAGTCGCGGCAGGTGACACGGTTGCCTGTCCAGTTGTGGAAATATTCGTGACCGATCACCCGTTCGATACCGTGGTAATCGCTGTCGGTGGCAGTAGCCGGATTGGCCAGCACGAATTTGGAGTTGAAGATGTTGAGCCCCTTGTTCTCCATGGCGCCCATGTTGAAGAAGTCCACCGCGACGATCATGTAGATGTCGAGATCATATTCGAGGCCGAAACGCTGCTCGTCCCAGCGCATGGAGTTGATGAGGCTCTCCATGGCAAAACCAGCGCGATCCAGGTTGCCCTTGTCGACGAAGATCTCGAGGGCCACTTTGCGGCCGCTTTTGGTGGTGTAGTGGCTGCGCTCCACATCGAAATCACCGGCCACCAGCGCAAACAGGTAGCTGGGTTTGGGGAAAGGATCCTGCCACTGTACGAAGTGACGGCCGCCATCGAGATCACCGCTGTCGACCTTGTTGCCGTTGGAGAGCAGGAAGGGGAACTGGGCTTTGTCGGCGGTAATGCGGGTGCTGTAACGCGCCAGAATGTCGGGGCGGTCCAGATAATAGGTAATGCGGCGAAAGCCCTCCGCTTCACACTGGGTGCAGTAGGCATCGCCAGACTTGTAAAGCCCTTCCAGCGCGGTGTTGGCGGCCGGATCCAGCAGGGTGACGATGGTCAGTACACATTCGGCAGGCAGGTTGAACAGGGTCAGGCTGCTCTCGCCTTGCTCGTAGTGGTCACAGGGAATGCCATCGATGGCAACGCTCTTGAGGGTCAGCTGCTCGCCATCGAGTACCAGCGGCGCATTGTGCTCACCGTTGCGGCGAATGCGGGTGATGGCGGTGACCAGGGTCAGCGGCTCCTGCAGTTGGAAATCGAGGTCGATGGTGTCGATCCAGTAGAGCGGTGCCTGATAATCCTGGCGATATTTGGCCGTCATGGCCTGGGAGTGATCGGTCATTATTGTCTGCTTCCACGCTTGTTAAAGGCGAGAAAGAGGCTGTCACAACCAACTGGCGGGGTCAAACAATTTGCATTACGTCAGATACGCCAGACAAAAAGAAAGGGCGACCGCAGTCGCCCTTGTGCATGATGGGTCGCCTTGTCAGCTGCGTTTGCTGACCTTGGCCAGATCCGCCGTGATATTGGCCGCTTCGATGAGATACTCATCGGGCGCTTCAAAATCCGCAGGCAGTTCATCCAGACTCTTCACCGCTGGCTTGCCAAGACGTGCCAGACGCTCGTTGGTACGTTTGAGCGCTTTCTCATCCTGTTTCGCCTGCTCTGCAACACGCTCCGCCTCGTTGAGGGAGACCGACTTCTTGTCTTTCTCCTCCTTGTAGTCGGCGATGTCCTGCATCACATAGGCAAACTCGGGATCCTTGGCGATCCGGGCATCGTGAGCCGACTGCAACTTGGGCAGCAGGCTGGCGAAGTTGCCGAGTTTCTCGTAGTTGGCGGAGGCAATCTTGTCCCACGGCAACGCATTGAACTCACGGCTCTCGCCCGTCTCTTCCGGGGCAACCGGTGTCGGGAAGCTGATATCCGGCGCAACGCCCTTGTTCTGGGTGCTGCCACCGTCGATCCGGTAGAACTTGGCGATGGTGTACTGCACGTGACCCAGCGGCTGCTCGTAGAAGTCATAGACCTTGGCGAGGCTGCGATGCTGCTGCACCGTCCCCTTGCCGAACGAGTTTTCACCCAGGATCAGGGCGCGGCCATAATCCTGCATGGCGGCAGCGAAGATCTCGGAGGCCGAAGCGCTGTAGCGGTCGATCATCACCGACATGGGGCCGCCGTAGTAAACGTTGCCATCGTCATCGCCATTGACCGTGATACGGCCCATGTGATCACGAATTTGCACCACGGGACCGCTGGCAAAGAAGAGACCGCTCAAGGCAGAGGCCTCGGTCAGGGCGCCACCGCCGTTACCGCGCAGATCGATGATCAGACCATCGATCTTTTGCTTGTTCAGGCTGGAGAGCTCCTTGATCACGTCGTCGTGCAGATTGACGTAGAAACTCGGGATCTCGATGACACCAATCTTCTTGCCTTCGGCGTTAATCACCTTGGACTTGGCAGCCCGGTCTTCAAGGCGCACCTTGTCACGGGTCAGCTCGATCTGCTCGGTCTTGGCGGTTGCGCCCTTGCCGCGCTGGATCTCCAGCTTGACCTTGCTCCCCTTGGGCCCCTTGATGAGCTCGACCACGTCATCCAGACGCCAGCCAATCACATCGACAATCTTGCCATCTTCCTGCCCCACCCCGGTGATCTTGTCATCGGGTTTGAGGTGGTTGGATTTGGCTGCCGGGCCACCGGGCACCAGAGAACGGATGACGGTAAAGTCATCTTCCGCCTGCAACACGGCACCGATCCCCTCCAGCGAGAGGTTCATCTCGGTGTTGAAACGATCGGCACTGCGCGGTGAGAGGTAACTGGTGTGCGGTTCGATGGCGCGAGCGAAGGAGTTCATGAAGAGCTGGAAGACATCCTCGCTCTCGGTCTGGGACATCCGCTTGATGGCGTTGTTGTAACGCTTGCCAAGCAGCTCCTTGATCTCGGGCCACTCCTTACCACTGAGCTTGAGGCTCAGGGCATCGAACTTGACCCGCTGACGCCACAGCTCGTTGAGCTCTGCTTCATCTTTGGGCCAAGCCGCCCCTTCCCGATCAAACACATAGTTGTCGGTCTGGGTAAAATCGAAAGGAGTGTCAAGCAGTTTGAGGGCGTATTCGAACCGCTCATAACGCCGCTGCTGACTCAGGTTGAACATCTCGTAGGCGGGTGCCAGACGGCCTCTTTCGAGGTCGGTGTCAAAACCGTTACGGTACTTTTCAAAACGGCTGATATCAGAGGCCAAAAACAGGTTGCGGCTGTAGTCCAGATTCTCCAGATATTTATCGAAAATCACGGAGGAAAAGGCATCGTCCAGCTTGAACTGTTTGTAGTGCGAGCGGGTAAACAGATTGGTAATTCGCTTGCTGGCCGTAGCATGTTGGCTCTCTTGAGCCAACACAGGCAAATCACTCTCCTTGAGCACCGGCTCGATGGCCTGTGCAAGCCCGGCAAGCGCCAGGCTACAGGCAACGAGGGAAAAACGAATTACGCCATGCTTCAACATTTGTCTCCTTAGAGAACCAAGTGCTCTGATTTGACCCGCACCATCATGCCGGTCTGCAGTTGGACCTGTACATCGTCCTTGGTTACTTCCTTGATGGTTGCCGGAACCGGGAATTTACCCATAACGACGCGCACATCCTGGCCCACTTTCAGCGTAGCGGCATCCACTTTAACCAGCGGAGCTTCGGCGACCGGTGCCTTGGCGGCAGCTTTCGGCTTGGCAGCTACATCAGCTTTCTCGGTTTTGCGCACAGCAGGACGACGGGGCTTCTTGGCCTTCTCATCCTTCTCTTTGGTATTGGTACGACGGCTGGCGAATACGCGCTCTTTGCTCTCTTTCAGAGCTTGCTTGGCGTGCTCGATGTGCTCTTCAGTCAGCAGTTCGCCCGGGTTGCCGTCCAGATCAACGCGAGCCTGGCCAGCTTTGAGGCCGTGCAGGTAGCGCCAGCTGGAGGTGTATTGACGCAGTGCGGAACGCAGCATGGTCTTGGAGACTCTGGCATCGTCAGCAAGACGCTCGGCCAAATCCTGGAAGATGCCAATCTTGAGCGGCTTGGCCTCTCCTTCAGCAACGAAGCAGGCCGGGAATTTCTCGACCAGGTAGGCAACGATCTCTTTACTGTTCTTCAGCTTCTCAGTGTTTTCCATGTATAACCTTGGCTTTCATATAAACGCACGGGCACGTCCCGAGCACAACAAAGGCCCCATTATAGAGAGCTTGGGGCCTTTTGCGAACCATCTAGCAATGACTTAGAGCATGCTTTCCAAAATTTGCACCGTTTCTTCGAGGCCAATCCGGTCTTCCTGGTCGAAACGGTTAAAAATCGGACTGTCGATATCGAGCACCCCGATGATCTCGTCACCACGGCGCACCGGGATCACGATTTCCGAGTTGCTCGCGCCATCGCAAGCGATGTGACCGTCGAACTGATGCACATCGTCAATGAGCTGGGTTCTCCCCTCTGCCACTGCCGTACCACACACCCCGCGGCCGACCGGGATCCGCACGCAGGCCGGTTTGCCTTGAAACGGCCCCAATACCAGGGTCTCGCCCTGCAACAGATAAAAACCGACCCAGTTGATCTCCGTCAGCTCCTGATTCAGCAGCGCAGACAAGTTGGCCAAATTGGCAATCAGATCGGTTTCCCCCTCCAGCAGCGCCTTGGCTTGCTGGTTGAGGGTGCGATAAAACGGTTGTTTTTCAATCATGATTAAATGAACTTCACTCCCTGATGGTTTGGGGAAGGTAACGCCTGGCCGGGAAATTTCAAATATTTTTTCCACTCCCCACCTCTTGCGCCGTTATTCCCGGGCAACGGAAAGCGCCAATTGCTGGCGTTGACCATTACTCCACTCAATATTTAACAACCAGATCATGACGGGTGACGTACAGCTCCCCACCTGGGTCACCCCCTGCCACTGTCCGTCTATTTGTTCAAAGCTCACCGGAATGGTGCCCATAAACATATCTTTGCCTTCGAGCGTCGCCTTCACCGGCTTGATGGCCGGATCGCCGCCAGTAATAGCGATGGCAAAGTCATGTTCGGCGCGCAGCGGTAATTCCTTGATGGCCACTGTGAGCGGCTTGTCACCGATCAGCGCACTGCAAGGGGTGTGGGAAAGATCACAAATCTGATCTTTTGTCTGACCAGCAGGCACGCTGCTATCGGCCGAAAACCAGGTGCGATAGGCAATCAGCGCCAGCAACAACGCCAGCACCAGTGCGAGGTGCAAAACTTTACGTGCGGTAAGTCTCTCTTTCATCAAAAACAGCCCGATTAAGATGCAATTAAAATAGTTTTTTGTGATCTCGAACAAGGTAAAAAACCGCCATAACGAGACCGGACGGAGCCAAATATATCACTGTTTATACTGTTATTTTACCTGTCAGTTCAGTATCATTCCCATGAAGTTTTCATTTAGCCATCTTTTGCTTTTCCTTTCGTTAACAGATGTTAACAACTGGTCGGCGGTGGCTGATGAAGCAAGTCCGGTTCTCCGGATACAAAACCAAACAACAGCAGCATCGGAAGCGGAATATAACGATGAGCCATACAACTAACCATCCTGAGTACAACTACACCGTTGTTCGCCAGTTTACCGTCATGACGATTGTCTGGGGAATTGTCGGCATGTCGGTTGGCGTACTGATCGCAGCCCAGTTGATCTGGCCTGCTCTCAACTTCGAGACTCCGTGGCTGACTTACAGTCGTCTGCGGCCCCTCCATACCAACGCAGTGATCTTCGCCTTCGGCGTCAGTGCACTGATGGCCACCTCGTTCTACGTGGTGCAGCGCACCTGTCAAACCAGACTGTTCGGTGGCCCGCTGGCAACCTTCGTCTTCTGGGGCTGGCAAGCGATCATCCTCTCTGCCGCCATCTCTCTGCCGCTGGGTTACACCTCCGCCAAAGAGTATGCCGAGCTGGAGTGGCCGATTGATATCGCCATCACAGTGGTATGGGTCGCCTATGCCATCGTCTTCTTCGGCACCCTGATGAAGCGCACCACCTCCCACATCTATGTGGCGAACTGGTTCTTCGGCGCCTTCATCATCACCGTCGCGGTGCTGCACATCGTTAACAACATGGAAGTGCCGCTCTCCGGCATGAAGTCCTACTCCATGTACTCCGGCGCCATGGACGCCATGGTGCAGTGGTGGTATGGCCACAACGCGGTAGGCTTCTTGCTGACCGCCGGCTTCCTGGGGATGATGTACTACTTCGTACCCAAGCAGGCCGGTCGTCCGGTTTACTCCTATCGCCTCTCCATCGTGCACTTCTGGGCGCTGATCTCCCTCTATATCTGGGCCGGTCCGCACCACCTGCACTACACCGCACTGCCTGACTGGGCCCAGTCGCTGGGCATGGTGATGTCCCTGATCCTGTTCGTGCCCTCCTGGGGCGGCATGATCAACGGCATCATGACCCTCTCCGGTGCGTGGCACAAACTGCGCTATGACCCCATCCTGCGCTTCCTGATCGTCTCCCTGTCTTTCTACGGCATGTCGACCTTCGAAGGCCCGATGATGGCGATCAAAACCGTCAACGCCCTCTCCCACTACACCGACTGGACCGTTGGTCACGTTCACTCCGGTGCGCTGGGCTGGGTTGCCATGGTCTCCATCGGTGCTGTCTATCACCTGATCCCGAACCTGTTCGGCCAGGGCCGGATGTACAGCATCAAGCTGATCAACGTTCACTTCTGGCTGGCGACCGTGGGCACCGTGCTCTACATCGTTGCCATGTGGATTTCCGGCGTGATGCAGGGCCTGATGTGGCGTGCAGTCAACGAAGACGGCACCCTGACCTACAGCTTCGTTGAAGCGCTGCAGGCATCCTATCCCTTCTATTTCGTGCGCTTCCTGGGAGGCTGCTTCTTCGTCACCGGCATGTTGCTGCTGGCTTACAACGCCTATCGCACCATCACTGCGCCCAAAGGTTCTCTGGAACCTATCGCCCAGCCAGCCTGATTGAAGAGGTCAACCCATGAGCAACAATAACCGTCACGAAATATTTGAAAAAAGCGTTCCCATGCTGGTGGTCGGCATCATCTTCGCCATCAGTCTGGGGGGGCTGGTTGAAATCACCCCGCTGTTCTTCCAGAAGCAGACCACCGAGCCGGTGGAGGGCCTCAAGCCCTACACCGCTCTGCAGATGGAAGGGCGCGACATCTTCATCCGCGAAGGCTGCACCAACTGCCACAGCCAGATGATCCGTCCGTTCCGTGCCGAGACCGAGCGTTACGGTCACTACTCGGTCGCCGGTGAGAGCGTCTGGGAGCACCCCTTCCTGTGGGGCTCCAAGCGTACTGGTCCGGATCTGGCCCGTGTTGGCGGTCGTTACTCCGATGCCTGGCACCACGCTCACCTGATCAACCCGCGCGATGTGGTACCGGAATCCAACATGCCCGGTTACCCCTGGCTTGACACCAACGTGCTGACCGGCGAGATGACAGCCAAGAAGCTGGCGCTGTTCCGCGATCACTTCGGTGTGCCGTATACCGACGCCGATATTCAGGGTGCCGGGGAAGCGGTCAAAGGCAAGACCGAGCTTGAAGCACTCATCGCTTACCTCCAGTCACTGGGCCATGCCCTGAAATAAGGAGTCTCAAGATGGATTACGGCACATTTCGCGGTCTGTACACCCTGCTGTTGATGGCCATCATGATTGGCATCATCGTCTGGGCCTACAGCAAACGCCGCAAGACCTCTTTCGACGAGGCTGCCAACCTGGTTTTTGCCGATGATGAGCAACCCGGTGCTGATAAAAAGAACGCAGGAGCGAAACAATAATGAGCACTCTGTTTAGCATTTTTGTGACTGTCATCAGTCTGGGAACCATCCTCGGCTGCTTCTTGCTGCTGATGTGGTGCCGCAAGGACAAGATGGGTGTTGAAGAAGGTAAATCTATGGGCCACTCCTTCGATGGCATCGAGGAGATCAACAACCCGCTGCCGAAGTGGTGGACTTACATGTTCCTCTTCTTCATCGTCACCGGTCTGGTCTACCTGGTCGCCTTCCCGGGTCTGGGTAACTGGAAAGGTGTGCTGGGCTGGCAGAGCTCCAACCAGGATGTGCGCTCGCTGGCAGAGTCCAAAGCGGCGACCGCATCGGCCAAGGCCGAAGGTCGCGCGGTGGAGTATGACCGCGAGGTTGCCAAGGCTGACGAGATCTACGGCGCCAAGTTCCGTGAACTCACCTATGAAGCGGACGGCAAAACCTATCGTGCCATCACCGAGATCGCCAAGGATCCGGAAGCCCTGAAAGTGGGTCAGCGTCTGTTCCTGCAGAACTGTTCCCAGTGCCACGGCTCCGATGCCCGTGGTGGCCGCGGCTTCCCTAACCTGACCGACAGTGAATGGCAATGGGGCGGCCAGCCGGATAACATCAAGACCACCATCATGGGCGGTCGTCAGGGGATCATGGCTGCCTGGGGTGAAATCCTCGGCAAAGATGGCGTTCAGG
Organism: Aeromonas allosaccharophila; assembly: GCF_016026615.1. Taxonomy (NCBI): domain Bacteria; kingdom Pseudomonadati; phylum Pseudomonadota; class Gammaproteobacteria; order Aeromonadales; family Aeromonadaceae; genus Aeromonas; species Aeromonas allosaccharophila. Next base: position 1,103,606 of record NZ_CP065745.1, on the reverse strand, counting down.
AAGTGGCCTCCTATGTGCTGAGCCTCTCCGGTCGCAAGGTCGATCTGGTCGAAGCGAAGAAAGGTGAAGCCCGCTTTGCCATCTGCGCAGCTTGCCACGGGGCCGATGCCAAGGGCGGGATCGCCGTCGGTGCGCCAGATCTCACCAACAACACCTGGCTCTACGGTGGCTCCCGCGAAGTGGTGGTGCAGACCATCACCCACGGTCGTCACGGCGTGATGCCAGCCTGGAAAGACATTTTGGGTGAGGACAAGGTTCACCTGCTGGCCTCCTACGTTTACAGCCTGTCTCATCAACAGTCTGCCAAATAAGGTTCGCCCGTAACGTTGTAACATGTGATAAACACGTGATTACACAGCAAAAAGCCTCGACTCCTCGAGGCTTTTTGTTATCTTGTGTTGCGTAAAAACCATCTTCCACGTTAATCATTCGTTTCATGGCAGTAGCAATCATGACCCAACCTCTATCCAAACCGTGGTATCGCCAATTCTGGCCCTGGTTTATCATCGCCCTCCCCACTGCCGCCGTTGTCGGCAGCATCACCACCGCCATCATTGCCAGCCAGGATGGGGTCAATCTGGTGGCCGAGGACTATTACAAACAAGGGAAAGAGATCAATCAGGACTTGAGCAAGTTTGACCGCTCCGAAGCGCTCAATATCCGCTTTGGGCTGGAGGTCGACGGCAACGAGCTGACCCTCAAACCCATCAGCGGCGATATTCCTGCCGGGCAAGCCCTCTATCTCTCGCTGTTCCACCCGACCTTGGCCGGTCAGGACAGCGAACACATGATCACCGCCGATGCGAGCGGCACCTATCGTCTCCATTTCGACAAGCCGCTGGTCGGCAAGTGGCACATTCGGGTCGATGCCTTTGATCACGAGTGGCGATTGCAAGAGACCGTCCAGCTGCCCACCCTGGCCCCTGTCGAACTCGACCCGAAGGGACGTTAAGCCATGAACGGCTTTTCTCATTATGGCGAGCCGGTTCTCGCCAGCGCCCCCGCAGCTCGCATCCTGCATTCAGGGGGCCATAAACCATGACCCCGTGCTTTCACTGTGGCGAGCCGGTGCCCGCCAATAGTGGCTATTCCCTCGAGATAAAGGGGATTGTTCGCCCCATGTGCTGCCCCGGTTGTCAGGCGGTGGCAGAAACCATCATGGAGTGCGGCCTCGCCAGTTACTACGATCACCGCACCGCCCCCGGCACCAAGGGGGATCTGGTGCCCGAGGAGCTGGCCGCCCTCACCCACTACGACCTGGCCGAGATCCAGCAGGAGTTTGTCACCGAAAGTGGCACCCTTCGTGAAATCCAGCTGACGGTCGAGGGGCTCACCTGCGCTGCCTGTGCCTGGCTTATCGAACGTCACCTGATGACTCTGAACGGCCTGCGCTACATCAACGTCAACACCACCACCCACCGGGCCCGCATCAAGTGGGATCCGGCACAGCTCTCCCTGAGTGACATCCTCAAGGGATTCGCCCAGATAGGCTATCGCGCCTACCCGTTCCAGACCCACAGCCAGGAGGCGCTCTACGCCAAAGAGGTGCGCAGCTATATGTTCCGGCTGGCACTGGCGGGGCTGGGTTCGATGCAGGTGATGATGTGCGCCGTGGCCCTCTATATGGATCTCTTCATCAGCGTTGAAGATGAGTTCATGGTCTACTTCAAGTGGATAAGCCTGTTGCTCTCCACCCCCATCATGATCTATTCGGCACAGCCGTTTTATGTGGGCGCCTGGCGCAGCCTGAAACAGGGTTACCTATCGATGGATGTGTCGGTGTCACTGGCACTGATCGGGGCCTTTGTTGCCTCCATGTGGGCCACCGTATTCAATACCGGTGAGGTCTATTACGACTCCATCACCATGTTCGTCTTCTTTTTGCTGCTGGGGCGCTTTCTCGAATTGCGGGCCCGGCGCAAGGCGTCGGAATCGAGCTCCAACCTGGCGCGGCTGGTGCCCATCATGGCGACCCGCATCGATGATGAAGGGGAACGTGAAGTGGCGGCTAAAACCTTGCAGGTCGGCGATCGGGTACGGGTGCTGGCCGGTGCCACCTTGCCGGCGGACGGCATCATTGTCGAAGGACAAGCCAGCCTCAACGAATCCATGCTGACCGGCGAACAGCTGCCCCTGCTCAAACAGCCCGGCGATCAGGTCTATGCTGGCACCATCAACACGGATGCGCCGCTGCAGATCCGGGTCAGCCACCGCATCGAAGAGTCGCGGATCGCCCAGATCATGCGGCTGCAGGATCATGCCCTCGACGACAAACCGGCCATCGCCCAGATGGCGGATCAGCTGTCGCGCCACTTTATTCTGGTGCTGCTGATCATTGCCGCCGCGGTCTGGACCTTCTGGCACTTCCATCAACCGGATCAGGCGTTCTGGGTCACCCTCGCCGTGCTGGTTGCCACCTGCCCTTGCGCCCTGTCGCTGGCCACTCCGACGGCGCTGACCTCGGCCACCGCCAATCTGACCCGCAACGGCATTCTGCTGCGCCGCGGTCATGTGCTGGACGTACTGACCAAGGCCAACCGGGTCGTAATGGACAAGACCGGCACCCTGACCACAGGCAACGTCAGCCTGACGCAGACTCAGGCGTTGGCCAACCTTGACGAGGCGCACTGCCTCGCCATCGCCCGGGCCATGGAGGCGCAATCTGAGCACCCCATTGCCCGCGCCTTCCGGTTACCCGCCGACAGCATCACAGTGCTGCCATCCGCCCGCGAGATCACCCCGGTCATCGGTCACGGGATCACGGCGCTGGTGGATGGCGTACGCTACCGCCTCGGCAGTGCCCGCTGGCTTGGGCTGGATCCGGCGCAAGAGCACGGCCGCGGTTTGGCTATCTATCTGGCTAACGAGCAGCAGGTATTGGCCCGTTTCAATCTGGAAGATACCCTTCGCCCCGATGCCAAGGCGCTGATCGCGGCATTCAAGGCAGCCGGTCTGCAAACCACTGTGCTGACTGGCGACAGCTCCCTGCAGGCCGACGAGATTGCCCGCGAGCTGGGAGTAGATGAGCTGGTCAAGGGGGTCTCACCCGATGGCAAGCTGGCCTATCTCAAGGCTCGTGAAGCCGAGGGGGATATCAGCATCATGGTGGGCGATGGCATCAACGACGCCCCGGTACTGGCCGGAGCTCACGCCTCGTTCGCCATGGCTGGTGGCACCGATCTGGCGAAAAACAGCGCCGATGCCATCCTGCTGGCCGATGACTTGAGCCGACTGCTTGAGGCCAGAGAGCTGGCAATGCGTACCCGCAAGATCATCATTGAGAACTTCGCCTGGTCCATCGGTTACAACCTGCTGGTGTTGCCGCTGGCAGCCTGCGGCTGGCTCCCCCCTTATCTGGCGGCGGCGGGCATGTCGCTCAGCTCGCTCATCGTGGTGACCAACTCCATGCGTCTCAACCGATGAGGCCGGTGGCGGAAAATAGCTGAAAATGTGGCCTGCCTCCGATGCAGGCCACATTTCTAACTGATAGCGGCTGGCCCCCTGCCCGAACAGGGTTACCATAGGGGACACTTGCCAAGGATGAACGCCAAGGTACCTCTCATGAATATAATTTTTGTCCTGATCCCCATCGCCATCCTGTTTGTGATCATCGCCGGGGTCGTCTTCTTCTGGGCCATTCGCTCCGAGCAGTTTGAAGATCTCGACCGGCAGGGCTCCAACATCCTGTTTGACGAAGAGCAACCCGCCCGCAAACCCGCAAAGCCTGCTGACCATGACCCACAACCTTGATCTGGCCGGGGCCCTGCTGGTAGGACTGGCAGGCTCCGCCCACTGTATCGGCATGTGTGGTGGCGTCTCCGCCGCGCTCTCAATGGCGATCCCCGCCAACAAGCAGCACTTCTGGGGGCGGCTCGCCTATCTGCTCAACTACAACCTCGGCCGGATCCTGAGCTATGTCATTGCAGGCGCCTTGGCTGGCGGGCTGCTGGCGACCACCAGCGAGCTGGGCGCTGGCAAACACGCCATCGCCGGCTTACGCCTGGTGGCGGCACTGCTGATGATTGCACTTGGCCTTTATCTGGCGGGCTGGTGGCACGGGATCTTGCTGCTGGAGCGGCTCGGCGCCAGGCTGTGGCCCCGTATCAAACCGCTGGCGGGCAAGTTTCTTCCCTTCACCTCACCGCTGCAGGCACTGCCCTTTGGCATGGTGTGGGGGTGGCTGCCTTGCGGGCTGGTCTACTCCATGCTGACCTGGAGCGCAGCAGCGGGGTCGGCCAGTGGCGGAGCGCTGATCATGCTCTTTTTTGGCCTCGGTACCCTGCCCACCTTGTTTGCGTTGGGGGGGCTTGCCGATCGCCTGAGATACTGGCTCACCCTGCGCAGTTTGCGCCTTGGCGGTGCCCTGCTGCTCATTTTGTTCGGGGTGCATACCCTGTGGATTGGGATTGCTTCCTTTTGAAACCCTATCCAAAACGGATGAGTTGATGGTAAACTTGTTTGATATAAATCAATTATTCGTATGAGCCTATGATCCCGGAAAAGAAACCTGGCAGACGTATCCAGAGCGGTGGCTGTGCAATTCATTGCCAGGATTGCAGTATCAGTCAGCTCTGTATTCCCTTCGCTCTGAACGACAACGAGCTTGATCAGCTGGACAGCATCATCGAGCGCAAAAAGCCGATCCAGAAGGGTGAAGAGCTGTTCAAGGCTGGCGACGAGTTCAAATCGCTCTATGCCATCCGTTCCGGGACCATCAAGTCTTACACCATCACCGAGCAAGGGGATGAGCAGATCACCGCGTTCCACCTCGCTGGCGATCTGGTTGGTTTCGATGCCATCCACAAACAGGCACACCCCTCCTTCGCCCAAGCGCTGGAAACCGCCATGGTGTGCGAGATCCCGTTTGAAGTGCTCGACGACCTCTCCGGCAAGATGCCCAAGCTGCGTCAGCAGATCATGCGTCTGATGAGCAACGAAATCATGGGCGATCAGGAGATGATCCTGTTGCTCTCCAAGAAAAATGCCGAAGAGCGCCTCGCCGCCTTCCTGCACAATCTGTCGGTACGCTTCTCCGAGCGTGGCTTCTCCGCCAAGGAGTTCCGTCTCTCCATGACCCGTGGCGATATCGGCAACTATCTGGGGCTGACCGTCGAGACCATCAGTCGTCTGCTCGGCCGTTTCCAGAAGTCCGGTCTTATCAGCGTCAAAGGCAAATACATTACCGTGCTGGATCAGGTCGCCCTTGGCATGATGGCCGGTGCAACCCGACCAGCCTGTGGCTAAGCACACGTCTTAAACCCCGCTTTCTCTGCCGGATCCTTTCCTCTGGAATGTGATCCGGTACGTTCCCGTTACCCTCCTCCTGCGCTAAGCTGTAATAGCTAACATTCTGCTGTCATTGGACTTTTCCAAGGAGGAGAAGATGGTCAAATATCAGAATATTCTGGTGGTTATCAATCCAGAAGAGGAGCGTCAAATCGCCCTCGAACGGGCAGTCAAAGTCGCCGAGCTGGACGAAAACGCCCATCTGACCCTGCTGCTCACCATCTATGACTTCTCGTATGAAATGACCGCCATGCTCTCGGTGGACGAGCGGCAAGAGATGCGCGACGGCGTCATTTCACAGCGACGTGAGTGGCTGGACGAAATCCTGACCCCCTATCGGGCACAGGGGATAACCTGCGAGGTGAAGGTGGTCTGGCACAATCGCCCCTTCGAATGCGTCATTCAGGAGGTGCTGGAGCAGCACCACGATCTGGTGGTCAAGGCCACCCACCATCACAGCTTCCTGCAAACTTTCATCTTTACCCCCACCGACTGGCATCTGCTGCGCAAATGCCCCTGTCCGGTGCTGCTGGTCAAGGAGGGTCACTGGCAACGGGGCGGCAACATCATCGCCGCCATCAACTGCTCAAGCGACGATCCGGATCAGAAACTGCTCAACGAACGGATCACCCAGGAAGGGAGCGATATCGCAGAGCTGCTGGGCTCCAACCTCTATCTGGTCAACACCTACCCGGGCACCCCGGTCAACGTGGCCATCGAGCTGCCGGAGTTTGACCCCAACGCCTACAACGAAGCGATCCGCAAACACCACGAAAGCCTGCTGCTGAGCCATGCCGACAAGTTCGGGATTGGTCATCTCTGGACCCGGGTAGCTGAAGGGCTACCGGAAGAGGTGTTGCCGGACATGGCCGAAGAGCTCAAGGCGACATTGATGATCATGGGCTGTGTCGGCCGTACCGGGCTTTCTGCTGCTTTGCTCGGCAATACCGCCGAACATGTTATTGACCGCCTCTCCTGCGACATCCTGATCCTCAAACCGGCGGACTACAGCTGCCCGGTCGACAGTCGTCGCAAACAATCATAAGGTGCCTGGCACCTTGCCCTCCCCCGGGACATGGCTATAATAACGCGCTTATTTGTGTCCCGGGTTTTACGAGCATGCTAGAAGAGCTGAACGCCAAAGATAAATACAGTTTTAACAAACTGCAGAAGCGCCTGCGGCGCAACGTGGGTCAGGCCATTGCCGACTTCAACATGATTGAAGAGGGCGACAAGGTCATGGTCTGCCTCTCCGGCGGCAAGGACAGCTTCGGTATGCTCGACATACTGATGAGCCTCAAAGCCAGCGCCCCCATCCATTTCGATCTGGTTGCCGTCAACCTGGATCAGAAGCAGCCCGGCTTCCCCGAGCATGTGCTGCCTGAATACCTCGCCTCGCTCGGCATCGAGTACAAGATCGTCGAGGAAGATACCTACTCCATCGTCAAGGAGAAGGTACCGGAAGGCAAAACCACCTGCTCCCTCTGCTCACGACTGCGCCGCGGTATTCTCTATCGCACCGCCCAGGAGTTGGGTTGCACCAAGATTGCCCTTGGCCACCACCGCGACGACATCCTCGAGACCCTGTTCCTCAACATGTTCTACGGTGGCAAGCTCAAGTCCATGCCGCCCAAGCTGGTGAGCGATGATGGCAAGAACGTGGTGATCCGCCCGCTGGCCTACTGCAAAGAGAAGGATCTGATCCGCTACGCCGAGGTCAAAGCCTTCCCCATCATCCCGTGCAACCTGTGCGGCTCGCAGGAGAACCTGCAACGTCAGGCCATCAAGCAGATGATGCAGGATTGGGATCGCCGCTTCCCGGGTCGTATCGAAACCATGTTCACCGCCATTCAGGACGTGATCCCGAGCCACCTGCTCGATCACAAGCTGTTTGACTTCAAGAGCATCAACCGCGACTCCGGCATCATCGATGGCGGCGACAAGGCGTTTGATCCGCCCGAGATGCCAAAGGCGCCGCTGCTGGACATCGATGAGATGGACATGCTGGATGTGATTGAAGTGCGCTAAGCCGCCGTCACAGGGCAAACGCCACGCAATAAAAAAGGAGCGATAATCGCTCCTTTTTTGCTTTCTTGACCTGCCTGTTACCAACGTGACAGCACCATCGGCATCAGCCCTTGTGCAACCAGGGGGTCAGCCGCAACACGTCACCCTGCAGGCGCAGTTGTCCGGCAGCGAACGCGGCCAGTTGCTCATTGCTCAGCAGCAGGTGGCCTTTCTCCCAGGGCAGTGCCTCCTGACGGGCACCATCAATCAGATAGGCGGTGCCGCTCTGCTGCACCAGGGTAATGCGCACCCCTTCCATCTTCGGCAGGAAGTGCTTGCCGACCATACCCGCCATCTTGTCGAGCAGCGACTGCATCTGCTGCTGACGGGCCGCCAGCTCGGCCAGCGGCAGCTCGGGCCCTTTTGGCGCATCGGCCATCACCTGTACCGTCATATCGCAAGTGGCGTGCTCTTCTTTCAGGCCGACGGTCACGATCCCCTTGTCGAGGTTGAGATCCTCATCAAAAGGCAGGCGCAGTTCGCTATCGACCGTTACCTCGCCCGCCACTTCCTTGCTGTCGGTTGCAACCCGGGCAAAGGTGAGGCCACAGCGCTGACCATTTTGCGGATCGGTCAGATAAAACCCCAGTCTGGCGTGACCAAACTCCCCTTTGGCAAAGGTCTTCATCTGGCTGTAGAAGGTGCTGTATTGCAGGTCCAGCACCGGCTCAGCCAGCGCCAGCCCAGGCAGCAAGAGCGTGGCTAGCAGACTCTGGCGCAAAACCTTGGTCACTCCATATCGACGGGTCATTCAACGTCCTTTTGCATCATGCATTGAAATGGTTGGGGCCTTCTGTCACCTCGTTAACCTCTACCCCCACCCCGCAGAGATCCCGATAGAGGATCCCCTTGCAGTTGAAATAGAGCGGTGCCACCCAGATAAGCCCCAACCCCATGGGGATCAGAGCCAGGAAGAAGAGCGCGGTCATCACGCCGTGGAACAGCACAATGCTGGGCCAACCGCGCGCAAAGAGCTTGAGAGAGACCAGAATGGCCTGGGGCGGCGTCAGGCCACGCTCCAGCACCAGCGGCACGGTAAAGAGCAGACCCATGCCGATCAGGGCCGAGGGGATGAAAGAGAGTACAGCGGGCAATCCCAGCAGATCGAACAGCGGGCCAAACAGGCTGGTGAGCAGACTGCCAAGCAGGCTCAACATGCCGAGGCGCACAAAATGGCGGAAGAAGTCGAACACCTGGTTGGCCCGGGCGCGCACCCCGACCGACTGCTGCAACCCCAGCATATCGAGGGAGCTGGTCATGGGGGCCATCACCACCGTCATCAGCAGGCTTAGCACCATGGCCACATTCATCTGGTTGTCGTCCCCCAGATAGGGCAACAACAGCACATTGCTGAGCAGGATCCAGATCGCCGTCACTCCGACAATCGCCAGCAGCAGGCCAAATCCGGTACGGCGGGTCTGTTGCCATCCCTCCTGGATGACCCCTTTCAGATCAAGGCGGTAGCCCTGGTTCAGAGACTGCTCAAGGGAGCCGCCAATACGCATTTTATTACTCAATTGACTATCCAATATCGAAAACGACCAAATCAGGTGGCACATTATAGCGATTTGGTCTGCTATTCGTAGCCGTTTTTCCTGTCCACTCCCGGCTAATTCGGGCCAAAAAGCCTTTGATTTCATGGATTGGCTGCATAGAATGCGGCCCTCTTTCAACACGATGGCCACTGGCTGGGGTGAGACTGGCGGATGATGAACAATCCACAGGTAATTGTCGCGCTGAACAAGATCAGCAAAAAATACGATGGCAAGGTGATCCTGAGTGACCTTGACCTGGAAATCTATGATGGTGAATTTCTTACCCTGCTGGGCCCCTCCGGCTGCGGCAAGACGACCCTGCTGCGCCTGCTGGCCGGGCTCGAATCGGTCGATGGTGGCACCATCCATCTGGCCGGTGACGAGATCACCCATATCCCCGCCGAACACAGGCACATCAACACCGTGTTCCAGAGCTATGCGCTCTTCCCCCATATGACGGTGTTTGAAAACGTCGCCTTTGGCCTTCAGATGCAAAAGGTGCCTGCCAGCGAGATCCGCCAGCGGGTCGAGGAGACCCTCGCCATGGTGCAGCTCACCGAGCTGGCCAACCGCCGCCCGGACCAGCTCTCCGGCGGCCAGCAGCAACGGGTCGCCATCGCCCGCGCCGTGGTCAACAAGCCCCGCCTGCTGCTGCTCGACGAATCCCTCTCGGCGCTCGACTACAAGCTGCGCAAGCAGATGCAGAGCGAGCTCAAGGCGCTGCAACGTCGCCTTGGCATCACCTTTGTCTTCGTTACCCATGATCAGGAAGAGGCGCTCACCATGTCTGATCGCATCCTGGTGATGGAGGGGGGCAAGATCATCCAGCGCGGCACCCCGCGCGATATCTACGAATCGCCAGCTAATCTGTTCGTGGCCCGCTTTATCGGCGAGATCAACGTGATGGATGGCAAGCTGATCAGCCAGCGCGAGCCCGGTATCTGGCAGGCGGAGGTAGAGGGGCGCGAATGCCTGCTCCATACCACCTTGCCGTTCCAGCCAGACGAGAAGGTGCTGGTGCTGCTGCGCCCGGAAGATCTGCGCATTCTCGATCAGGATGCCGATCAGAGCGGCGCGCTGCGGGGCAATATCCGCGAGCGTAACTACAAGGGGGCGACGCTGGATTCGGTGATCGAGCTCGAAAGTGGCAAACAGCTGCTTATCTCCGAGTTCTTCGACGAGGATGACCCCGATTTTGACTACCGTCTGGGTCAGGAGGTGGCGATCCACTGGGTTGACAGCTGGGAGGTGGTGCTGCCCTATGAGCCTCACTAATCTGCGGGTAGCGCACAGCTTTGCCCACAATGGCTTTCGCAACACGGCCATCGCGCTGATCCTGGGCTGGCTGACGCTGTTTGTCTTCCTGCCCAACCTGATGATCATCGGCGTCAGCTTCCTGACTCGTGATGAGTCCGAGCTTATCGCGCCGCTCTTTACCCTGAGCAACTATGGCCGCTTGCTGGACCCGCTCTATTTCGAGGTGCTGCTCCACTCTCTCTGGCTGGCGCTGCTCGCCACCGCCATCTGCCTGCTGGTGGGTTACCCCTTTGCCTGGCTGCTGGCCCATCTGCCAACACGTATTCGCCCGCTGCTGCTGTTTCTGGTGGTGGTACCGTTCTGGACCAACTCCCTGATCCGTACCTATGCGCTCAAGGTGCTGCTCGGCACCCGGGGGCTGATCAATGGCTGGCTGATGGATCTGGGGCTCATCGAGCGGCCGCTGCAGATGATGTATACCGAGGTGGCCGTCATCATCGGGCTGGTCTATGTGCTGCTCCCCTTTATGGTGCTGCCGCTCTACTCCAGCATCGAGAAGCTGGATGGTCGTTTACTGGAGGCGGCGCGGGATCTTGGCGCCAACGGCTGGCAACGGCTGGTACGGATCATTTTGCCCCTCACCCTGCCCGGCATCATCGCCGGTTGTCTGCTGGTGTTCCTGCCCGCCATGGGGATGTTCTATGTCTCCGACTTGCTGGGGGGCGCCAAGCACCTGCTGATCGGTAACCTGATCAAGACCCAGTTCCTCAATAGCCGTGACTGGCCCTTTGGCGCCGCCATCAGCGTGATGCTGACGGTGCTGATGGCACTGTTGGTCTACTGCTACTGGCGGGCGGGCAAGCTACTCAGCAAGAAGGGGGAGCTGGCATGATGCGCGCACTGAAGGCTCTGTTCCTGCTGCTGGTGTTTGGCTACCTCTATGTGCCCATCGGGGTGCTGATCGCCAACTCCTTCAACCTGTCGAAATATGGCATCGACTGGCGCGGCTTTACCCTGGGCTGGTATGAGAAGCTGTTTGCCAGCGCTAGCCTGATGCAGGCGGCCCAGCACTCCCTGACCATCGCTGCCCTCACCGCCACCGCGGCCACCCTGATCGGTACCCTCACCGCCGTGGCGCTGTTTCGCTATCGCTTTCGCGGCAAACAGTACGTGAGCGGCATGCTGTTCGTGGTGATGATGTCCCCCGATATCGTCATGGCCATCTCCCTGCTGACCCTGTTTGTGGTGACCGGCATTGCGCTCGGCTTCTGGTCGCTACTGATCGCCCACATCACCTTCAGCCTGCCGTTCGTGGTGATCACCGTCTACTCGCGGCTGTGCGGTTTTGATGTGCGGATGCTGGAAGCAGCGCGGGATCTGGGGGCTGGCGAGTGGATCATCCTGCGCCGCATCATACTGCCGCTAGCCCTGCCGGCGGTGATGGCGGGCTGGCTGCTCTCCTTTACCCTGTCGCTGGACGACGTGGTGGTGAGCTCCTTTGTCACCGGCCCGGCCTACGAGATCCTGCCGCTCAAGATCTACTCCATGGTCAAGGTGGGCGTCTCCCCCGAGGTCAACGCCCTAGCCACCCTGATGCTGGTCGCCTCCCTCGGGATGGTGCTGCTGGCGCAACTGTTACTGCGTAAACGGCAGGGTTGACCCTGCCCGTTTCGTCCCCGCCACCTTTGGCGAACTCTGTCACGGTGGGCCGCAAGGCCCCATAACCCCAAGGAGTTGTTGATGACAATCCAACACAAGGCCGGCGCCCTGCTGGCAGCCGCCCTCACCCTCACCACCCCGCTGCTGAGCCAGAGTGCTCACGCGGCCGACGACAAGGTGGTCTACTTCTACAACTGGTCGGAATATGTGCCGGACGGCCTGCTGGAGCAGTTCCAGCAAGAGACCGGCATCAAGGTGATCTACTCCACCTACGAATCCAACGAGACCCTCTACGCCAAGCTGAAAACCCATGGCGACGGCTATGACGTGATGGTGCCCAGCACCTACTTCATCTCGAAAATGGCCAAAGAGGGGATGCTGCAGCCACTGGATCGCGCCCAGCTGCCCAACTTCAAGCACCTCGACCCTACCCTGCTCAACCACGAGTACGACCCGGAGAACCGCTACTCCATCCCCTATATCTGGGGCGCAACCGGGATCGGCACCAACACCGATATCATCGAACAGCCGGTTACCAGCTGGAAGCAGCTCTGGGCACCGGAGTGGAAAGAGAGCCTGCTGCTGATGGACGATGCCCGCGAGGTGTTCCATATCGCGCTGGTGCAGCTGGGCTACAGCCCCAACACCCAGGACAAGGCGCAAATTGCCGAAGCGTTCGAATACCTGAAAAAGCTGATGCCCAACGTCAAGGCGTTCAACTCCGACAACCCGGCCGACCCCTTTATCGCCGGTGAGGTCAATATCGGCATGCTGTGGAACGGCTCGGCCTACGGCGCCCAGCGCGAATACCCCTCCATCCAGATGACCTACCCCGACGAGGGAGCTGTACTCTGGATGGACAACCTCGCCATTCCGGCCAAGGCCAAGCATGTGAAGGAGGCCCATGCCCTGATCAACTTCCTGATGCGCCCCGATGTGGCCGCCAAGGTGGCCGAAGCGATTGGCTACCCCACCCCAGTCAAGGATGCCATTCCCCTGCTCACCCCGGCGTTTCGCAACAACCCCATGGTCTTCCCGAGTGACGAGATCAAGCGCAAGGGGGAGTTCCAGTCCGATGTAGGGGATACCTCCCGCCTCTACGAGCAGTACTTCCTGCAGCTTAAAGCCATGGTGGCCAAGGCGGGTTAAGTCGGTGGTTAATCGGCCCTGATGGGCTTAATGGATTAAGGGAGCAATCGCTCCCTTTTTCATCTTCACCTCTTCGATGCCTAAACACGACAGCACACCGATCGACACATGGAGCGCCTCGTGTCTGGCCTCCATCAAGCTGGCCCATCGGCTCGAAAATGAGGCCAATAAAGACGCCGAGAAAATCAATCCAATGTACCAGCCAGGACCACACCAGATAGTGGCTGACCACTGAGTGTTTTTTGCGTGACCTCAAGGAAGAACATTAACGCCCAAGAATGAACATATATGTGCACATATGTATAAATGTGTACATGTGTGCGCATTTCTTCTACACTAAACTCAAGTTAACATTTCACGCGCCAGACAGCCGTCTGGCGCTGACTATAGTAAGGAGGACATATGGCCAATACTGCACAAAAAGCCCTGAAAAATGGCGCCATTGACCCCAGTAAGGCACTGCCTGTGGTATTCCGTATCCTGGATAAGTGGCACTGCAATACAGATGAACAGCTGAAACTGCTTGGCATTTCATCCCGTTCAACATTGAACAAATACAAGGAATCAAACGGCGGGATCCGTCTGACCGTGGATATGCAAGAACGGATGAGCTACATCCTCAATATCCATAAGTGTCTGAGGATGCTGTTCAGTGCCGACGACAGCATCTACGGCTGGGTGCGCAAACCCAACAGCCATCCCTTCTTTGCCGGGCGCAGCGCGATGGACATTATGAACGCTGGCCGCGTGGCTGATTTGTATGAAGTGGCCACCCGTCTGCATGCCTGGCGCGGGGGTATGGCCTGATGCAAGAGCCGCCACTGATTGAACTCAAGGGGGAGCGAGCATATCGGATCATTCCAAGCCGCTACCCCACCATCGATCTCTATGAAGACGTAGCTAATGCGGACGAACTGGAGGCCGTCTGGGCCATAGAGTCACTGACCAATGATCGGTTGAATGAAGCGGCGGGTGATCTGTCATTGGTACCGAAAGAGGATTGGTTGGTCGGGCTAAACGGCAGCAGCTATGTGATGGCAGCCTTCACCCATATCAACCCGGAAGGAGCCCGCTTCACCACTGGCGATTTCGGCGGTTACTACTGTGCCCCCCTGCTCGATACTGCCATCAAAGAGACGGTCTATCACCAGGAGCGGATGTTCGGCTACACCAACGAACCCGCTCAGAAAGTACAGATGCGGGTGCTCTATACCGAGTTCAACGCCAATCTGGTCGATATCACCAGCGCGGAATTTCTCTCCACCCCGCTTTATCACGCAACCAACTATGGTCAATCCCAAGCTTTCGCCCAAGAGCAGAAAACCAAGGGGATAGACGGTATCCACTACCGTTCTGTACGCCACAGCGGTCATAACTGCCATGTACTCTATCGCCCCCGTCTGGTCACCAAGATCCACCAAGCCCAGCATCTGGAATACCACTGGAATGGCAGTGCCATCGCCAATGTGTTGGAAATTAAGCTATATGGGGAATAAGGTTCTGTCTTATTGATAATAATTGCGGTGCTCCCCTTCAAGCCTGAAAGGATCATCGCAAAAAGGAGCTGTATTCCCGCACACGGGCATCAGTCTTTCACCTGTATGATTTCTCACAGATAGAGTGCACAGCGAGGCGGGAGCGCTATTGCGCCCCCAGTCCTTTCAGTACCGACTTGCCGTCCCTCTGGCGTCAACAGCGCCTATCAAGTTCAACACCCACTGGTTCGAGATTTTGGCCAAGGGGTTTAGGGTGTGGGCAAACAGCAAAGCGGCCAAAGTCGATTAATTCTGCACTTTTTCATCCCCCCTCAGGGGTGTAGATTGGCTGAGGGGGCAAGCGTTGCCCCTCTCTTTTTTTATGACCCCTCGAGGTATCACGGAAAACACGTTTTTCGCCGATATCACGGGTGGCCTGAGCCAATCAGGAGTATTCATGTCCGATCTGACCCTCTATTTCGCTCCCGGCACCTGTGCCATGGCTGTGCAGATTGCCCTGCTGGAAACCGGCGCCCCGTTTACTGCCCGCCAGCTCAATCTGGCTGCCGGTGAGCAGCGTTCGCCCGAATACCTCGCCATCAACCCCAAAGGGCGGGTGCCTGCCCTTGTCACCGAGCAGGGCACCCTGACCGAAACCCCGGCCCTGCTGCTCTATGTGGCGCAGCGCTTCCCCGCAGCCAAGCTGGCGCCGCTCGACAACCCGTTCCTGCTGGCCCGCATGCAGGAGGTCAACAGCTTCCTCGCCTCCACCGTGCATGTCTCCCACGCTCACGGTCGCCGTGGCAGCCGCTGGGCCGATGACGAGCAGGCCATTGCCGCCATGCAGCAGAAAGTTGCCAGCAATATGCGCGATGGTTTTGCCCAGATTGAGCGGCACTATCTGGCTGGCCCCTGGGTACTCGGCGAGCAGTTCAGCGTGGCGGATATCTACCTGTTCGTGGTCGCAGGCTGGCTGAAAAGCGATGGAGTCGAGATCAGTGAATTCCCCAAGGTTGCCGATCATTATCAGCGCATGCTGACCCGTCCGGCGGTCGCCAAGGCACTGGCCAACTAACCATAAAATCAATAGCTCGATGAATAACAAGGGTGTCAGGGCTCTGCTGACACCCTTCCTGCCTCCTCCCCTGCACTTCTTCTCCCGCCTTTGAGATCGTTTTCACATTTCCGTGGTTTTGCCGTGGCCCTTCCCCGGTAAAAAGCCTATCTTTGCGCCATGACGCAACCGGTTGCGTAACCGGTTGCCTAGCGGTTCACAGATTGACGGGCCAAGGCCTGATGAGGTGCTGTATGAAACGAGGCGTACTGCTCAATGCTCCCCTGAGTGCTCTGGTGGCACAAATGGGCCACACCGACGAGATCACCGTCTGCGATGCAGGCTTGCCCATTCCGGCAGGTCCGGAGCGGATCGATCTGGCGCTGATGGCGGGGACGCCCAGCCTTGCAACCGTACTGACCGCCCTGCTCACCGATCTGGTGGTGGAGAAGGTGATCATGGCGAGCGAGATCAAGCAGATCAGCCCCGCCGCCCATCAGGCGCTGGTCGATCAGCTTGAGGCCCACGCCACCGCCCAGGGCAAGCCCATCACTATCGAGTACTGCCTGCACGAGGAGTTCAAAACCCGCTCCCGCCAGAGCAAGGCCATCGTGCGCAGCGGCGAGGTCACCCCCTACGCTAATATTATTCTCTGCGCCGGTGTGGCGTTTTAAGCCTCTTCAAGGACGCTGCAAATGAGCACAACCTCCCCCCTCTCACCCATTCTGGAGCTGACCGGGATCGTCAAGACCTTCCCCGGTGTGCGCGCCCTCGACGAAGCGGGTCTGCGGGTCTATCCGGGCCAGGTGATGGCCCTGCTCGGTGAAAATGGCGCCGGCAAATCCACTCTGATGAAGGTGCTGACCGGTATCTATCAGGCCGATGCGGGCAGCGTCAGCTACCGCGGTCAACCAGTCCACTTCAAGGGCCCCCGCGACTCCCAGGATCAGGGGATCAGCATCATCCACCAAGAGCTGAACCTGCTGCCGGAGTTGTCGATTGCCGCCAACATCTTCCTCGGTCGCGAACCCCGTACCCGTTTTGGCAGCATCGACCACCAACAGTTGCGTGAGCGGGCCAGCGGTCTGCTGGCACGACTTGGCGTCAAGCACGGCCCGGATACCCGGCTCGGGGATCTCTCCATCGGCGAACAGCAGATGGTGGAGATTGCCAAGGCACTGTCGTTTGATGCCAGCGTCATCATCATGGATGAACCCACCGATGCGCTGACCGACACCGAGACCGAGCAGCTGTTTGTGGTGATCCGCGAGCTGCGCCAGCAGGGTTGCGGCATCGTCTATATCTCCCACCGCCTCAAGGAGATCTTCCAGATCTGCGATCGGGTCACCGTGCTGCGCGATGGCAAGTGGATCGGCGAGAAGGCGGTAAGCGATCTGGACGAAGACAAGATCATCGAGATGATGGTGGGTCGCCGGCTGGAAGAGCAGTATCCACGCCTTGAGCGCGAGCTCGGCCCCGTCAGCCTGCAAGTGAAGGATCTGGCCGGTCCCGGCGTGCGCGGGGTGAGTTTCTCCCTGCGTCAGGGTGAAATTCTGGGCTTTAGCGGCCTGATGGGCTCCGGCCGCACCGAGCTGATGAAACTTATCTATGGCGCCAGCCCCATCAGCGCCGGTGAAGTGGAAGTGGACGGTCATGCTCTGGTGCCCAAAAGCCCGGCCGACGGCTTGGCCGCGGGCATCGCCTATATCTCCGAGGATCGCAAGGGCGATGGGTTGGTGCTGGAGCTGTCGGTGCGCGAAAACATGAGTCTGTGCGCCCTCGACGAGTTCATCAGCAACGGCAAGATTGACGGCAAGGCCGAACGGCAGGCAGTGAGCGACTATGTGCGCCTGTTCAACATCAAGACCCCGAGTCAGGATCAGCTGATCAAGCTCCTCTCCGGCGGCAACCAGCAGAAGGTAGCCATCGCCAAGGGGCTGCTGACCCGGCCCAAGGTGCTGATCCTCGACGAGCCGACCCGCGGCGTCGACGTGGGGGCGAAAAAGGAAATTTATCAGCTGATCAACCAGTTCAAGAAGGAGGGGATGAGCATCATTCTGGTCTCCTCCGAAATGCCGGAAGTGCTCGGCATGAGTGATCGCATCATGGTAATGCACGAAGGGCGCATCAGCGCAGAGTTCAACACCCGCGATGCCAATCAGGAGAAGCTGATGGCGGCGGCAGTCGGTAAACAGTGGCAAGCAGAGCAAGAGGCATCCCAATGACAACCCAAACCCTTTCCCGCCGTGGCGTCATGAGCAAGGCGTGGTGGATCGAGAACAAATCCCTGGTCGCGCTGCTGGTCCTGATTGGTGTGGTCTCTTTCCTGAGCCCCAACTTCTTCACCGCCGACAACCTGCTCAACATCCTGCGCCAGACCTCGGTCAACGCCATCATGGCGGTCGGTATGACGCTGGTTATCCTCACCGCCGGTATCGATCTGTCGGTCGGATCTGTGCTGGCCCTGTGCGGTGCGCTGGCCGCGACTATGGTCGCCATGGAGCTGCCGATCTGGCTGGTGGTGCCCCTCACTCTGGGTGCCGGTGCCCTGCTGGGCGGCGTCAGCGGTCTCATCATTGCCAAAGGCAAGGTACAGGCCTTTATCGCCACCCTGGTCACCATGACCGCCCTGCGCGGCATCACCATGGTCTATACCGAGGGACGCCCCATCTCCACCGGTTTCAGTGACGGCGCCGATCACTTCGCCTGGCTCGGTACCGGTTACCTGTTCGGTCTGCCGGTGCCCATCTGGCTGATGGCCATCGTCTTCCTGCTGGCCTGGTTCATGCTCAACCACACCCGTCTCGGTCGCTACATCTACGCGCTGGGCGGTAACGAGTCTGCCACCCGCCTCTCCGGTATCAATGTGGATCGGGTGAAGCTGGCGGTGTATGGTCTGTGCGGCGCGCTCTCGGCGCTGGCAGGGCTTATCGTTACCTCTCGCCTATCCTCTGCCCAGCCGACGGCGGGCATGGGTTACGAGCTGGATGCCATCGCCGCCGTAGTGCTGGGCGGTACCAGCCTGATGGGCGGCAAGGGCCGCATCATGGGAACCCTGATCGGTGCCTTGATCATCGGTTTTCTCAACAACGCCCTCAACCTGCTCGACGTATCGTCCTATTACCAGATGATCGCCAAGGCCAGCGTGATCTTGCTTGCCGTGATGATCGATAACAAAAGCAACCGTTAATAAGACAAGCCACACACAAGGAATGAAATGATGAAAAAGCTCAATACCCTGCTCGCTGCCGCCATCATGTCCGTGCTGGGCACTGCCCAGGCCGCCGATCAAACCCTGGCGATGGTGGTCTCCACCCTCAACAACCCCTTCTTCGTCACCATGAAAGAGGGTGCCGAAGCCAAAGCCAAGGAGCTTGGTTACGAGCTGGTGGTACTGGATTCCCAGAATGACCCGGCCAAAGAGCTCTCCAACATGGAAGATCTCACCGTACGCAAGGTCGGCGCCATCCTGATCAACCCCACCGACTCCGAAGCGGTCGGCAACGCAATCCGTCTGGCTAACCGCGCCAACATTCCGGTGCTGACCCTGGACCGCGGCGCCGCGCAAGGCGAGGTGAAAGCCCACATCGCCTCCGATAACGTGGCTGGCGGCAAGCTGGCCGGTGACTTCATCACCGAAAAACTGGGTACCGGTGCCAAGGTGATCCAGCTGGAAGGGATTGCCGGTACTTCCGCCGCCCGTGACCGTGGCGAAGGTTTTGCCCTGGCCGTGGCAGCCAACAAGCTGCAGGTACTGGCTTCCCAGCCTGCCGACTTTGACCGCACCAAGGGTCTGAACGTCATGGAAAACCTGCTGGCGGCCCACCCGACCGTACAGGCCGTGTTCGCCCAGAACGACGAGATGGCGCTGGGTGCCATCCGCGCGGTACAGGCTGCCGGTAAAGAGGTGATGATCGTCGGCTTCGACGGCACTGACGATGGCAAAGCCGCCGTTGCCAAAGGTAAACTGGCCGCCACCGTGGCCCAGCAACCTGCCCTGATCGGTGCCATCGGTGTCGAGACTGCCGACAAGGTGCTCAAGGGTCAGCCGGTCGAGAAATCCATCCCGGTTCCGCTGCAAGTGGTCAGCAAATAAGTCTCAAAGGGGGAGGCTCGCCTCCCCTTTTTCCCCTCAGTCGCGGTGCCTCCCGGCTTGAGCTCACTCAGTCATTGTGTTCAAGCCAAGATGCATCAGGAGTAGTCAACATGAAACGTCTCGTCGTTCTGGGCAGTGTCAATGCAGACCATGTGCTGCGCGTTCCCCACTTTCCTCGCCCGGGTGAAACCCTGACCGGTCACAGCTATCAGGTGGTCCCGGGTGGCAAGGGGGCCAATCAGGCGGTCGCAGCCGCCCGCCTCGGCGCCCCCGTATCCTTTATCGCCCGTATCGGTGATGACGCCATCGGCCACCAGATGAAAACCGGCTTTGCCAAAGATGGCATCGACGTCAGTGCCGTCGAGCTCGACGACACCCTGCCCACCGGTATCGCCATCATCTATGTCAGCGATGAGGGGGAGAACAGCATCGGCATCTCCGCCGAAGCCAACGGGGCCCTCTCCCCTGCGGTGGTACAGCGCCACGAAGCCCTGATTGCCGACGCCCATACCCTGCTGCTGCAGCTGGAAGTGCCGCTCGAAAGCGTGTTCGAAGCGGCACGGCTGGCCCGTGCCCACGGCACCCGGGTGGTACTCAACCCCGCCCCCGCCCGTCCGCTCTCCGCCGAGCTGTTGGCGCTGGTCGACCTTATCACCCCCAACCAGACCGAAGCCGAGCTGCTGACCGGCGTCAAAGTCACCGACGAAGCCAGCGCCCGTGAGGCTGCTGCCCGCTTCCATCAGATGGGCATTGCGGATGTGATGATCACCCTGGGCTCCCAAGGGGTCTATTGCAGCAACGCAAAGCAGCAACTGCTGATCCCGGGTTTTCGGGTGAAAGCGGTCGACACCACGGCTGCTGGCGATACCTTCAACGGCGCCCTGCTGGCCGCCGAGCTGGCCGGGGCCGACTTCAACGGCGCAGTGCGCTTTGCCCACGGCGCAGCAGCGCTCTCTGTCACCCGGTTTGGCGCCCAGAGCTCCATCCCGAGCAAGGAGGAGGTTGACGCCTTCCTGCTTGAGCAGAGTGCGCAGGGGCACTGATGGCCAATATCAAGGAGGTGGCGGCGCTGGCGGGGGTTTCCACCACCACCGTCTCCCATGTCATCAACGAGACCCGCTTCGTGGCCGAGGAGACCCGTGAGCGGGTCTTCGCCGCCATGCGCGATCTCAACTACGCCCCGAGCCTGGTAGCCCGCAGCCTCAAGGTGAAGGAGACCAACAGTATCGGCATGCTGGTCACCACCTCCAGCAACCCCTTCTTTGCCGAAGTGGTGCGCGGGGTGGAGCGCTACTGCTTCGAGCAGGGCTACAACCTGATGCTGGGCAACACCGAGGGGCAGGCCGAGACCGCTCTCTCCTACCTCAAGATGATGCTGCGCAAGCGGGTCGATGGCCTGCTGATCATGTGTAGCGAGGGGCAACAGGAGGTGTTCAACCAGCTCGACTGGCTCAAGAGCCTGCCGGTGGTGGTGATGGATTGGGGGCTGGTCAGCGAGGATGTGGATCTTATCGCCGACAACTCCTTCCACGGCGGTTATCTGGCGACCCGCCATCTGATTGAGCTGGGCCATACCGCCATCGGCTGCATCTCCGGTCCCCAGAGCCGTGCCCCCGCCAACCAGCGCCAAGCTGGCTTTGAGCTGGCGATGCAGGAGGCGGGTCTCACGATCAATCCGGAGTGGATCCAGGAGGGGGACTTTGATTGCGCCAGCGGCTTTGCCGCCATGGCGCGGCTGCTGGCACTCCCTTCGCGCCCCACCGCCCTCTTTGTCTGCAACGACATGATGGCGATGGGAGCCATCAGTGCTGCCCATCAGGCGGGCATTGTGATACCGCGGGATCTCTCCATCGTCGGCTACGACAACGTGGCGCTGGCGCAATACCTCTCGCCGCCGCTCACTACCGTCAACCAGCCCAAAGAGGAGCTGGGACGGCTGGCCGTCACCCGCCTGCTGGCGCGGATCAACGGCGAGGCGGTGGAAAATCACCTGATCACCGTCGACCCGGATCTGGTGATCAGGCAATCCTGCGCCCCCCTACCCGAGCAATCGTAACGGGCACCCGCTACCGGACACTAAACGCAGCGGAAAACAAAATCACCACACAACAAAAAGGCGACTCCCCGAGTCGCCTTCTGCTTTTCCACTATCCCGGATGCCTAGCGTTCACGCATCTCCATCCAGTTGTGCCCCTCGACCTGCCGGGGCTGATGGATGCCGCACGCCTCCAGCAACTCATCGACATAGGCGGGAACCAGCAGGGAGGCCGGGCCATAGCGCTTCTCGTCAAACTGGCTGCCCACCTCGCTCGGCTCGAGATTGAGCTCGATGGTGTGCGCACCGTTGAGGCCCGCCTCATGGACAAACCCGGCGGCCGGATAGACAGCGCCCGAGGTGCCGATGGAGATAAAGAGATCACACTGGGCCAACGCGCTGTAGATCCGATCCAGCCCGAGCGGCATCTCGCCAAACCAGACCACATGGGGGCGCATCTGCTGGGGAAACTGGCAGCAGGAGCAGAGCTCGTCCTGATGGAGATCGCCGCGCCACTCGATCACCTGACCGGACTCGGGACAGCGGGCCTTCAGCAGCTCGCCGTGCATATGGATGAGGTTCTTGCTGCCCGCGCTCTCATGCAGATTGTCGATGTTCTGGGTCACCAGGGTGACCGTGCCGGGCAGCAGCCGCTCGAGGCGAGCCAGCGCATAGTGCGCCGGATTGGGGTGAACCTGAGGTTGTTGCAGCTGTTTGCGGCGGGAGTTGTAAAAGCGCAGCACCAGATCGGGATCCCGGGCATATCCCTCGGGGGTCGCCACATCCTCGACCCTGTGCTCTTCCCACAAACCATCGCAGGCACGAAAGGTCTTGATGCCGGATTCCGCCGATATCCCCGCTCCGGTCAGGATCACGATATGTTTATATGACTGCGCCATAAGCTGCTCCGTCTATCCCCGCACAATAAATGTGACCTTAGCACAGGGAAAAAAGTGTCACTATTCGCCCTTGGTCTTAAGCGCTACCGCTGACTGCACTGACAACCAGCCATCCAGTACCGACAGATCCAGCCTGACAAAGACCATCTCCCGCCCGGTCACCAGCGTCAGCGGCAAGCCAAGGCGCTTGAGCAGAGTCAGCATGGGACGATTCTGGGCCAAGACTTCGGCCGTCCACTCCCGAATGCCCTCGGCGCGCGCCAGCAGTGCCAGCGCCAGCAGAATGCGCCGCCCCGCCCCCTTGTGCTGAAAGTGATCTGCCACGATGCAGGAAAACTCCGCCCTATCGGGATGAAGACGGCGGCGGATCGATTGCGCCTGCGCCAGCGGCTCACCGGCGAGATCGGTCAGCAGCAGCGAGATCTGATGTTCGGGGTGGTAATTGAGAAATTGCGCGACCTGCTCCGGTAGCGGCGCCCGTTTCGGGCGCATAAAGCGCAGGTAGATGCTCTCTTCACTCAGTGCATCGTAAGCGGCCAGTATGCGGGCTGGTGTCACTCCGTGCAGCTCGCGCAGCAGGCAAGGCACATCGGATACCTGCATCGTCAATGGCAGCGCAGCCCGGGAAACCGGATGAGGCCAGCCATCCAGCCCTTTGCCAAGGCGCTCCCGATGCATGGGCCAGCAGAGGTAGCGCGCCATGGTTTACCAGCGCCCCGTGATACCGCGCTCTCGCCACAGGTCGACATCGAGCAGGTTGTAAGGGTCATCCAGATAGACGGCGATCCCCAGCTCCCTGACCCGGACCATAAAACGTCCCAGTAGGGAGTCACCGGTCAAGGACTCCATCTCCGGCAGGATCCCCTGCCCCAGTAGCAAGGCTTGCAGTGGCAAACGCTCCAGCAGATCGAAGGGCAGATGTTGGCTGTTGTCGAGCAACAGCGCCAGCTTGCTCCCCGCCAGACTGGCTTGCAGCACCAGTGCGAAGCGGTCGGCATTGCCGAGCAGGTGATCACGCCGGTGGATCAGCAAGGTCAATTCTGATGGCGCACGCGACTGCTCCGCCAGCCACTCCTTGAGGGCATCCCAGCGGCTGGGCAAGCCCGTCACCGCCAGCCAGACCGGATGTGGAGTCGCGGGGCTGGAGAGCAGACCAAGCTGGCCCAGTACCTCCCCCTGCCAACTACGAATCGTGCGGCGCTGGCCACTCAAGCGCTGTTGACGCAGCGGCCCCAGATAGAGTCGGCGCAGCAACCTGAGCAACGCATCGCAGTCGAGGGGCTTGGCCAACGCCGCCAGAATATTGAAACCGGCATCGTGCAGCAGCCGACGGGCACCGTCGATCAGCGTCTGCTCATGGGCCGAGAGCAGCACGATAGGCAACCCCTCTTGCTGCAACCTGGGCTGGCTCATCAGCAGGCTGATGGCATCCTGCTCAACCAGACTGAGATCGCACACCAGCAGGCGAGTATCTTCCGCCGCCAGAGCGGCAAGGCAGGCCGCCTCATCCTGTACCCACTGGCAGGAGAGCCCCAGCGCGGCGATGGTTTGCTGCAACTGCATCCCCTGAAACGGGTGATCCTCGAGCAGCACTATCTTGTTGGCCGCCAGCCAGCAGCACCAGTCACGGTAACTGGCCGCGAGCCCTCCCAACCAATCCTCGCCGATGGCATAAATGCCCTGATGCGACTGCATTTGGGGAAAATAGTCCGCCTGCTGATGAGCGGCGGGATCGTAAAGCGCGATGGCGCCGGCCGCAAACAGCCCTTCCCACTGCCAGCAGGCATCCGGTTGGGTGCGGTGCAACGTCACATAGGAGGGTAGTGTCGTGGCGCTGGCCAGTGCATGAGAGACGCCATCGAGGGCATAGAGCACGATGGGGCAAAATCCTGCCGCCTCGTGCTCTTCCGCATCGAGCAACGCCAGTAATTCTTCATCAGTGATGATCATCTTGAGCCCTCTTTGAAAACTGCTGGCTGAACTCATCCAATGCCCGGTTCAATCTGGCTTGCAGCGCCGGATGGGGCGCTTGCTGCCACTCTTCAATGACCGCCACCAACGCAGTCGCCCCTACCATTCTGGCGGCCCCCTTCAACTTGTGTAAAGCAGCATTCACGCCAACTTCATCTTCTTCTGCGCAACAGCGCTCAAGTTCGGCCAAATCATCACGGGTCGCCTTCAGATAAAGGGCGGCCAGTTCATCGGTCAGCAGCGAGACAACCGGTGTCGGGGCGACGATATTGCCTCCGGCTCTGGCGATGTGACGCAGCAAGGTCGCCAACTCCTTGAGGGCGACCGGCTTGTCCAGATGGCCATCGCAACCACAGGATTGCAGCTCATTGGCAGCCTGTTCACTGAGATCCGCGGTGATCACATAAACCGGCAGATGGGCCCAACGCGCAGATTGGCGCAACGCTCTGCACAGCTCGGCCCCGTTCATCACCGGCATCTGCAGATCGGTCAGCACAAAGTCCACCTCGTGCTGCGCCAGCAGATCCAGCGCCAACTGCCCGTTGGCGGCAGTGATGACGCTGGCACCGAGTTGCCCCAGTTGCAGGCTGATCAGCTCGAGATTGACATCGTGATCTTCCACCAACAGGACCCGCATGCCAAGCCCGGGCTGGGTACCGGCGACCGGCTGTTCAGGGGTTAATCGCGGTTGCAGCAGGGTAATGATGGTGCCAGGTACCCAGGACTCCCCCTGCCAGGCCCAATAGTAGAGGCCCTGTTCGTCCACCTCCGCTTGCAGCGTATCCACGGCGTTGCTGACGGTGGCGATCCCCAAGCGGCTGAGCCAGGGTGAAAGCGCCTGTGCCTCATCGTGAGGTAAAGAGAGCGCCAGTTGCCGCACTCTGGGCTGCCACTCCGGCTCCTGCGCCACCCGTTTGAGGGGTAACTCGCAGAAGAAGCGGCTGCCGCCACCGACGCGCCCCTCGACATCGATAAGGCCGCCCATCTGCTCGATCAGCTGCTTGCAGATCGCCAGACCAAGGCCGGTGCCTGGTGCCCGCAGTTGCCCTTCAACGGCAAACTGTTCGAATGGCATAAAGAGCGTGGGGCGCATCCTGGCAGTGATCCCCGGTCCCTGATCATCGACCCCGAAGCGCAGGATCGCGTCTGCCAGCTCGGCCCACAGCACCACCTCCCCACGCTGGCTGAACTTGATGGCATTGGAGAGCAGATTGTGAAGCACTTGCCGTACCCGGTGAGGGTCGAGGGTCTGCAAGGCAGGCAGCGCCGGATCCAGCTGCAAGCGCAGTTGCAATCCCTTGGCCCGCGCCTTGGTCCAGTGCACCGCCGCCACGTGCTCGCACAGCTCGGCAAAATCGGTAGGCTGGGGTGAGAGGGAGAGTTGACGGCTTTCATTGCGGCTAAAATCGAGCACATCGTTGAGCAGGCCGAGCAGCTCGTCCCCCGCCTGCCGTACCCGTGCCAGTGCAGACCCTTGTTCCTGTGACAACGGCGTCGTGGCCAACCACTCAAGCAGGCCGAGAATGGCATTCATCGGCGTGCGGATCTCGTGACTGATGGCGGCCAAGAAACGGCCCTTGGCCTGCACCGCCTGCTGCGCCTGCTCATGAGAGTGCTGCAGTGCCTGATCCTGCTCGACCCGGGCGGTGGCATCCTGCATCACCGCATAGATCCGCCACCCCTGCGGCTGACTGCGGCCACGGCCATAGAGCTGCAACCAGCGCACACCCTTGGTGGGATGGTGGTAACGCAGGGTGAATGCGAAGGGTTTGCCTGCCTGCAACATGGCGAACATCTCGCGCCGCACCCGGCTGCGGTCCTCCCGCTCCAGCATAGCGAGCACCCGTTTGGGCTCACGGCGGATCTGCTGGCTCGCCAGCCCCAGCAGCTCGTAACAGCCGCGGCTGATAAACTCGATGGCCCCCACCCGCCCCCGCTCGAACATAAACTGCAGCACCACGCCGGGCACGGTATTGGTCAGGGCGCGCAGACGGCGCTCTGCCTGACGCAGGAAACGGGCCTGCTCACGCAGCACGCTGATATCCGACAGGGCGATGAGATCGGTAGCGGGCGCCTGCTTGTCCAGCCGCAGCGGATGCTGGGCATAGGCGAAGACCTGATCCCCCAGCACCAGCTCCCCTTCGCTCTTCTGGGGCTGTACCGGCGGCAACATCAGCTGTTGCGAGTAACGCAGGGCCAGACGTCGCCCCTGCTTATTGGATTTGATCACCTTGCCCTCACTGTTGCGCAGATAGACGGGCACCGGCAGCGCCTGAAACATGGTTTCACGCAGCTCACTCTCGATGGCCAGCGCCTTCTCGGCGGCGTGACGCTGGGCCACCTCCCGAGCCAGTTGCTGGCGAGAACGCCAGATCCCGCCGATGACGATACCGCTGATCAGCAGTGCCATGGCGATGGAGCCAAACCAGGCGGCGTAGCTCACGCCGGGCTGCTGTACGACGAGCAAGCGACGCCAACGCTGGTTCAGCTCATCGATCTGGGTGCTGGTCAGGGCCATCAGGTTGCG
The DNA here is from genome assembly GCF_016026615.1 of Aeromonas allosaccharophila. Taxonomy (NCBI): domain Bacteria; kingdom Pseudomonadati; phylum Pseudomonadota; class Gammaproteobacteria; order Aeromonadales; family Aeromonadaceae; genus Aeromonas; species Aeromonas allosaccharophila. The sequence continues at coordinate 1,076,596 of NZ_CP065745.1, read as the reverse complement.
ATCCATCACCCCTGCCAACTCGGTCTGGCCTTTGTTGATGGCAAAGCCCAGGCCGAAGCGATCCTCCAGCTCCTCGATATCGAGCCCTTCCAGCAGGTTGGTGCGCTGGGGATATTGCAGCTGATAAAGCTCGCTTAGCATGGCGTCAGCCTTGCCCTGTTTGATCTCCGCAAGCCCCTGCTCGAGGCCGTCGGTGCGAAGCCACTCCTGATCACCGAGCAAGGCGAGCAGGGAGGGATCGTAGAGGGATTCCGGCACCAGAATGCGCTGGCGCTTGAGCTGGGTGATGTGATCGGCAACCACCTTGCGTTTGCTGATCAAGGCAAACCGGTTGATGGAGATCGTCCGGCTGAAGATGAATTCATCGGTCAGTGCGGGGGATTCCGGTAAACCGGCCATCATGTCAGCCTCACCGCGGCGCAGCTTTTCTATCGCCTCGGCCTTGCTGGCGGCAGCCACCAACTGGTATTTCAGGCCGGTCTCCTGGGTGACCCAGCGCAGCACATCCGCACTCCACCCTTTCGCCTCCCCCAGCTCATTGACGCCGCTATAGGGCATCAACTCGGGATTGACCACCAGACGGACGGTGCGCCCCCGGCCAGAGAGCCAGGCCTGTTCGGTATCGCTGAAGTGCAACTGGTTGACATAGAGCGATCCCTGATCGAGATAGCGACCCAGATCGGCATAGAGACTGCCGGCAGGCATGTAGCGGATAGCGGTATCGATCAGACGGGCCAGTTCCGGTTCGCCACGCATCATCAAGCGATAACTGACCACCCGCTCATCCCCCAGCAACCGGCGCAATCGCAAGCCATCGGCGGGAAATTCGCGCATCAGATAACGCAGTTGCAGGTAGTCACCCAGATAGGCATTTCCTTTGCCGCTCTCCAGCGCCGAATAGAGATCCTCTCCCTTCGGCAGTTGCCTGATCACCGCATTCGGGTAGAGCGCCCTGAGCATCCTGCCAGAGCTGGTAGCAGCCGGAACCAGAAAGGTTGCATGTTCGAGATCACCACGGTAGAGAATGGCGGCATCCGTCTCCATCATCGCCCGGCTGACCAGCATATCGGGCAACACGGTCGAGATCGGACCAACATGAGGGACTATGTCGCAGTGGCCTTGCAGCAGCGCATCGCGCACCGCTTGCCAGTCGGGCAGTTCGTGTACCTTGAGCGGGACTGGCAGCACGGCGGCCAGCTTGGCGATCCGATCCTTGAGCAGCCCTCCCCCCGCTAACAAATAAGGGGGTGGAAGGGTGGCGGGATAACAGATCTCCAGCTGGGTGATGGAGTCGACATAGGCCTGAATCGCCGGCGCCAGCGGCAACACGGTGGTCTGCAATCTCGTGGACTGCGGCGGCTTGGCTTGCAACGGCATGACCAGCACTGTGGTCAGAAGCAGAAGGGGAATTTTTGTCATCTGAAAACAAAAGCCAGGCATCTGCCTGGCTTTTTATCACTCGTTGGGTTCAACATTTTCTACCCTGGCCTTGAGCTTCTGGCCAGGCCGGAAGGTCACCACGCGACGGGCGCTGATAGGAATATCCTCGCCCGTCTTGGGGTTACGTCCGGGACGCTGATTCTTCTCACGAAGGTCAAAGTTACCGAAGCCTGAAATCTTGACTTGTTCACCACGCTCTAGCGCCTGTCGGATTTCCTCAAAGAAGGCTTCCACCATATCTTTGGCTTCACGCTTGCTCATCCCGAGTTGGGTGAACAGGTGCTCTGCAATGTCGGCTTTGGTAAGCGCCATAGATCAATCCCTCAAGGATGCATTCAACTCTTCACCAAGGGCCCGCACGACATTGTCTACGGTCTCGGCAATCTCTTTCTCCTCCAGGGTGCGCTGGGTATCTTGCAATACAAGACTGATGGCCAGGCTCTTCTTGTCCTCTGCCATACCAGCACCCTGGTATACGTCAAACAAGTTTATTCCAACTACCTGATTTCCGCCAACTTTTTTAATTACCGCAAGCACATCACCTGCCAGAACCTGACGATCGACCACGACGGCGATGTCACGACGGTTCGCAGGGAACTTGGAAACTTCGGCTGCCACCGGCACCTTGGCCGGGGTCAGCTTGTCCAGCTCCAGTTCAAACATCACCGCGCGGCTCTTGAGGCCCAGCTTCTTCTCGAGGCTCGGGTGGATCACGCCGATGTGGCCGATGACCTCGCCATTACGCAGGATGGCTGCGCTCTGGCCCGGGTGCAGGGCGCTGTGCTCGGTGCGCTCGAAGGTAAAGGTGGCCCCTTCGGCGGTCAAGTCCAGCACCGCTTCCAGATCCCCTTTCAAATCAAAGAAGTCGGCTGCGCGGGTCTTGATGTCCCAGTGCTCGTCGCTCTGGTTGCCAGTGATGATACCGGCCAGCATCGGCTCCTGACGGATGCCGTTCTCGGCGCTTTCGTCCTTGATGAAACGCAGACCCTGCTCGAACAGGCGCACGCGCGGCTGCTGGCGGTTCTGGTTGTAGACCACCGCCTGAACCAGACCTGGGAAGAGAGAGACGCGCATGGCGGACATCTCGACCGAAATCGGGTTGGGCAGCACAATGGCATCGCTCTGCGGGAACAGGGTTTGCTGGGTCTTGGGATCGACGAAGCTGTAGGTGATCGCTTCCTGGAAACCGCGGTCAACCAGCAGGTCACGCACCCGCTTCAGGGTCACCTGCCCTTCTGCCTGCTCAACCATCGCCAGAGAGGCGGCGGGTTTGAGGTTCGGGATGTTGTTGTAGCCGTAGATGCGGGCCACTTCCTCGATGAGGTCTTCCTCGATGGCGATATCAAAACGCCAGGAGGGTGCCAGAGCAGTCCAACCGTCAGCATCCACAGTGACCTGCATGCCGAGACGGGTCAGGATCTCGACCACTTGAGCGTCAGCCACGCTGATACCGATCACCTTGTCGAGTTTGGCACGACGCAGCTTGATGGGTGCCGCTTTCGGCAGATGGGCATCGGATTTGACCTCGATGACCGGACCGGCTTCGCCGCCACAGATATCCAGCAGCAAACGGGTGGCACGATCCATCACCTTGGCTTGCAGCTCGGGATCAACCCCGCGCTCGAAACGGTGAGAGGAGTCGGTGTGCAAACCGTAAGCGCGAGCACGACCGGTGATGGAGAGTGGCGCGAAGAAGGCACACTCCAGCAGGATGTCGGTAGTGGTCTCGGAAACACCGGTGCGATTGCCACCGAAGATACCGGCCATGCAGGCAGGGCCTTTGGCATCGGCAATCACCAAAGTAGTCTCTTTGAGCTTCACTTCGTTGCCGTCGAGCAGGGTCATCGGCTCATCAGCGTGGGCGCGACGCACCACCAGTTCCCCTTCAATCGTCGCCAGATCGAAGGCGTGCATCGGCTGACCATATTCCAGCAGCAGGTAGTTGGTGATATCGACGATGGCGTCGATGGAGCGAATGCCGCCACGGCGCAGCTTCTCTTGCATCCAGAGCGGGCTCTGGGCCTTGAGGTTCAGCCCCTTGATGACGCGCCCCAGATAACGGGGGCAATCGGCTGGCGCCTCCACCCGGATCGGGAAGGTCGCATCGATGGTGGCAACAGCTGGCGCCCAGGTCGGCTCGACCACGTCCACGCTGTTGAGCACACCGATCTCACGGGCCAGACCGGCGATACCGAGGCAATCTGCACGGTTCGGGGTCAGATCCACGTCGATGGAGACATCGTTCAGATTGAGGTAGTCGCGAATATCGGTACCGATGGGGGCATCGGCCGGCAGCTCGATGATGCCATCGGCTTCGACGTCGATACCCAGCTCACTGAAAGAGCAGAGCATGCCGTGAGACGGCTGGCCACGCAGCTTGGCTTTCTTGATGGTGAAATCACCCGGCAGGGTCGCCCCTACTTTGGCCACGCACACTTTCAAGCCCTGACGGCAGTTCGGTGCGCCACAGACGATATCCAGCAGCTCGGCCTCGCCCACGTTGACCTTGGTCACCCGCAGCTTGTCGGCGTCCGGGTGCTGGGCGCACTCGACCACTTCACCCACCACCACATTGTTGAACTGGCCAGCCACCGCTTCCACGGCGTCCACTTCCAGACCGGCCATGGTGATCTGCTCGGCCAGTGCATTGTCACTCAACTCGGTGCGGACCCACTCCATCACCCAGGATTTACTGAATTTCATGTTCTCTCGCCCTTACTTGAACTGCTTGAGGAAGCGCAGGTCGTTTTCGAAGAAGGCACGCAGGTCGTTGACCCCGTAACGCAGCATGGTCAGGCGCTCAACGCCCATGCCGAAGGCAAAGCCGGAGTATTTTTCCGGATCGATACCAACCGAACGCAGTACGTTCGGGTGCACCATGCCGCAACCCAGCACTTCCAGCCACTTGCCGTTCTTGCCCATCACGTCCACTTCGGCGCTCGGCTCGGTGAACGGGAAGTAGGAAGGACGGAAGCGAATGGTCAGGTCTTCCTCGAAGTAGTTGCGCAGGAAGTCGTGCAGAATGCCCTTCAGCTCGGTAAAGCTGGCATGCTCGTCAACCAGCAGACCTTCAACCTGATGGAACATCGGGGTGTGGGTCATGTCGTAGTCGTTACGATAGACGCGGCCCGGTGCAATGATGCGGATCGGCGGCTGTTGCTGCTGCATGGTGCGGATCTGCACACCGGAGGTGTGGGTACGCAGCATCAGATCAGGATTGAAGTAGAAGGTATCGTGATCGGTACGCGCCGGATGGTGAGCCGGAATATTCAGCGCATCGAAGTTGTGGAAGCCATCTTCAATCTCGGGACCACGGGCCACCTTGAAGCCCATCTCGCCAAACAGGCGCTCGATGCGTTCAATGGTGCGGGTTACCGGGTGCAGACCACCATTCTCGATGCGGCGGCCCGGCAGGCTGACGTCGATGGTCTCGGCGGCCAGCTTCTGGTTCAGCACGGCGACTTCGAGCGCTTCACGACGCTCGTTCAGCGCATCCTGGACCTGCTGTTTGGCTTGGTTGATCACGGCGCCCGCAGCGGGACGCTCTTCGGCAGACAAGGCACCCAGGCCCTTCATCTGCTCGGTAAAAAAGCCTTTTTTACCCAGATATTTGACCCGGATTTCGTCGAGGGTAGCGATATCGCTCACGCCCTCAATTTCGGCTCTGGCTTGGCCGACTACTTCTTCAAGCTGTTGCATGTCTTCCTCGTCACCACTCCCGGTACAGGAGCCTTTAGGCTAAATAAGGTCAAGAGGGGAATAATACAAAAAAAGCCCCTTCGCTGACCATAGTTAAGGTGGGCTTTTCTCCCTACAAATCATTTTGTTATATCAAGCGAGTCTCATTGGCTCACTACCACTCTTGAAATAGTGGAACAAGCATCTAGTTTGTTGGCATATAAGACATTTGTAGAACAAGTCATCTCGCACATATCGTAACCGTTCACCGGGACGGTGTTGACAGCACCAACTCCTCCGGGAACGGGTAGTCGGTTTTCTCGATGCAGGACCTGACAACTGCCCTCAGCCACTCCTGCGGGCAGCGGCCCAATCGCTTGGCCGTCTCCACCAACGATAGGATACGCTGCCTGAACTGCTCGCCTCGATGCGACCAGACGCCATAGCTTCCCTTGCGCCACAGCACATAGCCACGCAGCGCCCGCTCCGCTTCATTGTTGGTCAGCGCTATCTCGTCGTTTTCCATAAAACGCCATAGCATCTCATCGTCCTTGAGCAGTAACTGGCAGCGCCCACGGTAGCGCTTGGAACACAGTACACTGCCCCGCTCCAGCTGCCTTCGCCAGCTTTGCCGACATCGCTGCAACCTTCGCTGGTACTGCTCCCGGCTTAAGCAGCCTTGTTCATAGCCATGCCGGGTTCTGAACACCGTGTCAGCCAGCAGTACCAGCCGGGCTCCGATAGGCTGGTTGACGGCGTCGCTACTCTCGGCAATCGCCGCCACGTTGCGCAGCACATGCGCCCAGCACAGTTGGCGCTGGGCGCTGTCGATGAAGCGGTATCCCGCATACTGGTCGGTCACCAGCACCCCATCAAGCTCACTGCCCAGCAACCGCTTCGCTGCCTCCTGACCGCGGCCAAACGCCGTCATGAAGCAGACCGCGACCTTGCTCAGGGCCAGCCACATCCAGCGTCGCTCACCGCCCCGCTGGTGCCGGGTTTCATCGGCATGGATGATGGCGGCAGACTGCACTTGCTGTTTGATGGCTTGGTGGGTCGGGGTGAGCATGGCGCTGACCCGGCCTTGCGCTTCACTGATGGCGCCTCGGCTAAAGCTCAAACCGAAGTGCTGCTTGAGCTGCTGCTGTATCTTGCTGATGCTCTGGTGGAACTGACCACTCTGCAAAGCGATATAGCTCAGCAGATTAGCCCCCATCTGGCTGTGGCTCACCGTATCGGGCAGGGCTGCTTCACTGGTGGTGACGCACCCACGGCAGGTGCCCCGATACAGCTGATGCTCTGTCACCACATAGCTGACCTCGGGCAGGTCAAACACCTGATGAACCCGGTAGGGCTTGTCATGGGACACCACCTGCTCACCACAGCAGGCGCACTGCCGGGCAGGATAGTGTGGTATTGCCGTCAGTCGGTCGTCCTCAGGATGACGTTCACGCCGCTGCCCCTTGTGGCCAGGCTGGGCACCACGAGCCTTGCCGGAAGCGGGGCGCTTGCGCGCAGGCGGGGTCCCCGAGCCATCAGTGGAGGGGGGCTTGGAGGAGTTATTGCTGTTTTGGTTGAGGCGGTCTTCAAGCTCGGCGATGCGCGCCATCAGCTTGTAAATCAGCTCGTTGGCTTGCTCGAGGGTCAGCGGCAGGCCGGGTGGTGGCGTAATGGGTTTGCTCATGACGTGATGGTGCCAAGCTGGCGGGATCAGGCAAGGGGCAACAGTGGATCAAGGGATGATCGTCTCACTTTTTCCTGTCAATGCCATCTGGGTGAACAGTTACCACATATCACCTTGTGTGGAGAAATCTGTAGCTCGTGTAAAACAGTGGACAGAATGTGGACGGGAGAAAGGGGAAATTGATGTAAAACAGATAGTTACAGATACAAAAAAGGAGGCCTGAGCCTCCTTTTAGCGTTTATAACAGGACTGGATTAAACCAGAGCTGCTTTAGCTTTTTCAACCAGGGCGGTGAAAGCCATTTTGTCGTGAACGGCGATATCGGACAGGATCTTGCGATCGATCTCGATAGAAGCCTTCTTCAGACCGTTGATCAGACGGCTGTAGGACAGACCGTTCTGACGGGCTGCAGCGTTGATACGCGCAATCCACAGCTGACGGAACTGACGCTTTTTCTGGCGACGGTCACGGTAGGCATACTGACCAGCTTTGGTTACCGCTTGTACCGCTACGCGGTAAACACGGGAACGGGCGCCGTAGTAACCTTTGGCGGCTTTCATTACTTTCTTGTGACGAGCTCGAGCAGTCACACCACGTTTAACTCTTGGCATTTTTCACATCCCCCCTTATGCGTACGGCAGACAAGCGACAACACGTTTGTGGTCGGCAGCAGAAACCATGAATTTCGGTCCCAGCTGACGCTTACGCTTGCTGCTCTTCTTGGTCAGGATGTGACGCAGGTGGTTGTGCTTGCACTTGAAGCGACCCGAGCCAGTCTTTTTGAAGCGCTTTGCAGCACCCCGGTTGGTTTTCATCTTCGGCATTTCATACTCCGCATTGTGAGTGACAACAAAATCGCAAGGCGAACCGACTCATGGGGCTTGCCCCATGAGTCAATTTCTTGTGGGCCTTAAGATTTCTTCTTAGGTGCGAGGACCATCACAGCTTGACGGCCTTCGACTTTCGGGAACGACTCGACTACGGCCAACTCTTCCAGATCGTTCTTGACGCGCTCCAGTACCTTGATACCAAGATCCTGGTGGGCCATTTCACGACCACGGAAGCGCAGGGTGACCTTAGCCTTGTCCCCGTCTTCCAGAAAGCGAACCAGGTTGCGTAGTTTTACCTGATAGTCGCCTTCGTCAGTGCCAGGACGGAATTTGATTTCCTTGACCTGGACGACTTTCTGCTTTTTCTTCTGTTCTTTGGTTGTTTTGCTCTTTTCGTAGAGGAATTTGCCGTAATCCATGATCCGGCAAACGGGCGGCTCAGCATTTGGACTGATCTCGACCAGATCAACTCCGGCCTCTGCGGCCAAGTTCAGAGCATCCTGAATGGTGGTGATGCCGATGGCTTCACCATCCAGACCAGTCAGACGAACTTCTTTCAGACGGATCTCTTCATTGATCCGGTGAGCGCGGGCTTGCGGTTGCTTGCCCAGTTTTTTTCCGCCTTTTATAGCTTATTCCTCCACTTTCTTTTGTCCGCGGGTCTGAACTTCCTGGGTCAACAGAGCGATGAACTCTTCAACAGGATAAGTGCCCAGGTCAGCCCCTTTACGAGTCCGTACTGCAATCTTACCGGCTTCAACTTCTTTATCGCCGCAGACCAGCATGAAAGGTACTCGTTTCAAAGTATGCTCGCGGATTTTAAAGCCAATCTTCTCATTTCTCAAGTCCGCTTTTGCGCGAATGCCCGCATCATTCAATGCTTTGGCTACTTTCACCGCATAATCGGCCTGATTATCCGTGATATTCATGACCACAGCCTGAGTCGGCGCCAACCAGGTCGGGAACAGACCGGCGTACTCTTCTGTCAGAATACCGATGAAACGCTCGATAGAACCCAGGATGGCCCGGTGGATCATCACAGGGACATGACGCTCGTTGTTTTCACCCACGTAAGTGGCACCCAAGCGACCAGGCAGGGCAAAGTCGAGCTGCACGGTACCACATTGCCACGCACGATCAAGGCAATCGTGCAGGGTAAATTCAATCTTGGGACCGTAGAACGCCCCTTCACCCGGCTGCAGATCGTACTTCAGACCGTTGAGCTCCAGCGCTTCGGCCAGTGCTTTCTCGGCGCGATCCCACATCTCGTCGGAGCCGATACGCTGCTCGGGACGAGTGGAGAGTTTGACCACGATATTCTCGAAGCCAAAGGTACCGTAGACGTCATAGACCATACGAATACAGCCGGAGACCTCTTCCATGATCTGCTCTTCGGTACAGAAGATGTGAGCGTCATCCTGGGTAAAACCACGCACCCGCATCAGACCGTGCAGGGAACCGGACGGCTCGTTGCGGTGGCAGGAGCCAAACTCGGCCATACGCAGCGGCAGATCGCGGTAGGACTTCAAACCCTGGTTGAAGATCTGGACGTGACCCGGGCAGTTCATCGGCTTGATGGCGTACTCGCGGTTCTCGGACTGGGTGGTGAACATGGCCTGGGCATACTTCTCCCAGTGACCTGAACGCTCCCACAGCACGCGATCCATCATGAACGGACCTTTCACTTCCTGATAGTCGTACTCTTTGAGCTTGCCGCGGATAAAGGTTTCCAGCTCACGGAAAATGGTCCAGCCATCGTTGTGCCAGAACACCATACCGGGCGCTTCTTCCTGCATGTGATACAGGTCGAGCTGCTTGCCGATCTTGCGGTGGTCGCGCTTGGCGGCCTCTTCCAGACGCTGCAGATAGGCCTTGAGCTGCTTCTTGTCAGCCCAGGCGGTACCGTAAATACGCTGCAACATCTTGTTGTTGGAGTCGCCACGCCAGTAGGCGCCAGACATCTTCAGCAACTTGAAGTGGTGGCAGTGACGCATGTTGGGCACGTGCGGGCCGCGACACATGTCGATGTACTCTTCGTGATGATAAAGACCTGGCTGGTCATCACGGGCAATATTCTGATCCAGGATTTCGACTTTGTAAGACTCGCCGCGCGCCTCGAATACATCGCGCGCTTCTTGCCAGGAGACTTTCTTCTTGATGACGTCGTAATCCTTGGCTACCAGCGCCAGCATGCGCTCTTCCAGGGCAGCCAGATCTTCATCGGTCAGGGTGCGGTCAAGATCAACGTCATAGTAAAAACCGTTGTCAATGACAGGACCGATGGCCATCTTGGTCTGGGGCCAGAGTTGCTTGATAGCGTGACCCAGCAAGTGGGCGCAGGAGTGGCGCAGGATGTCCAGACCTTCTTCGTCTTTGGCGGTGATGATGGCCAGCGCAGCATCGGCTTCGATCAGCTCGCACGCATCCACCAGTTCACCGTTTACCCGACCGGCAATGCACGCCTTGGCGAGACCGGGACCGATGTCCGCGGCCACATCCATGACGGAAACAGAGTGGGCAAATTGACGTTGGCTGCCGTCAGGCAGAGTAATGATTGGCATTATGTGTTTCCTTATACAGTGGTGACCCGTACCAAAGGTCACATGCGGGATGGAAAAAGAGATTCGAATAAGGTGATGTTCTGGTTCTCCACAGCACTTTGCGAAGACGGCCTGACACGTAAACAGCATGTCTAACGTGACAAACCAAGCCAAAACGGCACCATGCTACCAGAAGTCACCGTGGCTGTATCGGATTTGATGAGATTTTCTACAGTTAAATGAGTCGCTTGCCGACTATTCACCAAGCAGGGATTGCCAGTTGAAGTCAAAGTCACTACTGCCCTCCTCGGCCAGCGCCAGCTCCTGCAGCACCTGAAGCGCCAGCTTGTTGCCCTTTTGCGCCGCCTGATAGAGCCACTGTTTCGCCTGAGGCAGATCGACCCTACCGCTGACCCCCATCAGATGAAGTACGCCGACTTTCAGCATGGCCGGGACGTCACCATTACGGGCTGCCTGATCCATCCAGTGAAAGGCTTGGCGCAGATCTCGCTTGACCCCAACACCGCGCAGATAGAGCTCTGCCAGCCGGTATTGGCCGAAGGGATCCCCTGCCTGCGCCGACTGGCGATAGAGGCTGATGGCCTGATGGATATCCTGCTCGCTCCCCTGCCCCACCTCATGACTCCAGCCCATCAGGGCTTGTGCCCGGGGTTGCCCCTGCGCCGCCAGTGGCAACCAGATCCGGGTTGCCTCATCGAAGTGACCGGTACGCCAGGCACGGTTGGCTGCAGCCATCTCCTGCTCGGTTGAGAGCGGGAGCAGACGCCAGATAACCAGGGCAAGCAGACAGATAAACAGCCAGCGGGAAGTGGTGGGGCTCATGATGATTTCCGTGATCCAGTTCTCATTTCGTCTATGTAAACGAAATGTAGCGTCTCGATCAAGCAAGAGATCCCTGCAACAACCCTTTTTGCACCCGGTCGATGAGCAGTAGTTGTCATTTGTCCGGGGCGCCCGCAAAATAACTGTATTTATAACCAGTGCTGGTGCGCACCATGGCAGGACGAGGCAGCCCTCACAATATCGATCACCGTTTTAGCGGTCCCCTTGTCGAAGCGGTCGACGATGGCTGGCAATTGTCCGATTGGGATGCCGCTTTCACCCCCTCTGTGCCAAGCACTGAAGTACGGGAGATCGACGCACGCAGCATCATCAGCTACAACAGCTCACCAGATGTCCCCTTTGGTCGCTCCATCAACCCCTATCAGGGGTGTGAACATGGCTGTATCTACTGCTATGCCAGACCCAGTCACGCCTATCTGGAGCTCTCCCCCGGCCTCGATTTCGAGAGCAAGCTGTTTGCCAAACGCAATGCAGCCGAGCTGCTGCGTCGGGAGTTTGCCAAACCGTCCTATCAGCCACAGACCATCGTCATTGGCGCCAATACCGACCCCTATCAACCCATCGAGCAGCGCTATCGCCTCACCCGGCAGTTGCTGGAAGTGATGTTGGCCCATCGCCATCCGGTCGGCCTCATAACCAAGAGCGCCATGATCTTGCGTGACCTCGATCTGTTGACCGAGCTGGCCAGAGAGGGGCTGTGTCAGGTGATGGTGTCGGTGACGACCTTGAACGACACCCTGCGGCGACAGCTGGAGCCCCGCGCCAGCACGGGCGCGGGCCGCTTGAAAGTGATCGAGAAGCTGGCCAGTGCTGGCGTGCAGGTAGGGGTACTGGCCGCCCCCATGATCCCGCGGCTCAATGAACCGGAGCTGGAGCAGATCATCAAATCGGCGGCCGAGGCGGGTGCCAGCTGCGCCGATTACATCCTGCTGCGACTCCCCCACGAGCTGGCACCGCTATTTGGTGACTGGCTCGATACCCACTATCCGGGCCAGAAGGAGGCTATTTTGAATAAACTGAGGGCCAGCCGCGGTGGCGGGCTCAACAGTACCGCCTTCGGCACCCGCATGCGCGGTGAGGGGCATTTTGCCGATCTGCTGGCCCAGCGCTTTCGCCTTATCAGCAAGCGCCTTGGACTTGGCAAACGCCATATTCAGCTCAGGCTGGATGGATTTATCCGCCCCGGGGAGCAGCTGTCGCTCTTCTAATCCCCCTCTCATGCCCTGCATATATCAGGTGCACAGCCCTTGCCTGCCAAGAGGTCTATAGGAAGGATTGTCGCGACAAGATCGCGCTATCCGGTAAGCGAGGGCAAGCGCCTTAGCCTGCGCGCTGATCCCGCCCCTGTTGCACCATTTCAACCGGTAGTCGCGAGGGTTCATGAGCCACTTCGTGCTCATCCTCTTCATACTGCGGCACCTCTGACTCGCCCCATACCCGGCTCCACCAAATTTCCCACCTGATCCAACTGGTCATATGCAGCTCCTGACGGTGAATGTGATGGCAACGGCGCACCACTCGCCCGGCAGGATAGCGGCTGGGGATGACAGGGAAATGACAAAAAAATCACTTGTAAACAGATAACGGGCCGTGGTGGGAAAAAGCCGAAACAGCTCACATATTCGGCGAAATCACCCTGAAAGCGGTCACAAATCCGCAGGTTATGGATTGCAGCCCACCTTGTTCCCGCCAAAGCTGGCTTGCCCATTCAGGCATATATAAAAACAGGGACACAATAATGAAACACACAGCGGGAATATGGGCGATCGCAGGCATGCTGATCGCTCCCTTGGCGCAAGCCGACGTCATACTGCACGCCTTCAACTGGAAGTACAGTGAAGTGACGGCCAAAGCCGACCTTATCAAGTCGACCGGTTACAAACAGGTACTCATCTCACCGCCCCTGAAGTCCTCGGGCAACGAGTGGTGGGCCCGTTACCAGCCGCAGGATCTGCGCCTCATCGATACCCCTCTTGGCAACAAGCAGGATCTCGAGCAGCTGATCGCCGCCATGAAGGCTCGGGGCATAGCCGTCTATGCCGATGTGGTGCTCAACCACATGGCCAACGAGAGCTGGAAGCGTCAGGACCTCAACTACCCCGGCAGCGAACTGCTGGGTCAGTACGCCGCCAACCCGGCCTATTTCGAACGCCAGAAGCTGTTTGGCGATCTGGGGCAAAACCTGCTGGCCGCAGCCGATTTTCATCCCGAAGGCTGCATCAGTGACTGGAGCGATCCGGGCCATGTCCAGTACTGGCGCCTGTGTGGCGGCGCGGGTGACAAGGGGCTACCGGATCTGGATCCCAACAACTGGGTAGTGAGCCAGCAGCAGGCCTATCTCAAGGCGCTAAAGGGGATGGGGATCAAGGGCTTTCGGGTCGATGCGGTCAAACACATGAGCGATTACCAGATAAACGCCGTGTTCACCCCCGAGATCAAACAGGGGATGCATGTGTTTGGCGAGGTGATCACCACAGGGGGCACCGGCAGCACCGATTACGAGCGCTTCCTCAAACCCTACCTCGACAGCAGCGGCCAGGGAGCCTATGACTTCCCGCTGTTTGCCTCCCTGCGCGGGGCGCTGGGGTATGGCGGCAGCATGAACCTGCTCGCAGATCCGGGAGCCTATGGTCAGGCGCTGCCGGGTAGCCGCGCCGTCACCTTTGCCGTGACCCACGACATCCCCACCAACGACGGTTTCCGCTATCAGATCTTAAGCCAGACAGACGAGAAGCTGGCCTATGCCTACCTGCTCGGTCGCGATGGTGGCTCACCGCTGATCTATTCCGATCACGGCGAGACCCAGGCCAAGGACGGACTGCGCTGGCATGATTACTACCTGCGCGCCGATCTCAAGGGAATGATCCGCTTCCACAATGCGGTACAGGGTCAGCCGATGCAGTTGGTCGGCAGCGGCGACTGCTTCGTGCTGTTCAAACGGGGCAAGCAGGGGCTGGTCGGCATCAACAAGTGCGACGACGAGCAGGAGTACTGGCTCGATACCGCCAGGTTCGAAATGAACTGGTATCGCAACTATCGGGACGTGCTCGACCAAGGTGCCGTGCTCAACGTGCAGAGCCAATGGGTACGGGTCGCCATGCCCGCCCGCAGCGCCAGAATGTGGCTGCAGGAGTGATCCCGCCAGCACCCTGCCCTACTTTTATCTGGCAGTCATAAAAAGCAGACAAATAAAAAGAGCGACCACCTGGGTCGCTCTTTTTGCTGAGGCAAGTGACTCAGGAGACGATTACTCGTCGCCCGCTTCCCCTGCATCGACCGCATCAGTGCCGGTCGCGGTATCGGTACCTTCAGATACCTCACCGTCCACGGCCAGAGCGTCGTTCTCGTTCTCGTCTTCGTCACTCTCGGCGATGCGCTGCAGGCCAACCACGGTCTCGTCTTCACCGGTACGGATCAGACGGACACCGCCGGTGTTACGGCCAATGACGCTCACCTCGGCAACACGGGTACGCACCAGGGTGCCGCCGTTGGTGATCAGCATGATCTGGTCGGTATCTTCGACCTGGATCGCATCGATCACCTTGCCATTGCGCTCATCCACCTTGATGGAGATAACGCCCTGGGTACCACGGCTCTTGGTCGGGTACTCATCGAGTGCGGTACGTTTGCCGTAACCGTTCTCGGTAGCGGTGAGGATGGCACCTTCGCCACGCGGAACGATAAGGGACACCACCTTGTCACCGGCGCCCAGCTTGATGCCGCGCACACCGGCTGCGGTACGACCCATCGGACGCACGCCCTTGAAGGTGCCCTTGCTTTCGGTGCCTTCGCCGTTGTCGCTGCCATCATCGTCATTGCCGGCATCGTCGTCGGTTTCAACGTCATCGCTGACATCCGCATCGGCGCGACCGCTGCCTTCTGCGAAGCGAACGACCTTGCCCGCGTCGGAGAAGAGCATGATCTCGTTGCTGCCATCGGTGATATCCACCCCGATCAGCTCATCACCCTCTTTGAGGTTGATGGCACGAATACCGGAGGAGAGCGGACGGCTGAAGTCAGAGAGGCTGGTCTTCTTCACGGTACCGTTGGCGGTGGCGAAGAACACATACTTCTCGGCATCATATTCCTTCACCGGCAGGATGGCGGTGATACGCTCACCCTCTTCCAGCGGCAACAGGTTGATGATCGGACGACCACGGGCGCCACGGGACGCTTCCGGCAGCTGGTAAACCTTGAGCCAGTAGACCTTGCCACGGGTGGAGAAGCACAGAATGGTGTCGTGGGTGTTGGCCACCAGCAGACGTTCCACAAAGTCCTCTTCCTTGATCCGGGTGGCCGACTTGCCACGACCACCGCGGCGCTGGGCCTCGTAGTCGGAGAGCGGCTGATACTTCACATAGCCCTGGTGAGACAGGGTAACCACCACGTCTTCCGGGGTGATCAGATCTTCGATGTTGATCTCGGCACTGGACATGCTGATCTCGGTGCGACGCTCGTCGCCATACTGCTCGCGCACGGCCAGCAGCTCATCGCGGATCACTTCCATCAGACGCGTCGGGCTCGCCAGGATGTGCAGCAGCTCGGCGATCAGATCCAGCAGAGATTGGTACTCTTCCAGGATCTTCTCGTGCTCGAGGCCGGTCAGCTTGTGCAGACGCAGGTCAAGGATGGCCTGGGCTTGCTGTTCGGTCAGGAAGTATTGACCTTCACGAATGCCAAACTCCGGCTCCAGCCACTCTGGCCGCGCTGCGTCGTCGCCCGCTTTCTCCAGCATGGACGCCACGTTGCCGAGTTCCCAGCCCTTGGCAACCAGGCCCGCTTTTGCATCGGCCGGCGTCGCGCTGTGACGAATAAGCTCGATGATGGGATCGATGTTGGCCAGCGCAACCGCCAGACCTTCAAGGATATGGGCCCGATCCCGCGCCTTGCGCAGTTCGAACACGGTCCGGCGAGTCACCACTTCACGGCGGTGCAGCAGGAACGCATCCAGGATCTCTTTAAGGTTCATCACCTTGGGCTGATTGTTATCGAGCGCCACCATGTTGATGCCGAACGTGGTTTGCAACTGGGTGTGCTTGTAGAGATTGTTCAGCACAATCTCGCCAGACTCGCCACGTTTGATCTCGATAACAATGCGCATGCCGTCTTTATCAGACTCATCGCGCAGGGCACTGATGCCCTCAATTTTCTTCTCTTTGACCAGCTCGGCGATCTTTTCGATCAACCGCGCCTTGTTCACCTGATAAGGCAGCTCGTGAACGATGATGGTCTCGCGACTGGTCTTGTCGTCCACTTCCACTTCGGCCTTGGCGCGCACATAGACGGAACCACGACCGGTGCGGTAAGCCTGCACGATGCCGGAACGACCGTTGATGATGCCGCCGGTGGGGAAATCAGGCCCGGTGATATAGGTCATCAACTCATCGATGGTGAGGTCGCCATTCTCAATCAACGCCAGACAGCCGTTGACTATCTCGGTGAGGTTGTGAGGCGGAATGTTGGTCGCCATGCCCACCGCAATACCGGAGGAGCCGTTGATCAACAGGTTGGGAACCTTGGTGGGCATGACAGCCGGGATCATCTCGGTGCCGTCATAGTTCGGCACCCAGTCCACGGTCTCTTTGTCCAGATCAGCCAGCAACTCGTGGGAGATGCGGGCCATCCGCACTTCGGTATAACGCATGGCCGCGGCGCTGTCGCCGTCGACTGAACCGAAGTTGCCCTGACCATCGACCAGCATGTAACGCATGGAGAAATCCTGCGCCATCCGGACAATGGTGTCATACACAGCGCTATCGCCGTGCGGGTGATATTTACCGATTACGTCACCGACCACACGGGCCGATTTTTTATAGGGCTTGTTCCAGTCGTTCCCCAACTCGTTCATAGCAAACAGAACGCGGCGGTGAACCGGTTTCAAGCCATCACGCACATCCGGCAGAGCTCGTCCTACGATCACGCTCATGGCGTAATCAAGATAGGAACTCTTGAGCTCTTCTTCGATGTTGACCGGCGTGATCTCTCTGGCCAGATCGCTCATAGAAAGCCTTATCCCTAATTAGTTGTTCTTTGGCTTAAACAGCGCGACATGGTAACACACTGAGCCAAATACCTTAAGCCACAAATCGGGTATCAGATCGGGCTGGTGTGACAAAGTCCGTCCGTTATAATGCCCGCCAGGACAATAGATTGCGCCCATGACTCACAACCGGGCGCCCGGCCACAGGATCTTCGAAAAATGCACAGTGACGCCAATGTCGATCTGACAGAAATCGCCAAGTTTGACGCCATCGCCTCCCGCTGGTGGGACATGGAAGGTGAATTCAAACCCCTGCATCAAATCAATCCGGTACGCCTTGACTGGATCACCGACAAAAGTGGCGGTCTGTTTGGCAAGCGCATGCTCGATATCGGGTGTGGTGGTGGCATCCTCTCCGAGAGCATGGCGCGCCGTGGCGCCAAGGTAACCGGCATCGACATGGGCAAGGAGCCGCTCGGGGTCGCCCGCCTGCACGCCCTGGAACAGGGTGTCGAGCTCGAATATCGCCAGATCACCGCCGAAGCACACGCCTTGGAGGCCGCCGGCCAGTATGACGTGGTCACCTGCATGGAGATGCTGGAGCATGTGCCGGACCCAGCTTCCGTGCTGCGCGCCATCGCGACCCTGGTTCGCCCGGGTGGCCGGGTGTTTGTCTCTACCATCAACCGCAACCCGAAAGCCTATCTGATGATGATCCTCGGGGCCGAATACCTGATGAAGATGGTGCCCAAGGGGACCCACGACCACAAAAAGTTCATCACCCCGGCCGAACTGTGCCGCATGGGTGAAGCGGCTGGCCTGCTGGTGCGGGACATGAGCGGCGTCCACTACGCCCCCCTCACCAACCAGTTCAAGCTCGGCAAAAATGTTGACGTCAACTATATGGTGGAGTTTGTCCGCCCGGAGCATGGTTGATGAGCGCCTCTCACCCTGTGCCTCTGCGCTGCGTGCTGTTCGATCTGGACGGCACCCTGCTCGACACGGCCCCGGATCTGGGCGCCGCCGTCAACCATGTGCTGATAAGCGAAGGCTTTGCGCCGCTCTCTGACGACATTATTCGTCAGACCACCTCCCACGGAGCGCTCGGGCTGCTGAAAGCGGGTCTTGGCGATGAACTGCTTGAAGAGCTGGGGGCCACGCGCCTGCGCAATGCCCTGCTCGACTACTACGCGGCCAATCTTTGTGTCGGTACCCGCCCCTATGAGGGGATGGTGGATCTCATCGAGTGGCTGGATGAAAAAGCGCTGCCATGGGGCATCGTCACCAACAAGCCGGCCTTTCTCACCGAGCCGCTGCTGGCAACCCTGCCGCAGCTTGCCAGCTGCGGCGTAACGGTCAGTGCCGATACCCTGCCGGTACGCAAGCCCGACCCCGCTCCCATGTTCTTTGCCTGCGACCAGCTGGGCGTCGAGGCAGCTCACTGTCTCTATGTGGGGGATCATGTGCGGGACATCGAAGCGGGCCGCAATGCGGGCATGCGTACGGCCGTTGCCGGCTGGGGCTATCTGAGCGATAACGAGGATCCTGCCGCGTGGGGCGCCGATCTGCACTTCGATACCGTGCAGGCTCTGCACCACTGGCTGCGCTACGAGCTGACGGCCAAGGTGTGACGCGCAGCCTGACCGTGTAACGTGCAATAACGGGGCGGAGAGAGATTCCCCGCCCCCTTGAATCTCTTCCTTTACGCTCCCGCAACCTGCGCCGCCATCACGCTTCTATTCATGGATAATAAAGACAGCTTACCGCCTATTGGATACCCATTTGACAAGCAACCTGTCGTAACTGTCAGGCCACAAACCGCCATCGTCTGATGTAAAGCCCTTGGCCCGCTGACCGCGCGGCTGCGACAACTGGACAGCTTTTGACCCTTGTTGCATAAGGGATAATCAGCCTCCGTTTGCTAGTAAAAAGCCCCCCGTTTCGCAAGCAAAAAAAGTTATTTAAATTTTCCATCTTCGATCGTGAGACTTGCATTTAGCGGAGTGGACGAATGAAAACCCGCTCACTGTGAGCGGTCACTAACTGATGGGGCAAGACTCACAATTTATCCACAGCTCGTCACTTATCCACACATTGCAATGGCGGGCCGACCTCACTATCTTGTAGCTCGAACTTAAAATAACACTACATCTTGTGATTCATCGCACAATCTCTACCCAACTCCCGCACACCGCAGGGGCCAGGGTGGTGCCGTTGTGCGATGGTTTTTCGGGAATCAACTGAAGGTCATCAGCCAATGAACTTGTTTGTGACGAAGCGTAACGGACACAAAGAACCCATCGATCTGGATAAAATTCACCGCGTGCTGGACTGGGCCGCCGAAGGGCTCGACAACGTGTCGGTCTCTCAGGTAGAACTCAAATCCCACATCCAGTTCTATGACGGTATCCGTACCGCCGACATTCACGAAACCATCATCAAGGCAACGGCTGACCTCATCTCCGAGCAGACCCCTGATTACCAGTACATGGCTGCCCGTCTGGCCATCTTCCATCTGCGCAAGAAGGCCTACGGCCAGTTCGAACCGCCCCATCTCTACCAGCACGTGGCTCGTCTGGTCGACATGGGCAAGTACGACAAACACCTGCTGGAAGACTACACCCAGGCTGAATTCGAAGAGCTGAACGCGCACATGGACCACTGGCGCGACATGAACTTCTCCTACGCGGCGGTCAAGCAGCTGGAAGGCAAGTATCTGGTCCAGAACCGCGTCACCGGCGAGATCTACGAGAGCCCGCAGTTCCTCTACATCCTGGTTGCGGCCTGCCTCTTCTCCAAATACCCGAAAGATACCCGTCTGGACTACATCAAGCGCTTCTATGATGCGGTCTCGACCTTCAAGATCTCGCTGCCGACCCCGATCATGAGCGGCGTGCGCACCCCGACCCGTCAGTTCAGCTCCTGCGTGCTGATCGAGTGCGACGACAGCCTGGACTCCATCAACGCCACTGCCAGCTCTATCGTGCGTTACGTCTCCCAGCGCGCCGGTATCGGCATCAACGCTGGCCGTATCCGTGGTCTGGGCAGCCCCATCCGTGGTGGTGAAGCGTTCCACACCGGTTGCATCCCCTTCTACAAATACTTCCAGACTGCCGTTAAGTGCTGCTCCCAGGGCGGCGTGCGCGGCGGTGCGGCCACCCTGTTCTACCCGCTGTGGCACACCGAAGTGGAGAGCCTGCTGGTTCTGAAGAACAACCGCGGCGTGGAAGAGAACCGTGTCCGTCACATGGACTACGGCGTGCAGATCAACAAGCTGATGTACCAGCGCCTCATCAAGGGCGGTGACATCACACTGTTCTCCCCGTCCGATGCGCCGGGTCTGTACGATGCCTTCTTCGCCGATCAGGACAAGTTTGAAGAGCTCTACGTCAAGTACGAGCAGGATCCTGCCATTCGCAAGAAGAGCATCAAGGCAGTCGATCTCTTCTCCCTGATGATGCAGGAGCGTGCCGGTACCGGTCGCATCTACATCCAGAACGTCGATCACTGCAACACCCACAGCCCGTTCGACCCGAGCGTGGCGCCGGTACGCCAGTCCAACCTCTGCCTCGAGATTGCGCTGCCGACCAAGCCGCTCAACAACATCGACGACGAGAGCGGCGAAATCGCCCTGTGCACCCTCTCCGCCTTCAACCTCGGCGCCATCGACAAGCTGGAAGATCTGGAAGAGATGGCGGATCTGGCCGTGCGTGCCCTCGATGCCCTGCTCGACTATCAGGACTACCCGATTGCCGCCGCCAAGAAGGGCAGCATGGGTCGTCGCACCCTGGGGATCGGCGTCATCAACTACGCCTACTACCTGGCCAAAAACGGTGCCCGTTACTCTGACGGCTCCGGCCTGGCGCTGACTCACCGTACCTTCGAGGCCATTCAGTACTACCTGCTGAAAGCCTCCGTGCAGCTGGCTCGCGAGTTCGGCCCCTGCCCGCTGTTTGGCGAGACCACCTACGCCCAAGGCATTTTGCCTATCGACACCTACAAGAAGGATCTGGATGTACTGTGCAATGAGCCGCTGCATCTGGATTGGGAAAGCCTGCGTGAAGAGATCAAGTCCGTGGGCTTGCGCAACTCCACCCTGACCGCCCTGATGCCGAGCGAGACCTCCAGCCAGATCTCCAACGCCACCAACGGCATCGAGCCGCCGCGCGGCCTGGTCTCGGTCAAGGCCTCCAAAGACGGCATTCTCAAACAGGTGGTGCCCGAGTATGATCGCCTGAAAGATCAATACGAATTGCTCTGGAAGCAACCGAGCGTTGACGGCTACCTGCAGCTGGTCGGTATCATGCAGAAGTTTGTGGATCAGGCTATTTCTGCCAACACCAACTACGATCCGGCCCGTTTCGAAGGCAACAAGGTGCCGATGAAACAGCTGCTGAAGGACTTGCTGACCGCCTACAAATACGGCCTCAAGACCCTGTACTATCACAACACCCGTGATGGTGCAGACGATGCCCAGACCGATCTGCAAGATGACGGTTGCGCTGGCGGGGCTTGCAAAATCTAAGTCACGGCAAGATCTGATAACCGGGCGGGAGCATGAAGCTCCCGCTCTCCTGTTTTCTCTATTCACATATTCTGGTAACCATGGCCTATTCAACTTTCTGCCAAACCCAAAACGACCAGCTCAAAGAGCCGATGTTTTTTGGCCAATCGGTCAACGTAGCCCGTTATGATCAACAAAAGCACGAAGTGTTCGAGCGCCTGATCGAGAAGCAGCTCTCCTTCTTCTGGCGCCCGGAAGAGGTGGATGTCTCCCACGATCGCATCGACTATCAGGCCCTGCCGCCCCACGAGCAGCACATCTTCATCTCCAACCTGAAGTACCAGACCCTGCTGGACTCCATCCAGGGCCGCAGCCCGAACGTGGCACTGCTGCCGCTGGTCTCCATTCCGGAGCTGGAAACCTGGATCGAGACCTGGGCCTTCTCGGAGACCATCCACTCTCGCTCCTACACCCACATCATCCGCAATATCGTCAACTCACCGGCCCAGGTGTTCGACGATATCGTGACCAACGAGCAGATCTTGAAGCGTGCCGGTTCCATCAGCCACTACTACGACGATCTGATCGAGTCGACCGCGCTCTACAACCTGCACGGTGAAGGGACCCATACCGTCGCGGGCCGCGAGGTGACCATCACATTGCGCGAGCTCAAGAAGAAGCTTTATCTGTGCCTGATGAGCGTCAACGCGCTGGAAGCAATCCGCTTCTACGTCAGCTTCGCCTGTTCGTTTGCCTTCGCCGAGCGCGAGCTGATGGAAGGCAACGCCAAGATCATCAAGATGATCGCCCGTGACGAAGCACTTCATCTGACAGGGACGCAGCATATGCTGAACCTGATGCGTACCGGCCAGGATGACCCCGAGATGGCCGAGATCGCCGCCGAGTGCGAGCAGGCCTGCTTCGAGATCTTCAAGGAAGCAGCCATTCAGGAGAAAGAGTGGGCCGAGTACCTGTTCCGGGACGGCTCCATGATCGGCCTGAACAAGGACATCCTCTGCCAGTACGTGGAGTACATCACCAACCTGCGCATGAGCGCAGTCGGCCTGCAACCAGCCTTTGCCGGCACCAAGCAAAACCCGATCCCCTGGATCAACACCTGGCTGTCATCCGACAACGTGCAGGTCGCACCGCAAGAGGTAGAGGTCAGCTCCTATCTGGTCGGTCAGATCGACAGCGAAGTCAATGCCGACGACCTGGGTGATTTCGAGCTGTGAGTGACGCCACCAACACGCTGACCCCTGCCCCGCACGCGCCTGCTGAACAGCATGCGGACGTGGCACCACGGGTACATACCCGGGATGGTGCCGTGCTGCACGCCCATCCCGGCGAAAGCGTGTTGGAGACCCTGGAGCGCCACGGTCATCATGTGGAATTCCAGTGTCGCAGCGGCTATTGCGGCGCCTGCCGCACTCCGCTGATGGCTGGCAAGGTGCACTACCCCAATGTGCCGCTGGCATTCGTCGCCCAGGGGGAGTGCCTCCCCTGCTGCTGCAAACCGGTCGGCGCCATCCGGCTGGATATCCAGAAGAGCTGACGCAGCCACAGACTGGCAACTCGCACAAAATAAAAAGCCGCCGGAGCAATCCGGCGGCTTTTTTTGTCTCTTCACATTGCCCGGGCGCCCGATGACAGACGCCCAAATCCTCAGAGGATTACAACCAGGGGGCGGCAGTCGGCCCGTGGTGCAGGCCCAACTTCCAGACCCGGCCAAAGTGCTTGTAGTGACCGGCTGCGACACCGGCCTTCTCGCCCATGCCGTGGTAGAGGTCGAGGTGGCCCTTCTTCACCGCCCCGCCCACATCCAGCGCAATCAACAGCCGCAGCTGGTGCTTGCCGGTCCAGTTGCCCTCTTTGTCGAGCAAGGGGACTTCGGCGAGGATCGGGGTGCCCATCGGCAGCAGGGTCTTGTCGGCGGCAACGGCCGCCAGCGGCAGCAGAGGGATACCGGCGGCACCGATCACGTCATTGGTTGGGCGACGCTCGAAGAAGACATAGGAGGGATTCTGCTCCACCAGCTCCTTGACGCTCTCTTCTGGTTGACGGTTGGCCCACTCCTTGATGGCCTTCATTGACATCTGCTCTTTGGGCACTTCACCGCGGTCGATCAGTACCCGACCGATACTCACGTAACCGTGGCCGTTCTTGCCGCTGTAACCCAGATATTGCAGCCGATCGTCATCGCCATAGTGGACAAAGCCCGAGCCCTGCACATCCATCAGGAAGTTGTCGATAAGGGATTTGCTGTAGCCCAGCTCCAGCCCGCGGTTGGCCAGGGCCCCCTGATGGATCTCGGCCCGGGTCGGACAACGACCGCCACATTTGGGCATGGCATAAATGGGGTATTTGTACTTGGCATCCGGGCGGTGGCGCACCTCCAGCACCGGCGAGTAGTAACCGGTAAAGAGCACGTTACCCATGCGATCCGCACCACCCAGCTGGGCCAAGCTGATACCGTAACGGGTGATGTCGGCAGGATTGCCACCGCCCGCTACCCACCGGGAAAGCTGATGATAGAGCTCGCCATAACGGCGGGTCATCTTGCCGGAGCGCTCCATTACCAATCTGCTTTGCGGGCCAAACTTGCTGTAGTCGGCACGCGCACGGCTATTGACCCGCTCCACCCTCACCAGATCCTCTGGCAGGGTCCCGTCCAGATACTGCTTGCCCAGATTTTCCGGCACCTCGCAGTTAAGAAAGCATCTGTTGTCGGTCTGTTTTTTGGGCACTTCTGCTTTGTCAGAATTGCCCGCACAACCGGCCAGTCCCAGCACTGCGGCGGTCAGCCAGTACGCGTGTTTGTTCATATATCCTCATATAACGCCAAGAGCCATGCTCGGCGGGGAAGATGCCAAATTTGCAGGGGGAAAGCAAACGACATCAATCACTTGAAGCAGGATTTCTCCAAAGGGGATCTGCTGGGTTATAACAAGGTGACAGGATGTGCGAGGTGATGGATGGAACAGCTCGAAATATTCCCGCTGCAGAGCCCCTGCATCGGGGTCTGCGAAGTGAACAACAAAGGCTACTGCAAGGGGTGCCTGCGCAATCGCGAAGAGCGTTTCAACTGGCTCACCATGACCCCTGCCGAGCAACAGGAGGTGATGCGCCTGTGCCGCAACCGCAAAGCCCGGGTCGACGCAGCTCGCCGCAAGGCACAGGAAGGCGCCCTCAGCGAGCAGCAAACACTACCCGGCTGGGATTTTTAAGCGCCTCCCGTAGGCAACTCTATTCCCCGATACCCACCCTCGAGACCCGGGCCAGTTCACTAAACGCCACAAACAGATGATAAAACGTGCTAGCTGGCGCATGAGAGGTCAGTGGCTTCCCCTCGCGATCCACTTGATCAATCCACTGTCCGGGCTGCGCGGGCAACAGATAGTAGTGGAAGATCCGCGCCACCACCTCGCTGATCTGGCAGGCTATGCCCTCATCCCCCTGCTGCTCATAGGCTGCCAAGAGCGCTTTCAAATGTTCGGTCTGGCACCAGAGCCGGCTGGTATCGCGATAGGGTTGCCCATCATCGGTCAGCTCATCGATCACCAGCCAGGTTTGCCCGTGACCGTGGCGGATGGCAAAGCGGGTCAATATCCCGATCGCCTCATCAATCTCGGTAATGGTTGGCCCGATTTCCCATCTGCTGGCAAGGGTCCGGTAGCGCGCCAGCAGCCAGCACCACTCGTAGTGATGGCCGGGGTCGATGAGACGGGAGTCGGCATGACACGCCAACAGCGCGTCGTCGAAAAACTCGCGCAGTAAACCGGGTTCCAGAAAACGCTGACGAAACAGCTGATACAGCGCATTTGCCCGCTGCTGCCATATCACATCATCAAAGCTGTCCGCCGCCACCAGCAACGCCTCGAACAGATGCATATGGGGATTCTGGCTACGTCGTACGGCAGGCGGCCAACTGGAGTGAAATCCTCCGTGCAGCGGGTCCGCAAAGAGCTGCTCAATGGCCTGATAGCGCGACTCAGCCTGTTGCTGCCAGCGTGGATCGCCACTCAGACGATAGAGCCAGCACTCAGCCAAGAGGGCAAACGCGTATTCGTAACAACAGACTGATGCGTCAGCAATCGAACCATCCCGGTTAATGGAGAAAACGCCATGCCCTGCCCCATCGTCAAAATGGTCCTTACCGACCCGCGCAGCTTGCTCGGCAAGGGGGCGCCCATCATACCAACCCAGCAGGGTGGCATGGCTGAACACATAGATCTGGCGGCTCTGTACCCGAAAACGGGTCGGCTGCCATAACGGCTGGCCAGCACTATCCAATCCCTCGGCAAACAGCCCACGCTCTGGGTCAACCCCCTGTGCGCCCCAATGGGGCAGCGCCTCGGAGACCAGCCAGCGATGGCAGCGCTGTGCGGCCTCAGTCACCTCGATATGCATACATCACCTCTCGCAACGGCGATAAAAAGGGAGAGCCAGGCTCTCCCATTGTTGACCCTATGGCCTTGACCCCATCAGAACAGACCGATGGCGACCCCGACAAAGGCCAGCACCAGCAGCCCCAGCATCGCCTTGACCGGCGAGACGTTGCGCTTGGCCATCAGATACCAGGTACCCAGCACCACCAGCAGCGGCATCAGTTTGGGGAAGATGCCATCCAGCATGCTCTGAACCTGGATATTGACCCCGTCCGAGGTGACAAAATCGAGTCCGGTCGAGAGGTTGACATAGCTGGCCGCCACACCGCCCATCACAAAGACCCCAAGCAGGGAGAGCGCCTCGCGCAGCTTGGCCGACTCGGAACTGACCAAAGATTCCACCGAGCCAGTCCCCAGCTTGTAGCCCTTCATAAACAACATGTAGGAGCCGGTAATGGCGATCGCGTTGAAGCTGATAATGTAAAACAGCGGCCCCAGCACACTCCCCCCTGCCGCCAGCGCCATACCGATACTGAGCAAAATGGGCACCAGCATACCGGGGATCATGGAATCACCGATGCCAGCAATGGGACCCATCAAACCGACCTTGAGGGTGTTGATGGTCTCACCGTCGATCTTCTCGCCATTGGCCCGCTTCTCTTCAAGCCCGACCGCCAACCCGTTGATAATCGCACCAATCTGGGGCTCGGTATTGTAGAAGGAGGCATGGCGCTTCATCGCTTCCATTCGCTCCGCTTTGCCGGGATAGAGCTTTCTCAGCGCTGGCATCATGCCGAGGCAAAATCCGAACGATTCGAGTCGTTCGAAGCTCATTGACGAAAGGTTGTACATCATCCACGAACGCCAGCAGGCGCGCAGATCCCGTGAGGTGAGAGCAACCGGCTTGTTGGCCGCCAGCTCCCCTGATTGCAGCTCTGTGTTCATCAGAATTCATCCTCGTCATCGCCAGGTACGGCACCGCGGGCGGCGACCGCTTGCTTGGGTTCGGGTTTGTAGCTGTAGTGAATGAGTGCCAGCAGTGCGCCAATCATCACCAGCCCCACCATGTTGAGCTTGAGAAAGACGATGCCGACAAAACCGACCAGGAAGTAGATCAGCATGCTGTTCTGCTTGATGATCTGCTTGAGCAGGATGGCAATGCCGACCGCAGGCAGAATGCCGCCCACCACCATCATGGTACGGATCACCAGCTCCGGCAGGCTGTTCATGAACTCTTCGATATACTGGTTGCCGAAATAGACGGCAATGAAGGTCGGCACAAAGCGCAGCACAAAGTTGCTGGCCTGAGGGAAGATGGCGCTGTTGAGGTAAACCCCCTGTTCATCGCCCTGCTCCAGCGCCACATCAGCCCTGTGATTCCAGTAGGAGTTGAACACCATCATGAAGTTAAAGAGGATGGTACCGGCGATGCCGATGGTGGCGGCAATCGCCACTGCAACCGACGGCTCCTTGCCCGACATGATGCCCAGCGCAATGGCCGGAAAGGCGACGAAGTTGAGATCCGCCGGCATGGAACCGCCCGGCGTCACCATGGCGATATAGACCGCCTGCACCGCCACCCCAATCAGGATTCCGGTCTGAATATCCCCCAGAATGGCACCGACCAGCATGCCGGATACCAACGGACGGGTAATGGTGTACCAGCCACCGGTCAAGCCCAGCAGCCAGGGGCTGCTGAGTGCACCGAGATAACAGAG
The DNA here is from genome assembly GCF_016026615.1 of Aeromonas allosaccharophila. Taxonomy (NCBI): domain Bacteria; kingdom Pseudomonadati; phylum Pseudomonadota; class Gammaproteobacteria; order Aeromonadales; family Aeromonadaceae; genus Aeromonas; species Aeromonas allosaccharophila. The sequence continues at coordinate 1,048,970 of NZ_CP065745.1, read as the reverse complement.
TATCCCGATGAGTGTTGCTTCAAGAAACATGATGCCCTCCTCCCCTTATTTCAGCTTTTTCTGGGCATCTGCCCAGCTGTAGTGACTGGCATCCGGTACCAATCGAAAATCGATTTCATGACCCAGAGTTGTCAGGTAATCAAAGGCCGCGATCTCCTGCGCGGTCACCGATTGATTGGGCCCTATGGTCGTGGTGCACTCTCTGGCACTCATGGGGCCGACGTTGATTTTGCCGTTGAGATTATCAAGGGAGATCCCGGCGGCGCAGAGCCGCTGCAGGGTGACCGGCGATTTGCCAATCACGAAGTAGCGCTTGTCACTGGCAATCACCTTGGGCAACTTGGCAATGGCAGTCGCCACATCAAACAGCCACACCTTGGTATCCGATACTGCCCCCGTCATCACCTGAGAGAGCAGCGGATCGGCCGCCACCTCATCATCGATCGCGACGATGCCGTCACAGGGCAGCTCTCTGGCCCAGCGCGTCACCAGCTGGCCATGGATCACCCGATCGTCAATGCGTACAAATGAAATCGCCATCTCGCTCTCCTAGAAGTTGTCATCTTGCTGGTGCGCCGCCGGGGCTGCGATCACCATGGATTCCAGTGCCTGTGCCAGCAGTTGGCGGGCAGCCTCGTGCACGTCCGTTGCCGCCAGCCAGTCGGCGCTCATCAGCAGCATGGGGAAGTTGACTCCGGTTACGACGGCGACCGGCTGCGGCCAAGCGGAGTCGAACGCGCAGCGGCATGCCACGTTATAAGGGGTGCCACACTCCATATCGCAAAGCACCAACACCCCGTCAGCCCCTGCGCCGTGTTGGCGCAAGGTCTGTTCAAACTCGGCACGAAAGGCCTCGATCCCCCCCTCTTCAGTGAGAGAGACGGTCGCCACGGCAGGCATCTCTCCGTAGACCATATTGGCGCTGGCCAGCAGGGCCGGCGCCAGTGAACCATGGGTTGCGATAAGTATCCTCAGCATCTCCGGTTACCCCCTCACAAAGGCTTTGATAGTGGCAATGGTCTGCCCTGCACTCTCACCACTCGGGCGGATGCGATAACGGCCCACCGACGCTGGCACGATAAAAGTCTCGGCGTAGTGCACCACGAAGGGGGCGAATGCGTTGTCCGGACTCTCGACCGTTGCCTCTCGACCCTCTATCAGGTTAAGCACCTGCACGGTGCCGCCGGTATCGTGCTCTACCGGCACGCTGAACCAGTGGCGACGGGTCTCGATAAATTCCCGCTCGTGCAGACCGGTGCGCTCCTCACGCCACCCTTCCCCTTCGGCGATCGGCTCAATACAATTGACCAGATTTCGCTCGGTCCAGTCGGTATCCCGATCCCACTGGATCACCTTGCTGCCGTGTTCCAGATGGATGGGGCGCGGGATGCCGTCGAGCCCGACCCGGCCCCAGTCCCACAGCTTGAAGGTGAAGATGTAGGGGGTGGCACTGATCTCGAGCACCATGGCCCCCTCTCCCGAACAGTGGACGGTTCCGGCCGGGATCAGGAAGTGGTCGTGCTTGCGAGCCGGGAAGCGGTTGATGAAGCGCTCGTCGTCGAAAGGCTTCTCACCGCGCTGGGCGGCGGCCAGATCCGCCAGCATCTCCTGCGGGTCGATACCGTTGCGGGTGCCGAGGTATACACATGAGTTCGGCTTGGCATCAAGCAGGTAGTAGCTCTCGTCCTGGGTATAGTGCATGCCGAACTCCTGCTGGATGTATTCGATCAGCGGATGCACCTGCAGACTGAGGTGCTGCCCCTCTACCGTATCGAGGAAATCGAAGCGGATGGGGAACTCGGCGCCAAAACGGGCGTGAACCTGCTCACCCAGCAGCGGCCTGGGCTCACAGAGCACTAGGTTTTGCGAAGGGATCTCGACCCGGACCGAACCAAACCGGAGATAGAGGCTGTTCTCCTCAGGCACACAGTCAAAACACCAGGCATAGTTGACGGGCGCCGGGTCGAGATCGCACACCCGTTTCATCCACTGACCACCCCACACCCCAGGATCAAAGAAGGGCACTACCCGAAACGGCTGACGTGCCGCCTGATGCAGTGCGGCATGCAGTGCCTCCCCGGTCACCAGTGTCGGCTTGCCCTTGATATTGGTATCGAGCAAGAAGTCGATGGCCGGTAATTGCGCCACTTTGTGACGATCAAACACCCGCCACTCGATAAAGAAGGCGCGTTTGTAGCGACGCAGAATGTCCTCATCCGTGTTATCCGCACCCCAGTTGCCAATCTCTTTACGGCGCAGACGCTGCTGGATCTCCCAACGGGCCAGGTCGGCGTAGACCCGCACATCCCCTTTCGTCACCAGGGAGGCGCCGCTGCCCATCACCACCACCAGCCCCTTGGTGATCTCTGCGACCTGCCGTTGCAGGTGGGCTAACGCCGCCGGGTCAAAAAACTCCACCATCTTGTGGGGGGCCATCACGCCAAAAACCCGATCGTCGGTGATGAAGCGTTCAAGCATCTCCAGCACGGTGGGCTCGGGCAAACGTGCCTGTTCCACATCGATGAGCGTGTGGGGCCCAAGTTCCTCCAGCAGATGAGTGCGCAGCTCAACCTGATCCACGCCGTGGTAGCAGTCGATCACCAGCACCACTTTCGCCTTGTCTTGCCCGTTCACTTTGGCTTGCAACTGATGGGCAATCTCATCCCATCCCGCACAGGCGGCCCGCTCATATCCAACAACGGTCACTTCTGGATATTTGTCGTAGTTGGAAACGTAACTCGAATGAATCATTGGCTTGCTCTCTCGTTGACACCTACGAAAGAGATAAATCGATTAACCCGTTAACCACAACCTGATAAACACGATTAACCTCAAAAATTGGGATATATCATCGGCATGGGCGGTGAAATTCGTGATCAACCACTCACTTGCAACCTTCTCTCAAGCGAAATATAGGTTAATCGATATATCTTGATGGCACGATCATGACTGGACCCACACCATGAGCAATGTGACTGTTGCAGATATTGCCCGCCACTTGGGCGTTTCCACCGCCACCGTCTCCATGACCCTGCGCAACAAGGGACGCATTTCCGACCACACTCGCCAGCGGGTACTCAAGGCCATCGACGAGCTCGGCTATGTTTACAACCAGACTGCCGCCAACCTGCGCAACAAGAGCAGCAATCAGGTTGGCCTGTTGCTGCACGACATTACCAACCCCTTCTATGCAGAGATGACAGCGGGCCTGAGCCGGGAGATGGAACACCACGACCTGATGCTGTTTCTCGCCAACAGCGAGGAGTCGGCGGCAAGGCAACAGCAGTTTATGGATTCGCTGCAACGCAACAGCGCCGCCGGCATGGTGATCTGCGCTGCCCAGCCTACGCCCCACAGCTTTTTCGAGAGCCTGCAACGTCGCCATATGCCCACCATTCTGGTGGTGCGACCGGTGCCGGATGTAGCGATCGACTTTGTCGGCACCGACAACTTTCTGGGCTGTCAGCTGGCGACCGAGCACCTGCTGAAACTCGGCCACCGTCATATCGCCTTTGTCGGGGGCTCCCCCACCTCCATCAGCCGCTCCCAGCGCCTCGGTGGCTATATGAGCAAGCTGCTCGAACACGGTATCACGGCCAAACCGGAGTGGATCATCAGCTGCGGCGCCAGCCGGGTAGAAGGCACCCGCGCCACGACGGCGCTGCTGGAGCAGCACCCCGAGGTGACGGCGGCGGTCTGCTATCAGGACGTGGTGGCGCTCGGTGTCATGCTGGCGCTGCGCAAGCAGGGGCGGCTCATCGGCCAGAACTTTGCACTGGTGGGCTTTGACGATCTGCCGGAGACAGCGCTGGTCGAACCGGCGCTCACCACCGTCTCGGTGGCGGCGCGGGAGATCGGCCGCAAGGCGGGCGAGCTGCTGCTTGAGCGAATGGCCGGCAACGACGAGCCGGCCAAGAGCATCATTCTGCCCCCTACTCTGGTGGTGCGCCAATCTTGCGGCAGCCGCTAACGGGGTCGCTCACGACCCATGCAGGCTGATGGTTAGGTGATTGAGACACTCACCTCGCTGCTCACAACACAAGGTTCCCCTTCCTTCCCTGCGACCACCCGCAGGCCAAACCCCCGCTCTGCCATCAACCGGTAATCATGACCGGCAATGGCAGGCCAGACCGCCAGCGCCGAGAGCTGCGTTTCACCGGTGTTGACGAGTCGATGGGCTACGTAGCCAGGGATATGGTGAATGCTGCCGGCAAAGACCTGCTCCAACCGGCAAACACCGGCCATATCCTGCAACAGCAATAGCCCCCTTCCGCACAACCCGAAGTAGTATTCGGCCTGCTCAGCGCGAGCATGGATATGACCGCGGGTCATGAAAAACTCCTGCCCGACCTGGCCAGCCTCCAGATAGGTCACCCCCATGTTGAGATCCCCCTCGCCACCATTGCCGGGCAGCATGGCAACCCGATAGAGCGGGGTATCAGGCGAGAGCGCGGCCTCGGCGCGCGGGTCGGCAAAAAGCCCCTGCAAGTCAGCCAGGGTGGTGCTCTTCTCAACCAGCTCGGCACAACCGAGTTTGCCGGTCGCAAAATCGAGAATGGGGGGGATCATGGGCGTCATCATCTGCTCCTGGGTATTGGGTTATCGGCGGGCGCAGGTGCGCCCCAGTCACCTCACGCTAGAGGGTTAATCCATTAACCACAAGCAAAACAACGCTTGCACTCTTCCCTTTATCCGGCAATAAAAAAGCGGCCCGCAGGCCGCTCTTGGTTATGACGTGTTGCCGGGTGGCAAAGCTTATGTCGTGGCCAGTTTGGCCTGCTCTTCACCGCGTTTGAGCATGGCGTAGGAGACGCCGGTCAGCAGCGAGCCTGCCGCAATCGCCACGATATACATCATGACGTTGCTGATGGCGTGCGGGATGAACAGCACAAACAGACCGCCGTGGGGCGCCATCAGCTCGCAACCAAACAGCATGGAGAGCGCACCGGTCAGGGCGCCACCCACCATGCAGGCCGGGATGACCCGCATCGGATCCTTGGCGGCAAACGGAATGGCCCCCTCGGAGATGAAGCACAGACCCAGCACGAAGGAGGCCTTGCCCGCTTCCTGCTCCGCCTTGATGAACTTGGTGCGGGCCAGGAAGGTGGCGATCCCCATCCCCAGTGCCGGCACCATACCGGCGGCCATCACGGCAGCCATCGGGGCGTAAGTTTTGGAGGCCAGCAGGCCGACCCCGAAGGCGTAAGCCGCCTTGTTGACCGGGCCACCCATGTCGAAGCACATCATGGCGCCGATGATGACACCCAGCAGCACGGCGTTGGCGGATCCCATGTTGTTGAGGAAGGTGGTCATGGCATTCATGATGCCGGCCACCGGACCACCCACCACGTAGATCATCACCAGGCCGGTAAACAGGCTGGCAAAGAGCGGAATGATCAGGATGGGCTTGAGCGCTTCCAGGGTCACCGGCAGGCGCACCTTGTCGCTCAGGTACTTGGCGCTGTAACCGGCCAGGAAACCGGCCACGATGCCGCCAAGGAAACCGGCGCCCAGCGAGCTTGCCAGCATGCCGCCGATCATGCCGGGAGCGAGACCCGGACGGTCAGCGATGGAGTAGGCAATGTAACCGGCCAGCACCGGGATCATCAGGGCAAAGGCGGAGCCGCCACCGATCTTCATCAGAGCCGCGGCCAGAGTGCCTTCCACCTTGAACGCTTCAATACCGAATACGAACGAGAGCGCGATGATGAGACCGCCCGCCACTACCATCGGCAGCATGAAGGAGACGCCGGTCAACAGGTGCTTGTAGGGGCCTGCTTTTTCCTCTTTCTTGGGCTGGCTGGCGCCACTGTGGCGATAGGTTTTCGCCTCGTTCCAGGCCTTGTCGAGCTCGGCACGGGTTTTCTTGAGCGCTGCGCCTGTGCTGGTGCGATAGACCGGCTTGCCGTCGAAACGGGCCATGTCCACCTCGATGTCGGTGGCGAGGAACACCAGATCGGCGGATGCAATCTCCTCGGCAGTCAGGGCATTCTGGGCACCGACCGAGCCTTGAGTCTCGACGCGGATCTGGTAACCCAGCTGCTTGGCCATGGTCTCCAGCGCTTCAGCCGACATAAAGGTGTGGGCCACACCGGTCGGGCAGGCAGTCACCGCCACGATACGCTTGCCAGCGGCGGCGGGTTTAGCTGCTGCGGGCGCGGCTTGATGACGATAGACGCTGGCACCGCTGGTTGCGGCTTCCAGCAAGGCAGCCGGATCTTGCAGTGCGAGATCCATGCTACCCTGATAGACCCGTTTGCCATCATAGGCGGCGAGATCCACCGGGGCGCTGGCGACAACCAGCACCAGGTCGGCTGCGGCAATCTGCGCCTTGTCCGGTACCTGGCGGGGCTGTACGCTGGAGCCGACGTCGAGGGTGAGTTCCCAGCCAGCCAGTTTAGCCTGCTGTTCTATCCGTTTTGCAGCGAGAAAGCTGGTAGCAATGCCCGCCGGGCAAGCCGTAACCAAGATTGCTTTCATTGGGCATCTCCTGAGTTTTCCATTGAGGGGGTATTGCATTGAACCGGTGCCAGCTCATCCAGAGGCTGTACGCGCACCTGTTCAAGTAAGGGGTTGAGCACACTGATATCGCTAAAACCGACCGCCACCTGACTGACCGCCAAGGCCGAGACGGCGGTGGCCAGCCGCAGAGTCTGCTCCGGCGCCCAGCCAAGGCTGAGACCATGGGCGAGACCGGCGACCAGCGAGTCGCCAGCACCGACCGTGCTGACCACCTGCATCCGCGGCGGAATCGCCTGCCAGACGGCATCCGGGGCAAACCAGATCAGACCATCCGCACCGTTGGAGATCACCACGTTGGGGATGCCGCTGGCCTGCAGCGCGCGGGCACACTCGGCCTGCTCATTTAAGGTTTTGATCGGGCGGCCGGCCCACTGCTCAAGCTCTTCCAGATTGGGTTTGACCAGGGTCGGCGCCGCCTTGATCCCTTCGCTTAAGGCCGCGCCGCTGCAATCGAAGATCACCTGCTTGCCCTTGGCCTTGAGCAGGCGAATAAGTTGGGCGCAGTAATCGGGGGCCACCCCTTTGGGCAGGCTGCCCGCCAGCACGAACCACTCCGCCTGCGCTGCCAGCTCGTCGATGGCCTGCTCAAGGGCGCTCACTTCCCCTTCATGGATAGTGAGCCCCGGCAGGTTGAGATCGGTGACCCGACCGGACTGCTCGGAGATCTTGACGTTGATGCGGGTGCTGCCCGCGACACGGACAAAGTGATCATCCAGCGCACGCTCTGCAAACAGGGAGACAAAGCTCTGCTCATTGTCTGCGCCCAGCCAGCCGGTGACGCCCACGTCGCGGCCCAGATCCTTGAGCACCATGGCGACATTGATCCCCTTGCCCGCCGCTCGCAGGTTGGCCTCGCTCACCAGATTCACCTCGCCCAGGCTCATCGCCTCGAGACGGGTGGTGAGATCGAGCGCAGGGTTGAGGGTAATGGTGACAATCTTCATCAATGCGCCCCCTCGCCCAGACCGGCAGCGATGGCCTCACCGATCCCCTTGAGGGCCGCTTCGGCATCCGCTCCTTCGGCGCGAAACGCCAGACGATGCCCGCACTTGACGCCAAGGCCGATCACTTTCATCAAACTCTTGGCAGAGACTGCCTCGCCGCTGCCATCCAGATTGGCAACCCGGATGTCCGATTCAAACTCTTTGGCTACCTTGACCAGCATGGCGCCCGGACGGGCATGCAGGCCGTGGGGGTTGATGATGGTGAAGGTTTCACTGAGACCGCTCGCGGGGCCCGCTTGCAGCATAGCCAGACCCTCGTTGCCTGCCAGCGTAGCGAGTTGGCCGGCCGCTGCCAGTTTGGCCAGATTATCCAGTTGCGGCAGATGGCTGCTATCTGCGGCACACAGCAGCAGCATGGCGCTGACCGGCAGATCACCACCGCGCAGTTCACTGCTCGGCGTTGCCAGCACCCAACCTGTCTGGGCAGCTTGCGCACGGGCCAGCCAGACTCCCTCGCCCAGATAGGCGGGATCGCTTGCCAGCAGCGCCGTCACCATGGCGGCATCGCCCCAGCCAGCTGACTTGGCGCGCGCGGCCGCTCCCAGCAGCAGCTGGTCGCGATCATCGGCCGGGAAGTCAGCCAGAGTCAGGTATTGCACCTCTTTGGCGGCAGTGGCACCGGTCAGGATGTTGATGATGGTGTCGGTATCGGTAGCCTCTCTCAATTGCGCGGCCGCCTGCTCGTCACCCAGCACATGGGTGAGCTGGCGCAAAATGCCCAGATGCTCATCGGACTTGGCGGCAATCCCGATGGCGACATAGGCAATCTGCCCCTCATCCCACTCGATACCGTTGGGGAACTGGGCCACCATGACGCCGGTGCTCTTCACCAGATGGCGGGTGTCGGTGGTGCCGTGGGGAATGGCGATGCCGCTGCCAAGGTAGGTGGCGTGTTGCGCCTCGCGGGCCAGCATCCCATCCACATAGCCCGCTTCCACCAGACCGGCTTCGGTCAGTTTGCCTGCCAGCAGGGCAATGGCGTCCGACTTGGTCACCGCTGTCTGCCCCAGCAAGATCTGCTCTCGCGCCAACTTCAACATAGAGACTCTCCATCAGGTTCCGGCCGTGCCGGTAGATCACAATTGAACATTCGAGTAACTCGCCAGCTGACAATAGACCCGATCGCTGTTGTCTGTGATCGGTGCCTGATTTTCAGGCCACTGGGTCTCTTCGTTGCTGACAGGCTGAATCGTTTCACTTACACTCAGACTGAATCGTTTCAGCGAATTGATCAAGTACCCACAAAGAGTGCTTTTCAATGATATGATCCCGCGCACACTTTTCGGTGCCCTCACCCGGCAGTGACCGTGGGCCTTGCAACTCAAACAGAGCCAATATGATGAAACTGGATGAAATCGCCGCCCTCGCCGGTGTCTCGCGCACCACGGCAAGCTATGTGATCAACGGCAAGGCCGACCAATACCGCATCAGCCAGGCTACCCGTGACAAGGTGATGGCGGTGGTCACCGCCCACAACTACCAGCCGGACAGCCGCGCCGCCTCCCTGCGTGGCGGCCAGACCAAGACTCTGGGCTTTATTCTGCCCGACCTTGAGAACGCCAGTTACGCCAAGCTGGCAAAACGGCTGGAACAGGGGGCGCGGGCGCAGGGTTATCAGCTGCTTATCGTCTGCTCGGAAGATGATCCCGCCACCGAAAAAGAGTTGGCCCAGATGCTGGTGAGCCGCCATGTGGACGCCCTGCTGGTAGCCAGCTGTCTGCCGCCGGACGACCCCTTCTACGGCAAATTGCAGGTACAAGGCAGCCAGATCCTCGCCATCGACCGGGCCATGGCCGCCGACCAGTTCGTCACCGTCGCCAGTGAAAATGAGAAGGCGAGCTTCGATCTCACCAGCTCCCTGCTTACCCCGACCCTGCGCCATATCGCCTTGATCACCGCGTTGCCAGCGCTCACGATCAGCCAGGAGCGCAAAGCCGGTTTCGAGCAGGCGGTCGCCAGTCACAGCGCGGCTCGCCACCTGTGCGAGGGAGATCACTTCTCCCGCCTAGAGGGGTATCGCCTGCTCAAAGATCTGCACCAGCAACTGGGTCAGCTGCCCGAAGCACTGATCACTACCTCCTATATCCTGATGGAGGGGGTACTCGACTACCTGTTGGAACAAGAGACCGATATGAGCCAGCTCGCCATGGCCACCTTCGGCGATGATCGGCTGCTCGATTTTCTCCCCTTTGGCATCAACTCCCTGCCCCAGCAGCACGATGCACTGGCGAGCCAGGCGCTGGAGCTGGCACTCAAGGCGGTCAATGGCGAATACCAGAGCGGACTGCACTATGTGAGCCGTACCCTCAAGCGCCGCCGCTAACCAAACCGCAGCAGACCCGGTTTGCTGGCAATGGGTGGGTAAAGAGAACAGATGACAATAAGGCTGCCAGCATCGGCAGCCTTATTGTTTCTCTCCACAACCCTGCCCGCACGCTTTGCTTTCTCTGCATGCCTGACCGACTAAACAACCGGTCTCCACACCCCTTTTGCCCCTCAACGCCACGCCAACATCAATACAAGGCCCTCCCCGCTCCCCTATCTGTGCTGCTGCCACTTGGCTTGTCTGTATGTATAAGCCCCCTTGTCAGTCGTTTTTTCGGTGCTTTTTTCTGCAATTAGCCACCACTGTCATCATTTATTTCCACTTATTGCCACAAGCCAGCACAAGATCCGTATAAAAGGGGTTGTCTCTGCTATTTTGATCCGCTAACGTGGCAACCATCTTTTACAGGTGACAGGTTTTAGGTACAGATGTTCCCGTTCCGATATTGCTAGCCTCCGGCCTTATCCCCGGAGGCGCCTGCTGATAACGCCAATTGACCCCTCTTATTGACGTCACTGCTGACACCACCTGTTTGCACTGACACCGCTACGTTCGGATGGATAACATGAATACCAAAACCCTGGGTTGTACCCTGTTGATCGCCGGCACCACTATAGGCGCCGGCATGCTGGCCCTGCCGCTGGCTTCCTCTTCCCTCGGCGGCCCCGCCACCCTGATGCTGATGGTCGGCCTCTGGGCCCTGATGGCCTTCACTGCCATGCTGCAAGTAGAGGCGAGCCTCAACACCGGCAAGTGGTACCTGCACCAGCTGGCGGATCATCTGCTCGGCCCCTGGGGCAAGCGCATCGCCTCCTTCTGTATCCTGATGTTGTTCTACTCACTGGCTTCCGCCTACATCAGCGGCGGCAGCAGCCTGCTGGCACAGGCGCTGGCCGATGCAGGCATGACCCTGACCCAGGAGCAGGCTGCCTGGGCCTTTACCCTGTTGTTTGGCGGCATGGTTTGCGTCGGTACCCGCTCGGTGGATTACCTCAATCGGCTGATGTTCACCGTGAAACTGGTGATCATGGTAGCGGTGCTGGCACTGCTGCTGCCCCGCGCCGAAGGGCAACATCTGCTCTCGATGCCGCTGGGTCAGGGCCTGTTGCTGGCGGGCCTGCCGGTCATCTTCACCTCGTTCGGCTTTCACGGCTCCATTCCGAGCGTCATGCTCTACCTCGGTGACTGCCCCAAGCAGCTGCGCCGGGTCTTTGTCTGGGGCTCTGCCCTGCCGCTGATCCTCTACGTGCTGTGGCAGGTGGCGATCCTCGGTCTGCTCGGCCAGCAAGCCCTGCTGCAAACCGGTGGCGCGCTGGACAGCCTGCTGGCCAACGTCGGCAAGCTGGTAAGCTGGCCTGCGTTTAATCAGGCGATGCACCTGTTTGCCGATCTGGCGCTCGCCACCTCCTTCCTCGGGGTGACGCTGGGGCTGTTCGACTTTATGGCCAAGGCGACCCATCGCAAGGATAACTGGCAGGGCCGCAGCCAGACTGGCCTGATCACCTTTGTGCCGCCCCTGTTGTTTGCCCTCTACTTCCCGCAGGGCTTTATCATGGCGCTCGGCTACGCCGCCATTGCGCTGGCAATCCTCGCGGTACTGTTGCCGGTGGCGCTGGTATGGCAGAGCCGCAAACAAGCACCTGCCCACCACTACCGCGCCCCGGGTGGCGTAGTGGCGCTGGGACTAGCCGCCGCCATGGGTGTGCTGATTGTCGGCGTACAGATCAGCGTCAGCCTCGGAATGCTGCCCGCGCTGTAATCATCCAGCTCCTCTCATACAAATGAAAAAGCCCCGCCAATCAGATTGGCGGGTTTTTTTCTATTTGGGGTCGGCATAACGTTCGCAACATCACGATATGGCGGGTCAATCTGGTACAGATGACTGCTACCCTCAGAGGCAAGCCATTGAGACGCCATGCAATATCAATCAAGTCACTGGCGACTCGACATCATCACACCGGGAGCCAGATACCATGACCATACTGCCTGTTTACGCGGCCCTGCTTGCTCTGCTGTTTGTGTTGCTGAGCATCCGCACCATTCGCACTCGCCATAGCCGCAAGGTAGCACTGGGGCATGGCGATGATCCCGCCATGCTGCGGGCCATGCGGGTGCATGCCAATTTTGCCGAGTATGTCCCCCTCGCCCTGCTGCTGATCTATTTTGTCGAAGCCAGCAGCCAGACCCCCTGGCTGGTCCATTTGCTGGGAAGTGCCCTGTTGCTTGGTCGCGTCTGTCACGCCTTTGGCATGAGTCGCACGCCGGAGAACTTCCGTTATCGAGTCGCAGGAATGGGGCTGACCTTCGCGGTGATCCTGATGAGCGCGGCCCATATCCTGATCACGGCGCTGCTCCCCTGACGTTTTGCCGGCAGGCTACGCTGTCCCACCAAAACCCTGTCTACAGGAAATAGAAAAGCCCTGCCAGATTGGCAGGGCTTTTTCAGTCAACCGTAAAGCTGGGGAGCCAAACTCCCGAGCCGCTTACTGGTTGTGGGTAGCGCGACGGGGGCGACGGGCCTGAGCCGGTTTGCCAGCACCATCAGCCGGACGCTGACCACCTTGCGGCTTGGGCTTGCCACCGTTACCGGTACGCGCGCCACCTGCATTGCCATTAGATGCAGAACGACCGGCACCCTGACGCTGGCCTTGACCTTGCGGGCGCGGCGGGGTGCGGCGCTGCTCGCTCGGATCACGAGGCTCTTTGCGCAGCGGCGCGCCGATACCACGAGCGATGTTGTCCAGGGTCTCGCGGGAGGCTTCAAAACCAGCCACCTGCTCGCACGGAATGTTCTGCTTGGTCAGACGCTCGATCGCCTTGATAAGCTTCCCTTCATCGGCAGCAACCAGAGAGATGGCGTGACCGGCAGCACCGGCACGACCGGTACGGCCGATACGGTGCACGTAATCTTCCGCCACGTTGGGCAGCTCGAAGTTGACCACTTGCGGCAACTTGTCGATGTCCAGACCACGGGCGGCGATATCGGTCGCCACCAGCACCTTGACGCTACCATCCTTGAAACCGGCCAGTGCGCGAGTACGGGCACCCTGGCTCTTGTTGCCGTGGATGGCGGCGGCGCTGACGCCGTTCTTGTCGAGGGTCTCGGCAACGCGGTTGGCCATGTGCTTGGTACGGGTGAACACCAGTACCTGCTGCCAGTTGTTGCTGGTGACCAGATGGCTCAGCAGGCCGATCTTGTTGGCCTTGTCGCACGGGTGAACCAGCTGCTCGATACGCTCGGCGGTGCTGTTGCGCGGGGCGACTTCAATCACCGCCGGGTTATCCAGCAGACCGGTGGCCAGTTCGCGGATCTCATCGGCGAAAGTAGCGGAGAACAGCAGGTTCTGGCGCTTCTTCGGCATCAGAGCCAGGATCTTGCGGATGTCGCGGATAAAGCCCATGTCGAGCATGCGGTCCGCTTCGTCCAGTACCAGGATCTCCACTTCGTCAAACTTGACGGCATTCTGGTTGTAGAGGTCCATCAGGCGGCCGGGACAGGCCACCAGCACGTCCAGACCACGGCGAGTCGCCATCATCTGCGGATTGATGCTGACGCCGCCAAACACGACGTGGCTGCGCATCGGCAGGTGTTTGCCGTAGTTACGCACGCTCTCGCCCACCTGGGCGGCCAGCTCGCGAGTCGGGGTCAGCACCAGCGCACGAATGCGGTTCGGAGAAACCTTGCGCTTGCTCTCCATCAGACGTTGCAGCATCGGCAGGGTAAAGCCTGCGGTCTTGCCGGTCCCTGTTTGGGCCGCCGCCATCAGATCGCGGCCAGCCAGAACGGCGGGGATCGCTTGCTGCTGAATGGGAGACGGGGTGTCGTAGCCTTGTTCGGCAACGGCACGCAACAAGGGTTCGGCCAGACCGAGGGAAGTAAAACTCATAGTTACCTGCTAGGGATAGTGGCGCCGGGGATTTGTGGTGGGGCTCCTCTGCTGAGCCGATGCCATCTCACAAGATCTGGGCCTATTGAGAAAACAACGATTTCCCCGGGGAGCAGAGCAAAGGGGAAAGAATAGAGGCGCAGTCTAACGGAGTTGCCCGGGATAAACGAGAAAAATGTGATGTTCCTCCCAGCACGAACAGAAAAGCCCCCTGCTGCTGCCCGAATAATCCCATTGACCGCTGGCGCACGCACCACACTATTAACTGCCAACATAATATCTGTCTCCGCAGCTCCGGCCCGGACATGCGGGAGACAGGACACATGATAGAAGAACGGGATAACGAGGTTTGGCTATGACCACGCGATATGCTATCCGCAGCAGATGGTCCATTCGGATCGGCCTGCTGCTTATGCTGCTCTCCCCTGCGTTGCAGGCCGACCAGACCCTGACCGTGGCCTGGAGCCACTGGCCCCCTTTCAGTCAGATCGACAACCGGGGCGAGCTGGACGGGCTGGATGTCAGCCTGACCCGCCAGATCCTCACCCGGGCAGGCTTCACCCCCAGGTTTCGCGAGATCCCCTGGGCACGAGCGCTCCATCTGGTGGAGCACGATCAGCTGGATGTGGCGATGGCCGCCCTGCCGCTGCCGGAGCGCCAACAGTACGCCCGCTTCTCGGCCCCCTACCGCCAGAGCGCGTATGTGCTGCTGAGCAATGACCCTATCCCAGGCCATCAGGATCGCTGGGCAAAGCTTGATACCCTGCCCGAACTTTGCCACAGCAAGGGGCTCAAGCTTGGCAAGCTGCGCGGCACTCGCCCCATCCAGCAGATGGAGGAGTGCCCCGCCCTCAAGGAGGCGACCGAGTACAACGCCGATGAGCGAATGATCGATCTGCTGCTGGCCCGCCGCCTCGATGGCATCATCATGGAGTGGCAATATGCCCGCTATCGGCTGGCCCAACTGGGGGCCGAAGGGTTTATCAGCTGCCAGCTGTTGCTGCACCACCAGCCGGTCAGCCTGATGTTTGCCAAAAACAGCGTGAGCGACGCGCAGCTCCTCAAGATCAACGAGGCGATCCACGCCTTGCCCAAAACCCATGGCAAGTTCTCGCCCCCCAACTGTCGCCTCAATGCCGATCCGGGGGCCGCAGATCTGCTGACTCGCACCATCAGCGAACATTGACGGAATAAGCCGCCCCCCGGAAATAGCAAAGGCGACCATGAGGTCGCCTTTGTGTTGGTTACCGAACCTGATCTCCGAGCAGGAGAGATCAGTCGATAGGCAGCAGCGCCGATCAGCGCAGTTGCGGGGTATGGGTCAACACCCCCTGATTCTGGGCGCGATGGCGCAGCAGGTGATCCATCAACACCAGCGCCAGCATGGCTTCGGCGATAGGCACTGCGCGGATGCCGACACAAGGATCGTGGCGACCTTTGGTGATCATCTCGATAGCCTCGCCTTCGGTATTGATGGTCTTGCCCGGCACAGTGATGCTGGAAGTGGGCTTGAGCGCCATGCTGACCACGATATCCTGACCGGAAGAGATCCCCCCCAGAATGCCGCCTGCATGGTTGCTGGCAAAGCCCGCCGGGGTCATCTCGTCGCGATGCTCGGAGCCTTTTTGCTCCACCACCGCGAAGCCGTCGCCGATCTCCACCCCTTTCACCGCATTGATGCCCATCATGGCGTGAGCAATGTCGGCGTCGAGGCGGTCAAACACCGGCTCACCCAGGCCCACCGGCACATTGCGAGCAATGACTTGCACCTTGGCACCGATGCTGTTGCCCTCTTTTTTCAGGTCGCGCATGTATTGATCCAGTTCTTCCAGCTTGCCCGCATCGGGGAAGAAGAAGGGATTCTGCTCAATCTGCGCCGCGTCGAACGCCTCGGCCTTGATGGGGCCGAGCTGGGAGAGAAAACCGGTGATCTCGATGCCATGCACCTGTTTCAGGTACTTCTTGGCAATGGCACCTGCCGCCACCCGCATCGCGGTCTCGCGCGCCGAGGAGCGACCGCCGCCGCGATAGTCGCGCTGACCATACTTCTGGTGATAGGTGTAGTCAGCGTGACCCGGCCGGAACAGATCCTTGATGTCGGAGTAATCCTTGGAGCGCTGATCGGTATTTTCGATAAGCAGCCCGATGGAGGTGCCGGTGGTCTTGCCCTCGAACACCCCGGAGAGGATCTTCACCTCGTCCGGCTCACGGCGCGGCGTGGTGTAGCGGGAGGTGCCCGGCTTGCGCCGATCCAAGTCTCCCTGCAGATCCGCTTCGCTTATCTCCAGCCCCGGCGGACAGCCATCGACCACGGCCCCCAGCGCCAGGCCGTGGCTCTCGCCAAAGGTGGTGACCCGAAAGAGTTGACCAAAACTGTTCCCTGCCATGCGCGCTCCTGCTTAGTTCTTGTAGATGGCGAAATGATCCTGATACTGCACCAGCTCGTCACGGGTCATCACAAAGACACCGTGTCCGCCGTTTTCGAATTCAACCCAGGTAAAGGGGATCTCGGGGAACTGGGCTTCCAGATGGATCATGCTATTGCCCACTTCGACCACCAGCACACCGTTATCCTTGAGGAAGTCGGCCGCATGAGCCAGCAGACGCTTGGTCAGCTTGAGGCCGTCGGAGCCGGACGCCAGCGCCAGCTCGGGCTCGTGACGGAATTCATCCGGCAGATCCGACATGTCTTCGGAGTCCACATAGGGCGGGTTGGAGACGATGAGATCGTACTTGTCACCCGCCGGCAGATCGCGGAACAGATCAGAGCGGATCGGAATGACCTGCTGCTCCAGCCCGTGATCGTTGATATTGCGCTCGGCCACGTTCAGCGCATCGACGCTGATGTCGATGGCATCCACTTCCGCTTCCGGGAACTCGTGAGCCATGATGATGGCGATACAGCCGGAGCCGGTGCACAGGTCCATGATCCGGGTCGGTTCATGTTTGAGGAACGGCGCGAAACGGTTGGCCACCATCTCGGCAATCGGGGAACGGGGAATGAGCACCCGCTCGTCCACGTAGAACTCCCAACCGGCATACCAGGCCTTGTTGGTCAGGTAGGCGGCAGGTACCCGCTCCTGTACGCGGCGGATAATCAGCTCGGCAATACGGTGACGCTCGCTGCTGGTGAGACGGGAGTGGCGCATGGCCGGGTCTACATCCGGTGGCAGATGTAACGCGGGCAGTACCAGCTGCACAGCTTCATCCCAGGCGTTGTCGGTTCCATGACCGTAAAAAATCCCGGCGTCGTTGAAACGACTCATGGCCCAACGCAACATGTCCTGGATGGTGTGCATCTCGGCAACCACCTCATCGATAAATATCTTGTCCAAATCCACCTCCAAGTCGAGTAATATCCGGCCCGAGCCCAACTTATGTAGCGGGCAAGACGCATACCTAATAAATGAGCATCCGATGAAAAAAACGCCCTCACCGACAGACGAGGAAACCCTGCTGTTCCGCGATGCGATAAAAGGTACCCGGAAAATCAAGCAAGATACCATAAGGGCCGAGTTACGCCCGGTCAAGCAGAAACGCGAATTGCGCGAAACCCGCGAAAAGCTTGGGGTTGACCACTATTTCAGCGATGAGTATCAACCCTATCTCGACGACGATGGGCCGACCCGTTACGTGCGGGAAGATGTGTCAAAATTTGAGCTGAAAAAGCTCAAGCGGGGCATTTATCCGCCGGAGATCTATCTCGATCTGCATGGCATGAACCAGCAGCAGGCAAAACAGGAGCTGGCAGCCCTGCTCACCCTCTGCCAAAAAGAGAACATTCACGTCGCCTCGGTGATGCACGGCATCGGCAAACATATTCTCAAGCAGCGCATTCCCAGCTGGCTGGCCCAGCACCCCAATGTGCGCGCCTTCCATCAGGCTCCCCGCGAATGGGGCGGCGACAGCGCCATTCTGGTGTTGCTGGATATCGAAGAGTAGTTAGCCAAACGACCACACTATACTGGATATCAATATGTTATTCGCCGTGGAGGTCGCATGTTTACACAAGGTTCCCATGCCGACATAAAGTCATCCCTCGACGCTATCGGCGCTGCCGTGGCGGTATTCAGCCTCGACAAGGATGACCATTTTGTCCTGATATCAGCTAACGATACCTTCGCCAAGTCCTTCGAGATCGAGGTGCTTGGCTGCATTGGCAAACGGCTGAACGAAATGTTTCCCCGTTACATCACCAGCAGTATCGAGCAGCCAATGCACGAATGCGTGAGCCAGCAGACCGGGGTGGAGAGCGAGCTCCCCATCGACAGCCTGTCTCGCACCAGCTGGTGGCGCTTTGTGCTCTCCCCCATCATTCCCGAACAGGCACGGATCAACCGGATCATCGTCACCGCCATCGACATCACCGCCAAGAAGCAGCTGGAAGAGGCGCTCAAGACCAGTCGCCGCCGCTTTGAAGCAGTCGTCAACTCTGCCTATGACGGCATCATCAGCGTCAGCAGCGAATCGCGGATCGAGCTTATCAACACCGCCGCCTGCGAGATGTTCGGCATCGACGAGAGCTATCTTGGCAAGCGGCTGGAAACCCTGCTGCCACAGCGCTTTCGCGCCAACCACGACAGCTACTTCAAGGCTTTCAGCAACTCCCCCATCAATTCGCGCCCCATGCATGCCCGCGCCTCCGTGGTGGGGTTGCGCCGTGATGGCAGCGAATTTCCGCTGGAGGTGACCATCGCCAAGATCAATCTGGGCCAGACCACCGAGATGACCGCCATCCTGCGCGACATCTCCGAGCGGGCGCGACTGGTGGAGGAGCTAAAGGTAGCCGCCACCACGGATCCCCTGACCGGCATTGCCAACCGGCGTCGCTTCGATGAGCTGGTCAACGCCGAGATGCAGCGCTGCCAGCGTTTTGGCCACACCATGAGCCTGCTTCTGATCGACATCGATCACTTCAAGGAGGTCAACGACACCTTTGGCCACCAGCAGGGGGATCAGGCGATCCTGAGCCTGGTCAACCGGATCGGCAAGCAGCTGCGCGAGGTAGACATGCTGGGGCGCTGGGGCGGCGAGGAGTTTATCGTGCTGCTGCCGGAGACCTCGCTGGAGCTGGCCTGGGCCAGCGCCGAGCGGATCAGACTGGCGGTGGAATCGGCCCGCCATGCGCTTTCCGGAGCGCTTGAGGTCTCATTGACCATCAGCATCGGGATCAGCGCCAGCAAGGGCAACCATGACACTGTAGAGAAGATGGTTAGACGAGCCGACACCGCCCTCTATATGGCCAAGAAACAGGGGCGCAACTGCTGCCGCAAAGAGGAGCCGGAGCCGATCTGATGGCGCACGCCCCTGCCCTGAACTGACACTGCTAACCAGTGCCTTCAGAGATAACCAACCGCAACAAACACAAAAAGCAGCGCAACCCTCTTCGGTAGCGCTGCTTTTTTCGTCCTGCTTTTGGTGCACTCTTCAATCACAACCATCAAGGGGACGGCTAAAGCGCAGTGGGCCACCATCAGCCAGAGAGAGCCTCACCGACAGCATGCCACCGTTGGGCAATTGCCACTCGAAGAAGTCATCAAAACCGGCAATCGTTACGGCGCGGATCACCTTGGCGACCACGCCGTGCGCTACCAGCAATACTCGCTCCCCCTCAGTGGTCGAAGCCAGTGCCGTTAATCCCTGCGAGATCCGGGCAATTACCTCGTCCAGGGTTTCACCACCGGGAGGTGCTTCCATCCAGCGCCGGGTGATATTACGCGCCCACAGTTCGGGATATCGCGCCCTCGCCTCTGCCTGCGTCAGCCCTTCAAACAGGCCGACATCCCGCTCACGAAAGGCTGGCGCAAGCTCAACAGGCAATCGCAACTGGCGAGACAAGATGGCCGCGCACTCTCTTGTTCGCAGCAAGGGTGAGGCCAGCAGCCGATCGAACGGCGGCAGAGCCACTGCGACTTCCTCAGCCAAGCGGGAGATCTGGCGCACGCCATCGTCATTGAGCCCGATATCCAGCGCCCCCTGATAACGCCCCTCGGCATTGGCCTGCGTCTCTGCGTGGCGGATCACCACCAGTTCCATGGTGCACTCCTCTTTCCTGCTATCTGCTTACTGGTTAAGCCGCAAGCTATTTCCCTTTCGGATAACGGGGATAATCATCCTGGATCGGCAACCAGGGCATCTGGCTGCAGGTATAAATGTGATAGGTCGGCGTGATCGCCTCAGGATTATCAAGAGACGTGATGGCCAGAGTAAGGTATTCGGGATATTGGGTACTGCAATAGCTGAGAGTAGAGCCACACTTTGCGCAAAAGCCGCGGCGAATAGTCTCCGAGGACGCATACTCGGTCGGTTTACCACACAGCCACCGCACTTGTGCTACCCGAAAATCCATCCAGGCGCCGACAGGTGCCCCTGTTGTGCGCTGGCAATCCCGACAGTGGCAGAAATCAGCAGCAAAAGGTACCGTCAGCACCTTGTAGCGGATAGCTCCGCAATGACAACCACCCTCCATATCGCTTCCCTCATCGATTATTTTGCAATCACTCAAGATTACTTCGCTGGCAGTCAAAAAACATCTGCCGAACTACGCACTTGCCTCCGTAAATAAATGGATACATAGCATATTTACACCGAACATTTTTCAGATCAGTTTCTGTTAAAAACATTGCAAGCAAGGCGATGCGATGGATTGATAGATGAGAAGAATAAACACCTTAATCATAAAGTATGAGAAGAATGGCGTCATGGGTGCACTCTTCGAACAGATCGTTTAGCAAAAAATAACACAATAACTCTCGGAGTTCATCAGGCGGCAAGAATCAAACTGAGACTTAACTATTGCCCATCAATAAAATTTGACACGCCCCGTTTTACGTCAATTTAAACAAGAAAAGTAAAGATGGTTGATA
The DNA here is from genome assembly GCF_016026615.1 of Aeromonas allosaccharophila. Classification (NCBI taxonomy): domain Bacteria; kingdom Pseudomonadati; phylum Pseudomonadota; class Gammaproteobacteria; order Aeromonadales; family Aeromonadaceae; genus Aeromonas; species Aeromonas allosaccharophila. The sequence continues at coordinate 1,028,365 of NZ_CP065745.1, read as the reverse complement.
AGTACCGCTACACCACAGCAACCCCGCCACATTAATGGAGCTCGTTTCAATAGCGGCAGCATATTATCCCCCACAGTCAAAATATCTAAAAAGGGGGCCAAGCCCTAATGCCGATCAGTTAAGGATCCATTGACCGATCCTCCTGATGTGTAAAAATCCGAAACCTGTTGATTGGTTTCGGATTTTTTATGCGTATCGTACAGGCTCTCGACTTCCTCCACGCCAGCAATCCCGCTCAGTTTGAGTCACTCTCCGACCTCATTTCCCCCGAGCTCATCACAACTCTGCTCGCCGAAGAGGATGTCGTGACCCTGCGCCGTCGCCGCATGCCCATGGAGCGCCTGGTCTGGGCCATCATCGGCATGGCCATGTTCCGCCATGTTCCGCCATGTCCCCATGATCCAGCTGGTCAATCAGCTCGATATCCTGTTGCCCGGTGACCGTCCCTTTGTTGCCCCCAGCGCCTTCCTGCAAGCCCGCCAAAAGCTCGGGGACAAGAGCATCGAGCGGTTGTTTCACGAGACAGCCTCGCTCTGGCACCAGCAGGCCAATCACCCCGGCTGGGCCGGGCTGCAACTGCTCGCCGTCGATGGCGTGATGTGGCGCACGCCCGATACCCTGGACAATACCGCCGCGTTTGCCAAGCCCGGCACCCAGCATGGCGAGACAGCCTATCCGCAGGTACGCATGCTCTGCCAGATGGAGCTGACCAGTCACCTGCTTGTTCAGGCTGTCATGGAGAGCTGCGCCGTCAACGAGATGGTGCTGGCCGAACAGCTTGTCGCGCGCACGCCGGACCACTCGCTGACCCTGTTCGACAAGGGGTTTTACTCCCTCGGTCTGCTACATGCCTGGCAAACTGCGGGTAGCGAGCGGCACTGGCTGCTGCCGCTCAAAAAGGGCACGCAATACGAGGTGGTACGCAAGCTGGGGCGCCAGGATGTGCTGGTGCGCCTGACGACCAGTCCACAGGCACGCAAGAAGTGGCCACAACTGCCGGATACGGTGGAAGCCCGCTTGCTGACTCGCAACATCAACGGCAAGGAGCGCCAAGTGTTAACCTCGATGGTCGACCCGATGCGCTTCCCGGGGACTGACATCGCTGAACTCTACAGCCATCGCTGGGAAATCGAGTTGGGCTATCGGGAGATGAAGCACAGCCTGCAACAACATCGACTGACCCTGCGTAGCAAGAAGGCGACGGGGATACGGCAAGAGCTGTGGGGCGTGCTGCTGGCGTACAACCTGCTGCGCAGCCAGATGGTGAAGATGACGGCGAGCCTGAAGGGATACACGGCGAGCCAGCTGAGTTTTCACATGGCGTCGATCTATCTTATCCATGAACTGAGCTGCATGCCCTACCTGTCAGCGGGGACTATCCCGAAGCGGGTAGCTGACCTGGAGAAACAGGCGGGGCAGTTTGTGCTGCTGGCACGAAGGGAGCGAAGTTACCCCCGCTGCGTGAAGCCAAGGCCACAGAGGTATAGTGTGAAAAAAGCCAATAAAAACAATGCCAGTCAGGCTTAACTGACTGGCATTAGGGCCAAGCCCCCTCTCCTTATCGATCAGTCAATGGACTATCTCTTTATTTGGTTGTCACCAACGCCCAGGGGCCACCTTTGGCGGGATCATCCCCCTGCGTCCACCATTTGGCCTGATAGACGGCGCCCTTGTAGCTCACCTTGCTGCCAGCGGTATAGACCTTGCTGGCCTCCCAGGCTGGCTGACCATCAACGGGCGGGTCAACCGGATCGATCGGGGCGGGATCGAGCTTGGCGACGATCCGCACTTTCGGCCAGTTCGCGTGGGAGCCGTAGAAGTTGGTCACGCACTTCTCGTAATCACCCGGTACCAGCGCGGAATAAGCGGTCTGGAAGCCCACCAGCTCGCACTCAAAGGAGTAACCACCCGGTCGATCCGGATAGTATTTCCAGTTGCCATCCCAGTTGGTGTAGAGCACGTCGGTGGCGCCGTTGAGATTGAGGCTGCCATAAGGAGTCTGCTGCCAGCAGGTATTCTTCTCATCCGCCTTGATCGGGATCTGGTAGTGATTGGCCAGCCCTTCCCAGTAACGGATGCGATTGACCGGCTGCCCCTTGTCCTTGTTCTGTTCGCCACACTCGATACCGCCGTTGATGACGTTGATGGTGGTGCCAAAGCCATAGCCGATACCGGCGTCAGCTTCCCGTTTGGAAGGTACCCAGGTGCGATCAATCACGTGCAGCATGGCCGGTTTCGGGGCCTGCGGGGTGAGGAAGAACCAGATGGCCGAAGCGAGGTTGAGCCAGGAGTCCGCCACCAGCCCCGGGTTGTTGAGCAGCACGGAGGCATCGCCGTCAAACATCGCTTCGGAGAAGGCGCCGTAGTTGAAGTGGTAGGAGAGCTGCTTGGCGCCGCGGCCGAAGTACCCCTGACCGGTGCTGCAGGGCCACTTCTTGTTCTGCCAGTCGTTCTGACCACAGCCGGTGGTGTAACCGGTCTGCCCCTCTGACCAGCCCATCTCCCGCACATGCACCAGCGCCTGCTGCCACTCTTCCAACCCCAGCGGGTTATCGGAGACGTTCTCCTTGGCGATATGGCCGCCGGTCTCCTGAGAGAAGTGGGCAAAGGCCGTCACAATGGATTTTTTACAAATGACATCGGCATCACGCCCGTCGGTATATTCGCCGCAGAACGCAGGGAATTTACCGATGGCCCGCAAGAAGCGGACATAGGTATATTCCGGCGCCGCCATCTGGGTTAAATATTCCCATTCAGATTGGGGAAATACCCGTTCAACCCGTTTTACGTTGTCAGGATTGCTTGCCAGACCCGGTTCAATGGCATCGACTATTTTATTTGACCGGGTGGCCAATGCCTTGGCCCATATTGCATACATGGGATTGGCCGTCTTGGCTTTTTCCATGGCGGCCAGATCCGGTGCCGCAATCACATATCCCCCCGCATTTTGCGGATCGGGTTGAATATTCATGGCTGCACTCATTGCGACATAGCTTGGCAATGCGCAGGCAGCGGCGATCAGCCAGGCGCAACGCTTGGGTTTGAACATATTTACCGTCCTTGTTTGGAAATAACGCGCTCCAAGAGTAGGTGTTCCAACAACTAAATTCACGATGATAATTAAGAAACAGGCAGAATTTGTGAGCCATTTCACCTTGTGATATTCAGGGCAGCTGAAACGAAGAAAAAGAACTCAAACGACAACACAAAAGCGTGATCTATCGCCAGTTTTTAGAAGAGTGAGACGGTCAGATGAACTGTCAGCAACTCATTATTCGAGATGCAAAAAAAATGACTGACACGCTCAGCCTGTCAGTCATCATCAATGTTCAAGAAAAATGCTCAAGAGAGCCGGACGTCAGGTGCGCACGGCTCGGATCAGGATATTGCGCGGGGTCATGGGTTTGGCACAGAACTCCCCCACTTCGACCCGATAGCCCTGCTCTTGCAAAAAGAGCGCGCGATCCAGCGCCAGCCAGATCTCGAGGGGACGGCGAAACAGATGGCGCACCAGCTCCATGCGGGCGACATCGCCAAAGCGGCGCTCCCCGAGTGCCAAAAAGGCGGGATAATCGAGCCCGGCGGGCAGCGCTATCCCTTTGCGCTCGGCAGCCCAAACGCAGAATGCCTCGAAGGTGCCGGTCAGCAGGCTCTTTTGCATATTGGGCACCGGCAGATACTCATCAACCCCGCGCACCTGACGCTGCAGGCAGTCAAATCCGAGCCGCCACACCACTTCCTGCTCCCGCAGGCGGGCGATCCGTGCGCCGCCGGTCACCGTCTCCTGCAGTGGCAGCTTGAGGTCTGCCTTGCTCAACACCAGCTCGCTGGCGTTGGCCGCTGCCGACAGCGGGCGATAGTGGCTGGTGCGGATCAGGTGGTAACAACAGGGAGAGATGGTCACTCCGCTGGCACTGCGTTCGGCCACTCGCTCCAGCAGATGGGTGTGCAGCTCGCCACAGGCATGGAGTGCCATAGCATGGTGTTCGGGGGCGATCAGCGCCGCCGACTCGGGGGCAAAGGCATCGGCGCAGGTAAAGGTCATATTGGCGCCATCCCGCTCGGCCAGCAGCCGCCCTTCGTCGCAGAGCTGATCTTGCAGCTCCAGACTGAGGATCGAAGCCTGTCGATGGAGCGATACCAGCCGCCCGAGGTGGCCCTTGCCGGCACACCACTCCAGATAGGGGCCCTGATGAGCCGGCAGACAGGCGGTAAACGACTCGATCTGGGCCTGCTTGCGCCCCGGCATGTGCAGCGCCATCTCCTTGCTGCAGGTGATGGGCTCCGGGGTAAAAGGGGCAAGCTGGCTGAGTTGCTGCAGCTCGGCCCCCTCGGCAATCCAGGGGGCAAGCAGCGTGCTGAGGGCATCCATATCCGCATCGAGCTCCGCCAACTGGGTCAGCGTCAGCCCATCGAGCTGCGCCGCCAGATCGGGCGCCTCATCGGCAAAGGCCATGGTCAGATGATGATATGGCTGATATTGCCACCAGCGCCGATAGCGGGTGAGCAGTCGATCCAGTTGTTGAAAACGTTGAGCCAGCACGAATGCCCCTGCCTTGCAGTCAAAAAAGAGGCTCATTCTAGCGATCCCGCTTCAAATTGCACCCTCAATACCTTGTCATCAGTGCCACGCGACAACACAGCCAACCAGTGACCGAGGGCAGACCTGACAAAGTACGGGGTTTTATGCTATATTCCGCCCCCTCTTTCACGCGCCCCGCCAACGCGGGTCGCTTTACACTAGCTATGGGACCAACAACATGACCATCAACGCCATTCTGCAAGCGCGCGCGGGCGCCAAGTGTGAACTGTGCAGCGCCGAGCAGGCGCTGACCGCCTTCGTGGTGCCTCACTCCCCCGCCAGCGACGATGATCACAGCGTTGCTATCTGTGATACCTGCCGTGGTCAGCTGGAACAACCGGATACCCTGGTGGTCAACCACTGGCGTTGCCTGAGCGACAGCATGTGGAGCCAGGTGCCTGCGGTGCAGGTGATGGCATGGCGCCAGCTCAAAGCTCTCTCCGGCAAGGGTGAGGTGTGGGCTCAGGATCTGCTGGACATGATGTACATGGAAGACGAGGCCAAGGCGTGGGCCGAAGCCGGACTGGCTGACGAAGATGACGACAGCACGCCGACCGTTGACTCCAACGGCGCCGTGCTGCAAGAGGGCGACTCCGTCACCCTGATCAAGGATCTGGACGTGAAAGGCGCCGGTTTCACCGCCAAGCGCGGCACCCTGGTCAAGGGCATCCGTCTGACCAACAACCCGCTCCATATCGAAGGCAAAGTCAACGGCGTGCAGATCGTACTGGTTGCAGCCTACCTGAAAAAGGCCTAATCCAAGCGCGATTGCGCTGCTGACAGAGCATTGGCACAACGGAAAAAGGATGGCGTCACGCCATCCTTTTTTATACCCGCTTGTCGCAAACGGCCAATTTGAGCCCATAACAGGCCAGCCAAAGCAAAAAGGCGCATCCGGATGGACGCGCCTTGTTTACCTGGCCGATGCCGTTAACCGGCAGCGGGAACGGTCACTCAGGAGGAGAGTTTGCCGTCCAGCTCTGCAATTTTCGCAGACCAGTAGGCCGGGCCGGTTTCGTGGATATTGTTGCCTTCGGAGTCGACCGCAACGGTCACCGGCATATCTTCCACTTCAAACTCGTAGATCGCTTCCATGCCGAGATCGGCAAAGGCCACCACGCGCGCCTTCTTGATGGCCTTGGCCACCAGATAGGCGGCGCCGCCCACCGCCATCAGATAGACGGCCTTGTGCTGCTTGATGCTCTCGACGGTTTTCGGGCCACGCTCGGATTTACCGATCATGCCGATAAGGCCGGTTTCACCCAGCATCATGTCGGTGAACTTGTCCATCCGGGTAGAGGTGGTGGGGCCTGCCGGGCCGACCACTTCGTCACGCACCGCATCGACCGGGCCTACGTAGTAGATGAAGCGGTTGGTGAAATCGACCCCTTCCGGCAGCCCTTCGCCATTTTTCAGCATGTCGGCGATGCGCTTGTGGGCGGCGTCGCGACCGGTGAGGATCTTGCCGGAGAGCAGCACGGTATCGCCGCTCTTCCAGCTGGCCAGCTCGGCCTTGGTGATGCCATCGACGTTGACGCGGCGCACGTTGCCACCCGCTTCACGGGTGATCTCCGGCCAGTCGCTCAGTTTCGGTGGGGTCAGTTCGGCAGGGCCTGAACCATCCAGTTCGAAGTGAACGTGACGGGTAGCGGCGCAGTTGGGGATCATCACCACCGGTTTGGAGGCAGCGTGAGTCGGCGCGGATTTAACCTTCACATCCAGCACGGTAGTCAGGCCGCCCAGACCCTGGGCACCGATCCCCAGCTTGTTGACCTTGTCGTAGAGCTCGACCCGCAGCTTCTCTTCGGTGGTCTCGGGACCACGGGCGATCAGCTCCTGAATGTCGATGTGCTCCATCAGCGCCTCTTTGGCCAGTACCGCGGCTTTCTCGGCGGTACCGCCGATACCGATGCCCAGCATGCCGGGGGGGCACCAGCCTGCGCCCATGGTCGGCACGGTTTTCAGTACCCACTCGACCACATCATCTGAGGGGTTGAGCATCACCATCTTGGATTTGTTCTCGGAGCCGCCGCCTTTGGCCGCGATGCTCACTTCCACCTTGTTGCCGGGGATCATGTCGATATGGACCACAGCAGGGGCGTTGTCTTTGGTATTCTTGCGACTGCCAGCCGGATCGGCCAGCACAGAGGCGCGCAGCGGGTTGTCAGGATTGGTGTAGGCACGGCGAGTGCCTTCGTCCACCATCTCCTGCACCGTCATGTCGCTGTCCCACTGGACCTGCATGCCGATCTTGACGAAACAGGTCACGATGCCGGTGTCCTGGCAGAGCGGACGATGGCCTTCGGCGGACATGCGGGAGTTGATCAGGATCTGGGCCAGGGCATCTTTGGCGGCCGGGTTGGCCTCGCGGTCATAGGCCGCTTTGGCTGCCTGGACAAAATCCAACGGGTGGTAATAGGAGATGTACTGGAGGGCATCTGCGATAGAATCGATGAAATCCTGTTTTTTTATAATGCTCATATCATCCTCACTGGTCCTTATCCCTGCCAAAAGGCAGAGCAAGGGCTTCCATATGATGGGCCGTGCTGACGTGCTGGCTAAAAACTATCAACCAGCAAAAAACGAACGACACGGCAGTTTTTTCTTAAGTCACCGGCACCTATGATACGCTTGCCCACCAGCACCGACTAGGGTTCGGGAACTAAACTGTTGCCTGTGTAACATAAAATGACGCCAACACTTCATATCCATCATCTAGACCATCGCGCTGAACTCCATCAGCTTTTTGCCCGTCTGCAACATCAGCCATGGGCCATGTTGCTGGAATCGGCAGGGCCACTCGGCGCCGACAACGGCGTTGATATCATCAGCGCCGATCCGCTGGCGACCTTAGAGACCTGTGGCCTGGTCACCACCCTCACCCGGCATGGCGAGACCAGCGAGCACCATGAAGATCCCCTCGCCCTGCTGGCCCATACCCAGCAAGAGCTTCTGGGGGAGCTGGATCTGTGCGCCACTCGCCTTCCCTTTATTGGCGGCGCCCTCGGTCTGTTTGGCTATGATCTGGGCCGCCGCTTCGAGCGACTGCCAGTGCAGGCTGCCGCCGATATCGCGGTGCCGGACATGGCGGTGGGCATCTACGACTGGGCGCTGCTGCGCCATGTGGCGAGCGGCGACTGGCAACTGGTTCACTGGGGGGATGAAGCGGGCCTTGCCAAGCGGCTGGCCTGGCTCGAGCAACAACAGGCCGCCCCGCTCCCCGCTTTTTCCTTGCAGGGGGCGTGGCAGAGCAATATGAGCCGCGCGGAATATGGCGAGAAGTTTGCCCGCATTCAGGAATACCTTGCCGCGGGGGATTGCTACCAGATCAACCTGACCCAACGTTTCAGCGCCCCCTATCAGGGGGATGAGTGGCACGCCTATTGCCTGCTGGCGGCCGCCAACAAGGCCCCCTTCTCTGCCTTTATCCGCCTGCCGGACAGTGCGCTGCTGAGCCTCTCCCCCGAGCGGTTCCTGCTGCTCGATGGCCGCCATATCGAAACCAAGCCCATCAAGGGCACTCGCCCTCGCCACCCCGATCCGGCGACCGATCGAAAAGCCGCGCAGGAACTGGCACAGGCGGACAAGGACAGATCAGAGAATCTGATGATCGTTGATCTGCTGCGCAACGACATCGGTCGGGTCAGCCGGCTGGGCTCGGTCAGCGTGCCTCATCTATTTAGCGTGGAGTCGTTTCCGGCGGTACATCATCTGGTCTCCACCATCCACGGTGAGCTGGATGCGCGCTGGCAAGGGGTCGATCTGCTGCGAGCCTGTTTCCCGGGCGGTTCGATCACCGGCGCCCCCAAGATCCGTGCCATGGAGATCATCGAGGAGCTGGAGCCCCAGCGCCGCAATGCCTATTGCGGCAGCATCGGCTATCTCAGCCAGCATGGCCGGATGGATACCAGCATCTGCATTCGTACCCTGATCGCCGAAGCGGGTCGTCTGCACTGTTGGGCGGGGGGCGGTATCATCGCTGACTCCGACGCCGACAGCGAATATCAGGAGACCTATGACAAGGTCGCCCGCATTCTGCCGCCACTGTCTGCGCTGTAACCCCGACCAGCAACCGCATCAAAGATGGAGCTGCCTCCCATGGATCGCCACGAACTGCTGACCCGCTTCCAGTTGCAGCAACCCGCCCCGGCCCACCGCCTCGCCATTGGCGGGCTCAGCCCGGCGGCGGTGTTGATCCCGGTGGTGATGCGCGACGAGGGGCTCAGCGTGTTATTGACCCGGCGCAGTCCCCGGCTGCGTCATCATGGGGGGCAGATCAGCTTCCCCGGTGGACGGCAGGATCCGGGCGATGAGAACCTGATCGCCACGGCGTTGCGGGAGACCGAAGAGGAGCTCGGCATTCCGGCTCGGCTGATCGAGGTGATCGGCACCCTCAACCCGCTCAATACGGTGTCACGATTCGAGGTGCTGCCGGTGCTGGGGCTACTCGATGGCGACTATCCCCTCATCCTGAGTCCGGATGAAGTAGATCACGCCTTCGAAGTGCCGCTGACTCATCTGCTGGATCGGCGCAACCACATCCCCCTGACCCTTGCCAGAGGCGGAAAACAGCACACCATCTACTGGATCCCCTGGCAACAGCACTTTATCTGGGGGGCCACCGCCAGCATGATCAACCAGCTAGCCCGGCACCTTGCGAGATAACATCTCGATTACATTTCCCAGCGCAAAATTAGTCCATTAACACTAAACTAACGTGCCAGATGATAAACAAAAATTGAACTTTTCTTGTTTTGATCACATTTCCATAAGAAAGTGCGGTTTTCTGTGCCGTAAAGATGAATTTGATCAACATTTTTGATTAAAAAAACCGTATCCTTGCGCCGACTTAATAAGAACCACACATTCGGGGTGAGATAGATGTCAAACACAGTCACTGGCACGCAGGGAGTTGCGGCGTCAACAGAGCAAGGGATCCGCTCTACTCAAACCACTCGTTGGGAAAAACGCGACTCTACCTGGGTCATCAGCCTGTTCGGGACCGCGGTTGGCGCGGGTATCCTGTTCCTGCCGATCAACGCGGGTATGGGCGGTTTCTGGCCGCTGGTCGTCATGGCGCTGCTGGTGGGTCCAATGACCTATCTGGCCCACCGTGGTCTGGCCCGCTTCGTGCTCTCCTCCAAAAAGCCCAATGCAGACATCACCGAAGTGGTGGAAGAGCACTTTGGCGTGGGGGCCGGTAAATTAATCACCCTGCTCTACTTCTTCGCCATCTACCCCATCGTGCTGATCTACGGCGTGGGTATCACCAACACCGTCGAAAGCTTCATGGTCAACCAGCTGCAGATGAGTGCCCCACCGCGCTGGATCCTCTCCATCGTGCTGATCATGGGCATGATGTCGGTGATGCTGGCCGGTGAGAAGCTGATGCTGAAAGTCACCGAGTTCCTGGTTTACCCGCTGATCATCATTCTGGCCGGTATCTCTTTGTACCTCATTCCAGACTGGACCGGCGCCGCGCTGGAGCAAGTGCCCTCCGCCAAAGATTTCGCCACCACCCTGTGGCTGACCATCCCGGTACTGGTCTTCTCCTTCAACCACAGCCCGGCCATCTCCAGCTTCTCGCTGGCACAGCGCCGCGATCACGGTGATCACGCCGTCCAGAAAGCCGATGCCATCCTCAAGCGTACCGCCATGGTGCTGCTGGGCTTCGTGATGTTCTTCGTCTTCTCCTGCGTCATGAGCCTGACACCCGCCCAGCTGGCAGAAGCCAAGGCACAGAACATCGCCGTGCTCTCCTATCTGGCGAACCAGCATGCCAGCCCCATCATCTCCTACTTCGGTCCGCTGGTTGCGTTCGTGGCCATCGTCTCCTCCTTCTTCGGCCACTATCTGGGTGCCCGTGAAGGTCTGAAAGGGATGATCGTGCAGAACATGCGCAACTCCGGCAAAGAGCCGAATGCCAAGAAAGTCGAGATGTTCATCATCGCCTTCTTCATCCTGACCCTGTGGGGCACCGCTGTGGCTAACCCCTCCATCCTGGGCATGATTGAATCCTTGGGCGGCCCGATCATCGCTACCATCCTGTTCATCATGCCGATGTACGCCATCAAGCGCGTACCGGCCATGGCGAAGTATCAGGGCCATATCAGCAACGCCTTCGTTGCGACCATGGGGATGATCGCCATCTCTGCCATCCTCTATCAGCTGGTTGGTTAATCTCCGCAACCTCCTCTGATAGCAAAAAAGCCAGCCGAACATTCGGCTGGCTTTTTTTTATGGCTGTGCCCCAATGACGTGTTGCATGGGGGGCCCTAGCGCCTCATGCAAACACGCTTTGATATTTACGCCCCTCCCGTAACTCTCCAGCATCCTGCGCCAACCTAGCTAGTTCTTCAGGTAGTGCGTCGCCACGCCATGGAACCGATCCATCCACTCTTTCAACCGATGGTGATACCCGTTCACGTGCTGGATGTGATACGCACCAACCACCCGTTCGCCTTGGCGATTGTGCACTACCTGATGGGTTACGCCCTGCTCTTTGCTGAAACTGGCATACGCACCCGCACCATCGCTACACAGCACAGCATCCGGTGACTGAATCGCCCCCAGCGCCCTAGATACCTCACAGCCTTAAAATGAGGCAACTATTGGAGGTGTTATGACCCGTCAGCGTTATCCAGAAACATTCAAAATCGAAGCCGTTAAACAAATCACCGAGCGCGGACGGCCAGTGGCTGACGTGGCACGCGCCCTTGGGGTATCCAGTCACAGTCTGTATACCTGGCTCAGGCAGTACGGTAAGCCCGCTGACCAGCAGCTCGAAGAGTCTGCCTTGCAAGCCGAGCTCCGCCGCCTGAAAGCCGAACTGCGCCAGGTCACCGAGGAGCGCAACATTTTAAAGGAGGCCGCCGCGTACTTTGCCAGCGAGTCAAGGAAAGGTACGCGTTCATAACCTCCCGGCTCGACCGCTACAGTGTCGTTACCCTGTGCCAGACCCTGGGGGTTCACCGAAGTGGCTTCTACGCGTGGCTGAAACAGCCCGCGTCGCCACGCCAGCAGGAGGACGAACGACTGATAGGATTGGTCAAGCAATCCTGGCTGGAAAGTGGTGCTGTCTACGGTTATCGCAAGATCCATCGCGACCTTCGTGACGCAGGGGAAGCCTGCGGCAAGCACCGTGTGGCCAAATTAATGAGGCGGGAAGGGCTGCGTTCGCAAACGGGCTATCAACGCCGCAAGGGGCATTATGGAGGCAAGAGCACGCAGGCGGCCCCAAACACGCTGGCACGTCAGTTTAAAGTGCCAGCCCCCAACCTCTCCTGGGTGACTGACATTACCTACATCCGTACTCAAGAAGGGTGGCTGTACCTGGCGGTGGTGCTCGACCTGTTCTCTCGCCAGATCGTCGGCTGGGCGATGAAGTCACGCATGACGGCAGACTTGGCGGTTGATGCGTTATTGATGGCCGTCTGGCGGCGCAAGCCCAAGCAGCCGGTACTGGTGCATTCGGATCAGGGCAGCCAGTTTACTGGTGGTGAATGGCAGGACTTTCTGAAGGCCCACAACCTGAGTTGCAGCATGAGCCGACGGGGTAACTGTCACGACAACGCGGTCGCCGAGAGCTTCTTCCAGTTGCTCAAACGGGAGCGGATCAAGCGCAGGATTTACGCGACAAGAGACGAAGCCCGCAGCGACGTATTTGATTATATCGAAATGTTTTACAACCCAATCAGACGCCATGGTTCCAATGATGGGCTGTCACCGGTAGAGTTTGAAAGGCAGTTTATTTGTCAGCAACAGAGTGTCTAGAAAACCAGAGGTGATTCAATCGCAGATATGAAAAAAGGGCCCGCAGGCCCTTAAAAAAGTAACGATGTTATCCACCAAACAGATGGTGGCTGACGATGAACAGGCCGCCGGAGAGCAGCATGGTCAGCGGCAGGGTCAACACCCAGGCCATCAGTATGGTCTTGATGGTCTGGCTCTGCAGGCCGGATTTGTTGGCAATCATGGTCCCCGCCACCGCAGAAGAGAGGATGTGGGTAGTAGACACCGGCATACCGGTCAGACTGGCGACCCCGATGGAGGTTGCAGCCGTGATCTGGGCCGCGATGCCCTGACTGTAGGTCATACCGGTGGTGCCGATCTTCTCGCCCACGGTATGGACGATACGACGCCAGCCCACCATGGTGCCGCAACCGAGCGCCAGTGCGATGGAGACGATCACCCAGGTCGGTGCGTATTCAGCGGTCGCGGTCAGATCCTTGCGCCATTTGGCCAGATCGGTCAGCTCCTTGGCGGGCAGCGGCAGCTTGGCAGCCTTGCGGGCAGTGTCATCGATACAGAGCAGCAGACGACGCACTTCACGGCGATCAGTCAGGCTCATCTGATCATAAGTACGCACGGCAGCCAGACGGGCATCCAGGGTAGCCATCGCCTGCAGCACGCCATCGGCGGAGCAGTGGGTCATCAGCTCTTCCTGAGCCGTTACCGGTGCAGAGAAGTTGATGACGCCAGAGAGAGCTGGCTGGTTGCGCTGGTAGATCTCCATGATGCGCTGGTTGGCATCCTGAGTCCGGTCCAGATCATAGGAGCGGCTGCTCATGTCCAGCGCAAAATAGGCGGGCGCCATGCAGATCAGCACCAGCATCACCAGACCGATGCCCTTCTGGCCATCGTTGGAGCCGTGCACGAAGCTGACGCCCATGGCAGAAGCCACCAGGGTCAGACGTGCCCAGAACGGCGGGTGTTTCTTGCCATCCACCAGCTGACGCTCTTCCGGCGTTTTGTGGATCTTGTTGCTGGTCCAGATGCGCTTCATCGCCAGCAGCAGCAGCGCCGCGATGATGAAACCGATGGTGGGAGAGATAATGAGGGAAAGCATGATGTCGATCGCTTTGCCCACGTTGATCCCCTCTGTCACCGGTTTATGGGTGATCCAGGCATAGGCGCCGCCTACCCCCAGAATGGAACCGATCAAGGTATGTGAACTGGAGGCCGGGATCCCGAAGAACCAGGTACCCAGGTTCCACACGATGGCGGAAAACAGCAAGGAGAAGACCATGATCAACCCTTGGGTGGAATCCATCCCAAGCAGCAGGTCGATGGGCAGCAGATGGACAATGGCATAGGCCACTCCCAGACCGCCGAACATGACGCCGAAAAAGTTGAAGATCCCAGATGCGACCACCGCCAAGTGAGCCGGCATCGCCTTGGTATAGATAACCGTTGCTACCGCGTTGGCGGTATCGTGAAAGCCGTTGATAAATTCATAGGCAAGCACAAAAAAAACGGCCAATACCAAACCGATTGACCACCACAAACCCAAACCACTAAACATTTCAAACATAAAAAAAAGCCTGTTTATGAGTTGCGGCGGATTATGCCAGATGGCGGCCAACACCATAGCCACCATTGAAATATTTCAGCCATAAAAAAAAAGAGCTTTTTGGTAAAAAATATCCTAGAGCCAGTCTTTATGCGGCTTGCCATTGATTAATTAAAGCCATCAATGATTGCGCGAAAGGGCAAAAATAGCTGATATTTAAGCCAATAATTTCATTTTTATGACGTTTTTATGACATAAAAATGGGCGAAAAAGGTGATAAAACACCCCTGCTCTGCCAATCTCATCCGACCAGCACCTCAAACCCCATACCCGTTTGATTCCAGATGCAAAAAGGGAGCACCTTGTGCTCCCTTGAATCGTTGCAGTGCAGCTGGTTATCAGTCCTGATTAATGCGGCTGGCAACAGCGCCCTGCTGGCTCTTGTACTTGGCATTTTCCCGCTTGTTGTACGGACGGGCGGCGGCGCCGGAGAGCATCTCGAAGTTCAAGGCGCCGATCTTCATCTTCGGGCGCAGCGCCAGCGGCAGTTTGCCGCCGTTGTAGAACTCCAGCACGATGCGACCGGACCAACCCGGATCGATGCGGTGCGCGGTCACATGAACCATCAGACCCAGGCGCGCCAATGAAGAGCGGCCATCCAGCCAGCCCACGATATCGGCAGGCAGAGTGACCGATTCATAGGTCACCGCCAGCGCCAACTGGCCCGGGTGCAGATAGAAGGCTTCACCATCGGGGACGTGGATCTCGTCACTCATCACCCGATCGATGGCATCGGCCATCTCGCTGCTCGGACCGCTCAGATCAATATAGGGAGCGGTATGATCGCGAAACACCCGAAACTCGTTACCCAGCAGCACATCGACACTGACACCACTGATCCGCTCTACCCCGGGCCGTGGCTCAATGACGATCTTGCCTTCATCCAGATGGCGTTCAATATCGGTATCACACAGACGCATTGGGCGACTCTCCTGACAAATTGTGCTTTTAAAAAAGCCGGGCATCACCCGGCTTGTTTCATCTTAACCAATCAACATGTGGCGAATACGCGCCTTGAGCATGTCGATGGCGATGCGGTTCTTGCCCCCACGGGGCACGATCACATCGGCGTACTGTTTGGACGGCTCGATAAACTGCAGGAACATCGGACGCACCGTCTTCTGATACTGCTTGAGCACGGAGTCCATGGTACGGCCACGCTCCTGCACGTCACGCACCAGACGGCGCAGCAGGCAGATGTCGAGCGGAGTATCCATGAAGATGGAGGCATCCATCAGATCCCTCAGACGGCTGTCGGTCAGCAGCAGGATCCCTTCCAGAATGATCACCCGGCGCGGCGCAAACGGGGTCACTTCGCTCATCCGGGTATGTTCGGTGTAGGAGTACTGGGGAATGGCGACCGCATCACCTTTGACCAGCTGGCTCAGGTGCTGTACCAGCAGGTCGTGGTCCAGCGCATTGGGGTGGTCATAGTTGGTCTTGACCCGTTCTTCCATGGTCAGGTGGGTCTGATCACGGTAGTAGCAATCTTCGGTGATCACACCAATCTGACCTGCGCCCAGTTCGGCCACCAGCTCTTCATAAATGGTCTGGGCGATAAGACTTTTGCCAGACGCAGATGCGCCCGCAATACCGATGATCACACACGAATGTTGAGTATCAGACATGACAAATACCTAAAAGAGAAGAGCAGTGGGGATGGTTTAAACCGATCCATTATATAAAAAAGGGTGGGTCATGCCCACCCTCAATTCCCTTTCAAGTGACCGATAGCCGATTATTCATCCAGTGCCATGGCATAGAGGGGGGTCGCAATCGGTTTTGCGCTGAAAAAGAGTTCAGCCCCTACCCTGCGCGCCAGTTTCAAATAGGCCTGAGCCAGGCTCCCTTCCGGTGCGCCGAACACCGTCGGGCAGCCATCATCCATGTGCTGGCGGATATCGATGTGCAGCGGCAACTGGCCAAGCAGCGCCACTTGATACTGCTCTGCCATCTTCTGGCCGCCACCGGTACCAAACAACGGCTCATGGTGACCGCAGGCACTGCAGACGTGGTAACTCATGTTCTCGATGATGCCGAGCACCGGCACATTGACCTTGTTGAACATGGCGATCCCCTTGCGGGCATCGGCCAGCGCCACATCTTGCGGGGTAGTGACGATCACTGCCGCCGAAGTCGGCACCTGCTGGGCCATGGTGAGCTGGATGTCGCCGGTGCCCGGCGGCATGTCCACCACCAGATAATCCACTTCACCCCAACGGGTTTCATGGAGGATCTGCGCCAGCGCCTTGCTCGCCATCGGGCCACGCCAGATGGTGGCATCCTGCTCTGAGACCAGATAGCCGATGCTGTTGCTCTTGAGGCCACAGGCCATCACCGGCTCCATCAGCTTGCCGTCATGACTGACCGGGCGCTCCTTGAGGGTGCCCATCATGGTGGGAATGGAGGGGCCATAGATATCGGCGTCGAGGATGGCGACCCGCGCCCCCTCTTTTTGCAGCGCCAGCGCCAGGTTGACCGCGGTGGTGGATTTGCCCACCCCGCCCTTGCCGGAAGCAACCACGATGATGTTGCGAATGCCCTGCACGGCGTTGAGCCCCTGCGCCCGTGGCATGCTGGCGACGTCAATCTCAAGTGCCCAGTCGATACGGGCGGCGCCAGTGGCGCTGCGCAGCCTGGCATCGTAGTTCTCTTTGAGCTGATCGAGCAGCGAGAGACCGGCAAACGGCAATACCAGCCGGATAGTAAGCCCCTGACCCTGATTGATGATCTCGCGAACGAATCCGGCATCCACCAGATCCTTGTGCCAGCCTGCTGGCTTAAATTCGGCGAGGATCTGTTTTACTGAATCAATCACCATTAACTCCTCATTATCTTGTCTTTATCTTGAGGTGAACGGTTACCGCACACAAATCAGTGGCTTGCCTGCCATCGTAACGGCAGGTTCTGCCAAGGTTGGCACAGCCACAACCCTAGGCAGGCTACCCCCAATTCGGGTAACATGCACGGCACTCTATCATCCCAACAAGCACATCAAGAACGTAATATGGCAACTGATCCTCGTAAAATGCTGGTAACCTGCGCCCTCCCCTATGCCAATGGCTCCATCCATCTTGGCCACATGCTGGAACACATCCAGGCCGATATCTGGGTTCGTTATCAGCGAATGCGCGGTCATCAGGTGCACTTCATCTGTGCCGATGATGCCCACGGCACCCCGATCATGCTCAAAGCGCAACAGATGGGGATCACCCCGGAAGAGATGATTGCGGCCGTCTCCAAAGAGCACCAGACCGATTTCGCCGGTTTCAACATCAGCTTTGACAACTATCACTCCACCCACAGCGATGAAAACCGCGAGCTGGCGGAACTGATCTACGGCCGTCTGAAAGACGGTGGCTTTATCAAGGGCCGCACCATTACCCAGCTGTTCGATCCGGAAAAATCCATGTTCCTGCCGGACCGTTTCGTCAAGGGCACCTGCCCCAAGTGCAAATCTCCGGAGCAGTATGGCGACAACTGCGACAGCTGCGGCGCCACCTACAGCCCGACCGAGCTTATCGATCCTAAATCCGCCGTCTCCGGTGCCACCCCTGTGATGAAGGACTCCGAGCACTTCTTCTTCGACCTGCCGCAATTTGAAAAATGGCTCTCAGAGTGGGTGCGCGGCTCCGGCGCCATTCAGGAAGAGATGGCCAACAAAATGCAGGAGTGGTTCGAGAGCGGCCTGCAGCAGTGGGACATCACCCGTGACGCCCCCTACTTCGGTTTCGAGATCCCCGGCGCGCCGGGCAAGTTCTTCTACGTCTGGCTCGATGCCCCCATCGGCTACATGGCCTCCTTCAAGAACCTGTGCAACAAGCGCGGTGACATCGACTTTGACAGCTACTGGAGCAAAGACTCCAGCGCCGAGCTCTACCACTTCATCGGTAAAGATATCGCCTACTTCCACTGCCTGTTCTGGCCATCCATGCTGGAAGGGGCGGGTTTCCGCAAGCCGACCAAGGTCAACGTACACGGCTATGTGACCGTCAACGGCGCCAAGATGTCCAAATCCAAGGGCACCTTCATCAAGGCGTCTACCTACCTGAACCACCTGGATCCGGAGTGCCTGCGTTACTACTATGCCGCCAAGCTCAACAGCCGCATCGACGATCTGGACCTGAACCTGGATGACTTCGTGGCTCGCGTCAACGCCGACGTGGTCAACAAGCTGGTCAACCTTGCCTCCCGCAACGCCGGTTTCATCGCCAAGCGTTTCGACGGCAAGCTGGCGGCCACCTGCGCCGAACCCGAGCTCTACGCCGAATTCGCCAACGCCCGCGCCACCATCGCCGAGGCCTATGAGGCACGCGAATTCAGCCGCGCCATCCGCGAAATCATGGCGCTGGCCGACAAGGCCAACCGCTACGTGGATGACAAGGCCCCCTGGGTGATTGCCAAACAGGAAGGGGCTGACACCCAGTTGCAGGAAGTCTGCTCCGTCGGTATCAACCTGTTCCGCGTGCTGATGGCCTACCTCAAGCCGGTGATGCCGCTGCTCGCCGAGCGTGCCGAAGCCTTCCTGGGTGAAACCCTCTCCTGGGATGGCGTGGCCCAGCCATTGACCAACCATCAGCTGACCCCGTTCAAGGCGCTCTTCTCCCGCATCGAGCCGGCCAAGGTAGAAGCCATGGTGGAAGCCTCCAAGGAAGATCTGGCCAAAGAGCAGGCACCTAAAGTGACCGGCCCGCTGGCAGACGACCCCATCAGCGAGACCATCAGCTATGACGACTTTGCCAAAATTGACCTGCGCGTCGCGCTGATCAAGAAGGCCGACGCGGTACCGGAAGCGGAGAAGCTGCTCAAGCTGCAACTGGATATCGGTGGCGAGACCCGTCAAGTGTTTGCCGGTATCAAATCCGCCTACAACCCGGAAGATCTGGAAGGCAAGCTGACCGTGATGGTGGCCAACCTGGCGCCGCGCAAAATGCGCTTTGGCATGTCCGAAGGCATGGTGCTGGCCGCAGGCCCGGGCGGCAAGGATCTCTGGATCCTGGAGCCGCAGGAAGGCGCCCAGCCTGGCATGCGTGTCAAGTAAGCGTATCGCTGACTGCGACCACAGCAAGATAGAGAAGAGAGGCCAAACGGCCTCTCTTTTTTGTCTCGCCTGTTTGTCCTGGATAGTTTTTGTGGATGCAGGTCGCGAATGGCTGTCCCGAATTTATCTGCCACTCAGCTTGGCAGGATCTGCGCTTTGGTCCGAATCCCTGACCACCCGACTGGGCATCTTATCCCTGTTGTGAGCCTGCCAGCATCGCCAGTTTGAGCGCCACCAGCTCCGCCTGCTGACACTCCAGTTGACGCAAGCGAACGATGACCTTCCCCTTCAACTGCTGCCGCAGCGTCGTCTGCTGGTGGGTGCGTCCCTTCTCTGCTCGCAACGCCCGCCGCCATTGACGCCAATCCTGCAACTGGCCGAGTCGCTCCTGCCAATGAGTCAGGGTGACCAACCAGCCCGGATCCCCTCCCCCCAGCGCCTGCAGCAGCTCAACGCCATAACGGACCTGCTTGATCTCGAGGCGCAGCCGATGCCAGCGGCGCAACTGTTGACGACGGGAGTGGGCCGATTTTCCGGCAGAGAGAGGATATTCATCGAGGGCGCACTGCGCCTCATCAAGCCGCAGGGCCAGATGTTGCTGATAAAGCGGCACCAGTGCCCACGCATCCGGCACCTGCGCCACCGCTGTCAGCCAGCGGGCCAGTCGCCGCGACAACAGGGGCACGCGGCAGGTCGATTTGTGGGTATCAACAGTGCTGGCAGGCGGCTTGCCAAAACGCGCGGTGTAGACCTGCGCATCCCGCAGGGCCGAGAGCCGCCCGACCGAGCGCAGCAGACACCGCTCCAGTTCGGGGTGATAGATGAGTGGCCGCCACAGGGCGAGCAGCGCCAGCAAGCGGCGCGCCGCGATACGGTAGCCATGCACGGTCGGCTCGCTGGCCTCTTCACGCACCGCCCGCGCCGCCTCCTGATAACGGGCGACCCAGCTTGTTGCCTGAGTCAGCAACAGACATTCCTTGTCAGCGTCCATCTCGTCCCTGCCGCTTCAGTTGGTGTGAAAGCCCTGACCGGTGGGCGGCAGCGCTTCTTCATACTCCATCCGGGTCACTCTGGCGGTGCGCGGGCCATGCTCCAGCCAACCCAGCATCATCTGCACCCCCTGTGCGGGGCCGCTGATCAGGATCTCCACCGAGCCATCCTCCAGGTTGTAGGCATGGCCCCGCAAACCCAGTTGCAGCGCCCGCTCACGGGTGAAATAGCGAAATCCCACCCCCTGCACCTGCCCCCACACCCGAATGACAAACGATTGCTCTCCCATTTCTCGCACCTTCCACTTAAGAAAAAATTTCCCGCGACGATAATGTGCCCGACACCCTATCTTCTGCAGGATGCAGCTCCATTATGAAAGAAGTTAAATTCCGGTGGGTTGACCGCTATCTCATTCACCTCACCATCAGTGAAAAATTCCATATCGCGTTCTGGTTACCGCTCTTCATCATCGCCTTTCTCAGCTGGTACATGCTGGCAGCCAGCCATCAGCAGGAGATCTCCCTGCGGGTAGCGCAGTTGCAGCAACGGGTCGAGACCACGGCGCAGCTGATCAGCCAGCAGCCCACCCTGGTGTTGCCTTCGGATCTGCGTTTGACCCGGCAAGGCAGCAGCGGGTTGCAGCAGCAAGGGGATCACTACCTGTTTACCGCGCCAGCGGGTCAGGCGGGCTACGTCACCGGCGATCTCGATACCGGCAACCTCTCCATGTGGGACGGCCAAGGCTCGACCCTGACCCTGATCGGCGCACTGGCGGCCCTGATGGCACTGGTGATCCACTACATGATGACCTTTGTTTCCGGTGCGCTCTACTCCACCAACAAGGCATTGCAAACCGTGGCGGACGGGGATCTCACTTTCCGTCTCAACTTCTTCCCGGTGCGCGACGAGTTCTCCACCCTGGCGGGCAGTATCGACCGCTTTACCGACCGCCAGCACCAGATCGTAAAACTGGTGGAGGAGTCTGCCGAAGCGCTGACCATGGCCGCCGACGAGTTTCGTGACCATGCCCGCGAAGGCGAGACCATGGCGCGCTCCCAGCGCCAGCACATGGATTCACTGGCCACCGCCATGGAGCAGATGTCGGCGGCGATCCGCGAAGTGGCACGCAACGCCAACGACACCCTGCAGCAGACCCGCCAGTCGAGTGAAGAGGCGGCCAATGGCGCCAACCGGGTAGCCCGCACCATCGAGGCGATCCGCACCCTGGCCGACGAGATTGGCAACGCCTCCGGCGCTGTCGAGCGGCTCACCCACAACGCCAACCGGATCAACGAAGTGGTCAACGTCATCAACGCCATCTCCCAGCAGACCAACCTGCTGGCCCTCAACGCCGCCATCGAAGCGGCCCGTGCCGGTGAGCAGGGTCGCGGCTTTGCGGTGGTGGCGGACGAGGTGCGTACCCTCGCCAGCCGTACCCAGCAAGCCACGGTGGAGATCCAGCAGATGATCGAAGAGCTGCAGACCGGTACCGGCGCCCTCAACGAGATCATGGAGAAAACCGTGGGGCGTGCCGCCAGTAGCCAGCAACTCATCAGCGAGGTGGGGCTGGATATCGAAAAACTGAGCAACCACAGCGATGCGGTGCTGGAGATGAGCACCCAGATCGCCACCTCCAGCGAGGAGCAGAGCTCGGTCGCCGCCGAGATCACCCACAATCTGGATCAGGTACGCCATGAAGCGGCGCAGGTGGAAGAGTCCGCCAGCGCCTCGGTAGCCGGTACTCAGGGACTGAAAGCCACCGCCACCGAGCTGACCCAGGCACTCAAGGGGATTAAGATCTGACCATTCGCGGTGCCAGATCAGCGCAATCCGCTCCATTACACAGGGTTGTTTGAGTTTTACCTGCGGGCCACATAGAATGTGGCCCCTTTTCTTTCTACCATCGGCAAACACCCATGAGCGTTTTCATCTATCTCGTCAAAGGCCGCGAAAAATCCCTGCTGCGCCGTCACCCCTGGATCTTCTCCAAGGGGATTGAGCGGGTTGAAGGCAACCCCGTTGACGGCGACACCGTCGAGATCTATGCCAACGATGGCAAGTGGCTCGCCCGTGGTGCCTGGTCAGGCAGCTCCCAGATCCGTGCCCGGGTCTGGACCTTCGATAAAGAGGAGACCGTCGATCTCGACTTCTTTATCCGTCGCCTCAAATATGCCCAGGAGTCCCGTGATCCGCTGATCAAGCGTCAGGGCCTCACCGGCTATCGCCTGTGCGCCGCCGAATCCGACGGTCTGCCGGGTCTGACCATCGACCGTTATGCCGATTTTCTGGTGTGCCAGATCCTCTCTGCCGGTGCCGAGTTCCAGCGTGAGCTGATAACGCAAGCGCTGCGTACCCTCTACCCCGAGTGCAGCATCTATGAGCGCTCCGACGTGGCGGTACGCAAGAAGGAAGGGCTGAAAGAGCGCACCGGCGTCATCTATGGCGAGACGCCGAATGAGCCGGTGGTGATCGAAGAGAACGGCGTCAAGATCCTGGTGGATATCCGCAATGGCCACAAAACCGGCTTCTATCTGGATCAGCGTGACAACCGTCAGGCTGCCGCCAAGTACACCGAAGGCAAGCGGGTGCTCAACTGCTTCAGCTATACCGGTGGTTTTGGCGTCTATGCCCTCAAGGGCGGCGCCAAAGAGTTGGTCAACGTTGATCTCTCCCAGAATGCGCTTGATATCGCCCGCCAGAATGCCGAGCTGAACGGTCTGGATACCAGCAACACCCAGTTTATCCGTCACGACGTGTTCAAGCTGCTGCGTGAATACCGCGAGAAGGGCGAGAAGTTCGACGTCATCGTGCTGGATCCGCCCAAGTTCGCCGAGAGCAAGGCCCAGCTGCTGGGTGCCTGCCGCGGCTACAAGGACATCAACATGCTGGCGTTCCAGCTGTTGGCGCCGGGTGGCGTGCTGCTGACCTACTCCTGCTCCGGCCTGATGGAGCAGAGCCTGTTCCAGAAGATCGTTGCCGATGCGGCGCTCGATGCAGGTCGCGATGCCCAGATCCTGGAGCTGCTCTCCCAGGCCTCCGATCACCCCATCGGTACCGCCTATCCGGAAGGCTTCTACCTCAAGGGTCTGGTGGTACGCGCCCGCTGATCGGCCGTCATCTTCCCTTGTGATCAATCAGGCCCCTTGCGGGCCTGATTGTTTTGCATCGTATGGTGCCTGAGCCTGACGTTCGCCCAGATGACCACCCTCTCTGCTTTATTCGTGTTCCCTCTCCTCCTCTTTCCCTGCCTGTGCCCCACTTCTGTTTAAATCTATTTGCACAATAACTGCACATTTATGATTTAAATCACACCCGTATGACTCTCTTTCCCGTAGTGTGATCCCGCCTGAGGCAGCCGAGCCAGGGCAGCCGCCCGTCAGGATTGATGGGCGGCCCAACAACAAAAATCGATGTCAGGCCAAGCTGAACATCACAAGGGATCCCTTTATGAATCAATCATTGCCGCTGTTAACGCCGCTGCGGGGCATCGCTGCCCTGATGGTGGTACTGTTCCATGCCCGCTTGCTGCTCTTTCCCCAGTGGATGGAGTCGATCGCAGGCCACACCCAACTCATCGAGAATGGCTACCTCTGGGTCGATCTGTTCTTTATTTTGAGTGGCGTGGTGCTGGCCCATGTCTATGGGGAGGCCTTCACCCGTACACCCCGCGCTGTGGGCTATGGCCGCTTTCTCTGGCTGCGGCTGAGCCGCGTCTACCCACTCTATCTGGTGACCCTGCTGTTGCTGGTCGGCTGGGAGCTTTACAAGGCGCAACACGGGGTGGGCTTCTATGCCGGTCCCTTGTTCAAAATGTGGGAGTGGGAAGGGATGCCGCCTTTCGGTTCGCCCTTCACCCCGGCCGAGGCGTTGCCGAGCGCCTTCCTGCTACTACAGGTGGTAACCGATCACGGGCTGACCTGGAACTTCGCCGCCTGGTCCCTCAGCGTAGAGTGGATCAGCTACCTGCTGTTCCCGCTGCTTATTCCGCTGGCGGTCACCCGCAGTCGCTGGAGCCATCTCGCCCCCCTGCTGGCGCTGACGGTGCTGGCCTTTATCGTGCACAGTCGCGGCACTCTGGATGTCACCAGCGGCGCGCTGGCGGTGGGGCGCGGGGTGAGTGAATTTGTGCTCGGCCTCTGGCTGCTGCCGAGGGTCAAGGCCGCGCAAGGCTTGCCCATGATGAAGCATGATCTGCCGCTGCTGGTCGCCTTTGTGCTGCCCTTCGCGCTGATGCAGTTCACCATGACGCCGCAGCTGACACTGCTGCTGATCGCCTCCTACGTGCTGCTGATCTGGATTGCCGCCGCACAGGGGGAGCGCCAGAGCCCGCTGCTGCACCTCCTGGATAACCGCTTCACCAACTGGCTGGGAGATCTCTCCTACTCCATCTACCTGCTCCATGCGCTGGTACTGCTCACCGGCTGCGAGCTCATCCACTATCTGGCGCCTGGGCTCACCGAGTGGTGGTATGGCCAGACCAACCCTCTGCTGGGGGTAGTGGCAACCTTGCTGATGCTGGCGGTGCTGATCGGCCTCTCGGCATTGAGTTACCACCTGCTGGAGCGGCCACTGCAACGGCGTCTGCGCCGCTGGGGCAAGGCACGGCAACCAGCGCTGGAGCAAGCCGGATAAGTTATCACCCCCTGTCTGGATGAGTTGACGGGTCTTATGCCAACTCATCCAGCACCAGTTCATCCAGACCGCTCATAACCCAGGCACTCGGGTGTTGGCTAAATCCGAGCTTGGGGTAGTACGCCACCGCCTGCGGTGCAGCCAGCAGGATCAGCTTGCAACCCGGCTGCAATTGCAAAAACGTCTCGCGAATAAGCGCTTTGCCAATCCCCTGCCCCTGCACCGACTCTGCCACCGCCAGATCCGAGAGATAGCAACAAAAATGAAAATCGGTCACCGAACGGGCCACTCCGACCAGGGTCTCGCCCTGCCAGGCGGTGATCAGCAGATTGGCGTTATCCAGCATGCCCTGCAGGGTGGCCGGATGGTCCAGCGGCCGTCTCGCCCCCAGCGAGGTCTGCGCCAACAACGCCGCAAACTGCGCCGTGGTAATGGGGTGGTTAACCAAAAACGTGGTGGTCACGAAGCTCTCCTGTTGTAGATAGGCTGTTACGCACGCTGCTGCGCTCTTTGACGTTCTCTTGGCTGCATCTGTACTCCAATCAAGCAGTGCGCGGCGGTTCCAGCCCGATGACAAGCAAGTGCGGGCAATTCCCTGCTGTTTATGTGAATTCCTGTTCGAACCCCAAGGGGCAGATGTGGCATAATGCTCCGTCCTGTGGCCCTTGGCGGGGCTGCGCTGGCGCACCTGGTCGCCCTCTTGTTCCCCGTCCGGCCTGGCGGTCCTCCATAACTGCCAGTCATCGCTGCCCCTGTCGGCACCGAGGCCACCCATATTTGCGGCTTCTTGTCTTCAATCTACAAGGCCGCCCATTGACCAAGACGGCTCCACAGAGCCTCTGCATAAGGGGTAAGTATGTCTTCCATTCGTCTGACCCAATACAGCCACGGCGCTGGCTGCGGCTGCAAAATCTCTCCCAAGGTACTCGACACCATCCTCAAGAGCCAGATCCCGGGCTTCAACGACCCAACGCTGGTGGTTGGCAACAGCAGCAAGGATGACGCGGCCGTCGTCGATATCGGCAACGGTCAGGGCATTGTCTCCACCACCGATTTCTTCATGCCCATCGTCGATGACCCCTTCACCTTTGGCCGCATCGCCGCCACCAACGCCATCAGCGACATCTACGCCATGGGCGGCAAGCCTATCGTTGCCATCGCCATCCTCGGCTGGCCCATCAATACCCTGCCTGCCGAAGTGGCCCAGCAGGTGATCGATGGCGGCCGTCAGGTGTGCCATGAAGCGGGGATTTCGCTGGCCGGTGGTCACAGCATCGATGCCCCCGAGCCCATCTTCGGCCTCGCGGTCACCGGTATCGTGCCTCTGGATGCCATCAAGCAGAACGACACCGCCAAGGTGGGTGACACCCTCTA
The DNA here is from genome assembly GCF_016026615.1 of Aeromonas allosaccharophila. Taxonomy (NCBI): domain Bacteria; kingdom Pseudomonadati; phylum Pseudomonadota; class Gammaproteobacteria; order Aeromonadales; family Aeromonadaceae; genus Aeromonas; species Aeromonas allosaccharophila. The sequence goes on along the minus strand of NZ_CP065745.1, from coordinate 1,002,394 downwards.
TCTGACCAAACCTATCGGTATCGGCATCCTCACCACCGCCCAGAAAAAGAGCAAGCTCAAGCCCGAGCATGAGCAACTTGCCCCCAACGCCATGTGTACCCTCAACAAGATTGGCCAGCGTTTTGCCGAGCTGCCGGGTGTGCACGCCATGACCGACGTCACCGGCTTTGGTCTGGCCGGTCATCTGCTGGAGATGTGTGAAGGCTCTGGCGTCAGCGCCCGCCTCGACTTCAAGGCGCTGCCGCTGCTGGATGAGGTGGATTACTACCTCGCCGAGGGCTGCGTACCGGGCGGTACCCTGCGCAACCACGACTCCTACGGCCACAAGCTGGATGCCATGGACGATCGCACCCGCAACATCATGTGCGATCCGCAAACCAGCGGCGGCCTGCTGGTTGCCGTGGGTAAAGAGAGCGAAGCCGAGCTGCTCGCCATCGCGCGCGAAGCTGGGCTAGAACTCTCGCCCATCGGCCAGATCAAGCCCCTTGAGGGCACCCGCTTTATCGAGATTGCCCAATGAGTGAATTGCCACTGGCCACGGACTACGCCCGGATTTTTTTAGGCGATGTGCCGTTGATTGATGTGCGCGCCCCCATCGAGTTCAAGGAGGGGGCCTTCCCCTGCTCGACCAATCTGCCCTTGATGACAGACGATGAGCGCGCCCAGGTGGGGACCTGCTTCAAGAAGCAGGGTCAGGCCGCCGCCATTGAGCTTGGTCACAAGCTGGTGGGGGGAGCAGTACGCGCCGAGCGCATCGAAGGCTGGCTGGCGCAGTTGCGCCAGCAGCCCGATGCCCTGCTCTACTGCTTTCGCGGCGGCCTGCGCTCGCAAACCGTACAACTGTGGCTCCATGAAGCGGGGGTCACTCGCCCCCGCGTCGCCGGTGGCTACAAGGAGCTGCGTCGCTTTTTGATCGACACCCAGGACAAGGCCTCTGCCGAGTGCCACTGGACGGTGTTGACCGGCATGACCGGCTCCGGCAAGACCCATATGCTGGACCATGTGGCCCAGGCGCTCGATCTGGAAGGACACGCCCATCACCGGGGCTCCTCCTTCGGTCAACTGCCCGGCGGCCAGCCCAGCAATATCAACTTTGAAAACAACATGGCCATCGAGCTGCTCAAGCGCCGTCATCAGGGCGAACACGCCTTCGTGGTGGAAGATGAGAGCAGGCTCATCGGTCGCTGCTGCCTGCCGCTCTCCCTCCATGAGGCCATGAGTCAGGCGCCGCTGGTGGTGGTGGATGTGCCACAGTGCGATCGCGCCGAGCAGATCCGTGAAGATTACGTGCACGATCTCTGGCTGCGTTATCAGGCCATGTATGGCCAGGAAGCCGGTTGGCCGCTGTTTGCCGCCTACCTCACCGATGCGCTGGCCCGTCTCAAGCGCCGTCTCGGGGATCAGGCCCACCGCGAGCTGGATGCCCTGATGCAGACCGCCCTCACCGAGCAGGCCAACAGCGGCTCCACCGAGCTGCATCTGGCCTGGATCACTCTGCTGCTGACCCGTTACTACGATCCCATGTATCTCTACCAGCTTGGCAACAAGCAGGAGCGCATCGTATTTCGCGGTGACAAGCAGGCCTGTCTCGACTACTTCGCCGAGCAGCGCACCAACGGGCAACAGGGCTGACCCCGTCGCCTTTCCAACAAGAGGACCCCACATGTTGAAATTCGAGGTGATCCCGGTCACCCAGTTCGCCCAGAACTGCTCCCTCATCTGGTGTGACGAGACCCATCAGGCGGCGCTGATCGATCCTGGCGGTGAAGCGGACAAGCTGCTGGCGGCCATCGCCAAGCGCGGCCTGACCCTGACCCACATCCTGCTGACCCACGGTCATCTGGATCACGTCGGAGCCGCGGCAGAACTGCGGGAAAAAACTGGCGTCGCCATTACCGGCCCCCACAAGGAAGACGCCTTCTGGCTCGACATGCTGCCCCAGCAGAGCCAGATGTTCGGCTTCGCCCATACCCCCGCCTTCACGCCGGATCGCTGGCTTGAGCAGGGCGACAAGGTGCAGCTTGGCCAGTGCGAGCTGGAGGTCTACTTCTGCCCCGGCCATACCCCGGGCCATATCGTACTGCTGAGCCAGGCCGAAAAACTTGCCTGGGTCGGTGACGTGCTGTTTGCCGGCAGCATCGGCCGCACCGACTTCCCCCGTGGCGATCACGGGACGCTGATCAAGTCGATCACCGAGACCCTGCTGCCGCTCGGCGACGAGATCGTCTTTATCCCGGGCCACGGCCCCAGCTCCACCTTCGGTCGCGAGAAGGTGAGCAATCCCTACCTGACCCAGCCTATCTGGTGATCAAAAAAGGCAGCGGTGTTAGCCGCTGCCTTTTCTCTCTTCTCTCTTTTGTATTCTCAATTCCGGGCCATCCGGCCAACCTCGAACACTCTGCTTTCCCCAGATCGGCATGCCTGTTTCTTCCTTTCGCCCAATAAAAATCCCCACCCGAGGGTGAGGATTGATTTATAGGTGCAACACTCTGATGGCTTATTGTGCCAGCAGGTGACCGACCAGCTCATGACGCCACCCTTGCAGCAGCATCGGCTTGTCGCTGCGGGCCCGCTCTTCGTCATTCATCCGCCAGCTCCAGGTGAAGTACTGGTGAATGATCTTCTTGCTGGCAATCAGCTCGGGCGGAATATTGCTGGCCTTGGCCTTCTCTTCCACCATGGCCTTGATGCGCTTGAGCTCGGCCTTGTACTGGGGGAAGTCCACCAGCCGGCGAATGGGCTCGGGCCAACTGTCAGGATCGCTCTGCTGGGCGCGGGCGACGATATCGAGCATCCGCTTGCCATGGATCTTGATCTCGATAGGGGCCAGCCCCAGTTCGTTGAGGTCACGCATGGAGGTCGGACGACGCTCCGCCACCTTGAACAGATGCAGCTCCTTGACCACGAAGTTGAGGGCCAGATCGCGGCGTACCGCCTCTTGCTGACGCCAGGCGGCCAGCTCGCGCAGGATGGCGAGCTCGCGGCGCCCCAGTTGCCAGGCGTTGACGATTTCAAGATAAGCCTGACGGGGATCGCTACCCTGAGTCTTGCGGGCGGAGTGGTTCTGACACTCCTGCTCGAACCAGGCAAACTTGCCGCTTTCCCGCAGTTTGGCCATCACCTTCTCGTAGAGCGGCATCAGGTAGAACACATCCGCCGCCGCGTATTCGAGCTGGCGGGAGGTCAAGGGGCGGGCCAGCCAGTCGGTGCGCGCCTGATCTTTTTCCAGCTCGACCCCGAGAAATTCGTTAACCAGCGCACCAAAGCCGACCGAGACGCCGTACCCGAGGAACGCGGTAGCCAGCTGGGTGTCGTGCATCTGGTTAGGCAGGTGGCCTGCCTGATGCTGGATAAGCTCCAGATCTTCGCCAGAGGCGTGCAGGATGGCGATCTGCCCTTCCCGGCTCAGTCGCTGCCAGAGGGCGGAGAGATCCAGCGTCAGCGGATCCAGCAACGCCAGATGCTCGCCGTCATAGATCTGGAACAAGCCAAGCTGGGGGTAGTAGGTACGGGTGCGAACGAATTCAGTATCGATAGCCAGGGGAACGTCGGCCAGAGAAGCGAGATAGTGCTCAAAGTCGGCTTGCTGAGTGATAAGTTGATATTGCATCTGTGCCTGCGCGGTTGATCAGGGCCAAAAAGAAAAAACCGTGGGATGACCCACGGTTTTGCATAACGACGGTATTGGTGTGCAGAGGGTTCTGCAGCCGCAGTCCGGTTATTGCTTGGCAATCTCCTCGTCGCGCAGTACGCGGCGCAGGATCTTGCCCACATTGGTCTTGGGAAGTTCGTCACGAAATTCTACCAGTTTCGGCACCTTATAGGCAGTCAGATGTTTGCGGCAGTGGGCAATAATCTCGTCCTCCTGCAATTTTGCATCTTTCTTGACCACAAAGATCTTCACCAGCTCGCCGGAGACCTTGTGCGGCACGCCGACGGCAGCCACTTCCAGCACTTTCGGGTGCAGGGCAACGACATCTTCGATCTCGTTCGGATAGACGTTGAAACCGGAGACCAGGATCATGTCCTTCTTGCGGTCAACAATCTTGAAGAAGCCCTGCTCATCGCACACGGCGATATCACCGGTACAGAGCCAGCCATCCTGCATCACTTCGGCGGTCGCCTCGGGGCGCTGCCAGTAACCCACCATCACCTGCGGGCCGCGAACCTGCATCTCGCCGGGGGTGCCGAGGTCGTGAATCACCTGGCCATTGTCATCCACCAGACGGATCTCGGTAGAGCAGACCGGCAGACCGATGGAGCCGTTGTAGTCGGTCAGATCGTAGGGGCAGACGCTCACCAGTGGCGAACACTCGGTCAGGCCATAGCCTTCCAGCAGCGGGGTATCGGTCAGTGTCTTCCACTTCTCCGCGACCGCGCGCTGCACCGCCATGCCGCCGCCGATGGTCAGCTTGAGCTTGTCAAAGGCGATCCCCTGAAACTCTTCGTTGTTGACCAGCGCATTGAACAGGGTGTTGACCCCGGTAATACAGGTGAAGGGGTACTTCTTGATCTCTTTGACAAAACCCGGGATATCGCGCGGGTTGCTGATCAGCAGGTTATAACCGCCGATGCGCATAAAGAGCAGGCAGTTTACGGTAAGCGCAAAGACGTGATAGAGGGGCAATGCGGTGACCACGAACTCCTTGCCGCGCTCCAGCATGGGGCCATAGACGCCGAGGCACTGCTCGACGTTGGCAATCATGTTGCGATGGGTCAGCATGGCCCCTTTGGAGAGGCCGGTAGTGCCACCGGTGTACTGCAGGAAGGCGAGATCGTCGTTGGTGATCTCCGGCTTGATGTACTGCAGGAAACGACCCTTGGAGAGGGCCTGACGCATGGTGGTGGCATCGGGCAGATTGTATTTCGGCACCAGCTTTTTGACGTATTTCACCACGAAGTTGACCAGAGTGCCCTTGGCCAGCCCCAGGTTGTCGCCCATCCGGGTCAGAATAACGTGCTTGATCGGGGTGTCGTAGACCACTTTTTCCAGGGTATGGGCAAAGTTGGAGACGATAACGATGGCCTTGGCACCGGAGTCTTTGAGCTGATGCTCCAGCTCGCGCGGGGTATAGAGCGGGTTGACGTTGACCACGATCATGCCAGCGCGCAGGATGCCGAACACGGCGATGGGATATTGCAGCAGGTTCGGCATCATCACCGCGACCCGATCGCCCTTCTCCAGCTTCAGCTCGTTTTGCAGATAGGCAGCGAAGGCGCGGGACTGCTCTTCCAGTCGGCGATAGGTGATGGTTTGTCCCATGTTGACGAAGGCGGGCTGGTCGGCAAACTGTGTCACCGAGGATTCGAACATCTCAACCAGGGAGCCGTACTGGTCTGGATTGATCTCGGCGGGAACCCCTTCCGGATAACGCTTCAGCCAGACTTTTTCCACGAACTTCTCCTGCATAACTAACACCTGTGCGCTCACTGTGTTGCCTCCGTCCCTGTTCACATCCATTTTAATCGATCGTTTTAAGCTGATGCTCTAATGCCGCCATATTTACACAGCGCAACATCAATTAACAGCAAATTAACAACAGAAAAATGTGAGGGAGAAAACAAACATGGAATTATTGAAAGCTGGCGATTCTACCGAACTTGACAAAACTTTACGATACAAACGGCCGTATCAACCGAATTTTCCATGTGAAAATGGTGGTTTCCACCCAATATGACCCGTTCGATCTGCTGGAAGGCATCCTGACGCGACTGCCATTGGGTTTCCAGCGCAGCAAAGCCCTGCGCCCCCTGAATAAACAGCACCGGACAGCGGATAGCCGCCATCAATGCCCGGGCTTGCCCTTCGCTCATTCTCAGGGGCGACAGATCTCGCAAGCGGGGATCGCTGCGCCAGTGCCAGCGCCCTGCCCGCTCTTCAAGCTGCCGTTCACAGATAAGACGCGCCGCCTGCGGCGTGATATCCGCCACCTTGCAACGGGCGACCACAGCCTCATCAATGGAGGCAAAGCCGTTGGCACTGCGCTCCCGGGTGCGACTGCGGTTTAAAATCGCACGTCGCAGCTGGGCGGGCACCTCCTCATCGGGTTGGCTGAGCGGCCCCAGCCCCTCCAGCATGATCAACCGCTCCACCTGTTCGGGAAACACCCCGGCATAGGCCGAGGCGATCAACGCCCCGAGGGAGTGACCGAGCAGAGTGAAGCGCGACCACCCAGCCACCTGCACGATCTGGTAGAGATCATCCAGCCAATCGACAAAGACATAAGGAGTGGTTTTGTGATCGGAGTGACCATGCCCCGGCAGATCGACACAGATGAGGTGAAAATCCCCCAAATGCGGTGCCAGCGGCAAGAAGCTGGCGCTGTTGTCAAGCCAGCCATGCAGGGCGATCAGCAGGGGTTTGTCCTGCTGATCATGTTCAGCGGATTGGTTCTCCAGCAGGGCCACCTGCCGACCATCCGCCAGGGTGAGCAGACGTTCGTGCAGAGTGCTCTTCATGGAGTTGATCATGGCCAGCCTTAACGACGCAGCGGCCGTCTCGGCCAGAAGGGATCATAGAAAGGGTCATAGAAGTAGGGGTCCATATAGCGCACCTCTACTTCCTTGACTGGCGGCCACAACTTGCTGCCCGTCACATTGAGCACCGAGAAGCGGTACTTGTGCTCGCCAATCTGGCTATCAACCGGTTGGCCTATGGTGCCGAGCACCGTCAGGCTGCGCCCCTTGGCGTAGAGGGTCGGATCGACAAAGCCCTTCATGATGGCGAGAAAGCGACCCGGGCTCTGCTCGGTCTGCTCCGGCACGCCGTTGGACTTGAGCGGCAGATAGACCACTTCAATAACGCTCTGATCCGCCTTGTTGTGCACCGCCGAGATCACGCCGCTCCAGCGGGCCGGTTTGCCCTCCATCCCGCCAAGGGCTGGCTGATAGGCCACCAGCTGATTTTCAGGCTCATAGACCAGCTCCTTGGGGACAGAGCTGCAGGCCCCGAGCAGCAGGGCCAGCGCCCCGACCACTATCCCGCGTTTCATCATGTCGCTTCTGGACTTACGCATCATGTCACTCTCCTGTTGCCAGCATGGCCCGTCGGGGCCACCCGCTTGTGTTGCAGCTGATGAGCGGCAAGAGCGACATGCCTCTTGCCCTTATTCGCGACCCGGCAGTTTTTTCCAGGTCACCTTGTCACGCAAATAGACCGGCGTCGCCTGCTCCACCGGCACCGCCTCCCCTGCCAGCCAGGCGGCGCGGGCCAGCGGCAGCATATCTTCTGCCGCCGGGAAGCGTACCTGACTCACCGCCAGCTCATCGGCAAGACCACTTAAAATTTCGCCATAGGTTTCAAAACCGGTACCGACGCAGGTCACTCGACCCGCCAGCTTGCCACGGGCGTCAACCAGTGCCGCAGGATCGCTCACCACCTCGTCACCCACCAGCTGCATGCGGCCATCGAGCAGCTCATAGCGGCCGAAATAGACCTCGTTCATCCGCGCATCGATGGCGGTCAGCACCTGCTCGGCGCCATCGAGTCGATAGGCCCCTTGTGCCATGGCAGCCAGGGTCGAGATGCCGATCAGCGGCACACCCGCACCAAATGCCAGACCTTGCGCAACGCCAATGCCGATCCGCACGCCGGTAAAGGAACCCGGGCCGCGGCCAAACGCGATGGCGTCGAGGTCACTCAAACTTATCCCGGCATCGTCTAACACAGCCTGAACCATCGGCAGGATTTTTCGGGTGTGATCCCGTGGCGCCTCCTCCCAACGGGAGAACAGCTTGTCACCCACCAGCAAGGCGGCAGAGCAGGCTTCGGTGGCGGTATCTACGGCCAGGATCTTCAACTCGTTCATGCTTTCCAATCTCTATAAAATCAGTCAATTACATAACCGGCAAGCGAGATATGCTCACCCGTTGTTCAAATCTGTTATCTGGCGGCACACTTATTCACCGCGTTCACCGCGATCGAAAAAGCTCCCCAGCGTCCCCAACTCCCGGGTGCGAGGGATGGCGGGCAGACTCTTGATAAAGGTGGCGCCATAAGGTTTGTTGACCATCCGTGGATCACAGATCACCAGCACCCCGTGATCACTGCGATCACGAATAAGTCGCCCCACCCCCTGTTTGAGGGCAATCACCGCCTTGGGCAACTGCAGCTCGGCGAAAGGATCGCCCCCCTTGAGCTTGCAATCATCGACCCGCGCCTTGAGCAGCGGATCATCGGGGCTGGCAAACGGCAGTTTGTCGATGATAACACACGACAATGCCGCCCCTCGCACGTCGATCCCCTCCCAGAAGCTGCTGGTCGCCACCAGCACGGCGCGGCCATTCTCGACAAACTCCTTGAGCAGCCGCTGCTTGTTGTCCTCCCCCTGCAGCAGCACGGTGCGGCCAATCTCCCGGCGCAACACCTCGGCCACCTGACGCATAACCTGATGGCTGGTGCAGAGGAAGAAACAGCCACCCGGCGTCTTGTTGATAAGCGGGATCATCAAATTGGCCAGCTGCTCGCCACGGCCAAAGGCGTTGGGCTCCGGCAGATAGCGGGGCACACAGAGCCGCGCCTGCTCGCCATAGTCAAACGGACTGTCGAGGATAAGCTCAGCGCTGCCCGCCAGCCCCAACTCAGCCTTGAAGTGATCAAAACGCATATCCACCGTCAGGGTAGCGGAGGTAAAGACCCAGGCCACCTCCGGTTTTTGCACCTCGGCACTGAATCGCTCGGCCACCGACAGAGGCGTCAGGTTGAGGGAAAAATGCAGTCGCGAGCAGTCATACCAGTAGGAGAATCCGGTCTGATTGACCGCCAGCACCTCCCCAAGTCGGGTGCGCAGCTCGCAGATCCGCTCGAAGGCGTGATCCAGCTGCTCACCACGCCCGAGTGCGAGTTTGAGCACCTCGTAGCAGAGCCCGATGGCGTCGTTAAGACGAGCCAAGGCCTGCCCCCAAAGCGATTGGCGCAGCATGTCGCGGGTATTGCCGCGACCACCATCCACCCCGAAGGCGAGGCGCAGATCCTGACTGGCGATGGAGAGCCGATCTGCCGCCTTGCCGAGCTGGGCCATGTCGTGCGCCTCGGCCCGATAGGCTAGCTGGATATCCTGCGCCAGATCCTGGATGGTACGGCTGCCCACTGACTTGCCGAAGTAGTTGGTAGCGATCTCCGGCAGCTGGTGCGCCTCATCAAACACATACACCTGCGCCTCCGGCACCAACTCGCCAAATCCGGTATCTTTCACCGCCATATCGGCGAAGAAGAGGTGATGATTGATCACCACCACCTGGGCATCCATGGCGCGGCGGCGGGCCACCACCAGATGGCAATCGTCGTAATAGGGGCAATCGCGGCCAAGGCAGTTGTCGTTGGTACTGGTGACATGAGCGAGGATTTCGGCGTTCTCCTGCAATCCAGGAATATCCCCCACATCACCGTTATCGGTGGCAGTGGACCAGGATTTGACCTTCACCAGATCGTTCAGGACTTCAGGCTTTTGCAGATGGGATTCGCTCAAGAGCCGGTTCATCCGCTCGATGCAGAGATAGTTGCTGCGCCCTTTGAGCAGGGCCACCGGCGGGGTATAGGAGAGCGCACCTGTGATGGTCGGGAGATCCCGATAGAAGAGCTGCTCCTGCAGGTTCTTGGAGCCGGTGCTGATCACCACCCGCTTGCCGGACTCCAACGCTGGCACCAGATAGGCGTAGGTCTTGCCCGTACCGGTCCCCGCCTCCACCAGCAGACGACCACCACTTTTGATGGCGCGTGCGACCGCTTCGGCCATCTCCAGTTGAGGAGCGCGGGCTTTGAAACCGTCAATATGGCTGGCCAGAGGGCCATCGGGCTTGAACAGGGTCTGGATGGTCAAAAGGGCGTCCCGCAGCAAAAGTGGCCATTATGCCAAAAGCGCGGCAAAAGCGGGACAGATAATCTGCTTAGACGAACAGATCGATCTGGTGCTCGGGATCCGGCTTGTGATCACCCTCTTCCGCCTTGGGCTGATCACGTTTGGCGGGCGTGTTATAGGCCTGCTGGCGCTGCTGGGAGTCACTGTTGTCAGTGCTGGTCTTGCGCAGCTGATGTTTCTTGCTGATCTGGTTCACTTCCCGCTTGATCTCTTCGCTGCCGGGCGCGGCGGGTGCCCGGGGCAAAATGGGGAACAACAGGTCCTGGCTGGGCATGATGGCGACTCCTGCAGGGGTTATTGTCTAGTTATCGACCAGAAAACCGTTTTCTCCACTTTAATCGATCAAATCACAGTTTCCGGTTGCATTTTCTGTCAAGGCAGGTAGTTTAAATCAGGCGTCAATTACGACATCTTATTTTGTAAAGGATTGATTACATGAAGTTCACCACCCTGAAGACTCATCACCACCATCATCATCCCGACTAGTCTTTCAGGAGGTTGACTGCTGGAAGACACTTAACTGGTGACTTCCAAAAGGACCGCAAGATTCATAAACCCTCGGAAGCACACACTTCCGAGGGTTTTTTCGTTTTTGACTAGAAGGAAATCGAGCAAATGGAAACACAACGTCTGCGTATCGCCATGCAAAAGTCCGGTCGTCTGAGCCAGGACTCCCAGGCCCTGTTCAAGAGCTGTGGCCTCAAGATCAACCTGCGCGAGCAGCGCCTTATCGCCCATGTCGAGAACATGCCCATCGATATCTTGCGGGTGCGTGATGACGATATCCCGGGGCTGGTGATGGAAGGGGTAGTCGACCTTGGCATCATCGGCGAGAACGTGCTGGAAGAGGTGCAGCTTATTCGCGCCTCACAGGACCTCCCCTTCGAGGTCAAAACCCTCAAGCAACTCGATTTTGGCGGCTGCCGCCTCTCGCTGGCGGTGCCGGAAGATGTGACCTACACAGGGCCACAAAGTCTGGCGGGCAAGCGCATCGCTACCTCCTACCCCGGGCTGCTCAAGCGCTTCTTTGACGAAAAGGGTCTTGGCTTCAAGAGCGTGATGCTGGGCGGCTCGGTGGAAGTGGCGCCCCGTGCGGGCCTGGCCGATGCCATCTGCGATCTGGTCTCCACCGGCGCGACCCTGGAAGCTAACGGCCTGAAAGAGGTGGAGGTGATCTACCGCTCCAAGGCGGTGCTGGTACAGGCCCCCAACCCCTTGTCCGATGCCAAGCAGAAGCTGATCGACAAACTGCTGCCCCGCATTCAGGGGATGCAGCAGGCGCGCGAGAGCAAGTACATCATGCTGCACGCCCCCAAGGACAAGCTTGATGCCATCACCGATCTGCTGCCGGGTGCCGAGCGCCCCACCATCATGCAGCTGGCCGGTGACACCAATCAGGTGGCCCTGCACGTCGTCTCCAGCGAGACCCTGTTCTGGGAGACCATGGAGCAGCTCAAGGCCCTCGGCGCCAGCTCCATTCTGGTGCTGCCCATCGAAAAAATGATGGAATAAGGAAGGGACATCATGCAGACCCTGATCTGGAAGACCCTCTCCCCCGCCCAGCAGGCCGACGTGCTGACCCGGCCCGCCCTCAATGGCGAGGCCGATATCGGTGCCGTGGTCAAAGAGATCATCGCCGCAGTGCGTAGCCGTGGCGATGAGGCGCTGCGCGAGCTGAGCCTGCGCTTCGAGCGCGTCCCCCGTGAGCAGTTGCGCGTCAGCGAGGCCGAAATTGAAGCTGCCTGCGCGCGACTGGATGGCGATATCCAAAGCGCCATCGAAGCGGCGATTGCCAACATTCGCACCTTCCACGCCGCGCAAGTGCAACCGGTGGTGCGAGTCGAGACCCAACCCGGGGTGGTGTGCGAGCTACGCACCCAGCCCATCAGCCGGGTTGGCCTCTATGTGCCGGGGGGTAGCGCGCCGCTGCCCTCCACCGTGATGATGCTGGCCATTCCGGCCGCCATCGCCGGTTGCCGTGAAGTAGTGCTCTGCACCCCGTCCCCCGCCAGCGACGAAATTCTGTTTGCTGCCCGCGCCTGCGGCGTCGAGAAGGTGTTTGCCATCGGCGGCGCGCAGGCCATCGCCGCCATGGCTTACGGCACCGAGAGCATTCCCAAGGTGGACAAGATCTTCGGCCCAGGCAACGCCTATGTGACCGAGGCCAAGGGGCAAGTTTCTCGCGACTGGCGCGGCGCCGCCATCGACATGCCCGCCGGCCCCTCCGAGGTGCTGGTGATTGCTGACGAGAGCGCCAACCCGGCCTTCGTGGCGGCGGATCTGCTCTCTCAGGCCGAGCACGGCCCCGACAGCCAGGTGGTGCTGGTCACCACCTCGCCGCTGCTGGCCGATGCCATCGCAGGGGAAATAAAAAGCCAGCTGGCCAAGCTGAGCCGCCGCGATATCGCCGCCCAGGCGCTCGGCAGCAGTCTGGTGATCCTCTGTGACGATCTGGCCGAGGCGTGCGCCATCTCCAACGCCTACGCGCCGGAGCACCTGATTGTACAGACCCGCGCCCCACGCGACCTACTGGATAAACTCGAGAACGCCGGTTCCATCTTCCTGGGAGCATGGACCCCCGAGTCGGTCGGCGATTACGCCAGCGGCACCAACCACACGCTGCCAACTTATGGCTATGCCCGTACCTGCTCCAGCCTGGGCCTTGCCGATTATCAGCGCCGCTACACGGTGCAGGAGCTGAGCGCCGAAGGTATTCGCGGCCTTGGCCCTATCGTCGAGCGCATCGCCCAGTCCGAAGGGCTCGATGGCCACAAGAACGCCGTCACCCTCAGGTTGAACGCCCTGGCCGCCGCGCCCCAACCAACAGCACAGCAAAAGGATTTGTCATGAGCATTGCCAATCTGGCACGCCGCGTGGTGCGGGCCCTCACCCCTTATCAATCCGCCCGCCGCATCGGCGGCAAGGGCCACGTCTGGCTCAACGCCAATGAGGCGCCGCAGGCCTATCCCTTCACCATCGAGGGGAGCCGCCTCAACCGCTACCCCGAGTGCCAACCGGCCGAGGTGGTGAGCGGCTATGCCGCCTACGCCGGAGTCAACCCGGATCAGGTGCTGGTGAGCCGCGGCGCCGACGAGGCCATCGAGCTGCTTATTCGCACCTTCTGCGAAGCCGGTGAAGATCAGATCCTCATCTGCCCGCCTACCTACGGCATGTACGCCATCAGCGCCGAGACCTGTGGCGTTGGCATCGTCGAGCAGCCTCTGACCGCCAGCCGCCAGCCCGACTGGCCCTCTATCGCCGATCGCCTCGGCGATGTGAAGCTGGTGTTTCTCTGCTCCCCCAACAACCCCACCGGGGATCTGGTGGGTCGCGACGGCCTTATCGCTTTGCTGGAAAAAGCCCGGGATCGCGCCATCGTGGTGGTGGACGAAGCCTATATCGAGTTCTGCCCCGAGGCCTCCGTGGTGGACCTGCTGGCCCGCTTCCCCAATCTGGTGGTGACCCGCACCCTCTCCAAGGCCTTTGCCCTGGCGGGGATCCGCTGCGGCTTTACGCTGGCAAGCCCAGAGGTGATCGCCATGCTGGCCAAGGTGATCGCCCCCTATCCCATCCCCGAGCCCATCGCCCAGATCGCGGCGCAGGCCCTCTCCCCCATGGGACTGGAGCTGATGCAGGAGCGAGTGGTGGAGCTCAACAAGCAAAAAGCCGCCTTCAAGGCCGCGCTCGGCGAACTTTCCTGCGTAAAAGAGGTATTCGAGGACAAGGGCAACTTCGTGCTGGTGCGCTTTGTGGATGGCGCCGCCGTCTTTGCCGCCATGAAGGCCGCCGGCATCATACTGCGGGATTTCTCCAGCAAGCCGAGCCTTGACAACAGCATTCGCGTCACCATCGGCTATCAGGGTGAGATGAATGCCGTGCTGGCGGTATTGCGTGACCTGCCCTCTCCCACTTTGTAAGACAAGGATGTAGCGATGAAGACCCCGTTTTTGTTTATCGACCGCGACGGCACCCTGATTGAAGAGCCGGTGACCGACAAGCAGGTGGATAGCCTCGCCAAGCTGCGTTTCGAGCCCATGGTGATTCCGGTGCTGCGCGAGTTGCTGGCCGCCGGTTACGTGCTGGTGATGGTGACCAATCAGGATGGGCTGGGTACTGCCAGCCTGCCGCTGGAAAACTTCCAGCCACCCCATGACCTGATGATGCACCTGTTTGAATCGCAAGGGGTGAAGTGGGAGCAGGTGCTGATCTGCCCGCACTTCCCCACCGACGGTTGCAGCTGCCGCAAGCCCCACCTCGGGCTGGTAAAGGAGTACCTCGCCTCCGGCCGCATCGACTTTGCCAACTCCTTCGTGATTGGCGATCGCCAGACCGATCTGCAACTTGCCGAAAACATGGGCATTGGCGGTATTCGCTACCACCCGCAGGATCACGACTGGCTCGCCATCCGTGATCAGCTGTTGTCCAAGGGACGCGTAGCCTCGGTGGAACGGTACACCAAGGAGACCCGTATTCAGGTGGCCCTAGATTTGGACAAGAGCGGCGGCAACCAGATCGCCACCGGTATCGGCTTCTTTGATCACATGCTGGATCAGATTGCGACCCACGCCGGTTTCCAGCTCAAGCTGAACGTCAGCGGCGATCTGCATATCGACGATCACCACACGGTGGAAGATGTGGGGCTGGCGCTGGGTCAGGCACTGCGTCAGGCCCTTGGCAACAAGCGCGGCATCGGCCGTTTCGGCTTCGTGCTGGCGATGGACGAGGTGCAGGCGGTGATCGATGCGCGCCCGCTGACCGAACAGGAGGTGAGCACCGCACTGGATCTCAGCGGTCGCCCCTACTTTGTGTTTGACTGCCCGAGCGGCTTTGGCCGTGACAAGGTGGGCGAGATGGCCACCGAGATGGTGCCCCACTTCTTCCGCTCGCTGTCAGACGCCATGGCCATCACATTGCAGATGAAGGTGGGCAGCGGCAACACCCACCATCAGGTGGAAGCGCTGTTCAAAGGCTTTGGCCGCGCCCTGCGTCAGGCCATTCGGGTGGAAGGGAGCGAGCTTCCCTCCAGCAAGGGAGTGCTGTGATGGATGTGAGCAAGCAGAAGCTGGTCATTATCGATACAGGCTGTGCAAATCTGGCCTCGGTCAGAATGGCGTTCGAGCGCCTCGGCGTGCAACCGCTGGTCTCCAGCCAGGCCGCCGATATCGAGCAGGCGGACAAGTTGATCCTGCCCGGTGTCGGCACCGCGGTGGCCGCCATGAAGAACCTCAATGAGCGGGGGCTGGTGCCCCTTATTCGCGCCGCCAAGCAGCCGCTGCTGGGCTTTTGCCTCGGCATGCAGATGCTGGCGGAGGCCTCCGAAGAGAGCATGGGCACCGAGGATTCGCCAGATACTCTCATCGACTGCCTTGGCATAGTGCCGGGCAAGATCCGGCTGATGGAGGTGGGTAACCTGCGCCTGCCCCATATGGGCTGGAACCAGATTGAGCATGACGAGACCCACCCTCTGCTCAAGGGGATCCCGAGCGGCAGCTACTTCTACTTCGTTCACTCCTATGCGCTGGAAGTGACCGAAGCGACGCTGGCGACCTGCGACTACGGCAAGCCGTTCACCGCCATCGTGGGCGGGGTTGCAGAGCACAGCAATTTCTTTGGCGCCCAATTCCACCCGGAGCGCTCAGGCGCAGCCGGTGCCCGCCTACTGCAAAACTTTTTGGAGCTGTAACAAGGATGATTATCCCAGCCATTGATCTGATTAACGGCCAAGTCGTGAGGCTCTATCAGGGTGACTACGACCAGAAGACCGAATACAGCAGCAGCCCGCAGGCCCGCTTCGATGAATATGTCTCCCAGGGTGCGGTGCAGCTCCATCTGGTGGATCTGGACGGCGCCAAGGATGCCAAGGCGCGCCAGTTGCCCCTGCTGACCCAACTGCTGTCGGCCACCGAAGCACCGGTGCAGGTCGGCGGCGGCGTGCGCACCGAACAGGATGTGGCAGATCTGCTGGCCGCCGGTGCCAGCCGAGTGGTGATCGGCTCCACCGCCGTCAAATCCCCGGATCTGGTGGCGAGCTGGATGGAGAAATATGGCCCCGAGCAGATCGTGCTGGCGCTGGACGTCAATATCGATGCCCAGGGCAATCGCCATATCGCGGTGGCAGGCTGGCAGGAGAACAGCGGCGTGACCATCGAAGCATTGATCGAGCGCTTCCTCCCCGCCGGGCTCAAGCACGTGCTCTGCACCGACATCAGCCGTGACGGTACCCTCTCAGGCACCAACGTCGAGCTCTATCGGGATCTCTGCGCCCGCTATCCGGGCGTCGCCTTTCAGGCCTCTGGCGGCATTGGCGGCATCGCGGATATCGATGCGCTCAAAGGCTCCGGCGTCAAGGGGATCATCCTTGGCCGCGCCCTGCTGGAGGGCAAGTTCTCGGTAGGTGACGCCATCGCCTGCTGGGGGAATGGCAGCCAGGAATAAGCCAGCTGAAGCCGTCGCCATCAGGACGTTGATTGAGAAGGGGCTCCCTGCCAGATCATCCGGCCGGAAGCCTCTCCATCAAGGGGTAGATCGCGCCAAGCCCCTACCCATTGGTAACAATTGACTCTACACTCGAAATCATTGCGACACTGTCACGGAGCGCTCATGTTCACATCTCACTCCGCCACCATCCTGATTGTCGATGATTCTCCCGAGAATCTGATGGTGTTGACCGACCTGCTCTCTCCCACCTATCGGGTGCTGGCCGCTCAGAGCGGAGAGAAGTGCTTGCGCATTGCCAACGGCAAAACCGTGCCCGACCTCATCTTGCTTGATGTAATGATGCCGGGCATGGATGGCTATGACGTCCTCAAGCAGTTGCACGCCAACCCGCAGACCAGCACCATTCCCGTGGTGTTGCTGACCGCCCTGGCCGATCCCCGGAGCGAGGAGTTCGGTCTCTCTCTCGGGGCCGCCGACTACATCACCAAACCCATCAAACCGAGCATCGTCCAGGCACGGGTACGTACCCAGCTGGATGCCAAACGGGCCCGTGACGGGCTGCAGGATCAAAATGCCGCGCTGGAAGCGGAAGTGGCCCGCCGGATGACCGAGAATGATCTTATCCAGCAGGTCTCCATTCGGGCGCTGGCTCATCTGGCAGAAATCCGCGACCCCGAGACCGGCAACCACATCCTGCGCACCCAGGGCTACGTGCGGCAACTGGCTTGCGCGCTGGCCAGCCACCCCCGCTTTAGCGACACCCTGACGCCTCGTTACATAGATCTGCTGAGTCGCTCGGCCCCCCTGCACGACATCGGCAAGGTGGGCATTCCCGATCACATTCTGCGCAAGCCCGGCAAGTTGACCGCAGAGGAGTGGGACGTCATGCGCACTCACGCCAAACTCGGCAGCGACGCCATCGAGCAGGCAGAACAAGACATAGAGCAGCCCCTGGCATTCCTCACCCTGGCCAAGGAGATTGCCCACTGGCACCACGAGAAGTGGGACGGCAGCGGTTACCCCGATGGTCTGAAGGAGGATGCCATTCCCCTCTCGGCAAGATTGATGGCGCTGGCTGACGTTTTCGATGCCCTCATCAATGTCCGCGTCTACAAACCCGCCATGCCTTATGAGGAGGCCCGGACCCTGATCCTCTCGGGGAGCGGCCAACATTTCGATCCGGATGTAGTAGCGGCGTTTGACAGCCATTTCGAGCAATTTGTCGCCATTGCCGAGCGCTATCAGGATGACAGTGAGGCGACGCATGGCTAAACAGCCTCCGTTTACCCGCGCCCATGTCCTCAATGTAGTACTCACCTATGCCGCGGTGGCCAGCCTGTGGATCCTGCTCTCTGACAAGGCGGTGGAGTTGCTGTTTCGCTCACCGGCCCAGTTTGCCCTGGCCAGCACCCTCAAGGGCTGGCTGTTTATTCTGATTACGGCGTTCATGCTCTATGCCATGCTGCGCCGACGTATCGATCAACCCACGGTGAGCAGCCGCCTCTCCAGACGCCAACTGCTCCCCTTTATCCTGCTCAACAGCTTGATCATGGTACTGACCGGCATGGCCATCGCCCAGAATCTGGGGCAAACCCGGGACAAGGAGGTCGCCCGTATCGAGGCTATCGCCGATCTTAAAAGCACAGGCATTGCCGAATGGCTCGAAAACCGGGAACAAGATGCCCGTCAGCTCATTGAAAACCCGCTTTACACCGGACCGATCTCCCGCGCTGACAGCCCGGCCGGACGTCAGCAATTGCAGGAACGCCTCATTGAATTTGTCTCCTTGCGCGGATTTGATGGCGCCACCCTGTTTGGGCCGGATCAACAGCGGTTGCTCAGCACACCGTTGGCCGGTGACATGACCCCGCCCTTGCGCGAGGCGCTCAAGGGACTGGAAGCCGGCAAGATCCTGCGGGTAGGCCCCTATCTCGATGCTCGGTCACAGCCCCGACTCGATTTTGTCGCACCGCTGCCCGCCGGTACGGGCCCTCTCTCCTTCATCGTGCTGCAGACCAACGGCAGCGACTGGATCAACCAGATCCTCAGAAGCTGGCCCATTCCCGACAGCAGCGGGGAAGCCATGCTCTTTCGCCAGCATGGCGAACAGGTGCAATATCTCAACGATGTACGCTACCGGCCCAGCTCGGCGCTCACCCTGCAACTGCCGCTGCAGCAAAAGGAGCTGCTGGCCGCCCAGTTTTTGCGCCAGCATGACAAAGCGGGCGGTCCCCGGCTCTTCTTTGGCAAGGACTACCGTGATATCGCCGTATTTGGCACCATCACCGGGGTGGTTGGCACCGACTGGTATCTGCTGGCCAAGATAGACAAATCCGAGCTTAATCAGTCCGCCCTCCGGGAGAGCATCTGGATTGTGTTGACTGGCCTGTTGGTGCTTTTCATCGCCAACACCGGCATCATTTTGTTGCGTCAGCATACACAGCTGCAAATCGCCGAGCAGGTACGCCACTCCCAGGCGGATCGATTGCAGGCGCTGCAACTGCTCTCCGCCATTGCCGACAGTTCGGAAGATGCCATCTTCGCCAAGGACAAGGAGGGCAAATACATCCTGTTCAATCGGGCTGCTTGCCAGTTTGTGGGCAAGTCACCCGAAGAGATCCTGGGACAGGACGATCTGGCCATCTTTCCCCCCGATCAGGCACAGATGCTGATGGAGCTGGGACGCCAGGTGATCGCCAGCGACAAGGTCGAAACGCGGGAAGAGTACCTGACCCTGCCCAGCGGTGACCGGGTATTTCTCGCCACCAAGGGACCACTGCAAGGCAGCGATGGCGAGGTGATCGGCATCTTCGGCATCTCCCGCGACATCACCGACTTCAAGCGCGCCGAGGCCGGATTGCAGGAGCGGGAGGGGCTGTTTCGCGCGCTGGTGGAGCAATCTCTCGCCGGTATCTACATCATTCAGCGGGGAGAGCTTAGCTATATCAATCCGGGCTTTGCCCGCCTGTTTGGCTACCCCTCCACCCACGCCCTGCTCAAGGTGGGGACCCTGCCCGCCCTGATCAGCCCGAAAGACAGCGCCAGAGTGGCGGAACAACTGCAGCACTGCGAGCAGGAAGAGTGCGAGATCCACACCCGCTTCACCGCGCTGCATCACGATCAGCAGAACATAGAGGTAGAGCTCTACGGACGGCATGTGGACTACCGCGGCCAACCCGCCGTACTTGGCCTGTTGCTGGATGTGACCGAGCGTGAGCAGGTCGAGCAGGCGCTGACCCGACAGGCCATGGAACTGCGTCAGCAGAACAGCGAACTGGAGCGTTTCAACCGGGTGATGGTGGATAGGGAGCTGGCCATGCTGGCGCTCAAACATCAGATCAATGAGTTGTCACGCCAGCTCGGACAGCAACCGCCTTATCCACAGGCACCACCGCCCCCCGAGGAGTCTCTATGATGCAGTGGCTCGGCGCATGGCAAAAACGAGGCTCTCGGCAACAGTGGGGAGCATGCCTGCTGGCTCTGCTGCTGCCACTGTTGATGCTGCAACTCAGGATCCAGCTGCCCATCGCCTTTGGCGAGCGGCCCCTGCTGGTGCTGTTCATGCTACCCATCATTGTCTGTGCCCTGCTCGGCGGCCTGCTGCCGGGTCTGCTCAGCACCCTGGTGACGGCCCTGATCACCACCTACTACGTGCTGCCGCCACTGCATCAGCTCGCCATCGGCATGGGACAGGATCTGGTGCAATGGGGGATCCTGATTGCCAACGGTGTCCTCATCAGTCTGCTCAGTGCCGCCATGCACAACTCGCGGGCCAGAGAGATCCAGCGCTGGCAGGAGTTGCTGAGTACCCAGTCCCGCCTGCAGCAGAGTGAAACCCGTTTCCAGGCGACCTTCGAGCAAGCCGCAGTGGGCATCGCCCTCGTCTCTCCCGATGGCAAGTGGCTGCGGGTCAACCAGCGTTTGTGCGACATGGTGGGCTATCAGGCCGACGAGTTGATGAACATGACGTTTCAGCAGATCACCCATCCGGACGATCTGTTCATCGACCAGTCCTATGTGGCCCAGATGCTGGCGGGGAAACGCCCCCACTACACCCTGGAGAAGCGCTACCTGCGCAAGGGCGGCGAGGTACTCTGGGTCACCCTGACAGTGGCGCTGGTCAGGGATCTCAACGGCGAGCCAGACTACTTCATCTCCATCATCGAGGATAATCAGCAGCGCAAGGAGACCGAAGAGGCCCTGCGCCGCAACGAGGTGATCCTGCGTGAATCCCAGCACCTGGCCAAGATAGGCAACTGGCGCTGGCACATTGCCGACGACACCCATTTCTGGTCGCAGGAGATCTACCGCATCTATGGCCGAGATCCCGCGCTGCCGCCAGCCATCTATCCGGAAGTGAAAAAGTATTTCAGTCAGGAAGGATGGCGCGCTATTTCCCAGGCCGTAGAACGCTGCCTGCAAGACGGTCAGCCCTACGAGTGCGACGCCGAGGTGCTCCACGAGCACGAAGGATCTGTCTGGATCATTGCCCGGGGAGCGGCACTGCGCAACAGTGACGGCACCATCGTCGAGCTGTATGGCACCGTGCAGGACATCACCGAGCGCAAGCTGGCCGAGCAGCAGTTGCTGCATAATCAGCAACTGGCGCTCGATACCCAGCGCCGTGCCCGTCTGGCGGCGCTGAATCTGATGGATGATGCCATCAGCGCCCGTATCAAGGCCGAAAGTACCAGCGCCGCCCTGCGGGAAAGCGAACAGCGGCTGCTGATGGCGCAGGAAGGGGCCCATGCAGGTATCTGGGAGTGGGAGATCCCGAGCGGCAGGATCTTCTTCTCGGCCGAATGCGCCCGTCTCTATGGCCGCAGCGTGGAACAACTCGGCCATTTCAATGACTGGCAAGCCTGTCTGCATCCCGATGATCAACCCCGCATCGCCGCGCTGTTGGCCCAACTGCCCCAACCGCCCCGCCCGCTGGATCTCGAATTTCGTATTTTGCTGCCAGATGGCAGCGTACGCTGGATCAGCAGCAAGGGCAGCGTCTATCGGGATGCACAACAGCAACCGCTACGCCTGCTGGGCATACACCTAGACATCACCGAGCGCAAACAGGCCGAGCAACAGTTGCGCCAGCTCTCGCTGGCGCTGGAGCAGAGCCCTGACGGCGTTTTTATCACCGATATCGACTCTCGCATCGAGTATGTCAATGCCGCCTTCCTTGCCGCCAGCGGCTATCAGAAGAGCGAAGTGATAGGCCAGCCCCCCTCTCTGCTGCGATCGGGACTCACACCGCAGGCGACCTATGTGGCCCTGTGGGATGCTATCAAGCATGGTCAGCGCTGGCACGGTGAGTTTATCAACCGGCGCAAGGACGGCTCCCAGTATCAGGTGCTGGCCACCGTCTCCCCCATCCGTCAGGAGAACGGCGAGATCAGCCACTTTGTCACCGTGCAGGCCGACATCACGGAGAAAAAACAGCTCGGCGAGGAGCTGGATCAATATCGCTACCATCTGGAAGAGATGGTCAATGAGCGCACCTTGCAACTGGCGCAGGCTCACCAGCGCGCGGAGAGTGCCAACCGCGCCAAGAGTGCCTTCCTTGCCAACATGAGTCACGAGATCCGCACCCCAATGAATGCCATCCTGGGGCTCACCTACCTGCTCAAGCGAGATTCCCCCGACGGCACCCAGCATGAACGACTGGAAAAAATCGACAAAGCCACCCAACACCTGCTCAGCATCATCAATGACATCCTGGATCTCTCCAAGATAGACGCGGGCAAACTGGCGCTGGAGCTGGACGATTTCTCCCTCACCACCATGCTGGACAATGTCAGTACCCTGATGAGCGAGCAGGCCAGAGCCAAGGGGCTCACCATCATCGTCGACATCGGTGACTCCCCCGCCTGGGTTCATGGCGATATCACCCGACTGCGCCAGGCACTGCTCAACTATGCCGCCAACGCCATCAAGTTTACCGAGCAGGGGTCAATCACCCTGCGGGTGCGGGTACAGCAACCGCTGCCAAGCGGCTATCTGCTGCGCTTTGAAGTGGAGGATACCGGTATCGGGATCAGCAAGGATCAACGGAAAAAGCTGTTCCAGGCCTTCGAGCAGGCCGATGTTTCCACTACCCGCAAATACGGCGGTACCGGGCTCGGGCTCGCCATTACCAGTCGGCTCGCCGCCCTGATGGGGGGCGAGGTGGGTGTCAGCAGCACACCGGGCAAGGGCAGCCTCTTCTGGTTTACTGCCCGGTTGTCCCCGGGGCGCGGTGAGCCACAACAACCCGCCCCCCTTGAGCAGACGGTGCAACAGACGCTCTATTTTGCCAACCATGCCAGAGTGTTGCTGGTGGAGGATAACGCCATCAACCGCGAGGTGGTTCTGGAGCTGCTCAATAACAACGGACTGGTAATTGAAACCGCAGTCAATGGTCAGGAAGCGCTGGAGCGTGTCAGCCAGCACCCTTTCGATCTCATCCTGATGGACATCCAGATGCCGCTGATGGATGGCTACAGTGCCACCCGTGCCATCCGGGCCCTGCCAGGCTGGGACAAGGTGCCTATTCTGGCACTCACCGCCAGCGCCTATGAAGAAGATCGCAAGGCGTGCGAGGCGGCAGGCATGAATGACTTTATCGCCAAGCCCGTGACCCCGGCCAAACTGTTCGAGGCGCTGCGGCTCTGGTTACCCGCTGTCGCCTCACCCCTTCAAGAGACTCGACAAGCGGCCAGCGACACCCTGCTGCCCCCGCTCGTCAGGCTGCAGAGCTTGCCGGGGATGGATCTCGCCGCCGGACTCGCCAGCCTGCAGGGCAATCAGCCGAAATACCTCGCCTTGTTGCGCCATTTCACGCAGGAACACAGCCAGGATATGGCGCAATTGACCCGGTTGCTGCAAGCACTGGATCAACAGGCAGCCCGCCGACTGGTGCACACACTGCGCGGCGTTGCCGGCACCCTGGGGCTGACGACGCTGGCCGACCTTGCCCTGCAGCTCGAACATGCCCTTGCCCGGTCTCCCGACACCCGGGGTGAGCTGATGGCGCAGATCTCTTCGCTACTGGCCCAACTGACCCGGCAACTTGGGGATGTAGAAACCGAACCCGCCAAGGCCGCCTCTCCGGCCAGTCACCATCAGCAGCAACAGTGGTTGCGCCAGATGGAAGGACTGCTGCTGCAAAGCGACACGGCCGTTATTCCCCTGTTCGAACAGCATGCCGATAGCCTGCTGGCAAGCCTGGGCCCCAAGGGACCCTTGCTGGCAAGGCAACTGCGAGGCTTCGACTTCGATGCGGCCCTGCTGACCCTGCGCGCCCTCCACGGCGACGATGTGACGGCCAAGGTGACCAGTGGCCGCCCATCCGGGACGACAAAGAGGGATAAAGGGTTGAATCACTGAATAAAGTCATGCATATAGTGGTGGTTCCCCCGGCAAGCACGCACCTCAAACCGCGTCTTTTTCCACAACGGATCCCGCTGTGAAAGCATGTGATTGGCGTTACCCGCCTGACCCGGAAGTCAGTCGGCAAACATGATGTTTTAACCGTGCGTTACATGGAGCAACGAGCATGTTGTCAAAGCGTATTATCCCCTGTCTCGACGTCAAAGATGGCGTGGTGGTCAAGGGAGTGCAATTTCGAAATCATGAGGTGATGGGTGGCATTGTCGAGCTGGCGCGCCGCTACGCCGAGGAGGGCGCTGACGAGCTGGTGTTCTATGACATCACCGCCTCCAGCGACGAGCGGGTGGTGGACAAGAGCTGGGTGAGCCGGGTGGCGGAGGTGATCGACATCCCCTTCTGCGTCGCCGGTGGCATCAAAAGCGTGGAGGATGCCCGCCAGATCCTCGAATTTGGTGCAGACAAGGTCTCCATCAACTCCCCTGCCCTGGCCGATCCGACCCTCATCAGCCGGTTGGCCGAGCGCTTTGGCGTGCAGTGCGTGGTAGTGGGGATCGACTCCTATTTCGACGCCGAAACGGGCCACTATCAGGTCAAACAGTTTACCGGTGACGAGAGCCGCACCCGCACCACCGCCTGGCACACCCTCGACTGGGTGCAGGAGGTGCAAAAACGCGGCGCGGGCGAAATCGTGCTGAACGTGATGAATCAGGACGGCATGCGCCAAGGTTATGACCTTGAACAGCTCAAGCTGGTGCGCAGCGTCTGCAAGGTGCCGTTGATTGCCTCCGGCGGCGCCGGTGCCATGGAACACTTTCGCGATGCCTTTACCCTCGCCGATGTGGACGGAGCGCTGGCCGCCTCGGTGTTCCACAAGGGCCTTATCCCCATTCCCGAATTGAAACGCTGGCTGAAAAATGAAGGAGTCGCCATCCGTGAATAATCAAGAGATTGCAAACCAGATCCCGCTCGTGGAGCGGCTCGACTGGGCCAAGTGTGACGGCATGATACCCGCCATCGTCCAGCACGCCGCCAGCGGCGAGGTGTTGATGCAGGGCTTTATGACCCGCGAGGCGCTGGAAAAGACCCAGACCACCGGTCAGGTCACCTTCTTTAGCCGCAGCAAACAGCGGCTCTGGACCAAGGGTGAAAGCTCGGGCCATGTGCTCAAACTCGTGGCCATCAGCACCGACTGCGATCAGGACTCCCTGCTGATCGCCGCCAACCCCGTCGGCCCCACCTGCCACAAGGGCACCCCCTCCTGCTTTAATGGTCACCCGCTGCCGCCGCTCGGTTTTCTGGCTGAGCTGGAACAGATCCTGGCGGCCCGCAAAGGGGCAGATCCGGCCACCAGCTACACCGCCAGCCTCTACGGTAAAGGCACCAAGCGCATCGCCCAGAAGGTCGGTGAAGAGGGTGTGGAAGTGGCGCTGGCCGCCATGGCCAAGGATCGGGAGGAGCTCATTAACGAATCCGCCGATCTGCTCTACCACCTCACCGTGCTGCTGCAAAACGAGGGGCTGGGATTGCAGGATGTCGTGCAGCGGCTTTATGAGCGGCATCAAAAATAATATTCCTGTTTAGAAATGGGCTTATGCCCATTTCTATTTTAAATAGCAAGCAAGTTCAACAAGATCTTGGTACTCATTAATATTGATAGTCTGATTTGCCAAATGATAAGCCAATAGTGTCTCTTCTTTGCTAGCAATTGTGAATGAATCTATATGATGTTGCCCCAATACCCCACCTATCGCAACCGCGTTCCTTTCTGCGACTAATTGCGCTTTATGTTTTATGGAGTAAAAGAAACAACTTATATATTTAGATATGCTTATTTCGGTCTTTAAAAGCTCTGTACCATTACTCTCTGAGGGCAAATTAAAGCACAACATACCATTCACTTTAAATCGTTCGTAGAACCCAACATTAGATATTGGCTTTTTATTATCATTTCTGAGTGATAGTTCTAAATTCACTATCTGCCTATATAAGTCAGGATCATGCTCTTTGGATAAAAGAAGTATGGAAAAAATCACTAAATCAAAATCATCGCTAACGTTTGATATTGCAGCCATTACTTTGTCTATGTACTGCTCAATATCTCGAAGTTTAAGACCGAAAGCATCTGCGATTACAGATAGCAACAATGAAAATTCGTTTATTGTTTTAAATCTTGGGAAAAGGTGCTCATATGATGTACCGTCAAGAGTCATATAGCTTTCAATGAATGACGCTTTGGATATTTCTTTTAAGGAAAATTGCCGCCTGAAAAAACGTCTTAGATAAGCAGATGCATGAAATCCTTCGCCATATATTACCTTTATGGCATGCTGTAACTGCTCAGTATCTGTTGCCAGTACAAATACCACCCCGGGAATATCGAAAATATGCTTAATGGTTTCCAGCATTTCTACAGCATAAGATGGGCGACAGCGATCCAGTTCATCAATCAGGATAAAAGCGGGTGCCTGTTTCTTTTTCTTGCCAATAATCGCCTCTACCCACTGCTGTATTTCGTGTTTGAGCAACTGTACTGCTTCTGTCTTTTTACGGGTGTCTTGAAAAAGTGATTCAACCAGTTTCCCCGCATCATCAGCCGTAATGACCTCCTGTACTTCATCGATATTGATACCAGAGACTTTTTTAAACAGAGCCTTGGTCACTATCGGCGCGGTTGCTTTTAACAATGATGCCAATTTGGTCGATAGATAGGGGGAAAGCTGTCGACTACCCGCTTCTTCTTTCAACTGTTCAATGATCGATGAAATAACCGTCAATAAGGGATCGTCGGAAAAGTCCTGCTGCCAGGCATCGATATAGACGGTGGGATAGTGCGCTTTCAGCTCCATATACCAGCGCTTGATAAACCAGGTTTTCCCTGCACCCCATTCGGCATTGAGGTTGAGCACATAGTTGCGCTGCTTGCCTTCGGCGGCGAGGTAGTTGGTCAAAAATTCGGCATAGCGGGCGCGTTCCAGCCGATCGGCACTCAAGATCTCTTCGCTACCTGCAATGGCCCCCGGCCCGTCCCACTGAACTGCGTCATCCCATTTAAACGGTGCCACTGCCATCTCCTACCTCCCCATGTTGCGTTGCAAGAGATGATATCAGGGACACAGTGAAAACAGTTTGATTAAAGACCTGTTTGTTGCCCTTTGTGCCACTCGGGCTGGTGCATTTGAGTGCCGGTCAACTTCTCTGCTGATGGCCCACGATGCCGGGCCGATATAAGGGGAAGGGAGATCAGAATAGCCACGGACTCAGCTGATTTCTTTTGACCTCACCAGCGATGACAACCGTGTGACATGGCGCAGAAGCTGCGGAAATAATCGCGAAATATGTGAGGATCAGTGCTTAATTTAAAGCAGTTGATACAGATTGGCCCCGTATACAACCGACCCGGAACAATGACCAAGGATGGCCAGCCCCATGAAGGATGAACCCTTCTCTACCCGATTGCAGCATGAGCTGGATCACCTCAGATCCGTCTTTAACGAGATGGGCGCCTACCTCTTTACCAAGGATCTGGATGGCCGTTACACCTATGCCAATCAGGCTGTGCTGGATCTCTTTGGCTGTACTCTCGATGAGCTGCAAGGCCAGGATGACACGTCTTTTTTTTCCTTTGAAGATTCCAACGCCATTCAGCAAAACGATCGACAGGTGCTGGATCAGCAGATCGCCATCGCCCGGGAAGAGGTCAACTATCTCAAACCCACAGGTGAGAAACGAGTCTACTGGACCGTAAAGAAGCCCATGTATGACAGGGATGGCATGCTGATCGGCCTGTGCGGCATCTCCACCGATATCACCGAGCACAAGCTGATCGAGACGCGCTTGGCAGAACAGCACAAGTTGCTGGAGATAGTCCTCGCCAACGTCGATGCCCATATCTATATGAAAGACAGCCTGCACCACTTTCTCTACGTCAATCAGAAGGTGTGTGGCCTGCTCGGTCTGCCTGCCGAGCAGATCATCAACCGGCGCGATGACGAGGTGATTCCGGCGGCCAGCGCGTGCCAGCTGTGGCGGCTGGACAACCGGGTCTTCGAAACCGGTGAGCTGCAGGCCGGGGAAGAGACGCTGACCGATAGCGAGGGCAATCAGCACTACTACTGGTCGGTCAAGGTGCCCTTTTTGCTGGCCGATGGCACCCCGACCCTGATCGGCATATCCTCTGACATTACCGAACTGCACCAGCTCAAGGAGCAACTCCACCAGCAGTCGGTGCGCGATGGCCTAACCGGCCTCTACAACCGCCGTTTCTTCTTCGAAATGTGCGAGAAGAACCTGAGCCTGAACATACGCCACCACCTCAGCTCGGTGCTGATGGTGCTGGATGTGGATCAGTTCAAGTGCATCAATGATCGCTACGGTCACCCGCTAGGGGATCAGGCGCTGGTCCATCTGGGCAAGGTGATGCTGTCGGTGCTGCGCAGCGAAGATGTGCTGGCCCGGATCGGCGGCGACGAATTTGCCATCTTGCTGCCCAACACCACGCTGTCGGCGGCAACCTGTCTGGCCGAACGGTTGCGCCAGCAAGTGATGCAAAGTCCGCTCCCCCTGCCAGATGGCGATGTGCTCATCATGACCATCAGCGCCGGTCTGGTGGAAAATAGCGAGGGGGAGCTGATGGAGAGCCTCTACGCCCGCGCCGATCAGCTGCTCTATCAGGCCAAACAGACTGGCCGCAATTGCGTTGCCTGCAAGGCAGGCTAGCCAAACGACGGGAGGGCCTGCGACCCTCCATTCTCCTGCTGTTCTCCCTCACATTGATGGCCACGCCGGCGCTGTCACGGAGCTTGTTGAGCGCTATCCCAGCTGTTTGCGCAACACAAACTTTTGCACCTTGCCGGTAGAGGTTTTCGGCAGCGGGGTGAAGATGATGCGCTTGGGGGCCTTGAAGTGGGCCATCTGCTCGCGGCAAAAGGCTATCAGCTCGGCCTGGGTGGTCTCTCGCCCCTCTTTCAGTTTTACGAAGGCGCAAGGCACCTCCCCCCACGTCTCATCGGGCATGGCGATCACCGCCGCTTCGTCCACATCGGGATGACGATATAGCACATCTTCCACCTCCAGACTGGAGATGTTCTCACCGCCGGAGATGATGATGTCCTTGGATCTGTCCTTGATCTCCACATAGCCATCCGGGTGCCATACCGCCAGATCGCCGCTGCGAAACCACCCCTCCGCCATCGCCTCGGCGCTGGCCGCGGGATTTTTCAGATAGCCCTTCATCACCACATTGCCGCGCAGCACTATCTCCCCCATGGTTTTGCCATCTTTGGCCACCGGCTCACCGCTGACCGGATTGATGACCCGCATCTCCCCCTGCAGGGGCGACGCGACGCCCTGCCGTGCCTTGAGACGCGACAGCGTGGTGGCATCCTGTCCTTGCCAGCTTCTTTGCGGTTCGCACAACACGCAGGGGCCATAGGTTTCGGTCAGGCCATAGACGTGGGTCACGGCGATCCCCATCGCCTCCATGCCAGCGATCACGGCCGCGGGCGGCGCAGCACCGGCGGTCATCACCTTGATGGGGTGATCCAGCCCCTGCTTGAGCGCCGGATCGGCATTATTGAGCATATTGAGCACGATGGGCGCCGCGCAAAAGTGGCTCACCTTGTGCTCGAGCAGCGCCTCATAAATGTCGTCTGCCTGCACATGGCGCAGGCAGACGCTCACCCCGGCGGTGGCCGCCAGCGTCCAGGGGAAGCACCAGCCGTTGCAGTGAAACATCGGCAAGGTCCAGAGATAGACGGGATGTTTGGGCAGCTCCCAGGAGAGCACATTGTTGATGGCGTTGAGGTGGGCACCACGATGGTGATAGACCACCCCCTTGGGATAGCCAGTGGTACCCGAGGTGTAGTTGAGCGAAATCGCCTGCCACTCATCCTCTGGCAACCAGCCGGGTTCATCGCCACTCCCTTGCGCAAGGAACTGTTCATAGTCGAGGTCACTGATAAGCGCCCCCTCCCGGTAGAGGGGATCGTCGATGGCGATGACCAGCGGTTGGCTCTCCAGCAGATCCAGCGCCTTGCGCACCACGGCGCCGAACTCCCTGTCCACCAGCACCACCTTGCTCTGGGCATGCTGGAAGATAAAAGCCATCGATTCGGCATCGAGCCGGGTATTGATGGTGTTGAGCACCGCGCCGCTCATCGGCACCCCGAAGTGCGCTTCAAACATCGCCGGGATATTGGGCGCGACGATGGAGACGGTATCCCCCTCCCCGATGCCGCGAAGCCGCAGGGCCGAGGCAAGCTGGCGGCAACGGCGGGCGGTCTCGCCCCAGCTCTGGCGCAGCGGGCCGTGGATCAGCGCCGGATAGTCGGGATAGACCCGCTCCGCCCGCCCCAAAAAACTGATGGGGGTCAGGGCCTCGAAATTGGCGGCGGTTTTGGCAAGGTCACGCTCATAGATATTCTGCACTGTCATCGGGTTCCTTCCTCACGGGTGGCACACAACGGGCTGTTCCGGGATCATTCAGAGATCACAAGCGACATGGGCATACTGCCCATCGCTGGTCTCTTATGGGGATGACAGCCTAACAGTGCGCCTGTGGCGGCAGGTATTAGCAAAACGTCGTAGAGGGGGCGGCCTCCCGTCAAACGGGCCCCCCGCTCTTCGTTGCAAACAAATATTTCATTACGGGAAAGCGTGCCATTTTTTTCACGCGCTATTTTTGGCGAATAGCGAAAACTGACGATGCCTGAATATTATTGAATCAAAAACGCCTTATCTGATATTTCATTCATCTCGAAGCACACTATTTTCATGACGTTTATTTAAGGCCAGTTACGTTGACCGTAAAATGAAATAGTTATTGCATAATGCGGTTCATTTAATACCAGCCATCAAACTTTCGACAAATATATTCTGTGAGCCATCCCATAAAGCGAGCACTGCACCATGTTCATCCCACCGCGCACGGGTTACGGTTACAGCGTGAAAAAATCTACCGGATGTTCAATATCAGGCCAGATTTCTCGCCAATCACTACGCAATCCACAGTGAATTTGCGTATTCGAGATGTATGACGCAGAAACCCTATCGACCCGATATTCCGCCGAGCCCAAACCTGCTTTATCAAGGAGCATTTTATGTGTGCCGTGCCGAATACCAAGCCACGCAGACAATTCCCCACTGCGTTTACTATTCTGTTTCTTATTATGTTGCTGGCCATCGCGCTGACCTGGATAATTCCAGCGGGCGCCTATGCCAAACTCTCTTATAATCCGGCCAGTGAAAGCCTGATGGTCAATAGCCCACAGGGTGACATTAGCCGCATACCCGCCACTCAGGACGCGTTGGCAAAACTCAATATCAATATTGCGGTGGAACAATTTACCAACGCAGGGCGAGATCGTGAACATTTTGTTAAAAATTAAAAATAGTTTTTTGCCTACAAAACAAATACTTATAGGCCTGTGATATGCAGTTAACTTTATAGTCAGGATCGCCTTCACACTTTTTAATCGTCACTGCACGTCATTTCAGCTCAAAAAATGCGCATGAAATCCAAAAAATGATAATTTCCATGATTTCCATAGTTAACAATTTGCTCACATCCTCACCCTGAAATTTGACCTGGTGATCCGGCTGTGATCTCATGCTCCTTTTCAGGAGTGCTCTCATGTCTATTGATGCCGTTTTCGCTCAGTTCTTCGACAATATTCACGACCCTCGCCAGCATGCCAAGATTTATTATCCCTTCTACGATGTCCTGTTTCTCACCGTCTGTGCCGTGATCGGCGGGGCTGAGGGCTGGGAAGATATTGAGGATTTCGGCGAGGTTCATCTTCCCTGGTTTCAATCCAAGGGACTGTTTAAAAACGGCATTCCTGTCCATGACACCATTGCCAGGATCATCTCCGGCATCAAACCAGAGCCGTTTCAGGCCGCCTTTGTGCGGTGGACTCAAGCCATTAACCAGCACACCGATGGCGCCCTGGTCGCTATCGATGGCAAAACCCTGCGCAGTTCCTATGACCGTGAGGATCGAACGTCGACCATTCACATGGTCAGTGCCTATGCCGCCGCCAATAAGCTGGTGCTCGGACAGATAAAAACCGACGCCAAGTCCAATGAAATTACCGCTATTCCCGAGTTGCTGGCGCTGCTCGACATCAAAGGCTGCCTGGTATCCATCGATGCGATGGGGTGCCAGACCGAGATCGCCGAGACCATCCTTCAGCAAGGTGGCGATTACTTATTGGCCGTCAAAGGCAACCAACCCAAGTTGTTCGAGGCGGTTCGACAGGCCCTCGCCCCGCTGGCGGCCACCCCGTTATGCGCAGAGACGATGACGCTTGAGAAGGCTCATGGCCGCATCGATGGTCGTGAGTACCATGTCATGGCGGCGGGCGAGTTGGCCGCCCAGTTTCCTCATTGGAAACAGTTGCACAGCATTGGCGTGGCCATCTCCTATCGCGTTGAAAATATGCAAAAAATTACCATAGAGCAGCGTTATTTCATCAGTTCCAAAGCGTTGGTGCAGGATGAGTTTGCGCGAGCGGTGCGTGGGCACTGGGCCATCGAAAATAGCCTGCACTGGGTGCTGGACGTCACGATGGGCGAGGATGATTGCCCGATTTATCGCGGTGATGCCGCAGAGATTTTGGCGTGCATCCGGCACATGGGGCTGAACATGCTCAGGGCCGAGACTTCACGCAAGGCGAGCGTAAGACGGAAGCAAAAAATCGCAGGAATGAGCAGTGAATATCTGGAAACGGTACTCAATGCGGGTCTCAAAAAACTGGGTGAAATTTAACAAAATGTTCACGCTCTCACCCTGTTTACCAACGGAACCATCCGCAAACCCATCGCCATTCCCGGCACCTATGCCCGGTTGGAGCAGGCACCCAAGGGGCTCGGTGACGTGGCGGTCAGCATGGTCAAGGGCACCATCGAGGGGGCGGATATTATCGTCTTCATTCTGGTGCTGGGGGGGCTGATCGGCGTCATCAACAAGACCGGTGCCTTCAGTGCAGGGCTGGTCGCCCTCTCACACAAGACCCGGGGCAACGAGTTCCTGTTTGTGGCGCTGGTCTGCTTCGTGATGGCGCTGGGAGGCACCACCTGCGGACTGGAGGAAGAGGCGGTCGCCTTCTACCCCATACTGGTGCCCATCTTTCTGGCGCTCGGCTATGACTCCATCGTCTGCGTAGGAGCCATCTTCCTCGCCGCCTCCATGGGCACCACCTTCTCCACCATCAACCCCTTCTCGGTGGTGATCGCCTCCAACGCCGCCGGCATTCCCTTTACCGAGGGACTGATCTTTCGCGCCGTTGGCTGTCTGGTGGGTACTCTGGTGGTGATCGGTTATCTCTACTGGTACTGCAAGAAGATCAAGGCCAACCCGGCCTTCTCCTACACCTATGAGGACAGAGAGAGCTTTCGCGCCCGTTTTCTCAAAGAGGGCTCTATGGACGAAGGGGTGCCCTTCACCCTGCGCCGCAAGATCATTCTGACCCTGTTTATCCTCGCCTTCCCGCTGATGGTGTGGGGCGTCTCCATGGCGGGTTGGTGGTTCCCGCAGATGGCGGCCTCCTTCCTGACCATCGCCATCATCATCATTTTTATCTCCGGCCTCAAAGAGAAAGAGGCGGTCGAGGCCTTCACTCAGGGGGCGTCGGAGCTGGTGGCGGTCTCGCTTATCATCGGGCTGGCACGGGGGGTCAATCTGGTGCTGGATCAGGGGATGATCTCGGACACCATTCTGGCCTACGCCTCCGATCTGGTCTCCGGCATGCACGGCGCCGTGTTCGCGGTGGCGCAGATGCTGGTGTTCACCCTGCTGGGGCTGGTTGTGCCCTCCTCGTCCGGGCTCGCGGTGCTCTCCATGCCCATCATGGCGCCGCTGGCGGATACCGTGATGATCCCGCGCTATATCGTGGTGTCGGCCTACAACTGGGGGCAATACGCCATGCTGTTCCTGGCCCCCACCGGACTGGTGCTGGTCACTCTGCAGATGCTCGGCATCCAGTTCAACAAGTGGGTCAAGTTCGTGCTGCCCATGGTGGGCTTTGTGTTGGGATTTGGCGCCCTGATGCTGGTAGCGCAAGTGATGATGGCCTGATGGGCCAGTTGACGCAGTAATACATGAGTGACAACACCCCGTGCCTGGCGCGGGGTGTTTTTATTCAGCCTTAGTGGCGTACCCGCCCCTGCTGGCGGAAGCAGTAGAGTTTGAGGCTGATGTCGGCGATATCGGCGGGAAGCTCCTCGCCCTGCTCGGCCAGGGGCCGGTAGAGGGATGAGAGCAGACGTTCGGCCTGCTGCGCCGTGATGATGTTGGCCTGGATGGCCGGGGTGATCCAGCTGGGTAACATTGACATATCTCCCCCTCGTTGATCCGGTGACCTCGGGTGAACATCTTCATATCAGGTCTTACGCGGTTGTCTGCCGACCCGTTCACCCTTGCCTGCCACTCAATCAAAGCAAAATGCTTGCCGTAATCTCTTATCGGCATCTGCTCAAGGGGGCTATAGCCATTTATCAACCAGTTGGCGCCGATCACGGACCACCGATATCCGCTTTCATGGCAAATGCCTGACCAACAGTCGTCAGCATTTTGCCGCTCTTGCCTTCTGCCCGCGAATGTCATTGCAAAATGCGACTCGAATTGCTCCTTGTCGCGCCCGCAGAGCCCGCCACGCGCCGGAAACTGGTCACTTTCAGTGCGTTGTCGCCAAAGCCAGACACTTTTTCGGGGTGGCTATTTTTTGACCTTGCCAGCAGTTGTCGCAGAGCCGCCCCCCTCGCCTTGTCCGGCCAACCGGTTATGACAAGATGGCGCCAGATTGGAACAGCCCGTATGGGTATGCAGGAGAACCATAAAATGAACAGATCCATGATGGCAGGTATCGGTATTGGCATCGCCTCGGCCCTGGCGCTCTCGGCGGCAGCCAGTGGCTCCCTCTTTACGCCGCAGCCCACCTTTGCCGAGGTGATCGCCAGTAAACCGATCACCGAGACCATCAAGACCCCCCGACAGGAGTGTCGCAACGTCACCGTGACTCACCGCAAGCCGGTACAGGATGAGCACAAGATCCTCGGCACCGTGGTCGGCGCGGCACTGGGTGGCGTGGTCGGCCACCAGTTTGGCGGTGGCAGCGGCAAGAAGGTGGCCACCGCTGCCGGGGCGGTCGCGGGGGGTTATGCCGGTAATCAGGTGCAAGGCAATATGCAGGCGGGAGATACCTACACCACCACCGAGCAGCGTTGCAAAACCGTGCAGGATAGCAGCGTCAACACCATCGGTTATGACGTGACCTATCGCCTCGCAGGTCAAGAGGGGGTGATCCGCATGAAGCAAGCCCCCGGCGCCACCATTCCGGTCAAGGATGGCAAACTGGTGATCGACCAGCCAAAAGTGTGATGTCTCCTGGCGTCAGTCAGCAGCAGGCCCGCCTCTTTCGAGGCGGGCCTGTGGTTTTTGGGCGGCTTGATTTCCTTTTTTCAAACAACGGCGCACATCACTCAGAATCACGGCCCCCGAACTGTCACTCCTTGCAGCACTTTTTCACCGCCCGCACCACGTTCTGATAGCCGGTACAGCGACAGAGGTTGCCTGAAAGGCCGCGGCGGATCTCCGCATCGGTCAGCGGACGGCGCTCGGTCTTGTCGAGCAGAGCCGCGCTCGCCATCACGAGGCCCGGGGTGCAAAAACCGCACTGCACCGCCCCCTCGTCGATAAAAGCCTGCTGCACGTCGGAGAGCTCATTGCCTTTGCGCTCCCCCTCCACGGTGCGAATGGATTTGCCATCGGCCCACACAGCCAGATAGAGGCAGCTGTCGATGGCGGTGCCATTCACCCGCACGGTACAGGCGCCGCACTCGCCGACACTGCACCCCTCTTTCACGCTGATCAGCCCCTGCCCGCGCAGGAAGTGGAGCAGCGACATGGTGGGCGACACCGCGTAGGAGTAAGGTTTGCCGTTAATCTCGCACTGGATCTCCACGGCGGGACAGGTTTGCGGTTGCATCATAGGATCTGGCCTCCGGCACGTTCGACTGCGCAGGCGACCACCCGCTGCGCCAGGGTTTTGATAAGGTGCAGGCGAAATTCTTTTTCTGCCCGCCAGGAGGAGCGCGGCGCCACGTCGGCCACCACCGCCTCGGCAATGGCTGCCAGTGTGGCGCGAGTCAGGGGTTGCCCCTCGGCCGCAGCTTCCGCGTGGGGCGTGCGCACCGGCGTCGGGGCCGCCACCCCGTAGGCCAGCCGCAGGCTCTTGAAGTGACCATCCTCAATCTGGCAGTAGGCGGCGCAGCCGATGGTGGCGATATCCATGGCACCCCGCATGGCGTATTTGAAATAGTGGGATCCCACATGGGGGTGTGAGTCCGGGGCAAAGTGAAACGCCACCAGGATTTCCGCCGGTTGCAGCGCCACCTTGCCGGGGCCGGTGTGAAAACCGGCGATAGGAATGCGGCGTGTGCCGTCTGGCCCGGCAATTTCCAGCTCGGCTTCCAGCGCGACCGTGGGCGCTGCCGAGTCAGCACTGGTGGCGCCGTTGCAGATGTTGCCGCCATAGGTGGCGACGTTGCGGATCTGCGGGCCCGCTATGGTGGCGGCCGCCTCGGCCAGCATCGGCAGGCGGCGCTGCACCAGTTCGTTTTCGATGATCTCGGTAAAGGTGGTGCCGGAGCCGATACGGATCGACCCATCAGGCAACTCGCTCACCCCTTTGAGCTCGGGCAAGTCGTGAATATCGACGATATGGCGATAGGCGGCGTTGAGGTGATGCAGCTGGATCATCACATCGGTGCCACCGGCCAGCAGGCGCGCCTCTGGGTCGGCCTGACGCAGGGCGACCGCCTCGGCCACGCTGTGCGCCTTGTAGTAACGGGCAATATCAAACATGGTGTTGCTCCTCCCCTGATCCCTTGCCAATCAAACCCGCCGCGACAAACTCCCGAAACAGGGTCTTGGGGGTGATGGGCAGCTCGTTGATGGCCACCCCGGTCGCCATGCGAATGGCGTTACGGATGGCGGGGCCCGGCGAGATAATGGGCGGTTCCCCCAGGGATTTGTGGCCATAGACCGACTGGGGCTCATAGGTCTGCACGAAATCGCATTCGAGTTCAGGCAAATCCAACATGGTGGGAAACTTGTAGTCGAGCAGGTTGGGGTTGCGCACCACGCCAGTCTTGGCGTCGATGATCATCTCCTCAAACAGTGACCAGCCGATCCCCATCCCCATGCCGCCGTGCACCTGCCCCTCCGCCAGCTGCGGATTGAGGATCTTGCCAGCATCGTGCAGGTTGATGATGCGATTGATGGTCACCTTGCAGAGATCGATATCGACGCTGAGATCGACAAAGGTGCAGCCGAAACTCGGCGGGTTGGTGGTGGTCTTGTGGGAGACCTCGGCAGTGATCTGGCCACCGATGGTGAGGTGGTAATAGGCGTTGACCGACACCTCGGCCACGCTGATCAGCACCTTGTCCGGCGCACCGGCCAGCACCACATAGCCATCGATCAGGGTCAGGGACCCCACATCCTGATGGCAGAGCTGAGCTGCAAGCGACAAAATGCGGGCCCGCAGTTGCAGCGCCGCCTGATGGATGGCGGGGGCCGCCACATAGCTCTGGCGCGAGGCGAACGAGCCCGGATCGTAGGCGGTGATGTCGGTATCCTGAGTCGAGATGACCCGGATCTGCTCAAATGGAATGCCTAAAGTCTGGGCCGCCATCTGGGCAAAGACGGTATCCGACCCCTGCCCTATCTCGGTGGCGCCGATCTGCAGATTGACGGTGCCATCCTGGTTGAGCAGCATGCGGGCACCGGCAATTTCGACCCCCACCGGATAGGTGTTGGAACCGTAGCTGAAACAGGCGACCCCGATGCCGCGCCGCACCCGGCTTGCCGGATCCTGCGCCAAGCACTCGGCCTTGAGGCGATCCCACTCGAACATCTCGCGACCACGCAGCAGGCAGTCCGGTAGCCCGGCGCTGTAGATGGTCTTCTGGTTGACCTGATTGACGTCGCCTTCGCGCGCCACGTTGGCGATCCGCACATCGAGCGGGTCTAACCCCAACTCGGCGCAGGCATCATCCAGCATGCATTCGAGGGCAAAAATCACCTGCGGCGCGCCGTAACCGCGCATGGCACCGGCGGTGGGCAGGTTGCTGTAGAAAGTCTTGGCGTCATAACCGAAGGCGCTGCGCGGATAGAGGTAGCTGATCTTGTTGCCACCGGCACTGGCGATGGAGTGACCATGAGAGGCATAGCCGCCGGTGTTGGAAAGCACGTCGAGCTGATAGCCCTTGAGGGAGCCGTCGCGGTTGAGGCCCATCTTGCCATCGATGGCAAAGCCGTGGCGGGTGCGGGAGGCGAAAAAGCACTCTTCCCGGCTCAAGGTCACCTTGACCGGCACGCCGCCGAGCTTGTAGCTCAAAAACGCCGCCATCGGCTCTTCCAGTACATCCTGTTTGTTGCCAAAACCGCCGCCCATATAGGGCTTGATCACCCGCACGCTGGACCAGGGCAGACCGAGGGACTTCGCCACCCGGCTGCGCACTATCTGGGGGATCTGGGTGCTGCTGACGACGATGATGTGGTCCGGCTGATCCATGTAGGCGTAGCAGGTCACCGTCTCCAGATGGCAGTGCTGCACCACCGGCGTCCGGTAGTGCCCTTGAAACTGCAGGTCTGCCGCCGCAATGGCCTGCTCCGGATCATTGGCGCGAAGCTGGCTTTGGCGCAGCAAATTGCCGCTCGGGTGAATGGGATAGGCACCATCGGCCAGCGCGCTTTGGGCATCCGTCATCACCGGCAGCGGCTCGTAGGTCACCTTGACCAGCGAGGCCGCTTTTTCGGCGACCAGCGGATCGCGCGCCACCACGATGGCAACCCCATCGCCGAAGTGGCGCACATGGTCGGTGAGCAGACGGCGGTCTTTCACATCCCGTTTTGCCTCATCGAGGGACCAGGCGTGGCCGGCGGTGCGAAAACAGGTGGTGGGCACATCTTCATGGGTAAATACGGCTTCGACCCCGTGCAGGGCCAGCGCCTCGGTTGCATCGATGGCGAGCACCTTGCCGTGGGCGATATTGCTGCGCACATACTTGGCGTGGCGCATCCCGAGCATGATGTTGTCATCGGTATAGCGAGCGCTGCCGGTCACCTTGGCCTCGGCATCCACCCGCTTGAGCGGTAATCCTATGGACATATGCAAGTCCTTTTTTCGAAGGGAAAAATCTGGAACCGGCATAAAAAACAGCAAGATATGCGCCTGTTTCCCGCCATCGTCAGGACAATGGGGAGAAGTGTGAAGGGGATCCCATCTAACCCGCTTTTGCTGGCTCGCAGCGACAAGCCAAGCGTTACCCCTGAGCAAATGAGGCGCATCGGCGGTGAAAAATACGGCAGAGCGGGGACAGCAAGGGCGTGAGCCTATCAATCTGGTAGGGGGATTTATCAAAATGGTATCGCGATGAGACCACCCAACTGCGGAGACGGCCGAGGCGTGATAACCCGCGTGGGCGGACTGAGCGCCACAGACATAAAAAACTCAAACATAAAAATGGGGCCGCCAGTGCGACCCCAAACGGGAGGGTTATCCCTAAATAGCCCACCCCCCAGCATAAAAGAGCACCAGCGCCAGGGCGATGACCACGGTGCCGACGTTGAGCTTGTGCCACTCCTTCGAGCAGATGCGGCCGATCACCAGCGAGCTGAAGCCGAGCATGATGCCGGTGACGATGTTGCAGGTAAGCACGATAAAGACCGCACAGACCAGCCCTGACATGGCCCCGACAAAGTCATCGAAATCGAGCTTGGTGACATTGCTCAGCATCAAGAGCCCCACATACATCAGGGCTGGCGCGGTGGCATAGGCCGGCACCAGATAGGAGAGCGGCGAGAGGAACAGCATCAACAGGAACAGGCCGCCGACCACGGTCGCGGTCAGGCCGGTTTTGCCCCCCGCCGCCGTGCCCGCGGCCGATTCGATATAGACGGCAGCCGGGGCCGCCCCCACCAGACTGGAGAAGATGCTGCTGACCGAGTCGGCACTGAGCGCCTTGCCGCTGTTGATGATGTGCCCATCTTTATCCAGCAGGTTGGCCTGCCCCGCCACGGCGCGAATGGTGCCGGTGGCATCAAATACCGCCGTCATCACCAGCGCCAGCACGCTCGGCAACACCAGCGGCGAGAGCGCCCCCATGATATCCAGACTGAAGATCAGGGACTGACCCTGCGCATCCGAGAGGCTCGGCAGGGCGAACAGCCCCTGATACTTCACCGCCGGATCGAAAATGAGGCCGAAGATGGAGATGGCGATGATCACCAGCAGGATCCCGCCCGGCACTTTCAGCTTCTCCAGCCCGAAGATCACCGCAAGGCCGATCAGGGACATGATAACTGGCATGGAGGTAAAGGCCCCCAGCGCCACCGGTAACCCCTCCAGCGGGTTCTTGATCACCAGCCCCACGCCATTGGCGGCGATGAGCAGCAGGAAGAGACCGATACCGATACCGGTGCCATGGGCAATCCCCATCGGCAGATTGTCGAGGATCCAGCTCCGCACCCCGGTCACCGAGATGGCGGTAAAGAGTACCCCCATCAGGAAGACGGCGCCCAGCGCCACCGGGATCGGGATCTGCTGCCCCAGCACCAGACTGAAGGCGGTAAAGGCTGTCAGCGAGATGGCGCAGCCGATGGCCATCGGCAACTTGGCCCAAAGCCCCATCAAG
This sequence comes from Aeromonas allosaccharophila, assembly GCF_016026615.1. NCBI lineage: Bacteria > Pseudomonadati > Pseudomonadota > Gammaproteobacteria > Aeromonadales > Aeromonadaceae > Aeromonas > Aeromonas allosaccharophila. The sequence continues at coordinate 962,036 of NZ_CP065745.1, read as the reverse complement.
AGCGAACCAAAACCCGCCACCAGACAGGTGGCGACAAACACGGCGCCGGGGGGAAAGCCCGCCTTGCCGAGCATGCTCGGCACCACGATCACCGAGTAGACCATGGCGAGGAAGGTGGTGAGGCCCGCCAGTACCTCCTGTCTGATATTGCTGCCCCGCTCACTGATCATGAAATAGCGATCAAGAGCCGTGATCGGCTGTTGCTGCGATGCGCTCTGGCTGGCGTCACTATTGGCCTGCCCTTCCACGCTGTTAATCCTGCTGTTTGCTTGGGTCATACCCAACTCCTTCACACGCGCCTGAATGTTCCATGACGAAATGGCGGCAGGATCTGCGGATCTGTCGATACCAGCCTGTGCAGTGACAGCCTGAAGCGACAGAGAGACCAGGAGAGGCAGCTTTGACTCAAACGTTTGCCTTGCTGGTCAAAAAACCGGGCCATTTCACCTTCTATTGCGGGGAGAACCCCTGTCGTGCCGCGGAACTGGCGCCCCCGTTGGAGTACGCCAGCCTCCGTATTCTGCGGGGCTGCGCCGAGGCAGCCCCCTCCATCCCCTACCCCCGTTCGTGTACCAGTTGGCCATCCACATAGGTGCGGTAGATGGATCTGTCATCCCCCAGGGTCAGCAACACAAAGAGCTTGTCCCGCAGGGTGGTGGAGTTGTCATAACGCAGCTGCTGCAGCGGGGTGGCGACCGGGTCGAGCACCACGAAATCCGCCTCCTTGCCCACCGCAAAGCTGCCGATCTTCTCGTCCAGCCCCAGCGAATGGGCGCCGCCCAGGGTCGCCAGATAGAAGGCCTGATAGGCCGAGAGCCGCTCCCCTTGCAACTGCATCACCTTGTAGGCCTCGTTGAGGGTCTGCAGCATGTTGAAGGTGGTACCGGCGCCGATGTCGGTGCCCATCCCCACTTTCACCTGCTTGCGCCACGCCTTGTGCAGCTTGAACAGGCCACTGCCGAGATAAAGATTCGAGGTGGGGCAGAAGGCGATGGTGGAGCCGGTCTCCTTCAGACAATCCCACTCCTGCTCTTCCAGATGGACGCAGTGGGCAAAGACGCAGTTGTGGCCGGTGAGCCCATGCTGGTGATAAACATCGAGATAACCCTTGTGCGCCGGAAAGAGGGATTTGACCCAGGCGATCTCGTCCTTGTTCTCGCACAGATGGGTGTGCAGATAGGTGGTGGGAAACTCTTCGCGCAGTCGCCGCGCCATCGCCAACTGCTCGGGTGTCGAGGTGGGTGCAAATCGTGGTGTGATGGCATAGAGCAGGCGACCGTTGCCGTGCCAGCGTTCGATAAGCGCCTTGCTCTGCACATAACTGCTCTCGGCGGTATCGAGCAGATAATCGGGGGCATTGCGATCCATCATCACCTTGCCGGCGATCATCCGCATATTGATGCGGCTCGCCGCCTCGAACAGGGCATCCACCGACTCGGGGTGGACGGTGCCGAACACCAGCGCCGTGGTGGTGCCGTTGCGCAGCAGCTGCTTGATAAAGAAGGTGGACATCTCGCGGGCATATTCGAGGTCGTTGTAGCGCCGCTCGGCCGGGAAGGTGTGGCGGTTGAGCCACTCCAGCAGTTGCTCGCCATAGGCCCCCACCATCTCGCTCTGGGGATAGTGAATATGGGTATCGACAAAGCCGGGCACTATCATCTTGCCGCGGTAATCGCGCACCCGCACCTCGGCCGGAATGCGATCCTTGCCCTCCTCCCACTGACCGAACCAGTCGATGCAGCCATTGCGAATGATCAGCAGGCCATCCTCGATAAGACGGGCATTGGCCTCAATCTCCTCGGGCTGATCCACCACCCGGGTAATGTCGAAGAAACTGCCACGCACCGCTTTGACAGAGTTGTCGTTTTTCATAACCGTTTCCCTGTTTTTCTTGTTCTGTTGACGTTTTTTGTCGGTTTAACCGTCAGATCCGTTCCACTTGTGGCGCCACCGTTTGCCCGGGCACGTCGTCCTGTGAACCCTGTGGCTCACTCTTCCTGCCCGATGGCTGGCCCGCACTGCGGGCGGTAAAGATCACATCCGGCTTGTCGCTCAGCTGGATCACCTCTACCGCCTCGGCATCCTTGATAGCCGCCTTGCGCTTGCGGCTTTGCGGCAACACCAGATTCATGATGATGGCGGTAATGCCGCCGGCGCAGATGGGGTTTTCCACCAGCATGTAGATCCCGGCCGGCAGCACCTTGAAGACGTTCGGGTCATAGGAGACGCCGAGCCCCAACCCCAGCGAAGTGGCGACAATCAGGGTCTCCCGCCGATCAAAGCCGTGACTGATGATGATGCGACCACCTGCGATGGCGATCATGGAGAACATGATGACCATGGCGCCCCCCATCACAGGTGACGGGATGGTGGTGAAGAAGCGCCCTACTACGGGGAAGAGCCCCAGCAGCACCAGCATGACGGCAATAAACTTGCCCACATGACGGGATGCCACCCCGGTCATCTGGATCACCCCGTTGTTCTGGGCAAAGGTGGTCAGAGGCAGGGAGCCGAGTGCCGAGGCGATCACCGATACCAGACCGTCGGCCAACACGCCGCCGGAGAGCCGTTTTTGAAACTCGGGGCCCTGGATCTCGCGCCGGGAGACCATGGCGGTGGCGGTGATGTCCCCCACTGCCTCCAGCACGCTCAGCAAATAGATGGTACCCGCCAGCAGAAAGGCGTGAAAATCGAAGGAGAAACCGTACTTGAACGGGATAGGCACAGTGATAAGCGGCAGGTTCTCAAGGGCGGAAAAATCCACCATGCCGAGCATCAGGGCCACCGCATAGCCCACCATCAGGCCGATGGCGATCCCGCTCATGCGAAGCAGCGGGCTTCGGCTGCAGTTGAAGGCAACGATGACGCAGAGCACCAGCAGCCCCAGCCCGATGTTCTCATATTTGCCAAAGGTGCCGCTGCTCATGGCGGAGAAGCCGCCGCCAAAGTCGATGATCCCCACCTTGATCAGGCTCAGGCCAATCATCAGCACCACTACCCCGCTCACGGTCGGGGTGATCACCCGCTTGAGATAGGGCAGTACGAAGGAGGAGCCCATCACCAGAAAGGCGCCGACAAAGGAGACCCCGAGCAGGGTAGAGACGATCAGCTCCTCGTGGATACCATCTTTCTTCATGGCTCCGCCGAGGGCGATCATCACGGTCACGAAGGAGAAGTTGACCGACTGGATGGAGAGCAGCCCCGAACCGATGGGGCCATAACGATTCACCTGCAGCCAGGTGCCGATACCGGAGGCGATCATCGCCATGGAGACCAGATACGCGGTGGTCTCGGTGGACAGGCCCAGCGCGCCGCCGACAATCAACGCCGGGGTCACCATGGGAACAAAAATCGCCAGCAGATGGGTCACTGCACCCATCAGGGTTTGATAAAACGGGGGTTTGTCTTCCAGCTCGTAAATAAGATCAGAGTGCTTGCGTGTTGTTTTAGACATCGTGTTTGTCCCATCACACAGAATGGAGGCGGAGTACTCATTCCGCCGTCAGGCGCTGGGGGCGAGCTTTCACCCGCCCCTCACCTTTTCTTTTGTTATGCCGACACTTTTTGCTCCAGCTTGCCCAGTTCGCGCAGAATCTGTTCCGGCGTGAAGTGCCACTTACGCAGCCAGACACCGCAGGCGTCGTGGATGGCGGTGGCGATGGCAGGCGCGGCGCCGTTCACCCCGATCTCCGAGATGGACTTGGCGCCGTAGGGGCCAACCTTGTCGTCACTCGGTACCAGGAAGGCCCGGAAGTCGCGCGGAATGTCGCCAATCTTGGGCGCGCCATAGCTCTTGAGGTCCCGGGTGAGCGGAATGCCCTTGCTGTCGTAGCAGATCTCCTCGCTCATGGTGTGGCCGATGGCCCGCATGGTCGCCCCGTAGATCTGGCCGAGGGCCAGTTCCGGGTTGATGGGAGTACCGCAGTCGAGCAGGGCGTAGAACTTGTCGAGACGGATCTCGCCGGTTCTTACGTTGACCGCCACCTCGGCGAAGTTGGCGCCATACGGGAAGGCCAGCTCAGAGGTGATGTAGCTGGCGGTGCCCACCAGAATACCGAAGCCGGTGCCGGTCTCGGCCTTGTGGGCCAGTTTGGCGAGGGTCACCTCCCCCAACTTGCCGCGCACGATACCCGGGTGAACCAGCTCCACATCCTCCACCGGCTCGCCCAGCATGGCGGCGCCATGGAACAGGATCTTCGCCTTGAGGTTCTCGGCCGCCATCTTGGCCGCGTTGCCGGAGAAGCAGGTTCCGGACGAGGCGTAGGCCCCTTTGTCGAACAGGGCGTGGTCGGTATCGCCAGAGATGACGTGCACATCGCTGAGCGGGCAACCGAGCACCTCGGCGGTCAGCTTGGCCACCACGGTATCGAGACCAGTGCCGATATCGGCGCCACCGGAGTGGACGATAAAGGTGCCGTCAGATTCCAGCTTGACCATGCAGTTGGCCTGATCGATATCCGGGATCCCCGATTTTTGCATGATGATGGCGACGCCACGACCGATGCGCCAATCCCCGTCGGCGGGTTTGGGGCTGTCCCAGGCGATCAGCTCCCGTCCCTGTTTGAGAATGGGTTCGAGGGCACAACTGGCGGCGTGCGGTACTGAAGTCGGCATCTTGCCCTCACCGATGGCACCCAGCACCTTGAGGATATCCCCTTCGTGCACCCGGTTGTGCTCCACCATGTCGAGCTGATCGATGCCGAGTCGCTCGGCCAGTTCGGCAATCGCCATGGTCAGCGCGAAGTTGCCCTTGGGCGCGCCGTAACCCTGATAGGCGCCGGTCGGGCAGATGTTGCTGTAGTAGGTGTTGACGGTAAAGCGCACGTTGTCGCACGGATAGAGCGGCAAAGAGAGCGCCGGGCCGTTGCTCGGCACCGTCAATGAGTGGTTGCCGTAAGGGCCGGTGTTGGCGCGGAAATCCATCTCGATGGCGGTAATGGTGCCATCTTTCTTGGCCCCCACTTTCACCTTCACCTTGGCCACGTGACGGGAGGTGTTGCTGATGAACTCCTCTTCACGGGTATAGCGGAAGGTGACCGGACGGCCGGTGACCTTGGTCGCCCAGGCGCACACCTCTTCCAGCAGGATATCCTGCTTGGAGCCAAAGCCGCCCCCTACCCGCTCCTTGATCACATGCACCTGATGTTGCTTGAGGCCGACGATACGCGCTACCTGACGGCGTACGTGCCACGGCACCTGAGTGGAGGCATGAATGACTAGACGATCACCATCCATGTAGGTGAAGCAGATGTGCGGCTCGGTCGGGCACTGCTGGGCCTGGGTCGATTCGTAGGTGCGCTCGACAATCTCGTCCGCCTCGGCAAAGCCTTTTGCCACGTCACCGATCTGGCCATGGACGCTGGCGGCCAGGTTCTCGTGCGGGCGGGAGCCGATGGGGAAGTTGATGATCATGTGCTCGTCGCCACGGCGTACCGAGCAGGCGTTCTGCTGCTCGAGATCCGCAGGGGCACCAGCCATGTAGATGATGGGTTCGTCGTGGACCAGCGGGGCATTGGGGGCCATCGCTTCATCGATGTTCATGACCGCAGGCAGCACCTGATACTCGACATCGATGAGTTTGAGGGCTGCCAGCGCGACCGCTTCGCTCTCGGCCACCACGGCGGCGACCCGGTCACCGACGTGACGTACCTTGCGGCTGAACATGCGGCGATCGAGCGGTGATGGCTCGGGGGCACTCTGGCCACCCGGGGTGTAAAACACATCCGGGCAGTTGAGATAGGTAATGACGTGCACCACACCCGGCAGCGCTTCGGCGCGGCTCACATCGAGTTTGGTGATCACCGCATGGGGATGGGGACTGCGCAGCATCTTGATGATCAGCGCATCGTCGGTAACCCGATCCTCCACGTAGCAGGGCTTGGCCTGCACCATCTTGGCGGCGTCCACTTTCGGGCAGCTCTTGCCGATATGGCGCAGATCATCGCGAAATTCCGGGGCGATCTGGCACAGATAATCGGGATCCTTCATCCGTGAGCAGGCAAGCTCGATGGCCTGATAGAACTGCTGGTAACCGCCATCGCGGTGAAACAGGCCCGAGAGCGCATCATCGATTTGATCACGGGTAGGCTCGGGATGGCGATCAAGCAGGTCGGTGACAATCAGCGCGGCAGCCGGATCGTTGTAACCGGACTGCACCACACCCACATCCACCATCGCCTGCTGCACCAGACTGAGCTGGTTCCAGCTACCGAGCGACTCGGCGGTACGCACCTGCGCCCCCTCCAGCTGGGCGGCGATCAGCAGGGAGGCGTTGATCACCTTGCCGTTGAAAAGAATGGCGTCGGAACCAGCGAAACCGAAGCCGTCGTCGCTGTTGCGCACCGAGTGCATCCGGCACTGATTGAACAGTACCCGCTGGGCATTATCACCGGCCTTGCAGATGACGGTACGCAGGGCGCCGTTCAGGGTAAAGTTGAGTTCCATCATGCTTGCACCTCCTGCTGCTGGCAGTCCACCAGCAGATCCGCCACTACCACACCGGTGATATACCGCTTGTAACTCACGCTGCCCGCCAGATCCTCACGGGGCGAGATCAGCTCGCTCACGGCGGCTTCCAGCGCGGCATCGTGCAAATCGCGGCGCTCCAGATCCCGCAAACGCATCGGCTGCGGGGTGACGCCAGCGACGGCCACCCGCATCTCGCCAATGCTGTCGAGGGCCACGGCGGCGGTCATCACCGCCAGGCCATCGGCGTTGCGGCTGATGCGGCGGGTGGCGCAGCGCAGTTCAGGCTCCGGCAGCACAATCCCCAGCACCAGGGCATTGCGCTGACCCGCCAGATAGGCGTCGATGGGTTGCAGTAGGTTGTTCTCCAGCACCACGACCGCTTCGAGCACCAGCAGTACCGGCAGCAAGGGGGAGTCCTGCTGCTGGCAGGCAAGTTCGCCGCCGATGGTGGCCTGATTGCGCAGATGGCGGGAGTAGACAAACCCCAGCGCCTCGCACAGAGCGGCCGGGGTACGGGGATCCTCTTTCAGGGTCTGCAGGGTGACGGTAGCGCCGATATGGAGCTGGCCGTGCTGCTGCTCAATCTGGTTCAGTCCCAGCTTGTCCAGCGAGATGGCGACCTTCTTGTCGGTGCGGGTCGGGGCGGCGTTAAGCTTGCTGCCGCCCCCCATGTAGACGGCGTCGTTGCCGAAGCTGGCCTTGAGTTCCAAAGCCTGACCCAGTTGTTCGGGTCGGAAGAATTGCTCAATCATGTGTCGTCCTTACTCTTGCTGCCCGCCGCCGGGGAGATCCACAGGGCGGGCAATCCGGTCCAAAACTGTGGAAGGTGGCCTTAGGCCAGCTGATCCATCCGTTGCCACAGGCGGCTCGCCACCTTGCTGGCCTGCTCATAAATGGGCGCGACATCGAACGGGAACTCGCGATCCTGATAGACCATGCGCCCCTCCACCATCACGCTGTTGACGCTGGCAGATCCCATGCCGAAGGCGAGATGGCCGCCGAGGTTGCGCGGCGCCAGCGGGGTCGGTGCGTCGTAATCGCAGATGGTGAGGTCGGCCTTGTAGCCGGGCTCCAGGCGGCCAAATTTGGCGCCGAAGTTGCGCTCCAGCATGGTGTTGCCGTTCCACAGGAAGCGGGCAAAGCTGTCGGGCCACAGCGCCCCGCCGGCATCCTTGTGCTTGAAGTAGGCGAACTTGAGCTCTTCGAGCATGTCGGAGCCGATGCCGTCGGTGCCAAGCGCCAGATTGCGATACTCCGGCAGGTGCATGTTGTAGCCCACGTGGTTGTTCATGTTGGAGCGGGCGTTGTGCACCAGGAAGGCATCGCGGCTGTTGAGCAGCTCGATGTCGGCCGGGCTCAGGTAGATGCCGTGGGCGACAAGCGACTTGCTGTCGATCAGGCCAAACTCGTCCAGCCGGGCAATCGGCTCCTTGCCATAGTGGTGGTGACCGTGAGCCATGTCGTAGCGGTCTTCCGCCACATGGATATGCAGACCACGACCGGTGACCTGCACCGCTTCGCGCAGCATGGCCAGCCCCTCGTCGGGCACGGTGAAGGGAGCGTGAGCGCCGATATGGGCCTCCACCAGATAGGGTTCGTTCCCCTTGGCCTTGGCCGCATCAATGGCTTGCGCGAACAGGATGTTCTCCTCCACCCCGGCCTGCAGCTCGGCGAGGCCGCCGTTGCGATCCGTGGTCTCGAAGCAGGTCATGCCGCGCAGACCCGCCTCCATAAACCCTTTGCGCAGCACATTCAGCGAGCCCTTGATGAAGTTGGGCGAGGCGTGGTGGTCGATCACCGCGCTACAGCCGCTCTTGATCGCCTCCAGCGAGCAGATGAGGCCGCTGTAGTAGAGGGACTCCTCATCGAGCGCCCGGTCGAGCCGCCACCAGAGGTTTTTCAGGGTAGAGATAAAGTCCGGGCAGGGGGCGATGTTGGCCATGATCCCCCGCGACAGGCCGGAGTAGAAATGGTTGTGGGCACAGACGATGCCCGGCATCACCAGCTTGCCCCCCATCTCCCGATAGTTGGCCTCCGGGTAGAGGGCCCGCAGATTGGGCCCTACCGCTTTGATAAGGGTGCCTTCGATGGCGATATCCACCCCTTCCAGTACCCGGGTCGGCTCCAGCTGGACGGCGGTGACGTTTTTCAGAATAAACATGGTTTGCTCCTTCGCTTATTCGTTATTCGCTCAGACCTCGACGGCCCCCAGCAGGTAGTGGTGATGGGCGTGGACATGGCTGATGATGCGGCACATGTCTGCGAGCGCCTCGGGGGCATCCTTGATCCGGCTCTGGGCATCGATAGTGAGACGGTAGGTCTCGCCCCCCTGACGGATCCGCAGTTCCCCGCCTTCCGCCAGATAGAAACCGGGGTTGCGGCTGTTGTCGAAGTCCTCGGGCAGGCTGAAGATGGTGACCTTGTCCTGATAGGGCTTGCCCTGCCACGGGCAGAACTGGGCGCAGTTGCCGCACTCGTTGCAGTAGGCATCCAGGTGCAAGGTCTGGAACTGGTCCTTGAAGCCCGGCACCGCGATGGCGACGTTGGCCCGGTTGGGGCAGACATCCACGCACTTGCTGCAGAGGTAGTTGCACTCGAGGCAGCGGTGCGCCTCTTGCGCCACGAAGGCCTCCCGCTCGCTCTTGTCGACCATGGTGACGGCGATGCTTCCCTTGCGACGGTAGATCTCGTCCTTGCCCGACGGCTGGATTGAGACCTCGGCCTGACTGCCAGCGATATGCTCGCGAGAGAGCACCAGATCCGCAGCGCGGCGGGCACCGCCGATGGCACCAACGATGGAGGATGGGCCGCTCTGCACGTCACCGATCAGGAAGACGTTGCGACGGCTGGTTTCGCCGGTCTGGCTATCCACCTCCGGCCAGCCATCGCTGCCAAGGGGAATGCCCATCGCTTTCAATACTTCGCAATCAGGCTGCTCGCCGATGGCGGTGATCAGCGCATCCATCTGCATCACTTCGGTTTGCTCGGTGGGCACCGGACGGCGGCGGCCCTGCTCGTCAGGATCCCCCAGCGCCATCATCCGCACGGTGAGCTTGCCATCTTTGTCAAAGCGCTCCGGGTTGGTGAGGAAGCAGAAACGTACTCCATCCTCCACCGCTTCCAGATACTCCTCGCGATAGGCGGGCATCTCTTTTTCGCTGCGACGGTAGATCACGGTCACATCGCTGACACCCGGCACCTTGAGAGCGGCGCGGGCACAGTCCATGGCGGTGTTACCGGCTCCGATCACCGCCACATGGCGGCCCAGCGGCAGCGGTTTGCCCTGATTGAAGCTGCGCAGGAAGTTGAAGGACTTGTAGACCCGATCATGTCCCCCTTCGAGGTGCATGCCGCCGTTCTTGTCGGCACCGATGCCGACGAAGACATAGGTAAAACCCTGGGCGTGCAGCTTGTCGACGGTGAGCGCCGGATCGCAACCAAACTCGAACTTGACCCCGTGAGCGGCGACAAAGTCGATGTCATGCTGGATAAGCTCGGCCGGAATACGGAACTCGGGGATGATGTGCTTGACCACACCACCGGCATCCGCTTCGCGCTCGAACACGGTGACCGGGTGACCGGCACGGGCCAGGAAGTAGCCAGCAGAGAGACCGGCCGGACCAGCACCAATAACCGCAACCGGGTGCTTGTCACCGCTGCCTGCCGGTTTGTGCCAGCGCGCCTTGTACCCTTCCCAGCCGCGCTCCAGCGCTACTTTTTTCAGCTCGCGGATATTGAGCGGGCTGTCGTAGTCGAGACGGGTGCAGTTGTACTGACACTGGTGATCGCAGATATGGCCGGTGATGGCGGGCAAGGCGTTGCGCTGATAAATCAACTCAAGGGCTGCGACATACTCCCCCTCGCCCATCAGGCGAATGTACTCGGGGATATCCTGATGCACGGCGCAGGCGGTGACACAGGGCGCCACGTAGCAGTCGGTCATCGGCAGACCGCCACCCACTTCAATGCGATCGTCGGACTTCCACTCCTTCTGGGTGTAATCCATGGTGAGGGCCTTGGCGGCCAGCGCCTCCAGCTTGGCCACATCCACCTGACTCATGCCCCAACTGTCGGAGGCGTCGATCTCTTTGAGGCACTCAATCTGGCGCAGGTAGCCACCCGGTTTCAGCAGGTCGGTGGCCATGGTGATGGGACGAATACCGGTCTCGAAGATCTCCGCGATGTTGAACTTGCTGGCGCCACCCGAGTAGGAGATGGGTAGCTTGCCATCGAAGGCGCGGGACAGCACGGCGGCCACGTTGATGGAGAGCGGGAACAGTGCGCGGCCGGACATATACATCTCATCGCCGGGCAGCGCCCCCTTGCGGTTGATGGTGCCGAGGGTGTTGGTCAGCTTGACCCCGAAGGTGAGCCCCTTCTCGGCCCCCAGCGCCATCAAGCGGGTCAGCATCGCCTTGGCCTGATCCAGCTTGAGGTCGTGATCGAACGACTCTTCGCTCAGGCCGATGTAATCAAAGCCACAGGTGTCGAGGATCTCGCGCACCCGCGGGTAGCCCAGCAGGGTCGGGTTCAGTTTGACGAAGGTGTTGAGCCCCTTCTCTTCCAGCATGTAGCGGCAGATGGCCTCGATCTCGTTGGGCGGGCAGCCGTGCATGGTGGAGAGGGTGACGCCGTGAACCAGATTGGCCGGGATGCTCGCCACCAGCTGTTGCAGGCGATCGCGGCGGGTACCCAGTCCCAGCTCGGCGATAAACTGCTCATCGGCCACCAGCTCGCGCAGCACTTGCTGGTACTCGGCAAACTTCGGACTGGTGCTGGCATCTTTCAAACTGTGGATAAACTGCTGCATCGGCGGCTGTTTGATGCCATCGAGGTTGTAACCCACGCTCATGTTGAAGATGAAGGACTTGGCCTCTCCGTCGAGGCGCGGGTCGAACACCTCCTCCAGCAGGTAGAGGGCAAACCAGGCTTTCAGATACTCGTCAAACGCCTTGGGCAGGGTGAACTCGGTAGACCACTCGGTGTTGAAGCACTCGTCTTCGGCATCGATGCAGGGCTTTGCCAGTTCGAGACGGTCCAGGATCTGCACCGTCTTGAGCTCGATAAAGCGCCCGCCGGTCAGCCAGGAGGTGACGATATTCTGGGCCAGCTGGGTATGGGGGCCAGCCGCCGGACCGATGGGGGTTTCGCAGGTTTCACCGAACACCTTGATCTTGCGCTCGTCCTGCTTGCGATAGAATTGCGCGGCGGGAATACCGAAAATGCTCTGACTCTCTTTATATTCCGCGAAAATACGGGTCAGAAGGTTCTTGAACGGAACGGGTCGCATAATATCGCCCATGGCAATCTCCTTGCAGCTGTTCTGCCCATTGGCAGCATGAATAAATGGGGTATCCCGCACGGGCTTTACCCCTTGGCAAGGAGAGGAGCAACTATCAGGCCACACCAGCTACAAAACTATTTTTTAGGGTGAAAGCGTGAGACAGCTCCAATTAATGGAGAGAATTTACGATGCCACCATTATGGGTATTGCGAGTAGTTATCAATCACTCTGAAATTTACTGAATGAGTTGATTAAAAAGAACTCGCCCTATCAGTTCAAGTGCGAGAAATATCACTTTGATACGCCATTTATCTCCCCGTTATCTTTTTAAAACAGGGTTATTTCGTGGGCTCGCTCTCATTTTCAAGAATGCCACCCAGAAGCGCCTGATAGCGCTCAGGGGTATCCACATCAAACAGGATGGCGGGGCTGTTGACCGGCACCATACGGTGCGGACGCCCTTGCAACCAGCGCCGTACCGACTGCTGCACCGGGGCCGCTGCCAGCTCGCTGGCAAGGGATTTGGGCAGCAATACCGGATGACCCGCCTCCCCCTGCCAGGTGGGAAAGAGTGCCTCACAGCCCCGTGCCAGCCAGAGCTGTTGATAGACCTCGCGCGGGATACAGGGGAGATCCCCGTGGCTGATAAAGAGGTAGTCAGCGTCACTGGCCGCCAGGGCCGAGCGGATGGAGCTGCCCAGCCCCTGCCGATAGTCGGGATTGTGGACGACAACAATATCCGGCCGTGATCCGTAGCGAGCTTGAAGCTCCTCGCCACGATGGCCCACCACCAGAATAACCCGCTGACAAAAGGCCTGGGCATTTTTGAGACTTGCATCAAGCATTGTCCCCTGGCAATAAGGTAGCATCATTTTCCAAGTACCCATTCGGGAAGATAAACCCGCCGCCGTTATTATACAGTCACACGGCACTTGTTCCGGGCAACGTTGTTTTCCACTCCCTTCGATATTTATTTTGGTCGTCATTATGTCGCACCCACACGCTGTTGCTGTCGCATTTCCAGATATAGATTCGCTATTAAACCCGCTCACCCAAAATATTGATAGCCATACCACCTTAATTAGCCTCTGCGGGGCCGGTGGAAAAACCAGTACCCTGTTCTGGCTGGCGGAATATTTTTATAAACAGGGTAAAAGGGTGCTAATTACCACCACCACCCGGATGTTTCTGCCTGCCTCGTCACACTATCGGGAATTGATCCTGGAAGCCGATCCCGTCCGCCAGCTGACCCGCTGTCAGCAACTGCCCGATGAGCCGACCCTGGTCGCCCTGTTCAGCCATATCGATCAGTCCAGCGGCAAGGTGGCGGGCCCCACCCCCCAGCAGATTGATCTCATCAAGGGGCAGCAGCGCTTCGATCTCATCCTGGTCGAAGCGGATGGCGCCAATCACAAGTTATTGAAAGTGCCCGCTTTGCACGAACCTTGCATTCCCCAGAGCAGTAATTGGGTGATCGCCCTGACGGGCGGCGCCATGGTGGGGGCCAAGGCCGACCCGCAGCAGATCCACCGCTGGGCCGAATTCCAGGCCCTGTGCGGGATAGAGGCCGGTGACCCGCTCGACTGGGCACTGTTTCACAAGCTGCTCTCCCACCCTCAGGGGGTGTTCAAGGGCACCCCGGCCAGGGCGCGCCGGATCTGGTTTATCAATGGGGATTATCAAAATGAGGCGTCGTGGCTGGCTGAATTGATAAAGCTGCATAGCCGCCACCCCGAGCTACATGCCATCTGGCAGGGGGCGGTTCGCGAACCACAGCCCATTCGCCTCGCACTCGGTTACTTCGCTCAGGATGAGGCACAGCCGCCTCGCCCATGATGGTTTAAGGATAAGAAGAGGTACCTTATGAATCTGTTTTCACACGCAGCCCGACTGGAACAGGAGAACACGCCGTTTGCCATTGCCCAGATCATCGAGAGCCGTGGCTCCACGCCCCGCCATCAGGCCCAGATGCTGGTGATGGCCGATGGCCAGATCCTCGGCACCATCGGCGGCGGCATGATCGAGCGGCTGGTGATCGAAGAGGCCGTGGCGGCCATTGCCGAGCGCAAGCCGCGCATCTTCCACGGCCGGATGGCACGCAACGGTGAGCATGCGGTCGGGTCGGATTGCGGTGGTGCCATGTCGGTCTATATCGATGTCTATGGTCTGCGACCACGGCTGGTGCTCATTGGTGCCGGCCACGTCAACCGGGCTGTGGCCCATGCCGCGGCGCCGCTCGGTTTTGATATCCATGTCGGCGACTGTTTTGAAGGGAGCCTCAACCCCGATCACTTCCCCGCCGGCACCCATCTCAAACAGGCCGACACCATCAGCGCGGTGATTGAGGCGCTGGCCATCGAGCCCGCCAACTTCGTCATCATCGCCACCAATCATCAGGACAAGGAGGCACTGGATCGGCTCATCAGCCGTCCCCTCGCCTATCTGGGGCTGCTCGCCAGCAAGCGCAAGGTGCAGACATTCACCCAGGCGCTGCGCCAGCAAGGGGTGAGCCAGGAGCAACTGCAGCAGCTGCACGCCCCCATCGGTTACAACATCGGAGCCGAAACCCCGGAAGAGATCGCCATCAGCATCCTCGCCGAGCTGCTTCAAGTGAAAAACGGCAAATCGGGTGGCCTGATGCAGGACGATGTGCGCCTCAAGCGGGATCAACTGGTGGTGATGCGCGGCTCCGGCGATATCGCCACCGGCGTCGCGTTGCGGCTGCACAATGCGGGCTTCAAGGTGGTGATGCTGGACCTCGACAAACCCACGGTGATCCGCCGCACCGTCGCCTTCGCCCAGGGGATGTTCGAGGGCGAAACAAGCGTCGAGGGAGTGCGCGCCAAGCGGGTCGAGAGCGTCGAGCAGGCGTTCGAGCAGCTGGATCGGGGCGTCATTCCGCTACTGGTTGACCCCGACTGCGCCACCCTCGCCGAGCTCAAGCCCCGCTATCTGGTGGATGCCATTTTGGCCAAACAGAACCTCGGCACCCACAAGGAGATGGCCCCCATTACGGTGGCCCTTGGCCCGGGTTTTGAGGCGGGGCGCGACTGCGATGCGGTGATCGAAACCAACCGCGGCCATCATCTGGGCCGGGTCATCTATCAGGGCCCCGCCCAGCCCAATACTGGCATTCCCGGGGTGATCGAGGGGCACTCCGCCCGCCGGGTGGTGCGCGCCCCCACCCCCGGCGTGATGAAGAGCCTGATCAAGCTCGGCGATCTGGTGCAGGAAGGGGATGTGATCGCCCATGTAGGGGACGCTCCCATTATCGCGCCGCTCTCAGGTATGGTGCGAGGTCTGCTCAGCGATGGCATCGACGTGCCAGTCGGCTTCAAGATTGGCGATATCGACCCCAGAGGCGAGCGGGCCGATGCGACTACGGTATCGGATAAGGCCCGCGCCATCGGCGGCGCCGTGCTGGAGGCCATGATGCATCTGGCCCAGCGCAGATAAGAGAGTGTTCTTAAAACCAGAAGGGCCCGCCATCATGGCGGGCCCTTTTTATCTCTTCGCTGGCAATGGGCTCAGCCGTGCTTGATACGGGTCTCACCCGCCACCGACACCACAGAGCGCTTGCCCTTGCGGCTGATCACCAGCAGCGCCAGCACGATAAGGGCGATGCCGCTCCCCTCCACCGGCCCCGGATTTTCGCCGAGCAGCCACCAGGAGAGCAGCACACCGGTCACCGGCACCGCCAGGGTGCTGAGGCTGGCAATCCCCGCTGGCAGTTTTTTCAACACAAACAGCCAGAGACTCCAGGCGATGGCGGTGGCGAAGATGGCGCTATAAGCCAGCGCCCCCATCACATAGGGCTGCCAGTCGATGGGGCGCTCCGGCACCAGCGCCGCCACCAGTGCCATCACTATGGTTGCGTAGATCATCTGCCAGGTGGTGAGGGACATCAGATCCACCCCGGGGTGGCGGGCATACATCCGCTTGGCGATGATGGCGCTAATCCCCCAGCAGATGCCGGAGAGGATCGCCAAGAGCGCACTCTTGAGGGATTCAAGGTGCAACTGCCAGGGCTGGATCACCAAGAGCAGGCCACAGGCGGCCACCCCAACCGCCAGATAGTGCAGCTTGCGCATCCGCTCTCCGAGAAAGAGCGCCGCGAAGATCACCACCCAGAACGGCATGGTGTAACTCAAAATGGCCACCTTGCCCGCCCCACCGCTGATCAGTGCCCACTGGGCCAGCCCCACCATGCCGCAGGTCTGGAACAGGGCGATGGCCAGGGTATAGCGAAACGGGGTGGGTTTGAGATAACGGCGCCCGCGCAGGGCCAACACCAGCAGCAGAACCAGAGATCCGCACAGGCAGCGCAGGGCGGTGAACTCGAAGGCCCCCGCGTAGAGCATCACCTGCTTCATCACGATCCAGCTGTAACTCCAGATGGCGGTGAGCAGAACAAGTCCTACCAGCGCCGCCATATTGATCTTTCCACTCATCTCTCACCACGCATTGCTCTGCCTTTCGCCTTTTGTTCCGATGGGCCAACCCTTATCGGGGTGGCTATCTTACCCCTGTGCCGGCGGGCTGCCCATTCCCTACGGGCGAATAGCCTATGGGCAAATTGCCTGTGAGCAAATCGACCTCAGCCACGGCAGCGCCCGAGCCAAAAACAGCAGGGGGCCAAGGCCCCCTGTCTATCAACCCGTCATCGCGCAGCACGCTACAGGCTGATCACGGTCCCGGTCTTGCCGGCAATCCCCTCGGCTGCCTTCTCCAGCAAGGTGATCAGAGACTTGCGCCCCGGCATGGAGGTGGCGAACGACAGTGCTGCCTCGACCTTGGGCAACATGGAACCTTTGGCAAACTGTCCCTGCTCGATAAAGCAGTTGGCATCAGCCACGCTCAGGGTATCGAGCCACTGCACATCGGGCTTGCCGAAGTTGATGGCGACCTTCTCCACCGCGGTGAGGATGATCAGCATGTCGGCGTCAATCAGTTCCGCCAGCTTGGCACTGGCCCAATCCTTGTCGATCACCGCGCTGGCACCGCGCAGGTGATTGCCCTCCCGCAGCACCGGAATGCCGCCGCCACCGACGGTGATCACCACCTGACCGGCGGCCAGCATGGCAGAGACGGTCTCCTTCTCGATGATGTCGACGGGTTTGGGGGATGCCACCACCCGACGATAGCCACGACCGGCATCCTCTTTGAGCCGCTCGCCCTTGGCCATCAGCGCCTCGGCCTCCTCCTTGCTGAAGAAGCCGCCGATGGGCTTGCTCGGGTCGAGGAAGGCGGGATCATTTTTATCCACCTCAACCTGGGTCACCAGAGTGGCGACCGGCTTGTGAATGCCGCGTTCCAGCAAGGCTTCGCGCAGGGCATTTTGCAGGTCATAACCGATATAACCCTGACTCAGGGCCACGCAGACCGACATCGGCAGATGGGGGGATTTTGGCTCGTGGCGGGCCGCCACCTCGAACGCCTGCTGGATCATCCCCACCTGCGGCCCGTTGCCGTGGGTCACCACCACCTCGTGCCCCTGGGCGATCAGGTCGGCGATGGTGTGCGCCGTGCTCTGCACCGCCTTCATCTGCTCGGGCAGGTTGTTGCCCAGAGCGTTGCCCCCCAGGGCCAGTACGATACGCTGTTTCATCTTGTGCTCTCCGATGATAAGGGTGGGCCGGTGTCATACCGGCTCGGTTGTTCTGTCTATCGCTGTGCTGATGGTTGTTCTCGGGCCGCCGCGCCCAGCAGTGGTTCAAAGGGTGCCCGCGCCAGAAAGCGGCCATGCCCCCGTTGTCCGGTAAATTCGCCGTCGCGGGCGACTATCTCGCCGCGACTGAGGGTCATCCTGATCTGACCGGGGCAGCGCATCCCCTCATAGGGGCTGTAGTCGCCGTTGTCGTGCAGCGCGGCGTGACGGATCAGGGTCTCGCCACGGGGATCCATCAGCACCAGATCGGCGTCAGACCCCGGTTGCACGTTGCCCTTGCGCGGCCAGAGGCCAAACAGGCGCGCCGAATTGGCGCTGGTGAGGGCCACAAAGCGCGACGGCGAGATGCGCCCGCCGAGTACCCCGTGGGCAAACAGCAGCAGCATCCGGTTCTCGACCCCGGGCAAACCGTTGGGGCAGAGGCTGAAATCGCCCCCTGACAGGGTCATGCGCTGGGCGTGGGAGAAGTTGCAGTGATCGGTCGCCACCGTGTCGATATCACCCGCAGCGATGCCGACCCACAGCTTGTCCTGCTCGCGGCGCGAGCGCAGCGGCGGGCTGAGCAGGAAGTCGACCCCGTTCTCCCGGTAGTAGCAGGAATCATCCAAAAGCAGATATTGCGGGCAGGTCTCCACCCAGACCGGCTGACCCTGACGGCGCGCCAGTTTCAGATACTCCAGCCCCAGTCCGTTGGATAGGTGGACGATATAGAGCGGCGCATTGCCAGCGAGCCCCGCCAGATTGATCATCCGGGCCACCGCTTCGGCTTCGCACTCCAGCGGGCGGCTTTGCGGGTGATACCAGGGCTCATGGTGACCGGCAGCCAGAAGGGCCGCCCGCCGCACCGCGATGGCAGCATCGTTCTCGGGATGGACGGTGGCGAGCGCCCCCACCTCTTTGAGGCGGGCCAGCGCGCGCAACACATCATGGTCCCCCAGCTTGTACTGGTAGGTGAGATAGAGCTTGAAGCTGCTGATCCCCTCCTCCTGCACCATGGCGGCCATCTCGTGGAGGATGGCGTCATCCACATGCTGGATCACGCCGTGAAAGCTGTAGTCGATCACCGCCTGATCGGCGGCGTAATCGTGATAGCGGGCCAGCTGGTGATGCAGATTGCACCCCGCTGGGCCAAATCCCATGTGGTCGATGATGGTGGTGGTACCACCACAGGCGGCGGCACGGGTACCGCTGAAAAAGTCATCGCAACTGCGGGCAATCCCCACATCGATGTTGAAGTGGGTGTGGACGTCGATGCCGCCCGGCATCACGTAACAGCCGCTGGCATCGATCACTTCGGTCTCGCCATCGGGCTGGATATCGGCGGCACGGGCACGGATCACCCCGTTTTCGATCAGCAGATCCTGACGATATTCACCCTGTGCATCGACCAACACGCCGTTCTTGATCAGCCGTTTCATCCCCACCACCTCGAACACCACATCGCTTCAAACAGCAAGGCCCCGCCTCAACACAGACGGGGCACTTGCCACATTTGCCACAGCCAGGCGGCGATGGCAGTCACCGCCCGGCAGACCCCTTACTTGTCCAGCTCGGCCAGATAGAGCATGGGGATCACGGCGTACATGGCGGCGCACTTGACCAGATGCTCTTTCCAGGTCTTCTCGTTCGGTGCGTGGGCCTCCGGCTCTTTACCCGGGCCAAAACCGATGACCGGAATGCCGTGGCGGCCCATGATGGAGACCCCGTTGGTCGAGAAGGTCCACTTGTCGACCACCGGCGCCTTGTTGAACAGCTGGGTGTACGCCTTGGAGAGGGTCTTGACGGTGATGTGATCCTCTTCCACTTTCCAGGTCGGGAAGTAGCACTCGGTCGGGTAGACCAGACCGGTGTAGGCCGGACGGTCGTACAGATACATGGAGACCTCGGCACCGGCGGCTTTTACCGCTGGCAGCGCACGGATCTCGTCCAGCGCACCTTGCCAGGTCTCGCCCCAGGTCAGACGACGGTCGATGGAGACGGCGCAACTGTCGGCCACGGCGCAGCGACTTGGCGAAGTGAAGAAGATCTCGGAGACGGTCAGGGTGCCCTTGCCGAGGAAGTCATCGTTGCCGAGGTTGTGGCTCAGCTCCTGCAATTCACCGAGGATCGGGCCCATCTTGAAGATGGCGTTGTCACCGCGCTCCGGCGCGGAGCCGTGGCAGCTGACGCCCTGCACCTCGACGCGGATCTCCATGCGGCCGCGTTGGCCACGGTAGATCTGGCAATCAGTCGGTTCGGTACTGACCACGAACTCGGGGCGGATCTTGCTCTGCTCGATGATGTACTGCCAGCAGAGACCGTCGCAATCCTCTTCCTGCACGGTACCGGTCACCAGCAGGGTGTACTCGTCTTCCAGTCCCAGATCCTTGATGATCTTGCCGGCATAAACCATGGAGGCCATGCCGCCTTCTTGGTCAGATGCGCCGCGACCGCCGATGATCTCGTGATCTTCCATTCCCTCATAGGGGTCGAAGGTCCAGTTGGCGCGGTTGCCGACACCGACGGTATCGATATGGGCATCCATGGCGATCAGGTGCGGACCGTGGCCGATATAGCCCAGCACGTTACCCATGGGGTCGATCTCGACCTTGTCAAAACCAACCTTCTCCATCTCCTGCTTGATGCGCAGCACCACGCGCTCTTCATCGCAGCTCTCGCTCGGGATGGCGATCATGTCGCGCAGGAACTGACTCATCTCGGCCTTGTACTGGTAGGCCTTCTCCAACACCATTTCAAACGGAATTTGCTTGCTCATTGTGATTCTCCATAACAACTGAGAGTGCGCGGCCTGTTCATCGGCAGCGCCCTGTGCCCGTTACCGCGCCCCGTTGGCGAGGCGCGATCAATTCTTTGATTCGTGGTTGCTTACTCGCAGCCGGAGTTACTCGCAGGCCGGGTGTTTGCCTTCCCACACCACTTCCCGGTAGTGGGTCACATCGGTGTCCCCTTCGGTGTTGATGATCAACACCACGGAGTCGCGACTTAGCCCCAGACGTTCCATCAGCGCCGCGCGATCCGGGTGGTGACGCACCGCCGCCAGCACGCCGGTACCGACCGAGCCGGATTCGCCGGAGATGATGCGGGGATCATTGCCAAGGGGGTTGCCCAGCACCCGCATGCCCAGCGCCGACACCTTGTCGTGGCAGGAGATGAACTGGGTGGTGCAGCTTCTGAGCAGCGGCCAGCCGAGCGGATTGGGTTCACCGCAGGCGAGACCGGCCATGATGGTGCGCATGTCGCCCCCCACGTTGACCATCTCCCCCGCCACACCGGAGCGGTAGATGCAGTCGGCCTGATCCGGCTCGACGACTATGCTGTGCAGGTTTTTCGCCCCGAAGCAGTCCACCAGATAGCCGAGCACGCCGCCCGCCAGCGCCCCGACCCCGGCCTGCAGCAGCACGTGGGTGGGCTGCTTGATGCCCATGGCCTGCATCTGCTCGACCGCTTCGTCGGCCAGAGTGGAGTAACCCTGCATGATCCAGGTCGGGATCTTGGTGTAGCCCTCCCAGGCGGTGTCTTGCACTATGTGCCAGCCGCGCTCTTCGGCCATCTTCATGGTCAGGCGCACGGTGTCGTCATAGTTCATGTCGGTGACAATGCACTCGGCACCGAGGTTGAGGATGTGATCCACCCGCTCCTGGGCAGAGCCCTTGGGCATGTAGACCACCGCATGCTGGCCCACCTGCTTGGCGGCCCAGGCAACACCGCGACCGTGGTTGCCATCTGTGGTGGTGGCGAAGGTCATCGGCTCCTTGATGGTGCGTTTGATCAGATCGAAGGAGAAATCCTCGATGGCCACCCCGTATTTTTCACAGAGCAGGTTGGCGATGGCATAAACGCCACCCAGCATCTTGAAGGCATTGAGGCCAAAGCGTTTTGACTCATCCTTGACCAATATATTTTTCACCCCGATATAGGCGGCCAGATCTTTCAGGTCGCACAATGGGGTCGGCTCATAACCGGCCAGTTTTTTATGAAAAGCGCGAGCCTTTTGTGCTTCAACACGGGAAAACAGCGGTGATGGCTCGGCGGTAAAAAAGCGGTTATCGGCAATATCCATCTTCAAAGAAAATTGGGACATGCTTACCTCACTAGGCGTTACCTGACAAAGAGCTGCCTCGCCGGGAGATCCGTTATTCAGATACCACGGGGAGAAAACTCAAAATAATGAATTCGACAGCGTGGGCAGGATGAATATTCACCCTGCCCTGCCGTTATTTATTTCACCCGCTTTTGCGCCTCTTTAATCAGATTTTCCAGGGTTTCTGCCGGGGCGGAGAATTTACGGGCCATGATCATGGCGGCGATAATATAGGGCTTCCAGCTCGCCTCTTTGTAAGTGGCTATGCGGTATTTCTCGAATACCCCTTCGGTCACTTCACCCTCTTTGCAGGAGACGCCAGAAATATCGGCGGGCAGGCAGTGCATATAGAGCGCTTCGCCCCCCTTGGTGAGCTTCATCATCTCCTCGGTGCAGTGCCAATCCTTGTGCTTGGCGTTCTGCTCCAGGCAGTGTTTTTCCAGATCTTTGAGGCCAGCGTGGTCATTGGCGCGCAGCAACTCGGTGCGCTGCTCCATCACCTTGTAGGGAGCCCAGGACTTGGGATAGACGATATCCGCATCCTTGAACGCCTCTTCCATGGAGGTGACCTGACGGAAGCTGCCGCCGGAGGCCTTGGCATTCTCCTTGGCCACTTCGATCACGTCCGGGATCAGGTCATACCCTTCCGGATGGGCCAGGGTCACGTCCATGCCAAAGCGGGTCATCAGGCCGATGATGCCCTGCGGCACGGAGAGCGGCTTGCCGTAGCTCGGGGAGTAGGCCCAGGTCATGGCAATCTTCTTGCCCTTGAGGCTCTCCAGGCTGCCGAAGTGCTCTTGCAACCAGGCGAGATCAGCCATCGACTGGGTCGGGTGATCAATGTCGCACTGCAGGTTGACCAGTGCCGGACGCTGGGGCAGCACGCCCTTCTCGAATCCTTCGTCCAGTGCAGCGCCCACTTCGCGCATATAGGCGTTACCGGCACCGAGGAACATGTCATCACGGATACCGATGGCATCGGCGCAAAACGAGATCATGTTGGCCGTTTCACGGACGGTCTCGCCGTGGGCGATCTGGGATTTACCCTCATCCAGATCCTGCTGGGCCAGACCGAGCAGGTTGAGGGCGGAGGCGTAAGAGAAGCGGGTTCGGGTGGAGTTATCGCGGAAAACCGAGATACCGAGCCCGCTATTAAACAGTTTGGTAGAGATATTTTCGGCGCGCAGGGTCTTGAGGGATTCGGCCAGTTTCAATACCAGCTCCAGCTCCTGAGGAGTTTGCTCCCAGGTCAGCAGAAAATCTTTTTCATGCAGGTTGGATTTGAGTGCTCTGATCTCTTTGATTAATTCGTTAACTGCTTTCATCGTTCGCCCCAATCATTGGATGAGATATGGATAGCTCCCCTTTCACTCACGATGTCACCAGCATCCCGGTTGTGGGTGAGCTCATCGGTTAGCGTCGATGTAAGGCAATCAATAAGCGTGCCAAACTACAAAAATGCAGGCAGATATTAATAAATGGCGAAAGTGTGTGATGCAGAGCACAAAAGCGGCGGCTATTTCAGCGGTTTATTCCATAAAAAGGTGAGCGGGACGGCCAGGCCATAAAATAGCCGAGTGATAATAATCAGAGGCAATATCCCTGCGTTGGTGAGAATTATCATCAACGGTCAGTTTCAGGGGCTGAAATGATATAACCGTGCTGACCGTTATCATTATGATAATGCCCCTTTTGGATTCAACTGCCCGCGATGGCCAATGGCCAGCACTGCCAGCGCGCAGCCAGGATCAACACCTCCTGTTCCAGCCAAGCTCCCTTCGTCACCAGTTCATCGAGCCAGGGAACGCCTGCCGTCATGACATGACCATCGCCCTGATCAGCCGGCTTCGTCACACGCCAGGGCACCTTGCCACTGTCCGTCGCAAAGGTGCGCACCGGACGGGCGTAGTGATCCAGATAAGGCCGCAGCTCACTGGGGAGCCAGAGCATGGCCGGACGCTGCAGCTCACGCGCCAGCTCGATGGCAATGTCGATACCCCGTTGATCGAGATCGCCGAAATGGGCCCACTGCACGCCCGCAGGCAACAGCGGGATCAGCCGTTTGGCCAGGGTGGTATTGCGACCGGGGGCAAAGAGCAGCAGTTGCCCGGGTTGCAGCGGGTAGTCGACAAAGGCCCCCTTGTTCTCCACCGTAATAACGCGCTCCCCCTGCCAATCGATGGCCGCCAGCGTTGCCAATGCCCGCTCCGGCAACGCCAACTCCCCCAGCAGCGCCATCACCGCCGTCATATCGTGCTGCTGACCGTGCCGATCGACCAGCGAGAGCGGTTCGAGGGTACGGATGCGGATCACTTCATCTTGCGTGAGCGTCAAATCCGCCAGCTGTGGATCCGGGCATTCACTGCGCGAATGCTTGCTGTCTCCATGCCAGAGCGCATAAAAACTGGCCTGATTGAGCCGTGCAGGCAAACTCACACCCAGGCGTTGCAACTGTTCACGCTTGTCCGGCTCGGGGGGCACCACCTGCGCTAGCTGCCCGAGCAAATAAGTCCGCCCCGCCTCGGTCAATATATGACGGGCACTGCGCCCAACTGACTCGACTCCGCCCACCGCCTGCAACAGCTCCTTCAACTCGCGGCCATGCCGGCTCTCAAGGGAGCAGCCCTTCTCGTCCTGGCTATCGAGCAACTTTGCACACAGTTCCTGTACCCGAACCTCATCAAACAGCGACATCCTTATCCTCCTCTCAGCACATCATGTGACGCAGTAGAGGTGATTTTCCCAGCCGTTACCGTGACCGGCTTCGCAAGGGTCTATCATTAGCCCCTTTTGCTCCCGGATCACACTCTCTGGTACTGGTAAACCCGTGCCAAACCGCGCAAGCTGGTTGATATGCCGCCCCCCAGGCGACCCCTTTTCGATGGACTTCCACAAGGCGTTCCCATGACCGACACCACAGAAAAGTCCCCCTCCTCCTGGCATATCTCGGATATCCGCGAGCTGGCACAACTGCTGACCCTGGCGCTGCCTGCCGCGGTAGAGATCACCGAAGCGGTACATCAGGCGGTGCTCAGCGGTATGGGGATCAAGGGGCGGGATGAGGGGAAGACATCCGGGATCACCGGGCTGGTCTACAAGGGGGTTCACGGCGCGGCCAATACCCTCGGCAGCGGCATCAACGGGTTGCTGACCCGGCTGCCGCCGACCCCGCCACTGCACCATATTCCCGAGACGCCCAAACGCGCGGCACTGATCGCCACCCTCAATGGCGTGATGGGGGACGCTCTGGTCGAGAGCCATAACGCCCTCGCCACCCCCATGACCCTGCGCTATCAGGGAGAGCCCCTCGACTGGCAGGCCATGCCGACAGATCTGCCCCGCGAGGGACGGGTGCTGTTGATGGTGCACGGCCTGTGCATGAACGATCTGCAGTGGCAGACCCTTTATCAGGGTGAACCGGTCAATCATGGGGAGCAACTTGCCAACGCGCTTGGCTATCAGCCTCTTTACGTGCGCTACAACTCGGGACTGCCCATTGCACAAAACGGGCAGGCACTGGCCCTGTTGCTGGAGCAGCTGCTCACCCACTGGCCGGGAGACCTCAAAGAGATAACGATACTGGGCTACAGCATGGGGGGGCTGGTTGCCCGCAGCGCCTGCCACCATGCAGGCGTGGCCGGGCTCACCTGGCCTGCGCACCTTGCCAACCTGATCTTTCTTGGCACGCCACACCACGGCGCACCGCTGGAACACGCCGGACACTGGCTGGAGCAGTTGCTGCCCGCCAGCGCCTACACGGAACCTTTTGTCAGACTGACACGATTGCGCAGCACGGGTATCAAGGATCTGCGCCACGGCAAGGTGATCGAGACGATCGCCCCACCCGATCCCGCCGTGCCCATGCGAGATCCCCGCGAGCCACTTCCCCTCCCCTGCGGCGTCAACTGCTATGCCATCGCCGCGACCACTGCCGCCAAGCGCAGCTTGCTGGCCGACCGGCTGATTGGCGATGGACTGGTGCCCCTGCGCAGCGCCCTTGGCCAACACAGCGAGGCGCGCCATCAGCTTGCTTTTCTTCCTGCCCATACCCTGATCGTCTATCGCACCAGTCATATGGCCCTGCTCGGCAGCCCGCAGGTTGGCCAGCAACTGCTGCGCTGGCTCGGCTCCTTGCAGCCATAACGCTGCTGGCTATTAAAGCAACAGAGTACTGGTTCACAAAGGAGCCCTGTGGCACTCTGGGACGTCAAAGGGAAGACCCATACTGACACCTCATGTGTCCCCACTGCAAAGGAGCGCCACCGATGGCCAAAGCAAGCAAGAAAGAGATCAAGAAGAAGATCGCCGCTCGTCTTGAGAAAATTGCCAAGCATGAAGGCAAGATCAAGAAGCTGAAGAAGGCCCTGAAGTAGGGCCCACCGCATAAGAAAAACCGCCAAGCTGGCGGTTTTTTCATCCTCCTTTCGCCCCTTTTCCATCGTTTTTGATACCAATGGCCTTGGTGTAAACGCCCCAAGCACACCTCTGCATGACAACCCGACTGAAGCCACGCGCGTTCTCATCGCCGCTATTTGGTCTAACAGCGCCAATCGGGCGCCGCGCGCGCCCATACCAGCAACTACCTTCAACGGAGTGTTTGATATGAGCCAGCAGTGGAGCGCCATATGTACTCTTACACCCTCACCTTCAAGGAAGATGTTGATCGCCTGACCGCCCCCGAGCAGGAGATCTCCTTGCAGAGCCCCGCTCAGGCGGGGGATTTTATTATCCTCTCTGACGGCAGCCGCCATCAGGTGATGTTTGTCACCCACCGCGCCCACTACAGCAGCCTCTATCTCGACAAAGGGGTCAGGGTGCCGCAAAGCTAGCAAATCATCTGTCAGGTTCAGAAAGCAAAAGAGCGGCACCTGGCCGCTCTTTATAAGTCGTGATATGACGTGGTGTCACAGCACCTTGATCACCGGTTGGTGCACTATCTCGACGTCGTTTTTATAGACCACCAGCTCACCCGGTGGCACGCCTCGCTCGCCCAATACGGTGACGACGCACTCGTAGCGATAGGGGCCGCTCGTGAAGAAATAGGTATGATTGCCCCCCGTCCCCTCCACCTTGACGGTGCCATTTTTCAGCACCAGATCCGGCTTGTCGGCGAGCGTCTTGTCCCTGGCCCAGGAGGCGTAGCGATAGTGGCCATCGTCCAACTCGTCTATGCGGATGGTAAATTTCTCGGTATGCCACATCAGCTCGGGGCTCTTGTACTCTCGCACACTGGGATGCAGACCGCTCTTCTGCCTGGCGATAAGCTCGGCTTTCAATTTGGCGGCCTGCGCCGTCTGATGATTGATACCGATGACCTTGCCATCAAAATCCATCCAGACCTCGCCACTGCCCAGCATGATGCCGCGCCAGCCCATGGTCTGCCAATCCTGCCCGACCCGGGAGGTCGCGATGCTTTTTAATATGGCGTCATCAAATACCTCTTCAAAACGGGTCAGCATCTCCGCCGGGGTTTTGATGGCGGGAATGGGATACTCCTGCTTGAAGGGGTACTTCATCTGGTTGGCAAGGGCCTGATGATCCCGGGCTTCTGCCGCATCGACCAACTGCTGCACAAAGGGGCGATATTCGGCCGGCAGCTGCTCTTCGTCGGCTGATACAGGGAGTGCGACCCACAATGTTCCCAGCAACAGCAGGGCCTTCAGCCCATAACGTCCCCGCACCTCATTGCTATTGCGGCTAAACAGTGCCCTGACATTCCATCTTGCCACTTTCATTCTGCCTGCTCTCCACATTACTAAAACGGCCAGCCACTATCCGCAAACATTAGCTGGCAGACTTCAGAGATTTTTTAACTCGTTTGAGTGCCATCTGCCGCTTGAGCGGTGACAGGTAATCAATGAACAAGTTGCCATCCAGATGATCAATTTCATGCTGCATGACAATGGCCAAAAAATCGCTGCTCTCGATGGTAATCGGATTACCTTTTCGATCCAGTGCAGATACCACCACCGAGCTGTAACGCTCGACATCCGCGTAGTAATCCGGCACGGAGAGACAGCCCTCTTGTCCAAGCACCTTTTCAGTACCGCTTATCACTTGTGGATTAATAAAAACTAGCGGCTGATCCCTGCTCTCGGACAAGTCGATAATAACGATCGCCTCTTTACGCCCGACTTGAGTCGCGGCCAAACCAATCCCGTTTTCCGTCGTATACAGGGTCGCCAGCATGTCATCGATCAGCCCCTGTACGGCAGCAATATCCTCAACCCGCTCGGCCTTGAGCCTCAACCTGGGATCGGGAGCCGTTAAAATATTCAAAATCGCCATCACAACTCTCCATTAACCACTTTTTTCAATCCGAGGTCACAGCCCAACGGCCGGGACATGGAGACAAACGCCTGATCCTCTTCGACCACGTTGTAACCAAGGCGTTGATAAAACCGTATCGCCCTATGGTTCTCTGTGAAGCTGGACAAGGTGACCCGGCATTTGCCCTCACGCTCAGCCTCCTGATGCAGCCGTTCCATCACGGCAGCACCAAGCTGCCGCCCCTGATACTGAGGGAAAATGATCAGCAGATGAACATGCTGGGCATCCTCATATGGCTTGCTACATAACAGACCAATGCGTTCTCCCCCATGCAGGATCCACGAAAACCATTGCGGCAGATATGAGCTGGTTAGTCGCTCGCGTTGAAATTGGTCATCCCAGCCAAAGATCGACTCAACATAGGGAAAAATCCCCTGTTTCACGACAATAAAGACCTGCTCAAATTCACTTTGCGGTACATCTACAAGCTCAATACCCATTATCGTCCTCCCTGCCTACCTCATATCGACGCGCTGATGGTCAGCACCATCTTTTGGTATGCCTTCCTGCGATAGCAGGTTATACCACTACAACTGAACTTGAGCCCAAATTAAATTCTCATTTGGATATCTTATCCGTTAACAGGAAGATGAAAATATCTTGGATAGAAACAGGAGAGAGTGATTAAAAATCAGAGGATTAGTAGATGCAGGCTGGCAAAAGACTAGCGTGATAACTTGCTTGAAACGCATCTTATCTCGCACTTGAGATATGAATAAAAAATCGGGCCCCCTGGCCCGAATGGATTAAGAGTAGCTGACCTCATCCAGGAAAATAAGCTGCAGTGGCTCTGCAAGCAGAGACTCAGCCTGAGCGGCAAAGGCCTGAAAATAGTCATTCTGACAATGGCTATCCAACGCGGCTTGGCTGACGAATGCCTCACGCATGTAAAAGGTGCCTGGCTCATCCCGCAATTCAAACAGCACATAGTCCAAGTTACCCGGTTCGTGCCGAGTAGGCTCAATAAGCTTGATCAACTCCCGGCGCAGCTGCTCCCTCATACCGGCTCTAGCTTTAAGCACTGCGATGGACACCAGTTTCTCTTCATTCATCTTCATCTGCTCCGTTATCAGATCAATCATTCAAGTATTTCGATTGGGTGTACCTCTTGGATACGGAGCAGTGTAAGAGGGCAGACTTGCAGGATATAGCCATACAGAACGGACACTCTGTTCACGCCACTGAACAAGTGGGCTGCTAGAGCACCTCTATTTTTACTTTGATAATCCCCTCGCGAATATTGCCGATGGTACTAAAGGCCGATTTGGAGAGATCGATAATACGCCCGTTTTTAAAGGCGCCGCGATCATTGACCTTGACCACTACGCTCTTGCCGTTGGCGAGGTTGGTGACCCGCACCATAGAGCCAAAGGGCAACTCCATATGGGCGGCGCTATTGAGGTTGTTGCGATAGCGCTCGCCACTGGCAGTCTTTTTGCCGTGATAACGGTCAGCATAATAGCTGGCGTAACCGGTCTCGCTATAGCCGCGCCAGCTGCCGCCGTGACTCTCGTCATAACGGCTGCTACAGGCCGCCAGCAGCAGGCAAAGAGATAACAGCAGCCCTTTCTGGATATGTTGCACCTTTCCCCTCTCCTCTCTTCTTTTCGCTTTGCGCACTTTTTACTCTTCGATTCAGCCGGTAACGCTGGCTGCACGTTTGCTGGCGGGATCTCACCTTGTCATCGGTCCAAGGCACTCACTATGTTGCCATGCAGCAGCGACCGTGCGGCTACTTTGCCATATCTGCCATGTAAAAAGGGAGGCAAATGCCTCCCTTTCAACTATTTACCCGTCATCCCGTGTCGGGATGGACCAGAGACTGATCAGGCAATCAACTTGTCATCGCTAAAGCCGAAGCCACGCAGGCCCACCACATGCACATGCTCGTGCTTGCCCTGCACTTTACGGATGAGCTTGTAGGTGGTGCCCTTCTCGGGGCTGATGTTCTCGGGCGCCGCGATAAGCAGCTGCATATCCTGCCGTTCGCACAGCTCGAACAGGGTGGCGATGGATTTGCCATCCAGACGGGCCGCTTCGTCGAGGAACAGCAGACGGCAGGGAGCGATGTCCTTGCCACGCAGACGGCGGGACTCCTCCTCCCAGCTGATCAGCACCATCAGCAGGATGGCCTGACCGGTACCGATCGCCTCGCCGGTGGAGAGCGCGCCGCTCTCGGCCCGCAGCCAGCCATCGGCCCCGCGCTGCACCTCGATCTCCAGCTCCAGGTAGTTACGATAGTCGAGCAGCACGTCGCCCATCACCTGATAGCTGCGATCCCCCTGCTCCACTTGCGGGTTCAGGCGCTGGAACAGCTTGGCCATCGCCTCGGAGAAGCTGAGCTCCTTGTCGGCGAACAGATCGTTGTGCATGGCGGTTTGGTCAGCCAGCGCCGTCAGCAGACGAGTGTGGGCCTCGCGGATATTGACATTGAGGCGCACCCCGCGCACCAGACCGAAGGCGATGTTCTGCAAGCCCTGGTTGAGCACCCGGATGCGGTTCTGCTCGCGACGGATGATGTTGGTGATCTTGGCCGCCACCTCGTGGGAGGAGAGCGACAGATGGGTTTCCCGCTGCTTGAGCTCGTCAGCCAGACGGGCCAGCTCGATCTCCATCTCCTCGATCGCCTCGACCGGATCATCGGAACGGATGATGTCGTTACGAATGCGATCCTTGAGATAACGGTAGACCTGCACGTAGAAGGCCACCTTCTGCTCGGTGCTGCGATTACCCTCGGAGAGACGCAGCGCATCACGCAGGGCCTCATCGTGGGCCACCGCCACCCGCAGGGCGCCGAGGGCCTTGTCCGACATGGAGCGCAGCTCGTCGCTGTCAAGGTAGGCCAGCTCGCGCTTGTTGAGGCGCTTCTCGACGTCGGTCTCCCGCGCCAGACGCACCACCCGCGACCAGCTCGCCTTGTGACCCACCAGTGATTTACGGGCGCTGTAGTAATCCTTGCCTTCCAGCTTGAGACGACCGCCAAGGGATTCGATCTCGCGCTTGGTCACCTGCAACTGGGCCTCGGCGCTGGTGCGACGGGAACGGGTGCGGATCAGCAGCTCTTCAATCTCTTTCTTGTGGGCGCGGGATTTCTCTTCCATGTCGTCAGAGAGGGTCAGCCCCATGGCCGCCAGCTCCTGCTCGAACTCGGTCAGGGTCTGGCGCTTGGCCGAGGCGCTGGAATCGAGCGCGGTGCGCAGTTGCAGCGCTTCTGTGTGGCGCTGGGCAATCTGCTTGTGCTGCTCACCGGCGGTGCGGGCTGCCAGCTCGGCCGCCTTGAGCTTCTCTTTGAGTCGCTCGCTCATCTCGGAGGCCTTGCCCAGCAGGTCTTGTGCATCCTGATAAGCAAAGTGCGGCAGACGGGCCACCAGCTGATCGAGGGCGTAGCAACGGCGCTTCTGCTCGGCCAGCAGGTCGCTCACCTCATCATAGGCAGCCTGCAGTGCCGCGAGATCCTGCGGATCCTGACGAAGCACCTGCACCATGGTTTCCAGTTTTTCCAGCGACTTGCCGTGTTTGGCGATAAAGGCTTCGGCCTGTTTCAGGGCCTCAACGTCGGCGTGAGCCGCCTCGAGGCGGGCTGCCAGGTCTGTCTCGGCAAACAGGTGGGCAAAGGGCAGCATCCCCTGCACCAGCTGGATATGGCGGGTCAGCTGGGCGGCGGCCGCTTTGGCCTCGCTCAGCTGCTTGTCGCACTCGGCTATGGTTCCCTGCAACGTGCGCAGCTCGGCCTGCTTGGCCTGCACTTCGGCTTCGGGGTCGGGACGGAAGGCGATATCGAGATGCTGGCCGATAAAGTCGCGGAAGTGGCCGTAGAGACGGTGGTACTTCTGCTGCTCGAAGGCGGCCTTGGCATAACCCTCGATCAGCCCTTCGCGCTCAAGGTCGAGCTGCTCGATCCGTTTTTCCCGGGCAGCGCGACCAAACAGCGGCAGCTCGGGGTAGCGGGAGAAGCGCACCTGACGCTTGCTGGTGCGCACCAGCACGGCATCCCCCAGTTCATCGGCCTCTACCAGATCCTCGTCAAAGGAGTCGGGGTTGCCCTGAATGAGGTAGATATCCTCCGGGCAATCTTCCAGCTTTTTCAGCCGCTCGATGGCGCCTTCGAGGTCGAGCACCACCAGAGCGCTGCGAGCCGGGCCGTAAAGCGCGGAGTAGTAAGGGGCATCGTCGATGGAGATGTCGTCATAGACATCGGAGAGCAGCACGCCCCCCACCTGCTCGGCGATGCGGGCCAAACGCGGATCTGCCTCGCCAGCGCCCAGCTGCAGGTTGCGAATTTGCAGCTCCAGCGCCTGTTTCTGCGCCGCGATGCGGTTACTCTCCTGCTCGAACTCGCGCTCCTTGTCGAGCACGCTCTGCATGCCGGAAGAAAGTTCTTCGGCAGTGGCCAGCGGCAGACCGCTCTGCTCGCGCAGCTGTTCGAGCTTCTCGAACGATTTGAGCCAGCGCGGCGCCAGCTTGGTGAGCTCGCTAATATCGCGGCCCAGCTGGGCGCCCTGATGCTCGAGGCTGGCGCGACGCTGGTTCACCTCCGCCTGCTGCTCGGCCAGCTCCTCCTGACGGTTGCGCTGGGCTTCGAGGAAGATATCCAGCTCATCTTGGCTGGCGATCAGCTGACCGGATGCCTGTTGCAACTCGTCACGCAACTTGAAGAGATTTTTCTGGCTCTCGCTCTCTTTCTCGAGGCGAGCCAGCGCGGCGCGCAGCCCCTGCCCCTGGGCGATACGAGCCTTGTCTTCGATGTGACGCTTGAGCAGCGCCTGCGCGGTGGGCCAGGCGGCCTCGCGCACTGTCTCGGGGGCGATGCTCAAAAGCAGCGCCAGCGCCGCTTCGTGCTCGGCCACCGCCGCCTTGGCCAGCGCCAATTGCTGTTCGGCCCCCAGCACCCGGCTGGTGAGGCTCTGCTCGGCTGCTCGGAACTGATGCAGGGTGTCGCTCGCCTGTTCGGCGGTCAGCCCCGGCAGCTCGCACTGCTCGCGGGCATTTTCCAGCGCCTGCACCGCCTGACGGTACTGGATGGCGCGGGTCTGCTGAATATCGAGCGCCTGCTGGTAGTCGGCCAGCTGGGTCTTGAGGCTGTCTACCTCGGCCTGCGCCAGCTCCTTGCGCTCTTCCACCTCCAGCAGCTGGCCGTGGATCTCCTCCACTACCGCCTGCTGCTGTTCGAGTTTGTCAGAGAGATCCGCCAGATCGGCGCGGTACATCTCGATCTTCTTCTGCAGTGCAACAGCTGCCATCACCTTGGCCAGATGCTCGGCGGCGGATTCCAGCTCGTCGGTCAGCAGTTTCTCGCGGTTGGTGAGCTGCTCCACCTCGTCCGCCAGATAGATGGCGCGCTGGCGCTCTTCGGCCAGAATGCGGCGTTTCTCCGCCAGCTCCTGACGTGCCTTGAGGGCTAGCTCGGAGAGACGGCTCTTCTCGGCGGCGTTGCGCACATAGTCCGCCGCCACATAGTGGGTGGTTTCGGTGATCAGGTTCTTGAACAGATCCCGCTGCCCCTGGGTCTCTTTAATGGCTTCCAGAGTGCGGCGGTTTTCATAGATGGCCGCCTCCATATCCGCAAACGCCTTGCGCACCCCGGAGTTCTCCGGCAGCAGGTATTCACGCAAAGAGCGGCTGATGGACGAGGAGATACCGCCGTAGAGAGAGGCTTCAATCAGGCGATAGAACTTGCCGCGATCCTTCTGGTCGCGCAGCTTCTTCGGGGTGATACCGAACTCGAACATGAAGTTGTGATAGTCGGTCACCGTATTGAACTTGGCGACCTTCATGGCGCCAAGCTCCGCCGCAGCCCCTTTCAGATCGGCAAAGGCGCGCACCCGCCCCTTGCCGTCATCCAGTTTTTCCAGCAACAGATCGGTGGGTTGCAGTTGCTCCGGCACATCCACCAGCGCGAACGGGGTGATGTTGACCTTGTTGTCACGGTTGGCCACCTGCTCGAGGTGGACGCCGACCCAGATCCGCTGTTCGCGGCTGTTCATCACTTCTAACAGGGAGTAGCAGTGGCCGCGCTGCAGCTTGCCGTAGAGCCCCTTGTCACGGGAGGCACTGCTGGAGCCCGCTTCCGTGGTATTGCGGAAATGGAGTAGCGACTGGTCGGGAATGAGCGCCGCAATAAAGGCCGCCATGGTGGTGGACTTGCCCGCACCGTTGCCGCCGGAAAGGGTGGTGACCAGCTGGTCGAGATCGAAGGTTCGGGCGAAGAAGCCGTTCCAGTTGACCATGGTCAGGGATTTGAACTTGCCTCGCACTGTTTATACCTCCAGATCCAGTTGTTCTTCATCGAGGTCCGCCTCGATATCGTCAAACAGCGAATCGCTGCTCGGCATCTCGTCGTCGTGGAAGATGGCTTCTCCTTCCTGGATCATCCGCAGTTGCACGGCACGCGGATCTTCATCGGAGCGCACATCCGCGGCAAAGCGGAATACCGATTCGTTGACCCGGAATTTGTCGCTGTTGCCAAGGGCGGTGATCATGCCGAGGCGACGCAGGCGGCGCATGGAGGTGCGGATCTTCTCGAGCAGTTTCTTCTTGTCGAGATCGGTGCCGCCGGAGCGGCTGTTGACCATCCGCAGCAGTTGCTTCTCGTCAGCCAGACTCAGTACCTCTTCTTGCAGCTCGCCCATGGCGAACACCCCTTCCGAGGCGAGGCGATCCGGGCTCAGGTAGAGGTAGCAGAGCACCTTGCCCACCAGCATATCGAGCTCGGAGAGCACGGTGGTGCCGATGTCGGCACTGGGGCGCGGGCGCAGGTAGAAGAAGCCTTCCGGCGCCTTGATCAGCTCCACCTGATAACGGCCGTAGAAGATCTCCAGCTCGTTGTGGTACTCCACCAGCACCGAGTGCTGTTCAAAATCGTCGGCACTGATGTGACGGCCGGAGCGCAAGGCGGTATCAATGCGCGGAAACAAGGGGTTGGCAATCGCCTCTGCGAGCCGCAGCGGCAAGGGAAACTCAGTATTGATCAATGACATAGGCCTGAACCTTGGATCCAGCTTGGTTAATGGGTTTCCATGCGGGTTGGCGGTGCAGCTCGCGCTCACCGCTGGCATGGCCCAGGCGCACGGCCTGGTCGATCAGAAGACGCGCCACATCGAAATGGGCGTGAGCCGGGTAATCCAGCAGGTATTCCCGCAGTACATCGGCCAAATCCAGCTGCTGGCCCTGCTCGGGATAACGGGCCAGATAGCGCTCGATGCGCTCCGCCAGCTCCTGGTTGATGTCCACCATCTCCATGTACTCCATCTCGAGGGGCACCTCGCCGGTTACCTCCTCATCGTGGATGGCAATGGTTTCGTCACGCAGCTCCAGCAGACGGGGCTCCTCGGCAATGCGCAGCAGCCAGTTGTGCTGCTCGAAATTGCGGATGGAGTCGCGCAGCCGCTGGCTGAAGGCGCGGTTCTTGTCCATGTCGATGGCGTTGCGAATGAACTTGTGGACATGTCTGTCGTAGCGGGACCAGAGCTCGATGCACTGCTGACCCCAGCTGGTGATGACGTCAAGACGACCTTGCAAGGCATGGGTCAGCTCCTCGACGTGGAACAGATCGTCACGCCCCTGCGCCGCTTCCTGAATGTTGAGCAGCCCCGCCTGCAGGCGGTGACCGGCAGCGTCCAGGGTATCTTGCAGTTCGCGCAGGGTCTGGCCGGTCTCGTGCAGCAGTTTTTCGCAGCTGTGGATGGCATCGACCCAGTTCTGAGTCAGCAGGGCCGCGATCTCGCTCTTGACCTGATTCTGCTGCTCATCCATGGCGCGCTGGGTCAAATCGATGCGCCCCAGCGTCTCTTCCAGCGAGAAGGTGAGCCGTGGCAGCACCTCGGCGTCCCACTGCTCGCGGGTGTTGGTCTCGAGCGCCGCCTTGCGGGCGGTGTCGAGCTCGGCCGCCAAATGCTCGAGCAAGATGGAAAGCTTGATGGAGTCGACCTGACGCTGATCGAGAAAGAAGTCGACGATGCCGATCCCAAGACGGGACAGGCGATAGAGGCTCTCCCCCGCCACCATGTCGGTGTTGAAGCGCGACAGCAACTGCTGGCGAATAAGGTCGTTGATGGCGTTGTTGGCGCGACCGGTGAGGGTCTCGTCCATCTGGCCAAAAGCGTTGCTGACATAGCCAAAGGCATCGTGCAGCGCCGCTTCCGACAAGTCCGACTCATCTTCGGACAGTGTCTTGATTGCAATCAGAAAGGCCAGCCGGTCGGTAGGCAGGCTCAGCGCCAACCCCTCCTGCCTGACCCACCCTACTATCTCCGGCAAAGAACGCTCGGGCAGGGTGCGGGATGTACTCATCATGACGTTGTCATCTCGTTGTTGTAATTGAGCGCACAAACTCGCGCGCGGCTACATCCGGTAGCATCGAAAAATCAGGCCCCATCAACTGGCGGGTTTCTGCGCCATTACATGGATATAGCGACCCAGGGAGATAAACGGCTCCTGGCGACAATATTGCTGCTCCATGGCCAGCAGATCGTCGAACTTCTCGACCTGATCCTGCTTGTGACGCATATAGTCGTGGATCACCCGCACCCCGGTCTTGCCGATGATCTTGAGCCCGCCTCGCCCAATCCAGTCATAGACCTGCTCCGGCAACTGGGGATTGGTGGGCGTGAGCGCAGTCTGGCGCTTCTTGCGCAGGCCCAACCGCACATAGTCAAAATTGCCCACCACCAGACTCTGGAACAGCAGGCCATGACGGTTGTAAAAAAGCAGCGACAGTATGCCCCCGGCATTGACGAAAGGGAACAGACCCAGCAAGGTCTGGCGCGGCTCGGCGAGCCACTCCAGCACCGCGTGGCAGAGCACCAGATCAAAGGTGCCGGTCACGTGTTGTTTCAGATCCTGAATGGGGCAATGGATAAGACGAATGTTGTCTTCCAGCCCCTTTTCGGCGATCTGGCTGCGGGCCAGATCCAGCATCTCGGCGGAGAGATCACACAACTCGACCTGATGACCCATGGCCGCCAGCTTCTGGGCAAAGTAGCCAAAACCGCCCCCCGCATCGAGGATGCGCAGCGGCCGGTTGCCAAGGCGAGCCAGGCAGGCTTCGATGTCGCTCCAGACGATGGTGGTGCGAATGCGCCCCTTGGTGGAGTCGTAAATATTGCGGGCGAACTTGTCGGCGCGACCGTCAAAACTCTGATCTTGCTTCAAGAGAAACTCAACTTTGGCCATCCAAAAAAAGAGGGGTATTCTGTCACATCCCGAATTTGCTGAAAACTCAAGGAAGTGTCTGCCGTGTTTGTGATTAAAAAGTGGCTGGGTCAGCTGCTGATGCCGCTCCCCTTCTCCCTCTCCCTGCTGCTTGTCGCCCTGCTGCTGCTCTGGTTCACCCGTTTTCAGAAAACAGGCAAACTGCTGGCCACCCTCTCGCTGCTCATTGTGGCGCTGATGGGGATGCGGCCGGTGAGCTATGAACTGGCCCGCGGGCTGGAGCAGACCTACCCGCCGTTCGAGGTGAGCCAGCACCCCAAGATCGAGGCGATCGTGGTGCTCGGCAACGGCCATGTCAGCGATCCGGCGGTGCCCGAGCGCTCCTGGCAGAACAATATCGCACTGGCCCGTACCCTCGAAGGGGTGCGTCTTGCCCAGGCCTATCCCGATGCCGAGCTGATCTTTTCGGGTTATGTATCGGGGGATCCCCTGTCGAATGCCGAGGTCAACGCCCGGATGGCGATGAGCCTCGGCATTCCCCGCGCGCGGATGACGTTGTTTGAAAACAACAAAGACACTCATGACGAAGCGGTCAGTATCAGTCGTCACCTGAAAGGAAAAGAGGTGGCATTGGTCAGTTCGGCCACCCATTTGCCCCGGGCCATGGCCCTCTATCAGGGTCAGGGACTCAACGCCGTGCCGGCCCCCACCGACTACACCGCCAAGCAGAGCCAGGTGCCTCAGCCGCTCTACAGTTATTTACCCAAAGGGCGTTATTTGATGTATTCCGAAGCTGCCATCCACGAATGGATTGGGGTATGGTGGGCTCGCTTGCGAGGGCAGGTTAACGAATGAGCAATCAAGCGATTCATTCCTGATTTGGATCAGGAAAGCGAAAAAA
Source organism: Aeromonas allosaccharophila (assembly GCF_016026615.1). Lineage (NCBI taxonomy): Bacteria > Pseudomonadati > Pseudomonadota > Gammaproteobacteria > Aeromonadales > Aeromonadaceae > Aeromonas > Aeromonas allosaccharophila. The sequence goes on along the minus strand of NZ_CP065745.1, from coordinate 924,154 downwards.
AATTACGTCATTTGCCGCCGGGTCAGCTATCTTGGGCTCGGTTCAATTCATATAATGTCGCGCAATCAAATGCCTAGGAGATATACAAGATGAGACAGCACCTGGTAATGGGTAACTGGAAACTGAACGGCACCAAAGCTTCTGTTGAAGCTCTGATCAAAGGACTGACCCCGGCTGCTGCCGCTCATCCTTCTGTACAAGTCGCCGTCTGCCCGCCGGTTATCTTTTTGGGTCTGGTTGAGCAACTGACCGCTGGCAGCAAGATTGCCTACGGTGCCCAGAACGCTGACGTTCACGAGTCTGGTGCCTTCACCGGCGAAAACGCCCCCTCCATGCTGAAAGCCTTCGGTTGCACCTACTCCCTGGTCGGCCACAGCGAGCGCCGTACCCTGCACGCAGAGACTGACGACGTGGTTGCGGCCAAGTACGAAGCGATCCAGAAAGGCGGCCTGATCCCGGTTCTGTGCATCGGTGAAACTCTGGAGCAGTTCGAAGCCGGCGTGACCAAGAACGTGGTTGAGACCCAACTGAAAGCCGTTATCGACCGTTGCGGCATCGCCTCCTTCAACAACGCCGTTGTTGCTTACGAGCCGGTATGGGCCATCGGTACTGGCAAGACTGCCACTCCGGAGATCGCTCAATCCGTTCACGCTCACATCCGTCAGTACCTGGCCGGTTTTGATGGTGCCGTTGCTGCCAAAGTACAGATCCTGTACGGCGGTTCCGTCACTGGCGCCACTGCAGCCGATCTGTTCGGTCAGCCGGACATCGACGGTGGCCTGGTAGGTGGTGCGTCCCTGAAAGTGGACGACTTCTCCCAGATCATCGCTGGCGCTGCCAAGTAATTTCGCATTACTGGCAAAGAGAGGGGCGCGTCCCCTCTCTTGTATCGCTTTTCCTATGGCGGCCCCCGCATCCCATACGAAAGCCGATATAGTAAAAGTGGCTTGTCTATTTCCAAACATTCGTATTTGACAACTCAGATCCAGAGGCACTCATGACCAAACAAATCAAACGTATTGGTGTTTTGACCAGTGGTGGCGACGCACCCGGTATGAACGCAGCCATTCGCGCCGTGGTTCGCGCCGGTTTGCATCATGGCCTGGAAGTTTACGGTATTTATGATGGCTACCTCGGCCTGCATCAGGATCGCATCGTCAAGCTGGAGCGTCACAGCGTCTCCGACGTGGTGAACCGTGGTGGTACTTTCCTGGGTTCTGCCCGTTTCCCTGCCTTCAAAGATCCGGCCGTGCGTGCCGAAGCGATCGAAAACCTGAAAAAGCACAGCATCGACGCCCTGGTGGTGATCGGTGGTGACGGCTCCTACATGGGTGCCAAGAAGCTGACCGAAGAGGGTTTCCCCTGCATCGGCCTGCCGGGCACCATCGACAACGACATCGCCGGTACCGACTTCACCATCGGTTTTGATACCGCTCTGAACGTGGTCGTTGACGCCATCGACCGTCTGCGCGACACCTGCAGCTCCCACCACCGTATCTCCGTGGTCGAGATCATGGGCCGCCACTGTGGCGATCTGGCCATGTCTGCCGCCGTTGCTGGCGGTGCCGAGTACGTGATCGTGCCGGAAGTGGCTTTTGACAAAGAGAAGCTGCTGCAACAAATCAAAGAGGGTGAAGTAAAAGGCAAGAAGCACGCCATCATCACCATCTGCGAGCACGTCACCGATGTGAACGCCCTGGCCAAAGATATCGAAGCTCTGACCGGCCGTGAAACCCGTGCCACCATCCTGGGCCACATCCAGCGTGGCGGTGCCCCGACTGCTCGTGACCGCATCATGTCCAGCCGTATGGGTGCTTACGCCGTTGAGCAGCTGCTGGCTGGCCACGGTGGTCGCTGCGTCGGTATCCAGCGCAACGAGCTGGTACACCACGACATCATCGATTGCATCGAGAACATGAAGCGCCCGTTCGATCAGGAGCTCTACAACCTCTCCACCACCCTGTTCTAAGCCACGCGGCTTTTTACCGGTTGTTGATGACAAAAACCCTCCATCGGAGGGTTTTTTTATATCTCACGCAAGCTGATGCCTCGGCACAGTGTGCAGCCCTCACCCTGCAGGTTGCCCTGAATCCCATCCCTTGCGCCGTCTGACTGTTCGCTAGCATTGCTCCTAGCGCTAACCTGCACCAGCCCAAAACACAGTTCCACTATTACCGTGGATGTTCTATCACTGCTGAACCGGCTTGCGGTGGCCAGCCTCTCTGCTGACCCTGAAACCAGCTTGTTCAGCCTCCTCGTCATACACCGCTGTGTATCTAAATCTTGTAGACGGTATTCAGATGTCTGAATCGCCCCCAGTTCCCCAACCATGCTCCGGCCCAGCTCTTGCGTTGCAATCACATTATTTATACCAGTTGCATCGGCCACACAGAACGCGGTTTGAGACCAACCAGACCAGCCACAGAGTACGCCTCTGGCTTGGTGCACACCTGACCCTTGCTGCCGCCTTGTCTATTCCAGGGCCAGCGGGGAAATTGGCGCTGATAAAACAGCCAACGGCCAATCCGTATCCCCCCAATCCATGGTTCTATCCCCTGTAAAGCGGAGGGTTGCTGTAAAAATACGGAGACATCGGCCTGATAAAGTCATGGTGCGACAAGGGTTGGCAACCAGATTTCCTCCACCAACTTTTTTTGGATGAGCTATCTGCATCAGACATCGTCAAATCATAACCAGATGCACTTTTGATGGCCTTCATGGCACAGTTACGAGGGGGATAACTTCTAAAAACCTATTCAAGCCCCATATAAAACCCACCTAAAAATAAATGAGAAAAACAGTAAAGCATTGAATTTAAACAAAATAATGAAAACAACTGGATCTTCGATGGGTCAAACGTCGCAACGGGCGATAAAATCGGCGCAACATGTCAAAAACGACCACCTCGACATCGCTGACGCACAAAGACGCCATTTTATCAACTTTACTCTTGTTTTAACCCCCTGTTATGGTATCTTGACAACATCAACCAACAACCTGGGGAGAGAAAAATGAAAGAGTTTGTCGTTACTGCCGTTTTCACGGTGTTTTTCACCCTGGTTGCTGTCTCTCTGCCCTCACTGTCACAGTTCTGAGCCGGATAGAGAGGCATCAATCCGGACCGACCCTCTTTTGTATGTCTGTTTAATCGCCACCAACTGGCGCTTTTCAGTGACAATACCGAGATGGTCAACATAGATATGATTTCATCACGTTGACGCTGTTTCTTTCGCCACAAGGGTGTAACCAGGATGGTTTAACCACTCTCTGTTTGGCCTGATGGAGTAGAACCAGCAGCAGATCATATCCGAGGGGAGCCAAGCTCCCCTTTTTGTTACCCGCCATTTGACAACCCCCTGCCCCGGCAGCCACAACAGGCAGCCATCCGTCACAAGGCCCATGCCCACGACAGTTGTTTTCCCCTCCTGTGCTCTCCATTCAACACAGCAAAATTCGTCAGCAACCTCTTGTGCACACCTTTTCTCTGATATCTGTCCGGCAGATATAAAAAAGCCCCCGCCATCATGGCAGGGGCTCGCGTTACGCAGTTTCAGCTCGGGGCTGTTTTAGCTCAGCGCTGCTTTAGTTCAACTCAAAGCTGTTATGCCTTGTTCCAACGCTCTGGGTCATATTCCGGGCTGAAGCGGTCAACAATGACAGCACAGGCTGCATCACCGGTAATATTGAGGGAGGTGCGGATCATGTCGAACAGACGATCCAGCGCAAACAGCAGCGGCAGCCCTTCGATGGGGATCCCGGCTGCCAGCAGCACGGCCACCACCAGGAAGCTTGGGCCCGGCACACCGGCCTGACCGATCGCCCCCAGGGTGGAGGTCACGATGATGGCCGCCCAGGCACCGACACTCAGATCGATGTTGTAAACCTGAGCGAAGAAGATGGCGACCAGACCGTAATAGATGGCGTTGCCGCTCATGTTGATGGTGGCCCCCAGCGGCAGCACAAAGGAGGCAGTCGCGTTGGTCACTTTCAGATCATGCTCGCAGGTCTCCATATTGACCGGCAGGGTCGCCATGGAAGAGGCGGTGGAGAAGGCGACGATCTGCGGCTTCTTCATGGCCGAGAAGTACTTGCGTACCGGCGTATTGGAGAAGAGGGCCACCAGCAGCGGATAGACCACAAAGCCGAAGATCAGAATGGCAGCCACATAGACCACGAACAGCTTGAGCACCAGGGTCAGCACGTCGAAGCCATAAGTACCGATGGCTTCTGCCATCAGACCGAACACCCCGAGCGGCGCGATGATCATCACCTTGTTGATCATCCAGACGAAGGCATCCACCAGGGTATTGAGCCCATCGACCAGCGGCTTGGCCCGCTCGCGCGGCTGTTTGGCCAGCGCAATGCCGAGGAACATGCAGAACACCAGGATCTGCAGGATGTTTGCCTCGTTGAGCGACTGGAACACGTTGGTGGGGATCATGCCAAGCAGGGTAGCAACTGCATCCGGCAGCGCCCCTTTATCGGCGTAGTCACCGCCAAACATGGAGGCGACGGAAGCGAAATCAACCCCGACACCCGGTTTGAAGATTTGCCCCATCACCAGCGCCAGCAGCACGGCCAACGCAGAGGTAATCAGGAAGAAGGCCAGCGTCGCTGCGCCGATCTTGCCCGCTGCCGGGCTGGCGCCCAGATTGGCGGCGCCGGAGAGGATGGCAACCGCCACCAGCGGGATCACCAGCATCTTGATCAACTGGATAAACAGGGTACCAAGCGGTGCAAACACGGTGGCTTGTTCACCCATGAACGCGCCGACCACTGCGCCCAGTACCATGGCCACCACAACCTGGAAGCCGATGTTTTTAATGAGTCCTTTAGTTAACACAATATGTTCCTTTATGTAGCAAAATTCACACTTTCCCAGTGCAATTAACCAAACAGGGGAATGAGCAGCTGCCCATTCCCCTGTTTGCGCGTGTTATCTCACATTTAATAGCTGTTTTAAATCAGCAAATCGTTAACCTTAACTATTAATAAGTTTGCTAAAAAGTAAAGATTCAAAGCGGTCTCGGCGATTTTTACCTCATCCCCCCATGACAACTGGCAAAAGATTGTGCTAGCTTGGCTGCACAAACGTACACACAGGGATGTAAAGATGCTGAAAGTTAACGAGTATTTTGACGGAAATGTAAAATCCATCGGTTTCGAACAAAAAGGCGAGAAATCGACCATTGGGGTGATGAACAGCGGTGACTACCAGTTTAACACCGCCGCCCCCGAGCGGATGACGGTGATCAAGGGCGCCCTCACCATCCAGCTGGCCGATGAAGATGAGTGGCACACCTACAATCAGGGTGAATCCTTCCTGGTCGCGGGTCACTCCGCCTTCAAGCTGGCAGTGAAAACCCCCACCGCCTATCTGTGCGAATTTCTCGACTGATCCGGCCGGTTGAAGGGGAGCTGCCCCTTCAACCTTCTTGGGCAACCGCCTGCCATTTATCTGTGTCCATGTCACAGCACCGCACATCCCCGCTTTCCATCCACGGCAAAAATCCTAGAATAAACAGACATAAACCCTCACCGGATTGATGTCATGATCAGCGTGTTTGACCTGTTTTCCATCGGGATTGGCCCCTCCTCTTCCCATACTGTCGGCCCCATGCGTGCCTCCTATGCCTTCGTCCAGCAGCTCATGCTGCAAGGCCATCTACCGCACGTCATGCGGGTCGAAGTAGAGTGTTACGGTTCGCTCGGCCAGACCGGCAAAGGACACGGCACCGGCAAGGCGATCATGCTGGGACTGTCTGGCTTTGAACCCGAATCGGTCGATATCGATGCCATTCCGGATCTGCTGGCCCAGATAGACCAGGCGCAGAGCCTGCTGCTGGCTGGCGAGCAGCCAAGTCACTTCCCCCGCAGCGGCGCCATCATTTTCAATCGCCGCAAGACCCTGCCAGCCCACACCAATGGCATGACCCTGCGCGCCTTTGCCGCCGACAACACGCTGCTGTTTAGTCAGACCTACTACTCCATCGGCGGCGGCTTCATCATCGAAGAGAGCCACTTCGCTACAGCCAAGGAGGAAGCCGCCAAATCGGATGCCGAACATCCGGTCCCCTACCCGTTCGACAGCGGCGCCCAGCTGCTGGCCCACTGTCAGGAGAGCGGCCTCTCCATCTCGGGGCTGATCCTTGCCAACGAGCGGGTCTTTCGCAGCGATGAGCAGATAAAAGCGGGACTGCGCAAGATCTGGCAGGCGATGCAGGGCTGCGTCGAGCGGGGCTGCAAGAGCGAAGGGGTGCTGCCGGGCGGCCTCAAGGTGCGGCGCCGCGCCCCGGGATTGTTCCGCCAACTCAGCTGCGAGACCAACTTCAACAAGGATCCGCTGATGGTGATGGAGTGGGTCGATCTCTTTGCGCTGGCGGTCAACGAAGAGAACGCCGCCGGTGGCCGGGTGGTGACCGCCCCCACCAATGGCGCCGCGGGCATCATCCCCGCCGTGCTGCACTACTACGATCGCTTCGTCCACAAGGTGGATGACGAGACCCTGGTGCGCTACTTCCTCACCGCCGCCGCCATCGGCATCTTATATAAGAAGAACGCCTCCCTCTCCGGGGCCGAAGTGGGCTGTCAGGGGGAAGTGGGTGTCGCTTGCTCCATGGCCGCCGGGGCGCTGACCGAACTGCTGGGTGGCAGCCCGGCCATGGTGGAGAACGCCGCCGAGATCGGCATGGAGCACAATCTCGGGCTCACCTGCGACCCCATCGGCGGGCTGGTGCAGGTACCCTGCATCGAGCGCAACGCCATGGGAGCGGTCAAGGCGATCAATGCCGCCCGCCTCGCCCTGCGCGGCACCGGCGAGCACAAGGTATCGCTGGACAAGGTGATCAAGACCATGTGGGAGACCGGCAACGACATGAAGACCAAATACAAGGAGACGGCCCGTGGCGGCCTCGCCGTTAACATTACCGAATGTTAAAAAACGGAAAATGACTCCATTTGATTCCGAAATGCCCGGCATCGCCGGGTATTTTTATGGGCAAACGCTTAACAAAATGGATAAGCACAAAAATAAATTTTATACTCGCGCCTCAGATTCAACAAAAATAGATCTATTTCAACTTTTTTTAGGTCTGGAGCCGTTACACTACGGTCATCTGGTTCTGTGACCTGCGCTGACAAGCGCGTCCCATGGATCTCCCAAATTTCTGTGAGTGGGCATGCCGCCCCCTTCTACCCTGAGGTAATAGTGACATGATCAGCGTTTTTGATATCTTCAAAATCGGTGTAGGCCCCTCTTCTTCCCACACTGTTGGCCCGATGAAAGCGGCCAAACAGTTTGTTGACGAGCTGCGCGCGGGCGGCAAGATCCGCGATGTAACCCGGATCAATGTCGATGTCTACGGCTCCCTCTCCTGGACTGGCAAAGGCCACCATACCGACACCGCCATCATCATGGGCCTGGCTGGCAACCTGCCGGAAAATGTCGATATCGATGCGATCCCCGAGTTTATCTCCCGTGTTGAACAGACCGAGCGCCTGCCGATCGGCCTGCACTGCCACACCGTCAGCTTCCCGCGCGATGCCATGGTATTCCATGACGAAGCCCTGCCGCTGCACGAAAACGGCATGAAGCTGAGCGCCCTGATCGAAGACGAAGTGGTTTACAGCAAGACCTACTACTCCATCGGTGGTGGCTTCATCGTTGACGAAGAGAACTTCGGCAAGGCTGACAGCGGCGACATGTCCGTGCGCTATCCGTTCAAGAGCGCGGCTGAACTGGTTGCCCACTGCAGCCAGACCGGTCTCTCCATCTCCGCCCTGATGCTGGAGAACGAGAAGTGCTTCAACACCCCGGAAGAGATCTACAAGAAGTTCGGCAAGATCTGGAACACCATGCGCGAAGGTATCGAGCGCGGCTGCCGCACCGAAGGTGTCTTGGCCGGCCCGCTGCGCGTACCCCGTCGTGCGGCGCCGCTCTACCGCCAGCTCAACACCAACGAGAACCTCTCCAACGACCCGATGAACATCGTTGACTGGGTCAACATGTTCGCGCTGGCAGTCAGTGAAGAGAACGCTGCCGGTGGCCGCGTGGTCACTGCCCCAACCAACGGCGCCGCCGGTATCATCCCGGCCGTACTGGCGTACTACGACAAGTTCATCCAGCCGGTTGGCCGCGACGAGTACACCCGTTTCTATCTGGCTGCCGGTGCCGTCGGCATCCTCTACAAGATGAACGCCTCCATCTCCGGCGCCGAAGTGGGCTGTCAGGGTGAAGTGGGTGTCTCCTGCTCCATGGCCGCTGCCGGTCTGACCGAACTGATGGGCGGTAGCCCGGAGCACGTCTGTGAAGCCGCCGAAATCGGCATGGAACACAACCTGGGTCTGACCTGTGATCCGGTTGCCGGTCAGGTACAGGTGCCTTGCATCGAGCGTAACGCTATCGCAGCCATGAAGGCGGTCAACGCCTCCCGTATGGCCCTGCGTCGTACCTCCCAGCCGCGCGTCTCCCTGGACAAGGTGATCGAGACCATGTACATCACCGGCAAGGACATGGACTCCAAGTACCGTGAAACCTCCCGTGGTGGCCTGGCCATCAAGGTTATGCAGGTCGCTTGCGAATAAGGGTTGTTACCCTCATCTGAAAAAAGGCGGGATATCCCGCCTTTTTTATTTCCCGAAAGGGATGCCCGGAAACCCTTAGTTGCGGCCATTTCACGGCACGGCATCGCTGATATGCCCCTGATACGCCACCGCAATGCTGGTTGCCTTGCCTGAATGCCTCTCTGATGGCATGCCTTGATTACAGCATTCCACTGCATTGAAAGCGGCGTTCTGCCCCCTTCAAAAAACCGTTACCCGCACTTTTCCCCCAGCCACAGTTTGCCAACTGACCCATATCGGGATGACCCCGCAACCCCATATCCGCCCCTTTGGCATCCCCTTATTTGGCAACACGTGGTTACCGCTCACACTCGCGGATTATCCTCCGGCGCCCACGGCGCTGATTGCCTGTTATGTGGCGGATGCAGATTGCTCTTCTTAATAAGGGCAAACAATCCAGAGCACAAACAGGAGGTTAGCTTATCGTTTCGGCCACTGAACCTCGCGAAAACCGAGTTCGGCGCAGTTATCTCCGACCTCTTTCCCTCCCATTTCATGGACAACTCACCGCGCCGTAGAGGTCAAAAAGAGATGCCAAGGAAGGGGCTGAAAATAATCGATGAATGAGCCAGTAGCCGTTGAAATGGAGGATATGAGTACGCGCCGCTCGCTATTTTTGTGAGCGCCAGCAAAGGTTGACGATATGGTGTTGAGGGTAGATTGACTTTCTATTTAAACAGCGAAAAGTGAATATCACCAAAGGTGATGGTTTAATTTGGCCAGATCCGGTCACTGGATTATCGCAAGCCACCTCGCCGGGCCAGGAATGCGCCATGCAGAGTCACAAAGAATTAGCCCCGCTCGGCAGAACACACCACGGGGCTGGATATTCAGGATGGTTTTTTCAGGCTGGCCTTGTGCTGCTCCAGCAAATTCTCGGGGGGCGGCGGCACCTGCAGGTAGAACCCCTGACTGGTCAGCGCGACCATCACCTTACCGACATCAGCCAGCCCCAAAGGCTTGGCCGGGTCCAGCTTGGTCATCAGCACCAGCTCGGGACGCCCGAATGCGCTCAGCAATGGCTCGGGAACACGGGAGAAATCCTCTCTTTTTTCAACAAAAAGGTAGGTCTCGGCTTTTTTGCGACTTTTATAGACTGCACACAACATGGAAATTGATATAATCCGACGAGTTTATTGCCTCTGATGGGGGCAAACTATAACATCAGGAATTGAATAACAATAACGGATTAGCATCTCTGCCTCGGGGAAGATTCATGGTTGAGCGCGATAACGAATTGAAAGGGACCACCTTCACTATTTCTGTGTTGCATATCAGCGATGGCGAGCCTGAGCGGATACGTCAGTTGTTGGCCGAAAAAGTGGCCCAGGCACCCTACTTTTTTAATTGTGCGCCGCTGGTGATCAATGTTTCCCGACTGGAACATATTCCCGATTTCGAACAGCTCAAGGAGCTGGTGGAGTCCGAAGAATTTGTGCTGGTCGGCATCACGGGTGCGCGCAGCGAAGAGATGAAAACAGCCGCCAAGGCGGTGGGACTGGCCGTGATGGCCTCGGGCAAGAGTCGCAAGAGCGAACCCGAACCCGAGCCCGAGCCGGCCCCCGCGCCAGTCGCCCCAGCGGTGGTTCCCGAGCCCGAACCCGCCCCCTTGATCCCGAGCAAGGTACATGTGGGACCGGTTCGTTCCGGCCAGCAGATTTACGCCGCCGGCACCTCGTTGGTGGTGCTGGGGTCCGTCAGTCCGGGAGCCGAAGTGCTCGCCGACGACAGCATTCATATTTATGGCACCCTGCGTGGCAGAGCCATTGCCGGTGCCCGGGGCAATACCCAGGCCCGGATCTATTGCCAGCAATTACAGGCCGAGCTGCTCTCCATCGCGGGCACATTCCAGCTGAGCGATGCATTGCCGGCAGGCCTGATCCAGCAACCGGTACACGTCCGGCTGGACAACGAACAACTCCGAATAGACCGTATCAAATAGAGTTACAAGGAAGCGAGAATGGCGCGAATCATAGTCGTTACATCGGGTAAAGGTGGCGTTGGCAAGACCACAACCAGTGCGGCCCTGAGCACCGGCTTAGCCCAGCGTGGTCACAAGACAGTGGTCATTGACTTTGACATCGGTCTGAGAAATCTGGATCTCATCATGGGCTGCGAGCGGCGCGTGGTGTATGACTTCGTCAACGTCATCAACGGGGAAGCAAACCTCAATCAGGCGCTGATCAAGGACAAACGCTCGGAAAATCTGTTTATCCTGCCCGCCTCCCAGACCCGGGACAAAGATGCCCTCACCCGTGAGGGGGTCGAAAAGATCCTGGATCAGCTGGCGGAGATGAAGTTCGATTACATCGTCTGCGACTCCCCGGCGGGGATCGAGGCGGGCGCGCTGATGGCGCTCTATTTTGCTGACGAAGCGATCGTCACCACCAACCCGGAAGTCTCTTCCGTGCGTGACTCCGACCGCATCCTTGGCATCCTGGCCTCCAAGTCCCGTCGCGCCGAGCGTGGCGAAGACCCCATCAAGGAACACCTGCTGCTGACCCGCTACTGCCCGACCCGCGTCAACCGCGGCGACATGCTGAGCGTGCAGGATGTGCAGGAGATCCTGGCCATCCCGCTGCTCGGGGTGATCCCGGAGTCCCAGGCGGTGCTGCGCGCCTCCAACTCCGGCGAACCGGTTATTCTGGACAAGGAGTCCGATGCCGGTCAGGCCTACGAAGATGCGGTGTCCCGCCTGCTGGGCGATGCCAAGGAATTTCGTTTTCTGGAAGAAGAGAAGAAGGGCTTCTTTAGCCGACTGTTCGGGAGTTAAACATGTCATTATTGGATTATTTTCGTTCCAACAAGAAACAGAACACCGCACAACTGGCCAAAGAGCGGTTGCAGATCATTGTTGCTCACGAGCGTTCATCCAGAGGGGGGCCGGATTACCTGCCCCAGCTCAAGCAGGATATCCTCGATGTGATCCGCAAATACGTCAACATTGATCCGGAGAAGATAACCGTCCAACTGGATCAGAAGAGTGATGAGCTGTCGGTACTGGAGCTCAACATCACCTTCGCCGATGACAAGAAGGGATGAGCTGACGCCCTATGCGTGACCCCTTCCCCCAATGAAGACCGGATCCTGTCACTGGATCCGGTTTTTTATTGGCACAAAAACAGGTCACAGCGGCTCGCCTCATCTCGCCAAGGGGTCTGCCGACCGCTAGAATAGCGCCGCCCCGCAGGCAGTGATCTGCGCTGGCACCTTTTTCTCTTTTCTGGAACAGACCGCTTATGTCTATGAATGACGAAATGCACAGCGTCGAGGAACTGCTCGATACCGCCCTCGAACTCTTTATGGAGCTGGCCTCTGACAACCTGCCGGAGCAGGAGATCGCCCGCTTCAATCAGGAGTTCAACGACCGCGGCCTGCTGGCCGAAACCGATCCGGCCGATGACTGGGAAGCGGACGTGGGTTTTGCGGTGAGCGACACCGACTATGCCGAGATCTGGGTCGGCCTTGGCAACGAAGAACAAGAGTATGAGCACCTGTTTGCCCGCATGCTGCTCTCCCGCCGTGTTGACGAGAAGTTCTGCCACATCGAATGGCTGCCCCAATAATTCCGGATCCCGATGATCCCAGCCACTATCAGTGGGAGTCTGACCCTGACTCTGTGGCCCCTGAGCGTCCATCTGCATCGCTTGGGCGCTGGGTGTTGAGGTGGGCAGGCAAGATCGCGCTGGCCGGGCTGCTCTGCTCGGTCGGCTCGGTCGCCTTGCTGCGTTTTATTGATCCGCCGATGTGGAGCTGGCGTATCGAGCGGGCCCTCTTTCCGCCCGCCAAGATCACCCAGGTGCGCCATGAATGGGTAGATCTGGCGTCCATCTCCAAGGAGCTGCAGCTGGCGGTCATCGCCGCCGAGGATCAGCGCTTTGCCGAACACAACGGCTTTGACATGGATGCCATCAACGCCGCGCTCAAGCACAACCAGCACAGCGAACGGATACGCGGCGCCAGCACCCTCAGCCAGCAGACCGCCAAGAACCTCTTTATGTGGAGTGATCGCAGCTTCCTGCGCAAGGGGCTGGAGGCCTGGTTTACCCTGCTGATGGAGCTGGGTTGGGACAAGGCCCGCATTCTCGAGGTCTATCTCAATATCGTTGAGTTCGGCCCCGGCATCTATGGCGCCGAAGCCGCGGCCCGTACCTACTTCGGCAAACCGGCCAGCCGCTTGACCCGCTACGAGTCATCCCTGCTGGCCGCCGCCCTGCCCAATCCGTGGCGCTATCGGGTCAAGCCCCCGTCACCCTATGTGCAGAAGCGCTCGGTCTGGATCCGCCGCCAGATGGGACAACTGGGCCAGATCACCCTCAATCGGGTGCATCAGGCCGACTGATCCTCAGGGCTCATCTGGTTTCTCCGGTGGGCCCAGATGGCCGCCCACCGTCTCGCGGTGAAGCGGCAGATAGTGCCACCACCAGGCCTCGCGCCGTCGCTTGATCTGTTGCCGCCGTCCCCGCTGCTTCATCTCCTCACTCCCAGCCAGATGATCCGCGCCTTAACCATACTCCCCCAACAGCAACTTGGACAGGCCAGCCACGCCCGGCGCACTGGTCTGGCCGCCACTGCCAATAATTGTTACAGTAGCGAACCTCGATGTATCTGGAGTGATTTCATGGAACAGCGTACCCCGGATCAGCTGGTCGAATGGGCCTATGATCAGTTTCTTGAGCAGGCCGCCGATATGCTGGCCCCCGAACAAATAGTCGACATCACCCTGGAGTTTGAGCAGCGTGGCGCCGTGGAGGCAACCCTGCCCAATGCCGACTGGTCGACCGAGCTGGGTGAGCCGGTCGATATGGAGCGCTGGGTCGAAGTGTGGGTCGGTTTGCTGGATCATCAGGATGAGTTTGAGGTGATCTTCGCCACCTTCCTGCTGCCCCGTCTGCTGACTGAAGATCAGGTGCATGTGCGCTGGCATCGCCAGCAGCAGGCATAAAAAAGGCGCCATCGGCGCCTTAATGCCAGTCAGTTAAGCCTAACTGGCATTGTTTTTATTGGCTTTTTTCACACTATACCTCTGTGGCCTTGGCTTCACGCAGCGGGGGTAACTTCGCTCCCTTCGTGCCGGCAGCACAAACTGCCCCGCCTGTTTCTCCAGGTCAGCTACCCGCTTCGGGATAGTCCCCGCTGACAGGTAGGGCATGCAGCTCAGTTCATGGATAAGATAGATCGACGCCATGTGAAAACTCAGCTGGCTCGCCGTGTATCCCTTCAGGCTCGCCGTCATCTTCACCATCTGGCTGCGCAGCAGGTTGTACGCCAGCAGCACGCCCCACAGCTCTTGCCGTATCCCCGTCGCCTTCTTGCTACGCAGGGTCAGTCGATGTTGTTGCAGGCTGTGCTTCATCTCCCGATAGCCCAACTCGATTTCCCAGCGATGGCTGTAGAGTTCAGCGATGTCAGTCCCCGGGAAGCGCATCGGGTCGACCATCGAGGTTAACACTTGGCGCTCCTTGCCGTTGATGTTGCGAGTCAGCAAGCGGGCTTCCACCGTATCCGGCAGTTGTGGCCACTTCTTGCGTGCCTGTGGACTGGTCGTCAGGCGCACCAGCACATCCTGGCGCCCCAGCTTGCGTACCACCTCGTATTGCGTGCCCTTTTTGAGCGGCAGCAGCCAGTGCCGCTCGCTACCCGCAGTTTGCCAGGCATGTAGCAGACCGAGGGAGTAAAACCCCTTGTCGAACAGGGTCAGCGAGTGGTCCGGCGTGCGCGCGACAAGCTGTTCGGCCAGCACCATCTCGTTGACGGCGCAGCTCTCCATGACAGCCTGAACAAGCAGGTGACTGGTCAGCTCCATCTGGCAGAGCATGCGTACCTGCGGATAGGCTGTCTCGCCATGCTGGGTGCCGGGCTTGGCAAACGCGGCGGTATTGTCCAGGGTATCGGGCGTGCGCCACATCACGCCATCGACGGCGAGCAGTTGCAGCCCGGCCCAGCCGGGGTGATTGGCCTGCTGGTGCCAGAGCGAGGCTGTCTCGTGAAACAACCGCTCGATGCTCTTGTCCCCGAGCTTTTGGCGGGCTTGCAGGAAGGCGCTGGGGGCAACAAAGGGACGGTCACCGGGCAACAGGATATCGAGCTGATTGACCAGCTGGGTCATGGGGACATGGCGGAACATGGCCATGCCGATGATGGCCCAGACCAGGCGCTCCATGGGCATGCGGCGACGGCGCAGGGTCACGACATCCTCTTCGGCGAGCAGAGTTGTGATGAGCTCGGGGGAAATGAGGTCGGAGAGTGACTCAAACTGAGCGGGATTGCTGGCGTGGAGGAAGTCGAGAGCCTGTACGATACGCATAAAAAATCCGAAACCAATCAACAGGTTTCGGATTTTTACACATCAGGAGGATCGGTCAATGGATCCTTAACTGATCGGCATTACCATCGGCGCCTTTCTTGTTTCTATTTTCTCTTAATTCTGTTCTCTGCTAATCCTGCGCCGCGATGGCCTTGGCCAGACAGCGGCGGCACCAGCAGGCGCTGGCCTCCTGCATCGGCAATACCGGCAACTGGCTGCACCAGCACTGCGCAATGGTCTGACCGGCAGAGACGGCGCAATAGGCCGGTTCGCCACAACCCGGACAGCGGTGGGTGCTTTTCGAGCCATTCAGCTCGGCCATCACCGCCAGCTGGGCCTTGCTCTCCATCGCCGACCAGTGGCCGATCTCGGTCAGGGTGCGGCCACAACCAAGGCAAAGCCCATCTTTCGCCTTGCAGAGACCAACACAGGGGCTCGGCATCTTATTCGCTATCCTGCGCCTGTTCGCCTGCTTGTGCCTGCGCGGCACCGGCGTCGGTCAGGGTAATGGCGTTATCTTCGATGACGATCTTGCCCTGCTTGTAGAGGCCACCGATCGCCTTCTTGAAGGTGCCCTTGCTCATACTGAACAGCTTGTAGATGAGCTCGGGTTCGCTCTTGTCACCCACCGCCAGGCTGCCGCCCTGCTTTCTCATCCGGCTCAGAATGCGCTCACCGGCGTCATCGACCCGCGCCAGACCAGGCTTTTGCAGGGTCAGATCCAGCTTGCCATCTTCGCGCACCTGCTTGACCCAGGCGGTTTGCGGCCGACCGGTCATCACCCGGCCAAACACTTCGTTCTTGAACAGCATGCCGGGATACTGGCCGTTGACGATCACCTTGATGCCCAGGGGCGAGTGTTCACCCGGCAGCGCGGTCACTTCGTCACCGACCTTGAAGTTGCTGCCGGCCGGGGTCAGGAAACGCTCGATGCGGCTGGTGCCAACCATGCGCCCTTCGTTATCCAGTTGCAGACGCACCAGATAGACGTGGCCCACCTGCATCGGCTTGTTCTGCTCGCGGCTGGGCACGAACAAGTCTTTTTTCATGCCCCAATCGAGGAAGGCACCAATCTTGTTGGCATTGACCACTTTCAGACCGGCAAATTCGTCCACCATGGCAAATGGCTTGTCGGTGGTGATCACCGGCTCGCAATCGGCATCCAGATAGAGGAAGACCTGCACGCTATCCCCCTCTTTCACCCCTTCCGGCAGTTGACGCTTGGGCAGCAGCAGTTCACCGTATTCATCGGCCGCAAGCCAGGCGCCACGGTCTTCGAGTTCAACGACGGTGAGGGTGTTCATCTTGCCAATCTGTATCATGGTGCTCTCTTTTTTCATTACCCGGATGGGCCAACTGATCCATGGCCCCTATGGGCGCGCATGTTACCTCAAGAGCGGTGATCTGGCCTAGTCCCCAAGCCACCAAGGGCCGCCCTTTCGCCGCTATCTTACCCGCCAATGGTGATTAAATCGCCAAACAGGCGGCCATTTACTGCAAATAACCCCACTTTTAGGTAGACTTCGCGGCTGTTCAAATCCAGAGGAACTGTCGATGAACCCATCCACTCGTACCCGCCTGCTCAATCAATGGATCCAGAGCCACAGCCAGCAAGACATGACCTACCCGGCCCTGCACGGTTTTCTCTGTGCTCGTCTGGTGGGGCCAGAGACCCCTGACTGGCAACGCCCGCTGGCTGGATTGCTGGAACAGGATGCCGAGCTGGATGAAAAAAGCGCAGAAGCCCTCAACCACCTGATCGCCGAGCTGGAAGCCCAGGCCGACGACGCCCAGCTGGCCCTGCCCAGCCAATGCCGCCTGCCCAGCGATAACCCGGAGCAGGTGTTCGAGCAGAGCCATCCCCTCGGTCAGTGGTGCTACGGTTTCAGCCAGGGCTTTGCCACCTGGCCCAAGCCGAAGGATTTGAACGACCCGACTACCCAGTACCGCTTCAGTCTGGCCGCCGAGCTGAGCCTGTTTCGCGACAAACAGATGGCCCAGATGCTCTATAGCGCCGCCGCCAGCGAACTCCCCTTTGTCGAGTTCTGCAAACGCCAGCGCCAGAACATGAAGACCGCCCTCAACCAGTTGCTCAACCTCGACCAGTATCAGGCCGCCCCCAGCGCCGATGTGGCTATCAATGGCGAGCAGGCCCAGCAGTGGCAGCGCTGGTTCGAGCTGGCCGACAGCTGCCGCGATCATCAGGCCCGCCTCGGCTGGTTCGAGAAGATCATCGCCGATGCCACTCCGCTCTTTGACGACGCCTTCTGGCAGCAAATCACCGGCCACGGCTGGAGTGCTCCCGAGCTGCGCCCCCTGCTGGCCGCCAGAGCCGGTCGCGCCGACTGCCTGCTGCGCCTTGGCAAGCTGGCTGAAGCCAAAGCGGAGTATCTGGAACTGCTGACAATCTGCGTGGCCGACGAACCGGGTTGCCGCTACAACCTCTCCACCCTCTATGCACTGCAAGGGGATTGGCAGGCGCTGGCCGCCCTGCTGGTGCGCTTCGATGAAGCCTCCAGCTGGTTGCTCTACAACAAGGCGCTGATGGTCTTTGCCACCGAGGGTGCCGAGGCGGCCAAGCCCCACCTGCTGGTCGCTATCGAGGCCAACCCGCACATTCCAGCCTGCCTGCTGGGCCAGCGCAAGCTGCCCAAACAGGAGCCGCAAAGCTGGCAAGCGGGCAGCCGCGACGAGGCCGCGCTCTACGCCCTGCACACCCGCGAGGCCTGGCTCAAGCAGAACGTCCTCATCTGGTTGCGTAAAGGCTGAACAGCGATGGCTTAAAATCCCGTCGGTCAGACCCGGTTTTTCCTTGATGGCGTGCGCCACCGCACATTTCATCGCAACCGGGTCAGACAAATCAGCTTGAGTTTCGTATCATCAATGTCAAAGTATCAAAAGAAACTGCATCTGATGCAGCCGTCACAGCAGGGTGTAATATGTCAAAAATCATAGCGTTACTCGCTCACTACCCGCCCTATCAGTTGGTACATGCCGCCGAGATGCTACGGGATACCTTCGAACAGTTTTATGAACAGCGCTACCAGCTGACCGTGCCGCAGTGGCGCCTGATGATGGTGCTCGGTCCCAACTACCCCATCAGCCAGAAAGAGCTGGTCGAGGCGAGCGGCATGGACAAGGTGCGCATCTCCCGCGAGATCCGCCGTCTGGTCGAAAAAGGGATCATCTTCACCGAGAGCAGCGAGCAGGATAAACGCATCAGCCTGGTCTCCCTCACCAATGCCGGTCTCGCCCTCTTCCTGCAGCTCAAGAGCGAAGCGGGCAGCTGGCAACATACCCTGACCGACTATCTGCCGAGCGAATCCCGCGAGGCGATCCGCCAGCATCTGCACAGCGTCAGCGCCGCCATCGAGCAGCTGCAGTCGCTGGATCGGGAGAAGTAATCATGGATTTGAAAAAGTTCGCCACCATGGACATCAACATGCTGTTGAGCGTCGTCAATATGCAGTTGCGTGATCGCTATGACGATCTGGATGATCTCTGCAAGGCGCAGGAGATCGATCAGGAAGCACTGGAAGCGCGGCTCGCCAGCGGCGATTTTCACTACCAGCCAGCGCAGAAACAGTTCAGATAAAGACAGCTAGCGGGATCGGGATCACAGCGCCAGTGATGGCGCTGGCTCTGCGGTAAAAACCTGATATGGTCTGAACAGCCCCAACAGGGAGATGCACGGATACATCACCCTGTCACAAGAGGGCATTAACATCGTTTCAGGTGAGCAAACCAAGGATGACCCCATGATATTGATGACCCGACAGAGCCTGCTGATCACGCTCTGCACCCTGTTGATGATCAGCCTCTTCACGCCCCAATTGCCGCAAAGCACCGAACAGTGGCTGACCACCCTGTTGCTTGGCCTGCTGGTCGCGGTGGCATTGCTGCTGGTGCGTGGTTGTCGCCGTTTTATGATGGAGTAGTGACTCCGCCAATCTCTTTTAGACGGTCTCGCTTGCCGCGATACTCTTTGTAGCAATACATCGAACCTAAAAACAAACGCAGCCTGATGGCTGCGTTGTGGTATCTGGCGGGGCAACCTGTTGAAGAGATAGCCCTTGGCTGGGTAGAGAGCCCTTAGATAGCCAGGGTTTCCAGCTGCGCTTTGGCCGCTTCCATCCCCTTGCTCTGGGCATCCGGGCCCATCCCCATCCCTTCGGCATAGATGAAATCCACCTCTTTGATACCGATGAAACCGAGCACGGTGCGCATGTAGGGGGTCACCAGATCGGTGGTGCTGCCGACGTGCATGCCGCCGCGGGGGCTGATCACCAGCGCACGGGTATTCTCAACCATGCCGACCGGGCCGGTCTCGGTGTAGCGGAAGGTGACACCGGCGCGCGCCACCAGATCGATCCAGTTTTTCAGCTGGGTCGGGATGTTGAAGTTATACATGGGGGCCGCAATCACCACCAGATCGCTCGCTTTGAGTTCGGCGATCAGCTCGTCGGACTGGGCGATCACCTCCAGCTGACGTTTGCTCAGGTTATCACCACCGCGCAGGCCGGAAGCCAGCTCGCCATCCAGCACCGGCAGGTTGAGGGCGGCCAGATCACGCACGGTTACGGCATCATCCTGATGGTCAGCCAGGAAGCCGTCGATCAGGGCGTTGGATTGGGAATATTGACCCAGGATGCTGGATTTGAGTACGAGGATATTGGCCATGGTGAAACTCCATTTGGTTGTCGGTTGAACAGCGTTGCTGTCGATGGAGGTCACTCTAAACATTGTGCTTATTTGCTGATAGCGAAAATAGATGCTCAACTTGTTCAAAAATTTTGATGTAAGGCCACTTCCTCGCCAGCCAGCCCTGCGGCCGCGCTTCAACCCTTGGCAGAACAAACGATTGCCGTTATGATCCGCCGCACTTTTTTCCAGCGACCCGGATCCCATGATACCCTCGCGCAGGCACTCTCCTCTGGCCGGTGCAGTCTGGATGATGGTGGCAGGACTCTGCTTCGCCGCCGTCAACAGCCTGAGCCAGTATGTCAGCTTCAAACTCGGCCTTGCCTCTACTCAGGTCGCCTTCCATCAATACCTGATCGCCCTGATCTGCCTGCTGCCCTGGCTGATTCGTCACGGCCTGCGCCAATCCCTGATGACCAATCAGTTCCGGCTGCACCTGTTGCGGGTATTGCTGGCGGTAGTCGGCATCCAGCTCTGGCTGTGGGCACTGGCGTTCCCCGTTCCCATCTGGCAGGGGATTGCCCTGCTGATGACCTCACCGCTGTTTGCCACCCTGGGCTCTGCCCTGCTGCTCAAGGAGCAGGTGAGCCGTGCCCGCATTCTGGCCACCCTGGCGGGCTTTGCCGGCGCCATGGTGATCCTCGCCCCCTGGACTGACGAGTTCAACTGGGCCTCCCTGCTGCCGGTGGCGGCGGCGCTGTTCTGGGCCGGTTACTCCCTGATGGTGCGCTATCAGGCGGCCAACGAATCATCCCACACCATTGTGGTCTACCTGCTTATTTTCAGTACCCCGTTCAACGTCATGCTGGCCCTGCCGGAGTGGCAGTGGCCGAGCGAGAGCCAATGGCTGCTGGTAGCCGCCTCCGGCGTGCTGACGGCGCTGGCCCAAATGTCCATCGCTCGTGCCTACAGCGTGGCGGAGGCCTCCTTCGTGCAGCCTTTCGATTTTGCCAAGCTGCCGATGAACGTGCTGGCAGGCTGGCTGGTATTTGGCTGGGCGCCCCCCGGCCGTCTGTGGCTCGGCGCCGCCATCATCATTGGCGCCATTACCTTGCTGACCCATCTGGAGCAGCGCGCTCACAAACCCGTTTCCTGAGGTACGCCATGCGTGCCTCTTTTTTTGCCCGCTATTCCCGCAATCACGTGTGCAATAGCGACCATCAACAGTGACCATCGACATCAGGAGAGATCGTATGTTTGGAACCGCAACCCGCCCCGGCGCCACCCGTGCCCTGCTGCTGGGCTCCGGCGAACTTGGCAAGGAGGTCGCCATCGAGTTGCAACGGTTCGGGATCGAAGTGATCGCCGCCGACCGCTACCCCAATGCCCCCGCCATGCAGGTGGCCCACGCTGCCCACGTGCTGGACATGCTCGATGGCAATGCCCTGCGTGCCCTGGTTGCCGAGGTCAAACCCGACCTCATCATCCCCGAGATTGAAGCGATCGCCACCAATACCCTGGCCGCTCTCGAGCAAGAAGGGGTCAAGGTGGTACCCAACGCCCGCGCCACCCAGCTCACCATGAACCGGGAAGGGATCCGCCGCCTCGCCGCCGAGACCCTGGGTCTGCCCACCTCTCCCTACCGCTTTGCCCAGAGCAAGGAGGAGTTTGTCGCCGCCGTCGAGGCTATCGGCCTGCCCTGCGTGGTAAAACCGGTGATGAGCTCATCCGGCAAGGGGCAGAGTGTCTTGCGCGATATCGCCAAGCAGGATGACAGCTGGACCTACGCCCAGGAGGGTGGCCGTGCCGGTCGTGGCAAGGTGATCGTCGAAGGCTTCGTCCCCTTCGAATACGAGATCACCCTGCTCACGGTACGCGCCGTCGATGGCATTCACTTCTGCGAGCCGATCGGCCATCGGCAGGAAGATGGCGACTACCGCGAATCCTGGCAGCCGCAAGTGATGAGCGAACTGGCGCTGGCGCGCTCCAAAGAGGTGGCCGCCAAGGTGGTTGAAGCCCTCGGTGGTTACGGCCTGTTCGGAGTCGAGCTCTTTATCAAGGGCGATGAGGTGTGGTTCAGCGAAGTATCCCCTCGCCCCCACGACACCGGCATGGTGACCCTGATCTCGCAAGATCTCTCCGAGTTCGCCCTGCATGTGCGCGCCATTCTGGGGCTGCCGGTCGGCACCATCACCCAGTACGGGCCGAGCGCCTCTGCCGTGGTACTGCGCGAAGGGCACAGCCAGAATATCCGCTATCAGGGGATTGGTGAGGCATTGGCGCTGGTGCCAGGCGCCCAGCTGCGGCTGTTTGGCAAACCGGAGATCGCCGGTCGCCGCCGTCTTGGCGTGGCGCTGGCCCGCGCAGCGGATTGCCAGGATGCGGTGGAAAAAGCCAAAGCCGTGGCCGCCAAGGTCGAGGTGATGTTCTAAGGGCTTTTTTTGCCGCAGCAAAACAAACGTTTGCCGATGTGATCGGGCGCAAGGGGCATGGCAATGCCCCTTTTGCATTTCCCCGTCAGGCTTATAATCCCCTCTTCAAATTTGTCAGGAGTACAAGATGTTAGCTGCCGTGATCTTCGATATGGATGGTGTTCTGATCGACTCGGAACCCTTTTGGCAACGTGCCCAGATCGCCGTTTTCTCCGAACTGGGTCACCCCCACACCGTCGAGGATTGTGAATCGACCATCGGCGTGCGCATCGATCAGCTGGTCGCCCACTGGTATCGCCTGCGCCCGTGGAGCGGCCCGAGCCAGGAAGAGGTGGTGCAGCGTATTCTGGATCGGGTCAACGCCCTGATCCTCTCCGAAGGTCAGGCCAAGGCCGGTGTGCTGGACGCGCTCGACCTTATCGAGGCGCGCGGGCTGAAAGTGGGTCTGGCGACCTCCTCCCCGTTTGCCATGGCAGAAGCGGTGCTCGGCAAGCTCGGCATTCGCGATCGCTTTATGGCAGTTCACTCCGCTGAAATCGAGCGTTTCGGCAAACCGCACCCAGATGTCTATATCCACGCCGCCGAAAAGCTGGGGGTGGAACCGGTTCATTGTCTGGCCATCGAGGACAGCTTCACCGGCCTGCTGGCAGCCAAGGCGGCCTCCATGACCGCGCTGATCGTGCCGGATCCTGCTTTAGTCGGCGACCCACGCCTTGCCATCGCCAACTACCAGCTGAGTTCGCTGGCCGAACTCAATAGCGAGATGCTGGCCAGCTGGGTCAAGTAACGCCTCCCGACGCCTCGTTGCATACGCGTTCTCATACTCGCAGGGGGCATCCAGCCCCCTGTGATTGCCAAACAACCGTTGGCACCCCTAATGCCTGTCAGTTAAGCCTGACTGGTATTGTTTTTATTGGCTTTTTTCACACTATACCTCTGGGGCCTTGGCTTCACGCACCGGGGGTAACTTCGCTCCCTTCGTTCCGGCAGCACAAACTGCCCCGCCTGTTTCTCCAGGTCAGCTACCCGCTTCGGGATAGTCCCCGCTGACAGGTAGGGCATGCAGCTCAGTTCATGGATAAGATCGACCGACGCCATGTGAAAACTCAGCTGGCTCGCCGTGTATCCCTTCAGGCTCGTCGCCATCTTCACCATCTGGCTACGCAGCAGGTTGTACGCCAGCAGTACGCCCCACAGCTCTTGCCGTATCCCCGCCGCCTTCTTACTGCGCAGGGTCGATCGGTGTTGTTGCAGGCTGTGCTTCATTTCCCGATAACCCAGTTCGATTTCCCAGCGATGGTTGTAGAGCTCGACGATGTCTGCTCCCGGGAGGCGCATCGGGTCGACCATCGAGGTCAGTACCTGCCGCTCTTTGCCGTTGATAGTGCGAGTCGGCAAGCGGGCTTCCACCGTGTCCGGTAGTTGCGGCCACTTCTGCCTCGCTTGCGGGCTGGTCTTCAGGCGCACCAGCACATCCTGACGCCCCAGCTTACGCACCACCTCATACTGCGTGCCCTTTGTGAGCGGCAGCAGCCAGTGACGCTCACAGCCCGCGCTTTGCCAGGCATCGAGCAGGCCGAGCGAGTAAAACCCTTTGTCGAACAAGGGTCAGCGAGTGGTCTGGCGTGCGCGCGGCAAGCTGTTCGGCCAGCACCATCTCGTTGACAGCGCAGCTATCCATGACGGCTTGCGTGAGCAGATGGCTGGTGAGCTCCATCTGACAGAGAATGCGCACCTGCGGATAGGCGGTCTCGCCATGCTGGGTGCCGGGCTTTGCAAAGGCGGCGGCATTGTCCTGGGTATCGGGGGTAAGCCACATCACACCATCAACGGCGAGCAGTTGCAGCCCGGCCCAGCCGGGGTGATTGGCCTGCTGATGCCAGCGCGAGGCGGTCTCGTGAAACAGCCGCTTGATGCTCTTGTCCCCGAGCTTTTGGCGGGCTTGTAGGAAGGCGCTGGGGGCAACAAAGGGGCGGTCACCGGGCAGCTGATTGACCAGCTGGGTCATGGGGACATGGCGGAAGATGGCCATGCCGATGATGGCCCAGACCAGACGTTCCATGGGCATACGACGACGACGCAGGGTCGCGACATCCTCTTCGGCGAGCAGCGTTGTGATGAGCTCGGGCGGAATAAGGTCTGAGAGCGACTCAAACTGAGCGGCATTGCTGGCGTGGAGGAAGTCGAGAGCATGAGCGATACGCATAAAAATCCGAAACCAATCAACAGGTTTCAGATTTTTACACAGCAGAAGGATCGGTCAATGGATCCTTAACTGAGCGGCATTAGCACACACGTGCCGGTTTTTTTATATCCCGTATTTAGACGACTGAGATGGCGTATAGCAGTGGTGTGACTACACGCCACAGAGCAGAGAGCAGAGAGCAGAGAGCAGAGAGCAGAGAGCAGAGCTTGAGTATCCCCCCCCTCTTGCCCACAGGTAAAAAAACGGCTCCATCAAGGAGCCGTTTTCAATGGGTTGCGCGGTGTCGATTACTCGACTGTGGCTTCCACACTGGTGAAGTACTCGATCTTGGCCGCTTTGCGCAGCTCGTCGATCAGAGACTTGTAACTCACCTGAGCTTTGCCCTGACCCAGCTGACCTTGCAGCATGGCGGCCATGCCGGATGCGGCGGCAGGAACATTAACCTTGTCCAGCGCCACCACCACGCGGTCACCATTGGTTTCGGCAACCAGTGCCACGCTCGGCTTGCCATCTTTCGGATGGGGCAGTGTGAACGCCTGGGCAATCAGGTTCTGATCCAGTTCGCGATCGAAGCGGGCAACCCCTTTGTGGGTCTCCACTTTCAGACCGAGAGCAGCCAGATCGGCCGTGATGCTCTCACCGACCTTCAGCTTGTCCAGCAGGCCCTGCGCCTTGCCACGGGCCACTTCACCGGCCTTGTCATGCTTGATGGCGGCAATCACCTGCTCTTTCACTTCAGCCAGCGGCTTGACGGCCTTTGGCTGGTGACCGGTGATGTGCAGCACCAGCGCCTTGCCATCAGCCAGCTCAATCACGTCGGAGTTGGTGTTGTCATCGCGCAGTTGCTCGGAGAACGCCACGGAGAGCACCTTGGGATCGTTCAACGGAGCCGGGGCGCTCGCCTGGGTGAAGAAATCGGAAGATTGTACCTTCATCCCCATGGCATCAGCGGTCAGATCCAGCGAGTCCGGGTTTTCGAAGCTGTTGTCAGCCATCTTCTGCTGCTCGGCGAAGAACAGCTCCTTGGCCTTATCAGCTTGCAGACGAGTGATGGTCTCTTCCTTCACATCGGCAAACGGCTTGGTCTGGGCAGCCTCAACCCCCAGCAGCTTGATGATGTGGAAACCGAACGGGCTCTTCACCACGGTGGAGAGATCACCCGCCTTGTTCAGGGCGAACGCGGCTTTTTCGAAGGCCGGGTCCATCACCCCTTTCTCGAACCAGTCCAGCTCGCCGCCTTTTTTGGCGGAGAAGGTATCGGCAGAGTCAGCCTTGGCCAGCGCAGCGAAATCATCACCCGCCTTGGCTTTGGCCAGCACGGCTTCTGCCTTCTGCTCGGCTGCTTTCTCGTCCTTGCCAAACGGGATCAGGATGTGAGCCACATGACGACGCTCGGCACGCTGGAACAGATCCTGGTGCTGATCGTAGTAATCCTGGGCATCCTGCTCGGTGACCTTGATGTCCTTGGCGAGGTTGGCAGCATCCAGCAGCAGATAGTCGACCTTGACCTGTTCGTCGTTCATGAAACGGGCGCCATTGGTCTTGTAGTACTGCTCCAGCTCGTTGTCAGAGACCTGAACATCATCCACATAGTTGGCGGCAGCCAGACGCACCAGACGCAGATCGCGAGTCTGGTTGTAGAGCTTGTCGAGCTGCTCCGCTTCACCCTTGAGGGAGAATTCGGTGCCCAGCAGGGCGCCCATCAGCTGTTGACGCACCATGTCCTGACGCAGGGAGTCACGGAACATTTCGGGAGTCATACCGGCACGACGGATCAGCTGCAGATAGCGGTCATTGTTGAACTTGCCGTTTTCGGCAAACTCGGGCATCTCCACGATGGCTTGCTTGATCTGCTCGTCGCTGATGCGCAGACCCAGTTCACGGGCCTTGCTGTCCAGCAACGCCTGATCGATCAACCGATCCAGCACGCCACGGCGGAACTGTTTCATGTAATCGGGGTTCGCGGCCAGCTGGCTGAATGCCTCTCCCATCTGGGATTCCATGCGGGCGCGCTCGTTACGGTAGGCATTTTCCAGTGCCGCAGCACTGATCTCGGTGCCATTGACGGTGGCGGGGGCGGTACGGGCCGGGCCGTTCAGGTAGCTACCTACACCAGCCAAGGCAAAGGAGAGGATGATCAGGCCCAAGATAACCTTGGCTACCTTGCCCTGCGCCCCTTCGCGTAGTTTATCCAACATCATGTTTGTACTTATGCTCCCGAACTCGATGGGCGTAAACAATAAAAAGGCGCACCGATTGCGATGCGCCTTGGTCAATCAGTATGAGAGAAGACTCTCTAACTTGTCTGGTCTGCGACCAAGGACGGTAGCCGACGGATATCAGCGACCGACTTAGTTAACAGCGTCTTTCAGGGCCTTACCGGCTTTGAAGGCAGGAACTTTACCAGCAGCGATTTCGATGGTCGCGCCAGTCTGCGGGTTACGGCCTGAACGGGCAGCACGCTCGCGTACAGCGAAAGTACCGAAACCAACCAGAGCAACCTGGTCACCCTCTTTCAGCGCTTCACCAACAGCATCAATGAAGGCATCCAACGCACGGCCAGCGGCAGCTTTGGAGATATCGGCACCGTCTGCAATCTTGTCAATCAGTTGAGATTTATTCACTCTTATATTCCCCTTTTATCAAACACCGCTGCGGCGCTGATTTCCCTGGCCACAACAAGTGGAGGTTTTATAGCAAGCCTCCTGATCAGTTGCAAGTGACAATCTGGCGCAAACCCGCGCCACACAACGCATTGCGACTCATCACGAGTACCCGATCGGTGGTCAAGGCTACTTCCGTTATCGGGCGCATGCAAGCCTTAACCACCCGTCGAATGCGCCAAATTTGCGGCGCATCAACATTTACACGACAGAAACGCGTTCAAACCCCTGCGGATTGTCCTGCAACGCCAGTTCCAGCACCTCGTCAATCCAGCGAACCGGATAAATTTCAAGGTCTTGTTTGACGTTTGCCGGGATCTCCTCAAGGTCACGCTCGTTCTCTTTCGGAATAAGCACTCGCTTGATGCCGCCACGATGGGCTGCCAGCAACTTCTCCTTGAGACCACCGATGGGCAGCACTTCGCCGCGCAGGGTGATCTCACCTGTCATCGCCACATCAGCACGAACCGGATTACCGGTCAAGCTGGAGACCAGGGCGGTACACATGGCGATACCGGCACTCGGGCCGTCTTTCGGGGTTGCCCCTTCCGGTACGTGCACGTGGATATCGCGCTTCTCGTAGAAGTCGGCGTTGATGCGCAACTTCTCGGCACGGGCCCGCACCACCGTCATGGCCGCCTGGATGGACTCCTGCATCACGTCACCGAGGGAACCGGTGTAAGTGAGCTTGCCCTTGCCCGGCATGTTGGTGGTTTCGATGGTGAGCAGATCGCCCCCCACTTCGGTCCACGCCAGACCACACACCTGACCCACCTGGTTCTGGTCGGTGGCCTTGCCGTAATCGAAACGCTGCACCCCGAGGAACTCTTTGAGGTTGGCCTGATTGACCTGAACATGCTTGATGCTCTTGTCCAGCAGGATGCGCTTGACGGCCTTGCGACAAATCTTGGAGATCTCGCGCTCCAGACTCCGCACCCCCGCCTCGCGGGTGTAGTAGCGGATCACCCCGACCAGGGCAGAATCTTCGATGGTGATCTCGGACCCTTTCAGGCCGTTGCGCTGGATCTGCTTGGCCACCAGATGCTGCTTGGCAATGTTGAGCTTCTCATCTTCGGTGTAACCGGAGAGACGGATCACTTCCATCCGGTCCAGCAACGGACCCGGGATATTCATGGAGTTGGAGGTGGCCACGAACATCACGTCCGACAGGTCATAATCCACTTCCAGGTAGTGATCGTTGAAGCTGTTGTTCTGTTCCGGATCCAGTACTTCCAGCAAGGCAGATGCGGGATCGCCACGCATGTCCGAGCTCATCTTGTCGATCTCGTCGAGCAGGAACAGCGGGTTCTTCACGCCGACTTTCGCCATCTTCTGGATAAGCTTGCCAGGCATGGAACCGATATAGGTACGGCGGTGACCGCGGATCTCCGCTTCGTCACGCACCCCACCGAGGGCCATCCGCACATACTTGCGGCCCGTCGCCTTGGCGATGGATTGGCCCAGCGAGGTCTTGCCCACACCGGGAGGCCCAACCAGACAGAGGATGGGGCCCTTGAGCTTGTTCACCCGCGCCTGTACCGCCAGATATTCGAGGATGCGATCCTTGACCTTCTCGAGGCCATAGTGATCGGCATCCAGCACCTCTTGCGCCTTGCCCAGGTCTTTCTTGACCTTGGAGCGCGCCTTCCACGGCACCTGTACCATCCAGTCCACATAGCTGCGAACCACGGTAGCCTCGGCGGACATGGGCGACATCATTTTCAGCTTGGCAAGCTCTGCCAACGCCTTTTCACGGGCATCAGCCGGCATACCGGCCTCTTCAATCTTGCGATTGAGGGCTTCAAACTCATCCGGGCTATCTTCCAGCTCACCCAGCTCTTTCTGGATGGCCTTCATCTGCTCGTTGAGGTAGTACTCGCGCTGGCTCTTCTCCATCTGCTTCTTGACGCGCGTGCGGATGCGTTTCTCGACCTGCAGCAGGTCAATCTCCGACTCCATCATCGCCATCAGGAATTCGATGCGCTCGGAAACCGAGACGATCTCCAGCACCTTCTGCTTGTCTTCCAGCTTGAGCGGCATGTGGGCCGCCATGGTATCTGCCAGACGCGCAGCATCGTCGATCGCCGAGATCGAGGTCAGTACCTCGGGCGGGATCTTCTTGTTGAGCTTGATATAGCCTTCAAACTGGCCGATGGCGGAGCGAACCAGTACTTCCTGATCCTTCTCCTCAATGGCTTGGGAGGGGATGTACTGGGCCTCGCAGACAAAGAAATCCTTGTCGTCGATCATCCGCTCCAGGCGGGCACGCTGCCCCCCCTCTACCAGCACCTTGACGGTGCCGTCCGGCAGCTTGAGCATCTGCAGAATATTGGCCACTGTCCCGACGGTGAAGATCTCCTCCACAGTCGGCTCGTCGGTTGACGCATCCTTCTGGGCCACCAGCAGAACTTTCTTGTCCTGCTCCATGGCCGCTTCCAGACAGCGAATGGATTTTTCCCGCCCCACAAAGAGTGGAATGACCATGTGGGGGTAAACCACCACGTCACGAAGAGGCAGGACGGGAATCTCGATGCGTTCTGAACGCTCTAGGTTCATATATGTCCTCTCGGCTTGTTATACCGTTGGCAAAGCGCTTGGCTGAGTATATGGGGGCGCTGAGATGAGATTCAATCGCCGAAACCGCAAAAAGCATGAAAGGGGCAAAAAGCCCCTTCCATTTGATTAAAAATCAGACGTTTACTCTGATGCAGCAGCCTGGGTCTCGGGATTTTCGTAGATCATCAAGGGCGCGGAGTCCCCTTTGATCACGGTCTCGTCGATCACCACCTTGCTGACCCCTTCCAGAGAAGGCAGGTCATACATGGTATCCAGCAGCACGGCTTCCACGATGGAACGCAGACCACGAGCACCGGTTTTACGCTCCATCGCCTTGCGGGCAATGGCGTTGAGTGCGTCGTCACGGAACTCCAGCTCAACCCCTTCCAGATCGAACAACGCAGCGTACTGTTTGGTCAGCGCGTTTTTCGGCTCTTTCAGGATCTGGATAAGGGCAGACTCGTCCAGTTCGGTCAGGGTCGCGACCACCGGCAGACGGCCGATGAACTCGGGGATCAGACCGTACTTGATCAGATCTTCCGGCTCCACCTTGGCGAAGGTCTCGCTCAGGGTGGCCTTGGCATCCTTGGATTTCACCTCGGCGCCAAACCCGATACCGGTTCCCTTCACGGAACGCTGCTCGATCACCTTGTCCAGACCGGCAAAGGCACCGCCACAGATGAAGAGGATCTTGGAGGTATCAACCTGCAAGAACTCCTGCTGCGGATGCTTGCGACCACCTTGCGGCGGCACGGAAGCGATGGTCCCTTCGATCAGCTTGAGCAGTGCCTGCTGTACCCCTTCCCCGGAGACATCGCGGGTGATGGAGGGGTTGTCCGACTTGCGGGAGATCTTGTCGATCTCGTCGATGTAGACGATGCCACGCTGGGCCTTCTCTACGTCGTAGTCGCACTTTTGCAGCAGCTTCTGGATGATGTTCTCCACGTCCTCGCCCACATAACCGGCTTCGGTCAGAGTGGTCGCATCGGCCATGGTGAACGGCACATCCAGCAGACGAGCCAGGGTCTCGGCCAGCAGGGTCTTGCCGCTACCGGTCGGGCCAATCAGCAGGATGTTGGATTTGCCGAGCTCCACACCACTGTTTTCGCCGCTGTTACGCAGACGCTTGTAGTGGTTGTATACCGCAACGGCCAACACCTTCTTGGCGTACTCCTGCCCGATCACATAGTCATCGAGATGAGCGCGGATCTGATGAGGGGTCGGCAGCTCGTTACCATCACGCTTGGGAGAGATCTCGCGGATCTCTTCGCGGATGATGTCGTTGCACAGCTCGACACACTCATCACATATGTAGACGGAAGGGCCAGCGATCAGCTTGCGCACTTCATGCTGGCTTTTGCCGCAAAAAGAGCAGTAGAGCAGCTTATCACCCTCACCCTTGCGTTTTTCTGTCATTCAGCAACCTCGTTTTATCAATAGAGGATGGATCGGCCTGTTGAGTTTACAACAGACCGGGACACCCTGCTCAGCTACGCTGGCTCAGGACACCGTCTACCAGACCATAGGCCACGGCCTGCTCGGCGGACATGAAGTTGTCACGATCGGTGTCACGCTCGATGGTAGCCATGTCCTGACCGGTATGGAACGCCAGACGCTCGTTCAGGGTATTTTTGATCTTCAGGATCTCCTGGGCGTGGATCTGGATATCAGATGCCTGGCCCTGGAAGCCACCCAGCGGCTGGTGGATCATCACGCGAGCGTTCGGCAGGCAGAAACGCTTGCCCTTGGCGCCACCGGCCAGCAGGAAGGCGCCCATGGAGCAGGCCTGACCCATGCAGACGGTGCTGACATCCGGCTTGATGAACTGCATGGTGTCATAGATAGACATGCCCGCAGTCACCGAACCACCCGGTGAGTTGATGTAGATATAGATGTCCTTGTCCGGATTCTCGGACTCGAGGAACAGCAACTGGGCAACCACCAGATTGGCCATCTGATCTTCAACCTGACCGGTCAGGAAGATCACCCGCTCTTTCAGCAGACGGGAGTAAATATCGTAGGAACGTTCACCCTTGGCAGTCTGCTCTACCACCATCGGGATGAGTGCATTGCGTGGGGATTCGGTTACATCGTTATAGTTTTTATACATAAGGCATTGTCCCTAAAATAAAATGGCCCGAGTGGAGATCACACGAGCCATTATACTTAACAGTCTTGACCTTAAGTCAAATGTTCTTAGGCAGCGGCGCCAGACTTGTTGATCACGTCATCAAAGGCAACTTCTTTTTCGGTCACTTGCGCTTTGGACAGGATCAGGTCGATGGCTTGATCTTCAACTGCCAGGTTACGAACGCCGTTCAGCATCTGCTCGTTCTTCTGGTAGTACTCGATCACTTCCTTCGGATCTTCGTAGGCAGTCGCCATGGACTCGATGATGCTGGTTACGCGGGCATCGTCAGCCTTGATCTCGTTGGTGCGGATCACGTCGCCCAGCAGCAGGCCAACGCGTACACGACGCTCGGCTTGCGCCTGGAACAGTTCAGCCGGCAGCTCGGGAGCGTTGCCGCCCTGGAAACCACCGAAGCGCTGCAGCGCCTGTTGACGCAGGGTATCGATCTCTTGAGCAACAGCGGCCTTCGGCAGGTCGATCATGTTGGCTTCAACCAGACCGTTCAGAACCTGTTCTTTCACGCTGTTTTTCAGGGCTTGAGCCAGTTCGCGCTCCATGTTCTTGCGCACTTCGGCTTTCAGCTCTTCAACAGAACCGCTTTCGATACCGAAACGCTTGACGAACTCTTCGGTCAGCTCAGGCAGGATCTGCTCTTCAACCTTGATCAGCTTGGAAGCGAACTTGGCTTCTTTGCCTTTCAGGTTTTCAGCGTGGTAGTCAGCCGGGAAGGTCACTTCGATGGTGAACTCGTCGCCCGCTTTCTTGCCCATGATGGCGTCTTCGAAGCCCGGGATCATGCGGCCAGCGCCCAGCACCAGATTGAAGCCTTCAGCTTTGCCGCCGTCGAACTCTTCACCGTCGATGGAACCGACGAAGTCCAGGGTCACACGCATGCCATTGGCAGCGGCAACATCGGCATCAGCCCAGGTAGCGTGCTGCTTGCGCAGGGTGTCGATCATGTTGGCCAGATCTTCATCCTTCACGGTCGCAACCGGCTTCTCGACCTTGATGGTCTCGAGACCAGCAACTTCGAACTCCGGGTACACTTCGAACGTGGCGGTGAATTCGAAATCCTGACCTTCCTGGATCTCTTTCGGATCCATGGTCGGGGCACCGGCCGGGCTCAGTTTGTTTTCGATGATGGCTTTGATGAAGTTGCTCTGCATCATTTCATCAGCAACGCGGGCGTGAGCCATGGCGCCGAACATCTTCTTGATGATGGCAACCGGAGCCTTGCCAGGACGGAAACCGTCGATGCGACGAGTTTTGGCCAGGCCATTCAATTCTTTACGCACAGCGGCGTCTACGGTAGCGGCCGGTACAGTGATGGTAAGACGGCGTTCCAGACCCTGGGTTGTCTCTACAGAAACTTGCATTCTTCTACCTCGTTCAACTCAGCACTGTGTGCTGACCCTTATTGCCCCTGGGCAAAGCCCGGAGTCTTCCTGTTTATAAAGACAACAATATGTCTTTGTGATGAGAAAATATGACGCGGCATTATAGCGGCGCACTTTGGTCGAGTCGAGCCACACATCCCCCACATTGAGCGGCGTGAAAGCACAATTCGTGCAAAACTGCCCTTTATATGGGGAGAGAGGCACCCGACTTCAACCATCCGGTGACGATAATTTTGCGTTTGTTCACCTTTTTTCAGCCGAATGCCGATTTATTACCCATTTTTCGCCGCAAAACGGGCCGCTGTCGCGGGCGGCGACTTAATTTGTCCAGCCAAATGGCGATTGACCGAATCAACCATTGCGTCCCCTGCCCTCCCTCGTTATGGTGGCAGCCAAATTGATGTATCTGGAGTCACTCACATGGCCTTTTTTCGCTTCTTGTTCAATCTGCTCTGGTTTGTACTGGGAGGTATCTTTATGGGCCTGGCCTGGTGGCTGGCCGGTCTTATCTGCTTTATCTCGCTGGTGGGCATCCCCTGGGGACGCGCCTGCTTCGTGATCGGCACCTTTACCTTCTTCCCGTTTGGCAAGCAGGCGGTCAATCGCAAAACCATGACCGGCCAGAGCGATATCGGCACCGGCACCCTGGGGCTGATTGGCAACATCCTCTGGTTCGTGCTGATCGGTATCTGGCTGGCCATCGGCCACATCGCTTCCGCGCTGGCCTGCTTCGTGACCATTATCGGTATCCCGTTCGGTATTCAGCACCTCAAACTGGCACTGATCAGTCTTGCCCCCATCGGCCAGATGATTGTGACCAACCACGAGGCGGAATCGGGTCGCTATATCCGCTAACTGCGGGAAATGCGCGGGCAGACGCTGCCTTGCAACGAAAAAAAGGGCAGACTGGGGTCTGCCCTTTTTTTATTCTCTTTTGTTGAGGCCATCATGTTACCCAGCCACTTTTTCGCCAATCTCGCCCGCATGAAGCTCATCTACCGCTGGCCCCTAATGCGCAACATCCAGCCTGAAAATATTGCAGAGCACAGCCTGCAGGTCGCCATGGTGGCCCATGCCCTCGGCATCATCAAAAACCGGCTGTTTGGCGGCAGCGTGAATGCCGACCGCGCCGCCGTGATGGCGCTCTATCACGACAGCAGCGAGGTGTTGACCGGCGATCTGCCCACCCCGGTCAAATACTTCAACCCCGAAATTGCCCGCGAATACAAAAAGATTGAGCTGGCCGCCGAACAGCGTCTGCTGGCCATGCTGCCACCTGAGCTGGTCGAGGACTTTCGCCCGCTGCTCGATTCGGCAGCCCAGGATGGCGAGCTGGCCAGACTGGTCAAGGATGCCGACACCCTCTGCGCCTATACCAAGTGTCTGGAAGAGATCAACGCGGGCAACCGGGAGTTTGAACCGGCTCGCAAGCGCCTCGAAGCCATGCTGGAAGCCCGGATGAGCGAGGAGATGCGCTACTTTATCGACACCTTCGTGGCCAGCTTCTCCCTGCCACTCGATGAGCTCAACGCTCACTAAGCCACGTCACTCGACCTCAAAACAGAAGGGCCCGCCGGTTTGCACCGGCGGGCCCTTCATTATTTATTTTATTGCGGATCAGATGCGGCGCATCAGTGACCCAGTTCGCGCGACGGCACCAGACCGCTCGCCCGCCAGGCGGGATAGAGGGTCGCCAGCAGGCTCATCAAAATGGCGGCGCCCGTCACGATCAGCAGATCCTGCATATGCAACTCGGTCGGCAAGAAGTCGATGAAGTAGATATCCGGATTGAGGAAGCGGTGGCCAATGAGCGTTTCGACAACGCTCAGGATCTGGGTCAGCTTGCTGGAGAGCAACCCACCGAGCAGGGCACCCAGCAGCGCACCGGCTACACCGTTGACCATCCCCTGAATGACGAAGGTGAGCCGGATCTGGCCGGGGCTCGCCCCCATGGTTTTCAGGATGGCAATCTCGCTGCGCTTCTCGTTCACCGCCATCACCAGAGTGGAGACAATATTGAAACAGGCGACGGCCACCACCATCAGCATCACCACATACATGACGGTGCGCACCATCTGGATGTCCTGATAGAGATAACCCTGACTGTTCATCCAGCTGCGGATATAGACGTGATGGGGGAACTGCTGCGCGGCGGCTACCGTGATGGATTGCGCCTTGAGCACATCGCTCACCCGCAGGCTGAAGCCCTCCACATCGCTGCCCATACCGGTGATGGTCTGGGCATCAGCCAGATGCATAAAGCCGAGCAGACCGTCGAGCTGACCGCCAATTTCCAACAGTCCCACCACGGTCAGGGCTTCGCGCCGGGGATTCTTGATCCCGGCCTGATCGCCCCCTTGCGGCAGCAGCAGAGCGACCGCGTCCCCCACCTTGACCCCCAGCTTGTCGGCGATGGTCTTGCCGAGGATCACCCCATGCTCGCCCGGTTGCAGCTCACGCAGGCCGCGACCCGTCATGTACTTGCCCGCATCCGACAGGTTGGCTTCCAGCTCCGGCAGCACGGCACGCAGCTGCACCCCCTTGAGGGCAGAGCCGTGCTCCAGCAGGCCATTGAGGCGAATGACCGGCGCGGCCGCCTCGACACCCGGCTGGGCCAGCAGGTAGTCACGCAGACGGGGCCAATCCGGCAGCGGCCGCTCGACGGCGTCCAGCTCACCTTGCGGCACGACCGAGAGCACCCGATCTTTGAGCTCCCGCTCGAAACCGTTCATGGCGGAGAGACCCAGGATCAGCGCCATCACCCCGAGGGCGATACCGATCAGGGAAGAGGCAGAGATAAAGGCGATAAACCCGTTGCGACGGCGGGAGCGGCTGTAACGCAGGCCCAGAAAAAGGGGCAGCGGTTTGAACATCAGGCAACCTCCGCCATCACACCGCTCACCAGGGTCACCCGGCGATGGAGCTTGGCCGCCAGGCTCAAGTCATGGGTCACCACCACAAAGGCGGTGCCCAGTTCACGATTCAGTTCACACAGCAGCTCGTACACCGCAGTGGCACTGGCGTGATCCAGATTGCCGGTGGGTTCGTCCGCCAATACCAGACTCGGTTCGTTGACCAGCGCCCGGGCGATCGCCACCCGCTGGCGTTCGCCACCAGAAAGCTCGGAGGGACGGTGGTTCAAGCGATGGGAGAGCCCTACCCGTCCCAACATTCTGGTCGCCTTTTCGGTGGCAACCGCCACCGACTCACCGGCGATCAGCAGCGGCATGGCCGCATTTTCCAGCGCACTGAACTCGGAGAGCAGGTGGTGGAACTGGTAGACAAAACCCAGCTCGCGGTTGCGAAAACGGGCCTGGGTACGGCTGTCCCAATGGTGGATATCCTCCCCCTTGAACAGCACAGCGCCGCTGGAGGGGTTGTCGAGGGCCCCCATCAGATGCAGCAGAGTGGTCTTGCCGGAGCCCGAGCTCCCCACGACCGCCAGCATTTCACCGGGCGCGACACAGAGATCGATCCCCTTGAGCACCTGAGTCTCCAGCTCCCCCTCTTTATAGACATGATTGAGCTCCTGGCAGCGCAGCAGAGGTTCACAGGATACGGCTTCATTCATAACAGGGGCTCCACTTGCCTCGGTAATAACGCTGGCACCCGCAACAACGGGGGCACCAGTCACAACAGAAGATGCATTATTCACGGCATTACTCATAACGCAGCGCCTCGGCCGGTTTCACCCGCGCAGCGCGGGCCGCCGGATAGAGGGTGGCACTGAAGCTCAGCAGCACGGCGCCCAGCAAAATGGTGATGACCTGAGCCGGCTCGACAATCACCGGTAGGCCACTGCCGCCCGCCGCCATATAGAGGTTGAGCCCCACCGCATTGAGCAGGGGGTTGAGACCCAAGGAGAGCGCAAGGCCCGCCAGTCCACCAAACAGGGCACCAATCACCCCGCTGGAGGCGCCGAGCACCATGAAGATTTTGACGATCCCCGACTCACTCATGCCCATGGTGCGCAGGATGGCCACTTCGCCCTCCTTGTCCGTCACCACCATCACCAGCGCGGAGAGGATGTTGAAGGTGGCGACGGCGATGATCAGCACCAGCATCAGCCCCATCATCCGTTTTTCCATGGCGACTGCCTGGAACAGCTCGCCCCGCTCGCGGCGCCAATCCTGCCATAGCAACCCGTCCGGCAACGGTGTTTTGATCACCTCGTCGGCCGCAAACGGATCATCGAGCCAGAGGCGAATGCCACCGACGGTTTCTGTCGGCAGGCGCAGCAGCCGCTGGGCATCACCCAGC
Source organism: Aeromonas allosaccharophila (assembly GCF_016026615.1). NCBI lineage: Bacteria > Pseudomonadati > Pseudomonadota > Gammaproteobacteria > Aeromonadales > Aeromonadaceae > Aeromonas > Aeromonas allosaccharophila. The sequence continues at coordinate 886,939 of NZ_CP065745.1, read as the reverse complement.
GCGATCAACGCAATCTGGTTATCCACATCGGCGCCGACCCCGAAGATACCGGAGACGGTAAAGAGGCGCTGGGCCGGTACCCGGCCAAACGGGGTGAAGCGGGTCCCTTCGGTCAGGAGCAGACGAACCTGATCGCCGATGGAGACATTGAGGCGGCGTGCCACCCCCTGCCCCAGCACGATGCGGTAGTGACCGGCCTGCAAGGTATCGAGACGCCCCCCCAGCATCTGGGAGTGCAGGATGTCATCCTTGGGCCAGTGTGCAGGATCGATCCCCTGCACGCTCACCCCGGTCAGCTGGCCGGGGCTTTGCAGCATCCCTTCGCTGTCGAGCATGGGGGCCGAGGCGACCACATGGGGGAGTTTGGCCAGATCCGGCAAGCCTTGCGGGTCTGCATCCATGCGGCCAGCCTGATTGGTCACCACCACATGGGGGATCACCCCGAGGATGCGCCCTTTGAGCTGCCCTTCGAAACCGTTCATCACCGAAATGACCACCATCAGGGCGGCAACCCCGATGGCGATGCCAAAGGTAGAGAACAGAGAGATAAATGAGACGAAGCGATTGCTGCGCTTCGAGCCTGCATAACGCAGGCCGATGGCCAGCGAAAGGGGCTGAAAAAGTCCGGTCTTCAAGGATATGTACGTTGCCAACAAAATAAGATACCGGATAATAAAGGGAAACCGTCCATGACAACAAGGGATAGCCTCCATGCAGGAACAGTTCTTCAGCGTCACTCATGCCACGCCGGTCAATGTGATCCCCATGCCGGCCGACTTCCACCTCCCCTCGCTGGCGGAGCTGGACGCTGAGCTGCCGGAGCCCTTTCGGATCTCCTCGGCCATTACCTCCATCGATCTGGTGACCACTCGCCTGCTGCGCAACCAGAACGAGTCGATGCACGATCTGATCGAGATCGTCAATCAGCAGTCCCGCAAGATCGACATGATCATGGGCTATGTGCTCTCCGTGCAGGACCATCCGGAGCAGCGCTTCCACACCCTGCGTTTCAGTGCCGGCCAGCTCACCTATCTGCACCCCTATCATGGTCACGGCGATGCGCCGCACCTGCACCAGATAGTGCGCCTCAAGATCTTCCTGCGGGAAGAGGCGGCCGCCATCTACTGCTATGGCCAGGTCAAGCAGCTCGACGGCAGTGAACATGGCACCCATGTGCTGCTCGACTATGTGCGGATCCGCGAAGATGACCGTGAACTGCTGGTACGTGCCAGCCTGCACGTGCAATCGAAACAGCTCAAGCTGCGCGCCCAAGAGCGTCAGCGCTAACCAGAGCGAACGTCAGCGATAGATAACGTCAACGTTAAAAGAATCGAACCATGCCAATGAAAGTCCCCGCCTTGCCCGCCAAAGCGGGCCAAAAGATCACGCTCGGCCAGCTGGTCGGCAGCAGCCTCTCGCTGATTGCAGCCCGCCTCACCAGCGAAGCCAGGGGGCCGGTACTGCTTATCACCGCCGATACCCCGAGCGCCCTGCGCCTTGAGCAGGAGCTACAGTATTTGCTGGCAAACAAGCTGCTGGCCGATCAGTCCGCGCCGGTATTGCTGTTCCCCGATTGGGAGACCCTGCCCTACGACACCTTCTCCCCCCATCAGGACATCATCTCCCAGCGGCTCGAGACCCTCTACAAGCTGCCGCAGATGAGCAAGGGGGTGTTGATCGTCCCCATCTCCACCCTGATGTTGCGCTGCGCCCCCCGGGTCTACCTCGACAAATACAGCCTGATGGTGAAGGCCGGTCAGCGCCTCAACCTGCAACAACTTAGAGGGCGCTTGGCCGAAGCGGGTTACGTGGCGGTGGATCAGGTGCTGGAGCACGGCGAATTTGCCGCACGCGGCTCCCTGCTCGATCTCTTCCCGATGGGCAGCAACAGCCCCTATCGTATCGACTTCTTCGATGACGAAGTGGACTCCATCCGCCCGTTCGATCCCGAGACCCAGCGCTCCAGCGAGCCGGTCAAGACGGTCAGCCTGCTGCCTGCTCGGGAGTTCCCCACCGACGAGGCGGCCATCGAGCTGTTTCGCGGCCAATTCCGCGAACAGTTCGAGCTGTCGCGGGCCGAGGGCTCCGTCTATCAGGAGGTGAGCAAGGGGCGCTGGCCCGCAGGTATCGAGTACTATCTGCCGCTCTTCTTCAACCAGACCGCCAGCCTGTTTGACTATCTGCCAGAAGATACCCTGCTGCTCACTGTGGGGGATATCTATCCCGCCGCCCAGCGTTTCTGGAACGACATAGGTCAACGTTATGAAGACCGACGTTGGGACAACACCCGCCCGCTGCTGCCACCGGCGCAGCTCTATCTGCCGGTGGAGCAGCTGTTTGCCGCCCTTGGCCAATATGGCGCGGTGCGGCTGCAAGAGGCCGCCACCGCGGGCGATGCAGGTCAACACGATCTGCCCATCTCGGCGCTGCCCGATCTGCAACTCGATCACAGCAAGGAGCAACCCCTGCTGGCGCTCGACCAGTTCCTGCAAAGCTTTGCCGGGCGCACCCTGTTTGCGGTGGAATCCGAAGGGCGGCGGGAGGTGCTCGGCGATCTGCTGGCGCGTATCTCGCTGCAACCCAAAGAGTTTCCCTCCCTCGATGCCTTTATGGCGAGCCAGGATCGTCACGGCCTGCTGGTAGCACCGCTTGAGCGTGGCTTCCTGTGGCAGGAGGCCGGTCAGGATCCCTTGGCGCTGATCACCGAGACCGAACTGCTGGGCGGCAAGGTGCGCAGCAAGCGGGCGCGGGAGAAGAGCAAGAACTTAAGCTCGGACGCGGTGATCCGCAACCTCGGCGAGCTGACTCAGGGCCAGCCGGTGGTGCATCTGGATCACGGGGTCGGCCGCTATCTGGGGCTGGAGACCATCGATGCCGGTGGCCTGCCCACCGAGTTCCTCACCCTCGAATATGCCGGCGGCGACAAGCTGTTCGTGCCGGTCACCAGTTTGCACCTCATCAGCCGCTACACCGGTTCCGATAATCCCCCCAGCCACAAGCTCGGTGGCGAAGCCTGGGTCAAGGCGCGGCGCAAGGCGGCCGAGAAGGTGCGCGACGTGGCAGCCGAGCTGCTGGATGTCTACGCCATACGCGCCGCCCGCGCCGGTTTTGCCTTCAAGCATGACAAAGAGGCCTATCGCCAGTTTGCCGCCAGCTTCCCGTTCGAGGAGACCGACGATCAGCTCAACGCCATCAACGCGGTGCTGGGCGATATGTGTCAGGCCAAGAGCATGGACCGACTGGTGTGCGGCGATGTAGGCTTCGGCAAGACCGAAGTGGCGATGCGGGCGGCGTTTGTAGCAGTGCACGGCGGCAAGCAGGTTGCCGTGCTGGTGCCCACCACCCTGCTGGCGCAACAGCACTACGACAACTTCCGCGACCGCTTCGCCAACTGGCCGGTGCGGGTCGAGGTGTTGAGCCGCTTCCGCTCCGCTAAAGAGCAGAGCGCTGTGATGAAGGAATTGGCCGAGGGCAAGGTGGACATCATCATCGGCACCCACAAGCTGCTCGGCTCCGAGCTCACCTTCAAGGATCTGGGGCTGCTCATCGTCGATGAGGAGCATCGATTCGGGGTGCGCCAGAAGGAGAAGATCAAGGCGCTGCGGGCCGATGTGGATATCCTCACCCTCACCGCCACCCCCATTCCGCGCACCCTCAATATGGCGATGTCGGGCATGCGGGATCTCTCCATCATCGCCACCCCGCCCGCCAAGCGGCTTGCCATCAAGACCTTCGTGCGCCAGCACGAACCGGCGGTGGTGCGCGAGGCGGTGCTGCGGGAATTGAAGCGCGGCGGTCAGGTTTACTACCTGCACAACGACGTGGAGAGCATCGAAAAATGCGCCGCCGACCTGGCGGAGCTGGTACCCGAGGCACGCATCGGCATCGCCCACGGCCAGATGCGCGAGCGCGATCTTGAGCGGATCATGTCCGACTTCTACCACCAGCGCTTCAACCTGCTGGTCTGCACCACCATCATCGAGACCGGTATCGACGTGCCGAGCGCCAACACCATCATCATGGATCGGGCGGATCATCTCGGTCTGGCCCAGCTGCACCAACTGCGGGGCCGGGTCGGCCGCTCCCACCATCAGGCCTATGCCTATCTGCTCACACCCCATCCCAAGCTGATGACCAAGGATGCGGCGAAGCGGCTGGAGGCGATCGCCTCGCTCGAAGATCTCGGCGCCGGTTTTGCGCTGGCGACCCACGATTTGGAGATCCGTGGCGCAGGCGAACTGCTCGGCGACGATCAGAGCGGCCAGATTGAATCGGTCGGCTTCACCCTCTACATGGAGATGCTGGAGCAGGCGGTCGAAGCACTGAAAAACGGCAAGGCGCCGTCGCTGGAGCAGCTGATGAGCCAGCACACCGAGGTGGAGCTGCGCCTGCCTGCGCTGTTGCCGGACGACTACATCCCGGACGTCAACATGCGCCTCTCCATGTACAAGCGGATCGCCAGCGCGGCGGACGAGCAGGAGCTGCGCGAGCTGAAAGTAGAGCTGATCGACCGCTTTGGCCTGCTGCCGGAGGCGACCAAAACCCTGCTGGAGCTGGCGGCATTCCGCCAGCGTGCCACCGCCCTTGGCATTCGCCGGGTGGAGATGAGCGAGCGCGGCGGCTATCTCGACTTCACCCAGGAGACCAAGGTCAATCCGGCCTATCTGGTCAAGCTGCTCTCCAGCCAGCCACGGGTCTACAAGATGGACGGGCCGACCCGGCTGCGTTTCCAGGTGCCGACCCAGGATCGCGCCATGCGCCTGAAACTGGTCGATGGTTTGCTGGCGGATCTGGCCAACAACAGCTTGTGAGTGTTTGCAACGCTGGCGGCGAGCCAGACAGATAACGCCAACTAAAACGGGAGCCAAATCGGCTCCCGTTTTTTATTTGCTATCTGACAGCTGCGTACTATCAGCCCTGATTGGCCGGATCCTCGTGGGCGGAGAACTCGCGCATAAAGGCCTCGGCCCGCTCCACCATCTTGGTCGAGCCCACGAAGTAAGGGGTACGCTGGTGCAACGCAGTGGGCTGGATATCCATGATCCGGCCAAAGCCGTCGGAGGCCTTGCCACCGGCCTGCTCCACCAGAAACGCCATCGGGTTGCACTCATAGAGCAGGCGCAGCTTGCCGTTCGGCGAGTTGGTACCGGACGGATAAATGTAGATGCCGCCCTTGAGCAGGTTGCGATGGAAATCGGAGACCAGGGAACCGATATAGCGGGAGGTGTAGGGTCGGTGGGTCGCCTCGTCGCGCTCCTGACAATATTTCAGGTACTTCTTCACCCCGTCCGGGAACTTGATGTAGTTACCCTCGTTGATGGAGTAGATCTTGCCCTCTTCCGGAATACGGATGTTCTCGTGAGAGAGACAGAAGCAGCCGATGGAAGGGTCGTAGGTAAAGCCATTGACGCCAAAGCCGGTGGTGTAGACCAGCATGGTGGAGGAGCCGTAGACCACATAACCGGCGGCGACCTGACGGTTGCCCGGTTGCAGGAAGTCCTCCAGCATCACCGGTGAACCCTGCGGGCTCAAGCGTCGGTAGATGGAGAAGATGGTGCCGACCGAGACGTTGACGTCGATGTTGGAGGAGCCATCGAGCGGGTCGATCAGCACCACATACTTGGAGTTTTTGGAGAGCGGCGAGTCAAAGGCTACAAAGTCCTCTTCCTCTTCCGAGGCCATGCCGCACACCTCGCCGCGCGCTTCCAGTGCCGCCTTGAAGCGTTCGTTGGCGTAGACATCCAGCTTCTGCTGCACCTCGCCCTGTACGTTTTCAGCGCCCATGGAACCGATGATATCCGCCAGTCCCGCCTTGTTGATCTCCCGGTTCACCACCTTGGCAGCAAGGCGGATTGAGCTGAGCAACGAGGTCAGCTCGCCGGTCGCGGTAGGATAATCCGCCTGCTTTTTGACGATGAACTCACCCATGGTGATCATGTTTCGCATTTTTGTTCCTTTAGATCGCATCCGTTGGCATTGAAAACGTTTGCAGGCGTCGGCAAAAAAAATGCCGATCTCCGGCGGCCTTGATTTGTAACCTAATGTAACGTCTGTTTTTTGTTTTTGCAGCGAATTAAGCGGCTTAATAATTAGGCTATTTCAGCTGATTTTATGGTAACTGGCGCCTTTTATACGGTTTCATTCGATAACTTTTGGCCCCTTAATTCGTGGCAATAACCTGCGGCAAGCCACGAGCTGACTGGCCTTGCGCCATTTAAAATGGAGTCTGATGGGCCTGCTTACCCTTCAGCCATTGCCTCTTGAGATCCGATCGCCAATCCAGCACACTGATTTCGCTTTGGAAGCAAATAAAACTCAAGGATTATCAATGAACAAGACTCTCATTGCCGGCATGGTAGCCGGACTGTTTGCCCTTCCCGCCTGGGCAGCCCAGGTGCCTGCCGGTACCAAGCTGCTGCCGGATGCCCAACAAATCTACGTGACCAATATCGGCACCGAGCCCACCACCATCGACCCCCAGCTGGTGGAAGAGAGTGCCGGCAGCGAGATCGTCAACGATCTGTTTGAAGGGCTCTACGTACTGGATGGCAAAGGCAAGACCCAGCCCGCTGGCGCCGTCAGTTACGAGGTCGACAAGACCGGTACCGTCTACACCTTCAAGCTGAGACCCGAGGCCAAATGGTCTAACGGTGAACCGGTCACCGCCGCCGATTATGTCTACGGCTGGCAACGGGCAGCCGATCCCAAGACCGCCTCCAACTACGCCTGGTTTATCGAGTTAACCGGTGTGGTCAATGCTGGCGAGGTGATCCAGGGCAAGAAGAGCCCGTCAGAGCTCGGGATCAAGGCGCTGGATGACCACACCCTGCAGGTGACCCTGAAAAATCCGGTCCCCTTCTTCCTGAAGATGCTGGCCCACTACACCACGTTCCCGGCCCCCAAAGCCACCATTGAAAAATTCGGCAAGGAGTGGGTCAAACCGGGCAATATCGTCTCCAACGGCGCGTTCGTGCTCAAGGAGTGGACCCCCAACGAGCGGCTGAGTGCCGAGCGCAATACCCATTACTGGGACAACCAGCACACCGTCCTGAACAAGGTGGTCTATCTGGAGATCGTCTCCGAAACCGCCGCTTACAACCGCTACCGCACCGGCGAGCTGCACTACACCACCTACCCGCTGGAGCAGTACAAGCACATCAAGAGCCAGAGCCCGCAAGATCTGGTCAGCGCCCCCATGCTCGCCACCTATTACTATGTGTTCAACGTGAACCGCAAACCGTTCGATGATCCGAAAGTGCGCAAGGCGCTCTCGCTGGCCCTCGACCGGGAGACAATCACCGACAAGATCCTGGGACAAGGGCAACTGCCCGCCTTCAGCCTGACCCCACCGAGTGTCGATGGCTTTGACCTGAAAAAACCGGCCAGTCAGCAGCAGAGCAAAGAAGATCGGATCAAGCAGGCCAAAGCGCTGTTGGCCGAAGCGGGTTATGGCCCGGACAAACCGCTCAGCGTGGATATCCTCTACAACACCAACGAGAGCCACAAAAAGATCGCGCTGGCTGTCTCCTCCATGTGGAAACACAACCTGGGGGTCACTGCCACCCTCAACAACATGGAGTGGAAAACCATGGTCTCGGCACTCAACGAGGGGGATTTCGGAGTGAGCCGCTACTCCTGGAACGGGGACTATAACGATGCCTCCACCTTCCTCGATATCCTGACCTCCAGCAGCAGCGCCAACAGTGGCAAGTGGTTCAACAAGGAGTACGATGCCCTGCTGGCCAAGGCTCACGACTCGCAGGATGCTGCCGAGCGCAATCAGCTCTACCAGCAGGCAGAAGCATTGATCGAGGCTGACGCCCCTATCGCGCCGCTCTACTTCTACGTCAAATCGCGACTGCTCAAGCCATTCGTCAAGGGTTATCCCTATGAGAGCCCGCAAGACATCGTCTATAGCCGGGACCTCTATCTGGTCGCCCAGTAACCTGTCTGGCACAGCCTGATCATAAAAAAAGCGCCTGCATTGCTGCAGGCGCTTTTTCATCGGCGACCAGCGGGCCATTGGGCCCACTTACGCGTTCGCGCAAACTTACTCTTCGGGACAGGGCGCCAACGCCCCCCGGCGACGCCCCACCGCCACCGGACGCACCAGTAGCTGTGCCAGCAAGACACCCAGCAGAGTCAGACCGCCCCCGATCAGGTGATAGCTGGTCAGCCGCTCCCCCAGCAGGGTGATGGCAAGACCAGCCGTCATCACCGGCAGCAGGTTCATAAAGATGGCGGTACGGTTGGCACCGAGCAGGGTGATCCCCTGCATCCAGAGCCAGGGACAGAGTGCCGACGCGGGGATCCCCGCATAAAAGATCAGCCAGAGCGCCCGCCCCTCGGGCAGCTGACCATCCACCAGCAGAAAGAAGGGGGTCAGGATCACCACGCTGCAGAGCACCTGACCGTAGAGCAACGACCAGTTGTCGAGCCCCAGATCCCACTTCTTGAGCAGCACGCTATAGAGGGCATAAGTACCCGCCGAGAGCAGCATGTAGACCGAGCCGATATGAATACCCTGGGTAAACAGCCGGGTCGGATCCCCCTGCCCCAGCAAGATAGACAAGCCAAAGATGGAGAGCAGCGCACCCAGCACGGCACCCCAGGTGGGCCGCTCGCGCAGCAGCCAGATGCTGAGCAACACCGTCAACAGTGGCGTCAGTCCCATCATCAACCCCATCTCGGTGGCCCCCATGGTTTGCGCCGCGTAGTAACCAAAGGTCTGGTTGAGCACCATGCCCAGCAGCGCCAGCATGGCGATCTGCCAAAGACCAGCACGCAGGCGAGCGCGTACACGCCATACCCGACGGGCCAGAAACGGGCTTAATACCAACGCCGCCACCACCCAACGTGACCAGGCCAAGGCCGCGGGGGACAACACGCCGACCGCCAGTTTGCTGACGATGCCATTGCCAGCCCAGATGGCAATGCAGGAGAAGGGAAACAGAAAGGCAAGGGGCATGAGACGATCCAGACCGAAGAGACAACAGCGAGCCAGTATAGGGGGCGACGGGAGAGAAACAAAGGTGCGGAGCTGGCCGGGCATCGCGCGAAGGCCCGCAGCCAGAAACAAATATGCCCGCAAAAGTGCGGGCATATCAGTGCAGAAACACGTTCAGAAGCGCATCACGCGGCATCCATGTGCAGTCTGGAGATCAGCTCGTTGACCTCGGTGACTGTCTGGCGGTGGGGAATATCCGCCGGATTCGGCATCAGCAACAAACCGGATTGGAAATCAAACCGCCCCCGACCATGGATGTAAATCCGACCTTTAAAGAAGGTTTTGACATGCTTTGCCACCATCAGTGGCAGGTACTTCTTGAACACTCTCATCGTTTGCAACCTCTTGCAGTTGTATCCGTATGACAGCAGCTTCTGCGAATTAATTCCGTAAAATATTTATAAAAATCCGGAAAACTCGCCCATCTCTTCCCAAAAAATTCAATCTATAACTTTTTATTAACTTTTAGCCTATTGTATGCGGCCCTTCGAGCCAGAGCAAGGCTCCTTTGCCATGGTGCCACTCGATACAGGCGATGCCCGAGGTGGCAAACATGGGCGCTCCTGCGGCCGGGCAGAGGCTTTGCACCAAATAACCCACCAGCGGCAGATGGCTGACCATCAGGATCTGGTCATGTTGTTCAGCCAGGGTGGTGAGGTAGCTGGCCACGAAAGCGGGATCACCATAAGGGGTAATGTCGCCACTCTCTTCAACGGCTGCTGCGTCAGGTAATTCACTGCATATGGCTTGCCAGGTCTGGCGTGCCCGCAAATAGTTGCTGTGGATCACCCGATCCAGCGGGCCAATCAGCTGAGGCGCCAGCCAGCGGGCCATCTGGATAGACTCTTCAATACCCTGCTCGGTCAATGGACGCTGTTCATCTGTTTTCGCATTCATGCCAGCCTGGCCATGACGCATGATATAGATCTTCATTACAACCTCGCCCAACGGGCCTGTTTTGATAGCCGGGGGATCTTACCCCGCTACGGGTGTGGAAACAATTGCGCTACCTCTCAGAAAAGGGTTTGCCTGACGGGATAGCGGGGTCGATAATCATGTTTAAATTCAAATAAATCCAACGTGAGTCACACGCCAATGAGCCCATATGCCAGTCCCAATGACCATCGGCAATACCATTTTCTGGAGCTGGCCAACCGGCTCAGGGTCTTGTTGATTTGTGATCCCGATACCGACAAATCCGCCGCTTCTCTGGCGGTCAATACCGGTCATTTTGACGATCCCGCCGACCGCCAGGGGATGGCCCATTTTCTGGAACACATGCTGTTTCTCGGCACCGCCACTTACCCCAAGCCAGGTGAATACCAGCAATTTATGAGCCGTCATGGCGGCAGCAACAATGCCTGGACCGGTACGGAATTCACCAACTTCTTCTTCGAGATCGACAACGGCTTCTTCGAAGCGGGGCTGGATCGCTTCGCCCAGTTCTTTATCTGCCCCACGTTTGATCCGGAGTGGGTGGACAAGGAGCGCAACGCGGTCGACTCCGAGTATCGCCTCAAGCTGCAGGACGACATGCGCCGCAGTTATCAGGTGCATAAAGAGACGGTCAATCCGGCGCACCCCTTCTCCAAATTCTCGGTGGGCAACCTCGATACCCTGGCCGATCTGCCGGGGCGGGATCTGCGCTCCGACCTTATCCGGTTTTACGAAAGCCACTACAGCGCGGATCGCATGGCGCTGGTGATGATCTCGCCGGAATCCATCGATACCCAGTTGCAGTGGTGCTGTCGCTATTTTGCTCCCATTTTGAATCGCAATTTGGGAACCCCGACCCTCACCATGCCGCTCTATCGGCTCGATGATCTCGGCGTGCGCATCCACATCAATCCGGTCAAGGAGACTCGCAAGCTGTCGCTCAGCTTCCCCTTGCCCAATGTGGACGAGTTTTACGACAAAAAGCCCCTCACCTTCCTGAGCCATCTGATTGGTTACGAGGGGGATGGCAGCCTGCTCTCCCTGCTCAAAGCGAAAGGCTGGGTCAACCAGCTCTCGGCGGGCGGTGGCATCAGCGGCGCCAACTTCAAGGATTTTGGCGTCAACTTCGGCCTCACTCCCCTGGGCCTTGAACATGTGGACGACATCCTCGCCGCCCTGTTTGGCTATCTGAAACTGATTGGCCGCGAAGGGCTGCAGAGCTGGCGCTATGACGAAAAACGGACCGTGCTCGAATCGGCGTTCCGCTTTCAGGAGCGCGGCCGCCCCCTCGATACCGTCTCAGGGCTGGTGCTCAACCTCTTTAGCTACAAACCTGAGGATCTGCTCTACGGCGACTACATGATGCGCGAATATGACGAGGGGCTGATCCACCGCTTCCTCGCCAAGCTCACCCCGCACAACCTGCGCATCACCATCACTGCGCCGGAAGTGGCGACCGATCGGCTAGCTCGCTGGTATCAAACTCCCTACAGCGTGGCGACCATCACCGAAAGCGAGAAGATCCGCTGGCAACAGAGTGAACCGGATCCGGCGCTGGCGTTGCCCAAGCCCAACCCCTTTATCAGCAACCGGCTCGATCCACGCACGCCGGAGCTTGCGGCCGACATGCCCGCATGCCTTATCGATCGCCCCGGTTTTCGCCTCTGGCACCTCCATGAGCACCTGTTCAACGTGCCCAAGGGCAATCTCTATATCTCCATCGACAGCGAACATGCGGTCAAAAATCCGCGCAATATCGCCATGGCGCGTCTCGCCGTGGAGCTCTTGGCCGACCACCTCAACGCCCTCACCTATCCGGCGGAGCTGGCGGGGCTGGGCTACCAGATCTATGCCCATCAGGGGGGCTTTACCATCAACCTGAGCGGCTTTGCCGACAAGCAGCCGCTCTTGCTCGACATGATCCTCGGCAACCGCACACTGGGATATCCGGATCCGGGCCGCTTTAGCGAGATCAAGGAGCAGCTCATTCGCAACTGGGACAACCAGTCCAAGGCGCGCCCCATCTCCCAGCTGTTCAACCAGCTCACTAGCCTGCTGCAACCAAACAACCCGCCGTTCGAGCAGCTGCTGCGCCACCTGCGCACGGTAGAGCTCTCAGAGATGCCCGCCTTTGTCGCCAAGCTGTTTGGCGAGGTGCATGTCGAGGCGCTGGTACACGGCGACTGGACCGCTGCCGAAGCACTGGAGCTGGCCGCCATGATGGAGCGCCACCTGAGCGATATCAATGGCACCAGCAGCAAGCCGAGCGGCGAGACCCGCCGCCCGCTCATCTCCATTCAGGACAGGGGCACCCTTATTCGCGAGCAGGGTTGCGATCACGAAGACTCGGCACTGTTGGTCTACTACCAGTCCCGCACCACCCGGGCGCGGGATCTCGCCTGCTTTACCCTGGCGAACCACATCATGTCCTCCACCTTCTTCCATGAGCTGCGCACCCGCCAGCAACTGGGTTATGTAGTGGGCGCCGGCAACCTGCCCCTCAATCGCCACCCGGGCCTGATCTTCTATATCCAGTCGCCCGTGGCGGGGCCGCAGATCCTGCTCGATGCGGTGGAGGAATTTATCGATCTCTTCCCGCTCGCCATGCTCGAATTCACCGAGCAGCAGTGGCAGGAGAGCAAGGCGGGGCTGCAAGCCCAGCTGAGCGAGCGGGATGCCAATCTGCGCAGTCGCGGCCAGCGGCTGTGGGTCAGCATCGGCAACAAGGATCTGGGATTCGATCAGCGGGAACGGGTCTGCGATGAGGTGGGCAAATTGAGTCGTGCCGATCTGGTGCGCTTTATCACCCAGCTGCGCTCGCGCACCTCCGATCGACTGATCCTCTGCAGCTATGGCCTGGGGCACGAACATGACGAGCGGATCACCGGCCAGTTTATCGACGATCCACGGGCATTTCGGCTCAATGCCGCCACCTTCGAGGCCTGATCAGGCCTCGCACTCCCCCGTTTTTCCTTCCCACGGCAAATCGCAGACAATAAAAAGCCGACCCATCAGGGTCGGCTGGAAAAACCATAACAATTGCGACCAAAGCCGCCAAAAGTGAACATGAGCGTGAAAATCAGACACTGAGTTGCTGATCAGCAAGCGGGAAAGACCCGATACTCGCTTTGCAATGCCAACAGTGATTGAGAAACAGCCTCATATTAGGCACTCCCCCCGTCAGTCACGTTGATCTACGTCAAAGGAGGTAGCGAAGAGCGCACAGCCCGATGATTTGTCGGCGCAGATCACCCTTTGGCCGCCCGTTAGCCACGGCGAACCAGCCGGTAGGCCACCTCATCGAAGTAGGAGAGCTGACCCGACAGCACCCGCGGGTGATCCACCTCGGCGGCGCGCCCCAATACCTCGATGCGAAAGTCCCGTTCAAACAGCGCCCGCACCTCCATCTCACCCACCGAGAAGGGGGGCTGACTCTGCTGCTCAGGCTGATATTCGAGGGTCACCAGCAGGATCTGGCCACCGGTCTCGACCAGCGAACTGATCAGGGCTGCATACTGGCGGCGCATCGCGGTCGGCAGGGCGATCAGCGCCGCGCGGTCATAGACCAGCCGGTAACGGCGACCCAGACTGGGGGCGGCGAAAAAATCCCCCTGAAAAATGCGCAGGCTGTCCACTTGATGGCACTGATAAGGGCCCACCTCGCTCACGGTCGCGGCGAGCTGGTTTTCACTGAAGAACTGGCTGACGGCAAGGCTGGATAGCTCGAAACCGTCAACCGGATGGCCCTGAGCGCTCAGCCAGAGCATGTCGCGGGACTTGCCACACAGGGGAACCAGCACCGGCTCGTCCGCTTGCTGGGCCGACCACCAGGATTGCAGCCAATGGTTGAAGTCCGCCTGATGAAAGCCAATCCGGTTCTCTTCCCAACGCTGATGCCAAAACGCAGCTTCCATCGTTATTACCCTTCTGTACTAAAGATGCCTCAATATCACAACTTAACCGGCACTGCGCAACCCTCTGCCCTCCCCTTTTTGCCGCGCAGCCTCTGCGTGTTATCGGGCGAATGACGGGACTTCCCCTTGCCGTGCGCCTCGCAGTCGCAATGGGCACTATTGGCTGCGTTTATGACGGACAAGACATACCAACCCATGCAAAAACGTCATGGGTGTATGGCGATGAATGAATAAAAGGAATGACGTTGGCAGGCCAAACAGCGCCTGCCAACACCAGAAAGATCACGACAGCGTGGCGTGAGCGGCCGCCAGCTGACGCTCGATATAAGCAAAATCGGGGCGTTCGGCGGGGACTTCCGAGAGGCAGGCCGCTTTGAGCTGATGCAACCCATCAAGCGGTGAGTCTTGCGTATCGCAATGAGCCAACAGCTCTTCCAGGAGGCAGCCAAAGGCACGCACTTCCAGTCGCTCAAGGCCCACGGCCCGCTCGCGGTTACTGCGGTCATATAAGGAAGCCGCGCCGAAATCCCCGAGCAGAGCGCGAGACGGGGCGTCAGGGCCACGGGCAAACAGAATATTGTGGCCGTAGAGATCCCCGTGCATGATGCCCGCGCGGTGCAGATGGCCCGCCACCGAGGCAATGCCATGGGCCATCGCCAGCGCATCCGAGACACAGAGGCGCAGCCCCTCGGGATAGACATCCCGGGTGCAGGAGTCCAGGCTCGGCGGCCCCGCCAGATTGGCAAAGGCCGGGTCGATCAGCTCCATCAACAGCGCCGGAATGCCGGAGGGGTGATCCACCACCTTGCCCATCACCTTGATAAGGTTGGGATGGTTGCCCGCCGCCAGCGACGCCGCCATTTCGCAGCGGGGCAACCCGTCGCTGGTTACCGCCCCCTTGAACAGCTTGACCGCCACCTGACTCAGCTCGGCACTGTCGCCCGCCTGACTCACCTCATCGGCGCTCTCATCAGCCATGTCACCAACCATGTCATCAGAAATAGTGGCGCGATGGATAACGCCGGATGCCCCCTGCCCCAGCAACTCGCCCAGCACCAGCGTCTCCCAGGCAAGGGGTGCGACATGGGCATCATCGATGGCCCGCACCTCCTCCCCTTCACTAAAGGGGTTGCCGGAGTAGGCAAGCCATGAAAGGCGCGGCAGCGACAGCAGCCACTCGGGGAAACGTTCGATGCGGTTGGCGGCGATGCGCAGCAGCTCCAGATTGCGACAGTTGGCAAGGCTCGCGGGCAGCGCGCGCAGGCGGTTGCCCGCCAGCATCAGCTTTTGCAGGGCGTCGCACTGGCCCAATTCATCGGGCAACTGCTGCACCGCGTTGTCGGTCAGGATCAACCAGCGCAACCTCGCTGGCAGCGACTTGGCCGAGACGGTGGCAATCCGGTTGGCCTTAAAGCCCACCATGGTGAGCGCCGGACAGCGCCCCAGCACCTCGGGCAGCTCGGTAAAGCGGTTCTCGGAGCAGAAGATGATGCGCAGTTTGCTAAACTCGGCCAGCTCGTCAGGGAGCGTGCTTAACTGGTTACCGGTGAGATCCAGCACCTCCAGCGTCTCTTTCAGGCTCAGGATCTCGGGTGGGAAAACCGCCAGGTTTTCACAAAGCTTCAGATGGCGGGCACCGCACAGTTCACCTGCGCGCAACTGTTCCAGAGTATGCATAACCGTTTCTCAATCCTGATGATCTGCCTGATGACGTAGCCAGCCATCAGCGCGCGCCGAACCTGCATCCGGCGGTTTTAAAGGGGGGCATTATAAAGAATTCGGGGCGCAGATCGCCCCTTTTGTTGCCTTGGCGAGGCATGGCGCTCAGCCACCCCCCCCCAGTGGATTGACGAAACACGTAGGGTGCAAATAATCGCAGCGCATTGCACCGTTTGCAGAATGACATCTATACAAAATATAAGACGCCAAATTCGCGGTACAATTCCACCTGCCCACAAACCGATGCGATGACAAGCGTGACAAATGTCACATAATGCTCATTAACGCGCGAGCAAATGAGCGTTTGCGAACGCAAATTTGGCCCATATCAAACATTTCCACTCAGAAGTGCGCCACACTGGCCTCATCTGGAAGAGATGAGACGGGCAACAATGAAAAGAATAACCACACAAGTCGTCATCATAGGCGGCGGTGCCACAGGGGCCGGCATCATGCGCGATTGCGCACTGCGCGGCATCGACTGCATCCTGCTCGAGCGCGATGATATCGCCGCTGGCACCACCGGCCGCAACCACGGCCTGCTGCACTCCGGTGCTCGCTACGCGGTAACGGATCAGGAGTCCGCCCGCGAATGCATCCAGGAAAACCGCATCCTCAAGCGGATTGCCAGCCACTGCGTCGAGGACACGGGCGGCCTCTTCCTCACCCTGCCGGAAGATGATATCAATTTCCAACGCACCTTTATGGATGCCTGCGCCCTGGCCGGTATCGACACCCGCCAGCTCGATCCCCGCGAAGCACTGCTGCTCGAACCCAACGCCAACCCGGCGATGATCGGCGCCATCCATGTGCCGGACGGCACGGTCGATCCATTCCGCCTCGCCGCCGCCAACGTGCTGGACGCGAAAGAGCATGGCGCGCGCATCTTCACCCACAGCAAGGTGCTGGGGCTGCTCCGCACGCAGGATCGGGTACACGGGGTCAAGGCGATCAACACCCGCACCGGCGAAGCGTTCGAGGTGGAGTGTCAGGAGGTGATCAACGCCGCCGGCATCTGGGGCCAGCAAATTTGCGAATACGCCGATCTCGGCATCCGCATGTTCCCGGCCAAGGGCTCCCTGCTCATCATGGATTACCGCATCAACCAGTTGGTGCTCAACCGCGCCCGCAAACCGGCGGATGCGGACATTCTGGTGCCGGGCGATACCATCTCCCTTATCGGTACCACGTCGAGTCGCATCGATTACAACAAGATTGACCAGCTCACCGTGGAACCCGAAGAGGTCGAGGTGCTGCTGCGCGAGGGGATCAAGCTCGCCCCCATCATGGCCCGCACCCGTCTGCTGCGCGCCTACGCCGGGGTACGCCCGCTGGTGGCGGTGGACGGTGACGACACCGGCCGCAACATCAGCCGCGGTATCGTGCTGCTGGATCACGCCGAGCGCGATGGCCTCAAGGGCTTCAACACCATCACCGGCGGCAAGCTGATGACCTACCGCCTGATGGCGGAATGGGCCACCGATCTGCTGGCCAAGAAGCTGGGTAATTCCAAGCCCTGCCAGACCGCCACACTGAGCCTCCCCGGCTCACGGGATCCGGAAAAGGTCTCCGCTCCCGGTCTCTCGGTGCCGGTCGAAGGCTCCGCCCAATACCGCCACGGCGAGCGGGTCATCGCCTTCTTCCGTGACAATCCGAAAGCCAACGCCCTCATCTGCGAGTGCGAAATGGTCACCGCAGGCGAAATCGAATACGCCCTGCGCGAGCTGGATGTGGACAACCTCATCGACCTGCGCCGCCGCACCCGTCTGGGGATGGGCCCCTGTCAGGGCGAGCTGTGCGCCTACCGCGCCGCCGGTCTGATGCAGGAGTATGGCAAGGCTGACGGTCGTCAGGCCTGCGTCATGCTGCGCCAGTTCCTCGAGGAGCGTTACAAGGGGACCCGCCCCGTACTGTGGGGCGATGCCCTGCGCGAGGCCGAGTTCACCTACTGGATCTACGAAGGGCTGTTTGGCCTGGGGGAGTGGACGGCGCCACAACTGGTTGCCGATACGCCTCGCGGCCCAACCAGCGAGACCACTCACAAGGAGAGCCGTCATGAAGTTTGACAATATCGTTATCGGCGGTGGCATGGCGGGACTTTCGGCCGCCCTGCGGCTGGTAGAGGCAGGCCAGAAGACCCTACTGATGGCCTCCGGCCAGAGTGCGCTGCACTTCTCCTCCGGCTCGATCGATCTGCTGGAGAGCGAGGGAGATCCCCGCGCTGCCCTGCCCGCCTTTATGGCCGCCCATCCGGATCACCCCTACAGCAAGGTAGGGATGCAAAATATCGAAGCGAGCCTCGCCGATCTGCAGCGCCACTGCGCCGAGCAGGGGCTGCCGCTGGTGCGCCACGAGACCAATCACCAGCGCCTGACCCCCATCGGCACCCTCAAGCGCACCTGGCTCTCCCCCGATACCTGTGCCTGCGTCACCGATGCACCGATCCCGGATGTACTACTGCTGGCCACCCTCGAGGGCTTTCGCGACTTTCACCCGGCGCTGGCGGCCGCCAATCTGGCGACCCATCCCCGCTTCGCCCACTGCCGCATTCTGACCGGTGAAGTACGCCTGCCCCAGCTGGCGGAATTCAGCCGCAACCCCCACGAGTTTCGCTCCGCCGACATCGCCCGCCTGTGCGACAAGCACCATCTGGTGGCGGACCTGGCCCGCGAGATCAGCCGCATGGTGCTGGAGTGTGGCGAACCGGGCTGCCGCCATATCGTGCTGCCTGCCTGCCTCTCGCTGGGTCTGGTCGGCCCGCGCCTGGCGGAGCTGGAGCAGCGCACCGGCTGCACTATCAAGGAGGTGGCCACTATGCCGCCGTCGCTGATCGGTATGCGGATGCAGGAGGCGCTCAAGCGCCGCTTCATGGCCCTTGGCGGCACCTTCCTCACCAGCGAACGGGTGCTGGGCGCCCGCTACGAGGGCGATCGCGTCATCGGCGTGCACAGCCAGAATGGTGACGATCAGCTATTTGAAGCGGACAACTTCGTGCTCGCCTCCGGCAGCTTCTTCAGTCGCGGGCTCGAATCCCGTCTGCGCGGCATCCGCGAGCCGATCTTCGATGCCGATGTGCTGAGTCTGGAAGAGCGCGACGCCTGGGCCGGTCGCCGCCTGTTCGACCACCACCCCTTTATGGGCTTCGGGGTCAAGACTGACGACAAGCTGCGGGTGCTGCGCGGCGGCAAGCCGCTGGTCAACCTCTATGGCGCCGGCAGTGTCTTGGCCCATTACGATCCTATTAGAGAAGGCTCCGGCTCCGGTGTTGCCGTTGCCACCGGCTGGCAAGCCGCCGGCCATATTCTGGGCGCGGCCCAATGATTACTTTGTCCCATATCCCGTGTCTTCATCATCGCCGGGAGGAGAACTGACATGCTACTGGATCACGCCAACCAAACTTTCGATCAGTGCATCAAATGCACCGTCTGTACCGCCTACTGCCCGGTGGCCAAGGCCAACCCCGCCTACCCCGGCCCGAAACAGGCGGGCCCGGATGGGGAGCGGCTGCGGATCAAGAGCCCGGAGCTGTTCGACAGCGCCCTCAAGCACTGCACCAACTGCAAACGCTGTGAAGTGGCCTGCCCGAGCGGAGTGCGCATCGGCGACATCATCGCCAAGGCCAAGCACCAGTACAGCGGTTTCAAACCGGGGATCCGCGAGTTCGTGCTCTCCCACACCGACTTGATGGGCAGCATGTCTACCCTGATGGCCCCCGTGGTCAACTTCACCACCGGCCTAAAGCCGATGAAACTGGTGCTGGACAAGGCGCTGGGGGTCTCCTCCCACCGCGACCTGCCCAAATACTCCCAGGGCACCTTCCGCGGCTGGTACAAGAAGCAGAAAGAGACTCAGGCCCGTTTTGCCCGCCAGATTGCCTATTTCCACGGCTGCTACGTCAACTACAACCACCCGCAGCTCGGCAAGGAACTGGTGCAGGTACTCAACGCCATGAACATCGGGGTGCAGTTGCTGGAGCGGGAGAAGTGCTGCGGCGTACCGCTGATTGCCAACGGCTTTATGGACAAGGCCAAGCAGCAGGCGGCCTTCAACATCCAGCAGATGGAGAACTCCCTGCTCGGCAACGAGATGCCGCTGCTGGCCACCTCCTCGACCTGCGGCTTCACCCTGCGCGATGAATATCCCCACCTGCTGGAGCAGGACAACCACAAGGTGCGGGATCGCATCTCGCTGGTGACCCGCTTCCTGTGGAACGAGTTCTACAAGGGCAACAAACCGGCGATGAAGCCGCTCAATCTGCACATCGCCTACCACACCCCCTGCCACATGGAAAAGATGGGCGGCGTCATCTACACCCTCGAATTGCTGCGCGCCATTCCCGGAGTCAAGGTGACGGTACTGGAGTCCCAGTGCTGCGGTATCGCCGGCACCTACGGCTTCAAGTCGGAGAACTACGAAACCAGCCAGACCATCGGCGAAGGGCTGTTTGATCAGATCAACCGCCTGGCCCCCGATCTGGTGATCACAGATTGCGAAACCTGCAAATGGCAGATCGAGATGAGCACCTGCTTCCGCTGTGAACATCCGATCCACCTGCTGGCCCAGGCGCTGGCCTGACTCCCCCGGTCCTTGCGGCCGTATAAAAAACAATCCACGCAGAGATAAACAAAGAGCCGGCAATTGCCGGCTCTTCTTTTTACGCTTCACACCCACTATCAGGGGTGCTGGATGATCAGGCTATGTTGATCTTCCAGCATGCTCTGCAGGATATCGTGGGACGAGGTGCTGGTGAGATTCCAACTGCTCAAATCCACATCCTTCAGAGTGATCTGCTGGGTCACATGACCATCCCCGGCTGGCGCCACCGAGAGGTTCACATCGCTCAGGCCATTGCTCCCCGTGGTCACCGAGGCAGAGAGGTGATTGAGCAGATCATCGACATGGCTGCCGCTCACCCCTTGCAGCATGTCGGCCAGATCGATCTTGTCCCCCTGTTCCGGATGGAAGTCGGTGATGGTATCGATCGCGGGCTGACTTTCACTCCCCTCATCCCCGTGCTGCCAAACGAAGAGATCGCTACCAGCACCGCCGGTGAGGATGTCGTTGCCATGGCCCCCCAGCAGACGGTCATCACCGGAGGAGCCAAACAGCCAATCCCCCTGATCGGAACCTACCAGCTCATTACCACTCTGGCCGTGCACCGTGATGGTCTCAAGGGGTGTGCTGACGGTTGAACCGCCAACACTCGACTCGGCACTGATCCCCAACACATGCTCACCGTCATCAAAACCGCTTAAGAAGAGCGGAACCGAGTGATCGGCCGGGATCAGCCAGTCGCCATTGCCATCGGCATGACCGACGCTCTGGCCATGTTCGTCCTGCACCTGTGCCCCATCCAGACCGCTGATGCGGATGGAGAGCTCACCGGTGGCCGGATTGACCACGCTGGCGTTGATGCCAAGAGGGATAACGGCCCCCTGCAAGGCATGGAACGCATGTTGATCCACAGTCAGATTCGGCATATCCGGCTCAGCCGTGACCGTGATGGCCACCTGATCGGTATCACTCTTCGCCCCACCAGCACCGCTGTTGCCTTGATCAGAGGTAGTGACAGTGAGCGTGTCCTGCCCCCAGAAATCTTTGGCCGGTTCATAGTGCAGGTTGCTTGCCAGCAACTGGTTGAGATCGGCCAGCGATCCCACCAGGGAGATCTCGCTGGTACCCGCCCCCTGCACAACCACGGCACCCGTCGCGCCCAGCATGGTCAGCACACCATGCTCGACCCGCAGCACCATGGAGACAGGCGCACTGCCTGCATCCACATCCTTCACGCTGACGCCGGAGAGCGACAGGGAGCCATCCTCCTTCACCGTCATGCTGCCAGGCAGCTGATTGACCGGAGCATCGTTGACCGGCTGCACCACGATGGCTACCACGTCGGTATCGCTCAGCGCGCCGCCGCTACCAGTGTTCCCCTGATCGTTGGTGACCATGGTCAGGGCGTCATTGCCGTGGAAATCACTGTTGCCCTGATAGGTAACTCCACCAGAGAGCAACGCATTGAGATCGGCCAACGTGCCAGTCAGCACCAGAGAACCGGTACCGTTGCCGAGCACCGTCACGCTGCTGCCAGCAGGCAGCGTCAGGGTACCATGCTCCACCGACAGGGTGATCTTGATGGGGCTGCTGCCCGCATCCACATCTTTCACCTGCAAACCGTGAATGGTGTACGGCTGATCTTCCTCTGCAACCAGTGGGGTCGTTGGCAATATGTTAATGGGCGCATCGTTGACCGGGCTCACATCCACATGGATGGTGCCATTGACCTCGGGGCCAAGGGCGCCGTTGTCGAGGCTCTGGGCCGTGATCTTGAGATCCAGCGCACCGTTGGCATCATTGGTCACCAGCTCGACAGCGCCAAGCTTGCCACCCTCGGTGGTCACCTGCCAGCGACCGCCACCCAGATCAACAACCGTCCCCGCCACGCCATTTGGCAAACGGATCTCGGCACCATCAGGGACCCCTTCGATGGTAACTCGCACCTGCTCTGGCTTGTTCTCATGCACATTACCCGCACTGCCGCCGGTTGGCTGGGTATCCCGGGTCTCCAACCCCAGATCCAGGGTGATCACATCCCCCTCGGTGCCACTCGCCTGATCCTGAATATCGGCGATGAGGGCATCCCCCACCGGGTTAATCGTCACCTTGAAACTGCCAGACTCCTCGCGTGGCACCGTCAGGCCTTTATCGAGAGTGAAAGCACTGAAGGTTAGATCCACTGTGCCGCTGAAGTCCGCTGGCGGGATCAGGGTCAGCTTGGAGAAATCGGTCCCCACCGGGATCTGCCAGACGCCGCCGCCATTGTTGACCGCCGGAGCCGACAGGGTGAAGCCATCCGGTACCCCCTTGATCTGCAGCGCGACGATCTGCTCCGAGCCATCGTTGTCGATAAGGGCTGCGCCAAATCCGGCAAGGTTGGCCGTGCCATCTTCGCTCCCCGTGACACTGTGCACAGTGAGCTTGGCCGGATCGTTGACCGGCTTGATCTCAAATTCTGCCTGCCCGTTCCAGCTGGCTTGCGCCGTGCCGGTGGTGGCGGTATCAATGATATCGACCTTGATATCGAGCGGCACCTTACCGCTAAAGTGCTCTTTGGGCACAAACACCAGATTTTTAAGCGCCGCCACATCATTGACCACCAAGGTGGTCAGTTGCTGGTTGCCGACCAGGAAATAGCCAAACTTAGGGTCGACGGTAATGGTCACCGCCTTCACCGTCTCGAGACCGCCGTTAGCTACGCTCGGACTGATATCAGCCAGTTTGACCGACAGGTCGAGGTGAATACGGGTATCTTCCAGATTGTCCGGCTGACCATCCCCATTCACATCCTTGACCTGCAGCGTCAGCTCGGGCTGACCATCCTGGCCACCGTTGATATCCACTTCCGGGGTGATGGAGAGAGTGACTTGCTTCTCGACCATCTTGGTATCGCCGCTCACCGTATCGGTGTTGACCAACCGCACATTGAAACGCAGGCTGTCACCGGCATAATCCGTCGGCAGAGTCAGGGTCAGCTTGTCGAGATCACTGAGGCCCCCCGGCAGCTTGATCAGATACTCGCCATTGACGAAGTCATAGGTCAGCCCCTGCACATTCACCCCGGCTGGCAGGCCGGTAATCACGATGCTGAGCTCGTCGTCAGTGATATCTGCAGTCCCCAAGGTCACCATGCTCTTGAGCTGGGTGCCAAAGTTGACGCTATGATCTTCCACCCCGGTGATGGGGCTGGTGTTGTCGAAATCGACGTCGGCCGCAATTTGCCCGGAGTTGGTCGAGCCATTAAACTCGGCGTGGATGGTCAGCTCCCGATACACTGGCGCGCTGACATCCCCCTCGTTGTTGTCACCCAGATCGATCACTTTGGCGCTGACCTTGAATGTAACGGTACCACCAGGATAACCATCGGGAGCGTGTAAAGAATAATTGCCTAGCGAGCTACTCGGTACAGTCCAGTTGCCATTACCATCGTTGATCCCCCCCACCACCACGAAGCCGGGTGGCAGATCGCTGATGACCAGATAGTCGATGACTTCATCGCTGGTCGGATCCCTGTCATCGAACACGAAGATGCCATTCAAGGGAATATCCTGCCCATGGTGGCTCTCAAGCGGGCCGCCGGTCTGCACCAGCTTGCCATCGGACTCCACCACCGCCTGGATATCGACATGCAGCTGACCATCAATCACCTTGTTAGCCACTACAGTGGAGTCCACATCCCGCTGAGTCACGGTGACATGGCTTTGGATTGTGGTATCCCTGTCACTATCTTCCGGTGCTTTGACCAGCAGCTGGCCGCCGTTTAACAAGCTCTGCAGATCTGTGTCACTCAAGTCCACCGTACCGCTATTCACGGTAAGCTGGGTCTCGACCCCACCCACCCGGATCCAGATCTCGTAACCGGGCTCGATACCTGAGAGGCTAAGATGCGTCACCTTCTCGGCGCCATCGCTCAGCACCGGATGCCAGTCGAGCACCACAAACTGATCTTCCAGGCCATGGCTGGTCTTGCTGTAGTTGGTCGCATCGATCTCCGGTTCCACCTTGATGTGCAGGGGGACCTCAAAGCTCTTGTGATCACCATCGTTCTCGGTCACCACCACCTTGGCGATCAGTTTCAAATCCTCCGTACTGTCATGGGGAGGCTGGATCACCAGGTTGCCTAGCTCTTTAATATCAACCTGATAGGTGGGCTTGCCATGGACATCGAGTCCGGCAAAGGTGAGCGTCAGCTCCTTGCCGCTGGCATCGAATACCTTGGCCCCTTCCGGCAGGCCACTCAGCACCAGGTTAAGGCTTTCCGAGGTATCTAACGGGGTATCAGCCAGTTCACCAGAAACCAGCTTGAAGTTGAGCGGCGCCTGACCATCTTCTGCCACCGTGATGCTGTAGCCTTTGCCAATACCTTCATGGGTCCAGTCGGTACCATTGAGGATAAAGTCCGGTCTATCAACCACCCCCACCAGATCCACATGGAGTGTCTGACCAGCGGTCTCTTTCTCGTTGACCACGGTATGTGTCTGGCCACTGGCATCGGTCAAAGTGGCCGTGTCCTTCACCACCCCCTTGATGGTCAGGTCGAAATCGACGTTGCTGTTTTTCGGCGGTTCTAGTTTGAGATCGCCAATCCGATCGTAAGGCACCTCGTAGTAGCCTGCGGTGTTCTGACTCACGGCTACACTGCCCAGCCACAAGGTCGCGCCAGCAGGCAGGCCGCTGATGCGAACAAACAGCTGCTCGGAGCCATCGAGTTTGTCGCCCAAATGGGCAAGGGAGATCTTGCTACCCAGATCGAGCAGGGTGTCTTCCTTGCCCTGAGTGTCACGAATGGTCAGCTTAGCGTCATCTGCCACCGGATTGACGTTGATCACCACCTCCAGCGGATCGCCAAGAGCTGTCACTTTACCGGTAACGACGGGGGCATTCTCTGTGCTCACCGGTGTCACCACCAGCTTGATATCACCGCTGTAGTCCTTACCGGGCACCACGATTATCTTGTTGATGTCGCCGCCAGCAACGGTATAGAGGCCGTTTGCCCCCGGGGTGAGCACCTTGCCATTCAGGGTAAGCGTTCCCTGGCCCAACTCCCACTTGATCTGGTAGCTCAGGGTTTCGGAGCCATCGGTGTCGGTGAGCGCAGCCTTCACATTTAGAGCGATTCCGGCACTGTCTTCATTGGTGTTGTAGTGCTGGTTCGTGCTCGCCCCATCCCAGAGCGGCTTGTCGGCAATGCCCTGCACAGTGATGTCCAGGTTGCCGGTCAGCAATGAGGGTTTGCTCCCTTCGGTGACGCCGACCTGCAGTTGCACCGGGAAGCGCAGCGGGTGGCCGCCATCGTTTGAGCTCGAGTAGTCGTGATCGGGCACAAAGGTCACGCCCTTGAGTTCGAACTTGTCGTTGGTACCGACAACGGCTTGCATCGCCGCTGGCGGCACCTGATACCAGGTCTTGCCACCCTGAGTGATGGTAGTGAGCGCAACACCGTTGAAGTAGAAGGTGCCCTGGGCAGTAGCCGGCGCCTGGATAAGCAATTTCTCGACGAACTCGCCCCGATCGTAGTCGCCTATATCCAGGTTCATGGTGATGGGAATGCCCTGAGTGGGATCACTGGCTCCCACATCCTCGGCACCGGTGACGGCGCTGACGGTGAGCTTGCCCGCCTCGTCCCGGATGGTCAGGGTCAGGACCCCATCATCGGTATCCCCGTCACCGTCCACCAGGTGGAACTCTATCTGCTGTACCAGCGTAGTATTACTGTGATCGATCCCAGGTTTGGCAGTAAAGCTGTAATTACCCTCGGCATTGATCACCAGGGTGCCTATGACTTGCCCTGCGCTGTCTGCCACCGCGATGGTGGTGTTGCCGCTAGCCGCAATGGGGTGCTCGTTGCCATTGATGGTCACCGATTTCACCACCGCATCGTCCGCCCCCTCACTGGCGGTGGCCAGCAGATCGCTGGTCACGTTCGCACCTTCATTCAGGATCTGGCTCGCATCCACGGCCACAGGCACATCATCCTGCACGCTCACATGGCCAATCACTTCGGTGCTGAGGTCTCCGTCACTGTCCCGCGCCTGTAACGGCAGTTGGATATCCAGTAAATCCTTGCCCTGGACACTGTGATCCAGATTGCCGGTGAGTTCGAAGGTGTAGCGACCGGATACATCCAGGGTCAACTTGAAGATGAGCTTGCCTGCACTGTCCTTGCCAAGGTAGACACCCGGCTGACTGTCTGCGCTGATGCTGACAGCCTTCCCCCCCGAGGTGAGCGTGTTGAGGGCGTTGAAGCGGGCCACATCCAGCTCAAGGGAGGCAACCCGATCCGAACCGGCTGTGATGGTCACCTTGCCACCACTGGTTTCTCCACTCTCTGCTGGTGTGGTCCCCGGATGCTGACCGTTCACTGCATCGAGATCCGACTCCTCGACCCGTACCGGTTCAATGGCGGATATGATCGGGTTGATGCCATCAGTCACCGTGAGGGTGGCGGTTCCCTGATTTTTGCTGCCATCGCTGTCGGTGACTTCTACCGGCAAGGTCAGGCTGAGTTTGTCATCCGCCCCGTGATCCAGGTTGGTATGCACAGTGACCTGATAATCGATAGTCGCGCTAGTGTGAGCGGCGATGCTGGCGGGCACAGTGGGGATGGACGCCGTCATCACTACCAGACCGCCGCTGGTCACCGCCTGGAAGGTGTGACCATCCGTGCCAACCACTTTCCAGGTCAGGGGTTCGCCGTTGTGGGTAATGGGCTTGCCGCTGGCATCCATGACCTGACCGGAGAGCGTCAGTCGCACATTAGTCACCGGATCCGAGTCGGCCTTGATGGTGATCTTGCCACTCGCCAGTTGATCATCGCCCGCCGAGTTGGCGCCATCGAAGCGCCCTTCGCTTAAGGTGACGCCAGTCAGGGTGAGGGTCGGTTTCTCCCCTTCCCCAATCTGGATGTTGAGGGTGCCGCTGGTGCTGTCGTTGTTGCCACCCGCCTTGTCGTAATCGTTGACGATCACCTTGATGGGCAGTTCGGTCACGGCGTTGCCGCCCTGATGGAGCCCCTGATAGAGGGTGACCTGATAGTCAAAACTGTTTTTGCCAGCCTGATCGAGGCTGCCAACCAGCTTGACCTCAAACACCTCGACCCGCTGACCATCCACCATCACATAGCCCTTGATCAGCTGGCTACCGGGGATGGCGCTGTTGCCATCAACCAGCTCGTACTGCACCGGTTTACCCAAGGCGGTCAGCGCAGGTTGTTCGCTGGCATCGGCAAAGGCCACTTCGGCCACCCGATCCGACCCGGCTTGCACATCGAAGTGGCCGGTTTGGCTCAGGCTGTTGCTGCCGGTGAGGTTCCCCTCATCCAGGGTCACACCGGTGCCCGGGATAAAGCTCGGAGCCTTGCCATCCGCAATGGTGAGTGGCAGCGTGGTACCGATGCGATCGCCATCCTTGTCGGCAAGAGTAACGGCAAGCGGCAGGTTGAGGGATTCGCTCCCCTTGTGATCCAGCTCACCGCTCAGGGTGACCTTGGCGGTGACGCTCCAGTTGCCGTTGTTGTCGTTCAGACTCAGTTCGGCGCGCAGCACCACCTGCCCACCGGCGGTTCCGACCAGCTGGCCGGTTGCGGGATCGACGGCAAAAGTGACCGGGTTACCGTGGCTGGTTAATCCGGTCAGAGTGCTCTGGATTTTGGCGATGTCAAAAGCGAGGGATGCGGGATCAAGGGCATCGCTGCCGTACGCGACCGAGAAACTCATGGTGCTGACGGCGGCCGTCTCACCTTGCGCCATCTCGGTCATCGTGGTGCCGGTCACGGCGGAGATGGTCGGATTGGCGCCATCACCTACCGCCACGGTTATGGTGGAGTGGACCTTGTCGCCATCGCTGTCGAGCAGGGTAAAGCCCGCCTTGAGCAGGCTGTCGGCACTGCCCTGATCCAGCGGCTGATGGAGGGTGAAGCTGTATTTGCCATCGTTGCCGAGGGTCAGTTCAAACACCGGCTTGCCATCTGGGGTGCGCCCCTCGATACGATGATCGGCCACCGTGATGGTCACGGCCTGTTTACCCGAGGTGAAGCCTTGCAGATCCGGCTGATTGGCATCGAAGGTGATGCTGGCCAGCGGATCGCTGCCCGCCGTGATGGCCAGATCGCCCGACAGAGTCTGGCCCTGCTGCCAGTTGCTATCTTCGGTCAAGGTGAGGGAGACAGGGCTTACCTGCGGCAAGGCACCATCGGTAATGGTGATATTGAGGGTGCCGAGATTGCTCTTGTCGCCGTCAAAATCTGAGCCCTGTACCTTCAGGCCAAGGTTGAGGCTGTTGGTCGCCACCGGTTCGTCAAACACACCTGTCAAGGAGACGCTGTACTTACCATCCAGCCCGATGGTGACGGTGAGGATCGGCTTGCCCTGCCAATCCTTGACGATCAGCTGGTTATCTTGAACCTCGTAAGTCGTCGCCTTGCCCTGACTGGTGATCCCCGCCAGTGCAGGTTGGTTGCTTTCAAAGTTGAAGGTGACCAGACGATCGCTGCCCACCGTCAACGGCAGCTGGCCATCGATGCTCTGGTTGCCGCCTTCTTGCAGGGCAACCCCCTTGTCGATGCCCAATGCGGGATCACTGCCATCATTGACGGTCAGCGTCAGGTTGGCGCTGGTGCTGTCGCCATCGATCTCTTTGGCGCTCACCTGCAAACCGAGGGAAAGCGTGTCGCTACCCTGATGATCGAGCGGGCCGGTGAGGGTGACCACCACCCGACCAGCCAGATCGCTGCCTTGCTGCTGCGCATTCAATTCGGCACGCAACACCTCCACCCGTTGGCCACTGCCATCCAGGTAGTAACCCACCAAGGTGCGATCACCGGCAAATTCGAATGTCAGCGGATGGCCATCACTACCCAGCCCAGCACCATTAAGGGTGGCCAGGGTCTGACTCTGGTTACTGAACACCAGCGAATCCACCAGCAGGGGATCGGCGGTGTTTTTGACCACAAAGCTGCTCTCGCCCACCACGGCGCCGCCGTTGGTAAAGGCATCTTCGGTCAGGGGAATGGCCGGGATCTCGAAGCTGGGCGGATTGCTGTCCACCAGATTGATCACCAGCGGCGCCTTCACCAGATCGCCGTCGCTATCGCGGTATTCGAGGTTGAACGGCAGACGCAACGCGTCCTGGCCGTGATCCAGACTCTGACTCCAGACGATGCGATAGCTGCCGTCATTGTTGAGGGTCAGAGTGAAGACTGTGGCCCCACCGGCGCTAGCGGTCAGGGTCTGACCATTGATGGTGTAGCCAAGTGGCGCACCATGGCTGACGAGCCCCAGCCCTTCCAAGGCACTCTGATCAGCGGCGAACTGGACTTGCAGATCGCC
Organism: Aeromonas allosaccharophila; assembly: GCF_016026615.1. NCBI lineage: Bacteria > Pseudomonadati > Pseudomonadota > Gammaproteobacteria > Aeromonadales > Aeromonadaceae > Aeromonas > Aeromonas allosaccharophila. The sequence continues at coordinate 857,480 of NZ_CP065745.1, read as the reverse complement.
ATCCTGACCGGCCCCGGTATTGAGGCTGCCGGTCGCGGTGATCGGGCCATCGGCCAATCCGGCTTCGGAGAGGATCAAGGTCTCGCTCTGACCGATCAGCGGTGCGCCATCGCTGGCGCTATTGCCCGCCAGATCGGTGACGCTGGCTCGCACTTCAAAGGATTGATTGATGCCGGAGAGATCAAGGCCGCTCACCTGCCAGCGGCCATCGGCCCCCACCAGTGCCGAGGTAGTCAGCAGCGGCTGGCCATTGCTATCGACCAGAGTGATGGTGACGCTCTGACCCGCTTCCACATTGCCGGTGGTACCACTCAGGGTGGCGCTGCTGTTGCCAAACAGGGCTGCGGAATCGAGATCATCAATGTCGATGGCGGCCTGGGTATCGACATTGATAACGAGGGTATCGCTGGCGCGGTTGCCGGCAATATCCACGGAATTGACCTGAAACTGGTACTGGCCATCGGCCAGGGTCTGCGGCAACTGATATTGCCAGTTACCGGCGGCATCCACCGTCAGGACGGTGAGTACGCTGCCGCCAAGGCTCAGGGTCACGGTGGCGCCGGGCTCCCCCTTCCCTTGCAACAGCGGGGTATTGTCGTGGGTCAGATCATCGGTCTGGCTGGCGCCGGTGTCGCTCTCATCGGCGAGATCGAGGGTAATGGTGGTGATGGTATCGAGCAGGGTCTGTCCGGTATCGCTGGCATTGTTGCCCGCCTGATCCTGAGTATTGGCCACAATCTGCAACGGGCCATCCACCAGCTTGCCGGTTACATCACCAAAATTCGCTTCCCACACCAGACCGGGCAGCACCACTGTCGCCACCGTCAGTGAATTTCCCGCCTGATCGATAAGGGTGACGGTGACCGGCTGGCCCACCTCCACATCATCCACCACACCACGAATGATGACGCCCGCCGCTTCATCTGCATTGATGATGTTATCGCTGGTTTGCGGCTCGGTAATGGTGATGGCGGCAAAGAAATCGCGCTCTTCAGCAAACAGCTGCTCGTCACCTGCAGACTGAACGGCGTGATCAGTATCAAACCCGGCCTCGGCCAGGGTGGCATCATTGGTACGGTCGACCACCACAAAACCACCCGAGCTTGAACCTGCCACACCACCGATATTGCCCGCTGCTGCGGCTGCGTTGCCGGCGGCGGTCTCCTGGAACAATTCGGTCGGGTCAATCCCCTGGCGGATCGCCTCTTGCAACGAGGCCAGTTCCGGATCGGTCGGTTGTCCATCAGCAGCCGGAGTGGCGGGCTCAGGTTTGGCAGCAACCGCTTGCTCGCCGGCAGGCTCACTGCCCGGCTCGGCTAACTGAAAATGGCCCCCTTGGGCGCTTTGCAGGCGGTCCCCCGGCTGCAGCGCCGTCCCCACCGTTGCTCGTATGACAGATCCATCTGCACTGATGACAAACACGGAGCCCTCGAGTTGGGTGATCACCGTGGACTTTTCAATTTGCAACTCAGCCATACAACCTCCAGCAAAACCGTAACTACCAACATCAGTACCCACAGGATACTTGTCTGTTCAATAATCATACCGCACCAGACTGCGTGGGTCTTTTCGCTATTTTCGACAAAAATCGCCATAAAATGGCCATTACTTACAACATTGTGCATCTCACCGGCTTTTCTAAACGAAATGAGATTTGGATGACCCCAATCACATCACCTTTATTAACATGTCTGTCAGCCACCATGTGACCATTTCTGTCATTTGACGAGAAATCTGCTTAGAACCTCGATGAGCGAACCATAATCCGAAGACCAGAAAAGCCCATACTGCAACACTGTGATTTTGCATATATAGACAGTTAAATGCATGGGTAATTGCCAAGCATTCTGAATCATACCGGTAACAACCAGGATACGTAGCAAAATGGCACATTCGTGACGGTATCCATCAAACACCCGCCATCATATGTTCAGCCGTTAACAAGGAGTTGAGTTTTCATAAAATTTAATCCAGATCTCATTTCAACGATCAATCCTGCGTACCAATTGATCTGGCACAACTCTCCCTCCGATAAATCATCATTAAATTTACCTATTTGTTAGGGTAGATCTCGAGTAATCACATATTACGCGGTTTTATTCACCGCCAATCAGACATCTGCCCACCCCGCCCAATGGGGATGAAATCCACGCAACAAGATGGAATTGGGCAGTTCAGGACATTTATCTGGGAGTGATAAACGTGGGTTCACAACACAGACAGACCAAACTGGGGCTCGCCGCCCTGCTGCTGACCAGCTGGCTTGGCACCGGCGGCTTGGCACAGGCAGCTGACGAAGCACAAACCAAGGGCAAGATCGAAGCACGCAGCGAGCTGTTCGCCAAGGATCACGCCGATCAGTTCAGCAGCTGGAAAGGCACCAGCGAGAGCAAGGAGCGCACCGACGCCCTAGCGGACGATCCCCAGATGGTGGTGCTCTGGGCCGGCTACCCCTTCTCCAAGGATTACAACAAGCCACGCGGCCACTTCTATGCGCTGACCGATGTGCGCGAGACCCTGCGTACCGGCGCCCCGAAAACTGCCGAAGATGGTCCGCTGCCCATGGCCTGCTGGAGCTGTAAAGGCCCGGATGTGGCCCGCGTCATCGACGAAAAAGGCGAGGATGGCTACTTCAAGGGGATGTGGGCAAAAGGCGGCCCCGAGATCGTCAACACCATCGGCTGCGCCGACTGCCACGATACCGCCTCGAAAGAGTTCAAGGAGGGCAAACCTGCCCTGCACCTCTCCCGTCCCTATGCCGATCGGGCCATGACCGCCATCGGCAAGCCGTTCAAGGAGCAGGGGCGCTTTGATCAGCAGTCCCAGGTGTGCGGCCAGTGCCACGTGGAGTACTACTTCAGCGGCCCCACCAAGGCGGTGAAATTCCCCTGGGACAAGGGCACCACGGTTGAGCAGATGGAGCAGTATTACGATGAAATAGGCTTTGCCGACTGGACACATGCCCTCTCCAGGACCCCCATGCTCAAAGCCCAGCACCCCGAGTATGAGACCTGGCGCGCCGGCATTCACGGCCAGAACAACGTCGCCTGCGTCGACTGCCACATGCCCAAGGTGCAGAACGAGCAGGGCAAGGTCTACACCGATCACAAGGTGGGCAACCCCTTCGATCGCTTCGACCAGACCTGCCGCAACTGCCACACCCAGAGCAAGGAGATGCTGCAAGGGGTGGTCAAGCAGCGCAAGGACGCCGTCACCGAGATCAAGCTCAAAGTCGAGAAGCAGCTGGTGCACGCCCACTTTGAAGCCAAGGCGGCCTGGGATGCCGGTGCCACCGAAGCCGAGATGAAGGATATTCTGCAGGACATCCGTCACGCCCAGTGGCGCTGGGACTACGCCATCGCCTCCCACGGGGTGCAGATACACGCCCCCGAAGTGGCCCTCAAGGTCCTTGGCAGCGCGCTGGACAAGGCCGCCGATGCCCGTACCAAGCTGGTGCGCCTGCTGGCCGCCAAGGGGGTCAGCCACGAGATCGCCATCCCCGATATCTCCACCAAGGAGAAGGCGCAGGCCGCCCTTGGCATGGACATGAAACAGATGAATGCCGACAAGGCCCAGTTCCTCAAGAGCACAGTTCCCGCCTGGGATGCCGAGGCCAAAGCGGCCGGACGGCTGGCACAGTAATGGCGCCTGCGGGCCCGGCCAGCTCGGGCCCGCAGTGGATGGAGGCTTCCTATGGGTGATTTAACGATGGATTTCTTACGACTGATGCTGATGGCAGCCATGCTGCTCACCAGCCTGCAGGGTCAGGCGGCCGAGCAGGCATCCGCCCCTGTTCCAGCCACACATGAGGTGGAGTTTTTACGCAATCCCGACAAGGCCTGCACCGACTGTCACAAGGAGCAGAGCGAGGGGATGCACGGCAAACATGGTCAGGCGACCAACCCCAACAACCTGGCGCCGGTCACCTGCACCAACTGCCATGGTCAGCCCTCCCCCCAACACCGGGAAGGGGTCAAAGATGTGATGCGCTTTAGCGACAGCTTCAAGGACAAGCAGAGTACCGAGAGCTACCCCATCGCCGAGCAGAACGGAGTCTGCATGAGCTGTCACGAGCCCAAAGTGCTGCGCGAGGCGCTCTGGGCCCACGACGTGCACGCCACCAAGCTCACCTGCACCAGCTGCCACCAGCTGCACCCGGCCAAGGAGCCCATGGTGGCGATCCCGGAGAAGTCCCGCATCAAGCTCTGCGTCGACTGCCACAGCAAGCAGCATGAGGCCGTCAAGGCCAAGGCGAACACCACCTCGGGCAAGGAGGCACAATGAGCTGCTCTCGCCGTCACTTCATGGCGGGGATGAGCGCGGGGGCCCTCATCATGATGACGGGGGCTGCTCGTGCCAACACCCGCTCCCTTGCCACCCCCCTCGCCCACAGCCAGACCATCGACGGGATCCGCTATGGCATGATCCACGACGAGACGGCCTGCATCGGCTGTACCGCCTGCATGGATGCCTGCCGGGAGGTGAATCAGGTGCCAGCGGGGGTCTCGCGCCTCGAGATCATCCGCTCCGGCCCCATCGGCACCTTCCCCGATGCCGAGTACCACTTCTTTCGCAAGTCCTGCCAGCACTGCGACAACGCCCCCTGCGTGCACGTCTGCCCGACCGGTGCTTCCCATATCCGCAAGGAGGATGGCATCGTCGACGTCAACCCGGATCTCTGCGTCGGCTGCATGTACTGTCTGGCCGCCTGCCCCTATCAGGTGCGCTTTATCAACCCTGTGACCAAGGTTGCCGATAAATGCGACTTTTGCCGCAAGACCAACCTGGCGGCGGGCAAGGAGCCGGCGTGCGTGGAGTCCTGCCCTACCAGGGCGCTGGTGTTCGGCAATCTGGATGACCCGGACAGCCCCATCGCCAAACGGCTGGTGAAAGAGACCACCTATCGCTACAAGCAGGCACTCGGCACCTCGCCCAAGATGTACCGCGTGCCCAAAGGGGAGATAAAGTCATGACCATGCAAGAGGCATTTCACTTCCCCTCCCTTGTCTGGGGATTTGTCCGATCGCCATCTACCGCAGTAACAGAAGGAGGAATGGATCATGTTGCATGACGCATTTCACTTCTCCTCGCTGGTGTGGGACTGGCCGATCGCCATCTATCTCTTTCTGCTCGGCATCTCCGCCGGGGCCACCACCCTCTCGGTGCTGCTGCGCCGCAAGGGGGCCGGCAGCGAGAGCGGCATCATCAAGGCGACCGCCATCCTGGCGCCGGTGAGCGTGGTGCTGGGGTTACTGATCCTCATCTTCCACCTGGCCCGCCCCTGGACTTTCTGGAAGCTGATGTTCCACTACCAGTTCGACTCCGTGATGTCCATGGGGGTCATGCTGTTTCAGGTCTACATGGCGGTGCTGTTCGCCTGGCTGGCGGTGGTGTTTCGCTCCGAGATCGAGACCCTGCGCAGTCACCTGCTGCAAGAGAAATTCGCCTTTGTGGATGATCTCATCGCTTGGCTTGCCCGCATCGAGCGGCTGCTGGCGCCGCTGTTGCTGCTGCTCGCCGTGCTGCTGGGAGCCTACACCGGCTTTCTGCTGTCGGCGCTCAAGACCTATCCGCTCTTGAACAACCCGGTACTGCCGGTGCTGTTTCTGGTCTCTGGTATCAGCTCCGGCATCGCCTCCACCATCTTGCTGGCGGTAACGCTCTTCAAGGAGAACCATCACAGCCAGGGGGTGAGCTTTGTTCACCGCTTCGAGCGGCCGGTGCTGGCGGTGGAGGTGTTGCTGCTGGTCTGCTTCTTTACCGGCCTCTACTTTGGTGGCGGCCAGAAAGAGGTGGCGATGTGGGCCGCCATCGGCAGCGGTTTCTGGGCTCAAGTGTTCTGGGTCGGGGTGGTGGGGATCGGCATGCTGCTGCCCCAGTTGCTGGCCATGTTGGCCCCGGCGCCGCTGCGGGCCAAAAACGGCTATCTGGTGCTGGTCTGCAGCCTGACTCTGGTGGGGATCCTGCTGCTGCGCTACTTCGTGCTCTACGCCGGCCAGATGACGGTCGTATAACAACCCGTTCACGCTCCTGCTGCGAGGCCGTGATCAAGGCTCATGTGCTGCTCGGAATCCTCATGTATTCACATACACTCCGGTTCCTGCGCTGCTCTTTACCTTGCTGACAACCTCTCGCGACGGATCGTGGACAGGTTATAAAAATGGGGGGACAAGCGCCAGCCGCCCTCGGGCTACTGGCGCTTATTTGTTGCGATGAGTTGTTGCTAGCAATGTGGATGTTATCCCCCAGCGCCGGTACGGTGCAGACGCTGCGGTATAACATAGACGAATGATTGACTGGAGGTTGTGTGCTGGCGGAGTTCGGCTATCTCTCACTGTTGCTGGCAACGGCGCTCTCTCTGCTGCAAGGCACCCTGCCCTGGCTGGGCCTGAGACTGGCATCGCCCCCTCTGCTGGGCTGTGCCAAGCCGCTGGCACTGCTCAATGCCGCCCTGCTGGGGGCTGCTCTGCTTCTGCTCGCCAGCTGCTTTGCCCGGGATGATTTTACCGTCAGCTATGTGGCTCAGCACGCCAACAGCGCCCTGCCCATGGGCTTCAAGCTGGCGGCGGTCTGGGGCGGCCATGAAGGCTCCATGCTCTTCTTCGTCTTTGCGCTGGCGCTCTGGGGCGCTCTGGTGGCGCTCTGTTCGCAGCGGGTCGACTCGCTGATCCGTGCCCGGGTGCTCGCCATCATGGGGCTGATAGTGGGGCTGTTTGGACTCTATACCCTTGTCTTTTCCAGCCCGTTTGACCGGCAGTTCCCTGGGCCCCTGGAGGGACGCGACCTCAATCCCATGTTGCAGGACATAGGCCTCATCATTCACCCGCCCCTGCTCTATCTCGGCTACGTCGGCTTTGCAGTCAACTTCGCCTTCGCCATGGCGGCGCTGCACCCGGGTCGGCTCGATGGCGCCGTGGCCCACTGGAGCCGCCCCTGGGCGCTCGGTTCCTGGGTCTTTCTCACCGCAGGCATCGTGCTGGGGTCCTGGTGGGCCTATTACGAGCTCGGCTGGGGCGGCTGGTGGTTCTGGGATCCGGTGGAAAATGCCTCCCTGCTGCCCTGGCTGCTCGGCACCGCCCTGCTGCACGCCCTGATTGTCTGCGAGAAGCGCAGTGCCTATGGTCACGCCGTGCTGTTGCTCTCCATCTTCACCTTTGCCTTGAGCCTGCTCGGCACCTTTGTGGTGCGCTCCGGGGTGCTCACCTCGGTGCACGCCTTTGCGGTGGACCCCAGCCGCGGCCTCACCCTGCTGTTGCTGCTCGGCTTGCTGCTCACCTGTGCCCTCACCCTGTTTGCTCTGCGGGCAGACATTCGCGCACCCTATGCCCGCTTTGGCTTGCTGTCAAAAGAGGGGCTGCTCGGCGGCGCCATCCTGCTGCTCTGTGTGGCCTGCGCCAGCGTGCTGCTCGGCACCTTTTACCCCATGGTGTTCCAATCACTCCATCTGGGCTCGCTCTCGGTTGGCGCCCCCTATTTCAACACCATCTTCGTGCCGCTGGCCCTCTGCCTGATGGCGCTGATGACCCAGCTGCCGCGCCTGCGCTGGCAGCAGCTGGCCGCAGGTTCCCGGCTCAACACCCTGTTGCCGCCACTGTTTGGCTTGCTTGGCGGCGGGCTGCTTAGCCTGGCCTATCTGGAACAGGGATCGTTTTCCGCTAGCTGGATTGGCATTCTCGCCAATATGGTGAGCCTCTGGCTAATGGCCAGCCTGCTGCTCAATACCCCATGGCGCGAGCTGACCATAAATCGGTTCGGCAGCTTGATGGCCCACCTCGGGGTGGCGGTGTGCGCCCTCGGCATCGCGCAGGTGAGTCACCACAGTCAGGAGGGGGGCGCTGTGCTAAGTGCCAACCAGCCCTACCAGCTCGGCGCCTTCGAGTTTCGTTATGAGGGGCGCGAGCCGGTAATTGGCCCCAACTACACCGCCGAGCGCATCACGCTTAGCGTGCATAAGAACGGTAAAGAGGTGGCGCGGCTGACGCCGGAGCGGCGCTACTACAGCGTGCGCACCATGAACATGAACGAGCCCGGCATTGCATGGAGAATGCTTGGCGATCTCTACGTGGTGCTCGGTGAGAAGATGGGGCCAGATGCCTATGCCATGCGGCTGCACTACAAGCCGCTGGTACGCTGGATCTGGCTCGGCGGCCTGTTGATGATCGCGGGCGGCACCCTGCGCCTGCTCGCCCGCCGCCCCTTGCTCGCCTCCCGTTCCGTTGCGGTTGGCACCTCCCATCACCGACTCGAACAGGAGGCGTTATGAGATCGCGCCTGCGCCTCTTTCTTCCCCTGATCCTGACCCTGGGCCTCGGTGCCCTGCTCTGGCTCGGCCTTGGCAACAACCCCTACAGCCAGGATGAGGCCGTCGCAGGGCGCACTCTACCTGCATGGCAGAGCGACAATCTGCTGGACGGGAGTCCGATCCAGACCGCCAGCCTCAAGGGCGAGCCCTTTGTGCTTAACGTCTGGGCCAGCTGGTGTGCCAACTGCCGCGCCGAGCATCCGCTGCTGGTTGAGCTGGCCAGCGCCGTGCCCCTCTATGGCCTCAACTACCGGGACAAGGGGGACGCCGCCCGCGCCTGGCTTATTCAGGCGGGCAACCCCTATCGCGCTGTGCTGGCCGACCCCGACGGCCGACTCGCGCTGGAGCTCGGCGTCTACGGCACGCCAGAAACCTATCTGTTTGATGCCGACGGCACCCTGCTAGCCCGCCATACCGGCGAGCTTACCAAAGGCATCTGGCAACGTCAGTTTGCCCCCCTGCTCGACAAGACACGAGCAGATGCGCAGATGAAGGCCACCACAACGGCACCCGCGATTGCGCCATCTATTGCGCCGTCTATTGCAACATCAGCTCGGGAGACACAGCCATGATGTGCCGTTCTCTTGCCTGCGCCCTGCTGGCCCTCGGCATGCTGCTGAGTGCAACTGCATATTCCAGCGGGGTCGATACCTATCAGTTTCGCCACCCTGAGCGACAGACCCGTGCTCAGGAGCTGGCCCGCGCTCTGCGCTGCCCCCAGTGCCAGAACCAGAACCTGGTGGAGTCCAACTCCCCCATCGCGCGGGATCTGCGGCTAGAGGTCTACCGCTGGGTGGACGAGGGGCAGTCTGATGAACAGGTGATCGCCCGCATGACAGAGCGCTTCGGCGATTTCGTCCGCTACGATCCCCCCTTCAAGAGCAGCACAGCGCTGCTGTGGGGCGGTCCCCTGCTGCTGTTGGGGCTGGCGCTGTTGACCCTGTTTCGCCGCCTGACACGCACAAAGGCGCAACCCATCCCTGCCGTTAAGGCCATCGTTGAGGCCACCCCTCAGCCCGCCGCCGATCCGCGCAGCGAATTGAATTTGCTGATCATGCTCGGGGAGCAGGCAGGCCTATCCCCCGACCAACCACTCTACAGGGAGCTGAGCACCGCCCGCCTGGCCAACGCCATCCCGGCGGCTGAGCTGGCCCTGCGCGCGCAACTGGCCAACCTGCATAACAATCGCGATCGCAATAACCGGCACGGGCGGGCCTTGTTGCTGCTTGGCATCATGGCAATCGCGGCCGTTGCCGCTGTCTATCTGAGCACTGGCCGTTATCAGGCATGGCAGGCTTATCAGTCGCGCCCCGATCCGCTGGCTGGGTTGAGCCCGCGGGATCTGCAGGACAAGGAGCTGGGGAGTCTGCATCAGAAGCTTCAGCACAACCCTGCCGATCTCGACAGCTGGGCGGCGCTCGGCCAGCTCTATCTCTATCGGGGCGAATATGAGAACGCCCTGCTCGCCTACCAGCGCCTCACCCTGCAAGAAGGGGGGGCCAGCGCGGCGACCCAGGCCGCACAAGCCACCGTGCTCTACTATCAGGCGGGTCAGCAACTGACTCCCGAGGCAAACCGCCTGCTGGAGAGCGCCCTCAAGCAGGACGCGGGGGAAGTGAGCGCCCTGATGCTGCTCGCCTCCGATCACTTCCTCCATGGTCGCTACAGCCAGGCCATTGCCCTGTGGCAGCAACTGCTCGATGGCGAGCGCCCTCGCATCAACCGGGCCGCGCTGATCGAGGCGATCCAGACGGCAAGCATAATGGGCGGGTAACACCTTGATTGAAAGAGGGTAATCGTGGTGATATGGCGCCGCGACCACGCAAGTGGCTCAGCCCCCTCTTTCAATAGACAAGGATGTCTGGATGCAGCTCACCCTGTTAAACGACTCGGGCAAATTCGATGGGCTCGATGACACCATTAGGCACGTTTTTGCCGAGACGGCGCACAAATTGAATGCCTTGTTCGATCTCTCCCAACTGGATGTCACCTTCAGCCCTTTTACCGAAGGGGATGATAACGGCCCACGAATACGTGGCAGCAGATCTGCAGCACAGCTAAAACACTCGTTTTTTAGTGTATCTTGTCGCAATCGCTCACCATTGTTTCAGATGAAGAAAGGCGTTTTCTACCAAGTTCAATCAGCGATTTAAGTTGTTCACAGATTGAAGCCATATGATCACTCCCTTTTGTGCAGGTTGTCATTTGAATACCACTTTCATTCACTTCAACATCCATATCTCGGCTCCTGCCGCGCTCTGGGGTAAGATAGCCGCCATCGTTTTATTCCGGCCCGCCGGAGCAGACCACAGGTACGCCCTTGAACCGATTTACCCCATCCAGTGCGGCGAGCGGCCGCGAGCAGCAGGTCTTTACCGTCACCCGCCTCAACAGCGCCGTGCGCATGATCCTGGAGCAGGATCTGGGGCTGGTGTGGCTGACCGGCGAGCTCTCCAATCTGGCGATGCCAAGCTCCGGTCACTGGTACTTTTCGCTCAAAGATCTGGGGGCGCAGGTGCGCTGTGCCATGTTCAAGGGCAACAACCGGCGGGTGGCGTTTCGCCCGCAGGATGGCATGCAGGTGCTGGTGCAGGCGCGGGTCTCGCTCTATGAGCCGCGCGGCGACTACCAGTTGATCATCGAGTCGATCCAGCCCGCAGGCGACGGCGTGCTGGCCCTGCGTTTTGAAGAGCTCAAGCGCCGCCTCGGGGCCGAGGGGCTGTTTGACGAGAGCCGCAAGCGGCCGCTGCCCCGCGAACCGCGCGCCGTAGGTCTCATCACCTCCGCCACCGGCGCCGCTCTGCACGATATGCTGACGGTGCTTAAACGGCGTGCGCCGGATCTGCCGGTCTTTATCTACCCGACCCAGGTGCAGGGGAGCGCCGCCATCAGCCAGATCGTCGCGGCGATCGCCAAAGCGAACCAGCGCGCCGAGGTGGATGTGCTGATCGTCGGGCGCGGCGGCGGCTCGCTCGAAGATCTCTGGTGCTTTAACGAAGAGGCGGTGGCGCGCGCCATTGCCCACTCCGCCATCCCCGTTATCAGCGCGGTGGGCCACGAGGTAGATGTCACCATCAGCGACTTTGCCGCCGACTTGCGCGCCCCTACCCCATCGGCGGCCGCCGAACTGGTGGCGCCGGACAATCAGGCCCGCATCCAGCGCCTCGCCCACCTCAAGCAGCGACTGCTGCAGGCGATGAGTCGTCATCAAACCGCCGCCCGCCACAATTTCATCCTGCTGCAAAAGCGGCTCGACCATCAGGATCCGAAACGGCGGCTGGAGCAGCAGTCCCAGCGCCTCGACGAACTTTCTGCCCGTTTGCAGCAGCTGCTTCGCCAACGGCTGCATCAGGGAGAGCGGCGCCTCGCCAATCTTGAACTGCGTCTGCAGGGCAAGAGCCCGGAGCGCTTGCTGGCTGCTGGCAAGCGCCGCCACCAGCTGGCCGAGGAACGGCTCCATGCCCTGATTGCCAAACGCCAGGATCTGGCGAGCCACCGCCTCGCCATGCTCACCGCCCGCCTCGACGGGGTGAGCCCGCTCGCCACCCTGGGTCGCGGCTACTCCATCACCCGCACCCCGCGCGGTGAGGTCATTAGTCGCGCCGATCAGGTCAACAGTGGCGACCAGCTTATTACCACCCTGGCAAAAGGGAGCCTGCTGGTTCGGGTTGAGGGATAAACCCCTAACCGACTGCAATACACGTGAGCTGTCACCCGGAACTACACCTCACCGGCAACTTGTGACCCCAGATATAAAAACTACTTGATTACCCATGACCCTCTGCCGACTTCAAGTGTAGTGGTCAACTAAATCCGGACACTTGGTTAGGTCGAACCTCGGCTTTTGCTAGCGGTATCCCGTCATTGTGTTGATGTGGACGCCGCCGGTTGTGGTATCCCAGCAGTTACCACGACGACTCATGCACTGGGTCATGCGATAGCGCCACAGTCGTTACCGAAATGCCCTGCTGCCGTATTGTCTGCCTTGGTCGGAGTGAATCGCACGCATAAAAAAACCGGCGCCTTGGCGCCGGTTTTTGCTCACTGCGTCTCGATTACAGAGAAGCGGTGAAGGTACGGGTGATGACGTCTTGCTGTTGCTCTTTGGTCAAAGAGTTGAAGCGAACAGCATAACCGGATACACGAATGGTCAACTGCGGATATTTCTCCGGGTTTTCCATGGCGTCCAGCAGCATTTCACGGTTCATCACGTTAACGTTCAGGTGCTGACCACCTTCCAGGTTGGACTCGTGATGGAAGTAACCGTCCATCAGGCCAGCCAGGTTGGCTTTCTGGGCTTCCATATCTTTACCCAGCGCGTTCGGAACGATGGAGAAGGTATAGGAGATACCATCTTTAGCGTAAGCGAACGGCAGCTTGGCAACGGAAGTCAGGGAAGCAACTGCACCCTTCTGGTCACGACCGTGCATCGGGTTTGCACCCGGGCCGAACGGAGCACCTGAACGGCGGCCATCCGGAGTGTTACCGGTCTTCTTGCCATATACCACGTTGGAGGTGATGGTCAGAACAGACTGGGTAGCAACAGCACCACGGTAGGTGTTCAGCTTCTGAATTTTCTTCATGAAGCGCTCAACCAGGTCACAGGCGATGTCATCGACGCGAGCGTCGTTGTTACCGAACTGCGGGTATTCACCGTCGATTTCGAAGTCGATGGCAACGCCATCTTCGTCACGAACCGGCTTGACCTTGGCGTACTTGATAGCAGACAGGGAGTCAGCGGCTACGGACAGACCCGCGATACCACACGCCATGGTGCGATATACGTCACGGTCGTGCAGCGCCATCAGAGAGGCTTCGTAGCTGTACTTGTCGTGCATGTAGTGGATGATGTTCAGTGCAGCAACGTACTGCTTGGCCAGCCAATCCATGAAGCTATCCAGACGAGACATGACATCATCATAGTCCAGGAACTCGGAGGTCACCTTGTCAGTTTTAGGACCGACCTGGATCTTGAGCTTCTCGTCGATACCGCCGTTGATTGCATACAGCATGGTCTTGGCCAGGTTGGCACGAGCACCGAAGAACTGCATCTGCTTACCAATCACCATCGGGGACACACAGCAAGCGATGGCGTAGTCATCGTTGTTGAAGTCCGGACGCATCAGGTCATCGTTCTCGTACTGAACAGAAGAGGTCTCGATGGATACCTTGGCGCAGTACTTCTTGAAACCGACCGGCAGCTTCTCGGACCACAGGATGGTCAGGTTCGGCTCAGGGGACGGGCCCATGGTGTACAGGGTGTTCAGCATACGGAAGCTGTTCTTGGTGACCAGGGTACGGCCATCAACGCCCATACCAGCCAGGGTCTCGGTCGCCCACATCGGGTCGCCGGAGAACAGTGAATCGTATTCCGGGGTACGCAGGAAGCGAACCATACGCAGCTTCATGACCATGTGGTCCATCAGCTCCTGGGCTTCTTGCTCGGTGATCAGGCCTTTCTTCAGGTCACGCTCGATGTACACGTCCAGGAAGCTGGAGGTACGACCGAAGGACATGGCGGCACCGTTCTGGGACTTGACTGCCGCCAGGTAGGCGAAGTAGGTCCACTGTACGGCTTCTTTGGCGTTCTTGGCCGGTACGGAGATATCGCAACCGTACTTGGCAGCCATCACCTTCATCTGTGCCAGGGCACGGTGCTGCTCGGAGATCTCTTCGCGCAGACGGATGGTGGCTTCCAGGTTGACGCCGTTTTCCAGGTCAGCTTGCAGGGACTTGAACTGGGCCAGTTTGTCGGCCATCAGGAAGTCGATACCGTACAGAGCGACACGACGGTAGTCACCGATGATACGGCCACGGCCGTAGGCATCCGGCAGACCGGTGATAACACCAGACTTGCGGCAGTTCAGGATGTCTTTGGTGTAAACGTCAAACACGCCCTGGTTGTGAGTCTTGCGGTACTCGGTGAAGATCTTCTCGACCATCGGGTCCAGTTGACGACCGTACACTTCGCAAGAAGTCTTGACCATCTTGATACCGCCGTTGGCGATGATGGCGCGCTTCAGCGGCTTGTCAGTCTGCAGACCAACGATCTGCTCCAGGCTCTGATCGATATAACCGGCATCGTGTGCGGTAATGGTGGAGGGCAGGTCAGTATCAAAATCGACCGGCGCATGAGTGCGGTTCTCGATTTTGATCCCTTCCATGACCTTGTCCCACAGCTTGGTGGTTGCTTCGGTCGCGCCAGCCAGGAAGGACTCGTCACCTTCATACGGGGTGTAGTTCTTCTGGATGAAGTCACGGGTGTTGACAGAGGTCTGCCATTCACCGGCCGCGAAGCCTTCCCATGCTTTTTGGAACTGTTCGTTAAGTTCTGCCATTTTTCATTACCTCACACGGTATTGATGTAGTATCCCGAAATCATCCTTAATGATGACGACGGAAGATAAACCAGTAAGTCAGACCAACCATCACGCCACCACCGATGATATTGCCGATGGTAACAGGGATGAGGTTGTGTAGGACGAAGTTGGATACGGTCAGGTCGGCGAAGGTTGCCGGATCCTGGCCGATGGCCTGCCAAAATTCCGGACTAGCCACGCTGTGGATAGCGATACCAACCGGAATCATAAACATGTTTGCGATGCTGTGCTCGAAACCTGCGGCAACGAACATGGCAACCGGCAGCAGCATGACGACTACCTTGTCAGTCGCGCTGCGGGCACCGAAGGCCATCCAGGCAGCAAGACACACCATCAGGTTACAGAGGATACCCAGCGCCACCGCTTCGAAGAAGGTGTGGTGAATTTTGTGTTGGGCCACTTTCAGGGCATTGAGGCCCCACTGACCATCCGCCGCGGTGTATTCCGCCGACATGATGATGAGGCCAACCATCAGCAGACCACCGATCAGGTTACCGAAGTAAACCAGACCCCAGTTCTTGAGCAGTTGTGCCCAGCTGATGCGATTGGCGGCCTTGGCCACCAGCGTCAGGGTGGTGGAGGTGAACAGCTCGGCACCGAGCAGCACACACAGAATAAGACCGAGGGAGAAACAGAGACCACCAACCAGCTTGGCCATGCCCCAGGACATAGAGCCGGAACCGGTCGTGACTGTGATGTAGAAGATAAACGCGATGGCGATGAAAGCGCCTGCGGTGATGGCCAGTGGAATGACCTTGTATGCCGGCTTGGTGGCCTTGGCATAGGTGATGTCTTCAGCCAGTGCAGCGATGGCTTCGGGCTTGAGACAATCGAATGGGGATTCAGCTTTCAATTATTTTCTACCTGAATGTTTTGCCTGTTGAAATCATAACAAAGGCCCAAATGGCCAAAATTGACATTGATCAAGTTTATCAGACTGCGAATGTAATTTTACTACAAATATTTTAGTGCAACGGCTGCGCCAGTTTACACCAGGTTTCAGCTGAAACAGAAATGCCACGTTTTTAATACAATGATTTTAAAGAATTTATTGGTATGCACGTAAAGCAGGTATTGGCAAGATATCTTTGCAGTCCGGTTGCACATCCCCTGCCCTGTCATCAACCCCATTAGGGGTATTTTTTGTTTTTTATTTCATCTTTGAATAACAAACCCGTGCCTTGCCGCACGATAAACAGAAGGGGCCACACGGCCCCTTCCTTTACAGCAACGATCACGCCCAGTGATGGGCTCGCTTGGCTTTTTGCAGCTTCTCGTAGGCCGCCAGCAGCTTCTGGTGCAGCGGGAACTGGGAGAGTGACAAGTCGGCCGCCTCCAGCCCGTGGAAGCGAGCTTCGCCACTGGCGTTGGCCCATGCCTGGGCCAGCGTCTCTTCGCCATACATGCGGGTAAAGACGGCGCGATACTGCTCCGGATCCCGCTCCTCGTCGAGGAACAGCTCGACGCAGGCACGCAGGGCGCGGTAGTAGCTGGCTCGCTCGGCAGTGAACACTGACTGGTTGAACTCCATGGTCCAGTCGATGAGATCCATCGCCGTCTCCAGCTCACCGGCAGCCAGCGCCAACATGGCTTTCAGCTCGCCAACACGCAGGGTATGCAGAGCTGTGCCCTTGGCGGCAGCGATACCCAGCAGCTCGCGCACCCGGGTGCGCTCGTCGTGCCCCTCTTCATCCAGTTGATCAAACAACGCCATGTACTGCTCGGCATCCCACTCCAGTGATGGCAGCGCCAGGATCACTTCACGCAGGTTGGCGCCCATGTTGTTGTTGGCCAGCAGCAGATCTTCGGCCGGATAGATGTCGGACATACCCGGCACCAGAATGCGGCAGGCGTAGACCCCCAGATGCTCGTAGTCGGCGATATAGACCGGCTGCTCCAGCTCGTGGAAGATGCCGATCAGGTGATCGAACTCCTCCTGCGAGGTGCCACGAAAATCCCAGTCGGCAAACTCGAAGTCCGCATCCTGCTTGAACAGATCCCAGCTGATAAGGCCCGAGGAGTCGATGAAGTGGGTCTCGAGGTTGTGGTGATCCGCTACCTGCTCGTTGTCGAATGACGGCGGCACGAACACGTCGAGATCCTTGAGACCACGGCCCTGCAGCAGCTCGGTGACGGTACGCTCGAAGGCCACTTCGAAGCGCGGATGGGCACCGAAGGAGGCAAAGCAGGTGCCGTTGCTCGGGTTGAGCAGCACCACGCAGATGACCGGATAGCGGCCACCCAGGGAGGCATCGAAGCTGCAAATGGGGAAGCCTTCGGCTTCCAGCGCGGCGATGGAGGCGGCGATCCCCGGATAACGGGCAATCACCTCGTCCGGGATCAGCGGCAGGCTCAGGGCCTCGGCGATGATCTTGTTCTTCACGTGGCGCTCGAACACTTCGGAGAGCGCCTGAGTGCGCGCTTCGGTGCGGGTGTTGCCGGCACTCATGCCGTTGGAGACATAGAGGTTGCCGATGATGTTCATCGGGATATAGACGGTCTGGTGATCGGACTGGCGCTCGAACGGCAGCGCGACGATACCGCGCTCTTCGTTGTTTGACTGCAGATCCACCAGCATGTCGGCGGTCACTTCACCGTCCGGGTTGTAGAACTTGCGAGTGAAGCTGTCGAGCAGACCGGCCGGGAACTGGTCACCCTCGATGGGGAACCACTTCTCGTTCGGGTAGTGCACGAAATCACCGTTGGCAACCTGCTCGCCCAGATAGAAGTCGGCGAAGAAGTAGTTGGTGGAGAGACGCTCGAAATATTCGCCTAGAGCGGAGGCGAGAGCCGCCTTCTTGCTGGCACCCTTGCCGTTGGTGAAGCAGAGGGCGCACTCCTTGTCCCGAATATGCACCGACCAGACGTTCGGCACGGGGTTGAGCCAGGAGGCCTCTTCGATATCAAACCCCAGGGCTTGCAGCTTGGTCTGGAAGCGTTCGATGGAGTCTTCCAGCGCCGCGTCCTTGCCGGGAATAAACGTGTGGTCAGTCATCACAATATCCTGATTTTTATTGGCTCATGTTCGGCCGCAGATAATAGCAGGGGTCGGCGGCTTTGGCAGGACAAAAATCAGCAAACAGGGATGAGTCGCACGGAGATTAGTGGGGTTGCGCCCTCTCCCCCGCCACAAACAGAGCGGGCCCGGGGATTACCCGGGCCCGCTGGTTACGCGGCGCGATAAACCGTCAGAGCTGCTTGCCCTGGCTGGCGATCACCTGGCTGTACCAATGGAAGCTCGCTTTCTTGATCCGGCGAAGGGAGCCCCCCTGCTCGTCACGCTCCACATAGACGAAGCCGTAGCGCTTCTGATAGCCGTTGAGCCAACTCAAAATGTCGGTGAACGACCAGGCGCAGTAGCCGAGCAGCTCCACCCCGTCCTGCATTGCCTCCTGACACGCCTTGACGTGGCTGCGCAGATAGTCAATGCGGTACTCATCGTTCACCTTGTCGCCCGCCTCCAGCTTGTCGAACTCGCCGAGGCCGTTCTCGGTGATCATCAGCGGCAGACCATAGCGGGAAGAGAGGCGACGCAGGGCGATGCGCATCCCGGTCGGATCGATGGCCCAGTCCCAGTTGCTGGTCTCCAGATGCGGGTTGGGCGCCGTCTTGTAGAGGCCGGGAATGCCGCTCGATGGCGTGGTGCCCTTCTTGCCGGTGGTGTTGATCCGCTGCAGGGTCTGACCGCCCAGGGGGTTATCGGTATAGGTCAGGGTGTAGTAGTAGTTGACGCCGATGTAGTCGGGCGTGCCTTCGCGCAGCAGCTCCAGATCGCCCGGCAGGATCTCCGGCGCCTCACCGTTTTCTCGCAAGTAAGCGAGCGCCGCCTGGGGATAACGGCCAAAGCAGTAGGCATCCAGCCACCAGAGGTTGTTGAACTCCTCGGCGTTCTCGTAAGCCAGCATATCTTTCGGGTCGCATGACGCCGGATAGGCAGGGGAGTAGGCAAAGCTCGGGCCAATCAAGCCATTCGGCACATGCTGACGAAACGCCTTGATCACCCGGGCATTGGCCAGAAAGGCGATGTGGTTGGCGGCGAAGAAGCGCTTGCGGTCCTGCACGGCAGGCGGATGGGTGCCGAGCTGATAGGCGTTGGTCAGGTTGTAGTTCTGCTCGTTAAGCGACACCCAGTACTTCACCTTGTTGGCAAAGCGCTGATAGAGGGTCACGCAGTAGCGCTCGAAATCGGCGATGATCCGTCGGTCTTCCCAGCCGCCGTACTCATCTTGCAGCGCTTGCGGCAAGTCCCAGTGGTAGAGGGTGAGCACCGGCTCGATCTTATGGGCCAAGAGGGTGTCGATCAGTTTCTCATAAAAGGCCAGACCCGCCTCGTTCACCTCGCCCCGACCGGTCGGGTAGATACGCGGCCAGCTCACCGAGAAGCGGTAAGCCTTGAGCCCCATCTCGGCCATCAGCGCCACGTCCTCCTCCATGCGGTGGTAGTGATCCACCGCCACATCGCCGTTACTCCCCTCAAAGGTCTTGCCCGGCAGCTTGGTGAAGAGATCCCACACCGAGGGCCCCTTGCCATCGGCATTCCAGCCCCCCTCCACCTGATAGGCGGCGGAGGCGGCGCCCCACAGAAAATCGCTCGGGAAGTCGTTGAACTTGTGGTGATGCATCTGGTGTTGCTCCTTCTGCGCTGATGGTGTCAGCCATCTCTGATAACTTAGCTCCCCCAAGTTGGGGCGCCCGAAATGAATTGGCATCAGCATCCAATACTTCTAAAATTCCGTCCAATGACAAATATGACCACTCAACATTCCTGACAGGAATGAAAGGAGCCGCTGTGGAGCTACGGGATCTGAAAGCCTTCGTCACTCTGGGGGAGGTATTGCACTTCGGCCAGGCGGCGGTGCGCCAGCATGTTACCCAGTCGGCCCTCAGCAAACAGATCAGGCGGCTGGAGGAGGAGCTCGGTGGCGAACTGTTCGAGCGCAACGCCAGCACCACCCGCCTGACCGGACTGGGCAGGGCGCTGTATGAGGATGCCCGCGCCGTGGTCGTCCAGAGCGAGCAGCTCTCGCGCACCGCCCGCGACGTGCTGGCGGGCAACGTCGGTACCCTGCGCATCGGCTTTGGCGTGGCCACCAAGATCCTGGTGCCCGCCGCCATCGCCCGCTTTCGTGCCGAGCGACCGCAAGTGACCATAGAGCTCAACGATCTCTCCACCCACCACCAGCTGCTGGCGCTCAGTGAAGGCAAGCTGGATCTGGGTTTTTGCCGCCTGCCCGCCCCCAAGGGGTGGCACGCCCTGCCGGTGGTCGAGGCCCACTTCGTCGCCGTGCTGCCCGCCAGCTACCGCGGTGTGAGGGAGTTGGCGGATCTGGTGGACAAGCCGCTGGCGATCCTGCGTCGGGACAAGGCGCCATCGTTTTACGATCACCTGATGAACTATCTGGCCCAGAGTGGACTGCGTTTTCGCGATATCCAGTACGTCAACGACTTCGCCGCCGGGGTCGCCACCGCGGCCGCCGAGATAGCCTGGACCCTGGTGCCCTCCTCCACCACCATCGAGCATCCGGATGTGCTCACCCTCCCTCTGAGAGATGGCGAAGCCTGCTGGACTATCGGGCTTATTCGTCCGCCCCACAGCAAGGGGCCCTTGATCGATGCCTTCTGGGCAACCATCGCCGATATGACGCCGAGATAGACACGCAGTGGAAAAACAGCAGATGGCAGCAGCGCATCAACGATAGCGCGCTTCGATACGAGCCAACTCACCACTTTGCCGCAACTGTTGCAGTACCCGGTTGAATTCATTCACCCGGGTATTAAAGCGGGAGTGTTTGCCAATGCAGAGGTTGAACGGGGTCGAGGCGAGTCGCAGTGGCACCTCGACCACCAGCCCGGACAACCCCAGCTGGTTGAGTTTGAAGCGTGCCACCAGTGGATCGGTCACCATCAGATCGCCCCGACCCGCCGCCAGCATTTTGAAGACGTTATCGACGTTGATGGTGTGATGAACGGTGAAACCGGCCAGATTCTCCTTGCCCCAGCCGTTGCCCAGATAGTCGAGAAAGGTGAACGTCTTGAGGTCGCTCAAGCGGCTGGCTTGCTGAAATTCCGCCATCCGGGGGTGACCAAGCTGAGTAAATATCGTCATGATCGTCGATGTGACTGGCTCATCCACCATCAGGGTATAAGTGCGCCGCTCCAGTGTGGCGACAGTCACGAAGCCATCTGCCTGCGCCATCAGCACCATTTTTTGCGCCCGTTGCCACGGATAGCCTTCGTGGCGCACCCGCAGCCCCATCTGCGCCGCCACCCGATCCATCACATCGATCATCAGCCCGCGCATCTTGCCCTGTTCGTCACGCCACGAATATGGGGCGAAGTCGTCAAAATAGGCCATTTTCAACTCGGGAGCTGGCGCTGCCAAGGCACTCTGCCACATCAGCAATCCCCACAAGATTGCGCTCCCCAGACTGACTCTCATGGCCGCCACTCCATCCACCTCTGTCCACTCTGAGCCTAGTGCAAAGCAGGCTGCGGCAAGGTTCAGGATCCAGTGGAAAAAGTGGCCAACGAAAAAAGAGAGGGGAAGCAGTGGCTTCCCCTCTCTCGTTAGCTTGTCAGCACGCCACCTTATCGATGGCGGTCAAAGCCTGCTGGTTACGCCAGCTCGGCCCGCAGCGCCCTGGTGGCATTGACCATCACCTTGAGCGCGGCCTCCGTCTCTTCCCAGCCGCGGGTCTTGAGGCCGCAATCCGGATTGACCCACAGCCGCTCGGCCGGGATCTGTTTGGCCGCCTTGCGCAGCAACCCCTCAATCCAGCTCTGACTCGGCACGTTCGGTGAGTGAATGTCATAGACACCCGGGCCAATCTCGTTGGGGTAGTTGAAGCGCTCGAACGCTTCGAGCAGCTGCATCTGACTACGGCTGGTCTCGATGGTGATCACGTCCGCATCCAGCGCCGCCACCGCCTCGATGATGAGGTTGAAGTCGCTGTAGCACATGTGGGTGTGGATCTGGGTGCTGTCCGCCACCGGGCTGGCGCTCAGACGGAAGGCGCGCACCGCCCAGTCGAGATAGGCCTGATGATCCTGTTTGCGCAGCGGCAAGCCTTCGCGGATCGCCGGTTCGTCGATCTGGATGATCTTGATGCCAGCGGCTTCCAGATCCGCCACCTCGTCGCGAATGGCCAGCCCGATTTGCAGGGCGGACTGCTCGCGGCTCACGTCTTCCCGCGGGAAGGACCAGCAGAGGATGGTCACCGGGCCCGTCAGCATCCCCTTGACCGGCTTGTCGGTCAGGCTCTGGGCAAACTGGGTCCACGCCAGCGTCATGGGGGTCGGGCGGTCGATATCGCGGGTGATCACCGGCGGCTTGACACAGCGAGAGCCATAGCTCTGTACCCAACCGAAGCGGGTGATGGCAAAGCCATCCAGCTGTTCACCGAAATACTCCACCATGTCGTTGCGCTCGGCCTCGCCGTGTACCAGCACGTCCAGCCCGATCGCCGCCTGACGCTCGATGGCATCGCGGATCTCGGCCTGAATGCCCGCCTCGTAGGCGCTGTCATCGATGCGACCGGCGCGCCAATCTTGCCGCAATACCCGGATCTGCGAGGTCTGCGGGAAGGAGCCAATGGTGGTGGTGGGCAGCAGCGGCAGCTTGAGATCTGAGCGCTGCAGCTCGGCCCTGACCGGATAGGGACTGTGGCGATCAAAATCGCTGTTGGTAAGGCTGGCCAGACGGGATTGCACCGCGCGCTTGTGTACCCGGCTGTCGGACTCCCGGTCGACGATGGGCTGGCTGTAGGCGGTGATTTTGTCGAGCTCGCCCACATCCAGATACTCTCTGAGCAGTCCCAGCTCGAAACATTTTTGCAAAGCGAAGGCGAACCAGCTGCGGGTCTGGGGATCCAGCTCCTGCTCCAGGGTCAAATCCACCGGGCTATGCAGCAATGAGCAAGATGAGGCCACCCAGAGCCGCTCGCCGAGTTTGGCTTTCAGCGATTTCAGGGTCGGCGCCAGCTTGGCCAGATTGGCACGCCAGACGTTACGGCCGTTGATCACCCCGGCGGAGATGACCCACTGGGCGGGCAGATGCGGTACCAGTGTCTCCAGCTGTTCGGGGGCGGCCACCAGATCCAGATGCAGGCCATCCACCTTGAGGCTGGTGATGATGTCGCGCTGATGGGCCACCGAGCCGAAATAGGTGGTGAGCAGCAGCTTGCAGGGGCCCGCGAGGCGCTCGTAGGCGTTGAGATAGGCCAGACGCCACTCATCCGGCAAGTCCAGCGTCAGCGCCGGTTCGTCGATCTGCACCCACTCCACCCCCTGAGCGGCCAGTTTGGCCAGGATCTCCTGATAGACGATCAGCAGGCGATCGAGCAGTTCAAGGCGAGAGAAGCCGCTCTCTTTCTCCTTGCCGAGCCACAGGTAGGAGATTGGCCCCAACAGCACCGCCTTGACTGGCAGCCCCAGCGCTTTGGCCTCTTCGACCTCGTCAAACAACTGGCTCCAGCCCAGCTTGAAGCGCTGGTCACGGCTGAATTCCGGTACCAGATAGTGGTAGTTGGTGTTGAACCATTTGGTCATCTCGGCGGCGGCGGCAGATGGGCCAGTCGGCGCACGACCACGGGCCACCCGGAACAGGGTGTCGAGGTCGGTCTCGCCATGACGGTGACGGGCAGGCACCGCATCCACCAGCAGGCTGGTACCGAGCACCTGATCGTACCAGGCAAAATCCCCCACCGGCAGCAGATTGACCCCGGCAGCATATTGGGCCTGCCAGTGGCGCTCACGCAGCGTCTTACCCACGGCAACGAGTTCGGCCTGAGTGGTCTCGCCACGCCAGTAGGATTCGAGGGCAAATTTCAGCTCACGCTTGGCGCCGATACGGGGGAAGCCCAGGGTGTGTGCGCGTGTCATAGGTTCATTTCCTTATGCTCATTCATCTGATGGGAAACTGGATGATTTAGCCATCCAGATGTTTACACATCCAAAATGACAAGATAAGGTGACGCTGGCTATTGAATCCTCTTCAACTGGCTCTCAAAGAATCCTCAACTGACCGCAGGCAAGGTTCACCGCAAGGATACAGAGGCCCGTTTTTACAAGAGTTAAGAAGCGCAGGTGCAAGAAGCACAGGAGTAAGAAGGCAGGATCAAGGCGCGCAGAAGGCTAACAGCAAAGCCATGCCATCGCTGCCAGCAACATCAGCACCATACGCAATCTCACAAGGAGCCATCTTATGGCAGTGCCAAGCAATTCAGGGATAGAGATCAAACACTTGAAAACATTGACCGCGCTGGCCGAGCAGGGCTCGCTGGCCGGTGCGGCGCTGACCCTCAACCTCACCCAGTCCGCCCTCTCCCACCAGCTCAAAGAGCTGGAGACCCGCCTCAATCTGGAGCTCTACCTGCGCAAAAGCCGCCCGCTGGTGCTGACCGCGGCAGGCAGCCAGCTGCTCGCCCTCGCCCGTCAGGTGTTGCCCGCCCTGGCCCAGACCGAGAAGCAACTGCAGGCCCTGCAGAGCGGCGATGCGGGCAGGCTGCATCTGGCGCTCGATTGCCACAGCTGCATTCAGTGGCTGCTGCCACTGTTGCCCGAGTTTCGCCGCCAGTGGCCAGGGGTGGATCTGGAGGTAGAATCGGTGCCGGGCTTTGATGCCATCAATGCCCTGCTCGGCGGCCAGCTCGACCTGCTGCTCACCTCGGACGTGCAGGCGCGCGGCGATCTCCACTTCGAGCCGCTGTTTGCCTTCGATCTCACCCTGGTGATGGCGCCGGATCACCCCCTCTGCCACCAGAGTCGCATCGAGCCGGGCGATCTGGGGCCTGAGGTGCTGCTGGTCTATCCGGTGGAGCGCAGCCGCATGGATATCTTCAGCCGCTTTTTGCAGCCCGCCGGGGTGGAGCCCGCCCGCTGCAAGCCGGTGGACAACACCTCGGTGATGCTGCAGATGGCCGCCGCCGGCCTTGGCGTCGCCGCCCTGCCGCGCTGGGCCAGCGACGAGTTTGTCAGACAGGGGATGCTCTGCGCCCGCCCCCTCGGCAGCGGTATTCGTCGCCATATGTACGGCGCGGTGCGGGCCGCCGATCGGGATCAAGCCTGCCTGCAGAGCCTGTTCGCACGCATTCGCGGCAAGATGGGGGATGGTTGGAGCGCGGAATAAATCACAGCAGTGGCAGGCAATGCTGGCCTGACAAGAGGCAGATCAGTATCCTGATACTTTAATTTTGCTTAACGGTAGCCGCCATGTCTCAAGTCGATCTCAATCTCTTTCGCGTCCTTGATGCCGTGATCCGCTATGGCGGCGTCACCACGGCGGCCGAGATGATGGAGATGACCCCCTCCGCCATCAGTCAAGCCATCAGCCGTCTGACTGCGCTGGTGGGCGAGCCGCTGTTTGTGCGGCAGGGGCGCGGCATTACCCCCACGGCGCGAGCACTGAGCCTGCACCACGAGATCATGGTGCCGCTGCACGACATGGAGCGCAGCCTGCAACGCACCGATCTCTTTGACCCCCATACCAGCCGACGCACCTTCCGCATCGCGGGGGTGCCCGATATCGACATCTTCTTCCTGCCCGAACTCAACCACCTGCTGCAGACCCAGGCCCCCAACTGCCAACTGGAGTGGAATACCCAGGTGCAGGACGAAGCCCTGCGCCAGAACAGCCTCTATCTGCACAGCGTGGATCTGGTGCTGGCAACCAAACCGATGGCAGAGCAGGGGATCGAAAACGAGCAGATCATGTCGCAAGCCCTGCGCATCGCCTGCCGCAAGGATCACCCGAGGATCCGCCAGGCCCCCGACATGACCGCCTTCTTCAACGAGAAGCATGTGGTGCTGCAGGCCAGACGGCTCGACAACCTGCTGCTCAACACCCTGACCAAGGCGCCGCTGCCCCCGCGCCAGATCGCCTACGAGAGCGACTCCCTGCTCACGGCCCTTCATCTGGTGAGTCGTACCGACTGGCTCTGCGTCGCCAGCCAGTGGCATATGGAGATGCTGGGTCATACCCTGGACTTGGCCAGCTACCCCCTCCCCTGGCTCTCGGAGGATTGCCCGGTCTACATGAGCTGGCACAAGAGTTCCAATCAGGATGCGGGACTGAACTGGCTCAAGCAGCAGGTGCGAACCGTCTGCTCGATTTAAGCCGACTTAACGGTGAGCAACAGCCAGCACGGATCCTCGTCCTGACGGCGGTCCAAGTGGTCCTCAGACCGACAGCGTCGTGCCGAAATAGCTGCGCAGCGCCTCCACCACCCGCCGCACCTTCTCCGGGATCTCCCGCTGCGGGGTGATGGCGTGGATCTCCATCGGTGCGACCCGAAAACCGGGCAGCAATTCGAGCAGACGACCCTGCGCCAGATCCTCGCTGATTTCGCCTTCCGGCTGCAACGAGATCCCCTGCCCCGCCAGCGCAAACTGGCGCAGGGGCAACACGTTGTTGCAAAGCACCTTGGGCTTGAACCTCACCCTGTGTTCCCCCCCTTTTTCATCCAGCAGCAGCAAGCCGCTGCCCAGCATCTCGCCACAGAGCCAGTCGTGGGTCGCCAGATCGGTGGGGGTGCGCGGCGTTCCCTTGCGCGCCAGATAGGCGGGCGCGGCACACAGCAGCATCCGGGTCTGGCCCAGCTTGCGGGCCACCAGGGTCGAGTCAGGCAAACTGCCAACCCGCAGCGCCACGTCGATCCGCTCGGCAATCAGATCCCGCTTCTCGTCGTCGGCGATGATCTGGATAGTGAGACCGGGGTGGGCCTGCAACAGCGGCGAGAGCGCCAGTGCCAGCGGCTGGCCCGCCATGCCCACCGGCGCGGTGATCCGCACTTCACCGAGCAGGGAGTCGCGCACCTCAGAGAGGCGCAGCTCGGTCTCGCTCAGGGTCTGCTGCAAGGCCCGGCACCCTTGCCACACCACCTCCCCCGCCTCGGTCAGACTGAGGCGACGGGTAGAGCGATGGAGCAGAGTCAGCCCGAGCAGGTTCTCCAGCTGGCTGATATGCTGACTGACAGCAGAGGGAGTCATGCCGAGAGATTTGGCCGCCCCGGTCATGCTGCCTGCCTCCACCACGGCGGCGAAGATGGCGTAACGTCTGAGCTGTTCCATTATTAAATCCAGCTTATAAGTGAATGCATTTTTGCGGTGATTATTAAATCACATCCGGGGGCGTAGGATAGCCCCATTCCAACATTGAAGGAGAGTTTCCCATGAAGATTGCCCTGATCGGTGCCAGCGGTTTTGTCGGTTCAGCCATCCTGAACGAGGCCGTCAGCCGCGGCCATCACGTCACCGCCATCGTCCGCGATGTCAGCAAGGTGGCCGCCCATCCGCAGGTCACTGCCGTGGCGGTGGATGCCCAGAACCCTCAGGCGCTGGCCGAGGTGCTCAAGGGGCACGATCGGGTGATCAGCGCCTACAACCCGGGCTGGAGTGCGCCGGATATCTACGACCAGTACCTCAAAGGGGCCAGCGCCATCGTCGAAGCGACCAAAGCCATCCATGGCTGGCTGCTGGTGGTCGGTGGTGCCGGCAGTCTGGAGGTTGCTCCCGGCGTACAACTGGTGGATACCCCGGAATTCCCGACCGAATGGCAACAGGGGGCCCTGGCCGCCCGTGACGGTCTCACCGCCCTGCGCCGTGAAACCGCCCTCGACTGGCGCTTTGTCTCTCCCCCGGTGTTTCTGGAGCCAGGCGAGAAACGCGGCGGCTATCGCCTCGGTGGTGATCAGGTACTGTTCAGTGGCGAACAACCTGCCGGGATCACGGTTGGCGATCTGGCCGATGGCGTGCTGAACGAGGCGGAAAAACCGGCTCACCTGCGCCAGCGCTTTACCCTGGGTTACTGAAAACCACGGGTGATTCAGGCCAGATATTCGCGGTCACTCCCCCGTTCCCCCGGTCAGGTGAAAAACCGCTAAACCACAAGGGAGGCATCAGCCTCCCTTCTGCTTTGGGCATTTTCTGTTTTGGTCATTTTGCCGCTGGCAGCTTGCCTCTGGTTACCCCTCCTCCGCTCATCATTCCACTTCCCCACTCAACGGCTGCGCAATAAACAGCCACCCTATCAAGTTCCGAATTCCATTTCGAATTTTGTATATAACTAAGAATAATTTGTTGTTTCCGTCTTATAACACCGAACAGTAGCATCACCCTCATTCCAGATGGCGCCATACAGCAAGCACATACCGACGTGCTGTCGCGCCACCCGTTTGCCGCTCATCAGGCCTGCCAACAGCGGAGGCAGTGCAAGAGATGGCGCCAGAGATAACGAAATAGTGAGGAGGTGTACATGGAACAGTCATCACTGCCGATCATCGATCTGGCTGCCCTCAAGGGGGTGCCCGACCTGCGTCGCACTATGCTGGCCAAGTTGGCTGCGGCCGCCCGCGACGTCGGTTTTTTCTATCTGACAGGACACGGTCTGAGCGAGACCGAACAACGGGAAACCCTGGCGCTGGCAGAGCGTTTCTTTGCTCTGCCGGAGCAGGAGAAGCTGGCGGTGCAGATGGTCAACAGCCCCCACTTTCGCGGCTACAACCGGGTCGGCGCCGAGCTGACCCGCCAGCGACCGGATCTGCGGGAGCAGTTCGATATCATGAACGAGGCGCAGGCCCTGCCTTCGGCTCAGATCCGTGAACCCTGGCAGCGGCTGATCGGCCCCAACCAGTGGCCGACCGCCTTGCCCGAGATGAAATCTCACCTGCTGGCGTGGCAGGAGCGGCTGAGCGATATCACCCTCACCCTGCTCGCCGCCTTCGCCGAGGTGCTGGAACAGCCGGTCGGGGTGTTTGACGACAGCATCCGTGGCGCCCCCTACCAGCACATGAAGCTCATTCACTACCCGGGACAAGAGACGGGCGGCAGCAGTCAGGGGGTCGGCGCCCACAAGGATCCCGGCTACCTGACCCTGGTAATGCAGGACGATCACTCAGGGTTGGAGGTCGAGACGGCCGATGGCTGGATCTCCGCACCGCCCCTGCCGGGGGCGCTGGTGGTCAATATCGGCGAGCTGCTGGAGCTTGCCTCCAACGGTTATCTCAAGGCGACCCTGCATCGGGTGGTGAGCCCGCCGCCCGGGGTATCTCGCCTCTCCTGCGCCTTCTTTATGGCGGCGCGGCTCGATGCCACCGTGCCGCTGCTCACCCTCTCCCCAGCGCTGGCGGCGCAGGCGCAAGGGCCGGAGAGCGATCCTACCAACCCGCTCTTCTATCAGGTAGGAGAAAACGTACTCAAGGGGCGGCTGCGCTCCCACCCGGATGTGGCGGCGCGTCACTATACCGCTCAGGATGCCGCTCCCTATGCCAGCAACGATGCCGCGCCATCGCAACCAAGGTCGCAGCGGGAGCGGGAAATCGCCTGAACCCGCGGGATGATGGCTATCACCCGAGAGAATAAGTCACCGAGAGGGACGCCAGCGGCGCCCCTTCATACCGATTTTAAACACGGAACATCAGGGCCGACAGCTGGCCCGAACGGAGTAATACGATGAAATTCAAGACCATGAGCGTACACAGCGGCCAGCGGATCGACCCACAGACAGGCGCCCTCACCACCCCGCTCTATCAGAGCAGCACCTTCAGCTACTTCAACGCCCAGGCGGGCAAGGAGCGTTTCGCAGGTCAGGCACCGGGCTTTATCTACAGCCGCTTTGGCAACCCCACTACCGCCGAGCTGGAGCAGAAATTGGCAGCCCTCGAAGGAGCCGATGAAGCGTTGGTAGTCGCGAGCGGCATGGCGGCAGTGAGCGCCATCATGTATGCGCTGGCCGACAGCGGTGATGAGGTGGCCTATATCGGCCCGCTCTATGGCGGCACCGATGCGTTCCTCAAGCAAACCTTCAGCCGTGCCGGCATCAAGGTCACCGCCTACGCAAGCGATCAGGATCTGCTGGTCAATATCCGCCCCGCCACCAAGGTGGTACTGTTCGAAACCCTGACCAACCCCACTCTCAAGGTGGTGGACCCGCGGGTGGTGGTGGAAGCGGCCCGCAAGGTGGGGGCCATCACAGTGTGTGACAACACCTTCCTCACTCCCTACCTGCTGCGCCCGCTCGAGCTTGGCATCGACATCGTGATGCACAGCGGCACCAAGTATCTGGGCGGCCATGGCGACATCATCGCCGGGGTGGTAGCGGGCTCCCACGCGCTGATGAAGTCCATCCGCACCGTGGCCCTCAAGCATATCGGCTCCCCCATAGGCCCGCAGGAGGCCTACCTGCTGCAGCGCGGGGTCAAGACCCTGCCCCTGCGGATGGATGCCCATCTGCACAATGCGCAGAAGGTGGCCGAGTTTCTGGCCGCACAGCCGGCGGTGAAGAAGGTGATCTACCCGGGGCTTGCCAGCCACCCGGGTCACGACGCTCTCGGCGCCTTCGCCAGCGGCTTTGGCGGCATGGTGAGTATCGAACTTGAAGGCGGGTTTGAACGCTGCGCCACCCTGCTCGACAACCTGCAGCTGTTCGTGCAGGCGGTGAGCCTCGGCGATCTCGAGAGTCTGGCCTGCCATCCGGCCAGCACCACCCACGCCGCCATGGACGAGGCGAGCCGCCTCGCCGCCGGGGTCAATGACGATCTGATCCGCTTCAGCATCGGGGTGGAAGATGCCGACGATCTGATCGCCGATCTGGCCGCCGCGCTGGCGCTGATCTAGCCAGCGGCGCCTTTGCGGCAACCTTCAACACCGGGGCTCGTCAGCAAGCTCCAAACAGAACAACGGCCCACCAAGGGCCGTTGTTGTCTGATATCGCGATATCGAGAACTGAGGAATTTACTCCTCCCACACCACCACTTGCGATGAGGGCCAGCGATCCCCGACATGGGCATATTTTTGCTCAAGCAGGTGACGCTTGATCTTCATGGTGGGGGTCAGCACGCCGTTTTCGATATTCCAGGGGCTCTTCACCACCAGAATGCCGCGAATTTTGGCATGGGACTCCAGCTGATCGTTAACCCGCACCCGCGCCGCTTCCAGTCTGGCGTTGATCTCGTCCCGATTGCCCTTCATGGCGCTCTCGGCCAGCTGCACCAGCGCAATGGGCTGGGGCATGCCATAACCAATCACGCAGAGCTGCTCGATGATGGGCTCCTGCCCCAGCAACCCTTCGATGGGCACCGGTGCCACATACTTGCCCTTGGCGGTCTTGAACACATCCTTCATCCGGCCGGTGATGGTGAGGTAACCTTCCCGGTCCAGCTTGCCCATGTCGCCAGTATGGAGCCACCCCTCGGCATCGATGGCCTCGGCGCTGTGCTCGGGATCCTTGTAGTAACCCAGCATCATCCCTTCGCAGCGGCAGAGGATCTCCCCCTCGTCGGAGATCTTGATGGTCACCCCGATCCCCGCCTTGCCGACGGTGCCGATCTTGTCGGCACGGAACGGGTAGTTGATGGTGGAGTAGGCGTGGTTCTCGGTCATGCCCCAGGCTTCCGTCACCTTGAGACCGATGCTCAGATACCACTGCAGCAGCGCAGGGGAGACCGGCGCCGAGCCGCAGCCGAGTACCCGGGCCTGATCCAGCCCCAGCCCCTTTTGCAGCTTGCGTTTGATAAGGCCGGAGATGAGCGGGATCTTGAGCAGCAACTCCAGTTTCTTCTGGGGCAGCTTCTCGTGGATCTTGATGCGGAACATGGCCCATAGCCGCGGCACCGAGATAAAGACGGTGGGACGGCAGCGTTTGACGTCTTCGATAAAGGTGTCGAGGGATTCGGGGAAGGCGATTTCGGCGCAACCATAGAGGCTACCGCCGTAGACATAGACCCGCTCGGTAATGTGGGCCAGCGGCAGGTAGGAGAAGCCGCGATCATTGGCGCACAGCCCCACCGTCTCCACCAGCTTCTCGCACGACCAGGCGTAGCGCTCGACGCTCAGCATGGCCCCTTTCGGCTTGCCGGTACTGCCGGAGGTGTAGACCAGACTCAGCAGGGAGTCAGGGGCCTGCACCGGGCTGTCCGCAATGGGCTCATGCGCTTCCAGCAGGTCGTCCCACTGGTGGCTGGCCGGCATGGTGTCGTAGGGAAAGGCGATGCGCAGCAGATCGGCGGGCACGCCAGCCTCCTGACTCTTCCAGTCATCCAGCTTGCCGACGAAGATCGCCTTGGCTTCGCTGTGGCGCAGCACATATTCGATGGTATCGACGTTGGCCGTCGGGTAGATGGGCACGCTTACATACTGCCCCATCTGCATCGCCAGATCGGCGATAAACCACTGGGCGCAGTTCTTGGAGAGCAGCGCCACCTTGTCACCGGCCACCAGCCCGAGGTGGCGCAAGGCCGTCACCATCCGCCGCGCTTCATCGGCCACTTCACCCCAGGTGAAGTCGACATATTCGCGATTGATGGTTTGACGCAGGTAGGTTCGATCAGGACACTGCCGCTCCCAGTGATAGAGCATCTCGAGCGGCAGTTTATTGGCAATGCGTGAGGAGGAGGCCATAGTTTAATCCCTGAAACAAAAGGCGAAACTTATTATTAACCTTTCACTAACTTCAGGGAAGAATAAACTCAAACTTCTGTTTGAACTGTGTATCCGATCAAGCTTCTGCCTGTTGTTGCAAACGAATCCACATTGCCTGCACCAGTTTCTCATCCTCTTCGGAGAGCTCACCTTGCAAAATGGCCTCGTTGAGGCTGCGCAACACATAGCTCTTGACGTCCCGCACCAGGGTCTTGCCTTCCAGCTCGGCCCGGGCAACCGCCAATGAGATATGACCTCGCAGGTAACCCCCCGCAAACAGCTCATCGTCGGTTGCGGTGGCAACCATGCTGTCGATCAGTCCCAACAACTTGTGCTCAAAATCGTGAATCGTCATGTAACGCAGCCTCATTTGCGGCAAAAAATTCGGGGGTATGGACCCGCAATCCGGTTGATTGCGGCTCTCTGGCGCCAGGCCAGCAGCATCCCTGGCGTCCTATTCCGGGTTGGCCACCGGGTAGATGACCTGATCCTTGTATCCCGTGGTTATTCGCAGATAACCACGCAACGCCCGGTTTAATTCGGGATCATCGGTGTCCACCAGCAGCGGCCTGCCCGCAAGTGCGGCAAGCTTGGCCTTGGTTGCCAGCACCTGGATATTGTCCAGCCCGACACACCGAATCACCTCTGGACTCAATTGCTGATTTCCGCGCCCGAACAGATGTCCCTGTCCGCCGATCAGGGTAATGATCAGTCGGCAGCGACGGCCGCGGATCCGGGTCAGGATCTCGGCGGCGCTGAGATCCTGCCCGATAAGTCGGCCATTTTCCACCAGATCCACACCGAGCAAGGTATTTTCCAGACCGAGCTCTGCCATGCAGGCCGCCACCGTGCTGCCGGAGCCCATCAGATAGAGCATATCGGGCTCCATCTGCTCCACCACACCGGCAGCGAGATCCGCCAGCACCAACTCTTCGGACTCCTTGCCCCCCTGTTTGACTGCTTGTATGTAACGCAGATCGCCGGGCACCTTCAGCTGGCCGTAGTGGCGGGCACGCACCTTGCCCGCGCGAAACGCCTCCTCGTCGATGTCGCGCACCTCGGCATCGATCAGGCTGAGCAATTCCCCTGCGATCATCCGCGCCACCACCCGTCCGCTGGCGGCGGGCGTCACCCCGTAGACGCCGGAGTGGATCTTGCACCCCGCCGGAATGCCGAGCACATGGCAAGACTCCCCCACCGCGGCGCAAATATCCCGCGCCGTGCCATCACCACCGGCAAACAGCAGCAGATCGACCCCGGCTTCGCGCATCAACTCGGCAGCGTGGCGGGTATCGTCAGCAGAGGTGCTATCCCCGGCCGGTTGATAGATGATCCGACAGGGCAACCCCAGCTCGCGGGCCACCGCCTCCCCCATCTCTCCCGCTACCGTCATCAGTTCAAACGGGACGCTCATCTCGCACAGTGGCAACAGAGCTTGCCGCGCCCGATCCTGCGCCTTGGGCACGGCACCACGAGCAAGCGCCTCATCCACCACGCCGTCACTGCCCTTGAGCCCCACTGCGCCACCAATCCCGGCGACCGGATTAATGATGAACCCTAATCGAAACATGCCACCCTCCCTTGCGATGGCCACCATTTTTATCTTTTCCCCCCTCTGGGACAAGCAGTGGCGCCCCTGCTAGAATGCGCTGCTTCAATTTTCCAACCAATTTTCAACCAAGGTTCAATCATGCTGGAATGGGTTCTTGATCCCTCTGCCTGGGTCGCACTCGCCACCCTTACCCTGCTCGAGATCGTGCTGGGCATCGACAACATCATCTTTATCTCCATCCTGGTAGGTCGCCTGCCGGAGGCGCAGCGTCAAAAAGCGCGTATTCTGGGTCTGGGGCTCGCCATGGGTACCCGGATCCTGCTGCTGCTCTCGCTGGCCTGGGTGATGCGCCTCACCGATCCGCTATTCACCGTGCTGGGTGAAGCCATCTCCGGCCGCGATCTGATCCTGCTGCTGGGGGGCCTGTTCCTCATCGGCAAGAGTGCCCACGAGATCCACGTCACCCTGGAAGGGGCGGCCGAGCCGGAAAGCGTCAGCAAAGCGGCCTCGGGCTTTATCAGCACCCTGATCCAGATCGCCATCCTCGATATCGTCTTCAGCCTCGACTCGGTGATCACCGCGGTCGGCATGGCCGATCACGTGCCGGTGATGGTGCTGGCCATCATGATTGCCGTCTTCATCATGATGTTTGCCGCCAAATCCATCGGTGATTTCGTCGATGCCCACCCCACCATCAAGATGCTGGCCCTCTCCTTCCTCACCCTGGTGGGTTTCGCCCTGATGGCCGAGGGGATGGACCTGCATATTCCGAAGGGCTACATCTACTTCGCCATGGCCTTCTCGCTGGTGGTGGAGATGATCAACATCCGCCTGCGCAGCCATCACGACAATAACGGGCAAAATAGCGCGCAGTAACCCTGCCCCACATGCCCCCGCGACCCCAGCTGTCGCGATCAAAAAGAGCGCCGATCGGGCGCTCTTTTTTATGGGTAACGAAACGATGAAAAGGTTATTGATCGCTGATGACGATGGCAACCCGGCGGTTGGCGGCCCGGCCCTCTCTGGTCTTGTTATCCGCCAGCGGCATGGTCTCGCCACGGCCATGGATCTCCAGATTGGCTGGCTTCATGCCGACCGAGACCAGCACATCGGCCACCGACTGGGCCCGCTTCAGGGAGAGCTGCTGGTTGTAGCTGCTCTCGCCGGTATTGTCGGTGTGGCCATCCACCCGCGCCTTGTCCAACCCTACGCCAAGCAGTGTTTTACCCAGTTTTTCAACGGATTGGCGAGTCTGGGGATTGAGCGCCCCCACGTTGTTGGCAAACAGCACCCGGTTGGCCAGATCCAGCGTCCACCCCTCATCGGTCAGATAAAAGCCCTGCTCCTTGAGCACGGCGATCTGCTCCGGGGTCAACCCCTTGGGCGCGCTCTGGCAACCGGCCAGCAGCGACAACATCAACCCCAGCAGGGTCACTTTCAACAGGTGGGTGATCTTCATGGTTTGCTCCTTGTTTATGTTGTTATTCTTGCCAGTCAGGCGATGGTTTGCTGTTCGCTGCGGCGCGCCCGTTTCGCCAGATACATGGCTGCATCAGCCTGATCACACAGCACGCTGGCACTCATGCCCGCCTGATAGACGGCAAAGCCGACACTCACCTCGGCCACCAGCTGACGACCGTCACGCAGCGCCACCGGTTCGCTCATCGCCTGCTGGATGCGGCCAATCACCTCTTCCACCTCATGCTGTCGCTGGAGTGGGCCAACCAGCACCGCAAACTCGTCGCCCCCGAGGCGAAACACCAGATCGTCCGGACGCAACTGATGCTGTATCCGTCTCGAGAGGGCGATCAGCACATCGTCACCACCGTTGTGGCCGAAGGTATCGTTGATCTGCTTGAAGCGATCGCAGTCGAGATAGAGCAGCGCAAATCCCTCCTGCTCGCCGAGGGAGATGGCCTGCGCGAGCCGCGCTTCAAACAGGGCGCGATTGGGTAGACCGGTGAGGGCATCGTGGGTCGCCTGATGGAGCAGGCTGGCATTCTCGCGGGCTTGCTGGGCCTGCCAGGCTTGCAATTCATCCAGCAGGGAGTTGAAGTCATCCCCCAGCTCGTTGAGCTCGACGATATCGGCCGGCGGCGCCCGCATCCCCAGGGTGCGTTGCCGGCGTACCGAGTGGGCAACCCGTGCCAGTTTGCGCAGCGGCGAGGTGATGGAGACCTGCATCCGGCCAGCCACATAGAGTGCCACCAGGGCGCTCACTACCAGACAGACCACCATTGCCAGCAGTGCCGAGAGTAAAAACAGCAGCAGATACTCGCCATGACCGCGCAACTCGATGGTGGCGATCTGCTCGCCGCCCCGCAGCATGGGCGTCTTGGCCGGCCCCGGCATCAGCAGTTGGGCCAGATAGTCTTCGAGCGTCACCAGCGGATTGCTTCTGGGCCGCACCCAGGTGGCGAGCGGTTTCCCATCGGTAAGGACGATGCGAGCCTCGGCGACCTCCTCGTGAGCGACAATCCCGCCGAGCGCCTCGCTCGCCGCCTCCTCATCGTGGAACACCACCGCCGCCTCGGCGCTGTAGCTGATGGCGCGGGCGACCAGCTCCAGATTGTGGGCGGCGTAAAAGCGCACCACCAGCAGGGCAACCAGCGTAAAGAAGAGTCCCGCCACACTGACGGCTGTGATGGCGGCCACCAGATGGGTTCGCCCCAGGCTCTGACGCAGGGTCAGACGGCGGGGAGCCGCGCTCACCTGTCGTCTCATGGCCCCCCCTTGTCGGCATGGGCCAGCTTGAGTACGGCGGGATGCACCCGCACGCCACTGAGCGCCAGGGCATCGAGGTTGACGTTAAAGCGCACCCGCTCGCTGCCCGGTGAGGCCTGCAGACAGAACACCGAGCTGGTGGAGCAGTCGTGGTTGTATTCGCTGATGCTGAGCACAGGGTGGCCCTGCAGGCGGGCAAACAGCGCAAGCCGGGTCGGTTCATCGAGCACGCCAAGATAGAGCACATCGCAGTTGTCGCTGATGGCGGGGTCGCTCGCCTCGTAACGATTGACCTGAACAGTGCGGCCATTGGCCTGACGATCGATGGTAAAAAGGGCGCCGGCATATTCGGTCGGCGCCGCCACGCACAGGCGCAGCACCGCAGGCTCGGTGGGCCAGCGGGTGTAGCTCAGAATATCGAGCACCAGCTCTCTGACGGCCATCGCTCGGCTCTCCGCCGCCGTTTCCGCCAGTGCGCGGGGCAGCAGCAGCCCGAACGCCACCAACAGGAGCGCCACACGAGCAAGGGGACGGTGGGAAACGAGTAACAGCATGATCGGGTACTGGCCGCCTTGACAACACCGCCGCAGTGCCACTGCGGTTCGGGTAAATGAACTCTGATAGTAAGGTGGCTTATGCTGCTCTGACAACTCTCCCCTGCCCTCGTTTTCGGGCGCAGTGTCAACAAACGCAAGAGCCCGTCTGGTGACGGGCTCTGTGATGGCAGGCATCCAGCGCGAGCTCACTTCTTGCTGATGCCATATTCCCGCAGCTTGTTGGCGATGGCGGTGTGCGACACGCCCAGGCGCTTGGCCAGCTGGCGCGTTGACGGGAAGGCAGGATAGAGCCGGGCCAGCAGCTGGCTCTCGAAGCGTTTCACCGCATCGTCCAGATCCCCTTCGAACCACTCGTCGATGAGCGGCGCGGTGTCGGCAGCCACCGGCAGATCGATCTGCTCGGGCCCCAGCTCATCCCCTTCCAGCAGGGTCATGGCGCGGTAGAGACAGTTGCGCAGCTGGCGCACGTTGCCCGGCCAGCGGTAGGCGGTCAGGTAGTCGGCCATGTTGCGGGTAAAGCGCGGGCGGGGTCGCTGCAACTCGCTGGCAAAGCGGGAGACAAACTGCTGGGCCAGCACCATGATGTCCGCCTTGCGCTCGCGCAGGGGGGGCAGTGCCAGACTCAGCACGTTGAGGCGGTAGTAGAGATCCTCGCGGAAGGTTCCCTCATGCACCAGATCCAGCAACTGCTTCTGGGTGGTGCAGATGAAACGCACGTTGACCTTCACCTCCTGCTCGTCACCAACCCGGCGGAATACCCCATCCTGCAACACCCGCAAAAACTTGGTCTGCAGATGGGGAGACATGTCGCCGATCTCGTCCAGCATCAGGGTGCCGCCGCTCGCCAGCTCCAGCACGCCGCGCTTGCCCTCGGTGTTATTGCCAAAGGCGCCGGGGGCATAACCAAACAGCTCGCTCTCGGCCACATTATCGGGCATGGCGGCGCAGTTGAGGGCCATAAAGGGGTGACTGGAGCGCAGGCTGGCACCGTGACAGGCGCGGGCCAGCAGCTCCTTGCCGGTGCCGGTCTCGCCGACGATCAGCAGCGGTGCATCCTGCATCGCCAGTTTGCGCGCTTGCGACAGCACCTCTTTCATCTTGGGGCTCTCGGCCTGCAGATGCTCGAAGCCCCCCACTTCCACCGCATGAAGCGCGCTGAAGTGCAGGCCGACCCGACGGGCAGATTTGAGCACCACCACGGCCCCGGCCAGCGCCTGCTTGCCGCGGGCTTCCGCCACGAACAGCGGCATCAGGTCAGCGAGATACTCTTCGCCATTGAAACTGAGCTTGCAGGTCTGCGGCTTGATCTCGCTCGCCTCCAGCCAGCGGGTGAAGGAGAAGCCTTTGACCAGCGAGCCGAGCGCCACGCCGCGCACCTCCTCCACCGGCAAGCCGAGGGTGGTGAGGGCCGACTGGTTGGCCTGGGTCACCTTGCCCTTGCTGTCGAGGGAGAAGACCAGATCCGGCAGCGCCTTGAGCAGCGCCTCGATTTCGTGGTGCTCACGCTCGGAAGGCATGTAGGGGATAGTCTTGACGTCGTAGACGCCCGGAATGCGACGGATCTCCGGCATCAGATGCTGAAAATCACTGAACTCCAGCTCGGGAAAGTTGAGATAGATGATGCCTGAGGTATCGATTTCGATGCCGCGCAGATCGATATTGTGCTCCACCAGGCGGTCGAGCAGTTCCCGGGTCAGGCCCAGGCGGTCTTCACAGCTGACTTCAAGACGCATTCGGGACACACTTCCTAGCTAACTCTATGAATGAGCGGATAATACAGTCTCGATCCCCCCAGTGCGAGCGCCAGCCCATAAAAATGCGGGCCCGCCCCGCTTTCGCAGGCAGGCCCAAACCAACACGAGTCACGGTTTGCGCACATCGTCAGCTGATTAATTGATCCGTGCGTGCCGCCATGATGAAGTCGTTGCGGTGCAAGCCGCCGATCTTGTGCGTCCACCAGCTGACGGTCACCTTGCCCCACTCGGTCAGAATGGCGGGATG
This sequence comes from Aeromonas allosaccharophila, assembly GCF_016026615.1. Taxonomy (NCBI): domain Bacteria; kingdom Pseudomonadati; phylum Pseudomonadota; class Gammaproteobacteria; order Aeromonadales; family Aeromonadaceae; genus Aeromonas; species Aeromonas allosaccharophila. The sequence goes on along the minus strand of NZ_CP065745.1, from coordinate 818,552 downwards.
GTGGAACTCCGCCTCCGCCAGTTCCCCCAGGCGGTTGGTAAAGGCCAGCGCCTCCTTGAAGTTGCGAAACCTAAATTCCCGCCGCAGTTGCAGCGCCCCCTCCACTACCAGCGGCTGCCAGTCGGGAATAAGCTGCATCAACTCGCGCAGCTCCTCATCGCTCACCTTGGGGGCATCGGCGCGGCACGCTTCACACTGCTGGCTGGCCAGTTCGGACATGGGTTACTCCTGCTTGAATTAATGAAAAATTAATGAATATGAAATAGGGTTATTTGCCTGCGATCAGCTCGCCTGCTTGCCGGAGGCAACCTCAAAGCGCGGCGGATAGAGGCCAAGCCGACTGGCCTCGGCCAGAGCAGCCATGATCTCCTCCCCGGTTAGCTGGTAGAGATGATCGAGACTCGGCAGCACAAAATAGGTGGGCTGCATGATGTCGATGCGATACGGGGTGCGCAGCACGGTCAGCAGATCGAAAGGCTGCAGCAGCGGCTGGCCGGAGAGGGCATAGGCGGTCTCGCCGATGGAGGAGAGAATGCCGCCGCCATAGATACGCAGCCCGTCAGGTGTCGCCAACAGGCCAAACTCCACGGTGAACCAGTAGAGCCGCGCCAGAAAGACCCGCTGCTCCTTGCTCGCCTGCTGCCCCAACTGACCGTAGAGGTGGGTGAAGTGGGCAAAGGCCGGATTGGTCAGCATGGCGCAGTGGCCGAAGATCTCGTGAAAGATATCGGGCTCTTGAAGGTAGTCGAGCTCGTCACGGCGCCGGATAAAGGTTGCCACCGGAAACTGGCGATTGGCCAGCAGGGCGAAGAAGCGATCGAACGAGATGAGCGCAGGCACTGCCGCCACCGACCAGCCGGTCGCAGGCTGCAAGACGGCGTTGATCTCTGCCAGCTGGGGGATGCGATCACGGGGCAGCCCCAATCGTTCAAGACCGGCCAGATACTCGTTACACCCCTTGCCAGCAAGAGCGGCGAACTGGCGCTCGATCAGGATCTGCCAGGTGCCATGCTCTTCGTTGCTGTAGTGGATCACCCCGTCAGCATCCGGCTGGTGTGCGGTATAACAGGTTGCCATAGCGGTTCCATCCTCTGGCGCCACATCCAGGCGCCTTGCCGTTTCATCACGGTTTCACTGTAACGAAATGGCAACAAAAAAAGCAGCCGACCCATCAGTCGGCTGCCGGAAACAGTTGTAAATAAATTGTGACAACCCGCTAACCAATCCCCACTACAACTTGACCATGATATGGCGCGGCACCGTGTAATCCTCCAGCGCATAGAGGGAGAGATCCTTGCCGTAGCCCGACATCTTCATGCCGCCGTGGGGCATCTCGGAGGTGAGCATGAAGTGGGTGTTGATCCAGGTGCAGCCATATTGCAGGTGGCTGGCCACCTTGCTGGCGAGGCTCAAATCCTTGGTCCAGACCGACGAGGCGAGACCATAGTCCGAGTCGTTGGCCCACTGCACCACCTGCTCGGCGTCGCTGAAACGGGTCACCGACACCACGGGGCCGAACACCTCGCGCCGCACGATCTCATCCTCCTGACGGGCCCCGACAATCAGGGTCGGCTCGAAGAAGAAGCCGTTGCCGGGGCGGATCTTGCCGCCCGCCGTCACCTCCACATGACCGCTGCTCTGGGCCCGCTCGACAAAGCTGGCGACCCGGTTGCGCTGTCTGTCGGAGATAAGTGGCCCCATCTCGACCCCCTCCTCGTACTGGCTACCCACCTTGATGGAGGCCACCGCATCGGTCATGGCGGCGACGAACTTGTCGTAGATCTTGCCCTGGGCATAGATACGGCAGGCGGCGGTGCAGTCTTGCCCGGCATTGTAGAAACCGAAGGTGCGAATACCCGCCACCACCGCCTCCAGATCCGCATCGTCGAAGATGATGACCGGCGCCTTGCCCCCCAGTTCAAGGTGGGTGCGCTTCATGGTACGGGCGGCGCTTTGCAGGATCTTCTGGCCGGTGGCGATATCGCCGGTGAGCGACACCATCCGCACCAGCGGATGCTCCACCAGCGGCGCCCCCACGCTCTCGCCCCGCCCGCAGATGACGTTGATGACGCCGCGGGGGAAGATCTCGCTGGCCAGCTCGGCAAGGCGCAAAGCGGTGAGCGGGGTCTGCTCGGAGGGTTTGAGCACCACCGTATTGCCCGCCGCCAGCACCGGCGCCATCTTCCAGGCCGCCATCATCAGCGGGTAGTTCCAGGGGGCGATACTGCCCACCACCCCGATGGGATCGCGGCGGATCATGCTGGTGTGCCCCTCGATATACTCCCCCGCCAGCGGCCCTTGCAGGCAGCGCGCCGCCCCGGCAAAGAAGCGGAAGCAGTCCACCACCGCGGGCAGCTCGTCGTTGAGCACCGCCAGATAGGGTTTGCCGCAGTTGAGGGATTCGAGCGCCGCGAACTCCTCGGCGTGGCGCTCGATGAGATCCGCCAGACGCAGCAGCAGGTTGCTGCGCTGGGCCGGGGTAGTGCGGCTCCACTGGGCGAAGGCGCGCTGGGCACCGTTCACCGCCCGGTTCACCTGTTCGAACGAAGCTTCCGGCACGGCGGCGATCTGCTCGCCGTTGGCCGGGTTGAGAATGGGTTCGGCCTGCCCCTCGCCGGTCACAAACTGGCCATCAATCAAGAGTTGGGTAGAGAGTTTCATGGTTGCATCCTTGCGCACGCGTTGAGTCATCATTTGCCACTGCCAGCGACATCATGGGTGTCGCGAGTGAGGTAGTAGGCAAGCAAAATGGGGATAGTAGTGAAGGCCACTATGATGAGGGCCACCACGTTGGTGACCGGCCTGTCTCGGGGACGGATCAGCTCCTGATACATCCAGATGGGCAGCGTGGTCTGCTGGCCCGCCGTGAAGGTGGTGACGATCACTTCGTCAAAGCTCAGGGCAAAGGCCAGCATGCCCCCCGCCAGCAGCGCCGTGGCCAGATTGGGCAGGATCACGTAACGCAGGGTCTGGAAGCCGTCGGCCCCGAGATCCATCGACGCCTCGATCAGCGACTGGTTGGTACGGCGAAAGCGGGCCAGCGCATTGTTGTAGACCACCACCACACAGAAGGTGGCGTGGCCGATAACGATGGTCCAGAAGCTGAACGGGATCTCCATCAAGCCGTAGGCCGAGCGCAGCGCGATACCGGTGACGATGCCGGGCAGCGCGATGGGCAGCACCAGCAGCAGTGACACCACCTCCTGACCGAAGAAGCGGCTGCGGGCAATGGCCCCTGCCGCCAACGTGCCGAGGATCATGGCCGTCAGTGTCGCCAGCCCAGCTACCTCCAGCGACAACTGGATGGCGCGCCAAACATCGGGGCGATTTAGGGTCACCTCGAACCATTTGAGGGTGAGCCCGGGGGGCGGAAACTGGTAACTCTTGCTCTCGCTGGTGAAGGCGTAGAGGAAGATAAACAGAATGGGAAAGTGCAGGAACAAGAGCCCACCGATGGCGGCGTACCTGAGCAGGCCCGAAGGGCGCTCTCCCTGACTGATCACTGAGCTAGCTGACATGACGGCCTCCTTGCTGCCGGTTCAAAGCGATAGGGTCAAAGCGCATCAAAAGCCCCCAGTCGTTTCGCCATCGCCAGATAGATGGCGATGATGAGGATTGGCACCAGCGAGAAGGCGGCGGCAAAGGGCAGATTGCCCGCCGTCCCCTGCTGCATGTAGACCACCTGACCGATATACATGGTCGAGTTGCCGATGATGCCGGGGATGATGTAATCACCGAGGGTCAGCGAGAAGGTGAAGATGGAGCCCGCCACCACACCGGGCAACGCCAGCGGCAGGATCAGATTGCGAAAAGTCTGGGCGGGTGTCGCCCCCAGATCGCTGCTAGCCTCCAGCAAGGAGCGCGGAATACGCTCCACCGCCGCCTGAATGGGCAGGATCATGAAGGGCAGCCAGACGTAGACGAACACGATAAAGGTGCCGAGCCGCGAAAAAGAGAGCGACGGCCCCCCGATGACAGGCAGGGAGAGGATGGCATCGAGCAGCCACTCCAGCCCCATGCTGTCGGCCAGCCAGCTCACCACCCCCTCCTTGGCCAAAATCAGCTTCCAGGCATAGACCCGCACCAGATAGCTGGACCAGAGCGGCAACATGATCCCCACATAGAACAGCGCCCGGGTCTTGCCACTGGTGTAGCGTGCCATGTAGTAGGCAACCGGAAAACCGAGCAGGGCGCAGGCCAGGGTCACCAGCAGCGACATGCCGACGGTGCGGCCGATCACATCGAGATTCTCCGGCCGCAGCAGGGCGACGAAGTTTTGCAGCCCCAGTTCATGGCGCACCTGACCGCTGAACTCGTCCAGCCCGAACAGGGAGTTGGAGAGCAGCATCAGCAAGGAACCGACATAGATGATGCCGAGCCACAGCAGCGGTGGCCCCAGCAAGATCGCCAGCAGTAGGCCGGGCCGACCATAGAGCAGGGTCGAAAGGCGCCGCAGCGGCCTGAAACGGGCAGGGTCGGGCTGATGATTCATGGCAAGACTCGCACTGTGAGGAAGGCTCATGGTTGCGCCCCTTGATGAGTGGCGCTCAGGCGATGGATCGCCTGCTCCGGCCAGCTGAGACTGACCTGGGTACCACGGCTCAGGCGGGCCTGCCCCTCATTGGGGTGGTTGACGATGATCTCGAGTTGCTCGCCGAGATCGACCCGATAACGGACGAAGGGGCCCAGATACTCTACCTCACGGATCTCCCCCGACCAGCCCGGCGTACCCGCCTCACTGAGCCGGATCCGCTCCGGGCGCACCATCATCTGGCTGCCGTCGCCGCATAGCCGTCTGGCCTGCTCCCCTTCGAACAGATTGACGGTGCCGACGAAGCGGGCCACAAACGGCGTCGCCGGGGCGTCGTAGATGGTATCGGGCGCGGCAATCTGCTCAATCTTGCCCTGACTGAAGATGCAGATCCGGTCGCTCATGGAGAGCGCCTCCTGCTGATCGTGGGTGACGAAGATAAAGGTGATGCCAAGCTGACGTTGCAGCGCCTTGAGCTCAAGCTGCATCTGCTCGCGCAGCTTGAGATCGAGGGCCCCCAGCGGCTCGTCCAGCAGCAGGATGCGCGGCTGGTTGATGAGGGCCCGGGCGATGGCGATACGCTGGCGCTGGCCGCCGGAGAGCTGGCTCGGGCGGCGCTTGCCGACCCCGGGCAATCGCACCAGCTCCAGCATCTCGTCCACCTTGCGGTAGCGCTGTGCCTTGGCGACCCCCTTGAGCATCAGGCCATAGCCGATGTTGTCGCGCACATCCATGTTGGGAAACAGGGCATAGTCCTGAAACACCGTGTTGAGGTTGCGATCATAGGGCGGCACGGTGGAGCAGGGTTCGCCAAACAGGCGGATCTCCCCGTCGCTCGGATACTCGAAGCCCGCGATCATCCGCAGGCAGGTGGTTTTGCCGGAACCGCTCGGTCCCAGCAGGGTAAAGAATTCCCCGGAGGGGATCTGGAAAGAGATGTCATCGACCGCCTTCACCTCGCCATAGTGGCGGCTGACCCGGTCAAATTGTACGGCGTTCATGGGGCGTCCTTGTCTGTGCTGGGATGGGCCGGACTCCTGTCCGGCCCGCTTGATTATCCGATCTCGACGGTTGTGCAGAGGAGGTGCGGCTCACCCCGCCTTAGCGACCACCCAGAATGGCGATATAGTCGGAAACCCAGCGGTAATAGGGCACACAGGTTCCCTGGCTCTTGCACTGGGAGACCGGAGTGCGCCAGAAGCGAACCCGATCGAAGTTGTCGATACCGTTGGTTTTGCACCCGGTCGGGCCCAGCAGAGCATTGCCCTCACAGGCGGCAGGCACCACAGGCACCGAGCCAAACCAGGAGGCGAGATCCCCCTGCAGCTTGTTGTTCAGGGAGTGCTCCAGCCACTTGTAAGCGCAGGTGAGGTTCTTGGCATCGCTGTGCACCATGCTGGTATCGGCCCAACCGGTGACGCCCTCTTTGGGCACAGTGGTGGCGATAGGTTGCTTGTCGGCGATCAGGGTATTGGCCTGGAACGGCCAGGAGCCAGAGGCAACCACCCCTTCATTCTTGAAGTCATCGATTTGAACGAAGGCATCATGCCAGTAGCGTCCCACCAGCTGGCGCTGCTTGCGCAGCAGATCGAGGGAGGCCTTGTACTGATCCTCGTTCAGCTCGTAAGGATCCTTGATGCCAAGGGCGGGCTGATGGGTCATCAGATAAAGGGCGGCATCGGCGATGTGGATCGGGCCGTCAAAGGCCTGCACCCGCCCCTTGTTGGACTTGCCATCCGCCAGAGTCTGCTCCTCAAACACCACGTTCCAGGAGTCCGGCGCCTTGGGGAACACCTTGGTGTTGTACATCAGGATATTGCCACCCCACTGGTAGGGCACGCCGTAGTGCTTGCCATCCACCGTGTGCCAGGGGGCATTTTGCAGCCGGGGATCAATCTTGCTGTAGCTCGGGATGAGCGCCAGATTGAGCGGCTGTACCTTGCCACCGGCTATCAGACGCAGACTGGCATCGCCGGAGGCGGTCACCAGATCGAAGCCCCCCTCGTTCATCAGCGCCACCATCTCGTCCGAGGTGGCCGCCGTCTTGACGCTCACCTTGCAGCCGGTCTCTTTTTCGAAGCCGGTCACCCAGTCGTAGTTCTTGTCGGTCTCGCCACGTTCGACGTAGCCCGCCCAGGCCACGATATTGAGCTGGCCTTCACCCTTGCCGAGCTCGGTCGGGGCAGCCTGGGTCTGGCCTGCCAGCAGCGCCGGAACAAGAGCCAGCATCAGAGGGGTCAATTTCATCATGCACTCCTTGCATTGTGTTGACTTGCATCAGGTGAAGGAACGCCGCCATGGGCGTTAACATCCTGTTAACCAGCAATGAGCTTAGGGGAGTGGCAATACGATGAATATTTCAATTTTTGGTGGCTCAGGTATCAGCTAAATCGATATCGAGTGCAGATGAATCTGAATTTTAGTGGCAACCCCGCAAGAGATGGCTAGCGAGGGAGCGCCTGACGGGCCCGCAACCGGCTCTGATCCCGCGCGATATCGATAAATTCCCGCGCCGTCCAATCCAGCCGAGAACCACGGCGCCACACCAGCCCGATATCGATGGCGGGAATGGGCTCCTTGATGGGGCGCGCCTCGACCCGCTCCTGTTCCAGCGACCAGGGGCGATAGGCAAAATCGGGCAACAGGGCAACCCCGAGCTGGCTCGCCACCAGACTGCGCACCGCCTCCACCGACGCGGTGCGCAGCACGATGCGAGGAGAGATGCCGTAGCGGCGCAGGCCGCCACCGATGATCTGATCGAGCTGATCGGCGGTCAGCGAGATCATCGGCTCCTCCCCCAGTGCCGTCAGGGAGAGGGTCGACTCGGCGCAGAGCGGGTGGTTGGCGGCCAGCCAGAGCCGCAGCGGCGAGCGGGTCAGCAACTCGGTATCGAACGCCTCTTGCCGGATGGTGCGGTTGGTCATCAGGATCCCCACATCCACCTCGCCGTTGACGATCTGATGCTCCAGAAAAGGCTGTTCATCCTCCTTCACCTCGATCTGTACTGCCGGAAAGGCGCGGCGAAAACGGCCAAGCGCCTCAGACAGGTAGTAACCCGCCACCAAGGTGGTCACACCGATGGTGAGCCGCCCCTGATCCTGCTGGGCCACGGCTTTGAGGGAGTGGCTCGCCTCGGTCATGGCGCCGAGAATACGGCGGGCGTGGAGCAAAAACTGGTGACCCTGGGTGGTGAGGGTGACGCCGCGCGGGTTGCGCTCGAATAGCGGGGCGCCCAGCTCGGTCTCCAGCTCGCGAATGGCGCTGGTGACCGCCGACTGGGAGATATGCAGCTCGGCGGCGGCGCGACTCACTGAAAAGCTGTCGGCCACGGCCACGAAATAACGGATCTGGCGAAAGGTAAAGTTCATCGGGCATCCTTGCCGATTAGTACGATTGGTGTGATTGGTACGATTAGCTGCCAGCTTAACCGTAAACGGGCGCCTCGCAAAAGTCGGGCACTGCTGCCAACTCAATGATCTGCCGATTAAAACCATGCCCCTGCGGCTTGGCGAGCACGACAGGGGCATGGGTCATCGCAGCAAGGTGCAGATAGGGCTATCAGGATTTGTTGAGATACCCCGCCAGCTGGCCGATCAGCCGCTTGCGCAGCTCGCCGAGTTTCGGTTTCTCGTCCGCACACCAGGGCAGCGGGCGGCACGCCTCTATGGTGCGCAGGCCAAGGCGGGCGGTGAGCAGCCCCGCCCCCACCCCTTGTGCGGCGCGGGCAGAGAGCTTGGCGGTGAGCTCGGCGCCCAGCAAGTCCATCCCCACCTCGGTCACCAGCTCGGTGGCACCGGCGTAGAGCATGTTGCGAAACACCTGACGGATCAGGCGAATGCGGCTCCAGTAGCCGAGTTCGATGGCGTAGACATCGGCGATATCCTCGATCATCCGCAGGTTGCGCCACAGCATCAGCATCATGTCGACGGTGGCGAGCGGGCTCAGGGCCACCAACACCGCAGCCTCCCCCGACCATTTGGCGACCCGCGCCTGCGCCAGCTTGTCACGCTCGCTCAGTACCAGCTGACTGTAGAGGGTCAGCACCTCCCGATCGCTGTGGCTCTCGTCGAGCTGGGCCAGCCAGGTTTGATACCCCTCGCGCCCCTTGTCGCCACTTTTGACCGCCAACCCTTCGCAAAAGGCTTGCCCCTGCCCGACTCCCTGATGGGCCAGCAGATCTTCTGCTCGCGAGCGCACATCCTGCCGCCGCTTGAGGGTGCGCAGTCGCAGCCACTCGCGCCCCACCACGCTGGCGGTGCCCGCCACCACCAGCGCCGAGGCCGCCAGCCAAGCGCTGCCCCACAACGGAGTGGTGAGAAATTGATCGTAAAGAAAGGCGCCATATTGGCCCAAGGAGAGTAAACCGACCGCCCCCAGCCCCCACGCCAGTAGCCGATGGCGGCGGCGCGGTTTAATGACGAGGGAGCTCTCCACCTCGGTGAGCTCGTCCAGCTCGTCGAGGCGCTCGAAGCTCGCCTCCTCCAGTCGCTGGGCGGGTGCGGGCGGGCGGTCGTCACTGGCCACCGTCAAGGCAGGCTCAAGGATCACCTTGCCCTGCAGCGGCGGCCGCTCTTTTATCTGATCGTTCATCGCCTTGTTCTCCTGAAAACAGTCTCCTGTATGCGGCCTTCGGCTCAGGAGCCAAGGCCGCATACCGTTATTCGAGGTGATCCCCGAGCAGAAACTCCAGCGCCGCATCGAGCCGGATATGGGGCAGCGCCTGATGGGCGCTCATGGGCATGGGGCGAAACGCCTGAAAATCAAAGCCCTGACTGTTCCACCACTGGGCAGGCGGAATATGGGGCGGCACTTCACCCGGGAACAGCAGCAACGGCTCACCGCTCAGGCTGGTGCCGCGGATGGCGGGGAACTCGCGGCCATTGGCCACCCCCTTGCCCACTTCGGTCGCCTTGATGGCGGCGAGCGCCAGACACTCGGTGGTGATCCCCTCGAAACGGGCCTGACCGCGGCCGCTGCGCACCAGATGCTGGAGCAGGGAGACCATGGGCGCATGCTGTTCGGGGGTGACGTGATCGGCCTTGCTCGCCACAAACAGCAGCTTGTCGATACGGGGTGAGAAGAGCCGCCGCCACCAGTTGCTCTTGCCGTAGGCAAAGCTCTCCATGATGCGGGCGATGGCCTGCTGCATGTCGCCAAAGCTGGCCGCCCCGGCATTGAGGGGCTGCAGGCAGTCCACCAGCACGATCTGGCGATCAAAGCCGGCAAAGTGCTGCTGATAAAAACCCTGCACCAGATGCTGCTTGTACTGCTCGAAGCGCTGCTTGAGGGTGGCGTAGAGGGTGCCATCGGCGGGTTCGCTGGCAGGCATCTCCCACACCCAGGGGACAAATTGCAGCATGGGGGCACCGGCATACTCCCCCGGCAAGACGAAGCGGCCGGGCTGAATGAGGTGCAATCCCAGCTCCTGTTTGCAGGCATGAAGATAGGCGGTGTAACGCTCGGCCAGCTCAGCCACCGGCCGCTCTTCGAAGCGCTGATCGGCCTGCCACCCGGGTGTCAGCCAGCTAGCGGCGAGTGCTTGCAGCTCTGGGCGACGCAGCTGCTCACGCACCTGTTCACTCCACTGCTCGTAGTTCATCTCAAGGAGCGGCAAGTCGAGCAGCCACTCCCCGGGGTAGTCCACCAGATCCACGTAGAGGGTGGAGATCTCCCCCAGATGCTTGCGCAGGGGATGACGGGTGCGATAGCGAATTTCGAGGCGAACCTCGGCCACGCCGCGGGTGGGCTCGGGCCAGGCCGGTGGATCGCCAAACAGGGAGTCGAGGCCACGTTCGTAGGCAAAGGTGGGAATATGGGCATTGAGCTGCGGCACCCGGCGGGCGCCGAGGATGCGCCCCTGACGCAGGGCATCCCACAACGGCAAACGGCCATCGATGGCCGCATGTTCCAGCTGGTTGACCAGCGCCGTGATAAAGGCGGTCTTGCCGCTGCGCGAGAGGCCGGTCACCGCCAGCCGGATATGGCGATCCCGCACCCGGTTCACCACGTCGTTCGCCTTGTGTTGCAGGCGAGTCAACTTCTGTTCCAGTTTATTGAGTATCAAGGCTTGATCCGTTCTCCCTTGGTGGTTGCATCCGGCGTGTTTGGCCGTGCGAGAGGTCGACCGGTTATCCACGTCTGGATAGTTGGCGTCGATGGTGGATCATTTCAGAAGACTCCACCATCGACATTGGTGCTTTGGCAGGCACTACAGCTTGCGAAATTCCCGCTGCAGGGTGAACTCTCTGGAGGTCACCAGCTTCTCGATCCGCTGCACTCTCGGCTCCAGCGCGTCAAGTTCCTGCGCGATACGGCCCAGCGCCTGATGAGGGGTTACACCTGCCTGCCAGCTGCGCGCCTTCATCCGCACCTCAGCAAAGTCGGCATCCTCTTGCGAATAGAGGGTGACCGGCTTTTTGTCGAGCAAGAACCAGGCGGCGATATAGGCGGTGAAGGTGATGAAACCGGCGAAGATGAGGCCACTGATGGCGAGCAGTCGCACGATCCAGGTCTCCACCCCGAAATACTCTGCCAAACCGGCACAGATCCCGGCTATCTTGCCACGCTGGGGGTCACGATAGAGGTTACGCCCTTCACGACTGACACTGCTCATACCTTGTTCCTCCAACCGGGTACTTCCGCATCCAGAATCGACTCCAGCGCCCCTACTCGCTCCTGCATCTTCTCGGTGCGAGCCAGCAGCCCTTGCAGCTGTTCCCGCTCGCTATCGGCAAGACCGGCGCCAATGCGCCCCTTGGCCCGGTAGTGCAACACCAGCCAGATGGGGGCCACCACCACCATGAAGACCACCAAGGGAACCATCAATACGCCCAGCAGATCTTCCATCTGTTACTCCCCCTGTTTGCCTTCGCTTTTGCTGTCGCCCTGGCCCAGCTTCTGGCGCATCGCTTCCAGTTCGCGGCTTATCTGATCGTCCACTTCCAGCTCGGCAAACTGCTGCGCCAGCGCCTTGTCGGACTGCCCCAGATCGGCGCGCGCTTCCATTTCGTCGATGCGACGCTCCATCCGCTCGAACTTGCTCACCACCGCCTGGCTCTCGCCACGGGCTACCTGGCTCTGCACGTTGAGACGGCTGCTGGCCGCTTCGGTGCGAATGGCCATCGCCTTTTGACGGGCGCGGGCATCTTCCAGCTTGGCTTCAAGCTGGCGGATCTCTTCACCCAGCTTCTCGATGCCGCTATCGACCGCTTGCTGCTCGCGATAGAGGGTCTCTGACAACTCGGTCTGCTTTTTCTTCTCGATCAGAGCGGCGCGGGCCAGATCTTCACGACCCTTGGTCAGGGCCAGCTCGGCCTTGGCTTGCCACTCGTCGACCCGCTCCTGATGACGGGCGACCTGACGGCCAATCTCTTTCTGGCTGGCGAGGAAGCGGGCCAGATTGGAGCGCTCCTTGACCAGTTCGTCCTCCATCTCCTGGATGATCAGGCGCACCATCTTCTGGGGATCTTCTGCCTTGTCGAGCAGGGCCGTCAGGTTGGAATTGATGATGTCGGCCAGACGGGAAAAAATACTCATGATTGCACTCCTGTTATTGGCATGGCGTTGTTTCTCCATTGACAATGGCAACTTGTGTGCCAATCTGGAACAAAATTTAACTTGTTGATTTATATGGGGCAGAATAGCCGGATTGCAAGATGCCTCGCGCAAGTGATGATTAAATTCACCAACTTTTGGTAAGATTGACCAGCTTTTACAACTGACAGGGATCACTATGACCACGGCCACGGAAAGCCTGCTGGGGGAATCCAACGCATTTCTCGAGATCATTGAGCAGGCCTCACGGCTCGCCCCGCTGCGCAAACCCGTGCTGATCATCGGTGAGCGGGGGACGGGCAAGGAGCTGATCGCCCACCGCCTACATTATCTCTCGGCGCGCTGGGATCAAAGCTTTGTCACCATCAACTGCGCCACCCTGAGCGAGAGCCTGCTGGAGACCGAGCTGTTCGGTCACGAAGCGGGCTCCTTTACCGGCGCTGCCAAGCGCCATCAGGGCCGCTTCGAGCGGGCCGATGGTGGCACCCTGTTCCTCGACGAGCTGGCCACCACCAGCGCCCGGGTGCAGGAGAAGCTGCTGCGGGTCATCGAGTATGGCGAGTTCGAGCGGGTGGGCGGGGCCAAGCCCCTCAAGGTGGATGTGCGACTGGTCTGCGCCACCAACGAAGATCTCCCTGCGCTGGCCGACAAGGGGCAGTTTCGCCACGATCTGCTCGACCGGCTCGCGTTTGATGTGATCACCCTCCCCCCCTTGCGGGAGCGGCGGGAAGATATCCTGATGCTGGCGGAGCACTTCGCCCACAGCATGACCCGGGAGCTGGGCTATCCGCTGTTTGCCGGTTTCTCGCGCAAGGCAACCCAGTTGCTGCTCGATTACCACTGGCCGGGCAACGTGCGGGAGCTGAAAAACGTGGTGGAGCGCAGCATCTACCGTCAGGGCAATCCGCAGTTGCCGCTCTCGACCCTGGTGATCAACCCGTTTGATTCCCCCTGGCGACCACAGGTCACGCAACCTGCGCAAGAGGCCCGAAGCGAGGTACAATCTGCATCCCCCCTCGCCCTGCCACTCGATCTCAAGCAGGCGGTGGCGGAATACGAGATTAATTTACTCAAGCAAGCGATGCAGCAATCCCAGTATAATCAGCGCAAAGCCGCTCAACTGCTGGCCTTAAGCTATCACCAGTTCCGTGGCATGCTTCGCAAGTATCAGCTGCTGGATGGCGATAACGATGCAGAACAAGAGTGAAGGAGCGCGGTTGATGCCGACGCCAGCAACACGCCAGCCTTCGCGCTGGCACATTTGTATCAAAACGTGCGTACAAGACCCCTATAAGAACATGGTTCAACAATGAGAATGCTCACACCCTTGCTGCTGGGTCTGCTGGTGCTGGTCACCGGCTGCCAGAAGCAACCCGAGGCCTCCAAAACCGGACTCATCTATTGTGCTGAGGGCTCCCCCCTCTCCTTCAATCCCCATGTTTCCAACTCCGGGGTGACACTGGATGCCAGTGCCCGTCCGCTCTACGACCGCCTGCTGGAGGTAAACCCCAACACCCTGGCGCTGGAGCCGGCGCTCGCCACCCACTGGCAGATCAGCGAGGATGGCCTCACCTATACCTTGACTCTGCGCAAGGGGGTGACGTTTCACCATACCCCCTGGTTCAAGCCCACCCGCACCTTCAATGCCGATGACGTGGTCTTCACCTATGCCCGCCAGCTGGACGAGCAGCACCCCTACCACAATGTCTCCGGCGGAGATTACCCCTACTTCTACAGCCTGGGGCAAGATCTGCTGATCAAGCGGGTGAGCAAGAAGGGGCCGCAGACGGTGGTATTCGAGCTGAACCAGCCGAACGCCTCCTTCCTCGCCACCCTGGCCAGCGACTATGCGGTGATCCTCTCTGCCGAATACGCCGAGCAGATGCTGCAGGCGGGCACGCCAGCCCTGCTGGATAGCCGCCCCATCGGCACCGGCCCGTTCAGCTTCAAGGAGTATCGCCACAACGAGTTCATCCGCTATCTGCGCCACCCCGGCTACTGGGGCGGCGATGCCAAGATTGAACAGCTGGTCTACGACATCACCCCCAAATCCGCCAAACGGCTGGCCAAGCTGCTGACCGGCGAGTGCGACGTGATGAGCACCCCTTCCGCCAGCCAGCTCTCGGTGATCAAGCAAAATCCGGAGCTGAGCCTCTCGGTCCAGTCGGGGATGAACGTCGCCTTTTTGGCCCTCAATACCCGCAAGCCGCCGTTCAACAACGTCAAGGTGCGCCAGGCCATTGCCAGCGCCATCAATATCGACAACCTGCTGCAGGCGGTCTATTTCGATACCGGTCTGCCCGCCAACAGCCTGCTGCCGCCCCTCTCATGGGGTTACAACCCCAGCCTGCCCGAGCGCAAACCCGATCTGAAACGGGCACGCCAGCTGCTCAAGGAGGCGGGACTGGAGAAAGGCTTCGAGATGCAGGTGCTGGTACAACCGGACGCCCGCCCCTACAACCCGGATGCGGTCAAGACCGCCCAGCTGATCCGCAGTGATCTGGCCAAGGTCGGGATCAAGCTCAAGATCGTGCAACGGGAATGGCCGGTGATCGAAGGCCGCCTCACCAAGGGGCAGTACGACAGCCTGCTCTCCGGCTGGATTGCCGACAACGCCGATCCGGACAACTTCTTCCGCCAGTTGTTGAGCTGCTCGGCGGTGGAGCGGGGCAACAACTACAGCCGTTGGTGCAGCCCGGCCTTCGATCAGCTGCTGGATGATGCGGTCACCACGCCCCAGCTCTCGTTCCGGCTGCGCAACTACTACTATGCCCAGACCCTGCTTAACGAACAGCTGCCGCTGATCCCGCTGGCGCACGCCTTGCGTACCCAGGTCAGCCGCAGCGACATCGAGGGGCTGACGCTGATGCCCTTTGGCGGCACCTCCTTCAACCAGGCTCACAGGGAGTAAGCATGCTTCTATACACCTTGCGCCGCATCAACCTGCTGCTCATCACCCTGCTGGCGCTGACCTTCGTCGCCTATCTGCTGGACTATCGGCTGATCGGCCATCAGATCAGCTTCTGGAGCGGTTATCCCGACTTCCTGCGCCGCATTTTCGCAGGTGACCTGGGGCTCTCCAGCGTCTCCGGGCTGCCGGTGCTGGACGAGATCCGCCACTACTTCCCGGCGACCCTGATCCTCTGTCTGGCGGCGTTTGCCATCTCGCTGCTGGTGGGTATTCCCCTCGGCACCCTGGCGGCCCTGTCACAGGGCAAGACGCTGGATCTCTCCATCATGACCGCCGGTCTGATCGGCTATGCGGTGCCGGTATTCTGGCTGGCGCTGCTGGTGGTGATGCTCTTTTCGCTAGACCTTGGCTGGCTACCCGCATCGGGTCAGATCAGCCTGCTCTATGACGTGCCGCCCATCACGGGGATCGCGGTGATCGATGTGCTGCTCAGCAACGAACCCTGGCGGCAAGCGGCGCTGCACGATGCACTGCGCCACCTCATTCTCCCGTCACTGGTGCTGGCGGTGGTGCCCACCACCGAGGTGATCCGCCATGTGCGCAGCTCCCTCATCGATGTGATGAAGCAGAACTACATCAAGGCAGCGGCGAGCCGGGGCCTTTCCAAGGCGCAGATCGTCTGGCGCCATGGTCTGAAAAATGCCCTGCCGCCGGTTCTGCCGCTGCTGGGTCTGCAACTGGGCAGCGTGCTCACCTCCGCCATGATCACCGAGGTGGTGTTCGAGTGGCACGGGATCGGCCGCTGGCTCATCAGCAGCATCGCCCTTCAGGATTACGCCGCCATTCGCGGCGCCACCCTGGTGGTCGCCAGTTTTGTGATCCTGACCAGCGTCAGCACCGAGTTGCTGACCACCCTTATCTATCCGGCACGGCGCAAAGAGTTGTATGCCAAACAAGATTGAACGCGCTCATGGCGTGACCAGGAGCCAGGTATCCTATGCAAGATAAATCGAACATCTATCCCGAGCTCAAGATCCTCTCGCCCCTTGAGCAGACGTGGGCCTCCTACAGCCGCAATCCGCTGGCGATGGCGGGGCTCTGGTGCTTTTTGCTGTTGCTGCTCATCACCCTGGTAGGGCCGCTGGTCGTCCCCTACGGCATCGATGAACAGCATGCCGACAAGCTGCTGCTGGCCCCCTCCTGGGCGGCGACCGGCAATATCGACTACTTCCTCGGCACCGACGATCTGGGGCGCGACATGCTCTCCCGGCTGGTGGTGGGGGCACGTCTCACCTTCGGTTACGCACTGGTGGTGGTGGTGATCGCCATGGTGGTGGGCTCCGCCATCGGCATCCTCGGCGGCATGAGCAAGGGGCTGAAATCGAGCGTGCTGCACCACCTGCTCGATACCCTGCTCTCCATCCCCTCCCTGCTGATGGCCATCATCATGGTCGCCATCATGGGGCCGGGTTTTGGCAATACCCTGATTGCCATTACGCTCGCCTTGATCCCGCCCTTTATCCGGGCCACCTACAACGCAGTGCATGCCGAGATGCAGAAGGAGTACATCACCGCCAGCCGCCTCGATGGCTCGCCACCCTTCCGGATCATGCGGCTGGCTATTTTGCCCAACATCGTCGAGACCCTGGTGGCCCAGACCACCCGCACCTTGTCGGCAGCCATCCTCGATATCTCGGCAGTCGGTTTTCTTGGCCTCGGCGCCCAGTCCCCTCAACCGGAGTGGGGCACCATGCTGGCCGATTCGAGCGACCTTATCTATCTCGCCCCCTGGACTGTCACCCTGCCCGGCATCGCCATTCTGTTCAGCGTGCTGGTGACCAATTTAGTTGGTGAAGGCATTCGTGAAGCACTCAAAGAGGGGAATGACTGATGCCTCTGCTCGACATACGCAATCTCACCATCGAGATCGACACTCCGCAAGGCAAGGTCAAGGCGGTGGACAAGGTGAGCCTGACCCTGACCGAGGGGGAGATCCGCGGTCTGGTGGGTGAATCCGGCTCCGGCAAGAGTCTGGTGGCCAAGGTGATCGTCGGCATCGAGAAGGACAACTGGACGGTACGTGCCGACCGGATGCGCTTCAACGACATGGATCTGCTGACCATGGCCCCCAAGGAGCGCCGCCGCATCATGGGTCGCGAGATCGCCATGATTTTTCAGGATCCCATCAGCTGTCTCGACCCCTCCGAAGAGATCGGCACCCAGCTGGAAGAGGCGATCCCGACCGATTCGTTCGAGGGGCAGTTCTGGCAGCGCTTCCAGTGGCGCAAGAAGAAGGCCATCGCCCTGCTGCACCGGGTCGGCGTCAAGGATCACCGCAAGGTGATGCGTGCCTATCCCCACGAGCTGTCGGATGGCATGTGCCAGAAGGTGATGATCGCCATGGCGATTGCCAACCAGCCGCGCCTGCTGGTGGCCGATGAGCCCACCAGCGCCATGGAGTCCACCACCCACTCCCAGATCCTGCGACTGCTGGACAAGATGAACAAGCTGGGCAACACCACCATCCTGATCATCAGTAACGACATCGCCGCCATCGCCAATCTGACTGACACCATCAACGTGATGTACTGCGGCCAGATGGTGGAGGTGGGCACCCGGGAGCAGATCCTCGAGACCCCGCATCACCCCTATACCGATGCGTTGCTCAAATCGATCCCCGACTTTGACAAGCTGGTGCGCCACAAGTCGCGGCTTGAAACCCTGCCCGGCGTCATCCCGCCGCTGCAACACCTGCCCATCGGCTGCCGTCTGGGGCCGCGCTGCCCCTACGCCCAGAAGCAGTGCGTGCAAACTCCGCTGATGAACAAGATCAAGGGCCATCAGTTCAGCTGTCACTTCCCGCTGAACATGGAGGAGCCGAAAAAATGATGACCGTTAATGCCCCCATGAAGGAGCCCCGCTTGTGATCGAGCCATCCCTGTTGCAGGTCAGAGGCCTAAGCAAAACCTACCAGAACCGCACCGGTCTGTTCCGTCGTCAGGCGGTGGAGGCGATCAAGCCCCTCTCGTTCGATCTCGACGTGGGTCAGACTCTGGCCATCGTCGGCGAGGCGGGCTCCGGCAAGAGCACCCTCGCCCGCATTCTGGCTGGCATGATCGAGCCCACCAGCGGCGACATCGCCATCGACGGCCAGCTGATGGTGCACGGCGATTACCAGACCCGCTGCAAACTGCTGCGAATGATTTTTCAGGATCCCAACACCTCGCTCAACCGCAAGATCCGGGTCGGCCAGATCCTGGAGACCCCGCTGCGCCTCAACACCGAGATGAGTGAAGAGGAGCGCCGCGAGAAGGTGGTACAAACCCTGCGCATGGTGGGCATGCTGCCGGATCACGCCCTCTTCTACCCGCAGATGCTCTCCTCCGGTCAGCAGCAGCGGGTGGCGCTGGCGCGGGCGCTGATCCTCAACCCCAAGATCGTGGTGGCCGATGAGGCGCTCTCCACGCTGGATATCTCGGTACGCTCCCAGATCATCAACCTGCTGCTGGAGATGCAGGAGACCATGGGGCTGAGCTATGTGCTGGTGGCCAACGATTTGGGTATCGTCAGCCATATCAGTGACGAGGTGCTGGTGATGCACGAAGGGCGAGTGGTGGAGCGCGGCAAGACCCTCAAGGTGTTTGCCGATCCCCAGCACGAGGTGACCAGACGCCTCATCCAGAACTACAACAACGAATACCGCAAATAGAAAGGCACTCTGGCCGCCACCCTTTTGCCGCTGTTTTCGCCGCGCTCACAAGGCGGGATCAAAAAAGCCCACTGCATGCAGTGGGCTTTTTGTTATCGGAGTTGCGGCTTAGGCTTGCAACAGCAGACGGTTGATGCGGGAGACGAAGCTCGCCGGATCGTTCAGCCCGCCCTGCTCGGCCAGCTGGGCCTGTTCGTGCAGCAGGGTGACCCACTCGCCAAACAGTGCCTCGTCTTCGATGGTGTCGAGTTTCTTCACCAGCGCGTGGTCGGGGTTCAGCTCCAGAATGTACTTCTGCTCCGGTACCGGCTGACCGGCGGCGCGCATCAGCTTGATCATCTGGGTGCTCATGCCGTAAGCGTCGGTGACGATGCAAGAGGGTGAATCGGTCAGACGGTGGGTGACGCGCACCTCTTTCACCGCTTCGCCGAGGCTCTTCTTGACCCGCTCCACCAGACCGGCGTTGGCCTTCTCGGCCTCTTCCTGGGCCTGCTTGGAGGCTTCGTCTTCCAGATCGCCGAGATCCAGTTCGCCACGGGTGACGGAGATGAGCTGCTTGCCGTCGAACTCGGTCAGGTGGCTCATCAGCCACTCATCGACACGCTCCCACATCAGCAGCACTTCGACGCCCTTCTTGCGGAAGATCTCGAGGTGCGGGCTGTTCTTGGCGGCAGCGTAGGAGTCAGCAGTGATGTAGTAGATCTTCTGCTGGCCTTCCTTCATGCGGCCCACGTAATCCTCGAGAGAGACGGTCTGGGCTTCGCCCTCGCCAGCGGTGCTGGCAAAGCGCAGCAGTTTGGCGATCTCTTCGCGGTTGGCGTAATCCTCGGCCGGACCCTCTTTGAGCACGTTGCCGAACTCTTTCCAGAACTTGGCGTACTTCTCGGCATCATCCTTGGCCAGCTTGGAGAGCATGGTCAGCACGCGCTTGGAGCAGGCCTTGCGCAGGGAGGCGGTCACCTTGTTGTCCTGCAGGATTTCACGGCTAACGTTGAGCGGCAGATCGTTGGAATCCAGCACCCCTTTGACGAAGCGCAGGTAGGTCGGCATAAACTGCTCGGCGTCATCCATGATGAAGACGCGCTGCACGTAGAGCTTCAGACCGTGCTTCTGCTCGCGGTTGTAGAGGTCGAACGGAGCGCGGGCCGGTACGTAGAGCAGGCTGGTGTACTCCTGCGCCCCTTCCACCCGGTTGTGACCCCACAGCAGCGGATCTTCGAAGTCGTGAGCGACGTGCTTGTAGAACTCCTGATACTCCTCGTCCTTGATATCTTTCGGGTTGCGGGTCCACAGTGCGGTCGCACGGTTGACCTGCTCCCACTCGCCCGGGGTGCCGACGATGGTTTCGCCATCCTCTTCACGATCCGGCGTGCCCTCTTTGAACATCTCGACCGGCACACTGATGTGATCGGAGTATTTGCTCACCACGGAGCGCAGACGCCAGTCGTCGAGGAACTCTTCTTCCTCGGCACGCAGGTGCAGAATAACGTCGGTACCGCGACCCTCTTTGGTCACGTCAGCCACGGTGAAGGAGCCTTCCCCTTCCGATTCCCACTGTACACCCTGCTCCGGAGCAGTACCCGCAGCGCGGGACACCACGGTCACCTTGTCGGCCACGATAAAGGCGGAGTAGAAACCGACCCCGAACTGGCCGATCAGCTGGGAATCGCGCCCCTGATCACCGGAGAGGTTCTTGAAAAATTCGGCGGTGCCAGACTTGGCGATGGTACCCAGGTGCTCAATCACCTGATCACGGGTCATACCGATCCCGTTATCGGAGATGGTCAGGGTACGCTTCTCTTTGTCCACCACCAGACGCACACGCAACTGGCCGTCGTTTTCGAACAAAGAGGCATCGGAAAGCGCCTTGAAGCGCAGCTTGTCCGCCGCATCGGATGCGTTGGAGATCAGCTCGCGCAGGAATACTTCTTTGTTGGAGTAGAGGCTGTGAGCCATCAGGCTCAGCAGTTGTTTGACTTCAGTCTGAAAGCCGTGGGTTTCGGCATGAACACTTTGGGTCATGGACCAATCCTCAGAAACATCGGGTTGAACATATGCCCAACCTAGATGGGGACGGCCAATCAAATATCAAGGGGCGAGTGTGCAATCCTGCTCACTCGCCCCTCTAAATCCGATCAAACGGCTATTTATTGCCCAGCTCACCCCCTGTTTATGCGGGGTAGCAGGCAGGCTCGCCTTGCTATTTCAAGCGTTGACGTCCCATCAGGGAGTGCGACAGCGTGGTGCCATCTACCAGCTCCAGCTCGCCCCCTACCGGCACGCCGTGGGCAATGCGGCTCACCTCCACCCCGGCATGACGGGCCATGTCGGCGATATACCAGGCGGTGGCATCCCCCTCGATAGTGGGATTGGTGGCGAGGATCAGCTCGCTGATGTGCTCATCCTTCAACCGGCGCTCGAGAATATCGAGCCCCAGCTCCTCCGGGCCGATGCCGTCGAGCGGCGACAGATGGCCCATCAGCACAAAGTAGCGACCGGAGAACTGACCGGTCTGCTCAATGGCGGCCACATCCGCCGGGCTCTCCACCACACAGAGCAGGCCATTCTCTTCCCGCTTGGGATTGGCGCAGATATCGCAGCGCTCGTTCTCGGTAAAGGTGCGGCAGTGGCTGCAGTGACCAATCTCGGTCAGGGCCCGGGAGAGCAGCTGGGCCAATCGCAAGCCGCCGCTGCGCTCACGCTCGAGCAGGGTAAAGGCCATCCGCTGGGCAGACTTGGGCCCCACCCCCGGCAACACCTGCAGGGCTTTCATCATCTCATCGAGCAGGGGACTGAACTTCATAACACTCCTTACACGGGCCAGCCCCTCGCCACCACCAGGGCCACGACGGGTCAGCAAAACAGGATAACGCCATTGGCGCAGGACTATACCCGAGCCCGCCGCCCATCGCCATCGGCTTGCCCACGGCGCCCGCAAAAACGCGGGTAGCAAAAAGCCCTGATGGAAACATCAGGGCTTTCAATCTGGCAGTGCACTGTGGTGCGGAACGTCAGATCCGCAGCGACAAACCACAGACTATTCTGCTATTGCGGCTTTTATATCCCGAGCAAGCGACTCAGTGCGGACTGGGCGAGGGTTTTCACTCTGCCCTGCCAACACCACATCAGGATGGCGCTTAAAAACAAAAAACCGACCATCAGGTCGGTTTTTGCAATTTGGCGGTGAGGGAGGGATTCGAACCCTCGATACGTTGCCGTATACACACTTTCCAGGCGTGCTCCTTCAGCCACTCGGACACCTCACCAAATTTTGGTCTGTGGTTTAACGTGTTCAGCCAACACGGTGTTCTCTGCGCTGTTGCGCTGGAACGGGGCGTAATTTAGGGGAAAGCCCCGCCCGCGTCAACGGCTTTTTTTCACCTGACGAACCGTTCGAACACTTAATGCACAGATTCCGGTGCAACCTGGATTTCAGCTAGGTTGAGGAAGCCGGAACGTTCGCATTCGGCAACCAGTTCGTGGGTGGCCGCGATGGTGCTTTGCACGAACAGCAGGAACTGCTCGACGCTGAGTCCGGCCTTGGTAAAGACGGTGTGGCCGACAACCAGCCGCGGCAGGTTGTCATCGATGATATCGAGGAACACCTTGAGGGAGGGGTACTGCATATTGAGTCGGCCCAGTTCGGCGACCAGCGGCAGCATTGCGGAGGGGCGCACTTCCAGCTCGGAGGAGAACAGCAGGCCTTCCTCTTCCACGAAGATCCGGCTCTCCTGAATACCATCGACCGACTGCAAAGAGACAATGTGGATACCGTGACACTGGTCGCATACATAGTGCTCGATACGAGCCTGTTGCAACCAACGCATTATCATTTCGGAGCTGGGGATATTCATCATTTCCACGACAAGATTGAGATCAAGGGGCGCAGTCTAAACCAATTTGCTATCAACAAAAAGCACGCCAACCCGATAACCCTGCGGCTCGCTTCTTTTTGGCAAGCGCTATGCATATACTCAGTCAAATCCACGACGACGCTTGCCCCACAGGGGGCCCCATGACCATCCAAGAAAAGTATCGCCTCCATCTGAAATCCCTCTCGGATGAGCTGCTCACCCTGCAAAAACCCATCCGTATTCTGGATGCCATCAAGTGGCCACGCCATCTGCAAGAGCGCTTTCTGGCAAGCGGTGGCAGAGAGCTGCCCGCTATCGACAGGCACTTCTATGATGCCCTCCCCCTCGGCTTCGATCCGCGCAACAAGTATCTGGAGCTCAAGGAGCTGCGAGACAAGATCCGCAGAAAACTGGGGCCGCAGGACGATCTTGGCCGGATCCTGCAAGAGACGGTCGATCAGTACATGGTGGTGATCGAGATGCTGCGCCAGCGCGGCCAACCCGATTTCCAGCGTTACAGCCAGCTGCTTTATGGCTCTGCCAGCGATCACCTGCGCGGGGATCGCAAGACCCTCAAGGAGCTGGGCGCCCGCCTGTGTGACATCTTCTCCCTGCCCGGTGCGCGCCATCTGGTGCGCCCCTACCCCAAGGAGTTCGAAGGAGAAGCGGCAGTCGCCAAACTACAGGGCAAGCTGTCGAGCTACTTCAGTGACGGCACGGTGCAAGTGAAGCTGAGCGATGGCATCGTCTCCGACGCCGCAGCCGGTGGCGACTACATCAAGCTCAACTCCCACGCCCGTTTCTCCGAACTGGACTTGCAGGTACTGGAGGTACACGAGGGGTGGGTCCATGTCGGCACCACCCTCAACGGTCGCCAGCAGCCCTATGCCACCTGGCTGAGCGCCGGTTCACCCCGGATCACCGCCTGTCAGGAGGGGCTGGCCGTCCTGATAGAGACCCTTACCTTCAGCTCCTTTCCGGATCGGGCCAAGCGCATCTCCGATCGGGTAATGGCCATCGACATGGCCGAGCGGGGCGCTGATTTTATCGAGGTGTTTCAGCACTTCGTGCAGCAGGGCACCAGCGAGCACGACGCCTACAAGATCACCCAGCGGGTCTTTCGTGGTGGCATGGTGGGCGGCGGCGCCTGCTTTACCAAGGATCTCTCCTACGTGCGTGGCTATGTGGAGACGGTCAACTTTATCCGCAGTGCCGTGCTGGAAGGGGTACCCGAAATCCTGCCGATGCTGTTTGTCGGCAAGGTGACGCTGGATGATATTCCGGTGCTCTATCAGCACTATCTGGAGGGGCTGATTGCCGCCCCCCGCTACCTGCCGCCGATGTTTCGCGATCTCACCGGCCTCTATGTCTGGTTCGGTTTTGCCTCCGGCATGTCGCTGGTCGATATTGGCCGGGTACAGCACCATTTTCGCCAGCTGTTTCAACGCCTGCCGGTGGCCGATCCCATCATTGCGCCGGTGGATATCGAGATCGACTGAGCCTCAGAGAACCAAGCGGGGAAAGAAAAAGGGCGCCAGATTGGCGCCCTTCTCGACTATACAAATATCGCAGCCGGATTACTTGTAGGCGCGACCTTCCAGATAGTGCTTGCGGCACAGTGACACATAGCGATCGTTGCCACCGATCTCCACCTGTTCGCCATCGCGCATCACCTGACCCGCTTCGTTGACCCGGGAGTTCATGTGGGCCTTGTTGCCGCACCAGCAGATGCTCTTCAACTCTTCAAACTTGTCGGCCAGACAGAGCAGATGGTAGGAACCGGGGAACAGCTCGCCACGAAAATCGGTCTTGAGGCCATAGGCCATCACCGGAATATCCTGCTCATCGACGATGCGGGCCAGCTGGTAGACCTGCTCACGGGTCAGGAACTGGGCCTCGTCCACGATGAAAACATCGATATGTTTCTTCGCATGGCGCTCTTTCACCATTTCAAACAGATCACAGCTGTCGCTGAACACGTCCACCTTCAGCTCAAGGCCAACCCGGGCACTGATCACCCCGACCCCGAAACGGTCATCGATGGCTGGCGTCATCGCCAGAGGATGCATGCCCCGCTCCAGATAGTTGAAGTGCGCCTGAATGAGCTGGGTGGATTTGCCTGAATTCATGGTGGCAAATTTGTAGTGCAGAGAAGCCATGATACTGTTCCGAAACTGAATTTATGGGGCGCATGCTAACCAAAGCCCCCGACAAAACCAAGGGGCCCGCGGGCCCCTTGCTCTATAAATGTTACGCGGTGGCCAGAGCTGGCCGCGCTTTGGCCTTTTTCAGGTGATAGCTGGTAAAAAGCACGAACCAGAGGGCACTGACGCTGAAACCGGCCAGGCTGGAGTGCATCACCCCCATCGCCAGGTAACCGATAGCCGCACCGAAGGCGATGGCCAGTGCATAGGGCAGCTGGGTCATCACGTGATCGATGTGATGGCAGCCGGCGCCGGTGGCAGAGAGGATGCTGGTGCTGGAGATGGGTGAGCTGTGATCCCCGAATACCGAGCCTGCCAGTACCGCGGCCAGCATCGGCAACATCAGGCTGATGTCACTGGCGGCGGCCATGTCACCGGCCAGCGGCAGCATGATACCGAAGGTGCCCCAGCTGGTGCCGGTGGCAAATGCCATGGCACAGGAGAGGATAAAGACCACGGCGGGCAGCACTTCGATCGGCAGGTTGCCGTTAGCCAGCGAAGCCAGGTACTTGCCGGTCTCCACATCGCGTACCACGGCACCGATGGTCCAGGCGAACAGCAGGATATTGATGGCTGGCAGCATGGCCATGACACCTTGCGGAGCCGCCTTGATCCAGTTCTTGGCACCCAGCTTCAGGCGCATGGCCAGACCGATGGAGACCACCAGACTGCACAGGGCACCGTAGACCAGCGAGGAGCCGACGTTGGTGTTTTCGAACGAACCGAGCACGCTAAACGGCAGCCCTTTCTCGCTCAGCACCGCCGCACCGGAATCGATCATGAAATAGATGGTGGCCGCGGTCAGGGTCAGGATCGGCAGCACCATGTCAATCATGCCGCCGTTGCTCTCTTCCGGGCTCTCCATATCCAGACCGATGGGGCGGCCCTTGGACTCATCCCACAGCTTGCCTTCCAGCGCCCACTCTTCGTGTTGACGCATCGGGCCGATATCGAGCTGACAGGCAATCACCACCAGCACCATGATCAGGGTGAAGACGGCGTAGAGGTTCATCGGGATCATCTCGACAAACGCCGCGATGGGGCTCTGTTCGGTCAGACCGTGGGCCGCCATGATGCCGCCAACCAAGGCGATGATATAGGCGCCCCAGGAGGAGATGGGCATCAGCACGCAGACCGGCGCCGCGGTGGAGTCCAGCAGATAGGCCAGTTTGGCGCGGGAGATCTGGAAGCGGTCGGTGACCGGACGGCAGATGGCCCCCACCGACAGGCTGTGGAAGAAGTCATCGATAAAGAAGGCAAACACCATCATGCCGGTCAGCGCTTTGGCGCCCTTGCGGGTCTTGGCACGACGCTCGGCCCACTCGGCAAAGGCACGGGTCGCCCCGGAGACGCTCATCAGACTGATGAGGCCGCCCAGCAGCAGCATAAACAGGATCATGTTGACGTTGTCACGATTGAGCGCGCCATCGACCCAGAAGATCTTGAGCACGGTATTCAACATGTAATGCAGGGAGTCGAGGGGCGAAAACTGATTGAGCAGCAGACTGCCGGTAACGATGCCCACACCAAGGGACAACAGCACGCGGCGGGTCAGGATCGCCAGCGCGACAGCCAACAGAGGGGGAAGTACGGACCAACCGGAGTCGGCGAAATGACTAATGTCCATGATCTCTTTGCACCTAAAGATTACAGGTGGAGATCTACCGAGAGGATCTAAAGAAACAAAACCTATGGGGAGGTCATACTCCTCAGCCCCTTCAGGTAGCGCTCCATAGTGGATGACTATGGCAGTCCTGCACCTATTAGATGCAGAACCAGCAGCCCGGTATGATGGCCTGGCCACTTCGGCGCTGACTCCTTTCCTTGTGCATCACAGGCATCACCCTCCGCACAAATACTCATAGGCAGCGCGCCTCTACTTAAAGGTATTCGCCGAGCATTTTATCGAGATGGCAGCTTATAGCAAGTTTTTTGATTAAATAGTCATGATAAACATATCAACGTCGGAAAATGGTAGTCAAATGATGCAACAACGCCAGCTTTGACGCTATTTTCACCTACTGCGGTTTCATTGGCATCCAATCACCAAGCCCTATCGCTGGGCATATTAAATATCTGCATTGATGATCGCCACGGATATAATATTTAACCCGGCTTGACTTATTTAAATCGCCAAGCAAGAATCAGCTGGAACATAATATTTTTCTCTGACTCGACGTGGTAACTCCTATGAATGAATTTTTAAAGGTACTGCTTAATATCCGCAGTCTGCGTGCGACCTGCCGCGAACTTTCTCTGGAACAACTGGAAGAGGCACTGGAAAAACTCTCTGCTATCGTTGCCGAACGCCAGCAGGATGAAGCTGCCGAGCGTCAGGCCCGTGAAGAGCATCTGCGGAAAATTAACGAATATAGCGAAATGCTGAAAGCCGCCGGTATTGACCCGGCAGAATTGGTAAGCGTTGTCGCCACCACCCCCGGCAAATCAGAAAAAGCCAAACGCGCGCCACGTCCGGCCAAATATCGCTATCAGGATAATGGCGTAGAGAAAACCTGGACCGGCCAGGGCCGTATGCCTTCGGCCATTGCCAGTGCGGTGGCAGCAGGCAAATCACTGGAAGATTTTGCTATCTGACAGCTTTTGTGTTGCGAATAAAAAAACCTCGCCAAGGCGAGGTTTTTTTATTGCCGCTTAAACGTGAAATATCAGATAGCCGATTGCGGGCGATCTGCAGCCTTTACCCACAGCACTTCACGCGCTCCTGCCACGCAGATGAGGTAGCGGGCAACGGTAAAGAACCAGTCACTCATCCGGTTCAGATAGGGCAGCACCTCGGGATTGACCCGCTCTTCCCGGCTCAATGTCAGCAGCAAGCGCTCGCAATGACGCACCAAAGTTCGCACCACATGTGCTTGCGCCGCGGCACGGGAACCACCGGGCAATATAAATTGGCGCAGTGGTGGCAATGGCTCGCTATAACGATCTATCTGCTGTTCAAGGCGAGTTGTCCAGGCAGCATTAACCTGCCAAATCGATTCATTCTGGACGGCGCTGGAGAATGCCAACTCGCCCCCCAGATCAAACAACTCCTGTTGCAACAGCTGTAAATCAGCCAATAAGCCGACCTCTTGCGACGGCACGTCACAAATCAGCAAGCCAATATGGGAGTTGAGCTCATCGATATAACCGTAGGTCTCGACCCGCAAATGATCCTTGGGCAACTGGATACCATCGGCCAGCCGGGTCATGCCCTTGTCGCCCTGCCTCGTATATATTCTCATACCGACATCCTGTTAATAATGGGAATAATCATGGACTCGAGTCCATTGAGTTTGATCTCGTAAGCCAGCGCCAGCGTCTGGCCCAATTTACCCGCAGGAAAACCGCTGCGCGCCATCCACACCAGATAGGGCTCGGGAATATCGATGATACGCCGCCCCTGATATTTACCGTAAGGCATCTTGTTGGTCAGCGTCAGCAACACCTGTTCGTCGGAGAGCCAATCCATATTAATCGATATCCAGATATTTATGAGTCTGGATGGAGAGTCGCCAGTTACGCGCGATACAGGTATCCATCGCCAATTGGGTAGCCCTTGGCTTCTGGCTGATCGGCTGCAAGGCAATGACCACATCCGGGCGCAGGGTCGCGGTAGCCAGCAGCGCATCCAGCTCTTCAATATGGTGCTCGGTCGCCACCGGATGCTTGATCTCGTTGGCCCGCTCCAGCGCCGAGACCAGCACAGGCAGCCCCCCTTTCATGCCGATCTTGGGAGAGACGGTCACCCAGGTCTGCTCATGGGTCTTGATCTCGCTGGTACCACTGGTTTCAATCTGCACCTGATAACCCGCCGCCAGCAGGGCTGACGAGAGTTCGTGCAGCTCGTAGAGGCAGGGTTCACCCCCGGTGATCACCACATGGCGCGCCTGATAACCCAGCTCACTAAAGCTCTTGATAATCTGCGCGGTGCTGAGTGTGCTCCAGCAATCGGATTCGTTGGAGCGATCCAGCACCGCCTCTTTACCCACTTCACGAGCCGGATCAACAACCCAGGTATGACGGGTATCGCACCAGGGGCAGCCCACCGGGCAACCCTGCAGGCGAACAAAGATGGCGGGCAGGCCGGTAAAGATGCCCTCCCCCTGGATGGTCTGGAAAATCTCGTTGATTGGGTAGTGCATCTCGATCACGGCTTGTTGCAAAAGTCGCGGATTATACCCCAAGCCACGGCAAGACGCAGGCTCACTCTGCGCTTTTCTCGCCCAGCCCGGTTTTCTCATACAGCCTGGTCATGATGCCTGCCTTGTCGGCCAGATAGTTGTTCAGGCCACGACTGCGCAGCTCGCAAGCCGGACAAATGCCGCAACCATCACCTGCAATGCCGTTGTAGCAGGTCAGGGTCTGCTGGCGCACCGTGTCGAGGTGACCATAGTGATCCGCCAGTGCCCAGGTCTCGGCCTTGTCGAGCCACATCAAGGGAGTGTCAAAACGAATGTCGCGACCCAGCCCCAGCGACACCGCCTGATTGAGGGCCTTGACGAACTCGTCACGGCAATCGGGATAGCCGGAGAAATCAGTCTCGCAGACACCGGTGATCACCACCTCGGCACCCACCTGATAGGCATAGATGGAGGCCAGGGTCAGAAACAGGATATTGCGGCCTGGCACGAAGGTGTTGGGCAGCCCGTTATCCTGCAGCTCGCAGCTGACCGGAATGTCGTCACGGGTCAGGGCAGAGACCGCCAGCTCATTGAGCAGCGTCACATCCATCACCTTGTGGGCGGCGATCCCCAGCGCACTGCCCAGACGGCGCGCGGTGTCGATCTCTTCCCGATGGCGTTGACCATAGTCAAAGGTGATGGCGTGTACTTCATCATACTGCGCCAATGCCTGTACCAGACAGGTGGTGCTGTCCTGACCGCCACTGAAAACCACGACTGCTTTTTTCATCTTGATAACTCCTTCAAATGTCACGCGCGGCGGCCTTCGGCAAAGTCCTGCCACTGCGTATTCAACCGGTTAAACAGGGTCAGCAAGGGCGCATAGCGCTCCGGCCTCCCCTCCCACCGGGACAAGAGGTGATAGCCCGCCTCTATGGTAGAGAGGGCATCGGGAAAGGGTTTCTTGCGAATGGCATATTGACCGGCAACGGTACCAATGCCGATGCGGGGCAAGCGAGCCAGTGCCGGATTGCTCTGCAACATGCGATAGGCTTTGCGCCAGGTGCCGTCGAGCAAGATAAAGGCGATGGACGTTTCGCCAGAGGGTTCACTCTCCCGCTGTTGGCGAAGATCGGTCAGCGAAATGGCATCCTCATCCGGCCAGAGTAGATAGCAGCGACGGGAAGGATCGGCGAGCAGCCCGCTCAGCCACACATCGCGGGAAAAGTCCTCCCCCACATGGATCTCGCACTGTTGCAAAGAGGCCGCCAGCAGCGCCGCAGTGCCCTTGGGATGTGCTACCTCGTTGGGGTGCTGCAAGATGTAGAGGGGCGTGTGATTGTCAACCGGCACAATATAATCGCACAGGCAGGCTTTGAGGGCTCGGGTGCAACGTGTACAGTATCGACTGTTCTTGTCGTTGGACTGTTTCATGTTGTCAGACAAATCTGGATTGCTCTGGGTTATCACGCTCTCTCTCACCAGCTTGCTACTCTTCTTTACCGTTCCCAATCTTCAGCTCTCCTTCGATCGACCCTTGATCGCAGGTGGCGAAGGGTGGCGGATCATAACAGGCAATCTGGCTCATACCAATCTGTGGCACCTGCTGCTCAATCTAAGCGGCCTCGCCATTCTCTATAGCCTGTTTCGCGACTACCTGGGTCAGGCCCGCCTGCCGCTGCTGATGTTGCTGCTCTGGCTGGCGGTGGGCTTGGGGATCTGGTGGTGGTGCCCGCAGACCCAGTGGTACATGGGGCTATCCGGCTCGCTGCATGGCCTGTTTGTCTGGGGGGCGATGCAGGATATCCGCCACGGACGCCGCACATCGGGCTGGCTGCTGCTGGCAGGAATGGGGCTCAAACTGGCGATGGACTTCTACAACGCAGGAGAGAGCCCGATCTCCACCCTGATCAATGCCAGGGTACACATCGGCTCTCATCTTATCGGGGCCGGTGCAGGCCTGTTGCTCGGCCTGCACCGTGTATCACTGAGTGAGCCGGTTACGCACCAGCCAGCTCGGCATTGATACTGGCCAGCATGGCGGCCGGATCGGCAGCCTGGGTAATGGGGCGACCGATAACCAGATAATCGGAACCGGCCTCGACCGCCGCTTTGGGGGTCATCACCCGGCGCTGATCGCCCGCCGCAGAACCGGTCGGGCGAATACCCGGGGTCACCAGCTTGAAATTGGCGCCCAGCAAGGCTTTCAGCTCATGAGCCTCGTTGGCAGAGCAGACCACCCCATCCAGACCGGAGGTCTTGGTCAGGGTAGCCAGCCGGATCACCTGCTCGGCCGGGCTCACATCCAGACCGAGGGGGATCATATCGGACTGCTCCATGCTGGTCAGCACGGTCACACCAATCAGCAGCGGCGCCTTGTCGCCATATTGCAGTAGCGCCTCTTTGGCGGCACGCATCATCCGCTCACCACCACTGGCATGCACGTTGACCATCCAGACACCGAGTTCGGCACTGGCTGCCACGGCTTTGGCAACGGTATTGGGAATATCGTGAAACTTCAGATCCAGAAAGACATCGAATCCCTTGGCCACCAGCTGGCGTACAAACTGCGGGCCAAACAGGGTAAACATCTCCTTGCCTACCTTGAGACGGCACTGGGCCGGAGAGATACGTTCAACGAACGCTAAGGCATCTGCCTCGTGCTGATAATCCAGCGCTACCAGTACTTTGGGATCTTGCATCTCACATCCTATTGCTTGTTATTCACCGTCCAGACCACGGATCGGCTTGATGGAACCCCACTGGCGGCAAGACGGGCACTGCCAGAACAGCGAGTGAGTGGCAAAGCCGCACTGCCGACACTTGTGGGTTGACTTGATTTTGATCTGCTCGCCGACCAGCTGTTGCAGCAGTTCGAGGCTCTCCTTGGCAGGCCCCTCCTCCGCACTGGCCAGCTGAAAACCCACCAGCTGGTAAAAGCCTTTCATCGACGGGTGACGACGCAGCTGACGCAGCACCAGTGAACGGGCCTGACTCAGGCCATCACGCTCTTCCACCAGCTTGGCAAGGGCCAGGGTCACGCTGACGCCGGCGTGATCTTCCACCGCCTTTTCAAGCAGCGGGATCAAGGCAGTCGTGCGGCCCAACTGCTGATAACACTCGAGCAATTTGGGCATTGCCTCGGATGCAAAGTCGATATCCTGCTCGAACACCCGCAGCAACTCCTTGCTGGCCTGCTCATACTCCCCCTCTGCCATGGCAAGCTCAGCGAGGCGCAAACTGGCCCGGGCACATGCCGGATTGATGGTGAGCGCCCGTTTGAGCTTGGCCAGCCCCTCCCCTTTATTGCCGTCACGCAGCGCAATCTCGGCTTGTTCGCAATAGAAGTGAGAAATGGGGTCGGCCAGCTTCTTGCCCTGATATTTTTGCAGACGCACCGCCACATCGATGGCCTTGTCCCAATCCCGCAACTGCTGATGGATGATCAACAGCTGTGCCAGCGCCGTCTCTTCATAATCACTGTCGTCACACAGCTCATTCCAGAGCGCTTCAGCACGGTCTAGCAAACCGGCAGCCAGAAAGTCGCGAGCCAGCTCCTGCAAGGCCAGCTGGCGCTGCTCCCTAGTCAGTTGGCGGGTCACCAGATTCTGGTGGATCTTGATGGCACGATCGACCTCCCCGCGCTGGCGAAACAGGTTGCCGAGGGAGAGGTGTGTTTCGATGGTTTCACTGTCCACCTCAAGCAGCTGGATAAAGAGATCCACCGCCTTGTCAGATTCATCGGACAGCAAATAGTTGAGGCCCGCCACATACTGGCGGGAAAACTGGTTACTCTGTTTCTGGGTGTCCTGGCGAACACTCCTGCGCCCCATGTACCAGCCATAACCGGCGGCGATGGGCAACAGCAGGAAAAGCAGTTCAAGCATTGAGGAACATTATTCCTTACCCGGTGACCGGGCCAGCTCCAACTCGCGGGATTGACGACGCATGGTGCGGTTGAGGGTGCGGTTTTGCATTTTCAGGCGCAGGAACAGCAGGCCGAATACCAGCCAGCCCAGCAAAAAACCGCCAGCGAAGAAGAAACCCAACAACATGGCAAGCGAGAACTCGCCCTGAGCAATCAGGTAATTGAACTGAACCAGCTGGCCGTTTTGTGAGCCCAGCGCCAGGGTCAGAACAAACACCAGCACCAGCGGAATGAGGGCCAAAATACGCTTCATAAGAGCTCCCTGTCAGTATCTAATGAGAGGCTGATTATCCTTAAAATCGCAGGCAGACTCTAGAGTGAATGGGAAAAGAGTTTAAGAAACAAGACGATTGGCACAGGAATCGGCGCCAAAAACAAAAAAGGCATACCCGAGGTATGCCCATTTCTGCATTATTCAATGATGTTGACGCGCTCGCGCAACTCTTTGCCAGGTTTGAAGTGCGGGACATATTTCCCGGTCAGTTCAACCTTGTCCCCGGTCTTGGGGTTGCGTCCCACACGGGGCGCACGATAGTGCAGTGAAAAACTGCCAAATCCGCGGATTTCAATCCGGTCGCCGTTTTGCAAGGTCGACGCCATCTGTTCAAGGATCTCCTTGATGGCGGCTTCGACATCCTTGGCCGGCATATGCATGCGGCTGGATGCCAGTTGTTCGATGAGATCTGATTTGGTCATAACGTTAAATCTCCTTCCCCGATCACATGCAATATTAATTTTGCCAGGATAAAAAAGGGCGGCGCAATGCCGCCCTTTTCTTGCATCAAGGATTACTCACCCTTGGCGGCTTTGAACGCTTCCATCATAGCATTGCTGAACACAACTTCTTCTTGTTGGTTCAGGCTATCGATAGCAACACGCTCATCAGCCTCGTCCTTAGCACGGACAGACAGGCTTACGGTGCGGTTCTTACGATCAACGCCCATGAATTTAGCTTCTACTTCGTCACCAACAGACAACACCAGAGTGGCGTCTTCTACGCGGTCACGAGCAGCGTCGGAGGCACGCAGGTAGCCTTCTACGCCGTCAGCCAGTTCGATAACGGCACCTTTGGCATCAACCTCGGTAACCTTACCCTTCACGATAGCACCTTTCTTGTTGTCAGCCAGGTACTTGTTGAACGGGTCTTCTTCGATCTGCTTGACACCCAGGGAGATGCGCTCACGCTCCGGATCTACTTGCAGAACAACGGCTTCGATCTCGTCGCCTTTCTTGAATTCACGCACGGCTTCTTCGCCCTGGTTGTTCCAGGAGATGTCAGACAGGTGAACCAGACCGTCGATGCCGCCATCCAGACCGATGAAGATACCGAAGTCAGTGATGGACTTGATCTTGCCGGAAACACGGTCGCCTTTGGCGTGAGTTTCGGCAAACAGCTGCCACGGGTTGGATTTGCACTGCTTCAGACCCAGGGAGATACGACGACGCTCTTCGTCGATGTCCAGAACCATCACGTCAACCACGTCGCCAACGTTAACAACTTTGGACGGGTGGATGTTCTTGTTGGTCCAATCCATCTCGGATACGTGTACCAGGCCTTCAACGCCTTCTTCGATTTCAACGAAGCAGCCGTAGTCGGTCAGGTTGGTCACGCGGCCAGACAGACGGGTGGTCTCCGGGTAACGCTTGGCGATAGCAACCCAAGGATCTTCGCCCAGCTGCTTCAGACCCAGGGATACACGGGTACGCTCGCGGTCGAACTTCAGAACCTTGACAGCGATCTCGTCGCCAACGTTGACGATTTCGGAAGGATGCTTAACGCGCTTCCACGCCATGTCGGTGATGTGCAGCAGGCCGTCAACACCGCCCAGATCTACGAATGCACCGTAGTCGGTCAGGTTCTTGACGATACCCTTAACTTCTTGACCTTCTTGCAGGTTAGCCAGCAGGCTTTCACGCTCGGAGGTGTTCTCGGTCTCGATCACGGCACGACGGGAAACAACAACGTTGTTGCGCTTCTGGTCCAGCTTGATGA
Source organism: Aeromonas allosaccharophila (assembly GCF_016026615.1). Lineage (NCBI taxonomy): Bacteria > Pseudomonadati > Pseudomonadota > Gammaproteobacteria > Aeromonadales > Aeromonadaceae > Aeromonas > Aeromonas allosaccharophila. The sequence goes on along the minus strand of NZ_CP065745.1, from coordinate 783,747 downwards.
CTTTGAACTCGAGTTCTTTGTTTTCCAGGTGAGCGGTGTCACGGATCGGACGCACGTCAACCAGAGAACCCGGCAGGAAGGCACGGATGCCGTTCAGTTCAACGGTGAAACCACCCTTGACCTTGCCGTTGATGATACCGATAACGGTAGCTTGCTCTTCGTATGCCTTCTCAAGCTGCAGCCAGGCTTCGTGGCGCTTGGCTTTTTCGCGGGACAGCTTGGTTTCGCCGAAACCATCTTCGATAGAGTCCAGAGCCACATCAACGGTATCGCCGACGTTGATTTCCAGCTCGCCCATGGCGTTCTTGAATTCTTCAGCCGGAATAGCGGACTCGGATTTCAGACCGGCGTCAACCAGTACGAAACCGTTCTCGATAGCAACGACAGTACCCTTGACGATGGAACCTTGACGGGTTTCAACGGCGTTCAGGGACTCTTCAAAGAGTTGAGCAAAAGATTCGATCATTGTTTATGTCACAAATGAAACATCCACTTGCAATCCGGCGCAAGCGGGGCTGTTTTAAATAATCTGCGCCATCCTTGGTGCAGACGACCGGGTGTCAGCTTGCGCTGGCATCACCAAGTTGTTGCTCTGCATAGGCGAGCACCGTTGCCAGCACGTCATCTATGGTCATGGCGGTAGAGTCTACCACCAGAGCATCTTCTGCCGGTTTCAGGGGCGCAGTAGCGCGATTTCTGTCGCGATCGTCACGTTCCCGGATCTCGGTTAAAAGACGCTCAAAGTTAACATCAAAGCCCTTATCTTGCAACTGCTTATAGCGGCGCTGAGCCCGTTCTTCGGCGCTGGCGTCGAGGAAAATTTTCACCTCGGCCTCGGGGAAAACCACTGTGCCCATGTCGCGGCCATCGGCGATCAGACCCGGAGCCTGACGAAATGCCCGTTGACGGCGCAGCAAGGCTTCACGCACCCGGGGGAAGGCGGCGATTTTACTGGCGGCATTGCCCACCTCTTCGGTGCGGATGGTTCGTGAGACATCTTCCCCTTCCAGGATCACCTTGACCAGATCCCCTTCAACCTGAAATTGCACATCCAGATTGGCGGCCAGCGGTACTAATGAGGCTTCACTGTCCAGCGCTACATCGTGATGCAGAGCGGCCAGGGACAACACCCGATAGATGGCGCCCGAGTCCAGCAAGTGCCAACCCAGCTTCTCGGCGAGCAGCTGGCACAAGGTGCCTTTTCCTGCGCCACTGGGGCCATCAATTGTCATCACGGGGGCCATCTGAGGCATAACTTCTCTCCTGCACTGTGTTGCTCCCATCCCGAGGGGGTGGGTTAATGGGCGCCGATTATACCCGAATGTGGTGAGCCTGGCAGTCATCAATCCGCACAAAGGACCAAAACCCCGGCGGGCAGCGGTGCTTGTCTCTTACCTGGACATTTCATTAAGCAATGCAGGGACTTGTTCTTATGGTCGTTGCCGACAAGGCGCGCTAAACTGGCCCCCTTTTTTGAGCCGTTAGCAGTAAGGAGCAACCTATGAGCAGCGTTACCCTCGTGGCCAAATCAAAATTGCCAACCCCCTGGGGCACCTTCACGCTGGTAGGTTTTCAGGAAACCGGCACAGGCAAGGATCACGCAGCACTGGTGATGGGCGACATTACCGGTGAAGAGCCTGTACTGGGCCGGATCCACTCAGAGTGCCTGACCGGCGACGCCCTGTTCAGCCTGCGTTGTGACTGCGGTTTCCAGTTGCAGGCCGCCATGGAAAATATCGCCAAGGCGGGTCGTGGCGTGTTGTTGTATGTGCGTCAAGAGGGCCGTGGCATCGGCTTGCTCAACAAGATCCGTGCCTATCACCTGCAGGATCAGGGTGCCGATACCGTTGAGGCCAACGTGGCCCTGGGTTTCGCCGCCGATATGCGCGATTACACCATCTGCGCCGACATGCTCAAGCAGCTTGAGGTCAAGTCACTCAAACTGATGACCAACAACCCGCGCAAGATGAAGGCGATGGAATCCTTCGGCATTCCGGTGGCCGAACGGGTACCGTTGCAGGAAGGGCGCAATCCCCACAACGAGTTCTATCTGTCTACCAAGGCCAACAAGCTGGATCACATGCTGAAGAAGTGAGCCTGCATTGACGAATGCCAGATAGTCAAACGCCTCCAATTCGGAGGCGTTTTTCTTGTGACAGTCGCACATAGCCCAAGGCTATCGCACTGGCACGGTCAGATTGACCAGCAGTGCATCAAGCTCTTCGCCAGTGCGGGCAGCGCAGCATTGATCGACCTGCTCCCGGGTCAATTGCGGCGCGAGACGTGCAATCAGGTCATACAGATAGCCGCACAAAAACGCCCCCCTGCGCAGACCGATAGCAGCCACACCACCAGGTAGCCAGGGCACCTGTTTGAGCAGCAGATCACCATCGCGCTGGGGCTCCCAGGCAAAGGTGGCCATCACCCCGATGCCCATCCCTTGTCTGACATAGGTCTTGAGCACATCGCTGTCGCTCGCACAACAGGCGATCCGGCTCTCGGCATGAGCGCAATCGCTGCCATGAGTGGCAGAAAGCGGCCTTCCGTCGGTCACCAGCGCAAACTCGACCAGCTCGGCCGGGGTCAGCGATGTCGCTTTGGCCAACGGATGATCCTTTGGCAGCACCAAGCCCCGTTGCCACTGAAAACAGGGGAGCATCAGCAGATCGCTCCCCTCCTCCAGATCATCGGCAAGCAGCAGATCGGCAGCGCCATCATGCACGGCTGCTCGGCACTGCGCCGCACTCCCCTGCATCACCGTAACGGCAACTTTGGGAAAGCGGGCCATGAAGCCCTTGAGGATGGCGGGCAGAATATAGCGGGCCTGCAGATGAGTGGCCGCAATGGTAAGAGTTCCCTGCTCAGGATGCACATGCTGCCTGGCCATCACCTTGATGGTAGCGACCTTGTCCAGCACCTCGGCGGCCACTTTGATCACATCCAGACCGATAGGGGTGATCTGGGTCAGGTGTTTGCCGCTGCGCTCGAAGATCTGGATCCCCAGCTCATCCTCCAGCATCCGCACCTGTTTGCTGATCCCGGGCTGGGAGGTAAAGAGGCTCTCGGCGGTGGCCGACAGATTCAGCCTGTGGTTCGCCACCTCGACGATATAGCGCAATTGCTGCAGTTTCATGGTGTAGCCCTCAAGCGAACCCACCATTAATAGTAACAAACTTTCAGCAAGGGCCCGCCGCCATCAGGCCGGGCGCTCCTTGAGCAGGAAATCGCGCAAAGCACGGTTGGCCATGGAGAGCGGATCGCCACGCCGCCACGCCACACAGAGATCGAGATAGATGGGCGGGTCGAAGGGCACACCACTCAGATCCGGTTCCTCTTCCAGCACCATCCGCAAGAAGGTGGTCACCGCAAAGCCTTGCCGCACCACGGCCTTGAGCAGAGGGATGAGGTTGCTCTCGAAGGCGATATCGGGTTCGACGCCCAGGCTCTGGGCCAGCGCCTCCATATGCTCGCGGTGGTAGAAACCGCGGCGAAACAGCGCCAACTCCTGAGCAAAAAACTGCGAGAGGGTCACGGCCGGTTCGCCGCGCAGGGGGTGATCGTCCCCCACCACCATCAACATCTCTTCGCTTAGCAGATGTGCCCCCTCGATGGCGGGCGGCAGATCACTGGTGATGAGAATGGCCAGATCGAGGGAGCCATCCACCATCCGGCTGAGCAACTCGCGGGTACCTGCCTCTTCGACCCGGATCTTGAGCCCGGGATAGCGATGCTTGAAGGCCATCAGACGAGGGGGAAAATAGTAGGAGCCCATCATATAGGGGATCCCGATCCGCACCTCCCCCCGCTCCAACCCCTTCAGTTCGGCCATCTCGGCCTCGGCCTGATGCATTTGCAACAGCAGGCGCTCGGCATGGCGACAGAGCACCTCCCCCTCCGGGGTGAGCCGTACCGCCCGGTCCTGCCGATCAAACAGCCGCAACTCGAGCTGCTGCTCCAGTTTGGCGATGGCCATGCTGATGGCAGGTTGTGCCACATGCAGGCTGTTGGCAGCCTTGGTAAACGAACCGGCATCCCTGACCGCCAGCAGATAGGTGAGCTGTTTCAGATCCATGTATCAATTCGTCTTATGAGATAGATAACTTAAATATATTATATTTATAACCGCAAGGACTCTACCCTGACCAAAAGCTGTCAGGACAATACGCAATGATTGAAGTCGGAAGTCGCGAGTGGATACGTGCAACCCTGGCCCTCAGCCTGGGCTCTTTTCTGGTGTTTCTGAACCTCTACCAGACCCACCCCCTGTTACCCCTGATTGCCGAGGTCTTCTCGGTCAACTCCCTCTCGGCCAGCTGGACCCTGGCAGGCTGCACCGCAGGCCTCGCCGCCTCCCTGCTGATCTGCGCCAGACTGGCGGATCGCCATGGCCGTCGGCAGGTCATGCTGGGCACCCTCACCCTGGCCATCCTGCTCTCGTTGTTGATCCCGCTGGTTGAACAGTTCAGCTCCCTGCTATTGCTGCGCATCCTGCAGGGGGCGCTGCTGGCCGGGCTGCCCGCAACCGCCATCGCCTACATGGGGGAAGAGTTCAGCAAACGGGCGCTGCTCTCGGCGGTGGGGGTCTATATTGCCGCCAACTCCCTCGGAGGTATTGCCGGTCGGGTGGTCGGTGGCCTGCTGGCGGGCTGGTTTGGCGACTGGCAGCATACCTTTCTGGGGATTGGTGTTATCAGCCTGTCGCTGCTGCCGCTGGTCTTCTGGCTGCTGCCCCATCAGACCCGCTTTGTGGCAAGCGCCCCAGTTCGCGGTCAATTTGCCCGCGCCTTGCAGCAACACCTGACCAATCCCTTGCTGGTAGGGGCTTACCTTATCGGGGGGCTCAACTTTATGGTGTTTCTGAACCAGTTCAGCTATCTCACCTTCCTGCTGGCCAAGCCCCCCTTCTCCCTGCCCACCCAGTGGCTCGGCATGCTGTTTCTCACCTATCTCTCGGGGACCGTGGCATCCTCCCTGAGCGGCCGTTTCGCCAACCGCTGGGGGGCACAACGCATGTTGCTGGTCGGGATCGCGCTGATGGCCATCGGCAGTCTGTGGCTGCTGCAGGGCAGTCTGCTCGGGATCCTGAGCGGCTTGCTGATCTCCAGCTTCGGTTTTTTCCTGGCACACGCCTGTGCCAGTGCCTGGGTTGGTCATCATGTCGAACACAACCGAGCCCTCGCCTCCTCCCTCTATCTGGTGGCCTACTATCTGGGAGCCAGTCTGGGGGGGCTTTACCTGCACCCCTTCTGGGAACGGGGTGAGCTTGGCGGATTGGTCATGGGAATTGAACTGGTGCTCATCCTGACGGCGGGCTTGAGCCTCTGGCTCGGTCGTCTCAAGCAACGAACAGAATCGCCACTGCCCACCCAGCAACCCCACCGGCACGGGTAACGGGCGATGCGCAAACAGGGTCACGCATGACCAGATAGCCACCAGCGCCAGCATCGCCAGATAGCAAAAGGGGTCACACCGGTGACCCCTTTTGCTGCGCTATTCACGAACCTGTCAGGTGCGCTAGGCATTGTGCGCAGGATCACTCCTGCTCGAAATAATCCGCAGGCACCGCGACCACAGCGCCGGTCGCAACCTCTTCGGCGATCACCTCAGCCAGCGGGCGCAGATGAAACTTGATCTGACCGGAGGGCAACATCAGGCCGATATCGGGGTTGCGGGTATTGAGCATATTGCCAGTTTTGAACGGCAGCCCGGGATAGCACGCCACCAGCTCCTGCAGTGAGGCAACCACCAGCTCGATATGCTCCAGTCCCGCCTGATGAACGCGACCCGGCTTCGGCGCCGCCAGTTCGATACAGGGCACCAGTACCTCACCAGCCAGCAGCGGCTGATGCAACTGATAAGTGGCGATAGGACGACCGCCGATCATCCCCTCCACCAGCAAGGTGCCCGCCTCTGCCAGCACAGCGCATCGCGCGCGATACTCCTGCAAGGTGGCCGCACGATAACAGAGGTGATCGACCGTTGGCTGGGGAATATTGATGCCAGTGGCGGCCAGTTCGGCCAACAGCTGAGAAACAAATGGGGCCATTGGCCCCAGTGTGGAATCGAGTGGATGAGACATGCTTACCATTTCTTCTTGGGTTGAAACAGGACATCGAGCTCGTCGGCTTCCTTGTCCTTGATGTTTTGCAGATCCTGCGCGCTGTTCTGCTGCTGCAGCTCTTCCAGCTCCTTGAGGCCCTGGCGCATATCCTCTTCACGGGCCAGCAGGTAGGGATCCTTGTCGGCCACGCTCGCCATTGCCGACAGTCCCTTGGTATAGAGCTGGCGGCAAGTGCCATATTGGCCCTGAATGCGAGCATCCATAGCCCGCTTGACCAGATTGGAGATGTTGATTTTGAGCTGCATCAGCTCGAGGCGGCGCTCTTCCTGGGCGAACCCCTGAGGGTCAATCTTGCCCTTGTTGTGCTCGACGCGCAGCACCGCCCGCAGCTTCTTCACCAGTTGCAGCATCTGGATCGCCTGACGATCGGACTCCGGCGTCTTGAAGTGCCCCTCCTCCTGACTGCTGTAATTTTCCTGCACGTTCTTGATCTGGATCTGCACATCGGCGATGCGCTGTTTGATCTGGTTGTTCGGCATCACCTGCACGATGGCGCGATAGGCATCGAGGATCCGGTGCTGCAACAGCAACACCATGTTCTTGGAGAAAGGCACCAGATTGACATTCAGCAGCACCTCTTCGGTCTCGTCGGCAACCGTCTTGTGTCTGGCAATGGCGTGACGCTTTTCCGCTTCCGCCTTCTGCTTATATTGCTGCACCACGTTATAGGCGATAACCAAAAACAGGAGTGCGCCGATAGACAGCAATACCAAAGTTAAAATCATAGGATGTCCAAACCCCTGTTCCTATCCAATTGCGTGATCCTACAACAGCTTACCCACTTAAGGTAGCCTGCAGATCCCCCCTTGCCCACGATTTGTCACCAAGCTGTGCCCCCGGTCTCAGGGAGCGATTGCAGGATCAGGGGGTGATGACCATGACGATCACCTCCCCATAGTATCGCCCATCAGCGCCATTACTTGAGGTTAAAGCCCCGTGATTGCAGGAAGCCCAACATGAAAGGACGGGACTCCTTGCCCAGAATGGCGCGGATCTGGCCACTCCAGGTCTGCTGTTTGTTGTTGCTACTGCGGGCCTGATAGTCGTCCGCGATCTGCTGATCGTATTGGGCCAGCAGGTCGCGATCCAGCTCGTGCCGGTAGCGATCCTGATGCACCACCAATCCCCTGGGCAGACGGGGTTTCTGCTCCGGCTGCTGGGCCGGATGGCCGAGACAGAGACCAAACAGCGGGATCACCTGATGTGGCAAGCCGAGCAGCTCGCTCACCTCGGCCGGATGGTTGCGAATGCCGCCGATATAGACCCCGCCCAGCCCCAGCGACTGCGCCGCCAGCAGGGCATTTTGCGCCATCAGGGCGCCGTCGATGGCACCGATCAGCAGCTGCTCCGCATAACCGGTTTGGGCCTCGGGCACGATCTGGCTGTGACGATGGTAATCGGCGCAGAACACCAGAAACTCGGCTGCCTGCACCACATAAGGCTGATTGCCCGCCAGCACGGCCAGCTGCTGACGCGCCTCGGGCTCGCTGACTCGCACAATGCTGGTCACCTGCAAGAAGCTCGAGGTCGAGGCAGCCTGGGCGGCGGCGAGAATGGCATCCAGCTGCTGCGGGGCGATCGGCTCGGCAGTGAACTGACGAATGGAGCGATGGGAAAGGATAAGATCGATGGTCTGATTCATGGCACCTCCAAAATGAGGTAACACCATAGCGAAAAAAACGAGGGAGCCCAAGGCTCCCTCGCACACCCGGTTTAAGGGGCCGGATAGACGTAAGGGGCTTGCAACCCGAGCGGGAAGCCGAGTGCCCAGTAGAGCAGCAGGAAGATGGTCCAGCTCACCAGGAAGGCCAGCGAGTACGGCAGCATCATGGAGACCAAAGTACCGATCCCGGTGCTCTTCACATACTGCTGGCAATAGACCACCACCAGCGGGAAGAAGACCATCAGCGGAGTGATGATGTTGGAGGCGGAATCCCCGACCCGATAGGCTGCCTGGGTCAGCTCGGGGGAGATCCCCACCGCCATCAGCATCGGCACCAGGATCGGGCTGATCAGCGCCCACTTGGCCGAGGCCGACCCCACCACCAGATTGACGCTGGCGGTGAGCAGGATCATCCCGACGATGGTCACTTCACCGGGCAACGCCAGTGCATGGAGCACTTCGGCGCCGGAGAGGGCCAGCAGGGTGCCCAGGTTGGAGTCGCCAAACGCCTTGATAAAGAGCGCGCAGAAGAAGGCCATCACCATGTAGGAGCCCATCTTGTTCATGGTGGCCGACATGGCGTCGATCACATCCTTGCCACTCTTGAAGCTACCTGCGACAAAGCCGTAGACAATCCCGGGCAGGATAAAGAGCAGGAAGATCAGCGGTACGATGGACTTCATCACCGGCGCGGCGAAGGTGGTCAGAGAACCATCGGCGGCACGCAGCGGCGAATCGCTCGGGGAGAGCGCCAGCGCCAGCAGCACGATAGCTGCAAGCATGGCAAACCCGGCCCAGTTGAAGGCCCGGCTCTCTTGCGCGCTGTAGCGCCCCATCTCGTCGGCACTCTCCAGATCCTCGTTGAGCGCGACATGCTTGAGGCGCGGCTCAACCACCTTCTCGGTAATAAACCAGCCGACGCAGATGATCAGCAGCGAAGAGGCACCGGTAAAGATGATGTTGCACAGGGTGTTGACCATGTACTCGGGGTCGAGGATCTGGGCGGCGGACTGGGTAAAGCCCTGCAGCAACGCATCCCCGCCGGAGGGCAGGAAGTTGGCGGCAAAACCGCCGGAGACGCCGGCAAAGGCGGCGGCGATCCCCGCCAATGGATGGCGCCCGGCCGCGTGGAAGATGATGCCGCCAATGGGGATCACCAGCACATAACCCGCATCTGCGGCGGTATGGCTGATGATCGCCACCAGGATCAGCATGGGGGTGAGAAAACGGGCAGGCGTCACTTTGAGCAACTTTTTCAGACCGGTATTGATAAAACCGGACTGCTCGGCCACCCCGACCCCCAGCATGGCCACCAGCACGATCCCAAGAGGTGCAAAGCCGGTGAAGGTAGTCACCATGGTGGAGAGAAACTCGGCCAGACCGGCGCCGGTCAGCAGGTTGTTGACCACCACGGCCTCCCCGGTGCGGGGATTGACCAGATCAAACTGGAATTGTGACAACACCCAGGAGCCGACCCAGACGATCAGCAAGGCGTAGAGGAACAGCATGGCGGGGTCGGGTAATTTGTTCCCGGCTTTCTCGACGCCATTGAGGAAACGGTTCAGCCAGCCCTTGGGAGGGCTGGCCGGACGGTCATTGACAGCAGCATGACTCATTATTGCGATACTCCTTTCCCTAGAAATGAGCTCGCATGCTAACAATTCCTGCCAATCCGTCTCATGACGGGCCGCAAAAAGATGATTAATATTGATTAAATGTGGCGGGATAAAATCCCAAATTGTGGCCTAACGCACACTTGTTACTCTGCCATTACAGCATTAAGCAGTGGATAACGCCCAACCTGACACTCCACTACAAAGCCGCTCGCCTCGACTTGCGCCACCGTCAGCGGCTTGCTGAACAGATACCCCTGGAACACATGGCACCCCTGGGTCTGCAGTGCGGCCAGCTCGTGAGGCTCCTCCACCCCTTCCGCCATGATCCCCAACCCCAGATTGGTGGCCATGGCCGCAGTCGCCCGGATCACCGGCAAGTTGAGACCGACCACGAAGGATCGATCCAGCTTGATGTTGTTGATCGGCAGGCGGTTGAGGTAGGCCAGCGAGGAGTAGCCGGTGCCGAAATCGTCGATGGCAATCTTGATCCCCTGCTCGCTCAAATCATCGAGGATGCCGAGGCACCCCTTCATATCGAGCATCAGCACGGTTTCGGTCAGCTCCAGCGTCAACAGGGAGGCATCCACCCCGTGCAGCTCCAGCTGCTGGCGAACTTGCCCGGGCAGCGCCGACGAGAGTTGGAAACCGGAGAGGTTGACGGACACCGGCACCCGCTGCCGGAAACGCTTCTGCCAGCTGGCCATCTGGGCCAGCGCGGTGGAGAGCACCCAACTGCCGATCTCGCGGATCAGCCCCATCTCTTCGGCCAGCGGGATAAACTCCACCGGCGAAACATGGCCCAGCACCGGGTTGTACCAGCGCAGCAGCGCCTCGTAACCGATCAGGCGCTTTTTGGCGGCATCGACCTGTGGCTGGTAACAGAGACTCAGCTCCTGACGGCCGATGGCCTTGGCCAGAAACTGCTTGAGGTTGAGTTTGCGCTGCAGGGTCTGCTGCATGCTGGGGGTGAAACGCTGCCAGCGCAGCCGCCCCATCTGCTTGGCCTGGTACATCGCCATGTCTGCACGGGTGATCAGGTTGTCCCCGTCATCGGCATCATCGGGATAGATGGCGATGCCGATACTGCCGCCAATGGTCACCTCCGGCAACCCGCTCAGTTGCAGCGGCTTGGTCATCTGGGAGAGCATCTGATCGGCCACCTCTTGCGCCCGATCCCCCTGATTGCCCAGCGGCACCAGCGCAGTGAACTCGTCGCCACCGAGGCGAGCCAGCTCCACATCCCGCGGGCAAATCTGTTTGAGGCGACCGGCGACCCGCTCCAGCAGGCGATCTCCCGCCTTGTGGCCGTAGTTGTCGTTGACCAGCTTGAAGTTGTCCAGATCCATGAACACCAGCGCGAAACGCTCACCCAGACCGCAATAGGCCTCAAGGGATTTCATCAAACCATAACGGTTGAGCAGGCCGGTCAGGGAGTCGTGCCAGGCGAGGTGGCGATGCTCCAGCTCCTCGAGTTTGCGGTCGGTGATATCGCGCATGGTGAGCAGAATGCGGGCACCCTGCTGGATATAGCGGAACTGATACTGGAACCAGCGCATCCCTTTGAGGGTGCGGCACTCTCCCTCGGTCACCACCTCATCGAGGCGGGAGAGCTTCTGGTAAAAGCTGTCGTCATTACCGGAGAAGACCTGGGAGAGCCGGGCAACCTGTTGACCGAAACAGATCTCGAAGTGGTAGTTACCGCTCTCGAAATTGCCCTTGCTATCAAACAGGCTGGCCAGGGTATCACCGCTCGCCAGGGATGACTCCTGATAGAGGGCATCGGAGTCGAGCACCGCTTCGGTCATCATCATCAGACGACCAGCCAACTGAATGCCGGAGAGGCGCAGATAGATCTGCTTCTTGACCCCCTTCGGGGAGAGGGTCCACCACTCGTTGTAACTGCGCCCCTGCTGAAAATCACCCAGATAGCGCTGCAACAGCAGATCGATGGCGGTCGCCATGTCGGCAGAAAAGTCGCGAGCGCAGAGCTCGTCGAGTGAGGTCGCCTCCCACACCGGGAGCGCGGCGCTGTTTGCCCAGAAAATACGATGATGCTCGATGTCATAGACCCAGATCGGGGTATGCAGAACATCCATCGTCTTCAGTAACCGTTCGTCAAGCGTATTCATCTGGTCAAGGTCATTCATGCGGGATGGTCACTGGTTAAAAACAGATCTAGCAAACCGCTAGATGAAGAATGCAAGGTGCAAACACCTCCCGGCCATCATCTTTTTTAACATGGCCAAGAGCAGACAACACTATTTCAGACATGAGCAACAGGGGGAGCATATCCTGAAATACAGAAACGGACTCAGCCAAACAACCTGTTAATCAGAACAAATCACACTGTCGATTTTTATCTTTTTTCCCCAGTAAAAACAAGTACTAAGAGCTACCCACTCGAGACCTTGAAACACAAATTCATTATTCGCTGCGACAACACAACTATTAACAATTAAATCAACGACAGAAATAGTCGTCATTCATTGCCACAAAGCTTTCATTAATTAACCAAGTGGCTGGGTAAACAGCCAAAAAACCACCAAGATGGACAAAAATAGTGCGCCCGGGAGGAACAGATATATCCAGGATGTATTTTTCCACGGTCTGTGCGCAAAAACCGAATATATGACCTTGGTCACATTCTTCAAAAAGGAGAAACCGCACGGTGAGGCAGATCTGGCTGACTTTTACGCCCCCCTCACCCTCAGATTCGCCCCGTGACCACTGCGTTTGGCCGCCTTGAACGGTGTGGCTGACCGGGACGGGTTGACGCGCGCATGGTGATGAGCGCAAGCGAGCAGGTAGCAGGAGTGTGAACGAAGAGTCGAAAACTGGTATCAGCAGAAATCGAATCCAGATCAATTAAACGCTGAATTACCCTTGCCAACCTGGAACGCTCTTTTTATGGTTGCCCCCTTGTTACACCCAGAACAGCGTTTATGAAGCACATCGAAGAGTTCTACCTGTTCGTCAAGGTGGTGCAAGAGGGGGGATTCTCCCACGCTGCCGCCGCACTGGGCATGCCAACAGGCACCATCAGTCGACGCATTTCCCAGCTGGAAGAGCAACTGGGTTGCTCCCTGCTACATCGCTCTACCCGCAAGTTGCGCCTTACCGATGAGGGGCTCAGATACTATGAGCGCCTCTGCACGCCGCTCGCCCAAATCGAGCAGGCCACCAGCGAGATCCAGGGTAAAGAGGCCGATATCACCGGGCTTATCCGGGTGGCGGCGCCGATCGCGCTCTCCAACACCATCCTCATCGATATGCTGGCCGAATTCGGACTGCACTATCCCGAGGTGCAATTCGACATCACCCAGACCAATGATCACCAACACCTGTTCGACAATGATCGGGATCTGGTGTTCTTCAACGGTGAGCTACCCCAGTCGCTGCCCAATGCGATCTGTCTCGGTCATATCGAGTACGGCCTGTTTGCCTCGCCGCTCTATCTGACCAAGAAGGGCACCCCCTCCCACCCCAACCAGCTGGAAGATCACGATCTCATCTACTGCTGGCCGCACCAGCATTGGCAGCTGACCGACAAGGATGGCCAGAGTGTCTGCGTCAAACGCAGCGCCAAGCTGACCGTCAACCAGACCCAGGCCGCGGTGCGCGCAGCGCGGCGCCATCTGGGGATCGTCAACGCCCCCTTGCACTATCTGAACAACTTCCTGCATGACGAGCAGTTGGTACCGGTATTGACCGACTGGCAAACCGGTAATCGCCCCTTCTACATGTTGTGTTGCCAACACCAGTTTGCGCCGTTGCGTGTTAAGATGTTCGTTGAATTTGTTGAAAAATACTCAGCGCGCTATCGCAACCGGCAATGGGACAACCAATTTTCACAAGGTGACACCCTCACCCATTGCATCTGACCGTTAGCGGGCCACACTTATAGCAACCCTTGCCAACAGAGCCTGCCTAACGCCATGAATGTATTGATATGTGATGACTCCGGGTTCGCCCGCAAACAGCTGGCACGGGCACTCCCGGCCGACTGGAAAGTCGATTTGCACTACGCAGCCAATGGTCTCGAAGGGATCGAACAGGTGCTGATGGGTCATGGCGATCTCATCTTCCTCGATCTGACCATGCCGGAGATGGACGGTTACGGCGTGCTGGAGACCCTCCAGCGGGAGGGGCTGCGTAGCAAGGTATTCGTGGTCTCCGGCGACATCCAACCGGAAGCCTATCAGCGGGTCATGGGGCTGGGGGCGCTCGATTTCATCAAGAAACCCGCCGCCCCCGATACCCTGCTCGCCCTGCTCAAACAACACGGCTTCTGGAGTGCCGCCCCGAGCGGTCAGCCAAGCGCTACCGAGTTGTTGCCCAGCGGCGTGATAGCCGATGCGGGCGTCAAGATCACCCCCGAAATCCGCGATGTCTATCAGGAGCTGGCCAACGTCTCCATGGGCCAGGCGGCCGACTTGCTGGCCCGTCTGCTCAACGCCTTCGTGGTACTGCCCATCCCCAACGTCAACGTGCTGGAAGTCTCCGAGCTGCACATGGCCCTCTCGGCGGCCGCGGATTCGGATACCCTCTCTGCCGTCTGTCAGGGGTTTATCGGAGCGGGGATCGCCGGCGAAGCGCTGATCCTGTTCCATGACTCCAGCTTCAAAGATTTGGCCAAGCTGATGAACCATCAGGGGACGCTGGATCGCACCGCCGAACTGGAGCTGTTGATGGATACCGCCAACGTGCTGATCGGTGCCTTTCTGCGCGGCTACGCCAACCAGCTCGATACCCCCTTCAGTCAGGGCCACCCGGTGGTGCTCGGCCAGCACAGGCCCATCAACGAGCTGATCAACACCAACAAGAGTCGCTGGCGCCGCACACTCGCCATCGAGATCAACTACCGGATCCAGGATTACGCGGTGCAGTGTGATCTGCTGCTGCTGTTTACCGAAGATTCCATCGCCACCATGAACAACAAAATCATGCACATGCTCTAGGAGTGACTATGGAAATCCGTGAATTTCATTGGCTGATGAACATAGTCCAGAACCTGGACGTAGGCCTGGTGGTGCTCGACAAGGAGTACAAGGTTCAGGTGTGGAACGGCTTTATGGAGAGCCACAGCGGCCGACTGGCCGGTGAGGTGCGCGACGGCGTGCTGTTCGAGCTGTTCCCCGATGTGGACAGAGCCTGGTTCGAGCGCAAGGCCAACATGGTCTTCAAGCTCAACAACCGCGCCTTCAGCACCTGGGAGCAGAAGCCCTACCTGCTGCGTTTCTCCAACTACCGCCCCATTACCGGCTCGGCCCCTCACATGTTCCAGAACCTGACGCTGGTGCCACTGGCCGATTTCGGCGGTCAGGTGACCCACATCGCGGTGATGATCTACGACGCCACCGATGAGGCCATGCTGATGAGCGGCCAGCGGCAGGCTTGAGCCTGCTGCAAACAACAGAGGGCGCCGCGGCGCCCTCTGTTGTTTCGGTATAAACAGGTATCAGAATAACGGCTACCTCACCAAGCCGTCTCAACGCGCCCCGAGATACTCGGTGAAGGCATCGATCACCTCTTCTATATCGTCATCGTTGATCTGCAGATGGGTCACCAGCCGCAGCTCGCCGTAACCGGAGAAGAGGATCCCCCGCTCCTTCATAAAGGCCAGCAGAGGGGCCGATTCCCCCTCATGCAGCCGCAGGAACACCATGTTGCTCTGCACCAGCGAGAGGTCGAGCTCGATGCCCGGCAGTGCAGCCAACCCTTCGGCCAGCCGTTTGGCACGGCGGTGATCATCGGCCAGGCGGGTCACATGCTGCTCGAGGGCAAACAGACCGGCTTGCGCCAGAATGCCCGCCTGGCGCATGCCACCTCCCAGCATCTTGCGTAGGCGGCGCGCACGGGCGATGAAATCGTGGCTGCCCACCAGCAGCGAGCCCACCGGTGCACCCAACCCCTTGGAGAGACAAATCGAGATACTGTCAAACGGTGCAGCGATCACCTCGACCGAGGTCTCGCTGGCCACGGCGGCGTTAAAGAGCCTGGCGCCATCGAGATGAAGCTTCAAGCCGCGCTCGGCAACGAATGCCCCCATCTCCTGCAGATAGGAGAGTTGCAGCACCTTGCCGTTGTGGGTGTTCTCAAGGCAGATCAGGCGAGTCTGGACGAAGTGGGCATCATCAGGGGCCAGCGCGGCCTTGATATCATCGAATGCCAGTGTGCCATCGCGCTGCATCGGCAAGGGTTGCAGGGCTACGGAGCCCAGCACGGCACTCCCCTGCGCTTCATAGCGATAGATGTGAGCGGCGTTGCCGAGGATGGCCCCCTCACCGCGCTGACAGTGGCTCATCACCGCCAACAGGTTGGACATGGTGCCGGACGGCACAAACAGCGCCGCCTGTTTGCCCAGCAATCTGGCCCCAAAGGCCTCCAGCGCGTTGACGCCCGGATCTTCACCATAGACATCGTCACCGACTTCGGCGTGGAGCATGGCCTGACGCATGGCGTCAGTAGGCTGGGTGACGGTGTCACTTCGTAAATCGATATAGCGCATGAGATCCCTCCTGAAACAGGAGAGTGACGTTAGTCATGCTCCCCTCACTTGGCAAGGGGCGCATGAGCAGAATGTGAAGCCAATAGACGTCCGCAGAACCCGCAGGCGGGATTTACCAGGGCAGCGGCTGACCGTTGAGATCCAGTAGCTGACCCGATTGGGTCAACGATAACCCCTTGATGAGATTGAGCAGTTTCACCGCCACCTCGGCAGGCTCCTGCAATTGCTCCGCAGGCAACTCGCTCAGAAAGGGGGTGTTCATCGGGGACTCCATCAAGCCGGGCGCCACCGCCACCACCCCCGCTTGCGGGAAACGTTGCGCCCACTCGAGGGCCAGAGTTTTCACCCCCATGTCGAGGGCCGCCTTGCTCATCCGGTAGCTGTAACGTCCCCCCTCCTGATTGGCGGTGATGGAGCCCGCCAGATCGGAGATGGCACAGAGCCACAGCGGATGGTCATTGCCCATCAACCGACTGAAACGGGCAGCCAGCGCCAGTGTTGGCCAGGCATTGGCCAGCAGGCTGTCGCACAGCCACTTGGGGTGCACCTCTTCGACCCGCCGCTCTGGCATAAAGCTGACATCGTGCAACAGGCCGATGGTGTTGATCACCACAGTGGGAAGCGGATCGGTGTCGTAGAGGGTAAACAGGGCGTCGAACGAGATGGCGTCCACCTCTTGCAGCGGGAAGAAGGCCCCCATCTCGATCCCTTTTGGATAGGTGCGCCCGGCCAGCAGGAAGGATTCCCCCCTTGCCATCAGCTCTCTTGCCAGCGCCGAGCCCAGCGCACCGCTTCCGAGGATCAAGTAGCTCATCGCCCATTCCATGGAGAGTTATCTTGCTTAGAGCGTATCAGAATAATCAAACGGCCGTGACACGACCAAAGGGTAATATGCCCCTCATCACGCTTCCCCCAGATGGCGGCCAAACTCCCGCGCCAGCGCCAGATCGAGAAAACCGTCCGCTTTCTTGTGGGTGCGCAAAAACTGGTAGTAGGCGAGCAGGGTGACCAGCGCCTCCTCATCGGGCAGCCCAACCCCGGGTTGCTGCTCGCCCAGCAGTTGCTGCGCCGCCGCCAGCGCCTCCCTGTCCACCACTTCCGCCTGACGGTAGAGATAACCGCAGCCGGTTGCCAGCCACTCCAGCGAGCAGTTGGCCCCCATGGCGATCTGGTTGGCCCGCGCCAGGCCAGGCTCGGCTCCCTTCAAATATTTGCGGATCAGCGCTTCACTGAGCCCCACCTTGCGGGCAAAGGCGCTCACGCTCATCTCCCCGATCAGGCTCTGCAAGCGCTCGGCAAATCCTTCCATCCAACTCTCTCCTCTACTCTGCGGTCAGAACCAAAGTTCGAATCATGCCACTGCCCATGATTGCTTTGCCAGCCACATGGGGCCAAGATGCCCGCAGTCATCTATATTGCACATCGTTTTCGCATCGCGTTTTTAAAGGAGTCAACCATGTCTGTATCCCGTGTCGCCCTGCACCCGCAAGGCCCCACCTTCTCTCGCCTCATCATGGGTTACTGGCGCCTGATGGAGTGGCAACTCTCTCCGGCCGCTCTGCTTGATCTGATGAAATATCATCTGGATCTGGGGGTTACCACCATCGATCACGCCGATATCTATGGCGGCTATCAGTGCGAAGAGGCCTTTGGCCACGCCCTGCGCCTCGAACCCTCCCTGCGCGATCGGATGGAGCTCGTCAGCAAATGCGGCATCGCCCTCACCGCCAAGCCGGAGCATGCTCTCAACCACTACAACACTGGCAAGGACCATATCATCGCCAGCGCCGAAGCCTCGCTGCACAAGCTCGGCACCGACCATCTAGATCTGCTGCTGATCCACCGCCCGGATCCCCTGATGAACGCCGATGAAGTGGCCGACGCCTTTATCACCCTGAAACAGGCGGGCAAGATCAAGCACGCCGGGGTATCCAACTTCACCGCTCGTCAGTTCGAGCTACTGCAATCACGCCTCCCCTTCCCGCTGGTCACCAACCAGCTGGAGATCTCGCCGCTTCATCAGGACGGGACCCTCGATGGCACCCTGGATCAGTGCCAGCAGCTTGGCATCAAGCCGATGGCCTGGTCATGTCTCGGCGGCGGCCGACTGTTCAGCGATGACGCCTATGCCCCGCTGCGCGCCGAGCTGGAGCAGACCCGCCAGGAAGTCGGCGCCCGGACTATCGAGCAGGTGGTCTACGCCTGGGTGATGATGCTGCCAAGCCAGCCGCTGCCATTGATTGGCTCCGGCAAGCGTGAGCGGATTGCCGCTGCAGTGGCCGCCGAATCTGTCGCCCTCAATCGCCGGCAGTGGTTCCGCATCCGCAAGGCGGCGCTCGGCTACGACGTCCCCTGATAACAACAAAACATCCAGAAACAAAAACGGCATGGGGGAAACCCATGCCGTTTTTCATTGCCGAGGCACCTTAGCGGTGGCGCTGTTGCGGGCGACCACGGGGAGCATCTGTCTTCGGTTTGGCCTGGTTGACGGTGATGGTACGGCCACCGACTTCAGTGCCATGCAGACCAGCGATGGCCTTTTCGGCATCACCATTGACCGGCATTTCAATAAAACCAAACCCCTTTGACTGGCCGGTATCGCGGTCGATGATGATATCAACCTTGTCGACCTGTCCAAACTGGCTGAACAGGGTTTTCAGTTCGTCGGCCGTCATCCGGTACGACAGATTTCCTACGTAAATCTTCATGCCATCCACTCTCGATTCAAGGTGCCTTCTCTATGCAATTACCAGCATAACGGTAAGGGCACAACCCCTATGCCGGACCTGCCATGGCTTCATGCCGTGGCCTTCTCCACACTGTCTTCAAGTGATTGATCTCTTGGGTTAACAGTGCAGACAAGATCAATTCGAGTCACTGGCAGTATCTGAGCTTTGCCGGGAATTGTCGAGAAAATAGTCGATTCAGGCCGCTTGCAGATTTGACAACCGTTGCGCCAACATCCGGCGACCGTGCCAGGCCCGTTTAAAGCCGAAGCGATAGACCGACGGGCTCACCAGATGCAGCTCCCCCGCCTTGAGATCCAGCAAGGCCATGGCCGCCGCCAGCTGCTCTTCACTCAGCTGCAGATCGAGGCTGAAGTCGAGCCACTGACCGTCATGGCCCACTCGCCGCTCCCGCTCGAGTGCCACCAGCTGGCTGCGGGGCAGCGCCAGCGCCTCATCCTTGTTGCCATTGAGCAGATAGATATGCCGTTCATCCCACCCCAGCTCCGCCAGGCGCCAGGGCTGCCAGCTGCGGGGCAGCGACACCATGATCCCGGTGATGCCACCAAACACCACCCCCACCCAGTTGAGCAGCGCCATGGCGCCCCAGCCATCCCACAAGGAGGCTGCCACCACGCCCCAACTCACCAGCAACAGCAGAAAAATGACACAGCGATAGCGAACCGCTGGCGGCATCAACAGCTGTACCTGCGAATCGGCAAGCAAGGATGTAATACGCATGAAAAGCTCCTGTCATCACGAAATGGCGCCATTGTGAATAGCCATCAGGATGCTGACAAGGGGGTTTTCTTTGTCATCCCCCTATAAAATCAATACCATGGCGTAAATGATTCTCAGTGGAACCCGCGTCTTGACCAGCTCGCAACCCTGTGTGCGCTTTTGTAGCGTCGACAAATTCTATGGCGACTTTCAGGCTCTTCATCACATCGATCTCACCATTGAACGGGGAGAGAAGTGGGTCATCTGTGGCCCGTCAGGCTCCGGCAAATCGACGCTGATCCGCACCATCAACGGGCTGGAGGGGATCGACGGCGGCCAGCTGTGCCTGTTTGGCGAGCCGGTGACCCCCGCCTACCTGCGCCGCCTGCAGGGGCGGGTCGGCATGGTGTTTCAGCAGTTCAACCTCTTCCCCCATATGACGGTGCTGGAAAACCTGATGGTGGCGCCGGTGCATACCCTGGGGCTGCGCCCTCAGGAGGCCAAAGCCCGGGCGCTCGGGCTGCTCGAGCGGGTACGCATTCAGGCTCAGGCTGACAAGTACCCCCACCAGCTCTCCGGCGGCCAGCAGCAGCGGGTCGCCATCGCCCGCTCCCTCTGCATGCAACCCGAGCTGATGCTGTTTGACGAGCCCACCTCCGCCCTCGACCCCGAGATGATCCGCGAAGTGCTCGATGTGATCCGCGAGCTGGCTGACGAGGGGATGACCCTGATCTGCGTCACCCACGAGATGGGTTTTGCCCGTCAGGTGGCGGATCGGGTGCTCTTTATGGACGAGGGCAAGATCATCGAATCGGCCACGCCCGCCCAGCTGTTCAGCGCCCCCCGGCACCCGCGCACCCAGGCCTTTCTCGAACAGGTGCTCAGCTATCATGGCTAGGCTCAGACGCCCCCACCTGCTCGGCTGGTTATCAGGCACAGTCATGCTCTCTCTGCTACTCGGCTGGGCGCTCTATAGCGGCGCTCGCCAGATGGGCTATGAGTGGCAGTGGCCGCGGGTGTTGCCCTTTCTCGGCGAGTGGGATGAGGGGACCTTTTATGCGGGCCCCCTGCTAAACGGCTTGCTGGTCACCCTGCAGGTGGCACTGCTCAGCCTGTTGGGCACTCTGGTGGTCGGGGTGTGCGTGGTCAGCCTGCGGCTGCTCCCCTCCCGGCTCGGCCCCTGGCTCGCCATCGCCTATCTGGCGCTGGTGCGTACCACGCCCCAGCTGGTGCAGCTCTATATTCTCTACTTCTTGCTGGGCCCCATGCTGGGATTGGCCCCCCTTGCCTGCGCCGTGTTGAGCCTCTCCCTCTATCAGGGGGCCTTCACCGCCGAGGTGCTGCGTGCAGGTGTACAGGCCATTCCCAAAGGGCTGTGGGAGGCGGCCCGCTCGCTTGGCCTGTCGCGAACCATCACCCTGCGCAAGGTGATCCTGCCCCAACTGGTACGCATCACCTTGCCGCCGCTGACCAACGAGCTGGTGTCGCTTATCAAACATTCGGCGCTGGTGAGTGTGATCGCCATCTTCGATCTGACCAACGAAGGGCGTACTCTGGTTGCCGATACGTTTCTGACCTTTGAGGTGTGGTTTACCGTGGCCGCCCTCTATTTGCTGTTAACCCTGACGCTGTCAGCCTGTTCACGGGCGCTGGCCCGTCATCTGGATCCGGATCAACAAGGACGCTAACCATGAATTTATCGTTCAAAACCGCCCTGTCGGGCGCAGCCATGCTGTTTACTACCCTGTTTGCCCCTGCGCAATTTGCTCAGGCAGAAGAGCCATCATCCACCCAAGCGCAGATCGAGCAGAGCGGTACCCTGCGGGTCGGCATGTCCACCTTCGCCCCCTGGGCGATGCGCGACAAACAGGGAGCCCTGATCGGTTTCGAGATTGACGTGGCCCATCGCCTCGCCACCGACAACGGCTGGCAGGTGGAGTTCGTTCCTACCGCCTGGGATGGCATCATCCCCTCCCTGCTGGCGAAAAAGTATGACGTCATCATCGGCGGCCTCACCATCACCCCCGAGCGGGAGAAGAGCGTGCGCTTCACCCAGGCCTACTCCCACTCGGGGGTACAGCTGGCCGCCGCCAGCACCTTGGCCAAAGAGAAGAAAACCGTGGCGGACTTCAACCAGCGCGGGGTGATCCTGGCGGTACGCCGCGGCGCCTCGCCGGTACAGGTAGCCAAAGCGCACTTCCCCAAGACCACCCTGCGCCAGTTCGATGACGAGTCACAGGTATTTCAGGAGGTGCTGAACGGTCGCGCCCACGGCGCCCTCTCCTCCTCACCCAAACCCGAACAAGAAGCGCTGCGCCACCCGGATGCCCTCTTTATGCCGTTTGCCAAGCCGCTGGCAGAGGGGAGTGAAGGGTTTGCCCTGCGCAAGGGGGATGATGCTCTGGCTGAACAGTTCAACGAGTGGATCGCCGCCCGTCAGGCCGATGGCTGGCTCAAAGCGCGCCATGACTACTGGTTCAAATCGCTGGCGTGGGAAGCGCAGGTCGCCAACCCCTGATGCTGATTGCCCTCAAACAGACCATCCGGCGCATCAACTGGCTGGATGGGGTGATCGCCCTGCTCCTGCTGCTGGCTGGCCTCTGGCTGGCCAGCCGCTTGCACATCGGGGTGGCCTATCAGTGGCGCTGGCATGAAGCCTTCGATCTGCTGTTCACCCCCGGCCCTCACGGCGAGTTGCCCTACTTTTTCAGCGGTCTGCTCACCACCTTGCGCATCGCCCTGCTCGGCATGGTGCTAGCGCTGCTGCTCGGCACTGCTTTGGGAGTAGCCGCCTTCAGCCGCCGCCCCTGGCTGGTGATGCCCGCGACCCTGTTTATCCAGCTGATCCGCAATCTGCCACCGCTGGTCTTTATCTTCATCTTCTACTTTTTTATCGCCAACCAGCTGCTGCCCGCGAGCGGCCTCTCCCGCTGGCTCGGCACCGTTTCGCTCTCCCCGTGGCAAGAGGCGCTGTTTGGCCCACCTGCCCGCTGGGAAAACCTCATCTCAGGCACCCTCTGCGTTGGCATGATCAGCGCGGCCTTCGTCGCCGAGATCGTCCGCGCCGGGCTGGCCGCCATCCCCCGTGGCCAGTGGGAAGCGGCGCAGAGCCTCGGGCTCTCCCCCTGGGTGCGGCTACGCCATGTGATCCTGCCGCAGGCCATGCTGCTGATGCTGCCCCCCCTGACCGGCCAGCTCATCGCACTGGTGAAGGATACCGCCATCGTCTCTCTTATCTCGGTGCAGGAGCTCACCTTCGTCGGTACCGAGATGGCCAACTCCAGCGGACTGGTCTACGAGAGCTGGCTGCTGGTGGCCGCAGCCTATTTATTTATATGTTTGAGTCTGTTCGTACTGCTGAGCCGACTCGAAGCAAGACAAGGAGCACGCAAATGCTGACGTCCCTGTTGCTGGCGACCGTATTGCAAGCGGAAGCCATCGGCGGTTATGCCGCCGGTTGCCTGAAAAACGGCGTATCCCTGCCCCTCGAAGGGCCGGGTTATCAGGTGATCCGCACCAAGCGGCTGCGCTACTACGGCCACCCCGACCTTATCCACTACCTGCAGGCGCTGGCCAGCCAGACCCGCATGGCCGGGCTGCCGGATCTCTACATCGCCGATCTGGCAATGGCCCGTGGCGGCCCCTTTACCTCCGGCCATCGCAGCCACCAGACCGGCCTTGATGCCGATATCTGGTTTCGTATGGCCAACCGCCCCATCAGCAAGTGGGAGCAGGATGCCCCCAAGGAGTGGGCGCTGATCGATGAACCCCGCTACAAGATGTTGCCGGGGCGCTTTGGCCCACAGCAGCTCACCCTGCTGCGGCTGGCGGCCAGCAAACCCGAGGTAGCCCGCATCTTTGTCAATCCGGTGATCAAATCCGCGGTCTGCCAACAGGCTGGTGATGAACCCTGGGTCGCCAAGCTGCGCCCCTGGGTGGGCCACTTCAGCCACTTCCACGTACGGCTGCGCTGCCCGGTGGGTAGCCCGGATTGCGAGCCCCAGGCCCCCATTCCGCCCGGCAACGGCTGCGGGGAAGAGCTGGTCTCCTGGCTCAAGGACAAGCCCCAACTGCCCAAGGTCTCCGGCATCAACAAGCGACCCGAGCTACCTGCGCGTTGTGGCAACTGACCCCAAGCTGGTATGGTGATGCACTCTTGGTCGTGCACCATCCATGGCGCACTATCGGCTCGAAATTTCAAAGGAGAACAACAAGATGGCCACATCACTCTGGCGCAGAACCACGCAGAGCCTGTTGACCCTGACCCTGCTATTCGGCCTGACCGGCTGCGGCATGAACAATATTCCGACCCTGGATGAGCAGGTCAAGGCGAGCTGGGGACAGGTGGAGAACCAGTATCAGCGCCGCGCCGATCTCATTCCCAATCTGGTGGCGACCGTCAAGGGCTACGCCAGCCATGAGCAGGAGACCCTCAAGGCGGTCACCGATGCCCGCGCCCGGGTCGGCAGCGTGCAGGTGAGCGATCCTGCCCAGCTCAAGGAGTTTGAAGCGGCGCAGAACCAGCTCTCCAGCGCCCTCTCCCGCCTGATGGTGGTGGTAGAGCGCTACCCCGAGCTGAAAGCAGACCAGCAGTTCCTTGCCCTGCAGGCCCAGCTGGAAGGCACCGAAAACCGCATCTCGGTGGCCCGCCGCGACTATATCGAGGCGGTGCGCCAGTTCAATACCGAGATCCGTACCTTCCCCGGCGTCATCTGGTCCAAATTGCTCTACTCGGATCTGGAGGCCAAACCCAGTTTCAGTGCCAAACCCGGTGCCGATGAGGCGCCCAAGGTCAGCTTCCAATGAAGATGATGCTGCGTGCACTGCTCCCTTTTCTGCTGCTCTGGACGGCGGCGCTGCAGGCCGCGCCGAACTTTCCGGCCCTAAGCGGACGGGTGGTGGACGAGGCGGCGCTGATGTCTCGCAAACAGGCCCATCAACTGACCCAACAGCTGGCCGCCTTTGAAAAACGCAGCGGTATCCAGCTGGTGGTGGTCTCCGTTGACAGCCTCGATGGGGAGACCATCGAGGAGTACGGCTATCAGCTCGGTCGCCACTGGGGGATCGGCCAGAAAGGCAAGAACAACGGCGTGCTGTTGCTGATTGCTCAGGATGAGCGCAAGGTGCGGATCGAGGTGGGATACGGGCTGGAAGGCGCCCTGCCCGACGCCATCGCCGCCAACATCATCCATGGTCGCATCCTGCCTGCCTTCAAGCGCGGCGATATGGTGGCCGGGATCATGGCGGGCAGCCAGAGCATCATGAAGGCACTCGCCGGTGAATATCAGCCAGTCGAGCAGCAGAAGGATGAGACATCCGGTGGCCCCTGGCTGTTTATTCTGGTGGTGATTGCGATGATCGTGCTCCACAACCTGCGCGGGGGCGGCGGCGGTGGGCCGGGAGGACGACGTCGGGCGGCCTACATGGCCGGTGGATTTGGTTCCGGCTCCTTTGGTGGTCGCTCTGGCGGCGGATTCAGCGGTGGCGGTGGCAGTTTTGGCGGCGGCGGAGCCTCCGGTGGCTGGTAACAGGAGTAAAGAGACAAATCATGATTTCTAAACAGTTCTTCCACACGCTTCAGGCCAAGGTGCGCGAAGCGGAGCTAGAGACTGATGCTGAACTGGTCACCGTGCTGGCACCGGCCAGCGATGGCTATCGCTACATTCCCACCCTCTGGGCGGCGCTGCTGGCGATGCTCACCCCGCTGCTGGTGTTCCAGCTCGGCTTCTGGCTCGGCTGGTACGAGATCCTGCTGGTGCAGTGGTCGGTCTGGCTGTTGCTGAGCCTGCTGTTCCACTGGACTCCCATCAAGATGCGGCTGATCCCGAAGAAAGTGCGTCAGCACCGGGCGGCGCTGATGGCCCGTCTGCAATTTGTCGAGCAGGGACTGCACCGCACTCGCGACCGGCTCGGGGTGCTGATCTTCGTCTCTGCCGCCGAGCACTATGTGGAGATCCTGGTAGATGACGGCATTGCCCAGCATATCGACAATGGCCAGTGGCAGCAGATCATCGACGACTTCGTGGTACGAGTGAGCAACAAACAAATCGAACAGGGTTTTCTGGAATGCGTAGAGCGCGTCAGCGCCATTCTGACCGACGCCTTCCCGGCCACCCGGGATCAAAACGAGCTGCCGGACAGTCTGATCATCCTCGACAAGCCCTGATCCGGTTTAAAAAACCGGCATTCTGCACAAGGGTTAGGCATTCGGAAAAGATTATGAAAAATAAGGGGAAAAGAGGTTGACCCACACAGCCCTTTCCCCTAAATTACGCCCCGTTCCAGCGCAACAGCGCAGTGAACACCGTGTTGGCTGAACACGTTAAACCACAGACCAAAATTTGGTGAGGTGTCCGAGTGGCTGAAGGAGCACGCCTGGAAAGTGTGTATACGGCAACGTATCGAGGGTTCGAATCCCTCCCTCACCGCCAAATTTAAAAAACCGACCTCAGGGTCGGTTTTTTGCTTTCCGGCAAACGCAAACACCTATGCCGACAACTGAGCATGAGCCACACAGTGGCGGATCATCCACGCGCTCACCACCCCGGTTCGCAAAGCCCTGATGGCAACATCAGGACTGTTCGTATTTCCAGCTCACGTCCCCCTATCCTGCTCTTGTGATTGCCCAACCCGACAAACGTTCCCTCTGTCACGGCGCAGTGCAACAAGGTGATTGCAAGGCCATCTCATTAGCGCAACACACCTCCCCTTGCGAATGTTACTCAGCGCCCATTAATTGCTCAGCGATTGGATATCATTTTGAAAAACTGATACTTAAGTAGCTACACTAGCCATTATCAACATGCAGGGACGTGTAAAAAATGAGTTTGATTGGCTTGGTACTGGCGTTGATCGCCATCCTTGGCGGCAACATGATCGAGGGTGGTCACCCCAGTGCACTGCTCGATCTGCCCGCATTCCTTATCGTAATCGGCGGCACCATTGGTGCTGCGCTGACCCAGTTTCCTTTCTCCGTCGTCGGCAGCACCTTGAAGCGCTTCAAATGGCTGCTCTCCCCCCTCAAACTCGACATGCTGGAACAGGCCCAGTTGCTGGAGACCCTGGCTGGCAACGCCCGCCGCAGCGGTATGCTGGCGCTGGAAGGGATGATCGAGGAGATCAAGGATCCCTTCCTGAAGAAAGGGGTGCAGATGATGGTCGATGGCTACGAGAAGAACAAAATCCACGAGGTACTGGAGAACGAGATCGAATTTGAACAGGAAGATCTCGAACAGACGGTCAAATTCTATGAAGCCATGGGGGGCTACTGCCCGACCATGGGGATCGTCGGCGCGGTATTTGGCCTGATCCACGCCATGGGTCTGCTGGATGCCCCGGACAAGCTGGGTGGCGCCATCGCGGTGGCCTTTATCGCCACCATCTACGGGGTATCCGCCGCCAACCTGATCTTCTTGCCGTTCGGCAACCGCTACAAGGGGTTTGCCCACCAGATCCGCCACTACAAGGAGATGACCCTGACCGGCATTCTCTGCATCGTGGATGGCGAGTCCCAGGCACGCCTGCAAGTTACCCTCGAACCTTATCTGGGAGGCCATGGTGGCCAAAAAGAAAAAAGCTGAAGCGCCGGAGAACCACGAACGCTGGCTGGTCTCCTATGCCGACTTCATGACCCTGCTGTTCGCCCTGTTTGTGGTGCTCTACTCCTTTGCCATGGCCAAGCAGTCCGAAACGCGGGTGCTTATCCAGGGCTTTATCGAGTCACTGGGTAAAATCGGCCTCATCTCCCCGCCTGCCGGCTCACCCGTGATGCAGGGCGGTACCGGCATTCTTGAACCGGAATCGAAGACCACCCCCAGCAGCTCGGAAAAAGAGACCCTGCTGGATAAAGAGGCACAACCCGCAGCATCGGACCCCTTCAACGAGACCATAGGTGCCTCGGAAAAACCGAGCGCCACCGAATCCTGGCCCCACAAGACCAAGGAGCAGGAGTGGGTGCAGGTGACCAAGCAGAAGCTGGAACAGCAGCTCAAGGCACAGATCGAATCCAAGGATCTGGAGGTCGAGCAGCTTGGCAGTCAGCTGGTGATCCGCATCGGCGAGAAGGCGCTGTTCCCCTCCGATTCGGCGTTCCTGCAACCCCAGTTCGTCCCGCTGGTCCACAAGATTTCCGGCATTCTGGCCAATATTCCGGGGCAGGTGGTGGTCACCGGTCATACCGACAACTCCCAGGCGCCGGTGGAGCTCTATCGCAACAACTGGGAGCTCTCGGTGCTGCGGGCCTCCTCCATCGTGCAGACCATGCTGGCCAACCCCCAGCTGGATGCCAGACGGGTCATTGCCCAGGGAGTTGCCGACACCCAGCCCCGTTTCGCCAATGACACCCCCGAACATCGCCAGGCGAACCGCCGGGTCGATATCACCCTCTCCCAAGGCAAGGCAGCAGAAGAGTCGCTGCAACTGCTCAAACCCTGATCACCCTGCTCCCGCCTCGCGCGGGAGTTTCTTTTTAAAAACAAATAACTCAGTAATATCAACATCATAAGATCTTAATGATAATGATTGCCATTTATTGTCAAGTGGTCAGGCCTCTGCAATAATGCCGCCCCTCAGGCTTAAATAAAAACAATTATCATTATGAACAAACTGCTTCAGGCATGGCCGGCACTCCTGTGTGCCTCGGCTGGCGCGGCCGATCTTCCCCCTGTGGAGAAGGCGCGCAGCGACGACACCATCATTGTCACCGGGCAACGGGTACAACAGAAACTCTCCGATGTCTCCAGCTCCATCACCGTCATCACCCAGGAAGAGCTGGACCGTCAGGTCGCCAGCGAGCTGACCCATGTGTTTCGCAAGATCCCCGGCGTCTCGGTCACCGGCTCTGCCGGGCGCCCGCAAAACATCAGCGTGCGCGGCATCGGCGGCAACCGCATCCTGCTGATCAAGGATGGTGTGCGCGTCAGCGACGGTTTTGGCGCCGACAACATCAATGACAAGGTGGGGCGCTTCAACTTCGATCTCGATGACATCAAGCAGATTGAGGTGGCCAAGGGGGCCGGCTCCTCCCTGCATGGCTCCGATGCCATCGGCGGCACCGTGGTGATGAATACCAAGCAGCCGGAAGATTATCTGCAACAGCAAGATAGCTATCTGGCGGCCAAGACCCTCTACGGTGGCGACAGCAACAAGAAGAAGCTCAGCATGACCGGCGCGGCGCGGGCGCTGGAGAGCGAACATCTGTTGCGCCTCTCCGGCTGGCGCGGCAATGAAACGGCCAACTTTGAGGAGAACCGCATTCCGGCGGATCTGGATGGCATGAGTGCCTCCACCAGCAGCCGCCTCCCCCTCAATGCCCATCACGCCCTGCGACTGGATCTGGACTACTACGAGGATCACGCCAAACGCCTGATGGGCCCCAAGGCGGTGCCTCAACCCGATGGCAGCTGGGATGTGGTCGGCTTTCAGGAAAACAGTGATCAACGTACTCAGGGCGGCAAGTTCAGCTGGGAAGCCAACGATCTGGGCATGGTCGACACCCTCAACTGGAGCCTGTTTGGCAACCAGTCCCGCAACGAGGCCAACCAGCGCCAGCTGCTACGCAACGATGCCCTGAGCGGCTATCCCAGATATCGCAGCCAGCGCACCCTCTCCACATTCGAGGAGCTGCGCCTTGGCAGCGAGCTGGAGCTGCAGAGCAAGCTGACCACCGGCGCACTGGATCACACCTTCAGCTACGGTGTGGAGCTGGAGCAGGCCAACCACGAGCGGCCGGTCAGCAATCTGACCCTGGAAGATGGCATCACCACCCAGGGACAGAAAGCCCCCTTCAGCAAGGCCGAGACCCGCCGCGATGGCATCTGGCTGAGCGATGTGATCGATCTGGGCAGCTGGCAGTTTACCCCGACCCTGCGCTTTGACCGCCAGCGCCTGCGCGCACCGGACAGCAATCTGGCCGAGAACCACAGTGACCACATCTCCCCCAGTGTGGCGGCCAGTTACCGCTTCAACGAGACATGGCGCAGCTGGCTCAGCTATGCCAACGGCTTCCGCGCCCCCGCTTACGATCAGGTTTACGGCAACATTCCCCACTACTTTGCCATGCCGCCGTTCGAGATCATTGCCAACCCCAACCTCAAGGAGGAGACCAGCCACAGTCTGGAGTGGGGAGTGAATGGCCAAAGTGACAACTGGAGCGTCAAACCGGCCGTTTTCTACAACCGCTACTACAACTTCATCGACTGGCGCCAGACCGGTTTCCGCCTCGATGACGGTGTCTTCCTGCGCCAGTATCGCAACGTCGCCAAAGCAGAAACCTGGGGCGCCGAGCTAGCCGCCAGCCTCTGGCTGAGCGACGAGTGGGAGCTTTCGACCAATCTGGCCTGGATGGATGGCAAGGATCACCGCGGCGAGCCGCTGCGCACCCAGACACCGCTGGAAGGCAACACCACCCTGCGCTGGCAACAGCTCGACTGGGGGGTTGAGCTCAGTGGCAACTATGCCGCCGCCATGACCAAGGTGCCCCAGTGCGCCAGCGCCCAGACTGGCTACAGCGGTGCCTGCCAGAGCAGCACAGGCTGGTTCAGCCTGGATCTCACCGGCGACTGGCAGATCACCGAGGCACTCAAGGTCAATGCCACCATCGGCAACCTGCTCGATACCCGCTACGTCCGCTATCAGGATGTGGCCGGACTCCCGGCTGGCAGCGACACCTCCCTTTACAGCCAGAGCGGCCGCTACCTGTCAGCCAGCCTCAGCTACCGTTTCGTGGGGATGTGATGACGCATCATGCAATCATGGCGGCCCTGTTGGCCGCCCCGTTGGCGTGGGCGCAAGAGGCCCTGCCACCGCCGATCCCATCCCAATCACACCTGATTTCGGGCAATCCCGTACGCCAGGATCCCTACTTCTGGTTGCGGGACGAGAGCCGCAGCAACCCGGCCATTCTCGCCCTGCTCAAGCAACAAAATCGCTGGAGCGAGCAGCAACTCGCCGCGCAGCAGCCGCTGGAAGCGACCCTGCGCGCCGAGTTTGCCCGCCATCCGGCGGGGGAACCTGTGCCGGACAACTGGCTTGTGCGCGGCGATCAGGCATGGCAGCTGCGCCCGGACGGCTCTCTCTGGCAACGCCACGGGGTCAAGGTACAGCAACGGCTGCCCGCCAGAGCCGGTGAGGGCTATTACGAAGCGGGCGGCTGGGCCCTGAGCCCGGATAACCGCACACTGGCCATCGCCGAAGACAGGCGCGGCGATCTCGACTATCAGATCACCCTGCTCGATCTCCAGAGCGGCCAGGCGCTGGCCAGCTTGCCGCAGCGCAGCGCCGATCTCGCCTGGTCACAAGATGGTCGCACCCTCTACACCATCGCCAACGAGCGCTATACCCTGCGCCCCTGGCAGTTGCGCGGCTGGCAGGATGGCCAGGAGCAGACTCTCTATGAGGAGCAGGATCCCGCCTGGCTGCTCAGCCTCTATCGCACCACGGATGGCCAGCATCTGGTGTTGCAGGGTAACAATCACGACAGCTCGGAGCAGTACCTGCTCGACTCGGGCAAGCCGCAGCAGGTCAAACCCCGCCAGCGCGGGGTGGAATACTATCTGGACAGCCAATCCGGCTGGGTGATCAAGAGCAACCGGGAGGGGGCATTTGCCCTCTACTCAGCCAACACGCCGCTCGGTGAGTGGCAGCGCCTGTGGCCCGCCAAAGGGGAAGATCTCGGCGATCCCGACAAGTGGCGGCTGTTTGATCGTCATCTGGTGGTGCAGTTTCGCCAGCAGGGGGAGGATTGGCTCGCCCTGCTCGATCGCAACGGCCATGAACGCCAGCGCCTGCCGCTGGCCAGTGGCGCCGGTACCGGCTGGCTGCAAGGAGAACATGACCCGGCCAGCGACCGCATTCTGGTGCGCAGTCAGGGCTTGAGCCAGCCCCCCGGCCAGCGCTGGCTGGATTTAAACAGCAGCCAGTGGATCAACGACCGGCACACCTCAGGCAATAAAGCATTGCCCTATCAGAGCGAGCGGCGCTGGGTCACCTCCGCCGATGGCACCCGGGTGCCTGTCTCGCTGGTGTGGCGCAAGGATCTGGCCCCTCGCGCCGTACTGCTCTACGGCTATGGCGCCTATGGCACGCCGATGCGCCCCTACTACCAGAAAGAACTGTTAAGCCTGCTGGATCGGGGTTTTGTCTACGCTATCGCCCATGTGCGCGGCGGCGGCATGCTGGGGGAGCAGTGGACCCGCGACGGACGGGGCATCCACAAGCAGAACGGCATCAGCGACTTTATCGCCGCAGGTAGCACCCTGCGCCACTGGTCGCCCGACGCAGCCCCCCTTCCCCTGTTTGCCATGGGGGGCAGCGCGGGGGGTACGCTGGTCGCTGCGGCCCTCAACCAGCAACCGACGCTCTTTAGTGGCGCCGTGTTGCAGGTACCCTTCGTCGATATGCTCGGCACCATGAGCGATCCTGCCCTCCCCTTGACCCGTCAGGAGTATCAGGAGTGGGGCAATCCGGCCAAGCCCGCAGAGTATCAGGCGATGCGTCGCATCAGCCCCTACGACAACCTGCACCGCGCCCCCTACCCGCCCCTGCTGGTCACCACCGCCCTGCACGACAGCCAGGTCCCCTACTGGGAGCCGGTCAAATGGCTGGCCCGCCTGCGGGAGCACAGTACCGGAGCCGGCCCCTACCTGCTGCTGACCGAACTGGAGGGGGGCCACCGTGCCGGTGGTGGCGATCGGGCTCGTGAATTTGCCTTCTTGTTGCATCTGGCGGGGATCAATCAATGACCCTGCCGCTGATTGGGAGTACCACTATGAAACCCCTGTTGCCCGCCCTCTTGCTGGGGTTGGCTGGCTTTGCCACCGAGGCCGCCGAACTGCGTTTTGTCGAACAGGACGCCCCGGCCGATCCCCGCCTCTGGCTCGAACAGCAGCTCGGCGTCACCTTGAGTGATGCCCCGGCCTATCAGCGCCAAGGCAAGCTGGGCCACTATCTGCATTATCGCCAGCAGCTCAATGGCGCACCGATCGCCGGCCTCATGGCCGCCGTCAGTCTCGATGAGCAGGGTCGCCCGTGGCGTCTCTATCACAATACCCGACTGATGCAGGCACAGGCGACGCCATGTGACGACACCAGCCGCGCCGGGGTGGATGCCTATACCGCCACGCTGGATGGTGCGGTGTGGCAATTCACCGGCAGTGACGAAGCCCAGCCCTGGTACTGGCAGGATGGCGACACCCTGACCCCCGCCTGGCGCCTGCTGGCGGTGGAAAGCCAGCCCGGCAACAGCAAGAGCAGCCACTGGCAACTGTTTGTCACTTGCGATGGCAGCGCCCTGCTGGGGCGCACGCTGCAAGAGGCCAGCACCCGAGCCGAACCGGCCCCGCTGGCAGGGGAAACGGCCACGGTGCAGGCCCGCATCTTTGCCCTCGATCCACGCACCCAGCTGCAAGATGGCAACCTGCTGTGGCGCCACGATCTGGTGCTGGACAACGGGGCCTATCGCACCGTCCCGCTCACGGTACAAAAGGTGGATGACACCTACCTGCTGAGCGGCCCTCGCGCCCGGGTCGTTGATGGCACGGCGCCGGAAACCGTTCCCTTTAGCAGCCCTGATGCCGATGGCTTCCAGCTGGATCATCAGCAGCCCGCCTTCCTCGATATCAATGGCTACTACCATCTGGATCTGGCCCAGCGCCATGTGGAATCCCTTGGCTACCCAACACTGATGGGTGGTCCTCTGGCCATCGATACCGATGCCGGGGAGCAGGACAACTCCCTCTATGATCCCTTCTTGCGCCGGTTGGAGATTGGCCGGGTCGGGGTGCCCGATGCAGAAGATCCCATGGTGATCTGGCACGAGTTTGGCCATGCGGTGCAGCACCATATCCTGCCCGACATGGGAGACGAGGGTGACTGGGGCGCCATCGGCGAGGGCTTTAGCGACTATCTGGCCGCCAGCTGGCGCCAGCGCAGTCCAGAGGCTCGCCAGTTCGAGCCTTTCATGGTCTTCAACTGGGATGCCAGGATCAGCGGCCGGACGCCGCGTCAGCTCGATGATCTGCGGGCGCGCTATCACCCGGGTTTCCTCTATCCGGCTCACCTCACCATCAACGGCAGCAACGGCGACCAGCTGTGGGGCACCCCGCTCTTCACCGCGCTGCGCCGGGCCGTTGAACAGTATGGCGAGGTAGCCCGTAACGAGTTCGATACCCTGCTGATTGAATCCCACTTCGGCCTCGGCCCGCAGATGCGGATGCCCCAGCTGGCGCGGGTCACCGTGGATACCGCCAACCGTCTCTATCCGGACCGCAGCTATGGCAAGCTGCTGGAGCAGGCCTTCCGCCACCACGCCCTGCTACCCACCCCCATCGCGGCCCGCCTTGCCGATGACAGCTACCTGCTGCCCGGGGAGAAAAAGAGCCTCGCCATCGAATTGACCAACCAGAGCGGCCGCCCCCTGACCGTTACTGACGCCAGCCTGCTCCCGACCAAGGGGATCATGGGTGACGGTCACTGGCAGGGAGAGCTCAACGCCGATGGCACCGCCCGCTGGATCCTGCCGCTGGAAACGGCGAGCAACCTGACCTGTGGCGAGGCAGTCACCTTGCCGCTGCAGTTCCAGCTCACCCTGCCCAGTCCCACCGAGCGCCAGACCCGCCTTGACCTGCAACTGCCGATCGGTGAACCGCTCTGGCAACGGGCCATCGGCCAGGGTGGCCAGATCAAGGATGCGGTGAGCGATGAACGGCACGGCCTGTCCCGCTTCACTCTCACCCTGCCCGAGAGCAAGGCCCGCATCGACAGCGGATTCGTGGTCGCCCTCGATCTGGAGCACAGCAAGCTGGAACAGCTGGAGATCTGGCTCACCTCCCCTTACGGTACCCGGATCAGTCTGTGGAACAAGGGTTACGCCAGCCATACCCAGCTCAAGGGGGAGTTCCCCCGTGAACTGGTACCGTTCGAATCACTCGATAAGCTGCACGGCGAACCGCTCGCTGGCCGCTGGCTGCTGGAGATCAACGATACCAGCGCCGGTGACACCGGTCAGTTGCGCAACTGGCGTGTCGCCCAGCAAGTCGGCGCCCGCTGCGACAAGGATGAAGCCCTGCCCACCACCGGCATCATCCCCCTTGAGCAGGATGAAGGAGGTGGCGGCACGGCTTCCCCCCTGCTGCTGTTGCTGGCCCTGTGGCCACGTCTCTGGCGCCGGAGCAGCCCGCGCCGTTGAATCCTGTACCACGGGGGTCACCGCCCCCGTGAACCTGTGACCGAATCAAGGAATGTGAAGTGAAACCATCCGTACTGGTTATTGCAACCCTCTCAGCCCTGCTCAGCGCCTGTGGCGGCGGGGAAGATAACGCACCACTGGCGATCCCGGACTACCGGGTCGATGTCGCCCTGCCGACCGCCGGTACCCTGTGCGCCGATCTGGATCAGAACTGGCAGTGTGACCCTGCCGACCCTGCCGTCAGCGGCGAAGGAGCGGTGGCCCTTGTCAGCCGCTCGGCCAACATCGTCAACTCGCCCCTGCTGTTCGTGCCGCGTAGCGGAGGGCTGCTGCTGGCACATCCGGCCGCCAAAGGGGAGCCACAACGGCTGCAACCAACCCTGCTCAGTACCCTGTGGCAGAGCCGCATTGCCGAAGGGGTGGCCGCCGATCGCGCACTGTCACTGCTGCTGGCCGATCTCGCACCGCTGCAACCGGGCAGCGACCGCGCAGCCCTCGCAGGTCTCGGCCAGTTTGATCAGGCGCTACAGCAGGTGGCGATCAGCTTGCAGCAACAGGCCCGCACACGCCTTGCCACCGCCAAGGAGACCCAGTTGCTTACCACCAGCTATCGCGCCATCAGCCTGATGCTGGGGCAGCTGGCTTCAGAGTGGCAACGCAACGGCCAATTTTCCGAAGAGACCCAAAGCGAACTGCTGACCCTGCTGGTGCAACAGCAGCCACGCAACCTGTTGACCGTCACCGGCGTCACCACCTTCAGCGATGGCAACGATCCGCTGCTGGAACGGGAACCCGACGACTATCCGGGACAAGATGCCAGCTGGAATCGCACTCGTCCCCAGCTTGCCTATCGCAAGCTCGATGATCGCGGTCAGGCGCTCCCCGACAACGCGCCGAGCTGGCAGTGCGTCAAGGATCTCAATACCGGTCTGGTGTGGGAGGTCAAATCGGATGATCCCTTGAGCCCGGCCTGGAAAAGCAGACCCTTTGCCTATGAGGATGAGCAACTCACAGCGACCGCAGGCGAGCAGCAAGAGGCCTACCAGCATATTCATAACAGGATCGAACAGCTCACCGCCGAAGGGGATCTGGCTGCCCTCGCCCGGGCACAGGCGCTGACCACCATGCTGACCACCCGCGCGTATCAGCAGTGGCTCAATGGCGAGCAGCGCTGCGGCATCAGCCAGTGGCGGTTGCCCACCATGAGCGAGCTGATGTCACTGATGCACTACGGTAGCCTGGCCAAGGACCCGCTGGGTCAACGCATCATCGTGGATACCCGTTACTTCCCTGATGTCGCCCCCTCGGAAGATGGCTTCTTCCATGGTTACTTCTGGAGCGCCACCAGCAACACCGCCCAGCGCTTCTCCGGTGGCCCCATCAGCAAACGCACAGCCCTGTTCCTGGGAGACGATGCGGGCACCACCTATCCCGCGCTGGTGCAGCAAGATACCTATATCGAACTGATGCAGGTACGACTGGTCGCCACTCCCCAATAATCCGAGGAATATCATGAGCCTTTATCGCTTTTCGTTCGCCATGCTGGCACTGCTGGCCCCCCTGGCCCACGGTGCTGCCATTTGTGATGACACCATGGATCGCACCGCCCCCTCTGCCCGTTTTCTTGACCATGGCAACGGCACCGTCACGGATCAACACACCGGCCTCACCTGGATGCGCTGCAAACTGGGGCAAACATGGAATGGCAGCAGTTGCCTGGGGGAACCGACCGTTTACTACTGGCAGCAGGGGTTGCAAGTGGCGGAGCGGATCCGCAGTGACAGCAGCCATGCACTCTATCACTTCGGCGGTGTCAGCCAGTGGCGCCTGCCCGACATCAAGGAGCTGGCGACCCTGGTCGAGCATGCCTGCTACAAACCCTCCCTCAATGAAGCCATTTTCCCGCGCGCCATGGCGGGGGGCGGTAAAGAGGTCAATGAGGGCTATGTCTATCTGATGAGCAGCACGGTAACCTCCGCCAATGGCCAGCGGGCGTATCTGGATATCACCTCGGGAGATATCGGTTTACGCGTCATTGGCGCCTACCCGGATCAGGTCTTGCTGGTTGCCAATAAACCCTGACCGCACCGCGCTCGACACCGGAACGTGATGACAGGAGAGGCTTGCGAGCCTCTCTTTTTATTGCTTTTTGATCGTGCCCGTCTCACCCGACCCCACTTTTCTCACCCCGGCTTTCCCTACCCGTAATACCGATCAGACCTGGCTTTACTCTCGGCATTTACCCCTTTCAGGTGATGACGAGGAGCAGGGTTCTGCGCTTTCCAAGCCTTTCCCGCCTCCCATAACCAACAAAAAAGTGCGCTTCTTAACAAAATTTAATTACCAGTTAACCGATTAATAATTAACCCATAAAAATGACATGTAAATCAGTACGAAAGTGTCATAATGCGTAACATTATTGTTAAGTCACTTGATTAAATTGGTTAGGAAAAACCTCTATGTTTGCTGATATTTCTGCTCAACATTGGGCTTTTGCCATTTATGTCATCGGTGCCATCACCATCTGTCTGGTGATGATAGGTCTCGCCGCCCTGTTGGGGGGCCGTGCCTACGGCCGTACCAAGAACAAACCATTCGAATCTGGTGTCGACTCGGTCGGCAGTGCCCGTCTGCGTTTTTCCGCCAAGTTCTATCTGGTCGCCATGTTCTTCGTCATCTTCGACGTCGAGGCGCTCTACCTGTTTGCCTGGTCCGTTTCCGTGCGCGAAAGCGGCTGGGTCGGCTTTATTGAAGCCACCATTTTCATCGGACTGCTGCTTATCGGCCTGATCTACCTCTGGCGCATCGGCGCACTGGACTGGTCACCGCGCAAACCGCAGCTGAACAACAAAAACAGTGATTGAACCACAGACCCTTTCCTTGAGGTTGCACCATGAAGTACACCCTGACCCGGATTGACCCGGATGCACCCGTTGAGCGCTACCCCCAGGAGCAGCGCCAGACCGTCGATGACCCACTGGCGCAAGAAGCGACGCGTGGCATCATGATGGGCCGTCTCGAGGAGGTGCTGCAAGACACAGTCAACTGGGGCCGCAAAAACTCCCTCTGGCCTTACAACTTCGGCATCTCCTGCTGCTACGTAGAGATGTGTACCGCCTTCACCTCCCCCCACGATGTGGCCCGCTTCGGCGCCGAAGTGATCCGCGCTTCGCCGCGTCAGGCCGACTTCATGGTGATTGCAGGGACCCCCTTCATCAAGATGGCACCGGTCATCCAGCGCCTGTATGAACAGCTGCTCGAACCCAAGTGGGTGATCTCCATGGGGGCCTGTGCCAACTCCGGCGGCATGTACGACATCTACTCAGTGGTGCAGGGGGTGGACAAGTTCCTGCCGGTCGATGTCTACATTCCGGGTTGCCCGCCCCGTCCCGAAGCCTTTTTGCAAGCCCTGATGCTGCTGCAGGACTCCATCGGCAAAGAGCGCCGCCCCCTCTCCTGGGTGGTGGGCGATCAGGGGATCTACCGTCCCCAGATGCAGGCCGAAAAAGAGCGCAAGCGCGGCGAACGGATCAATGTGACCAACCTGCGCACGCCGGATGAGATCTGACCATGAAACTGACTCGTGATTTTCCCAGCAATTACGCCATGGCCCAGTGGCAGCCCAGCGACCACCAGGATGCCAAAGTCATTGGCGAACTGTTTGCCCACTTCGGGGCCGAGCACTTCACCGTGCAGACCACGCGCACCGGCGTGCCGGTGGTCTGGCTCCCCCGCGAGCTGCTGCAGGATGTGATGGGCTTTTTGCGCAAGGTACCCTCCCCGTTCGTGATGCTGTTTGATCTCAGCGCCACCGACGAGCGGCTGCGCAGCCATCGCGACGGTCTGCCGCCAAGCGACTTCACCGTTTTCTATCACCTCATCTCCATCGACCGTAACGCCGATGTGATGTTGAAAGTGGCGCTGGCCGAGAGTGACCTGCATCTGCCCACCATCACCAACCACTTCCCCAATGC
Source organism: Aeromonas allosaccharophila (assembly GCF_016026615.1). NCBI lineage: Bacteria > Pseudomonadati > Pseudomonadota > Gammaproteobacteria > Aeromonadales > Aeromonadaceae > Aeromonas > Aeromonas allosaccharophila. Next base: position 745,235 of record NZ_CP065745.1, on the reverse strand, counting down.
CAACTGGTATGAACGGGAAGTGTGGGATCTGCTGGGCATCACCTTTGATGGCCACCCCCACCTGACCCGCATCATGATGCCCAAGAGCTGGCAGGGTCACCCGCTGCGCAAAGATTACCCGGCGCGCGCCACCGAATTCGATCCCTTCATGCTCGATGCCGCCAAACAGGACATGGAGCAGGAGAACCTGCTGTTCAAACCGGAAGAGTGGGGACTGGCCCGCGGCAACGAGAACGAGGACTACATGTTCTTGAACCTCGGCCCCAACCACCCCTCTGCCCACGGCGCCTTCCGTCTGGTATTGCAACTCGATGGCGAGGAGATCCGTAACTGTGTGCCCGATATCGGCTACCACCATCGCGGTGCCGAGAAGATGGGCGAGCGCCAATCCTGGCACAGCTACATCCCCTATACCGACCGGGTCGAGTATCTGGGCGGGGTGATGAACAACCTTCCTTACGTGTTGGCGGTCGAGAAGCTGGCCGGCATCAAAGTGCCGCAGCGGGTCGACATGATCCGGGTGATGATGGCGGAGCTGTTCCGCATCCAGAGTCACCTGCTGTTCCTCGGGACCTATATTCAGGACGTGGGGGCCATGACGCCGGTCTTCTTCACCTTCACCGACCGGCAGAAGATCTACACCATCATCGAAGCGATCACCGGTGCCCGCATGCACCCGGCCTGGTTCCGCATCGGCGGTGTCGCCCACGACTTACCGAAGGGATGGCAGCGACTGGTACAGGACAACCTGCTGAGCTGGCTGCCCAAACGCTTGATGGATTACGAAAAAGCGGCGATGCGCAACAGCATTCTGCGCGGTCGAACCATAGGCGTCTCTGCCTACACCACCGAGCAGGCGTTGTCCTGGGGCACCACGGGGGCCGGATTGCGGGCCACCGGCCTCAACTTTGACGTGCGCAAGTGGCGCCCCTATTCGGGCTATGACCAGTTCGACTTTGAAGTGCCGGTCGGCAGCAATGGCGATGCCTACGACAGAGCCACCGTGCGGATCGAGGAGATCCGCCAGAGCATGTCGATCATCGAGCAGTGCATGAAGAACATGCCGGAGGGCCCCTTCAAAGCGGATCACCCCCTCACCACGCCGCCGCCAAAAGATCGCACCCTGCAAGACATCGAGACCCTGATCAACCACTTCCTGCAAGTGTCGTGGGGTCCGGTGATGCCCGCTGCCGAGTCGTTCCAGATGATTGAGGCGACCAAGGGGATCAACAGTTATTACCTGACCAGCGACGGCTCGACCATGAGCTACCGGACCCGGATCCGCACCCCGAGCTTTGCTCACCTGCAACAGATCCCCTCGGTGATCAAGGGCAGCATGGTGTCGGACCTCATCGTCTATCTGGGCAGTATCGATTTCGTTATGTCGGATGTGGACCGTTAAGTGATCCCGCCTCCCGGCCATGGTCGGGAATTGGGATCGCCGGACGAGCAGTAAAAGGACAAGCCACCAAAGGTCAAGTCATGAGCCAGCAATGTCAGTGTCACAATAATCAGACCCCACAGGGGCAAGGGGCATGCAGCAGCAAACAGGGCGACTTCGCTCTGAGCCAGGCTGAACGCGATGCCATCGAACACGAGAAACACCACTACGAAGATCCCCGCGCCGCCAGCATCGAAGCGCTCAAGATCGTGCAGCAGGCCAGAGGCTGGGTACCCGACGGCGCCATTCATGCCATCGCCGCCGAGCTCGGCATTCCCGCCAGCGACGTGGAGGGGGTCGCCACCTTCTATAGCCAGATCTTCCGCCAGCCGGTGGGGCGCCATATTATCCGCGTCTGCGACAGCATGGTCTGCTACATCAATGGCCATGAAGAGCTGATGGCCGGTCTCAAGGAGGTGATGAACCTCGGCCCCGGTCAAACCACCCCGGATGGCCGCTTCACCCTGCTGCCGGTCTGCTGCCTTGGCAACTGCGATAAGGGGCCAGCCATCATGATCGATGACGACACCTATGGCGGCCTCGATCCGGTGACCTTGCTGAAAACCCTGGAGGCTTACCCATGAGCCTGCCGCAAAACAAGATCCTCGCCTCCCTCGGCACCGCCAACCGCATCCCCCGCGCCCCCGAGACCCACCCGCTCACCTGGCGGCTGCGGGATGACGGCCAGCCGGTGTGGCTGGAGGAGTATCAGGCCAAACAGGGCTATGACGCCGCCCGCAAGGCGCTCGGCCAGATGAGCCCGGACGAGATTGTCAGCGCCGTCAAGGATGCTGGCCTCAAGGGGCGTGGCGGCGCGGGCTTCCCCACTGGCGTGAAGTGGGGGCTGATGCCCAAAGACGAGAGCATGAACATCCGTTACCTGCTCTGCAACGCCGACGAGATGGAGCCCAACACCTGGAAAGATCGCCTGCTGATGGAGCAACTGCCCCATCTGCTGATCGAGGGGATGATCATCAGTGCCCGGGCGCTCAAGGCCTATCGCGGCTATATCTTCCTGCGCGGCGAGTATGTCGATGCTGCCATCCACCTGCGCCGCGCGATGGAAGAGGCCAAGACCGCCGGTCTGCTGGGCAAGAACATTCTGGGCTCGGGCTTTGATTTCGAGCTGTTCGTCCACACTGGCGCCGGTCGCTACATCTGTGGCGAAGAGACGGCGCTGATCAACTCGCTGGAAGGGCGACGCGCCAACCCGCGCGCCAAACCCCCCTTCCCCGCCGTCTCCGGCGTCTGGGGCAAGCCCACCTGCGTCAACAACGTCGAGACCCTCTGCAACGTCCCCGCCATCATCGGCAACGGGGTCGCCTGGTATCACGGACTGGCGCTGCCGGGCTCGGAAGATCACGGCACCAAGCTGATGGGCTTCTCCGGCAAGGTAAACAACCCCGGGGTCTGGGAGCTGCCCTTTGGCATCACTGCCCGCGAGCTGTTTGAAAATTACGCCGGTGGCATGAGAAGCGGCTATCGCCTGAAAGCCTGGCAACCGGGCGGTGCGGGCACCGGCTTCTTGCTGCCGGAGCACCTCGATGCGCAGATGTATACCGCCGGTATCGGCAAGGTAGGCACCCGAATGGGGACCGGCCTCGCCATGGCGGTGGATGACTCCATCAGCATGGTGAGTCTGCTGCGCAACATGGAGGAGTTCTTCGCCCGCGAGTCCTGCGGCTGGTGCACGCCCTGCCGCGACGGCCTGCCCTGGAGCGTCAAGCTGCTGCGGGCACTGGAGCGTGGCGAAGGGCAATCCGGCGATCTGGCGACTCTGGAGCAGCTCTGCGGCTTCCTTGGCCCGGGCAAGACCTTCTGCGCTCACGCACCGGGTGCCGTCGAGCCGCTGGCCAGCGCCATCAAATATTTCCGCTCCGAATTCGAGGCCGGGATCAAAGGCAGCGGCGATAACCGCAAGCCGGTCAAGGGGATCCAGCCCAATCTGCTGGGCGAGCGCTGGTAACGACACCACAGATTTCACAAAACAGGTTTCAGGGAAGTTGTATGGCAACCATTTATGTAGACGGCAAAGAGTACGAGGTAGACGGGGCAGATAACCTGCTGCAAGCCTGTCTGTCGCTGGGTCTGGACGTCCCCTATTTTTGCTGGCACCCGGCGCTGGGTAGCGTTGGCGCCTGCCGCCAGTGTGCGGTCAAACAGTATCAGAATGCCGATGACAAACGCGGTCGTCTGGTCATGTCCTGCATGACCCCGGCCACCGATGGCAGCTACATCGCCATCGAGGATGAAGAGGCTAAAGAGTTTCGCAAGAGCGTGGTGGAGTGGCTGATGACCAACCACCCCCACGACTGTCCGGTGTGTGAAGAGGGCGGCGCCTGCCACCTGCAGGATATGACGGTGATGACCGGCCACAACAGCCGTCGCTACCGTTTCACCAAACGCACCCACCAGAATCAGGAGCTGGGCCCCTTCATCGGTCACGAGATGAACCGCTGCATCGCCTGCTACCGCTGCGTCCGTTACTACAAGGATTATGCCGGTGGCGAGGATCTCGGGGTTTACGGTGCCCACGACAACGTCTATTTCGGCCGGGTCGAGGATGGCACCCTGGAGAGCGAATTTTCCGGCAACCTGGTGGAAGTCTGCCCCACCGGCGTCTTCACCGACAAGACCCACTCCGAACGCTACAACCGTAAATGGGACATGCAGTTTGCTCCCAGCATCTGCCAGCAATGTTCCGTGGGCTGCAACATCAGCCCGGGTGAGCGTTATGGCGAGCTGCGCCGGATTGAAAACCGCTTCCACGGCAGCGTCAACCACTACTTCCTCTGTGACCGTGGCCGCTTTGGCTATGGCTACGTCAATCTGGCCGACCGCCCGCGCCAGCCGCTGCTCAAAGATGGCAACGACCAGCTGACCATCACGGTCGATGGCGCCCTCAACCGCGCCGCCGATGCGCTGCGCACCGCTAGCGGCCTCATCGGCATCGGCTCGCCCCGCGCGTCGCTCGAGAGCAACTTTGCCCTGCGCGAGCTGGTGGGTGAAGCCAACTTCTACGCAGGCGTCGAGCAGGCCGAGTGGGCCTGTCAGCTGAAGATGCTGCAGATCCTGCAACAGGGCGGCGTGCCGACCCCGAGCCTGCGGGACATGGAAGAGGCCGATGCCATTCTGCTGCTCGGCGAAGATGTCACCATGAGCGCCGCCCGTATCGCGCTGGCGCTACGTCAGGCGGTCAAGGGCAAGGCCCGCGAACTGGCCCGCAAGATGAAGGTCGATCTGTGGCAAGTTGCCGCCGTTCAAACCCTGGGTCAGAACGAGCGCTACCCGCTGCTCATTACCAGTCTCGACACCACCCGTCTGGACGATGTGGCGGCCGACAAGCTGCACGCCCCCTATGCCGATCAGGCGCGCCTTGGCTTTGCCATCGCCAACCTGCTCGACCCGAGTGCACCGGCCGTGGCCGATCTCGGCCCCGAGCAGCAGGCACAAGCGGCTCGCTGGGCCGAACTGCTCGGCAACGCCAAGAAGCCGCTCATCATTGCAGGCTCCAGTGCCCGCGATGTGGCACTGGTCGACGCGGCCAGCAACATTGCCCGCGCCCTGAAAGGTCGAGCTCAGGAGGTAAGCATCGCGCTGGTTGGTCAGGAGGCCAACTCGCTGGGTCTGGCCATGCTGGGCGCTCAAACCTTAACAGACAAGCCGCTTGAAGCCGCCCTTGCGCGTATCGAGTCCGAAGAGGGGCTGGCACTGGTCACTCTGGAGAACGATCTCTACCGCCGCGCGCCGCGCAACCGGGTGGATGCTGCGCTGGCTCGCCTGCAGCACCTGCTGGTCATCGACCATCAGGCGACCCTGACCGCCAACAAGGCTGACTTGGTGCTGCCAGCGGCCAGTTTTGCCGAAGCCGATGGCACCCTCGTCAATATGGAAGGGCGCGCCCAGCGCTTCTTCCAGGTCTATGCGCCCGCCTTCTACAACGCCGATATTCAGGTGCGTGAAGGGTGGCGCTGGCTTGCAGCGCTGCAAGGGACGCTCGAACGCAAGCCGCTGCGCTGGCAGAACTTCGATCAGATCAGCCACGCTTGCGCCAGCAGCCATCCGCTGCTGGCCACCATGCTGGAAGCGGCGCCCAACGCGGGCTTGCGGATCCGTGGCATGCGGTTGGCCCGCGAGCCGCACCGCTACAGCGGTCGCACCTCCATGCTGGCGGATCAGAACGTCAGCGAGCCGCGGGTAGCGCAAGATCCAGACTCCCCCTTCAACTTCTCCATGGAAGGGTATGCCGGTGCCCGCCAGAACATGCCGCAAGTGCCCTTTGCCTGGGCGCCGGGCTGGAACTCCCCCTCCGCCTGGAACAAGTTCCAGGATGAAGTCGGTGGTCATCTGCGCGCTGGCGATCCGGGTCGCCGCCTGCTGGAAGCAACAGACCCGCAGGCAGAAGGCAAGGAGCCGCTCGGCTGGTTCACCGCTATCCCTGCCCCCTTCAAGGCCGCAGAGACGCTGCAAGTGGTCAACTATGCCCAGCTGTTTGGCGGCGAGGAGCTCTCCGCCCGCAGCCCGGTCATTCAGGCCCGGATGAACGAACCCGAGCTGGTGCTCAATCCCCTTGATGCAGAGCGTCTGGCCCTGCATGCCGGTAATCAGGTCTCCTTCTCCTGGGGCGGTAGCCACTGGCAGTTGCGCCTGCGTCTTAGTGCACAGCTGAGCGCCGGTCTGGTGGGTCTCCCCCTTGGGGTGAACGGCCTGCCGACGGCCCTGCAACAAGCCTCAATCACTAACCTGCAGGAGGTGATCGCATGAGCGAGTCGCTGATCGATCTGTTGCTGGAGGTGGGCAAGGCACTGATCGTGCTGGTGGGGATCGTGGGGGCTGGCGCCTTCATGAGCTTCATCGAGCGCCGTCTGCTGGCGCTCTGGCAAGACAGGTATGGCCCCAACCGGGTGGGGCCATTTGGTCTGCTCCAGCTGGCCGCCGACATGATCAAGATGTTCTTCAAGGAGGACTGGATCCCGCCGTTCGCCGATCGCCGGATCTTTATCCTGGCCCCCATCATCGCCTTCACCGCCTTTATTCTGGCGTTTGCGGTGGTGCCCATCACCCCCACCTGGGGCGTGGCGGATCTCAATGTGGGGCTGCTCTACATCCTGGCCATCGCGGGGCTGGCGGTCTATGCGGTGCTGTTCGCCGGCTGGTCGAGCAACAACAAATACTCCCTGCTCGGCAGCTTGCGCGCCTCGGCCCAGACCCTCTCCTACGAGGTGTTTCTCGGACTCTCCCTGATGGGAATAGTGATCCAGACCGGCAGCTTCAACCTGCGGGATATCGTCGAGGCACAGGCAGATTTGTGGAATGTGGTGCCCCAAATTCTGGGCTTTGTCACCTTCCTGTTTGCCGGTGTCGCCGTCACCCACCGTCACCCGTTCGATCAGCCGGAAGCCGAGCAGGAGCTCGCCGACGGCTATCACATCGAGTATGCGGGGATGAAGTGGGGTCTCTTCTTCGTGGGCGAGTACATCGGCATCGTGCTGGTATCTTCGCTCATCGTGACCCTCTTCTTCGGTGGCTGGCACGGCCCCTGGTTGCCCCCCTTCATCTGGTTTGCCCTGAAGACCGCCTGTTTCATGGTGTTCTTCATCCTGCTGCGGGCCTCCCTGCCTCGCCCGCGCTTTGACCAGGTGATGTCGTTTGGCTGGAAAGTCTGCTTGCCGCTGACCCTGATCAATATGCTGGTCACCGCGGCAGTTGTACTGATAAGTACGCAGTGAGGCACTCATTATGAAAATTGTTAGCATTATTCAGGGTGTCGGCACCCAGTTACGCAGCCTGGCCATGGTCTTCTCCCATGCCTGGCGGCCCCGTGAAACCCTCAACTATCCGGAGCAGGCGGTCTATGCGGCCCCCCGCTACCGAGGTCGCATCGTGCTGACCCGTGACCCGGACGGGGACGAGCGCTGCGTGGCCTGCAACCTCTGCGCGGTTGCCTGTCCGGTCGGCTGCATCTCGCTGCAAAAATCCGAGCGGGAAGATGGCCGCTGGTATCCGGAGTTCTTTCGCATCAACTTCTCTCGCTGCATCTTCTGCGGCCTGTGCGAAGAGGCCTGCCCCACCACCGCCATCCAGCTGACGCCGGATTTCGAGATGGGTGAGTATCGCCGCCAGGATCTGGTGTACGAGAAGGAGGATCTGCTGATCAGCGGGCCCGGCAAATACCCGGACTACAACTTCTATCGCATGAGCGGGATGGCCATCGACGGCAAGCCGAAAGGGGATGCCGAAAACGAAGCCAAGCCCATCGATGTCAAGAGCCTGCTGCCCTGAGGAGTCAATCATGGAACTGGCATTTTATGCCTCGGCCCTGGTGGCCATTTACAGCACGCTGCGGGTGATCAGCACCAGCAATCCCATGCATGCGCTGCTCAATCTCATCATCTCCCTCATCGCCGTGGCCATGATCTTCTTCTGCCTGGGCGCCGCCTTTGCGGGCGCTCTGCAGGTGATCGTCTACGCCGGCGCCATCATGGTGCTGTTCGTGTTTGTGGTGATGATGCTGAACCTGGGAAGTGCCCAGGCGCAGGAGAAAAACTGGCTCACCCCCATGACCTGGGTAGGCCCTGCCCTGCTCTCGCTGATCCTGCTGGGCTTCTTGGGCCACGGCATTCTCGGGGTGACCGGTGGTCTGATCGGCGTGACCGAGGTGACCGCCAAGCAGGTCGGTGTCGAGCTCTTTGGCCCCTATGTACTGGCGGTGGAGCTCGCCTCCATCCTGCTGCTGGCAGGTCTGGTGACCGCCTATCACCTGGGTCGGGAAGACAAGAGCGGTGAAGTGCTCTCCGTCCCGCGCTCCACATCCCGCTCTGCACAAGAAGGAGGTCAGCAATGAATGGAATCCCCATGGAGCACGGGCTTTTGCTGGCCGCGGTGCTGTTCTGCATCGGCTTGTGCGGTCTGCTGATCCGCCGCAACCTGCTCTACATCCTGATGAGTATCGAGATCATGATGAATGCCTCGGCACTGGCGTTTGTGGTGGCGGGTAGCCGCTGGGCCCAGGCCGATGGCCAGATCATGTATATCCTGGTGATTTCTCTGGCGGCAGCAGAGGCCAGTATCGGCCTCGCCCTGTTACTGCTGCTCTATCGTCGTTACCACACTCTGAACGTGGACACTGTGAGCGAGATGCGCGGATGAGCCTCTTATATCTGACTTTTCTATTTCCGCTGCTGGGATGGCTGGTGCTGGCCTTCTCCCTCGGCCGGTTTGGCGAGCGTACCTCGGCGCTGATCGGGGTAGGCTCCATTGGCCTGTCGGCCCTCACCACCCTGTGGGTGGGCATCGACTTTTTGGCCAACCCGCCCGAGGGCGGCGTCTATATCCAGCACCTGTGGCAGTGGATGGCGGTGGGTCACTTCACCCCAACCTTCAGCCTGGCACTGGATGGCCTGTCGCTGACCATGCTGGGGGTGGTGACCGGAGTGGGTTTCTTCATCCACCTGTTCGCCTCCTGGTATATGCGCGGGGAAGAGGGTTACTCCCGCTTCTTCACCTACACCAACCTCTTTATCGCCAGCATGCTGTTTCTGGTGCTGGCCGATGACCTGCTGTTTGTCTACCTCGGCTGGGAAGGAGTAGGGCTGTGCAGCTACCTGCTGATCGGCTTCTACTACAAGGATCGCAACAACGGCGCGGCGGCCCTTAAGGCCTTCATCGTGACCCGGGTGGGTGATGTCTTCCTCGCCATCGGCCTGTTTATCCTCTATCGGGAACTGGGCACCCTCAATATCCACGATCTGCTGGTGCGCGCCCCCACCCTGTTTGCCGAGGGCTCCCCTGCCCTGTCACTGGCCTGCCTGATGCTGCTGGGTGGTGCGGTCGGCAAATCGGCCCAGTTGCCGCTGCAAACCTGGCTGGCGGATGCCATGGCAGGCCCGACCCCGGTCTCTGCGCTGATCCACGCCGCTACCATGGTGACCGCCGGTGTCTACCTGATTGCCCGTACCCACGGCCTGTTCCTGCTCGCGCCAGAGATCCTCCATCTGGTCGGGCTGGTTGGCGCCATCACCCTGGTGCTGGCAGGCTTTGCCGCGCTGGTTCAGACCGACATCAAGCGGATCCTCGCCTACTCCACCATGAGCCAGATTGGCTACATGTTCTTGGCCCTCGGTGTCGGCGCATGGGAAGGGGCCATCTTCCACCTGATGACCCACGCCTTCTTTAAGGCGCTGCTGTTCCTCTCCGCCGGTGCCGTCATCGTTGCCTGCCACCACGAGCAGAACATCTTCAAGATGGGGGGCCTGCGCAAGAGCCTGCCGCTGGTCTATGCCTGCTTCCTGGTGGGGGGCTCGGCGCTGGCGGCGTTGCCGCTGGTCACCTCCGGTTTCTACAGTAAGGACGCCATCCTGTGGCAAGTAGAAGCCTCTGGTCAAAGCGCGCTGCTGTGGGCCGGTCTGGTGGGGGCATTCCTCACTTCGCTCTATACCTTCCGGCTGATCTTTATCGCCTTCCATGGCAAAGAGCAGACCAAAGCCCATGCGGGCCACGGTCTGGCTCACCATCTGCCGCTGCTGGTGCTGCTGGTGCTCTCCACCGGCATCGGGGCGCTGATCACCCCGCCACTGGCCGGGGTACTGCCGGCAGGCCCGGGGGATCATATCGAAGAGGGTCGCCATGCGCTGGAGGTAGCCTCCGGTATCATTGCCATCGCAGGCATTGCGCTCGCCGCGTTTCTGTTCCTTGGTGAGCGTCGTCTGGCCACCGCCATTGCCAACAGTGCGCCAGGTCGCCTGCTCAGCACGCTCTGGTTCAACGCCTGGGGCTTTGACTGGCTCTATGACCAGCTGTGGGTCAAACCCTATCTGCTGGCGACCCGGCTGTTGGCCCGCGACCCGCTGGACTGGATGATGGGACTGCCCGCCTGGATTGCACTGCGTGGCAACCAGCTGCTGGCCTGGACCGTGACCGGCAAGTTGCGCTGGTATGCCGCCTCCATGGGGATCGGCGCCTTGCTGGTGCTGGCGCTGTTGCTGCTGGGGTAACGCGATGAACAACCGGACAATCATACAGCCAGGCTGTTTGCTCTCCCTGATGGAACAGGGAGCGCAATCTCATATGAACTTGAACGAGAGCTGATACCGTGACCTTACTCTGGATCTTGCTAATTCCTTTTATCGGCGGCTTGCTCTGCTGGCAGATGGAGCGTCTCGGCGGGCAGTTTGTCCGCTGGGTTGCCCTGCTCTCCATGAGCGCCAGCCTGCTGCTCTCCTGTGCCATCTGGCTCGGCAGTGACTTCTCGCTTGCCACGACCGGCCTCGACAGTGCGGGCGTCACCGGTGCCGCCTCCGCCTGGGCTGCCGAGTGGCGCCTACCCTGGATCCCCCGCTTTGGCATCTCTTTGCATCTGGCAGTGGATGGCTTGTCGCTCTTGATGGTGATGCTCACCTGCTTTATCGGGGTGCTGGCCATCCTCTGTTCGTGGAAAGAGATCGTGCAGCGCATCGGCTTCTTCCACCTCAACCTGCTCTGGATCCTCGGCGGCGTGCTCGGCGTCTTCATGGCGCTGGACCTGTTCCTCTTCTTCTTCTTCTGGGAGATGATGCTGGTCCCCATGTACTTCCTGATTGCGCTGTGGGGCCACTCGGTCACTGACGGCAAATCACGGATCAACGCCGCGACCAAGTTCTTTATCTACACCCAGGTTTCGGGCCTGATCATGCTGGTGGCCATCATCGGGCTGGTGCTGACCCACCAGCATGCCACCGGTGTCTTCACCTTCAACTATCTGGATCTGCTCAATACCCCGATGAGCAAGGGCGTTCAGTGGCTGCTGATGCTGGGCTTCTTTATCGCCTTTGCGGTCAAGATGCCGCTGGTGCCGCTGCACGGCTGGCTGCCGGATGCCCACAGTCAGGCGCCGACCGCAGGCTCGGTGGATTTGGCCGGGATCTTGCTGAAAACCGCCGCCTACGGTCTGCTGCGCTTTGCCCTGCCGCTGTTCCCCGAGGCGTCCGCCGAGTTTGCCCCCTACGCCATGGTGCTGGGCCTAATCGGCATCGTCTACGGCGCCATCGTGGCATTCGGTCAGACCGACATCAAACGGCTGGTGGCCTACACCAGCATCTCCCACATGGGTTTTGTGATGATCGCCATCTACTCGGGTAGCGAGCTGGCCCTGCAGGGCGCCGTGGTGCAGATGATCGCCCACGGGCTGTCTGCTGCCGGTCTCTTTATCCTCTGCGGTCAGCTCTACGAGCGGTTGCACACCCGGGATTTGCGCCAGATGGGCGGCCTGTGGGGGCGTCTGCGCTATCTGCCCGGTGTGATGCTGTTCTTCTCGGTGGCGTCGCTCGGCATGCCGGGCACCGGCAACTTTGTCGGCGAGTTCCTGATCCTGGTCGGCAGCTTCCAGGTTGCCCCTGTCATCACGGCAGTCGCCACCTTCGGTCTGGTGCTGGCCTCGGTCTACTCTCTCATCATGTTGCAGCGTGCCTGCTTTGGCCCCGCCAAGGATGAGAGCATGCTCAAGGGACTGGATCGCCGCGAGCTGACCATGATGATGGTGATCGCGGGCCTGCTGGTCCTGCTTGGCCTCTATCCCCAACCCGTGATTGACACCGCCAGCAGCAGCCTTATCAACGTGCTGCACTGGTATCTGCTGCCGACTGCTGGAGCCCTGCAATGACTTTCTCCGCTTCCCAACTGCTGGCACTGCTTCCCCTGCTGTTGACCACCGGGGCCATGGCGGCCCTGATGCTGGCCATCGCCTGGCGCCGCTGTGTCACCACCGCCTTTACCGTGACCATTGTTGGCCTCAACCTGGCGCTCTTCTCGCTGCCCATCGTGATGGCGCAGGGGGATCAGGGCGTCACCCCGCTGCTGCAAGTGGACAGTTACGCCGTCTTCTACATGGGACTGGTACTGATCGGCGCCCTGGCCACCTGCACCTTCGGTCAATCGTGGCTGAAAGCCTACCCGGACAACCGGGAGGAGTTCTTCCTGCTGCTGCTGATCGCCACTGCCGGTGGTCTGGTGCTGGCCTGCTCCCGTCACCTCGCATCCCTCTTTATCGGGATTGAGATGCTGACCCTGCCGATGTTCGGTCTGGTGGGTTACGCCTACCGCGAGCGCCACTCGCTGGAAGCCGCGGTGAAATACATGGTGCTCTCTGCCGCCGCCACCGCCTTCCTGTTGTTTGGCATGGCGCTGCTCTATGCCCAGGCAGGCAGCCTGAGCTTTGCCGCCCTGGGGCAGACCCTGGCCGAGAGCCCGGCTCACCATCCGCTGCTGATGGGCGGTTTGGGGTTAATGCTGGTCGGCTTTGCCTTTAAACTCTCCTTGGCCCCCTTCCACCTCTGGACCCCGGATGTCTACGAAGGTGCCCCGGCGCCGGTCGCCACCTTCCTCGCCACCGTCAGCAAGGTGGCGGTCTTTGCCGTGCTGCTGCGCTTCTATCTGGCGGTACCGGCGGCGAGCGATCCCATGATCCACTGGCTGCTGGCAGCCATGGCGGTCATCTCCATCCTGGTCGGCAACCTGCTGGCCCTGGTGCAGACCAACGTCAAACGGATGCTGGGTTACTCCTCCATCTCCCACTTCGGTTACCTGCTAGCGGTGATCGTGGCGAGCCGATTCGGCCAGATGCCGGTGGAAGCGGCCGGGGTCTATCTGCTGATGTACCTCTTCACCAGCCTGGGTGCCTTTGGCGTGGTGAGCATGATGTCGAGCCCCTATCGCGGCAAGGATGCAGACTCCCTGCACAGCTATCGTGGCCTGTTCTGGAAGCGCCCATACCTCACTGCCGTGCTGACGGTGATGATGCTCTCCCTGGCGGGTATCCCGATGACGCTCGGCTTTATCGGCAAGTTCTACCTCATCGGCGTCACCGTCGAGGCGCAGCTCTGGTGGCTCTCCGGCGCCATCGTGCTCGGCAGCGCACTGGGTCTCTACTACTACCTCAAGGTGATGGTGACCCTCTATCTGCGCGAACCGGGTATGCAGCAGCGCGATGCCAGCGCCGACTGGGCACTCTCCTCCGGTGGCGTGGTGGTACTGCTCTCTGCCGCTCTGGTGGTGTTGCTGGGGCTCTATCCCCAGCCGGTCATCAGCCTGGTCCAAGGGTTCCAGCACGTGGTGTTGCAGTAACCTTCGCTGACATTCCCCCTCATCATTACCCGTAAAAACCGGCAGCCTTGGCTGCCGGTTTTTTTATCAAATCCTTCCCCTTAAACCATTTGCAGGGCTTGAATCGATTCTCCCCTCATCAACGTACTGTGACTAAGCCATTGGTTGACGTGGCACCTCGCCTGCCTGACCCACTCAGTTGAACCATAAAAAAACCGGCCAAATTTGGCCGGTTTCTGTTTTTATGCGCTTGCGCTGTCGCTATTAACCCAGGCGGACCCGGGCGTTTCGGAACATCCGCATCCAGGCACCATCCTCACCCCAATTGTCCGGGTGCCAGGAGTTGGCCACGGTGCGGAACACCCGCTCCGGGTGCGGCATCATGATGGTGGCGCGACCGTCCGTGGTAGTGACGGCGGTGATACCGTTCGGCGAGCCGTTCGGGTTGGCCGGGTATTGCTCGGTCACGCTGCCGCGGTTGTCGACAAAGCGCAGTCCTACCAGACCGCTGGCTTGCAGCGCAGCCAGGTGAGCGGCATCGCGCACTTCGACACGCCCTTCCCCGTGGGAGACGGCAATGGGCATCACGGAGCCCGCCATGCCGGCAAAGAAGGCGGACGGAGAGTCTTGCACCTCTACCAGACTGAAGCGTGCCTCGAAGCGCTCGGAGCGGTTGCGCACAAAGCGCGGCCACAGATCGGCACCCGGGATGAGGTCTCGCAAGTTGGACATCATCTGGCAACCGTTGCAGACACCCAGAGAGAGGGTATCGCCACGCTCGAAGAAGCGCTGGAACTGTTCGCGGGCGTTGTCGTTGAACAGGATGGACTTGGCCCAGCCTTCACCGGCACCCAGCACGTCACCGTAGGAGAAGCCGCCACAGGCCACCAGGGTCTGGAACTCCTCCAGCTTGATACGACCGGAGAGAATGTCGCTCATGTGCACGTCCACCGCCGCGAAACCGGCACGGTCGAACGCCGCCGCCATCTCCACGTGGGAGTTGACCCCCTGCTCGCGCAGCACGGCCAGACGGGGAGAGACACCACTGGCGATATAGGGCGCCGCCACATCCTCGGACGGGTTGTAAGTCAGCTTGGCATGCAGACCCGGATCGGTGGCGTCCTGACGAGCGGCATGCTCACTGTCGGCGCACACCGGGTTGTCGCGCAGCCGCTGCATCTGCCAGCTGGTCTCGCCCCAGATGGTGCGCAGCGCAGTGCGGCTGGCGCGATAGACCTCCTGACCGCCCCGCTGCAAGGTGATGAGATCCCCTTCGCGCACGGTGCCGAGCACATGAGAGCAGGCCGCCAGACCGTGACCGGCCAGCAGGGTCATCACCGCTTCTTTATCTTCACGGCGCACCTGAATGACGGCGCCCAGCTCCTCGTTGAACAGCGCCGGCAGCAGATCGCCACCGATGCGATCGAGCTGGATGTCGAGGCCACAGTGACCGGCAAACGCCATCTCGGTCAGGGTGACGAACAGGCCGCCGTCAGAACGGTCGTGATAGGCGATCAGCTTGCGATCGGCCACCAGCGCCTGAATGGCGTTGAAGAAGCCCTTGAGCTGAACCGGATTGTCGAGATCCGGCGCCTTGTCGCCCAGTTGACGATAGACCTGCGCCAGCGCAGATGCGCCGAGGCGCTGTTTGCCGTTGCCAAGGTCGATGAGGATAAGGTCGGTTTCACCGAGATCGGTACGCAGTTGTGGCGTGACTGTGTTGCGCACATCCTCAACCCGGGCAAAGGCGGAGATGAGCAGGGAGAGCGGCGAGGTGACGCTGTGCTCCTTGCCATCCTGCTGCCAGCGGGTCTTCATCGACATGGAGTCCTTGCCCACCGGGATGGTGATGCCAAGGGCCGGGCAGAGCTCCTCGCCCACCGCCTTGACCGCCTCATAGAGGCCGGCATCCTCACCCGGGTGACCGGCAGCGGCCATCCAGTTGGCGGAGAGCTTGACCCGCTTGAGGGAACCGATATGAGCCGGTGCCAGGTTGGTGAGCGCTTCCGCTACCGCCATACGGGCAGAGGCGGCGTGAGAGAGCAGCGCGACCGGGGTGCGCTCGCCCATCGACATGGCTTCACCGTGATAGCTGTCGTAGGTGGCGGCGGTGACGGCGCAATCGGCCACCGGGATCTGCCAGGGGCCAACCATCTGGTCGCGGTTAACCAGACCCGTCACGCTGCGATCGCCGATGGTGATCAGGAAGGATTTCTCCGCCACGGTCGGCAGACGCAGTACCCGCTCGGCCGCGTCACTTAAAGTGATGCCATCGAGCTGGAGCGCTTTGCCTTGCGCAGGCAGGGTCACCACATCGCGGTGCATCTTGGGCGCCTTGCCCAGCAGCACATCCAGCGGCAGATCGATGGGCTGGTTGTCAAAGTGGCTGTCAGAGAGGGTGAGATGCTTCTCTTCGGTCGCGGTGCCGATCACGGCGTAAGGCGCTCGCTCACGCTCGCACAGCGCCTTGAACAGCGGCAGCTTGTCCTGCGCTACCGCCAGCACATAACGCTCCTGGGATTCGTTGCACCAGATCTCCAGCGGGCTCATGCCCGGCTCGTCGCTCTGGATAGCGCGCAAATCGAAACGACCGCCACGCTCACCGTCATTGACCAGCTCAGGCATGGCGTTGGAGAGACCACCCGCCCCCACATCATGGATAAAGACGATGGGGTTGTCGTCACCCAGCTGCCAGCAGCGGTCGATCACCTCCTGGCAACGGCGCTCCATCTCGGGGTTGTCACGCTGCACCGAGGCAAAGTCGAGATCTTCGGCCGACTGGCCGGAGGCCATGGAGGATGCCGCACCGCCGCCCAGACCGATGTTCATGGCCGGGCCGCCCAGCACGATGAGGGCCGCGCCGACCGGGATCTCCCCTTTCTGGACATGTTCGGTGCGGATGTTGCCAATGCCGCCTGCCAGCATGATGGGTTTGTGGTAGCCACGCACCTCGACGCCATTGTGGCTCGGCACCTCCTCTTCGAAGGTACGGAAGTAACCGAGAATGGCCGGACGGCCGAACTCGTTGTTAAACGCAGCGCCGCCGAGCGGCCCCTCCTGCATGATGTCAAAGGCACTGACGATACGGCTCGGCTTGCCGAAATCCTGCTCCCAGGGCTGCTCGAAGCCGGGGATGCGCAGGTTGGAGACGGAGAAACCGACCAGACCCGCCTTGGGCTTGGCACCGCGACCGGTGGCACCCTCGTCGCGGATTTCGCCGCCGGAGCCGGTGGCCGCGCCCGGGAAGGGAGAGATGGCGGTCGGGTGGTTGTGGGTCTCCACCTTCATCAGGATGTCGACCTGCTCCTGGTGATACTGGTATTCGCCGTTGGCCGGGCTCGGGAAGAAGCGGCCACCCTGGCTCCCTTCCATCACCGCGGCGTTGTCTTTATAGGCAGAGAGGACATGATCCGGCGTCTGCTCGAAGGTGTTCTTGATCATCTTGAACAGCGACTTGGGCTGTTGCTCACCGTCGATGGTCCAGTCGGCATTGAAGATCTTGTGACGGCAGTGCTCGGAGTTCGCCTGGGCAAACATATAGAGCTCGATGTCATTGGGATTGCGACCCAGCCTGGTGAAATTCTCCACCAGATAGTCGATTTCGTCATCGGCCAGCGCCAGACCCAGCGCCACGTTGGCCTCGGCCAGCGCGGCACGGCCACCACCCAGCACATCCACCTGGGTGAAGGGGCGCGGCTCGTGGTGAGCAAACAGGGCAGCAGCTTCGCTCATCTCGGCAAACACCACTTCCATCATCCGATCATGCAGCACGGCAGCAATGGCGCTGCGCTGGGCGGCACTCAGCTCACCCTGCCCCTTGATAGTCAGGTAATAGGCAATACCGCGCTCCAGCCGCTTGACCTGTTTCAGGCCGCAGTTGTGGGCGATGTCGGTTGCTTTGGAAGACCAGGGGGAGATAGTGCCGGGGCGGGGGGTAACAAGAAACAGCTGACCGCTGGGGGTGTGTTCGGGGATGGTCGGGCCGTAGCGCAAGAGCTGGCCCAAGGTCGCTCGCTCGGGGGGAGAGAGGGGGCTTGTCAGCTCGGCAAAGTGCACATACTCGGCATAGACATCCTCTATCTCTACTCCGCTCTCTACTCCACTCTCCGTACCACTCTCATTTCTCATCTGTGCGAAGCGTTGCAGCAGTTTTTGGACACGAAAATCAGACAGTGCTGGGGCACCACGCAAGATATCCATATGACCTTTCTCACCAAGTTTTAAAGTGGGGGGGAATTGAGACGCGCGTATTATAGGGATCTGGCTCACGCCGGACAAACGTTTTTCTCACTTCGTGCAGTGTGACTCTGCGCACACTCTCTGGTATAAAGGTGCCTCTTTTTTGACAAATGCCGATTTTTTCAACAAAGGTACTCACCTACTTGCGCTGCATTTTTCGACTGTTTATCGGGCTGTTGTTGACGCTGACTCTGGTTGGCTGCGACTTCTATAGCCCCTCCAGCCAGCTGGAGCAGATCCGCCAGCGAGGCGAGATCCGGGTTGGCACCATCTATGGTCCCACCTCTTATTACCAGCGTGACGACCTCGCACAGGGGTTCGATTACGAGCTGGCGCAAAACTATGCCGACTGGTTGGGGGTGAAACTCACCATCATTCCGGTCGACACCACTGACGAACTGGTCGCCCTGCTGAAAAAGGGCAAACTCGATCTGGCCGCCGCCGCCATCATGGTCACCCCCGAGCGACGCGAGCTGTTTCGCTTCGGCCCGGGCTTCTATCAGGTCTCCCCCAAGCTGGTCTACCGCAACGGCAAGCCCAAGCCAGCCTCATTGAACGACATCAAGGGCAAACTGGTCGTCGCCGCCGGCTCCACCGGGGAAGACCTGCTCAAAGAGATGAGCAAGGAGAATCCGAAACTGATGTGGAGCACCAGCCACAATGCCGATGTGGAGGAGCTGCTCAAGCAGGTGGTGGATGGCAAGATTGACTATACGGTGGTGCAGGATACCGTGCTGGCCCGGACCCAGCGCTACTACCCGGAGCTCACCGAGGGGCTGACCCTGGCCCAGAAGCAGACCGTCGCCTGGGCCATGAGCAAGCTGCCCGATGACAGCCTCTATGCCAGCGTGATCGACTTCTTCGGTCAGCGCTTCATGGATGGGGCCATCGCCAAGCTGGACGAGAAGTACTTCGGCCACGTGCAGAACTTCGATTTTGTCGATACCCGTACCTTCCTCAAGCGCGCCAAGAGCCTGCTGCCCAAGTACCAGCCGCTGTTCCAGACTCACGCCAAGAATATCGACTGGCGTCTGCTCGCCGCCATCAGCTATCAGGAGTCCCACTGGGACCCGCAGGCCCGCTCCTACACCGGCGTGCGCGGCATGATGATGCTGACCGAGCCCACCGCCAAGGCGATGGGGGTCAACGACCGGCTCCATCCGGAAGAGAGCATCAAGGGGGGGTCCCTCTATCTGCAACAGATGATGGAGAAGGTGCCGGACTCGGTGCCCGATGACGAGAAGGTGTGGTTTGCCCTCACCGCCTACAACATCGGTTACGGCCACATGATGGATGCCCGCCGCCTGGCCAAGGATCTTGGCAAGAATCCCGACGCCTGGAGCGACGTGAAAGAGGTGCTGCCGCTGCTGCAACAGGCGCGCTGGCATCGCAAGGTGCGTTACGGCTATGCCCGTGGCAGCGAGGCGCGCAACTATGTCAACAACGTGCGCCAGTACTACCAGAGCCTGCTGTGGCTCGACAACGAGCAGCAGAAGGCGCACCAGCGGGAGAGTCTCGACAACGACAGCGAGCCGGAGCTGGCCGAGCGCCCCACCATCATCGCCGAGGTGGTCAATCAGATCACCTTGCGCTAACCAGCCATTATTCGGCTGTTTTCACGCAAATTTCTCTGTTACCATCGATTCACATCGGAGCCTATCCGAAATCGCATTGTTTTCATTATGTTGAGAGATTAAATAACAGCAATTTCGGATGGGCTCCATCAATGACCCAAGGCCGGGACGGCCACCCAGTTGGGAGGAGACCAAGATGCAAAAACGTAGAAAAATCAGTCTGGTCAGAAAAGCGAAGTGCAGCTGGAGCCCCAGACGCAAACTCAAGCTTAATGACATCAAGCGCAACCTGTGGCGCAGAAATCGATCCTATACCCTGCTTATTGCAGAGCACACAGCATAAACCCGGCATTCGCCGGGTTTTTTTATCTTCTTTCTTACCTGACTACCGTCTTACACCAGCGCCGCCTTGAACTGTACCGTCCGCTTGGATACCAGCGAGTTGCAGTGGTTGCAGAAGTAATCCACCGCACCGCACGCCTTGAGACGCTCCAGCTCCTGCTGGCAGGTGGGGCAGATGGCCGTGACACGCACAGGGGCCTGGCACTGACCACAGGTCTGTTCCTTGCTGCGGGTATCCAGTTCGGCCTGGCATGACGGGCAAAGCAGGGCTTCCATTGTCGACTCCTCATAAAGTGAACCTGCGATGGGCTTGCCCATGGCGGGTTCCCCTCCCCGCCGGACATCACGCCACTGCAGGGGGAATAACAAAGCGGCTGCCGGTGAGGGCAGCCGCAAGGACTTATTTCTTCTTCATCTTCAGCAGGCGTTTGCGCTGACGTTCCTGACTCAGGGTCATGGTGTTCTTCTTGCCTTCAAACGGGTTGACCGACTCCTGGAACTCGACCCGGATCGGCGAGCCCATGATCTTGAGGGACTTGCGGAAGTAGTTCATCAGGTAACGCTTGTAGGAATCCGGCAAATCGTTCAGCTGGTTGCCGTGGATCACGATGCGCGGCGGGTTGTAGCCACCGGCATGCGCATACTTGAGCTTGACGCGGCGACCATTGACCATCGGCGGCTGGTGATCTTCCTGCGCCATCTGCATGATGCGGGTCAGCATCGCCGTGCTGGTACGACGGGTGGCGGACTGGTAAGCCTCCTGAATGGATTCAAACAGGTGGCCGACACCGCTGCCGTGCAGGGCGGAGATGAAGTGGACGCGCGCGAAGTCGATGAAGCCCAAACGACGATCCAGCTCGTTCTTCACATCCTCTTTCACCTTCTGATCCAGGCCATCCCACTTGTTCACCACCAGCACCACGGAGCGGCCTGAGTGGAGCACGAAACCGAGGATGCTCAAGTCCTGATCGGTGATGGTTTCCTGGGCGTCGATCACCAGCAGGCAGACGTTGGCATCTTCGATGGCTTTCAGGGTTTTGATGACGGAGAACTTCTCCACCGTCTCGTGCACCTTGCCACGACGACGCACACCGGCGGTATCGATAATGACGTACTTCTGCTCGTCACGCTCCATCGGAATGTAGACGGAGTCGCGGGTGGTGCCGGGCATGTCATAGACGATGACCCGATCTTCACCCAGCATGCGGTTGGTCAGGGTCGATTTACCGACGTTGGGACGACCGACGATGGCAAATTTGATGGGCAGGTCGGCAAACGGGGTCTCTTTGGTATCTTCCCGGGTGTCCAGATCACCGGCAGCCACCATGCGCAGCAGGGCTTCTTCGTCGAAGTCCTCCTCTTCCTCATCCTGCGCATCTTCATCGGTAGCGGCTTCGACCAGGGTCTCCAGATGGGGAGCCAGGGCCAGTTCCAGCAGGCTCAGCACACCACGACCGTGGGCGGCCGCGATCTGGTAGACCTCGCCCAGCGCCAGACCGTAGAACTCGGAAACCGCGGAATCACCGTCGATGCCATCGGTCTTGTTGGCCACCAGAAATACCTTCTTGTGGGCCTTGCGCAGGTGTTCGGCGATGGCTTGATCCGCCGCGGTCAGACCGGCACGGGCATCCACCATGAACAGCACGACATCCGCTTCTTCGATGGCCAGCAGGGATTGCTCGGCCATCTTCAGCTCGATCCCCTCTTCGGTACCATCGATACCGCCGGTATCGACCACGATAAATTCCAGCTCGCCCAACTTCGCCTGACCGTATTTACGGTCCCGGGTCAGACCGGGAAAATCGGCAACCAGGGCATCCCGAGTACGGGTCAAGCGGTTAAACAGGGTGGATTTCCCCACGTTGGGGCGGCCCACCAGGGCTACTACAGGAGTCATAAAAGCCTCATTCTCAAGACGACAAAGGCTCCGGGTCCGAAGACCAGGAGCCGGATATTCACATTATCGGACGATCAAGGACGCTTGAGGGCGTACAACTTGCCGTCACGGCTCTGCACATACAGGGTCTCGCCATCCACCAGCGGGGCGGCGTAGAGGCCACTGCTATCGAGCTGCTGCATCGCCTTGATGGTACCGTCGGTACGATCAAGCCAATACAGGTATCCTTCCACATCACCCACCACCACATAGTCACCGAAGATGACAGGTGCAGTGACGGTACGATTCTCCAGCTGGGTGTTGGACCACAGCTCCAGACCGTTGCGACGATCGACCGCAAACAGATGGCTGCGGCTGTCGGTCAGCACAATGGCATTGCCGGTCATCGCCAGATCGCGATAGCCGGAATACTTGCGCTTCCACACTTCGTCGCCGGTCATCAGTTTGCGAGCCATCAGCTGACCGTTGTAGGCGATGGCATAGAGCTCATCACCGGCGATCAGGGGGCTGGCATCGACGTCGACCATACGGTCCAGCTCGGTAGCACCGCGGGCATCAGCCACCTTGGACTGACGCACCGGCTGGCCATTGCTCAGCAGGGCAATGCCCACCTTGCCATCGGCACGGCCGTAAATCACGGCACCGTTGGTGATCACCGGCGCACCGGCACTGCGCAGGGTCAGCGGTGGCTGCTCTTCGGAGAGCGACCACTGCAGCTTGCCTTCGTCAGTATCGAGCGCGATCAGGCGACCGGAGGTGGTCAGCACCACCACGCGGCCATCTTCCACCGCGGGGCTCGCCACCACTTCGCCGGGCACATTGGTCTGCCATAGCACTTCACCATTCTCTTCGTTCAGGGCATAGACCACCCCGTTCTCGGAGCCGAGGAACAGCTTGCCATAACGGGAGACCAGACCACCGGAGAGACGGGCACTGCGCTTGTCGGCATTGACCGGCAGGTCAGCCAGATCGACGGTCCAGAGGCGATCGCCACTGGCCAGATCGAATGCGGTGACATCACCATCACGGGCGGCCGCATAGATCCGATCCTCTTCCACCACCGGCTTGAGCTGGGAGTAGAAATCACCGATGCCATCACCCACGGTGGATGACCATGCGGTGTCGGCAGTGAAAGCAGATTCAACCTTGGGCAGCGGCGCCATCGGGTTGAGATCCTCTTCCGAACTGAACAGGGAGCAACCCTGCAGAGCGAAGGAGACCGCAGCCCCCAGCGCCACCATCTTGAATAGATTACGCATCCGGTGCCTCACCAGTCGCAACGGCCGGCAGGGCCAGATCGTCCATTTTCAGCTTGAGCTCGGCGCTACCCTGCAGGCCGCCGGCATCCGCCGCCGCCTGATAGGCGTCACGAGCCTCTTCGGTCTTGCCCTGCTTTTGCAGCACATCGCCACGGGCTTCGGCTACCTGCGCCTTGAAGGCGTCACTCTGGATGGTCGCCAGCTTGGCCAGCGCTTCGTCCGCCTTGCCCTGATCATTCAGTACACGAGCCAGACGCAGCGCCGCGATGGGACGAATGCTCTCGTCACCTGTGGTCGCTACCAGATCCAGCTGCTCGGCAGCCAGATCCAGCTTGCCCGCCTTGACGGCAGCGGCAGCCAGTTGCAGGGCGGCCAGCTCGGCGTAGGAGTCGCCCTTGTTAGCGGTGACAAACTGCTGTGCCTGCTCGAAACCGGCGGCATCGCCCTTGGCCAGCTGCTCAATCACCTGATTGTAAGCCTGGGAGGAGGCCTCCATGGTCTCTTGCTGGTGCTGGTTGTAATAGCGCCAGCCGAACAGGCCGACCAGACCGATCACGGTCCCGGCAATCACCGAGGTTCCGTTCTCTTTCCACCACTCCTTGATAACCTCAACCTGTTGTTCTTCGGTGGTATAGACTTCCACAGCTTACTCTCCTTTGGCTGCCAGCAGGGCAATGGCGGCGTCAACCTTGACGGTCTGTTGCTCGGCCTGACCACGCAGATATTTGATAGTGATCTCCCCGTTTTGCACCTCGGTTTCACCAAGGATCAGGGCGATTGCCGCGCCGCTCTTGTCGGCACGTTTGAGTTGTTTCTTGAAGTTGCCACCACCGCAGTGGCTCATCAGGCGCAAGTCCGGCAGGGCATCGCGCAGACGCTCGGCCAACTGGAAGCCAGCCTGCTCGGTCCCCTCGCCCACCATCGCCAGATAGACATCCACCGCCGGGCGGATATCGGCGTTGAGCTCGAGGGTCTCCAGCATCAGCACCAGACGCTCCATGCCCATGGCAAAGCCCACGGCAGGGGTCGGTTGACCACCGAGCTGCTCCACCAGACCATCGTAGCGGCCACCGGCACAGACGGTGCCCTGGGCCCCCAGACTGCTGGTGACCCACTCGAACACGGTCAGGTTGTAGTAGTCAAGACCACGCACCAGACGCTCGTTCACTTCGTATTTGATACCGGCAGACTCGAGCAGGCGCTTGAGTCCCTCGAAGTGGGCCAGGCTCTCTTCGCCCAGATGGTCGAACAGACGCGGAGCACCGACCAGAATGGCCTGTACTTTTTCATCCTTGGAGTCGAGCACCCGCAGCGGGTTGCTGTACATCCGGCGCTGGCTCTCTTCGTCCAGCTGATCCTTGTACTGCTCCAGATAGGCTACCAGCGCATCGCGATAAGCGGCGCGCTCGCTGCTTTGACCGAGCGTGTTGAGTTGCAGGGTGACATGCTCGCTGATGCCAAACAGACGCCACAGGCGGTGGGTCAGCATGATCAGTTCTGCGTCAATATCCGGTCCGTTGATGCCAAACAGCTCGACACCGAACTGGTGGAACTGGCGATAACGGCCCTTCTGGGGACGCTCGTGACGGAACATGGGGCCCATGTACCACATCCGGCGTTCCTGATTGTAGAGCAGACCGTGCTCGATACCGGCACGGACGCAGCTGGCGGTTCCTTCCGGACGCAGGCTCAGGCTGTCGCCGTTGCGGTCTTCAAAGGTGTACATCTCTTTTTCGACCACGTCGGTCACTTCACCGATGGCGCGCTTGAACAGATGAGTCTGCTCGACAATCGGCATGCGCACTTCGCTGTAGCCATAGCTCGCAACGACCTGGCGCAGGATCTGTTCAACCTTCTGCCATACCGGGCTCTGCTCCGGCAGGCAATCATTCATACCGCGAATAGCTTGGATCTGTTTTGCCACGTTGATACTCGAGAAAAAGAGGTAAAATTTGGCCGCATTATAGGGATTTTCCCCCCCAAGGTAAAATCAGGGAATCCGGATGCGGGATTTAAAATCAGTCACCTGGAAAAAGGGCCACCCGATGTGGCCCCGATTTGTTCAATCCTTGTCCATCAGGATCCGGTTGGCGGGATCCATCATGGCGGCGCGGGCGCGAATGCGTCGCTCCAGCACCGGAATGAGATCCTTGTTGTCGAGCCGATCGACCCGTTGGCCCCCTTCATAGAAGGCACTCTTATTGGCGGCACCCGCCAGACCAAGATCAGAGACCAGCGCTTCGCCCGGGCCATTCACCACGCAACCGATGATGGAGACATCCATCGGGGTGATGATGTCCTCGAGCCGCTCTTCCAGCGCGTTGACGGTGGCGATCACGTCGAACTCCTGCCGTGAGCAGGAGGGACAAGCGATGAAGTTGATGCCACGGGAACGAATACGCAGGGATTTGAGGATATCGAAGCCGACCTTCACCTCCTCCACCGGATCCGCCGCCAGCGAGATACGCAGGGTATCGCCGATGCCGTCGGTGAGCAGCATGCCGAGACCAATGGCTGATTTCACCGCGCCGGCACGGAAACCGCCCGCTTCGGTGATGCCCAGATGGAGCGGCTGCTCAATCTGTTTGGCCAGCAGGCGATAGGCACCGACCGCCAGGAACACATCGGAGGCCTTGACGCTCACCTTGAAATCCTGGAAATCGAGGCGATCGAGATAGTCCACGTGACGCATGGCGGACTCCACCAGCGCTTCGGGGGTCGGCTCGCCGTACTTCTCCTGAATATCTTTCTCCAGCGACCCGCCATTGACCCCGATACGGATCGGGATATTGAGGTCGCGCGCGCAATCGACCACCGAACGCACCCGCTGCTCGTTGCCGATGTTGCCCGGGTTGATACGCAGGCAGTCGGCACCGTACTCGGCCACTTTCAGGGCGATACGGTAGTCGAAGTGGATATCGGCGACGATGGGAATACGGGTCTGTTGTTTGATGAGCCGGAACGCTTCCGCCGCTTCCATGGTGGGCACGGAGACACGGACGATATCGGCACCGACCCGCTCGATCCGCTGGATCTGCTCGACGGTGGCGGCGACATCTGTGGTCTTGGTGTTGGTCATGGTCTGCACGGTAATGGGGGCATCGCCCCCAACCGGTACATTACCAACCATGATCTGTCTGGATTTACGACGAATGATGGGAGATTCGTGAGAAGACATGAGAAACAGGTTACTCCTGCGGCAGTGAGAAGCGGGCAGTACGACCGTTGTTGTAACGGCTCATATCAAACGACTGACCCTTGTAGTCAAGCTTGACGGCCATCGGCGCGCCAATGATGAACTTCAGGGGCTCGGCGCCTTCCAGCACCAGCTCGTCGTTAGCCTTCTTCAGACCACTGAACAGGGTCTTGCCGTTGGCATCCTTCACATCCAGCCAGCAATCGGCGGTGAAGCTCATCTTCAGTTGCGGTGCCGTCGCCGGATCAACAACAGCCTCATTAGATTCGGTGCCATTGGCGCCGGATACTGCAGCATCAGTCGCTGTGCCGACAGCCGCGCTGACATCGGTCGGTACAACAGCCGCAGAAGCAGGTGCCAGGGTAGCAGTCGCATCGGAAACCACCGCAGGGGCAGTCACGTCCGTGGCGGTCGGCGCGATGGCAGCGCCTTCCACCGGGTCGGTATTGATCGCATCGGGTGGCGTGATAGCGGGCGCAGCCGGGGTCGAGCTGGTCGCACTCATCTCGGTGGCAGCCAGGGCTTCATCACCGGCGGAGCGACGTGCAGTACTCTGCCACCACCAGGCGACCGAGAGCGCAATCAACACCAGGATCACCAGCCAGGTCACCACCTTGAGCCGACTGTCGTTGGCTTGCTGGCGGGAGCGACGGGAGAAGCTCTGCATGTCGATATTATCGGGAGGGGTCAGACCCAGCTTGTCGTATGCGGCCAGAATGGTCTCTTCGGGGATCCCGACCAGCTTGGCATAGGTACGCAGATAGCCCCGGATAAAGGTATGGGACGTGTGCTTGTCGTAGGTATCCGATTCGATAGCGGCGATCAGGGTCAGACGAAGGTGAATGCGGGACGCAACCTGTTCTCGTGTCCAGCCAAGCTGTTCACGGGCGTTGCGCAGCAATTGGCCTGGGCCTGCTGCCTGGGAGTCGTCTTGGAAATCGTGTGGCTGTTCAATAGTCATTGGCTAAATAACGCTTGGCTTGTTGCGAAGTGGGATATTGCCTTACCAGCTCAGTCCCGAATTGGTGAAGTAATGCCGGCTTGTCCATCGCCTGTGCCAGCCGCAGTCTCAACCAGAGACTCTCCTCGTTCTCGTCTGACACATCGGCAAAACGGGCGAGGTAGGACTGCACATCAGGCAGCTTGCCATCTTTCATGGAAAGCTCGGCCAAGTCCAGCAATAACCCTGGATTGCGGGGATTATACCCCAAGGCCAGGCGATAGTACTCGCCTGCTTTATCATTTCTGCGATTTTGCAGCGCACAAAGTGCCGCATTTTCATAGGTATCGGCAATTTTTACATAGCCTGGCTGAATAACCGCCTGGTTGAACGCCTGATCTGCCTCGTCATAGCGACCGCGATCACAGAGGAAGGCGCCATAGTTGTTCATCGCGTCAGCATTGGACGGATCCATGGCGAGGGCGTTCTTGTAATGGGTCTCGGCCGCCTTGAAATCCCCTACTTTCTGGTAAAAGTAGGCAAAACCGATCTGCACCTGAGGATTGGAGGGGTCATATTGGAGGGCGCGGTCAAGATTGAACTTGGCCTGCTCGGCATTACCCTGACGCAGGTACTGAATACCCAGGTCGAGACGGGTCTGGGCTGCCGCCTTGAGGTCGGGGCCCACTTCACGCTGGGTCGAATTCTGGCCAGCGTAAGTGGTCTCGGTCACACAGCCAGGCAGCGCGCAGAGCGCTGCCACTACGATCAATGTACGTGTATCCATTCCCTGTCTATACAATGGCTTAGCATTTAAACCATTTTGACGGAAATCCCATCCTGTTGCATCCGATTTTTGATAGTTCGCTTGGTACGGTCAATTACGTCACCCACCAGCTGACCACAAGCGGCGTCGATGTCATCGCCACGGGTTTTGCGGACGATCACGGTGAAACCGTACTCCATCAGCACCTTGGAGAAGCGATCGATGCGGCTGTTGCTCGGCTTGCCATAAGGGTTGCCCGGGAAGGGGTTGAACGGGATCAGGTTGATCTTGCTCGGGGTGTCCTTGAGTACCTTGGCCAGCTCGTGAGCATGCTGCATATCGTCATTGATATGATCGAGCAGCACATACTCGACGGTCACCCGACCGCCATTGGCGTTGGACTTCTCGAGGTAACGACGGACACCGGCGAGGAACTCCTCGATGTTGTACTTGTCGTTGATCGGCATGATCTCGGAGCGCAGCTTGTCGTTCGGGGCGTGCAGGGAGATAGCCAGCGCCACGTCGATCTGGTCGCCCAGCTTGTCCAGCGCCGGTACCACACCAGAAGTGGAGATAGTCACCCGGCGCTTGGAGATGCCAAAACCGTAGTCATCCATCATCAGACGCATGGCAGGCACTACGTTGGCGAGGTTGAGCAGCGGCTCGCCCATCCCCATCATCACCACGTTGGTGATGGGGCGCTTGCCACCGACCACGCGGGCAGCACGCCACACCTGACCGATGATCTCGGAGACTTTCAGGTTACGGTTAAAGCCTTGCTGGGCGGTCGAGCAGAATTTGCACTCCAGCGCACAGCCGACTTGAGAGGAGACGCAGAGGGTCGCGCGGTCATCTTCCGGGATGTAGACGGTCTCGACTTCCTGATCACCCACCTGCAGGGCCCACTTGATGGTGCCATCGGCAGAGCGCTGCTCGCGGCTGATCTCGGGCGCCTTGATCTCGGCAATCGCCTTGAGGCGCTCCTTGAGCACCTTGTTGACGTTGGTCATCTGATCGAAATCATCACACCCAAAGTGATAGATCCACTTCATTACCTGATCTGCCCGGAATGGCTTCTCGCCCAGTTCGACGAAAAAGGCACGCATGGCATCCCGATCAAGATCCAGCAGGTTGATTTTTGTTTCGCTCATCAATGGCCTCAGTTCAAACACTTCATCAATTATTGGCTGACGACGTCAGGGGGCGGCATTGTACAAATAATGGGTCTGGCTTTCCACCTGGAGAATAGAGGGATATTGCGTAAACGGCGAAAACAACAAAGGGAGCCGAAGCTCCCTTGCAGGTATCAGTCGCGAGATTAGTCGCGGGAGCAGAGCTCGTTTTCGCTGAAAAAGTAAGCGATTTCACGCTGGGCAGAGGCGAAGCTGTCGGCACCGTGTACCGCGTTGCGGTCGATGCTCTCGCCGAAGCAGGCACGCAGGGTACCGGCCAGGGCTTGCTCGGGATTGGTCAACCCCATCAGGTCGCGGTAACGCTGAACGGCATTTTCCCCTTCCAGCACCTGCACCATGACCGGACCGGAGGTCATAAAGGTCACCAGCGCATCATAGAAAGGACGGCCTTGATGTTCGGCATAGAAGCCGGCGGCCTGTTCGCTGGTCAGACGCAGCATTTTGGCGGCAACGATGGTCAGGCCAGCGCTTTCCATGCGGTGGTAGATCTCGCCGATCAGATTCTTGCTGACAGCATCCGGTTTGACGATAGAGAAGGTACGTTCGATGGCCATTGATATCTTTCCTTAACTACAGAGATTTATTGTTAGAATCCATGTTCGCTGGCGATTATACGTAAACAAAAACCGGAAAAACACACAAACAAGCAACTTTTTATTAAACATCACTCCCTTGCAATCAACATCCACGCTCATCTTGACCGAGTAGAGCCGGAAAATATGTGCGCTTGCGCACGATAGTGACCTTAAGCCGCCAAAACCCCATCTTTTGCTCACTATTCGAACAGCATGAAAGAAGGCACCCGAGGGTGCCTTGTCTCGCCTATTTGGCTTCCGCCAGCAGGGCCCGCGCTATGGTGCGCATCCCCAGGGTATTGGCGCCCGGCGCCCAGAGAGCATCGCCGTTGTCACTGAAGCAGGCGGCCAGATCGATATGCAGCCACCCCATCCCTTCGTTGGCAACGAAACGGGAGAGGAAGCCCGCCGCGTTGGAGGCGCCACCCGGCCCGCCACCCTTCACCGGACGGCTGTTGGCCGTGTCGGCGTAATGGGAGGGGCACTGCTGGCGGTGCCAGGGCTCCAGCGGCAGCGGCCAGGCCGGCTCCTGCTCTGCATCGGCATAGGTCATGGCCCGGCTCACCAACCCCTTGTCGAGGCCAAACAGGGCATTGTAGCGCCCCCCCAGCGCCATCACGGCTGCGCCGGTCAGGGTGGCGGCATCGATGATCAGCGGCGCGCCCGACTCGCTCGCCAGTTGCAGGCCATCGGCCAGCACCAGCCGCCCCTCGGCGTCGGTATTCACAATCTCGACTGTGGTGCCGTTCTTGTAAGTGAGGATATCCCCCAGCTTGTAGGCATGGCCGGAGACCAGGTTCTCGGCGCAGCAGAGGATCAGCTTCACCCGCTTGTCGAGCCCGCGCAGCATGGCCAACGCCAGCGCACCGGTGACAATCGCCGCGCCCCCCATGTCGCACTTCATGGTGAGCATCCCCTCGGAGCTCTTCATGGAGTAGCCGCCGGAGTCAAAGGTGATCCCTTTGCCCACCAGCGCCGCCGCTACCGGCGCCTTGGGGTCGCGCCCCGGGTTGAAGTCGAGCTCCAGCAATACCGGTTCGCGCGCACTGCCGCGGCCCACTTGGTAAAGGCCAACCCAACCGGCCTGTTGCA
This sequence comes from Aeromonas allosaccharophila, assembly GCF_016026615.1. NCBI lineage: Bacteria > Pseudomonadati > Pseudomonadota > Gammaproteobacteria > Aeromonadales > Aeromonadaceae > Aeromonas > Aeromonas allosaccharophila. The sequence continues at coordinate 714,646 of NZ_CP065745.1, read as the reverse complement.
GCGCTTCACCTTTCAAAATGCGATGGCTCACCTTGTCCGGCGCCAGCTCGGTAATAAAGGAGGCCGCTTCCACTGCCAGCTCCAGCGGGCCAAGCTGCTCCGGGGTGGCATTGGTCATCTCGCGCACCCAGCGGCCACAGAGCCAACGCGCCTCCAGCTCCTCTCTGTCCTCTTCCGAGGACATGGCCCACTGCAGTTGCACCTCCGCCTTGGGAGTTTGCAGCCCCAGGGCAAAGGCCCACTGCTGCTCGCGCTCCCAGTGGCCAGCCAGCGTCACTTTCTGGATCCCCTGCTGGCAGAGGCGACGCGCCGCCTGCTGGATATCGAGCAGCGGATTGGCCGTCACCAGATGGATCACCATGCCGTCGGCGCGGTGAGAAAGCAGCGCCCCCTCCCCCCACTCGGGCGGTGCAAATTCACGACTTAACCAGACATTCATGCAGTCACCTCCTGCAGCCAGCGTGCGATGGTGCGCAGACCGTGCCCCTTGGCTCCGGTTGCCCACAGATCGTTGCCCGATTTTTGATAAGAGGCCGCCAGATCCAGGTGTACCCAGCCCTTGCCCTCATCGCGCACGAAGCGGGAGAGGAACGCGGCAGCCGTGGTCGCTCCGGCCGTGCCTTCGGCTGAGGCAACGTTGCCCAGATCGGCAAAGGCCGAAGTGAGTTGGCTGGCATGCCAGGGCTCCAGCGGCAGTGCCCATGCTTGCTCATTTTCAACCTTGGCGGCGGCCAGCGCACGCAGCTGTTCAGTCTCATCGAGGGCAAACACCGCATTGTAATCGCGCCCTAGCGCCATCTTGGCGGCACCAGTCAGGGTGGCAGCGTCAAGGATATAAGCCGCGCCGCTGTCGGAAGCCGCCATCAGACCATCGGCCAGCACCAGACGACCTTCGGCATCGGTGTTCTGGATCTCGACCGAAACCCCGTTCTTGTAGGTGAGGATGTCGCCCAGCTTGAAGGCGTGGCCGGAGACCAGGTTCTCGGCGCAGCAGAGAATAAGCTTCACCCGCTGGTTCAAACCGCGGCTGATAGCCAGCGCCAGTGCACCGGTGACCATGGCGGCCCCCCCCATATCGGACTTCATCGGCAGCATGTTGTCAGAGGACTTCATGGAGTAGCCACCGGAGTCGAAAGTGATCCCCTTGCCCACCAGCGCCGCCACCACGGGCGCATGGCGATCACCGGTCGGGTTGTAGTCGAGCTCCAGCAGCACCGGCTCGCGCTCGCTGCCACGGCCGACCGACCAGATCCCGATATGACCCGACTCACGTAGCGCTTCACCGGCGGTGATGCGGGCAGTAACCTGATCCCCGGCCAGACCACGAATAAGCAACAGGGCCGATTCCGCCAGACTCATGGGGTAGATCTCTTCCGGACAGCCATTGGTGATGTCACGCACCCAGCGGGCCGCCTTGAGCAGTGCATCCAGTTCGCGGGCATCCACGTCGCTCTGCTGGCCGAAATCCAGTTCACGCGTCCCCTTGGCGGCGTAAAACCCCTGGGCGAACGCATAGCGCCGCTCCAGATCCCAGCCTTCACCGACCAACGTCACCCGCTTGATCCCGCTCGATTCGAGGCGACGGGCGGCGCGCTGAACGGTGCGCAGAACATCCTTCTCCTGACCGTCAGCACCAAGATGGATCAGTGCCTCGTCGCCATTGAAACTGAGCTGGGCGCCCTCGCCCCAATAGGCGGCCGCAGCCTGGGTGGATAACGCTACCTTCATCATGTCAGCCATCGTGTTTGCTTCCTTTTTACTGGCACTATGTATAAGCACTCTTTATGGGAAAGAGCTTATTGGCAAAGAGAGAATAACGAATACAAAAAAGGCCGTGCCCCCGAGGGTCACGGCCTTCCACCATATCACTGAAGCACCACAGGATGCTGCACGTGCAATTCACTCATGTGTAATTAATGGCGTTCAGAGGCAAGGTTCAGGGTGTACTTGGGCAGTTCCACCACCAGATCCTCGTCCGCCAGTTTTGCCTGGCAGCTTAGGCGAGATTCCGGCTCCAGCCCCCACGCCTTGTCCAGCATGTCGTCTTCCAGCTCGTCGCTTGGCTCGAGAGAGTCAAAGCCCTCGCGCACCACGCAGTGGCAGGTAGTGCAGGCACAGGATTTCTCGCAGGCATGCTCGATTTCGATACCGTTGCGCAGCGCCACATCCAGAATGGTCTCGCCGCTTTGCCCCTCGAGGGCGGCGCCATCCGGACAGAGTACGGGATGAGGAAGAATGATCAGTTTTGGCATATTACACCTTGTTGACGTTTTGTCCGGTCAGCACCTTGCGGATGGAGGCGTCCATCCGGCGGGCTGCAAACTCGCCACTGACAGCATCGGCTGCCTCAATGGCTTCTTTGATTTGATGGGTTGCGCCGCTGTTGCGCATGGTCAGCAGATGGGCGATGGCGGCATCAATCTCGGCACGCTCGGCAGCATTGAGCAGGGCATCGCCATCGGCGGCCAGCGCCGCATTGAGACTCTCGACCACCCGGTCGGCTTCAACCTGCTGCTCGGCCAGCATGCGGGCATCCATATCCTGCTGGGCATTCTCGATGGAGGCACTCAGCATGTTGAGGATATCCTGCTCCGCCAGCCCGTAGGAGGGCTTGACCTGGATCTCGGCCTGCACGCCGGAGGATTTCTCCATGGCGCTGACCGAGAGCAGCCCATCCGCATCCACCTGGAAGGTGACGCGAATATGGGCCGCACCGGCGGCCATCGGCGGAATACCGGTCAGGGTAAAGCGGGCCAGGGAGCGGCAATCGGCCACCAGCTCGCGCTCGCCCTGCACCACGTGAATGGCCATGGCGGTCTGACCATCCTTGAAGGTGGTGAACTCCTGGGCGCGGGCCACCGGAATGGTGGTGTTGCGCGGGATCACCTTCTCGGCAAGGCCACCCATGGTCTCCAGACCCAGTGACAGAGGGATAACGTCCAGCAGCAGCATCTCGGCATCGGGCTTGTTGCCCACCAGAATGTCGGCCTGGATGGCGGCGCCGATAGCGACCACCTTGTCCGGATCGATACTGGTCAGCGGCGTGCGCTGGAAGAACTCGCCCACCAGTTCGCGTACCAAGGGCACCCGGGTGGAGCCACCGACCATCACCACTTCCAGCACTTCAACCTGCTCGAGACCGGCATCGCGCAGGGCGCGGCGACAAGCCAGCAAGGTGCGTTTCACCAGCGGGGTGATGAGTCCATCAAACTGGCTACGGGTCACACAACCCTGCCAGCCAGCAAAGGTGCAGGTAACGCTGTCGGCGTCGGTCAGACCGTGTTTGACCGCGGCGGCCACATCCAGCAGCTCGCGCTGCAGATGGGCATCCAGATCGCCGGATAGGCCCGCCTGTTCCTTGATCCAGTCCGCCAGCAGGTGATCGAAATCATCGCCGCCGAGGGCCGAATCACCGCCGGTCGCCATCACTTCGAACACACCGCGATGCAGCCGCAGGATGGAGATATCGAAGGTGCCGCCCCCCAGATCGTAAACCGCAATCACCCCTTCCTGACCGGAGTCGAGGCCATAGGCAATCGCGGCCGCAGTCGGCTCGTTGAGCAGCCGCAGCACATGCAGACCGGCCAGACGGGCCGCATCCTTGGTGCCCTGACGCTGGGCATCATCGAAATAGGCCGGCACAGTAATGACCACGCCGTCGAGATCGCCACCCAGCGAGGCGGCGCCACGCTCGGCCAGCTTTTTGAGAATTTCGGCCGAGACCTGCACCGGATTGACCAGCCCCTGACGGGTTTGCAGTTGCGGCATGCCATTGTCGGCGGCAACAAACTGGTAAGGCTGTTGGCGGGTATCGATATCGGCCAGCGCCTTGCCCATCATCCGTTTGACCGAGACGATGGTGTTGTGAGGATCGAGTGCCGCTTCACGCTTGGCATCAATCCCCACGCGAATGGCGTCGCTTTGATAGTGCACCACTGACGGGAGCAGGTCGCGCCCTTGCTCATCGCAAAGGGTATCGGCGTGACCGCTGCGAACCGCAGCGACGAGAGAGTTGGTGGTGCCGAGATCGATGCCGACGGCACGTTTGTGCTGATGAGGTACAGCGCTCTGGCCGGGTTCGGCGATTTGCAGTAATGCCATGGGTAATGAAACTTCCAGCGTTAAAGGATCAAGACTCGAGAAGCGAGTCTTCGAATCGTTCCAGCTCTTCGAGGAGCTTGTCGACAAACTTGAGTTTGCGAACGCAATCAGCGGCAACAAGATCTTTACCGGCGGTAAGAGACTCGGTCAGCTGCTGCATCAACATCTGGTGATCATGCCTGATCTCGCTGCGAAAATCCTTGATGGCGCGCTCAGGGTCAGCGTCATCTTTCAGATCGGCCAGACGCTCGCGCCACTCCAGCTGCTGCATCAGAAACGCGGTATCTTGCAGGGTCTGCTGTTCACCACGGATATCGGTGCCACGCAGGGAGAGCAGATATTCGGCACGGCGCAGCGGCGCCTTGAGGGTGGTGAATGCTTCGTTGATCTGGGCGGCACGTTGCACCGCAGCCAGCTGCTCCCGTTCGGGGGCGGTGGCAAAACGATCAGGATGGAATTGGGTTTGCAGCTGGCGGTAGGTATCAGCCAACTGACGGGTATCGAGCTCGAAGCCTTCAACCAGCCCAAACAGCTCGAAATGATTCATGCAAACCTCTTGGAAACGTTCGCCACAACCTCACTCGCCCTTGGCAAATGAGATGTGGTTGAACGGGTCATGGGCGACCCGCTCAACCACAGACGAAGGATCAAACATCTCAGACACTAAAGCTTTCGCCGCAACCACACTCGCCTTTGGCGTTGGGGTTGTTGAACTGGAAGCCCTCGTTGAGGCCCTCCTTGACGAAATCCAGCTCGGTGCCATCCAGATGGATCAGGCTCTTGGCATCAACAATAATCTTGACGCCCTGCTGCTCGAACACCTGATCTTCATCGGTCAGTTCATCAACGAACTCAAGCACGTAGGCCAGACCGGAGCAGCCGGTGGTCTTGACGCCGAGGCGCAGGCCAATGCCCTTGCCCCGGTTAGCCAGAAAAGAGGAAACCCGTGCCGCGGCGGCATCTGTCATGGTAATAGCCATACTGCTCTCCGGCGCTTAGAGACCTTTCTTCTGCTTGTAATCGGCGATGGCGGCCTTGATGGCGTCCTCAGCCAGAATGGAGCAGTGGATCTTCACCGGTGGCAGGGCCAGCTCTTCGGCGATATCTGTGTTCTTGATGCCAGCCGCTTCGTCCAGGGTCTTGCCCTTGACCCATTCGGTCACCAGGGAGCTGGAGGCGATGGCAGAACCGCAGCCGTAGGTCTTGAACTTGGCATCTTCGATGATGCCTTCGTCGCTGATCTTCAATTGCAGCTTCATCACGTCGCCACAAGCAGGCGCACCGACCATGCCGGTCGCGATGCTGGGATCATTCTTGTCGAAACCACCGACGTTGCGAGGATTCTCGTAGTGGTCGATTACTTTTTCACTGTAAGCCATATCTCACTCCTGCTAATTCTGTTGCTCACTGACCCGGTGGATCAGTGATGAGCCCATTCGACCGTGTTCAGATCGACGCCGTCTTTGTACATCTCCCACAGGGGGGACATCTCGCGCAGACGACCGATGGAGTCACGAATAAGCTTGACCGCGTAGTCAATCTCTTCCTCGGTGGTAAAGCGACCGATGCTGAAACGGATGGAGCTGTGTGCCAGCTCGTCGTTCAGACCCAGTGCGCGCAGCACATAGGAGGGTTCCAGGCTGGCAGAGGTACAGGCCGAGCCGGAAGAGACCGCCAAATCTTTCAGCGCCATGATGAGGGATTCCCCTTCCACATAGGCAAAGCTGACGTTGAGGTTGCCGCAGACGCGATGTTCCAGATCACCGTTGAGGTAAACGGCTTCGATATCCTTGAGGCCATCCCACAGACGCTGACGCAGTGCCATGACACGCTCACCCTCGCTGACCATCTCTTCCTTGGCGATGCGGAAGGCTTCGCCCATACCGACGATTTGGTGAGTCGGCAGAGTGCCGGAACGCATGCCGCGCTCGTGACCACCACCGTGCATCTGGGCTTCAATACGCACGCGCGGTTTACGACGAACATAGAGCGCGCCGATCCCTTTCGGGCCATAAATTTTGTGGGCGGAGAGAGAAAGCAGGTCAATCTTCATCGCTTCGACGTCGATCTCTACCTTGCCAACGCTCTGGGCGGCATCCACGTGCAGCAGGATCTTGCGGGAGCGGCACAGTTCGCCCAGCCCCTTGATATCCTGGATCACGCCAATTTCGTTGTTCACATGCATCAGGCTCACCAGAATGGTGTCATCACGCATGGCATTCTCGATCATCTCGAGCGTAAACAGACCGTTGGGCATCGGCTCGAGGTAGGTCACTTCGAACCCTTCACGCTCCAACTGACGGCAGGTATCGAGTACCGCTTTATGTTCGGTCTTGGAGGTGATGATGTGCTTGCCCTTGCTGGCATAGAAGTGGGCAACACCTTTGATGGCCAGGTTATTGGATTCGGTCGCACCGGAGGTGAAGACGATCTCGCGGGGATCGGCACCGATCAGCTCTGCCACTTGATTACGGGCCAGATCTACCGCCTCTTCGGCCTGCCAGCCAAAACGGTGAGAACGGGAAGCCGGATTGCCGAACAGGCCATCCATGGTGAGACACTGCATCATTTTTTCTGCGACACGCGGGTCCACCGGACAGGTTGCCGAATAATCAAGGTAAATAGGCAGTTTCATGTTTTTCTCCGTCACAGTCCGGGTCATACAGAATCCCGCTGTGGAAAGCACGTTTATAGTTGGACTTTCAAGCTCACATCGCCGTGTTCTGCCCGTTCAACCAGGGACAACACGGTCTTCATTTGTTCATCTTGCTTGCCGGCAATCCGGCGCACATCGGCCTGGCGTACCAGCTCGGCCAGGGTGATATCTCCGAGGAAGCTGGAAATCCGCTCGCTCAGATCACGCCACAGGGAGTGCGTCAGGCACTGGGTACCGCCGTGGCAGCCGCCCTTTCCAAGACACTTGGTGGCATCGACCGACTCATCGACCGCGGTGATCACCTGGCCAACCGAAATCTCGTCAGGGGCCAACCCGAGGCGATAACCACCGCCCGGGCCACGCACGCTGCTCACCAAACCATGTTTGCGCAGGCGGGCAAAGAGCTGCTCGAGATAGGACAACGAGATGCCCTGGCGCTCGGAAATATCGGCAAGGGGGACGGGCCCCTGCTCTGCATGCAGCGCCACGTCGAGCATGGCGGTTACAGCGTAACGTCCTTTTGAAGTCAGTCTCATGTGCCTTACCGTCTTGCGAAGCAATTTAATGGGGCACATGGTCACATACCCGACCAAATCAGTCAAGTATATGGTTGAGTAAATCAGTCGGATTAATCCGGTACGCGCGCTTTCTGCACCGAGGTCAAAATCCCGCGCAGAATGTTGAGCTCTGCCGCTTCCGGCCGTGCCCGATTGAACAAGCGACGCAACTTGCTCATCACATGACCCGGATGGTCATCGGCAATAAAACCGGTCTTCATCAGGGTTTGCTCCAGGTGCTGATAGAACCCTTCCAGCTGGGCAGCACTCGGATAGGCCATCTCATCTTCAGGCTCGACAGCCTGCCCCTGCAGCCAGCGCATACGCACTTCGTAACAGAGGGTCTGCACCGCCATGGCCAGATTGAGAGAGCTGTAATCAGGATTGGCCGGAATGGCCACGTGGTAGTGGCACTTTTGCAATTCGTCGTTAGTGAGACCGGTGCGTTCACGGCCAAACACCAGCGCGACCGGGTGTTGTATCCCCTCAACCACCGCCTTCTCGCCGGCTTCACGGGGGTCAAGCATCGGCCAGCTCAGGGTGCGGGAGCGGGCGCTGGTGCCAATCACCAGGCCACAATCGGCGATCGCGTCGTCCAGCGTCGGGACGATACGGGCATTGGCAAGCACATCGCTGGCACCTGCCGCCAGGGCGAAGGCATTGTCATCCGGCAAGGCTTGCGGATCAACCAATACCAGTTGGGTCAACCCCATGGTCTTCATGGCACGCGCCGCAGACCCCATGTTGCCGGTATGAGAGGTGTTTACCAAAACGATACGAATCTGATCCAACATGCCCAGTCAATCTTCAGTCAAAAATAGCGCGCAATTGTAACATAGGAGAACGCTATTTTGGCACCGTAAAAGCCGAGCCATTTCAGAACAAAACCGTCTGTTTGTATAACAAACCAGCATGAGGGAAGTGAGAGAGAGAAACTAAACTTGATGGATATCCGGTTAACGGCACAGGAGACACAACGCCATGCTTCCTCCCTTTATCTATGAGAGATTGCCCAGCCTCTACCTGCTGATGGCTATTGCCATCATTATGTTAGGTGAACAGCCCCTGCTCTGGTTTGCAGGCGCCTTGTTGTTTATCGCCGGGGCCGTGACCTGGATGATGCGCTCCAGTTACCGGCGTACCGACCTGATTATCTTTCCGAGCAAACGCTGGCTGCAGCCGGAGTGGCTGTATGAAGCGCAGCCCTTCATCTGGCTGGCTGCGGGGCTGGCCATGTCACAACTGCCCGCCCCTGCGGCACTCATCGCCTTGGTACCCTGTCTGTGGGCCTGTCGTTGCCTCTGGGCACGGCACCATTATCGCCGCCATGCCCACGGGGTGATTGTCCACTTAAGACGGGATCCCGCTCGGCGCCGCCTGCACCGGAGCCTGCGCTGACTCGGTGCGGGCGCGTTCGATAAACGTCGCCAGATCCATCAGGGGATACTTCATCAGGCTCGGCAAGCCATCGAGATCCAGACTGTCCATCAGGTTTTTCACCTCAAGACCCAGTTCGGTATCCCCTTCGATCTTCAGCTTGCGCTGGAAAAAGAGCGAATCCGGATCCTCTTTGCGACCGGCAATCAGAATAAGGTCGTTGGCGGTGCCGCTGAAGCAGACATCGGCCTTGTCACACTCGCGCGCCACCACCAACTGGCCGTTCTGCTCACTGATAAACCAGCACAGCTCCAGATCAGAGACGTCGACTTTCAGCCACTTGTCTGCCAGAAACGCGAAATCGCCATCTGCGATGGCCTCTTTGAAGACCCTGGCCAGCAAACTCTCCATCAGCTGCTTTTGCAGATTGAAGGGAACCAGCTTGAGGGGATGGCGCAAGAAGCGCGGAGCCTGTTCGACCAGGCGGCGTTGCAATTGTTGAAACACGATAGACTCCCTTTTTTGCGCATTCAAACACAGGGAGAGTGGCAAGATCCTGTAGGAAATCAAACTTGTGCAGGGTTACCTCAAGAAGGGTAAAGCCACACAAAGCTGCCTCAGGTCAAAAAGCGGGAGTGCATGGCTGCATACAATCAGGGCTCGTTTGCCCTTCATATGCACTCTCGGAGCGTACCAATGGAATTACTCTGTCCGGCAGGCAGTTTGCCGGCACTGAAAACCGCCGTGGATAACGGGGCCGATGCCGTTTATATCGGTTTCAAGGATGACACCAATGCCCGCCACTTTGCCGGTCTCAACTTTACTGACAGCAAACTGGAGAAGGCGGTGGATTATGTGCATCAACATGGTCGCAAACTGCATATTGCCATCAACACCTTTGCCCATCCCGGGGCCGATGCTCGATGGAAACAGGCGGTTGATCGCGGGGTGGCCCTCGGTGCCGATGCCCTGATCATCGCCGATCTGGCCGTGCTGGACTATGCCAGCCGCCACTATCCCGAGATGGAACTCCATGTCTCGGTGCAAGCCAGCGCCACCAATGCCGCCGCCATTCGCTTCTATCAGCAGCAATTCAATGTCAAACGGGTGGTGCTGCCCCGGGTGCTCTCCATGCATCAGGTCAAACAGCTGGCCCGCGAGACCGACGTTGGCCTCGAGGTGTTCGCCTTTGGCAGCCTCTGCATCATGGCCGAGGGGCGCTGCTATCTCTCCTCCTACATGACGGGCGAGAGCCCCAACACGGTCGGCGCCTGCTCACCGGCCAAGTTCGTCCGTTGGGAAGAGACCCCGAATGGCCTCGAGTCACGGCTCAACGAGGTGCTGATCGACCGCTACGGCCCGGGTGAAAATGCCGGTTATCCGACTCTGTGCAAGGGGCGTTTCGATGTGGATGGCCAGACCTACCACGCGCTGGAAGAGCCGACCAGTCTCAATACCCTTGGCCTGTTGCCCGAGCTGTTCCAGACCGGGATCCAGTCGGTCAAAATTGAAGGGCGCCAGCGCAGCCCCGCCTATGTAGAGCAGGTGACCCGTGTCTGGCGTGCGGCCATCGATGCCTATCAAGCCAATCCCGAGGCCTATCAGGTCAAGCCTGAGTGGGATGCCCAGCTCGCCCGCGTCTCCGAAGGTAGCCAGACTACCCTCGGCGCCTACCATCGCCAGTGGCAATAAGGAGTCCACCCATGCAATTTTCTCTCGGGCCTCTGCTCTTCTACTGGCCCAAAGCCGATACCGAAGCCTTTTACCATGCCGCGGCCGACAGCCAGGCCGACATCATCTATCTGGGGGAGACCGTCTGCAGCAAGCGACGCGAACTGAAAGTCGATGACTGGATTGCGCTGGCCCGTCAGGTCGCCAGCTCCGGCAAGCAGGTAGTGCTCTCGACCCTCGCCCTCATCTCTGCCCCTTCCGAACTCAAGGAGGTGAAGCGGCTGGTCGACAACGGCGAGCTGCTGGTCGAAGCCAACGATCTCGGTACGGTACAACTCGCCCGGGAGGCAGGGATCCCGTTTGTCTGTGGCCCCGCCATCAACGCCTATAACGCCGATGTGCTGCGCATGCTGCTCAAACAGGGGATGCAGCGCTGGGTGATGCCGGTGGAGCTCTCCCGTGACTGGCTGATCCAGCTCAATCAGGATCTGGGGTCCCTGCGCGACCAGTTCGAGGTGGAGGTGTTTGCCTACGGCCATCTGCCGCTCGCCTACTCGGCGCGCTGCTTCACCGCCCGCTCCCTCGACAAGCCCAAGGACAACTGCGAGCTCGCCTGCATCAACTACCCCACCGGACGGCTGGCCAACAGCCGCGAGGGGCAGCGGGTGTTCAATCTCAACGGGATCCAGACCCAGTCCGGCTACTGCTACAACCTGGGCAACGAGCTGGCAGGCATGGAAGGTCTGGTGGATGTGGTCAGACTCTCACCACAAGGGATGGAGACGCTGGAGATGCTGGCCCGCTTCAAGGCTAACCAGCAGGGCAATCATCCCCTCGTTCTGCAGCAGGATCGCGATTGCAACGGCTACTGGCGCCAGATCCCTGGCATGAGTCTGGTGGAATAAGCCCGCCATTCGCCCAACAAAAAGGCCTCATCGCGAGGCCTTTTTTACAACGATAACGCAGTGGATCAGGAGGGCTGATCACTCTTGCTGCGGGCGCTCTGGGCGCCTGGCGGCAAGGGTTTGCGCGCCATCAGCTCCAGCTCCAGCAGCGCATAGCGGTGCTCGATAAAGTCGTAGACGTTGTTGGAGAGGGCCAGCTTGAAGTAACTGATGGCTTCCTTGCGGTTGCCTTTGCCCAGCTCGAACTTGCCCAGATAGAAGTAGGTTTCGCACAGGCGCTCGGCGAGCTCCCGGTTATCCTTCACCCCTTTCACCACGTTGCCCATCAGCTGGGAAGCATTGATCTCGCCGATATAAAGGCGCACCAGATCCCAGTTCCAGGCATCGTCATCGTACTTGTTGAGACGCTCGCGCATCCGGCTCATGGCTGCCGACGGGTCGAGTTTCTGCTCGGCCAGATAGAGCCAGATCACCCGATAGGGATCTTCCGGCTGCGCCTCGTAGAAACGCTTCATGTCGGCCGCGGCCAGCTCGGGACGATTGCCGTAATAGAGGGCGATGCCACGGTTGAGATAGGCATAGTCATAGTCCGGCGCCAGTTCGAGGGCGGAATCGAACGCATCATAGGCTTCATCGTAATTCTGCTGCTGTACCAGATAGACGCCGATGAAGTTGTAGGCTTCGGCGAAATCCGGCTTCTCCCGCAGGGCACGGTTGAAATCGAGCCGCGCGAGGGAACGCAGACCAACCCGATCAAACACCACGGCACGCTCATAGAACAACTCTGCCCGTTGTTCGGTGGTCAGTTCCATTTCACTGAGCATCTGCCCGAGTCGCGCCAACGCCAGCTCGCTTTGGTAGGAGACCTGCAGGGGGGTCGCCAAAACCAGTGAAGCAGGCTGCGGCTTGGGAACCTTGGGGGTGTTAACCTGACTGCTACTGCTGCAACCCCACATGGGAAGCAACAACAGGATACCAAGGAGGTATCCAATCCCTTTCCTGACGTTCAATGAACACTCCGACGCTTACGCTTGACCCCGCATATGGTAAAGGTCAACTGCCACTTTGTCATGTAGCTGTGCCCCTCTACCTCAAATAAATCAGGATTCGACAGGGTATCCGGCCTCCAGCCAACCGCGAAAACCGCCGTCTACGCTGATCACCTTGCGATAACCCATCTGTTGCAGGTTGTCCGCTGCCAGAATGGAGCGAAAACCACCGCCACAATAGAGGTAGAGCTCGGTCTCGGGATCCGGGAACAGGGTCTCGATATCCCGCTCGATCACCCCACGGCCAAGATAACGGGCGCCGGGCAGGTGGCCCTTGGCCCACTCGCTCTCTTCCCGCACGTCGATCAGCTGAAACGTGCGCCCTTCATCCTGCCAGCGCTTGATCTGGTGAACATCGGTTTCGGTGACACGGGAGCGGATCCCGTCAACCAGCGCCAAAAAACGGGGATTGTGATGCATGACAAACTCCTGTTGTTTGAATCATGTGCGTCAGCAAACGACACGCAGAGATAAGAAAAGAGCGCCATCAGGCGCTCTTCACTGTTACGGCAGGATTTCCTGTTGGTCCGCACCCTCTTTCTCTACCTGGGTCGGCAGCATGTGCTCGCGCTTGACGCCGAGGAACATGGCAAACGAACTCGCCACATAGATGGAGGAGTAGGTACCGAACGCCACACCGATCACCATGGCCACGGCAAAGCCGTGGATCAGCGCACCGCCCTTGAGCAGCAGCGCCAGCACCACGATAAAGGTGAGGCCGGAGGTGATGATGGTACGGCTCAGGGTCTCGGTCATGGAGAGATCGAGAATGTAGTCGGTATCCCCTTTACGCACCTTGCGGAAGTTCTCCCGCAGGCGGTCGAACACCACTATGGTATCGTTCAGGGAGTAACCCACCAGGGTCATCAACGCCGCCAGCACGGTCAGGTCGAACTCGTACTGGAAGTAGGCGAACACGCCCAGGGTGATCACCACGTCGTGCACCAGAGAGAGAATACCCCCCAGCGCCAGACGCCACTCGAAGCGCACCGCCACATAGGCCAGGATACAGAGGATGGAGGCCAGCATGGCCAGCGCACCGTCTGTCGCCAGTTCATCACCCACGGAAGGGCCGACAAACTCGACGCGTTTGAGCACAGCGCCCTCGTCAAGCAGCTTGGCCGCCGCCAGCACTTCGTTACCCTGTTGTTCTACCTTGACCCCCTCTTTCGGGGTCAGGCGGAACAGCACGTCACGGCTGGAGCCAAAGTGTTGCAGGGTTGCCCCTTCAATCTTCTGCTCTTCCAGTGCGTCGTGGATCTTGTCCAGGCTCACCGACTGCTGGAACCCCACCTCGATGGTGGTACCACCGGTAAAGTCCAGACCCCAGTTCAGACCCCGATCAAACAGGAAGAACAGGGCAATCACCATCAGCACGGAAGAGAAAACCACACCCGGCTTGGCATAGCGCATAAACGGGATCGGTTTTTCAAAATGTAGAATCTGAAACATCTCTCTATCCTCAGATGGGCAGCTTGTCGATGCGCCGTCCACCCCAAGCCAGGTTGATAATGGCACGGGAAACTGTGATGGCAGTAAACATGGAGGCGGTCAGACCAATGCCCAGCGTCAGGGCAAAGCCCTTGATGGCGCCAGTACCGATACCGAACAGGATCACGCACGTGATCAGCGAGGTAACGTTCGAGTCGGCGATGGTGGAGAATGCCCGATCAAAGCCCAGATGGATGGCTTGCTGAACACCGCGACCGTTGCGGATCTCTTCACGAATACGCTCGTAGATCAGCACGTTGGCATCCACCGCCATACCCAGCGTCAGCACGATACCGGCGATACCCGGCAGGGTCATGGTGGCGCCCGGGATCATCGACATGATGCCGACAATCAACACCAGGTTCATACAGAGCGCCAGGTTGGCGACCCAGCCGAACGCGCGGTAGTAGATCCCCATGAACAGCACGATCACCAGCATGGCCCAGCCGATGGCTTCCATACCGCTGTCGATGTTCTGTTGACCCAGGCTCGGGCCAATGGTGCGCTCTTCCACGATCTGGATCGGGGCGATCAGGGCACCGGCACGCAGCAGCAGCGCCAGGTTGTGGGCTTCGTTGGCGTTGTCGATACCGGTGATACGGAACTGGCTGCCAAGGCGCGACTGGATGGTGGCGACGTTGATCACCTCCTCCTGCTTGCGGAACTTGCGCTTGCCATCCGGACCAGGCTGACCGACCGGCTTGTACTCGATGAAGACGGTCGCCATCCCTTTACCCACGTTGTCCTTGGTAAAGTTGGCCATCTTGTTGCCACCCTGGCCATCAAGCTTGATGTTGACCTGGGGACGGCTGTACTCGTCGAAACCGGACTGGGCACCCACGATGTGGTCACCGGTCAGGATCACCCGCTTTTGCAGCACTACAGGACGACCGTTGCGATCGCTGTAGAGCTTGGAGCTGGGCGGGACACGACCATCGGCAGCGGCTTGAATATCAGCCGCCTCATCCACCATGTGGAATTCCAGGGTCGCGGTGGCACCCAGGATCTCCTTGGCGCGGGCGGTATCCTGAATACCGGGCAGTTCAACAACAATGCGCTCGGCACCTTGCTGTTGTACCAGCGGCTCGGCCACACCCAGTTCGTTGACCCGGTTACGGATGATGGTGATGTTCTGCTCGAGGGCGTACTTCTTCACTTCCTTGATCTTGGCTTCGCTCAGACCGGCCAGCAGGATGAACTCATCCCCCTTCTGCTCGGTGGTGAAGGTCAAATCAGGGTTCTGACGACGCAGATGAGAAACAGCGCGTTCCTGATCCGCTTCATCACGGAAGATCACCTGCACCAGATCGCCGGTCCGGCGCACGCCGGAGTAACGGATCTTCTGGTTGCGCAGCTCGGTGCGGAAATCCTGCACCATCTGCTCTTGCTGCTTGGTCAGTGCTTCGGCCATGTCCACTTCCATCAGGAAGTGCACACCACCGCGCAGATCAAGACCCAGCTTCAGAGGCGCCGCACCGATGGCTTCGAGCCAGGCGGGAGTGGAAGGTGCCAGGTTGAGTGCGGTAATGAAGTTGTCGCCCAGCTTGCTGGCAACAATATCGCGCGCCTTGAGCTGGTCTTCGGTGTTCTTGAAACGGATCAGGATAAAACCGTGCTCGAATGCAGCATGTTTGACCGGGATCTTGGCCGTTTCAAGGGTCTCTTTCACCAGGTCAAGGGTATCTAGCTTGACTTCGGCACCACGGCTGGCAGAGACCTGCAAGGCCGGATCTTCGCCGTAAAGATTGGGGGCTGCATATAGAAAACCGATGGCGATCACGAAGACCACCATCAGGTATTTCCACAGCGGATAGCGATTCAACACGCTGTGCTCCTTGGGAGATTAAAGGGACTGGATAGAACCCTTGGGCAGAACGGCGGAGACGAAGTCTTTCTTGATGGTGACTTGAGTCTGGTCGTTCAGGGCGATCACCAGGTAATCGCTATCGGCAGCCACTTTGGCAATCTTGCCAACCAGGCCACCGGAAGTGAGCACTTCGTCACCCTTGGACAAGGAGGTCATCAGATTGCGGTGATCCTTGGCGCGTTTGGCCTGGGGACGATAGATCATGAAGTAGAAGATCAGGCCAAACACGGCCAGCATGATGATCATTTCCATACCACCACCCTGTGCACCCGGAACTGCGCCTTCTGCATACGCCTTGGAGATAATGCTCATTTAACAACCTCTTGTTTTGATGTAGATTTGATAAAAAACTTATATATCGTTGTTATTTCACGTCTTTTTCAGCTAGCGGAGGCACAGGCTTCCCTTGCCGACGGTAAAACTCTGTTACAAAGTCGTCTAATTTACCCTGCTCGATCGCGTCCCGCAAACCTTGCATCACACGCTGGTAGTAACGCAGGTTATGAATCGTATTCAGACGGGCACCGAGGATCTCGTTGCACTTGTCCAGATGATACAGATAGCTGCGGGTGTAATTCTTGCAGGTGTAGCAATCGCAATCGGCATCCAGGGTGCTGGTGTCGTTGCGATACTTGGCATTGCGGATCTTCACTACGCCATCGGTGGTGAACAGGTGGCCGTTGCGGGCGTTGCGGGTCGGCATCACGCAGTCGAACATGTCGATACCGCGGCGCACCCCTTCCACCAGATCTTCCGGCTTGCCAACACCCATCAGGTAACGCGGCTTGTCGGCCGGAATTTTCGGGCAGACGTGCTCGAGGATGCGGTGCATATCCTCTTTGGGCTCACCCACCGCCAGACCGCCGACCGCATAACCGTCGAAGCCGATCTCCAGCAGGCCGTTGAGGGAGACATCCCGCAGATCTTCGTAGACCGAGCCCTGAATGATGCCGAACAGGGCGTTTTTGTTGCCCAGCGCATCAAACTTGTCGCGGGAGCGCTTGCCCCAGCGCAGGGACATCTCCATCGACTTGCGCGCTTCTTCGTAAGTCGCCGGATAAGGCGTGCACTCGTCAAAGATCATCACGATGTCGGAGCCCAGATCGTACTGGATCTCCATGGATTTCTCGGGGTCGAGGAAGATCTTCTCGCCATTGATGGGGTGACGGAAGTGGACGCCCGCTTCGGTGATCTTGCGAATGTCGCCCAGGCTGAATACCTGGAAACCACCGGAGTCGGTCAGGATCGGGCCCTGCCAGTTCATGAAGTCGTGCAGATCGCCGTGAGCGCGCATCACTTCCTGACCCGGGCGCAGCCAGAGGTGGAAGGTGTTACCCAGCAGGATCTGGGCACCGGACTCACGCACCTCTTCAGGGGTCATCCCCTTGACGGTGCCGTACGTCCCGACCGGCATAAAGGCCGGCGTTTGTACCACGCCACGTTCGAACACCAGTTGACCGCGACGGGCACGGCCGTCGGTGGTTTTCAGTTCAAATTTCATTGCTACCTCGGCTGCGTCAGATAAACAGTCTGACAATAGGAGGGCCGCTCACGGCCCGGTAAATACGCTGAAGCTTATGCTTCAGCCTGGCGACGGGTGACGAACATGGCGTCCCCATAGCTGAAGAAACGGTAATTTTCGGCCACGGCAGCCTGATAGGCCGCCATCACGTGGTCATAACCGGCAAAGGCGCTGACCAGCATGATCAGGGTCGACTCCGGCAGGTGGAAGTTGGTGACCATGGCATCGACAATCTGGAACTGGTAGCCAGGGAAGATGAAGATGTCGGTGTCACTGAAGAATGGCGCCAACGGTTTGCCCTGCGCCAGGGTGACTTTGGCCGCACTCTCCAGCGAACGCACTGACGTAGTTCCCACCGCGATCACCCGGCCACCACGGGCACGGGTTGCCGCGATGGCATCCACCACCTCTTGCGGCACTTCTGCATACTCGGAGTGCATGTGGTGATCTTCAATCTTCTCCACCCGCACCGGCTGGAAGGTCCCTGCCCCTACATGCAGGGTCACGAAGGCCGTTTCAACCCCTTTGGCCCGAATTTTCTCAAGCAGCGGCTCATCAAAGTGCAGACCGGCGGTCGGCGCGGCAACGGCGCCGGGCTTCTGATTGTAAACGGTCTGGTAACGCTCCTTGTCGGCATCCTCGTCGGGACGGTCGATATAGGGGGGCAGCGGCATGTGACCGATGGCCTCCAAAATCTCCAGCACCGGACGCGGGTCGAGGAAGTGGATCTCGAACAGGGCGTCGTGGCGGGCACGCATCTCTGCCTCCACGCCACCATCCATGATCATCCGGGTGCCCGGTTTGGGCGCCTTGGAGGCACGGACATGGGCCAGCACGCTGTGCGGGTCCAGAATACGCTCCACCAGTACCTCCAGCTTGCCGCCGCTAGCCTTCTGGCCAAACATGCGTGCCGGAATGACACGGGTGTTGTTGAATACCAGCAGGTCACCGGGGTTGAGCTGGTCCAGCACATCGACAAATTGACCGTGGTGCAGGGCGCCAGTTTGACCATCGAGCTGCAACAGGCGGCTGGCGGTACGCTCTGCCATCGGATAGCGGGCAATCAGCTCGTCTGGCAGATCAAAATGAAAATCGGATACTTGCATCTTTCACCTCGGGGGGAATCGGCGGCTAGTCTAGTTATCCCCATCTTCCAAGGCAACCCAAAAGACCAAAAACCCAAGAGAGACAAGGGATAGCGAGCAATATTGAGACACGCCTCCGGTTAATGATTCTTTAATGATCTGTATTGACCCTGATCATGTTTTGCCAGTGGTGGCTGGGCTAGGGTGAAAGCAGATACACAAGGAGGCCCACCATGATGACCCTATCCGAAATCATGACCGAACATCCCTTCACTCTGGGTCCGGAAAACAGTGTCAAACAGGCGATGGATCTGATGCAGCAGGAGCGGATCCGCCACATTCCCATCGTCGACGAGCAGCACCACTTGTTGGGGCTGGTGACCCTTACCGATATCCTGGCCACCCGCGAATCCAAACTGTTGCTGATCAATCCGGAGCGGGAAGCCGAGTTCACCGACAGCGTGCAACTCGACGAGATCATGACCCGCCAGGTAGCGAGTGTGGATCCCCATGCCGGTATCAAGGAGGCGGCACTCTACCTGCAGCGGCACAAATATGGCTGCCTGCCGGTACTCAAAGGACGCAAGCTGATCGGCATTGTCACCGAGTCAGACTTTATTGCCGTGGCCATCAACTTGCTGGAATTGATGGAAGAGCAGGAGCCACCCACCGACTTTTGATTGCCATTTCTGTAATTAAATTACAATAAAAGCGTTTTCAGCCGTCAAAATAGGCTGAAATTATGAAACACTTTCATTTTGATTGAAAAATTACACCAAATGCTTGCCTTGTGATCTATGTCACACTATTATCCCCCTCATGCAATAGTTGCCGAGGGGGAGACGAGGGATTGTGCACCCATTATCTTCCTCTCATATGTCTGCAAGTTTGCACACCCCGTAGTTAGTCTTTGCTGTAAAGCATTTGTTTATATAGCCATTCCTTGTTTGATGACCCGGCCCTGTCGTTACGATAGCGCCGGGATTTTTTTATCCGCGTTTTCTGCTCCCCCTTGTCAGCACATCCCCATCGCTGCGAGCAGCACCCTCAACCTCCTGCGCCACCTGTTTGCTCCACCGTTTATCTCATCGCGGCTGCACACGGCTTGCCATCCCTTGAAAAGGCGATGTACCGCACAGATATTGAACCACGACAAGGAGTTATCTCTGTACGCCAGAGATATTCATGTTAGGTACAGCCATAGTGAGTTATCTAATAAGTAGATTTAAGCGATTCAAAATTGCGGCTTTTATCGATTAACCAAAGCCCCTATGATGAATCCATCGAACGTTAAACGCCTGGTCCGGACAGACTCTTCAACACCAGACAGGCATATGTACATCACCAAGGAGCTAATACATGTCTACCTACATCAACACTGAAATCAAGCCGTTCAACGCCACCGCCTACCACAATGGCAAATTCGTTCAGGTGTCTGACGCTGACCTGAAAGGCAAGTGGTCCGTGGTGTTCTTCTACCCGGCTGATTTCACCTTCGTCTGCCCGACCGAGCTGGGCGACCTGGCTGACAACTACGCTGAATTCCAGAAGCTGGGCGTCGAGATCTACTCTGTCTCTACCGACACCCACTTCACCCACAAAGCGTGGCACGACACTTCTGACACCATCCAGAAGATCCAGTACCCGATGATTGGTGACCCGACCGGTACCATCACCCGCAACTTCGGTGTGATGATCGAAGAAGCCGGTCTGGCTGACCGCGGGACCTTCGTGATTGACCCGCAGGGCATCATCCAGATCGTCGAGATCAACGCTGGCGGCATCGGTCGTGACGCTCTGGAACTGCTGCGCAAGGTCAAAGCCGCTCAGTACGTTGCCGCTCACCCGGGTGAAGTGTGCCCGGCTAAATGGAAAGAAGGCGACGCCACTCTGGCCCCGTCCCTGGATCTGGTAGGCAAGATCTAAGCCTCCCGCTTCCAAGACCGGCCCGCTTCAGGGCCGGTCTGCTTTCCGGCCCGGTTAAATGCGCCGGTCAGCGCTCCGGCCTGCGTTAAATGTGCCGGTCACCTTTCCGGCTCAAATTTCACGCCGACCCGCAATCACAAGAAGGAATTCGAAGATGTTGGATACCAACCTCAAACAACAGCTGAACACCTATCTGCAGTACATCGTCAATCCCATCGAGATCAGCGTGTCCGGCAACGACAGCGACAAATCTGCAGAGCTGCTGGCACTGGCCAGCGAGATCGCCGAGATGTCCCCCAAGATCACCCAGACCTCTGGCACTGCCGCTCGCAAGCCTTCCATGAGTGTCGCGGCACAGGGCCAAGCCCCGCGCGTTCACTTTGCCGGCATCCCCATGGGTCATGAATTTACCTCTCTGGTGCTCGCCCTGCTGCAAAGCGGCGGCCACCCGTCCAAGGCCGATGCGGCCGTGCAGGAGCAGATCCGCAATCTCAAGGGCGAGTTCCACTTCGAGACCTATATCTCCCTCTCCTGCCACAACTGCCCGGACGTGGTGCAGGCGCTGAACCTGATGGCGACCCTGAACCCCGGCATCACTCACACCATGATCGACGGCGCCCTGTTCCAGGAAGAGGTCGCTGAACGTCAAATCATGGCAGTACCGAATGTTTACTTGAACGGTCAACCGTTCAGCCAGGGCCGCATCTCGCTGGAAGAGATCGTCGCCAAGCTCGACACCGGTGCCAGCGATCGCAAAGCCGCCGAGCTGAATGAGAAAGATCCCTACGACGTGCTGGTGGTGGGCGGTGGCCCGGCTGGCGCCGCAGCGGCCATCTATGCCGCTCGCAAAGGCATTCGCACCGCCATCGTCGCCGAGCGTTTCGGTGGTCAGGTAATGGACACCGTCGGCATCGAGAACTTTATCTCCGTGCCCTATACCGAAGGCCCCAAACTGGCTGCCAGCCTGGAGCAACACGTCAAGCAGTACGGCGTGGAAGTGATCACCGAACAGCGTGCCGCCGCCATCAGCAAAGATGGCTATGTGAATGTGGATCTCGCCTCCGGCGCCACCCTGAAGAGCCGCGCCGTGATCCTGGCAACCGGTGCCCGCTGGCGCGACCTGAACGTACCGGGCGAGCTCGAGTACCGCACCAAGGGCGTGGCCTACTGCCCGCACTGTGATGGCCCCTTCTTCAAGGGCAAGCGAGTGGCGGTGATCGGTGGTGGTAACTCCGGCATCGAGGCAGCCATCGACCTGGCTGGCATCGTCGAGCATGTGACCGTGGTGGAGTTTGCCGATACCCTGCGTGCCGATGAAGTGCTGCAGAAGAAGGCTCGCTCCATGGGCAATATCGACATCATCATGAGCGCTCGCACCACCGAAGTGATCGGTGACGGCAGCAAGGTGGTCGGCATGGATTACGAAGATCGCACCACCGGTGAGATCAAGCACCTGGCGGTAGCTGGCATCTTCGTCCAGATCGGTCTGGTGCCGAATACCGAGTTCCTCAAAGGGAGCGAGATTGCACTGACCCGCTTTGGCGAGATCGAGATCGATACCAAGGGCGCGACCTCCCTGCCCGGCGTCTACGCCGCAGGGGATGCCACCACGGTACCGTTCAAGCAGATCATCATCTCCATGGGTGCCGGCGCCACCGCCGCACTGGGTGCGTTTGATTACCTCATCCGTAACCCGGCGCCGGAAGCAACCAAGGCTGACGCCATTACCGCCTGATAAACCCCGCTTAACAAAAAGCCGACGCCCGGTGAAGTAAACACGAGCGTCGGCTTTTTTACATCTGCATTGATGTGCAATAAAAACCCCGCAGCAAATGGCGGGGTTGTTCATGACTGGACTTAAACGATGGGCATCACTCCAGCAAGAAAACAGCCTCGATATTATCGCTTACCGTGATCTGCTGTTGTTGATAGCTGTTGTCCGCCATATCCGGCGCGGGGGCAGCCATCCCCATGGCCTGCACCGCCTTCAGGTTGCGGCTGTAGGCGGTGATGGGCGAAGCGTTGCGGTACTCCACACTGTACACCTTGCCAAGCTTCATTCCGAACGCCTTGGCCAAAGATTCAGCCTTGGTTTTGGCGTCCTCAACGGCATTCAGACGAGCTTGCTCCTTGATAACTTGCGGCGATTTCAACCCGTACTCAATCTGGGATACGGACTCCAGCCCGGCTTTGAGAGCGGTATCCATCAAGGGGCTCAATTTATCCAGTTGATAGAGTTTGACCGCCAATTGCCGCTGAGCACGGTATCCCAGCAATACCGGCTTCTTGTTCTCGCCATACTGATATTCCGGAGAGACCATCAGGTTGCCAGCCTCAACATCGCTGCGTTTGATCCCCAGCCCTTCCAGTTGGCTGAAAAAGGCTGCGACCTTGGTATCAACCTGCTGCTTGGCCTTGAGGCCCTGCTTATCCAGTGCAGTCACCGCCACATTGAGAGTGAGCATATCGGGTTCGGTCTTTTGCTCGGCATAACCGCTCACCACCAGATGGGGCGCTTGCGGCACTTCAATCGCCAGCAGCGGAGCACTGACAACCAGAGCGGAAAGAGTAAGAAGGGGACGCCACATAGAAAAAAACCTCAATCGGAAAGATTGAGGTCATTATGCCCGTGCCGCTACGGGATTCATATATCGTGCAAGGGAGGGATCTGATCCAGTATCTGATTGGTCAGATCGAGGCTGATGGTGACCATGCTGCCGGGATCCTGGCTCTGGCTTGCCATATCCAGCGCCGGAGGTGTGCCACAGACCAATACCTCATCATCGAAATGGAACGAGTCCCACGACAGAACGTGTCCTTGCACCGCCTGTCCGATATTGGTGCCACCACTCTCCTCCTCCATCGCAGACCAGGCGATGGTATCAGACGGCCCCAGCAAATCATGCAACAACGGAGAGTGAAAACTGGCCAGCGGATACTCCTGCTGACCCTGATCATGGCCCACAAGAATCATGCTATGGGCAGACTCGGTATCCATGGCCGGCACATAAGTGATAGAGGCAGCAGCAAAGTCAACATAGAGCGAGCCCGCTACATCACCGGCCTCATTCTCAATCTCCATCCCATCCAGCCGGTCACCCGCGATCGATGCCTGATAGCCAAACTGGCCTGCGCAGGTAATGGTTCCCTGCCCATCCCAGCTATAACGGATACCATCAATGTCGACCCAGTTGAATGACTGCATGACGCCCCTCTCCTCTACTGCTGCTATCTTATCCATCCCTCGGGGGAAAAAACAGGGGCCAGGCAAGCCCGGCCCCGAGACACGATTACGGATCAACCTTCAGATTGCCCTGATTCAACAGGTCTTCAATGATGGTCTGGTCATTGCGTGTTCCTCCCAGTGTCAGGTCGATGTTGTCAAACTGGATAACGTGGGTCGTACTGCCGCTGCCCGAGCCATCCAGATCGATGGTGAGTGTTGACTTGCCAGTGCCCGGACCTGTGGTGAAGGTGAGATAAGCATCAAGCGAAGTCTTGTTGGCATGCTCGCCGCTAAGCAACTCACTGATATCCAGCACATCGCCGCCAGTTCCGGTGGTGAAGTCCTTGATGACATCGGTGCCACCCACATCTCCAGCGCCCCACTTGAAGGTATCGCTGCCAGAGCCGCCGGTCAGCGTATCGCTGCCACTGCCACCAACCAGAATGTCATCACCCACACCACCATTCAGGGTGTCCTTGCCACCATTGCCAAACAGGATGTCGTTACCGCCATTGCCGTTCAGCGTCTCGTCGCCAGAACCGCCAATCAGGATCTCGTCGAGGTAGCCCCCCGTGAGGGTGGTTCCGCTCTGTTCATCGACATAGACCTTGCCGGTATCGGTGGTCGTACTGTTCGTGTAGACAAACGATCCGTCATACGAGCTCGGCGTTGCGCTGCCCGAACCGTCATCGAACGAGACAAAACCGGTGTTGTCGGTAACCGTGCCGCCAACGGCATTGGAGACACCACTGATCGCCTGGGTGCCAACAAGTGGCCCGGAGTCATTGGCAAGCAGAGCCCAATCCGGAATGGAAACAGGATCCTGATTGGTGATGACAAAGTCGTCACGCACCACCATCGGGGCAACAGCAGGATTGATGGTTATCGCCAAAGTGTTCGATGCAGTATCACCATCGTAGTCGCTCACACTGTAACCAAATACCTGATTGATCCCACCGGCAGGAATGGTTGACGGCGGGGTATAGGTATACATGCCGTTATCCATGTCCACCTTGAGAACCCCTCCTGCCACGGCAATCGACCACTCGTTGGTAGCAGTATCGAATGTCCCGACAGAGGTTCCACCGGTAACGCTCACACTGTCGCTCTTCTGGTTGTAGTGATAGGTCACGCCAGCCACCGTAATGGATTCCAGCCAGCCACCATCTGCACCAGCACTCGCGGTCAACCCACCATTAAGCAGTTGCCCGGAAACCGGCTGGGCCACTACCGTACTGACCAAGGTCGATGCCAACTGACTGAAATCAGTCACCATAATCGACGATGTATTGGTTGCCGTTACACCGTTATAGGCGATCGGATCCAGCTGTGACGACGTTGTCCCTGACCCCATTCCCAGAGCAAACGAGTTGATGCTGTTGACTCTGAGAAAATCCGTCCAGTCCTTCTCATTGGCAGTGCTGATCCCGGAACCATCGCCGAAGCTATTGGAACCGTCGGGGACAGTTGCCGAGTTGCTGACCGTCGAATAGTTGGGTGCCCCATCCGACATGAAGTAGGAGACGTTCTGCGCTCCTGCCAGCTTACCGCCAGCGCCAAAGGCATTGATGGCATCATTGAGCGCATCGTCATAGTTCGTCGAGTCGGTCGGTGACAGGCCCAGAATAATTGCTTTAGCCGCATCCACAGTGACCCAGGTACCTGTCGGATTGGCCGCTGCAGTACTGAACGTCACAATGTTAACCATGACATTGCCACTGGCATCGTATCGATCAAGCAGCTCCAGCGCCGACTTCTGCATTACCTCCATCCGGGTCATCCCCTGATAGCCGGATGCATTACCCATACTGCCGGAGATATCGAGGATCAACATCAGGTTGGTATTTTGCACCTGAGTGGCCTGCCCCGAGTTGGTTACTGCATTCGCCGTCGGGGTGTCGTCGTCGACGTTGATGGTCAGGCTGCCATCCACGCTGTCTTTGTCGGCATCGGTAACACGATAGTTCAGCGTGAAGGTGGCGTTATTCTCGTCATTGCCGTCGGCATGCTTGATCGGCGCATTCTGCGTCACGCTGTAGGCACCCGTGGCGCTGTTCAGCGTCACTGTCAGCACGGTCACGCCAGCCTGTTTGACCAGCAGTGAACCACCAGACCCCGCTTCATAGGTGTAACCGCCCGGTGCACCACTGGTCAGCCACTGGATGCTGCCAGCGCCGTCGGCACCGAAGCTGTGGCCCAGGGTTCCGCTGACATTGACCGCGTTCGGGTCGTCGCCCGTGCCGCCAGCTATGCCGCCCGCCAGGGCATCATCGTCCAGTTGCACTGCTGCGTTAGCGCTGACCGTCGGGGTGTCGTCGTCGACGTTGATGGTCAGGCTGCCATCCACGCTGTCTTTGTCGGCATCGGTAACACGGTAGCTCAGCGTGAAGGTGGCGTTATTCTCGTCATTGCCGTCGGCATGCTTGATCGGCGCATTCTGCGTCACGCTGTAGGCACCCGTGGCGCTGTTCAGCGTCACCGTCAGCACGGTCACGCCAGCCTGTTTGACCAGCAGTGAACCACCAGACCCCGCTTCATAGGTGTAACCGCCCGGTGCACCACTGGTCAGCCACTGGATGCTGCCAGCGCCGTCGGCACCAAAGCTGTGGCCCAGGGTTCCGCTGACATTGACCGCGTTCGGGTCGTCGCCCGTGCCGCCAGCTATGCCGCCCGCCAGGGCATCATCGTCCAGTTGCACTGCTGCGTTAGCGCTGACCGTCGGGGTGTCGTCGTCGACGTTGATGGTCAGGCTGCCATCCACGCTGTCTTTGTCGGCATCGGTAACACGGTAGCTCAGCGTGAAGGTGGCGCTATTCTCGTCATTGCCGTCGGCATGCTTGATCGGCGCATTCTGCGTCACGCTGTAGGCACCCGTGGCGCTGTTCAGCGTCACCGTCAGCACGGTCACGCCAGCCTGTTTGACCAGCAGTGAACCACCAGACCCCGCTTCATAGGTGTAACCGCCCGGTGCGCCACTGGTCAGCCACTGGATGCTGCCAGCGCCGTCGGCACCGAAGCTGTGACCCAGGGTTCCGCTGACGTTGACCGCGTTCGGGTCGTCGCCCGTGCCGCCAGCTATGCCGCCCGCCAGGGCATCATCGTCCAGTTGCACTGCTGCGTTAGCGCTGACCGTCGGGGTGTCGTCGTCGACGTTGATGGTCAGGCTGCCATCCACGCTGTCTTTGTCGGCATCGGTAACACGGTAGCTCAGCGTGAAGGTGGCGTTATTCTCGTCATTGCCGTCGGCATGCTTGATCGGCGCATTCTGCGTCACGCTGTAGGCACCCGTGGCGCTGTTCAGCGTCACCGTCAGCACGGTCACGCCAGCCTGTTTGACCAGCAGTGAACCACCAGACCCCGCTTCATAGGTGTAACCGCCCGGTGCACCACTGGTCAGCCACTGGATGCTGCCAGCGCCGTCGGCACCAAAGCTGTGGCCCAGGGTTCCGCTGACATTGACCGCGTTCGGGTCGTCGCCCGTGCCGCCAGCTATGCCGCCCGCCAGGGCATCATCGTCCAGTTGCACTGCTGCGTTAGCGCTGACCGTCGGGGTGTCGTCGTCGACGTTGATGGTCAGGCTGCCATCCACGCTGTCTTTGTCGGCATCGGTAACACGGTAGCTCAGCGTGAAGGTGGCGCTATTCTCGTCATTGCCGTCGGCATGCTTGATCAGCGCATTCTGCGTCACGCTGTAGGCACCCGTGGCGCTGTTCAGCGTCACCGTCAGCACGGTCACGCCAGCCTGTTTGACCAGCAGTGAACCACCAGACCCCGCTTCATAGGTGTAACCGCCCGGTGCGCCACTGGTCAGCCACTGGATGCTGCCAGCGCCGTCGGCACCGAAGCTGTGACCCAGGGTTCCGCTGACGTTGACCGCGTTCGGGTCGTCGCCCGTGCCACCAGCTATGCCGCCCGCCAAGGCATCATCGTCCAGTTGCACTACTGCGTTGGCGCTGACCGTCGGGGTGTCGTCGTCGACGTTGATGGTCAGGCTGCCATCCACGCTGTCTTTGTCGGCATCGGTAACACGGTAGCTCAGCGTGAAGGTGGCGCTATTCTCGTCATTGCCGTCGGCATGCTTGATCAGCGCATTCTGCGTCACGCTGTAGGCACCCGTGGCGCTGTTCAGCGTCACCGTCAGCACGGTCACGCCAGCCTGTTTGACCAGCAGTGAACCACCAGACCCCGCTTCATAGGTGTAACCGCCCGGTGCGCCACTGGTCAGCCACTGGATGCTGCCAGCGCCGTCGGCACCGAAGCTGTGACCCAGGGTTCCGCTGACGTTGACCGCGTTCGGGTCGTCGCCCGTGCCACCAGCTATGCCGCCCGCCAAGGCATCATCGTCCAGTTGCACTACTGCGTTGGCGCTGATACTCGGGCCATCGTCCTTGAAGCTGATGACCTTACCGATATCCAGAACCCCGCTTGCGTGATCTCCATCCTTATCGGTGACGGTCAAAGTCAAATTAACGTGGCCAGAGCCCAAAAAGGTGGCTTCATCGGGATCAGAGGTTGGGTGAACTACAGCCCGCAGCTGATCAAGGGTCACCTTGCCGCTACTGTCGACCGTGAGGCTAAATACCAGCTGGCCCGTGGTAGCAGTGCGTCCTTCAAGGGTCGAACCATTCATTCTCAGCTGAACTTGCTCACCAGTGGCGGTATCAATCAGACCAGAGTTGGCATTTTGTACATTCAGGCTGTAGCTCTGGGATCCCAGACCATCAGCCCCCGGCTGTACGTTGAACACACCACTAAAGTCAGCTGTTGCATCATGATTGAGGTTGGACTCATCGACCTGCAACTGCACAGCACCGCCCCAAGTAACAGTGGTGCTGACATCGTTGTAGTCGTAATCCGAGTTGAGGGTCATATCCTCCCAGTTCTGGTTGCCTGCGCTACCGGTATCCTGCAAATGTGAACCGCCAGGGTTGAGGCTCGCATCGCTGAACACGATGTTGGCACCATCGGCCCCACTCAACGCAGTGCTGCCAACGAATGCCTGCCACTTGCCATTAATAAACTGGAAAGTGACCGCGGCACCATCTACAAGACCGGGATTGGCTCCTCCATTGGGGATAACAAAGAACCCGGTATGAGCAGGATCCAGCGAACTGATATCTGTCTGGCTTCCCACACTCTGACTGTGCACATTTGCCCAGATGACTTTGCCGGACAACGGAGTGCCATCATCACCTTTGACGTAGTAGCCATAGCTATTTGAATAACCGGCGTTGCTACCCAGGAAGGTGACTGAGGAAGTCAGGGACAGCTCACCCACCTGGATTGTCGGTGTATCATCGTTAATGGTGACGGCAAGTACGCCACTGGCACTGTCCCCATCGCCATCTGTCACCTTGTAGCCCACATTGAGGGTGAGATTGTCTTCGGTATCAGTCCCTGTGTGCATCAAGGGCTGCAGAAGTTTCACCGAGTAGGCACCAGTGCTCGGGTCGGTAATGGTGACCGTCATCAAGAGACCACGAGTGGAACTGATAGACAAGGTTCCACTTTGGGCATCCCACGTTGAGGTCACACTTTCACTTCCCAACGCAGTAGGCCCGGAGAGTTCAAGCGATTTGAGGCCATCAGCCCCAGCCTGATAAACCAGATTGCCCGTGACGCTGGTATTGGCCCCTGCAACATCACCAGAACCACCATTGATCCCGCCGACAAGTCCTTCATCATCAAGAACCAAGGCAGCCTGAATATTGCTTGCTTTGGGACCATCATCCTCGAAGCGGAACACGCCATTGGCGCCAAGGTCCACTGACGCTCTGGCACTATCGCCATCGGCATCAGTTACGGTCTGCACCAACGTCAGCACGCCCTTGCCCACACTCAGCGCCACGCTGTCATCTGCACTACTGGTATTGCCATGCCAGACGTTGTCCAGCAGTTCCAGCGTCACTTCCCCGGTGGTCGGGTCGATGGTCAGGGTGAAGTAGTCCACCCCACCGGCGCTGCCAGTGATGACGTTACCCACCTGATTGAGCACGATAGCCGCGCCCTGGCCGTTGGCGGCCAGCGGGTCAACCGCATACAGACCACTAGCCACGTCGCTGCCAGTCAGCGCCAGGCTGTAGCCGATGCTGCCCGCCCCGTCGGCCCCGAAGGCCGGGTTGAACTGGGCCTGCACATTGGCGGCGCTCAGGGTGGCACTGGCCACTCCGTCACCGCCAACACCACCCAGACTGACCAAGCTTTCATCCACGGTTGCACCCAGACCCGGTGCTTTCTCTGCCAGCCCGGCACGCGGACCATCATCCTCGAAGCGGAACACATCGTTGGCGCCAAGGTCCACTGACGCTCTGGCACTATCGCCATCGGCATCAGTTACGGTCTGCACCAATGTCAGCACGCCCTCGTCCACACTCAGCGCCACGCTGTCATCTGCACTACTGGTATTGCCATGCCAGACGTTGTCCAGCAGTTCCAGCGTCACTTCCCCGGTGGTCGGGTCGATGGTCAGGGTGAAGTAATCCACCCCACCGGCGCTGCCGGTGATAACGTTACCCACCTGATTGAGCACGATAGCCGCGCCCTGGCCGTTGGCGGCCAGCGGGTCAACCGCATACAGACCACTAGCCACGTCGCTGCCAGTCAGCGCCAGGCTGTAGCCGATGCTGCCCGCCCCGTCGGCCCCGAAGGCCGGGTTGAACTGGGCCTGCACATTGGCGGCGCTCAGGGTGGCACTGGCCACTCCGTCACCGCCAACACCACCCAGACTGACCAAGCTTTCATCCACGGTTGCACCCAGACCCGGTGCTTTCTCTGCCAGCCCGGCACGCGGACCATCATCCTCGAAGCGGAACACATCGTTGGCGCCAAGGTCCACTGACGCTCTGGCACTATCGCCATCGGCATCAGTTACGGTCTGCACCAATGTCAGCACGCCCTCGTCCACACTCAGCGCCACGCTGTCATCTGCACTACTGGTATTGCCATGCCAGACGTTGTCCAGCAGTTCCAGCGTCACTTCCCCGGTGGTCGGGTCGATGGTCAGGGTGAAGTAATCCACCCCACCGGCGCTGCCGGTGATAACGTTACCCGCCTGATTGAGCACGATAGCCGCGCCCTGGCCGTTGGCAGCCAGCGGGTCGACTGCATACAGGCCGCTCGCCACGTTACTGCCGGTCAGCGCCAGGCTGTAGCCGATACTGCCTTTCCCATCCGCCCCGAAGGCTGACACAAACTGTGCCTGCACGTCACCCGCACTCAGGCTGGCACTGGCCACTCCGTCGCCGCCCACACCGCTCAGACTGGCCAGGCTTTCATCCACGGTCGCGCCCAGAGCCGGCGCTTTCTCTGCCAGCCCGGCACGCGGGCCATCGTCCTCAAAGCGGAACACACCGGTGGCGCCCAGGTCCACAGACGCGCTGACCCGATCGCCATCGGCATCAGTCACGGTCTGCACCAGCGTCAGCACGCCCTCGTCCACGCTCAGCGCCACGCTGTCATCTGCACTACTGGTATTGCCATGCCAGACGTTGTCCAACAGTTCCAGGGTCACTTCCCCGGTGGTCGGGTCAATGGTCAGGGTGAAGTAATCCACCCCACCGGCGCTGCCGGTGATAACGTTACCCGCCTGATTGAGCACGATAGCCGCGCCCTGGCCGTTGGCAGCCAGCGGGTCGACTGCATACAGGCCGCTCGCCACGTTACTGCCGGTCAGCGCCAGGCTGTAGCCGATACTGCCTTTCCCATCCGCCCCGAAGGCTGACACAAACTGTGCCTGCACGTCACCCGCACTCAGGCTGGCACTGGCCACTCCGTCGCCGCCCACACCGCTCAGACTGGCCAGGCTTTCATCCACGGTCGCGCCCAGAGCCGGCGCTTTCTCTGCCAGCCCGGCACGCGGGCCATCGTCCTCAAAGCGGAACACGTCGTTGGCGCCCAGGTCCACAGACGCGCTGGCCCGATCGCCATCGGCATCAGTCACGGTCTGCACTAATGTCAGCACGCCCTCGTCCACGCTCAGCGCCACGCTGTCATCCGCACTGGTAGTGTCGCCATGCCAGACGTTGTCCAGCAGTTCCAGCGTCACTTCCCCGGTGGTCGGGTCGATGGTCAGGGTGAAGTAGTCCACCCCACCGGCGCTGCCAGTGATGACGTTACCCACCTGATTGAGCACGATAGCCGCGCCCTGGCCGTTGGCGGCCAGCGGGTCAACCGCATACAGACCACTAGCCACGTCGCTGCCAGTCAGCGCCAGGCTGTAGCCGATGCTGCCCGCCCCGTCGGCTCCGAAGGCCGGGTTGAACTGGGCCTGCACATTGGCGGCGCTCAGGGTGGCACTGGCCACTCCGTCACCGCCAACACCACCCAGACTGACCAAGCTTTCATCCACGGTTGCACCCAGACCCGGTGCTTTCTCTGCCAGCCCGGCACGCGGACCATCATCATCAAAACTGAACACCGAGCGCTCGCCAGCCACCAGACTGACGGTGGCACTGTCGGTTACTCTGTCGCCATCTCCATCCACCCGGGTGACACTGTATTGCAGGCCAAGACTGTTCTGCCCACTGAGCAGCAGTGGTAGTGATTCATCAAACAGATCGGTGTTACCGTGAGACAAGGCCTCAAACTGGGTGGTCTGCAGTTGGGATACCCCATCCACCACCACAATCTTGATGCTGAACACTACATTGCCGTCGCTATCTATCCCTTGCAACTCGGTCGCGCTCACGGCGTTTAGGGTAATCGCACCACCATCGGTGGCCGACAGGTTGGTTGCTACCCCCGCCTCACCAATCCCGACAAAGCTGAAGCTACCGGTGGTGCTGCCTTCGCCGTCAGCCCCGTAACTGCCGCTGCTGGTAAAAAGTGACTGCAGTCCGCCTTCAATCGCCGTTGTGGCTTGGGCCAATGCATCAGTCACATCGTCACTGACGTAGCCATCATCCACATCGCTTCCATTGTAGGTATCCCCTTCGCCAACCGTCTCGTCCAGACTGACTGACAGTCCGCCAACATTGGCCTCTTCGGCCACGCTCACACTTTGGGTGGGCACATCATCCTGAATAACGATATCCAGCGTTGCGCTGGTTGTATCACCGTCATCATCGGTCAAGGTCACCGTGAGGCTCTCACCTAATTGCAGGTCAAACGCGGGCTGTTGATGGGTTTCGTTATCAAGAAGGGTATAGCTGTAGGAGACACTGCCGTTACCTGTGACGGGATCGTAGGTGATTGCGGTAATTTGCAATACATTGCCCAGCGGCGTTTCTATAGATAAAGGCAGCGCAACAACGGTGCCGTTGCTGATCAACTGGATCGCACCGACCACCAGTGTCTGGACGCCGTCCGGTGCATTGAAGGTAAACGCGCCACCTTGGGTCAACGCTGTAGTATCAGGAGTGGATCCATCAGCCAGATTAGCATCACTGACCAGCACCTCGCCCCCCTCCAGAGCAAGCCCTCCAAGCCCCACCTCTTCATCGACCGGTGTGATGGAGATAACGAGTGTTGAAGTCACTGTGTCCTGGCCATCAGTCACTTGATAATTCACTGGGGGAACGGCACCATCATAGTTAGGTGCTGGCGTAAAGGTATAACTCCCATCCGGATTGATGATCAGCGTGCCCACACCAGTAATAGTGGCAGCAACTCCAGCAGGCACACCGATGTTGATACCCCAGTCATATGAAACGATAGAGGCATCAGCTGGTCCGTCAGGATTGGTGCTATTTTCGAGCAGATTCCCGCTGACCTGAGAGTCTTCGAGAGTCACGACGGTTTCACCCAAATCATCAAGCTGATTCTCAAGAATTAAATCTTCGGCCTGATTTTCATTGATGACAGCCGCCGTATCGTAGGTGGTATCAAACCCTGCAGCCGCTATCGTGGCATCACCAGTTCGATCGATAGTGACAAAGCCACCATTACCACTCGCTCCGGCTACGCCTCCAATACCGCCACCACCACCGGCAGCAGGAGCACCACCAGCTGCAGAAGCCTCAAAATTCTGAGTAGGGTCCACACCTTGCAAAATCGATTGCTGCAATGCCGCAATATCGGAAGGGGCGCCTTCGGTGGGCGAAGCTCCTTGCGGTTGACCAGGTTCAACCGACTCGGAACCCGTAGATGAATTCTGTGCAGGTGTGTCGTCATAAGGGGAAAGTGCCAGCTTGGCATCATCCGCTATGGTCAACTTGGCTCCGGGTTGGAGGATTTCACCTTTTTGCAGAGGGCGGCTGCTTCCATCAGCCAACACAATCTCCACATTCCCTTCGATGGCTGAGACAACCACGGACTTGTCGATAATTTGGGTACGCATATCCATTGCTCCAACGTGACAGATCTTGATGTCTATACGGTAGAAGGAGATAGCGTTCTGTTCCGTTGCAAAAATGTATGCATTTCGATCTGCATCGAACAGGTACACGGAAAAAAATCGAAGAGTTCAGTTTTTTCAATATAAATCAGAGCTCTATAGGCAGCCCCATTCAGCACTACGTGTACTTTGATTATATAAAGATGGAGAAAAGAGAATAGATAGATATAAAAATGACCCCATTCGGGGCCATTTTATGGCATCTTATTCAAGACAATGGGAAGGCGGGGTGAACAAATCCCTGATAACCATCGATATGCAACTTGGAGAGCAACTCGACTTGATGTTGATCTTCGACACGGGTCGCAATGGTGGTCACACCCGCATTGTGCGCAGCTCGGCACACTGCGGCCAAGAATGAGGTGTCAGCTCCCGGCTCCATAACCTGGCTGGTATAACCATGGTCGACCTTGACATAAGCTGGCGACAACTCCTCCAGATAACCCAGCGACTGGAAGTGACGACCATAGTGGTCAACCCCCCACTGGAAGCCATGTGCCTGCAAAGTGCCCACCAATGCAGCGACGTTATCTTTATGCTTCATGATGGCGACTTCAGGTATTTCGAATAGCAACCGCTCTTTCAACTCAGCATTATCGGTCAGATAGCCCGTCAGCCAGGTTAAAAATTCATCCGAGCAGAGCGAGCCAGCAGTGATGTTGATCGCAAGCACCAGATCAGACTGCTTTTGTAATAAAGGAACGCAGGCATCGAGAACCGCCTGGTCAAACTCGCCACCCAGTTTGAACTGTTCAATTGCGGGCAAGAACTGGCCAGCAAAATAGTCTGTGCCATCACGGGAGATAGAGGCAAACAGCTCGGCATGCAACCTGGCGCCATTATCGAATCGGCAAGCTGGTTGGGCTTTGAAACGCCAGAGTTGCCGTGAGATGGCATCTTGGACCAAATCTCGCCAGGCCAAACGCCCCATCAAACCTTGTTCGGTGCCCCCTTCCATCACGACAGCACCGCGGCGTTCATTGCGCGCCTTGCCAAGCGCATTATCGGCCTTGGTCAACAAGGCAGAGAGATCATCATTACCATCACGACCGGCAATACCGATGACGGAGAGCGCATCGCCTTCGCCCATTGGATTCACCACCAGATCGGCGATGCGGCTATTAATCACTTCAGCCAACTCCTTGAGCTGAGTGAGGTCGTCGGTTGGACATAGCAACGCATATTCCGTCGCAGATATCCGTGCCAAGGCTGCGCCATCCCACCCTTTTAATTGCTCTTTCAAGGCCTGTGCGATCGATTTGACCATGTTGTCTCTGGCCGCAAAGCCTTCATCACGATAGATATCGTCCAGCATATCGACCGCAACAAGCATGACACCACCTTGACCAGCCTCCGCTATCCATGCGTTCACTTGCCCTACAAAATAGGCGCGGTTGCCAAGGCCAGACACAGCATCGACATAAACCCGTTCACGCAATTTCTCGGCCTCATCGGCTTGCTCTTTGAACTGCAACGCCAACTTGCCTGATAGGGTATTGATCGCTTGAACGACCTGCTTCAATTCATGGGTGTTAGGCTCCGGTATCGTATGACCAAAATGGTGCAGCTCAATCTCGACTGCCTGTTCACAGATCTGTTTGAGTGGCTTGAGCAAGTAATTAAGTGCTCTCATCAACAAAATCGTGGTGATCAAGAAACCGACCAGAAACCAGCTCGCCAGTTCGCTCATTCCGCGCCACAACTCGTAATAAGCCTGGCCC
The DNA here is from genome assembly GCF_016026615.1 of Aeromonas allosaccharophila. Lineage (NCBI taxonomy): Bacteria > Pseudomonadati > Pseudomonadota > Gammaproteobacteria > Aeromonadales > Aeromonadaceae > Aeromonas > Aeromonas allosaccharophila. The sequence continues at coordinate 679,159 of NZ_CP065745.1, read as the reverse complement.
GGATGGCCAACCACTTTTAATTTTCCAAGCTGCAGCCAGCCAGACGTCAAAATTGACTCGTTGGATACCTCGGGAAACAGCCCCAAATTGATAAACCACTGCGGCACACCCTGAATGGTGTTGGTATTTTCCTGCTCGATAACATCCTTTGATGCCAGCAGATCGAGGCGAACCAGTCGATAATAGCCGCCATCAAAGATGGCCTGGATCACCGACTCGGCACCGACCTTGTCACCATTCTCCAGATAGGGGGTGAGAGCAAGCCCCAGTGAGGTTGCCGTATTGATGACCGTTGTTTCCTGTTGCTGCGCCAGATAAGTGCGGGTTGAATTGAATTGCACCCAGTATGTGGCCGCAAATAACAATCCAAACAGCAGCAGCATGGTGGCTAATAACTGTCGATAGAGCGTCATAGGTTAATCATCCAAATTCACCACAGGCCGAGCCAATCGCCCCGATGTCATGCGATTGCGTAAATCATTCCATAATCCCAAGCGAGATGATTGACCAGCCAGTTCCCCTTGGCCACGCGCCTTCATCAACCACAAGTGACTACCGTTAAAGCTATAAATAGGTACCAGATCCCGACGTTGACTTGCCGGACGGATAGAACCGATAAGATTGTCCAGGATCACCGGGACCGATGATGGCGTCTCGTAATAGGCAACAACCATATGAAACTGGTTATAATCGAGCGCCTTGACGTACACCATCCTCATTTTTTCATCCGGGATACCCAATTCAAGCAAAGTTGAATATTTGGCAATACTGAAGTCTTCACAGTCTCCCCCGGCTGCCCCCAAAAATTCCAACGGGGTTGCCCAATAATCTTTCTTACGCCACAACTTGATATCGTCAATAAAACGCATCCGATTGAAAAAATTATTTACCCGTTCGAGCTTTTTTTCTTCGCTCAGTGCCCTGCCCTTCGTCTCCATGACCAGCATACGCCAACTGGTAACACGCTTGCCGGCTCTGACGCCATAAGTCTGCTCCGCCCGCTTGATCAAGTTGAGATCTTCTTGTGGCAAAGGCTGACTGGCACAGAGCAACAGTGAGAAGGGTAACAGCAGGATCCATAAGGAGTGGCGCAGAGCACGTAGCGATCGGTATCTCCATTCATTAAGGAGATAACACCATCTGCCACCGATCCCGCGCCGGAGTGTCACATCATATTCCTGCTGCATTATTGCTGCTGCACTCCTCAAACCCGTGCAACCACCTGCTTTAGCCAAACATGGTGACTGCAAGCAGCAGTCACCATGATGGCGTCCATCATCCCGGCTGGATCATGGGCAAACGGTTATTGCTTGGCCTGCCATTCAGCGGGTTGTTTGACGCTAAATGCATTGAGCAGGCTGCCTGTCGCGTTAAGAATGCGATAGTCCGCCAGCAGTGCATCATACTCGGCAGTGATGTAGCTGCGACGCGCCTCGAACAATTCGTTCTCGGTGTTCAATACGTCCAGCAACGTCCGTTGACCCAAGCCAAACTGCTTCTTGTATGCCTGTACGGTATCGTAGCTGGCGTCAACATGCTCTTTCAGGAAGGTTTTTTGCTTGGCCAGCGACTCTTTCGCGTTCCAGGCCAGACGAGTACCTTCCTCCACCTGGCGGAACGCATTCAGATGAATGTCTTTCGCCTGAGAGTAGAGCGCCGATGTTGCATTGCTCTCTGCCACATCAGAACCGCCACGGAACAGGTTGTAACGCATCCGCACCATGGCGGTCAGATCATCGTTACGGCCAGGAACGGCATCGATATCCTCATTCCAGTTCTGGTCTACCTCAAATGTCACATTGGGGTAGAAACCGGACTTGGCGCCTTCATGCTGATACTTGGCTGCTTCAATATCCTGCAGAGAGGAGAGCAGGGTCGGGTGGACTTCGGTCGCCGTTTTCAGAGCAGTATCGAGACTGGTCGGGATAAGCTCGGTATTGGGAACCGGCTGTACCAGATCTTTGGGAACCTCGTTCACGACACGAATAAATTCACTCTCTGCGTCGCGATAGTTGTTCTCGGCAGCAGCCTGGTTCGAATAGGCTCGGGCAACACGACCATCGATCTGGGTCTGGTCAGCGGTAGAACCCAGCCCAGAATCAGTCCGTTTGCTGATGTCGCTGCGGATCTGTTCGTGGGTTTCCAAGTTCTGCTTGGAGAGCTCCAGGATCTCCTGCTGGCGCAGCATATTGAGATACACCTCAGCCACCCGCAGCGCGGTGTTTTCTGCCTCGGAGATCATCGCCAGACGCTGGGCATTGGCTTCAGCTTCTGTTCTGGATACGTTGTTGCTGACATCAAAGCCATCAAACAACATTTGCCGCAGACTCAGTCCTGCCTCTTTACGAGTCATGGAGTCATCACTTTTAGGGTTAATTCTTGTCGAAGGACTGTCAGTTTTTTCATAGCCTACGCCACCACGCAGATCGATCGTAGGATAATAGCCACCCTTTGCTCCATCATGCTGATAGAGGCGTGCCTGATAAAGATCAAACGCTTCCTTGATCTTGGGATGCGTTGCGAGTGTCTGTGCCACCGACTCTTCCAGAGTCTGAGCCTGACCTAGGCCGGGGATCAGGGTGATGCCACTGACCAGCATGGCAACAATCGTTTTTTTCATGTTATCTCCAGTCATGTTTTGTTTTTTAGATTGTTGGCTTATCGTTCTCTCAGTGCCGACTGCCTTGCCCTTAATATGGGTTTCAGCAAATAGTCTAGGACACTTTTTTTACCAGTAATGATATCAGCACTGGCTAACATACCGGGGATGATGGGAAGTGCGTTAAGCTCATCGCCCAAGTAACTCTTCTCGGTACGCACCCGAACCAGATAAAAGGAGTTCCCCTCCTCATCCTGGATCGAGTCCGCACTTATCTGTTCAACCTTGCCATGCAATCCTCCATAGATTGTAAAGTCATAGGCAGTAATTTTGACGATGGCCTCCAGCCCTGGACGCAGGAAGGCAATATCTTTCGGTGATACTTTGGCCTCCACCAACAAGGTATCCTCCAGCGGCACGATCTCCATCAAATCCATGCCGGGCTGAACCACGCCGCCCAGAGTGTTGATCTTGAGCTTTTTGATGGTGCCTTTAAGCGGTGCGATCACGCTGGTGCGATCCACCCTGTCTCGTAAGCCAACCTGCCCCTCTGACAACTGGCCAAGCCGCCCCTGCTTCTCATTCAGTTCGGTCTGGGAGTCTGCCCTGAACTTCAGCGCAATATCGTTGCGCTTGGAGATGGTCTCACGCAACACCGAATTGAGTTTTGGGATAAGCAGGCGGTTGCTCTCCAGCTCCCCCTGCATCTCGTTGACCTGACGCTCCAACTTGATTAGCTCCACTTGAGGCACTATACCTTCTTTCGCCAGCGGACGACTAATATTGAGCTCTTGTCTGGCCAGATCCACACTGCGGTTCACGGTGCGGATTTTGGCATTCAGCTCGATCAATTCCTGCTCTTTCTGCTCGATCTGCTGACCAAGAATATAGAGCTGGTTCTTCAGGTTATTCAGACGATCCCGCTGTACCGAGCGCTCACGGTTGGCATATTCGGCAAAGACGGTTTCATAACCATCGGGGAACTGGATAGGTGCTTCTCCCACTACCACCTGTTCACGCCATCCCAGCGCAGGCTCATTTTTCACCTCGACACTGGCCATCTCGGCGCGCAGACGGGCCACATCCCCTTTCAGGGTGACCACCTCCTGCTCACGCTCGCGAAAATCGGAGCGGAAACGGGTGTCATCGATGCGCAGCAGTGGCTGCCCCTTTTCAACGATGTCACCCTCCTTGACGAAGATCTCTTTGACGATCCCCCCTTCCAGGTTCTGGATCACCTGCAGTTGGCGGGACGGGATCACCTTGCCCTGACCCACGGTGACTTCATCAAGCTCGGCCCAGGCAGCCCAGACGATGGCGCTCATGAAAAAGAGGAAACAGCACCATAGCAGGATACGAGCACCGGTCGGCGTGGTCAGCAGTACAGCCGCTGCACCATCATCGACAAACTCCAGATGCTCGGGTGCCGGTAATACATCGCCGGAAGGCGCCTTTTTGCTGCGTTTGAACCAGCTCATGATCCCCTTAACCATGAGACACCTCCTGCACACGCACCTTGCCTTCCTTCAACTGCTGCAACACCGCCTCTTTGGGGCCATCAGCAACAATTTGCCCCTGTTCGATGACGATCACCCGTGACGCCACATCCAGCATCGAGGTCTTGTGAGTGATGAGGATCAAGGTGGTTTCCGGGCCGAGTCGAGCCAGCTCCTGTTTCACCTGCATCTCGGACTGGTTGTCCATGTTGGAGGTCGGCTCATCCATCACCAGAATGGGGGGATCATTGAGCAGGGCACGCGCCAGCAGGATTGCCTGACGCTGGCCACCGGAGAGCTGACGGCCCCCCTCGCCAATCTGCCGATCCAGCCCGTTGGGATCGCGGTTGGTAAAGTTGGTGACGCCCGCCCGCTTGGCAGCGCGCAAGACCCTCACATCATCCACCAGGGGATTTCCCAGCATGATGTTGTCTCGCACCGAACCAAAGAACAGGATGACATCCTGCGGGACACAGCCGATATTGCGGCGGATCACCGCCGAGGGCAGCTGATCCAGTTCAAATCCATCGATGCGTACCGAACCATCGGTCGGCCGATACAGTCCCATCAGCAATTTTTCAAGGGTCGTTTTGCCTGCACCAATCCGGCCGATAATCGCCACCTTTTCGCCCGGCTGAATACGCAAATTGATATTGTGCAGGGTGCTGGTTTCCATTCCCGGATATTTAAAGGAGACATTTTCGAATTCAATGCGACCGGCAATCACCGGATGATGAATATATTGCTTGCCCTCCTCCTGCTCCCCCGGGGTTTGCATGATTTTTTCCAGAATATCCAACGCAGACTTGGCCTGGTTATAGCGGGTCGACAGCACGGAGAGCTGCACCATGGGCGCAATCGCACGGCTGGAGAGCATCACGGCGGCAATCATCCCCCCCATGGTGACCAAGCCCTCGGATATCTGGTAAACACCGACGATCACCAGCCCAACGGTCACCACCTGCTGGATATAACTGGCCAGCGATGACATGGAGTTGGTAATGCGGCGGGTCTGCACGCCCCAGGTGGAAATATGGGAGACGGCCTGTTCCCAGCGATGCTGGAACATGCTCTCGGCGCCAAAGATCTTGACGGTTTCCAGCCCGGAAATACTTTCAATCAGGTTGGCGTTTTTCTGGGAGGCCAGACGCGAGCCCTCTTCGATGGACTGCTTGAGCGGCTCTTGTATATAGAAGCTGTAGGCGACCAGGATCAGCATGGCCACGATGGGCACCACCACCATCACGCCGGCAAACATCCAGATGATAAAGAGGAAGAAGACGGCAAAGGGAAGATCGATAAGCGTCGAGACGGTCGCGGAGGTGAAAAACTCCCGCACCGATTCAAACTCCTGCAGATGTTTGGCGAAAGCACCGGTAGAGGCGGGACGAGACTCCATCCGCATGCCCATTACCTTGGCGAAAATCTTGGCCGACAGCAGCACATCGGACTTTTTACCGGCGATATCGATAAAGTAACTGCGCAGCTGTCGCATCACAAAATCGAAGGTAAAGACCACCATGGCCCCGACCGCCAGCACCCAGAGCGAATCAAACGCCAGATTGGGTACAATCTTGTCGTAGACGTTCATGGTGAAGAGCGGGCTGGCTATTGCGAACAGGTTAATCAGAATGGACGCGATCAACACATCGCGATAGATGCCGCGGGATTCAAACAAGGTGCTCCAAAACCAGTGGCCATCACGGGTTTCCAGTACCTTGGGCGAGCGTTCGTCAAACTTGAACTGCTTCTTCACATAGAAGAGGCGACCCAGATACTCATCACCCAACTGGGCAGCCGTCAGCCATTGCGCGGCATCACCGGCCTGCGGGAAGATCACCTTCCCCTGGCTGCGATCTTCGTTCCACTCCAGCAAAATACAGGCGCCACCACTGCGCATCTGCAATACGCAAGGAAGCAGCAAGGGAGAGATATCGGCCAGTGGCTGGATCACTTCACGGGCGGATAATCCGCCACGCTCGGCAGCACGGCAAAAGAGTGCGGTAGTCAGGCGTCCGGAGACCAGTGGCAACCCGGTCGTCAGGGCATCCTGGCTGTTGGGCACACCATAAAAACGGGTCAAGAAGACCAGACACTCCAATAACTCATCAATACGACTTGTTTCTGCTTGCATAGCATCCTGTCACTGCATAAATGAGGCCGACACGAGGAATAACCACTCATATTATCCTGCAATAGCGACTCTCAACACCGAGTCACACTCCCACTGAGGTGCCTGTTCAGTAGATAAACCGGTCTGGATAAAGCGCAACCTTCCCCATATTTACCCGCGAGGAAACAATTGCAGCATGATTCATTATTGGTAAAGCATGATTTCATTGATGTCATGCTAACACGCTAACCTGAGTGAATGCCGATGTTAATTGATAACGTCATTTTTTATGGCGCATCACTATATCAACCGAAACGTACCAAAACTATAGTTTACGGTATGAACTTTTTTATATAACCCTCTGTTTTTTGTAAAAATAATAACTACGCACTCAATTATAGGTCAGGAAGTATGAAGGGTCTTCCCAGCGCGTGACCTTGCGGGCCGCTCAATGAGAGGGCTTTGGCAATGTCCGCCATGGCCGTCCAGCGATTTTCACACCAGACCGGCGCCAGCAGGGTCGGACGGCGCGCCGATGCCGAGATCCGGTGATACACCACCTCCGGCGGCGTGTGCTGGATCATGGCGACAGCCGCTTCCACATACTGCTCCAGCGTCAATACCTCAAGCCGCCCCGCTTGCCACGCCTTGCCGAGGGTACTGCCCTCAACCACATGAAGCGGATGCAGCTTGATCCCCTCAACGCCGGTCTCCACGATGCGACGCAGGGTATCGAGGCTGTCCATCGGCACTTCGCCCGGCAGGCCAACAATCAGATGAGCACATACCTTGATGCCACGCTGATGGGCACGCGTCACCGCATCCACATAGGCGGCATAGCCGTGGCCGCGGTTGATCCGTTGCAGGGTCTTGTCGTTGGCGCTTTGCAGCCCGAGCTCCAGCCACACCTCGTAACCCCGGGCCTGATAGCCCGCCAGCAGATCCAGCACCGCATCGGGCACACAATCGGGGCGAGTGCCCACACAGAGCCCCACCATATCGCTCACCGACAGCGCCTCTTCATACATGCGCTGCAGATACTCGACCTCGGCATAGGTGCTGGTATAGGCCTGAAAGTAGGCGAGATAACGCTTGGCACGGGTCACTTCGTCGCGACGTGCCAGCAGTTGTTGCACCACGGAGAGTTGCTGGGCCGACTCGTCGGCAAAAGAGGAGACATTGCAGAAGGTGCAGCCACCGCGGCCCAGGGTGCCGTCCCGGTTCGGGCAGGTGAAGGCACCGTGGATAGAGAGTTTGTGGATCTTCTGACCGTGACGCTGCTTGAGATCCTGACCGAATGTATTGACGAGTTCGTGTAACTGCATGACACCTCCGCTAAAGGAGCGTCATTGTACGAGCTTGCGCAAAACAGGGGCTGAGCTGGATCAAGCTAGCGAAGGGGGCAAAACATATAAATATCCGGTCAAATTTGAATAAATATAGAGAAAAAGCGCAAAAAATGGAGTCTGGCAGATCGTTGATCATTCCAACAGTAAACGTTCATATGAAAATGAGACCCGATAACTCACTGTTGAACAATGAAAATTTCAAAGAGACCCGACAGCACACAATTGCAAGCATGGGATATTGAAAATGTGATCCCTTCCGCTGTCGGCAACGTCGGGTTGGTAAAATTACTACATTCACCCACAGTCGCTGAGCGCACCATTGAACCTTTCAATGGCGATATATTTAACCAACAAAATCAACTTATGCAGAACAACCGCAGCACCTCAGCCAATTAATCCCTCCAATCCAACATTTTGTTATGCGAATGTAACCACAAAGACAAACCCGACCTGCGATTGACCTCGTTAGAAAATCCCATTAGTTTGGAGATTCGCCACGTCAGGCAGACGGAACCACAAGAGCCAATCGCAATTTATGCAGTCAGGTGATGACTGTGCGATGCAAGGCCGAGCAAGGGAGAAATGCAATGTCACTATATGATCCAAAGCTGGAGAGGGATAACTGTGGCTTCGGCCTGTTGGCCCACATGGAAGGGGAAGCCAGCCACAAGCTTGTTCGTCTCGCGATGTCAGCATTGGCTCGCATGCAGCACCGCGGCGGGATCTCCGCCGATGGCAAGACCGGCGATGGCTGCGGTCTGCTGCTGCAAAAACCCGACAGCTTCTATCGCGCGGTCGCCGAAGAGAAGGGATGGCACCTTGGCCGCAAGTACGCGGTCGGCATGCTGTTTCTCAACCCCGACCCCGTATTGGCGCAAGCCACTCGCGACATCATCGACGAGGAGCTGGAAAAAGAGACCCTGAGTCTGGTCGGCTGGCGCAAAGTGCCCGTCGATACCAATGTGCTCGGCCCCATCGCCAAAACCTCCCTGCCCAGTATTGAACAGGTCTTTGTCAACGCCCCCCCAGGTTGGGTTGAACAGGATCTGGAGCGTCGCCTCTATATCGTGCGCCGCCGTATCGAGAAGCGCATCAACGACGACTACTTCTATATCGTCAGCCTCTCCAACCTGGTCACCGTCTATAAAGGGCTGTGCATGCCGGTGGACTTGCCGCGCTTCTATCTGGATCTCGCCGACATCCGCATGCAGGCGGCCATCTGCGTATTCCACCAGCGCTTCTCCACCAACACCAGCCCACGCTGGCCACTGGCGCAACCGTTCCGCTATCTGGCCCACAACGGCGAGATCAACACCATCGCCGGCAACCGCCAGTGGGCCAAGGCACGCAGCTACAAGTTTGCGACGCCGCTCATTCCCGATCTGCAGGAAGCAGCCCCCTTCGTCAACACCACCGGCTCTGACTCCTCCAGCCTCGACAACATGCTGGATCTCTTCCTCGCCGGTGGTATGGACCTGTTCCGCGCCATGCGCCTGTTGATCCCGCCAGCATGGCAAAAGCACCCGAACATGGATGACGACCTGCGCGCCTTCTACGACTTCAACTCCATGCACATGGAGCCGTGGGATGGCCCTGCCGGTATCGTCATGACCGACGGCCGCTATGCCACCTGCGCGCTGGACAGAAATGGCCTGCGTCCGGCCCGCTATGTCATCACCAAGGACAAGTTCATCACGCTCGCGTCTGAAGTCGGCACCTGGGACTACACCCCGGACGAAGTGCTGGAGAAGGGCCGGGTCGGCCCGGGCGAGCTGTTCGTGGTCGATACCAGCAACGGCAAGGTGTGGACCAGCTTCGAGATCGATGACGATCTCAAGAACCGCCACACCTACAAGCAGTGGATGGACAAACACTGCACCCGACTGGTTCCCTTTGAGCAGATGGACGACAGCCAGACCGGCCGCCGCGAATTTGCCGACGACCAGCTGAAGACCTATCAGAAGCTGTTTGGCTACTCCTTCGAGGAGCTGGATCAGATCATCCGGGTACTCGGTGAGAATGGTCAGGAAGCGGTGGGCTCCATGGGGGATGACACCCCGATGGCGGTGCTCTCCTCCGGCCCGCGCACCCTCTATGACTACTTCCGCCAGATGTTTGCCCAGGTGACCAACCCGCCCATCGACCCATTGCGGGAAAACCACGTGATGTCGCTGGCGACCTGTATCGGTCGCGAGCAGAACGTCTTCAACGAGACCTTCGGCCACGCCCACCGGGTGCTGTTCCAGTCGCCGATCCTGCTCTATTCCGACTTCCACCAGCTGCTGGCACTGGAAGGGGAGTACTACCGTCATCAGGTGATCAGCCTCAACTTCATGCCCGAAGAGGGGCTAGAAGCAGCCATCGTGCGCATCTGCGACGAGGCCAAAACCGCCGCCAAGAGTGGCACCGTGCTGCTAGTGCTGTCGGATCGCGATATCAGCGCCGACACCCTGCCGATCCCGGCCGCCATGGCGGTGGGCGCGGTGCAGCGCACCCTGGTGGACAACAACCTGCGCTGCGACGCCAACATTCTGGTGGAGACCGCAAGCTGCCGTGACCCGCACCACTTCTCGGTGCTGCTGGGCTTTGGCGCGACCGCCATCTACCCCTATCTGGCCTACGAAACCCTGGCCAAACAGGTTGAAGAGGGCGTGCTCACCATGTCCCTGCGCCAGGCCATGGTCAACTACCGCAACGGCATCAACAAAGGGCTCTACAAGGTGATGTCCAAGATGGGCATCAGCACGGTCGCCAGCTACCGCTGCTCCCAGCTGTTCGAAGCTGTGGGTCTGGCCAAGTCGGTGGTCGATACCTGCTTCCGCGGTGTGTCGAGCCGTATTCAGGGTGCCGATTTTGCCGACATCCAGCAGGATCAGCACAATCTGGCCCGTCAGGCCTGGCTGGTGCGCAAACCCCTCGCCCACGGTGGCCTGCTCAAGTTCGTCCACGGCGGCGAGTACCACACCTACAACCCGGATGTGGTGCAAACCCTGCAAACCGCGGTGCGCTCCGGCAACTATGCCGACTACAAGGAGTACGCCCGTCTGGTCAACGAGCGCCCGGTTGCCACCCTGCGCGATCTGCTGGCGCTGAAGAAGGTCAACAATCCGGTCGCGCTGGATCAAGTGGAGCCAGCCGACAAGCTGTTCCCCCGCTTCGACTCCGCCGCCATGTCCATCGGCGCCCTCGGCCCTGAGGCCCACGAGGCACTGGCTGTCGCCATGAACCGTCTCGGCGGTCAGAGCAACTCCGGTGAAGGGGGCGAAGATCCCAAGCGTTTCGGCACCGAGAAGAACTCCCGCATCAAGCAGGTGGCTTCCGGTCGCTTTGGCGTCACCCCCCACTACCTGATGAACGCCGATGTGGTGCAGATCAAGGTGGCTCAGGGCGCCAAGCCCGGCGAAGGGGGCCAGCTGCCCGGTGACAAGGTCACCGCCCAGATCGCCAAGCTGCGCTATTCCGTGCCCGGCGTGACCCTGATCTCACCGCCGCCGCACCATGACATCTACTCCATCGAGGATCTGGCCCAGCTCATCTTTGACATCAAGCAGATCAACCCGAGCTGTCTGGTGTCGGTGAAACTGGTCTCAGAACCTGGCGTGGGCACCATCGCCTGCGGCGTGGCCAAGGCCTATGCCGACTTCATCACCATCTCCGGTTATGACGGCGGCACTGGCGCGAGTCCCCTCACCTCGGTCAAATACGCCGGTTCCCCGTGGGAGCTGGGTCTGGCCGAAACCCAACAGGCGCTGGTCGCCAACGGCCTGCGCCACAAGGTGCGGCTGCAGGTGGATGGCGGCCTCAAGACCGGTCTGGACATCATCAAGGCGGCTATCCTCGGCGCCGAGAGCTTCGGTTTTGGCACCGGCCCCATGGTGGCGCTCGGCTGCAAATACCTGCGTATTTGCCACCTGAACAACTGCGCCACCGGCGTTGCCACTCAGGATGAGAAGCTGCGTCGCGAGCACTTCACCGGCTTGCCGGAGATGGTGATGAACTACTTCAAGTTCATCGCCGAGGAGACCCGCGAGCTGATGGCCCAACTCGGCGTCACCCAGCTGACCGACCTCATCGGCCGCACCGATCTGCTGGAGGCCCTGCCCGGCCTCACCGCCCGTCAGGCCAAGCTGGATCTCTCCGGTATTCTGGCTCGTCCGGTCGCTCCGGCAGGCTCCAGCCTGTTCAGCCAGCAGCACAACCCCACCTTCGACAAGGGGCCGCTCAACCTGCAAATGGTCGCGGATCTGCTGGAAGCGGTAGAGACCTCAAGCGGCGGCGAGTTCCGCTACGATATTCGCAACACCGACCGCTCGGTGGGTGCGCGCCTCTCGGGCGAGATCGTCAAACGTCACGGCAACCAAGGGATGGCTGCGGATCCGGTCAAGGTGCACTTCAACGGCACAGCAGGCCAGAGCTTCGGCGTCTGGAACGCGGGTGGCCTCGAGATGATTCTCACCGGTGATGCCAACGACTACGTGGGCAAAGGGATGACCGGCGGCAAGCTGGTGATCAAGCCCCATGTCGGCGTGGCGTTCAAATCCCACGAAGCGGCCATCATCGGCAACACCTGTCTCTACGGCGCCACCGGCGGCAAACTCTACGCCGCAGGTACCGCTGGCGAGCGTTTCGCGGTGCGTAACTCTGGCGCGCTGGCGGTAGTCGAGGGCATTGGCGACAACGGTTGTGAATACATGACCGGCGGCATCGTCACCGTGCTCGGTCAGACCGGCGTCAACTTCGCGGCGGGCATGACCGGCGGCTTTGCCTACGTGCTCGATGAGTGCGGCAACTTTGCCAAGCGCACCAACCCCGAGCTGGTCGAACTGCTGGACGTGGCGGATCTCGCCATCCATCAGGAGCACCTGCGCGGCATCATCACGGCGCACCTCAATGAGACCGGCAGCTCGCGCGCCGAGGAGATCCTGGCCAACTTCGACTCCTATGTGCCCAAGTTCAGGCTGATCAAACCCAAGTCCAGCGACGTGAAATCGCTGCTGGGTCACACCAGCCGTTCCAGTGCAGAACTCAGAATCCAGGCGCAATAAGGAGGGAACCCTATGAGCCAGAACGTATTTCAGTTTATCGATGTCCAGCGGGTCGACCCGCCCAAGAAGCCACTCAAGATCCGCAAAATCCAGTTTGTGGAGATCTACGAGTCCTTCAATCAGCCGCAGGTACAGATGCAGGCGGATCGCTGCCTCGAGTGCGGCAACCCCTACTGCGAGTGGAAGTGTCCGGTCCACAACTACATCCCCAACTGGCTGAAACTGGCCAAAGAGGGGCGCATTCTGGAGGCGGTGGAGCTCTCCCACCAGACCAACAGCCTGCCGGAAGTGTGTGGTCGAGTCTGCCCGCAGGATCGCCTCTGTGAGGGCTCCTGCACCCTCAATGATCGCTTCGGCGCGGTGACCATCGGCAACATCGAAAAATACATCACCGACAAGGCGTTCGAGATGGGCTGGAAGCCCGATCTCTCGAACGTGGTCAAGACCGGTAAGCGGGTCGCCGTTATCGGCGCCGGCCCGGCGGGTCTCGCCTGTGCCGACGTGCTGGCACGCAACGGCGTCACCCCGGTGGTGTTTGACAAGTATCCGGAAATTGGCGGCCTGCTCACCTTCGGTATCCCCTCCTTCAAGCTGGAAAAAGAGGTAATGCAGCGTCGCCGCGAGATCTTCCAGGGAATGGGCGTGGAGTTTCGACTCGAGACCGAAGTGGGCAAGGACATCACCTTCGCCGACCTGCTCGGCGAGTTCGATGCGGTCTTCCTCGGGGTCGGCACCTACAAGTACATGAAGGGCGGCTTTGCCAACGAAGAGGCGCCGGGCGTCTATGACGCCCTGCCCTACCTCATCGCCAACGCCAACCGCTTGCTGGGCTTCGAGAAGGCGCAAGCCGACTACATCGACTTCGCTGGCAAGCAGGTGGTGGTGCTGGGCGGTGGCGATACCGCCATGGACTGCGTGCGTACCGCCATCCGTCAGGGGGCCGACAAGGTGATCTGCGCCTATCGCCGCGACGAGGAGAACATGCCGGGCTCCAAGCGGGAGGTGAAAAATGCCCGCGAAGAGGGGGTTGAATTCATGTTCAACCTGCAACCGGTGGCGGTCGAGCTGGATGCCAACGGTCGCACCGTCGGCATCAAGGTGGTGAGCACCGAGCTGGGTGAACCCGATGCCAATGGCCGCCGCAATCCGGTGGTCATCGAGGGCTCAGAGCAGGTGCTGGCCGCCGATGCGGTGGTGATGGCGTTTGGCTTCCAGCCCAACCCCCAACCCTGGATGGCGGAGTTCGGCATCGAGCTCGACAACCGGGATCGCATCAAGGCGCGTGAGCAGGCGGAATATGCCTTCCAGACCAGCAACCCCAAGGTGTTCGCCGGTGGCGACGCGGTGCGCGGCTCCGATCTGGTGGTGACCGCCATCTATGAGGGGCGCAAGGCAGCCGAAGGGATCATGGATTACCTCGCTGTCTAACCTGCTATTCCTCAGTCAACGCAAAACAGAGCCCCGCCAGTGCGGGGCTCTGCTTTTCAGACTCGGAATTTAAGGCTCGGAGTTCTCGCTGGCAGCTTGCCACTTATCACTCCATCCACCTCGTCCGGGGAGCTGCTAGATGCTCCAGCTCTCCGGCAACCGCTCGGTGAGGGTAGAGATGTACTCGAAGGTACGTGCCCGCTTGGGGGTGGTGAACATCTGGCGTGCGCTGCCAGCCTCCACCACCTCACCCGCCTCCAGAAAGATCACCTGCTGCGCTATCTGGGCGGCCAGCCGCAAATCATGGGTGGCAATCAGCATGGTGGTTCCCTCCCGGGCCAGTTGGCGCAGCACGGTCACCACCTCCTGGGCAAGCTCGGGATCCAGCGCCGAGGTGGGTTCGTCACAGAGCAGGACCTTGGGCGATGGCGCCAGCGCCCTCGCAATGGCAACCCGCTGCTGCTGACCTCCGGAGAGGGTGGTAGGCACCGCCTCGGCCTTGTGCCTGAGCCCCACCTTGTCGAGCAGTTGCAAGCCGCGCGTCTGCGCTTTAGCCCTTGGCCACTTCAGCACGGTTAGCAGCCCCTCTATGACGTTTTCCAGTACCGTCATGTGCGGAAACAGCTGGAAATTCTGGAACACCATGCCGGTCTGCTGGCGCAATGCCAGCACGCTCTGGCGGGGTAGATGGTGAGAAAAATCCAGTTCGCTTCCCCCCAGCACCAATTGCCCTGCATCCGGCCGCTCCAGCACATTGACGCAGCGCAACAGGGTGCTCTTGCCACTGCCTGAGGGGCCAATCAGGGCGGTCACACTGCCCGCCACCATGGCAAGATCGATCCCCTTGAGCACCCGCTGCCCGCCAAACTGCTTCTCGATACCACGCAACAAGATCATAGGGCGACCTCCCGGGTCTCTTTGTGGGTCAACTTGCGTTCCAGCCGGTCTTGCAAGGTGGAGAGCACCGAGCTGAACATCAGATAGATGATGGCCGTCTCTATGTAAAGGATCAGCGGCTCATAGGTGACGGAGGCGAGCCGCTGGGCCGCCTGGAACAACTCGGGCACGGTCACTGCTGCCGCCAGCGAGGTGTCCTTCACCAGCGAAATAAAGGTGTTGGAAAGCGGTGGCACCGCAATGCGCGCCGCCTGCGGCAGGATCACCCGCCACATCACCTGGGGCCAGTTCATGCCAATCGAATAGGCCGCTTCCCACTGCCCTTTCGGGATCGCAGCCAGAGTGGCGCGGATGATCTCCGAGCTGTAGGCGCCGATGTTGAGGGTGAACCCGATCACCGCGGCGGTGAAGGCATCCAGCACAATGCCGGCACTTGGCAAGCCATAAAAAATCAGAAAGAGCTGGACCAGCAGCGGTGTGCCGCGAATGAGCCAGACATAAAAACGGACCAGCACTACCAGCGGTGTCGGGCCATATAATCTGGCCAGCGCCACCAGCAAGCCGAGCAATATTCCCAAGACAAAGGTGATCAGGGTCAGTGGCACGGTAAAAATAAGCCCCGCGCTAAGCAGGGGCCAAAAAGAGTCGATCATTAACTGCAACCAGGCTGGCACGTTAATTACCTCGCTAGTTATTATTTTCCGGCAATATTATTGCGAGACATCAGTACCAAAATATTTAAGAGATATTTTCTGGTAGCTACCATCCTGTTTGGCAGTGCGCAGTGCCTGATTGATGGCGGCCAGCAATTCCGGCTGTCCCTTGGCAAGCAACACTGCCGATTGATCCCCCTTCGCCTCGGTCGCCGCCACCCTCAATTTGGCATCCGGTTTCTGTTTCTTGAAGTCGAGGAAAGAGAGGCTGTCGTTGATGGTGGCATCCACTCGCCCGGTCAGCACCAGCTGCAGTGACTGGTTGAAGCCCTCGGTAGCGACCACCTCGGCGCCCGATGATTTCGCCAGCTGAGCAAAGTTGCTGGTCAGCGACTGGGATGATTTTTTACCCTTCAGATCCGCAAAGCTGTTGATGCTGTGATTATCGCTGTGCACCACAATCACCGCTTTGGAGGTGATGTAGGGATCTGAAAAATCATACTTTTTCAGCCGCTCCGGGGTGATGGCCACTTCGTTGAGCACCAGATCGTAGCGCTGGGCATCCACCCCGGCGATGAGACCATCCCACTTGCCTTCGACAAATTCCGGCTTCACCCCAAGGCCTTTTGCAATCAGCTCACCAATCTCCACATCAAAGCCGACCAGCTTGCCGCTCTTGTCGTGATAGGTAAACGGAGGATAGGCGCCTTCAGTGCCGATTTTGATCGCACCGGCACTCTGGATAGCGGCGAGGCTAGACTGGGCTTGCGCCGATGTCATCAAAGCCAATGGAAGGGCTGCCAGCACAAACAGGGAGTGCAGTTTTTTCATTATTCACCTCGTTATATTTGTAAACATCCAGCACGCTTGCCAACGATAATCCGGATTACCATGCAATTATTATTTTGAATCCTGCTGCTGCCAGCACCATTTAATCGGGTCACGCCACATATACGATGACTGCCAATTAACGATTGCACTTGGCGGCACCAGCGAAACATAACGCGGTGGTTCCCGTTGCCAAACCATGAAATATGAGGATGTTTAGTGAAATAATGAATAACGAAAAAGCAGTCCCACATTCGCTACTGATTGCGGGACACACTGTTTATTCATGATAAAAAAACACACTGCCAGCCCGATACCAAATTCGAGCCATCACCTGATCACAAACACACCGCCAGCCACTCCCCCTTGCCGACCGGTACCAGCGAGGTGGCAAAGGCCGGATCCTGCCCGACCTCGTTCATCCACTCCGCCATCTCGCTGCGATGGGAGATGGCGTTATCGACCACCAGCAAGCCACGGGGCGCCAGCAGGCGGCGGATCTGTGGCCACCATGCCCGGTAGTGCTGACGATCCGAATCGAGGAAGATGAGCTGATAGCCGGCTTGCGGCAAGGTCGGTAACAGCTCGCCCGCATCCCCTGCCAGCAAAGTGATCCAGGGGCTCAGTCCCGCCAGCTGAAAGTTGTTATGAGCCAGCACGCGCTTATCCTCATCCAGCTCGATGGTGGTGACATGACCCTCCAGCCGACGCACCGCCTCTGCCAGCCAAAGCGTGGAATAACCATTTGAGGTGCCGATCTCCAGCACCGCCTGCGCCCCGCGGGTATGCACCAGCACTGACAGCAACTCCCCCGTGTCGCGGGTGATATTGAGCAGCTTGCGGTGGCGTGCCTGCTGCGTGCTGTCATTGCGTTCACCAAGCTGCTCCAGCTGGCGTTTTAACTGTTCCAGTTCCATCGATATCCCTTTCGTCCATGCCAGAAACCGCTCGATCTATCCTCTTGGTTTGGCCTTTGGGAGTCAAATGATTGCTTTTAAACGCCATTCCGAGCGCAAAGGATGAGAAAATGACAACCATTTGAGGCAGAATTTGTGACGTCTATCTGTTACACTTCGCGCCCGCCATTTTCCGGCTCACTCTCTGACTTGATGTCAGGCGCAGCCGTCGGTGGTTACAACCTCCGTCTCGCTCATGCCGAGCTAACCAAGCCAAACACAGCCCAGCTGGAACACAGGAACCCATTATGAGATTTGAATCGTTCGATTTTGCCCCCGAGATTTTGCGTGCTGTCTCAGATTGCGGTTATCAGGAGATGACCCCTGTGCAGCAACAGGCGATCCCGGCCATTCGCCGTGGCCGCGATGTGCTGGCCAGCGCCCAGACCGGTACCGGCAAGACCGCCGCCTTCGCCCTGCCCATTGTGCAGCGTCTGGTAGACAATCCGGCCCCGGCCCAGCCTTCCAACGCCCGGGTGCTGATCCTGACCCCGACCCGCGAGCTGGCGGCTCAGGTGGCGAGCAACATCAATGACTTCGCCAAGTATCTCGATATCACCACCATCACCATCGTGGGCGGTGGCAAGCAGGACGTGCAGGCCAGAAAGCTGAAAGCGGGCGCTCACATCATTGTGGCAACCCCGGGCCGTCTGCTCGAACACCTTACCGCCTGCAACCTCAGCCTCTCCGGCGTCGAGTGTCTGGTGCTGGATGAAGCGGATCGCATCCTCGACATGGGCTTCAGTGCCGATGTGCAGAAGATCTTGCAAGCTGTCAACAAGACCCGTCAGAATCTGCTGTTCTCCGCCACCTTCTCCGACGCGGTGAAGAAGCTGGCCAACCTGATGCTGGACCGCCCGCAGATCGTCAGCGTCAACAAGCAGAACTCCACTGCCGACACCGTCAGCCACACCGTCTATCCGGTCGAGCAGAAGCGCAAACGCGAGCTGCTCTCCGAGCTGATTGGCAAGCAGAACTGGCAGCAGGTGCTGGTGTTCGCCAGTACCCGCGAGAGCTGTGATGTGCTGGTCGAGGAGCTGAACCTCGACGGCATCAAGTCCGCCGTGGTCCATGGCGAGAAAGCCCAGGGCAACCGTCGCCGTGCCCTGCGCGAATTCATGGAAGGCAAGGTGCGGGTACTGGTCGCCACCGAAGTGGCCGCCCGTGGTCTGGACATCCCGAGCCTGGAATACGTGGTCAACTACGATCTGCCGTTCCTGGCGGAAGATTACGTGCACCGCATCGGCCGTACCGGTCGTGCCGGCAAGCGCGGCATGGCCATCTCCTTCGTCAGCCGTGAAGAGGAGCGCACCCTGCTGGAGATCGAGGCCCTGATCGGCCAGAAGATCCGCCGCATCATGGTGCCGGGCTACGAGGTGAGCAGCCGTGACGAGCTGATCAAACAGCTGCAGGAGCGTCGTCGCTTCGGCAAGCGCCCGCAGCGTGAAGATAACGCCGTGGCCCAGGTGATGGCCGAAGCCAAGCTGCAGGGTCAGCGCCTCAAGCGTCTGGCCGCGGCCAAGAAGCCCCGTCAGCCGAAATAAGGCGCGCAGGCAGCTCTATTGAACCGCAAAGGCGCCACTGGCGCCTTTGCTATCTCTGTCATCGGTGTTGACCTGTGGTGGTCAACTCAAGGATTGCTTATGACCTCTCCTACCTATAATCAGGCCCTGTTCGAGATGGCCACCCAGAGCCTGGCCGAACTGGCTCGCACCGCCGAACAAAAAGCGGGCAAGCGCACCCCGGCGCAAGAGAGCCACTTTCTCTGTACCTGGATGGCCGACTCCCTCAAGGAGAAACGCTTCTCCCGTCTGGTGATGGAAGATTTAAAAGATTGGGTACAGCTTGGCCGCACGCTGGGAGCGGGCGCCGATCTCAAGGGGCTGCTGGAGCGCATCGCCTTCCAGTACCAGTGCGCCATGACCAATCCGCAGCAGCTGGGAGCCAAGCTGGCGGCCCTGCTGGAAGAGCTGGCAGCGGCAGGCTGGCTGGTGCTGACCGAGAGCGAGGTGAACGCCAAGCTGCGCCTGCAATCGGGCGGTCAGGCGAGTCTGGTGATCAGCCATAGCGAGTATCAGGGCCACATCGAAGCGGGTGAGCTTGTCAAACCCCTCACCCTCTATGTGCGCGGTGACGAGAAGGTATTGGCCGAGACGGCCTTCAAGCACGGGCTGCTGCTGAGCCAGGGCAACAAGAAGACCACCCTGGTCAAACATCACAAGGCCTACCGGCTGATGCCGGACAACGCCCAACCGGCGCTGGCACTGCTGAGCGAGGCTCGTCAGAGCGCCTGATCCCGTCAGTGTGAAGCAATAAAAAAACGGCAGGCCCTCATTTAAAGCAGGGTCTGCCGTTTTTTATTGTTCGATCTTCGGTGATGAGGTCTGGTAGTCGTTTAGCGGATCTTGATGCCAATCTGGCCGGTGTCACACCACTCGAACATCACCTCCTCGCTCTTGCCACAGCAACTGCCACCACAGACCCGGCTCTCACGCTTGATGACCCGCCCCTTGCGCATCCAGACGCCGAGCATGGCCTCCACCGCATCTTCCGAGGTGTGGAAGTGGCGAGCCAGATCCCGCCGGCTCACCTTCTGCTGCGCGGCGAGGTAATCCCCCAGCTCGCGCAGGATCATAAGGTCACCACCTTGCGGGCCACGATGTCACCGTGACGGCGCCCGGCCCACCAGAGCAGCACCAGAGAGAGGCCGTAGCTGACGATCCAGAACAGGCTCTGCTCCGGGTGAGCAGCAAAGGTGGCCACCTGATAGAAGACGGTGGCGCACATAAAGGCCATGTAGTTGCACCATACCGCCGTCATCAGCGCCCACTGGCGACCGGTTTCGCGCACCAGTGCGCCCATAGCGGCGGCGCAAGGCATGTAGAGCAACACGAACAACAGGTAGGAGAAGGCACCGGCCGCCCCGTCGAAGTGGGTCTGCATGTTGCCGTAGGTGGAAACATCGACCTCCTGCGCTTCGGCAGCTGCCTGCTGATCATCCAGCTCACCGACAGACAATCCCATGGGGTCGCTCGGGTTGATCTCCGCCAGATTGGCCGCCACGGCGTCGATCGCCTCGTGGAAACTGGCCACCAGCGAGAACTCGCTCTCCTCCTCTTCACCACCAGCACCGGCGTAGAGGCTGTTGAGGGTACCGACCACCGCCTCTTTGGCGAAGATACCGGTGACGATGCCGACCGTGGCCTGCCAGTTATCATCGCGCACACCGATGGGGTGCAGCACCGGGGTCACCGCCTGGCTTATCTTGCTCAGTACCGAGCCCTCTTGATCCTGATGGCCAAAGCTGCCATCGGTACCCAGCGAGTTGAGCACGCTCAGCACGGCGACTACCAGCACGATGGTTTTACCGGCGCCAAAGACGAAGGATTTGAGCTTCTGCCAGGTCTTGATGGCAACGTTGACCGGACGCGGCCACTCGTAATCCGGCATCTCCATTAGCATGGAGTCGCTCTTGCCCGGCAGCAGGGTATTGCGCAGCAACAGGCCGGTGAGCACCGCCACCACAATACCGATGAGGTAGAGACCGAACACCAGGTTCTGGCCCGATTCCGGGAAGAAGGCCACAGCAAACAGGGCGTAAACCGGCAGACGAGCACCGCACGACATGAAGGGTGCCATGGCGGAGGTCATCAGCCGCTCCCGCTCGGAGTTGAGGGTACGGGTCGCCATCACCGAGGGAACGGTACAGCCAAAGCCCATCAGCATCGGCACGAACGCCTTGCCCGGCAGGCCGAGGCGGCGCATCAGGGCATCCACCACGAAGGCGGCGCGGGCCAGATAGCCGGAGCTCTCCAGCACCGCGAGGAACAGATAGAGGCAGCCAATCACCGGAATAAAGGTGGCAACGGTCTGCAAGCCGACCCCGAAACCATCAGCCAGAATGGCGCCCAGCCACTCTGGCGCATTGACCAGCCCCAGCAGGTGGTGCACCCCATCGACAAACAGGGCGCCGCCCATGATGTCGAAGAAGTCGATAAAGGCGCTGCCAACGTTGATGGCAAACAGGAACATCAGGTACATGACAAACAGGAAGAAGGGGATGCCAATCCAGCGATTGAGCAGCACTCGATCCAGCCACTCGCTCTGGGCCTCGGTGAGCTTGCCCTTTTGCTGACGCGCCTGTTGTACCCACTGGTGGATATGGCCGTAGCGGATATCCGCCAGTTGCAGATCGATATCCTGCCCCTGATGGGCGCGTGCGACCACATTGTGGGCGGCGGCCTGCTGACCGGGCAGCAGGGTCTCCTGCATCACCGGATCCTCTTCCAGCAGGCGCAGGGCGCGACCACGGGTAGTGAGGTGGTGCGGGGCGAGCAGGGTCTCCAGCTCCGCCAGATCGTTTTCAAGAGAGTGACCGTAATCGAGCTGCAAGGCCGCTTGCGGCTGACCGATAAACTGCCGGATCTGCTGCTTGAAGGCGGCAACCTGTTTGCTGTTGTGGGCAGAGAGAGCCACCACCGGGCAACCGAGGGATTTGCCGAGCTTGCTCTCGTCAATGACGATACGGCGCTTTTGCAGGATATCCAGCTTGTTGAGCACCACCACCATGGGCAGGCCCAGTTCGCGCAGTTGCAGCGTGAGGTAGAGGGAGCGCTCCAGATTGGCGGCGTCGATGACGTTGAGCAGCAGGTCGGGCTGTTGGCCCTGGGCAAAGCGGCTGGCGATCTGCTCGTCCAGACTGCCATCCTGACTGGCCAGGCTATAGATGCCGGGCAAATCCATCAGCTTGAAGTGATGTTCACCTGCGCTGAACTCACCCATCTTCTTGTCGACGGTGACACCACTCCAGTTGCCTACCTGCTGGCGGGCGCCGGTCAGGGCGTTGAACAGTGAGGTCTTGCCGCTATTGGGGTTACCTACCGTTACCAGGGAGTAATTCATACCGGTTCGACCTCGATAGTGTTTTGACCAAGACGATTGTTTTGTGAGGTGTGTTTCATACCAGCTCGACCTCGATTTGCTGTGCCAGACTCTTTTGCATGGAGAGGCAGATCCCCTGGCACTGGATCTGGAGCGGGTCCCCCAAGGGGGCGGAGCGCAGATAGATGACTTCAGTCTGGGGCAGCAGGCCCATCACCATCAGCTTGCGACGCAGCGGCCGTGCCAACTGGTTCATATTCTTGATGCGAGCACTCTGTCCCGGCGACAACTGCGTGAGTACCATGACTGACTCCTGAAGTTAAACAATAATAATTCGCTTTTACTTGGGGCATTATAAGCTGTGTCTTCAACTTTTATTTGAGTAAAATCAAACTCCGCTTAGCTAACCGATAAAGTATTGCCATGAGTCACGACAACAACAGCCGCCTCGTTTACAGCACGGATGGCGGCATGATCAAGGAGCAGAGCGCTCCCCAATCCGCCTCTCCCTTCCCCACAGACGGCACCGTGCGCATTCGCCGCGAGACCAAGGGGCGCAAGGGCGCCGGGGTGATCACCATTCATGGCGTACCCGCCGATCAGCAGAAAGCCATGGCGACCCTGCTCAAGAAAAAATGCGGCACCGGTGGCGGTATCAAAGAGGGGGTTATCGAGATCCAGGGGGATAAACGGGACCTGATCAAGGCCGAGCTGGAGAAAGCCGGTTTCAGCGTCAAGCTGGTGGGGGGCTGATCCCCTTGTCACCCATGCGGTTTTTCCCTAGAATGCCCGCTCCCATCGAGGGGGAGTAGTCTCGCACGCCGGTTCCATCCTTTGCATGAATACCGCTCTGCGATCCTGATCAACATACTTGGTGCCAACTCACCATGGTCAGGGTGATCCATGCCAGTCATGGATTTGACAAGACCTTTGACGGGCCAGTGCCAATACCGGGGACGGATGGCGCAGGCTTGTCTTTGGTTTATAACAATTCCGTCCCCCGGTCATCTTTATGGAAGCCTTGTTAACCTCAACCCTCAGCGTCGCCATTGCCGAAATCGGCGATAAAACCCAGCTGTTGGCGTTGCTCCTCATCTGCCGTTTTCGCAAGCCCTGGCCCATCATCGCCGGCATGCTGGCGGCTACCCTGCTCAACCATGCGGGCGCCGCCTGGATTGGCGAGTTCATCAGCCGCTGGCTCGATCCCAAGATAATGACCTATCTGGTCGCCATCGCCTTTATCGCCATGGCTATCTGGATTTTGGTGCCGGACAAGATGGATGACGAGGAGAGCTCGCTGGATAAATACGGCCCCTTTATGGCCACCTTCGTGCTCTTCTTCATCGCCGAGATCGGGGACAAGACCCAGATCGCCACCGTGCTGCTGGCCGCCAAGTATGACTCGCTGGTGCAGGTCATCACCGGTACCACCCTCGGCATGATGCTGGCCAACGTGCCGGTGGTGCTGATCGGCAAGCTGGGGGCAGACAAGCTGCCGCTCAAGGGGATCCGCATCGCCTGCGCCATCCTCTTCGTCGGCCTCGGGGTGAGCACCCTGATCTTTGCCTGATCGCCTTTTCCGCTGACCAAGCCCTCCACCTCGGAGGGCTTTTTTGTTTGCTGCCTTATTTGTTGCTTTGTTTGCTGTTTTGTTTGTTACGTAACCCGCTGTCGCAACCACCGGCCTTACAGCCAAGGTGCAGTGCACGATTGCGGGTGCCTCATGCCATAATGGGGCAAACCTCGTGGAGTCCCCCCATGCACAACGTATCAAGAGAGACGCTACTCGAATGGGTCAAACAAGGACGGCTGGCACCAGAGAAGCTGGCGGACGCCCTGACCCTCACCGATCTGCCCCCCCCTCCGGCGCGCTGGCAGTGGCTGTTTGACCGGCTGCTGCTCTGGCTCGGAGCCCTCTGCATCGGGGCCGGACTGGTCTTCTTCGTCGCCTTCAACTGGCAAGAGCTGGGCCGGGTCTCCCGCCTCGCCCTGCTGGAGGCACCACTGCTCGCCATGCTGCTTCTGCTGTGGCGCAAACCACTGGGGGATACTCCCCGTCAGGCGCTGCTGCTCGCTGTCGCCCTCAATATCGGCGCCCTGCTGGCGCTGGTGGGTCAGACCTACCAGACCGGCGCCGATCCCTGGCAACTGTTCGCCACCTGGGCGCTGATGCTGGTGCCGCTGGCGGTATTTGGCCAAAGCCCGCTACTCTGGACCCTGAGCTGGCTGCTCGGCCAGCTGGCGCTGGTGCTCTACTGGCGGCTCGGCCTGTTCGCACTCTTCTTTACCTTCGATGAAGAGGGTCTGGGCTGGTGCCTCACCCTGCTCAACGCCGCCCTCTGGGGTCTGCTTCTGCTGGCACCGGCCCGCTGGCGCCTGATGCCAAGCTGGCTGGCGGGTCTGGCTGCGGGTCTGGGGGCCACCCTGCTCACCCTGCTGGCGCTGTTTGATGCCGCCTCCCCGCTGGTGTGGCCACTCTGGTTTGGCTGGCTCGCCGCGGCCTATGCCCTGTGGCACCACAGATTTATCGCCGGACTCGCCATGGGGTGCCTCAGTCTGATTGCCGTCATCCTCGCCACCCTTGGTAAATGGATGGAACCCGACATCAACGGCTTCTTGCTGCTGAGCCTGATCGCCATCGGTCTTTCTGTCACCGCCGCCCGCTGGCTGCAACAACAACGGAGGTCTCATGAGTGATCTGACCCTTTGGCAAGCGCTGCAACAGGCCAATCTGGTGGAAGGGGAGATGCCCCGTGACACCCAGCCCCACTGGTCGAGCCGTTTTATGCTGGGGCTGGTGGGCTGGATTGCCGCCCTGTTCCTGCTCTTTTTCCTGTTTCTCACCTTCGAACAGCTGACCCACGAGGCCAACAGCGCCCTGCTGCTGGGGGCTGTGCTGCTGGCGGGAGCCTACGCCCTCAATCGCAGCCAGCGCGGCGATCTCTGGGATCAGTTCGTGCTGGCACTCACCCTGGCGGCCGATGCCTGGCTGCTCTATGGCCTGCTCGATCAGCTGGATCTCCATCACGCCCTGCTCTGGTTCGGTCTGTGCCTGCTGTCGCTCGCCATCGCCGTGCTGTTCGATCACTGGCTGGTGCGGCTGTTTCACAGCGTGGCGGCAGCCCTGCTGCTCACCCTTGGTCTCGCCTGCCTCGGGCTGCAACTGCTGGCGCTGCCGCTGGTGATGGCGGCCATCACCTTCTGCTGGCTAAGGGCAGATAGCGATCCAGAGCGCCACCAGCTCTACCACTCCATCACCCTGGGGCTGGCCCTCTCCCTGCTGGTGCTGGGGCGTCTGCACCAACCGCTGTGGGATAGCGGCAGCAGCATGCTGGACGAGCTGGGGCTGTCGCGCCTGCCGCTCTGGCTCAATCCGTTGCTCTGCGCCGCCCTGTTGCTGGCGGTGATGGTGAAACTCAAACTCCCCCTGCTGTTTGGCCTGCCGCTGGTACTGATCAGCGCCATCATCCCCGGCATGGGGGCGGGCGCACTGGTGCTGATCCTCGGGTTTTATGCCGGTAGTCTGGGGCTGATGACCCTCTCTGCCCTGCTGCTGCTCGGCTATGGCTCGCTCTATTACTACGAGCTGGGGCTCACCCTGATGACCAAATCCTGGCTGCTGCTGGGCTCCGGCATCCTGCTGCTGGGTACCCGCCAGCTGCTCACCACCTTCGCGGCAAGGAGCGACTCATGAAACCCGTCACCCGACAGCTCGCCCTGTTGCTGAGCGGCCTTGCCATCGTGGCGGGCATCAATACCACCGTCTGGCGCTATGAGCGCGCCATGAGCAGCGGCGAAGTGGTGCTGCTGCGACTCGCCCCGGTCGATCCCCGCTCCCTGATGCAGGGGGATTACATGCGGCTGAACTATGAGATTGCCCGCGAGCTGGCCAGCAGCGATGCCCGTGAAAAGGGTCGCGACACCCTGGTGATCCGCCTAGATGCCCATCAGGTGGCCAGTCTGGTTGCCGCTGGCAAACCGGATCGGCTCGCCAGCGATGAGCGGCTATTGCAGGTGCATCAGAGCGAGCGGCAGTGGCAGATTGGCCCCGACGCCTACTTCTTTGAAGAGGGCACGGGGGATCAGTATCAAGCGGCCCGCTACGGCGAATTCCGGCTGCAAGCGGATGGCAAGACTCTGCTGGTGGGGCTGCGGGACGAGGCCTACCAGCCCATCGGGCAGACCCGCGCCCGCTGGTAATGGCAGTGAGTGGCTATTTACGCTGTTCATGGTCACACTCAATACAAGGTTGATCGCTAAGGATGTTCCCAATGAGGATATGGCTGATCTGTCATCTGTTACTGCTCTGCTGGGCCTCGGTGGCCCGGGCTGATCTGGGCAAGCTCGAGTACCTCACCGAAGAGTACCCCCCCTACAACTTCAGCGATCCGCAAGGCCAGCCCACCGGCCTTGCGGTCGATCTGCTGCAGATGATCTGGCAACACAGCGGCGTGGCGCCCCAGCCGGTACGCATCCTGCCCTGGGCGCGCGGTTATTACTTGCTAACCCAGAAACCCAACGTGGTGCTCTTCTCCACCGCCCGCACCCAGGCACGGGAGGATCTCTTCAAGTGGGTATGCCCCATCGGCTACTCGGAGTACATCCTGCTGGGCCGCAAAGCGCAAAACATCACTCTCGACTCGGTGGATCAGATGAGTCAGTACAAGATCAGCGCGGTGCGCTCGGACGCCGCCGAGCAACTGCTGCTCAACAACGGCATGGATGACAACAACATCATCTCGGCCAACCGCCTGTCGCAGGGATTGAAGATGCTGCTCTCCGGTCGCGCCGATCTGCTCGCCACCAGCAAGCTGGCGGGATATGACGCCATCCGCGAACTGAAGCTCAATAGCGACGACTTCAACGTGGCCATGGTGCTGAGCGCCGAGCAGCTCTGCTACGCCTTCAGCCGTCAGGTGCCTGACAGCGAGATCACCCTCTTTCAGCAGGCCCTGACCCGCGCCCTCGCCTCGGAAGAGTTTCGCAAATTGCAGGCCAAATACCTGCCGGTGCGCTGAGCACTCACTCACCCGATGGGCAGCAAGGCGCTGCCCATTTTATGGATGAAAGATGCAATAGAGGTGGCTAGCTATTCCCGCCGCGAGCAGTCAAACTGACCAACATCTTTGATTGGCAAGGATTTTCCCGTGCGAACATGGCACTTCATTCACCTGCTGCTCCTGTGGACGACCTTCGCTCAGGCGGATCCGGGCAAACTCGAATACCTCAGCGAAATATCCCCCCCTTATAACTTCAGTGACGAACGGGGCCAGCCCACCGGTCTGTCGGTCGAGCTGCTGCAACTGATCTGGCAGGCGCGCGGCATGGCGCCCCAGCCAATCCGCATTCTGCCCTGGGCCCGTGGCTACAACCTGCTGCAACAAAAAACCAATGTGGTGCTGTTTGCCGCCGCCCGTACCCCGCAGCGGGAGCCGCTCTTCAAGTGGGCCTGCCCCATCGACCATTCGGAGTTTGTGCTGCTGGGGCGCAAGGGTGACAACATCACCCTCGACTCGGCAGCGCAGCTTGGCCACTACAAGATCGGGGTGGTGCGCGCCACCGTCTCCAAGCAACTGCTGCTCGATCGCGGTATCGATGAGCACCAACTGATGCAAGCCAACCGGCTCACCCAGGCGGCCAAAATGCTCACCTCCGGCCGCGCCGATCTGTTTGCGACCAACAAACTGGTGGGCTATCAAACCCTGCAACAGCTCGGCTTCAAGCCGGATGACGTTCATGTTGCCTTCGTGCTGGATACCACCCCGCTCTGCTACGCCTTCAGTCGTCAGGTGCCCGACAGCGAGGTCGCCCTCTTTCAGCAGGCGCTGACCCGGGTCGTCGCGTCAGCGGATTTCTCGGCCTTGCAAACCAAATACCTGTCGCTGCGCTAACGCCCTGATCGCTACCGACAGATGGCGCGGGATGGCAGCGAGCGCCGGCACTTTTATTACCAAACATGCCCCGTCGCCTTGGCGAAATCGGCCAGCTTGGTCACACTTGAGCATGATATTCCCTTGATCAGGATGGCAAAAATGAAAGCATGGATTGGATTGGCCGGGGCGCTGCTGGCCACCCTCGCACAGGCGAGTCCTGAGCTCGGCAAACTGCACTACCTCACCGAAGAGTACAAACCCTACAACTACGCCGACGCCAGCGGCGCCCCCACCGGCCTCGCGGTCGAGCTGCTGCAACTGGTGTGGCAGAAGACCAACACCCCGCCGCAACCCATCACCATCATGCCCTGGGCGCGCGGTTACTACCTGCTGACCCAAAAGCCCAATGCGGTACTCTTCTCCACCGCTCGCACCCAGGCGCGGGACCCCCTGTTCAAGTGGGCCTGTCCCATCGGGTATGCCGAGATCGTGCTGGTGGGGCTGGCCGAGCGCAATATCACCATCACCAAGCTCGACGATGCCAAGGCGTTCAATATCGGGGCGGTGCGGGCCGATGTGGGGGAGCAACTGCTGCTCAACAACGGCTTTGACGAGACCAGGCTGATGGCCGCCAACCGGCTGGCACAGGCGCTGAAGATGCTCACCTCCGGCCGGGTCGATCTGGTCTCCACCAACAAGACCACCATGGAGCAGCTGATCGTCGAGCAAAAACTCGACCCCGCCCGCTTTAAGGAGCAGTGGGTGCTGAGCTCGGAGCAGTTCTGCTTCGCCTTCAGCCATCCGGTGAGCGATGCGCTGGTCAAAGAGTTCCAGACCGGCTTGACCCAGGTGCTGGCCAGCAGCGAATACCCGCTGCTGCACAGCAAATATTTCCCGGCGCCTGCGCCCGCCAACACTGAACAGGCCAAAACCGGGAAAACCAACTAGCTCGCACACCGCCAATACAGAGGGGCCCGATATGGGCCCCTCTGGTTTTGTGGCTCGACACACTCAATCGCGCACGGCTTGTGCGTTGTTGTCGAGCCCTCTCCTTGGGCTATTCACCTTGGGTTGCCCACTTCTGGTGACTCACACAGTCCTTTACGTTCACCACGCACCAGCGCCGCAGCGGCTACCTTGTGACGGGCGATGAGCCGTTCGATATCCAGCCCCTCGATGGCGCCATCCACCACCCGCCACTTGCCGCCCACCATCACCCGATCGGCCCGCTCGGCGCCGCACAAGATCAGCGCCGCGATGGGGTCGTGACTGCCGCTAAAGCGCAGATCATCGAGCTTGAACAGCGCCAGATCTGCCTGCTTGCCGGGCAGCAGCTCACCGAGATCGCCGCGCCCCAGTAACTTGGCCGAGCCACGGGTCGCCCACTCCAGCACCTTGCGCGGGGTGATCCGCTCGGCGCCGTAGCGCAGCCGCTGCAGATAGAGCGCCTGACGGGCTTCTTGCATCAGGTTCGAGGCATCGTTGGAGGCCGAGCCATCCACCCCCAGCCCCACCGGCGCACCGGCGGCTTCGAGATCCAGGGTCGGGCAGATGCCGGAGGCGAGCCGCATATTGGAGACCGGACAGTGACACACCCCGGTGCCCGCCGCCCCCAGCCGCGCAATCTCGTCCGGATTGAAGTGGATGCCGTGGGCCAGCCAGGTGCGCTCCCCCAGCCAGCCTACCTTCTCCAGATAATCGACGGTGCGCAGACCAAAGCGTTCGAGGCAGAACGCCTCCTCATCCAGCGTCTCCGCCAGATGGGTGTGCAGCCGTACATCGAGCTCGGCCGCGAGCTTGGCGCTCTCCACCATGATCTCCTCGGTCACCGAGAAGGGGGAGCAAGGGGCCAAGGCAATCTGGATCTGCGCCCCGGCGCCGCGCTGGTGGTACTGGCGCACCAGCCGCAAGCTGTCATCGAGGATCTGCTGCTGCCCCTGCACCGTATGGCGCGGCGGCAAGCCTCCCTCATCTTCGCCCAGACTCATGGAGCCACGGGTCAGCATGGCGCGCATCCCCAGCTCACGTACCGTCTCGACCTGAATATCGATGGACTCCTCCATCCCGCGCGGGAAGAGGTAGTGGTGATCCGCAGCCGTGGTGCAGCCCGACAGCAGCAGCTCCGCCATCGCAACCTTGCTCGCCAGCGCCAGACCATCCGGCGTCAATCTGGCCCACACCGGATAGAGGGTCTTGAGCCAGGGGAAGAGCGGCTGATTGACCACAGGCCCCCAGGCGCGGGTCAGGGTCTGGTAGAAGTGGTGGTGGGTATTGATAAGGCCCGGCAGCACCACATGATCGCGGGCATCGAACAGCTGCTCGCACGGCCGGGCAGGATGCTGGCCCGCCGCCAGCACTTCGCTGATCAAGCCGTTTTCAATCACCAGCCCGCCGCGACCATCGACGGCCTCGGGGGTAAAGGTGGCAAGGGGGTTTTTAATCCAGATACGGGTAGCGGACATGGCCGGCGCCTCCATCAGTCATACATAGGGGTGAGCCAGCTCAGTTATACCCTGTCTGCTGATCCAGAGGCGGCGCAGCGCCGCAGTGGCCCCAGTCTACCCGGCGATGGCAAAAAATCTGTGAGCCTCGTTTTAAATCAAGGTGATAGCCCCTCCCCTCTCGGGTTACCCCACCGCCCTGCCAGTACCCAGCCCCGACAGCAATTGATTGAACACCCAGTCCGAAAAGTGTGCGCCAGCGCAAAAAAACCTCTGGTTTCTGATAGTTGCGTGATGGCCGCCATAGTTAAGCGCTCAATGAATCCGTAAGATATCCAGCGGCGCCTGTTGGCCCCCTTCTCGTGATCAATGGTCAACGGCGCAATCTGGTAGCGACAATCAGGGGCGGTAGCAACTTTAGCGGCGTCCAGCCGGACTCCCGCCCCTGCGCCGTGGCCCGAGGGTTGCACCCTCGACGGCTTGCCCGTCAGCCCTTGTGGCTGTGCCCATGCCCCCATGCGCGGGGGATGCTGAGGCAATGGGTAAGGTCGATTCGGGTTGAATCGGGTCGAGTAGGGTCGATTAGCGAAGCGTAATCGTCCGCGGTAACCATCCCCTCTCCCCTTGCGGGAGAGCGGTAGGGTGCAATAAGCGCAGCGCATTGCACCATGGTAACCCTCCTGCGGGAGAGAGTGAGGAGTCGCCAGCAGCGTTGGCATGGCTTCGGCTGTAGGGTCGATTAGCGCAGCGTAATCGTCCGCGGTAACCATTCCCTCTCCCCTTGCGGGAGAGGGTTAGGGTGAGGGGTCGCTA
The DNA here is from genome assembly GCF_016026615.1 of Aeromonas allosaccharophila. Classification (NCBI taxonomy): domain Bacteria; kingdom Pseudomonadati; phylum Pseudomonadota; class Gammaproteobacteria; order Aeromonadales; family Aeromonadaceae; genus Aeromonas; species Aeromonas allosaccharophila. The sequence continues at coordinate 647,787 of NZ_CP065745.1, read as the reverse complement.
ACCTCTTTAGGCATGGCTACGCAACGCAAGCTGCAAGGGCACTGCCCCGATGCCCGTTAACCCCCATCTGCCTATGCGGAGCCGTGATTGGAAGAGCTGTTATCTCTAAACCAACCCCTCGCCCCCCCCGTGGCGAGATCAGATTGTCGAACCTATGCAACAGGTATCATCGACATGATTATATCGGTGAAAAAATCATGGTGAGTAGAGCTAGCAAGCAGCACATATCCCTATCGGGAAACGCCTTTATATTGAAGGCCCGACAGTAAGTATTTAGCTGTGATAATAACTTAACTCTTTGAGCATCAAATTACACATTTATAATTTAATTTATGGGATGTTTACTAACAAAGAGCAGTGAACATAAACAAACTTAACCTAGTCAGATTTTTATTTAGAATAAGTAAAAAAATGAAGATAGATATTATTGACGCAGGGCACGGTGACTGCCTACTGGTTACTTGTGGCGAAAGCATAATCTTGGTTGATTCTGGGCCTGAATCATTCAGAATTCGCCGACAACTAACAAAAAATCTTAAAAAAATTTTAAATGGGAAGCCAATCAATATCGCAATCGTCACACATAATGATGATGATCACATTGGTGGTTACAAATATCTTATGGCTGATGGCGTGGTTATACAAAAATTAATATTTAACAGTCTTGATTTGATTGAAGGAATTTTAAAAAATGACACTAACAATAAAAAAATTTCCTTTAGACAAGATAGGGAACTTCAAAAGTCACTTTATGATTTAGGGGTTGACTTTCAAACATTTCAATATGAAGACGCTCCTTTAACCTTCAGTGATATAACTCTAACAGCTCTTACGCCAAACAATGACATACTTGACCGACTAAATGAAAAAGCTAAAAAGAAACAACAAAACAAAAAAATATCAGTAACGAGTAAAATTGAAAAATCTATTTATGAATCTCTTTTAGATTTAAAAAACAACAATGATTTATTCATCGAAGACACCTCCATCACTAATAAGTCAAGCATATCCTTCATTCTTACATACGAAAAATATAACGTATTGTTTCTTGGTGATAGCCACCCAAGCGATATCATCCAAGCATTAAAGTCAAAAGGCATGCCTAATATATCATTTAATGCAGTCAAATTATCCCATCATGCCAGCGAAAAAAACACAAACTCTGAGCTACTAGAGTTAATAGGATATGCTGACTACATCATTTGCGCAGATAAAAGCCGTCATAATCATCCTAACAACAAAACCATATGCAGAATAATAAACTTCAATAAAAATGCCAAAATACACATGAGCAGTAAGAATGAGCTAATAACTACAATGTATGAACAATGTGTGGTTCAAGGATATAAAGTTTCAATCACCTATCCAGAGAATGGTGTAAATAGAGTTTTGCTATGAGTAGAAAAAATGTGGTGAAAATCATAACTAATCTTTCCGATTCAACCTCTGAATCAAGTGGCTATCATTTCAAATCTAGCGCTGACGATAGTTCATACGTCATTGGCTCTAAACATGGGGTATGCCATATATCAAATCAGTGTGAGCCTTATAATGATGGTGTTAGTGATTGTTGCAAACAGTGTAATATTAAGCTATGCACATCTCATATCACATTGAATAAACACGCACATGTAAAGTTAACTCCTCAAAAAATTTATGGCCTACAAAACAAAGATATTGCCATAATTCAAGTACAAGAGAAAAGTTACACGCCATTAAGGTTAGGTAAACTTGTAGAAAACAATGGCAATTTCATATCCTTTGGCTATAAAGCAAAGCAAAATACCCCATTACGCTTACTTTTAAATGCTCCAGAAATTGATGGTTCTGAATGTTACTTCAATATTCAAAGCAACCCACATCCTGAGCTCGTTGAGAAAAGCTCTGATTACAATGGTATATCTGGCTCACTTGTTATTGGGCAGGAGTCAACAGACATCCCTATAGCTTATTCAATTTTAACGACCAATGAAGAAGGAAATGATCTCTCTGGTGATATTCTTTTTGATATAAATTTCGATGACTTGAATCTTTTCTTTAATTCTCGAGTTTTTTCAGATCAACCAAGCAAAATAACCCTAGATACGAGTTTTAAAAACCATTTCAAACAAATTTCAACGATTAACATTAATAGTAACATCTCAATATCAATTTTAGTCCCCGTTGATAAAGGATTCCCACATTTCAACTTAAATCCGATTGCTAGATCACTCACCAGTGAACTTGGTTTTGTGTTAGGGCACGCAGATAAAGCTTTAAATAGCACTGTACTGGCGTCATCAGCCTTAAAGGTATTGAGGGATCAAAAGCATAGGCAACCGGCATATAAATTACTATCAAGTCGCGTGGTTGAATCGGTATTAAACGCGCCTCATATATACTCTACCTACATAGACCACTCTCACTATCATCATGTACATCTTTTAAATGACTCCGAACATGGCCTTGAGTTCATAGTTTCAAGTTTTGGAGGTGAAGGAGCATTGATTGAAAAATTAAACCAATCACTAAATGACATGATTCAAAATATTACAAAATATTCTTTCAATTCAAAACTGATAGCTGAACGCTCATTTTTAAATATGAAGTACAGCCATGAAGAATGTGAGCTATTGTATAAGGCTTTATTTAGTGAACAGAATGAGTTCATTAGTAATTTAGCTATAATGCACTGTTTGAATATGCAATCTTGCTCACCATCAAATAATAACCCCATTGAAGAGACAATTAAAAGCATAGTTCAGCAAGCGATAGATAATATAGATGATGAAGTATTGAAATCGATTACTTTCGGCCTAAATGTAAGCCTATATGTAATGCCAGTTAATAAGAGCAATGAAATAGCAGATATTATGGAGGGGATTCTTGAATGAACGTCAATGCCGTAAATTATATCTGTGCACGCATTGCGAATAGCGATGACTTTGACCATAAATATGAAAAGCTATGTCTAACAACATCAATTAATAGATTTAATGGTAGTAACTCCAATGAAATTACAACTAAAGAATATCACCAGTTATTAAAGTATTCCGACTTTTTGTCTAATTCAGATGACAGTTTACACCCAGGGTGAGAGCGTGAACATTTTGTTAAATTTCACCCAGTTTTTTGAGACCCGCATTGAGTACCGTTTCCAGATATTCACTGCTCATTCCTGCGATTTTTTGCTTCCGTCTTACGCTCGCCTTGCGTGAAGTCTCGGCCCTGAGCATGTTCAGCCCCATGTGCCGGATGCACGCCAAAATCTCTGCGGCATCACCGCGATAAATCGGGCAATCATCCTCGCCCATCGTGACGTCCAGCACCCAGTGCAGGCTATTTTCGATGGCCCAGTGCCCACGCACCGCTCGCGCAAACTCATCCTGCACCAACGCTTTGGAACTGATGAAATAACGCTGCTCTATGGTAATTTTTTGCATATTTTCAACGCGATAGGAGATGGCCACGCCAATGCTGTGCAACTGTTTCCAATGAGGAAACTGGGCGGCCAACTCGCCCGCCGCCATGACATGGTACTCACGACCATCGATGCGGCCATGAGCCTTCTCAAGCGTCATCGTCTCTGCGCATAACGGGGTGGCCGCCAGCGGGGCGAGGGCCTGTCGAACCGCCTCGAACAACTTGGGTTGGTTGCCTTTGACGGCCAATAAGTAATCGCCACCTTGCTGAAGGATGGTCTCGGCGATCTCGGTCTGGCACCCCATCGCATCGATGGATACCAGGCAGCCTTTGATGTCGAGCAGCGCCAGCAACTCGGGAATAGCGGTAATTTCATTGGACTTGGCGTCGGTTTTTATCTGTCCGAGCACCAGCTTATTGGCGGCGGCATAGGCACTGACCATGTGAATGGTCGACGTTCGATCCTCACGGTCATAGGAACTGCGCAGGGTTTTGCCATCGATAGCGACCAGGGCGCCATCGGTGTGCTGGTTAATGGCTTGAGTCCACCGCACAAAGGCGGCCTGAAACGGCTCTGGTTTGATGCCGGAGATGATCCTGGCAATGGTGTCATGGACAGGAATGCCGTTTTTAAACAGTCCCTTGGATTGAAACCAGGGAAGATGAACCTCGCCGAAATCCTCAATATCTTCCCAGCCCTCAGCCCCGCCGATCACGGCACAGACGGTGAGAAACAGGACATCGTAGAAGGGATAATAAATCTTGGCATGCTGGCGAGGGTCGTGAATATTGTCGAAGAACTGAGCGAAAACGGCATCAATAGACATGAGAGCACTCCTGAAAAGGAGCATGAGATCACAGCCGGATCACCAGGTCAAATTTCAGGGTGAGGATGTGAGCAAATTGTTAACTATGGAAATCATGGAAATTATCATTTTTTGGATTTCATGCGCATTTTTTGAGCTGAAATGACGTGCAGTGACGATTAAAAAGTGTGAAGGCGATCCTGACTATAAAGTTAACTGCATATCACAGGCCTATAAGTATTTGTTTTGTAGGCAAAAAACTATTTTTAATTTTTAACAAAATGTTCACGATCTCGCCCTGAGTTTACACCGAAGTTTATCATTAAAAATAATAGCATCTTTATATGAATTGTATAGAAATGAACCAAGCTGCCAGCTAGTTATAAAATCTGTCTTAAATAAATTTGGTCTGTTTTCTGCTGAGAATAAATTTGTCGACCAACGTTTGCATCTTCCTGTCAGTATTGAACTGACCAGTAATTACCGAAAAATCAACCAAAAGATAAGTAACACCTCAGATATATTCACAAATGCACAATTTGAAATTTACAACGCTATAATTAACAATCGGCATTTTAGTTTTTCTGGTCCAACATCACTAGGTAAATCATTTTTAATTAAAAACACAGCCATAGATCTTATTAAATCCGTTAATAACATAGTTTTTATTCTCCCAACTAAAGCTCTTCTTGAGGAATATCTAATTGACATTAGACGAATGCTCACAGATAGAGGAATTAGCAACGTCAATGTGACCAAAGCTGTTTCTAATTTTAATAAAAGCAGTAAAAACATTCTTATCTTCACTCAAGAAAGATATAATAACTTTTTATTTGAAAACTCAGGTACAGATGTCAGCGTTGACGTACTATTTATTGATGAAGCACATAAATTAGCTGATCGAAAAAACAACAGAGCAATAACTCTTTTCAAAGTTATCCGACGAACACTAGATTTTTATCCAAACGTCAGGCTGGTTTTTTCCAGTCCTGTGATATCAAATCCAGAAATGTTTTTTAAAACATTTGGCCTAAATGAAGATGCAAAAAGCTTAGTTGTTAGAGAAAGCCCGGTTACTCAAAATCTTTATTTTTCAAACTTAGTCAATGGTGTATTTAAATATTTTGACACTGTAAAAAGAGAAACCTTCGAGTTCTCCCCCAAAACAAAATATAACAATGGTTTTGAGCTCATTAGCTCAATTGGCCGTTTCTCACATTCAAATCTTATTTACATCTCTAGTAAAATAGAATGCGTTAAAAAATGCGGGCATTTCATTGACTATATGATAGCAAATGGACAACTGCATGAAACAGATGACATAGACCTTATAGATGAAGCAAAATTCATTTCAGAGTTTGTACATAAAGAGTTTATACTCGCGAAGTATTTACGCTATGGCATAGCATTACACAATGGTTCATTGCCAACGTTTATTAGAAAGCGCATTGAGGATTTATATGCTAGCAAAAAGATTAAGTACATATTCTGTACATCAACACTATTAGAAGGTGTTAATCTCCCTACACAAAATGTTTTTATATACCCATTTACTCAAAGCACACTTAATGATGCCGAAAAATGTAACCTAGACTTCTGGAATCTAGCTGGCAGAGCAGGGCGGTATCGCAATGAACTATCTGGAAACATATTTTGCATTGGTGAAAAAGATAATATTTGGGATTCTGTAGAAATACGGGCTAAAGAAAGTGCAGGAGTAGATATTAATGATGGATTCATTAACTTACTTTCTAAGCATAGGAAAATACTTAACTATCTTGACGGGAAAACAATATCTCCAGATAAAAACATTAAAGAGATAAGTGCATTAATACTCTCGGAAGTCCTTAACTATAAAAATAATGGTGAATTAGGTAGTCTACTCAGCGGTTTCAGTGAAAAAATAAGGGGTCAGATAATAGACTCTTCCTTGGCCCATTTAGTCCGTAAAAAAATATCTGATATTGATCCTATTGCATTCTCAAGCAATCATACTTTCGATAGCGACCTACAATCTAGAGCTCATCAATACTCTAGAGACCCGAGAAACATATTAAAGTCTTATTCGAGAGAAGATGTTTCAAAATACATCAGAACAATTAACGAGGTTTATAAAATCAGATCTACAGATAACTCCGCAGACCAGTTAATTAATGTTGTTTACTCTTGGCTTATGGGGTCTCCCCTTTCCGTAATCATTGATAATGGAATTAAATATGGGAAAACCGTTAGAGATCCAGAAACTTATCGCTGGGTTGATTTTGATCAAAAAAATCCAATTCATTTAAACCAAAAGATAATTGAAACAATTTCTTGCATTGAAAATGAAGTGACTTTTGAGCTTGAAAGCCGTTGCTCTCACTTTTATCAATTAAGCAAAGCAGTTTTTGGTGAGTCCGCAGCTGGTTGCAATCTTGCCCCATTGTTAGAGTATGGGACGATGGATATGAGGGAGGCAGCTTTACAAGACTATGGTTTTTCTAGATTAGCGGCAAGCGAGATAATAAAAAAACATATTAAATGTATTAGTTTTTCTAACGAAGGTTCTAAAGTCATAGTTAATATCCCCATGTTAAAAGAAGCACTTCGTAAGGATAGCTTTATTAGAAAGGAATTAAGCTGGATAGCAAAATAAGATTGTAAGTATTAGACATATTCTTTATTTTAATTAAATGAGATAACATGAAAACCGCAGCCTTGAGCTGCGGTTTTTATTTCTATTCCCCAAACACACTGCTATCCCAACTAAAAAACTATTTCCCCAACCCCTTGCACTGCTCTCCCCCTGCGGCGGGATAGGTGGTTAGCGTCTCATAGAGGGCGGCGCGCAGGCTGCCGGGATGGCGCTCTCCGAGCCCAGCATGTTATCCCAGACGTTGAATGGAATCCTGCCGGAGAATGACATTAGCCCCCCTCACCCTAACCCTCTCCCCCAGGGCGAGGGGATCAGACCGCAGGATGCCGAGGCTTCGGCAGGCCACAATAAAAAACCGCAGCCCAAAGGCTGCGGTTTTTTTATTTTCTCAACCTGTTGCCAGCAACAGGGCAACTGGCCTTAGGCACGGCGCCAGCTGGTTTTACCGGCGCTGTCTTCCAGCACGATACCCATCTCGGTGAGACGGTTGCGGGCGGCGTCGGCCGCAGCCCAGTTCTTGTCGGCACGGGCCTGATTGCGCTCGGCGATCAGGCGCTCGATCTCGGCTACTTCATCATCCGCTTCGTCACCCTTGAGGAAGGCGTCAGGATCCTGTTGCAGGATGCCGAGCACGGCGCCCAGCTCGCGCAGACGGGCACCGAGTCCAGCGGCAACAGTGATGTCTTCTGCTTTCTGGCGGTTGATCTCGCGCACCAGATCGAACAGGGCGGAGTAGGCTTCTGGGGTGTTGAAGTCGTCGTCCATCGCCTCTTTGAAGCGAGCCACCTGCTCGTCGCCACCGGCAGCAGGGGCCAGCGGCAGATCGCGCAGGGCGGTGTACATGCGCTCCAGCGCGGCACGGGCTTGCTTCAGGTTATCTTCCGAGTAGTTGAGCTGGCTGCGGTAGTGGCCAGACATCAGGAAGTAACGGACGGTTTCGGCGTCGTAGTGGGCCAAGACGTCGCGGATGGTGAAGAAGTTGCCAAGGGATTTGGACATCTTCTCTTTATCCACCATCACCATGCCGCTGTGCATCCAGGTGTTGACGTAGTCACCACCGTGGGCGCAGCAGGACTGGGCGATCTCGTTCTCGTGGTGCGGGAACTGCAGATCGGAGCCGCCGCCGTGGATGTCGAAGTGGTTGCCAAGGTGCTTGGAGTTCATGGCGGAGCACTCGATGTGCCAGCCAGGACGGCCCGGGCCCCAGGGGCTTTCCCAGGTCGGTTCGCCCGGCTTGGACATCTTCCACAGCACGAAGTCGAGCGGGTTGCGCTTGGCATCGACCACGTCAACGCGGGCACCGGCTTGCAGCTGCTCCAGATCCTGCCCGGAGAGCTTGCCGTAGTCGGCGTAGGATTCGACGATAAACATCACGTCGCCGTTATCGGCCACGTAGGCGTGATCCTTGGCGAGCAGGCTTTCCACCAGTTCGATGATTTCGCTGATGTGCTGGGTAGCGCGCGGTTCGATATCCGGGCGCACCATGCCGAGGGCGTCGAAGTCGGCGTGCATATCGCCAATCAGACGCTCGGTCAGCTCGTCACAGGTGACGCGGGTTTCAGCGGCGCGCTTGATGATCTTGTCATCCACGTCGGTGATGTTGCGCACGTAGGTCAGGTCGTAACCGGCGTAACGCAGGTAGCGAGCCACCACATCAAAGGCGACGAAGGTGCGGCCGTGGCCGATATGACAGTGATCGTAGATGGTGACACCACACACATACATGCCCACCTTGCCTGGGTGGATAGGTTTAAATTCTTCTTTTTGACGAGTGAGTGTGTTGTATATCTTCAGCATCTTATAACCACTGCCTGTGAGTAAAATGGTTGGTCATAATACCCCGTTCAAGGGCAGAAAACGAGGCGGAAAATATGGCCAATCCCGCCTGCCGCCTATGTTCTGGCACTGGATGCGCCCTTTGCAGCACTTTCTGCAACACTATGCCGCAGCCCCTTGATGGGCTAGAATTGCCACCACTTTATGCCACACCCCGCAAGCGCCCTGTCGCTTGCTCACTTTTCGTTCAAAAGTATGAAAGGACATATCATGGTCACTCTGCACACCAATCACGGCGACATCACCCTCACCCTGAACGCTGAAAAAGCCCCGGAAACCGTGGCCAACTTCCTGCAATACTGCCGTGACGGTCACTACGACAACACCATTTTCCACCGTGTCATCGACGGCTTCATGATCCAGGGCGGCGGCTATGCCCCCGGCTTTGAAGAGAAAGATACCCGCGCTCCCATCAAGAACGAAGCGGCCAACGGTCTGTCCAACAAGGTCGGCACCATCGCCATGGCCCGCACCAGCGAGCCGCACTCTGCCAGCGCCCAGTTCTTCATCAACGTGAACAACAACGACTTCCTCGACTTCAAATCCGCCACCACCCAGGGCTTCGGCTACTGCGTATTCGGTGAAGTGACTGCAGGTATGGATGTGGTCAACAAGATCAAGGGTGTCAAAACCGGTAACTACGGCCGCATGCATCAAGACGTGCCGACCGAAGATGTGGTTATCACCAAGGTGACCCTTGCTGACTGATCTTTGCCAACTCGGCACGGATGAAACTGCGGCCCCGGCCGCAGTTTTTCCATCTGCGTCCGCCAGCGCCAGAGCGAACTGGCGCCGCCTCGACTATCTGGCCTACGGCAACGAACGCCAGCGTTCGGCCCATGCCCTGCTCACAGCCGGTGTGTGGGATGCGCTGGCAGCGCAGTGCGCCGATATGGCGCTGGTGAGCACGCTGGCCATCGGCCTCGATCGGCCGGGCAGCGATCTCGATATTCTCTGCCAGCATCCCAATCCGGCGGCGTTTGCCGCTACTTTTGCAGAGCAAGGCTGGCAGGCGAGCCCCAAGGGCGACAATATCTGGCTGCTGGAGCGCAGCTTTCCTTGTCTCGACCAGCACTGTGCAGATAGCGATTGCGATAACCGCATCGCCAGCTGGCCGCTGGAGCTTTACGTGACCCCTGCCCCCATCGAGACGCTGAACGGCTGGCGCCACCTCACCCTGATGGCCGCTTTGCTCGAACACTTTGGTGATGCCTTCTATCGGGAGGTATTGCGTCTGCGCCTTGAGCAAGGGTTGAAAGGGGAAGCGGCGATGTGCCGGTTGCTGGGGCTGGCTGGCGATCCTTACGCCGCCCTGCTGACGCTGGAGGGGCGCAATCTGGCCGAGCTGTCATGGCAGCCGCCATCCCGTGACGATATTCATACCTCAACTGGCGCGGCGGCGATGGTGCCTGTCGTGCAACCTTCGTCCCCTGTGTTTTCCACTATCTCTGCCACTCCTGTTTGCCCTGTTTCGACCGAGAGCCCGACCCCCACATCATGAGCACCCTCTTTATCAGTGACATTCACCTCTCTGCCCAGCGGCCCGATATGACCGCGGCACTGGTGCGCTTTCTCGAGCACGACGCCCCCGGCGCCGATGCCCTCTATGTGCTGGGGGATCTCTTCGAATTCTGGATTGGCGACGATGACCCCAATCCACTCCATCAACAGATGGCCGACGCCTTCTTGGCCCTGAGCCAGCAGAACGTGCCCATCTACTTTATCCACGGCAACCGCGACTTTCTGCTGGGCCAGCAGTTTGCCAAACGGGCGGGGATGACATTGCTGGGAGATCCCTGCGTGATCGAACTCTATGGCGAGCGGGTGCTGCTCAGCCACGGCGATCTGCTCTGCACCCTGGATGAGGGGTATCAGAAGTTTCGTCGCATCACCCAGCTGAAATGGCTGCGCTGGCTCTTTTTGCAGTTGCCGCTCGCCCGCCGTCAGGCCATCGCCTGCAAGATGCGCGGCCAGAGCCAGATGGAGAACGCCCACAAGAGCCAGATCATCATGGATGTGACGCCAGCGGCGGTAGACGACACCCTTCGCGCCCACGACTGCCGGATGATGATCCACGGCCACACCCACAGACCCGCCATCCACGACTTCACCCTCGATGGCCACTCCGCCCGCCGCATCGTACTGGGAGACTGGTTCGAGCAAGGCTCGGTGCTGATCTGCCGCCCCGGCGAGCAGCGGCTGGAAATGCGGGAGCTGGCAACGATCGACCCCGCCGCTCACCCATCCGCCTGACATCCCCCCCCTGCGCGGGTTGCAGGCAAAACCTGCGGCCCGGCATCACCCCCTGTAAACCCGGTGAACCGACGTATCACGACGAGCTCAGGCTGGTATGGCCTGTGCCGATGGGGTGCTCGTCCGATCCGTGCCGGTTCTGCTGCGCCAGCAACGTCAAAAGCGGCAACAAACCGGTCAAAAAGCATGCAAGACACTGAAAATAAAGAAAATTAAACATTCAATCAATGTTGAAGCAAGCAAGACTGCTAATTAGACTACCGGCTCCCCCACCCGTCGTAACACAAGGAACGTATCAAACAATGAAAAAGACGGTTCTCACCCCCTTACTGGTGCTGTTGATCACAGGCTGTGGCGGCGGTGATGGCGAACAGGAAGAGACCCCTATCCGCCCCCCTACGGATACCCACTATTTCGAGGCGTCCAGCCAGAGCAGCCCGGGCGGACAGTTGACCCCCACCAGCCTACGGTTGGCGGCGGGTGAACAGGGGCGCTTCTCGGTACAGGCTGACAGCGGTTACACCCTGACCGAGATAACCGGCTGTGATGGCACCCTGGACGGCCTCACCTATACCACTGGCCCCATGCGCAGCGATTGCCAGATCTCGGCCAGCTTCACGCAGGAGAGTGCCGCCCTCTATTTCAACGCCACCACCCAAGCTTCTCAGGGGGGCGCGCTCAGCCCCGACTCCCTGCGCCTGAACGCGGGTGAGCAGGGCCGTTTCACCGTGCAGCCCGAGAGCGGGTTCGTGCTGGCGCAGATCGCAGGGTGTGAGGGCACCCTGACGGGTAACACCTATACCACCGCGCCCATGCGTGCCGATTGTCAGATCTCGGCCCGCTTTATCAGCGATGCAGCCAATGCGATTGCCCGTGAAGATCACACCCTTGCCAGCGAGCAATCCCTGATCGCCCATGCCCGTTCGGTGATTGCCGACAGTGAAGCACACCGTACCGAGCTGGTTCGCAGCCTCTATCAGGGGATGGCAGAGATCAGCTGGAACCCGAGCCACGACTCCATCACCTTTTCCAGCTTCCAGCCGGAGAGCACGGTGACCCTGCTCCCCTCCAACATCAATGGCAAGGGGGAGAGCGAGATCCGGGGTCTGGTGATGGTCTCCGAGCAAGCCGATTACCGTCAGGCCGCCATGGGGGCGAACCTGTTTTCCGTTGACCGCACCCCGCAGAGCGAGGCGCTGCTCAAGGGCCTGATTGGCTGGCTGACCCGGGGCAAGGATAGTGATGGCCTGCGCATCCTCACCGCCCAGATGCCAAGCCGCGCCGATAGCGCCTATTTTCCCCATAACGAGGGCGTGCGGGACTGGCTCAAGGCGATCTATCCCGACAAGCACAACATCAACCCGGCCAATACCTGCGATTATCAGGCGCTAAGTGACTGCATCGACACCATGGCGCCGGAGCTTATCGTGATCAGCGATATCGACCGCCAGGGGCTGGGGTATCAGGGGATCGCACAGGCGATCGCCAAGGCCAAAGCGGCCGGGATCCCGCTGCTGCTCTCCAACTACCGGCGCGATGCCAGCCCGCTGCTAAACCCCCTCTATCTCGATATGGGGCTGGTCACCTGGGGTAACTACTGGTCAAAACTCAGAGCCAGCAGTCTGGCAGTGAACAGCATCATGACACCCGACGCCCAGCTGATGGCGGTCGATACCCTGCTTGGCAACCTTCAGGATCGCAACTTCACGACCCAGTGGCTCGATAGCTGCGGCGGCAACTTTATCAATTGCAGTGGCTCGGAAAGCTTCAACCAGCAGTTCAAGCAGGGGGCCGACTGGCTGAGAAATGCGGCTATCACCCTCGACAAGGCCGGGATCAGCCCATTTGCCCGTGACGGCGTGACACTGCTGCCCGCCACCCTGCTGCTGGCCGACAAATACCGTGCCTCCATCGATTACCCCATTGCCTGGGATGAGCATCAATCCTGGCAGCAGGCGATGTTTGCCGACTGGCTGGTGAGCTATGCCCGCACCCGTACCCCAGCCCAACCCGATCTGGGGGAGTACGTCACCGATCGCAGCAAGGTGGTGAAGGGACAAGCGGCTCACTATGCCTACCCCGCGACGCTCACCGACAGCCGCCGCATTGCGGTTCCCTACAGCGGGCAGTGGACCACCACCGGCTGGTATGCCCTGCCGGGACAAAGCATCACCCTGAGACGCACCGATAACGCCGATGTGTCCGCTACCGTCCGGCTCAACTACCACAGGCCCAACACCAATCGGGCCTATGAGCAGAAGGTCTATCGGGCGCCGCTGGAGCTGACCACCGGGCGGCTGATCTTGGCAAAGGGGGGCAGCGTCACCTTCACCTCTCCTTATGGCGGCCCTATCTACCTCTATCTGGAAGGGGGGGCCGAGTCGCTGGCCGTCCAGGTGAGCGCCACGGGCATCACCCGTCATCCGGCCATCATGGATTTCAGTGATGAGCAGCAGATCCGCCAGTTCAACGAGCGGCTGGCGCAAACCGAGCTGCCTCATATCGATCTGCGGGCCGATGGCGCCGAACAGCATCTGCGTCGGGATCGCTTCACCAATGCAGTGGGCGGCGTCATCCCCGACACCAATGCCCTGCTCGACAGCATCGCCCGGGATCACATCAATGGCGTCTACACTCTGGCGGGCCTGAAAATTCAGGGCAAGGGGCTCGATGAGTCGCTGCCTGCAGATGTGAAAAACGCCTGCGTGGCACTGCTGGGAGAGGGTTGTCTCGATGAGTCACTTCATACCCGCACCATCATCCAGCATGCCAACTATGACCAGAATGCCCATTGCGGCAGCGGTTGCAGCGGCAACCCGTGGGACTCTTCCGGCAGCATCAGTCCGACCGGCTGGCTCGACAATCACGAACTGGGCCACAACCTGCAGACCAACCGGTTGAACGTGCAATACGCTGCGGCAGGCGATGCCGACAACTGGAGTGGCTACGGCAGCCGGGCGGGGGAAAACTCCAACAACATCTTCCCTTATGTGGTGAAGTGGCGCGCCCACTATCTGCGGGATGGCAACACGGCGCCCATCAAGGATGGACACATGAATCACAAGGATCTCTTCTATGTGTTCATGTCTGATGCAGCGCAGGTGCGGGACAAGAGTGGCAACCGCGTCGTGCTCGGGGCCAACTGCAAGGTGCTCGATACCGGCGAGAGTCGCTACGAAGCCCCCTGGAAGAGCAATGCCTACGCGGTCCATAACGGCTATCGCATGGCGTTTTATATCCAGATGGCATTGCGCGCCCACCGCATGATCCTGACTGATGGCACCCGGCTGAACGATGGCTTCAATATCTTCACCCTGCTCTATCAGCATTCACGGATCTTCGGCGCGGCAGCCGAAAATGAAGCGCAGTGGAATGCCAGCAAGGATACGCTTGGCTTTAGCCTGTTCCCCTACTCGGGGCATACGGTCTATCGCGGCAAACAGGTGCGCGACATACCGGGCAATGACTTTATGCTGGTTGCGTTAAGTCGGCTCACCGGCCGGGACTGGCGCAATCACTTCGATCTGCTCGGCCTGCGTTACTCAAGCCTCGCGGTCGCTCAGGTGCAGGCCAACCAGCGCTATAGCAGCCTGCCGATGGGGATGTATGTGCTGGAGGATGACCTGCCCCCAGCCAACATGAGCGAAGGCGTCACATTCCTGCCGCTCTCCGAAAGCGACGGGGCCACCCTCTGGCCGCGTAACAGTGGCTCGCCAAGCGTCTGCCCTACCCCCTGAATCCGGTCATTGCGATAAACACAACAAGCGCCGGTAGGGCGCTTGTTGTTTATCCGGCCTCTGGCCCCGTTGTTGATGCTGTGAAGAGGGTGGAATAAGTGGTGGTCGCTCACAGATCAGCAAAGCAAACCTGCTGGCCTGCAACAGGACACAAGGTTGTGTGAACCCCGTCACCTTGCCCCTTGCCAATTGAGAGGATGATGGCGCTCAGGCAGAAACGTCTTTCTCGCCAGCTATTTCAACAAGTTGAGGTTTGTATGCCTGACAGCAATGCGGTCGCTCACCCGTTCGATGCCAAGAAGATCAATGTCAACGATCCCTATGAGATGAAGCAGTGGATCAAAATGTTCGAGTGCACCGAAGTCCAGCTGAAACGGGCGGTCAAGGCAGTCGGCACCTCTGGCAAGGCGATCAGAAAACACCTCAAGAAGTGAGGGCATCACCCCGTCACTGACCAGGTCCCGCTCGCGGGGCTTTCTCTTTCTGACATCTATTTAACAGCATCTATTTCCGACAAAGCGCCCAGTACGCTGGCGAAAGAAGTTGTGGTTTGAAATCACCACCATTTCGGCAAAAACAAAAAAAGGCCACTATTTCTAGTGGCCTTTTGTAACTCTTTGATTGCTTTACTTAATAACTGGTGCCCGAGGCCGGAATCGAACCGGCACGACGCGAACGTCGAGGGATTTTAAATCCCTTGTGTCTACCGATTTCACCACTCGGGCACCGCAATCGGTATCAAGCTCGCGTGGCGGGCTTGTCAATATGGAGGCACGTTCCGGAGTCGAACCGGACTAAACGGATTTGCAATCCGCTGCATAACCGCTTTGCTAACGCGCCATGCAAAAGAGAGTTGGCTCTCTAATGTCTGAATTTGGAGCGGGAAACGAGACTCGAACTCGCGACCCCGACCTTGGCAAGGTCGTGCTCTACCAACTGAGCTATTCCCGCATTGGTCTGGCTGACTGCCTGACTACGAGGACGCATTCTAGCGATGTTCCTCGCCCAGTCAACCAGAAATATTTAATTACCTGATCGTTCGGGCATTTTTTGCCCTTTTTGAACAGTTTTAGCGCCTTTGGCCGTTTCCTGCATCAAATCAGCGGAAACCTCACCTTGCGGCGCGGGTGACTCACAGCTTGGCGTGGTGGGTCAGATCGCCCCAGGCCGCCTTCATGTACTGGAACATCGACCAGAAGGTGAGCACGGTGGCGACATAGAGCATCACGTAGGCGAGCCACACCATCCAGACGTTGTATTGCCAAATCAGACCGGTGAGCGACACCATCTGGATCATGGTCTTCCACTTGCCAATCCAGCTGACCGCCACCGAGGAGCGTTTGCCAAGTTCGGCCATCCATTCACGCAAGGCAGAGATGATGATCTCGCGGCCAATCATGGTCATGGCGGGGATGGTGACCCAGATGGTGTTGTAGTGTTCGACGATAACCACCAGTGCGGCGGCGACCATGATCTTGTCGGCAACCGGGTCGAGGAAGGCGCCAAAGGCGGTGGACTGATTGAGCTTGCGAGCCAGATAGCCATCAAACCAGTCGGTGGCAGCGGCCAGAATAAAGATGAGGGCAGCCGCCAGATAGGACCATTGGTAAGGCAGATAGAACAGGATGACGAAGACGGGAATGAGCAAAATCCGGAAAAACGTCAACAGGTTAGGTATGTTTGTCATTATTTTTTCAGCCACTTCTTGTACGTCGCTACATAGTGCGCCAAAGCCGATTTGCGATGCAACCGCACTGGCGCCCGTCCTGGTCTTCTTAATCCATCAATCTTCTCAAGATGCGGGACCATTATGGCATTTACGGCCCCCCCGCGTCACGGCTCTTGTGCATCAAGGAGTTAGCGATTTTTCCTGGCTGCTGGCTGCGCCTAAAACCTGTTCAGGCGCCGTGCAAGCCATCATGGATGGTCTGGGCCAGCTCCTGACTGATGCCGGGCACCTTGGCCAGCTCATCCACGCTCGCCTTTTTGACCTCCTGCAGGCCGCCCAAGTATTTGAGTAGCGCCTGACGCCGCTTTGGCCCCACCCCCGGAATATCCTCCAGACTGCTGCTGGTGCGGGCCTTGGCACGCCGCGCCCGGTGGCCGGTAATGGCAAAACGGTGAGATTCATCGCGAATATGCTGAATCAGGTGCAAAGCGGGCATATCTGCCGGCAAGTGCAGTTCTTCGTGGCTCTCTCCCATGATCAGGGTCTCCAGCCCCGCCTTGCGGGTGACCCCCTTGGCAATCCCCACCAGCAGCGGGTATTTACCACCGAGGAATTCCAACTGGCGCGCCAGGATCTCTTCGGCGCGGCGCAACTGACCGAGGCCACCGTCGATAAACAGCACGTCCGGCACCTTGTCCAGCTCCTGCTGCTTGCCAAAACGGCGCTCCAGCGCCTGCTCCATCGCCGCGTAGTCATCACCACCGGTGATACCGTCGATGTTGAAACGACGATATTCCGATGAGAGCGGCCCCTCCCGGTTGAACACCACGCAAGAGGCGACGGTGCGCTCCCCCATGGTGTGGGAGATATCGAAACACTCCATGCGGGCGATGGGGCGCTCCAGCTCCAGCAGCTCTTCGAGCTGATCGTAACGAGCGGTCATGGTGCTCTTGTGAGCAAGCCGCGAGCGCAGCGCCGTCTCGGCGTTGATGGAGGCGAGCTTGATAAAGCGGGCCCGTTCGGCGCGGGTACGGCTCACCACCCGCACCTTGTAGCCAGCAGTCTGGCTCAGGGTCTCGGCGATGACGCTCTCGTCCTCGAGGGCCACATCCAGCAGCACCTCGCTCGGGATCTGCCGCCCCCCCTGCCCCGACAGATAAAACTGCAGCAGGAAGGATTGCACCACCTCCTCGAGCGGAGTGTCAGTCGGCACTTTCGGGAAATAGCTGCGCGAGCCCAGCACCTTGCCCTGACGAATAAAGAGCACGTGGATGCAGGCAGCGCCTTGCTCGAAGGCCACCCCCACCACGTCGAGCTCGTCCAGCACGTTGCCGCTCACCGACTGCTGTTCAGTGACCCGGCGCAGCGCCAGGATCTGATCCCGATAGCGGGCCGCCTCTTCAAAGCGCAGATCGCCGCTGGCGGACTCCATCTTGCCCACCAGCTCACCAATCACCTGCTGGTTCTTGCCCGCCAGAAACAGCTTGGCCAGTTCCACCTGCTGGGCATATTCGGCCTCGCTCACCAGCCCGGCTACGCAAGGGCCGGCGCAGCGCTTGAGCTGATAGAGCAGACAGGGACGGGTGCGGTTGGCATAGACCGCATCCTCGCACTGGCGCACCGGGAAGATCTTCTGCATCAGGTGCAGACTCTCGCGCACCGCACCGCCAGAGGGATACGGGCCGAAGTACTCTCCCTTGATCTTGCGGGCACCGCGATGGACGCCGATGCGCGGATGCTGGTGCGCGGTGATGATGATCCAGGGGTAGGATTTGTCGTCCCGCAGCAGCACGTTGTAGCGGGGCTGATACTGCTTGATCAGGTTGTGCTCGAGGATCAGCGCCTCGGTCTCGGTGTGGGTGACAGTGACCTGGATATCGGCGATCTGGCGCACCAGGGTGCGGGTCTTGATGCTATCGACGTTGGTGCGAAAGTAGGAGGCGAGCCGCTTTTTCAGATCCTTGGCCTTGCCGACATAGATCACGGTGCCACCACTGTCATACATGCGGTAGACACCGCTCTGATGGGTGACGGCGCTCAGAAACGCCTTGCTGTCGAAGAGAGGTTCAGACGAGGTCATGCTGGCTCCGGCAACGGGGATCGAGGTGCTGGATCTGGGGGATCGCGGCAAACGGAAGATCGAAAGAGAGGCTCATCGGCAACTCGGCTCAACGGATGAAAGCAGAAGACGGCACAGAGCATACTGCGCCAGGCCGGCAAAAAGCAAAAAGGCGGCACTCGCCGCCTTTATGACCACACGCCACCCGATTACAGGGTATCGGCATCCAGCATGCCATAGCGAATGGCCAGATGGGTCAGTTCCACGTCACCGTTGATCCCCAGCTTGCTGAACAGACGATAGCGGTAGCTGTTAACCGTCTTCGGGCTCAGGTTGAGCTGCTCGGAGATATCGGTCACCTTCTGCCCCTTGGTGATCATCATCATGATCTGCAGCTCGCGCTCGGAGAGGGACTTGAAGGGGTTCTCGTCAGCGGAGGCAAACTGGCTGAGGGCCATCTGCTGGGCAATCTCCGGGGAGATGTAGCGCTGACCGGAGTGCACCAGCCGGATCGCCTGGATCATCTCGTCAGGGGCAGCTCCCTTGGTCAGGTAACCAGCGGCGCCCGCCTGCATCACCTTGGTAGGGAACGGATTTTCTGAATGAATGGTCAGCACTATGATGCGCACATCGGGGCGGATCCGCAGAATTTTGCGGGTCGCTTCCAGACCACCAATACCCGGCATGTTCATGTCCATCAGGATCACGTCCGGATGGTGTTGGCGACAGAACGTAACTGCGGTCTCGCCGCTCTGTGCCTCGCCCACCACCTTGATCCCGCGTACATCTTCAAGAATGCGTCTTATCCCTGTACGCACCAGCTCATGATCATCGACCAGGAATACATTTATCACCCAAACACCCCGTTTTTATCTCGTTTTTTGCCGCCCGGTTAGGGTTAACAGGGCGTCTTGCATCATAACCAAACTCGTCGCTTTGGCAAACCATGCGCGCCAAAAGTTTGAGAAAACCCATGTTTAGCGTTTAAAATCAAATAATTATATAAATTTTCAAAACAAAAAACGGTGCCTTGCGACACCGTTTTTCATGACTTTCGTGCAGTGGCCATCACTTGGCCAAAAATGCGCGTACCTTCTCCAGATCTGCCTGGGTATCCACCCCGACCGGCGGCGCTTCAAGGGCCTGGGCGACATGGATCTTCTCCCCGTACCAGAGCACCCGCAGTTGCTCCAGCGCCTCGACCTGCTCCAGCACGCTCGGTGCCCAGTCTACGTAACGCTGGATAAAGCCGGCGCGATAGGCGTAGATGCCGATATGGCGCTGGTAGTGGTCACCAATCTGCTCGTGACTGTTGGCAAAGCGATCCCGATCCCAGGGAATGCTGGCGCGGCTGAAGTAGAGGGCGTAGCCATCCTTGTCAGTCACCACTTTCACTGCATTGGGATTGAACGCCTCTTCGGCATCCTTAATCGGCACCGACAGGGTCGCCATCGGCGCCGTGGCGGCGGCCAGATTGTCCGCTACCTGACGAATGATGGTGGGCGGAATGAGTGGCTCATCCCCCTGCACGTTGACGATGATGGTATCGGCGGCAAAGCCGTAGTGACGGCACACCTCGGCCAGACGCTCGGTGCCGGACTGGTGATCCGGTGAGGTCATGCACACCTCGACGCCGGTGCTCTGCAGCGCCTGCTGCACCCGGGCATCGTCAGTGGCGACAATCACCCGATCGGCACCCGACTGCAGGGCCTTCTCCACCACGTGTTGCACCATGGGCTTGCCATGGATATCCGCCAGCGGCTTGCCCGGCAGACGGGTTGACGCATAGCGGGCAGGAATAACGACGACGAAACTCATGACGGCAGCTCATCGCTGTTGAGCGGACGGGCACGGTTCTCCAGCAGCACCGGGATCCCCTCTTCCAGCGGATAGGCCAGCTTGTCGAAGCGACAGACCAACTCATGAACTGCTTTGTTGTAATGCAGCTTACCCTTGCAGACCGGGCAGGCGATGATGTCGAGCAACTTGATGTCCAAAGCCAAAACGATACTCCTTCAACGATGT
Organism: Aeromonas allosaccharophila; assembly: GCF_016026615.1. Taxonomy (NCBI): domain Bacteria; kingdom Pseudomonadati; phylum Pseudomonadota; class Gammaproteobacteria; order Aeromonadales; family Aeromonadaceae; genus Aeromonas; species Aeromonas allosaccharophila. The sequence continues at coordinate 627,365 of NZ_CP065745.1, read as the reverse complement.
CGCGCTGGCGGCTTCATCACGCCAGCGATGGATGTCGAGCAACCAGATATTCCATACGGGACCGCTATTGGTCCACTTCTCCCCCGCTCAGGCGAGAGAGACTAATCTTGTGTCTTGGTTACGCCTTGCGCCTTTCCACTCGTGCTCAGCTTGTGCAGCAGGGTATCGAGCAAGGAGGCGGGCAACTCTGCGCTCACCGGCAGATACCACCAGTTTTCTAGGGCAAACGAACTGCACTTGACCGCATCCTTCTCGGTCATCAGCAGCGGCTTGCAGGCAAAGCGGCCCACCAGCTCATCCCGATCGAAGGGGTGATGATCGCCGTAGGCTGCCTGCTGATCCAGCTGGTAGCCGAGCCCCTCAAGGGTGGCAAAGAAGCGGGGCGGATGACCGATCCCCGCCAGCGCATCAACCGGACCCGACAAGGGGGCGGCCAGCGGTGCATCGTCGCACACCCGACGCGGGGTGTCGGCAACCAGTTGCATGGGGTACTCCCCCTTGCCCGGCTCGCCGCCGTTGCAGATGATGGCATCCACCCGCTTGAGACGAGTGACCGGCTCGCGCAGCGGCCCCATCGGCAGCAGGCAGGCGTTGCCGAAACGGCGGGCACCATCCACCACCACCAGTTCGATGTCGCGGGCCAGCGCATAGTGCTGCAGGCCATCGTCGGTGATGATGATATCCACCTCACCGCTTTGCTCCAGCAGTCGTACCGCATCGGCCCGTTTCGGGGCGACCACTACCGGACAGCCGCAGCGCCGGGCAATCAATACCGGCTCATCCCCCGCCTGCGCCGTGGTGCTGGCGGCATCGAGCCGATACGGGTAATGGGGCGCCTTGCCACCATAACCACGGCTCACCACCCCGGGACGATAGCCACGAGCTTGCAACTGCTCCACCAGCCAGACCACCACCGGCGTCTTGCCGTTGCCGCCCACCGAAATATTGCCCACCACGATCACCGGCAAGGAGGCGCGATACCCCTTGCGCCAGCCGTGGCGATAGGCGTAGCGGCGGGTGCCGCTGATGATGGCAAACAGCAGGGCAAAGGGGGCCAGCAACCAGCGCCAGCCACTCTTTGCATACCAGAGCCGTTCCAGCATCAGGCCTTGTTTCCCGCGTTACCAAACTGAATGGCACGCAGCTGGGCATAAGTGCCACGCTGCTCCATCAATGCTTCGTGGTTACCGCGCTCGACGATATGGCCTTCGTCGATCACCAGGATCTCGTCCGCCTTCTCGATAGTGGAGAGGCGGTGGGCGATCACCAGCGAGGTACGGGCCTTGCAAAGCTCGTCGATGGCCGCCTGAATGTGGCGCTCGGACTCGGTATCGAGGGCCGAGGTGGCCTCATCCAGCAGCAGAACCGGCGCATCGCGCAGCAGGGCGCGGGCGATAGCGACTCGCTGGCGCTGACCGCCGGAGAGGGACGCGCCATTCTCACCAACCACGGTGTCGTACCCCAGCGGCATCTTGCTGACGAACTCGTCGGCATGGGCGATGCGAGCGGCCTGCACAATCTGGTCGCGGCTGTACTTGTCTTCTGCCGCGTAGGCGATGTTGTTGGCCACCGAGTCGTTGAACAGGTGGACATGCTGGGAGACCAGCGCGTACTGCTTGCGCAGCTCGCTCAACTTGTATTCGCGGATATTCACGCCATCCAGCAGGATCTCGCCCTGGTCGATGTCATAAAAGCGAGTCAGCAGGCTGGCGATGGTGCTCTTGCCGGAGCCGGAACGGCCCACCAGCGCCACCGATTTACCCGCCTCCACCTTGAAGCTGACGTTGTGCAGCGCCGGGGTATCCTTGGTCGGATAGGTGAAGGTGACGTTGCGAAACTCGATCTCGCCGCGGGCACGCTCAAGAGTGAGAGTGCCGGTATCCTGTTCCGGCTCGCTGTCGAGCAGGCCGAACAGGCTGTGGCAGGCGGTGATGGCGCGCTGGAACTGGTTGTTGACGTCGGTCAGGCTTTTCAGCGGCTTGAGCAGCATCATCATGGAGGTGATCATGACGGTAAACGTACCGGCGGTCAGGGTTGACTTGACGCTGTCAATGGTCGCGACGTAGAGGAAGGCAGCCAGCGCGATGGAGGCAACCATCTGCACCACCGGGCTGCCAATGGCATCGGCGGCGACCATCTTCATGGTCTGCTGACGCATGTTGTTGCTGACCTGGAAGAAGCGCTTCTCTTCCACCTTCTGGCCACCAAACATCAGCACCTCTTTGTGCCCTTTGAGCATCTGCTCGGTGGAGGTGGTGATATCCCCTACCGCCTGCTGGATGTGACGGCTGATCTGGCGGAAACGGCGGCTGATAAGGCCGATGATGATGCCCACCAGCGGGCCAACCACCAGGAAGATCACCGACAGTTGCCAGGAGTGCCAGAACATCAGGCCGAGCAGGCCGACCACGGTCGCCCCTTCCCGCACCAGGGTCACCAGGGTGGTGCTTGCCGCCGAGGAGACCTGACTCGCGTCATAAGTCACCTTGGAGAGCAGGTGACCGGTGTTCTGACGGTCGAAGAAGCTCATCGGCATCGCCACCATGTGATTGAACACCTGCTGCTGCAGACGCATCACTACGTGGTTGCCAACCCAGGCCATGCAGTAGTTGGAGAGAAAGTTGGCAACACCGCGCAGGGCCACGATGCCGAGAACGAAGAAGGGCATCCATTTCAAGACGGTGCTGTCGTTGCCATTAATGCCCTGATCGATCAGCGGCTTGATGGAGTAGACAAAGGTGGTATCCACGGCAGCGTAGCCCAGCATCCCGATGATGCCACCGACCAGGCCCAGCTTGCGATCACGGACATAACCGAGCAGGCGTCGGAATACAGGCCAGCTCTCTTGTGAGGTTTCTTGTTGCATGAATAGCCGTTAGTAATGGAAATGACGGGCTATTCTAGCCAAAGCGCAGGATTACACCAAGCGTCGCCACCGATATAGAATCCATCCGCTGCGGAAATGACGGATTATTGCTCAAACCACACTCTCGGCCGCCACCACTCGCCACCACGCCGGTACCAGGGGCCCTGATTGCGCTCGGCAGTCACTTTCAATCCCGCTGCGGTGGGTTCGACCAGAATTGCCCCTTGCAGGCCGGTGACCCACTGGCGGGCATCCCGATAGCGGGCCACCACATCGGGACGGGGAAAGCCCCACTGATTCATAAAACCGGTGCTGTGGATCACCTCCTGCGCTGCCACCGCCGCGACAAACGGGGGCGTGGAGGAGGTGCGGCTGCCATGATGGGGGCTCACCAGCAAGGTGCTGGCCAACCCCTCCCCCGCCAGCGCCACCAGACGTTGCTCGGCCTGCCGCTCGATATCGGCGCTGAGCAGCACGCTGCGCTCGCCATCGCTGATACGCACCACGCAACCATCGTTATTGTGCCCGCCGCCGGGGCGTTCTGGCCAGAGCACCGTAAATGCGAGCCCTTGCCAGCGCCACTGTTGCCCACGCTGGCAGAGCGTCGTTCCCTCGCTAAAGGGGTAAGAGGAGAGCTCGTGACGCACCGGCATGGCGCTGAGCAGTCGCTTGCGATTGCCGGCATGATCCCGATCCTTGTGGCTGATGATGAGGCGATCGATGACCCGGATCCCCAGATGGCTCAGCTGGGGCAGGATCACCGCATCCGCCATGTTGTAGCCGCCGGGATAGCGATCGCCGGTGTCATAGAGGATGGCGCGATCCCCCTTGCTGATCAGCACCGCCAGCCCCTGCCCCACATCCAGCACCCGCAGTTGCCAGCGAACCGGGGAAGGCCAGAGCGCCAGCAACAGCGCACAACCCCCCGGTAGCCAGAGCCAGCGTGCCGGGCGCCACTGCGAGGCGAACCAGAGCAGCAACAGCAGGGTGCAGAGCGGCAGCCACCAGCCGGGCAGTGGCCACCACAGTTGCAGTTGTTCGGAAAGCCAATTCAGGATCGTCAGCACCCAACCGAGCCCCAGATTCGCCAGCCAGAACAGGCCATAGGCGAGCGAGGTGGAGAGCGGCGCCAACAGCACACCGATCAGCGCCAACGGTATGATGGCGATACAAAAGAGCGGCACCGCCAACAGGTTGATCACCATGGCAAGGGGCGCTATCCCCTCGAACAACGCCAGTTGCAGCGGCAGCAGACCGAGCAGCAGCCAGAGCTGGATCTGCCATAGCCCCGGCTTGTCGTGGACATACCCCACCAGCAGCAGGATGGCCACCGCCAGAAACGAGAGCCAGAAACCGGCCGAATAGAGGGCGAAGGGATCCCAGAGGGTCAATACCACAAAGGCCCACAGCCAGATGCGCCAGGCCGGCCACTCCCGCCGACTCCAGCGCAGCACACTCCACACCAGCACCATGATCAGGGCCCGCTCGGTCGCCACCGCAAACCCCGCCAATGCGCTGTAGACGGCGGCAAATAGCAGAGAGGTGATAATGGCGCCGCGCAGGCCAAACAGCCTGCCCAGCCACCACCCGAGCACCGCCACCAGCGCGATGTGTTGCCCTGAAATGGCGATGATGTGAGTCAGGCCGCTACCGCGAAACAGCTCCCACTGGGCATCCGTGATGCCGCTCTGCTCGCCAAAGGTGAGGGCCGCCAACAAGGGTGCATGGTCAAGAGTGCGCCAACTATCGGTCGCTGCGTCCAACCAGCGTTCGCGCCAGCCCGGTGCAGCCTGATGAATGTCGATCACCCGGCGCAAATTGCCGGTGGCGGTGATCCCCTTGCCCAGCAGCAGACGCCGCCCATCCAGCCCCGCCTCGTTGGCTAGGCCGTGAGCCGGTTTCAACGAGGTCACCAGCGTGATCCGGCTGCCCACAGTCATGGCGGGCAACGCCTGATAGGCATTGACCCGGATCAGGGGCTCAGGTGTCACCGGTTGCTCGTCGAGGGTGCTCACCTGCAGCAGCAGTCGGACAAATTTATCCCCCTCGGGCTCTGCACTTTGCAGCTGTGCGGTTATCATGTGGCTCGTCTGATCGCCCAATCGCTCCAGCCAGGCCAGCCGATAGGCAAGATTGGCCTGCATCCATAGGATGCCGAGCAGGAGAAACAGCCACCGCCAGGCACGGCAATATGCAAGGGGGATCAGCAGGGACAGCAACAGGCCCCCCCATGCGAGTGAAGGTAACCATGGCCAGAGCAGTGAGGAGCTTGCCCCCAGGGCAAACGACAACAGACGCAGATCCATGGAGCAAGTATTTAGCAAGGTTTCAATATGCCCAAACGACTCATTAAACGCTGGATGCCCGATCAGCAAACCCTGAAAGAACACAAGCACTTGCGGCTGTTCGGCAAACTGCTGCTCGATGCCAACCTCTGGCACCTCAACCGCCGCTCAGCCGCCGGAGCATTTGCGGTGGGCCTCTTCATGGCCTGGGTGCCACTCCCCTGCCAGATGCTGCTGGCCGCCGGTGGCGCCATCCTGTGCCGGGTCAATCTGCCGCTCTCGGTGGCGCTGGTCTGGCTCTCCAACCCCTTTACCATGCCGCCCCTGCTCTATGGCGCCTATCTGGTGGGTTGCCAGCTGCTGGGACATTCGGCGCAGCAGATAGAGATTGAGTTCACCTGGGACTGGCTGGTCTCGGTACTGGGCACAGTAGCGCCGCCACTGTTGCTGGGATCGCTGATCCTGGCCCTGCTGAGTTCCCTTATCGGTTACACCCTGATCCGTACCTTCTGGCGGATCAGCACGGTGCGCCAGTGGCAAAAACGCAAGATGGCCCGCGCATGCTGAGTCGCTGGTTTGCCCGCTTCAAGCTCGATCCCGACACCCTGCGCCAGCAGAAGTGGTTTGCCCTGTTTGGTGAACGGCTGCTTGCCCCGGCCCTCTGGCAAGGGGGCACCCGCGCCCTGAGCGGCGCGGTAGCGGCCGGGATCTTCGCCTGCTGGTTCCCTATCCCGATGCACTCGCTCATCGCAGTCGGGCTGGCGCTAGCATTCAGCCTCAACCTGCCGCTGGCGCTGCTGGCAGTCTGGTTCAACAATCCGCTGACCCTGCCATTCATGTATCTCTACGCCTATCGCACCGGCTGTCTGGTGCTGCACAAAACGCCGGAGCCCTTCCACCTCACCTGGACCCTCCACTGGCTGGAGCAGGAAGCGGCCACCCTGGTGCCTCCCTTCCTGCTCGGCAGCCTGCTGCTGGCGGTACTCACCGCCCTGAGCGGCAGCGCTCTGACCGCGCTGCTGCTGCAACTGCGCAAACGGTGGCAAGGCGCCCGCCTCCGCTGAGTCGCCCTTCCCCTTGTTTGGCGATCAGCCGTTGGCGATCAAAAAAGCCCGTCACCAAGGTGACGGGCTTTTTCATGGCATAGTGCCAGAACGCAAGGCGATGCGATTACAGCACCTTGGCGATGGCCTCGCACAGGGGATCGATATTGGCGCGGGTAATACCGGCCACGCTGATCCGGCCGGAGCCGACGATGTAGATGGCAAACTCGCTCTTGAGCTGTTCAACCTGATCCTTGGAGAGACCGGAGAAGGAGAACATGCCGTTTTGCTCACGGATAAAGCTGAAATCCTGGCTCACGCCGAGGGCAGCCAGCTTCTCGACCAGCAGCTCGCGCATCTCGCGAATACGCACCCGCATGGCAGCCACTTCTTCGACCCACTCGGCATAGAGAGCCGGATCGCTCACCACGGCGGTGACCACGGCGGCGCCGTGTGACGGCGGGTTAGAGTAGTTGGCACGGATCACTGTCTTGACCTGGGTAAAGGCCACATCGGCGATCTCTTTGGTCGCGCTGACCAGCGTGAAGGCGCCGACCCGCTCGTTGTAGAGGCCGAAGTTCTTGGAGAATGAGCTCGCCACCAGCAGCTCATCATGGCACTCGGCGAAGATCCGCAGACCTTCAGCATCCTCTTCGATACCACGGGCAAAACCCTGATAGGCGAAGTCAAACAGCGGCAACCAGCCGGCGGCAGCACTCTGCTTGGCCAGTGCGCGCCACTGCTCGGCAGTGGGGTCGATACCGGTCGGGTTGTGGCAGCAGCCGTGCAGCAGCACCAGCTCACCCGGCTGCACTTCGGCCAGCGAAGCCTGCATGGCGGCAAAGTCGAGCCCCTTGGTGGCTGCGTCGTAGTACTTGTACCACTTGACGGTCAGGCCCGCGGCCTGGAATACGCTAACGTGGTTGGCCCAGGTGGGATCGGAGATCCAGATGGTCTTGGCCAGACCGTTGCGCACCACGAATTCGGCCGCGATACGCAGGGCACCGGTACCACCCGGCGCTTGCGCGGTCTTGGCGCGGCCACTGGCAACCAGCGCAGAATGTTGCCCGAACAGCAGTTGCTGCACGATGCGGCCATATTCGATATTGCCTTCAATACCGAGGTAGTTCTTGGTCTTCTCGTCGGTCAGCAGCTTCTGCTCGGCTTTCTTGACGCAATGAAGAATGGGGGTAGCACCGGACTCATCCTTGTAGATCCCTACGCCCAGATTGATCTTGTGGCTGCGAGAGTCAGCGCGGAAGGCTTCGGTCAGGCCCAGGATCGGATCCGCTGGGGCGGCAACAACCTTTTCAAACATGGTATTCCCTGTATTCCGTTGAGTTCGTTGGGTGGCAAAGCGGCTTGATAAACAAAAGCGCTCATCTGGCGAGCGCTTCGTCAACACTTTATATCACCGCGTTCAATGGGGGAAAACCGCTTTTTGGCTCGCTTTCAGGCCAATTTCAACCAACGGCATGCCACGCTGGCGCCAGCGCGCACACCTCGGCCGACAAACCACCATTGGACTCAACCAAACCGCTACAAACTGCTAACAATGACTTGGGGATCCGGCTCGGTTCCCACGGCCGAGCCTTCGTCAAAGGTTGGGCATACGCGCTGAGGATGGGGGCCAGATCACGGGGCAACCACCAGCTGGCCGGACGACCCAAGCGCTGGGCCAGCGCCTGCAGCCGATCCACCCCGCCAGGGTCGAGGGCAGTAAGATGACTCCACAGCACATTGGGGGGCAAGGCGGCCACCACCTGCTGCAAGGCAAGGGGAGCCGATGGGGGCGCCCATATCAGCAAGGTGCCGGGTTCAAGAGGCAACTCGGCAAAGGCGCCGACGCTGTCTGTGGTGATCACCCGCTCGATATTCCCCTCCCCCCACAGGATCTTGCCAAGACCCGCCAAGGTACGCTCGGGCAGGGCTACCTCCCCCAGCGCCTGCAACCAGGGCGCAGCATCGATTAAGGTGCCGCCGCTGAAAAAGAGGCTGAACGGCTGGGCGGCGCGCAAGCGCAACAGCTGATCGGCACAGAGCCGGATCCCCTTGTCCTCAAAATCGATCTGCTCGTTGGGGGTGAAGTTCACCTCTGACTTGCGATAGAGCGCCGCCAGCACCCGCTCGTTGACCTGCTCCCCCAATTGCCAGCCCTGAGCATGCAACCACTCCTCAGGCTCGGGGGGGGCGGTGGCGATCTCGGCCAGCATCAGCTCTCGGGTGAGATAGCGCCGTCCGGCCGGGGTGAGCTCATAGCTGTGGCTGCCATGAGCGAGCAGCAGCTGGTTATCCTTGAGCAGCCCCACCAGCGGTTGCCACTGGCGGCCACGGATCACCACTGGTGAATGGCTCAGCAACTGCTGCGCCAGCGCCCGCCATTCGGGGTGACTAAAGTCGATCAATTACAATCCATCCCTGTCAGTGCTCAATCGGATAAACAGCCTGAAAAGGTACCGTTACAGGCCGATGACGCCAAGCCTCCCGCGCCAATTACGTGACCTTGCTCCCTGCAATTTTCCCCAAACAGAAGAGCCCACCGTGGGGGTGGGCTCTTGCTTGGATAACACGCGATGCTTATTCGACGTTGAGGTGCAGCTCGGCATCGTGCCAACCCAGTGGCAGAGTCAGCAGCTGATCGATCAGCTCCCGGCGATCGGATTTCTCCAGATAGGCGAGATAGAGCGGACGGCTCAGCGGCTGTCCCCCCTCCACCAGATGGAGCGCTCCCTTCTCGAGAAAGGGGCTGACCATCCGCCGTGGCAGGTAGGCAGCACCGCCATTGGCCAGCACGAATTGCAACGCCATGCTGGCGGAGCTGGAGTGCAGCACCGGAGTCTTTTGCAGGCTCTGCAAGCGGCTGGGCTGCGGCTCGAAGCTGGTGCCCCAATCGAGGTGGATGTGTGGCATCTGCATCAGGTTGTCGGCATTGGCGGCCGGATCCCGGCTCACCAGCTCGAACACCAGCTCACCGATGGGATGCAGGGCTATCTCGTCGATCTTGGTGGGCTCGGAGAGCAGGGCCAGATCAAGGGAGCGCTCCAGCAACTGGCGGCAGAGGTGCTCGCGGGAAGCCGTTTCCAGCCGCACCGCCAAGCCGGGTGCCAGCGCATAGATGTGATTGAGCCAGTCGTTGAAATCGAGCTCCCAGAACACCGCGGGCGCGCCGATGGCCAACTGCTGGCTGAATCCCGGCGAGAGCGCCACATCCTGCTTGGCACGACCGAGGGTATGCAAGATGGCGTCTGCGTAGGGCAACAGACGCTCACCGGAGGCGGTCAGGCGGATATTGTTGCGATGACGGGCAAACAGACTGACACCCAGTTGCTGCTCTAGCTGGCGGATCCGGAAACTCACCGCCGACTGGGTCAGGTAGAGATTTTCAGCAGCCCGGCCAAAGTGCCGGGTCTTACTGACCTCGATAAAGGTCCGAAGCAGCTCGGTATCCATTAATCGATGGACTCGTCACTGCCACCACCGCTGCCACCACCGACATCAAAGCTGGCACCACCGCTGCTCTCTTCGCTGGCACCACCAACGACAGTGCAGAGGCGATGAACGCGCTTGGGACCGATCACCTTGAGGTATTTGAACCACACCTTGGCATGGGGGTTGGCACCGGCCGCTCCGGATTTGACCTGCTCGACGAAGGCGGACTCGACATCGTCACGGGGAGTCAGATTGCCCTGATAGAGAGCCAGCATGGCGGTACCATACTTTTCCAGACTGTCCGCTTCGGCCACAGTGAATTCACCACTGCGACGCAGGCCACGGGGAAAATGTTTGAAGTCGTTGAAACGCTTGTCTGATTCGAAGCTCATAGTGCTCTTTTTCTGGTTAGTTTGACCTTTGCGGGCAAGTATCATCAGGCCATCGCCGAGTGCAAAATCAATTTTCTCACTATATTAATAAATATCTTTTATCGAAGTCACTTTGCCCCATAGCTGGCGCCGATTTTGTGGCCGAGCACACAAAAATCGTTGATAAATAATAAACTTATGTAAACGTACAGCCCGATTTCACGTCATTTCCCGGACAATTCAGGTAAAAATAAAGCGCCAAACGGCGCTTTATTTGTCACATCAGATGAACCAGCTGAACCCTGGGTTCAAACATGCTTACTCAATCATGGCCGGTTGGGCCAGGTTGTCGGCACGCCACAGGCGGTAGCGCACTTCATACTCCTGCGGCACGTAGATCACGAACGGCAGCTTGGAGTTGTAGTTCACGAAGAAGCCCTGACCGTAGATCTGGACGAAGGTCTCTTTCTGCTGGGCATCCGGGCAAGCCATCAGGGTGGTGATGGGGTCGGAGACCTTGCCCAGTTGCAGGTAGTTGTAGCCCCAGCCTTTGACGCTGTGCTGTTCCAGGTTGCCGGCAAAACGCGGTACGTTGCAGTCAACCATCATCTTTTTACCGACCTGCAGCTCGACCATCATGTCGGATTCTTTCTCGACTTCTGGCAGGCGGATCACCACACGTTCCTGATTCACGTCAGCGGCTGGGAACATGCTGATATCAAATTTTTTCGGCTCGGCGGCGAAGGCATGGCCACCCAACAACAAGGCGCCCAGCAGGCTAAAACGCAATACGGCTTTCATCTGTACCTCATGGGGTTGGTTCAACGCCGCTAGACTAACCGCTCCGCTGATTTCATGCCAGCGATCTGCTACGTAAAAAGTGCGTAAAATGATGCAGATCCGGCACACCATGACGTGATCTGGCTATTTTCTGACAGGGCGCACACTCCCGTTGCGGGAACCTCCAACAAAAAGCGAGGCCAACTGGCCTCGCTTCACATTCAAATGACACCACTTCGTTATTTAGCCGCCCCTTCATGGGCCTTGATCACGGCTACCGCCTTGTCGGGGAAGTCGCTGAACACCCCGTCCACATCGGCCTGATAGAGGAAGATGTTGAGCAGATCGGTGAAGTCCTTGGCATAGGCAGGGATCTGCCCCTCATCCTGACGGAAGGTATAAGGATGCACCTTGAGACCCGCCGCGTGGGCTTCTTTTACCATGCCGGTGAAGACCGGTTTGCCCAAAATGCCCGGCTCGGTGACGATCATCGGTTTCCACGGGCCAATCCCTTCGGCATAGCTGGCGATGGTTTTCATCGCCCCCGGCTTGAACATCCAGTCATAGTTGTAGGGGATCGCCTTGCCCTTGGCATCGTAAACCATGGTCTCGTTCCAGTCGGTCTCGGCCATCAGCTGCACCAGTTTCAGATCCATCCCTAAGGCAGGCATCAGCTCGCTGTTGATGCGCTTGAGTTCATCGGCATCGAAGCACTGCAGATAGACCTTGTCATCCTTCCCGGTGTAGCCGTACTCCTTGAGCACCTTCAGCACCGCCTTGGAGATATCCTTGCCTTCGTGGCGGAACAGCCAGGGTGCTTTGATCTCCGGGTAGATGCCGATGTTTTTGCCGGTGCTCTTGTTGAGCCCCTGGATCATCTCGATCTCCTCCTGGAAGGTGTGGATCTTGAAGTTCGACTTCCACAGCGGGAAGCGGGCCGGATAGACCGGCAGCTGCTTGCCATCCACCAGCTGGAACGGCTCGGTCATGCGCAGGGAGCGCACCTCGTCCAGGGTGAAATCCACCACATAATAACGGCCGTCCGGGCGTGCACGACCGGGGAAACGCTCGGCCACATCGGTGATGCCATCGAGGAAGTGATCGTGCATCACCACCAGCTGGTCATCCTTGGTCATTACCAGATCCTGCTCCAGATAATCGGCCCCCATGCCATAGGCCAGCGCCTTGGATTCCAGGGTATGCTCGGGCAGATAGCCGGAGGCGCCACGGTGGGCAATCACCACCTTGCCTTCATCGGCAGCAAACACGGGTAATGAGAGGGATGCCCCAAGGCTCAAGGCGATGAGGGAAACGGCGAGTTTTTTCATAGGCGAGGCTCTTTATTATTGTGTGTAGGTAATTGTTCTATCAGAGGTTTGTTGCATATTTACGGTAGAACGCGGTGGGCAGCAGCGCACTGCCCACCGTCACACATCAGCTCGCCTTGCGCAGAGCGTGATGATATTGGTCGAGCCAGATGCTCAGCATCTGCTGCTCTGACTCGTTCAGGCGCAGCCCCAGCTTGCTGCGGCGCCAGAGGATATCGTCCAGTGAACAGGCCCACTCCCGCTCGATGAGATAGCGCACTTCCGACTCGTATAGACCGCCACCGAAGTGAATGCCACGATCCTCTTTCAACCAGAGGCGGGCATGGGCGCCATAGGCCTCGGCAATGCGCAGGGCGCTGCGATCGTCGAGCCAGTCAAACTCCAGCGCAAAGGCGCGGGCCAGCTCGCGCACCGAGCAGTCGAACTCGCCACCGGGCAACCGGCTGGTCGCAGTCCAGTCATCCCCCATCTGGCTGAACCAGGGCTTGAGCTTGTTGCAGGCGGCCTGCGCCAGCTTGCGATAGGTGGTGAGCTTGCCGCCAAATACCGAGAGCAGCGGTGCGCCATCCGATTCACCAGAAAGTTCGAGCGTATAGTCGCGGGTCACCGCCTGTGGTGAATCAGATTCGTCATCGCAGAGCGGGCGCACCCCGGCGTAAGTCCAGATCACATCTTTCGGGGCGATCTGACGGGTGAAGTGGGCATTAACCACCTTGCACAGGTAGCTGATCTCGGCCTCGCTGATCTTCGCTTCCCGCGGGCTGCCGTGGTGTTCCACATCGGTGGTGCCGATCAGCGAATAGTCCTGCTGATAAGGGATGACGAAGACGATGCGGTTGTCCTCGTTTTGCAGGATATAGGCCTCTTCGCGCTCATGGATGCGCGGCACTATCATGTGGCTGCCTTTAATAAGGCGAATGCCACGGGGGGATTTCTCGTTCAGGCTCTCGTCATAGAAGGTCTTGACCCAGGGGCCGGCCGCATTGACCAGACCACGGCAGGTGACGGTGAACTGCTCGCCCCCTTCCCGCTCCAGCGTCAGCGTCCAGTGTTTGGATCCGCGCACCGCCTTGATGCAGCGAGTGCGGGTCTGCACATCGGCCCCCTTGTCACGGGCCATCATGGCGTTGAGCACCACCAGCCGGGCGTCGTCAACCCAGGCATCGGAATATTCAAACCCCTTGTTGATCCCTGCGGTCAAGCCATCTTGCGGCAGGAAGCGCACGCCGCAGCTCCCCTTGAGCTTGTCGCGCTTGGCCAGATTGTCATACAGGAACAGGCCGGCACGGATCATCCAGGCCGGACGCAGGTGCGGGCGGTGCGGCAGGCGAAAACGCATCGGACGGGCGATGTGAGGCGCCATACCGAGCAGCACCTCACGCTCCGCCAACGCCTCTTTCACCAGCCGGAATTCGTAATGTTCGAGATAGCGCAAACCGCCGTGGATCAGCTTGCTGGAGTTGGAGGAGGTGGCAGAGGCGAGATCTTGCGCCTCAAACAGGGCAACCTTCAGACCCCGTCCTGCCGCATCGGCTGCGATGCCGACCCCGTTGATGCCGCCACCGACGACGACCAGATCATAATGTTCGCTCATGTTCACCTACTTTCATTTTTATGATTGCCATAACAGCAATGTTTGATTTCGCTCATTTTAGAACATGAAAATACAACAAACGAACATTTTATGGCGAAAGTGTGATCGCCACAGCCCGCCAGAGGGGGCAAAAGTGGTACAGCAGGTGAGCGACAGGGATCAGGCTAAAAGTGGCGAGTGAATAGCCAAAAGAGCCAGGCTAGAGAGTGGCTTTGGCAATACCCATAAAGGGGTGACATGAGCGCGAGAATGGGAGCAGGAACAGAAAGGAGGCCGCCCGAACGGGCGACCGGCACAGCCTTGGCCTCTTCAGCCGTCAGCAGATGTGGCAGGCGATCTGGTGTTGCGCCATCAATCGCGTCAGCTTTTCCGGTGGCTCCTGATCGGTAAAGAGGGCGTGGATCTGGTTGAGATTGCCCAGATTGACCATGGCATTGCGACCGAACTTGGTGTGGTCGGCGGCCAGGAACACCTGACGGGAGTGGGCTATGATGGCCTGGGCGATCTTCACCTCGTGATAGTCGAAATCGAGCAGGGAGCCGTCGTTGTCGATCCCCGAAATCCCGATGACGCCATAGTCCATGCGAAACTGACCGATAAAGTCGCGGGTCGCCTCCCCCACGATGCCGCCATCGCGGTTGCGGATCTCGCCACCGGCGATGATGACGGTGAAGTCATCCTTGGCCGTCAGGATGCTGGCCACGTTGAGGTTGTTGGTGACGATGCGCAGCTCCCGGTGATCGAGCAGGGCGCGGGCGATCGCCTCGGTGGTAGTACCTATGTCGATAAAGAGCGATGAACCGTCGGGAATATTGGCCGCGACCTCGCGGGCGATGCGCTCTTTCTCCTTGAGTTGCATCACTTTACGGGCGCTGTAGGCGGTATTGACGGTACTCGAATGCAGGGAGGCACCGCCATGATGGCGCCGGATCTTGTTCTGTTCGGCGAGATCGTTCAGATCCCGGCGAATGGTCTGGGGGCTGACGTCAAAGTGGGTCACCAGATCGTCGGTCGAGACAAATCCCTGCCGCGTCAGGACGTCCAGGATCTCCAGATGTCGTTGGGTTTGCTTCACGCTTGCACTCCGATGATGAAACGAAAAAAGGCCCCGGCAGATGCGGGGCCTTTTGGCAGTTTACCTGATCCCCTTTGGGATCAATAAGCTGACGATCACGTTTTATGCCTTATTGGCAGCCGCTTTCTTGGCCGCAACGGCAATGTTCTCGTGTTTGAGGGTCATCGCCAGCAGGATGATGGAGAGCACGCACGATACGGTCAGCACCAGGAAGCCGCCATCCCAACCGAAGTGGTCAACGGTATAACCCAGCATGGCGTTGGCTGCCACAGCGCCGCCCAGATAACCGAACAGACCGGTGAAACCTGCCGCAGTACCGGCTGCTTTCTTCGGTGCCAGCTCAAGGGCATAGAGGCCGATCAGCATGACAGGGCCGTAGATCAGGAAGCCGATAGCCACCAGCGCCATCATGTCGACGGTCGGGTTGCCGGCCGGGTTGAACCAGTAGACCAGCACAGCCACGGTCACCAGCACCATGAACAGGATACCGGCTGGCGCACGGCGGCCCTGGAACATCTTGTCAGAGATCCAGCCACACAGCAGGGTGCCCGGAATACCGGCCCACTCGTAGAGGAAGTAAGCCCAGGAGGAGTTGTCGACGGTAAAGTGCTTGGCCTCTTTCAAGTAGGTTGGCGCCCAGTCCAGCACACCGTAACGAATGAGGTAAACGAAGGCGTTGGCAATCGCGATGTACCACAGCAGTTTGTTGTGCAGCACGTACTTGACGAAGATCTCCTTGGCGGAAAACTCCTGCTCATGGCTCGCGTTGTAATCCTTCGGATAGTCGTCCTTGTACTCCTCGATAGGAGGCAGACCGACCGATTGCGGGGTATCACGCATCACAAAGAAGGCGATCACCGCGATGGCTGCTGCCGCCGCCGCAGGCACATAGAAGGCGCTGCGCCAGTCGTTGAACCAGCCCATCCCGAGGATAAACAGCGGGCCAATCATGCCGCCGCCCACGTTGTGCGCCACGTTCCAGACCGCAACCACTTCGCCGCGCTCTTTCTGTGACCACCAGTGCACCATGGTGCGACCGCAGGGCGGCCAGCCCATGCCCTGTGCCCAACCGTTCAGGAACAGCAGTACGAACATGATGGCGATGCTGGAGGTTGCCCAGTGCATGGTACCCATCATGAACATGATACCGGCCGAGAGCAGCAGACCGGCGGAGAGGAAGTAACGGGCATTGGAACGGTCAGAGACGTTCCCCATCAGGAACTTGGACAAGCCGTAAGCGATGGACACCCCGGAGAGGGCCAGACCCAGATCGCCACGAGAGAAGCCCTGCTCGACCAGATAGGGCATCGCCAGACTGAAGTTTTTCCGTACCAGATAGTAACCGGCATAACCGAAGAAGATCCCGAAGAACACCTGCCAACGCATGCGTTTGTAGAAGGGGTCGACCTTGTCAGCCGGGAGCCTGTCGATGTGCGCCGCAGGCCTGAAGAGACTAAGCATGTTCTGCTTCCTTATTGTTGTTATGGGCGGTTGAGGATGCCCTGACCATTCCGACGAACCATGTGAGTCCACTGATTCGTAAGCGAGCTCATTGTGCTCATATGCGCTCATTTAATCTGTGATGCATGCTCAAATATTTCATTTTTATTACAAATAAAAGTTCCAAATGAGCAGTTACTCATCTGCCTCAAACCCTTGCCGGACAAGGGATAGAGAGTACCCCATTAGGGGTATCTTGCCGCCATCAAGTTGCTATACGTCACATTTTCTTAGCAATGAGTGGGATCTTGTCCACATTTCCCATGGCAGGGGGATGGTGAATTTCGCGGGAAGGTTTATTTTCTCTCTCGTCCGATAACGAGCGCAAACGAGCATAACGTTTGCGCAAGACACAAAAACAACAAGGAAACGTTTTCGGCCGCAACGGATAGACACAAAAATGAAAAACGGAACATTAAACCTCTATGGCCTCTACGGGTGGATATAAGGAATAAAGATATGAGCATACAAAGACCCAATACCCTGCTTGGCGAATGCATCGCCGAGTTTATCGGAACCGGCTTGCTGATATTTTTCGGCGTCGGCTGTGTCGCCGCTCTGGTGCTGGCAGGCGCCAACTTCGGACAATGGGAAATCTCCATTACCTGGGGTCTGGGCGTCGCGATCGCCATCTATGTGACCGGCGGTATTTCAGGTGCCCACCTGAACCCGGCTGTTACCCTGGCGCTGATGACCTTCTGCGGGTTCGACAAGCGCAAGGTAGTGCCCTACATCATCGCCCAGATGGCCGGTGCCTTCTGCTTCGCGGCCCTTGTCTACTTCCTTTATGGTAACCTTTTCACCCAGTGGGAAGTGACCCATAACGTGGTGCGCGGCAGCGTCGAAAGCCTCGGCACCGCCGGGATCTTCTCCACCTACCCGAACGCCCTGCTGACCAACATGCAAGCCTTCGCCGTCGAGCTGGTGATCACCGCCGTGCTGATGCTGGGCATCATGGCACTGGGTGACAACAACAACGGCGCCCCCAAAGGATTCGCGGCCGCCCTGCTGATCGGTATCCTGATCGCGGTGATCGGCGCCTCCCTTGGCCCGTTAACCGGTTTTGCCATGAACCCGGCCCGTGACTTTGGTCCGAAACTGTTCGCGTTCTTTGCTGGCTGGGGTGATGTCGCCCTGACCGGTGGTCGTGACAACCCCTACTTCTGGGTTCCGATCCTTGGCCCCATCGTTGGTGCCCAGCTTGGTACCGCTCTGTATGTCAAAGTGCTGGCTCCCTGCGTCCCGGGCAACCGTGTTGCCGCCGCCGAGCAAGCTACCCAAACCACCAAAGAAGAGGCTGCCGCGTAAGACGGCCCCAACGTAGAAAATAAACGTGGAGAACATCATGTCTGCAGAAAAGAAATATGTCGTCGCTCTGGACCAGGGTACCACCTCTTCCCGCGCCATCGTGTTTGATCAGGACGCCAACATAGTCGCGACCTCACAGCGCGAATTTACCCAGCACTACCCGAAAGCGGGCTGGGTAGAGCACGACCCGATGGAGATCTGGGCGACCCAATCCTCCGTCTTTACCGAAGTGCTGGCCAAGAGCGGCCTGCGCAGCGAAGAGATCGCCGCCATCGGTATCACCAACCAGCGTGAAACCACCGTCGTCTGGGAAAAAGCCACCGGCAAGCCCATCTACAACGCCATCGTCTGGCAGTGCCGCCGTACCGCCGCCATCTGCGAAGAGCTGAAAGCGCGCGGTCTGGAAGAGTACGTCCGTGACAACACCGGCCTGGTGCTGGATGCCTACTTCTCCGGTACCAAGGTGAAGTGGATCCTCGACAACGTGGAAGGTGCCCGCGAGAAGGCAATGAACGGCGAGCTGCTGTTCGGCACCATCGACACCTGGCTGGTCTGGAAGATGACCAATGGCGAAGTACACGTCACTGACCCGACCAACGCCTCCCGTACCATGCTCTACAACATCCGCGACCTGAAGTGGGACGAGAAGATGCTGGACGAGCTGGGCATCCCGATGTCCATGCTGCCGGAAGTGAAACCCTCTTCCGAAGTGTACGGTTACACCACCCGTGGCGGCGGCTCCCGCATCCCCATCGCCGGTATTGCCGGTGACCAGCAGTCTGCCCTGTTCGGTCAGCTCTGCTTTGAAAAAGGGATGGCCAAGAACACCTACGGCACCGGCTGCTTCATGCTGATGAACACCGGCACCGAACCAGTTCGCTCCAATAACGGCCTGCTGACCACCGTCGCCATCGGCCCGAAAGGGGAAGTGAACTACGCGCTGGAAGGTGCGGTGTTTATGGGTGGCGCCACCATCCAGTGGCTGCGTGACGAGCTGAAGATCATTCACGATGCCCGCGATACCGACTACTTCGCCTCCAAGGTGGGTGACACCAACGGCGTCTATCTGGTGCCGGCCTTCGTCGGTCTGGGCGCGCCCTACTGGGATCCGTATGCTCGTGGCACCATGGTCGGTCTGACCCGTGGCGCCAATCGCAACCACATCATCCGTGCCGCGCTGGAATCCATCGCCTATCAAAGCCGCGATGTGCTGGATGCGATGCAGCAGGACTCCGGCATCAAGCTTGCAGCCCTCAAGGTAGACGGCGGCGCCGTGGCCAACGACTTCCTGATGCAGTTCCAGGCTGACATGATGCACACCCCGGTGGTACGTCCGACTCGCATCGAGACCACCGCCATGGGCGCCGCCTTCCTGGCGGGTCTGGCCGTCGGCTTCTGGAAGAGCTCCGACGAGCTGGAAGACAAGTTCAGCGTGGACCGCGAGTTCATCCCGCAGATGGACAGAGAAGATCGCGCCAAACGTTACAGCGGCTGGCAGAAAGCGGTCGAGCGTTCACGCCGCTGGGCTGAAGAGGAGTGATCGGGCAACCGATATCCCGTTGAGATAAAAACCAGAGAGGCCGACAGCAATGTCGGCCTCTTTTTTACATTCCCGGCAGTCTGTTACATTGCCAGCTGGGCGCCGTCTGAATGGTGCACATATGCTGCGCCAACGCCCTTGCGCGGGCACCCATCGCGCATCCGGGCTCACCGCATCAGAGTGAGTGGCTGCCCAGCTGTTCTTTAAGAAAATCGAGCCAGACCCGCAGCCGGATATCCCTCTGGGCATCGGAGTAGAAGACCGCATTGATGGGGCGCGAGGCGCCGCTGTTATTGCGGGCCAGTACCTCCACCAGCGCCCCGCTCTCCCGATCCTGCCCGGTCATAAAATCCGACAGACAGACGATCCCCTGCCCCCGCAACGCCAGCTGGCGCAAGGTTTCGCCGCTGCTGGCACGCAGGCTGGGGGTGATGGCAAAGCGATCCCCCTGCTCGGCACTGAGCAGCGGCCAGTGGTTGAGGTGATCGGGATGCAAAAAGCCGAGCAGCTCGTGACCGCTCAGCAGATCCGCCGGTTGGCGCGGGGTGCCACGCTCGCTCAAATAGCCGGGGGAAGCGAGCAGCCGCAGCCGCGAACGACCCAGCGGCAGCGCCCGCAGGGAGGAGTCGGTCAGCTCGCCGATGCGGATGGCCATGTCCACCCGCCGCTCCATCAGATTGATAAAGCCCTCCGAGCTGTGCAGCTGCAACTCGATGGCAGGGTAGCGGCGGCGAAACTCGCCGATGATCGGCACCAACCGGTGCAGAATAAACGGGGTGGCGGCATCGATCCGCAAGATCCCCTCCGGCTGCTCCCGGCGCATCAGCAGATGCCCCTCCGCCTCGCTCATCTCGGTCAAAATTTTCACCGCCCGCTGATAGAACCAGCTCCCCTCCTCGGTCAGACTGACTCGGCGGGTGGTGCGGTTGAGCAGCACGGTGGAGAGCTTCTCCTCCAGCCGCTTGATGCCACGGCTCACCACCGAGTTATCCATGCCGAGGTTCTCCGCCGCCTGGCGAAAACTGCCCGCCTCCACCACCGCCACAAACAGGGTCAGTTCATCAGAATGGGTCTTCATTGCTGTTATCCGAACAAGAGTAATGGGCCTTTATAGGCGCAGGAGCTGTGGATTGGCAAGCGTACGGTAAGGACAGTTCTTTTTTTTCTACAGAGAAGAACGTGACCGCGAGCCCACATCATGCCCGCGATTTGTCAGTACAATGCAGCCAGAAAAGCACCGTATGGCACCACTTATTTCACAAGGATGAATACCATGACATTTGAAGCGCGGCTGGCCGCCGCCCATCAGGAGCTGGCTGACAAGGGCATCAAGGAGTTCGACTACAACCCGTGGTTATTCAAATTGCTGCGTAAACTAGGCTGTGCCGTCAAACCGCCTTATTACGCCGGTTGGTTTGTCAATTTCATCTGTGCAGGCCTCTCTATTGCACCAATTTGGGGTCTGATTATGTGGATTTTCGTCTGGCGCCCAGAGGAGAAGGATCCAATATCAGCCCTGTTCAACACAGCCGTGTTCGCTGGCATATTTGGCCTCTTCACCTTAATCAGGCTCTGGCTGAGGCGCCGACAGCTTGGATTGACCTCGTGGGAGCAGTTAGGGCAGATACCTGAGCAACTCTCACATGAGCAACCTGAGAGGGAATGAATTTCCATACGGGTCTAGACATGACGCATCCATACCTGTACAACCCACCTTTTACCTGAATGGGGTCTTCAATTGCTGGATTCTATCGTCATTTTTACTCTGACTGTTTTCATCCATAGTCTACTGCTCGGCTACCGTATAATTCGCCGCCACAACTGCAGTTGGCGCACTTACCAGCGCAGCAAGGATCCGGTTCCACTTATTTTTTTTATTCCCTTCAGCACATCCGCAGCCTTGTTGCTCAAGCCCCATATCGTAGCAGCGCTCTCGTGAGAAGCAGACCAGAAAAAACGTAAGAAGTGTCAGTAGGTTGGCGCAGCTATCTCTGCCATCATGCCCAATACATCAGCAGGGAGCATCACTTTATGAACGTCCATGAAAAACTGAACTATGTAGAGTTTGCAGCGCGAGATCTTTCCGCAACTAAAGCCTTCTTTCAGGCCGTATTTGGCTGGCAGTTTGTTGATTACGGCCCCGACTACTGCGCCTTTGCCGATGAGGGGCTGGATGGCGGATTCTATCGGGCTGATCAGTGCAACCAGACAGCTCAGGGTGGCGCACTGCTGGTGTTCTATAGCGCCGATATTGAAGCAACTCAAGCCAAGGTGAGCCAACACGGTGGCACCATCAGTCGCCCACTGTTCGACTTCCCCGGTGGCCGCCGTTTCCACTTCGTTGAGCCCAGCGGCAATGAATTTGCAGTCTGGTCAGAACCTTCCCACGCCTGATGATACAGGGCGGTACGTCCGCCCCTTTTCTCTTTGATTCCATGCCACCATGGCACTTGCGCCATGTATTTCTGGCTACAGGATTGCTGCTCTCCCCTCAATACTGTTTTGCGACCAGCGCCCTGTTTCCTGCAAGTCACGGCAGGCATACTGACCCTTCGTTTTTGCCAAGGAGGTTCAGATGTCATCACCCGTGATTGTGATTGCCCAGCTTGAAGCCAAACCCGAATTCGCCGCCCAGTTTCGCGCCGCCCTTGAGCCGCTGATTGCGGCCACCTTGCAAGAGGCGGGCTGCCAGCGCTATCAGCTGCACCAAGACTTGGACAATCCACACAGCTGGATGCTCTACGAAGTGTGGGAGAGCGAAGCGGCCCTCACCGCCCATCAGGGTCAGCCCCACTTTACCGAATTTGTCGCCAAGGCCGAGCCCTGGTTTGCCAGCAGCACCATTCGCCGCTATCAGCCGCTGGGCGCCTGACTGGCCCTTGCGCCGCTTACCATTCAGCCCATCAAGGGCCAACCACCACCCCATTGAGGAACGAGATGATCAATATGCCACCCATGGGTCTGGGCACCTTCCGCCTGAAGGGCGAGCCGCTGCTTGCCACCCTGACCAACGGCCTGGAGCTGGGCTATCGCCATATCGATACCGCCCAGATCTATGACAACGAAGCCGAGGTCGGCGCCGTGCTGACCCGCAGCACTGTTGCCCGCCACGAGATCTACCTGACCACCAAGGTGTGGACCAGCGAGTTTGGCCCGGGCAAGCTGATCCCGAGCCTTGAGGTGAGCCTCGAAAAACTGGGCACAGACTATCTGGATCTGGCGCTGATCCACTGGCCCTCCCCCAAGGATGAGGTGCCGATGGCAGTCTATCTGGAGCAGCTGGCCGAGGCCAAAACACAGGGCCTGACCCGCAAGATCGGGGTCTCCAACTTCACCGTGGCCCAGCTTAAAGAAGCCATCGATATTCTGGGGCCGGGGGCCATCGCCCACCAGCAGATCGAGGTTCATCCTCTGCTGCAAAACCGCAAGGTAGTGGAGTTCTGCAAAGCCCACGGTATCGCCGTTACCGCCTATATGCCGCTCGCCTATGGCAAGGTGCTGAGCGAACCGCTGCTGATGGAGATTGGCAAACGCCACGGGGTATCGGCGGCGCAGGTGTCGCTGGCCTGGCTACTGGCCCAGAACATGGCGGTGATACCGAGCTCCACCAAGCGGGAGAATCAGGCTGCCAATCTGGCCGCGCTCGATATCACCTTGAGCAGTGAGGAGATGGCCGCCATCGCCACGCTGGAACGGGGCGAGCGCTGCGCCAATCCCGACTTTGCCCCCGCATGGGACTGACGCGAAAGGCGTGAGACTAACGCGAAAAAGGGCCGGTTCTGCCGACCAGCCAGATAAAACAGGGAGAGCATCATGCTCTCCCTGTCTCTTTTCTTGCCTCACGCGTTGCCGCGCTTGCTGAACCTCCAGCCAACCTGTTGACGCCAGCTGCAGCTCACGCAATCAGGGCGCGTTCTGGCAGAGAGCCGGATCGAACACCTGATTCCAGTCTGATTTCATATCGACCACCACCCAGCCCCGCGCTTTTGCCTGCGCCAGCCCGTCGATCAGCTTGCCGCTGGCTGGCGGATGGCTGTCGTAGGCGTATTCGCGCTTGGCATCGGTGTGGTGCACCAGCAGGCCAAATGTGTGGTAATCCGGGTTGGTCGAGGTGTATTGCAGCATGGGCACGTCGCCATCGCTGTTGCCAAAGGCCGCCACAGGGCGCTGTCCCATAAAGAGGTGGATGGCAGCCGGTTTGGCCTTGCCGTCATCAAAGAAAGCGCCATTCATGGTCTTGCGGATCTCGCTGCCCTGCCCGTTCAGGGCAAACTCACCGAGGGTAAAAGAGCCAATCACCTGCTGGGGCGGGATGCCATACATCTGCTCGGACATCACCCGCATAAAGTCGATGCCGCCGCCGGAGACAATCCAGGTCTGAAAGCCATTGTCCCGCAGATACCCCAGCAGCTGCTTCATCGGCAGATAACCGAGCTGATCGTAGTGGCAGCCAAAACGGGGATCCTTGCTGCGGTTGACCCAGCGGCTGACCCGCTCGGCAAACTCGGTGGTGGTCATGCCACTGTGGGTCAGCCCCACCAGCTTGGCGAGCCCCTTCTCCCCCGATTCGGCCACGGCCTTGAGGTCATTGTTCAGCACTGCCGCGACGATGGGGTCGGCCTTCCACTCCGGGTGTTCCGGCGCCAGGCGCTTGATCTCGTCCATCGCAAACTGCAGCTGATAGGTCATGGGCGCTTCCGGCCAGAGGGTGCCGTCATTGTCAAACACCACATGGCGCTTCTCGGGCGGAATAAAAGTGGCCTGCTGCTGATCGGTGGCATTGGTTACCCAGCGGGTGATCGCCTGCTTGGCTGCCGTGTCATTCCAGGCAGAGAGGGGATCGCTCTGGCCAGCCTGTACCGCAAAGGCGCCGCACAGCAGCAAAAGAGAGGAGAGTCGGTTCAATGTCATCATGTTACCTGTCAGCTGGATATTGCCTGTAGATGAAAGCGCGCGGCCATGACACCACCGGCGCACATGGATTCAACACACACGGGTTTAACAGGGACAACCCTATGGCGGCCAGCTTGTACTGGAGCTTAAGCAAGCTCAGAAAAGGAACAGCACTTAGCCCGTTCTGCGAGGCAGATCACTGCGTTGCGCTCGCACAGCGGGCAACAACATCTCATCTCACTCAGTGTCATTGCTGCTGATTTGGCAAAAGTAATTTGATGTTGCCGTCATTTTTGCCAACAAATCGCATCGGCATACTGGCGCCATTCTCCCGTCGGGAGTCCCTAACCAAGGAGTTGTTATGCCACTGGCGTTATTTGCCCTTACCCTGAGTGCCTTTGCGATAGGCACCACCGAATTTGTGATTGTGGGGCTTATCCCCACCATCGCCGAGCAGCTCAATGTCTCGCTCCCCTCGGCGGGCCTGTTGGTCAGCCTCTATGCCCTTGGCGTGGCCATCGGCGCCCCCGTGCTCACGGCGCTCACCGGCAAGGTGCCGCGCAAGTGGCTGCTGGTGGGGCTGATGGCGCTCTTTACCGCCGGCAACCTGCTGGCCTGGCAGGCCCCCGGTTACGAGAGCCTGATTGTGGCCCGCATCCTCACCGGACTGGCGCACGGGGTCTTCTTCTCGGTAGGCAGCACCATCGCCACGGGTCTTGTGGCCAAAGAGAAGGCGGCGAGCGCCATCGCCATCATGTTCAGCGGCCTCACCGTGGCGCTGGTGACCGGCGTACCGCTTGGCACCTGGATTGGTCAGGTCTTTGGCTGGCGCGAAACCTTTCTGGTGGTGAGCCTGCTGGGACTCGTCGCCATGGTGGGTAGCTTGCTGCTGATCCCGAGCAACCTGCCCAAGGGGGCGGCCTCGACCATCCGCGAACAGCTCTCTGTACTGACCAAAAAGCCGCTGCTGCTGGTCTACGCCAAAACCGCCCTCGGTTACGGCGGCGCCTTCACCGCCTTTACCTTCCTCGCCCCCATCCTGCAGCAGGTGAGCGGCTTTAGCGCCGGAGCGGTGAGCCTGATCTTGCTGGTCTACGGGGTATCGGTTGCCATCGGCAATATCTGGGGTGGCAAGCTGGCCGACAAGATGGGCCCCCTGCCAGCGCTGAAGCTGCTGTTTGCCGGTCTGGCGCTGGTGCTGCTGGCCCTCACCTTCACCGCCCCCCATCCGGTACTGGCGGTACTGACCGTGCTGGTGTGGGGCGCTTTTGCCTTCGGCAATGTGCCGGGTCTGCAGGTGCTGGTGGTGCAGCAAGCCGAACGCCATACACCCAACGCAGTAGATGTGGCATCGGGCCTCAATATCGCTGCCTTCAACGTCGGCATTGCACTGGGATCTGTGGTCGGTGGCTTGGTGGTGGAGCACCTCGGCCTGATGCACACCCCCTGGATCGGTGCCCTTATCGTGTTGCTGGCCTACGGGCTGACCCATGTCAGCGAGCGCCGCGAAGCCGTCCGACTCGCCGCCTGTCAGGCATAAGCTGCGCCAGCAGGTCGCACTGTCTCTTCCTTCATCAAATAAAAACGAGCGGCTTCTGCCGCTCGTCTCTTTTCACGCTCTGTTATTTTGTGAGTTGTTATGCCGTGCGGGAAACCACTGCCCCCTTGTTCACCGCCCGCTTGAGCCAGTAGTCGAGGCTGACGTAGCGGCCACCGCCGTAAACCAGCAACACCAGAAGCATCACGAAATAGGTGGCGGCAAACTCCATCCCGTTGTTGAGCATCACGGGATCCCCGAGCTCAGTGATGTAGTTGTAGCGACCGGGGAAGTTGGCGGCCAGCCACTCGATAAAGCCGTTGAGGCGCACAGTGGCCTCCATGCTGCCGGTGGCGATGGCATCCCAGCCGTGCTTCCAGTGCACCATGGCGCTCGCCACGCTCATCAGGAAGATGGTGGGAATGGCCATGATGCGGGTAAAGAGGCCAAGGGCGATGCAGATGCAGCCCAGCACCTCGGTGCCCGCCGCCAGAAAGGCGAGCAGCGTCGGGAACGGCAGGTTGAGCCCCCCTTCCGAGACCGGTGCGCTAAACCAGGCGACGGTGCCGGCAAAACCCATCACCTTGGAGTGGGCCCCCACATAGATGACCGGAATGAGATAGAGGCGAATGGCCAGCAGGGCCAGAAAATCGAGCCGCTTGCACTGGGCCACCGCCCGCTCGTACCACTGGATCAGGGTGTTGTTCATGGGAATTCTCCTTGGTGTTTGCTAAATGAGGGCAAGGGAGTGCTAGACTGGCGCTCGCCGACGGGCAGGGTCAACAGACCCAGCCGGTGAAAATGGCGCGCCCACTCGATCAGATCAAAGTCGCTGCGAACCTGTTGAACCTGTCGCTGGAATGCGGCTTGGGTGATCCCCGGCTGCTGTTGCAGCAGCTGGATCAGCGCCACATCCCATTCGCGCAACCGTTGGGTCACCACCTGATGATCCGGGCTGCGAAACAGGCCATAGAAGTGGTTGCCCTGCCGGGTCGGCACTACGCCGCTGCGACGGATGGCAAAGGGGAGCTCAAGCAGTTGCAGGGTGGGATTGAGCACAAGCGAACTCTCCGCCGTTACCTCCTCCCCCGGCAACACTTGCGGCACCACCCCTTGGTCAATCTCGACACAGAGGCAGGCCCACTCGTACTCCAGCAGCGCCAGCCGCTGCCTGGGCCAGTTGAGGGAACCCTCGCCGTGGCGATGCTGCACAAAGCGGACAAACTCGGTGGCGATATGGTGAAACTCGGGGGCCTCGGCGCCGTGCTGGATAACAAAGCCCTCCACCAGCAGCCCTCTGTCCACCGGCGCCCAGTGAGCGTGGATGAGCGGAAAAGCGCTCTCCAGCACCGACTCCACATTGGCGCGCACGCTGCGGGCATAGTGGCTGGCGATGCCATCCTGCGGCAGCCGCACCTGGCTCGCCAGCCAGGCGGTCTGCTGCTGCATCCGCTGCGGCGCCGTTTTGGGCGCGGTGATCAGAGATAACCGTCTATCCATAACGCACCTCCCGCACCTGACTGTCGATCGCCTCGCAACAGGCGCCGTGCACCCGCGCCAGCTCGGCCTCCAGCTCTGCCAGCGGTGGCAGATGGTGATCCCGCTCCAGCAGCAGGGGACGCAGGCCATGGGTCTGCACCGTATAACGGGCCAGCGCCACCACCTCCTCACAAACCGGACGACCATGGGTATCCAGCAAGGTGCCATCCGCTTCTTCCAGATGACCGGCGATATGGAAGTAGCGGATCGCATTGCTCGGCAGCCCGGCAATCATCCGCTTGGGGCAGTAACCGTGGTTGCGGCTGTTCACAAAGACGTTGTTGATATCGAGCAACAGCTCGCAGCCGCTGCGCGCCACCAGCTCGGCGAGAAAATCCTCCTCCGACATCTCGTGGTCATAGCCGTGGTAGTAGGAGATATTTTCCAGCACCAGCGGACGGGCCAGCGCCTCCTGCACCTGCGCGATCCGCTCGGCCAGATAGGGAATATTCTCCCACTGCCGCGGTACCGGTAAGAGCTCGTAAAGATACCCCTGCTGGTCGCGGGAAAAGCTCAGGTGCTCACTGTAGATCTCGATGCCGAACTCATCCAGAAAGGTGCGGATCTGGCTGAGCAGGGTACGGTTGAGGGGCTGGCAATCGCCGAGAGAGAGGCTGAGGCCGTGGGCTACCAGCGGGTAACGCTCGGCAAGCTGATGCAGCTGCGCCCGCTTGGCGCCGCCGATGGCCATCCAGTTCTCCGGCGCCAGCTCGAGAAAGTCGATACCGGGGCGGACGGGGCCGGAGCAGAGCGCATCCAGATGCTCCTGGCGCAGCCCGATCCCCCGACTGCGGGAGCTTATTGGCCGCATACCCCCTCCGTCATCTTGCTGCCGTTGTTGGAACCGGACCTGTCGCCATCAATCCCCTCTCCCCCTACGCCACACTTGCCATCGCGGGCACGCACCAGCCGCCCCTGTGGGTCACTGTCGAGAGCCTGCTTCTCGAAGCGCTTCTCGGTGCCGCACTTGCCCGCCGCACACTTGCCGCCGAGCTGTTCGCTGGGGGCGGCTTTTACCGGCGCATCACTCGGGGTGGCCGCCAGCGCCAGCCCCGGGGTCAGGGCAATCATGCTGGTCATGGCGATGGAGAGGGTCAGTTTGTTGGTCTTGTTGCTGCTTGGATTACTCATGGGTGGACTCCTTGACGGATGAAACGGGGTAGCTGGAGAGATCGCGGGCGGCAATCACCTGACCGAGGAACTGCGACTTGACGATGTCGAGCGCCTCGCTCTTGCGGCTCAGCCCCAACCCCATCCAGTGGTTGAGCACCAGCAGCTTGGGGTTCACCTCGGCGGCAATCTTGGCCACCACCGAGGGCTTGGCATGAAGCGAGGCGGAGACCGGATCGGCCCCCTCGTGGATGGCGAGCGGCATCACCAGAATGTCGGCGCCCCGGGCAAAATCGAGGAAGGCGGGGTTGGAACCGTTCTGATCAGCCGAGATGACGATGCTCCCTTCGGCGCTCTGGATCCGGTAGGCCAGACAGGGCACGTCACCGTGGGGAATGCCGAGCGCGGTGATGGTCAGCCCATCCTGCTGATAGACGGTGTGGGGTTTTGGCCCCCGATAGGGGACATCAATCAGGGTGATGGGGAAGAGACCATCGGTGCCATCCTTGAAGCCGCTCAGGTAGGCATAAGCCCCCTTCTCCTTGTTGAAGAGGGCGTCAAAGTAGCCGCTCATGCTGGGGAAGGCCGAACCTGCCTCGGGCCCCGCCAGATCCAGCGGATCGCTGCGCTCGAAGAAGTAGGCCCCCTTGAGCAGGGCGGGCAGGTCGGTCACATGGTCGGTGTGAAAGTGGGTGATGCCGATAAAATCGACCTCTTCGAGCTTGGCCCCCGCCTGACCGAAGCGCAGGTAGACGCCGCCACCGGCATCGATCAGGATGCGGGATTTCCCCTTCCACCAGATTACCTCGCTGGAGGAGGCACGCTGATCGTCGGAGATAGGGCCGCCGCTACCGAGCACCTGCAGGGTGAAGTTCTTGTCCAGTGGCGTCAGTTGTACGCCCTGGCTGGCGGCACCCGCCGGCGCGGCGGCAAGGGCGCAGCCGATGGCCAGCGCCACCGCTTTCAATGTCTGTTTCATATTGATTACCTGTCGGTTGAGTGACAGTCCGCGACTGTCAGTGAAGTGGCAGGGTGGGTGGTCGGGCTGCGCCACTGGCAGCCCGACCGGGCATGCGGGGCAACCCCGCAGATCAGATCTGGTCGCGGTCAGCCGCTTCCCAGCGCGCTTCCAGCCAGAGCAGGTTGCACAGCCCCAGCAACAGGGCAAAGCCGAGCCCCAGTATCCAGGTGAAGTACCACATGGAGTCCTCCTTATGGTCAGTAGAGTTGATGGCCGTCGCGCCTGATGCGGGCACGGTCGAGCTTGCCGCGCACCACCCGGTAGACCCAGCCGGTGTAGCCGAGGTTGACCGGCATCAGCACCAGCACGATGCCGAACATGATGGCCAGGGTCTTGTAGCTGGAGGTGCTGTCCCACAGGGTCAGGCTGCTGACCGCATCGAGGGATGAGGGCAGCACGAAGGGGAACAGGGCGATGGCCACCGAGCAGAGCATGGTGGCGCAGGCGATGGCGCTGGCCAGCAGCGCAATTC
This sequence comes from Aeromonas allosaccharophila, assembly GCF_016026615.1. Lineage (NCBI taxonomy): Bacteria > Pseudomonadati > Pseudomonadota > Gammaproteobacteria > Aeromonadales > Aeromonadaceae > Aeromonas > Aeromonas allosaccharophila. The sequence goes on along the minus strand of NZ_CP065745.1, from coordinate 597,674 downwards.
GGCCCCGCGCCAGCCAGGAGGCAATCCCGCTCACCAGCGGCGCCAGCGCCCCGATGATCGGCACCAGCCACAGCAGCGGATAGTCAAAATAGTTGCGCAGCCAGCCACCGGCGTGGGGGATCACCCCCTTCATCAGCGGGCTGATAGCGGCATTCGGGTCAAAGGGTTGTGTGCCCACACCGGTCAGCTGAAACCCTTGCAGATCCACCAGATGCCAGCCGGCCAGCAGGTAGCAGAGGGTCACCAGCGGGGCCAGCAGGATGGCGATGCCCCGTGAGCGCAGCGCAGGGGTGCCCGTCACCTTGGCCTGCAAGAAGCTGGCGCCGTGCAGCAGCAACAGGCTGATAGCGGTAGCCAGCACCGAGAGCAGCCAGCCCCAGTGGAAGTCAAACGCGCCGTAGTGCAGACGCAGCGCCGTGTCGAAGCGAAACGGCAGCCCCTCCATCACCAGACCAATGGCTGCGCCCAGGATCAAGGCAGGCACCAGACCACCGGCCACCAGCGCCCGATCCCACCAGCGGCGCCACACCGGATCGGCCAGCTTGCTGCGATAGTCAAAGCCGACCGGACGCAGGAAGAGCCCGAGCAGCAGCACCACCATGGGGATATACAGCGCCGAGAAAGCGGCGGCATAGACCAGCGGCCAGGCGGCGAACAGGGCGCCGGCCCCGGCGATCAGCCACACCTGATTGCCCTCCCACACCGGCCCCACGCTGTTGATCACCAGTCGGCGGTCGTCGTCATCTTTCGACACCACCGGCAGCAGCATGGCGATGCCGAGATCGAAGCCATCCATCACGATAAAACCGACCATCATGAAGAGCACCAGCGCCCACCAGATGAGTTTCAGGGTTGCGTAATCCATCAGGCGATCCTCGCAAGTTCGGGTTGTTCACCGCTGTAGCGGCCGGTATGGAGAATGGCGGGCCCCTTGCGGATCACATGGCGCAACAGGAACAGCTCCACCACCAGCAACAGGGTGTAGATGGAACAGATAGCAATCAGGCTGAACCAGAGTTGGCCCGGCTGAAGCAAAGAGACCGAGGCCGAGACCGGCAGCACGTCGCTGATGGTCCAGGGTTGACGGCCGAGTTCGGCCACCAGCCAGCCTGCCTCGATGGCAATCCAGGGCAGCGGAATGCTCCAGAGCAGGGTCTTGAGCAGCCGTGGCGAGTCTTGCAGCCGGTTGCGACAGAGCTGGACAAAGCTCACCACCATCAGCCCCAGCATGGTGACACCAAGCCCCACCATCACCCGAAAGCCCCAGAAGAGCGGCGCCACTGGCGGGATGGAGTCATCGACCGCTTTGGCAATCTCCGCCTCACCGGCCTTGGCGATATTGCTGGCATAGGGGGTCAGCAGCATGCCGTAGCCGAGATCCTTGCCGTGCTGCTCGAAGCGGGCACGGTTGGCCGGGGTGTCATCGCCCTGCCGGATCTGGTCGAGGGCTTCGGCCGCCACCATGCCGCTGCGAATGCGCGCCTCGTTCTGCACTTTGATATCCTTGAGGCCGGTTACCGCCTCGTCGATGGAGCGGGTGGCGATGATCCCCATCAGATACGGGATCTTGATGGCTGCGTGGGTGGTTTCCGCCTGCTGATCCGGGAAGCCGAACAGGGTAAAGGAAGCCGGGGCTGGCTCGGTCTCCCACTCCGCCTCGATGGCGGCGAGCTTCACCTTCTGCACCTCGCCGGTGCGATAGCCAGACTCATCCCCCAGCACAATGACCGAGAGGATGGCCGCCAGCCCGAAGCCGGAGGCAATGGCAAAAGAGCGCAGGGCAAACTGCACTTCCGTCTTGCGCAGCAGATACCAGCTGCTCACCCCCATCACAAACATGGAGGCGGCCACATAGCCCGCCGCAACGGTGTGAACGAACTTCACCTGCGCCACCGGGTTGAACAGCACGGCGGCGATATCCACCAGCTCCATCCGCTGGGTCAGCAGGTTGAACTCGGCCCCCACCGGGTTTTGCATCCAACCGTTGCCGATCAGGATCCACAGTGCCGAGAGGTTGGAGCCGAGCGCCACCAGCATGGTCACCAGCAGGTGCTTGCCGCGGGAGAGCTTGTCCCAGCCGAAGAAGAAGAGCCCCACCAGGGTCGATTCGAGGAAGAAGGCCATCAGCCCCTCGATGGCCAGCGGGGTACCGAAGATGTCCCCTACATAGTGGGAGTAATAAGCCCAGTTGGTGCCAAACTGAAACTCCATGGTGATCCCCGTGGTGACCCCCATGACGAAGTTGATGCCAAACAGTTTGCCCCAGAAACGGGTGATGTCCTGATAGATCACCTTGCCGGTCATCACATAAGCCGACTCGGCGATCACCAGGATCCAGGACAGCCCCAGCGTGAGGGGCACAAACAGGAAGTGGAACAGGGCCGTGGCGCCAAATTGCAGGCGAGACAGGCTGACCACGTCATCCGGATTGATCATGCGTCACTCTCTTTTGTTGTATTTGCCTTGCACGTTTCGTGCGTGACAAGTACATCACGGAGCATGACACCTATAACAGATGCAGTTATATTGAATTACACCTATAACAGTTGATCCAGATCATGTCCCTTTACCAGCAGTTGGCCGACCGCCTGCAAAGCCAGATCGACGATGGTATCTGGCAACCGGGGGAGCGCATCCCCTCCATTCGCCAGAGCTGCAAGACCCACGGGCTCAGCCCCATGACGGTGTTGCAGGCCTATCAACTGCTCGAAAGTCAGGGGCGGATCCTCGCCCGCCCCCAGTCCGGCTACTACGTCAAAGCCGCCTCACCACAGGTCGTGCAGCACACCCCGAGCCAGACCCACTACAGCGGCTCGGTGGATATCAACGATCTGGTGTTCGAGGTGTTGCAGGCGAGCAAATCGCGGGATCTCGTGCCCCTTGGCATGTCGGTGGCCGACCCGACCCTGTTCCCCCATCCTCAGCTCGGGCGGGCGCTGGCCAGTTGCATGCGCAAACTCGATCCCTTCAGCACAGTGGCCGACCTGCCCCCCGGCAACGAAGCGCTGCGCCGCGCCATCGCCCAGCGCTACGCCAGCGACGGGGTGGCGGTCAATCCGCAGGAGATCATCATCACCACCGGCGCCATGGAGGCACTCTCCCTCAGCCTGCAGGTACTGACCGAGCCCGGTGACTGGGTGGTAGTGGAGTCCCCCACCTTCTATGGCGCCCTGCAGGCCATCGAGCGGCTGAAACTCAAGGCGGTGGAGATCCCGGTGATCCCGGGTGTGGGTATCGATCTCGACCTGCTGGCCGACGCCCTGAGCCACATTCCGGTCAAGGCGTGCTGGCTGATGGGCAATGTGCAGCACCCGCTGGGCCACACCATGCCGGATGGCCACAAACAGAGGCTGATGGCGCTGCTCAACGCCCACAAGGTGCCGCTGGTGGAGGATGATGTCTATGCCGAGGTCTACTTTGGCCGCGAGCGCCCCAAGCCCATAAAGCACTGGGATCAGCGTGGCGACAGCCTGCTCTGCAGCTCCTTTTCCAAGTGCCTGGCGCCGGGCTTTCGGGTCGGCTGGGTGGTGGCGGGGCCCCATGCCGAGCGGGTGCAACGGTTGCAACTGATGTCCACCCTCTCCACCAATGTACCGAGCCAGCTGGCGCTGGCCGAGATGCTGCGCCAGGGCGGGGTCGATGCCCACTTTCGCCGCCTGCGCCACACCCTGGCCCAGCGCCAGCAGCAGATGCGGGCGGCCCTGCAACGGCTGTTGCCGGACGAGGTGCGGATCTCCTCCCCCGATGGCGGCTACTTCCTCTGGCTGGCGCTGCCTGCCCATTTCGACAGCCGCGCCCTGCACGCCCAAGCCCTTGGCAGCGGTTTTTCAGTGGCCCCCGGCGCGCTTTTTTCCAGTCAGGGGCAACACAACCACTGCCTGCGCCTCAACAGCTCCCATCCCTGGAGCGAACAGCTGGAGCAGGCCCTCACCCGGCTGGCGGCGCTGATTGCCGCACAACTCGGTGACAAGTAACGTGGCACAGAGCCGCTGGCGAAACGAACAAAGGCCCGTAACGGGCCTTTGTGGTTGGGGAGTGACGCGCCTTGGCTCGTCATCAGAAACTGATCATCTGGCCATGATCTGCGACTGCACCTTGAAGCCCAGCGCCTCGTAGAGCGCTTGGGCTCGCTCGTTGAAGGCCATCACCTCCAGCCGGATTTGGTAAGCATCCCGGGCCTTGGCCCACTGGTCGCAATGGGCGATCAGCGCCTTGCCAATCCCGCGAGAGCGGTGCTGCTCATCCACCACCACCGAGCCGATGCGGCAAATCGGCGCACGAGTGAGAAACGGCACGCTCTCATTGATATCGATCCGCGCCGTCAAAAAGCCCATCACCCTGCCATCCTGCTCGGCAACGCAGAACAGACGCCCTTCCGCACCGATGGCGCTCAGCAAAAATGCCCGCTCCTCTGGCGAAGGGGGGCAGAACACCTCGGGATAGTGCTGATGGTGGAGCTCTCCAATCTGCCGATTCAGCTCGACAATGGCGTCTATATCCAGTGCGGTTGCCTTGCGTATCTCCAACGGTTGCTCCTTGCAAAAATGGTGGTCTCTCTGCGCCATCTTAGGGGCTGTGCCCCGCAATCCAAATAGGCTCATCCGCATCTTTTTACGGGCAGCAGAAACAACAACGCCCCTTGAGCGGGGCGTTATCGGCAATCCATGGCGATGAGGGTATCAGGCGGGGGCGTTAAGTTGGGCCACCTGCCGCTCGATGCTTCCTTTCAGGTTGTCATCAAGCTTGAGGGCGCGCGCCAGCTCGTCGAGATAACCGCGCTCCATAAAGTGATCCACCTCGATGGCAAGCAGGGAGGCGAGATAGACCTCGGTGGCCAGCTCCATGTCGGTCACTTCCCGCGCCAGCGCGTGGGGATCGAGGGGACGGGCCAGCTCGGCGTCAATCCAGCGGGCCACATCGCTCTGGCCCTGCTCGGTCAGGTACTCCTGAATTTTCTGGCGCTCGGCGCCGTCGATATGACCGTCGGCCCGGGCTGCCGCCACCATGGCGCGCACCAAAAGCGCCGCGCGGGCATCCAGCGCATTGCCTTCAAGAGAGCTGATGGGATGAGTGGGCTGGGCGGGCGCCGCCTGCTGGGCCTGCCAATCCTGATAGAGCTTGAAGGCCAGCCCGCCAAGGGCTGCAGCGCCACCCACGGCAGCCGCTGTGCCGCCATATTTGCGCACTTTTTTATTGCCCAGCAGCAGACCCAGCGCGCCACCGGCCAGCGCCCCCTGCATCTGCCCCTTGCGCTTGTCTCCGCCTTCGTTGAGCCAGCCTTTGCCAGCCCCCAGCAACTGTTCCAGCATCTGTTTCATGGTGTCACTCCTGCGGCTATGTTCGCGTCGATAGAGCAAGATAGTGACCCCGCCCCCCTGAATCGGGGATGAACCCTTGACCGGGCAGCGCGATAGGGCAAAGCTCAGGGAAACTCTTCAGGCAATAAGGATGTGACTGTGCCCAATCGCGAACTGACCCTGCAATTTCTGGCCGAACCCTCTGACGTCAATTTCGGCGGCAAGGTTCATGGCGGCATGGTGATGAAGTGGATCGATCAGGCAGGCTACGCCTGCGCCGCTGGCTGGTGTGGCGGCTATGCGGTGACTGTCTATGTGGGGGGGATCCGCTTTTTGCGCCCCATCCAGATTGGCCAGCTGGTAGAGGTGCACGCTCAGGTGATCCACACCGGCACCACCAGCATGCATCTGGCGGTGGATGTCTACAGCCGCCACCCCACCGAGACCGAGCGCCACAAGACCACCCACTGCATCATCATCTTTGTGGCGATGGACGAGCAGGGCAAACCGACCCCGGTGCCCCAGTGGCAGCCGCTGAGCGAGAACGATCTGCAGTTGCAGCAGTACGCCAAAAAGCTGATTGCCCTGCGCGAGGAGATCGACAAAGAGATGCGCCAGCACCTCTAACCTTGGTGATTCCCCTGCCCGACATAGCGGGCGCTTTCGGCCTAAGGCGGCGCCCCTGTATAATCCCCCTTCTTCCCGCAACCGGAAAACTGCCCATGTCACTGGAAACTGCCCCGCCCGAGGTGAAACTCGCGGTGGATCTGATTGAACTACTGGAAACCAACCAGCTGGCCCCCGAGCTGGTGCTGGCGGCGCTGGCCATTGTGAAACAGGATTACGAGCGCAAGTTGGCGGAGGGGAAGGATCTCTAATCCAATCCTGCCCTTTGTCTCGCTTCTCGTCGCCTTCTCTTCCCGCCCAAACCTTTCCCCGCGTCGTCACTCATTGCGGCCCCATCACCTCGTCACAAAGGGCGATCAGGGCTGCACTCAGGCGGCTGAGCGGCTCGCCCCCGCTTACCCCGGCATGCAGCGCCAGCTCCACCGGCGCCACCTTGGGCCACTGGGTCAGGGCCAGCTGATCGGCGGGCATCAGCCGTTTGGGCAGCAAGCTCACGCCGATGCCCGCACTCACCGCCCCCTGCAAACTGGCGAGACTGGCGCTGACATAGGCGACGCGCCAGCGCCGGCCAAGGCCATCGAGCGCCTCGGTCATCTGCCGCCGATAGAGCCCCTCGCTAGGGAACACCACCAGCGGCAGCGGATCCCGTTCCCGGGCGGGCCAGTCGCGACTATCGACCCACACCAGCGGCTCACTCCAGCTGGCAAGCGGCGAGCCCTGTCCGCGCACCTGCTTGACCAGCGCCAGATCCAGCTCCCCCGCCGCAAAACGCTGCCAGATGTGGTGGCTCAGGCCGCTTTGCACCTCCAGCCGCACCTCGGGGTAGTCGCGGGCAAAGGCGGCCAGCACAGGGGTGATGGCTCCTGCGGCGAAATCCTCCGGCACCCCGAGGCTGAGCGCCACGCTCCCTTCCGTCACTTGTTCTTCGGCCTGCACCAGCAGCGCCAGAATGCGGCGGGCCAGCCCCAGCAATTTTTCCCCCTCCGCCGTCGCCACCACCTGACGGCCAGCGCGATCCAGCAGCGGGCAGCCGATCTGCTGTTCGAGCCTGCGCATCTGCTGGCTGATGGTGGATTGGGTCAGATGGACCCGTTCACCGGCCCGGGTGAAGCTGCCGGTATCGATAATGGCGACAAAACTGCGCAGTAACAGGGGATCCAGCATGGAGCACTCCATTTACAAAACCACTGACAACCATTCTATCATTTAATTTCAAAATGACTTTAGCCCCCGCTAGGCTGGCGTTTCTTCCGTCAAATCAGGGTTTGTCACCATGTCACAGCCTCTTGTAGCGTCTACCCCTCCTCGATCGCTCACTCCATCAACCTCACTCCAGACTCACCGACAGTGGCTGGAGCAGGCGGTGCAACTGGCCAGAGAAAATCATCAGCAGGGCGGTCGCCCCTTCGCAGCCCTACTGGTGCGAGATGGCCAACTGGTGGCGAGCGCGGTCAACGGCATCCATCTGGATGGGGATCCCACCCGTCACGCCGAGCTGGAAGCACTACGCAAGGCAAGCCAAAGCGGACCGCTCGCGGGGGCCATCGTCTATGCCAGTGGCCACCCCTGCCCCATGTGCCTCGGTGCGCTGGTGATGAACGGCATCGCCGCCGTCTATTACGCCTTTGATAACGCCGATGCGGCCCCGTTCGGCTTTGACAGCACCGCCGCCTATCAAACGCTGGGGCTGCCCCTTGCGCCGCAACCGCTGCCGCTGGTCAAACTGGCCGTCACCCTGACGGCCGCGGATCTCTACGGCTCCGAGCCGCAGAGCCATGACCATGAGTAAGAGCGCTGCCACCGAACCGGCAGCAGCGCGCAGCCAGCAGTTCGCCCTGCTGGTACTGGTGATCCTGATTGGCCTGAACCTGCGCCCCTTTCTCACCGCCATCGGCCCGCTGGCCCAAGCCATTGACCAGCGGCTGGCACTGGGGATGGACACTCTCGCCTGGCTCACCCTGCTGCCGCTCTGGCTCATCGGGATTGGCGTGCTGCTAACCCCCAGCCTGCGTCGGCGCGCCAGTGCGCGCCAACTGCTGGGGGCGGCCCTGCTGCTGCTCGGCATTGGCAGCGCCATCCGCTTCGATGCCCAAAGCGGCGCCTTGCTGATCGCCAGCGCAGCGCTCTGTGGATTGGGGTCGGCACTGGTGCAGGGGGTGCTACCGGCACTGATCAAGCAAGCGTTCGCCCACAAGGTGCCGCTGGTGATGGGGATCTTCTCCGCCTGCATGATGGGGGGCGGGGCATTGGGGGCCAGTCTCACGCCACGGCTGGCGGCCAGCCTCGACTGGTCACGGGCACTGGCGCTCTGGAGCCTGCCGGTGCTGCTGGCCCTCGTCTGGCTAGGGTGGCAAGTGCGTCTGCCACGGGCCGCGGCGGTCGCGATTCCCGACGGCGAGCAGCGGCTGATTGCCCTGCCCCGCAGCTGGTTGCTGATCGTCTGCTTTGGCATCATCAACAGCGGCTACGGCATCGTGGTGGCCTGGCTGGCTCCCGCCTATATGGCGCAAGGGTGGAGCGCCGCGCAGGCGGGCGAGCTGGTGGCGTGGCTGGCGCTGGCGCACGCCAGCGGCCTTGGCCTGCCACTGCTGGCAGCCCGAAAGATGGACCGACGACCCTGGATGGGCCTTGCCATCGCCATGCAGCTGGCGGGATTTGGCGGCCTCTGGCTGGCACCAGCCAGTGCCCCCATTCTCTGGTGCATGCTGTGCGGCGCCGGTCTTGGCGGCAGCTTTTCGCTGATCATGGTGATTGCGCTGGATCACCTGCCCGACCCGCGCCGCGCGGGTACCCTGAGCGCCCTGATGCAGGGATTCGGCTTTATGCTGGCGGCCACCGGCCCCTGGGTGGCGGCGCGACTCTATCACTATGCGGGCGACTTCGCGGCCGCCTGGCAGTGGCAACTGGGAGGATTGCTGATGATGAGCCTGCTGGTAGTGCGCCTCGACCCGCGCCACTACCCTCGCGTAATGAAGTTACCTACCACCAGCGAGCCAACCCTTTCTGCTCCCCTCCCGGCCAGCTCTGCGGCCCAAAGCAACACACCGGCCTGAGGCCGGTGTGTTGGGGATGACTGTGTTGAGGATCACAAGGTGAGGCTTACGCCGCTCAGGGGGAAAACTCAGCGCCCCTTCTTCTGCCGCCCGGCGTTAGCGGTGCGTGGCTTGCCAGCGGCGGGTTTGCCACCCTTGGGGGCCGCTTTTCCGGCGCCGCCTTTATTGGCAGCCCCTTTACCCGCGCCCACCTTGCCCACCGGAGGCTTCTTCTCGAAGGCTTCCGGGCCCGGCACATTGGGGCGACCGCCAATCTCGTGATCGTCATCGCGGCGCGGCTTCTTGCTCTGCCCTGGCTTGGCGGTTGACGCCGCAGGGGCCTTGGCCGCCTTCGGTTTTTCACCCTTCGCCGGTTTTACCTCGGAGGAGGAGTCCTCAATCAGCTTGAACAGCTCGATCAGCTCGTCGTCGGTCAGATCGCGCCACTCGCCCACCGGCAGCCCCTTGAGGCTGACGTTCATGATGCGGATGCGCTCGAGCTTGGTCACTTCGAAACCGAAGTGCTCGCACATGCGGCGGATCTGGCGGTTAAGCCCCTGCACCAGGGTGATGCGAAAGACGAACGGCGCCTCTTTCTTCACCTTGCACTTCTTGGTGATAGCGCCAAGGATCGGCACCCCGGCCGCCATGCCACGCACAAACTCGTCGGTCACCGGCTTGTCGACGGTCACCAGATACTCTTTCTCGTGATCGTTGCCCGCCCGCAGGATCTTGTTGACCAGATCGCCGTGGTTGGTAAGGAAAATCAGCCCCTGCGAATCCTTGTCCAGTCGCCCGATGGGGAAGACACGGGTGCTGTGGTTGACGAAGTCGACGATGTTGTCCTTCTCGCCCGCCTCTGTGGTACTGACGATGCCCACCGGCTTGTTGAGGGCGATAAAGACCAGACTGTCCGCCTCGCGCGGCTCAATCACTTGCCCGTTGACCTTGACCAGATCACCAACCTGCACCTGATCGCCAATCCCGGCGCGCTTGCCGTTGATAAAGACGTGGCCCTGCTCGATAAAGCGGTCGGCCTCACGGCGCGAGCAGATGCCGCTCTCGCTGATGTATTTGTTCAGGCGCATGGATTCGTTAGCCAGCATGGGGCACCTGCCACAGGATCTGGGCCGCGCCCGGTTGTGCCATTGCCTGTTCCGGCTGCGCCGGGGCGGCTGTCTGCTGCATCAGCCAATTCACTACGTTAAAGTTCTGCATACCATTCCATCTTCACAAAAGGCCAATGCCAGCTTATCCATCAAAAAACGCCGCTACATTAGCATATTGCCCCGTCCAGCACGCCGGATAGTTCACAGATCGCCCCAGCAAAGGGCACAAATTGGGGCAGTATCACGGTCACAAGGGGTTAAACAAGGATACCGCCAAGGAGGAACAGAGAGGATTTAACCGGCAAAGCGGCAATGAAAATCAGGGGCTCATAAGGCATCGGGGGTATCAGCGCGGTCAGGGGTAGCGGCTGACCTCAATCAGGTTTTGATCCGGGTCGAGGAAGTAGACAGATTCTATCGGCCCGCAGGCGCCACTTTTGGTCACCGGCCCCTCGACAATCTCCACCCCGTGGCAGGCCAGCTGGGCCATTACCTGCGCCAGCGGCCAGCGGGTGATAAGGCAAACATCCCCCGACCCCACCTGCGCTCGGTTACGCGGCTCCTGCCCCAACAGTTGCAAGTTGATCTTCTGGTTGCCAAACCCCACCGCCCGTTCGATATCGCTGACCGTCAATACCAGATGGTCGATATGGCTGATCATGGTTACCTCCTGGTGGTGATCTGGCTGATGTGACCGACATATGCCCGCAAGCATCCGACTGTTGCCGCCACGGCGGGCAACCCCATCATACTCGGCAAGGGGAAGTCCATGTGTGCCGTGGCGCGCAAAGCGAGCGCAAATGATGTGGTCAGATAAATCCGCCTCACTGCACCGCAGCGCACGCGTTGTCACGCTGGGCCAGCAGGGCTTCATCGTCACTGTCCATTGCCGCCAGAATCGCCTGATTGCAGGCGCGCTCCGCCAGCTTGGCCGGACTCTGTTTGGCATCCCCAATCTCGGCAATCATCGGTCTATAACTGACGGCCGCCGCGCAGTACATGGTGCGAAATTTGGGCAGTTGCCAGCTGCTGTCATCCTGCCGGGTCAAGTCATCACACAGCTTGTGAAACAGGGCTGACGCCTTGACCGTGCACTGGCTAAAGCGCCGCACATCCTGCTGGTAGGGACGACAAACGCTCGGCTGCTGGATCTGCCACAGCTGGAAGGAGAACGGGACCGACTCCCCCTCATACTGCACCACCAGCGTCTTGGCCTCGGTGCCATAGATATCCGCAACCTGCTGCTGTACCAGATTGAGATAAGCCGAAAAAAGATAGGAAACCGGATCCATCACCACCTCCCTGTGGTTGTCACTGCCGCGCTCTATTACCGAAAACCGGGGCGATTTTCAAACGAGTAACAGGCGACAACAGCTTACTGATTTGGTTGGAAAAAATGATACTCTTCTCGCCACCCTCATGTACAACGTTCAAGGCCAGAGTGCGATGCACCAATGCGGTATTTATGAACAACTCATTACTCAACTGCTGACATCTCGACTCGACCGCGAGCGCTTTTACGTAGGGGAACGCCAACTTGAACCTGCCGAAGCGGCAGTTTGGTTATCCAGGTTTCTGAGCCGGGTTTTGGAATATGCGGTGGGCTCGGTAACTGGAGAGGATCAGCTGCAACGGCAGATCGAGCTGGCTAACCAGTTATTGCTTTGGCTAAAGGATCGCACCCAAGATCCAGACTTTATTGGCGAGAACCTCATCGATAGTCAGGGTAAAATTCTGACCGCGCTCTACCAGTTAGATAACCCCATCTCAGCCAATTTAAAGCAATATGTTGAGGATATTTTCCCTCTGACCGGTCTAACGCAAAGTGAGCTGTTCTGCGGCAGCAATGCGGGTTTGTCGATGGAATCGGAGATTAAACGGGAGATATTATCGGCAGATAGCATCTGCTGGCTGGTCTCATTTATAAAATGGGCAGGTATTCGTATTTTCCGTCATGAGCTGGAAGAGTTCACTCGCAGCGGCCGCCAATTAAAAGTAATTACTACCTCTTATATGGGGGCGACCGACGCCAAGGCAGTTGAATTTTTAGCCAGCCTCCCAAATACCGAAGTCAAACTCAGCTATAACACCCAGCGCGAGCGGTTGCATGCCAAAAGTTATCTATTTTGCCGAAATACCGGCTTTCATACCGGCTATATAGGTTCCTCCAATCTCTCTCACTCTGCCCTCACTAGCGGCTTGGAGTGGAACCTAAAAATCACCTCGCAAGAGATCCCGCATATTATCGAGAAATCCCTGAGTACCTTTGAAACCTATTGGGAATCCGATGATTTTGAACTGTTTGATGGCAAGCTCGAAAGCCGTACAAAATTGCAGCATGCACTGCAAGAGGCCCGTGGGGATGGGGACAAAAATAGTCCTGCCTATTTCTTTGATATCACGCCGTTTCCCCATCAACTGGAGATCCTTGAACAATTGGCGATGGAGCGCGCTTTACACCAGCGCTTCCGTAACTTGGTGGTTGCGGCCACCGGTACAGGGAAAACCCTGATCTCCGCTTTTGATTTTGCGCGTTTTCTGAAAACCAAACCCGACGCCAAGTTTCTGTTTGTCGCCCACAAAGAGGAGATCTTGCGCCAAGCATTGGCCTCATACCGCGGAGTGCTCAAGCAATCCAATTTTGGCGAACTCTTAGTCGGCGGCGCCGTGCCAACCCACTACCGTCAGCTATTTGCCTCGGTGCAATCCTTGAATAACCAGCTGGCTAATTTACGTCTTAGCCCAGACTATTTCGATTACATCGTCATCGATGAGGTTCACCATATTGCGGCGGCCAGTTATCGCGGTCTGCTCGCCGCCTTTGAACCTCACATTCTGTTGGGATTAACCGCAACGCCAGAGCGCCATGATGGCAGTGATATTCTTGCCGACTTTTGTGGTGTCATCGCAGCAGAGATACGCTTGCCCGAGGCTATCAATCGTCGCCATCTCTGTCCGTTCCAATATTTTGGTATCGATGATGATACTGACTTGCGCCAAGTGGCTTGGAAAAATGGCCGTTATGACATCACTGAGCTCACCAATATCTATACCCACAATCAGCAGCGGGTACAGAAAATCGTCCAGAGCCTCAATGAGATCGTCACGGATATTACCAAGATCAAAGCACTGGAATTTTGTGTGAGCCGTGAACATGCCGATTTTATGCGCAAGTCCTTTTTATTGAAGGGCATCAAGGCTGATATTCTCACCAGCGATAACCGAGAAGAACGGTATAGCAAACAACAAGATTTGCGTACCGGCGTTATCAATATTCTCTGCGTGGTGGATATCTTCAACGAAGGGGTTGATATCCCAGAAGTCGATACCTTGCTGTTTTTACGACCAACGGAAAGCCTCACCATCTTTTTACAGCAATTAGGGCGGGGCCTGCGGCTGGCGAGCGATAAAGAGTGCTGCACCGTGTTGGACTTTGTTGGCAATGCCCGTGCTGAGTATGACTTTGCCCAGAAGTTCCGGGCTCTGGTGGGTAAAACCAATAAGGCGATCAGCCACGAGATCAAACAGGGCTTCCCTCACGCCCCATTGGGTTGCCGCATCGAGCTCTCAAAACAGACCCAAGAGTTCATTCTGAGCAATATCAAGAGGGCGACCCTCAATACCTCGCGCCTCATGGGCCTGATCCGCCGTTTCTCACAAGATTGCGATTTACCGCTGACGCTGGCGAATTTTTTGAAGTTCTACCCTCATATCAGCCTTGAGGAGATCTACAAGCGCGGCAATTGGAGCGCCTTGGTCAAACAGGCTAGCAACCATACCATTTCTGAAATAAGTGATGAGAAGTTGTCGACTCTCTACACCCGGGCCATCAAAACCCGGCTATTGGGCTGCGATGCGCTCCATTACTTGAACTTCTTACAAACCTTGGTGGCAGACGCCTTTACCTTAACGGCCGAGCACGATGCACGCATGGCCTTGATGTGCCATTACGACTTCTGGCAACAAAGCGGCCCCACTGCTGGCTTTAGCTCCTTGGCGCACAGCCTGAAACAACTCAATCAACCTGAATTAAGGGCCGAGCTGGCAGATCTGTTGCCCATGCTGATCAACCGGGTGCAACACGAACAAAGCGCCATGCCAAACCTTCCCGGTAATCCGCTGCAACTGCATGCTCGCTATGCCAGAGAGCAGGTGCTGGTTGGCTTTGGCGCGACCACCTTCGCCCACCAACCCACGGCTCGTGAAGGGGTCTATCTCATCGCAGAGCAAAATATCGAGTTGCTGTTCGTGACCTTGAACAAAACGGAACAGCACTTCTCCCCCACTACCCGTTATCACGACTACGCCATCAACGAGTCGCTGTTTCATTGGCAGAGCCAAAACAGCGCTCGCCCAGAACGGGGTAAGGGGCTGAGTTACATCAACCACAGAGCAGAAGGTAAGCGCTTGTTTTTGTTCGTCCGCGAGCAGAGCAAAGATGAATTTGGCCGCACCCTTGGCTTTGTGAACTTTGGTGAGGTGGAGTACGTATCCCACACTGGCAGCCAACCGATGAACATTAAATGGCGTCTCACTACTCCGATGCCGCCATTTATGTGGAAAGAAGCCGCCAAACTGGCTGTTGGTTAGTAAGGCTTCTCACCCGGTGGGGATATGGCGCAAAACCCACCGGATTCTCGCCCAAAACCCCGGCTAAATTATCCAGTTGCATAATAACCATGCGGCCTTGCGGTTGTTTAACTGGCCCTAACGTCAGATAATACCGCCCGCCTTCAAACCCCGATAACCCGACTTTCAGTGACGGTAATTGATGACTGAGTACCTGCTTTTATTGATCGGCACCGTGCTGGTTAACAACTTCGTGCTGGTGAAATTCCTCGGCCTCTGCCCCTTTATGGGGGTCTCCGGCAAGCTGGAAACCGCCATCGGCATGGGGCTGGCGACCACCTTCGTGATGACCCTCGCCAGTGCCAGCTCCTATCTGGTGGAGCACTATATCCTGCTGCCGCTGGATATCGCCTATCTGCGCACCCTCGCCTTTATTCTGGTGATCGCCGTGGTGGTGCAGTTTACCGAGATGGTGGTGCGCAAGAGCAGCCCGACCCTCTACCGCCTGCTGGGGATCTTCCTGCCCCTCATCACCACCAACTGCGCGGTGCTCGGGGTGGCGCTGCTCAGCATCAATGAGCGACACGACTTTATCCAGAGCGTGATCTACGGCTTTGGCGCCGCCACCGGCTTCTCGCTGGTGTTGATCCTGTTTGCCGCCATGCGCGAGCGTCTGGTCGCCGCTGATGTGCCCGCCCCATTTCGCGGGGTGTCGATTGCCATGATCACCGCCGGTCTGATGTCGCTGGCCTTTATGGGCTTTACCGGCCTTATCAAGATATAACCATGATCCATATTCTCTTTGCCATTCTGGTGCTCACCCTGCTGGCGCTGGCGTTCGGGATTATCCTGGGCTTTGCCGCCGTCAAGTTTCATGTGGAAGCAGACCCCATCGTCGATCAGCTCGATGCCCTGCTGCCCCAGACCCAGTGTGGCCAGTGCGGCTATCCCGGCTGCAAACCCTACGCCGAGGCGCTCGCCAACGGCGATCAGATCAACAAGTGCGTACCCGGTGGCGAGGCCACCATGCGCAAGATTGCCGACCTGATGGGGGTCGAGCCCCAGCCACTGGGGGGCAGTGACGAGGCCGCAGTGCCGGTCAAGAAGGTCGCCTTTATCCACGAAGATCAGTGCATCGGCTGCACCAAGTGCATTCAGGCCTGTCCGGTGGATGCCATTGTCGGCGCTACCAAGGCGATGCATACCGTGATTGCCAACGAGTGCACCGGTTGCGATCTCTGTGTTGATCCCTGCCCGACCGACTGCATCGAGATGATCCCGGTGCCCACCACGGTCGATAACTGGAAGTGGGATCTCAATAACGTGCATGTTCCGGGCAAGATTCCGGTCAAGATAGTGGAATAAACAGCGGAGCAACCATGCATTCCTTACTCGAACGTATCAAAGCCGGCACGCTCTGGGACTTTCACGGTGGCATTCACCCCGCCGACAACAAGCTGCAATCAAGCCAGAGCCCGGTGGTGGACGCCGGTCTGCCGCCGCGCCTCATCATTCCGCTGCGCCAGCACGCAGGCCCCGCCGGCGATCTGCTGGTGCAGGTGGGCGACAAGGTCAAAAAAGGGCAGCCGCTGACCCGTTATGCCAAAGGGCGCACGGTGCCGGTGCATGCCTCCACATCCGGCACCATCACCGAGATTGGCAACCACACGGTTGCCCACCCCTCCGGACTCGGCGATCTCTGTGTCATCCTCACCCCGGATGGGGAGGATGAATGGGGAGAGCGCAATGGCAAACCCGATTACTGGAATCTGGAGCGGGGCGAGCTGCTCGAGCGCATCCAGCAGGCGGGGGTGGCGGGCCTTGGCGGCGCCGTGTTCCCGACTCACAGCAAGCTCGATGGCCGCGGCCAGCTCACCGAGATCCTGATCGTCAACGGGCTGGAGTGCGAACCCTATATCACCACCGATGATCGGCTGATGCAGCAGTACGCCGACGAGATCATGGATGGCATCAGGGTGCTCAAGCACCTGCTCAAACCGAAACTCACCCTGATCGGGGTGGAAGACAACAAGCCCGAGGCGATCGAGCAGCTGACCCGCCACGCCACCGATGAAGATGTGCTGGTCAAGACGGTGCCGACCAAGTACCCCTCGGGCGGTGCCAAGCAGACAATCGAGCTGCTCACCGGCCGTCAGGTACCCAAGGGGGGCCGCGCGGTCGATATCGGCATCATGGTGCTCAACGTCGCCACCGTGTTTGCCATCAAGCGCGCCATTATCGACGGCGAGCCGCTGATCGAGCGGATCGTCACCCTCACCGGCGACAGCTTCAAGAAGCCCGGCAACGCCTGGGTGCGCCTCGGTACGCCGGTGCGCTGGCTGTTGCAGCGTTTCGAGCTGCAACCGGAAGCGGAGCAGCGGGTGATCATGGGTGGCCCCATGATGGGCTTTACCCTGCCCCACGCCATGGTGCCTGTGGTCAAGGCCACCAACTGCCTGCTGGCGCCGACGCAGGCCGAACTGCCCGCCCCCGGCCCGGAGCAGCCCTGCATCCGTTGCAGTGCCTGCGCCGATGCCTGTCCGGCCACCCTGCTGCCGCAAGAGCTTTACTGGTACAGCCGGGCCAAGGAGTATGACAAGGCCGAGAAGCTCAACCTGATGGACTGCATCGAGTGCGGCGCCTGCGCCTGGGTTTGCCCGAGCGAGATCCCGCTGGTGCAGTACTACAAGATCGCCAAAGACGACATTCGCGAAGCCCGCGCCGAGGCCGAGAAAGCCGAACGCGCCAAGCAGCGTTTCGAGGCCAAGCAGGCCCGTTTCGAGCGGGAGAAAGCGGCCCGTGAAGCGCGTCATGCCGAAGCCGCCGCCCAGCGCCGTCAGACCATGACCGCCGCTGGCGGGGAAGATCCGGTGGCTGCGGCCCTTGCCCGCATCAAGGCCAAGCAGGATGCCCCCATCACTGCCATTACCGCCACCGCCGAGGGCGTGCCCGACAATAGCGCAGTGATCGCCGCCCGCGAAGCCCGCAAACGGGAAGCGGAAGCGCGCCGCGCCGCCAAGCTGGCGGAGAACGCAAACAGCGACACTGCTGCTGCGGCGCAACCCGCCGAGGCGGTTGACCCCGCCAGCGATCCCAAGAAAGCGGCCATCGCTGCCGCACTGGCCCGCGCCAAGGCCAAGAAGGCCGCACAAGCGGGTGATAGCGCCGAGCCTGCGGCTACCGAAGCTGCGGCTGCGGCTGCGGCTGCGGCTGCGGCTGCGGCTGCGGTAGATGCTGATCAGCAAAAGGCAGAGGTTGATCCGAAAAAAGCGGCGATTGCCGCCGCCATTGCCCGTGCCAAAGCCAAAAAGGCCGAAGCCAGTGGCGAGTCGGTAAGCACAGCCAACAGTGCGGCAACCGACGCAGACATCCAAAGCGATGCGCCATCTGCTGCCAGCGAAGCGGTTGATCCCAAGAAAGCCGCTATCGCCGCTGCCATTGCACGCGCCAAGGCCAAAAAGGCCGCCCAGCAGGGTGACAGCGCTGAGGGCGATCTGACTGCAAGCGAAGGCACCAGCGAATCCGCTGCAACCCAAAGCGATGCGCCATCTGCTGTCAGCGAAGCGGTTGATCCTAAGAAAGCTGCTATCGCCGCAGCCATCGCTCGTGCCAAGGCCAAAAAGCTGGCGCAGCAAGGTGAAAGTGCCGGTGCTGAAGATGCGGAGAGTAAGCCAGCAGCCAGAGCGCAGACCCGCGACGAGACGGTAGCCAAGAGCGAAGTAACCACCAGCCAAAGCGATACGGCTGCAAGCGAGGCGGTCGATCCCAAGAAGGCCGCTATCGCCGCAGCCATCGCCCGAGCCAAGGCCAAAAAGCTGGCGCAACAGAGCGCAAGTACCAGTGCTGAGGTAGAGAGTGCCGGTACTCAGGTAGATAGGGCCGGAACTGGGGGTGAGCGCACACCGGCCGAGCCGATGCAAACCGCTGCAGCCAGCAGTGAGCAACCACTTGCCGTCAATGCCGCGCCTGAAGCGAGCGCCCCTGCGGCTGATACCCCGGTTGATCCGAAAAAAGCGGCCATTGCAGCCGCCGTGGCCCGCGCCAAGGCGAAGAAGCTGGCGGCCGAGGCGGCCAGAGCCACAGAGACCGCCGCTGAAGATGTACCGTCAGCCGACCGAACAACCACAAGGTAATCGACAGACTCATGTTCAATATTGCGACTGCGCCGTTTGCCCATAACCGCAAACAGACCCGAACCCTGATGCTGCTGGTGATCCTGGCCTGTGTGCCGGGCTTGCTGGCCCAGACCTGGTTCTTCGGCTGGGGCTCCTTTATCCAGATCCTACTGGCGCTGGTCACTGCGCTGCTGTGCGAGGCGCTGGTGCTCAAGCTCCGTGGCCGAGCCATCAAGCCTGCCCTGATGGATGGCAGTGCGGCGCTCACCGCCGTGCTGATTGGTCTCTCCCTGCCGCCACTGCTGCCGTGGTGGATGCTGGTGGTGGGCACGGCCTTTGCCATCATAGTCGCCAAGCACCTTTACGGCGGACTGGGCCAGAACCTGTTCAACCCGGCCATGGTCGCCTATGTGCTGCTGCTGGTCTCCTTCCCGGTGCAGATGACCAGCTGGCTGCCGCCGGAGAGCGTGCGCGCCTACAGCCTCGGCTTTGGCGATGCCGCGTCGGTGATCTTCACCGGCTTTAGCCTCGACGGCTACAGCATGGCCCAGCTCAAGCAGGGGGTGGATGGTCTCACCATGGCGACTCCGCTTGATACCCTGAAAACCGGCCTGACTCAGGGGCTCACCACCGGCGAGATCCTGAGCGGCCCGCTGTTTGAGGGGTGGAGCGGCATCGGCTGGAGCTGGGTCAACCTCGGCTATCTGCTGGGCGGCCTGTTCCTGCTGCAGCAGAAGGTGATCAACTGGCGCATTCCCACCGCGATTCTCGGTGCCCTGCTGGCGGCCTCCACCATCGGCTATCTGGTAAGCCCGGATGCGACTGCCACGCCCATGTTCCATCTCTTTAGCGGCGCTACCATGCTGGGGGCTTTTTTTATCGCCACCGATCCGGTCAGCGCCTGCACCACGCCGCGCGGCCGACTGGTCTATGGCGTGCTGATCGGGGTGCTGGTCTACATCATCCGCCGCTTTGGCGGCTATCCGGATGCGTTCGCCTTCGCCGTGCTGCTGGCCAACCTTTGTGTGCCGTTTATCGACAGCCTGACTCGCCCAAAAGTGTATGGAGCTCGTCGCCAATGATGTTTCTGCCCTTTTCCCCCATCACAGCTGACGGAGCCCGGACATGTTAAAGAGCATGCGCAAGAACGGCCTTATTCTGGCGATGTTCGCGCTGGGCTGTACCGCGCTGGTGGTACTGACCAACGAGCTGACCAAGGATAAAATCGCCCACCAGCAGCAGCTGGAGAAGCAGCAGACCCTCTCGGTATTGCTGCCGGAGGGGAGCTATGACAACGATCTGGTGGCCAGCTGCAAGCAGGTGACCAGCAGGAAGTATCTCGGCAGCGATCAGCCGCAGGCCCTCTATACCGCCAGCAAAAATGGCGTGGTGACCGGCTATGCGCTGGAGGCGATCGCGCCGGATGGCTACAGCGGGGCGATCCGCATCGTGGCGGGCTTTGATGCCAAGGGCACCATCACCGCCGTGCGCGTGCTCGCTCACAACGAGACCCCCGGCCTTGGTGACAAGATCGAGCTGAAGAAATCGGACTGGATCAACAGCTTTGCCGGAAAATTCCTGACCCATGACAACGAGCCCCAATGGGCGGTGAAGAAGGATGGCGGCGAGTTCGATGCCTTTACCGGCGCCACCATCACCCCGCGAGCCGTGGTCAAGGCGGTGAAGAACCTGCTGAAACTGCAGCAGGAGCAACCCGAACTGCTCAGCAACGCCCCGGCTTGTCCGGCGGCGAACTAACGGAGTCGAGCCATCATGAACCAGATGGAACAGATTGAAACGGGCGCAGCCCCGATTGCCGAGCTGGAAAGCCGCAAGGGCGAGCTCAAGGAGCTGATGAGTCAGGGGCTGTGGAAGAACAACCCCTCGCTGGTGCAGGTGCTGGGGCTCTGCCCGACCCTCGCCGTCTCATCCACCTTTACCAATGCGCTGGGGCTGGGCCTTGCCACCATGGCGGTGCTGGTCTGCTCCAACCTCGCCGTCTCGCTGGTGCGCAACTGGGTGCCGAAGGATATTCGTATCCCGGTCTATGTGATGATCATCGCCTCGCTGGTGACCAGCGTGCAGCTGCTGATGAACGCCTACACCTATGGCCTCTATCAGGCGCTCGGCATCTTTATCGCCCTGATCGTCACCAACTGCATCATCATCGGCCGCGCCGAGGCGTATGCCTCCAAGAACCCGCCGCTGCTGGCGGCCCTCGACGGCCTGATGATGGGCCTTGGCTTTACCCTGGTGCTGCTGGTACTTGGCGGCATGCGCGAGATCATCGGCATGGGCACCCTGTTTGATGGCGCCGAGCTGCTGCTGGGCGCGTGGGCCAAATCCCTGCGCATCGAGCTGTTCCACGCCGATGCCAGCCTGCTGCTGGCGATTTTGCCGCCGGGCGGCTTTATCGGGCTGGGGCTGCTGATCGCCGCCAAGAACGCCATCAACGACTGGCGTGATCGCAAACAGGCGACCACTGTGGCCCACTGCAACGTTGCTCCGGCCCGCGTCCGGGCGACCGAGCTATGATCGGACGCAAGGCATGAACAACCAGAAACGCAGAGAGATCCTCGAGCGGCTGCGGGCAAACAACCCCCATCCCACCACAGAGCTCAACTTCAACTCCCCGTTCGAGCTGTTGATCGCCGTGCTGCTCTCGGCGCAGGCGACCGATGTCAGCGTCAACAAGGCGACCGACAAGCTCTATCCGGTGGCCAACACCCCGCAAGCGATGCTGGATCTCGGGGTGGACGGGCTCAAGGAGTACATCAAGACCATTGGCCTCTTCAACACCAAGGCCGAGAACGTCATCAAGACCTGCGCCATCTTGCTGGAGCGCCACGGCGGCGAGGTGCCGGAGAACCGCGAAGCGCTGGAGGCCCTGCCCGGCGTCGGCCGCAAGACCGCCAACGTGGTGCTCAACACCGCCTTTGGCTGGCCCACTATCGCCGTCGATACCCATATCTTCCGGGTATCGAACCGCACCGGCTTTGCGGTAGGTAAGAACGTGGATCAGGTGGAGGAGAAGCTGCTCAAGGTAGTGCCCGCCGAGTTCAAGCTGGATGTCCACCACTGGCTGATCCTGCACGGGCGTTACACCTGTCTGGCTCGCAAGCCCCGTTGTGGTTCCTGTATCATCGAGGATCTGTGCGAGTACAAAGAGAAGGTCTATCCCGAGAACTGATAGCCTCGCAACCGAGATTGAAAGCAGTACACATCACCAACCCGGAGAACTGAGCAATGAGAATTCTGCATACCATGCTGCGTGTCGGCGATCTGCAACGCTCCATCGACTTCTACACCCGTGTGCTCGGCATGAAGCTGCTGCGCAAGAGCGAGAACAGCGAGTACAAGTACACCCTGGCCTTCGTCGGCTACGGTGACGAGAAGGATGAAGCGGTGATCGAGCTGACCTACAACTGGGGGGTGAGCGAGTACGAACTGGGCTCAGCCTACGGCCATATCGCGCTGGAAGCGGACGACATCTATGCCACCTGCGACGCCCTGCGCGCCGCCGGTGCCAAGATCACCCGCGAGCCGGGCCCGGTCAAGGGTGGCACCACCGTCATCGCCTTCGTCGAAGATCCGGACGGTTACAAGATTGAACTGATCGCCAAGAAAGATGCCGGTACTGGCCTCGGTGACAGCTTCTAAGCTGCCCGATTCCGCTGCCGAATAGCAGGATCAAAAAAGAGCGCAGATGCGCTCTTTTTTATGCCTCTCTGCCGGGGACTGCGCTAGATCTCGCCGTTGCGCCCCATGCTGATCACCACCCGCCGGTTCTTGGCACGACCCTGTTCGGTTTCGTTGGAGGAGACATGCTGCTTCTCGCCATGCCCCTCCACCGAAATCTTGCCGGGCTCCAGCCCCAGATCGACAAACACCTTCTTGATGGCATCGGCCCGCTTCTCGGAGAGTTTCTGGTTCGGCCAGCGGCCGCCGTAGCTGTCGCTGTAGGCGTCGATCACCACCACATCGATGCTCTTGTCCGCCTTGATAAACTCGCTGATCATCGCCAGCCGCCGCTTGGAGGGAATAGAGAGCTGATCGCTGTTCTTGTCGTAGGTGAGCACGCTAAAGGCGATATCGTTGAAGCTGTAGGGCAAGAGCCCGCTCAGACAGTCGATAAAAGCCTGATATTTGACCCGAAAGTTAACTGACGAGAGCGATACTCGCACCGCGCGGTTCTGGCGATACCAGTCCCGATATTGGAAAGTCGGCATCCGCCCCCCCTCCAGCTCGTCGAGCATGGTCCAGGCAGTTTGCCCCTCCACCAGCCCATCGAACTGCTGATAGAAGCGCAGCTGGCTCACTTCTCGCCCGGCAATCCCCGGGCGCCATACCGGCGGCATGATGCCAAGGCTCACCGTCTGGGTCTGGGCCTGTGGCCGCTTGCCCTTGAGCTCAAAGTCGAGATTGATCTTGCGCCCTGCGCGGCTGACAAAGGCCCCCGTGCCCCAGTTGGGAATAGGGTGCTCGAGGCGGCATTCAATCTGGGTATCGGAGGTCAAACGCCAGACGGATTGATCCAGACCGGCACCAAATTCGGTGACCCCAGCCTGTAACTGCATACTCACGGATATGCTGACCAACCCCAACAACCAAGCGTTCAATTGCCTGCCCTCCACACGATCTCACAAGAGATATCGGCGGCAAGGCGCCAAGCTTTAGCGACAAACTGCAAAGCGCTGCCGTGTGTGTGGCAAAAGCTTGCCCCGTTGGCAGCCAGCAGCAATCGGCTCTCATTGGCCACATTTACCCCGTGCCAACCAACGGGAAGCTCGCTACAGTAAAACCAGAACAGCCAGAGGCCGCTTATCGGGAACCACGCGCATGCTCCGACCTTTATCCTCTTTATTGCAGATGTTGTTGCCGATGCTGCTGGCGCTATCCGGCAGTGCCGTCCATGCCGCGACACAGGAGCAAGAGTGGGCACAGGATCGTGCCAATGCGGTGCTCTCGCTGATGACGTTCACCGTGGTGCCCGATATCACCGCCAGCAACCTCAATATCGGCAGCGGTACCGATCAATCCGCCGCCCTCAACATGACCCAGATCGGTGGCGGTGCCACCATGAGTGAGGCCGTGCCCATCTATCTGGAAGGGGCGATCGGTTTTAGCCGCTACGATCCCCAGTTTGTGGTGAGCAACGGCACCGAGAGCCGCACCATCCCGACCAAATGGAACAGTGTGACCGCCTCGGGCGGGGTCGGCTGGGATATCGCTCTTCATGAAGACCCGCGTGGCGGTCACTGGGTACTGCGCCCCATCGCCAACGTCTCGCTGGGCACCATGGCCAGCGATCTGCGGATCGGCAACTGGCTGCTGGATCGCACCAAGGGCTACTCGCTGGATTTTCTCGATAACGGTCAGCTCAATATGTACGGGCTGGGGGGATCGCTGATGCTCGACTACGAGCTCTTTTCCAAAACCCAGGATATCGATGCCGAATTGCGTTACTCCTACCAGCACCTGCAGAGCTTTGGCAACACCACGCAAAGCGTGCGCGGCAGCGCCGAGGCGGAGAACCTCGGCCTCTATCTGCGCCGCCGGGCCCCGGTGTTTGACTGGACCTTGCTCGATCGTCCGCTGCGCTATGTGATGGAGGGGGCGCGCACCGAATACCTCGGCGAGCAACGCGGCCTGCTCGGGTTCAACTCCCTCAACTCCCTTGGTCTGGGGCTGGAGATCGACAGCAGCAAATACGACATCATCGTCAGCCGCACCCGTCTGGTCGCCCGCTATATGTTCAGCCACAACACCAACGGCTACTCCATCGGGCTGGCCATGAGCTTCTAAGTCGTTATTGTGTGCCTGCCTATCGATGGCAATCAGGTCAAGCCGAGCCACAGCGGCCGCATACTGTTCGATTGATAATCCCGACACAGGCCTTGGCAGGCACCAAGCCCCGCCAAGGGGCTTTTTTGCACCTGCGATTTGCCATCAACCGCTGCCACCCGAAAAATCCAGCCTTGTCACAGAGTTAGTGCAATCAGTCACATATTCCTTTTGATGGGATTGCTAGAATGGCTCAGTTTGGCCCCCGTCATCCGTATGGATGAATCGCCCTTGGTTTTCTAGACACTCTGTTGCTGAAAAATAAACTGCCTTTCAAACTCTACCGGCGACAGCCCATCATTGGAACCATGACGCCTGATTGGGTTGTAAAACATCTCGATATAATCAAATACGTCGCTGCGGGCTTCGTCTCTTGTCGCGTAAATCCTGCGCTTTATCCGCTCCCGTTTGAGCAACTGAAAGAAGCTCTCGGCGACCGCGTTGTCGTGACAGTTGCCACGTCGGCTCATGCTGCAACTCAGGTTGTGGGCCTTCAGAAAGTCCTGCCATTCACCGCCGGTAAACTGGCTGCCCTGATCCGAATTCACCAGTACTGGCTGCTTGGGCTTGCGCCGCCAGACGGCCATCAATAACGCATCCACCGCCAAGTCTGCCGTCATGCGTGACTTCATCGCCCAGCCGACGATCTGGCGAGAGAACAGGTCGAGCACCACCGCCAGGTACAGCCACCCTTCTTGAGTGCGGATGTAGGTAATGTCGGTGACCCAGGAGATGTTGGGGGCTGGTACCTTAAACTGACGTGCCAGCGTGTTTGGGGCAGCTTGCGTGCTCTTGCCTCCATAATGCCCCTTGCGGCGTTGATAGCCCGTTTGCGAACGCAGTCCCTCCCGCTTCATTAATTTGGCCACGCGGTGCTTGCCGCAGGCCTCCCCTGCGTCACGAAGGTCGCGATGGATCTTGCGATAACCGTAGACAGCACCACTTTCCAGCCAGGATTGCCTGACCAATCCGGTCAGTCGTTCGTCCTCCTGCTGGCGTGGCGATGTAGGCTGTTTCAGCCATGCGTAGAAGCCACTTCGGTGAACCCCCAGGGTCTGTGTGTAGTGGTCAACTAAATCCGGACACTTGGTTAGGCCGATCCTCGGCTTTTGCTGGCGGTATCCCGTCATTGTGTTGATGTGGACGCCGCCAGTTGTAGTAATCCATCAGGTAATAACTGATATCCCTCTTTGCTTCCCGCAGACCAATGTATCCCGTTGCCGGGAGCCACTCTGACTTCAGGCTTCTGAACAACCGCTCCATCGGGGCGTTATCCCAGCAATTACCACGAAGACTCATGCTCTGGGTCATGCGATAGCGCCACAGCCGTTGCCGAAATGCCCGGCTGCCGTATTGGCTGCCCCGGTCAGAGTGAAACAGCACGCCAGATGGGCAACCCCGTTGCTGATAGGCCATCTCAAGTGCTTTTATTGCCAACTCTGCATCAGGTTTGTCAGACATCGCCCAGCCCACGACCCGCCGGGTATGCAGGTCGAGCACTGCGGCCAGGTAATGCCAATGACCACCGGCCCAGACGTAAGTGATATCGCCACACCACACATGGTTAGGTTGCGGAACATCAAATTCGCGGGCCAGCAGATTGGGAATATCCGGTCGTTCAGACTGTGCCACATTATAACGGTGTGCGCCCGGCTGCCTGGATGCCAGCCCGGCTTCCTTCATCAGGTTACGTACTTTGGAGCGGCCAATCTGATACCCCAATTCCCGCATCATCGACATCAAGGCGCGGCTGCCTGCCGAGTCCTGCTCGCTTTGAACAACAGGCGCAACTCGCTGCGTTGCTGTATCCGCTCACGGTTAATCGTCCGCTTGCGAGCCAGATAGTCGTAAAAACAGGAAGTGGGAACATCGAAAGCGCAGCAGACTAGGGTAATGGGGGCTTGCTCTCTTAATTGGTCTATCAGCGCGTACGTGTGAACTCGTCCGTCATCAAGAGAGCCGTAGCCTTTTTTAGAATGTCCTTTTCGCGCTCGAGCCGATGGATTCGGGCTTCCAGCTCCTGGATTTTCAGCTGCTCAGGAGTCAGTGCTTTGCTGATAGGCGTGGTGCCGGTTCGTTCGGATTGCAGTTGCTGAACCCAGCGACGAAGCACGGTTTCACCGACATCCAGTGAACGGCTTGCTTCGGGGACAGAATATCCCTGGTCGAGCACCAGGGATGCGGCGTCGAGTTTGAATTCGGCAGTAAATGAGCGACGTAATCTTGTCATTGAACACCTCAGGTCATGGTGGCGACTGTACCACCTAAAATGGTGTCCGGGATGATTAGACCACTACAATTGACCATGGTGCTAATACGAAGCAGCGATACTGCCAAAAAGAAAAATGGCCGAGATATAATCTCGGCCATTCATGGCTTGGTCAAAGACTCAAGCCAAGATATTACTCTTGTTCAACTTGTCGGGTAGGAAGGTCACGTTACCGCTCCCCTCCCCCCTAAGAACCGGACTTGCGAGTTTCCCCGCATCCGGCTCAAGCCTTCATAAGCGCCTACTCAAGATCGGCGCCAGCACTGTCTCCGTCCACCTTGGTATGGTATTGCCGGTGACAATTCGGGTGCAACATCATCAGGTTGTCGGCCTCATCACCGCCACCTCGGATTTTATAGACAATATGGTGTAAATCCCAATCGTCGTTATCCCGAAACGGTTGCCCACATAACGGACAGCGATGCTTCTGCCGCGCCCAGATAAGCCGAAGCTTACCAAACCACAGCCGGTTCTCCTTGAGCCTCGCCAACTGACGCGCCTCGAAGTAGCTTTCCTGACTCTGGTCATAGGGATTGGCGTCACCTTTCACCTTCACATGTCGCTTGATGCTCACCTGATTGGCTAGCAACAGATGATTCATCACCCCATCCGGACCCACACCGCCGAACACCCACTCCCGTTCACCTTGGCGGCCAAAATATTTCTCGGCCACCCAGCTTTTGGGTTTGTTGTGGTGCCTGCGGCACGCCCATCGCCACAGCATTTGCCAGATGCGATGGTCTACATAGGAGAACGTCTGTGATGACACCACATGTCGGTGATAGTTGGCCCAGCCCCGAATTTTCGGGTTGAGCCACTGCACTATCAACCAAGCCGGGATCATCTTGTTACGGTCTAGCACCTCTTTTACCTTGCCCAAAAACGTCGAGACGTTCTTTTTGCTCGGTTTTATCAAGAGCTTACCGTTATACTTCCTGACGTTTTGCCCAAGGAAGTCGAACCCACCGTCAATATGTGTTATCAGCGTTTTCTCTGCTGACAACTCCACCCCGCGCTCCGCCATAAAGGCATTGAGCAGTGGTAGAACCATCGACTCCA
Source organism: Aeromonas allosaccharophila (assembly GCF_016026615.1). Lineage (NCBI taxonomy): Bacteria > Pseudomonadati > Pseudomonadota > Gammaproteobacteria > Aeromonadales > Aeromonadaceae > Aeromonas > Aeromonas allosaccharophila. The sequence continues at coordinate 569,753 of NZ_CP065745.1, read as the reverse complement.
GAATCTCTTTCGATTTTCCTGTCACGATGAAGTCGTCGGCATATCTGACAAAATTGAGTTGGAGTTGCCGTTGCTGCCACTGGTTTTTACTCAGTGATCGCAGTTGCTGTTCCAGCCCGTCCAGCACCATGTTGGCAATCACCGGCGAGATGATCCCCCCTTGCGGGGTGCCTGCCACGGTGTCGAACCGTTTCCCTTGCTCCATGTATCCGGATTTCAGCCACTTCCTGAGCACCAGCTTGTCCAACGGAATGTTGGCCAATACCCAGTCATGACTGATGTTGTCAAAGAACCCCTTGATGTCCCCCTCCAGTACCCATTGGGCCCTGTCTTTGCGCGCCAGTACGGTGAAACACTGCGCTATTGCGTCGGCGGTACATCGGTGAGGCCGAAAACCATAGCTGTTTTCATCCCCCGTGGTTTCCGCCACCGGATCCAGCGCCAGCAGGTATAACGCCTGCATCGCCCTATCCTTCATGGTGGGGATCCCGAGCGGACGGCGTTTGCCGTTGCTCTTGGGGATGTATACCCGCCTGAGCGGCCTGGGTTGATACCCAGTCCGTGTCAGACGTCCTATGGCTTGCCATTTGCAGTTGGGGGAACTCCAAATTTCCCCGTCCACGCCGGCAGTCCGTTTACCACGATTTTCGGTGACTCGTTTGACTGCCAGCGCACGCGCTGCAAACGAGCGCACCAACAGGCGTTGCAATTGCTTAACGCGCCGCCACTGTTGTTGCTTGGTTGCCTCTGCGATCCGTACCTGTAGCCCCCGCACCTGCCGATGTACCTGACGCCAGTTGATACTGTGCCAGTCGGTTGGGTGTGAGGATGCAGGTACGACCAGAGTAACGGCTTGCGCCGCTAGCTTGACTGCACTCATCTTGCTATCCTCCGAAGTGCTTTTGGTTAGAAAGCACCCCAGCGGAGTAGACTGACTTTCCCCTTACGGGGAGAGCTTGTCGCCCCGCAAGGGTATAGAGGGGAGGTGTTAGCGCACCTTCCCTCAACTTTCTGATTCACGATTGGACGCTTTACACGTCTTCACGCAGTTGAAGACCAGCAGGACGTCAGCTCCCCTTTCGGGTGCGGCATGTTGACCGCTATCCGCGCCATTACAGCACGGCATTCGCTTTTTCCTGCCTCCCATTCCCGCTATGGCAACAGATCACCTTGTGGTTCACCTGCCCCAGATGTTGCCGAGGGCACCACGACGGGCTTGCCGAGTTCCGTGTATCCGAATGATTGCTCATTGCTTTAGGTGCCACCTATCCCCCGAAAGCCCTTTTGTCAGCGTAATCCCATCTAATAGAGGATTAACCGGCTTCGTACCGTTTGGCTTCGGCGCATCAGCATCTTGCGCCGGTTTACAGTGACGGGGTTTATCAGTGGTTCACATATGTTCACCATGGCGAGCTAGTCTAGCCCCTCATCCGCCTGATGCTGGCAGAATCTCCTGTTTCCCTCGCGGCAAACAGACCCTTGCGGGTGGGTACATTGTCAGGGCGCTTCAGACAAAACCGTTACCGGAAATGCCCTACCCCTAGGCTACCGTGGGCTGAACCACGGGTTCCCATGTCCGGCTCCCCTCCAGGGAAGAAGTGGAGTCGGGTGGAACAATCGCATACACAGCTTACGCGTACGAATATGGAAAAGAGGCTGACCGGAGGTCCCGTCCTCTTCCTTATTTACATGGATTTCAGGCTGTACTTGACCACTGGGTAGACGCAAATGGGCGTCACGCCGGCACATGGAATGAGTTGCAGGACTGAAAGTCGATGGTGGAGAAACCCTGTGACTAGAGGCACCAAGGAAACTCGTCATCTATGGAGGACAGTTAGAAACACAACCCGGCCTCATGGAGGCTAAAGGGTTGGGTGACACTGGGTCGACCTTTGTCAAAGGACAATGCGGTTACGCTGACACTCCCGTCGGAGTAGAAAGGTTCGATTGACTTTGAACAGAGCTATCAAGGGAGAAGGATCGAGTGGCCTGCCCCTTCCTGTAAAACAGGTGTGCAGATTCGCCTTCTCATTATCAGCGGATTCATGAATGAGTGATCCAAGGTTAACACAACAACCACGAGGGTGTTGGTCGTCCCTGTCCCCATCCCAAGACCGCCTCAGTGAAGCGTGAGATCGAGTGACACTATTGAAGTTACCGGATTCAAATCTTTCGATTTTGTCCGTGACCCGTAGGTTTCCCCAGGGCTAAATTGGAGGAGCAGAGCCCGCTTGAGCCTCCCTCACCTACTTTCGTAAGCGCTGCCTTTAGGGTCAAAGGAGTGGTTCCGGCGCGACCCGGAACCACTTTCCCCAGCTAAATCAGAGATTTAGACTGAGATTCGCACGACTCTCGTCGCACATTAGAAGTTGTACTGCAGACCAATATTGTACTGATCGTCCTGCTTATCAAGACCCTGAATCATGTACTCACCGTAGGCATTCAGCTTGGAGGTAAAGTTGTATTGAACACCCAGAGCTACATGGTCAATCACATCTTCGTAACCAACGGTAGCAGTTGAAGCACGTACCTCGGCCTTGTTATAAGCAGCTAACAATTTCCATGCATCAACGGTGTAAGAAGCGGCAAGCTCGTATCCTTTACCTTCAAGCTTGTTACCGTTGTTCTTGTTTTTCATTTCACCTTCGGTATACATACCGGCAAAGTAGAAACCATTGATACCATAATTAGCACTGACAGCCCAATCTTTCTTGTCGCCATCGGTACCAGCCAAGGTATTCTTGCCTTCCAAGTCTGAGTATGCATAACCAGCGTTCAGGCCAAGACCAAAGTCAAATGCGTAACCTGCTGCAGCGGCATATGCACTCTTACGCTTCACATTGTCATAAGAAATAATTTGCAGCTTATCTGCAACATCACTAGAGGACTTAGCTGTGTCATCTGTTGTTTGGTAAGACAGCTTGCCAGTGAACCCCCCTACTTTATTTGAGTAGATTACCTGACCTTCTTGACGACCTTCGTAGAAGTTAGCCAGATCGCCGTATTCGTTCATGATATCGGTAGCTGCGATGGCATCGTAGAAAGCTGTATCGGTCTGTCCAAAAATAATTTGCCCGTTCTGGCCACCATCAAACCCAACGTAAACATGTCGAGCTTGGAACTTACCGCTATCATCATTTACATTTACGGTGTTTGTGGTTTTATTGCCATTCTGATCAAGGACAGTGACAGTACGTTGTTTTGTGTTATCGCTATTTTCAGCAGCAACCTGCCATTCAGTCTTGGCAATTGCAGACCAAGTATTGTTCAGACCGATCTTACCGGACCAACCAAGGCGCGATGACCCCTTCAAGGAATCGTCGGTATTGTCGTATTGACCAATGTAGTTAGCCTGTACACGGCCGTATACGTCGAAAGTGGTGCCGTCTTTGTCATAAATCACTGCTGCGTTAGCTGCGGATGCAAACAGAGCCGGGATAGCAATAGCCAGAATTGTCTTTTTCATAGTTTCCAATGCCTACTGTAAGTTAAACACTAAGTCTTTGTTATTCCCTGTGTTAGCGATGTTCTTTGCATCACTATGCCGCCGAGACTAGCACCGGATTTTTTGAACCGCAATGAAAAAACTTGGAACTTTTTATGGAAACCATAGTCATGGAGACAAAAATGTGAGCCAAGTCTCACCTGACGGCAAGGCAAAAGGAAAACGTTTACAATGAATCCTGCTGATTATTTGGACTCAAATAGTTTGTTTTGCATGCAAATGGCACTAACTGCCTGATAAACAACCAAAGTGGTCTGATCAGCGTAAAACTGCCGTGATAATGGCTGTTGCCTCGACCTCACCAAGGGGTTGCGGGTATCCTTGTCCTTCGATTAACCCTTAACTGGCCTTCTCTTCATGCTCTCTACTCGCCTCAAAGCCACCATTCGTCAAACCTATCGCCAGATTGCGGATGGATTACCCGGTTTTGTGCCGCGCAAAGAGCAGAATTTTCTGGTGGCCGAAATCGCCAAAACCCTGACCGGCGAGTACGACAAACAGCGCCGGATCCTGGTGGCCGAAGCGGGAACCGGTATCGGCAAATCTCTCTCCTATGCGCAAGGCGCCATCCCGGTGGCACGGCTCACCCAGAAGAAGCTGGTTATCTCCACCGCTACCGTGGCCCTGCAGGAGCAGCTGATCCACAAAGACCTCCCCTTTTACCACCGCCACAGCGAGCTGCCGTTTCGCTTTATGCTGGTCAAGGGGCGTCAGCGTTACTGCTGCGAGCATCTGCTGGAGCAGGCTGCCAGTGGTGCCGAGATGGCCAACTTCGAGCTCGACTTCGGTAGCCTGAGCAAACACAAGCCATCGGACGGCGACAAGGATCGTTACCAGGCGCTGTGGCAGGCCTATACGAATGGCAAGTGGGACGGGGATCGGGACAACTGGCCGGAGCCGATCCCCGACCTCTGTTGGGATCGCATCGCTGCCGATCGCCACACCTGCAACAAGGCGCTGAGCCATCATCAGCACTGCCCCTTTCATCGCGCCCGCAACGATATGGACAGTGCCGATGTGCTGGTCGTGAACCATGCCCTGCTGCTCTCCGATCTCACCATGGGGGGGGGCATCATCCTGCCGCCCCCCGATGAGTGCATCTATGTACTGGATGAAGCCCATCACCTGCCCACCATCGCCCGGGATCACGGCGCCGCGTCGGCCAGCATCAAAGGCTCGCGCCGCTGGCTGGAGAAGCTGGTACAAAGTGCAGGCAAGCTGGCGCGGACGCTTAATAAAGAGAGTCTGCTCGACCCCCAGCTCAAACTGCAGGATGCGCTGGCCTCTATCCAGCCGGATCTCAAGGCCGTTGAGCAGTGGCTCGGCGCCAACGATCGGCTGTTTGGCACTGACCCCCACTACCGCTTCGCCGAAGGGGTGTTGCCTGACCCCCTGCCCATGCTGGCGGAAAACCTCAAGGAGTCGAGCAAGAAGGCGCTGCGGGCACTGGACCGGATGCAGGGGGCCATTGGTGAAGCGTTGAAAGATGGCGAGATCCGTCGCAAGGAGGCCGAACCCCTGCTGGCTGAAAGCGGTTTTCATCTGCAGCGGCTGGAGAGTTTCTGCGCCCTGTGGGAGATGCTGGGACGCCATGTCCCGACCGGCAAGACCCCGCTCGCCCGCTGGATGGCCAAGAGTGACGATGGCGATATCTGGTTGCACGCCTCTCCCATCGAGGTCGGTTATCTGCTGGAGGAGTGGCTCTGGTCGAAATGTCTGGGGGCCGTGCTGGTCTCGGCGACCCTCACCGCCCTCTCCTCCTTTAGCTATTTTCGCCATCAGGTGGGGCTCAAGGAGCATGACGGCACCCGTTACCTGCGCCTGCGCTCCCCCTTTGACTATCAGAAGGCCGAGCTCTATCTGCCCAAAATGGCGCACGAACCCAACTCGCCTGCTTTTACCAGCGAGCTTGTCAGCGTGCTGCCGCGCATTCTGGCGGGCAAGGAGGCAAGCCTGGTACTTTTCTCCTCCTACCGGCAGATGAATGAAGTGGTGGCGGGACTGCGTGCCAAGGGACTCTCCCTGCTGGTGCAGGGGGAAGCGTCCCGCAATGCCCTGCTCACCTTGCACAAGCAAAAATGTGATGGCGGTCAGCCCAGCATTTTATGTGGTACCGGCAGCTTCTCGGAGGGGCTGGATCTGCCGGGTCACTACCTCACCAATCTGGTGATCACCAAGCTCCCCTTCGCGGTGCCCAACTCGCCGGTCGAGGAGGCCACCGCCGAGTGGGTCGAGCAGCGGGGGGGCAATCCGTTCCTGCAACTGACGGTGCCAGAGGCATCGCGCAAACTGATCCAGGCCTGTGGCCGCCTCATTCGCAAAGAGGCCGATCGGGGACGGGTCACCATTCTTGACCGACGGCTGCTGACCAAACGTTACGGCAAGGGGCTGCTCGATGCCCTCCCCCCGTTCACGCGGCGGATTGAGTAAATAAGCCTGCGTTTATTGACAAACCGAGTGGCAACGGCACGAACTTTCGCCCCCAGAAAGAGCCATTGCCGCAGTGGGCCAAACCTGCAAAAATGAGCCCCTGTTTTCAGTGGGCAATCGCCTGACTGTTCAAGGAGATGAAATGAAACTGACTGTTCTGGTACCGGCCTTGGCTGGTCTGTTGTGGGCCGGTAGCGCCCTGGCTGATGCTCAACTGGAAGTGACCAACCCTTATGTCGTCCAGCTGATCGATGGCCAGTCCATCAATCCCAAGCTGCTCGATAAAACCAGCACCTTCCCCCTCTCTGCAGGCAAGCACCAGTTGGTCATCGCCTTTGAAGGCAACTACTCCAGCCGTAACGAAATCAAGCTGGTGACCGCCGAGCCGCTGGTACTCAATTTTACCGCCGCCGATAACCAGAAGCTGGTACTGGACTACAAAAAGCCCCGCAACGAAACCGAAGCCAAGCAGTTTGTCAAAGATCAGAAAGTGGCGCTGAAAGACAAGGTCACAGGCCAGCAAGTGAGCAGCGAACAGTTCGTGATGCCGAAAGTAGAAGGCTTCCAGCTGACCCGTGACTATCAGCAAGAGCTGATCAACATGGGCAAAGCCTTCAACCAGCCCAAAACCGTTGCCGTCTCTACTGCTGCTGTGATGGCTGCCGCCAGCGCACCGGTTCAGGTTGCCCCCAGCAAGGCACAGAGCAATCCGGAAGCCCTGACCCAGCTGCAAAACTGGTACAACAAGGCGGATGCGGAAACCCGCAAAGCCTTCCAGATCTGGGTTATCCAGCAGCAGTAATCCGGGATCTTCATCCTGACCCGTCGGGAATGACAAGGGGAGCCTGGCTCCCCTTTTTCATATCCAGGTTCATCTCTGCACCGATGGAACCAATCCCTGATGTCACTGCATATTTACTATCACCCCCTCTACTCCTCCCTGACCCTGCCCGAACGTCATCGCTTCCCGCTGGTCAAGTATCAGGGGCTGTTTGAGCAGTTGCAGGCGCAAGGTTATCCTCTTGGCGAAGCGCCTGCGGCCACCCGGGAGCAAATCTGCCGTATTCACGATGCCGATTATGTCGCGGCGGCCCTGAGCGGCCAGCTGGAAGATCGCGCCATCCGCAAGCTCGGTTTTCCCTGGTCACCCATGTTGATAGAGCGCACCTTGCGCTCGGTCGGTGCCACTATTGCCGCCAGCCGCTATGCACTTGAGCAGGGTAGCGGCTTGCAGATCTCCGGCGGCTACCACCACGCCCATCGGGATCACGGCAGCGGTTTTTGTCTGTTCAACGATCTGGTGATTGCCGCGCAAGCTTGCCTCGACGAGGGGCGTTGTGAACAGGTGCTGATCGTCGATCTCGATGTGCATCAGGGAGATGGCAGTGCGGCCCTGTGCGCCGGACGGCGCGATATCATTACCCTCTCCCTTCATGGTGAGCACAATTTCCCCCACCACAAAGCCACCTCTCACCTCGACTTTCCACTGCCAAGCGGCATGACGGACGATGCCTATCTCACCACATTGCAACAGGCGCTTTCACTGGCACTGCGCCTATATTCGCCGGATCTCATCCTCTATCAAGCGGGCGTCGATGTGCATCATGCCGACGAGCTTGGCTATCTCTCCCTGAGCGATGAAGGGGTTCGCCTGCGCGATGCCATGGTGTTTGACTGCGCAGTGCAGCACGGCGTGCCCATCGCGGCGGTGCCCGGTGGCGGCTATCGCCGCGACTGGCAGCAGCTGCTCCCGCTTCATATGTCGCTGTTTGAGACGGCTCGCCACCGTTTTGGCTGATGGCATGGCTTGATAGCGTGGACACGCCATCAGAGTGGGCGGGCACTTCACCAGATAAAACAGAAGAGGCGACCCTTGGGGTCGCCTCTTCTTGCTTCGTCATCCCGGTCACATAAGCTCGCTCGTTGTCAGGCAAGCTTGGGACCCTGAGGATAACTATTTTTGCCGCTTGCGGGCGTACTTGCGACGGGCGCGGGCCTGACGCTCTTCCTCCCGCTCGGCCTTCTCTTTGGCTTTTTGCTCTGCGTCTGCCGCAGCCTCGACGATCTCGAGGCTCACCATCTCCGGAGTCTCCAGCGAGATGCGGCCAAGCAGGCCGGAGCGGAACTCGTTGATCAGGATCTCGGACGCCTTGTGCAGATCGGCCAGACCCCCTTTGCGCACGAAGGCGCGTTGGCGGGCAATCATCTCCAGCAGCTCGATCTCGGTCTCGGGCAGTTCAGCTATCTGGTAGCGTGCCTTGATCCGCTCCGGATAGGCCTTGATGAAGTAATCAGCGGCGAACATAGCGATATCGGCATAGTCGAACACCGTATCCTTGATGGCCGCGGTGATGGCCAGCCGATAACCGCAGGAGGGCGGGTTGAGTTTGGGCCAGAGAAAACCCGGGGTATCGGTCAGGATGACGTTGTTCTCCAGCTTGATCCGCTGCTGGGACTTGGTCACCCCCGCCTCGTTGCCGGTGCGGGCGATGATGCGCCCCGCCAGGGTATTGATCAGGGTGGACTTGCCCACGTTGGGGATCCCCATGATCATCGCCCGCACGCCGCGCAGCTCAAAATTACGCTCCGGCAGCATCTCGTGGCAGAGGGTCAGCAGTTGCTTGATCTTCTCCGGCTCTTGTTGCGTCAACGGCAGCGCCTTGATCCCCTTCTCTTTTTCCATGTGCGCCACCCACAGATCGGTGATCGCCGGATCGGCGAGGTCCGCCTTGTTCAGCACCTTGATCACCGGGGTATCACCACGCAGCTCGGGCACCAGCGGGTTTTCGCTGGAGAAGGGGATGCGGGCATCGAGCATCTCGATGATCACATCGACCTGGGGCATGACCTCGGCAATCTCTTTGCGGGCCTTGTGCATGTGACCGGGGAACCAGTTGATGGACATATCCGTTACTCTCTGTGGGGGCTGCGGGCGCGCGCATGGAACAACAGGCGCTCTGCCGCGGGCATCGAACGAAGGGGGCGCATTTTACCTGTTGCGGGCCCATTTTGACAGGTCATTCTAGCCATCACCTCATCAAATCAGCAAACCGTCGAGACGAAGCAAAGCAGCCGAAAACGAGCAGACCCACCCGCTCAATTGACAGATAACACATTGATATAATGTAACATTTTCATCCTTTTTTCACACAACCGTCACTGATAGTCAGTAAAAGTGTCATCAGCCCCCTCTAGGCTGCGCTCAGGTTTTACAAGGAGCGAACCCCAATGAGAAAAATGGCAGGACTTGCAGTGATGATCGGCGCCGCCCTGGCCGCCGGCTGCAAATCAGACAATGACACGGTGGCGACCAAGCCCGCCGCCCAGCCCACCAACGTCATCTTCTTCCTCGGTGACGGCATGGGCCTCAACACCCTGACGGCGGCCCGCATCTACGGTGTCGGCGAAGCGGGTGATCTGACCATCGATACCCTGCCAGAGACGGCCTTCATCAAGACCTTCTCCCACGATGCCCAGGTCACTGACTCGGCCCCCTCCATGGCGGCCTACATGACCGGGGTCAAGAGCAACAACGGCGTCATCAGCATGGACGGCGATGCCACCTATGAGAGCGACTGCAGCAAGAGCGCTGGCAAGCCGGTGACCACACTGCTGGAGCTGGCCAAAGCCGATGGCCGCGGTACTGGCGTGGTAACCAGTACCCGGGTGACCCACGCCACCCCGGCGGCCACCTATGCCCATATCTGCAACCGGGATCTGGAGGCAGATATCGCCACCCAGCTGGTGCCGGGCGGCAAAGGCTATAACGGCGCCCTGAAAGAGGGGCTGGACGTGGTACTCGGTGGCGGCAGCAGCTTCTTCCTGCCCAAAGCCGACAAGGGCAAGCGGGAGGATGGCCGCAACCTCATCAGCGAAATGCAGGCCAAGGGTTACCAGTTTGCCAGCAATCTGGATGAGCTGAACAAGGCCGATGTGGGCAAGCCACTGCTGGGTCTGTTTGGTTCCAGCCACATGAAATATGACCTGGACCGCCCCGCCAGCGAGCCGTCACTGGCCCAGATGACCCTGGCCGCCATCAAGCAGCTCAAGGGCAAGGAGAAGGGTTACTTCCTGATGGTGGAAGGGGGCCGTATCGATCACGCCCTGCACGACACCAACGCCAAACGGGCGCTGCAGGATACCCTCGCCTTCGACAACGCCATCAAGGCTGCCATCGACGAGGTGAAAAAGAGCGACCCCGAGCTGAAAAACACCCTGATCGTGGTCACCGCCGACCACGACCACACGCTAGTGCTGAACGGTTACGCCAAGCGCACCGGCAAGACCACCGCCAGCAACCCCGGCGTGCTCGGGCTGGTGAAGAACTACGAGACGGGCGAACCGAGCAAGGATAGCGAGGGCATGCCCTACACCATCATAGGTTTTGGCAACGGCTACAACCGGGTGGATGGCCCGCGTAGCAGCGTCGCCCCGCTCGATGATGCCACCGTCTCTGCCAATGACTATCACCAGGAAGTCGTGGTCAAGGTGGGCGAGATCGGCAACGAGACCCACGGCGGCACCGATGTCTTCCTCGGCGCCATCGGCAAGGGGGCTGACAGCTTCCATGGCTCACTCGATAACACCGCCGTGTTCGGCAAGATCAAGGCTGCGGCCAAGCTGTAAGGAGCACTTTCATGAGCAAACAGATGAACACATCCATCAAGCACACGCTGGTCTGCGCCGCCCTGTTCAGTGCGTTGGGCGCAACCTCCCAGGCACAGGCCGGTGATGCCAAAAACGTCATTCTCTTTATCGGTGATGGCATGGGGCCCACCGTGCTCACCGCCACCCGCCTGTTCAAGGTGGGGGAAGAGGGCAACCTGGAGATGATGAAGCTGCCGCGCAGTGCCCGCATCAAGACCTTCTCCAACGATGCCCAGACCACCGACTCGGCCCCCTCCATGGCGGCCTACACCACCGGGGTCAAGATGAACAACGAGGTGATCGCCATGAGCAGCGACACCAGGGCCGTCGCCCCCGGCAAAGATGTCAACGGCAACAAAACCGTCAACAACTGCAGCAGCGATAACGGCAAGCCGGTGCCCACCATCCTGGAGCTGGCCAAGGCGGCGGGCAAATCGGTCGGGGCCGTCACCACCACCGAGCTGACCCACGCTACTCCGGCGGCCACCTACTCCCATATCTGCCATCGGGATGCCGCCTATGACATCGCCGCACAGGCTGTTCCGGGAGGCGCTGGCTTTAACAGTGCCCTCAAGGATGGGGTCGATGTGCTGATGGGCGGCGGTGCCAACCACTGGACCCCCTACAGCGCCAGCAACAAGGGCGGTCGCAATGACAACCGCGACCTGACCGCCGAGATGAAAGCGCAGGGGTACAGCTATGTCACCACCCAAAGCGATCTGGCCAAGGTCACCAGTGGCAAGCTGCTCGGACTGTTTAGCAGCAAATCCCACCTCGACTACGAGCTGGATCGGGTCGCCAAGGGGGCAGCCAACACCCAGCCGTCGCTCTCCGAGATGACCGCCAAGGCGATCGATCTCTTGAGCCAGAACAGTCAGGGTTACTTCCTGATGGTCGAGGGTGGCCGGATCGATCACGCCCTGCATGGCACCAACGCCAAGCGAGCCCTCACCGATGCGGTGGCACTGGACGAGGCGGTCAAGACAGCCCTCGGTAAAGTGGACCTCAACAATACCCTGATCGTGGTCACTGCCGACCATGACCACACCATGACCATCAACGGCTACGCCGCCAAGGGTAATCCGGTGCTGGATCTGGTGAAAAATAGCGACGGCTCGACCCAGAACGACGTGGATGGCAAGCCCTTCACCACCCTGGTGTTCGGTAACGGCCCCAACCGTGCGGACGTGCGCCCCGTCCTCACCAGCGATCAGGTGATGGCCAATGACTATCTGCAGGAGACCGGCGTCCAGCTGGCGTCGGAAACCCACGGTGGCGGTGATGTGATGCTGTTTGCCGATGGCGCCGGCAGCAACCGCTTCAAGGGCACGCTGGATAACACCAAGGTATTTGGCAAACTGCGGGAGGCGCTCGGCCTGTAAGCAGCGGGGGCCCGGGAGCAGCTGAGCAATCGGTTCAGCGGCCCGGGCCCCGGCTCTTTCGAGCGACAGATGATGATGAGATTTCTGCTTTCGTTATGGCTGCTTGGCAGCACCCTCGCCTTCCCCCTTTATGCTGACGACACGCCCCCGGACCTCGCCGCCCGGATCAGCTATCACGACCGGGTCACCGGCAGCGATGGCATCGCCAGAGAGAGTGTCTGGCAGGAGAAGTGGCTGCGTGTGGGCAATCAGGTGTGGAGCCAGCGGCTCATTCCCCTGCCCCTTGCGCGCGCCTATCACGCCACTCACGACGCCACGCCCGGCCACAAGCACTTTACCCACCAGATGGCGGCCCGCTGGGTGAGCCGCAGTGATGAGGGTGAACTTCAGTTGCGTTACGCCGACAGCTGGCACAACCAGCTGGTAGAGGTGCCGGTGGAAGAGTATGGCCAGGTGGCCTTCAAACCCGACTGGCCGCGGATCCGCCATCTCGTCAACCCGGCGCTGATCGAGGGGATGACTCCGCTGGATGAGTCCGCCCCCGAGCAGGCCCGCTGGTATGAAAAACGCGAAGGGCAGCAACGAACCCGCATTCTCTGGTCGCATCAGTGGCAGATCCCGCTGGTGGTCGAGTCGGCCAGCCTCGACGGCTATCGCAGCTATCGGATGGAGGTGACCCTGCGCAAGCTGCCCGCTCAGCTCCCCTGGCTGCAACTCGCCGATTACGAAGTGCGCGATCTGCGGGATTTCTTCGACTGAGATCCCAACCCTTCAGCGGGTGGAAAGACAACGCAGGCAGGAATGTTACACTCTGACCATTCGACTCTGGCTCACGATCTTGATGCGCGCTCTCTGCCTGCCCTTTTTTGCCCTGCTGTTATTGCTGGTACACACCGGCGCCCAGGCTATTGTGCTGGTGGCGGCCGAGCTGCCCCCCTATGTCATTCGCTCCTCTCACGGCAAACCAAGCGGTGTCGCCATCGAGATCATGGAAGAGGCCGCCCGACGCCTCAAAGAACCGCTCACCATCGAGTTGATGCCGCTGGCACGGGCGCTCACCCAAACCGCGCATCGCAAGGATGTCTTGCTGATCCCGCCGGTGCGCAGCTCTCAACGGGAACACCTCTACTACTGGGTGACACCGATCCTCGATGACGATTTTGTCATCGTCAGCGATCGCCGGTTTCATCCTGCCCCGCTCAGGGTGACTGATCTCCCCCCGCTGCAGGTCGGCACCCTGCGCTACTCCTTCGGTCAGCATCTGCTCAGACAACGACTCCAGCTTGAGAGTGATACTGTGGCTACCGAGAAGCTCAATGCCCAGAAATTGAATCGGGGTCGCATCGATGCTTGGGTGGCCGCCTGGAACGCCATCCTCTACAACCAGCGCCTTGGTGCTTTGCCGACCGACCTGCTGGTACGCGGGGAGACCCTGATGCGCACCCAGTTTTATGTCGCCGCCAGCAAGGAGTTCCCCTTCACCGAAGGTCGTCGCTGGCAAGCCGTGATCGACGAGATGCGCCATGATGGCACCCTGGCGCGGATCATCCGTCAGTACAACTATCAGGCTCCTGAGTAGTCACTCAGTCACGGTTGCCAAGGCCAGCCAGAATGGTTATGGTAGCCCCATGAAAATACTCGTTATTTCCTCGCATTTGCTCACACCCTGCTGAGCCCCCGCCTCGCTCCTTCGGCCGCGAGTCGTTTGGGGGCATGGCATTTTCACTGTTTTGAATCTGTGTAAACCATTGTGTGACATCCAGCGTACTGGCCAGCCTTCCCTTGTCGGCCTGGCCTCTCTGCTATTGAAGGAATATCCTATGAAACAACCTCATCTCGTTATCTCCAGCCTTGATCTGGACCGTATCGAACAACTGCTCGGCAACCACCCGCAGCATCTGGCCCTTCAAGAAGAGCTGGACCGCGCCGAGATCCGCGAACCGGCCGACATGCCGCCGGACGTGGTCACCATGAACAGCAAGGTGCGCTTCAAGATGCAGAGTAGCGGCAACGAGTTCTGCCTCACCCTGGTCTACCCGCGCGATGCCAAGGGTGACGAGAGCAACATCTCGGTACTGGCGCCGGTGGGCAGTGCCCTGCTCGGCCTGAAAGTGGGCGACAGCATCGCCTGGCCGGGCCCGGCCGGTCGCACTATCGAGGTAGAAATTCTGGAAGTGGTCTATCAGCCGGAGCGCGCCGGCGAGCTGCACCGCTAACTCTGGTTACGGGCAGGCCAGCCCGCACAGCCTGATCCCGATCAAGCTTCCCCTGCTTATCGAGCCGATTTTCCCCCTATCGTCCCCCGCCCCTTGAGCCTGACTCGGGGGGCAGGTATCTTGTTGGCCGCGTCATGGTCATGACGCACCGAATTTCAGGCTGACATCATGATAAAAATTGCCCTCATCGACGATCACCAGATCGTCCGATCCGGTTTTGCCCAACTGCTTAATCTGGAGCCCGATCTGCAGGTGGTCGCCGAATTCGGCTCCGCCAGCGACGCCCTTGCCGGTCTGCCCGGCAGCGGGGCGCGGGTCTGCGTCTGCGACATCTCGATGCCCGACCAATCGGGGCTGGATCTGCTCAAGCAGCTCCCCTCCGGTCTGGCGGTGGTGATGCTCTCGGTGCACGACAGCCCGGCACTTATCGAGCAGGCACTGCAGACCGGTGCCAAGGGATTTCTCTCCAAGCGTTGCAGCCCGGACGAGCTGATCGCCGCCGTGCGCACCGCCGCCCAGGGGGGGTGTTATCTGACGCCGGACATCGCCCAGAAGCTGGCCAGCAGCAGCCGGGATCCCCTCACCAATCGGGAGCGGGAGATTGCCCAGTTGCTGGCACAGGGGCTGGAGGTGAAGGCCATCGCCGAGCAGCTTGGCCTCTCCCCCAAGACGGTTCACGTCCATCGCGCCAACCTGATGGACAAGCTCAAGGTCAGCAACAACGTCGAGCTGGCCCACCGCATGCTGGATAGCTGGTGATCTCCCGTTTTGCCAGCTATGTCGCCATCGCGCTGGCGGCCTGCTTCATCTTTGCCGCCGGCTGGTTTTGCCTCTGGAGCATCAGCCTGCATCTGGCGGGTGGCCCGGCGCTGGCGGTGCTGCTGTTCCCCTTCGGGCTGCGCCTCGGCCTGCTGCTGCAAAGTCCCGGCCACTACTGGCCGCCACTATTACTGTGCGAAGGGCTGCTGCTCTACTGGCTCAATCAGGAGGTGGGGCTACCCCACTGGCCGTGGCTGGTCGCGGGCAGTCTGCTGACCCTGCTGCCGCTACTGATTGCCCGTCGCCAGCAGGTGCGCAACGACTGGCAGCAACTGTTGCTGCTGCTCGCTACCGTCACGGCGGCGGCGCTGCTGCAAGCCCTGCTCTGGCATCTGGCGGGGGAAGATGGCCTCTCGGCCCTGCTGCTCAGTCTGACCGGCGGTCTGACCCTCACCTCCACCTGCATGCTGATCTGGCACTACCTCACCCGCGCCACCTGGGTGCCGCTCGGCCCGGCACTGGTGGATCAGCCGGTGGACTGGCGCTTTCGCCATCTGGTCTGGTATCTGCTGCTGTTCGTGCTGAGCCTCTGGCTGCAACTGGGATTGCCCAACTCGCTGGTGCGCTTCACCCCGTTTTGTCTCGCCATCCCCATCATCGCCATGGCGTGGCGCTACGGCTGGCAGGGGGCGCTGCTCGCCACCCTGATGAACACCATCGCCCTGCTGGCCAGTCAGGCCTGGCATGATCACCCCCTCGACCTGCTGCTCTCCCTGCTGGCCCAGAGCCTCACCGGCCTGCTGCTCGGTGCGGGGATCCAGCGCCAGCGCGAACTCAATCAGGCGCTGACCCGCCAGCTCGCCCACAATCGCCAACTCACCGAGCGGCTGCTGGAGACCGAGGAGAGCATCCGCAAGGAGGTGGCGCGCGAGCTGCACGACGATATCGGCCAGACCATCACCGCCATTCGCACCCAGGCCGGTATTGTGCGCCGCCTAGCCCCCGACAATGCGGGAGTAGGTCAGAGCAGCGCCCTGATCGACACCCTGTCGCTCGGGATCTACGACGCGGTACGTGGCCTGCTCGGCCGCCTGCGCCCGCGCCAGCTCGACGACATGACCCTGGAGCAGGCGGTACGCAGTCTGCTGCGGGAGCTGGAGCTGGAGCGTCACGGCATCGTCACCCGGCTGGAGTGGCAGCTGGCGGATGGGGATCTCTCCGATGCCCAGCGGGTCACCCTGTTTCGGGTCTGTCAGGAGGGGCTCAACAACGTGGTCAAACATGCCAATGCCCACTCGGTCACCATTCGCGCCCGGGCCAGCGGCGAGCAGTTGCAACTGGTGCTGGAAGATGATGGCCGCGGCCTGCCACAGAGTCGCCCGCAACAGGGCTATGGCCTGCTCGGCATTCGCGAGCGGGTACAGGCGCTCGGGGGCAGTCTGCAACTCTCCTGCATCCACGGCACCCAGCTGACGGTCAACCTGCCCAGTCGCAGACGGGAGGAGAGTCATGGCTAATCACTACCGGAGGGCCAGCCTGTGCTGAGTTTTATGAGAAGCGCGCCGCCGCAACCGCTTATCCGGGATCAGGCCGAGATCGACGCTACCTATCGCCACTGGCGGCTGCATCTGCTGCTGACCATGTATCTGGGCTACGCGGTCTTCTACTTCACCCGCAAGAGCTTCAACTTCGCCATGCCGGACATGCTGGCGAGCGGCATGCTGGACAAGTCCGACATTGGCATGCTCTGGACCCTGTTCTACATCACCTACGGCTGCTCCAAGTTCTTCTCCGGCATCATCAGCGACCGCGCCAACCCGCGCTACTTCATGGGGATTGGCTTGATGGCCACCGGCGTCATCAATATTCTGTTCGGCCTCTCGTCGGCACTCTGGATGTTTGCCGCCCTCTGGGTCGCCAACGCCTTCTTTCAGGGCTGGGGCTGGCCCCCCTGCTCCAAGCTGCTCACCAGCTGGTATTCGCGCACCGAGCGCGGGGTCTGGTGGTCAGCCTGGAACACCGCCCACAACGTCGGCGGGGCGCTCATCCCTCTCATCGTCAGCACCATTGCTCTGCAACATGGCTGGCGCTACGGCATGATAGTGCCCGGTCTTATCGCCATCCTTGCGGGGTTGTTCCTCTGCTGGCGGCTGCGGGATACCCCGAGCGCCATGGGGCTGCCCACGGTGGGCGAGTGGCGCAAGGACGCCATGGAGCTGGCCCAGCAGACCCAGGATGCGGGGCTCTCCCACCGCCAGATCCTGCGCAAATATGTGCTCGGCAACCCCTACATCTGGCTGCTCGCCTGCTGTTACGTGCTGGTCTATGTGGTGCGTACCGCCATCAATGACTGGGGCAATCTCTACATGACCGAGCAGCGCGGCTTCAATCTGATGAGTGCCAACTCGGCCATCTCCATGTTCGAGGTGGGAGGCTTTATCGGTGCTCTGGTTGCGGGTTGGGGATCGGACAAGCTGTTCAACGGCAACCGTGGCCCGATGAACCTGATCTTTGCGGTGGGAATATTGCTGGCGGTGGGATCGCTCTGGCTGATGCCCTTCTTCAGCTATGTGATGCAGGCGGCCTGCTTCTTTACCATCGGTTTCTTCGTGTTTGGCCCGCAGATGCTGATCGGCATGGCGGCGGCGGAGTGCTCCCACAAAAACGCGGCGGGGGCAGCCACCGGCTTCGTCGGCCTGTTTGCCTACATGGGGGCGGCGCTGTCGGGCTATCCGCTGGCCAAGGTGATGGAGATCTGGCACTGGAACGGCTTCTTCGTGGTGATCTCGGTGGCGGCGGGCGTCTCGGCCCTGCTGCTGCTCCCCTTCCTCAAGGCGCAGGCCCCCAGAACCGCTCAAGCGAATGCAGAGTAGCGGCTGGCATCTGGCAAGCCAGATCAGGCAAGCGGAAGCAGGCAGGGCGCGGATCACCGCGCCCTGCCTTTATCCCTGAACCTATCACTGCCTCAGGCCGCCTGACAGACCCGGTTCTTCCCTTCCCGTTTGGCCCGATAGAGGGCGTCGTCCGCGCGCCGGAACAGGTGGTCGAAATGCCACTCTCCCTGCCAGTGGGCGACCCCCATGCTGACGGTAATATGGATCCCCTCCACCTCGCTGGCCGCAAGCTGAACCAGCAGTGACTGGCAACGGGCGATCGCCTCGTCTGCGGTGGCATGGCGAAACAGCAACACAAACTCCTCGCCCCCAAAGCGACCGGCCAACACCCCCTCCAGCTCGCGCAGCGCCAGCCCGACCCGCTCCAGCACCCGATCGCCCACCTCATGACCATGCCGATCGTTGACCTGCTTGAAGTCATCCAGATCGAGCACCACCAGAGCCCCCTGCTGTGCAGGCCGTCCCCGGGCCAGACGTTCCATAAAACCGCGACGATTGAACAACCCGGTCAGCGGGTCATGGCTGGCCTGATAGCGCAGCTCCAGCGCCCGGTGCTGGTTGCAGAGCAGCAGCACCCCGAAGGTGAGCATGGAGCTGCCCACCAGCATGGAGACATAGGGCAACACGTTGAACAACTGACGCTGGAACGGGCTTTCGATCACCTCGCCCCAAACGGCACATATCCGCATCAGGGTCATGGCAATCAGTGCCAGATTGAGGCCAATCAGCACCCAGACCGCCACCTGATAATCGGGACGGCCGTGGCGCCAGAGCTGCCAGATGATGAGCGTACTGAGCACGAGGAAGGTAGCGCTGCTGATCATCACCCGCACCGCAATCCGGCCATCGATGGCGACCGACCAGGTCATGATGGCGGCAAACAGCAGGATGAAGCCCCAGCAGGCGCGCCAGCCGGGCGGTTGACGGAAGAAACAGCGCTGGGCGACCAGCAGCAACAACACATGAAAAATCAGGAAGACATTGCCAACCCAGGAGCCATAAGGCGTGGGGGTCAGCAGCAGACTGGCGAATCCCGCCTGACCCAGCATGGCAAACAGGCTGGACCACCACCAGACCCCGACGCCGGGAATATCGTGGTGAGTCACGCGAATGATGGTGAGCGTGAGGAAACCGAGACAATAGCCACACAAGGCCATGATCATCAAGGTAAAAATATCCAGCTTGAGCAGTAGTGAGGCGTCCATACCAAAGCCATACAGAGAGGGTAACTGAGTATATGAGAAGCGTTTGCCTAGACCCAGAGGGACCTGACTGTTTTCACAATAAAAACATCCTGTTCGCCGGTTTTTCGCGCTGCTGGATCACTCTCACCATTCCGTCACCACAGGCTCGATGCATACCCACTGATGAGATCCCCCCGACAAAAGCCACATGCGAGCCCCTCGCTATGTAACAAAATGTCTTGGGCACAATTTGGGCTTGAACCCACCCCATTAGATAGATATGTTGTTTTCGTGTGATTTTATGAATGAAGCCATGAGCAATAAATGTCTCTAACCTGTTGAGTCTTCTGACACAATCTGTTTTTGGTACATTTTTCACTCAACCACTATTCATAGCATCTCATATGGGGCTTTTGTCCCGCTCAAGACATTCATCCTGTCTTGCCTGTTGCCGGATGCAGCAGTCTCTTGTGCCACGGAGTCGCACGGGATCAGGTTCAAGGCCGAACACACCACCGACAGAGACGTCACTTATGATCAAAAAACTGATTCTTTCTACCCTGCTGTTTTGCGGGATCGCCACGGCGGCCCCGACCCCAGCCCCCACGTCCACCCTGGATGCCGTGCTCGAACGCGGCGTGCTGCGGGTTGGCTTCGATGCGGGCTATCAACCCTTCGAGATGACCAACAAGCAGGGCCAATACATCGGCTTTGACGTGGATCTCGCCAAGATGGTCGCCAAAGAGATGGGCGTGAAGGTCGAGTTCGTCAACACCGCCTGGGATGGCATCATTCCGGCGCTCTTGACCAACAAGTTCGACGTCATCATGGGCGGCATGACCGTCACTCCCCAGCGCAACCTGCGGGTCAACTTCGCCGATCCTTACATCGTGGTCGGCCAGACCATCGTGCTGCGCAAAGAGAAGGCAGGCGAAATCAAATCCTTCACCGATCTCAACGATCCCAAGTACAAGATCGCGGTCAAGCTCGGCACCACCGGCGAGCAGGCGGTCAAGCGCCTGATCCCGAAAGCCACCCTGCTGCAGTTTGAAACCCAGGATGACGCCAAGCTGGAAGTGATCAACGGCAAGGTCGATGCCTTCGTCTATGACCTGCCCTACAACGCCATCTTCGCCTCCCAGAATCAGGGCGCCGTGGTGCACCTCGACAAGCCGTTCACCTTCGAGCCACTGGCCTGGGCCATCCGCAAAGGGGATCAGGACACCCTCAACTGGTTTAACAACTACCTGCGCCAGATCAAGGGCGATGGCAGCTATGACCGTCTCTACAAGAAGTGGTTCGAATCCAATACCTGGCTGAACCAGCTCAAATAACCTCCGGGGGGCGGCGCATTGCCGCCCCTGCACCACGCAGCTCCCCACACAATAACGAGAAGAGGTTGTGACTGTGCACACACCCAAACCGACAAGACAGATGGAAAAACAGCCCAATCAGCTACTCTGGCAGGGCGTCTTCCTGCTGATGCTGCTGGTTGCCGTATTCGGCATCTACAAGGCTGTCCAGTCCGTGGATTACACCTGGCGCTGGGAACGCATTCCCCAATACATCGCCTATCAGGCAGAACAGAAGAATCTGGCCGAATTTGACGGCACCGTGATGGCGGGTACCAGCGAGGCCGAGAAGGGCAAGCTGTTCCTGCAAGACGATCTCGATCCCAATGTGCGGCAAGCCATCGCCAGCACCGGCGTACAAGTCGCCGAAGGGGATACCATTTTTCGTGGCGATACCCTCGATACCCAGCTGAGCTGGACCGCAGGCCCCATCGCCTGGGGGGTCTGGGTCACCGTCAAGCTCTCGCTGGTGGCGGGCATCTTCGCCATCCTGCTCGGTACGCTGGCCGGGCTGGCACGTCTCTCCCCCAATCCCGCCCTGCGCAATCTGGCGGTCACCTACGTCGAGCTCATCCGCGGCACGCCGCTGCTGGTGCAGATCTTTATCGTCTACTTCTTTATCGGCACCGTGCTGAACCTCGATCGCTTCACCGCCGGGGTCGCCGCGCTGGCGGTCTTTACCGGCGCCTATGTGGCGGAGATCGTCCGCGCCGGTATCAGCTCCATCCACAAGGGGCAGATGGAGGCGGGTCGCAGCCTGGGTATGACCTCGGCTCAGACCATGCGCTACGTCATTCTGCCGCAGGCGTTCAAGCGGGTGCTGCCGCCGCTGGCAGGCCAGTTCATCAACCTGATCAAGGACTCCTCACTGGTCTCGGTCATCTCCATCACCGATCTGACCAAGGCGGGGCGCGAGGTGGTCAGCTCCACCTTCAGCCCGTTCGAGGTGTGGTTTACCGTGGCCCTGCTCTATCTGGTGCTCACCGGTACCCTCTCTTTCCTGGTACGCCGTCTCGAGGTGAAATATGCGCGCAGCAACTGATCCCATCATCAAGGTGCAACAGGCGCCGATAAGTGCTGCCGGCACCCCATTCGCCTTCCCGATTCGTCTTCTGGAGGCGAAATATGCGTACCGCAACTGATCCCATCATCAAAGCGACTGGAGTAGAGAAGTTCTACGGCACCGAGGTACACGCGCTGAAAAACGTCAGCACCCAGGTGGCCGAAGGGGAAGTGGTGGTGATCGTCGGCCCCAGTGGCTCGGGCAAATCGACCTTCCTGCGCACCCTTAACCAGCTGGAGACCATCAACGACGGCAACATAGTAGTCGACGGCATCTGCCTGACCGAGCCGGGCGATGTCAACAAACTGCGGGAAGAGGTGGGCATGGTGTTCCAGTCCTTCAACCTCTTCCCCCACCTGACGGTGCTGGACAACATCACTCTCGCCCCGCAGAAGGTGCGCGGCCTGTCACGCCGTGATGCCGAAGACAGGGCCAAGGCGCTGCTGCTGAAAGTGGGACTGTCGGTGAAAGCGGCCAGCTACCCGTCCCAGCTCTCCGGTGGTCAGCAGCAGCGGGTGGCGATCGCCCGGGCGCTCGCCATGCAGCCACGCATCATGCTGTTTGACGAGCCCACCAGTGCGCTGGACCCGGAGATGGTGGGCGAAGTGCTGGATGTGATGAAGGGGCTGGCCCGCGAGGGGATGACCATGGTGGTGGTGACCCACGAGATGGGCTTTGCCCGCGAAGTGGCGGATCGGGTGCTCTTTATGGAGAGTGGCGAACTGCTGGTGGATGAGAAGCCAACGGATTTTTTCGACAATCCCCCCTCCCCGCGCCTGCGCCAGTTCCTGAGCCAGGTGCTGTAAACGCAGACTCACAGCCAGTTAAAATGGTCAGTTAAAAAAGAGAGAGGAACCATGGTTCCTCTCTCTTTTTCTTTGCGGATCGGATGACACAACACTACTCGCTGCTGAAGCCGCTCCCGCAGTTACCGGCTCAGCGCGGGGACTTTCCCAAATAGCGCTCGACGATGGGCTTGATCCCGTCGCGCTTTTTGAGCTGATAGAGCCCCTTGTCAAACTGCTCGATAAAGCCCTCCTTGTAGGGAAAATCCCCCTTGCGACTGTAACCGAGAAAACCCTGTTCCCGGCTGAGCACGGGCCCCTGTTTGAGCAACGAGATATCGGTCACCGCCAGCTGATCCCCCTTGATCATGGCGAGCAGTTCATAGAGCAGAGAGAGGCGATCGTTGATAGTGCAATCCACCCGCCCCCGCACAATCTTGAGCAGGTTCTCCCGGTTGCTCTTCACCTCCTCCACATCGATTTTCTTCTCCTTCACCGCCAGCCAGAAGGCATCGCCGCCGACGGCAAAACCGGCGTTCATACCAAAGCGCAAACCTTGATAGTCAAGCGGAAACCTTGCCTGCGGGGTATTGGCAGCAACACTGACGCCGCACATCACTACCAGCTCTTCGTCGAGTAGCGGCTGGGAGTAGGGCCAGATATAGGGGCGAGTATCCGGCATATAGTAGGGAGGGAAAATGGCAAATGCGCTGCCCTGCTCCACCATGCTCAGACCGCGCCGCCATGGCATCGGTTTGAGCACTACCTCATAGTCGGGCATGGCGGAAGTCACCTCACGGATGATATCGGCATAGATCCCCCGCACCTCTTTTCCCTCCTGCCAGGAGTAGGGGGGATAGCTGGCATCCGCCACTATCTCCACCCGGGTTTTGGCCTGCGCCAGCAGGCAGAATCCCAGCAACAGATAAACACAGATACGCATTAACCAATCCTCTGACGCTCAATCTGCATCAAGCATAGTCAGCGGTCACCATCCATCGGATTGAATTGCGGCCTCACTGCAAACTCGCCAGAGCCATCGGGCAAGAGGCTCGAAAATGTTAATGAAATATTGCTTTCATCCTTTATGCTGGAGAGCAATTGCTCTGAATGGATATCTGCTCATGGATGTGCAACTGCTCCTGCTCTACCTATCCCCCCTCTTTCTGGCTTTTATCGGCTGGGAGATGGCCTACCTGCGCAAACATGGCGCCGCCTTCCCCACAGCCACCTACCAGTGGCGAGACTTGTTCGCCAATGCCGCGCTGGCACTGATGCATCAGGGAGGCGATGCGCTGGCGGCCATCGCCATCGCTTATCTGTATGACACCCTCTGGGGCTGGCGGCTGTTCGATATCGAGCTGAACCTCTGGAGCGTGCTGCTGCTGTTCCTGTTGCAGGATCTCTGCTACTGGCTGTTCCACTTCACCAGCCACCATGTGCGCTGGTTGTGGGCGTCCCATGTGGTGCATCACAGCTCGGAACGGCTAAATCTCTCCACCGCCTTTCGCCAGAGCCTGATGTATCCGGTCTCCGGCATGTGGCTGTTCTGGATCCCGATGATTGTCATCGGCTTCCCGCCCGAGGCAGTAGTCGCCACCGTGCTGCTCAGCCTGGGCTTTCAATTCTTCGTCCACACCCAGGTGGTGGGCAAACTCGGCTGGCTTGAGTGGGTCTTCAACACCCCCTCCCACCACAGGGTGCACCACGCCAGCAATGCCAAGTACATAGACCGCAACTTTGCCGGGGTGCTAATCATCTGGGATCGGCTGTTCGGCACCTTTGTCGAAGAGGACCCGGCCGAGCCGTGTCGCTTTGGCATCACCAAACCGATCCACAGCTTCAACCCGCTAACCCTCACCTTCCACGAATGGCGCGATATGCTGCGCGACGCCCGAGGCCTGCCCTGGCGACAAAAGCTCGCGGTGCTGTTTGGCAAACCGGCCGGGCCAGCCAGCCGTTGAGCCCTCGCCCCAAATAACAAAGTCCGAATAGCAAGTCCCTGATAACCAGTCACTGATAACAAGAGAGCGCCACAATGGCGCTCTCTTTTATGGTCAGTCATATCTTCGATATCAGAGATGGGCGAACGACCAGACGGCGGGGATCAGGCTCAGCAAGGTCACTCCGGCCAACAGCCGCTCGCGGCCACTCAGGCAAAGATCTGTGCCCAGCTGACGGCGGCTGTAGAGAAACAGCAGCAAGCCCGGCCCGTAGAGCAGCAAGGAGAGCAGCAAATACTCCACCCCGGCGGCATAGAGCAGCCAGAAGCCGTAACCGCTCGATACCAGTGCTACCGCCCGCATCAGGCTGCGGCCCTGCCCGCCCTCCCCCTTCCTGCTGAACGAGAGCTTGAGCAAAAACAGACCGATCAGCAGGTAGGGCACCAGGATCATCGAGGTGGAGATAAGCAGCAGGCTGGTGTAGCCCTTGCCGAGCAGCCACACCAGCAGCAGGCATGTCTGCACAGTCAGGCTGGTGAGCCAGAGCGAGGCGATGGGGGTGCCGTTGCGGTTCTGGCGCCGAAAGATGGCAGGAAATGCACCGTGACGGGCCGCGCTGAACGGCACCTCGGCCGAGAACAGGGTCCAGCTCACGTAAGAGGCGAGCACCGAGACGATCAGGCCGACGCTGATCAGCAGCTTGCCCCAGGATCCGGTCATCTGGGCCATCAGCCCTGCCATGGAGGGGTTGGGCAGGGCAGCCAGTTCGGGGCGACTCAATATCCCCAGCGCCAACACCGAGATAAGCACATAGAGCAGCAGGGCCAATACCACCCCCAGCACGGTGGCCGTGCCCACATCCCGCCGGTTTCTGGCGCGGGCCGACAGCACCGCAGCCCCCTCGATGCCGGTAAAGACCCAGAGGGTGATCAGCATGGTGTTGCGCACCTGCTCGGAGACCGGCACCGCCAAGGTGCTGCCCTGCTGCTCCGCCGCGAAGGTAACCGGGTCGAACCAGTAGCAGGCGAACAGGATAAACAGCAGCAGCGGCAGGCTCTTGGCCAGGGTCGCCACCAGATTGAACAACGCCGCCTGCTGCACACCACGGGCCACCAGCAGGTGCACCGCCCAGAGAATGCAGGACTCGCCGATGAAGGCCGCCAGGGTATTGCCGTCACCAAACCAGATCTGTTCCGGGGTATCGACGAAGCTGCCCAGCGCCGCAAAGGCGATCACCAGATAGCCCACCACGCCGATGGTGGCGCAGAGCCAATAGCCCCAGGCGGAGAAGAAGCCCACCAGATCGCCAAACCCGGCGCGGGCGTAGCTGTAGATGCCGCCGTCGAGATCCGGTCTGAGTCGTGACAGATAGAGAAAACTCATGGCGAGCGCCAGGATGCCCACCCCCGTCACGCCCCAGCCGATCAGCACGGCGCGCGCGCCGGCTACCTCGGCCATGTTCTGGGGCAGGCTGAAAATCCCCGCCCCCACCATGGAGCTGAACACCAGCGCGGTGAGGGACCAGAGCCCAATCTTGCTCTCTTTCATGGGTGCTCCTTAGCGCAACCGGCTGCTCAACGCCTGAATATGCTCGGGGCCGATACCGCAGCAGCCGCCGATCAGATTGGCGCCGGCTGCGCGCCAGTGCTCGGCCCAGCCGAGATAATCCTGCGGCCCCAGATCGGCGCGGATCTCGTCCAGCCCATCGTTGGCGGTGGCCTCCTTGGGTTGCGGCGGGAAGGCGTTGGCATAGGCACCGAGGCGAATGTCAGCACGGCCCACTGCCTGCAACCTGTCACCGGCCACCGTCAACGCGGCCTCAATCACTTCGGGCTGACAGCAGTTGAACAGGATGGCATCGACTCCGGCCGCCACCAGTGCGGTCACCGCATCGGCCACCCGCTCGCCGGAACGCAGTCGCGGCTCGTTGCCCGGCGCCTCATCTTCCAGGGTGAAGGAGACCCAGAACGGCTTGCCGTCCTTGGGCAACAGGGCCCGGATGGCCAGCGGCTCGGCAATCAGGCTCATGGTCTCCGCCAGCCAGATATCCACATAAGGTGACAGCGCCCGGATAAGCGGCGTGGCAAGCTCGCTCACCCTGTCCGCCTTGAACAGATCGGCACGGTAAGAGCCAAAGAGCGGCGGCAGCGAACCCGCCACCTGCACGGCGCCATGCTGATCGTCAGCCACCTCGCGGGCCAGTTGACCAGCCAGGGCTGCCAGCCCCTCCCCGTCGGCAAAGAAGCGCTCATCGCCGATATGAAACGGCACCAGCGCATAGCTGTTGGTGGTGATGACCCTGGCCCCGCTCGCCACATAGGCCTGATGCACCTCACGCACCGTCTCGGGCGCCTCCATCAAGGCCAGCGCCGACCACTCGGGCTGACGAAACGGTGCCCCCCGCCGTGCCAGCTCGCGCCCCATGCCCCCATCCAGCACCCACAATTCCCTGGTTTCCATCTGTCGTGTCTCTTTGTTATGTGCGTTGTTTATGTGCGTATTTATCTGTTTGTTTTGTTGATCTGCGGTTTCGCGTCGAATCGCTGCAGATCGTCCGGCTTCATCCTGGGAAGCCCTTTTATTATACAGCCATAAAAACATATAGATGCCTAGATGGCCAAAACAAGATAAAACAAAGCGCCACGGGCGGCAATCAGTATCAGCAGAAATCAGCATGCGACCGGCAAGGCAAATGCAGAAATGCAAGAGGCCACCCGAAGGTGGCCTCATCACTATCTTGATCCGCTGGCGGCTTAACGCCCTGCCAGCACTCGCTTGATCTGTTTGACCCAGTCGGAGACCCGACCCTGCTGCGGCAAGCCACGCCAGATCTGCTCCCACTGGGCAGGGCTGAGCGGACGACCGAGGCGACGCTGTACGCCTGCATAGAGGTAGTCATGAGCCGTGGTGGCCGCATGGCTGGAGGTGAGGAATTTGGAGACCGGATCGGTCAACCGCACATCCCGCATGCCGAGCAGCGGATAGTCGTTGTGCACCGCCGCCAGCATGGTCTCGCGCATGGCGGACTCGATGTAGCCACGGGCAAACAGGGCGGTCACCGACTCCAGCGATCCTTGATCCGGGCCGTGGTACTGCTCATCAAAAACTGGGCTCGGCTCTGCCATGCCGCTTTGCACCACCGCATCGGGATCCGGCTGCGGCACGACCACGGCGGGCTTGGGAGCTGCCGGCTTGGCAGCCACCGTGGCTTTGCGCGGCGCACTCTGGCTACAGGCACCCAGTGCCAGGGCGAGCGCGACACAGGCCAGCGCACGGGAATGAGACTGCATCTTCATGACTCTATGTCGCTCCTTTTACGATTCCTGAACTGGCTTTTCGGCCACCACCGGTTCGACCCGGGTAACCAGCAGCTGATCGATCTTGTAACTGTCGATATCGACCACTTCGAACTTGTAACCGGCGTATTTGACCGAGTCGGTGCGCTTGGGGATCTTGCGCAGCATATACATGATGAAGCCGGCAATGGTCTCGTAGTTCTGGTTCTCGGGGAACTCTTCGATATCGAAGGCGCGCATCACGTCGGAGATAGGGGTCACCCCGTCCACCAGCCAGGAGTTCTCGTCACGCTGGACGATCTGCTCTTCCACCACGTGAGTCGCCCACTCGCCCATCACGGTACTCATCAGGTCGTTCATGGTGACGATCCCCACCACCAGCGCGTACTCGTTCATCACCACGGCAAAGTCGCCACGATGATTTTTGAAGTACTCCATCGCCTCATAGAGGTTCAGGGTATCGGGGATGATGATGACGTTCTGCACCAGATTGCCGCCGATGAGATCGATGCTTTGGCCACTGATGACGCGGATCAGCAGCTCTTTGGCATCGACGAAGCCCTTGATGCTGTCGAGGTTGTGGTCACAGACCAGAAACTTGTTGTGAGGGTGCTCGGCGATCTTCGCCTTGATGCTCTCTTCACTCTCTTGCAGGGTGAAGTAGATCAGGCTCTCGCGGGCCGTCATGGCGGAGGTAACGCCAAGGGATTGCAGCTCGAACACGTTCTCGATGAGCTGATGCTCCTCGCGCTGGATAACGCCGGCCTCAGCGCCTGCATCCATCACCGCATAGATATCGTCGGAGGTGATCTCGTCGTTGCGCACCGTGGAGACGCGCAGCAGGCGGAACAGGGAGTTGGCCAACCCGTTGAAGACCCACACCAGCGGCATCAGCACGGTGACGAAGAAGAGCATGGGGCGCACCACCACCACGGCAATCTGCTCGGGCATGGTCATGGCCAGACGCTTGGGCATCAGGTCGGCGATCAGGATAAACATGCCGGTGACGAACACGAAGGAGGCACCGGAGCTGATCTCGCCAAGCCAGGGGCCCTGGTAGAACTGGGAGACAATCTCCTTGATGGCGGGGTTGAGGGCAGACTCACCCAGGATACCGCCCAGAATGGCGACGGTATTGAGGCCAATCTGCACCACGGTGAAAAAGTTACCCGGCTGGGCCTGCAGGGCCAGCACCTTTTCGGCCTGGCGATTGCCTTCATCCGCCATCACCTGCAACTTGATTTTGCGAGACGCGGCGAGAGAGATCTCGGAGAGGGAGAAAAACACACTGCCGCCTACCAGCAGCATTAAAAAGAACAAACTATCGGCAAAACTCATGATGAACCTATTGCTACACCCGCCTTAGCACAAGACGGCAAACTGGGCCCGGGAGACCGGACCGTGAGTCCATCCGGGACTCACACAGGGGACGTATTCTATCAGAAAACAGCCAGTTGGGGGCTTTATCTTACTCCGACCAGTTATGCAACAAAAAAGGCGCTTCACGCGCCTTTTTATTCACTTCCGGTCAGCCCTTGCCCAGCAGGGAGCCCAGATCGTCCGCCTTGGTGTGGCGCACATCCTTGCCTTTCACGTAGTAGACGATGTACTCGCAGATGTGCTGGCAGCGATCGCCGACCCGCTCGATGGCACGCGCCGCCCACAACACGTTGAGGACCTGGGGGATGGTGCGGGGATCTTCCATCATGTAGGTCATCAGCTCGCGGATGATGGACTCGTACTCACGGTCTACCTTGTCATCTTCCTTGTAGACCGCCAGCGCTGCATCCAGATCCATGCGGGCGAAGGCGTCGAGCACATCGTGCAGCATCTTGATGGTGCGACGGCCCATGTTCTCCAGCGACACCAGCGGCGGCTGCGGCTTGTTGGCGTTGTCGGTCAGCATGCGGGCGATCTTGTCGGCCACGTCGCCAATGCGCTCCAGATCGGTGATGGTCTTGATGATCGCCATCACCAGTCGCAGGTCGGACGCTGTCGGCTGACGCTTGGCGATGATGCGAGTGCACTCCTCGTCGATCGCCACTTCCATGGCGTTGACCTTGTGGTCGTTGGCCACGATCTTGCGCGCTGCATCGAGATCCTGATCGTGGATCGCCGCGATGGCGTCGGTGAGCTGCTGCTCCACCAGACCGCCCATCACCAGCACCTGATTGCGCACGCTCTCTAGCTCGGCATTGAACTGACCGGAGATGTGTTTATTGAGGTTCATATTGTCCATACAAATAATCCTTGATGCTCCGAGTATGCCCTAGTCGTGGAACCGACTGCCAATCTGTTTGCTGAGGTTCATCCTTTCCTCTCCTTAGCCGTAACGACCGGTAATGTAGTCTTCGGTCTTCTTCTTGGCCGGGGTGGTGAAGATGGTGTTGGTATCCGAGTACTCGATAAGCTCGCCCATGTACATGAAGGCGGTCTGATCCGACACCCGCGCCGCCTGCTGCATGTTGTGGGTGACGATCACCACGGTGAACTGGCTCTTGAGCTCGTTGATCAGCTCCTCGATGGTGAGGGTGGAGATGGGGTCGAGCGCCGAGGTCGGTTCATCGAGCAGCAACACTTCCGGCTCGATGGCGATGGCGCGGGCAATCACCAGACGCTGCTGCTGACCACCGGAGAGACCGAAGGCGTTGTCATGCAGACGATCCTTCACCTCGTCCCACAGGGCCGCACCGCGCAGGGAGCGCTCGGCCGCTTCATCCAGAGTGCGACGATCGTTGATCCCCTGCAGGCGCAGACCATAGACCACGTTCTCGTAGATGGACTTGGGGAACGGGTTCGGGCGCTGGAACACCATGCCCACCTGACGACGCAGGGCGGAGACATCGACGCTCTTGTCATAGATGTTGTGGCCGTGCAGCTGAATTTCCCCTTCGATGCGACAGATCTCCACCAGATCGTTCATCCGGTTGATGCAGCGCAGCAGGGTCGATTTGCCACAGCCTGACGGGCCGATAAAGGCGGTCACCTGCCCTTTGGGGATCTTCATGTTTACGTTGAACAGCGCCTGCTTGCTGCCGTAGTACAGGTTGAGATCCTTAACCTCCAGCGCGGTCTGCTCCGGGCTCAGGTTGAGCAGGTCCAGCGCGGTGTGCTGGGTAGACGTGGTCGTTACGTTGATCATCTGTTACCTCAAAATCAGTCTGGAGTAACCGGACTCTTGCCAGCGACTGCCATGATTGCTGCTGACAGATGGCGGCACTCTCCTGGCCGCACATCTGTTCTCTCGATCTTGTCTCAAGGACGCCGGATTAATGCTCCAGCGACCGGAATTTCTCGCGCAAGTGGTTACGAATACCGATAGCGGTCAGATTCAGCCCCACGATCACCGTCACCAGCAGGAAGGAGGTGGCGTAGACCAGCGGGCGGGCCGCCTCGACGTTGGGGCTCTGGAAGCCGACGTCATAGATGTGGAAGCCCAGGTGCATGAACTTGCGCTCCACATGCAGGTACGGGAAGTTGCCATCCATCGGCAACGTTGGAGCAAGCTTCACCACCCCCACCAGCATCAGCGGCGCCACTTCACCGGCCGCACGGGCAATCGCCAGAATAAGGCCGGTCATGATAGCCGGGCTCGCCATGGGCAACACGATGCGCCACAGGGTCTCGGCCTGGGTCGCCCCCAGTGCCAGCGAGCCCTGACGGATGGTGCTCGGGATCCGCGCCAGCCCCTCTTCGGTGGAGACGATCACCACCGGCAGGGTCAGGATGGCCAGGGTCAGCGCCGACCAGATCACGCCGGGTGAGCCAAAGGTCGGGCTCGGCAGCGCCTCCGGGTAGAACAGCTGGTCCAGCGAGCCACCCAGCGTGTAGACGAAAAAGCCCAGACCAAACACGCCATAAACGATGGAGGGCACACCCGCCAGGTTGATCACCGCGATGCGAATGATCTTGGTCAGGCTGTTCTTGCCCGCATACTCGTGCAGGTAAACCGCCGCCACCACCCCCAGCGGGGTCACGATGATCGCCATCAGGAACACCATGAACACAGTGCCGAAGATGGCCGGGAACACCCCGCCCTCGGTGTTGGCTTCACGGGGATCGTCAGAGACGAACTTGCCGATCTGGTGGAACCAGTGGCCCACTTTGGCCAGCAGGCTCATGTCGTTGGGCCATACCACATCCAGTACCTTGGACATCGGCATGGTCACCAACTCGCCACGCATATCCTTGACCGTGATGCTGTCTCTGTCCGCCTGGGCACGCAGGGAGAAGAGCTCTTTTTCCAGCACCTGATAACGATCGTTGAGGGCCTGACGCTCGCTGGCCAGTTCGGCTTTGAGCTGATCGGTCAGCTTGTCATCCAGCTCGGCCTTGCGCTCTTTCAGGCGGAGCCGCTCCAGTTGATAGTTGATGCTGCCGATGTCCCCTTTTTGCAGATCGTTGGCCTGTTCGGAGAGGGCATTGGCTCGCGCCAGCACCCGCTGCAGAGCAGGATGCAGATCCGAGGTGAGCTCGCGGCCATCCTCTTTCACCCCGACGATATAGCCATAGAAGTTGCCGTTAGTGGCACGCTCAACCATGGCCAGCTCGGCTGGCTGGCTCTGGGACTTGATGTCCGTCTCCAGCACCCAGCGAAAATCGAGGTCAACGAACTCGCGGTTGCCGGTCTTGACCAGATAGCGGGTCAGCAGCTCACGCTCTTCCCCTTCCAGCGGCAGACCTGCGGCGCGCAGTCGCTCCACCGGAACCTGCTCGCGATCGTTGATTTCGCCGATCAGTACGCTCTTGTTGCCACTCGCGTCTTCCAGCTGCCACTCATAGATGGGGTGCGGCCAGAAGTAGACCAGACCACGCCAGCCGATCAGCAGCAGCAGACCCAGTACCGCCACCAGACTCAGGCTGACGGCGCCGCCGGTCATCCAGATCCAGGGGGCCCCTGATTTAAACCACTTACCCATTGTCGATTCCTTGTCCATTACAGAGTCGCCCCTTACATCGAGCTGTATTTTTCACGCAACCGCTGACGGACAAACTCGGCCAGGGTGTTGAACATAAAGGTGAACACAAACAGGACGAAGGCGGCGAGGAACAGCACCCGATAGTGGGAGCTGCCCACTTCCGATTCCGGCATCTCCACCGCGATGTTGGCGGCGAGGGTACGCAGCCCCTGGAACATGGAGAAGTCCATGATGGGGGTGTTGCCGGTTGCCATCAGTACGATCATGGTCTCGCCCACGGCGCGGCCAAGGCCCATCATCACCGCCGAGAAGATGCCAGGGCTGGCGGTGAGGATCACCACCCGGCTCAGGGTCTGCCACGGGGTGGCCCCCAGCGCCAGCGAGCCCTGGGTCAGGTGCTTGGGCACCGAGAAGACCGCATCTTCAGCGATGGAGAAGATGGTGGGGATGACCGCAAAGCCCATGGCGATACCGACCACCAACGAGTTGCGCTGGTCAAACTTGATGCCCATTTCGTGAGTCAGCCAGATGCGCGAATCGCCGTGCATAAAGGCATTCTCGATGAGCGGGCTCAGGGCGAAGGCACCCCAGCCAATCAGCAGCAGCACCGGGATCAGCAGGATGGCGTGCCACCCCTCCGGCAGCCAGGACTTGCCGCGCTCCGGCAGATAGTTCCAGATAAGCGCAGTCAGCAGCATCCCCATCGGCAGCAGCACCAGCAGCAGGATCACCCCGGGCAGCGCCCCCTCGATGATGGGCGCCAGCCACAGACCCGCCAGGAAGCCCAGGATAACGGTCGGCAGCGCCGCCATAATCTCGACCGTCGGCTTGACGTATTTGCGCAGCCCCGCCGACATGAAGTAGGCGGTATAGATGGCACCGGCCACGCCGAGCGGCACCGCAAACACCATGGCGTAGAAAGAGGCTTTCAGCGTACCGAATACCAGCGGCACCAGACTCAGCTTGGCTTCAAAGTCGTTGCTGGCAGAGGTGGATTGCCACACATACTGGGGCTCCGGATACCCTTCGTACCACACCTGTTGCCAGAGGGCAGACCAGGTCACTTCGGGGTGTTCGTTCTCCACCGAGAACAGCTTGAAGGTATTCCCTTGCTGCATCAGCAACAGGTTGTGACGAGGGGAGATGGCCAGGGCAGAGAGTTCGCCCCCTTCTACCGTCTCGGTCAGCAGCTTGGTCTCGCCGGTGGCGTGGAAGAAGCTGATGATGCCGTCCTTGTCGGCACTGATGAAGCCTTTGCGAAAGTGCTCGGGAGTCAGCAGATCCACCGCGCCATCACCCTTGAAGTCACGAATTTGGGTGAACTGGCGCTTGCCATCCTTCGCCACTTCGAACCACTGGGAGATGACGCCGTTGTCATTGCCGACCAGCAGCGAAGAGGCACCGGAGAGCAGCTGAACACGGGTCACATTGGCGTTGGAGGCATTGATCTCCAGCACGTTGCGCAGGGAGATTTCGCTCAGGTTATGAATGTCATAAACGGAGAGGCGATTGCCCTCGCGCACGAACAGAATGCGCAGGTTGGGGGTCAGCAACATCTGATCCACATGGCGCGGCAGAGAGGGAATCGTGTAGTTTTCACTGCTCCACTCAATCTCGCCGGAGAGGAAGTTCTCCTCACCGCTCATCACCGTCATCACGCCACGACCATCTTCGGTCACGGCGGCGGTCGCCATCTTGTCCTTGGTGGCTTCGAACACCATCAGCTGCAGCGCCTTCCCTTGCGGGTCGATCACCACCGGCTCTTCGCCGAAGGGATATTGCAGGCTGGGTTCAATCACCCGCACATCGTTGGGATAGGAGACCTTGAACGCCGGCTGGACCACCTGCGCCTTGCCATCGGCAAAGCCGTAGGCGATCAGTCGCTGGCCCGGTGCCGGGGTCGCCACCGTGGTGATGTCACCGGCAACCTGGGCCTGACCCAGTGACTGGCCGACCTTGATCTTGTCATCTCCCTGCACCGCAAAGAAGTTGACCTGCCCTTTATCGCTGAAGCGATAGCCGATCTCGTTCTGCTCTTCCACGCCGAGCCAGGCGGTCTTTCCTGCGGCAGGCAGGGTAAACGAGGCGGTCGGCTCCATGGAGGCGCCATTGAAGATGGGTTTCACCACATAGAGCAGATAAAAGAAGATAAGCAACAGCGCCACCAGTACCAGGGCTCCGCCTGTGGTGACGCCATATTTGGCCAATTTATCCTTGATCCGGCGTTTTCTACTGCCCGCCATGACCAGGTTTAACGATTCCGATGACATGCAAGACCTCAATGTAAGCTAGGCTTCGCGGCATTATATGGCGGTTGCATGACAGTTTTGTTACATCGGAACCGCTTTAACAGCGGTTGTTAGCGGAAAAAAACGCGGGGATTATGTCGAAGGAAGGCGATCACAACACATTGTTTATAAAGTGATATTTATAAAGGCAATCAGCAAGGGCAGCCTGCGCTGCCCCCGATTGATTCAGGAAAGGGTATCGTTTGATTGTTGCAGCGCCTGTTTGGCTGCCTTTTTCTCGGCACGGCGACGCTTGAAGAAGGCCGACAACTGGGCCGAGCAGGCATCGGCCAGCACGCTGCCGGTCAGCTCGACACTGTGGTTGTGGCGCGGGTCCTGCAAGATCTCGAACACTGACCCCGCGGCACCGGTCTTGAGATCCCGGGCGCCATAGACCACCCGCTTGACCCGGCTATGGATCAGCGCACCGGCACACATGCAGCAGGGCTCCAGCGTCACATACAGAGTGGTATCGAGCAGCCGGTAGTTCGCCAGCTGCTTGCCCGCCGCCCGGATCGCCATCACCTCGGCATGGGCACAGGCATCGTGTTCGCTGATGGAGCGATTCCACCCCTCGCCCACCACCTGACCATCCAGCACCAGCACGGCACCGACCGGGATCTCGCCAATCCCTTCGGCGCGGTCAGCCAATGCCATGGCATGGCGCATCCACTGTTCGTCCTGCGCGGTCTGACTCGGTCTCTCTGGGACCTCTGATGGTTTCACGCCCATCCCCTCTTTATATTGTTCAATTGTGCTGTTTGCATTCCCGCTATCCACACCTGTCAGATAATTCCATAGATAGCTGGCATGATAGCTCGCGGTGACAGGGCGGCGATTATGCCAAATCTGCGCGTCAGACCCAAGCCGCATCCAGACTGAGCAATAAAGAAGCAATCGGCATCTCTATGATAAAAAAGGAGTTGCACCCGTTTAGCCATGCTATTAGACTTCCTCCCCGTCAGCCGAATCTGACTCCGTCGGTGTGTAGCGCAGCCAGGTAGCGCATCTGCATGGGGTGTAGAGGGTCGGAGGTTCGAATCCTCTCACACCGACCATTTTCCCCGAGAATAGCCCAGTCAAACGACTGGGCTATTTTTTTGCCTCCGATTTATCCTCCTGACGCGGCCTGCCCATCAAGCACAAAAAACACTCAGAACCACTTGAATCTTTTTGCCTAACTCATTAAGATGCGCAACTTTCCGCCGGTAGACAAAACAGGGAGGTGGAAACACCAGTGAAGGGATCACTGTCCGGCTTGCGTTCAACACAGGACCAGGCATGCACCAGACCACAGATCTCACACCCGCCAATGCGCTTTATTCCGTTCCTCACGACACCCCTTGCCATACCGAAAACGAAGATGAACAGGTCGTCCAGCTCGACGTGATCGATCTTGCCGAACCGGATGATGACTATTGAGCCCGGCCAGATGGCCGCTCAATCCCCGGCGCATCGCCTGTTCAACGCCCTCCGTTTCCCGCCCTTGGCGAGAAATCAGCAAAAAACGACAAACTGCTAATTCCATCGAGGATGGCAGCATTATTGACTGAAGCTTCTCCCCCCTCCCACCCCGGCATTCCCCCCGACAACTGATACAAACCTACGTTATTGCGCTTCACTTTCCATCACTGCAGCCGCAGGTGCCAACAGAGCCCACATCACCACCACAAGTTTAAAACGCACGTTCACCAACCAGCCCTAGCAATAGCAAAACCTTCATTGCCACATTCAAACGCACTTTATACAGCTGTTTTGGCAAAGCCTGGAGTAAGGTCGGGATTTGTTTTTGCATTTGTAATTTTATTACGTAATAAGTTACGAAATGAGAGGCTGGGTAACAGCCCAAATTAGCCGTTGTCCGATGGGAAAAAGCAGGAGCATAACCATCTGCGTAGAGCTTTTATACCAATCCAATAAAACAATAAAAAACATAAACTTAACCACAGCGAGAAAACAGGCGTTTAAAAAAAACTGTTGACGTAATCAACAATATTTCGCACCTTATCAATCGTGTTATCCCGCTGTTACGGGAAGTTTGCAAGAACAGGGATTCGACTTTAGTCGTAGTTAGTAAGTTCAAAATGTAATTCTCAAAGGAGTGAACCTTATGTCGGCACCGGCTCAGACCCACTGCAGCGCCCGCCTTCGCATCCAGGGCGAAATGCTGCCCGAATACGCGCAAATTCTGACGCCGGACGCGGTGGCTCTGGTCTCCGAACTGGTGGAACGTTTTGCTCCCCAAAGAGGGGAATTGCTGAAACAACGTGTGGCACGTCAGGCCCGTATCGATGGCGGCGAGCTGCCGGACTTCCTGCCGGAAACCGCCCACATCCGTGAAGGTGACTGGACCATTCGCGGCATTCCCGCCGACCTGCAAGACCGCCGTGTGGAGATCACCGGCCCGGTCGAGCGCAAGATGGTGATCAACGCCCTCAACGCCAACGTCAAAGTGTTCATGGCGGACTTCGAGGACTCACTGGCCCCTGCCTGGAATAAAGTGATCGAGGGGCAAATCAACCTGCGCGATGCGGTCAACGGCACAGTCTCTTACACCAGTCCGGAAGGAAAGGCTTATACCCTGAACCCCAATCCGGCGGTGCTCATCTGCCGAGTGCGTGGTCTGCACCTGCCGGAAAAACATGTCACTTTCGATGGCGAGCCCATCCCCGGTGGCCTGTTCGATTTTGCCCTCTACTTCCTGCACAACTATCAGGCGCTGCTGGCCAAAGGCTCCGGCCCCTACTTCTACGTACCCAAGCTGCAGAGCCATCTGGAGGGGCGCTGGTGGAGCGAAGTGTTCTCCTGGACCGAGGACAAGTTCGGTCTGCCCCGTGGCACCATCAAGACCACCGTGCTGATTGAAACCCTGCCGGCCGTATTCGAGATGGATGAGCTGCTCTATCAGATGAAGGATCACATCGTGGCGCTGAACTGCGGCCGCTGGGACTACATCTTCAGCTACATCAAGACCTTGAAGAACCATCCGGATCGCGTCCTGCCTGATCGTCAGGTGGTGACCATGGACAAACCCTTCCTCTCCGCCTACTCGCGGCTGCTGATCAAGACCTGTCACAAGCGCGGTGCGCTGGCGATGGGGGGCATGGCCGCCTTTATTCCGGCCAAGGATGCCGCCGTCAACGAGCAGGTGTTTGCCAAGGTCAAAGCCGACAAGGAGCGCGAAGCCAACAACGGCCACGATGGCACCTGGGTTGCCCACCCCGGCCTCGCCGATACCGCCATGGCGGTGTTCAACGCCACCATAGCGGCTGGCGCCAAGAACCAGATCGGCGTGCTGCGCGAGCAGGATGCCCCCATCACCGCCGCTGACCTGCTGGCCCCCTGTGAGGGCGAGCGCACCGAGGCGGGGATGCGCACCAATATCCGGGTCGCCCTGCAATATCTCGAGGCCTGGATCAACGGTAACGGCTGCGTGCCCATCTACGGTCTGATGGAAGATGCCGCCACCGCCGAGATCTCCCGCACCTCGATCTGGCAGTGGATCCGCCACGGCAAGAGCCTGTCGAACGGCAAAGTGGTGACCAAGGAGCTATTCCGCCAGATGCTGGCCGAAGAGCAGGACGTGGTCAAAGCCGAGGTAGGTACCGAGCGCTGGCAAGCGGGTCGCTTTGCCGAGGCGAGCGAACTGATGGAAGAGATCACCTGCGCCGATACTCTGATCGATTTTCTGACGCTGCCCGGTTACGAGCGGCTCTGAACTCCGGGCCTCCCCAGCGGAGCCCGCCAATAACAAGTCAATGGAAACGTGAAATCAATGAAAGAGGGAACTGATATGGCACTGACCCGTGAGCAACAGATCCAGGCTATCGAGAAAGACTGGGCGGAAAACCCCCGCTGGAAAGGGATCAAGCGCGGCTACAGCGCCGAAGATGTGGTGAACCTGCGCGGCAGCTTGCAGCCGGTGCACACCCTGGCCCAGCGCGGCGCCGACAAGCTGTGGGAACTGATCCACGGCGACGCCAAAAAAGGCTACGTCAACTGCCTCGGCGCCCTGACCGGTGGCCAGGCCGTGCAACAAGCCAAGGCGGGGATCGAAGCGATTTATCTCTCCGGCTGGCAAGTAGCGGCAGACAACAACTTGTCCTCCACCATGTATCCGGATCAGTCCCTCTACCCGGCAAACTCGGTGCCGTCCGTGGTGGAGCGCATCAACAACTCCTTCGCCCGTGCCGACCAGATCCAGTGGGCCAACAAGGTTGGGCCGCAGGATGAGGGCTTTATCGACTACTTCCTGCCGATCGTGGCAGATGCAGAAGCCGGTTTCGGCGGCGTGCTGAACGCCTTCGAACTGATGAAGGGGATGATTGAAGCGGGCGCTGCTGGCGTGCACTTCGAAGATCAGCTCGCTTCCGTCAAGAAGTGCGGCCATATGGGCGGCAAGGTGCTGGTACCGACTCAGGAAGCGGTGCAGAAGCTGGTTGCCGCCCGTCTGGCAGCCGATGTGTGCGGCACCACCACCCTGGTGATCGCCCGTACCGACGCCAACGCCGCTGACCTGTTGACCACCGATGCCGACCCGTACGATTCAGACTTCCTGACTGGCGAGCGCACTGCCGAAGGGTTCTACAAGGTACGTGCCGGTATCGATCAGGCCATCGCTCGCGGTCTGGCTTACGCCCCCTATGCCGACATGGTGTGGTGTGAAACCGCCAAGCCGGATCTGGACGAAGCGCGTAAATTTGCCGAAGCGATCAAGGCCAAATTCCCGGATCGCATCCTGGCCTACAACTGCTCCCCGAGCTTCAACTGGAAGAAGAATCTGGACGATGCCACCATCGCCCGCTTCCAGCAAGCGCTCTCCGACATGGGTTACAAGTACCAGTTCATTACCCTCGCTGGTATCCACAACATGTGGTTCCACATGTACGAGCTGGCCTACCAGTACGCCCGTGGCGAAGGGATGAAGCACTACGTCGAGATGGTGCAGGAGCCGGAATTTTCCGCCGCCAGCCGTGGCTACACCTTCGTGGCGCACCAGCAGGAGGTCGGTACCGGTTACTTCGACAAGGTGACTACCGTCATTCAGGGTGGCCAATCCTCGGTAACCGCGCTGACCGGATCCACCGAAGAAGATCAGTTCCACTGATAGGCAGAACTCTTTGAGAGAGTTCTTGAGATAGCAAAACCCCGGCTTGATGCCGGGGTTTCTTTTTATCTGCCATTCAAACGAAAGTCTGGCGCACAACCGGACACTGTTGAGAGGATCAGAGCTCGAGGATCTCTTTGACAAAGGGGATGGTGAGCTTGCGCTTGGCGCGAAATGAGGCGTTGTCGAGCTGATTGAGGGTGGTGAGCAGGGTGCGCATATCGCGGGAGAGTCGGTTGAGCAGGAAGCGGCCCACATCGATGGGCAGTTTGAAGCCCCGCAGCTCGGCACGCAGCTGCAGGGCACTGAGCTTGCCTTCATCATCCAGCTCTTCGAGATGGAAACTGACACCCCAGTCGAGGCGCGAGGCGAGATCCGGCAGCTGCAGCCCCAGTTTGCGCGGTGCGCTGCAACCGGTGACCACCAGCGTCCCCTCGCCCTTCTCCTGCCAGCGGTTGTAGAAGTCGAACAGTGCGCGCTCCCACACGGCATTGCCGGCGATCGCCTCGAGGCTGTCGAGACAGACCAGCGGCAGGCTTTCGAGGGCATCGAGCATGCTGGGATCGAGCTGTTCAAACTGATCGAGGGAGAGATAAGCCGCCGCTGCATCGCGGGCGTTGACCTCGGCACAGGTGGCGTGGAGCAGATGAGAGCGTCCGGATCCCTTGGCTCCCCAGAAATAGAGGAAAGGCGATCCCTGACCGATGGCCGCGTTCTTGAGGGCGGTGATCAGATGAGCATTGGTGCCGGGATAAAAACTGACGAAGGTTTCATCATCCGGTAGTTGTACGGCTAAAGACAGTTGGGCCGGTTGCTTCACTCGTTGGGCTTTGACTGTGACATTTGTGGCTAAGTGTATCATCGCAAAGGCAGATAGAGAACCGCCCGGACCAGCCGGGCGGTCTACAAAAGCCTTATAAAATCAGGGCTGCGACCATTGGTAACGCAAACCGCTGCCATTATCGTCAACCTTGTGCAAACGACTCTCGAGCTGCAGTGCCCGCACCAGCTCGGCCTGCTCCCCTTGCAGGGTAAAGTTGAAGGTAACCTGATCCCCTTCCAGCTTGCCGATCGCCACCTTGCTGACGTTGGCCATCCCCTGCAGCATCTTCTGCACGGCGATCATGCTGTCCACTTCGGCGAGTCCATCCACCACCAGGGTCTGGCTGGTTGCCGGACCCGAGATGCGGGCACCGTAGTTTTTCACTAGCCAGGCTGCCAGGGTATCGGCAAACCCTTGCGCCACTTCAGCCTGAGTGCCACTGCTGTTGCCACGGGTCAGCTCGGTCACTTCACCGGCCGCTTTGGGGCCGTAGAGTCCCCAGTCGATGCTCCACTTATCACCTTCCGGCGTCAGCTTGCCCAGCACCACCATCTCGGCGCCATAGCGCTGGCTGGCCTGCAAAATCGGGTCGGCAAAACGGCCCCAGACGTCGGTGGCACTGACCGCCATGTTGTCGTCAAGATCCATCAGCGGAATGCTGATGGGCAGCCCCAGCGTCTGGGCCTGCTCGCGCAAGGCTTGCGCCCAACCATCGCTGGATTGATCCGCCAGCAGGCGACGCTCCCCCTGATCCACCACCAGCCAGATGGCCATTTGGGGACGAGCCGGGCCAAGCAAGGCAAACTGGCTCTCTGAGACCAGGCTGTTGACCTTGTCACTCTTGAACTCGGCTTTCAGATACTTGACCGAGTCCTGATCCTGATAGCCATAGCTTTTGACATAGTCGGCCGGGGCCGCCAGCGCCTTGACCACCACCGGCTGGGTGAGGATGTCGCGCTTGCCGGTCACCTTGATCAGCACCTGACCGAGTGCCTGCCCTTGAGCGGCCACCATGTCACCACTGGTCGGAGCCTTGCCCTGATAGAGGTCGGCCACCTGAGCGGCCGAGGCCATGAATGACAAGCCGCAGCAGAGGGCGGTCACAACACGTTTGAACATGAACAGAGTCTCGAAATGGGAGAGTGTGCTTATGGTAGCGGCAAGGCGTATCCTGCGGCAAGGCTGGCACATGTGGCCACAAACAGCAGAGCCGGCGATGCGCCGGCTCCGATCACCCCTTCCACATGGGAAGCGGGTCAAGGTTTCAAGTTACTTGGTACCGAAGATCTTGTCGCCTGCATCGCCCAGACCCGGCACGATGTAGCCTTTCTCGTTCAGCCCCTGGTCGACAGAAGCACAGTAGAGCTCTACGTCAGGGTGAGCGGCTTCCAGCGCCTTGATCCCTTCCGGCGCGGCAACCAGTACCAGCACCTTGATGGATTGGCAGCCTTTCTTCTTCAGCAGATCGATAGTGGCAATCATGGAGCCGCCGGTAGCCAGCATCGGATCGATAACCAGGGCCAGACGCTCTTCGATGTTGCTGACGATCTTCTCGAAATAGGGAACCGGTTGCAGGGTCTCTTCATCGCGGTAGATACCGACCACGCTGACGCGGGCGCTCGGCATGTGCTCCAGCACGCCATCCATCATGCCAAGACCGGCACGCAGGATAGGTACGACGGTTACCTTCTTGCCCTTGATCTGGTCAACTTCTACTGGCCCATTCCAGCCATCGATGGTAACCTTCTCGGTTTCGAAGTCAGAGGTCGCTTCATAGGTCAACAAACTGCCCACTTCTTTGGCCAGTTCACGGAAACGCTTGGTGCTGATATCGCCTTCACGCATCAGACCGATCTTGTGTTTGACCAGGGGGTGTTTGACTTCAACGACTTTCATTATTATCTCCTCTAACCTGCCGCAAAAAAATCGCGGAATCATACAACAAAAGCCGCCGCTTGTAGAGCATTTCCGCGCAAAAACGCGCAAACGATTTCCTTTCTGGTTTTTCACCGCCACTGTTAGAATACGCCCCGAATTTTACCCTCCACTTCTTTACATGACGGGGAATACGCGTGACTGACAAAACCTCACTGAGCTACAAGGATGCTGGCGTAGATATCGATGCCGGCAATGCACTGGTTGAACGTATCAAGGGCGTGTCAAAGCGCACTCGTCGTCCTGAAGTCCTTGGTGGTCTTGGCGGCTTTGGGGCCTTGTGTCAAATCCCTGCGGGCTACAAGGAGCCGGTACTGGTCTCCGGTACCGATGGTGTGGGCACCAAGCTGCGGCTGGCCATCGACCTGAAGAAGCATGACACCGTGGGCATCGATCTGGTGGCCATGTGCGTCAATGACTTGATCGTACAGGGCGCCGAGCCGCTGTTCTTCCTCGACTACTATGCGACCGGCAAGCTGGACGTGGACACCGCGGCCGCAGTGGTCACCGGGATCGGTGCCGGTTGCGAGCAGTCAGGCTGTGCCCTGGTGGGCGGCGAGACCGCCGAGATGCCGGGTATGTATGAAGGGGAAGACTACGACATCGCCGGTTTCTGCGTCGGTGTGGTGGAGAAGAGCGAAATTATCGACGGCAGCAAGGTCGGTGAAGGGGATGCCCTGATCGCCCTGGCCGCCAGCGGCCCCCACTCCAACGGCTTCTCGCTGGTGCGCAAGATCCTGGAAGTCTCCAAGGCCGACGTGCATCAGCCGCTAGGTGACACCACTCTGGCCAACGCCCTGCTGGAGCCGACCCGCATCTACGTCAAGCCGGTACTCAAGCTGATCAAGGAGTGCGAGATCCACGCCCTCTCCCACATCACCGGCGGCGGCTTCTGGGAAAACATCCCTCGCGTCCTGCCCGCCAACACTCAGGCGGTGATCGACGAGCAGAGCTGGCAGTGGCCGACGGTGTTCAGCTGGCTGCAGCAGGCTGGCAACGTCACCCGTCACGAGATGTATCGCACCTTCAACTGCGGTGTCGGCATGATCATCGCCCTGCCCGCCAACCAGCTGGAGAAGGCGCTGACCCTGCTCAAGGCACAAGGCGAGAACGCATGGCACATCGGCCACATCGCCAAGGCAGCCGACGGTGAGGAGCAGGTCGTCATTCAATGAATGACCGGATCAACAACCAAATGACCTCCCCTATGAAACGCATCCTGGTGCTGATCTCCGGCAGCGGCAGCAATCTGCAGGCGATCCTCGACCACTGCACCAGCGGCAAGATCGCCGGTGAGGTGGTCGGCGTCATCAGCAACAAGGCCGATGCCTATGGTCTGGTTCGCGCCAAAGAAGCAGGCGTGGCGACCTCCATTCTGGCCCAGCAGCAGTTCGCCAGCCGGGAGGAGTATGACGCCGCCCTGCTGGCGCTGATGGCAGACTATCAGCCAGATCTGGTGGTGCTGGCCGGATTTATGCGGATATTGAGCGGCGATCTGGTGCGCCATTTCGCCGGGCGGATGATCAATATCCACCCCTCCCTGCTGCCCAAGTATCAGGGCCTTCACACCCACCAGCGCGCTATCGATGCCGGTGACAGTGAGCATGGCGCCAGCGTCCACTTCGTCACCGAAGAGTTGGATGGCGGCCCGGTGATCCTGCAGGCCCGCGTGCCCATCTTCGAAGGGGATGATGCTGATGAGGTGGCGGCACGGGTACAGGCGCAGGAGCACAGCATCTATCCGCTGGTGGTACGCTGGTTCTGCGAAGGCCGGCTGCAGATGGTAGATGGTGCCGTGCGACTGGATGGCTCCCTGCTGGGCCCCGCTGGTTACGCCTGCGAGTAACCGCTAACGACTGCATGTCAGATGCAACAAGGGAGGCTTAGGCCTCCCTTGTCATTTCTACCTACCGCACGATGGCTTAGGTCAGGTCCGATTACGCCGCTACGCGGCCAAGCGACCCTACACCGGATTGTCGATATCGATAAAGGTGACATCCAGCCCGTGCACCGTCGCCAGCCACTCCCCCAGCGCCTTGACGCCGTAACGCTCTGTAGCGTGGTGGCCTGCGGCGTAGAAGTGCATCCCCATCTCGCGGGCGGTGTGAATGGTCTGCTCGGAGGCTTCACCGGAGATAAAGGCATCGATGCCCTGCTCCGCCGCCAGATTGATGTAGCTCTGACCGCCGCCGGTGCACCAGGCTACGGAACGGATAAGCT
The DNA here is from genome assembly GCF_016026615.1 of Aeromonas allosaccharophila. Lineage (NCBI taxonomy): Bacteria > Pseudomonadati > Pseudomonadota > Gammaproteobacteria > Aeromonadales > Aeromonadaceae > Aeromonas > Aeromonas allosaccharophila. Next base: position 525,005 of record NZ_CP065745.1, on the reverse strand, counting down.
CGGGGCCGGTATCGCCGCAGTGCAGCGGCTCGCGGCCAAGGCGCTCGGCAATCAGCTTGGCAAAGTCGGCTCCGCTCATCGGCTGCTCCAGCTTGCCCACCATGGCGACACTCTTGCTGTTCCACGGCTCCAGACCACGGCGCACCTTGATATCCAGCAGCTTGGCAAGCTGTGCGTTGTTGCCCACCTCGGGATGGACGTCCAGCGGCAAATGGTAGGCAAACAGGTTGATATCATGGGTCAGCAGGGTCTTGAGCCGACGCTGCTTCATGCCGGTGATCTGGGCCGGTTCACCGCTCCAGAAGTAGCCGTGATGGACCAGAATGGCATCTGCCTCGGCAGCCACCGCCGCGTCGATCAGCGCCTGACTGGCGGTGACACCGGTCACCACCTTGCGAATGCGCTCGCGCCCCTCCACTTGCAAGCCGTTGGGGCAGTAATCCTTGATGGCATGAGGTTCGAGCAGATGATTCAGTACGGTTTCGAGTTTTCGATGAGAGATCATAGGGGTCCCTTATTAAGGCTCGGTCCCCTGCTTTACCAATAAAAACAGGGCCCAGGCTCAAAGCGCCAAGGGCCCCATGATAATCGAGCCGGGCCGTCAAGACCATGACAGCCCCCACACAGTGCGGTTTCCCTGCCGACCTCAGGCTGGCAGGTCGATCCCCGCCTCCCGCATCTGGGCCAGCTTGTAGCGCAGAGTGCGCGGGCTGATGCCGAGCCGGTCGGCGACCGCCTTGCGGCTGCCGTTACAATCTTGCAGGGTGTCGAGAATGATCTGGTGCTCCTGCTGCTTCAGCTCACTGCCGAGGCGGTCGCCGCCATAGCTGCGATCCACGCTGACAAACTCCATCTCCTGCTCGTCCAGCTCCTCCAGAATGAGGTGATCACAGTCAATGACCCCGTCCGGGCTGAGGATCAGGGCGCGCTGCACCACGTTGTCCAGCTCCCGCACGTTGCCGGGCCAGGGATGGGCCAGCAGCCGCTCCCGCGAGGCGTCCGTCAACTGCGGTGTCGGCAGCCCCTGCTGACTGGCATGGAGCGCCAGCAGGTGTTCCGCCAGCGGCAGAATGTCGCCGGGCCGCTCGCACAGGGCAGACCAGCGCAGCGGGAAGACATTGAGGCGGTAGTAGAGATCTTCGCGAAACAGGCCATCCTGCACCGCTTTTTTCAAATCCCGGTTGCTGGTGGCGATGACCCGCACATCCAGCGGGATCATCTTGCGACTGCCGAGTCGCTCCACCTCTTTCTCCTGCAACACCCGCAGCAATTTGGCTTGCAGCCCCTGATCCATCTCGGTGATCTCATCGAGCAGCAGAGTGCCCCCCTGCGCCTGCTCGAACTTGCCGGGGCACCCTTGCACCGCACCGGTAAAAGCACCCTTCTCGTAGCCAAACAGGGTCGCCTCCAGCATGTTTTCCGGAATGGCGGCGCAGTTGATGGCAACGAAAGGCTGCTCGGCGCGATTGGAGTTGTCGTGAATATAACGGGCCAGCACCTCTTTACCCGTTCCGCTCGGGCCGGTCACCATCACGGTCGCTTCGCTTCTGGCCACCCGGGTCGCCAGCTGGAACAGCTCGGCGGTTTTGGGATCCCCGTAGACCACGGCGCGCTTCTCCACCTTCTGGGCGGGCACGTAGCGGCTGACCTGATTGAGCAGCACCTCCGGCGAGAACGGCTTGGCCAGATAGTCGATGGCCCCTTCGCGCATGGCGCGCACCGCGCCATCGATGTTGGCGTAGGCGGTCATCAGCAGCACAGGTATCTGCGGATATTGCTGGCGGATGGTGGCCAGCAGGGTGAGACCGTCCATCCCCCCCATCTGGATATCGGAGATCACCATGTCAAACGGCTGACGGGAGAGCGCCAGCAGAGCCCGCTCGCCGCTGTCCGCTTCACGGCACTCATAACCGCCGAGCAAAAGGGTATCCACCAGCGCTTCGCGCAGGCCATTGTCATCTTCAACTACCAGGATCCTGGCCTGTGTCATGCTACACCTCCCACAGCCAACAGCTCTAGCTCATCGACATTAACCGCCAACGGCCAGCTGGCCCCGGCTAACAACCTGGATCCGATATGGGTCATGCTACACCTCCAAGCTGCACCGGTTGCTGATGCAGGGGGAACGACAGAGTAAAGCAGGTGCCTTCACCGGGAACCGAGGCCACACCGACCTCCCCCTGATGGGCACGCACTACAGATTGCACCACCGCTAGCCCCAGGCCAGTGCCCTGAGAGCGAGTGGTAAAGAAGGGTTCGAATACCTGACCAAGCTGATGGGAAGGGATCCCCTTGCCGTTGTCGATGACTCGCATCTCCACCCGGGCGCCGCTGCGCACCGCGCTGACCAGCAGCGAGGTGGCCCCAGCCTGCTGGGCATTGGCAATCAGGTTGTTGATGGCCCCCGCGAGCGCACTGCTGTTGGCCAGCAGACAGAGATCGGGCTCCGGCGCCTCCATGTGCAACTCGCAGCCCTGCTGCTGGCAGAAGGCCTCGGCACCGGCCTGCACTTCAGCCAACAACCCTTGTACCGAGATGGGGGTGACCACCTGATTGTCGCCATTACGGGCGAACAGCAGGATGTCGTTGATCTGCTTCTCCAGATCCTGCAAACGGGCCATCAGCTTTTGCTGAAACTGGGTGCGGGATTCCGGCTTGAGGGTGCGGTTGGCCAAATTGGCGGCATAGAGCATGGCGGCGGAGAGCGGAGTGCGGATCTGGTGGGCGAGCGAGGCCGCCATATTGCCCAGCGCCGACAGCCGCTTCATATGGTTGATGCGGTCTTGCAGTTTACGGGTTTCGGTCAGGTCGTTGATAAAGACCAGCTGGCCGGGCTGATCCGGCAGCGGCTGGGTCGAGAGCTGCACCCGGCGCCCGTCGCGCAGGGAGATCTCGTGGCCATCATCCTCGCGCGGCTCGAAGCAGCGGGCAATGATGTGGCGCCAGAGCTCCCCTTCCAGCGGCTCCCCCAGCAGGGAGATGGCCGCCGGATTCGCGCGGGTGACCACCCCTGCCCCATCAAGCAGCAACACCCCGGTGGGGAGCGCCTTAAAGATGGCATAGAGCTGGCTCACTTCGTGGGACTGGAGTGGCATGTCCTGCTGCTGGATTGTCATAAACCTGACCTCAAACTGGCTATTGGGTCAGGTTATTCAATTTCCATGCCACTAAATTATGTGAATTAAAACAATGAATTGTGCATAGGCGTCAAGGCTTTGACCCTTAGACGTCCTTGCTCATCCCGTACTTTTTCATCTTCTCCACCAAAGTGGTACGGCGCATGCCGAGCAGATCGGCGGCGCGGGCCACCACCCCGTCCTGAGACTCCAGCGCCTGACGGATCAGCTCCACTTCGAGGTCGGCCAGCATCTCTTTAAGGTTGACCCCCTCCTCCGGCAACTGCATGGTGCGGGCCGAGGCGAGGGAGTGATCCAGCTCGGGCGGCTCCTGGAACACCGCAGCCAGCGCATCGCGCTCATCCATCTCGGTCAACCGCTCATCCCGCGGCTCGCTCGGCAACAGGCGATAACGGCTCGGCAGGTCAGCCACATCGACGATCTGGTGCGGGTAGAGGATCAACAGCCGCTCCAGCAGGTTGGAGAGCTCGCGCACGTTGCCAGGCCAGGGGTACTGCATCAGCGACTCAAGCGCCCGCTGGGTCAACCGGATAAAGCCGTGGTGCTGCTCGGCATGGCGGTTGAGCAGCTCCTGCAGCAGCAACGGAATGTCGTCGATGCGATCTCGCAGCGGCGGCGTCTCAATCGGGAAGACGTTGAGGCGGTAGTAGAGATCTTCACGGAAACCCTGAGTGCGGATCATCGCCTCCAGATCCCGGTGGGTAGCCGCGATGATGCGCACATCGGCCTGAATGGGCTTGCCGCCACCGACCCGGTCGAACAACCGCTCCTGCAATACCCGCAGCAGTTTGACCTGCATCGGCATCGGCATATCGCCGATCTCGTCGAGGAACAGGGTGCCCCCCTGCGCCAGCTCGAAGCGACCGCGACGGGCCGCGATGGCGCCGGTAAACGCCCCCTTCTCGTGGCCAAACAGTTCGCTCTCCAGCAGCTCGGCGGGAATAGCGCCACAGTTGATGGGCACGAAGGGGCCACTGCTACGGGAAGAGAGTTCGTGGATAGCGCGAGCCACCACCTCTTTACCGGTACCCGACTCCCCGAGGATCAGTACGTTGGCATCGGTCTCGGCCACCTGGCTGATGAGCCGACGCACCTCCTGGATCCCCTTCCCCTTGCCCACCAGCAAGCGCAGCAGGGCCTGACCCTTGTCATGGGTCTGCTGACGGGGATGCAAGGAGACAAACGCCTGACAGAAGTGCAGATGACGGGTGAGGGATTCATAGGTAAAGGGCGAGAGCGCGACCCCGATAAAGTTGCTGTTGGGCAGATCGGCCTCAACCAGCGAGAGGAACGGCGTGCGGGGGAAGGCAGCCAGCAGCTCTGACAAGGGACGGTCGGTCAGTTCACCCACCAGCACCCCTTGCAGCGGGCCGGAGGATTCGATGGCCACATCCAGATCGCTTTGCGCCACCTCTTGCCACGGGATCCCCATAAACGAGAGCACGGTTCCCAACTGTTGGCGCCGCTGCGCATCGGCATCAACAATCAACACGCCCATCTCCACCATATCCATTCCTCGCGATGTCCTGATCTAACTTATTGTTTTATTGGGTCATAAAACGCGGTTGGGCGATGTCATGACCGGCACAAAGTGCCAAAATTCCGACACATTGTCAAAAATTGTCGTATTCAGGCTAAGTGTATCGACAGAAACGGGAGATTAGATAAATTTTGCCGAGGAATTTTCTGCATGCCGCGCCGCCCATAAACGCCGCCCATCGCACAAAGAAAACTGCCCTCGTCAGAGGGCAGCATGCGACACGGTGAGTAGCACTCAGTGGTGATTATGGTGGTGCGGCGCCGCGTAACGACACTCGGGAAAACGGCTGCAGGCCAGGAAGAGGCGACCGGCGTGGGGGCCTTTTTTCGCCTCCCGCTCCACTAGCGGCGCATCGCAGCGGGGGCAGTGGTGTATCTCGTGCTCTTCATCATCCTCCACGTCGGCAAACAGGCCATCGACCAGCTCACTCTCACTCTGTGGCATCTCCACCATCCCCCTGGAGTGGATGGCAGGCTCGTGGAACGACGCGGGCGAGATGGCCTCGGCATGGGCAGTACGGCCACGCATCCCGGCACCGACATCCACGCCATCCAGCAGCAGAGGATTGAACGTCGGCTCGCGGCGCGCCCCGTGCGGCAGATCCTCTACCAGCGGTTCGCTGGTTTTGACCAGCAGCGGCAGGATCTGTTCGCGCAGCTCTTCCACCAGATAGCTGGCACTTGCCGGGATCTGCAACAACGGCAGACCGGCGCTGTCGCAGGCGGTTTTCAGAAAGAGATCCCTCGCCTTGCGCTTCTGGTGACGGTGAGAGCTGTCATCAAGCTCGATGGCACAGATAAAGGAGAGATCCGCGGGGTGGCAAAGCAGATAGTCGAAATGCTTGGCACTGATCTTGTTGAAGTGCTGCTGCCATTTGCTTTTGCCGATCCCGGCCTGCGGCGTCAGCACATCGGCCACCCGCACCTTGGCAAAGACCCGGGCCTTGTCACCCACCGCCAGATCCAGCACCCCGAGGAACGATCGCTCGGCGGGGCTGAACAGGGTCTCCTGCACATCATAGGGCAGGCGCTTTTGCTGTCTGCCTCTGCTCCAGAAGATCGCCAACACAAGCAGCGCCAGCAACAGCAATCCCGATACGACAAGGGTATTCATGAGAGCACGATCCAGTTCACAACACGAAAGGGGAACCACTTTACCACAGCCGCCACGGAGCAAGGCAGCAGACAAGCGTATGGAAAGTGTAAAAGTCCCGTCTTTTTATCTATTTGCCCGCAGGCGGGGGTTCATATGACCAGCCACAGCAGGCACAATGGGGATCGAGCCAGAGTTCCAATTTCAAGGAGAGCAGGATGCAAAAGCAATTGGTGGTCACCGTGATCGGTGCAGACAAACCCGGGATCGTCGAGAGTCTGGCGGCCGTCATCAGCCGCGAGCAGGGCAACTGGCTGGGCAGTGCCATGAGCGAACTGGCGGGCCAGTTTGCCGGTATCCTTCATGTCTCAGTGCCCGATGAGCACTATCGCAGCCTGTGTGAAGCGCTGGCCCTGCTGCCGGGTCTGACCATCAGCTTTGCCGAAGGGACACCCACCGCCGAACCGGCTCATCAGGTGATGATGACGGTGACCGGCAACGACCGCCCCGGCATCGTACACGAAGTGGCCAGCATCCTGCGCCAACTCGAGATCAACGTGGCCGATCTCACCACCGGCTGTGAACCGGCCCCCCACTCCGGCGCCCCGCTCTTCTATGCTCACGCGCTGGTAGCCCTGCCCGACGGGCTCGCCATGGATGACCTGATCACCGCGCTGGAATCCCTCTCCGACGATCTGGTGGTCGACATCGACGAGGCGTTCAGCGAGCAGTAACCATCTTGTCATTTATTTGTCATATATTAACGCCATAACTGCCGCGCAGACGCGACCTGAAACAGAGGCACAACATGAGCACCGACAAGCTGTATGAAGAGAAAGAGCTGAGCTGGCTCTCATTCAATGAACGGGTGTTGCAAGAGGCAATGGACAAGACGGTGCCCCTCATCGAGCGGGTCCGTTTTCTGGGGATCTTCTCTTCCAACCAGGATGAGTTTTTCAAGGTGCGGGTGTCGGACGTCAAGCGCCGCATTCTGATCAACGAAGTACATGGCGGCGATGATGAAGCCAAGGTGCTGCTGCGCGCCATCCAGCAGAAAGTGATGGCGCTCGGTGAGGCGTTCGACAACACCTACAAGGAGTTGTTGATTGCGCTGGCCCGCCACAACATTTTCCTGGTCAACGAGAACCAGCTTTCCGAGGCGATCCAGAAGTGGCTGCGGGTCTTCTTCAAGGAGAAGGTGCTGCGCCACATCATCCCGATCCTGCTCAACAAGGAGGTCAATCCGGTCAAGTTCCTCAAGGATGAGTACACCTATCTGGCCGTCGAGATGAAGAAGAACGGTCAGGTGATCCAGTATGCCCTGGTGGAAGTGCCGACCGATGACCTGCCCCGCTTCTTCCAGCTGCCGCCGGAAGGAACCCGCCGCAAGAAGCAGATCATCATTCTGGATAACGTCATCCGCTTCTGTCTCGACGAGATCTTCAAAGGCTTCTTCGACTACGACGAGATTGCCGCCTATGCGGTTAAGCTGACCCGGGATGCCGAATACGGGCTCTCCGACCAGCTGGACTTGAGTCTGCTGGACAAGATGAGTGACGGCTTGAAGCAGCGTCTCACCGCCATGCCGGTGCGCTTCGTCTACGAGCGGGAGATGCCCGCCGCCATGATAAGCTTCCTCAAACTCAAGCTGCAGATCAGCAGCTACGACGCCATCATGCCGGGCGGGCGCTACCACAACTTCAAGGATTTCATCGGCTTCCCCAACGTGGGCCGTGACTATCTGGAAAACCCCAAGCTGCCGGCGCTGGATTGCCGCGATTTTGACGGCTTCGTCAACGCCTTCGACGCCATCACCAAGCAGGACATACTGCTCTACTACCCGTACCACAAGTTCCACCACTTCACCGAGCTGGTGCGCCAGGCTGCGTTCGATCCGGCGGTCAGCGCCATTCGCATCAACATCTATCGGGTGGCCAAGAAGTCGCGCATCATCCACTCCCTCATCGACGCCGCCAACAACGGCAAGAAGGTGACCGTGGTGGTGGAGCTGCGCGCCCGCTTCGACGAGGCGGCCAACATCGACTGGGCCAACATCCTGACCGATGCCGGCGTCAAGGTGGTGTTCGGGGTGCCGAGCCTCAAGATCCACTCCAAGCTCTGCCTCATCACCCGCCACGAGCAGGGTGAGGCGGTGCGCTACGCCCACATCGGCACCGGCAACTTCAACGAGAAGACCGCCAAGATCTACACCGACTTCTCGCTGCTGACCCGCAATCCGGATATCACCGCCGAAGTAGAGGGGGTGTTCGAATACATCGAATATCCGTATCGGCGCTACAAGTTCAACCACCTGCTGGTCTCCCCCATCAACAGCCGCCGTCAGCTCTATCGTCTCATCGATAACGAGCTCTCCAACGCCAAGGCGGGCCAGCCGAGCGGCATCATCCTCAAGATCAACAATCTGGTGGACAAGGATCTCATCAACCGCCTCTATGCCGCCGGTCAGGCGGGGGTGCCAATCCAGATGATCATCCGTGGCATGTGCGCCCTGCGTCCGGGCGTACCAGGCCTCAGTGACAACATCAAGGTGATCAGCATCATCGACCGCTTCCTTGAACATCCGCGGGTGATGGTGTTCCACAACAAGGGCAACCCCCAGCTCTATATCTCCAGCGCCGACTGGATGAGCCGCAATATCGACGGCCGGATCGAGGTGGGTACGCCCATTTATGATGAGCGGCTCAAGCAGCGCATCATGGATATTCTCGAGCTACAACTGAGTGATACCTGCAAGGCACGGGTGATCGATGCCGACCAGAAGAACGAATATGTGAAGCGGGGAAACCGCCGCAAGATCCGCTCTCAGGTCGCGATTTACGACTATCTCAAACGTATCGAGTCAAACAATGGACAATAGTCTCTATGCCGCCGTGGATCTCGGCTCCAACAGTTTTCACATGGTGATCGCCCACCTGAGCGAAGGACGTTTTCGCATCGTCGATCGCATCAAGGAGCGGGTGCGTCTGGCCGAAGGGATGGATGAGCAGAAACGAATGAGCCCGGAGGCGATGGAACGCGGCCTCGCCTGCCTGTCACTGTTTGCCGAGCGACTCACCAATATCAAGCCGGACCAGATCCGCATCGCCGGCACCTACACATTGCGCCGTGCCAGCAATGCCCGCGAATTCGTCAGTGAAGCGGCCAAGGTGCTCAACCACCCCATCGAGATCATCAGCGGGCAGGAGGAGGCGCGCCTCATCTATCAGGGGGTCGCCCATACCCAGCATATCGAGGGTCAGGTGCTGGTAGTGGATATCGGCGGCGGCAGCACAGAACTCATCATCGGCGAAGGGTTTGATCACAAGGCCCTCACCAGCCGCAAGATGGGGTGTGTCAGCTTTACCCAGAGCTTCTTTGCCAGCGGCAAGCTGAGCGAGAAAAACTTCAGCAATGCGGTGCTGGAGGCCCAGCACCAGCTCGCCCCCATCATCAACCAGTATCGCAAGCTGGGCTGGCAGAGCTGCCTTGGCAGCTCCGGTTCCATTCGTACCGTGCGCGATGTATTGCAGGGCGAGGGCTGGACCGATGGCAGCATCACCCTCGCGGGCTTGGAACATCTCAAGGCCGTCATGATTGAGCGCAAGCGGGTCGATAACCTCAAGCTGGCGGGGCTCACCGAAGAGCGCCTGGAGGTGTTTGCCGCCGCGGTCGCCATCCTGCTCGGACTGTTTACCTCGCTGCCCATCGAGCGACTGGACTACTCTGACGGTGCACTGCGCGAAGGGCTCCTTTACGAGTTCGAGGAGCGCTTGCAGCACCACGATATCCGCGAGCGTACCGCACAGGCGCTGGGCACCCACTACCGGATGGATCGCAAACAAGCCGCCCGGGTGGAGCAGAGCGTGTTGACCCTGTTCGATGCCTTGCAAGAGCCGTGGCAGATGGAAATAGAGCCCTATCGCGCCATCCTCGGCTGGGCGGCGCGGCTGCACGAAATTGGCCTTGCCATCAACTACAGCGGCATCCATCGCCACTCCGCCTATATCCTGCAACACACCGACTTGCCCGGCTTCAACCAGGACGATCAGGCCCTGCTGGCCGCGCTGGTGCGCTTTCAGCGCAAGGGGCTCAAGCTCTCCGAACTGCCGCCCCTGCCCAACCACGACCTGCAAACCGTGCTGCGCTGCATCCGCATTTTGCGCCTCGCTGTCGCTGCTCACCACAAGCGCCAGGACAACCTGCTGCCGGAGTGGAAAGTCGCAGTGCAAGGCGATCAGCTGGTCGTGACCCTGCCGATCGACTGGTGCGAGGATAACCGTCTCTTGATGCAGAATCTGGAGAAGGAACATCGTTATTGCCAGGAGCAGGGCTGGCCACTGTTGTTCCAGCTCGGCTAAACCGGAAAGATAAATGCAAAAGGCAGCCCACTGGCTGCCTTTTGCATATCAATCTGCCCGTTACTGCAACTCGGGCAACAACCACTTGGCCATCTCGAAGTAGATGATAAGGCCGGTACCATCCACCAGCGTCGCGATAAACGGTGCGGAAACTACAGCCGGGTCAATCCGGAAACGACGCAGCACCATGGGAATAATAGACGCGACTGTGGCACTCCAGAGCACGATGGCGATGATGGTAAAGGTCACCACCATACCGATCTGGGGGCCGACGCCGAGACTCCATGCCCGGATCCAGGCCGCAACCGCAATGGCCGCAGAGATAAGCAGACCGGTGGAGAGCTCCTTTTTCAGCACGGTGCCGAGATTGCGCAGACTCACCTCTCCGACCGCCATGGCACGAACTATGGTGGTGGTGATCTGGGTGCCACTGTTACCACCGGTACCGATCAGCAAGGGGATAAAGAACGCCAGCGCGATGGCGGCCTCCAGCTGCTCCTCAAAGGCCCGTAGCACGGTGCCGGTGTAGGCTTCCGCCACAAACAGGATCAGCAGCCAGCCCACCCGCTTGCGCCACAGTTGCCAGGGCGTCGCCTGCAGGTAAGGGGTATCGAGCGGCGATGAGCCACCCTGCATCTCGGCATCCTCGGTGGATTCGAGCTCCAAGATATCAGCCGCATCGTCGACATGGAAAATACCGACCAGTCGTCCCTGATCCTCGACCGGCAATACCGACAAGTCGCGGTCAATCAGCAGGCGCGCTGCCAGCTCCTGATCCGCCCGGGCGTTGATCCGCACTGTCTCCCGATCCATCAGGCTTGCCACGCTAGCCAGCGGGTCGGCGATCAGCAGGGTCTTGAGAGAGAGGCTCCCTTGCAGACGGCCATCCCCGTTGACCACATAGATGTGGCGAAACAGCTGGGCATTGTCCCAGGCATCGTGGATCAGCTGTTTGGCGTGACCGACCGTGTCCTCCTCCCGCACCGCCAGATATTCGTGGCGCATGTTGGCCCCCACCGATTCGGTGGGCCAATCCAGCAGAGAGTAGTACATGGCCTGAGCCTGGGTCGGGAAACGGGCCAGCAACATGGTGCGATCCTGACGGCTCAATTTGCGCAGGATGGCCACCATCTCGCGACGGGGAATGGCCTCCTGCAACACGCTGACAATGCTGCCATGCAGCCGCTGCAACAGGCGACCGGCACTCTCGGCAGAGAGTGAGCCAAGCAGCTCTGCACCTTGCGGGGCAGGTAGCGTATCAAAGACACAGTTGAGCTCTTCTGGCCGCAGGGTCAGCAGTTGATCGGCTCGCTGAACAGGATCCAGATTGGACTCCAGCCAGCCCTGCAGGGCAGCCAGATCGAGCAGTTGGTGACGGTTAAGAATGGTATGTGTTTTCTTCATCACAGATGTCCTCATGTGATTTCAGGCAAGCCTGAACGCCTCCGGAAATGGCCGGATGCAACGATAAGAAAACAGCAATTTGATTGACGAGTAATAGGCAGGAAATGACGCCGTTCGGCGTGTCATCATCCCCACGTACCAGCTTTAGCACTGTATAACGTATCCGGCATGCCGGAAGCCACTTGGGTTTACACCTTAATCCGATGAAAACTGTCCTGATCTTGGGCGTCTCTGGACGTCGTGAGATCAGTGGCCTGTGTTTATACAGGAGCCTCGCCTAACGAGATGCTGCAAATAATACGCACAACCCTCTGTTGTGCGGGCGGCATGATTATCCAATACCGCAGGGAGGTCAACCCCGCAGCAACCATTAAATGGGGGATGGCAACAGCTTGTTACAATTGGCAGGAAATAACGCGAAACCGGTTTGCAGTGCAGCGATAACAGAAGAGGCCCAAAAGGGCCTCTTCATTAGCGGATATAGTCAAATAGCGTCAGACGACTTATCTTGCTGAAAGAGAGTTGCGAGGCACTCAATGCCGCATCCTCTTTGGAGAGCGTCGAAATAACCTCATAGAGATCCGCTTCCGACACCTTGGCTCTCGCCTCTGAGTTGAGGGTGCTGAGCCCTTCATTGGAGCCCATAACCTGCTCCAGACTGTTCATCCGGCCACCCAGCTCACCCAATCCATGATCGATATTCAGGCGGGCATTTTTCATATGGACGGTGGCATCGGCTATTTTCTGCTCGAACGTCTCGGCAGAAATAGTGGGATCGCGCAGAGCCGTAATAAAATCCGACATACCGTTCAATATATTGTCATTTTTCGGTGGATTGAGGTCAAACTGCTGAGCCGCGCCACCGGCTGGCAGATCAAGGGTCAACTCCAGACCATTGAAAGGGATCTTGGTACCGGCAGTATAGTTACCCGTTTGCAGGGTATTGCCACCGCTATCCTTGATATCATAGGTATCCGGTGGACCGATAGTCGTTGATACGGTATAGGTGTTGCTGGGCAGTGCCGAGTTGTAATTGGATTTGAAAAAATTATCAAAATTACCCTGATCGCCGATCCCGACCTTGATATTCGCGGTGGTGGCACTGGCGGTTCTTCGGGTCGCCACAATTTCAAACAGATCCTGTCCAGAATCATTGGCAGCAATTTGTACTGTGGGTGATACCTGAATATTTCGCTGGCCAGGATCTCCCTGATAAATATATTTTCCGTTGGCGTCTTTGATATAAGGCTGGGTCTTGCTCTGATTGCCGCCAAAGATGAATTCACCCGAGGAGTTTTTGCTATTCATCAGGTCGAACATCTGCTGCTGCAACCCTTCCAATTCGCTGGCAATCGCCTTGCGATCATCGTCACTGACCGCGCCGTTATTGGATTTCTGGATCAGGGTCTGGGCACTGAGCATCGCTGTATTGAGAGAATCCAATACCGTCTCTTCATGTCCCAGGCTGTTTTCCAGCAAGCTGCCATTGACCCCATACTGCTTGAACAGGTCGATCTCCTTGGTCAGTGCCATCTTCTGGCTCATCCCCGCGGGGTCTTCGCCGGCAGTCTGAAATTTATTACCGGTTTGCAGCTGTTGATAGGCGGTATTCAACCGCTCATTGGCACTGTTGAGGGAATAGATATTCCGGTCGTAGATCATGTTGGTGGTGATGCGCATGACGTTACCTCACGGACGAGAGCAGTGTATCGAAAATGGTTTTGGCGGTACTGACGATTTGCGCCGAAGCGGCATAGGATTGCTGGAAGCGGATCAGATTGGCTGCCTCCTCCTCCAGATTGACCCCTGACACGCTTTCAAAGATACCGGTGCTCTGGATCAGCTTGGATTCATTGGCCTTGAGCAAGGTTTTTGCCTGACTGGTATTGTTGCCGACTTCCATCACCAACCCGGAATAGGCCTGATTAAAAGTCATCTTGTCATTGGTGGTACCACCATTGGTGCTCTTGCGCACCAGATCCTTGTTTTGCAGCTCGGCCAAGGCCAGACCATTGCTGTTATCGGCAAAGCCATTGCTGTTGTAACTGAGCTTGAAGCTATCGTTAGCCTTCACCGTTCCGGTGATACTGAACTCGTAGCCAGGGGCCTGTTTCGGGTTGGCATAGACTGCGGCTCCGGCGGGGAAAGGGTTGACGATCGCTGACATCAGGTCTTGTCCCTTGCTGCTCGCAGGTGCCGTACCTATCAGAGTAGTGCCATCGGCTTGAAAAACCTGATAGTTACCGTTGGTGTCAATCTTGACGACCTGGGGCGCCGTCGGGCTCAGACTATTGGTACCAAAACCTGACCCTGCTCCGGTATTGAATACCCCCCCTAGTTTGATATCTGCCCCGCCGCCATTATTGGTGGTCTTTTCCGCTTTGAGTGGAGAGGCCAACGCCAAATCTTCCGGTCGGGTGATCAGTTGCTCCAGCCCTGCGGCCGCGCTTTTGGTTGGTTGCAGCAACAATTTGTCACCCGCAGCCGGCGTACCGGTGAGGTCGATCGAGATCCCGTGTCCGGGCAGCTCAAAGGTCGCTGGCGGCATGGTCCCCGTGCTCACAGAGGTACGATTGCCAGACTTGTCCAACGAGAACACCTCATAACCGGTTGCGCTGCTAAAGCGCACTTCGTAATCAAATGGCGTGACTGACGTCCCCTTGCCCGGCACGAAACTGACATTTGCCCCGACCGTCCCGGTATTACTGCCGTATGGCAATCCCTTGCTGGTAGGCAGGGTGAAGATATCGCCGCCAATCTCGTTATCCAGATCCATACCGAGGCGGTTTTGCTGGTTCAAGGCATCTGCCATCGCGACAGCCAATTGCCCCAGCTCGCGCTTGGTTGGCTCGAGGTCGGTACGCGCCTTGAACAGCCCGCCCATGGCCCCACCAAATGTTTCGTTATCGATGGTTGCCTGATTATCCCCCAACGTCAGCTGCAACTCCTGATCCCGGGAGTCAGGATCCCCCGCAATCAGCTTGAACTGGGCGACGCCCCCATCAAGGATCAGCGAATGGCCAGTGCTCATATTGACCAGCATGCTGCCGTTGGGTTGGGCTACGGTGCGAATATCCATCTTCTCCGACAGCTGGCGGATCGCCTCATCCCGCTGATCAAACAGCATCAGGTTCTCTTCGGGTGAACCCTGGGTGCGGAGGATGGCCTGGTTGAGATCATTGATGCTGGTGAGCAGGCTGTTGACCTGCTTGGTTTCATCTTCGATACGGGTATTGAGGGTATCGCTCTGCTTGTCGAACTGGGCCGAGAGGGTATGGAAGCGGTTGACCATGCCACTCAGCTCCGTCATCGCCACCTTGCGGCCACCGATCTCGGCGGGCGATTCATTGGCAGAGTGGAATGATTTGAAATAGGAGGTAATGGCCGCTCCCACACTGTTGCTGGTATCCCCCAGCAAGCTGTCAACACCCGCAAGTTGTTCGTAATGGGTCATAGAAGCGTGATAGGCGGAGGTATCGCGGCGCACCTCACCCTGCATATAGTCATTGATCACCCGCTGGGTCTTGATGTCACCGGTACCAAGACCGATGGAATTGGTAAACACCAGCGTACGCTCACGCACATAGCCCTGGCTATTGACGTTCACTATGTTGTTACTGGTGGTCTGCAGCAGGCGTTGCTGCGCCAGCACGCCCGATGAACCAATCCCAAGCAGGTCGCTTGCCATATGTTACAGCTCCATCTCGTTGTATTGGGCAATGGCATCACTGCGCAATACCTGTTTCAGTTTTCTGGCGTAGTGCGGATCGGTGGCATAACCCGCCTGTTGCAGCGCCTCAAAATAGCGGTCCGGGCTATCCACCTTTGCCAGGGCCCCCTTGTAGCGAGAGCCGGAGGTGAGGAAGTCCACGTAGTCGTTGAAGCTCTCTTCAAACGACTCATAGGAGCGAAATGAAGCTTTCTGACGGGAGGCGACGCCTTGCTCATACTCCAGCGTGCTGACCACCGCCTTGGGCCCTTCCCAGCGCGGATCTGCCTTGATGCCAAACAGGTTATGGGTCACCTGCCCCTCGCCATCCTTGATCACCCGCTTGCCCCAACCGCTCTCCAGTGCCGCCTGAGCGACCAGTACCGCCGGGCTTAACCCCAGCTTGTCGGCCGCTTTCTTGGCCAGCGGCATCAGGCGATTGACGAACTCTTCCGGCGTATCGAACTCTTTGCCCCCACTACTGGCGGCACTGCCCTCTTCGCTGGCAATCCGCCCCATGGGCGGTATGCTGCGGTGTGGTCGATGGGGCATCGTGAGCCTGTAGCTCTCCTTGACACCCTCCGCCATCTCTTTCTCAGCAAAATCTTTGCCAACTTTTGATGCCGCGATCAAATCATCGGCAGCCGCCGTGGGTGGCTGATAGGGTTTGTAGGTCCGTTCGGTACGCTGCGGCATCTTGAGCACCCGCCCATCCTGATGGGTAAAGGTCTCGGGAGAGAGCTGCTTGACCACCATGTCAGCCAGTCCCAGCCCCCCCTTGCTCGACATGTCGGCAACCCGCTGCTCATCCAGCATCCCTTCATAGAACTGGGTATAGCTGCTGTTCATCGGGTTGTCCTGAGTCAACACCCCGTTGGCCTGACGCATGCTCTGAAACAGCATCTGGGTAAAGATTGACTCGAACTGGCGCGATGCACTCTTGAGCGCTTCGGCCTGCCCTTCTTTGCTTTGGCTCATCTGGCGCAGACGGTCCAGGTTCTTGATGTCCTGTACCATCCCGAGATTCATGCCGCTGTTGGTGTCAAACTCCGCCATTTTGCTTACCTCATTGCCACCCGTGGCAACCACTTGCCGCTTGTTACAATATGACCAGTTGCCCCTCGATGGCGCCTGCCTGCTGCAGCGCCTCGAGGATGGCCATCAAATCACCGGGGGCGACCCCGACCTGATTGACCGCGCGAACCAAGTCGTCCAGGGTCGCACCGGTATCAAACTTGAACATCCGCCCCGGCTCCTGCTGGACATTGATGGTCGAGTTGTTGGTCACGACTGTCTCGCCCCCCGACAACGGGTTGGGCTGGGAGACCTGCTGGTTTTCGGCTATGGTCACCGTCAGGCCGCCGTGGCTGATGGCCGCCGGTTTGAGCTTGACCTGACTACCGATAACGATGGTGCCGGTACGGGAGTTGACGATAATTTTGGCCGCCTCATTGGCCGGATCCACCTCCAGATTCTCGATGGTGGCGAGATAGGAGACGCGCTGACCCGGATCCCGTGGGGCATAGACCTTGACCGAGGTAGCATCGAGTGCCTGAGCGGTATTGGGCCCCACCAGATCGTTGACCACATCGGCCAACCGGCGCGCAGTGGTAAAGTCTGGGCGGTTAAGGTTGAAGGTGATGGTGTCCCCCTGACTGAAGGAGTTGGGCACCTCCCGCTCCACGGTCGCACCGTTGGCAATCCGCCCGACGGTCGGGGTATTGACCACCACCTTGGAGCCATCAGCCCCCTCGGCCCCCAGACCACCGACCACCAGACTGCCCTGCGCGACCGCATAAACCCGACCATCCAACCCTTTCAGGAAGCTTTGCAGCAGGGTACCACCGCGCAGGCTTTTGGCCTCGCCGATGGCAGAAACCGTGACATCAATGGTCTGGCCCGGTTTGGAGAAGGGTGGCAAGTCGGCATGGATCGCCACCGGCGCCACATCCTTGATCTTGGGCTTGATGTTATCCGGCACCTTGATGCCAAAGTTGTTGAGCATGGTGCGGAAAGTCTGCTCGGTGAAGGCGTTGTTCTTCTCGCCAGTACCGGGCAGCCCCACCACCAGGCCGTAACCAATCAGCTGGTTGTTGCGCACCCCTTCAACCGAGCTGATGTCCTTGATCCGGGCAGCATTCGCCACGCCCAGAGGGAGCAAACAGCAAAGCAGAGTGACAAGACGGAGTGACTTCATAACATCTCCTAGAGCGGCCACCAGGGGCCATTGAAAAAGCTGGTCAGCCACCCTTGCTCCTGGCTATTGGCCAGATCGCCGGTACCACCGTAGTAAATGCGGGCATTGGCCACCTTCTGGGACGAGACGCTGTTGTCAGACGTCACATCCTCTGGGCGAATAAGGCCGGTGATCCGGATATATTCATTGCCATTGTTGAGCATGATCCACTTCTCGCCGCGCACCACCAGATTGCCGTTGGGCAGCACCTTGGCCACGCTGACCGAAATATTACCCTGCAGGCTGTTGCTCTGATCCGCCTTGGCCTGGCCCTTGAACGCGCTGTCTTGAGCAATGGAGGCCGAGAGATCATAGGGGCTGGCGGTCACGGGCACGCCACCCAACTTGACCGGGTCCAGATTGAACTTGTTATCCTTGCCACTCTGGGTATTGGCTTTTTTCGAGGCAGAGGTCGATTCCGCCAACTCGATGGTGATGATGTCACCCACCTTGTGCGCCTTGATATCCGAATAGATGCCATTGACCTGATCCGGTTGGAAAATCGCCCCTGTCGGCCGCACCGACACCGGCTCCGACTCCCCGTAAACGGGGGAAAACTCGGGATCATCAGGCTTGGGTGTATTGGGGGTGCTGCTACACCCTCCCAGCACCAGCAATCCCAGCATCCATACGGCTTTCATCATGCGCCTCCTAATTAGGTACGCTGGATCAGGAAGGACATCATGCCGTCCACGGCGGAGAGCACCTTGGAGTTCATCTCGTAGACCCGTTGAGCCTGAATGAGGTTCACCAACTCTTCGGTCACGTTAACGTTGGAGGTCTCCAGCATCCCCTGCTTGATCACCCCCAGTCCATCGGCACCGGCAGTTCCCTGCGCGGCAGCACCGCTGGACTGGGTCTCGACGAACATGTTCTCCCCCATCGGCTGCAAGCCGCTGGCGTTGACGAAGTCGGAGATGTTGATCTGACCGACCACCTGAGACGCGCCATCGCCCTTGAGCTGCACCGAGACCTGACCATCTTCACCCACCGTAACGCTCTGGGCGTTTTCCGGGATCTGGATTTCCGGTTGCAGCGGATAGCCATTACCCGGCGTCACTATGGTCCCTTCATCGTTGAGGGTGAACTGACCGTTACGGGTATAGGCCGCACTGCCATCCGGCAGCTGAATTTCAAAGTAACCACGGCCACTGATCATCAAATCCAGCGAGTTGTCGGTGGTTTGCACGTTGCCCTGGCTGTGGTTTTTCTGGGTCGCGACCACCTTGGCCCCCGCACCCAGCATCAAGCCGGAGGGGAGCTCGGTATCGGCAGAGGAGCGGCCACCTGGCTGGTTGATGTTTTGATAAAGCAGATCTTCAAAGATGGCCCGTGACTTTTTGAAGCCCACGGTGCTGGCGTTCGCCAGGTTGTTCGAGGTGACCGAAATATTGGTCTGCTGTGCATCCAACCCGGTCTTGCTGATCCAGAGTGCGGGATTCATAGGTAACTCCTTGATTAGCTGATTCGCAGCAGTTGGGTTTGAGCTTCATCATTATCTTCGGCCGTCTTCATTATTTTGACCTGGGTTTCGAACTGACGTTGCAGCCGGATCAGGTTGGTCATCTCATCCACCACATTGACGTTGCTCCCCTCAAGGGAGCCGGCAATCAGGCCGACATTGGCCGAGGCGGCTTCATTCTGGCCATCCTTGCGGCGAAACAGACCATCTTGTCCCTTCTCCACCGCATCGGCGGCCGGGTTGACCAGCTTGATCCGCTGGAAATCTTCCGGCAAGTTGGCGGCAGCCCCTTCCGGTCGACCGCTAATGGTGCCATCCCGATTGATCTCGAGTTTCTCCATCGGCATAGGCAGCACGATAGGCTGACCACCGTCGTCCACCACATTCAGGCCGGTCGAGGTTTGCAAGTTGCCGGTCGCATTGACCTGTAAATTCCCCATGCGGGTATAGGCTTCACCGCCCTTGGGATCCT
Source organism: Aeromonas allosaccharophila (assembly GCF_016026615.1). NCBI lineage: Bacteria > Pseudomonadati > Pseudomonadota > Gammaproteobacteria > Aeromonadales > Aeromonadaceae > Aeromonas > Aeromonas allosaccharophila. The sequence goes on along the minus strand of NZ_CP065745.1, from coordinate 505,595 downwards.
GCACGGCAATCCAGCCCGGACCATCCACCGCCACGTCCAGATCCCGTCCGGTGGTCATCAGCATGCCATGCTGCAGGTTCTGACCCGGACGCTCAGCCATGGCAAACACCCGGCTTGGCAAGCCCTCACCGAACGCCTGCATGCTCCTGGCTTGCTCGAAATCGGACTTGAAACCGGTGGTATTGGCATTGGCGAGGTTATTGCCCCGAACAGCCAGGCTGTTCATGGTCTCTTTGGCCCCGGACATGGCGATATAAAGCAGGTGATCCATGGAATTCTCCGTCAAACAGATGACTCTGACAGGAGAAATGCAATTAGAGTGCCAATAGCAAAGATAGCGGGGAGTAAGAAGCGCGAGGAGGCGACAGAAACAGAGAGGGGGCCAGGCCCCCTCTCATCTTCATGCATTGTGTAATTAACGGATCTGCAGGATAGTCTGCTGCAGCGAACTGTTGACCTCCAGCGAACGGGAGTTGGCCTGGAAGTTACGCTGGGCAGTGATCAGATCAACCAGTTCGGACGTCAAATCCACGTTGGACTGCTCCAGCGCCGATGACTTGATGGTGCCAAACGTGCCCGAGTTGGGTGTCCCCGGCAAAGCATCGCCAGAGAGCAGGGATTGTCGCCAAGAGGTATCACCAACCTGAGTCAATCCTTGCGAGTTGGCAAACTTGGCCATGGCGACCATCGCTACCTTGATGGTGGTGGCGTTGCTGTAAGTTGCAGACACAATACCATCTGGCGTGATCTCGACCTTGGTCAAACGGCCGACGGTGGAACCATCCTGTGACAACTTGTTGACTTCAAACGGTGAGGCATACTGGGTCACAGTTCCAAGCTCAATCTCCACTTGCTGGGTACCATCAGCGCCGTTGGTAATAATACCAGCACCACCGGCCCCCAACTGCTCCGTCTTGATGGCCGCAGGTACCGTCGGGGTAATCATCTTGCCATCAGCACCAAACGTAATCTGTGCTCCCAATGGAGCCTGTGCAGCCGGGGGGGGCGCCGCCATTGTCGGAGCTGCACCACCAACGATATCGATGCTAGTATCTCCCTGATAGAGATACATACGCCAGGATGTTGGCGTAGTCGGTTTACCTGGGTTAAGTGGGTCTGCTTCTTTAACGAAGTACTGGGTGATGGTATGAGGTTCCCCGAGCGAGTCATACACCACAACCGATGTTGATGACGAGTAAGTTTTGGAGTCCTTGGGATCAAACGTTGAAGCCGGACCACCACCAAAACCGGATGGCAACGGATCAGCTTTGGATGGCAGATTAAAACTGGCTTCTATCTTACTGGTTTGAATAGGCTCACCAGCTTTGTCAGGGATCTGGATCGGCTTGGTCGCATTGATACTGACCGCTTTGGGCGTACCATCTACGTTAATTTCATACCCTTGCAGATAATGACCCTGATTGTTGACCATATAGCTGTTTTCATTGAGCTTGAAGGCACCGGCACGGGTGTAGGTGCGATCCAGGTTGGTCAGACCGTCAGAGGTCACAAAGAAGCCATTGCCCTGAATCGCCAGATCCAGTGCGTTATTGGTGAATTGCAGCGCCCCCTGATGGAACTGCTGGGCAACCGCGCCGGTTGCCACACCGTTACCGACCTGGGTCTTGGCATTGACAAAGATGGAGTTGGCGTAGACATCCGCAAACTCGGCACGGGACTCTTTAAAGCCCATGGTGTTAACGTTGGCAATGTTGTTGGCGGTGACGTTCAAGTCTTTTTGTGCCGCGTTGACACCGCTCAAGGCATTGTTAAATGACATATCCAGCTCCTTAGATCGATGCTGTCGACGTGGTTTTTGACGGTGTAACCGTCGGATTTGAATTGCTTCCTGAAATCTGCAGAATATCTTGCAAAAACGCGCTACCAAGGCCTCTCAAATTGAGGCGAGTAGGATTAGCAGCATTACCCAAGGCAACACTGTCCACCTTTGCATAGGCATATGCACCAATACTTTCAGACTTGCCATCGAGAGTGCCGCTGGCTTTAATGACATATTTTCCTGCGGCAACCCGTTTACCAGCCTTGTCTGTACCATCCCAAGCCACTTCAACGTTACCTTTTTGGTCTCCTTCCAGAGGAAACTCTTTGATAACTTGGCCCTTTTCATCTTCGATGGTAACTTTGATATTCGCGTATTTATTGGTAGTGCCAACAGCTACTACACCGGAAAATCCCCCCTCCTTGTCTAAATAACTCATATTGCTGTTCAGCAATACATTTTGACCAACCAAGGAGGATGCTTGCAGAGCCTGGCTGGATATCATCTGGTCATTAAGCTTGCCCATCTGGGTAGACAGACTACTGATCCCCTCCGACGTAGACATGGAGGCCATCTGGGAAAGCATCTGGGCATTGTCGACCGGCTTGAAGGGATCCTGATATGACAGCTGCATGGTCAGCAGTTTCATAAATGAAGCCTGATCCAGCTCTTTCTTCGGTGTCGTAGTGGTGCCAGTCGTCTGGGTCGTGGTACGGCTGATACCGTTCACATTGTTGGTTGTATCGACCATGCTGCATCCCTCCTATCAGGACTTGCCAAGCTGGAGCGTCTGCTGCAGCATCTTCTTGGCCGAATCGGCAACTTGGACATTGGTCTGGTAACTGCGCGAGGCGTTGATCATGTCGGCCATCTCTTCAACCATGTTGACGTTCGGCTTGAAGATGAAGCCGTCTTTGTCCGCCATCGGGTGGTTGGGGTTGTACTCTTTAAGCAGTGGCGCCTTGCTCTCGACAATGCCCTTCACCTCAACCCCGACCGAGCCCTGCTTGTCAGACATCGCCTGATCGAGCTGGGCGGCAAAGACTGGCCGCCTGGCGTGGTAAGTATTTTCCACACTGGAGCTGACGCTGTCCGCGTTGGCCATATTGCTGGCAACCGTGTTGAGCCGCACGGACTGTGCGCTCATAGCCGAGCCTGCTATGTCGAAGACCTTGAACAAACTCATCACTGCTCTCCTTTCAGGGCCTTCAGCAGGCCACTGATCTTGCTATTCATAAATTCAAGGGAGGTTTGATACTCGAGGCTATTGCGCAGAAACTCGCTGCGCTCCTGCTGCACATCGACCGTATTGCCGTCACCGGTATCCGGTTGCAGCGGGTTGCGATATTGCACGGTACCCGGAGCGTCCATATTCAAGGCAAAATGCTTTTCGCTGGTCGTGGCCAGACCAAAACCCTGATGCGACTGGGCCTCCTGCAACGCCTGTGCGAAGTTGATATCTCTGGCTTTGAAGCCCGGGGTATCCGCGTTGGCAATATTGCTGGACAGCACTTCAGCCCGCTTGGCGCGAACGCTTATCGTGTGTTGATGAACACCGAATGCCTTGTCAAATGAAAGAGCCATAGCACACCTCCTGCTTGGTATATTTTGTTTGCAAGAGGTGTGCCATAAGCGAATCACTGAACTCGATGATCTGGGGATGAGCACATTGAAGACCAGAAACCACGGGAGTATCTCGCTCCCGCAGCCAGGTAACGTCTGGCTACCACAGGTTGTTAACCATCTTGGCAGTGGTTGGAAATGGCAGGTAAATAGAGGCATTGAGCTGTAGAGAAAGAAAGAGGGAAGCTAATCGCTTCCCTCTTTACATGAACTGGCAAGAACCCAGAATATCAAGGCTATCAGGCCTATTTGACCTTGTAGACTATCCCCGGATTACAGCGGATCATCTCGAACCGGTCGGTCAATCCGGCCAGTGATTCCGACGCCCCCAACATCAGATATCCACCAGGATTGAGGCTGGCAGCAAACTGGTTGAGGATCTTCGACTTCACTTCCGGCGCAAAATAGATGAGCACGTTACGGCAAAAAATGATGTCAAACTTGCCGAGCAGGCTGTAGCTCTCCAGCAAATTGATCGGCCGGAAGGTGGTCAATTTTCTGACTCGCTCCACTACCCGCATCTTGTTGTCGCCGTAAGGCTCAAAAAACATCTTCTTGCGCTCGGGTGACAACCCGCGAGCCAGTGCAAGACTGTCATAAATGCCTTCCTTGCACTGGTTGAGCATGGTCGTCGAGATATCCGTTCCGACAATTTGCACGCCACCAGGCAAGGTGCCCGGCTTTTTCATCTGTTGTTCCAGCGCCGTCATGGCAATGGAGTAGGGCTCTTGCCCTGACGACGATGCGGCAGACCAGATCTTGATGGGGCGGCCGCTTTTCCCCAATTCAGGGAAAATCTTGTCGGTAAGCAGTTGAAACGGATAGGTATCACGAAACCAGAGGGTCTCGTTGGTTGTCATGGCATCCACCACGGCCATTTTCAGGTCACGCTCTCGCACACTCATTGCACGGGTAACCAGATCAGACAGACTCTCGATGCCAAACTGAGCCATCAACGGTGAAAGACGGCTCTTCACCAGATACTGTTTGTTATCACCCAGCACGATCCCGCTCTGAACCGCCAGAAAGTTGCTGAACTGTTTGTATAAGTCGTCCGAAAGTGTCTTCATGCAGCTGTTCTTCTTTATTAGAGTGCGTTTTGTACGGCCTTGGCCAATTCATCCGGTTGGAACTTGGCGATGAAATTGTTGGCCCCCACTTTCTGCACCATGGCCTGGTTGAATACCCCACTGAGGGAGGTATGCAGAATAACATGCAAATCCTTGAGATTGGGATTATTCCGGATTTCTGCAGTGAAGGTGTAACCATCCATTTCCGGCATTTCGATATCCGAAATCACCAGCGCAATCTGATCCTTGATGGGGCCATTTTTGGCCATTTCCAGCAGCATATTCAGTGCTTCACGACCATCTTTTGCCAGCACGCACTCGACCCCGATGGCTTCGAGCGCACGCTGCACCTGTTTGCGCGCAACAGAAGAGTCATCGGCAACCAGCACAGGACGTCCCAGGGTCGGGTGGTCGATGCTAGACTCCACCAGCTCTTTGCTCACTTCAGTAGATACCGGGGAGATCTCGTTGAGAATGCGTTCAACATCGAGGATCTCTACCAACTCGCCATCCACCTCAGTGACCGCAGTCATGTAGTTGATGCGACCCGCGCCTTTGGGCGGTGGCAGGATCGACTCCCAGTTCATATTGATGATGCGCTCGACCGAATGCACCAGAAAACCCTGAATGGAGCGGTTGTACTCGGAGATAATAATGAAGCACTTGCTCAAATCTTCAATCGGACGCTTGCCAACCGCCATGCTGAGATCGATGACCGAAATCGTCTGGCCACGAATATGGGCGACCCCGCGAATGCAGGAGTTCAGTTTGGGCATCACGGTCAAGGGGGGGCACTGCAACACTTCACGCACTTTGAATACGTTGATGCCAAATCTTTGACGTCCGTTGAGACGAAACAACAACAACTCCAGCCGGTTTTGTCCCACGAGCTGGGTACGCTGGTTGACCGAGTCCAGAATACTGGCCATAAACACTCCCTAAAAACGCTTGGCATTAATCATGCATGCGTGATGGATTGCGTCAGACTATCGATGTGACAACGAACAGATTCTGAAGCAATCATAGTTAAATATGGTGATATGCGTGAACAACTTATCGACCAACGAGCGAAAATGATTAACCGACTTTTACTCATCAGCCTCTTTTTTGGCAGCATATCTTCCAGCTACGCCTCGGACGTCACTACTTATCTGCAAGAAAGGGCACAAGAGTTCGTTTACAGCCAGCTGGATGTTCCGTTGGATGCCAGAGCTGAGGTCACCCCTGCCACGCTGGATGAACGGCTCCCACTGACCCGCTGCGAAGATCTGCTCACTATCAGCTTACCAGCAAAAATGGAAATTCGCCGCAATACAACAGTTTACCTTAAATGTGAGGAAGACAAACCTTGGGACGTCTATCTCCCGGTGCGGGTCAGCATTCAAAAGCCCTATGTCACGGTGGCCAACCCCATTGCCAAGGGGGATCTGCTGAGTGAAAGCCAGCTGGTCCTGGCCTATCAGGATCAAACCCTGATCCGCGGCGACTACCTGACTGACACAGCCCCTCTTATCGGGGTGCGCAGCAAGCGGGAGCTAAAACCGGGGCAGCCCATCCGTTTGAGCCAGGTTTGTGTAGTGTGTAAAGGGGATCAGGTCACTCTGACGGCAGAAAACAGCAACTTCCAGATCAAAACCATGGCCCGAGCCTTGCAAGATGGCAGCTTCGGAGAGATCATCAAACTCGTCAATATTCGCTCCGGCAAAACCGTTGAGGGTAAAGTCAGTGCAGTGGGTGCCGTATCGGTCACGTTTTAAATCCGGATCCTTGACAACTTTTTTCTAAAGTTTTGACCTGCCGCACCGATAAACAGGTAAGCAAACCTTAAAGCAGACGAAGGTAACTAAAATGGCCATCAACAATATCAACAACTTGGCGAACAATCGGTTGCAAAATACCGCTAATAGCCAGGGGACAGGCAGCAAGTCAGTCACCTCATCGCCCGAAAACAAAGCGGCTACTGTCAAGCTGGACTCCGTCTCCTTGACCAGTGAGGCGCAACAATTGCAAAAAATGCAACAAAACCTCAATACCGCCTCGACCGGCAACGAGAGCAAGGTCGAACGACTGAAAAAAGCCGTTGCCAGTGGCGAATATCAGGTCAACAGCGAAGCTGTTGCCAAGAAGATGTTCAGTTTCGAGGCCAATCTGGACAAAGTTCTGGGATGATGGACTTACCTTCGTTACTGCACACCCAAGATGATTACCTCAGCCAGATGCAAGGCATTCTGGAAGAGGAGTTCAGCTTGCTCGAGCAGCATCAGGCACTGGCCCTGCCTGCACTGACCGAGCGCAAACAGCAGTTGCTTGCTGCGATAGAAACCCTGGACAAGACGCTGGCAGAGATGCCGGAACTGGCACTGCAGCTGGCAGCATATCCCGACGTGATAGCGCAACTTCGTGCAAAACTGGATGCCTGCCAGGCACAAAATGATATCAACGGTCGTTTGCTTGAATTGAGCATGGTCTCCAACCGTCGTCTGGCAACCTTTCTGAGTCAGTTGCGAGATCGCAACAGCCTGACCTATGACGCCAAGGGCAACACTCGCTCTGGCACCCGCTCCTACGGTATCAAGGCCTGACATCTCTTATCAGGCCTTGCATTTTTGCTGTCCGTTTTAAAACACCAGTCTCAGCAACTCTCGCCCATCCTCACACGCATTGACGCGTAGCACCCCGTCTTCATAGCACCCGTAACTGGCAGGCAGCTCGCCGCGCGGGAAACAGATCGATCCCGGGTTCATCAATACCCGCTCCCCCTGCCACTCCAGCACCGGCACATGAGTGTGGCCACTCAGGAACAGACTGCCCGCCGGGAGCTGTACCTCGTCCGGACGGTAAAGATGACCGTGGCTGACAAACCAGCGCCGCTCATCGACCAGCAGCTGGTTGTAGGGGGCGGTAATGGGAAAGCGCAACAGCATCTGATCCACTTCGGAATCGCAATTGCCCCGCACCGCGATGATCTGCGGTGCCAGCTCGTTGAGCCGATCGGCCACGGCAGCCGGGTTATACCCCTCCGGCAGAGGATTGCGCGGGCCATGGTTGAGCAGATCGCCGAGCAGCAGATAGTGATCCGGCTGCCAGGGCTCAAGTTGGGTCAGCACCCGCTCCAGCGCAATGATGCTGCCGTGGATGTCGGAAATGATGGCAAGTTTCATGAAATGCTCCTCACTGCGGGCTGAAATAGAGATCCTTGGTGGCAATCGTCCCTTTCAAATTCTGGCTGGGCAGCCCTCGCAGCGCGGGATCGACCAGTCTCATCTGATTGTAATGATATACGGGGATGATCGGCGCCTCTTCGAGCAGCAACTGTTCGGCATGGCGGTACAGTTCACCCCGGCTCGCACTGTCCAGCGTGTTGGCCGCCTGCTCCAGCAGCAGATCAAAATCGGGATTGCAGTAGCCGCTCTCGTTGCGCAGATCCTGACAACGGAAGCTGCCCAGCATGGCTGACGGCTCGACGTAATCGCCAAACAGGAAGCTTCTGGCCACCTGAAAATCACCGCTATCCTTGGCCACCTGATAGGCCCCCCACTCCAGACTGTTGAGGGAGACCTGCACCCCCAGCTTCTGCCACATGGCGGCAATGGCCATCGCCATCTGCTTGTGGGTGTCGGCAGTGTTGTAGGTAATGCTCAGCTTGAGTGGATTCGCACTGTTATACCCGGCCGCTGACAGCAGGGCTGCCGCTTTGGCCTGCCGAGTCGGCATATCCTCGAGCGCCACAGGCAATACCACCCGGGGATAACACGGCATCTCCGGCAACAGCGACCATGCAGCCTGTTCATCCTGCCCGCTCACAGCACCAATGAGCTGCTGTCGATCAACCGCCATGGAGAGCGCCTGACGCACCCGCACATCCTGAAGTTCCGGGCGCTTCAGATTGAACGCATAGAGATAGGTACCAAACAGCGGCAAGCCCCACAGCCGCTCCGGGGATTCGCGCTTCATCTTCTGGTAATAGCCGGGGGAGACCTTGTTGGTCAGCTGGATTTCACCGGCCTCATAACGCAGCCGCTCCGCATGTTGCGAGGTGATCGGCAGGTAGGTGACCCGCCCGATACGGGTGTGCAGGTCGTCCCAGTAGTGGATATTGCGCTCGGCTTCGATCCGCTCGTTCGGCGTCCAGTTTGTCAGCCGGTACGCACCATTGCTCACCAGCTTGCCGGGCTCGGTCCACTGCTTGCCAAACTGGGCTATCGCTTTCTGATTGACGGGCACAAAGGGGCGCTGACTGATGAGCTGCAAAAAATAGGGGGTAGGCCGCTCCAGGGTGATTTTCAGGATCTGGTCGCTTTGCGCCTCAATGCCCAGATTGTCGAGCTCCAGCGCGCCGGCATAGATGGATTGCGCATTGTTGATCCCCGTCGCCAGCAGCAACCCGGCAGAAGGGGAATTGATGGCCGGATCGAGCAGACGGCGCCAGGCATAGACGAAATCAGCGGCCACCAGCGGCTCGCCATTGGACCACTTCAGTTGGGGACGCAGGAAAAAACGCCACTCCAGCCCATCGTCACTCACCTCCCAGCGCAGTGCCTGAGCAGGTACGATATGCCCCTGCCCGTCATCGCTGACCAGCCCTTCAAACAGATCGACCAGTACCGCCTCCCCCGGAAAACCGGATCGCACCAGTGCCGGATCCAGCGACTCCGGCTCGGCACCGTTGCCCTTGACCAGGGTTTGCCGATCGGCAAGCAGAGGCTGCTGCTCAACGGTGGTGGCATGGGCCAGGGGCCCTGCCAGCACGGCAAGCAATAGCGGGGAGAGCCAGCGTTGCGCCAGCTTGGGGAAGAAACCATACCTCATGACAAAACCTCGAATAAAACCACTGCAGGAGGGGAAGGCCGACGGCGCGCCTGATGAATGCCTGATGCCGCTCTTGTTATCCCCGAAAACGCCCCGTATTGTATCGGGCTTGCCCGGGAGATGGAGTCTTTCGGGTTAATTTTTTCAGGAGTTTTTATGGGTTATGAGTGGCTGGCCCTCGCATCGGCCAGTTTATGGGCAGTTGCAGCGCTAATTTCGGTCAAACCGGCCCGTCATCTCGGCGCATTTGCCTACAGTCGCTGGCGCATGTTTCTGGTCAGCCTGATGCTCGGCACCATGAGTCTGCTCACCGGTGGCTGGCAAACCCTCACCGCAAGCGCCCTGCCCCTGCTCGCCATCTCGGGGCTGGTCGGCATCTTCGTCGGCGACACGGCGCTGTTTGCCTGCATGAACCGGCTGGGGCCAAGACGCAGTGCCCTGCTTTTTTCCTGCCATGCGCTGTTTTCCGCCCTGCTTGGGCTGTGGCTCTTTAATGAACAGCTGACGGGCTGGCGACTGCTGGGGGCCATGCTGGTCTTTGCCGGCGTGATGCTGGCGATCCTGTTTGGCAGACGCAGTAGCAGCAACGAGTGGGAGCAGATCCGTGGCAATCTGGCGCTGGGAATTGGCCTTGGCCTGACGGCGGCACTGTGTCAAAGCGTGGGAGCCATCATCGCCAAGCCGGTGATGATGAGTGGTGAGGTGGATGCGGTGAGTGCATCGGGTATCCGGATGGGCAGTGCCCTGCTGGCCCACTGCGTCCTGCGGCTGGGGCGCTTGCCACTGGCGATGCCGCTCAAACCGGTCAATCGCCAGATCCTCGCCATGATTGCCACCAACGGTTTTCTGGCGATGGGGCTGGGCATGACGCTGATCCTGATGGCACTGCGGCAGGGCGAGGTGGGCATGGTAGCCATTCTCTCCTCCACCACGCCGGTACTGCTGCTGCCGCTGTTGTGGTGGCACTCGGGGGAGCGGCCATCCGTTGCCGCCTGGGCTGGGGCACTGATTGCCACCCTGGGCACGGCGCTGGTGCTGGGTTTCAGCACTCACTGACACCCGGCACCATCCCTGATCAGAACAGGGCAATCTCCTCAGCGGTCAGCTCGCGGTATTCACCGGGTGCCAGCTCTTCATCCAGCGTCAGGCCACCCACCCGCTCGCGATGCAAGCCAACGACCTTGTTGCCGATGGAGGCAAACATCCGCTTGACCTGATGGTACTTGCCTTCGTGGATGGTCAGGCGGGCCTCGCACTCACCGAGAATTTCCAGCTGGGCAGGACGGGTTTTATCGGTCTCGTTGCGCAGGTAGACCCCTTCGGCGAACAGCTCGATCGCATCCGGGCTCACCGGATCGGCCAGCCAGACGTGATAGGTCTTGGCACACTCGTGGCGCGGCGAGGTGATGCGGTGGGACCATTGGCCGTCGTCGGTCACCAGCACCAGACCCGTGGTATCGAGGTCGAGGCGACCCACCACGTGCAGCTTGCCCATCGCCGGCTCATCCATCAGGAAGAAGACGGTCGGGTGATCCGGATCCTCGTTGGAGCAGACGTAACCTTCCGGCTTGTGCAGCATGAAATAGCGGTTGCGCTGCTCCAGCGTCAGCAGCACGCCGTCAAACTCGATCTGGCTCTGCTCATTGATATGAAAGGCGGGCTGCTTGACCACAATGCCATCCACCATGACCTCACCCTGACGGATCAGTTTGCCTGCCAGCGAGCGGGTCAAATCGGAACAATCGCACAGAAATTTATCAAGCCGCATTCACAACCTCGGAGTCCAACAAGTAAAGGGGCGTCATTATATCGGGCGGGGGCGACAACGCCACTGTTAAGGGGTTGCCAATTATGACGAACTGGTCATCCAATGTTACACTTCTCCGGTGTGACCCATCCGAACGATACTCATAATAATAAAAGTCAGGAAGCCCTCATGAAGTCTCAAGCATCCTATCCCGTCATTCCCGTCAACCAGCTGAAACCCGGCATGTATGTCATTGCTATCGCCAGCCAGACAGGTGGGATGGAGATTGCCCAGATGGGCATGGTGACCAGCGTGGCACAAATTGCCAATCTGGTACGCCAGGGGGTACTCACGGTGCGCATCGATCTGGCCCGCAGCAAGCTGGGCAGCGCCGAGAGTGACGCCGTTATCTCCCCCGACCTCAATGCCAACAGCGCTCAGGCGGGACGCCGGGCCAGTGCCAACGGCGAAGGGCGAGAGCTGAAGATCCGCCGCCTTTACCAAGAGGCCCGCGAGCTGCAAGGCAAGTTCATTCGCCAGCTCAAGGCGGGTGAACCCATTGACATCACCCCGCTGGCGGAAGTCGCCGAAGAGATGGTAGACACCATGTTCAGCCACGGCGATGCGATGCTTTGTCTGGCCCGTATTCGCGCCAAGGATGCCTACCTGATGGAGCACTCCATGAACGTGGCCATTCTGCTCGCCAACTTCGGTCGCTATCTGGGACTGGAACGCAGCGTGTTAAAGGAGCTGACCCTGGGTGGCCTGCTGCACGACGTGGGCAAGATCATGACTCCGGACGAGGTGCTCAACAAACCGGGCAAGCTGACTGACGAGGAGTTCACCATCATGCGCCAGCATGTAGTGCACAGTTACGAGATCTTAAGCAACACCCCGGGCATCACCCCCACCATGCTGGAAGTGGCCGCCAACCACCACGAGCGACTCGATGGAACCGGCTACCCGCAACGGCTCAAAGGCGATCAGCTCTCGCTCTATACCCGGATGAGCGGCATCGTCGATGTCTATGATGCCATCACCGCGGATCGGGTCTACAAAGCGGGCATGCAGCCGACCCAGGCGTTTCGCATCCTGCTCAAGGGGATCAATCAGCACTTCGATGCCGAACTGGTGACCAAGTTCATCAAGTGCATGGGGGTCTATCCGGTGGGAACGCTGGTGCAACTCTCGAACCAGCGCCTGGCCATCGTGATGCAGCGCAACGAACAGCAACCGCTCAAGCCGGTGGTCAAGGTGATCTATCACGCCACCCAGCGTCACTACCTCGAGGTGCAGTGGCTGGATCTGGCCAAATCGGGTGTGCAGGAGAGCATTGAAAATACGGTCGATCCCAAAGAGTTTGGCATCAAACTCGCCAACTTCTTCTAATCCCTCACCTCAGATATTCATGATTGGCGCTGGCTGTCGAGCCAGTGCTGGATCAGAAACTCCTCATCCAGTGGCGAGAGATCAAAACGCAGGCTGGCCTCTTCAATGGCAGAGATATCGTGCAAGTGATGCTCGCTGAGCCAAAGCACCGCACGACGCAAATCTTCACCATGGGGGAGTAGCAAATGGTCGCTCATGGGATACCTCCGGTAAACTGCAGGGCGGCCAGCGAACCTGGCCCCCTCTTTCAAGTCTAGTCGGTCAATCCCCACAACCTGCGCTTCACCCTCCCCCCTTTATCACAACAATCCGCTTGTCACTGCAATCAGCGACCGAAGGCGCGCTGCCAATCCTGATCAAACTTCACCAGCGCCGCATCCACCGCAGGCACGTTCAGCAACTGCTCCGCCACATCGAGCGGCAAGGTGATGGACTGGCAACCGGCCAGCAGGCAGTCAAGCGCCTGACGGGGAGTGCGAAATGACGCCGCCAGCACCTTGCTGTTCGGGGCGTGTAGCTCAAGCAGCTGTTGCAGCTCCTGCACGGTGGCGATGCCATCGCCGCCCTGAGCATCCAGCCGGTTGACGTAAGGCGCGACATATTCCGCCCCCGCTACCGCCGCCAGCCAGCCCTGCAGCGGGGTATAGACAGCCGTCCCCAGGGTCGGTACCCCGTTGGCAGTCAGGCTCTTGATCGCTGCCAATCCCTCTGCGCATACCGGGATCTTGATCACCAGATCCGGGTCCAGCTCACGCAGGGCGAACGCCTCGCGCACCATCTCGGTTTCGGTTTTGGCCATTACCTGGGCAAACAGGCGCGCCTTGGGGCCCAGTACGTCGCGCAGGGCGGGCAGCAGCTCGCGAAGCGGCATGCCCCCGGCGGCAGTAATGGAAGGATTGGTGGTGACACCGGCCAACGGCAGGATCCGTGACCAGCGACGCACTGCCGCCACATCGGCGGTATCGAGATACAGCTCCATCTCTAACTCCTTAACGGGATGTTCAATATGTCGCCATTCTAGCGATAAAACATCTGCAAATTGCCTGATCGAAATCAAATCAACTTTCGAATGAAAGCAAATAGAATGAAAAAACAAAAGGAGGCGGTATGATTTTCGACCTGCAACGATATTCAACTCACGATGGCCCCGGCATTCGCACCCTGGTGTTTCTCAAGGGGTGCTCGCTGGCTTGCCTGTGGTGTCAAAACCCGGAGAGCCGCTCTCCCAAGCCGGACATACTACTCGACCGGCGCCAGTGCATCGAGGGATGCCAGCTCTGCAGCCAGGCTTGTCCGGCAATCTTGCGTGACAGCGAGGGGATCCAGCTCAGCCGTTCTGCCCTCAAGGCCGACGATATGGAACGGCTGCGCGGCCTCTGCCCCAGCGAAGCGCTGCAGGTGTGCGGTCGGGATGACACCCTGGACACCCTGATAGACACCATACTGCGGGATCGCCCCTTCTTCGAGCGCAGCGGCGGTGGCGTCACCCTCTCCGGTGGCGAGCCTTTTATGCAGCCCAGCTTTGCCGCTGCCCTGCTGGCCCGCTGCAAGGCAGAAGGGCTGCACACAGCGGTCGAGAGCTGCCTGCATGTGCCCTGGCACCAGATTGAGCCAAGCCTCCCCTCACTGGATCTGGTGCTGGCGGATCTCAAACACGTGGATAAAGAACGTTTCTTCCACTGGACCCGCGGCAAGGTGGAGCTGCCCATCGCGAACCTCAAACGCCTCGCCGAACACGGCGTGCCGATGCAGATCCGGGTGCCGCTCATTCCCGGCTTCAATGCCGACCGCGCATCGATCGAAGCCATCACCGACACCGCCGCCAGCCTCGGCACGGTGCAGGAGATCCACTTCCTCCCCTACCACACGCTGGGGATGGGCAAATATGCCCTTCTGGATCTGCCCTATCAGGCACCGGACACGCCGCTCGACGATCCCGATTTACTCCGCTTTGCCCACGCATACGCCCAACGTCAGGGGCTGACCCCTGTGACCAGAGGATAAGATCATGACCCAGCTCGACCTCACCACCCTGCCCCCGCGGATCCGTGCCCACAAGGAGAGCCTGATCCACATCGTCCAGCCACCAGTCTGCACCGAGCGGGCCCGCCACTACACCGAGGCCTATCAGGCTCACCTCGCCCGGCCGCTGCCGGTGCGCCGTGCCCTGGCGCTGGCCCACCACCTCAAGCAGCGCACCATCTGGATCAAGCACGACGAGCTCATCGTCGGCAATCAGGCCAGTCAGGTGCGGGCGGCGCCGCTGTTTCCCGAATACACGGTGAGCTGGATTGAGAAGGAGATCGACGAGCTGGCCGACCGTCCCGGCGCCGGTTTTGTGGTCAGCGAAACTGACAAGGAGGTCATCCATGCCCTCACCCCCTTCTGGCGCGGCCAGACGGTGCAGGACCGCTGCTTCGGCCTCTTTACCGACGAGCAGAAAGCGCTGCTGGAGAGCGGCATCATCAAGGCCGAGGGCAACATGACCTCGGGGGATGCTCACCTCGCGGTCAACTATGAGGAGCTGCTCACGCTGGGTCTCGATGGCTTCAAGGCCAAGGTGGCCGAGCGGCGCAGTCGGCTGGATCTGGCGGACTGGGCCGATCTGCAGCGCGAGCAGTTCCTGCACGCCGTCGCCATCACCCTGGAGGCGGTCAGCGATCACATCGGGCGCTACGCAGCCCTTGCCAGCGACATGGCAGCGCAAGAGCCGCGCCCCGAGCGCCGAAGCGAGCTTGAAACCATCGCACTCAACTGCGCCCACATCGCCCACCAGCCCCCCGAGACCTTCTGGCAGGCGCTGCAACTCTGCTACTTTATCCAGCTCATCCTGCAGATCGAATCCAACGGCCACTCGGTGTCGTTTGGCCGGATGGATCAGTACCTCTACCCCTGGTATCGCCGCGAGGTAGAATTGTCGGAATCCCTGCCTCGGACGCGCGCCATCGAGCTGCTGCAAGGGTGCTGGCTCAAACTGCTGGAGGTGAACAAGATCCGCTCCGGCACCCACTCCAAGGCCTCCGCCGGCAGCCCGCTTTATCAAAACGTCACCATCGGTGGCCAGAACTGGCGGGATGGCGCGGCCCATGACGCGGTCAACGGCCTCTCCTACGCGATTCTGGAGTCCTGCGGCCAGCTGAAATCCACCCAGCCCAACCTCTCGGTGCGCTACCACGCGGGGATGAGCGAGGATTTCCTCGACGCCTGCATTCAGGTGATCCGCTGCGGCTTTGGCATGCCCGCCTTCAACAACGACGAGGTGGTGATCCCCGAGTTCATCAAGCTCGGGGTGAGCGTGGAAGATGCCCACCACTACGCCGCCATCGGCTGCATCGAGACCGCCGTGCCCGGCAAGTGGGGCTATCGTTGCACCGGCATGAGCTTTATCAACTTCGCCCGCATTCTGCTGGCATCCCTCGATGGCGGCCGCGATGCCACCACCGGCAAGGTATTCCTGCCCCAAACCCAATCGCTGCGAGACGGGAGCTTTGGCAACTTTGACGAGGTGATGGCCCGCTGGGATGAGCAGGTGCGCTACTTCACCCGCAAATCCATCGAGATCGACTGCGTGGTCGACAGCGTGCTGGAGGCCCAAGCCCACGACATCCTCTGCAGCACTTTGGTGGATGACTGCATAGAGCGCGGCAAGACCATCAAGGAGGGGGGCGCCGTCTATGATTGGGTCTCTGGTCTGCAGGTGGGGATCGCCAACCTCGGCAACAGTCTGGCGGCCCTGAAGAAACTGGTGTTCGTGCAGGGCGTGGTGGATCAGCACGAGCTGGCTGCCGCCCTGGAGCAGGACTTTGCAGGGCTGGCAGGAGAGCAGTTGCGTCAGCGCCTCACCAACGCCGCCCCCAAATATGGCAACGATCTGGACGAGGTTGACCTGCTGCTGGTACAGGCTTACCAGAGCTACATCGACGAGCTCAAGGGGCTGCACAACACCCGCTTCGGGCGTGGCCCCATCGGTGGCACCTACTATGCGGGCACCTCCTCCATCTCCGCCAACGTGCCGTTCGGTGCGGCCACCATGGCCACCCCGGATGGCCGCCATGCCCGCACCCCGCTGGCGGAAGGGGCCAGCCCCTCTTCAGGTTCGGATCGTCTCGGCCCTACGGCGGTGTTCAACTCCATCGGCAAGCTGCCCACGGCGGCGATCCTCGGCGGGGTGCTGCTCAACCAGAAGCTGAGTCCGGCGAGCCTTGAGAACGAGCGGGACAAAACCAAGCTGATGAGCCTGCTGCGCACCTTCTTCGAGGTGCACAAGGGGTGGCACGTGCAGTACAACATCGTCTCGCGGGAGACCTTGCTGGCGGCCAAGGCCAATCCGGATCAGTACCGGGATCTGGTGGTACGGGTGGCGGGCTATTCGGCCTTCTTCACCGCCTTATCCCCGGATGCGCAAGATGATATCATCGCCCGCACCGAGCACAGTCTCTGACGGGGCGCGCCCATGGCGCCTGTGACGTCATATGATTGGCAAGCCACCCCACGGGTGGCTTGCCGCTATCCACCACCTTGCATGCGAGCGCACCATGAACCCACGCCACCAACTGATCCTCACTCTGGTCCATCAGGCTCGCAAGATGAGCGTGAGTGAGCTCGCCCAACACACCGGCGTGTCGGAGGTGACGGTGCGCAACGACCTCACCGCACTGGAGAAACAGGGACTGCTCAGACGGGTACACGGCTCGGCCATGGCGCTGGAGACCGATGACCCGGATGCCCGGATGAACATCAATTACCTGCTCAAGGAGCGCCTCGCCGAGCGGGCCGCCCAGCTGGTGGAAGATGGCGAAACGGTCTTTATCGAAGGGGGCAGCGCCAACGCCATGCTGGCGCGCCATCTGGCCCTGCACAAACGGGTCACCATCATCACCATCAGCAGCTATATCGCCCATCTGCTCAAAGACACCCCGGCTCAGGTAGTGCTGCTTGGCGGGCTGTTCCAGCATCAGAGCGAAAGCGTGGTGGGGCCGCTGACGCGCCTCTGTATCGAGCAGGTGCACTTCTCCAAGGCCTTTATCGGGGTCGACGGTTTTCACCCCGAGGTGGGTTTCACCGGTCGCGACATGATGCGGGCCGACGTGGTCAACAGCGTACTGGCCAAGGGGATGACCAATGTGGTGATCACCGACAGCAGCAAATTTGGCGCCATTCACCCGAGCCAGCTTGGCGCACCGGGCCAGATCAGCGTGCTGGTCACCGACGATGCCCTGCCCGCCCCCATGCGTGCGGCTATCACCAACCGTGGTATTGCGCTGCACTGCGTCACGGCCTGATCTGCCCTGACCTTGCAACAAAAAGCAGCTACGGGCCTCTCAACCAGAAATATCCAAACGGGCCTTTGTCCTTGACACTCACCACCAGCTCAGGGGTATGCTCGCCCTCTTGCCGATCGCGCCGGGCTGTGTAAATCCGCGCGCCGCACTGCTGATGACAGGGATTTCAACCATGCAAACCAAGGACAAGTGTCTGGCCGCTCTGGTCATCCTCTGCTGGGGGCTCAACTTCATCGCCATCAAGTGGGGGCTGGAGGGGATACCACCGCTACTGCTGGGTGCGCTGCGCTTTATCGGCGTGGTCTTTCCCGCCATCTTGCTGGTGCCCAGGCCCGCCATGCCCTGGCGCTGGCTGCTGGCCTACGGCGGGGCCATCAGCCTCGGTCAGTTCGCCTTTCTGTTCAGTGCCATGAAGTTCGGCATGCCGGCGGGCATGGCCTCGCTGGTGCTGCAATCCCAGGTGGTGTTCACCCTGCTGTTCGCCATGATCTGGCTGGGGGAGCGCTGGCAGCCCCACCACTGGGTGGCGCTGCCGCTGGCGGGGCTCGGCCTCTATCTCATCGCCACCCACGGCGAAGGCAACCTGACCCTGCTCGGCTTCGTGCTGACACTGTGCGCCGCAGCCTGCTGGGGCCTTGGCAACGTCATCAATCGCCAGATTGGTCTGCGCTATCAGACCACGCTGCCGAGCCTGATCGCCTGGGGCGGTCTGGTGCCCATCCTGCCGTTTTTTGCCCTCTCCTGGCTGTTCGAGGGGCCGGAGCTGATAGCCAGCAGCCTGCTCAACTTCAGCTGGCAGGGATTGCTGTGCGTGCTTTATCTCTCGTATGTCGCGACCTGGCTGGGTTACGGCCTGTGGGGGCGACTGCTGATGCGCTACCCGGTGGCACAGGTGGCGCCCCTCTCCCTGCTGATCCCTTGTGTCGGCATGGTGGCGGCCGCCCTGCTGCTCGATGAACATCCGACCGCCATGCAGTGGCTGGGTTCAGGTCTGGTGCTGCTCGGCTTTGTGGTGCATCTGCTCGGTGGCCGACTGCGCGGGTTAAAACCACAGAGCGCGACTTGATGAGCGCCTGTCAATTCGCGCTATTTCATTGACCTGACAGGATAAAATTTTCATGATGAGCCAGTCCCTATCAGGGCTGACATTATCAGAGCGTGATCTGCAGGAAGCAGACTTTCAGGAGAGCAAGGATATGCCATCGACCATCACCGCCGGGGGGCGCCGCCTCCCCCCTATCATTCGCGCCACCGCCATCGCCCTGACCCTGTGCTGGAGCCCGTTTGGCTGGAGTGCCACGCTACCCGCTGATTTGAAGTGGGAGAGCAACAACCAGGATCCTCTCTATGCCGATCCGGCAGCCAGGCGCGGCGGCACCTTTCGCACCTTTATGACCAGCTTCCCCCTTACCTTGCGCAAATATGGCCCCGACTCCAACGGCGGCTTTGCCGGTTACGTGCGAGAGAGCAACCTGCCACTGCTGAGCACCCACCCCGTCACCGGCAATCCCATGCCGATGCTGGCCAACGAGTGGGCCTTCGGCGCCGACCACAAGACCCTCTATTTTCGCATCAATCCCAAGGCGCGCTGGTCAGACGGCCAACCGGTCACCGCCGATGACTGGCTCTTTACCCTCAAGATGATGCGCAGCAAAGAGATCAACGATCCCTGGTACAACAACTACTACAGCACCCAGATAGCCGACATCACCAAGTTTGATGATCGCACCCTGGCCATCACCAGCGGCACCGAAAAGAGCCGCCAGGATCTGCTCGAATCACTGCCCATCAGCCCGGAGCCGAGCCACGCCATCACGCTCACTGCCAACTGGGTCAAGGAGTACAACTGGAAGGTGTTGCCGGTCACTGGCCCCTATCAGCTCGATCAGGTGAAAAAGGGCAAGTCGGTTACCTTCAAGCGGATTGAAAACTGGTGGGGGGATGACGAACGTTACTTCCAGCATCGCTTCAATCCCGCGCGGATCGAGATCAAGGTGCTCAGGGATCTGAACATCGCCTGGCAGCACTTCCTGCGCGGCGATCTCGACACCTTCCCACTGGTGATGCCCAACTGGTGGCACGACAAGACCAAAACGTCGGAGTTCGAAAAGGGTTATATCTCGCGTATCTGGTTCTACAACCAGACCCCGCAATCGCCGATGGGGCTCTATCTCAACACCGCCGATCCGCTGCTGAGCAATCTCGATGTGCGGCTCGGGATCCAGCACGCCCTCAACCTCGACAAGATGCTCACCACCCTGTTGCGGGGGGATTACCTGCGCCTCAACAGCTATGGCGCCGGTCAGGGGGAGTTTACCAACAGCGAGATCAAGGCCCGTCCGTTCGCTCCCAAACTGGCGCGGGAATACTTTGCCAAAGCCGGTTTCAACAAGGTGGGGCCGCAGGGGATTTTGCAAAACGACAAGGGGCAGTCACTGACCCTCGCCATCACCTACACCACCGCAGAACACGCCCAGCGGCTCACGCTGCTGCGGGAAGAGGCCAAGAAGGCGGGGCTTAATCTCGAGCTCAACCTGATGGATGCCTCGGCCGGGTTCAAATCGATGCTGGAGAAAAAGCATCAGAGCGCCTGGATGGCCTGGAGCGGCGGCCGCTACCCCGCCTATTGGGAGTTCTTCCACAAGGTCAATGCCAACAAGCCCCAGACCAACAACATCATGAACATCGATGATGACGCCATCACGGCGCTGGTGGAGCAGTACGACAAGGAGTTCGACTTTGCCAAAAAGGCGGCCCTGTCACGGCAGATCCAGCAGCGGCTCTATGAGCTGGCCAGCTTCGTCCCTGCCTATCAGGTGCCCTACACGCGGGAAGGGGCCTGGCGCTGGATCAAACTGCCCAAGGAGCCCGCAACCCCCAAGAGCGAGCAGCTCTACTGGCCCCTCGGTGGCGACAACAGCGGTTACAGCTACGGTGGACTGCTGTGGATTGATGAAGAGGCAAAGGCACAGACCAAAGCGGCCATCAAGGCCGACCAAACGTTCCCGGTCGTGCTCCTGACTGACACCACTTATCGGCAACCGTAATTTTGGCCGCCCTCCTCTGCTCCAGCGAGCACAGGATGTCCGCCCCAAAAACGACAGACCCCGCACAGTGGCGGGGTCTTGTTTTGCAACCGGGTTGCTTGCAAGCAAACGAGGCAATTAGCCGCGCTTGGCCTGCTTCTCGGCAATGGCGTCAGCCACGTCGGCCGGCTCCAGCACGATGCCTTCCTGATCCGGGGTCGGGAACACGGCAACACACAGCTCGTCCTGCTCCATACCGTCAACCCAGCGCTCCAGCCACACTTTCAGGGTGATGGACTGCGGCTTGCAATCGGCCCACTCACCTTCGGCCCACGCCTTGGCGTACTCCGGGTGCGGCCATACCGGGATGCAATCTTCATCATCGGTGGTCAGCATCATGACGCCATGTTCGTCAGTCAGAACAAACAGCTCTTCATGCTCGACCAGCTTGCTGATGAAGTGTTCGTAACGGTAATCAGCGTTCAGTTGCAGCGCGGCATTGCGCTCGGTGTCGCTCAGTTCATAGCTCATTGGCCAAGTCTCTCTCTCGATAAAGGGCGCCATGTTCACATCTTGTCGGCAGCTTGTCCAGCTTGCACCCGCGCCAGGAGGGTGGGAGCGCACTGCGAATATGAGCCAGTAATGCACTGACCTTGCGCGGCTGCCGCCCATAAGGATAGAGCAATCCCACCTGCCATGGCACCGCTTGCCAACCCGGCAAACAGGGGATCAAGCTGTCCGGATGGGCCCGGTTCAGCGCCCGGACACGGGTATCTGGTAAAATACCGATGCCCCGGCCACGTCGCATCGCGCTGATCTGCATCCCCACATCATCAAACAGCAAGCGAGAGGGCGTAGGCTGGCACAGATACTCCCCCTCCTGTCGATGCCGTAACAGCACCCCGTCGTTGATCGTCGCGCCCTCACCAATCCAGTCATGGGTGCTCACATCCCTGGGGTGTTGTATCGGCTGCTGTCCTGCCAGATAGTCCGGGCTGGCATAAAGAGAGGCGGGCAGTTGCACCAACGGCTCGTAACGCAAACCACACTCGGGATCCGTCCCGAACCAGCACCAGATTTCACCCTGAGCGGCACTGTTGGGAGAGAGCTGCTCGTCTGTTTTCAGACTGATCCTGGCCCCGGGATAGTGCTCCAGAAACGACTCAAGCGCTTCCACAAACCATGTCTCGGCACAGACGGGGTGACAGCGTACCTGCAACTCCCCGCTCACCTCTTCCCGCAGATCCTCCATCACCTGCAGCCCTTGCTGCGAGAGTCGCAGCATCTGCCGGGCATAGGATTCAAATAATCGACCCGCCTCCGTCAGTTGCAGTCGATTGCTCTGACGACGCAATAACGGCTGACCAACCCGCAGCTCCAGCTGGGCGAGACGACGGCTCATGGTCGATTTCGGGAAACCGAGTTGATCGGCGGCAGCGGTTAGACCGCCGCACTCGACCACGGCGCAGAATATTTTAATTTCGATCAGGTCCAGCATTCACATTCCCGCATCAATCGGCTGTTGGCGCGAGCTGGCGAACCAGAGCTTGCTGATTTTGCATCAGCCAGACTTCGATCGGCTGATCTCCAAGCCGCAGCAAGGGGTCCGGCTGCCAGATGCCACGGGAACGCCCTTTGAGCGGACGACTGGTCAGCACCAGATCGGCCTGCTGTTGCGGCACCAATGGCAGACCGAGCGCCTGCGCCAGTGGCATCAGCCGTTGATCGGCCACCGCCAGACTGGCCACATTGTGCGCCAGCAGCACATCGTCAAACGCCATGGCACTGCCCTGCACCGCCCGCAGCAATCGCTGGCGATTGCGTTCAATCTGCGCGCTCTGGGCTGGCCACATACGGGCCAGATCCCGCGCGGCCACATTGCCCATCAGGGTCAGATTGCCAAAATCGAGCCAGAAGTAGTCCCCCTCCCCGTCCGCTCGCAGGGTCACTTTGGCGCCTGCCGGCGCCAGCTCCCGCGCGACATCAATGGGCACGACCCGGATCTGGCGCTGGCGCAACAGGGGATATATCGCCAGCTCCGGCTGCAACGACTCCATCGTCAGCAGGGCATCGGCCGGTCCCAGGGTGGCCACGTCCACCTTGCTCAGCCAGCCGGGGATCCGGTTCAGCGGCAATCTGGCGGGCGGCAGATAACGGGCGACGATACCGGTGTCGGCCAACAGCGAAAGGTTGATGGCGTGCAACACCGGCACGGTACTGACCACGGTCGGCGCAGCCCACAACGGCAACGCCAGCAGGCCGAGCAGCAAACAAACAAAGGATCTCATTCAATGGTTCTCCAGCGACGGTAACCGAGCGCAAGTACAAAAAAGAGCGAGGCAAACATCACGATGGCCGCCCCGGAAGGCAGTGGCAGGGCGCCCGCCATCGGCACCAGAATGCCGAGGAAGCAACTGAGGGTTGAAAACAGCACCGAGAGCCAGAAAAACTGGGCACCACTGCGACTCACCAGTCGGGCCGCCGTTGCGGGGATAAGCAGCAGCGCCCCCACCAGAATGGCCCCAATCACCTTGACCGAGGCGACCGTCATCAGGGCAATCAGCAACACGAACAGATAGTCATAGAGACGCACCGCCACCCCGCGGCTGCGCGCCAACTCCGGCGCCAGACTCGCCAGCAGGGCGGTATTGGTTCCGCGCAGCAACATCAGCAGCGCAGGAATGGCAATGATCAGCAGCACTAGCAGGTCGAGATCCTTGACCGTCAGGATCGAGCCAAACAGCACGTTTTCCAGGATATGTACGTTGACCCGCTTGGCCACATAGAGCAGCAAGGCGGCCCCCAGCGCGATGGCAAACGAGAGGAACACGCCCACCAACGCATCATAAGGGATCTGGGTGCGGCTCTTGACCCAGTGGAGCAGCAGGGCAAATAGGATGCAAAAACAAAACAGCGCCACCAGCGGCGCCGTCGCCGGTTCGCCCAGCAAGATCCCGAGAGCCACACCGGTCAGGGCACCGTGGCCGACCGCTTCGGAGAAAAACGCCAGCCGCTTGACCACCACCAGCGGGCCCAGCGCCCCGAGCAGAGGCCCCATCAAGAGGGCCGCTACCAGGGCATTGGTCAGAAAGGCGTACTGGAACATCTCGGGCAAATAGCCGCTTGCAAAGAGGGAGAATACCCATTGACGCAGACTCTCCATCACGCCACCTCCAGTTGGGCATCGGCAAACACCTCATCCGGGGTACCGACCGCTGCCAGCCCGCCATCAATCACCCATACCCGGTCGGCATAACGCCTCACCCAGGTCATGTCATGATGCACCACCAGCAAGGTGGCCCCTTGCCCGCGCAGTTGCAGCAGCAAGCGGTTAACCATCTCTTGTCCCTCTTGATCCAGCCCGGTCATGGGCTCATCCAGACACCAGAGTTGACTCCCCTGATCCAGCCCTTGTGCCAGCAGCAAGCGCTGGCGTTCCCCCCCAGACAGCTGACCGAGGCGCAAATGTCCCTTCCCGGTCAGCCCGACTTGCGCCAACAGCTGATCGATCCGCACTTTCGCCGCCGACGTCATCGGCAACCACAGGGGGCGGCGCGAGAATGTCGCCAGCAGGAATTCGTTGATGGTGATGGGCAGGGATGGCTCAAACTGGCTCTGCTGCGGCACATAAGCCACCGGACCCGGCGCCCCCGCCCACTCCCGAAACACGTCGCCGCTATGGGGTCGCAGACCCAGCACGCACTTGAGCAAGGAGGATTTGCCCGCGCCGTTGGGGCCAACGATGGCATGCAGCTTGCCCGCCGCGAAGGTGCCATCGATGGGCTGGAGTATGCTCACCCGATTGAGCGACAAGGCAAGCCCTTGCAGCAGGATTGACGGCCCCATCAGCTGGCCTGCGCCGCCAGTGACAGCGCCTTGACCAGGGTCTTGAGGTTGTGATCCATCTCGCGGCTCACCAGGTCAGGGTCATAGTCACCAAACGTCATGTGGGAGAAGTGGTAAATCCGGATCCCGGTGGCGTTCTGGATCAGCTCCACGTAGCGGTTATCCATATCCAGCTCGGTAAACAGCACCTGAATATTGGCCGCCTTGATCCGCTCAATAGTCTGCTGCAACTGGGTCGCATTGGGCTCAACCCCGTGGGCCGGTTCAATGACGGTGTCGATGCCGATGCCAAACTCCTGCAGCAGATAGCCGTAGGCATTATGGGTACTGGCGATGCGCACACTGGCCAGATCCAGCGTCAACAACTCAGCCCGGTAGCGGTTCTTGATGGCTCGCAGGCTGCGGGCATAGGTCAGGGCATTTTGCTGAAAATAGTCGCGGTTGGCCGGATCAAGTCGCCCCAGCTCGCGAGCAATGGTATAGACCTGACGCACCGCGGCATCGATGGCCACGAAGGTATGGGGGTTGTAGCTCCCCTTGCTGGTGGCGAGCAGCGGCAAGTCGGCATTGGCGTAAATCCGGGTCAGCTTGGGCAGCGCCAGCCCCTCAAGGGCATGTACCGCAAACTCGTCATGGCCGATGCCGTTGAGCACCAGTGCATCCATGCTGCTCAAGCGCTTGAGATCGCTCGGTTGCAGTTCATAGCTATGGGGGTTGAAGCCGCTCTCGATCAGCGGCACCACCTTGGCACGATCACCCACGATATGGTGCACATAGCTGTAATAAGGGTGAAGGGTGATCCCCACGGTCAACGGCTTGCTCCATGCAACAAGGGGGGTCAGCAGCAGGCTCAGGCCCAGAAAAATACGCATCATGGTGTCATCAAAATCCAGTGGAGAGGTGTAGTGCAGTCAGAGATGCCGGATGCCCCTTCGCCATCGAGAAAAATGGCATTAGCAGGCAACGAGACAAGCCAGCGCGCATCGGGTTCGCCCACTCGTGGTCCCAGCCAGCAGCCATTGGCCAGCTCTTGCCAGCCCCCCTCGCTAAAAGGGGGGATCAGGGCTTGCTCCATGGCGGCCAGCGCGGGCCAGTGGCCATCACTGGCCATAAAGCCGGCCTCATCGAGGGCGATAACCAGCTCGGTCAGCTGCTGACGGCCAGCCGGGGTGAGATCAGGCGTTTGTGCCACAGGCGTGTCTGGCGCCTGACGCAAATAGATCCCCACTACCCCGCACAACAAGACGGCGGCGGTGAACAGTGCCACCCAGCGGTTCTCATTGCGGCCATCATCCGGCACGACGCGCTCACGGCAGCCGCTCATCTCAGAGCAGCTCGGCATAATCAAATTCAGCGGGTTCTTCATGTCCGGCATCGAAGCGGATATAAAACTCCCCCTCCGGCTCGGTGAAACGCGCTTCCGAACGGCCATTGGCCTTGACGGAGAACAGCACCTCGTCGTCATAGCTATACATGACGACCTCGGCACCGCTCGCCAGGGTACCGTCGCTGTAGCCCACCTTGCAGACCAGTTCGTTACCCTCACGGCCACAATCCATCACCGGATAGTGAGCTTGTGCGGCCAGCGGCATCAGCAGGGCCAGAGCGGGCAGCCACTTGTTACACAGGATCATTGCGGCAATACCTCGAAGGTCAGCAGGTAATTGATCGCAACCTTGTCAGCCATCGGCGATTGGCTGGCCTGCTCAATGTTGGCAGAGAGCAGGTGCGGGCCGGTCTGGGTCGGGGTCACCGTCACCACACCATCCTTGTCGCTGACCAGTTCCTGCTGCTGGCGCCCGTCGCGCCACTGAGTACCGTGACCCACCACTTCCACCTTGCGATCGGCCAACGGCTGACCCTCAAACGTCAGACGAAAACGGGCCGCTTCACCCACCACCACATCACTGGGGTGGGTCAAGGGTTGCAGCTCCAGTCCCTGACCCGTGCTCTTGAGCACGGTATCGCTCGGGGTGTTACGGGTGACATAGAAGGCGCTGACATTTTGCATGGCATAGGTGGTTACCCCTTGCGCCTTGGCGGGCACCTGAGCGGCCGCCTCCTGCTTGTTCGCCATGATCCGGCGTTCGGTATTGCGCTTGCCAATGGTATAGGCGGTGACATAGCGAGGCGGATTGCGCAGCTCGATCTTGTAAGTGCCCACCTCATTCACGGCCAGATCGAACACGCTGCGGCGCTGTCCCTTGTAATAAGGACCGGTTCGGCCGGGGTTGCCTGCCGGGTCATAGACGGTGACATTGTCCAGCCCGATCGGCTTGTCAAAGCTGAAGACCCCGTGGGAGGCGGTACCATCCACGGTGATCCAGTGATCCTTGTCGCTCGACACGTTGAACTCGCTCGGCAGCATCCAGACCGGATGAGCGGCCGCACAGGTGGCGAACAGGGCGAGCAGCCCCCAGCCAGCAGAATATTTGGTCATGATTTAACTCCGGTATGTATGGTGATCGGGCCCAGTTCGGCGACCGGTTTCAGGTGGTAGCTGGCTGTTTGGCCAAGCTCAATGGGTTGGCTGACCAGAGAACGGCTGCCATGTTCGCGCACGGCTTCGATATGCAGGGAGTAGCGTCCCGACGGCAGGGCATTCCCCTGATGGTCACGGCCATCCCAGTGCAGCTGGTGCACGCCCGGTTTACGAGTCGCACCGGAGACGCCATCCGGCAGGCCGTTCTCATAACGACCACTTTTTCGCCACCAGCGCCGCATATCCTTGAGCCAGTCCGCCTCTTTGCGCCAGACGGTGATGGTCGCCACCGCCTGTTGCCGGGGGTTTTCAACCCAGACCGCAACATAAGGACGGTATTGGCTGCCTTCGTGGCGGGGCAGTTCCAGCGACAGAGTGACGTCAGCAACCGCTGGCAAGCTCGCCAGCGAGAGTGCCAGCATGGTGGATTTGAGCATCCGGGACTCCGTTTAGTAGTAGAGGATCACGAAATAAAGCACGCCCATCAGGGCCGCGCCCGTCACACTCAGGCCAAACAGGCTGGTGCGACGATTGCGCCGGGACAACACCAGCCAGAACCCGGTCAGGGTAAAAAGCAGCATCACCAACGAACTGAGATCGATAAACCATCGCCACATCTCACCGCTGTAACGACCCATGTGCAGATCGTTGAGCACGGCCAGGACGCCAGATGGCTGGGTCTCAATCCTCACCTCTGCCAAGGCGGGTTCAATCTCGACCAGGCTGTAACCGCCGGGACGCTTGATGTCGAGGGTGAGCAACTGCTCTTCGGCATTCCACTCCATCACCATCTCGCCTCCCTCGAGCCCGTGTTGCTGGCGTAACCAGTGAAACAGCTGAGTACCAGCCAACAGCGGATCCTCCTGCCATAAACCGGTCTCGGCCCACAGGGGCGGTAATGACAGCTGTTGCTGGATCAGGGGAGACGGGGCGGGTAGCCATTGGCGGTTATTGAGAGTCAATCCGGTCAGGGTGAAAAAGAGCATGACCATCAGCATCAGCATGGAGCTGTAGGTATGCAGAGGCCGGACCCAGCGAGGTACATGGTGAGGACGGGCAGAGTGGCTCGACATGATAAAGAAAAGCTCCCGCAGGATGGTCGTCATAAGCGGCGGCAAACTATTGTAAATGCGAATCATTGTCAATGGCGTTTAATTAACGTTATTGACAACAACACTTTTTTTGCGGGAGGGCGGCGTCGTCATTTTGTGCTACTGAAAAAATAACCAACTGATTTTAAATGAAATTAATCCTCAAGCGATTAATTAACTATCACCCGAGGTACAGCCTCCTCTCGCGAGTTCCAGTTTTTGGAACGACAGGTTCCATAAACATCACTCTCTGCGCGTTGTGACTTTGCATAGAATGCTGCCGCGAAAGGATGATAATGATTATCAATAATAATTTTGGTAGTTCAGCAGAGTTCAGAATATAAACAGGAGAGTTAACATGCCCATGCCTCAACCATCCCACCTCGGTTACGCCATTGCGCTCGCCTTGCTGCCTGCGGGTGCAACCCTGGCCCAGACCATCAATGAAACCATGGTGGTCACAGCATCCGGATTTGAGCAGAAGGTCACCGATGCCCCCGCCAGCATCACGGTCATCACCCGCGAAGATCTGGAACAAAAACGGGTGGCCAGCATTGCTGATGCACTCAGCGATGTGGAAGGGGTGGATGTGGGAGGCAGCGTCGGCAAGACTGGTGGCCTGAATATCAGCATGCGGGGTATGCCCAGCGACTACACCCTGGTACTGATCGATGGGCGCCGTCAGAACAATGTGGGGAACGTGACCCCCAATGGATTCGGTGAAACGTCCAACAGCTTTATGCCGCCAGTGGCCGCCATTGAGCGCATCGAAGTGATCCGTGGCCCCATGTCGACGCTCTACGGCTCAGATGCCATGGGGGGGGTGGTCAACATCATTACCCGCAAACCCGCCAAGGAGTGGATGGGTGCCCTGACGCTGGAAAATACCCAGCAGCAACACAGTGAGTTTGGCGACAGTGCCGGCGTCAGTTTCTATACCAGCGGCGCCGTCATTGAAGACAAGCTGGGACTGACCCTGCGTGGCAGCCTGTTTGATCGCAGTGCCTCTGACATTCGCTATCAAGATGCGAATGGCGTGGAGAAAACACCGATCATGGGGGCAAATCCGGTTAAATCGGATATCCGCAACCTGGGAGGACGGTTGACGTTCACCCCTACCGACAATCAGGACATCTGGTTCGATGTTGACCGCGGCACCCAAGAGTATGACAACAGTGAAGGCCAGCTTGGCACCCTGGATACGCCGACCAAGATCGGGGGTTATGACAAACAGCAACGCTATACCCGCGATCAGTATGTGCTGGCTCACGATGGCCGTTTCAATTTCGGCAACCTCTCCAGCAGCATTACTCGCAGTGAAACCGACACCGCAGGGCGTACCCTGCCCAAGGGCGTTCCGGGCAAAACCGCAGGCGCACCGCGCACTCTGGAGCTGGAGAACACCATTGTCGACAGCAAGCTGGTCACCGTACTGGGCGATAACACCCTCTCGGTAGGTGGTCAGTGGTGGAAAGCCGAGATGATCGACGGCGTCGCTACTGCACCGTTTGAGCATACCCAATGGGCGCTATTTGCCGAAGATGAGTGGCGTTTCCTGCCCGACTGGGCACTAACCATCGGCGCCCGTCACGATGATCACAGCGTATTTGGCAGCCAGCTCAGTCCCCGTGGATATCTGGTATGGGATGCCAGCAGCAACTGGACCTTTAAAGGCGGTGTCAGCCAGGGTTACAAGACCCCTCGCCTGGATCAACTGACCAGCGGGATCGTCGGATTTGGTCGTCAGGGTGCCTTGCCGCTGATCGGTACTCCCAGCCTGACGCCCGAAACCACCACCAGCTCTGAAATAGCCGCCTACTATCAGGCCGATAACGGCTTTAACGCCAACGTCACCCTGTTCCACAACGACTTCCACGACAAGATCGCCAGTGGTACGCCGGTGGCTAACTGTCACTACAGCAAGGTGCCCAATCAGCCGGGTTGTATCGACATTGGCACCAACTGGAATGACATCAAGGAGTTTGGCCAGACGGTCAACATCGATGAAGCCATTACCCGGGGCGTAGAGGTGGGATCTTATATTCCGTTGGCCGAATACTGGGATCTCAAGGCCAACTACACCTTCACCGACAGCGAGCAGAAATCGGGCAAACAAGCGGGCCAGCCACTGACCGATACCCCCAAGCATATGGTCAACATGAAGCTGAACTGGCAAACCACAGCCCAGCTCAATACCTGGTTGCAGGGGGAATATCGCAGCAAGCGTTGGCGCGGAGTGGGTGCCGAGCAAGATGCGTTTGGTGATTACAGCGCGTTTACCCTGTTCCATCTGGGGGCGTCTTACCGGATCAGCGACAACGTAACCGTCAATGGCACCATCTACAACTTGCTGGATGAGGACTTCTTGCAGTACCACGCCTATAACGACGGTGGCAAAACCGCGTATGCCAACGAATACAACAACAATCAGGAAGGGCGCCGCTTCTGGATCTCGACCAACATTACCTTCTGATCTGCTGACGTTTACTTAACCAGGATGGCCCGTCATGGGCCATCTATTTTCAACCTTCTCTAGCCAAACGCACATCATGGGGGAGCAGATACTCTTCTCCCGACCACTCCTCGCGCTACAGCTCAACCTTCCTGTACAACCGCTGTTTGTGGTTGAACAGCCTCTTCATCTGCGTACCGAAACCACCTTCCTACTCACTCAATCGAGGGAGCGCAGAGGCTGATGTCCGTTTGCTCACTGAGCTTTTGCCGCAGCCAGTAGGCGGACTCCACTTCGACAAAGCAGAGCAGATCCCGGCCCTTGGCCGCCATCGCCATCAGCTGTTCAAAACGCAGCTGTTGTTGCTGCTCCCAGGCGGCCGCGAGCTTGGCCCCGTGTGCCTCATCCACCACTTCGCGGCGCAGCTCGAACAGGTTATCGGTGATCGGGCTATTGATCTTGGCGGCGCTGTGCCAGTACATCAGCAGGTTATCCATCATCTCGCTGTCGTAGTTGGCAAGCGCATCCAGCTCGGGCGTCTCGCCACTGTCGCTGGCGGCAAAATCACACCAGCCTGCATCGAGTGAAGCCAGTTCATGAGCCCCCTTGGCATGCTTGCGCAGCAGCGCAATATCGGCCCCCTTGCGCGCAGGCAACCACACCTCGCCCTGATGGGCATCCAGCAGTGACGTCAGCGAAGCGGTAGGGTAGACAGGAAAGCGGGCACAAAGTGAATGCAGCAGGGATACCAGAGTGATCTTGACCATGAGCGATACCTTGAACAGGGCGAACAGCCACCAATAGACCGTCCGATATAAAGAAGTGCCCTATCCTATCACGTTTGGCCCGGCTCGACCCTTGGCGACGCTGTTAGCCAACCATCTGATTACGCCGAAAAAAACAGCATTTGAAACGCAGCATCCAGCCAAAGATCAATAATTTGAGCCAGCGCCCACTAAAGTGGATCCGGGGATGCTAATTTGCATACATCTTTAGCGTAAGGAGTAAATCCATGATTGGGATCGACCAGGTTTCTAACGAATTCGTGAACGATTTGAAAATACTGGCATGCTTTGATCCGGCCAACATGAGCCTGGGGATTAAATTACGCAGCGATATGTCTGATGAATTGTGCCAAGCAGCGGTTCGTCTGCATCAGCAGGGACTGATCAGTGCAGAAGATGGCGGCTATCTCACCCCGTTTGGCATGACCATGGTTGAACACCTGCAGCACCTGCTGGTCGCACTCAAACCGCTTTGACGGGCTGTGGTGCCCAGAGTGAAAAGTTAAGTAGCTCCCAATGTGCCCCCTGGCGTAGATGACAGGCAAACAGCAAAGGACCTTCGGGTCCTTTTACTTTGCCATCCACCAGCCACTCCCTTTCCCTTTCAGGGACCAGTCGTGCATGGACCTCATAGGGCTGTAGAGCAGCCCCCATCCTGACCTGGACAAATTGCTGGCAGATAGCCTGCACTTCCATCGCGGATTGAACCGGTACCGGCGCGTCAGAGATCGGTGTAAGGGTGGCAACAAGCAGAAGCGATAGCAGCATGATTCAGCACATGTGAGTCAGTAGCGGGAGCCAGATAAACAAAAAGCCGTGGCACCAGAGGTACCACGGCTTTCTTAAATTCTGTAAGAATTACAGAGCAGTTACGTTCTCAGCCTGCGGGCCTTTCTGACCTTGGGTCACAGAGAACTGTACGCGCTGACCTTCAGCCAGGGTGCGGAAACCGGCACCTTGAATAGCGCTGAAGTGAACGAAAACGTCCGGGCCGTTTTCTTGCTGGATGAAGCCAAAACCTTTGGTTTCGTTGAAAAACTTAACGGTACCGGTGATCATGTTAGACATATCTTTAAACCTGTATTCAAAATAATTACTTATGCTTTTCAGCGGATAAAGCTCAAAAAACGGGATTAACTTATGAACAACAGGACAAGATGTAGAACATCGTATTCATTGACATAACTATCGCCCTTTCAAGCTGATTTGGATTATACGTGGCTTTGTAGATTACGCAAACAAATTTGTGCCCTGCCAATGACAGGGCGCAAACCGTTATAAGGTGGCCGTTTCCAACGCTTCGACCAACGCTCTGAGAAAACGTGCCGCCTCCCCGCCCGTGCATGCCCTGTGATCGAATGTCATCGACAGTGGCAGAGCCCTGACGGGGCGAGCTTCACCATGAATGAACACCACTTTCTCGAACAGCTTGCCTGCCCCTATGATGGCCACCTGCGGCGGCGTGACGATGGGGCTGGCGTAGCGGCCTGCGATGGCGCCGAAGTTGGTGAGCGTAATGGTCGCCCCCTGCAACATTTCGCGAGGCACAGCGCGCGCCTTCACATCGGCGATCATCCGATCCAGCCCCTGCCGGATATCCGCCCCCTCGCGCTCGGCCACGTTCTCCATCACCGGCACATAGAGACCATGTTTGGAATCCACCGCAATGGCCACATTGACCTCGTTGAACAGCCGTCTTGACAGGGTTTCGCCATCAAACCAGGCATTCATCGACGGCTCGGCGCGGCACGCCACGCCAATGGCCTTGATAAGGCGCACCGTCACGTCTTCATCGGATCTCCAGTGACGCAAATCCACCTCGTCGGTGATGCTGACCGGCACCACCGTCTGATGAGAGTGCTCCATCGCCTTGGCCATGGCCCGCCGCGCCCCTTTGAGAAACTCGTTGCCGCTGCTCTGCTGAGCCTCGAATGCCTGCTGCACATCCAGCTCGGTCACCATGCCGCCGCTGCCATTTCCCCTGATCCGCTCGATATCCAGACCCAGTTTTTGTGCCAGCAGCCGCACCGCTGGCATGGCTTGTACCAGCATGCCACCCGGGGCAATGGCCCCCACCACGAAGTGATCCTCAATGTGCTGCTGATGGGCGCTCACCTTGCCCACCACGGTGCCATCATCCTCACCCCCCTCAAACTCCACCAGCGGTGCACCGATATGGAGGATATCCCCCTCGGCGCCACAGAGACGTGCAATTACCCCGGCCACCGGAGAGGGCACATCCACCAGCGCCTTGGCCGTTTCCACCGACAACAGCACCTGATCGACCGCGACGGTATCCCCGGCACTCACCTTCCATTCGACGATCTCGGCTTCGGCCAACCCTTCACCCAGATCCGGTAATTTGAAAAATTTCATAGCCACTGGTTCTCCATCAGCTGGTGAGCGGCATCGGCGATATCCTGCTCGGTGATGAGGTAATACGCCTCGTTGCGATAGTAGGGGACGGCGGCATCCACGCCGGTCAGCCGCTTGGGCGGTGCCTTGAGGCTGGGAAGTGCCTGCTCGGTCACCCGCGCCACAATTTCGGCCCCGACTCCGAAGCTGCCACACGCCTCGTGCACCACCAGCAAGCGCCCGGTCTTGCGCACCGAGGTGAGGATGGTCGCCATATCCAGCGGCTTGATAGTGGCCAGATCCAGCACCTCGCACTGGATGTCCTGCTCGGCCAACAGGTTCGCCGCCCGCATCACCTCCTGAATGCAGGCACCCCAGGCCACCACTGTGATATCCCGGCCCGGGCGCAGGGTGAAGCAGACATCCAGCGGCAGGCCGACACCGTCATCCACCACCTCGGATTTCATCGAGCGATAGATGCGATCGGGTTCGAAAAACATCACAGGATCCGGATCACGGATGGCCGAGAGCAGCAAGCCATAGGCGCGCCTCGGGCTGGAGGGGATCACCACCCGCAGCCCGGGAATATGGGCAAACAGCGCCTCGACGCTCTCGCTGTGGTGCTCCGGCGAATGGATGCCTGCGCCATAGGGAGAGCGATAGACAAGGGGACAGGAGAGGCGGCCACGAGTACGGTTTCGCATCCGCGCCGCCTGACAGATGATCTGCTCCATCCCGGGGAAGATGAAGCCCTGAAACTGGAACTCCGCCACCGGCTTGAGCCCCTGGGTGGCCATGCCGACCGCCACCCCGGCGATCAACCCTTCAGCCAGCGGCGTGTCGATCACCCGCTTGAAACCGAACTTGTCGCGCAGGCCCACGGTGGCGCGAAATACCCCGCCGTTGACTCCCACATCCTCGCCTAGTACCACCACATCCGGGTCGTGTTCCATCTCGTAGTGAAGGGCCATGTTGACCGCTTCCAGCAAACTGATCTCACTCATGGCCAACCTCCTGCTTCATCCCCTTGGCAATCACTCGCTCGCGCTGGGGCAACAGTTCGGCGGGCAGGCTGGCGTAGTGATAATCGAGCATCGCCTCCGGTGGCTGGGGCGCCATCGCCTCATAACGGGCGACCGCTTGCTCTACCTCTCGGGCAGCCTCTGCCAGCAAGCTCTGCTCTTGCCCTTCATCCCACCACCCTTTGCTGTGCATAAACTGGCGCAGCCGCTTGACCGGCTCCTTGGCCCAGGCAGCCTCGACCTCGGCCCCATCGCGGTAGCGAGTGGCATCGTCGGCCGTGGTGTGATCCCCTAGACGATAACTGACCGCCTCGATCAAAGTCGGCCCCTTGCCGCTGCGGGCCCGTTCGATGGCACTGCGAGCGGCATCGTAGACCGCCACCACATCGTTGCCATCCACCTGCAGGCTACGAACACCGGCGCCAATCCCTTTCTGGGCCAGCGTAGGGGCGCTCGATTGCAGCTTACGCGGCACCGAGATGGCCCACTGGTTGTTGTTGACGATGATGACCATCGGCAGGTGCCAGACACCGGCGCAGTTGAGCCCTTCCAGAAAATCCCCCTTGGAGGTGCCGCCATCGCCGATGGTGACAACGGCGACACGCGGTTGATTACGCAGTTTGAAGGCAGACGCAATGCCACAGGCGTGGGTGATCTGGGTGGCGATGGGGACGCAGATGGGGAGATCTTCAGAGGGGGTCCCATCGGGTTTGAGAAAATAGCTGCCCCGCTCGTCACCGCCCCAATATTGCAGGTTCTTCTCCATCGGCACGCCCCGCGCATAGAGAGTAGGCATATCCCGGTAGTAGGGAACGTAGACATCCTGCGACTGCATGGCGAGACCAATGCCAATCCCCACGGCTTCCGCCCCGAGGTGGGAGGGAAAGGTACCGAGCTTGCCGGTTCGTTGCAGCGCAATCGCTTTTTTGTCATAGCTGCGCACCATCACCATGTTGCGGTAGAAGGTGTGCAGTATCGCCTTGTCCAGCCAGGTCGGTAAGGTGGCGACCTGGCACCCTTCCGCATCGAGGTAACGAAGGAAAGGGATGTCGACATGGGTCATAACTGGCTCCTTGCCGTTGTAGGCGTCACCGATGCTGGTGACACTTAGATGTAAATACCTTGTTAAATAAAAAGCAAAGGGATTTACTCAGGTAAGACCAGTAGAAACTTCTTTAAAGTAGCGAAGGAGCTGAATTTTCGGCGATGAGTGGCAAGGTATGCCGTAAATGGTGCAACTTTGCGGCGCTGAATGCAGGATGCCAAATATTGAAAAGGGGAGCTTGGCTCCCCCTTCTGTTACGTCATTCGGTGGTTATTCGCACCAGCAGTTACGCCAGCCACTGTTGCAGCTGGCGGGCCATGCCAACTGGCAGCAAGTGAGCGCGGCTTAGCAAGCGGCTACGCCAGGGCTCTGCCAGCAAGGTGGGGCAAATTCGCATCTCCCGCCCCCTGTCAGCCACGCGCACCAGCCGATCGATGAGAGTCTCCAGCGGCGGATGCTCCGGCCAGTGGGGATAGAGACCGGCTGTCGTGATACCGACCAGTTCGCTCACCCTCTCCTCCTCATCTCCTATCTCATCAACCATTGGCCAGGGGTGAAGCACCTGCAGCCAACCCGGCCGTGCTGCCTCCAGCAACTGGCCCAGCGTCGGCTGCGCAAAGTGGGGATCCCCTGCGGCTTTGAGCAGATGGCGCGCACCCGCCAGTACCACCACGCCACGAGCGGGAAGTGCAAGAAGATAGCCGGCCAGCGCCTGATCCCGCTCCCTGTTGTGCTGCAGCCACCGCTTCGGGCTCATCTCCTGCCACTCGAATAAGGGCTCGCAGAGATGCACCCGCAGCCGCATATGTGCAGGGCGCGCCAGATTGCTCTGGCGCAGGGCAGCGAAGAGGGCCGGAAACTCGGGGGCCATCCAGGCGGGAAAGGCGCAGGAGTCGAGCCAGACCGGATAGAGCCGTACCAGCGTGAGCGGCTCCCCCTGCCAGCTCTCCTCCCCCGCCAGCCAGGCATCGAGCAAGCCCTGATGGCGGCGGTTGCCGCACTCCAGCACCAGATCGGTCATGATTCCCCAGAGCGCCGGATCACACAGCCAGGCGTGCTGGCGCCGGATAAAATCCGGGTGCCAGTGCGGCTCCCCCAGCCCAACCAGCGTGCCCGCCAGCAAGGCTTCCCGGATGGCGTCTATCGGAGTCATGGCGACCACTCTGACCACGTTTTCACTTTCCTGCGCTATCCCCGACATCAGGTTTATCTCCTCGCTCTCGCCCACCATGACAACCCGCCTCTCGCGTTTATTGATGACATCAGTTATCGCGGCCAGATCCATTCCCCCCCCTGATAGTCTCAGCCATCGATCACGGATGGTGGTTGCCATTGCACCGTACCCGCCCCGTCAGCTCGTCAGTAAAAAAGTGTTGCGAACGGAACAAGGTAGCCGAGATAATGATAATGCTTATCATTTAAATATTATGGAAGATGTAAATAATGAAATTCTCAGCCTCCCGTTTTATTGCCCCCAGCCTGCTGGCCACCACCATAGTCACCCTGCTGACCCAGCAAGCGATCGCCGCCAACAAAGCGCCTCAAGCCGACGAGGTGATCACCGTCACCACCACGGCGCACAATACCCGCTCGGCACCAGCCTCCATCTCTGTCATCACGGCAGAACAGATCGCCGCCGCACCGGTCAATGACCTTGCCGACCTGCTGCGCCACGAGGTGGGCATTCAGGCTGAAGCTGACACCAATGGCCGCAGCGATATCGGTATTCGCGGCATGTCCGGCAAGTACACCCTGGTGCTGGTGGATGGCAAACGCCTCTCCTCCTCCAATGCCCTGTGGCGCGGCGGCAACTTCG
This sequence comes from Aeromonas allosaccharophila, assembly GCF_016026615.1. NCBI lineage: Bacteria > Pseudomonadati > Pseudomonadota > Gammaproteobacteria > Aeromonadales > Aeromonadaceae > Aeromonas > Aeromonas allosaccharophila. The sequence continues at coordinate 467,975 of NZ_CP065745.1, read as the reverse complement.
ACAACACCCCGGTGCCCCTTGGCATGATCCAGCGGGTCGAGGTGATCCGTGGCCCCATGTCGGCACTTTACGGCTCCGATGCCATCGGGGGTGTCATCAATATCATCACCAAGCAGCCGGGCAAAACCTGGCAAGGGGCGGCCGATGCCGACTTTAAGGCTATCGAGGGCAAGGATGGCGGCGATCAGCACAGAACCAACCTGGGCTTTACCGGCCCGCTGACCGACAACCTGCTGATCCGGATGAACGGCGAGGTGTATGACCGTCAAGCCTGGACCCCCACCGAAGCTGCTGACGGCATCCCCCTTATCGAAGCCAAGCAGACCCGCAACTTCGCCTCCACCCTGAGCTGGCTGGTGGATGAGCAGCAGCGCTTCGAGTTTGACTATCTCTACAATCAGGATGAGCGGCCCCTCGATATCTTCCGCAAGACCGGCAACAAGGTGCACAGCCGCCAGCAGCAGAACGATCGCAACCTGTTTGGTCTGACCCACAAGGGGAACTGGAGCTGGGGTGACACCACCGTCATGGCCAACTACGAGACCTCCCAGATCGACGACTTCAACACCAGCTACTCAGCCCCGCAGCAGCGGGAGCTGGAAGAGAACACCTTGACCCTCAAGGGCTATACCAACCTGGCACTGGCCAACCACTACCTGACCCTGGGTGGTGAATATCTGGATCGGGAGCTGGTGGATGCGGTGAGCTACAAGGATATCGGTGGCAAGGAGAGCCACTCACAGGAGGCGCTGTTCGCCCAGGACGAGATTGGCCTGACCGACAGCCTGACCTTCACGCTGGGTGGCCGTTACGATCACCACGAGATCTACGGCAGCCACTTCACCCCGCGCGGCTATCTGGTCTATGAGATGAACGAGCTGGTGACCGCCAAGGGCGGTGTCAGCCAGGCCTTCAAGGCACCGGCACCGCACCAGTACTCCAACGGTTACAGCATCGAGAGCTGCGGCGGCAGCTGCCGTATCTATGGCAGTGACAAGGTCAAGCCGGAAACCAGCACCAACTACGAGCTGGGCGTTATCGCAGGGCAAGGGATCTGGGAGACCAGCGCCACTCTCTTCTACTCCGATATCGACGACATGCTCACCTTCAAACAGCTGCCGAACTCCACTGACCGCACCTGGTACAACCTGGAGAAGGCCACCACCAAGGGACTGGAGCTGACCGGCAGGCTCGATCTGACCGACGATATCAACCTCGGCGCCAACTACACCTATCTCAAGGCTGAGGGCGATCAGGGTCAGGCCCTGCCCGAGCGGCCGGAGCACAAGGCCAACGCCAAGATCACCTGGCAGGCCACCGAGCGGGTCAATGCCTTTGTCGGCACCACCTACACCGGCACCCAGTTTGCCGAGCAGACCGTCAACAAGGTTGTCGTACTGCACAAGCTGCCCAGCTATCAAACCTTCGATCTCGGCACCGGTTTCAAGGTCACCAGCAACTTTGATCTGCGGGTCGGTATCACCAACCTGACCGATGTGCGCCTGCAAGAGAAAGACCCCACCTTCCAGAACGTGGAACCGGGTCGCAGTTACTACGTCAGCGGATCAGCCCGCTTCTAAACGGGCCGACAAGCAGACAACAAGCAAAAACAAACGTGGCCCCGATGGGGCCACGTTGTTATTCGCTGTTTGACGCACGTCAGGCGACTGACTCACGCTCCACCAGCTGGGCTTCAAACTTGAGCGCCAGACCGTCCACCGGCTTGTGATCGAGCAGGCGCAGCGCCAACTCGGCGGCGCGGCTGCCCATCTCCTCGATGGGGTAACGTACCGTGGTGAGCTTGGGATAGATGTAGCGGGCGTAGGGAATATCGTCGAACCCCACCACCGACACCTGCTGCGGGATCTTGTAACCCCGCTCCAGCAAGCAAGAAATCGCCCCAGCCACCATGCCATCGTTGAAACCGAGCACGGCGGTGAACTCGACACCGCGGGTCAGCAGTTCACTCATCGCCACATAGCCGCCGTTCTCGTCGGCAAAGGCGCGGCTGATGAGAGCCGGATCAAACGCGATCCCGGCCCTGGCGAGAGTCTGGGTATAGCCCGCCATCCGCTGCAGGCCATCGACAAACTCCTCATCATCGGAGGTGATAAAGGCAATTTTGCGATGACCGGCATCCAGCAAGTGCTGGCACGCGGTGGTGATCCCGGCCTTATTGTCCAGCCAGACGCAGCGATCTTCGGCCCCGGGTACCTGACGATTGATAAAGACAATGGGGGTAGAGCCTGCCGCCAGCTCGCTCAGCTCCTCGTCCGGCAGCGCCTTGCTGTGGAGGATCAGCGCATCGCACTGGCGCTGCAGCAGTGCCTGAATCGCATGACGCTCGCGGGCGATATCATGGTTGCCAGACATGACGATGGTGAACTTGTTGGCCTGATCGACCATGGTCTCGATGCCACGCATCATCTGGGCAAAGAAGGGGCCACCGCAGAGGTCGCCGACCAGCACGCCAATGCAGTTGGAACGCTTGCTGACCAGTGCCTGAGCAAAACTGTTGGGTCGAAAATTCAGTTCCTTCATGGCCGCCAATACGGCCTCACGCTTTTCCGGTGCTACCTGTGCCGTGTTGTTGATAACGCGCGACACGGTGGAGATAGACACATTTGCCAGCTGAGAAACGTCTTTAATCGTTGCCACTATCCATTCCTTTATTGTGGGGGAACCTGTCGGTGCCGACGCCTGAGTATACCCTGCGGCCTGATGTAATTCCCGGAGCCAGGTCACCGGGCATGTTTCCTTTGGTAACAGAACCTTACCCGATGATACGCGGCTGCAGGGAAATTTGAAAACAGGGGCCGGCGGGCGGCCCCCGACTCAATAGGCGTGATTGAGCTCCCGCTCCGACATGAAGCGCAGCGGCTGCTGCAACTTATGCTGATAGATGAGATCGAACGACAACACGTTTTGGACGTAGTTGCGGGTCTCCTTGTACGGGATGCTCTCGACCCACACGTCCATCGGCTTGTTGTCACTCTGGTCACGCCAGCGTTTTACCCGGCCCGGCCCGGCGTTGTAGGCGGCCGCCGCCAGGATCCGGTTGCCATCATAGACATCCAGCAAGCGCTTGAGATAGGCGCTACCGAGGCGAATATTCATCGCAGGATCAAACAGTTGCTGCTCGTTGCGATAAGGCACCCCCAGCTTGCCTGCAGTCTCTTTGGCGGTGGCCGGCATCAGCTGCATCAGGCCGCGCGCGCCCACCGGCGACTGGGCCAGCGGATAGAGGGCACTCTCCTGACGGGAGATGGCATAGAGCAGGCTGGTGTTCATGGTGCGCTCTTGCGCCATCTGGGAGAAGGTGCGTTTGAGCGGCAGCGGGAAGCGCAAATCGAGGGCATCCCACGCTTCAGCGCGAATGCTGGCGAGAATGGCCAGCTCGTGCCACCCCTGATTGAGGGCGATATGGCCAAACTCGATGCGCTGGGCCACCGGATTGCGATCCATGTTGTGGATCCACTCCGAGCGGGCCGCCGCAATCTCGTTCATCGACAGCAGCTCGCGCACCCGCAACAGGAAGGGCCAGCGCTGGCTGGCCGTGCGCCAGTCCGGTACATGCTTGACGCTCTGATTCTTCATGCGATAGGGCACACCGGTGCGCTGGGCCGCCATAAAGCCGTAGAAACCGCGCAGGTTGGCGGTCTCCAGATAGAGATCTCGCGCCGGTTTTTGCTGCCCCTGCACCTCAAGGGAGCGCGCCATCCAGTAGCGCCAGCGATCCTCTTTCTGACGGGCCATCGGCATCATCTTCACCCAGCCGGAGAGGCCACGCCAGTCCTGCTCCCAGATGGCCAGTCGCGCCCGCAGCTCGGTGATATCGGGATCCGCCAGCTTTTTCACCGTGCTGTCGACCCAACTGCGCTGGGCAATGGCGCGATCCAGCAACAGACGGCGGGCAATGGCACGCTCTACCGGTTTCACCTCGGCCTGGGTCAGGCCGAAACGGCTACGGAACAGCGCCAGCTGGCGCAGCACCGACTCCGGCTCCTGATTGGCATAGCGGGTCAGGCCGAGGGAGAGCAGCTTGCGTGAATAGGGGTTGTTGCTGAAATAGGCCGGGTTCATCGCCTTGGCGGGCTGCTCGAACAGGGTCACCATCTGATCGCCATAGCTCTGCAAGCCGCTACCCAGGGTCGCGCCAAGATGGCGGATCAGGTTGGGGTTTTCCGCCTCGAACGCCAGCGTCATCCGCTGCCAGATCTTCTCCTGGGTACGCTGACCGGATGCCTGCCACAGCTGGAACAACGGGGAGCAGGCATCGGGGCGGGATTGGCCGCTCATCCAGATCTTGCCCGCCCCCTGCAACGCCTCTTTCGGCTTGCCGGTGTAATAGAGCGCCTGATAGTGCATGCAGAGCAGATCGGTGGAGCTCGGCTTGGCCGGATAGAAGCGCAGGAACTGCGACCACTGCTGGCTCTGGGCCAGATAGGTCAGATAGCTGCGCTCCAGCCGGTTGGACTGGGGGGTATCCCCATGCTGGCGGATAAAGCGGGTCACATCGTTGTAATCGGCCGCCCCCGGACGAAAGGCGAGCTGATAGTAATCGAGATAGGGCAGCAGCGGATAATGGGTCAACCGGGCACGAATTTGCTGGAAACGGGCCTGATCATTGGCCCGTACGGCGTCATACGCCTGACGGTAGAGCGTCTGGTCGGCAGTCTGCGCCATCAGAGTCGGCACAAACAGCGCCGACAAAACAATTCCCCATACAGCTTTCACTGAACATCTCCATTGAGGGCAATACACCGCCCGGTGGCGGTGGGTCTACTGCCTCTCATTCTACCCGTTGCCAGGCAGCGCTACAGCGGGGAGCAGGGACTATTTTTCTGCACTACTCAGCTGTATTTCGCGCAGCGGTTCCGGTCTGGTCAGCCGCTGTACATATTTCTCCAGATAGGGCACCGGCAGCGGCTTGGAGGCGAGATAGCCCTGATAGAAACTGCACCCCTGCGCCTTGAGAAACTCCAGTTGCTGACGGGATTCCACCCCTTCCGCCGTGACGTTGAACCCCATATGGCGCGCCATGGCGATCACCGCCTCGACGATGGCCATGTTGTCGCCATCTTTCGGGATGTCCTGAATGAAGGAGCGGTCGATCTTGAGCTCATCGGCAGGCAGCCGCTTGAGATAGCTCAGGGAGGAGTAACCGGCGCCAAAATCGTCGATGGCAAAGCTGATGCCGAGCTCCTTGAGCTCGGTCATCTTGCTGATGGTGTCCTCGGCGTGACCCAGCACCACAGACTCGGTGATCTCCAGATTGAGGCAGGCCGGATCCATGCCGGTTTGCGCCAGCACATCGTGGATCCGCTCGACAAAGTCGGTGGCATGGAACTGCTTGGCACTGACGTTGACCGAGATCTGCGGAATGTGGATGCCGTTCTCCTCCCACAGTACGTATTGGGCACAGGCCTCGTGCAGCACCCAGTTGCCGATATCGACAATCAGGTCGGTCTCCTCGGCGATGGGAATAAACTCGGCCGGCGAGACCAGTGAGCGACCGGCTGGCTGCCAGCGGATCAATGCCTCGACGCCGATGATATCGCCGCCATCGACCATATGCTGGGGCTGATAGTAGAGGGTCAGCTCTTGCTGGCTGAGGGCATTGCGCAGTTCGTTGTGAATGAGCAGACGGCGATCCGCCTGCTGCTGCATCGAGGCATCGAAGAAGCGACGGGTCTTGCGGCCAGCGGACTTGGCCTGATACATGGCGGTATCTGCCTGCTTGAGCAGATCATCGACCCCCTGCTCCCGATCCGGAAACAAAGTAATGCCGACGCTGGCGCCGATGTGCAGCACCTGTCCCACATAGGTATAAGGAGCGGCAATCTCGGTGATGAGCCGCTCGGCAATGATATCGGCCTGCATCTCCGCCTGGGGCGGGCTGGCCGAGAGCGATGGCAGCAACAGCACAAACTCGTCACCGCCGAGGCGTGCCAGACAATCCCCCTGTCGCACCAGCCGTTTGAGGCGAGCGGCGACCTCCTTGAGCAGCCAGTCACCGGTGGCGTGGCCTAGGGAGTCGTTGATGGTCTTGAAGTGATCGAGATCGATAAAGAGCAGCGCACCAATCAGGCCGTCGCGGACCGACTCGTTGAAGGTCTGCACCAGGGTTTCGTGCAGCTGACGGCGATTGGGCAATCCGGTCAGCTCGTCGTAATAGGCGAGATCCTGAATGCGCCGCTCGGCCGCCTTGCGCTCGGAGATATCCTCGAAGCAGATGACAAAGTGGCTGATCACCCCTTTCTCATCCTGCACCGGCGTCACTATCTCCCACTGGGGATAGGTGTGACCATCGACGTGGCGACGCTGGGTCTCCCCCTGCCAGCGGCTGAGGGTGTTGAGCTCGTAGCCCAGTCCCCCCAGATTGGGCCAGAGATCCTCTTCCAGATGCAGGCCCAGTACCGACTGGCTGTCAAAGCCGGTGATCTGGCTGAAGGCGTTGTTGACCCGCAGGATCTTGAACCCCGGATCCGTGATGATGATCCCTTCGTGGGTCTCGAATGCAACGGCAGAGAGCCGCATCTGGGCATCAGTTTGCAGCCGCTCCAGCTCGGCCACCATCCGTACCGAGAAGGTATTGAGCACCGAGGTGAGGTTGCGGGTATCTGCCGGGGCCGAATAGAGCAGCGCCAGATGACCCAGAAGTTGACCTCTGGCATCAAACAGCGGCTGACCATAGTAAGTCTGCCCGGCCGCCAGCCAGGGTTGATACTCCTGCGACTCGTCGATCACCTCGAAACAGATGGCACCTTGCTTGTAGAGCTCCTGACAGGGGGAACCCGCCAGCGGGTAATCCTTCTGCGCCAGCCCGTCGGCGGCCAGCACTCTGACTCGGTCGGCACCGCACAGCTCCCCCACCCAGACCGCATCCACCTTGAGAATGTGAGCCAGCTGGCTGACCAGGGTATTGAAGAAATCGAGCCCGGTGCGGGCAGAGAGCGCCTGCGCCAACTGGGTGAGCAGGGTGGTTTGCAGCAATGGCAAAGAGAGGTTGAGGGAGGAGACCGCGCTGTTGGCAGTATCGAGAGGGGCCAGCCAACCACAACAGATCTGCTGGGTGGGCACAAATTGGCCGCTCCAGAGCACATGGTTGAGCTGACCCTGATCATCTTTCAGATGACCGATGAACTGCTCTGGCAGATGTGATTCATGAAGCCGGACGAGAAAGTCGGCAAAGCCTGCCTCATCTTCCGGTAACAGGCGAGCGGCCCAGGGATGATTGCCCTCCCCTTGCCACTGCTGGTAGGCCCCCTGATCAGAGAGACTCCACTGATCATGTTGCCGATCGAAAAACCACATGACTTGCGTGGCTTGCTGCTTCATTTACCACTCCAACACAACAACCAACCACGTTTGATGTCCCATCGGGCACAGCAACGCCCCCTGCATCCACTCATCAGATCAGCGGTTGCGAGGGAAGAGTACAAACATGCGATATCAAGCAGTGGAAACCGAACATGAGGTCGACACGAAGTGCTGCCAAGAAGGGACAGAAACGATCCTATTCCCGTCATACTGCCTGCCAGTTTCATGGAGCTCAAGCTGTTTTTGGCACGAAACCGGAAAAGATCACAATTTATAAGTTGCTGAATAGCCAAGGGAAGGTTATGTGACATAGATCACATTTCAATCTTTACCAATGAGTAATCTGAAGGTGAAGACACAAGCAAGACGACCCGAAGGGGGCCAATATGAAAATCGAAATTACCAGCAAAATCATCGACATCACCCCGGCTATCCGCGAGCGCATCGAATCCCGTTTTGAAAAGCTCGAACGTCTTCAGGTGCCTCTCATCACACCCCATGTGATTGTTTCCAAAGAGCGTCTGATGTTCACAGTCGAAGCCAGTGCTGGCATCCCCAACGGCAAACTGTTTGCCCAGGCAGAGCATGAGGATCTCTACGCCGCCATCAACGAACTGGGTCAAAAGCTCGAGCGCCAACTCAATCGTCACACCGAGAAGCCGATTGCCCGTCGCGCCAACGCCGCGCTCAAAGAGCAGCCGCAACCGGATGAAGCCGACGCTTGATAGCATGCCGCAAGGCTAAAAATTCCAAAGAGCATAAAGGCGGGGTCACCCGCCTTTTTGTTGCCTGTGATTTACCCCACCAGCGCTGCGTTACGCCAGTGAACAGGCGCCATCAACTGAGCCAGTGCAACCGGGTATCCACCCCCTGTTGCAAACGGTCGAGGATCGGCAACAGTACCAGCGGATCCTCCTGGCGTGGCATATCGGCCAGCTTTCCATGCAACCGCTCCCGCGCCAGCGGCGACAGGTTGTCGTAGACCGCCTCATCCAGCAGCGGTTGCTTGACCGCCAGCGGCGGTGTTTGCAGCGCCAGCCAGAGCCGCACATCCACCATGCTTCCCCCCTGCTGCAACCGCTCATTGATGGCACTGCAGTCACTCCCTGCCCCTTCAGCCACCAGCACCTCTGCCGGTCTCAGGTCAAAGTGCAGACGCCAGTCACGGCTCTGGGGACTGGCCGCCGGTTTGGCATCAAACCAGGGCTGCTCCTCCACCGCGTCAGTGAGCAGGGCCAGATGCAACCGGAAATCCGCCCGATCGCCATGCTGCAGGTCACGGTTGAGGCGCTGCCCCAACTGGCCCTCATCGACGAGCAGGTGATTACGGATTGAACTGGGCAGCATGAGATAACTCTCGAAAATGGCGATTTCACTGGTTATCGGCCACAAATCCAATTCTTTTAATGGAAAAATCCTGCTTGGGGGTTCACAAAACCAGAAGATCTGTTAGTATGCGCCTCGCACTTGTGGAGGGGTTCCCGAGCGGCCAAAGGGATCAGACTGTAAATCTGACGGCTCTGCCTTCGAAGGTTCGAATCCTTCTCCCTCCACCATTTCAAGTGCGACAAGTTAAAAGCAATACCCCGTGGAGGGGTTCCCGAGCGGCCAAAGGGATCAGACTGTAAATCTGACGGCTCTGCCTTCGAAGGTTCGAATCCTTCTCCCTCCACCATCATTCAGAAAACCCGGCCTCGTGCCGGGTTTTCGCATTTCTGACCTGCCCAATCCGTTGTTCCTCTGCACTGCTGCCCTTTATCGCCGTTTGCCCGCTGCCGATCGCGCAATAAAAAACGGGAGGCCTGCGCCTCCCGTTTACGTCCATATCAGCCCTGTTACGGGGCAAAGCGTTACAGGGTGAAGCGATAGAAAATATCGACCGCCTGAGCCACCCCGCTCATCGCCTGCAGATAGAGCCGTGGCAATACCTCGTAGCGCAGCTTGAATTCGGCGATGGGGCTGAACACCCCGACCCCGTACTGGAACTGCAAGCCCGGCAGCAGATAGGCCGACAGGGTCACTTGAGTGTTGTCACCACTGCCCGCGGTATCGAGGGAGACATCGCTCATCCCCAGCGACTCGCCGATGCTCGACACCACGCCGTTGGCCTGACTCACCGCACCGGCCACCAGCAGACCGTTGAAACCGCCATCCTCACCGCCGGTCTGCAACCCTTTGCCGCGCAGCAGATAGGAGAGCTGTTCCGACTGCGCCATCTGCGGCTCGGAGTAGACAGTGATCTCCGGCTTGCTGGCTGGGCCGGTCACCCGCACCCCGACCGTCACCTGACCCTCGATGGTATCGGGATCCCGGTTGGCCTCGATGTTGAGGAATGGCCGATCCAGCGGACCGGAGAAGAGGATCCGCCCCTCTTTGATGATAAGGTTCTGGCCATAGGCCTTGAAGCGGCCGTTGGTCAGCACCAGCTGGCCATTGCCTGCCAGCGGTTTCTCGGGATCCTGACGGATATTGAGACCGCCGGAGACATCGGTCTTCAGCCCCATGGCATCGAGCTTCACATCGTTGCCAAGGCGGATCGCTACCTTCATCGCCAGCGGCAGACTGGCCTGCTTGGGAGCGGGGGGCAGATCGTCATAGACCACGGTCACATCGTCGGAGACCGCCACCGCCGAATCCGGCAGGCTCTTGACCAGAATGCGCGCCCAGGGAATATCCACCTGACCTGTAATGCGGGTCTCCTCCCCCAGCGACACGGCGATATCGGGCGAGACTCTGACCCGGCCCATGCCCGGATATTGCGCCTCCAGATCCTTGCCCTGAATGGTGAGGCTGCCGCTGACCGGCATCTTGGCCCAGCTGAGCCAGCCGCCCAACGCCAGCGGCCCCTTGCCCACCAGCATGGAGCCATCGAGCTCGGCGCGGTTGCCCTCGATCTTGAGGCGAGTCACCAGCTTGGTCAGGGTCACCATGTCGGAGTGAGTCTGCACTTCACCGTCACGCAGGTTGAGCTGACCAAACAGCAGGGGCGCCGCCAGCGTGCCGTCGAAGCGGGCATCGGCGGAGATGATCCCTTGCAGGGAGCGCACCTCAGGAATGAGCGGCGCGAAGGTATTGAGCTTGAGATCGTCAAACTTGAGCTGACCGCCGAGCAGACCGCGACCGGCAGGCTCCTTGATCAGCAGGTCGGTATCGATATTGCCGATCTGCTTGGAGGCAAAATCGAGGCGAATGGCCGCCTGCTGCCGCTCGAAATCCAGGGCCAGTGCCAGCTGCTGATAGTCGGTCTTGAGGCCATCGGCGACAAAGGTGCCCGGCGTGGTGCGCACCACCGCATGCAGGGTCGGCTGATTGCCACGCCAGCTGGCGCGACCATCGGCAGATAGCATCGCCTGCCAGCGGAAGTTGTCCGGCAACCAGGGGCGCAGCCGCTTGAGATCAAACTCGCTCAGGGCAAACTCCAGGGTGCCCTGGGCAGCGGAAACCTGACTCCCCTTGACGCAGAGGCTGGCCCCCTGGGAGCCGAGGCAGAGATCCCCCATCACCAACCGCTGACGCGGCAGATCGAGATCCAGCGCCCAGGGGGAGCTCAAATCCCAGCGGCGCAGCGGGGTTTTCAGCTGCAACTCGGAGAGCTCCCCGCGCCAGTGATCCCCGCGCACGCCGCCACCCAGTTTGAGGTTGGCGGCAACAGGGTCACCCTTCATGGTCAGGGTCAACAGATGCTGACTGATATCGCCGCTGAGGTTCAGGGCCAGCTGGCTGAGCTTGGTTTCGCCCTGTTTCAGCTGCGCCACCAACAACGAGAGCTCACCGGCCGGTTTGGCGCCGATCACCGCATTGCCCTTGAGGCTAATCCCCTTCAGGTCGGTGCCGGCATAGTAGAGCCGGTCGGAGGCCAGATCCGCATCGATTTTTGGCGTCTGCTGATTGCCACTGACCTTCACCTGTCCCTTGATATCCCCTTTCAGGCCGGGATAGATGCCCCCCAGCTGGGGAGCCTGCAGGTTGGCATCGAGCTTCCACTGGGCAGTGCTGATACTGCCCTTGGCCTGCAACTGGTTGGGGCCACTTTGCAGCGAGATCGCCGGGATCTGCCACTCCATCTTGTCGTTGCCGCTGAGCTCCCCCTTGAGGGCCAACGGGTACTGGTTGAGTTTGCCATCCACCTTGAGCTTGGGCAGTTTCAGCTCCCAGTGGCCCGCTTCGTTCATCACGAAACGGCTCTCCAGCTCACCGGCCAGCGTCCCTTTCAGCTCAGGCACCAGCTCGGCCGGATTGATCCCCTTGAACAGGGTGATCCCCTGCCACTCGATCCCCTTGTTCCAGGCGAGTTTGCCATCGAGCTTCAGCTCCCCCTTGAGGGCGTTGAGCTGCAAGGCGATCTTGCTGAGCCGCTCCAGATCCCCCTTGCCATCCAGTGCAAGCTTGAAGGGGGGCACATCGGTCCCCTTGCCGGAGGTATTGAGGGCAAACTGGTAGCCGGAGAGCTTGCCCTTCGTAGTCAGGCTCCCCTTATCCAGCCGATAGCTCGGCTCATCTTTGGCAGGCTTATGAAATGGCCAGCCGAGGCCCTTCCAGTCGAGGGCCAAATCAAAAGGGAGATCCGGGTCGAGGGCGGCCAGAGAACCCTTGAGATTGGCGGCGACCGGTCCCTTGGCCGACAACACCAGCCCCAGCTTGCCGACCGAACCGCTCAACGCCAGCGTGGCCTGCTGCCCTTGCAGCTCGCCATCCAGCAGCCCCTTGCGGGCCTTGGCATCCAGCGTCACCGCCAGCGGGTAGTCATCACTGAGCTGGATATGGCCCTTGAGCGCCAGATCGGCCATGGCGTGGCGCAGCGAGAGCTCGCGCACCTCGATGCGATCATCGGCGGCGGTGGCCGAAAGCAGCAGCTTGTCGAGCCCCTCGATCAGCTCGCCCTGCTTATATTGCACCCGGGTCGCATTGACCCCTTCCAGCTGGATGGGGAAAGGAAGGTGAATGGCGGGCAGGATAACGGGAGCAGCCTTTGCAGGTTTTGCAACTGGCGCCCCTTTGCCCTGTTTGGCGACCTCGGCACTGGCCTTGTCGGTGCGAGCAACCGCAGTCCCGGCTTGCTTCTCGTTAGCGCTCTTATCGTTAATGGGCTTTACGTTAACGGTCTTGGCGTTCGCTATGGCTGGCGGCTTGGCAGATTTGGCTGGGCTGGCAGGCGCCGCGTCATCCAGCGTCACTTTCAGGTTATCGAGCACCGGGCCGCGCACAATCATCCCCTTGCGGTTGAGGGTTGCGCCGATATCGAGCGACCCCAGGGTCACGGCCACGCCGGGCACCGCCAGATCGAGATCCGCGACCTTGAGGCTGTCGATCTGAATCTTAAGCGGCAACGGGTGCCAGACAAAGGGTTCGGAAGGCTCTTCCGGTGTCGGCTCGGAGTCAGCTACCTTGACCACCGGATGGGTCACCGCCAGGGATTTTATCCAGAGCTTACCCTGCAACAACTTGCCGAGATCCCAGTCGAGCACGGCGCGCTCGACCGTGACATCCACCAGCTCATCCTGCCAGCCCGCCCCTTCCAGGGTCCAGCCGTAGCCAAGTTGGCCGGCCACCAGCTCCCCCTTGAGGGAGGGTAGCACCCCCTTGGCCTGTTGCCACAACCACTTGTTGCCCTGATGGGTAAAGCCCAGCAGGCTGACGCCGATGAGCAGCAGAAACACCAGCCCCATCAGCCAGAGAAAAATGCGTTTTAGCCAGATCACAATGCAGACCCCCGCGCAAGATACAGCTGCAGCGGCCAAAGAAAAAAGCGTTTAGACAACATCATAATTCAGGCCCCAATGCGAAATGCAGCCGCAAGGGCTTATCCTCCTCCGATACCCCGACCGCCAGATCCAGCCTGACCTGACCGATGGGGGTGACCCAGCGCACACCCACACCAGTACCGATCTTCCAGGGCTCGCTGTAATCGGTGGTGGAGGTGCCGCCATCCACAAACATGGCCCCCAGCCACTTCTCGCTGAAACGGTAGTTGTATTCCAGACTCGCCACGCTGGTATAGCGGCCACCGGTCAGCTTGCCATCCGGCCCGGTGGGGGAGATGGTCTCGTAATCAAAGCCGCGCACCGTCTGATCGCCACCGGTAAAGAAACGCAACGACGGCGGTACCAGCGAGAAGCTGTCACCTATGATGGCCCCCTGCTCGGCCCGCATCAGGAATCTGTGGTTATCGCCGAGGGTACGCAGCCACTTGCTGCGCCCCCACACCCGCATAAAGCTGATGTCGGAACCCCATCTGGGATCGGAGAACTCCAGCGTCAGCTGCTGGCGATCGCCCCAGTCCGGCACCAGTCCGCCGCGCATCCGCAGCCGGGACCAGGAGACCCCCGGGATCAGCAGCAAGCTGTTCCCCTCATCGGCGCCCTGGGTATAGATCTCATTCTCCAGCCGGATAAAGACGTCCCGATCCCAGCTCTCCGGTCGCCGCGTCCAGCGGTGCACACCGATAGTCGTCAGGTCGGAGCGGGTATCGTTGTTGTCCTTGTACTGGTAACCAGTCTGGATGGAGTAGTAATCCCGCAGCGGGTTGCCCACCGGGATCTGGTAATCGAAACTAAGCTCGGACTCCGGCGCCGACACCTTGGCAGTGGCAAAGAGGCGGTGACCATAGCGGTTGACCCAGGGTTTCTCCCAGGTGGCACTCAATCTTGGCCCCACGTCGGTGGCGTAACCGATACCGGTCTCGATTTCGTGATCGACCCGGTTATCCAGCGTCACCGCGATGGGCACCCGATAGTTGCTCGCCTCGCTCAATACCGGCTTGATATCGACCTGACGGAACAGCTTGGTGGAGGAGACATCCTGCGACATTTCGGCCAGCCGGATGGCGAGATAGGGGTCACCGCTCTGGATGTTGATGAGCGGGCGAATAAGGTGGAGCGCTTCGGGAGTGGCATCGTAGCGGATCTCGCCGAAACGGTAGCGATGGCCCGATTCGAACAGAATGAAGATCTCCGCCGTCCCCTTGTCCGGGAACACCTTGACCTGACTCCTGCTCAGCTTGGCATCAAAGTAACCCCGGGCCAGCCCGAGGCTACCGAGATCCGCCTTGATCGATTCATATTTGGCGTGGTTGAGAGGCTCCCCCTCTTTCAGCGGCAACTTGTCCAGCAGGGTGCTGTAGAGCTCATCGCTGCCCGCATCCCCCTCCAGCAGAATATCGAGGCGAGAGACGATGACCGGCTCCCCTTTATCCACCTCGATCACCACTTTGGACGGGGTCTTCTTATCGCGACTCAGGGTGATTTTCGGCTGGTAGTAACCATAAACCTGCAGCGCTTTTTGCACGCTCTCGGTGATCCTGGCGCGGGCCGGGCGGTATTGCCGCTCCTGATAGACCGGCAGGGCATTGAGGTAGGCTTCGACGTTATCCTTATTGTCCCCTTTCAACCCCTTGATCTGATAGGTGAGCTTGGCGGCAAACACCGGCGAGGCCACCAGCGACAGCAACAGGCCTACCCCCAGTACCAACAGGCCGCGGCGAAACGCAGGGCCGGACAGTGAACGCCCTGCCAGCAGGGATGAAATGCATCCTGTCAAAGGTCAATATTCCTGAATCTGTGGTGAAGGAAACCAACGCCCTTTCGGGCCAAACCCGAAAGCAGCGCAGCACGCCATGCAGTGCATGGCCGTGACACAAAAAGGCGCGCCAGAAAAATGGCGAACCTTATCCTAACATAGGCATCGGCCAGCGACAGCGCGGCGCCATTGGCAAATTCGCCATATCTTTTAAGAGGTTGACCACAAATCACACATTTGGGTGACAATTACGACGCTCCGCTTTTCCGATGGGGGCGAACTGACCCGCCCTGAACATGGCTCACCCCGTCATCAGGCACCATTTGTCACCTCTCCCCCTCCCCTTACAACTAACCATCCACCACGACAGGGTTTGTCGGCATCACACTACCCTCACCGTTTAACAGGCCCGGCACGCGCCAAAGCCCGCCGTACGTGGTGATTAAGAATTGCTCGTTCAGCGCAATCGAATTATCCCGCTGCCTTTGCAAGCGCCCCTCCCTCACACTTGAACCATCAACTGAAGGAGACACATCATGCATGCACGTAGCGAACAGATGGCTGACTATATTGCCGATCGTCTCGAGTTCATCACCTTTCTCGCCTGTTGCAGCGCCCTGCTGGCCCTGCTGACCGGCATGAGTGGCCAACAGGCGCTGGCCTTTACCGCCCTGAACCTGCCGTTTGGCCTCGGTATTCTGCTGGCGATGGCAATGCTGGCCCCGCTGCCCGCCCACTGGCGACTGCCGGGGATCACCTTGCTGCTGGCAGGTTGCGCCCTGATGACCCTGCAACTGGGGGGCGAGTGGCTCAATCCGCTGGCCATCTGGAGCCTCTACGCCCTGATCGGGTTGGAGATCATCTGGCAAGCTCGCCCCCGCGCCGTGCTGGCCACCCGCGCTCGCCAACAATAGGGCTGACAAGCGCCGGTAAACGGCGGGCTGTGAGGGCTGACGCCGGTGGCAAATTGGGGTACTCTTGCGCCCCCATTTGCCACCACACTTGGCATTAACAACCTTCGCCATCACTCCCAGGAGCGCCCCGATGAAAAAAGCCTGTGCCCAGCACATTCTGGTCAAGACCGAAAAACAGTGTCTGGAGATCAAGGAGAAGATCGAGAAGGGAGCCGACTTCGGCCAGATGGCCAAACGCTTCTCCACCTGCGCCTCTGCAAAACGCAGCGGCGATCTGGGGGAGTTCAACAAAGGGGATATGGTCAAGCCCTTTGACGATGCCGTCTTCAAGGGCGAACTGCTCAAGGTGCTGGGACCGGTGCGCACCAAGTTCGGCTTTCATCTGATCAAAGTGCTCTATCGCAATTAAACCATCGCCACTGACCATTCTCTCGGTGAAGCTCCCGTCAGGCGGGCTTCACCGACCTCTTCATCCTCCCTCGCAAAACTGGCCAAAACAACGCCAAACTCGCATCAATTTACTAACGTTATCAGGCAATTAAGTTTATCCTTCTCGGCATTGTCCACATTCGACGATGGATCCCGTGCTATGCCCCGCTCTTGCTTGTGGCCCCTGCTGGCCTGGTTACTCCCGCTCGCTGGCGCCCTCGGCAGCCGCTTTCATCTCTGGCCCTGGTGGATCGGTTTTGCGATCTGTTTCATCGGAGCCCTTGTCTCCCTGATCTTGCTGGTGTGCCTGCCCTGGAGCCGTAACCGCTACGCCAGCGGCCTTGGCGCCTTGCCACTGCTGCTGCCGCTGCTCTTTGTGGTGCAAGCGCTGCGGATGCCGCTGATCAACGATGTGAGTACCGATCCCTACAATCCCCCCCTGCTGCGCTGGGCGGCAGAGCTTAGAACCGCGCAGGATCTGCCAATAAATAGCGCCCCGCTGAAAGCAGTTGAGGCAAAACCCGGTCCTCTCTTTACCAGGGCCTCCCCTGCCGAAGTGGTGATTGAAGCCAACGAACTGATGCAGGAGCTGGGCTGGCAGGTGCGACCAAGCCCGGATGGTCTGGATGCAGTGGTCACCACCGGCTGGTTCGGCTTTCAGGATGATGTGGCGCTGCGGGTCTTTGCCGGCCCGAAAGAGACTCGCATCGATATGCGATCGGCCTCCCGTCAGGGGCAGAGCGACTTGGGCACCAACCGGGCGCGGATCGAGGATTTCCTGATCCGCCTGAACGAGCGCCTCGGCCAAGCCTACAAACCCAATTTGAAACCGTAAGTGTGAAACAACAAGAAGGTAACTGATGCGCGTTGAGGTCAAACCCGACCGGGAATATGCCTGGTTTATCCGCCCCTTTTTCTGGCTGCAAAAACGCAACTATGGTCAGGTGCTTATTCCGGGCAAGTGCTGGGGCCGCTCGCCGCGCCTGTTTGCCGCCGTGGCCACCCTCTATGGCGTCATCAACCGTAAACACTCCCCAATCGACCCCGTGCTGCGCTCGCTGGTGACGGTGCGGGTCTCCCAGCTCAACTGGTGCCGCTTCTGTGTCGACATCAACGCCATGACCCTGATCAAGCGAGCGGGCTCCAGCGAGAAGGTGGAGGCGCTGGCCAACTGGCGCCAAAGCCCCTTGTTTGACGAGCGGGAGAAAGCGGTGCTCGACTATACCGAGGCGATGACTGGCCTCGATGGGGTGAGCGATGAGCAGGCTGCCCGCCTCAAGCCCTGGTTCGACGACGACGCCATGGTGGAGCTGACCGGCCTTATCGCCTTCCAGAACATGTCGGCCAAGTTTAACGCCGCCCTCGATATCGCGCCGCAGGGCTTCTGCCAGCTGCCGGTGCAACCGGAACGCCCTGCCCAGCCAGACAGCAAGGACGCCTGATGAACCGGACCCGCCTGCTGCTTGCGCTGGTGATGGGGAGCCTTATCGGCACTTTTTTTGCCCTCGATCTTGGCCGTTACCTCAGTCTGGACGCCTTGCAGGCCCAGCAGGCAGCACTGGCGCAATGGGTCGACAACCACTTTGTCTCGGCCAGCCTGCTATTTGTCATCATATATGTGCTGAGCACCGCCCTCTCCCTGCCCGGCGCCAGCCTGCTCACCCTGGGTGGCAGCGCTGTGTTCGGCGTAGCCTGGGGATTGCTGCTGGTCTCCTTTGCCAGCTCCATCGGTGCGACCCTGGCCTTTCTCAGCGCCCGTTTTCTGCTGCGCGACTGGGTCACAACCCGCTTTGGCGACAAGCTGACCACCTTTCAGTCCGGAATGGCGAAGGAGGGGGCTTTCTATCTGCTGAGCCTGCGCCTCATCCCCATCTTCCCCTTCTTTCTGGTCAACCTGCTGATGGGGCTCACCCCCATCAGAGTCAGCACCTACTACTGGGTGAGCCAGCTTGGCATGCTGCCCGGCACCTTCGTCTACGTGCTGGCGGGCAGCGAGCTTGGCCAGTTAACCAGCACCGGCAATATCCTCTCCCCCGGCCTGATGGTCGCGCTGACCCTGCTGGGGCTGATGCCCTGGCTGGTCAAGAAATTGACCGCATACCTCGCCCAACGGCGCCTGCTCGCCCCCTACCGCAAACCCGCTCGCTATGACTACAACCTGCTGGTGATAGGTGCCGGTGCAGGTGGGTTGGTTACCAGCTATATCGCGGCAGCGGTGAAGGCCAAGGTGGCGCTCATCGAGAAACACAAGATGGGGGGCGATTGCCTCAACAGTGGCTGCGTTCCCTCCAAGGCATTGATCCGCAGCGCCCGCTTTGCCGCCGAGCAGCGCAAGGCCAGTGAGCTGGGCTTTAGCCCAAGCCACTCCCGCGCCGATTTTACCGCCGTGATGGAGCGGGTGACTGAGGTTATCAAGGAGGTCGAGCCCCACGATTCCATCGAGCGCTATCAGGGGCTTGGGGTCGAGTGCATCGAAGGAGAGGCGCGGCTGGTCTCCCCCTGGGAGGTCGAAGTCAATGGCCAGCGCCTTGCCAGCCGCCATATCGTTATCGCCACCGGCGCCCGGCCGTTGGTGCCCAAGCTGCCGGGGCTGGATCAGGTGCCTTACCTCACCTCGGATAGCCTCTGGCAACTGCGCACCCCGCCGCGCCGCCTGCTGGTGCTGGGCGGCGGCCCCATCGGCTGCGAGCTGGCCCAGAGCTTCGCCCTGCTCGGCATTCCCGTTACGTTGGTGGAACTCTCGGAGCAACTGCTGCCCCGCGAAGATAGAGAGGTAGCCGACGCGCTGGCCGGGCAGATGAGCCGCGATGGCGTGCAGCTATTCACCGGCTGGCGCGCCGAGCGAGCCGACTATCTGCCCGCAGCCAAGGGGGATCTCCCCATCCGGCTGCAACTGCGCCAGGGCGATGAGACACAGGTGGTGGAAGGGGATCAACTGCTGCTGGCACTGGGTCGGGTCGCCAACGTCAGCGGCTTCGGGCTCGAAGCGTTGGGGGTTGAGCTTGCCCCCCGCGGCACCATAGCGGTCGATGGCTTTCTTGCCACCAACTTCCCCAGCATACTGGCGGTGGGAGACGTAGCGGGCCCTTACCAGTTCACCCACTTCGCCGCCCATCAGGCCTGGTATGCGGCGGTCAATGCCCTGTTTGGCCAGTTCAAGCGCTTTCGGGCCGACTATCGGGTCATTCCGGCGGCCACCTACACCACGCCGGAGATTGCCCGGGTTGGCCTCAATCGCAAGGAGGCAGAGGCGCAGGGGATTGCCTTCGAGGCGACCCGCTTCGAGCTGGCCGAGCTGGATCGCGCCATTGCCGATGGGGAGCGCCAGGGTTTTGTCGAGGTGCTGACCGTACCGGGCAAGGATACTATCCTGGGCGCCACCATAGTGGGCACTCACGCCGGTGAGCGGATTGCCGAGTTCGTGCTCGCCATGCGTCACCGCCTCGGCCTTGGCAAGATCCTCGGCACCATTCACGCCTATCCCACCCTGATGGAGGGGAACAAATATGTGGCAGGTGAATGGAAACGGGCCCACCAGCCCACCCGGGTGCTGGCGTTGCTGGCCCGTTATCACCGCTGGCGCCGTGGCGCCTGACAATCAGGGAAACTTTTATGCTCAAGCCATTCTCACAGCTCAAACAGCGGCTCAACGCCCTGCTGTGCACCCTGCCACTGCTCGCCAGCGGCCCACTGTTAGCCAATTCAGATAACAACTGGCAACAGACCCTTGAGGAGGCGAAGGGGCAGACCGTCTACTTCAACGCCTGGGGCGGCAGCCCGGAGATCAACGCCTATCTGGTGTGGGCCGGGCAGGAGCTGGCGCGCGACTATCAGGTCAAGCTGGTGCAGGTGAAGGTAGATGACATCGCCCAGAGCGTCAGCCAGCTGCTGGCCAACAAGCAGGCGGGCAAGCAAGCGGGCGGCCCCATCGATCTGCTCTGGGTCAACGGCGAGAACTTCAAGGCGCTCAAGGAGCAGGGGCTGCTTGGCGCTCCCTTTACCGCTGAGCTGCCCAACATGGCGCTGGTAGACAGCAGCCTGCCGGTGAGTGAGGACTTCACCCTGCCAGTGGAAGGGCTGGAAGCCCCCTGGGGCATCGGCCAGCTCAACCTGATGGTCGATACCGAAGAGGTCACCAGAGCGCCCACCTCGGCAGCAGCCCTGCTGGCGTGGGCCAAGGCCCATCCCGGCCGCTTTACCTATCCCAAGCCGCCCCAGTTCCATGGCTCCAGCTTTCTCAAGCAGATCCTGCTGGAGTTGACGCCAGACCCCGCCCCCCTCTATCGGGAGGCAACCGAGAGCGACTTTGCCAAGCTCACCACCCCGCTCTGGGCCTGGCTCGATGAACTGCATCCGGCACTCTGGCGCAAGGGCAAACTGTTCCCTACCAGCGCCGCCGAAACCCGCCAGCTGCTCGATGATGGCGAGCTGGCCATGGCCATCAGCTTCAACCCGCAGGAGGCGCAAAGTGCCGCCCAGATTGGCGCCCTGCCCCCCAGCGTGGAGGCGGTCGCCATGGAGAAAGGGGCGCTCACCAACAGCCATTTTCTCGCCATACCCTTCAATGCCAGCGCCCGTGCGGGAGCTAAAGTGGTGGCCAACTTTCTGTTAAGCCCGGCGGCGCAGGCGCGCAAGGCCAATCCGGCGTTTTGGGGTGATCCCAGCGTGCTGCGGGCCGATGCCCTGCCTGACTCCGCCAAGGGGCAACCGGCATTGCGCTTCAAATCAGTGTCAGAGCCCCATCCCAGCTGGCAGCTCAAACTGGAAGCGGCCTGGGCCGAGCGTTACGGCCACTGATGAGTGCCGCTGGTCACCCGCTTGCCCGCTCCCGGCCATGGCGCCGGTTGACACGCCACTCCAGTATGAGTACGGGGATGGCGGTCATTTATCTGGCGCTCTTCGTCATCCCCCTACTGGCGGGGCTGTGGCAACTGCTGATGGAGGGGATGACCAGCTCTCATCTTGCCTTGCTGCTGGCCCAGCCTGGCCTTTGGCACTCCGCTGCACTGAGTCTGTGGATTGGCGCCGCCTCGACCCTCTGCACTCTGCTGTTAACCGCCCTGCTGCTGGCTCACAGCGACAGCCGGGCTTTCAGGCTGCTCCGTCGTCTGCTCTCGCCCATGCTGGCCATGCCCCACGTCGCCTTTGCCATCGGTTTTGCCTTTCTGCTCGCCCCCTCCGGCTGGCTGCTGCGGCTCATCTCGCCAGCTCTGACGGGTTTTGATCTCCCCCCCGACTGGCAAACCATTCGCGACCCTCTAGGGCTCGGGCTGATTGCACTGCTCGTTTTCAAGGAGACCCCCTTTCTGCTGCTGATGGCCATGGCCGCGCAACACCCCATCCAGCTGGCACGCCAGCAGTGGCTGGGGGCGAGCCTCGGCTTCAGCGCCCCCCAGATCTGGTGGCGCCTGCTGCTGCCAGCGCTCTGGCCCGCCCTGCGCCTACCCATCTATGCGGTGGCAGCCTATGGTGTGGCGGTGGTGGATCTCGCCCAGTTGCTCGGGCCCGACGCCCCCGCCCCGCTAGCGGTACGGTTGTGGCTCTGGTATCAGGATCCGGACCTGCTCTGGCGCGGAGCCACCGCCAGCGGCGCCCTGCTTTTGCTCGCCATCACGGCGTTGCTCATCGCTCTGCTCAGATTACTGGAGTGGCTTCATAAAGAGATGGGCAAAGGTTGCTGGCTCGATGGCAAACGAGCGGCGCCCCACTTCTTTGGCAACCGGCTCGCAGCAGGCTCTGCATTCACTCTGATCACCCTCAATCTGGCGGTGCTGGCGGCGCTGCTGCTCTGGTCGCTGGCGCGCCGCTGGCCCTTTCCCGCCCTCTGGCCCAGTCAGTGGAGTGGTCACTACTGGCTGGATCTGCTGCCAACCCTGCTGCCGCTGCTGGCAACCAGCGCGCTGTTGGCGCTGGCGAGTGGCTTGCTGGCGCTGGTGATGGCGGTGTGTAGTCTGGAGGTGCAAGCCGGGCGCCGCCGCTGGCCACTTTGGCTTGTCTGCCTGCCGCTGTTGCTGCCGCAGGCGAGCCTGCTATTTGGTATCCGGCTCGGGTTGGACTGGCTTGCACACGACTCGATAAGCAGCGGCATTGGCTGGGGCTGGGTGCTCTGGAGCCAGCTGCTGTTTGTCTTTCCCTATGTCTATTTGTGCCTGCACGGCCCCTATCGCCAGTTCGATCCGCGGATCACCCAAAGCGCCCTGCTGCTGGGGGCAACGCCATGGCGAGCCTGGTGGCAGGTGAAAGCACCGCTGCTGGCGCGCCCGCTGCTGTTTGCCTTCGGCGTCGGGGCGGCGGTGAGTTTGGCCCAGTATCTGCCGACCCTGCTCTTTGGTGCAGGCAGGGTGGTCACCATCACCACCGAAGCGGTGGCCATCGGCAGTGGCCTCAACCGGCGGCTGGCGGGGCTCTACGGCCTGCTGCAACTGCTGCTGCCGCTCGTTATCTATCTGCTGGCGCTTTGGCTGCCGGCGCGGATCAATCCGGCGCTCAAGGGGGGCGGCTCACGATGAACTCTCATGATGGAAATCGCCATATGCTGAGCACCACGCCTCTTCGACTCTATCTGGATGAAAATCTGCTGCTCTCGCTGCCCGCCCTCCAGGTGGTCCCCGGCGAGGTGTTGACCCTGATGGGCCCCAGCGGTTGTGGTAAAAGCTCCCTGCTGGCAGGGCTCGCCGGAGTACTGCCGGGTGCGCTGACAGATAGCGGCCCCATCCGGCTGGAGGGGGATATAAGGCTCGGCGAGCGGTTACTCAACACCTTGCCACCGCAAGCGCGGCGCATCGGCATGCTGTTTCAGGATGACTTGCTGTTTGACCATCTGACGGTGGCGGAGAACCTGATGTTCGGCATGCCGGCGACCATCAAGGGAAAACGCGCGCGGCGGGAAAAGGCACTGGCCGCATTGGCACAGGTCGCGCTGGCGGATCAGGCTGACAAGCTGCCGCCGCTGCTATCGGGGGGTCAGCGGGCGCGGGTCAGCCTGCTGCGGGCGCTGTTGGCGGAACCCGACGCCCTGCTGCTGGACGAGCCCTTCTCCCGCCTCGACAGGCCGCTGCGGGCCGCCTTTCGCGAGCTGGTGTTCGCCCAGATCAAGGCGTTGGCCATCCCCGCCATCCTGGTGACCCACGACGAAGAGGATGCGCCGGGCACCATACTCAATCTCACCGAATCCTGTTTTTAACCGAGGAGTTCACTTTGTTTGACCGCCACCTGATCCCCGTGATCCGCAGCCCCCTCACCCAACTCGCCAAGCCGCTCTGCCGGGCAGGGATCAGTGCCAATCAGGTGAGCCTCACCGGCTTTGCCATCGGCATGCTGGCGTTGCCGCTGCTGGCCTTTGGCTGCTATCAATGGGCACTGGTGGCCATCCTGCTCAACCGACTGCTGGACGGGCTCGATGGCGCCGTGGCGCGGGAAACCGGCATCACCGACTGCGGCGGCTTTCTCGACATCACGCTCGACTTTATTTTCTACGCCGCCGTCGTGCTGGGCTTTGCCCTCGCCGCCCCCGCCAATGCGCTGCCCGCCGCCACCCTGCTGTTTGCCTTTATGGGCACAGGGTCGAGCTTTCTGGCGTTTGCCATCATGGCGGGCAAGCGGGGCATCGACAATCCGGTCTATCACCACAAGTCACTCTACTATCTGGGCGGCCTCACCGAGGGGAGCGAAACCATAGCCCTCTTTATGCTGATGTGCCTGTGGCCCGCCGCCTTCGCCCCGCTCGCCTACGGCTTTGCCCTGCTCTGCGCCATCACCACCCTGACCCGGCTCTGGAGCGGTTACCACACCCTGCGTCACACCCCGCGCTAAACAGCGCAGCCCTCACCGGAGGGCTAATCTATCGTACGATGAATTGGTGGCCAACGAGGCGCACGGAACACTTGCACGCGGATGACAATGTTTTACCATGACGACACTTTTGTCAGTCTCTTTGAGAACCCTATGCGTCGCCTTGCCTCTCTTCTCACTCTGTCGTTATTCCCCCTGCTCGGTGGCTGCAGCAGCGCCCCGGCCCCCAAGCCCGTGGTCAAACCTCAACCCAACAGTGCCTTTATCAATCAGGCGCCATCGAGCAAACCCGTTTACACACAAGGGGTTAGCAAGGGGGATTTCGCCAATCGCCCCAATGTGGACCGATTCGTCCAGAAGATGGTCGAGAAGCACGGTTTTGACAGCGCCCAGTTGCATCAGGTGCTGGCTCAGGCAGAGCGCTACGACTGGATCATCCGCCTGATGGATGCCCAGGCACCGACCACCGCCAAGCCCACCGGCCCGACCGGTGCCTGGAACCGCTATCGCGCCAAGTTCATCACCCCCGACAACGTGCAAAACGGCGTCAACTTCTGGCGTGAATACGCAAGCGAGCTCAACCGGGCGGAGCAGATCTACGGGGTGCCGCCGGAGATCATCGTCGGCATTATCGGGGTCGAGACCCGCTGGGGCCGAGTGATGGGCAAGACCCGCATTCTGGATGCGCTGGCCACCTTGGCATTTGACTACCCGCGCCGCGCCGAGTTCTTCACCAGCGAGCTGGAAGCCTTCCTGGTGATGACTCGCGATGAAGGGATGGATCCTGCAGAACCCAAGGGCTCCTACGCCGGGGCCATGGGCTATGGCCAGTTCATGCCCTCCAGCTTCCAGCGCTATGCGGTGGACTTTGACGGCAACGGCCACACCAATTTGTGGGATCCGGTGGATGCCATCGGCAGCGTCGCCAACTACTTCAAGGCCCACGGCTGGGAGAAAGGCCAACCGGTGGCGGTGCGCGGTCAGGGCCAGCTGCCCGGCTATGAGCACGGCTTCCAGACCCGCTACCCGGTCGCCACCCTGCGACGCGCAGGGCTCACCCCCACCAGCACCCTCGGAAATCACAGCGAGTCGAGCCTGCTGCGCCTAGATGTGGGCACCGGCTACCAATACTGGTACGGCCTGCCCAACTTCTACACCATCACCCGCTACAACCACAGCACCCACTACGCCATGGCGGTGTGGCAGCTGGGTCTGGCGGTGAAGGCGGCACGCTGACAACTCGCTGGTATAAAACAGACAATAAAAAAGGAGCCATCATGGCTCCTTTTTTATATCCAACGTTCAACCCCATCAGGGGCTCAAGGATGGCTACCTGATTTAGACGCCTGCCTTGGCCAGCGCAGCAGAGACGATCTGCTGGGCTTCCTGCTGGATCAGATCCAGGTGTGCCTCACCCTTGAAGCTCTCCATGTAGATCTTGTAGATGGACTCGGTGCCGGAGGGGCGCGCCGCGAACCAGCCGTTCTCGGTCACCACCTTGAGGCCACCGATGGCGGCATCGTTGCCCGGCGCCTTGGTCAGCTTGGCGATAATGGGCTCACCGGCCAGAGTTGAGGCTTCTACCAGCGCCGGATCCAGCTTGGAGAGCACCGCTTTCTGGGCGCTGTTGGCCGGGGCGTCGATGCGGCGATAGCTGGAGCGACCGAACTTGGCTTCCAGCGCGTCGTAGTGGGCCTGGGGATCCTTGCCGGTCACGGCCAGGATCTCGGCGGCCAGCAGCGCCAGAATGAAACCATCCTTGTCGGTGGTCCAGACGGTGCCATCTTTGCGCAGGAAGGAGGCGCCAGCGCTCTCCTCGCCACCAAAGCCGAACTCGCCGCTGTAGAGGCCATCCACGAACCACTTGAAGCCGACCGGCACCTCTTTGAGGGTGCGGCCAATCTCGCCGGCAACCCGGTCGATCATCGAAGAGGATACCAGCGTTTTGCCGACCGCAGACTCTTTGGACCAGCCGGTACGATGGGTAAACAGATACTGGATTGCCACCGCCAGATAGTGGTTCGGGTTCATCAGGCCGGACTTGGTGACGATGCCGTGACGGTCATAGTCGGGGTCGTTGCCAAGGGCGATGTCGAACTTGTCTTTAAGGGCAATCAGGCTCGCCATGGCGAACGGGCTGGAGCAGTCCATCCGGATCTTGCCGTCTTTATCCAGGGTCATGAAGGAGAAGGTCGGGTCGACCTTGTAGTTCACCACCTCGATATTCAGGCCATAGGTCTTGGCGATGACATCCCAGTAGGCGACGCCGGAGCCACCCAGCGGATCGACACCGATCTTGATGCCCGCGTTCTTGATGGCATCCATGTCCAGCACATTCTTCAGATCATCCACATAGGGGGTGACATAGTCGTGCTCCACCACGAACGGGCTCTTGAGCGCTTCGGCGAACGGCATCCGTTTCACGCCGGCCAGACCCGCTTCCAGAATGGCGTTGGCACGGTCTTCCACCCACTTGGTGATCTCCCCTTCGGCGGGGCCTCCGTGTGGCGGGTTGTATTTGAAGCCACCATCTTCCGGCGGGTTGTGAGACGGGGTGATCACCACGCCGTCAGCGCGTGCAGCCGGTTTGCCTGCATTGTGGCGCAGGATGGCGTGAGAGATGACCGGGGTCGGCGTAAAGCCCATACCAGCCTGAATGCGGGTTTCAACGCCGTTGGCCGCCAGCACTTCGACTGCGCTGGCAAAGGCGGATTCGGACAGGGCGTGAGTATCCATGCCGACAAACAGCGGGCCAGTGATGCCGGCCTGCTGGCGATACTCCACAAGGGCCTGGGTCACCGCCAGAATATGGGATTCGGTAAAGGCGCTGTGCAGGGCGCTGCCACGGTGGCCGGAAGTACCGAAGGCAACTCGCTGCTCGGGGCGGCTCATGTCCGGCTTGTTGAGGTAGTAGGCACTGACCAGACGGGGGATGTTGGTCAGGTCGCTTAAACGGGCCGGCTGACCGGCGTGGGAATGCTGAGCCATGGCGTTTTCCTTGCGTAATGGCGGCCTTGCCGGGCAAGGCCTGAGTCTTGATAAACCGTTAAATGGCGCCACACACCTGCGCGATCACCTCTTCGCCATAGCCCATGCTGGCCATCAGCTGGGCCACCATATTCTGCTTGCGGCTGGTGTTGGTGTTGGTGATCACCCAGAACGGGGTCTCCGGTACCGGCTTGGGCTTGGTGGTGCTACCACTGGCACGCAGAGCCTCGGGATCCCGTGAGAAATAGACGCGCTTGCGCCCCTTGATTTCGGTGGCCTGGGTAAACCCGACCGGATCGTCCCGGTAGAGGGTACTCAGCACCTGCATGAAGCGGTTGATGGACTTCTCTTCTTTTTGCAGCTCACCGGAATCGAGCAGGGCTTGCAGCCCTTGCCGGGTGGCTACCGCACTGGGCTGCGCAACGGCAACGTGCTCGGTAACCGGCATACGTTGGTGAGCAGGTTGTTCCAGCAGACGGCGCAGGATATCGGAGGCACTCTCACCAATGTGCCGGGTCTGGCTGGCGATATAGAAGTAGAGATCGTCATCAAGCTCGATGGTTTTCATAGGGATGCGCTGGACTCGTCGAAATTCGGATGCGGCGATTATACATAGGCAAACCCGACAGCCCAAGCAAGGGGCTGGCAGATGTACATGAATCTCATCGAGAATACGGCATAATAGCGGGCCAAGTGTGTGATCAGCCGCACTGATAGCCGATCCGGACGGGATTTTTTAGAAAAAAAACCACATTTATTTCCCATCCGTTGGACGAAATCCTTTTCTTTCCAGTGCGTTAAATAAAACAGCGATACGCACTCACGACCGACAAGGTGTCATTTTGCAACAAAACAGCATATTGAACTTCAAGGAGCAGGGTCAGGGCCCGGCAGTCATTCTGATCCACGGCCTGTTTGGCAGCCTCGACAACCTCGGCCTGCTGGCCCGTGCCCTCTGCGAGCAATACAGGGTTATCAGCGTCGATCTGCGCAACCACGGCGCCTCCTTCCATGGCAGCGAGATGAGCTATCCGGCGCAGGCGGCCGATATCCTGACCCTGATGGATCGGCTGAATATTGCCGACGCCACCCTGATTGGCCACTCGATGGGCGGCAAAGTGGCGATGCAGGTTGCCAAGCTGGCGCCTGCACGTGTAAGCCGTCTAGTCGTCGCCGATATGGCGCCGGTCGCCTATCCCCACTCCCGCCACCAGAATGTGTTCGCCGGACTGAATGCCACCCTGCACACGCCGCCAAAAAACCGCAGCGAAGCGGAAGCCATGTTGGCCGAACATATCGAGATCGCCGGGGTGCGCCAGTTCCTGCTCAAATCCTTCGCCAAAGGCGAGCATGGCTGGGGGTGGCGCTTCAATGTGCCTGCGCTTGAGCAAAACTACGCCAACATCATGGGCTGGCCAGAAGATGAACGTAGCTTCGAGGGGCCGGTGCTCTTTATCAAGGGGGGGGATTCTGACTATATGCAACCGCAATACAGCGAGGCGGCACTGGTCCAATTCCCGGCGGCAAAGGTGCGTGTCATCGCCGGCACCGGCCACTGGCTGCATGCGGAAAAACCGGCTCTGTTCAACAAATTGGTTGTGGATTTCCTGTCGACAGGCGGTTAACAGTTTCAAATCCTTTGTGATATAGTGCGCCCGTCATAAGGAGTGTGCGCAATCCATGCTAAGTGAACATATCGACCTGATCGAAAGTTTGGGCCTGAAATTATTTTTTCTGGCGATTTTCATCTTGATTGGTCTTGCCATTCATGACGTGCTCAAACGCGGCAATGTGCCCCGTTTCGGCCGTTTTATCGTCTGGTTGGTACTGTTTCTGGGTTGTGCGGGTTTTGTCGCCAAGGGGCTGATCGAACTGGGCTGGGAAGGCTCAGGACTCGGCTAACTTATTTTCATCTGTGATGTATGGCCAAACAGCAAACTGATCGAACAACACTGGATCTGTTCGCAAATGAGAAGCGCCCCGGCAGGCCAAAGACCAATCCACTCCCCCGCGAGACCCAGCTCAAGATCAACAAGCGTAACCAGCTTAAGCGCGATCGGGAAAATGGGCTGAAGCGGGTAGAGTTAAAGGTGGAGGCCGAGTTGCTGGAGCGCCTGAACCAACTTGCGTTACAACAGAACATCAGCCGAGCCGAGCTGATCCAATCTATTCTGAAACAACAGATTGAGTCCGCCTTTGCGGTGGACATTGCAGTCTGAGCGTTGAGCATTAACACCAAATACGGGTAACTAAACACTATGGCAAGTGTAGGTCTGTTTTTTGGCAGCGATACCGGTAACACCGAAGCTGTCGCCAAGATGATCCAGAAAGAGCTGGGCAAAAACCTGATTGAAGTCCGCGACATCGCCAAGAGCAGCAAGGCCGACATCGAGAGCTTTGACCTGCTGATGTTCGGCATCCCGACTTGGTACTATGGCGAAGCCCAGGCCGACTGGGACGACTTCTTCCCTGATCTGGGCGAAATCGACTTCACCAACAAGCTGGTCGCCATCTTCGGTTGCGGTGATCAGGAAGACTACTCCGAGTACTTCCTCGACGCCATGGGCACCCTGCGTGACATCGTCGAAGCCAAAGGCGCCATCATCATCGGTCACTGGCCGACAGCCGGCTACGAGTTTGAAGCCTCCAAAGCGCTGGTCGATGACAAGCACTTTGTCGGTCTGGGTATCGATGAAGATCGCCAGCCGGAGCTGACCGCCGAGCGCGTCAAGGGCTGGTGCAAGCAGCTGCACGAAGAGATGTGCCTGGGCGAGCTGGAGTAATCCGCTTCCCCTCATACCTCTGACAACAAGGGCCCCGACGGGGCCCTTGTTGTATCTGCAAGTGGCGATGCCTGCCTTTATTCACCCCTGTTATTCACCTCTGTGCTCCGGTTTGGCTCGCACATAGAGGGTGCGCTTGACCTGAGCCACCAGCTCGCCGCTCTTGTCCTGTACCGTGACCTCGAATTCTGGGAAGTGTTTGTTGCCACCTTCAGTCGCCGCCACGATTTCGGCCAGCTTGCCCTCGGTCAGGTTGAACTCGGCCACCAGCTTGCCCTTGCCCGGCTTGATGTAGTTGATGCTGCCCGCCTTGTCCCAGACGTAATAGCGGTTCTTGAAGTAGCCCATCAGCATCAGCGGATAGATGGGATCCGTCATGGCAAACATGCTGCCGCCAAACTGGGTGCGGTTGGCATTCTTGTTCCACCAGCGGGATTTCAGGGTGACCCGACAGTAGCGAAAGTCATCGCTCAGGGTCTCTATCTTGATACCGGCGCCCCAGAAGGGGGGCCAGGCGTTGAGTGCGCGACGCACCCAGGCCGCATTGCCAAAAAGCCAATCCATGGATCTCATCCGACCAGAAATATGAAAGTTACATCTTATCAACATCTGCCATGCCGGCAAGTCGGACGACACGATTGATTATTTCAATCCAATCGGCCATTTAGGGCTAAACCCCTTGAATTACTGGGTTTATTTTTAGGGAGGCTACGACCTATAATGACAGGCCAAGCGAGTTCAAGGTTGCCATTCCTGCGGCAGTCCATCAGAATAACCCCACCTTCGAGAATGCGAATAAGTAGAATATGGCAGACAACAACCAAGCGTTAAAAAAGGCCGGGCTCAAGATCACCCTGCCCCGGGTCAAAATCCTGGAAATCCTGCAACAGCCGGATTGCCAGCACACCAGCGCCGAAGATCTCTATAAACGACTGATCGACCTGGGTGAAGAGATTGGTCTCGCTACCGTCTATCGCGTTCTCAACCAGTTTGATGATGCCGGTATCGTTACCCGTCACCACTTCGAAGGTGGCAAGTCGGTATTCGAGCTGGCGACTCAGGAGCACCACGACCACCTGGTTTGCCTCGACTGTGGCAAGGTGATCGAGTTCTCCGACGAGGTGATCGAACAGCGCCAGCGCGAGATCGCCAAGAAATTCAATATCCGTCTCACCAACCACAGCCTCTACCTCTACGGTCACTGTGCCACCGGTGAGTGCAAGCACGACGAATAAGTCGGCCGCTACTTGCAGATAACGGACGATAAAAAAGCCAGCTGATGCTGGCTTTTTTATCGTCCGGCGCAGGCCGTCTGGCATCACACAGGGCAGGGTCTCCCCTGCCCCATCGGCTTAGCCTTCTACCTTGCCCCAGGAGTCGCGCAGGGCAACGGTGCGGTTGAACACCAGATGCTCCGGGCTGGAGAGCTTGTTGTCGGCGCAGAAGTAACCTTCACGCTCAAACTGGTAAGCCTGCTCCGGCTGGGCGCTCTTCAGGGAGGCCTCGACACGGGCACCCTCGATGATCACCAGTGAATCCGGGTTCAGCGCGGCTTCAAAGTCATCCTCGGCACCCGGGTTCGGTACCTTGAACAGACGATCGTAGAGACGCACTTCAGCCGGCAGGGAGTGAGTGGCGCTGACCCAGTGGATCACCCCTTTCACCTTGCGGCCATCGGCCGGATCCTTGCCCAGAGTCTCGGGATCGTAGGAGCAGTAGATGCAGGTGACCTTGCCATCGGCATCTTTCTCGATGCGCTCGGCCTTGATCACATAGGCATTGCGCAGACGCACTTCCTTGCCCAGCACCAGACGCTTGAACTGCTTGTTCGCCTCTTCTTTGAAGTCCGCTTCATCGATGAAGATCTCGCGGGTGAAGTTCAGCTCGCGGGTACCCATCTCGGCGTTGCTCGGGTGGGCCGGGGCAGTCAGCACTTCATCGGCAGCCAGATTCTCGATGACCACTTTCACCGGATGCAGCACGGCCATGGCGCGCGGCGCATGCTCGTTGAGGTCTTCGCGGATGCAGGCTTCCAGCATGCTCATCTCGACGATGTTGTCCTGCTTGGTCACGCCGATGCGCTTGCAGAACTCGCGGATGGAGGCCGGGGTGTAACCACGACGACGCAGACCGGAGACGGTCAGCATGCGCGGGTCATCCCAACCATCGACGTGCTTCTCGGTCACCAGCAGGTTCAGCTTGCGCTTGGACATGACGGTGTATTCGAGGTTCAGACGAGAGAACTCGTACTGACGGGGGTGGCAATCGATGGTGATGTTGTCCAGCACCCAGTCGTACAGACGACGGTTGTCCTGGAACTCCAGGGTACAGATGGAGTGGGTGATCCCTTCCAGCGCGTCCGAGATGCAGTGAGTGAAGTCATACATCGGGTAGATGCACCACTTGTCACCGGTCTGGTGGTGGTGGGCAAACTTGATGCGGTAGATCACCGGATCGCGCATCACCATGAAGGGAGAGGCCATGTCGATCTTGGCGCGCAGGCAGGCGGTGCCTTCGGCGAACTCGCCGTTCTTCATCTTGGCAAACAGCGCCAGGTTCTCTTCCACGCTGCGATCGCGGAACGGGCTGTTCTTGCCGGCTTCAGTCAGGGTGCCACGGTACTCGCGCATCTGCTCGGGCGTCAGCTCGTCCACATAGGCCAGACCCTTTTCAATCAGCTCGATGGCGTAGCCGTGCAGCTTGTCGAAATAGTCGGAGGAGTAGCAGATCTCGCCGCTCCACTGGAAGCCGAGCCACTGCACATCCTGCTTGATGGACTCTACGTATTCGATATCTTCCTTCACCGGGTTGGTGTCATCGAAACGCAGGTTGCACTGGCCCTGATAGTCGCGAGCGATGCCGAAGTTCAGGCAGATGGACTTGGCGTGGCCGATATGGAGATAACCGTTCGGCTCGGGCGGAAAACGGGTATGCACGCTGCTGTGCTTACCGCTGGCCAGATCTTCATCAATGATCTGACGAATAAAGTTAGTTGGGCTGTTCGCCTGACTCATGGCTCACCTCAAAAAAGCGTCACTGGCGGAAGTTGTGCCGGCTGGCACCCTCATCCCCCCGCCGTCAAGCCGGGTATGATCCCTCATTACGGGCGCTGCCTCAACCTGAATTTGGCACTTCCGGGCCATTTCCCGGCCATTGCGCCACTAAAAACGGGCAGGGTTGGCACATTGCGCAGCAAATGGATAAAAAAGCCCCGCACAAGGCGGGGCTGAAAGTGATGAAAAACAAAACAGACAATTACACACAACAAAGGCTCACACGCACAGTCAACCTTTCCCAAACCCGATGCGCCATCGCCCTTGGGAAAGGCGGGTCTTGCGACCCACCTTGCATTAACGGTTGACTGCTATCAGTTCAGTTCGGTGACGCGGCTGGTGCGCTTGCCATCGAAGCTGGTGGTACGCAGGTAGACCTTGCCATTCACGCTCGGCTTGGCCGCGGCGTCATAGGCACTCCAGTTGGTGCCGTCCAGGCTGTACTGGATGGGCAGACCCGGCAGGTCCACGTTCGCTTCCAGCACACCGTTCACCACTTTGGCACCCGGTACGGAGAGGCGGTATTCAACACCGGCCTGATCCAGTTTCGGCAGCACGCGCTGACCCAGGACGTTGGCAAACTGATTCCACTCTTTGTTGAGGGTGGCCTTGTTGACATGCTTGGTCTCGCCGGAGAACTCGCGGTTCTTCACGTAATCCAGCTCGAAGCCACCTTTGTGCCAGGCACGCTCGGCCACGGAGAAGATACGCGGGTAGACCATGTACTCGTACTGAGCATCGGTACGCACGGTTTCACTCCACTGCTGACCGGAGATCCCCTTGAACTTGACCGGATCCTGGTCACCCTTGGCCACGAAGGCGTTGCCGTCGCGGTCAACCGAGGTTTCGGCGTTCTGCGGCAGGTTTTCCGGGGCGAAGGCGAACACCTTGCGAGTGTCGTTGAAACGGGTTGCCCAGTAGTAGCCACGCTCGGCCGGGTGTACTTCGTTCGGGAAGTCGAAGTAGAGGTAATCCGGGTTGGACAGCACCACTTCGTAACCCTTGTGCGCCCACTTCATCGCTTCGTTGAAGCCACCCCAGTAGAGGGTTTCCCAGAAGTTGACTCGAGTGTTGTCGGTGGCGAAGTCTTTGGCACCGCTGGCGTACTTCAGGCCATCTTCCCACGCCTGCAGGGTAGAGAAGCCGCGGTCTTTGACCATCTGGCCCACTTCCTTGGCGAAGTAAACCGGCAGCTCGCCCACTTCTTTGATCTTGCCATCGTCGATCATCTTCTGGCACATCGGGGACTTGCCAAACGGCTTGTCCTGCTTGCTGGAGTCAACGTTGCCTTTCCAGGCGACCAGCTCTTCTTTCTTGGTGACGGCCGGATCCTGGAATCCCGCACCTTGCATGATGTTCTTCGCCTCGTCACCACCGTAGTGCCATGCGGTCAGCGGCTGACCGGCGGCCTGGTGCATCTGGGCAACTTCATCCATCACCTTGGCCACGAAGGTGGCAGCACCTGGCTGGCAAGGGTTGATGAAGGACATCTTGTCGTAGTACTGAACCGAGGTGACGTTGGAGGTATCCGCCGGGTCAGTCAGACGGAACTGGTTGGCTTCCGCCTCTTTGCCTTCCGCCATCAGACGCTTGTAGCGCGCTTCCATGGAGACCACGGCGGCACGGGCGTGTGCAGGCATGTTGATCTCGGGCACCACGGTCACACCGCGGGCCTTGGCGTAACGCACCAGATCCACGTAGTCAGACTTGCTGTAGAAACCGGAACCCTGGTTGTCGCTGGTCGGGCCGGAACCCAGTTGCGGCATCAGGCACTTGGTTTCGGACTCGTCGTGGCAACGCTGGCTACCGACCTGGGTCAACTCAGGCAGACCCGGGATCTCCAGACGCCAGCCTTCATCGTTGGTCAGCCCCAGATGCAACACGTTGAGCTTCATGGCAGACATCTGGTCAACCAGCTTCTTCATGGTATCCAGGCTGCGGAAGTGACGGGCCACGTCGGTCTGCATGCCACGGTATTCAAAGCGCGGCGCATCCTCGACGGTCATCGGGCTCACCAGTTTGTCATCAACACCCAGCAGGGAGATCAGGGATTGGGCACCCCAGTATGCTCCGTCGATGTCGCGACCCTGGATCACGGTGCCTTTCTGACCGATGGTCATGTCATAGCCTTCAGCATGCTTGAGCTTGCTGCCGAGCTTGATTGTCACTGGGTAGCCGGTGTCGGAGAGGGTAACACCCAGCTTGGTCAGTTGAGCCTTCAGGGCCTCGGCGCGATCGCTTGGCAAGTCCAGGGCATTGAGTTTGATGGTGGAGAAGTCAACCTGCGGGCCGGCCTTGACCACTTGCTTCTGCGGAGTCGGCAGGATCTGATTGTCAATCTTGCCAGCTGGCAGCAGCGCGCTGGTCTGGTTGGCCGCGAAACGGGTTTCGCTGTTCATCAGGATGTTCTTGTCATCCTTGGTGCGCTTCCAGCCATCGGCCGGCATCGGCTTCTGGTAGCTGCTGGCATCGTCGATGTTGCTCATGCTGGCCAGCACTTTCGGCTCGGCACCTTCGCTGGCGACATACCAGTTCGGCATCACATCAGATTCGAACAGTGTCCAGTATTCCACCACCAGCGGCACTTCGACCGTGGCGTCCTTGGCAAAGCCCTGGAACTTCTCGGTTGGCGTCAAACGATAAAGATCGCCGGTCAGGTGGGTGATGGTGAACTGGTCGTTATCCACCCGCTGGAGACGACGGATGGAGGAGACGTAGATGCTCCAGTCTTTGGAGGTCACATCAGCACCGGTGTTGGTCAGGTGCAGCTTGGCAACGCCGCAGCTCGCCCACTCTGAACCGAGCGCCTGGCAATCGAGGCCGGCACCGGCACCGTCATTGGTGACCAGCTCATACTTGACCACCAGGTTGCTGGCGAGGGAGTCGACCACGGCCTGCTTGGCGGCATCGGCTGCCAGCGCAGGGCCGGCAAAAACAGTAGACATAGCAATGGCTAACAGAGAATGTTTCAAGTTCATAACTGCTGCTCTCATTTGAAGTAAAGGTTGGAATTTCTTGGCTTTTTTTATATTGGGCCCCGGAGCGGGGCCCTTAATTATGTCAACAATGGACTTAGACTTGAGGCGAGCGAGGGGCTCGATTAACGCAGGGCTTTCATCTCACCGGCGATGATTTCGGCCAAGGGGCCCAGAATCACCTGCAGGTTCTGCTCACCGAGTTTGACCACACCGGCCGCACCCAGGGCTTTCAGCTTGCGCTCATCGACAACGCTGCGATCTTTCAGAGTCAGACGCAGACGGGTGATGCAGGCATCGATGGAGACCAGGTTCTCTTGACCACCCAGCACTTCCAGGTATTGCTTGGCCAGCTCGGTACGGTTGGTAGATTGAGCGGCAGCCGGAGCTGTGTCCTCATCTTCCTCACGACCCGGGGTTTTCAGGTTCAGCTTGGCAATCACTGCGCGGAACACCACGTAGTAGAGACCGAAGAACACCAGACCCTGAGCAAGCAGCATGTACCAGTTGGTCGCCAGCGGGTTACGGCTGGAGAGCACCATATCCACCAGGCCAGCACTGAAGCCGAAACCAGCCATCCAGTGCATGGAGGCAGCGATGAACACGGAGATACCGGTCAGTACGGCGTGGATGACATACAGTACCGGCGCCACGAACATGAAGGAGAACTCGAGCGGCTCGGTGACACCGGTGAAGAAGGAGGCAAAGGCAGCTGCGATCATGATGGAGGCAACTTTCTCTTTGTTCTCTTTCTTGGCGGAGTGGTAGATGGCCAGAGCGGCACCCGGCAGACCGAACATCATGATGGGGAAGAAGCCAGCCTGGTACATACCGACCACGCCTTTCACCTGATCCAGACTCTTGCCAGCGGCCAGTGCGGCATCGATGGTAGCCTGACCACCCAGGAAGTTCGGGATGTCGTTGATACCGGCCACGTTGAACCAGAACACGGAGTTCAGAGCGTGGTGCAGACCAATCGGGATCAGCAGACGGTTGAAGAAGGCGTAGATACCGGCGCCGGTAGAGCCCAGGCTCACGATGGATTCACCGAAGGAGACCAGACCACCGTAAATGACCGGCCATACCGCCATCAGGATGAAGGAGACGACGATCATCACGACGGAGGTTACGATCGGTACCAGACGGCGACCGGAGAAGAAGGAGAGTGCCTTGTGCAGCTCGACACTGCTGAAGCGGTTGTACAACTCAGCAGCGATAACACCGCACAGGATACCCACGAACTGGTTGTTAATTTTGCCGAAAGCAGCTGGCACCTGATCAAGTGGTATCCCTTTGATCATAGAGACAGTCGCCGGGCTCAGCAGGGTGGTAACGACCAGGAAGCCGACCAGACCTGCCAGGGCAGCAGAACCGTCTTTATCCTTGGACATACCGTAAGCGACACCCACCGCAAACAAGGTGGACATGTTATCAATCAGTGACGAACCCGCCTTAATCAGGAAGGCAGCCAGCGCGCTGTCACCACCCCAACCATTCGGGTCAATCCAGTAGCCAACCCCCATCAGGATCGCTGCGGCAGGCAATACCGCTACCGGCACCATCAGGGCACGGCCGATCTTTTGCAAATAACCGAGAATGTTCACGGTTCCTCTCCTTAGTTAATGTTTTTCTAGAAATTAAGTGCTTATCACGTTTGACGCATAAGCCATCAAGGCTTGATTGGCAGTCTAGGGCTTTTATTTCGCTGCGCAAATTAATAAACCGATAATCGTGATCGTTATCACCCAAACAAGATAAAGGTGGTGGATAGATGTGGCTTAGTTCGCAATCTTTATTTACGCTATAAAACAACTTGAATCCGTCTTAGCCAATTGCCACCGCCAACCCGGTCGCAACCCGAAACAGAGGTATCCATCATGCGCCTGATCCCGTTGAAATCTGCCAGCCAAGTAGGCCTCTGGTCTGCCCGTTACATCGTTGACCGCATCAACGCGTTCAAGCCGACGGCGGATCGCCCCTTCGTACTGGGTCTGCCGACCGGTGGTACTCCGCTCAACACCTACAAGCGCCTGATCGAGTTGCACAAAGCCGGTGAAGTGAGCTTCCAGAACGTGGTCACCTTCAACATGGACGAGTACGTCGGCCTGCCGGAAGATCACCCGGAGAGCTACCACAGCTTCATGCACAACAACTTCTTCTGTCACATCGACATTCGCCCCGAAAACATCAACATCCTCAACGGCAATGCCGACGATCTGGTGGCCGAGTGCAAGCGCTACGAAGAGAAGATCAAGTCCTACGGCAAGATCCACCTGTTCATGGGTGGCGTGGGTAACGACGGCCACATCGCATTCAACGAACCGGCCTCTTCCCTCTCCTCCCGCACCCGGGTCAAAACCCTGACCGAAGATACCCGCATCGCCAACTCCCGCTTCTTTGGCGGCGACATGGAGCAGGTGCCCAAGCTGGCGCTGACCGTGGGTGTCGGCACCCTGATGGATGCCGAAGAGATCATGATCCTGGTCACCGGTCACGCCAAGGCACTGGCCCTGCAAGCCGCCGTGGAAGGCAGTGTCAACCACATGTGGACCATCTCCACCCTGCAACTGCATCCGAAGGGAATGATGGTGTGCGACGAGCCCTCCACCATGGAGCTCAAGGTCAAGACCGTCCGCTACTTCCAGCAGCTGGAAGCCGCCAACATCGGCCGTCTGTAAGGAGTCGTCATGTACGCATTGACCAACTGCACCCTCTACACCGGCAGCTGCGTGCTGACCGGCTACGGGGTGCTTGTCGAGGGCGACAAGATTGTCGCCATCTCGCACCTGGCCGAGCTGCCAGCGGGCATCGAGCAGATTGACCTGAAGGGTGCCAACCTGACCGCCGGTTTTATCGACGTGCAGCTCAACGGCTGTGGCGGGGTGATGTTCAACACCGACATCACCACCGAGACCCTGGCGACCATGCAGGCCGCCAACCTCAAGTCCGGTACCACCAGCTTCCTGCCGACCCTGATCACCAGTCCGGATGCCGACATGAAGCAGGCCGTTGCGGTCACCCGCGACTACATGGCGGCCAACCCCAACGAGGTGCTGGGCGTCCACCTGGAAGGGCCCTACACCAACCTCAAGCGCAAGGGGATCCACCCTGCCGCGCAAATTCGCCAGCCAGCGGACGAGATGATCGACTTCTTCTGCGCCAACGCGGATGCCATCACCAAGATCACCCTGGCACCGGAGCGCAATGAGCCAGCCCATATCCGCCGTCTGGTGGAGGCGGGTATTCTGGTCTCTGCCGGTCACACTGCCGCCAGTTACGATCAGGCGATGGCCGGGTTCGATAACGGGATCCGCTTTGCGACCCACCTCTACAACGCCATGACCCCGACCCTCAACGGTCGCGAGCCGGGCGTGGTGGGCGCCATCTATGATCGCAAGGATGTCTATGCCGGCATCATCGTCGATGGTCACCACGTTCACTGGGCCAACGTACGACTGGCACACAAGGTGCTGGGTGAGCGACTGGTGCTGGTCACCGATGCCACCGCCGCTGCCGGCGCGCCGGAAGGCTTTGAGAAATTTGATTTTTGTGGCACCACCGTCTTTTTACGCGATGGTCAGTGTGTCGACGAGAATGGTACACTCGGCGGTTCCTCCCTCACCATGATTGAGGGGGTGGAAAATCTGGTCAAGCAGGTCGGATTACCGCTCGATGAAGCACTGAGAATGGCCAGCCTCTACCCCGCTCGCGCCATTGGATGGGACTCACGTCTCGGTAGTATCCAGGTCGGTAAAGTAGCCAACCTCACTGTCTTCGATCAGGACTTCACGGTCCGTGGGACCGTGGTTAACGGACACTACACACAACAGTGACATCATGACTGGCGGACAAATAGCAAACGTAGATCTTATCAAGCAGGTGAACAGTGCCGCTGTATATCGGCTCATTGACCTGCAAGGCCCCATCTCCCGGGTCAAGATTGCCGAGTTGAGTCAGCTGGCCCCGGCCAGCGTGACCAAGATAACCCGGCAACTGATCGAGCATGGCCTGATCAAGGAGACCTCACCGCAAGCCTCTACCGGCGGGCGGCGAGCCATCTCGTTGACCACCATCAAACAACGCTTTCAGTTTGTCTCTGCCAAGCTGGGCCGTGGCTACCTGCAACTGAGTCTCTATGACCTCGATGGCAAGGAGCTCGACCAGCACGTCACTCAGGTGACCGAGATCGACCAGCAACCCGTGGTCGACATGCTGCTGCGGGAGATTGGCGCCTTTATCGATGCCAACCGCGAACGCAGCCGCAACCTGATCAGCATCGCACTGACCATGCCGGGTCTGGTCAACCCGGAATCCGGTATGGTCATCTACACCCCCAAGTACCAGATCCGCAATCTGGGACTGGCGAAGCTGTTGGAAAACCACTTTAACCTCCCCTGCTACGTGGGTAACGACACCCGCTCGCTGGCACTGGCCGAACACTTCTTCGGCGAGTCCCGCGACTGCATGGACTCCATTCTGGTGAGTGTCCACCAGGGCACCGGCTCCGGGATCATCACCAAGGGTCAGGTGTTCCTCGGTCAGAACCGCAACGTCGGCGAGATCGGCCATATCCAGGTCGAACCGCTCGGCAAGCGCTGTCACTGCGGCAACTTCGGCTGCCTCGAGACCATCGCCTCCAACGAAGCGATCATCGACAAGGTGAAGGAACTCATCAGCCGCGGCCACCAGAGCGCGCTGCAGGAGAAGCACATCACCATTCAGGAAGTGTGCAAGGCCGCCATGGCCGGCGATGAACTGGCCCGCAGCGTCATCGAGAACGTGGGTGAGCATCTGGGACGGGCGGTGGCCATTACGGTCAACCTGTTCAACCCGCAGAAGGTGCTGATCGCCGGCGAAATCACCGCCGCCGAAGAGATCCTCTTCCCGGCCATCCGTCGCTGCGTCGAGCATCAATCCCTGCCGAGCTTCCACCGTGGCCTGCCCATCGTGAAGGCCCGCTTCCAGAACCAGCCGACCTATGGCGGCTTTGCTCTGGTCAAGCGCGCCCTGCTGGAAGGGGATCTGCTGCAGATCATCATGGAGCAGAAGTAAGGCACAGCCTTGCGAGACAACAAAACGGCAGCCAGTGGCTGCCGTTTTCTATTGTGTGCTCATTGGAGATTTAGCCTGCCCGACACGGCTTGAACAGATCCAGCTTGTTGTCGTAAACACGGGTCTGCACATCCATGATGCCCAGCATGGAGTGAAAGAGGTTGTCGTGGGAGAAGCGCTGGCTGCCCGCCTCCGCCGCCAGACAGCCCATATCCAGCTGGCGAGCGGCCTGTAACTGGGGCGAGAACCAGGTCAACAGCGGCACCCGGGTCTGATCATCCGGCGCAAACTTGTAGGGAGTACCGTGCAGATAGAGCCCCATGGCCCCAAGGGATTCGCCGTGATCGGAGAGATAGACCAGTCCCACATCGTACTGGCTCTCCAGCGACTTGAGCTTGTCGATCAGCCGCCCCACCACCTTGTCGGTGTAACGGATGGTGTTGTCATAGGTGTTGACCAGCTCTTCATTACTGCAGTTTTCGATGTCGCTACGCGGGCAGTCCGGCATAAAGGCGCGCTCGCTGGCAGGGTAACGACGGAAATAGGTCGGGCCATGGCTGCCCATCAGGTGAAAGGCCACCAGCTTGTTGCCCTGCTGGCCCGTCATCCCGGCAATCTGCTGATCCAGTCCCTCCAGCAGCACCTCGTCATAGCAGGACTCTCCCTGACAGAGCGCCGGATAGGATTTGGGGAGGATCTCGATGGTCGGTACATTGCGGCACACCCCTTTGCAGCCGCCATCGTTCTCTTTCCACAGCACCGAGACCCCGGCATGCTGCAGCACATCGAGCAGGCCGTCACGGGAGCTGGCGAGCTGATCATCGTAGCTGCGCCGCGTAAGGTTGGAGAACATGCAAGGCACCGACACGGCCGTGGCCGTGCCGCAGGAGCGCACATCTTTGAACGACACCACCCCCTGCTCTTTGGCCGTAAAGCTGTTGGTCGCCTTGCCATAACCGTTCAGGGAGTAGTTCTGGCTGCGCGCCGTCTCCCCCACCACCAGGAACATCAGGGTCGGCTTTTTCCCCCGGGCCACCACCTTGGCATCGGTCCCCAGATGCTGATAGGGGATTGGGGTGACAAACAGCACATCCCGCCCATATTTGTAGAGGCCGTGCACATAGTTGGCGGGCACAATCTCTTTTGCCAGCGACTTGTTGTTGCGACCGACCGAGGCGTAATCCTGATAGTAAAGTGCCGCGACGCCCCCGATAAACAGCAGGGAGATAGCCAGTGCACCGGCCCGCAACGCCAGCCCCTGATACCAGCGAGCCGGATAGCGGATCCGCAGCGACCAGAGTACCAGAACAGGCAGCAGCCCGGTCAGCAGAAACCAGAGTGCCACCGAGCCATTCAAATAGGCTCCCGCCTCACCGCTGTTGGTTTCGATTATGTTCTGCATCATACCGGCATCAAAAATGACGCCGTACTTGAGCATGGCGTAGCTGACGATGGAGCCGCTCAGAAGCAACAGGGTAAAAAAGGGCTTGAGCACAAACCGGAACGTGAAGGGAATAAACACGGCATTGAGCGCCGCGATAAGCACCAGTGGGATCGAGATGGCAAACCCGACTTTGACATGAGACAAGCCACTGAGCGCCGTGTAGAAATGCAAAAAGATCGGCCAGTTCAGCACCAGTGCAAAAAAGAGCACCAGCAACAGATTGGTCTGCAGTACACCGAGGGTCACACGCATAAACAACTCCTACATATCGGCCCGCTGCGCAGGGGCCGGTCAAGCCAACAAAAACAACGGGGCCAGCGTAGGAAGTAAAACTTAAGAGCGAATTAAGAGGGAAAGCCGAGGGCTCGTGCGCCCCATCACAGCGCGAGGTGCGCGCTGCCCCCAAAATGGATTTTTAGTTGTCTATCCATCGGATTTTGCTAGCTTGTTGAGTAGGCATTCCAGAAATGCAGGTTAACCGATGGCACTGATCCAGGCTTCCATAGAGCAGTTGAGAGTAGGCCACTATATCCATCTCCCCACCGGATGGACTAACCACCCTTTTATGTTCAATACCTTCAAGATCAAGGATCAGCAGCAGCTCGATATTATCCGTCACCTTGATCTCACCCTGCTGATGGTCGACCCCGACAAGAGCGATCTGCCCATCGAGCCGCTGCTGCGCGGTGATATTCCCGATGCAGGGCCCGATCTGGACGAGTTGGAAGAGCTGATTGCCTCGGGCCCGCCCCCTTTTGATGAGAAAGCCTTTCGCCGCTCCATGCGCGCCGCCGACAAAGCCTTTGGCCAATCCATGAGCGAACTTCGCGATGCGCTTGGTGCCCTTAACCTCAAGCCGGACGAAGGGTTGGCCAATACTGCGCAGATCGTCCGCAATGCCGCCTTCACCCTCAGTCAGCACGAAGGCCCCCTCGGACTGCACCTTATTCGCAGCCCCCACACCGACATCTTGCTGCAGCACAGCCTCAACGTTGCCTTTATCGCCATGCTGATGGCGCGCGAGCTGGGGATGAACCCCATCGAACTGGAGGAGGCCGGGCTTGCGGGGCTGATCCACGACATCGGCGAGCTGAAAATCCCGAGTCAGATCACCCAGAAACGTGGCGATCTCAGCAAGGCCGAGCAGAACTTCCTCAATATGCATCCCCAGTACGGGCTGGAGATGCTGACCCAGCTCAACGCCTTTGAGCCGAAAATCCGTCAGGTCGCCCATCTGCACCACGAGCGACTCGATGGCAGCGGCTATCCGCTCGGGATCAAGGGTGGGGAGATCCCGCCGCTGGCCCGACTGATCGGGCTGGTCGACTTCTACGACGAGCTGCTCCATCCC
Organism: Aeromonas allosaccharophila; assembly: GCF_016026615.1. Taxonomy (NCBI): domain Bacteria; kingdom Pseudomonadati; phylum Pseudomonadota; class Gammaproteobacteria; order Aeromonadales; family Aeromonadaceae; genus Aeromonas; species Aeromonas allosaccharophila. Next base: position 424,357 of record NZ_CP065745.1, on the reverse strand, counting down.
CGCAACAGCGGCACCCCGGCGGCGCCGAGTCAGGCCATCAGCCAGCTCTACAAATTATCCCAGAAGAAGTTCGACCAGAATCTGGTCAAGTTGCTGGTCAAGGTGCTGGGGGTCTATCCGCCAGGATCACTGGTGAAACTCTCGGACGAGAGCATTGCGCTGGTGCTCTCTACCGAGCCCACCATGCCCCTCAAACCGAAGATCCTGCCCTATATCAAGGCGCAGCGGCCCGAAGCGGTCGCCATGATCGATCTGCGGGAAGACGAGCGTACCATCACCTCCTTTATCAAACAGGATGAGCTGGATGAGGGACAACGACAGTTCTTCAACCTGACTCGCCGCTTCTGCTACTACTTTGCCTTCTGAGTTATCCCCAGAAGCTGGGGATAACTCATTGGACAAACCGGAATAATTGCTCGAACCCCCATCAGAAGGTTGCCATCTGACCATGTATAAAAAACGCCCAGCCAAGGGGCTGGGCGGAGCATGCCACCTCCGTGTGGCGTATCCAGCGGATACATTCATGCTCCATCCATCAATATCAACCCGCTGTCGCTTACACAAATATCAATTTAACGTGCTGATTTAATATGGTTTTATTCACTTGTTCTGGCAAACTGACCGCCGATTGCGGCCATGTGGGCCAACAGAACAAGATCCTGATCACACTTATTCACGAGCTGGCTATTTTTTCGGCTGGCTTATGAGGAGCGTTTTTTATGCAGTTGGTCCTCTCCTTGCTGCAACAGATGAGCGTCAGCCTGGTGATAGCCTATCTCTTCTCGAAGAGCCCGCTGCTGCGCCCGCTTGCCAACTATTCGGTGAGACTACCTCACAAGATACTGATATACATCATCTTTTCCAGCTTTTGTATCCTCGGCACCTATGTGGGCCTCGATATCGACGATGCCATAGCCAACACTCGGGCGGTCGGCGCCGTGCTCGGAGGGCTGCTGGGGGGCCCGCTGGTGGGCTTTCTGGTGGGACTGACCGGCGGTCTGCACCGCTATACGCTGGGGGGATTCACCGATCTCGCCTGCGCCATCTCCACCACCTGCGAGGGGTTGCTCGGGGGCATTGTGCACTGGCGGCTGATGCGCTCGGGACGAACGGACGCCCTGTTTGCACCGCGCATCGCCTTCTTTACCACCCTCTACGCCGAGATCCTGCAGATGGTGATCATCCTGCTGGTGGCCACCCCGTTCGACAAATCCCTGCTGCTGGTGCGCACCATCGCCACCCCGATGATCCTGGCCAACTCCTGTGGCGCGGCGCTCTTCATCAGCATGATCCGCGACCAGCAGCGGATGTATGAGAAGTTCTCCCGGGTCTTCTCCGCCAAGGCGCTCAACATCGCCAACCGCACCGTGGGGATCATGAGTCAGGGCTTTACGCCAGAGGCGAGCAGCAAGATTGCCCGCATCATTCAGGAAGAGACCGGCGTAGGGGCGGTCGCCATCACGGACACCGAGAAGATCCTCGCCTTTATCGGCACCGGTGAAGATCACCATCTGCCGGGCACCCCCATTGCGTCGGGCATCACCATGAAGGCCATCGCCCACAACAAGGTGCTGTTTGCCGATGGCAACAGCCAGCCCTATCGCTGCAGCCTCTCCCCCGCTTGCCAGCTGGGCTCGGTGCTGGTGATCCCGCTGCAGGGAGACAAGGGGGTGATCGGCACCATCAAGCTCTACGAGCCGAAGAAGCGGCTGTTTCTCAAGATCAACCACACCCTGGGGGAAGGGATTGCCAACCTGCTGTCACAGCAGTTGCTGGCCGGTCGGCTGGAGCAGCATCAGCGGCTGCTGGTGCAGTCCGAGTTGAAACTTATCCAGGCCCAGATCAACCCCCATTTTCTGTTCAACACCCTCAACACCATCAGTGCCATCACCCGGCGCGATCCGGACAAGGCGCGGGATCTGCTGCTGCATCTGTCGCTCTTTTTTCGCAAGAATCTCAAGCGCCAGAGCGGTCTCGCCACCCTGCAGGAGGAGCAGGAGCACTGCCAATCCTATCTGGAGATCGAGCTGGCCCGCTTTGGCGATCGGCTGACGGTGATAAACGAGATCCCACCCCATCTGGCCAACCTGCGGCTACCCAGCTTCACCCTGCAACCGCTGATCGAAAACGCGATCAAACACGGCATCTCGACCCTGCTGGAGCAGGGGCGCATTCGCCTCTGGACCGAGGAACAGCCCGCCAGCGTCACCATCCATGTGGAAGACAACGCCGGTGCCTGGCAAGCGCGCCCCGCTGGCGACGGTCTGGGCATGACCATCGTCGACCGGCGATTGAAGAGTGCCTTTGGCGAGCGCTACGGCGTGACCATTGCGTGCGAGCCGGAGCAGTGGACCCGGGTTTCGTTCACCATCCCCAAGGAGCAACCATGATCCGCACCCTGATTGTCGATGACGAACTCTACGCCCGTGAGGAGCTGAAACAGCTCCTTGCCTGCGATCCCGCCATCGAGATAGTCGGGGAAGCGGCCAACGCCATCGAGGCGCTGCCGCTTATTCAACGGCTCAAGCCCGACGTGGTGTTCCTCGATATCCAGATGCCCAAGCTGAGTGGTATGGAACTGGTGGCCATGCTCGACCCACTGCCCCGCATCGTCTTTGTCACCGCCTTTGACGAGTACGCCATCCAGGCGTTTGAAGAGAACGCCTTCGACTACCTGCTCAAGCCGGTGGAGCCCGCGCGCCTCGCCAAGACCCTCGCTCGCCTCAAGCAGGATATCTCCCCGCAGCCGGTCGAACGGCTGGCCCCCACCATCGAACACATTCCGGGCTATCTGCACAATCGGGTCAGGTTGCTGCCCATCGCACAGGTGGAGTATGCCTTCTCCGATCTCGGTGGCGTCCATGTGGCCTGTCAGGGCGAGCTGTTCCACACCCAGCTCACCCTCAAATCTCTGGAAGAAAAGAGCCCGCTGCTGCGCTGCCACCGCCAGTATCTGGTCTCCCCCAATGCCATCTTCGAGATCCGGCTGCTGGATAACCAGCTGGCGGAGATCGTCACCCCAAGTGGCGCCCGGGTGCCGGTCAGCCGCCGCTATCTCAAGGAGCTCAAGGATCAGCTGGGACTGGACTGAGCCAAGAGTGTGCGCCTGATCACAGCCGCCGACCGCTCGGCGCGCCAAAACGCCGCTCGGGTGGTTTCACCTGCCAGACAGGCGCAACCGTTTTAGACTCGCTCTGCACACTAAAAAATAACAATGCAGGAGCGTAACAATGATCTGGTTCTTCCTCTGTGTCGGCTTGCTTGTGGCCGGCTACTTCATATATGGCAAGTTCATCGAACGGATATTTGGCCCAAAACCCGAGCTAAAAACCCCCGCCATTACCATGGCTGACGGGGTGGACTATGTCCCCATGTCGGACAAAAAAGTCTATCTGGTGCAACTGCTCAACATCGCAGGCGTTGGCCCCATCTTCGGCCCGATCCTCGGTGCCCTCTACGGTCCGGTCGCCATGCTCTGGATCGTCTTTGGCTGCATCTTCGCCGGTGCGGTACACGACTACTTCTCCGGCATGCTGTCGGTGCGCGCCAAGGGCGCCTCGGTACCGACCGTGGTCGGTGAGCATCTGGGCACCGCCGCCAAGCATTTCATGAACCTGTTTGCCGTGGTGCTGCTGATGCTGGTGGGCGTGGTGTTCGTGCTGAGCCCGGCAGGGCTGCTCGCCAACCTCACCTCCACCGATCTGGTCTACTGGATCGTGGCGATCTTTGCCTACTACATCCTCGCGACCATAGTCCCCATCGACAAGATCATTGGCCGCTTCTACCCCATCTTTGGCGCCCTGCTGGTGTTCATGTCGGTCGGCCTCATCATCGGTCTGATCGCCTCCGGCAAAGGCTTCTACAACACCGGGATGGACTTCTCCAACCTGCACCCGACCGAGCTGCCGCTGTGGCCGCTGCTGTTTATCACCATCGCCTGTGGCGCGGTATCGGGCTTCCACGCCACCCAGTCACCGCTGATGGCGCGCTGCATGCAAAACGAGAAATCCGGCCGCTTCATTTTCTACGGTGCAATGATCGGTGAAGGGATCATCGCCCTGATCTGGTGTACCCTGGGCCTCTCCTTCTACGATAGCACCGAAGCGCTCAACGCCACCATGGCCAACGGCGGCCCGGCCGCGGTGGTACACGAAGTCTCCACCAGCCTGCTCGGCACCGTGGGCGGCATTCTGGCCATCCTCGGCGTGGTGATCCTGCCCATCACCTCCGGTGACACCGCGTTTCGCAGTGCTCGCCTGATCGTGGCGGACTTCCTGAAGATGACCCAGAAACCGCTGGCCAAGCGTCTGCTGATCGCCATCCCCATGTTCATCCTTGGTTTTATCATCTCCAAGGCCGAGTTCGGGGTGATCTGGCGCTACTTCGGCTGGGCCAACCAGACAACCGCCGTCATCATGCTGTGGGCCGCTGCCGCCTTCCTCATCAAAGAGGGCAAGCTGCACTGGGTCTGCACCCTTCCTGCCATGTTCATGACCGCCGTGGTGTTCACCTATCTGGCCAACGCCCCCATCGGGTTCGGGCTGGAGATGGGTATCTCCACCATCATCGGTCTGGCAGCTACCGCAGTGATTACCGTGGCTTTCCTGATAAAATTCCGCCAGCCGCTGGTCAGTCGTGCCAGTGAAGGGTAATACGGCAAACGTGCTGTAAAAAACAGCTTAAAAGGCGCCACAAGGCGCCTTTTTTAATGACAAAAACACTAATAAGACAACTATTGAACCACTTCAGCTTCAATACAGCGAAAGACCTTAAGATTCCGTGCGAATTAGCGATAAATATGTGATTCTTGATTGCTTTAGCTCTTGTTGGAACCAACGTTCAAGCTGTGCTTCGAGCCAGTGGAGGTTATAAATGGCCCTTGATTATTTTGCACTTGGCCTGCTCGTCTTTGTCGGGCTGGTCATTTTTTATGGAGTCATCGTGATCCACGATATTCCTTACGAGATTGCCAAACACCGGAATCACCCTCATCAGGATGCCATTCATGTCGCGGGTTGGGTCAGCCTGTTTACCCTGCATGTGCTGTGGCCCTTCCTCTGGATCTGGGCAACCCTCTATCGCCCCGATCGCGGCTGGGGCTTTAGCCAGCGCCTGCAAAAAGATGAAGACGATCTGGCTGCCCTCAAGCAGGAGCTGGCGGATCTGAAGAGCCGTATCAACACTATCGAACAGAGTGAGCAACAGGGATAAACCATGGACCTGCTACTGATCCTGACCTATACGGCACTGTGTGTGGCCGTATTCAAAATCTTCCGTATCCCGCTCAACAAGTGGACCGTCCCCACCGCCGCACTGGGTGGCGTGGTGCTCATCGGCACCCTGATCATGCTGATGAACTACAACCACCCCTACTCCGAGATGGCGCGCAACTACTATGTCTCCACCCCGATCGTGCCGCTGGTCAAGGGCCGGGTCGTTGAAGTCCCGGTGCAAGCCAATCAGCCGGTGAAAAAAGGGGATGTGCTGTTTCGCATCGATGACGAGCCGTTCCGCCTGAAAGTGGAGAGCCTCACCGCACGGGTCGAATCCAACCGCGAGCACCTCAAGTCCATCGAAGCAAGATTGCGCTCTGCCAAACTGGATAGGGATCGCGCCAAAGAGCTGATGCAACGTGGTGTCGGCAAACAGCGTGATCTGGATGTCAGCCAGGCCAACGTAGACGATATCGTGGCCCAGATTGACCAGCAGAAAGCCACCCTGAACGATCTGCAAGCTCAGCTGCTGGAAGCCAAGTATCAGCTGGCCCAAACCGTGGTCTATGCCCCGAGTGATGGCCATGTGGTGCAGCTGGCCCTGCGCCCCGGCATGATCGCCACCCCCTTCATGTACCGTCCGGTAATGACCTTCATACACCAGAACGATACCGCCTATGTCGGTTGGTTCTGGCAGAACAGCATGCAGCGTCTGGCGGTGGGCGACGAGGCTGAAGTGGTGATCGATGGCATCCCAGGCAAGATCTTCAAGGGCAAAGTGACGGCTGTGGTTCCGGCCATTGCCGCCGGTAACGTACAGGCCAACCTGGGACTGCTGGATCAGACCACAGCAGTGCGTCCGGGTCGTCTGCCGGTAGTGATCTCCATCACTGACCCCGAGTGGCCCAAGTATCAGGTGATCGCCGGTGCCAGTGGTCAGGCGGCTATCTATACCCACTACTTCCATCACGTCTCGGTGATGCGGAAAATACTGCTGCGCATGGCAAGCTGGATGAACTACATCTTCCCGTTCCATTAATCATCACAATCCCTCCCAGCGGGCCGGCATCATGCCGGCCCGCTGTTTTTGTGGCGGCAAGATCCCTATAATGGCGCCATCCTGCGCCGCACCATGTCCAAACGCCACACCCTCATGTTCGTTCTCAGACCCTATCAAACCGACGCCGTCAACGCCGTGATCAGCCACTTTCGCAAACACCCGGACCCCGCCGTGGTGGTGCTGCCCACCGGTGCGGGCAAGAGTCTGGTGATCGCCGAACTGGCCCGCAAGGCACGCGGTCGGGTGCTGGTGCTGGCCCACGTCAAGGAGCTGGTGGAGCAGAACCACGCCAAATACGAGGCGTGGGGGCTCAAAGCCGACATCTTCGCCGCAGGGCTGGATCGCAAGGAGGCAAACGCCCAGGTGGTGTTTGGCTCGGTGCAGTCGGTAGCCCGCAATCTGGCGGCCTTCGACGGGGCGTTTTCGCTGCTGATCATCGATGAGTGCCACCGGGTCTCGCTCAATGACGACAGCCAGTACCATCAGGTAATCGACCACCTCAAGGCCGCCAATCCCGCCCTCAAGATCCTCGGCCTCACCGCCACCCCCTATCGGCTCGGGCTGGGCTGGATCTACCGACGCCACTACCACGGCATGGTCAAGAGCCACGGCGAGCGACTGTTTGGCGACTGCGTGTTCGAGCTGCCCCTGCGCTTCATGGTGAAAAACGGCTACCTGACGCCGCCGCGCATGGTGGATGCCCCCATCGTCCACTACGACTTCAGCAAGCTGGTGGCTCGGGAGAACGGCCTGTTCAGCGAGGCGGATCTTAACGGCGAGCTCAAGCGCCAGCAGCGGGTTACCCCTCATATCCTGAGTCAGGTGCTGGAGTATGCCGCCGACCGGCAGGGGGTGATGATCTTCGCCGCCACCGTCGAGCACGCCCGGGAAATTCAGGGGCTGTTGCAGGCCCAATCCCAGAGTGCAGCCCTTATCACTGGCGAGACCCCGGGGCCGGAACGCGATGCCCTTATCAGCGCCTTCAAGGCACGGGAGATCAAGTTTCTGGTCAACGTGGCGGTGCTCACCACCGGCTTCGATGCCCCCCATGTCGATCTTATCGTGATGCTGCGCCCCACCGAGTCGGTGTCGCTCTATCAGCAGATTGTCGGTCGGGGCCTGCGCCTCTCGCCCGGCAAGGAGGATTGTCTGGTGCTCGACTATGCGGGCAACAACTTCAACCTGTTCGCCCCCGAAGTGGGGGAACCCCGCCCTCACGCCGGTACCGAGCCGGTGCAGGTGCCCTGCCCCGCCTGCGGCTTTGCCAACACCTTCTGGGGCAAGACCGACGAGGATGGCAAGGTGATCGAGCACTACGGCCGCCGCTGTCAGGGGCTGTTTGAAGATGACGAGGGCAATCGCGAGGAGTGCGACTACCGCTTTCGCGCCAAGATCTGCCCGGGCTGCGGCGCAGAGAACGACATTGCAGCCCGCCGCTGCCAGAGCTGCGATCAGTTGCTGGTGGATCCGGACGACAAGCTTAAAGAGGCGCTCAATCTCAAGGATTGCATGGTGATCCGCTGTGCGGGGCTGACCCTCACCGCCGGGCGCGGCAAACAGGGGGAGCGGCTGGAGGTGACCTATCACGATGAGGATGGTCTGACCCTCAGCGAATACTTCGGTTTTCACTCCCCGGGCGCACAACGCTTGTTTCAACAGCACTTTGTGCGTCATCATTGGCCCGCCCCGGGGCTGGAGCCCGAATTCACCACCCTGGCGAGCGTGCTGGCGGCAGAAAGCCAGTTCCGTCATCCGGATTTTGTCATCGCCCGCAAATCGGGTCGCTTCTGGCAAATAAAAGAGAAGATTTTTGATTATGAGGGTCGCTATCGCACCGCCAACTCGATGGCGTGATGGCCAAGCGACCGGCATCAATCCCATGAATTGCGTTACCCCCGTCGATCCCGCATCGACAGGTTGAATTATCAGGGTCGGCACCACTGCCGGGCCCCTTCGTCACGTTAGAGGATGTTATGCAGCGGCTGTTGATTGGTTTTTGTGCTCTCTTTTCTCTGGCGGCTCAGGCCGCCCCGCTGACGCCCCCTCAGGGTGGCCAGTACGCCATCATAGTGCAGGGCAATAACGGCGTGGAGTTCGCCCGCCATGCGGATCAGATGATCGCCCCCGCCTCCACCATGAAGGTGCTCACCGCACTGGCAGCCCGCCTTGAGCTCGGTGCCGACTTCCGCTTCGCCACCGACATTCAGGCCCAGCCTGGCGCCAAACAGGGTGACACCATCAACGGCGATATCTGGATCAACTTCGTCGGTGACCCCACCCTCTCCCGCATGGATCTGCTGGCCCTGTTCAAACAGCTCGGCATCAGCAGCATCAAGGGCAATGTCTACGTCAACACCGGCGCCTACAACGGCTACGAGCGCGGTAACGGCTGGTCGTGGGGGGATCAGACCCTCTGCTTCGCCGCACCGGTCTCGTCGGTCATCATCGACAAGAACTGCGCCTACGGCACCATCACCGCCACCCAGATTGGCAAACCGGCAGTGGGCAACGTGGCTACCGGCGTGCCCATCGGCATCGGAGCCGATAACGTGGAGGTGATGAGCTACGGCGACATGGCGCGCCAGTTCTGCGCGCTGGAAGTGGACATGGCCAAGGGTAACTTCTACGAGCTCAAGGGCTGCATCACCCCGAACAAGGAGCCGCAGGGGCTGCGCTTTGCCATCCACGATGTGGAAGCCTGGGGCTGGGACAATATCCGCTGGGCGATGAACCGGGCGGGCATCAAGCATGATGGCCTGCTGCGAGTCACCCACAAGTCACCGGTCGGCGCCGAGACACTGGGCACCCACTACTCGGTCTCCCTGCCGGTGATGCTCGCCAAAATGCTGAAGAAATCGGACAACCTCTACGCCGATACCTTCCTCAAAACCGTGGGGCGCCACTACTACAACAAGCCGGGCAGCTATCGCAGCGGCACCATGGCGGTACGCGCCATTCTGACCAAGAACGGTATCGATCTGGGTAACGCCACCCTGGCCGACGGCTCCGGCCTCTCTGCTCACAATCTCATCAGCGCCCGTCAGATGCTGTCGGTGCTCAACTTCATCCAGAAAAATGATGCCGAGCTTGGCCTGATCAAGCTGCTGCCAAGCTCCCAGGTGGATGGCACTCTGGCGTGGCGCCGCAGTGTCACCGCCCCCATGATGAAGAACAAGGTCCACGCCAAGACAGGCACCATCACCGGCACCTCCAATCTGGTGGGCTTTATCGACACCGCTGGCGGCCAGCGCAAGGCGTTCGTGATGTTCCAGCGCGGTCTGTCGCAAGATCCGGCCACCCATGAGCGCTACCGTGCCAGCAAGGCACCGTGGCCCTGGACCGTATTCGAGAAGGGGGTGCTGGAGAGCATCTATCAGCAGCAACCGATCCAGATCGCCGAGCCGCAGTGATGCCGTAATAGGCCCACTCGAATCACGGTATCGATAATTTCGGCTTCAAGTCGCCACGAGGCAGGGCTATGCTGTTGCCTGCCTCATATCAACGGCCATAGCAAAACGGCTTAAAGAACGGAGAGAAAATATGTTTGCAGTGATTTTTGGTCGCCCGGGTTGCCCCTACTGTGTCCGTGCCGTACAGATCGCCGAGCAGCTGACCGAACAGCGCGATGACTTCAAATTCCGCTACGTGGATATCCATGCCGAAGGGATCACCAAAGAAGATCTGGCCAAGAGCGCCGGCAAGCCGGTCAATACCGTGCCACAGATCTTCCTGGACGAACAGCACATCGGTGGCTGCACCGATTTCGAAGCCTACGCCAAAGAGAATCTGGGTCTCTACCAGTAATGCCTGCGGCTCAGCCCGAGCGGGTTAACCGCCAGAGCGTATAAAAAAATCCGGCGCCATCAGGCGCCGGATTTTTTATGAGCGACACGCGCACATCATCCCCGATCAGGGGGTCACCGACTGGGCGGCAAAGCGCGCAATGATGGGGTTGTGATCGGAGGAATCGGTGGCCGGTGAGCTCACCTCGACCAAGTCCAGATTGCGGTAGTAGAGGTGATCCAGCGGGCGGCCAAACGCAGTGCGGCGCAGATCAGGCACCGGCACGGCCTCTTGCAAGCCCAGCTCGTCCACCAGTTTGTTCAGCCAGAACTGGCGCTTGTCGCTCCAGGTGTTGAAATCACCGGCCAGAATAACCGGCCCCTGATGGCGGCGTACCAAGGCAGTCAGATCGTTGAGCTGCTCGCGGAAGGTGGCCATCCCCAGTTCGAAGTTGACCGCATGGAGGTTGATCACCAGCACGCCGTCAGGGTCGCCCTGCAGCGGATAGAGGCTCACCAGCCCGGATTTGGGAATGCGCAGCAAGGGCTCGGGGGAGCGCACGCCACAGACAAACGCCTGCGGGGTCTTGGCCACCGTCATCACCCCGAACGACACGCCGCCCTGGGTAAAGGCTTGCAGTTGCTGCCACTGGAAATCACCGGCGCGTAGCCAGTCGAGCATCTCGGGACGGGTGGCCGACTCTTGCAGCAACACCAGATCCTGCCCCTTGGCATAACTGTCCATCCCTTCGCGCCAGTTCTTGCGCTGGCCCTTGTAGAGATTCCACACCGTCACCCCGAATTCACGGGGCAGCGCCGTGGTCGCCAACGCTACCAGCGGCGGACGCTGGCAGTCGAGTCCCGGCACAATCCCTTGAGCTGTGACCAGATGGTTCTGATCCGGCACCTCAAAACAACCTACCAACCCCAGGGTCAGCAGGGAGGTGCCAAGAATGCGATAACTATTTTTCATTGGCTAACAACCGCCCGCCTTTGCTTTTTGTTGCGACCATCACAAACGTCATCCACGCCGACTAAGCTGATAGTCCCTGTTCCACCCAACCAGAAGGAGCCTGTCAATGGCGAGAGAACTTCGGTACTGCGTGACGTTTTATGATCAACAAGGAAATTGTCATCAAGTGGAGCTGGCCACCGTCTATCAGATAAGACGGGACCCTCAATGCGATCTCTGCCTGTTTGACACCCTGCAATATGTGGGCTCAGAAGAGATGCTGGAACGCATGATACGGCAAAAAACCGGGCTTGAGCAGGAAATATCCATCATCAATGCCCGGCTGATTTGATCAGACGCTGACCGGAACCGGGCGGGATTTACCGTTGTCGTCGATGGCGACATAGGTAAAGACCCCCTCGGTCACGCAGTAACGCTGGGCGTCGTTTTCCCGCAGTACCGGCTTGACCCACACCTCCAGCTTCAGCTTCATGGAGCTGCGGCCGATCTTGATGCAGCGGCCGTAGCAGCAGACCACATCGCCCACCTTGACCGGACTGTGAAAGGTCATGCCTTCGACGGATACGGTACAAATACGTCCTTTTGCCAGCTCCTTGGCCATGATGCCCCCACCTATATCCATCTGGGACATGATCCAGCCACCAAAGATGTCGCCATTGGGGTTGGTATCGGCTGGCATTGCCAGGGTTCTCAGCAACAACTCCCCATCGGGGTGACGTTTTGTATCTACCATCATTACCGCCTCTCTCTCATGGATGGCGGCATGATAGGGGGCGATCACCCCCTTGGCAAACCTCAATTGCCCGAGGCGGCCAGCTCGGCAAACCAGTGGGCCGGATCGGGCCAGCGATAGTTGAATCCCATCTGCTGGCAAATCAGCTGACCGTCGATGGGCTGAAATTCACCGGCAGGCTCGATAAAGACGGGCGCGGGCAGCCCCTGCTGGCGCGCCGCAAAGGGGTAGAACTGCTCGCGGCGCGGATGCACCGGCGCGCTCAGGTTGAAGACATCCCCGTCCTTGCCCCGCTCAAGCAGCAGCATGCAAGCCGCCACCACATCGTCCAGATGGACCAGATTGACCGACTGGGCGCCGCCATCCAGGGTCTTGCCCGCCAGAAAACGGCCGGGATGGCGATCCGGGCCATAAAGGCCGGAGGGGCGCACTATCATCACCGCCTCGAAACCGGCCGCCAGCACCGCCTGCTCCGCCGCCAGCATCCGCTCGCCACGGGCATGACGCGGTTTGGGCTCTTCACCCTCCTGCTGCCCTGCGCCCCACACCGAGGTGGCGCTGACAAACAATACCCGCCGGGTGCCGCTCGCTTTGGCCAACGCGCAGGCCCTTGCCACCGCCTGCGGGTAGTCATCGGTCTTGCTGGGCGGTACGCAGATCACCAGACTCTCGCAGGGGATGGGCCATGCATCCGACATATGGGCAGAAATCGTCAGCGGATGGGCAGCGATCCCCTCCCCCTGCAGACGGGCCGCCTTCTCGGCGCTGCTGACCGTCACCGCCACCGGCTTGCCTGCCGCCAACAAGGCACGCGCCAGCGGCAGCCCCAGCCACCCCGCACCCAGAATGCCGATCGTCCCGGCGATATATTGCTCTGTCATCGTCCCTTCTCCTGCTTGACGCTATTTGCCCCGCAGCTTACCTGCCTTGGTAGGAAAAGGAAGCCTTGGCCAACTCTCCTACTGCCTACAGATAGACAAATGCCGCCAAGATGCAACATCTCGCACCAGCTCATTAGTTAAATCGAAAATAAACACATTTGATAAGGTTCACTTTTTAATATTTAAGAGAAACTGGTTATGTGACATAGTCATTTTAAATACTTCTATATCTTTAATTTCACATATTTTTCTGATTCTGGCCTCATCAATCGAGGATACTTTTGCACCTAAAATAACATGTTTTGGCTTTGGCATAATATAAGGCATTTCTTTTGGTAATGCCATATTGCTAAATACAAGCCTCCATTCTTTTTCATAAGCCCACTCTGTACTTTTCATAAGCGCAACTTGATTAATATAAAGTATATTGCTTATGCTTTTATTTTCACCAAAAACATTGCTAGCATCAAACATTTCATCAGAGTAAATGACAGGATAAATCGATCTAGTTCTTAAGTCTTCATTTCCTAATTCACTAAAATCATAACCAATACAAAAACCCTTATGATAATCAGCATAATGTGACCACATAAGAATGGATTTTGGGTTTTCAGAAAAGCAACAAATTTTGAATGCCTGTTTGAACCCTTCTGAAGTTTCTCGAATAAGTGACTTTTCTCGATCTTTCATTACACTACGTATAGCCTCCCCATACATACGACCTAAATCCGGTTCATCTGGGTAGCTAAGTTCAAGAAGTCTGACCATTGGATGACTGTTTTCTGAAATTGATTGAATTTGCTCTTCAGTGAACCGACTCAATAAACCATTCCCTTGAACCATTGATAAAATCAGATCCCTATCGTCAGGATCTAAATCTACATTGTAATGAAATGAGCAATCATAAGGGTCATTAAAGTTTTTCGGGTCTGATAACCATATTGTGTCATCCAATAAATTCCTTATAGAGTTATCATTTACCGAGCGATACTTATAAAGAACTTTAGGTATATGTTCATATTTAAGAGAAATAGCTTTGTTAATTAGCTCTACAGATGTGGTATTAGAAAACACCAACTTTTTATATTTTTGAAACCAATCCATATTTCCCCCTATGACCTAAACAGATAAAAATTATTTTATCTAGGGTTTTATCAATCATGCCAGCACATTAATTCAGTTTTTGTTTGTTTTCAATTTTTAAAAATCATTATTGCTAACCCAACTCAGGGATATGTAGGTTTCCTGTTTTCTATTTAACCTAAAAAAGCGGGCCAATGGCCCGCTTGGTTATATGTCACTCACTTCATACTCACACCGGCGGATGGAAATGGCTGGCTTCGCGAGTGGCCATCTCCTCGTAGGTGGCCCACTTCTGCCACGCCACTTTTTGCGCTACGAGCATCAGCCGCTCGGCCTCCTCAGGGTGGCTCTGGGCCAGCACCCGATAACGGGTCTCCTCCTGCCGATATTCAGCGAGGGGGATAGAGGGGCGCAGGCTGTCGAGACTGAAGGGGTTCTGCCCCGCTTGTCGCAGTACCGGGTTGTAGCGCATCAGCGGCCAGTGGCCGGAGGCCACGGCGCGTTTTTGCTGGGTCAGGCCCAACTCCATATCGATGCCGTGAGCGATGCAGTGGCTGTAGGCGATGATCAGCGACGGGCCCGGATAGGCTTCCGCCTCACGCAAGGCTTGCAGCGCCTGCTGCGGATTGGCACCAAAGGCGATGCGGGCAACATAGACGTTGCCGTAGGAGATGGCCTGCAATGCCACATCCTTCTTGGCCAGCGTCTTGCCCCCCGCCGCGAACTTGGCGACAGCACCGAGCGGGGTCGATTTCGACATCTGGCCGCCGGTGTTGGAGTAGACCTCGGTATCCATCACCAGCACGTTCACATCGCGCCCGGAGGCGAGCACATGATCGAGCCCCGCCGAGCCGATGTCATAGGCCCAGCCGTCGCCGCCGATGATCCAGACCGAGCGGCGCACCAGCTGGTCGATAAGCGAGAGCAGCTCGCGGGCCTTGCCAGATTTCACCTCCTCCAGCCGCTCGCGCACTTGCGCTACCCGGGTGCGCTGAGCGCGGATCTCCGACTCCAGCCGCTGCGGAGCATTGATCAGGCTATCGACCAATGCCTCCCCCAGCTCCCCCTTCATCGCCTGTAAGGCTGCCACCGCCTGACCGTGATGCTGATCGGCGGTGAGGCGGAAGCCAAAGCCGAACTCAGCGTTGTCCTCGAACAGGGAGTTGGACCAGGCGGGCCCCTTCCCTTCTGCGTTCTTGGCCCACGGCGTGGTCGGCAGGTTGCCGCCATAGATGGAGGAGCAACCGGTGGCGTTGGCCACCAGCATGCGATCGCCAAACAGCTGGGTCAGCAGCTTGAGATACGGGGTCTCGCCACAACCGGCGCAGGCGCCGGAGAATTCGAACAGCGGCTCGAGGAACTGGGCACCGCGCACCGTGGAGAAATCCACCCGCTCGCGGGCAGGCCAGGGCAGGCTCTCGAACCAGCGCAGCGCCTGTTTCTGGCCAGCGAGGTGCGGCGCCTTGTCCATCATGGTGATGGCGCGTTCACCCTCGTGTTCCTCATCCGCCCCGACCCGCACCGGACAAGCCTGCACACACTGACCGCAGCCGGTGCAATCCTCCGGATAGAGCTGCAATGTGTAACGGCTGTCGGGGAAGCCCTTGGCGGTGACGGGCACCGACTGGGCGGCCTCGGGGGCGGTTGCCAGCCAGTCCTGATGGTAGAACTTGGCCCGCAGCGCCGCGTGGGGGCAGACAAAGACGCAGTTACCGCACTGGATGCAGATATCGGAGTGCCAGAGCGGGATCTCGCGGGCGATATCCCGCTTCTCGAAGCGGCTGGTAGCGGTGGGGTAAGTGCCATCCACCGGCAGCATGGAAACGGGGATCAGATCGCCGCGCCCCGCCAACATCTCGCCGGTGACCCGCTGGACAAACTCGCTGCCGCCCGGTGCCAGTGGCAGCGGATAGTCGCTGATCTGCTCCTCACCGCCCGGGATGACCACCTGATGGAGGTGGGCCAGGGTGTCGTCCACCGCCGCGAAGTTGCGCGCCACCACCTCGGGCCCCTTGCGGGCATAGCTCTTCTCGATACTCTCCTTGATCAGCGCAATCGCCTCGTCCCGCGGCAACACCCCGGCCAGCGCGAAGAAGCAGGTCTGCATAATAGTGTTGATGCGATTGCCCATGCCGTTTTGCTCGGCCACCCGATCGCCATCGATGCAGTAGAGCTGGATATTGAGGGCGCGGATACGGGCGCGCAGCCGCTCGGGCAGCTGACCCCACACCTTGTCAGCCTCGTAGGGAGCATTGAGCAGCAGGGTCGCCCCTTCCGCGGCGTGCTCCAGCAGATCGACCGATTCGACAAAGCCCCACTGGTGGCAGCCGATAAAACTCGCCTGCTCGATAAGCCAGGGGGCGTCGATGGGCTCGGGGCCAAAGCGCAGGTGGGAGACGGTGCGCGAGCCCGACTTTTTGGAGTCGTAGACGAAGTAACCCTGGGCGTGGAACCCCTCCAGCTCACCGATGATCTTGATGCTGTTCTTGTTGGCGCCGACTGTGCCGTCGGCACCGAGACCGAAGAACAGTGCCCGCACCCGGCTGGCAGGCTCCAGATCGCCGATGGGGTGCCAGGCCAGACTGAGGCCCGACACGTCATCGACAATCCCCACGGTAAAGCGGGGGCGCGGCGCATCGGATGCCAACTCCTCGAACACCGCCGCGCACATGGCGGGGGTGAACTCTTTGGAAGAGAGGCCGTAGCGACCGCCACTGAGCCACGGCAGGCGCTTGATAAGACCGCGCTGTAAGCCGTCGATGAGGGCGCTCTGCACATCCAGCAACAGCGGCTCGCCGCCCGCCCCCGGCTCCTTGGTGCGATCCAGCACTGCGATGCGGCGCACGCTCGCGGGCAGTGCATCGAGTAGCGCCTGTACCGGGAAGGGGCGATAGAGACGAATGACCAGCACCCCGGTCTTGCGATCTTGCCGGTTGAGCCAATCCACAGTCGTGCGGGCGGTGGCCGCCCCCGAGCCCATCAGCACGATGACATCGGTGGCATCGGGCGCGCCGTGATACTCCACCAGCCGATAGTGGCGACCGGTCAGCTCGCCGAGGTTGTCCATGCACTGCTGCACCCGCGCCGGTACCGCTTCGTAGAAGGGGTTGACGCTCTCGCGGGACTGGAAATAGGTGTCCGGGTTCTGGGCGGTGCCACGCATCACCGGATGATCCGGGTTCAGCGCCCGCGCGCGGTGGGCCCGTACCCAGTCGTTGTCGATAAGGGCGCGAATTTCATCCCGATGTAGCGCGGTGATCTTGTTCACCTCGTGGGAGGTACGAAAGCCGTCGAAGAAGTGGATAAAGGGCACCCGGCACTGCAGGGTGACGCTGTGGGCAATCAAGGCCAAGTCCTGCGCCTCCTGCACCGAACCGGAGGCGAGCATGGCAAAGCCGGTGCTACGTGCCGCCATCACATCCTGATGGTCGCCAAAAATCGACAGCCCCTGCGCCGCCAGCGAGCGTGCAGCCACATGGAACACCGCCGCGGTCAATTCACCGGCGATCTTGTACATGTTGGGCAGCATCAACATCAGCCCCTGACTGGCGGTGAAGGTGGTGGCGAGCGCCCCCGCCTGCAGGGCGCCGTGTACCGTACCGGCCGCCCCCCCTTCACTCTGCATCTCCACCACGGTGGGGATATTGCCCCAGAGGTTGGTCTGCTTCTCATCCGCCCAGGCATCGGCCAGCTCGGCCATGGTCGAGCTCGGGGTGATGGGATAGATGGCACACACTTCGCTCAGCTGGTACGCCACCCGGGCCGCGGCTTCGTTGCCATCGACCATGATCAGTTCATGTTTCATTGG
The DNA here is from genome assembly GCF_016026615.1 of Aeromonas allosaccharophila. NCBI lineage: Bacteria > Pseudomonadati > Pseudomonadota > Gammaproteobacteria > Aeromonadales > Aeromonadaceae > Aeromonas > Aeromonas allosaccharophila. The sequence goes on along the minus strand of NZ_CP065745.1, from coordinate 406,824 downwards.
GACTCCTCCGGTTGGCGCAGCTCGATGGCGTGGCAAGGGCATTGATCGTGACAGGCACCGCAGCCGGTGCAGCGCGCTGCATCCACCTGATAGCCTTTGCCCGGCCCCAGCTTGGCGATGGCCTGCTCGGGGCAACTGCCATAGCAGCCGTCGCACTCGAAGCAGTTGCCGCAGGAGTAGCAGCGCGCCGCCTCGTAGCGGGCGGCCACCTCATCCAACCCGCCGATGATCTCGCCAAAGTCGTCCCGCGCCCACGCCGGTTTGACCGGCTGACTACTGGCCGGGGCGTGGGTCTGGAACCAGAGCTGCAACTGCTCCGGCCCCACCAGCGGGTAGGAGAGCGGCTTGTGGTAGTGGCGACCGCGCAGCCAGGCATCCATATGGCGCGCCGCCTTCTTGCCATGGCCGGTGGCGATGGTGACGGTGCGCTCGGAGGGCACCATGTCGCCGCCCGCAAACAGACCCGGCACATCCGTCATCAGGTTGCCCGCCACCTGTACGACCCCTTCCTTGTTGACCCGCACGCCGGGAATGCTCTCCAGCACCGAGAGATCGACCTCCTGACCGAGCGCCAGAATGAGGGAATCCGCTTCGAGAGTTTCAAACTTGCCGGTGGGCACCGGCTTGCCCTCGGTATCCAGCGCCATCACCTCCACTTCGATGCTGGTGTTGTCGAGCTGGCGAATGCTGCGCAGCCAGTTGATCTTGATCCCCTCCTCTTCGGCCTCATCGGCCTCGAAGGCGTGGGCAGGCATATGATCCCTGTCGCGGCGGTAGATGATCATCGCCTCTTCAACCCCGAGGCGGCGGGCGGTGCGAGCCGCGTCCATGGCGGTATTGCCGCCGCCATAGATGGCCACTCGCCGCCCCAATTTTGGGGGCGGCAAGCCCTGCTCTTCGGCCAGACTGGCCTGTTCGAGGAAACTCACCGCATCGAGGATCTTGCCCGCCTCGCGGGCCGGAATATCGACCCGCTTGGCCAGATGGGCACCGATGGCCATAAAGACGGCGTCAAAGCCCCCCTCATCACGCTCGCGCAGCACATCCTCCACCTTGTGGTTGAGGGTCAGGGTCACCCCAGCCGCTACGATGCGGGCCACCTCCTGATCCAGCACGTCGCGGGGCAGACGGTAAGCGGGAATACCGAAGCGCAGCATGCCGCCAGCAAGCGGCCCCGCTTCGCGGATCTCCACCTGATGGCCGAGCCGATTGAGGTGCCAGGCACAGGAGAGGCCGGAGGGACCAGCGCCTATGACCAGCACCTTCTTGCCGCTGGCAGGGGCAGGTGGCGCAGGCTGCCAGCCACGGGCCAGCGCTTCGTCGCCGAGGAAACGCTCGATGGCGTGGATAGAGACGGATTCATCCACTTGCCCGCGGTTGCAGGCGCTCTCGCAGGGGTGATAGCAGACCCGGCCATGAATGGCGGGCAAGGGGTTCTCTTCGATCAGGGTCTGCCAGGCCGCCTCAAAACGGCCGGCCTGCGCCAAAGAGAGCCAGGCCTGGATATTTTCTCCGGCCGGGCAGACGTGATTGCAGGGTGGCAGGGCCGGCCGCCAGACGGGTAGCCGGGTACGCACCGGGCCTGTTCCCGTTTTCAGGGAGAGATCCGGCAATGGGGTCATGTCCAGTTGTTTGCTCATACATTGCTTTCTTCTTGTTGGGTAACAGGCCCGCTCAGATAGCACTTGATACCGTGTAGCCGAAGCAGACGGTGGCCAGAGAGGGAAGAAGCGAAAGCGTTAGAAACTGGGAACTGAGTCGATAATGGCGGCTTTTTTGTACTGATTAGCGAATCAGGATCAAAAAATGTTGCACTTTATGGTTCATAGAGACCAGAACGTGACTCAAGTAACATCTTCTCCAGCTGACCGCTGGCTTTCAGTTTGGCGAGCCCCCGATTGAAGGTTTGGATCAGCTCGTCAGCATTCTCGCGCTTGCGGCTGATCAGCAGGTGACCTTCGACTTTCATCACGGGTTTTGAATGGGTTGCAAAGAGATCGACCGTGCTGGCCGGGTAGAACTGACGCAGGGAGTAGTAACCGACATCGATGTTCTCCAGGGTCAGGTCGGCGCGGCCGGAAAGCAGTAGATCGAAGCTCTGGCGCAGCCGGGTGACGAACTGCACCTGCAGCGGCACCTGTTCGATGGCTGCAAAAAAATCTGCATTGTAGGTATAGCCACTGACCGCAGCCAGCCTGCGTTCTGCCAGATCCCGGTACTCATTCCATTCAAGTGGAACTGACTTGAGATAGAACCAGACATAGGTCTCGCTCAGGATGGGATCGCTGTAGAGATGGCTTTTGCGCCGCTCGCTCGACTCATACCAGTGGACAGTGCCATCCACCACCCCCTCCTCCGACAAGCGAAAGGCCCGCTTCCACGGCAAAAACTGGAACTTGACGCTCACCCCCTCACTCTTGAATGCCTCGCTCACTATATGGGGGATCAGCCCCTGATATTTCAGCGTCTCGGAGCAGTAGGGCGGATACTCCCCCGTGGTCAGGGTCAGCTCCTGCGCCCAGAGCCCGTGGCAAAAAAGGCTCCCCGCCAGCAACCAGCTCATTTTCATCCCGATGCCCTCTTGTACTGTTTTTCCAACTATAGACTGCCGCCGTGAAAGGATTGCCGGATCGCCACGGAACCGCTATGTTGCCCCCTTCCCGAACGAAAACAGCCACTTCACAAGGATCCGGACATGCCGAGGCTAGCCAGCATTCACCTCTACCCCATCAAATCGACGGCAGGCATGCCACTGGCTCGCGCCCGGGTGACCGAAGAGGGGCTCGCCGGGGATCGCCGCTACATGGTGGTCAAGCCGGACGGCACCTTTATCACCGCCCGCACCCATCCCCAACTGCAGCAGGTCGTCGCAACCCCCATCGATGGCGGTTTGCAACTGCGCTATCCGGGCTTTGAACCGCTCACCCTGCAAGAGGCCGACTTCAGCCGCGCCCCGCAGGCCACCGGCGTCTGGAGCGACCGCTTCACCGCCCTGCATACCGACCCAAAAGCCGATGGCTGGCTGAGCCGGGTGACAGGGGAACCGGTGCAACTACTGTGGCTCGGTGAAACCTCTGATCGTTTTCGTGAAAAGACCGGTACTCGGGTCAGCTTTGCCGACGGTTATCCGCTGCTGCTGATAAGCCAGGCCTCCATCGAGGATCTCAACCTGCGCTCCGATGCGCTGCACCAGATGAGTCAATTTCGCACCAATCTGGTGGCAAGCGGCACCCGCCCTTTCGAGGAGGACAGCTGGGTGCGTATCCGCATCGGCGAGGTGGAGTTTCAGGTGGTCAAGCCCTGCAGCCGCTGCATCATGACCACGGTGGAAGCGGGTACCGATCGGTTCAACGCCCTGAAAGAGCCGCTGGCGACCCTCACCCGCTACCGCCGTGGCGAGGATGGCGAGGTCTACTTCGGCCAGAATCTGGTGGCGCTGAACGAAGGGTGGATCGAGGCGGGCGGCGAGATCGAGGTGCTGGAGACGACACGCCCCCCTGTCTACCCCAACGCCGCACCGAAGAAGCGGGCGCTGGTCTGCGTGGCCCGTGAACCGCTGGCGCGGGATCTGGAGACCTTCTGGTTCGAGGCGGCCGATGGCGAGCCGCTGCCCGACTACCTGCCGGGCCAGCATCTGCCCATCAGTATCGATATCAAAAACGAGCGAGTTCAGCGGCGCTATACCCTGAGCTCCACGCCGGAAAAGCCTGAACGCTGCAGCATCAGCGTCAAGAAGGTGGCGGGTGGCCACATCTCCCACTGGCTGCACCAGCAGTTGCAGGTAGGTGATCGGCTGCTGGCCGCCTCCCCTGCTGGCGAGTTTCATCTGGGCCGCGAGCGCGATCTCCTGCTGCTCTCCGCAGGCTCAGGCGTCACCCCCATGCTGGCGATAGCCCGCACCCTGGCCCTGCGCGGGGAGCTGGAAGACGTTCACTTTATGCACCTGTGCCGCAGCGAAGCCGACATTCCCGCCGCCAGCGAGCTGCACGCCATGGCGCAGCAGGGGATGACCCTGACCATTATCCTGAGCCAGCCCGACAATCACTGGCAGGGGCTGCAAGGGCGACTCAATGATGAGCATCTAAGACGGATCAACGGGTTGGCCGCAAAAGAGGTCTTTATCTGCGGCCCCCACGGCTTTATGGCCGATGCTGCCGCCAAAGTTGCGGCCCTCGGCGTTCCGGCCGAGCGCATCCGCCAGGAGAGTTTTGGCGGCGCCATTCTCTCGGTAGCCCGCCCCCATCAGGCGCTGCAACTGCGCATCGGAACCCAGGCCTTCACCGGCAACAATCAGGGTACCGTGCTGGATCAGGCCAACAAACAGGGCGTAGAGCTGCCCTGGAGCTGCCGCGCCGGGATCTGCGGCAGTTGCAAGCAGACGCTGGTCTCGGGCGAGGTGGATCACCCCGATGCCCCCGCCATCACCGCCGCCGAACGGGCCGAGGGCAAGATCCTCACCTGCTGCGCCGTGCCGCTGACCGATCTGGAGATCTTGTGATCTGGTGATCGGGCCGCGTTAACTCACTCTCACTCAGATGACCGGGGAATTGACCCCGGTCATTTTTTTGCCAATGCCACCGCCCGGTTTCTGCTTATTTCCGTTCATCGTCCTCGGAGCAAGCTTTCCCTTCCTATAATCACAGAGCAAAAAGCCTTGCCAGCCATTGACTTGGCAATGCGCCACAAGACGCTCCCTGATGAGAATAAGGACGCTCCACCATGGAACAGAACAAGCCCGCCTTTCAGCTCAACCTGCTGCTATCCGTTATTACCCTGATCCTTCTGTCACTGGTGTTTTTCGCCTACAGCTGGGCGGGGAAACAGCTGGAAGAGAGCTATCGGCAACAATATGTCTCCTACCTGCTGGCCGATGAGCTGCGCCAATCCTCCGATGATCTGACCCGACTCGGTCGCACCTATGTCATCACCAAGGATCCCGCCTACGAGCAGCAGTACATGCGGATCCTGGCCATTCGCAACGGCGAGCAACCGAGGCCGGAAGGCTACAACCGTATCTACTGGGACTTTGTCGCCGCCAACGGTCAGAATCCCCGACCCGATAGCAACCAGCGCCGCGGCCTGATCGACCTGATGAAGGATGCCGGTTTTACCGACGGGGAGCTCGCCAAACTCAACGAAGCCAAAAACAACTCGGATGCGCTGGTCAACACCGAGGTGGCCGCCTTCAAGCTGGTGCAGCAGACCGAGGGCGATCTCTCCGCCAACCAGCAACAGGCCATCGCCATGATGCATGACAAGGCCTATCACCAGAACAAGGGGCGCATCATGTCCCCCATCGATGACTTTTACGTGATGATGGAGCAGCGCAACCAGGAGGGGGTCGAGAGCGCCATCTCCCATACCGATATGTTGCGCTATCTCTTTATCGCCCTCGGTCTGGTGTTGATGTTCTGCCTCTGGCGCACCTATCGCTCCCTGCTCGATCTGGTGGGCACCTCGGTCGAACAGCTCAAGACCGATCTCCATCTGCTGGCGGAAGGGGACTTCTCGCGCCCCATCAAGGTGCCGCAAGGCTCGAAAGAGAGCCTGATCGGCCTGCTCGGCGGCATGCAGACTACCCTCAAAGGGATCATCGCCAAGGTCTCCCACTCCACCGAAGAGTTGTCCGACTCTGCCGACAGCATCGCCCAGATCGCCGAACAGACCGCCCAGTTCGCCACCTCCCAGCAGACCAGTACCCAGACCATGGCCGCAGCCATCGAGGAGCTGGTGGTGAGCATCAGCCACCTCTCCGACAATGCCACCCATGCCGACGAGCTGAGCAAGGTCTCCGCCAATACCCTGGAGGAGGGATCCGGCGTTATCAAGGAGACCCTCGGCAGCATCGAGAACATCTCCACCACGGTAGGGGAAGCGGCCAGCACCATCTCTGAGCTCAACGGTCATACCCAGCAGATTTCAGAGATCATCGGAGTGATCCGCGGCATTGCCGATCAGACCAACCTGCTGGCGCTCAACGCCGCCATCGAGGCAGCGCGGGCGGGTGAACAGGGCCGTGGCTTTGCGGTGGTGGCCGACGAAGTGCGCAATCTGGCCAGTCGCTCGGCGGCGTCAACCCAGCAGATCACCGGGATGATCAGCAAGATCCAGAGCGGGGCGGATGCCTCCATCCGCAGCATGGAGAACACGGTCAACAACGTCTCCCGCGGGGTCACGCTGGCCAACCAGACCGGCGAGGCGATCGCCAGCATCCAGAGCCACGCCTCCAACCTCACCGGCCTGATGGGGGAGATCAGCCACACCCTGCGCGAGCAGTCCACCGCTGCCAACGAGGTGGTCTCTACCGTCGGCAACATCACCTCTCTCTCCGAGCAATCGGGGGATGCCGCCCGTCACGTGTCGCAAGAGGCGGCCAAGCTCAAGCAGCTGTCACGGGTGCTGCGCCAGGAGATGGGGCACTTCAAACTTTAAACATGCTGCAAAGCAAAACGGCTGCCAAAAGGCAGCCGTTTTTTTATTCGGGGTTATCCCCTGTCATCCAGCATCTATCAACCACGCAGGGCGGCGATGCGCTGCTCAATGGGCGGGTGGCTCATGAACAGCTCGCTCATGGAGCGCTTGCCGTTGATGCCAAAGGCCATCATGGAGCCTTCCAGCTGCGGCTCGGCACCGCGAGAGAGGCGCTCAAGGGCGGCAATCATCTTGTCACGACCGGCCAGCTTGGCGGCACCGGCATCGGCACGGAATTCGCGCTGACGGCTGAACCACATGACGATGATGGAGGCCAGAATACCGAACAGCATCTCCAGCACAAACACGGTGATCATGTAGGCAAAACCGCCGCTGCTGCTGCTCTCTTCCTCATTGTTGGAGCTGAAGAAGTTGCTGATAACGCCAGCCACGATGCGAGCGAAGAACATCACGAAGGTGTTCACCACCCCCTGGATCAGGGTCAGGGTCACCATGTCGCCGTTAGCCACGTGGCTCACTTCGTGGGCCAGCACGGCTTCCGCCTCGTCACGGCTCATGCTGTAGAGCAGGCCGGAGGAGACCGCCACCAGCGAATCATCGCGGCGGGCACCGGTCGCAAAGGCGTTCATCTCGGGCGAGTCGTAGATCCCCACTTCCGGCATCTTGATACCCGCTTCGCGGGCCTGACGAGCCACAGTGCTCACCAGCCAGTGCTCGGTCTCGTTACGGGGTTGCTCGATGACCTGGACGCCATAGCTGCGCTTGGCCATCCACTTGGACATCAGCAAGGAGATAAAGGAACCCCCAAAACCGAACACGGCACAGAACACCAACAGCCCGGAAATGCTGGACTTGTTGATCCCCAGAACCGAGAACAGGATATTGAGTACCACCCCCAGCACCAGCATGACGGCCAGGTTGGTCACCAGGAATAGCATAATTCGCTTCATATAGACTCCTTGTGAAGATAAAGGACATGACCGGGGACCACTCGGGATCCCCACCTGATCATGTTAATGTCGACATTCTAGGGAGATTCGATGAATGTTCGCTGAATATGCCGTCACAGTAGCGGCGAGATATCGATACGCCCCTGCAAATTGGCTTCAAGCGGATTGTTTATAAACGGAATTTCACCGAGGAAGGGGGCTGGCAGCAAGCCCCTCAGGGTGTCCAGATTTTCCTGATAATGACTCATGGAACCATGGAGTCGATTAATTACCCAGCCCGCCACCGGCAACTGATCGTTGCGAATGGCAGCAAAGGTAAGCAGCGCATGGTTAAGGCAACCCAGCTTGGCCCCCACCACCATGATCACCGCCATGTTCTCCTGCTTGACCCAGTCTGACAGCAGATGCTTGCGATCGAGCGGCAGATACCAGCCCCCCGCCCCCTCCACCACCGTGATCTCGGCGCCAGCCTGCTCTATCTTGCGCAGCCCATCGCTCAACCCATCCAGGGTGATGGGCTGACGCGCCTCGCTGGCGGCGATGTGGGGCGCAATCGGTGGCTCGTAGGCAAACGGATTGACCACCTCGTAGGGCAGCGGCAGGCTCGCCGCCTCCTGCAACAGGACGGCATCGAGGTTGCGCAGCCCGTCCGGAGTGCGGGCACACCCCGCCGAGATCGGCTTGTAGCCTGCGCACTTGATCCCCTGTGCGCTGAATTCGCGCAGCAGGGTGCGCGCCACCAGCGTCTTGCCCACATCGGTATCGGTGCCGGTGATAAAGAATGATTTCATACGGTTCTCTCCTTGGCAGGGAGTAGCACACTGCCCTGCACATACTGCGATTCCCGGCGCTCAGCGAGGCTTGCTGAGACGGCCGAGGCACACTCGATAACTGGCGACCAGCCTGCCATCGGGCTGGCGAAACGCCTCATACGCCTGAGCCAGCTGCTGCAATCTGGCGCGACCGCTCAGACCGGCCGGGGCGACGCGCCCCTGATTGTCGTTGACCTGATTGGCCCCAATCCCCTTGAGATCGCGCAACAGCTGCGGCAATTCAAGATAGGCGAGTTCCCAGGTGATACAACGCAGCTCGGCAGCAGATACCCCGGCGCTAGCCAGCGCCTGCTCCAATTGTGGCAGGCTGAGGAAGCGATTGACATGGGCGCGACCATCAAGCTGCTGCCAGGCGGCTCGCAACTGCCAGAGCGACTCATCGAGCAGGGTCGAGAAAAAGATCTGGCCGCCCGGTTTGACCACCCGCAGCAACTCGCCAAAGGCGTGAGCCGGACGCTCGCACCACTGCAACGCCAGACTGGAGAAGACCCAGTCGAACGCGTTATCGGCAAAAGGAAGCTGCTCTGCATCGCCACAGAGCAGGCGGGCGCCGCTGCCACGCAGGGCGGCCTGCGCCAGCATGCCGGGGGCGAGATCCAGCCCCACCAACTGGTGACAGCGGTTCGCCAGTTGGGGCAAGAAAAAACCGGTGCCGCAGCCCAGATCCAGCCCGCTCACCGTCAGATCAGTGCCAACTGGCCTGTCCGGCATCCATTCCAGCAGCGCCTGCCCCACCTCCTGCTGAAAGCGGGCGTGGGCATCGTAATGACGAGCGGCGGCGCCGAAACGGCGAGCAAGCTGCGCCTTGTCCACCGACTGGAAGCGCTCATCCATGATGAATGCCCTCCGAAGTGGCACTGCCCGAACAGGGGCCGAGGGCATCGAGCAGGCGATCCACATCCTGCTCGCGGTGAGCCGCGCTCAAGGTAATGCGCAGTCGCGCGGTACCGACCGGCACCGTGGGCGGGCGAATGGCGCTCACCCAGACGCCGCATTCGCGCAACCGCTCGGCCAGTTGCAGGGCTGCACTGCTCTCCCCCACCAGCAGCGGCTGGATCGGGGTGTCGCTCGCACCGAGTTGCCAACCCAGCCCCTCTGCTCCTTGCCGAAAGCGGTCGATCAGCTGGCCAAGATGAGCGCGGGCCTCGTTGGCGGCGCGCACCAGCTCGATACTCGTGCTGACCGCGCACGCCTGGGCGGCGGGCATATGGGTGCTGTAGACATAGTGGCGGGCGAAGTTGACCAGATACTCCACCAGCTCGCGACTACCGCCGACAAAGGCGCCAGCCACACCGAGCGCCTTGCCAAAGGTGCCCATCTGGATGTGTACGCTGGCAGGTGGAACCCCTTGCGCCGCCAGGGTGCCGCGCCCCTCGGACCCCAGCACGCCGAGACCGTGGGCATCGTCGATCATCAGCCAGTTGCCGCTTTGGGCAGCCAGGGCGGCGAGCTCGCGCCAGGGAGCCTGATCCCCGTCCATGCTGAACACACCTTCAGAGACAATCAGCCCGCGATTCGGCTCAAGCTGCCGCTCAAGGGCCGCCATATCGTTGTGGCCAAAACGCTTCATCTTGCAGGGCAGCTGGCTGCCCATCTCCTGCAAGGAGGCGTGGTTGAGTTTGTCCTGCCACAGCAGGTGTTCCTTGCCGAGCAGGGCTTTGAGCACCGCCTGATTGGCAGAAAAGCCGCAGTTGAACAGCAACACCGCCTCCACCCCGAGCCACTCGGCCAGGGTCTCCTCAAGCTCTTGGTGGGCACGGCTGTAACCGGTCACCAGCGGCGAGGCGCCGGCGCCCGTGCCATAACGCTCAATCCCCGCATTGAAGGCGGCCTTGATGGCGGGGTGACCGGTAAGCCCCAGATAGTCGTTGGCGGAGAAATTGAGGTAATCACGCCCGGCCACCTGTAACCGCCCTGCCACGCAGCCTTGCGTCGCGATGCGGCGACGCAGCAGATTGGCCTGCTCGCGCCCGGCCAGCGCCGCGCCCAATGCAAAGGGGCCTGTGACTGCATGGCCAGTCATGACCGCACGGCCCCTGCACGGGGACGAGTGGCGTCATAAAACATCTCGGCAGGTTCGCTCTGGCGACTCACCTCGGCCAGCAGCTCCTCTTCCTGTACTTGATCCGGCTTCTGGGCCCGCTGGGCAGGGCGAATACCGAGCCGCTTGAACAGCTGCATGTCGCTGTTCTCGTCCGGGTTCGGCGTGGTCAGCAGCTTGCAGCCGTAGAAGATGGAGTTGGCCCCAGCCATAAAGCACATCGCCTGCATCTGCTCGTTCATCTTCTCCCGTCCGGCAGAGAGGCGCACATGGGAGGCGGGCATCATGATCCGCGCCACGGCGATGGTGCGGATAAATTCGAACGGATCGAGGTTCTCTTCATTCTCCAGCGGCGTTCCCTTCACCTTGACCAGCATGTTGATGGGTACACTCTCGGGGTGGCGGGGCAGGTTGGCGAGCGCCATCAACAGGCCCGCCCGATCTTTGGCCTGCTCGCCCATGCCGACGATACCGCCGGAGCAGACCTTCATGCCGGCGCCGCGCACATGATCCAGGGTATCGAGCCTGTCCTGATAGGTGCGGGTGGAGATGATCTCGCCGTAAAACTCCGGCGAGGTGTCGAGGTTGTGGTTGTAGTAATCGAGCCCCGCAGCGCCCAGACGCGCCGCCTGATCGGCAGTGAGCATCCCCAGGGTCATGCAGGTCTCCATCCCCAGCCCGCGCACCTCTTCAATCATCCGGATGATGTAGGGCATGTCTTTTTCTTTGGGGTTGCGCCAGGCGGCCCCCATGCAGAAACGGGACGAGCCGTTGGCCTTGGCTTCGCGAGCCCGCTCCAGCACCTTCTCCACCTCCATCAGCCGCTCGGCCTCCAGGCCGGTGTGGTAGCGGGCACTCTGGGGGCAATATTTGCAATCTTCCGGGCAGGCGCCGGTCTTGATGGAGAGCAATGTGCTCACCTGCACCTCGTTCGGGTCGAAATGGGCGCGGTGGACAATCTGGGCCTGGAACAGCAGATCGTTGAATGGCAGGGTAAACAGGGCCTGAACCTCGGCGAGGGTCCAGTCATGACGAAGGGCGTGACCGCCAGCGGTGAGAGCATTCATACATGGCTTCCGGTTGTTATTAGTGGGATCCTGCGCCCGCCATCTCGGGATGGGCGACCACAAAACCCGCCGCCTGGCCTGTGCGCTCAGGGTGAGGCGCAGTGCCAAGTGGCTGAAATTGTTGGCTAGTGTAGAGAGCACGCGTAGACTGTCAACACCGACCAGATCAAGCAAATTGACAATAGAACAACAAATGACCAATCAAGAATTCGACCTGCACCACATCTGGCACCCCTATACCTCCCTCACGCACCCTCTGCCCTGCTATGAAGTGGCCAGCGCCAAAGGGGTGACCCTCACCCTCAGCGATGGCCGCGAACTGGTAGATGGCATGAGCTCCTGGTGGGCCTGCGTCCACGGTTATCAGGTGCCGGAACTGGATGCCGCGGCCACCGCCCAGCTCGGCAAGATGTCTCACGTGATGTTTGGCGGCCTGACCCACGCTCCGGCGGTCGAACTCTGTCGCAAACTGGTGGAGATCACCCCGGTGGGTCTGGATCGGGTGTTTCTGGCTGATTCCGGCTCGGTGGCAGTGGAAGTAGCGCTCAAGATGGCCCAGCAGTACTGGCACAGTAAAGGAACGCCCAGAGCCAAGTTCCTCACCCTGCGCGGCGGCTATCACGGCGATACCTTTGGTGCCATGAGCGTCTGTGATCCGGACGGCGGTATGCATGAGCTCTACCAGGGATTCCTGCCCGAACACTACTTCGCCCCGGCCCCCAGCTGCCGCTTCCACGCCGAGTGGGACGAGCAGTGCGTGGTGGAGCTGGCGACGCTGGTGGCCGATCATCACGAAGAGATCGCCGCCATCGTGCTCGAACCCATCGTGCAAGGGGCTGGCGGCATGCGCTTCTATCACCCCCGCTACCTGCAGTGGGTGCGCGCCCTGTGCGACGAGTTCGGTGTGCTGCTGATTGCCGACGAGATTGCCACCGGATTTGGCCGCACCGGCCAACTGTTTGCCTGTGACTGGGCGGGGATCAGCCCCGACATCATGTGTCTGGGCAAGGCACTCACCGGCGGCTATCTCACCCTCTCGGCGACCCTGACCACCGAGCATGTCGCCCGCACCATCTGCGACGGCAAGGCGGGGGTCTTTATGCACGGCCCCACCTTTATGGGCAATCCCCTCGCCTGCGCGGTGGCCAACGCCTCCATCGATCTGCTGCTGGCCTCACCGTGGCAGGAACGGGTGCGTGCCATCGAACATCAACTGCGTACCGAGCTGGTGCAGCTGACCCTGCACCCGGCGGTCGCCGATGTGAGGGTACTCGGCGCCATCGGTGTGGTGGAGATGAAAGAGCGGGTGGATGTGGCGCGTATCCAGCGCAAGTTTGTATCGCTTGGCGCCTGGATCCGCCCGTTTGGCAAGCTGATCTACCTGATGCCCCCCTTCGTCATCACCCCCGAGGAGCTTAGGGTATTGACCGGCGCCATCAATCAGGCCATCGCCGAGGGCGAGTTTTAAGGCACGGGAGGGCGGCCATCGCAGCCGCCCGTTTGACTATCCGCATTTGATATATAAAGAGGGCAACTTTATCCCCGTCACTGCGGTTTCACTTGCCGTAATGTGAGCAAAACACCAGACCTGAGGCGCCAAGAGGGGTAAACTGCTGCGGTTTTACCATCAAGAAAGACTGCCCATGCGCCTCTCCATTGCTGCCAAAATCAACTTTTTCCTGCTCTTCATCTTCTCCATGGTACTGGTCTTCTCCGCCGCCTATCAGGCGGTGCGCGAGCGCGATCTCATCTTGAGTCTCATCAAGGAGCAGAGCCGCGAGCAGACCGAAGCCTACTTCGACGGCCTCAACATGCTGATGCTGACCGGCAAGATGGATGCCCGCGACACCCTGCGCGGCAAGTTTCTCGACCACGCCCATGTGGAGGATGCCCGCATCGTCCGTGGCGAGGCGGTGAGCAAACAGTACGGGCCGGGCCGGGAGAGCGAACAGAGCAAGGATGAATATGATCAGCTGGCACTGGCCGGTAAAGGGAGTCTGGAAGTCGTTCACGACGGCATGCACAGCCGTCTGGTGGTGACCCGACCGCTGCTGGCCAAGAAGGATTTTCGCGGCACCGACTGCACCAGCTGTCATCTGGTGCCGGAGAATACCGTGCTCGGCGCGGTGCGCTTTGACTACTCCCTCGACTCGCTGTTTACCCGGGTCGAGCAGAACATCCTCACCTCGGCGCTGATCCTCACCGGCATCTTCGGGCTGGGGCTGCTGCTGACCCTCTGGGTCATCCGCACCTGGATCGTGCGCCCCCTCAACCAGTTGACCCGCTCCATGGAAGAGGCGACCGACTTGCACGACTTCGGCCACCGGCTGGAGGGGGATGACGGCGACGAAATTGGCCGGGTGGCAGTGGCCTACAACCAGATGCTCGACAGCGTGGAGCGTCAGCTCGGCAAGCGTCCCAAGGCAAGCAGGCAGGAGCCGGATCAGCCCCGTTGAGGCGGGCGCTTAACCGACGTAATAGAAGAGCAATCCGGCGATCAGCACCAGCAACAGGATCGCCAGATTGACATGCAGGGCATCATCCCGACGGCGGCTGCGCTTGCGCTCCAGCAGCAACACCGCCAGCGTCAGGGCGCAGCAGCCCCAGAGTCCGTGTACCAGCCAGGGGGTGAGCGCCGGATCCCAATAGTCGCGTACCTTGATCCCGCCATAGACCAGAAAACCGTAGGCAATCTCCGGGCGGGCATAGTGATAGAGCGAGAGCAGCACGATAAAGCCGCCCCAGCAGAGCAGCACCAGCACCCGCAACACCCGTGTCAGCCAATCTGGCCCCTGCCGCCGCTCTTTCACCCACCTCTCCTGCGCCCGTGACACTCTTGTTGAGTGAGCCATGCCGAAAACCCCACCAGAGTCCGACATTTTTGCTTGTTTATCAAACCCGCGCGGGTAAGATTGTCGGCTTAGTCTGCCATGGTGGGCCATCTGTGCCCGGGCCAGACTCCCTAGTGTTGCAAATAGCGCTGCAAGAACAAGCTGGAGACAATATTTCGATGACGCACGCATCCGTAGTAGATGTGCTGGCCGGTAAGTATCCGGTCGGCACCACCCAAACTGTAAAAGGGTGGATCCGGACTCGCCGTGATTCCAAGGCGGGGATCTCATTTTTGGCCGTATCCGATGGCTCCTGTTTCCATCCGGTACAGGCGGTTGTCCCCAATACCCTGGCCAATTACGAGAATGAAGTGCTGCGTCTGACCACTGCCTGCTCCGTGGAAGTGACCGGCGTGGTTGCCGCCTCTCAGGGCAGCGGCCAGGCTTTCGAACTGCAGGCGACCGACGTGAAGGTGATCGGCTGGGTCGAAGATCCGGACACCTACCCGATGGCCGCCAAGCGCCACAGCATCGAATACCTGCGTGAACAGGCCCACCTGCGCCCGCGCACCAACATCGTTGGCGCCGTGACCCGCGTTCGTCACTGCCTGGCGCAAGCCATCCACCGCTTCTTCCACGAAGAGGGTTTCCTCTGGGTTGCGACCCCGCTCATCACCGCCTCTGACACCGAAGGTGCTGGCGAGATGTTCCGCGTATCCACCCTGGACATGGAAAACCTGCCGCGCACCGACGCCGGCAAGGTGGACTACAACGAAGATTTCTTTGGCAAAGAGGCTTTCCTGACCGTATCCGGCCAGCTGAACGCCGAAACCTATGCCTGCGCCCTCTCCAAGGTCTACACCTTCGGCCCGACCTTCCGCGCTGAAAACTCCAACACCAGCCGTCACCTGGCCGAGTTCTGGATGGTTGAGCCGGAAGTGGCCTTCAACGATCTGGCCGCCAACGCCGCGCTGGCCGAGGCCATGCTGAAGTACGTCTTCAACGCCGTACTGACCGAGCGTCGCGACGATCTGGAGTTCTTCGCCCAGCACGTGGACAAGGATGCCATCGACCGTCTGGAGCGTTTCGTCTCCTCCGACTTCGCCCAGATCGACTACACCGACGCCATCGAAGTGCTGAAAAACTGCGGCAAGAAGTTCGAGTTCCCGGTCTCCTGGGGTATCGATCTCTCCTCCGAGCACGAGCGCTATCTGGCGGAGGAGCACTTCAAGTCTCCGGTGGTGGTGAAGAACTACCCGAAAGATATCAAGGCCTTCTACATGCGCCTCAACGACGACGGCAAAACCGTTGCCGCCATGGACGTACTGGCTCCGGGCATCGGCGAGATCATCGGTGGTTCCCAGCGTGAAGAGCGTCTGGACGTGCTGGATGCCCGTCTGGCCGAGATGGGCCTGAACAAGGAAGATTACTGGTGGTACCGCGACCTGCGTCGCTACGGTACCGTGCCGCACTCCGGCTTCGGTCTGGGCTTCGAGCGTCTGGTGGTCTATGTGACCGGCATGGGCAACGTTCGCGACGTGATCCCGTTCCCGCGTACTCCGCGTACCGCCGAGTTCTGATCAGCGGCATCTTGCCACTGCATTGCAAAAGCCGACCTGTGGGTCGGCTTTTTTATTGTCACCGTTATGGGTGATACTCAGAACCAATCGGCACAAGGAACTGGTCGCCCATGGGATATCGCCTGCTGCTCTCGCTATTGCTGTTCTGCATGCCTGTTTCACTGTGGGCCAAGCCCGTTCGTCTGGCCACGCTGGAGTGGCCCCCCTACACCAGCCAGAGCCTGCCCGATGGCGGCCTCACCGGTCACATCGTCAAGCGTGCCTTTGCCGAGGCGGGACTGGAAGTGGAGTTCGACTTCTACCCCTGGCAACGGGCGGTGCGGCTGGCGGCCGATCCGACCCAGCCCTATAGCGGCTACTTTCCCGAGTACCTCTCCGACACCCTGCCCACCCTGTGGCGCAGCTCCCCCAGCGTGGGCGACAGCGTGCTGGGCATGGCGCAGCGTGCCGGGGCGCCTATCCTCTGGCAGCAGCTCGAGGATCTCGCCCCCTACCGGATCGGCGTGGTGGAGGGGTACGTCAATACCCGAGAGTTCGATACCCTGATGGTGAACAAGCGCCTTAATACGTTTGCCGTCGATGAAGATCTGCTCAATCTGCGCAAACTGCAGCGCAACCGGCTCGATCTGGCAGTGATCGACCGGGATGTCTTTCACTGGCTGATCAATCACGACCGCCAGCTGCAAGTGGCCGGATTGCAGTTTCACCCGCGGATCCTCGAGCACAAGAGCCTGCACATCATGTTTCACCCCGATCAGCAGGCACTGCAACAACGGGTGGCGCAGGCCATTGCAAGACTCGATATTGTGCAACTGAGCGAGGATTATCAACGCCGCTATCTGCAGTCACCGCCCGCCCCCTGACAATCAGACTCACAGAACCCCCAACTTGGCGGAAAATATCATCCGAACCCGCGCTTTTAGCGCCTATTCTCCGGTGATCCAGACCTTTTCTGACGCCTCTCTTGCAGCCTTTTTTCCCGTCATGACGCCCTCTGTGGCGACCTGGCGGGTGAGTCCAGAGTGATACCATACCCTTGAAGAAGTGATGCTTTTATCAGCACGTGGTTTTTAAGTGGTTTAATCTAAAATTCATCGAGTTATTGAAGTAACTCAATTTTTTCACTTTTGCAGGGGAGCAGAATAGCAACTAACCCTTTTGGGCTAAATAAAACAGACAACGACAATTCATGGTTCAGGCTACCCGCGGCAATATGGGTTGAATCACACGAGGTAACGGAATGATCTTGATGGAATTTTTAGTGGTACTCGGCTGCTTGCTGCTGGGTACCCGCTTTGGGGGCATGGGACTCGGTCTCATCAGTGGTATCGGTCTCTTCCTGCTGACCTTCGTCTTCGGCCTGGTGCCGGGCGAACCGCCGGTGCAGGTGATGCTGACCATTCTGGCGGTGATCGGCTGTGCCGCCACCCTGCAGACTGCCGGTGGCCTCAACCTGATGATGCAAGTGGCCGAGCGTCTGCTGCGCCGTCACCCGCAATACATCACTATCCTGGCACCGCTGACGACCTGGACCCTCACCTTCCTGTGCGGTACCGGCCACGTGGTCTACACCATGTTCCCCATCATCGCTGACATCGCGCTGCAGAAGAACATCCGTCCCGAGCGTCCGATGGCCGTGGCATCCGTTGCCTCCCAGATGGCGATCTGTGCCTCCCCGGTCTCCGTTGCCGTGGTCTCCATGGTCTCCATTCTGGCTGCCGGTCACGGCATCGGTCAGGCTTACGGCCTGCTCGACATCCTGATGGTCGCCATCCCCTCCTCCCTGACCGGTGTGGTCATGGCGGCCCTGTGGAGCCTGCGTCGCGGCAAGGATCTGGACAAGGACGAAGAGTTCCAGGCCAAGATCAAGGATCCGGAGCAACGCGCCTTCATCTACGGCGGCGGTGAAACCCTGCTCAACACCAAGTTCCCGAAAGAGGCCTACTGGTCTACCTGGATCTTCTTTGCCGCCATCGCTGCCGTGGTATTGCTCGGTGCCAACGAAGGTCTGCGTCCGGTATTCACCATCAAGGACAAGACCGGCCCGCTCTCCATGAACCTGGTGATCCAGATGATGATGCTGATCGCCGGTGCCATCATCCTGATGCGCTGCAAGGTTAAGCCGGGTGATATCTCCAACGGCGCCGTCTTCAAGGCTGGCATGGTCGCCATCTTCTCCGTGTTCGGGGTTGCATGGATGAGTGAGACCTTCTTCCAGGCCCACATGCCGCTGCTCAAAGAGACCCTGGCCCACGTGGTACAGGCCCAGCCCTGGACCTACGCCCTGGTGCTGTTCCTCATCTCCAAGCTGGTGAACAGCCAGGCCGCCGCCCTGACCGCCATCGCCCCCATGGGTCTGGCACTGGGCGTTGAGCCGAAACTGCTGATCGCCTTCCTGCCAGCGAGCTACGGCTACTTCGTGCTGCCGACCTACCCAAGCGATCTGGCCTGTATCGGTTTCGACCGCTCCGGCACCACCCGCATCGGCAAGTTCATCATCAACCACAGCTTCATCATTCCGGGGCTGATCGGGGTGAGCAGCGCCAGTGCCGTGGGTTACCTGCTGACCACCATTTTGCTGTAATCGCAGCGGCGTTTATCACGTCACCGCTCAACGGGCCCCATCGCGGGCCCGTTGCTTTTTTGCGCTTCGATTGACCCGTCCGCTTTACCTGTGCCCCCGCCGCTGGGTAGCATGCCCCCTCGTTCACCACCGGAATCTTCCCCATGTCTCGCGTCATCCTGCTCTGGAGCGGTGGCAAAGATGCCATGCTGGCCCTCTGTCATGCCCGCGCTGCGGGCCATCAGGTGGTGGCACTGGCCACCTTTGCGCCCCCTGCGCCCCGTTTTCTCGCTCACCCCTTGCCGCTAGTACGCCGTCAGGCGGCGGCCCTCGGGCTGCCCCATCTGCTGGTCACCATCGAAGCACCGTTCGAGCAGAATTATGAGACGGCGCTAAGCCGCTTGCAGCAAGAGTGGGTTCTGGATGGGGTGGTGACCGGCGATATCGACAGCGTGGGGGGCGCACCAAACTGGATCCGCGAACGCTGCCGACCGCTCGGGCTCACCGTCCATACCCCGCTCTGGCAGCAATCTCGCCAAGCCTTGCTGGCGGATATGCTGGCCCGCGGCATCGTCGCCCACCTCTCCTGCGTCGATACCCGGGTGCTGGCCCCCGAGTGGGCCGGACGTATTCTGGATGCCACCACCCTCAGCGAGCTGCAGCAACTGGCCGAGCGCGAGGGCTTCGATGCCTGCGGCGAGCAAGGGGAATATCACACCATGGTGACCGACGGCCCGGGCTTTGCCGCCCCGCTGCGCCTCGATGACTGGCGGGTGGCGCGGCAGGATCATCTGGCCTATCTGGCCGAGCCGCAGGGGTAACGGCGCCAAACTATCTGGCCCGCTCACTCAACGCGCGAAAAATCGGGATAAAAAAACGGGAGGCAACAGCCTCCCGTTTGGATTTGATCGGGCCAGTTTTAAGCGGACTATGACGACCCGGACAAGGGATAAACCGGCTTATTTCGCCAGCTTGCCCAGCACCCGCTGCAGCAGGCGGATGCGCGGCTCGATGCTGTCGAGCAGCAAGAATTCGGCCTCCGAGTGGAAACCGCCGCCCATAGGGCCGAAGCCATCCAGCGACGGTACGCCAGCGGCGGCGGTGAAGTTGGCATCGGAGCCACCACCGGCCTCCAGCCAGTTGAAGGTTATCCCTTCATCCGCCGCCGCGGCCTCTACCAATGCCATCACTGCTTCGGTGTCACCATTGGGGCGCATCGCTGGCTTGAAGGTCTGGCGATCCACCTCGACCCGACAGCCCACGAGGAAGGGATTGTTGGCCATAAAGGTGAGTCGATCGTGCACCGCCGCGGCCTCTTCGTTGCTCCAGAAGCGCAGATCGACGATCGCCTCGGCAAAGTCCGGCACCACGTTAACGCCGGTGCCGCCCTGTACCACGCCGACGTTCATGGTGGTACCCGTGGTCATATTGACCTGCTCGTTGATGGCCAGCACCCAGTGCGCCAGCTCGGTGATGGCAGAGACCCCTTCGGTCAGCGCCGAACCGGCGTGGGACGCCTTGCCGTGGAAGGTGATGCGGTACTTGGCATTGCCCTTGCGAGCACTGATGAGATCCCCATTGGGACGGGCCGCCTCGGCAACCAGCACGCAGCCGCTCTGTTTGGCTTTTTTCACCAGCCAATTCTTCGACCAGGGGGAGCCAATCTCTTCGTCGCAGTTGTAGCAGACCAGCACCTTGAGCCTGGCCAGCTGCGCCGGGTCCATCTCTTTCAGGGCATACCAGATGGAGAGCAGGCCGCTCTTCATGTCCGATACGCCGGGACCAAAGGCTTGATTGCCTTCGATTTTCAGCGGGCGCTTGGCCGCCGTCCCCTCGGGGAAGACGGTATCCATGTGGCCGCACAGCATCACGTCGTAGTGCTCGGCACCCGGCGCATTGGTGATCTCAAGGCAGGGGCCGCACTCGGCGGCGAACTGGTGGCGAGTCACCTGCCAGCCGATGGCCTCATATTTCTCGGTCATGATATCGGCCACCCGAGCCACTCCGGCCGGGGTGCGGGTGCCGCAATCGAGATTGATGAGCGGGGCCAAGTCGGCCAGATAGCTCTCGAGGGAAAACGGGCTCTTTACAACTGTCATTATCTTCTCCATGCAACAATCAGCGTTGATGGCCGATCGTCAATTGCAACTATGCGACACAGTGAGAAAGGGGCGGGCAGCCATGCCACCCGCCCGACCGCTAAATTCCAAACACCACTACATAACTCATATCACTACATGAACAGCAGATAGTTGAGGGTCAACGCCGTCACCAGTGCCCCCGCCATCGGCACGCTGGTGCGTTTGACCACGATAAAGGGCGATACCTTAGCGATGCCCGCACAGGCGATCAGCACCGCCGCAATGGGGGAGATGGTGCGGCCAATGCTGGAGGCCAGCTGCATCGGCAGCAGCATAGTAACCGCAGGCACGCCGAACTTGGACGCTACCGCCGGTGCCAGGGTCGAGAAGCTGAGGAATGCCGCATTGCCGGAGCCCATGATGACCGCTGCCACCATGATCAGCGCCACCATCACCAACGTCATCAGACCGCTGCCGATCCCGGCATTGCTGGCAGAGTGCAGCAGGGTATCGATGGCGCCGATGGCTTTCAGCGATTCGGCAAACAGCTCGGCACAGACGATCAGCGCCACTACCGGGCCAAACACCTTGCCCATGCCGTCGAGGAAGCTGGAGAGCCCGGCGAAGGCAGTACGCACCGAGCGGCTACGCAGCAGCTCGCACAGCATGCCGATAAAGACCGACAGCAACATGGCCACCTCCACGCTCATCTTGATGTCGCTCACCAGCAGCTTGGAGAAGGTCATCATCAGCACGAAGGGGATGATCGGCAGCAGGGCATACCAGGTGGGCGCCTGCACGCTCTCGGCGCCCTGTTCGTCCAGCTCGGCGTGATCGCCGCGATGCTGGGCCGGATCCCAGCCATCCTGGCGATCGCAGTGACGCTGCCAGAAGAAGTGCAGCACCATGGTCACCAGCAACATGGGGGCCACCAGCCAGATCTGGTAGTCGACGAAATAGCTGGTCGGATCCATGCCGGATTGACCGGCGGAGAAGATGGCGTTGGTCTGGGTCGGGCCAATCTCGAACGCCTGGGAAGTGGCGATAACGCCACAGGCGGAGGCTGGGCTGATGCCGAGGTTGCGCATCACCGGATACATGGTGACCATCAACAGCAGGCCGAGACCGGTGGCGGAGGTGACGAACAGGGAGACGAATACCGCC
This sequence comes from Aeromonas allosaccharophila, assembly GCF_016026615.1. Classification (NCBI taxonomy): domain Bacteria; kingdom Pseudomonadati; phylum Pseudomonadota; class Gammaproteobacteria; order Aeromonadales; family Aeromonadaceae; genus Aeromonas; species Aeromonas allosaccharophila. Next base: position 385,282 of record NZ_CP065745.1, on the reverse strand, counting down.
ACCAGATAACAGATGGAGAGCATCAGGTAGCTGGACTGAATGCCCGCCACCGGTTTGACCGCCACCCGCACCAGCGCCTGGGAGGCCCCGATATGGGACATGTAGGTGGCAAAGCCCGCGACCGCCATAATGGTGAGACCGAGCCCCGCCGCGCGGTAGGAGAAGATCCCCTTGAACACTTCGAACAGGTCGAACAGGGCGAAGCCAGTGCTCTTGTCAGCGGGGAGAATGGGGTGCAGCCCCAGCCAGTAGGCCACCGCAAAAATGGCCATGCCCGCCAGCGCCAGCACCGCCTGCGGGTTGTAATCCTTGATAATGCCGTAGACCACGGCAACCAGTACGAGCAAGACGAATAGCAGTTCCAATATTCACTCCTGATAAATTTATCGAAGAGCGAAATCTAGTGTTCTGACCACAGTTTGCCTTTGATCCCTATCAAGAAAGGGGCCGTCATCGGGATTCATCAGCATAATATGTCGGTCATGTAACAAATTTTCGTTATTTCAACTGCTGGAAAACCTTTGTCCGCCCTTACTGGGGAATTGTATGACGCGACTCCCCTCTTTTTTGCGTTGGATCAACATATGACGGCGCCGAACTGGCGAAGATGCGCTTCGACATATAGCGACCATTTCGCGCCGGAGAGAGTTATGACAAGCCAAGCCACCGCAGGTGCCTCGACCTGCGACTACAAGCTGTGGGACATCCTCGTCGAGTCTGCAAAGGAACGCACTACCATTCGTTACTCCAAACTGGCCAAGCAGGCCGGGCTGGAGCAGTGCCAGGATGAACTGCGCACCCTGCTGCAACGCATCCGCATGTACTGCACCGAAAACAACCTGCCGATCCTCTCCGCCATCGTGGTGGACGACGTGGGCAAATACACTGGCCTCTCTTCCAGCCTGCCTGATGCCCCCTGGGAACGGGCCCGGGTCTTTGACCATGAGTGGACCACCCTGCACTGATTGAGGTGCTTGAAGATGCCGACCAAAACGCGCCCGCTGGCGCGTTTTGGTTATCTGGCGTTTGCCCCCGTCTCTTTTTTCCGCAATAACCACTTTTCTCCCGCAATAACCGCGCCATCGGGCACTCCCGCTACAGTGCTCCTGACCTTGAGCTCGAAAGCGCCGTTCAGGTGCGACCAGTCACGAGAATCCCCTCACTCCAGACCATCAGCGTTGCCATGAGATCGCCACAATGCCAGAATCAGGCCCTTGCACTCTATTGATTCGGATTTTCGGGACGCGGCCCACGGCCAGCGCCCACAAGAGAAGGACTCCCCATGGCCATCACCCTCTATGGCATCAAGAACTGCGACACCATCAAGAAAGCCCGCAAGTGGCTGGATGAGGCCGGTATCGACTACCGCTTTCACGACCACCGCGCCGACGGCCTGAACCCGGACGATCTGGACTGCTGGCTGGCACAACTCGGTTGGGAAGCCCTGCTCAACAGCCGCGGCACCACCTTCCGCGCTCTGCCGGATGAGGCCAAACAGGGGCTCGACACCGCCAAGGCACGCGCCCTGCTGCTGGAGCATCCGGCCATGATCAAGCGCCCGCTGCTGGATCGTGACGGCGAACTGACCCTGGGCTTCAAGGCTGATCACTACCAATCCCTCTTCTCCCGTTAAGGACAACTAAGGACAACTGATGTCGGATGTCATCGCACTGGCCAAGGATCTGATCCGCCGCCCCTCCGTTACCCCCCTCGATGAAGGGTGCCAGACCCTGATGGCGGAGCGCCTCGCAAAGCTCGGGTTCGTTATCGAGCCCATGGTGTTTGAGGACACCACCAACCTCTGGGCCCGCCGTGGCAGCGAGGGGCCACTGTTCTGCTTCGCCGGTCACACCGACGTGGTGCCCGCCGGGCCGCTGGACAAATGGCACACCCAGCCGTTCGAGCCGACCATCAAGGATGGCGTGCTTTACGGGCGCGGCGCGGCCGACATGAAGGGCTCGCTGGCGTCCATGGTGGTGGCGGTCGAGCGCTTCGTGGCCGAACATCCGGATCACACAGGGTCGATAGCCTTCCTTATCACCTCAGATGAAGAGGGGCCCTTTATCAATGGCACCACCCGGGTGATCGATACCCTGGAGGCGCGTAACGAGAAGATCCGCTGGTGCATCGTCGGTGAGCCTTCCTCTACCGCCGTGGTGGGGGATGTGGTGAAAAATGGCCGACGCGGCTCCATCACCGGCGATCTGCTGGTGCGCGGGGTGCAGGGGCATGTGGCCTATCCCCATCTGGCGGACAACCCCATTCACAACGCCGCGCCAGCGTTGGCGGAGCTCGCTGCCACCGTGTGGGATGAGGGCAACGCCTACTTCCCCCCCACCAGCTTCCAGATCGCCAACATCTCGGCCGGTACCGGCGCCTCCAACGTCATTCCAGGCGAGTTGCAGGTGCAGTTCAACTTCCGTTTCAGCACCGAACTGACCGACATGGATATCCGCGAGCGAGTCGAAGCGCTGCTGGATAGACATGGTCTTGATTATCAGCTGAGCTGGACCCTCTCCGGCCAGCCCTTCCTCACCGATACCGGCGCGCTGCTCGATGCGGCCGTGGCGGCCATCGAGGCAGTGAACGGCCAGCGACCGGCCTTGCTCACCACCGGCGGCACCTCCGACGGGCGCTTTATCGCCCCCACTGGCGCCGAGGTGATTGAGCTTGGCCCAGTCAACGCCACCATTCACAAGGTCAACGAGTGCGTAAAGGCGGACGATCTGGATCTGCTGGCCAACATGTACCAAGGGGTGCTCGAGAGATTGCTGGCATGACGCAGGAACAACTGATGGGGCTCAATGAGAGCCACCTTGTTGTGGTGGGGCGCGGCCCCCATCGCCTGACCGCCGCCACCGCGGCGGCCTTCAACGACATGCAGGTCGCAGCCGCCTACGAGGGGTTCAACCTGCAAGCGGCCTCCAGCTGGCGCAGCTTCGAGCGCCAGCTCGCCATCTGGAATGGCAAGTGGCGCGGCGAGCGGCCGTTGCTCGATGCCAACAGTCAGCCCATCGATGCCCTACAACTGGGCGAGATAGAGCGGCTGCACGCTATCCTGCGCTGGAGCGCCCTGCCGGGCACCAGCCGTCACCACTGGGGTACCGATCTCGATATCTACGACCCGGACTGCCTGCCTGCCGATACCAAACTGGCGCTGGAGCCATGGGAGTATGAAGCCGGGGGCTGGTTTGCAGATCTCGGCGAGTGGCTCAGCGATCATATGAGCGACTTCGGCTTCTTCCTCCCTTATGCCAAACCGGTCGGGGCCGAGAGCGGGGTCGCCTACGAGCCCTGGCATATCAGCTTCTCGCTGGAGTCCGACGAGCTGCGGCTCGATCCCGCGGCACTGGCGCTTTGCCTGCAACAGGCGGATATTGAAGGCAAGTCGACCATATTGGCCAACCTCGATGAAATTTTGGCCCGTTATGTCACCACCTGTCCTGACGAAAGGAAAATCCCATGAATCTCTGGCTGTGGATAGGGTTGCCGCTGCTGTTCCTGCTCGGGCTGTTTCTCAATGCCATCAAAGACATGAAACGGCTGGAGAAGCAGTTGCCCAACTACAAGGACAAGATCCGCGAAGTGAAGGATGACGAGGACGACTGAATCCCGCCCCATCCCGTGGGGAGCGCCCTTGTGCTCCCCTGCCCCACTCCTGCCCGACCTCACTGGTCCCCCATTTGTAGCCCGCCGCCGAAAATGAAAAAGAGTGACGGGGAAAATGAAAAGCTACCGGCCCAGTAGTTTATCAAACTTGGTGGCACCGGAATCACTGAGTTTGATAAGCAAGTTAAACCGGCATTAAACCTCTATCTCATAGGTCGGTAAATCAGGCGCTTCCCCTGCCAACTCTCCTCCCCTGTACAATGCCTTCTTGCCGATGGCTACCCCGGTGCCCCGTACTGTGACCGTTCCACCCGCCAACACGGTGAGAGTGGTGGTCGTGGTACCTACTGCGGTCACGGTACCAACCAGCAAGGGATCAGCGCCGGGCACCAGCTCCAGGAATCGCTTAAACAGGTTCATACAAATCGCTCCACACTCAGTTGCTGGCGCACCGTCATGGCCCGGTTCTGCAGCGCAGCAGAGACCCTGACGCCCCGGTTGTAACCCTTCCAACCGTCCACGGCGAGCAGCGCACCCGGCAGGATCAAGCCGGTATCAGCTGACAACGGCAGTTCAATGGTCTGGGTACGCTTGGGCATGGTCTTGGCCAACCCCACCACACCTTGTGCACGGGCTGCCGTCACATCACATACCAGCGGGTGGGTGATGGTCGGCGCTTGTTGCTCGCCAGCCGTCCCCTGGCGCACCACCCGCGCACTGATGCCCTGATGGCCACCGCTTACCCAGATCCCGTTGGCGGCATGACCCGGCAGGAAGTCACTGCCTAGGGTGGTAATGATGGCTCTGGGGATCGCTACATCGGCCACAGCAGTATCGAGTTGCCATGGCGCAGTGGGATAACGCGGTTTGATGACCAGATGGCGGTTGCGCTGGTGTGGCAGCACAAAACCACCGGCCGCCTCGGCCAGGTACCTGACCACCTCGATCGGGGTCTGGTTGTCCAGGCTAAAGTACCCGGCAGGCACCAACCAGTCAGCCGCTTGCCAATCCAGCGTCCAACCCACCGGCAATACGGCGGCCGCCAGCTGGGCCATGGTCGCTGCAGCACTCTCACTCACCGCCTGTGCCAATACATGGGTCGGTGAGAGATAAGCGGTACGCGAGCGTCCCGTCAGCGTTGCTGACTCGCGGCCAAAGCTCTAGCTCGATTGCCAGCCATCACACACGCAGTCCCATTGCTGACTATTGATATGGATGCTGACCTCTTCCTCATCGGTCAAGGCCGCCGCCGCGATACGGGGGATCTGGGCACTGAACTGCCACGCCCAGGAGTCGGTATCGAGTTCGATACTCACCGCAGTGGCCGGGATATCGAGCCCATCACGTACCCGCACGATCTTTGCTGTATTGCTCACCAGATAAACCCTCCGGGTTGGAATGACGATTGCCGCATCACAGCCCTGCCAGACGAACTCCAGCTCTGCCGTGTCGCGCTTGCGCCCAAACGCCAGCCGCAGCACCCGCTTATCGGGGCGGATGGGTGGCTTGGGTGGTTCTGGTGGCGGCGTCTTGCCCTTGGGTGGCCACATGGCCTCGTCCCAGCCATCACGCCAGCCCTCTATCAGCGGCTGGCCGTGGTGCCAGGCTTGGGCGGCCACCCCTTTACCGATGGGGATGCCTTCTTGCCACTGGTCAGCCAGCCAAGCCTTGTCAAAGCGCGGCGGGTTGGTGAACCCGACAAGGCGCCAGCAGCTGACCGGCGCCGCCTCAACCCACAGGGACTGATTCGCCACATGGCCAGCGGCCAGGCTGTCATAGCCCTGGCGACTCTGCTGGCTGACCGGCAACCCCTCGGCAAAGCGTTGTTGATTGGCCATGAACGCCTGGGGCATCTGCTCGCCCAGCTCAGCCACCTGCTGCTGATGCGCAGCGGCCTGTTGCCACAGGGAGCGACTGGTTGCCCGCTCGGTGCCTGCCTTCTGCCATTCGCTACTGAGGGCCTGGGAATAGCTATCCGCCCGCTCCCAGGCATCCCCCATTGCACTGGCAGGGCCCCGGAATACGTTCTGGTCATACTCCCCGGCGATCACCGGCACCGGGGCGCGTGATGTGCTGGCCATGGTGCATTCAATGACGAACTCACCAAGCAGCTCACCACGGCTATGGGTGTGGCTGGCAAGCACTGCATCAAGCACCACAGAGCCGCCCAGCATCGCGCTGGAACGATGCGGGGCGCCATCCAATACCGATGACAGCACCAGCCCCGGTGATGCACTCAGGCGCGGCGGCAAGTTGGTACTATCCAGGATGCCGACCAGACGCACCACTTCTGACTGGTTCAGCTCCAGCTGGCCGGTGCTGTTCCTGGCCTTGCGTAGTTCTAAGCTCGCATCCTTTCTGGCCATGGGCCCCCCGGTTACGGTTCGGTGATGGTGGCGGTATTAATGCGGATCAGCGCACCGGCAAAAAACTCCGCTGCGGGCAGCTCCAGATCGGCGCCACTGCCTGGCACCCCCACATCGAGATCCGCCACAAAGGCCCCATCCCGGTTAACAATGCGCCCCCAGGTGGGGGCGCCGCTGGCGGTGGCCATCTGCTCAGCCAGAGGTTTCAGGGTCAGCACCCCGCCGCTGATCGTCTTGGCACAAGGGTGGCTGAACGTGAGCACCACCAGAGCCAGCTGGTCAGTCGTAGCCGCCCCAGGTGCCGGTTTGGTGCCGGTGTAGATGGTCAGCTTGGCACTCGCCCCGCTACCCGTATCAATGGCCGTGGCCAATAGCTGGGCACGACTGGTGCGCAGCCCTTCGGCATAGGAGATCATGGTTTTTTCCTCTTGAGTGGGGCAATCATGGGGAACGGCTCGGGCGCCACGCCACCACCAGGCGGGTAGGGTTTTGGCGCCTGATAGTCGGCTGCTACGGCGTTGTAGTCGGCGGGGCCATATGCCGGGTCATCCTGGGCGACCACCATATAACGGCGATTCAGCCACAACAGATCGAACCGATAGACCCCATCCGCTGCGCGGCTGTAGGTCTCGCCAACCAATTCGCCATCCTGGGTAAAGCAAAGTACCCGGCGCCGCACTCCCATCCCGCTGATAGTCACCGTACTTTCAATAAACCCCTGCTCCACGTTGCGCACCCCATCGCGGATCCAAAAGTAATCCCGCCCCTTACAGAGCGGGTACTGGGTCTGCTGCTGGAGGTTGACCGGGCCCGCATACATCGCCGGGTAGCCGCGCCAGGCCACATCTTGCGGCTGGAATTGGCTGCGCGGTTCCTGGTTGGCGGCAACAGCGGTGATGGTATGGCGATAAACCAGATAGGTGTATTCAACCAGCAACGGGGTGAACTCGGTTCCGATGATGGCCAACGTCTGCCCAGGCTGTAGCTCTATCCAGATCCGGCTCTTTGGTGGGGCAATAAACTGCGATGAACGCACCAATACCTTGGTCTGGTAATAGCCAAACACCTGGCCATTGATGGCAGCTAGGCCCAGATAAGGGGCATCAGTTGCCCCCTCTGTCGTGACGCCGCCCACCGTCAACCTGGCCACGCCATTGAGGTAAGCCAGCTGGGCAACCACAGCGCCAGCCGCATCGAACAGCACCCCAGTCTGACCAGGCAAAATCCCCCTGGCCAAGACATAGGATGGTGCAGTGCCAGAAGCAACCAACCCAACCCCGGATTGATGTTCAATAGCAGCACCGACTGGCAATACCAAATCCGGCTGCAATGCGGTGTACTGCTCTGTCGTCAGCGCCGCAAAGTCCCCATCAAACCCGGCTGGCCCGCCTGCAATGCGCAAATAGGTTTCAGCACGGCAACCGTTGCCACCTGTATAGGTCTCGTAGGAGCGCATATTGCTAAAGCGCAGGGTCGTTACCACCGCCATATTGCAGGTCAGGGTAAATGACTGGTTGCGATGCTGACCGCCATCATCGGTATAAATCAGGCTGGTTGGGGTAAAGGTCAGCTCACCATAAGTGCGCGGGTATGCGTCTCGCTGGGTGGCTTTGGTCAGGCTGGTAAGGCTTGGGCCGTACCATAGCCCGCTGCGATAGGTGCCATCTGTGCGGGTGCGAAGGGCGGCGACCACATTGCCCGCCGCATCCAGAAACTCCAGATCCATATCGCACAGGTCGTTAGTCCAGCAGGCGTTGGCTGCCCCAATCTTCAACCGATACCCAATCGGCTTGAACGGGATAGACCCACCCCATACGCCGGTATCAGCGGCACCGCTCTTGTTATAGGCATAACGGAACAACCCGATATCGGCGGTATCGCCAAACCAGTCTACCCATTCCGCCCCGCTGGTCGCGGTTACATCAAGCGCGGCATCGTAGGTAATGGTCTGGGCAGCCGATAACATCAGCCACCCTTTTGACGGCAGGAAAGTCGCCATGACTTACCTCCAGGGGCCGGTGATATCGAACCCAATCAGTGAGCGCGGATCAGCCTGGTATGTGTTTACCTGATAGAGCCCACGAATGAAGCGCACCTTCTTACCCGGCAATGCAGGCAAATCGCCAAAGTTTTTACGATGCCAACCGCCGATATCACCGTATGGCACGACAAACCCCGGCATATACCCACGCAGATGGTTGCCGTTCTCCAGCACCATGCAGGGGTCGGTTGAGAGATAAAATCCGTTATCTGGGCCGTTGGGTACGGCCAATCCCACACCAAAACGGGCAAACATGCCCTTGAGCCACCATGATGTTGTGCCAAACAACTGATGATATGGGCGAGCAATCGCTCGTTGATCGGTGGTGTTGAACGTGGTGAGTGTTGTGCCCCAATAAGCGGCACCACTCGCATCCCGGTTACCCCAGTTTGACTCGTTGGCATTCGCCGCCGTAGTGAAGTAATGGCACAGGACAGCATGGTAACGGTCACCGGGTCTGACTGAACGGATATAACCGGTGCAATAGACGGTTTGATAGCTGTAGTTGCCAATGCTCGGCAGCCAGTAAAAGAACTGGCTATCGCCTATCAGATCCCAGGTCTTTGCCGTATAGCGCTGGGTCGCAGGCCAACGATGGTCATAGATAGTGGTAAAGGTGTTGATATCCACCACATCCTCAACCATGGTGATCTTGGCCAGATAGGAGGCAAACCCATACTGGTTAGAGCCCGTCCATCCAGTGAATGCGCTGTTATCAATTCGCCACGATACATTGCCCGACTCACTGACATTGGTAGGGCGCACGATAAAGATCTTGCCGTCACCGCTTTCGTGGGTGATCGTCCAGCCCAGCGGCGCCACCTTCATGGTCATGGCTGCGCCCGTTCCTGGGGCGCCGGGGTTGCCGCCGTCAATCTCAAACCAGACCTGAGTGGCGGTGACCTGCATCACCCGATGCTCGCCGTTGTAGGCAGCAGGCGATACCCCCTCGACCTGGACAACTGAGTCTTGCAGATAGGCATGCCCACCGGTAAAGGTCGCCACCGCCCACCCCTTTGCGGCATCGAAAGCCAGTGCGTTGATGGTCAGCGTACCAAAGCCGGTGACCAGCACCGCCTTGAGCAGCGCCGCTAGGGCGCCCTCTGCGGTATCGCCCAGGCTCGGGGCCCCCTGCATCTCGCTTGCAAACCATTTGACCTTGTATTCAGCCATTGCTTTTCTCTCCACGGGCAAGGCGCAACGCCTCACCGGTTAACGGTTGACGTTGCCCCTGAGCTGGGCCTCGAAACGGTCGGTATCCACCGCTGCCACCGACTGCAAGATGGTGCGGATAAACCAGATCGGGTAATTGGCGGCGTAGGTGTTGAAGCGCAGCACGTTGCCCGCAGTCCAACCGGCGCCCCAGCCGCGCCGGTCAAGCCTGAAATAAGGCTGGCCGTTGTTGGGGTTGATGGGAGCAAAGTCGGTATTCACGTCCCCCACCGCGATTTGGCCCACATGCTCGCCGACCAAAATAAACGTGGTGGTGGTCTGGAAGATGATGGCCCAGCGCTCTTGCAGGGTGGCCCGGTTGGTCACCACGATCGGAAAATCCGTGTCGTTGTATTCCGCCGTGCAGGGGTCGCCAATCGGAAAATCAGACCAGTTATTTGTCCAGGTGCGCTGGTCGAACAGCGCCCCATAGCGGGCCCACAGGTCACCAATAATGAGGGCGCTGGAGACCAGGGTATCCGCCGCCTCATAGTTGTGACTGAGTGGCCTGGCCAGAGTGATGCGGCCAGAAATCTCCACATCGGTGGCCAGGCTCATATCCTCAATCCGATGAACCACGGTCAGCGGCTCCACATAGCCGGTCAGGTTCAGCGGGCTGACCAAGGTCACCATCCCGCTGTTCATGTTGACGCTGTAGAGCTGCGGCGCCAGCTCCTTGCCGTTCTTGTCCTCCACCCGGCAATAGGCCAGCCGTTCGCGCCCGGTGTTGAGCTGCTGTCCCGCCTGTACTCCCATGGGGAAGGCGCTTCGCTTGGTGGAATGCACCACCACGATGTACCCCTTGCGGATGAAGGGCACCCGGCCATCGGATGGCAGGCGCACCGGATCCAGCTTGATCAGATCCGCATCGAGCGGCAGATAGCTATAGACCACCGCATTAAACCGGATGGTGTCAGCCACCACCGACAAAGGGCGCCAGATCTTGCCATCAACCACCATATCCGGGTCGTACCAGGGTTTACTCTCGTTGCCCGCTGCCGTCACCAGGCGGCCAAAACGCACCGATACCACCCCGGTCTGATAGTCCACCTTGCCGGTTACATCCTGGCTGGTGATGGTGCCATCGCCGTTGGCGGTCACCTCAAACCGGCGACCGTCTGCGGTGTTGCCGCTCAGGTAGAGGCTGGATGGCGCAATGGGAGCCCCCGGCGTCCTGAATGTCACCTCATCCACCGTCTGGGCCACCAGGCTGGTGACCAGCGAACTCAGAGCAGGCACTGGCGCCGCGCCGGGGTTCCAGACGGTGACGGTCGCCTTGCCGGTGGCGTAATCCAGTGTACCGGCCTGCTCACCGGCCCCGGTGGCGGGGTCGATGTTGCGATAGAGGATCCCTTGCCTGTCCACATAGACCGACCCGCCCAGGGTAAAGCGCACTGAGTTAGCCAGGATCGCCTCGCCGTTGCGCGGGGTGATATCCAGCACCAACGGGGTGGCCTTCACGGTGTCCTGACCCGCGCTGCTGGCGTTATTGCTGCGGTACTCCACCTCGACCCAACCACTGTCGTCCACCGGGAACAAGTAAGCCGCCTGCACGTAGTAGATCTCCACCAGAGTCCAGCGCTGGCGGGCAATGGTGTTGCCGTGACCATCGCCATAGGTGCCGATGGTGCGCCACTCATAGCGGGTTTTCGGAATGCCGCCCTGGCCATCCGGCTTGATGGTGATCTTGCCGGTGGTGTAGTTGACGCTGCCCCGTTCCACCCCTGCCGCATCCAGTAGCTTGCCCGCGCCGTTGTCACGGACACTGATGATAGGGTCACGGGTAGCGATCACCAGTTCGGTGTCGTCCTTCACATCCTCATAAAGGGCATTCCAGCGTACTGATACCATCCTGGGGGTCAGGTTCTGCTTGGTCAGCTGCATGGTGATCGTCCCGTCCGGGTTGCGGGCCGGGTAGTCAAAGCGTTGGGTGTCCGGGTCGCCGTACTGGTAAACAACCTGGTACTCCTGACCGCCATCCGGCAGGGTCGCCACCCGCAGGGCCAGATCGCCGGTCACATAATTGATGGTTCCGGTCGCATCGCCGGTCAGCTGGCCCGCCCCGTTGTCGATGGCGGTTTTGGTCGCGCCTCCGGCTTGCCAGGTCAGGGTCAGGCTATTGGGGGTGATCCCCTCATGGGCCAGCTTATGGGTCAGCTGCACCGGATCCAGCACCATACTGGCGCGGTTGAGGTAAGAGACCTTGGTACCCCAGCTGAACATGATCGCGCTGTTCACATCCGGCAGCGCCCCCAGGGTCAGCACCACAGAGCCGGTGGTGAAGTTGAGCAGGCCAGAGCCATAGGATTTGTCCTGGCCAAACAGCTCCCCGCGCCCGTTGTCTTTCAGGTCGTACCATTTGCCCTGGGCCAGATAGCTGACGGTCAGCGAACCGGGGCAAGGGGTGGGCAGCAGGGTCGCGGTGTAGGCATAGCCCCGGTTGTTGGCGGCGATCTGGATCTGGGCCGTGTCAGCGATGCGCGATGGCATCACTGCCGGGCGAAAGCTCACGGTTTTGCTGGCCGCGCCATAGTTCGGGCACTGGCTGTTGAAGGTCAGCAGGCCGCGCCCGTAGTCGATAGCCCCCACCACGGTACCGACCAGGAACAGCTCGCCACCCTTGTCGGTGATCACCGCCGCGCCGATGGTGACCGATACGCTACCCGGCATGGCACCAATCCCCAGGAATAGCCCCTGACTCGGGCTGACCGGTGAGGTGGTGGTGAAGGTGTGGGGACTGCCCACCCCGGATTCCAGCAAGGCGCCCAGCTCACCGGCAGCGGTCAGATCGACCACAGGGGTTTCACTGCGAGCACTGGGTACCAGCTGAGTGAAAATGGTCTTGGCCTGAACCCGCATTGCCCCCAGCGCCGCATCCGCGACCAGCTTGGTGGTCGAAAAGTAGTTGGCTGCATCGGCCACCACGGTTTCCCGCAGGGTGGTCTTGGTGGTTGCCTGGTCATAGGGGCTGGGTTGCTCCCCTTCAAAGGTGTGGCGCAGCGGGTCAGTGATCACGCAGGTGACCACGTTGCGGGTGAACTCGCCCTGGTAGCCAGATACCCCGAACTTGCGCAGCTCGGCGGTGACCCGGTCGACCCGCACATACTGCTCAACCTCGTTCCCCTTCCCTTCATTGCCGACCAGTACCAGCACCTCCCCGACCTCCGGCAACCGTACCTCAATGCGTTGCAGGATGCGGATCGCCCGCTGCCCTTCCAGCTGGGTATCGTAGAGCACCCCTTGCCACTTCGGGCCTCGGGCCTGATAGCGCTCCAGGGTGTTGCGGGCGTTGCCTCTGGTGTCGTTGTGGTCTTTGGTGGTCATCAGCGTCAGGTTGACGCTGGGGTCACTGGGCGGCAGCAGCACCATGGCATTAGCGCCATAGTAGGTGTCGGTGTCGTCCGTCTGCACTGCCAGAAATGCCTTGCGCATATTCACGGTGCCATAGGCCCGATCCATGTCGCTTACATCAGGGAACAGGCTGTTATGGTTGCCGCTGATGATCTCGCGGCCAGTGATGCGACCACCGCCGTCATCGGTATCAACCAGGCGCTGGCTGGCCAACAACACGATATCGCCAGAGAGAATGGTCATGGGGTTACCTCGGTCAAATTCAGGGTCAAGGCATAGGGGTCGCCCCCTTCCGGGTCGGCCATCTCGACCAGTGGGGTCGCCACCACACCAGGGCGGCGCCACACCACGGTGCGGGCCACGCCATCGAGCAGGGTCAACGTCATCAGCTGGGCCACCTGCGCCTCCAGCATCTTGAGCTCCTGCACCTTGGCGCGGGAACAATGCCCGCTCAGGGTCAGCGGCCGCCCCTCGGGTTTGGCGGTCTCCTCCACCAACAAGGCGCCACTCAAGGTCGGGGTCACCACCTGCTCGACCGGCGCCCACTCGAACTCGTCGCGCCAGACCAGATCATCTGGCAGCAGCACGCTGTTTAAGGTCACGTTCATTGCCGCAGTCCTTGCTGTTTAAGAAGGGAAATCAGGGCATTCGCATTGACCTCATCGGTCTGCAGTTCGGCCGAGCCCCCTGCCCCTTTGAGCTCGATGGTGATCCGTTCGGACAAGGGTCTGCGTGTCCCTGGGGTGTTGGCGCTGGGGGTAGATGGCTCTGCAGTTAGGACTGGTTGCTGGGTGGCGGCCTGATTGGTTTTGGCACTCTCCTTGGCCAACGCTTTGTTGAGCTCCTCTTTGAGGCGGGCCTGCATCGCCTCCATCTCTTTTTGGAACTTCTCGCCGTAATACTTGCTCCACTCGCTGTAGGCCGGAATGTCTTTGACCTTCTGGCTGTAGCGGGCCAGCTCATCCTCAACACCAGCCAAGGTATTGGCCAGCCCCTCGGCATTGCCGCGCAGGCTGTTGATATCCACGCTCTTGTAGTAGAAGGAACCGGCATTCACGGTGCGGGTGATATCGCCTCGACCACCGCCCCCGCCACTACTGGTGAGGCTGGCATTCGTCTGCCTGGCTTCATCCTGTACCCCTTTAAGCCCCGCCCGCATCGCATCAGTAGCGCCTTTGGCCCGTGCGGCCGCTTCGTCAAAGCCATCACCAATGGCCGCGACGGCCTGCTTGGTATCGCCGCTCCCCCCTTTCACCTTGCCCATGGCATCGGCGGCGATGGCCATGGAGCGGGCCAGCGCATCCCCGGTGATCTTGCCCTGGGCGGCCAGTTGCTTCTGACGCGCGATCACCGCATCGATCTCGGCGGTGGTCTTGGCGCTGTTGTAGGCGGCGGCCAGCGCCTCCTCGATGGCGGCACTACTGGCCCCCGTGTGCGCCACCAATACATCCAGGGCGCCGATGGTCTTCTGAAAGCCCGCACCGATACGGCCATTGGCCCGTTCGAAATCCAGCCCCAACGCCTCAAACGCCTTGGCCAACTTGGCAGGGCCATCGGCGGCGGTTTGCTTGGCCACCGCATTGATCTCGGCCAGATAGTCACGGGTGCTCTTGGCCTCATCCCCCAGCGCTTTAACGGCTGCGGCTCCTTGTCGCCAGCTTCCAGTGGCATCGTCGTAATGCACCTTGCCCTCGGCGACCAGGCGATCGAGATCCGCCATGCTGGTGATGGCAAAACCCAGCTCCGTTGACAGGGCGGCAAACTGACCATTGAGGCGGGCCTGAGTCTCGGAGCGCAGCGCTTGCGCCTCTCGAAGTGCCAGCTCAGCCTGCACCAGCTGGCGCAGGGCAGAGGCGAACTGGGTGATCTGGATGATGGACTCGACCGCCACGGCAGCCAGCAGCCCCTTGACGGCAGCGCCCAGTGCCCTGACCCCGATCGCAGCACCGGCTGCCGCCGTGCCCGCTGTCGTCATACCGCCTGCAGCTGTCGCTGTCGCCACAGGCATGGCAATAAACTGGGCATAGAGGCTGCGCAGATCACCCATCCAGCCCGCGATTTTCAGGCCGACCCAAGCCTGGGCCAGCACGGCCAGCGCGGTGCGCCACTCATAGAGGATCTGGATCAGCGACTTGAGGGTTTCCCCCATGGTGATAAAGCCATCGGAAAGACGCTTGGCCCACTCCTGCAGGCGGCCATCCCTGGCCATCGTCTCAAACTCGGCATTGAGGTTGGCCAGCTGGTTTTTGAGCCAGGTCAGCGCCCCGTTCTCGGCCACCATCCGATAAAACTTGGCGAGGTTGTCCTGGGCATTGGAGATAAGCCCGGAGAGCAGGCTCATGTTGTCGGCAGCGGCACCGCGCGATTGGGTGGCAATCTCGTTCATCAGGGCAGAGATGGTCTCGCGGCCCAGCTTGCCTGCCTCAGAGAGCTTCTGCAGCTCGGCAGTATTCTTGCCAGTCACCTGCTCCAACATCTGCCAGACAGGTACGCCCCGCTCAATCAGCTGCAGGATCTCCTCACCCTGCAGCTTCTGCTTGGCCCAGGCTTGGCCAAGGGCCAGAGAGATGCCCTGCACCTCTTCAAAACCGCCGCCCAATTTGAACGCCTGATCGACAATACCCTGCATGGCCCCCGCCATAGGGTCGATGCCGAACGCCTTGAGGCGCACGAATACCTGGGTGACTTCACTGAGCTGCAGGGGGGTATTTTTGGCAAAGTCCTGGATCCAGGCTGACGCCTCTTTGCCACCGGCAATCGACCCCATCACTGCCTTGAGCTGCACATCGAGGCGCTCGGCCTGATCGCCAGTCTGGAACATGGCGAGCAATTGGGTAGTCAGGGTCTGGATACCGAACCAGGTACCCGCCAGCGCCACCAGACGCCCGGTCAGACTGCCGATGGCCCCCTGCAAGCCACCGGCCTGCTGACTGCCTTGGCTAAACTCGCGCCCCAGCCGTTCGGTCTGGGCGACACTTTTGGTCAGCTCACGCTGCAGGCGCTGCTGTTCCTGGGCAAGATTCTTGGTGTCGAGCCCGGACTGCTTGAGCCCTGCGTGCAGGCGGGTATGACTGGCGGATTGGGCGACCAGCTGGCGCTCCAGCTGCTTGACCTCGGAAGTCAGCAACCGCTCTTGTTCGGCAAGCGCCTTGGCGTCACCGCTGCCTGCTTGCTGCTCGCGGCGCAACTGCTCCAGCTTGTCACGGCTGAGCACTGTCGCCAGTTCGAGCTGGGTCAGGGCGGCCTTTGAGTCATTGAACTGCTGGATCAGCGCCTGCTGGCTGCTTAGCGATTCGAGGGTTTCAGCCAGCCGTGCAGTCTCGGCGGCCGTCTCGTCCGAGATTGGGCCCAGCTCCTGCACCTCACCCGCCAAGGCGGCCAGGTCTTCGCGGCCGGTGACCTTGGCCGCCAACTCCAGGGCAAGTTTGAGGGTGGTTGAGGTGGACATGGGGCTATCTCGTTAAAGTGCGATAGCTCCCATTTTGAAATTCATTAGGAGGATTAAGGGTTTATGGTGGATTAAAGAGTATTGCGTCCCAAACGGTACACTCGTATGATTTGAGCGTCACTCGACGTTAGGCTCCCGCTCGCCGAGGGGTTTAGCGATCCACTAGTCACGTTGTGATGCCTTGCGACTCGCTACTGGTCTCACTGTTCCCACTGGGTTACACGTGTTCCACGAGTTGTCGGTTAGTTTAAGCCATGCGCTTTGCGCTAGGACTCGTCGAGTGCGTATGTGGAGGGACGTAGTTATGAAAAAATCATCTGACTACGGCCTAGTTAAGGAGCGTATCGAGCTTGCCACCAGCATTGTTGTTCTTGCGAAAGAAGTCTATCTTCTTCTCGGTGCAATGATTGCTTTTGGTATTGGTCTCATCACTCTCATTAACATGGCTTCAAACTACCTTTTAGGAATTATCAGAAGTTGTGAACGAGCCAAGATGGACTGTAAAGTTTGAAGTAAAACCTGGCTCCTGGGTCTATGTTCCCACAAAGCAAGTTGCTGACTATGGCAGACGGATTCACGATGAATTACTAAAGCGCTATCGTTGTCCCCGATACTACTTTCATCTTCAATCAGGTGGTCATTTAGCTGCTTTACAGCATCATGTTGATGACCATTTTTTCGCTCATCTTGATATCAAAAACTTCTTTGGTAGCATCAGCCGTACCCGCATTACTCGAAGTCTAAAAGATATCCTCAGCTATCCGATCGCTCGAGATGTAGCCAAAAAGTCAACAGTCCCTGTATCGAATGGGCAAAGCTATAGCCATTGTCTACCCTATGGATTTGTTCAGTCTCCTCTCTTGGCATCCATTTGTTTACATCGTAGCTATTTAGGAAAAGTGATAGAGAGATTATATCAAACTGGTTATGTGCGTATCAGCTTGTATATGGATGATTTGATAGTGTCAGGGATGAATGAATCCATAACAAAAATGGCCTTTGAGCTGATCAAAAAAGCAGCATTGAAGTCTCATTTCGAATTAAATCAAATGAAGGAAGCAAAGCAGCAGCCACTTATTGAGTGCTTCAACATTCATCTTTCTCATAGAAGTTTAGACATCACAAATAACCGGCTCATCTCGTTAGCAGAACAGTACAGAGCATCTGACAATGATTTTGTGCACGATGGCATCATTGGCTACATCAAATCAGTTAACCCAGCTCAATTAGCTATTTTTTCACAGCTTATATAAAGCTAATACGGTAGACACCCAACAGATAAATATCTCCCGTCATATCATCACAGCTCGCTCCACATAATGCCTCTATCCCTACAGTTTGCTCGCTAAAACACTGACAACCCAATGACCTGTCATTTCTGACAGTGGCAAGTGGGCCTGGACGATCGATACTCAGATTCACTTGAGCAAAGGTACAACATGAATGAATCAATTTGGCGTCTGGCATGAAGGGGGGCACAACACCATACAAGGGCTGCCGATCCTGAAACATCTACTGCGTACACTCCATGGCGATGTGATGGTGCGCTATGTTTGCCGTGCCGATACACCTTGCACCCTGTTCCTGACCATCAAAGATGGCGTGCCCTACCAGAAGTTCAAAGAGGGTACTCCACCGCTGGATTGGCAGTGGTTAGAAAACTCCATCCTTCCCCTTTCAGCCTCATCTCAGCGTAACCGTTCACCGGGACGGTGTTGACAGCACCAACTCCTCCGGGAACGGGTAGTCGGTTTTCTCGATGCAGGACCTGACAACTGCCCTCAGCCACTCCTGCGGGCAGCGGCCCAATCGCTTGGCCGTCTCCACCAACGATAGGATACGCTGCCTGAACTGCTCGCCTCGATGCGACCAGACGCCATAGCTTCCCTTGCGCCACAGCACATAGCCACGCAGCGCCCGCTCCGCTTCATTGTTGGTCAGCGCTATCTCGTCGTTTTCCATAAAACGCCATAGCATCTCATCGTCCTTGAGCAGTAACTGGCAGCGCCCACGGTAGCGCTTGGAACACAGTACACTGCCCCGCTCCAGCTGCCTTCGCCAGCTTTGCCGACATCGCTGCAACCTTCGCTGGTACTGCTCCCGGCTTAAGCAGCCTTGTTCATAGCCATGCCGGGTTCTGAACACCGTGTCAGCCAGCAGTACCAGCCGGGCTCCGATAGGCTGGTTGACGGCGTCGCTACTCTCGGCAATCGCCGCCACGTTGCGCAGCACATGCGCCCAGCACAGTTGGCGCTGGGCGCTGTCGATGAAGCGGTATCCCGCATACTGGTCGGTCACCAGCACCCCATCAAGCTCACTGCCCAGCAACCGCTTCGCTGCCTCCTGACCGCGGCCAAACGCCGTCATGAAGCAGACCGCGACCTTGCTCAGGGCCAGCCACATCCAGCGTCGCTCACCGCCCCGCTGGTGCCGGGTTTCATCGGCATGGATGATGGCGGCAGACTGCACTTGCTGTTTGATGGCTTGGTGGGTCGGGGTGAGCATGGCGCTGACCCGGCCTTGCGCTTCACTGATGGCGCCTCGGCTAAAGCTCAAACCGAAGTGCTGCTTGAGCTGCTGCTGTATCTTGCTGATGCTCTGGTGGAACTGACCACTCTGCAAAGCGATATAGCTCAGCAGATTAGCCCCCATCTGGCTGTGGCTCACCGTATCGGGCAGGGCTGCTTCACTGGTGGTGACGCACCCACGGCAGGTGCCCCGATACAGCTGATGCTCTGTCACCACATAGCTGACCTCGGGCAGGTCAAACACCTGATGAACCCGGTAGGGCTTGTCATGGGACACCACCTGCTCACCACAGCAGGCGCACTGCCGGGCAGGATAGTGTGGTATTGCCGTCAGTCGGTCGTCCTCAGGATGACGTTCACGCCGCTGCCCCTTGTGGCCAGGCTGGGCACCACGAGCCTTGCCGGAAGCGGGGCGCTTGCGCGCAGGCGGGGTCCCCGAGCCATCAGTGGAGGGGGGCTTGGAGGAGTTATTGCTGTTTTGGTTGAGGCGGTCTTCAAGCTCGGCGATGCGCGCCATCAGCTTGTAAATCAGCTCGTTGGCTTGCTCGAGGGTCAGCGGCAGGCCGGGTGGTGGCGTAATGGGTTTGCTCATGACGTGATGGTGCCAAGCTGGCGGGATCAGGCAAGGGGCAACAGTGGATCAAGGGATGATCGTCTCACTTTTTCCTGTCAATGCCATCTGGGTGAACAGTTACATCTCAGCCACTGGCCATGATTAAGCGGCTGGCATTGCGCTAAAACCACACCTTACCCCGATAAGGCTTCCCTTCCCAGCCGGTGACCTTGGCCAGCAGCGCCAAGGCTAGTTTGAGAGTAGTAGAGGTGGACATGATGCATTCCGCTCAGATTCAGATATGCCCTATTGTGAAGAAATGGCAAAATGGACGGGTTTATGGGGAATTACTAATATCATCGGAACCGCGAACGTCCGATTGCGCTTCGCTAGCCGAACCTACAGCCCTCCATTAGAAATCCCTTTGGCTTAACTGTTAAATTTTAAGTGTGATGATGAAAAATAACAAAGAACCATGTGACAAAATATCAACAATTGAAAGTCCTTTCGAAAAATCGACTGAAAAAGTTAATATCACTGTGCTTCCTAGTGAGCCTAACGTGATTATATCTAATGACATTGATTTTAATTCAGTAACGACTGCTTTAAACTCATTGAGCTTAGAGTTAAAAAATCAACAAGAGCAGCTGAAGTCGATTGCTGAACCCAATATTGCCGATTGGGCTATTGTTTTATCAACAATAATTTCACTCGTAGTTGCTGTGGTTGCATTACGTTACTCTGTACGAGAGTCAAAACAACGAAGCATTGAAGCTAAAAAAATTGAAGAGCTTAATCATAAAAAATCGGTCGCGGATAAAGAAGCTGAAATGCTAGCTATAGAACGTCAAAAGCTAAGTGTTAAACCATATATTATTCTTCAAACTAACCATAGCATTAATAATGGAATCTTTGAGGCACATCTAATTAATAAAGGAGTTGGCCCTGCTATCTTGAAATCTTTTTCTATGTTCGTTGGCGACCAAAAGCTTGATGCTAACATGCCTCTACATGCAGCAATAGATTCCGTTCTTGCAAATGATGAGCATGAGTATGATATAAATGCAGTGTTCGGGCTTGAGTCAATGGCAATATCACCGTCTGACAGCATTATGTTGTATCACGTTAAATTACATAATTTGGACGAAGACTTGACTAATAGCTATGCGGTACATAAAGCTTTAACCTCGTTCCGTTATGGAATTGAGTATGAATCGCTTTATGGGGAGTGCAAGAAGGAGTTTTTCGCTGGGTGGTAAAATTTAAAAATATTTCAAAAGAGATAGCCAGCGCAGTAAAACCTTTGCAGACAGTTCTAGCGCAAGTTTGAGGATGGAAGAAGTGGACATGGGGCATTCCTGAGAAATTCAGATATGCCCCATGGTAAAGGGATGGCAAGATGGGATGGTTTATGGCTAATTACAGTAAACAACTGCACATTTACAAACTAGGGTTTAAAACTTTTAATACCCAAAGACCAAAGTCCATTAATGTTTAATAGGTAATTTTTTACTTTCGCCTCCTTATCATTAATAATCATTCCTGCTTCATTAGTGACACCTTCATCATTCCCATCAAAATACCCGATCTCACTGCCCCATGAATCGTCCAACGGGCTGCAAACTCCCCTAATCATCGAGTTATAAAACTGTAACCTGTCCTTATCATCATAAAATTTTTTGTCGACAAGAATAGTTACACTCCCCTTTCGCTCACCAATAAAAACAACTGGGGATAGTAAGTTCTCTATACACATACGTTCAATAACCTTGATAAGCCTTGTATCGTGGTCTTCATCCCAAATTACAGCGAAGTCATGCACATTAACAATGCGTGTTGGATTAAGTGTTGAATCGTAAGATGTTGTTGCTCTGAGAACTGAATAATGACTACCCCGACCAATGCAACCAACAGGTGCAGGCTCATTATAGATAGTCGTTACTAGGGATGAATATTGGGGGATATAGGGATTGTTCATAAGTCACACCTTTACTTTCGATAAAAGAAACAATGTCAATTGTTGATCTGCTAACTTTTCGAGCTAACAGCTTCAAGGATCAAATTACTCTACTCACAGGAGAATGCAAATACTATATAGAACGGCGGGTCACCCCGCCGTTCTGCTATCAAACGTCACACAGTGACCGGCCGATCCACATAGAAGGGGGCTGTCTCGCCATCCACGGCAAGCAACTCTCCCTCCAGCTCGATCTCGATGGGCTTATCGCTCATAAAGTCCACCGCCTTCTTGGGGGATAAACTTGCACGGGGCACCGTCAGTTTGATGGCCTCGCCGCTAACGATACTGCGGCCATCGAGCAGCAGCCGCGCCTTGATCTCCGGCTGGATGTTGCCCGCGATGCGGGTACCGGTCACCGCGTTATAGGTACCGCTGACCGTCAGGCTGCCGCCATCGGCTACCGAGCTACCTTTCACCGCTCGCACCAGCCCGAGCGCATAGTTGACCTCGATATCGGTACCCACCACCAGCGCCGTGGCCCCTTCCTTGATAGCCAGGCCGGTTGCGGCAATATTGCTCTTGCCTAGCTGGGCCCACTTCGGCCAGGCGGGAAGAATGACCAGCAGATCAGTCAACGTCCCGGCCCCCTGATTGATGGGGCTCTCCAGACCCATAAAGGCGGCGGCCAGCAGCACAGGCGGGATTTCGGTGGTCTTGATGGTGACCATGGCAGGCTTGGGAATGTGGTAGTTCTCCCGTGCCTGACCGTATTGCCCCTTGCGCTTACTGGGAATGGAGATCTTCTGGCTGTCTGGTTTCACTTCCAGACTATCCACATCGATGGGGCCAATCACCCCGGCCGAAAGCCCGTTCACAAAGGTCTCGATAAAGAGATCCCCTTCCAGGTGCAGTGTTTCGCTCATCATCGCTCTCCTTTGAATTTCACTCGGGTAGTAAAGGCAAGCGGCAGATAGGCAGCACCGCCGCTGTAACTGGGTTTTACCGGTGGGGTTTCGCGGCGAAAGGTACTGTCACCACATGCTCGCCCACTGACGGCCTGCAGGATGCGGGCAAGCCACACTCCGGCACTGACCTCCTTGGGGCTGGCACGATGCACCAGCACCAGCAACCAGAGCTGATCAAAGCTGCTGGCCCGGCCTGACTGGGTGCCTTCGCTCTCACGTTCGCCCTGATAGACCACATGCACCGCCGGACTGTGCTGGCCCAGATTGGCGATGGCCGCCACATCGGTGGCCACAAACACCTCCTTGAGCCCCGCAGGTTTGAGGGGGGCCAGCAGCTCACGCAGCCGCTCGCCAGCCTGCAGGTAGTCGAGTTCGGTACCAGACTGGTTGGCAAGCTGGCTCATAGAAAGCCCCCCTTATCCCGCCCGAACACCCGACCATCCGACTGCAGTTGAGCCAGATTCTGGCTCTCCAGGGTGGCGCCATCAGATGCCAACCCCAGCGCCAGCTCCCCCTTGCCAACCGATTTCAGAAAGGCCAGGGCCGCCTCATTGCGCTTGGCTATCTGCTCCGGTGCCTGTTCACCATAGAGACGATGACGGGCGATATCGGCGCAGATAGGTACCAGGGCACTCGGGATATGGGCCAGCGGCAAGGGATAGCGACCCGCCAGATAGCCATCGATCAAGGCGCCTGCATCCTGCAGGGCGATGGTGATAGCCGCCTGATCCAGCTCACCGGTCGGCGTCATGGCCAGGCGCAGCAACTCGGCCTCGCCAAAGCGGATCACCATGTCATTGACGCTGGCATACATATCACTGCTCTCCGTTCTGGCCAGATGACTGCTCATCCTTGACCGGGTATTGCACTTCGGTCGCCGCGATCGCCGTCACCAGTTCGGCCTTTTTGAGCTTGGTCGCCTCCGGGATACCCATCTGCACCGCCAGCTCGCGCAGCTCATCGACCTTCATCTCGGCCAGCGGCGTGACCTTGCCCGCCAGTGTGGCGACTCCCGCCAGATAGCCCGAACCTGTCAGGACGCCCAGTGTTGCGTCCAGATCCCCAGGCGCCGATGGTGCATCACTTGCCTGAAGGCTGGCGTTTTCAGCCAACCGGACGACCACCAGACGCGGGTCGTTCTCCAGGGTCGCGCACTGCTCAGGCGACACAACCATCTCTGACTTGCCCGGTACAATCGGCAGGCCCGCGCGAAAATAGACCTGACGAACTGTTGACCCTGTTTGGCAATAAATGCCCACTCGCATAGCCAGTTCCATCTCTTGTTCCATCTCATGTTTTCCTCGTCGTATCTGATAGAGAGGCTGTTTAAACCGGGGGTTAGACAGAGCCTGGCAGCTGTTTAACCCCGCTTTAAACAGGCATAACGCAGGGTTAGAGGTAGTCAGCCACCACCAGCTCCAACTTGCCTTTCAGCTCGTTGCTGCTGCTGTTCGACAGCTCTCGCTCCAGCATCTGGGTCGCCAGCTTCTCAAGGGAGGGGTGTACCACCAACATGGTGGCCTTCACCCCGAGCTTGCGGCCGCCATCAGCCTGAAACTCCCGCATCTTGGAGTAGGCATCCCACAGGTTGTCGGGGGTCAGCGCCCGCTTGTTGGCAAAGGCCAGCTGCCAGAAGCCAAAGCCTGCGGCATCGCGGCAATCGACCCCGTAGCGGAATTCCTTGCGGGTGAATACCGCTTCGTCATCGATCTTGGTCATGGCAATCAGCTGCGGTGACTTGCGATCCTGGAAGATGACCGGCTTGAGGGCGCGGCTGGTATCGAGCAGGAACCAGGGCTCCCCCTGATAACCTGCATCCACCACCACGTTGGCAGTCAAGACAGGGGTACCGGTGCCATCGGCCTTGGGATAGACAGGGTGATCGGTGTCGAAGAAATATTGGCCGTCATAACAAGGCGTGGTGAAGCCAGCACCGAGCAGACCGAAACAGAGCTCATCGGGGTGAATACCCGCCGAACGGCCCATCTCGGCAAACATCGGCGCGTAGATACCCAGCTCGTCATCTTCGATATCGTTGCGATCGACCGCCACGGTGGCCTCAAAGTCTTCGTTGACGATCTGGTAACCATGCGCCTTCATCGACTCGATCACCCGATCACCGACCCACTTGCGCAGGTTGGGGAACTTGCCTAACCAGCCATAGGTGTTGGACTTGGTGGTCGATTTGATCACGGTAGCGATCTTGGTGTACTGGGCAGGCGCTTCACTCTTGGCGTCTTCAAAGTTCTTCTTGAAGCCGGTGAAGAGGGACTGCAACAGCGCGGATGTAATCATGGCCATACGGGTGTTCCTTCTCTGGATAAATGGCGTGGTAGGGTCTGCGCTTAAGCCTGCTTGGCCTTGGCAAACTCCTCGTGGCTGATACCGAGCTGGTCGGCGGCATACTTGTCATCCGCCGAGAGCACCGCATCCCCCTTCTTCTCTGGCAGGGTCACCTGGGTGGTCTGGCTGGCGGACAGTGCGGCAATCGCCGGACGGGGATCCAGCAACGCCTTGAGGGCTGCCACCCCTTTCTGGGCGGCATAGGCGGTCAAATACTCCTCTTCGGCGGCCACCACCTTGCCCTGGGTGCGGGCTTCCTTGATCAGGGTTGCGGCATCCGTGGTCTCCACCTTGGCGCTTAAGCTCGCCACCTGGGCAACCAGGGCGTTATAGGTCGCCACCGGCACGAATTGCGCCAGGTCAATCTGGCCACCCTGTTGCACCGGTTGGGCTTTGAGAGCAGCCAGGGCGGCTTCAGCGCTGGCGGTTTTGCCTGCCGCGCTTTGCAGGGTATCGAGGGCCGACAGCGCAGCCTGCCCCTGTTCGACGGTGAGCTCGCTGCCCTCTTCTACCTGAATGCCCAGCTTGGCCAGCAGGGCGAGCATTGCCTCGTTCATGGGTATCTCCTTGGTTACAGTGGCCAACTGGCCGGATTGATTGGTCTTGGGAGGTAAAGCACTGAGAGCTGCCAGAGCCTGCATACCCACCACACCGGGATCATTGGTGATGGCGGCCATCCGCAGTTCCAGCGGGCGGCCCTGGGCGTCATAGGGAAAGACGGCAGAAAGGAATCGGTACTCTTTGGCGGCCACCATGGCAGCCGCACGATCCGTCCAGCGCGGTTTGATAAAGAGGCCCTGCCCCTCGCGCCATTCGATCTCGTCACCGTTGTACCAACCGGCGGCAGGAGCCTCCTTGCCAGTCTTTTCGATATGGAGGGTCTGGTGGTCGTAGTCGATCAGGATGTCTTGCCCAAGGGCTTTGGCACGGGCAATCAGAGCAGCAGCAATCTGCCCGTCCAGTTGCCAATGGCCACTCGCCACATCGAACGGGCGACCATCACGAGCCTTGAACGGGCCGACCGGCAGCAACTGGTGCCAACCGTCGTCGCTCGGGCCAAGGGCTGCATCGAGCACGGCCAACCCCAGGGCGATTGGTCTTGCATTCAAGATGGCCACGGCAATGGCGGAACTGGTGGCAGATAGGGGCATCACTCTCACTCCGGCTGGTCACAGCAAACCTCATTGCGGCCAGTGTCATCGAACTGAGAATTGGGTGGGGTTTATGGTGGGTTACTGCATCACGGGATGGATCGGAGGGTAAGCTGGGGGGCGGCGATACTGTTTAATGGTGTTTAAACTCCATTTTCCTGACCTATTCAGAGGGTAGACATGCCATCGTAGCCGCAAGGGGGCACCAGAGGCGCCCAGAAGCTCACGGAGCCTCGATGACCAAATATCCCTCCAGCGTCTCCAGCACGCTCTGTTTATCCCCTTCTGACAGCCCCAGAACACGGCGCTCTGGCAGGTTGATCTCTGGGCGCCCGAACTGGTGGGCGGCACCGTATACCATGGGCGTACCAAAGTAGAGGGCCTGGGGATCAACTTGATAGTCGAGGGTATCGCGCAGATCGTCGTTCAGACGCAGCACCTCATCGGCATGACGCGGCTTGCGGGCACGGTACTTCTCCGAGAGCGGGGCCCAGGGCTCACCTTCCGGGTTCTCTTGGGCATCCCAGCGATCCCGGTGCGACAGCAGCAGCCCTTCCCCTATATCTGCCAGCGGTTCGCTCAAGTCACCGGTTTTCTGATAGAGCTTGGCCAGCAGCTCAAAGGCATCGGCCACCCCGTGGTGGCTGATGGCGATAAAGATACCCGCCATCAGAACTCATCCTCAAAGGTGGTCATATAGTGCAGCGCTTCCTCATCTGCATTAGCCATCGCGGCCTCCCAGAGATCTCCCATCAGGTCAGCTTCCTCATCACGGGCTTGCTCACACAGGGCATCCAGCGCCTTGGCTTGCGCCAGGGTAAAGGGGCCATCCTGTGCCAGCAGGGCGCTGGCTTGTTCCAGCAAGGTCATCATGTCGCTCCTTTATTTTTTGCTCTCCGGGGCCACTAGCGGCCGCCCTTGGTAGTGGCAGCTGTTGCCTTGGCCAGCATGGCTTCCACCCTCTTGGCCAGTTCGGGAAAGTGCTCCAGCATGGATTCCCTCGCCAGCACCCAGGCGGCAAACGCCTCGGCAGCCATCTCTTTGCCATTGGTTCCGGCATATTCGGTAATCAGGCCGATACCGGTGAGATTGGGCTCCCCGGCCCAGAAGTGAACCTGATGGCCGAGCTCATGCAACCAGGTCGAGATCCGCTGGGCCGATTCCCCCAGTTTATCGCCTACATTGGCCGACACACTCCAATGACGGCGCAAGGCTTCACCACTGGCGCCTCTTGGCATTAATTGGCGCGGGCCGCGATTAGCGTAGGCATCAGCCAACACGTCGGCAGCCGCAGCTTGTACCGCCTGCATATCCACCGTCTTTAAAGTATCGCCCCCCTTTACCTTGATAACCAGATGATCCCAGCTGGTTGCGGTAAAGCCGTTGACCCTGCTGGCCCGGCGCGAATAGTAAAAGGAACGCACCAGATAGGGATCTTTGCCCAGGTAATCAGCAATAGCCTGGGCAACCTTGAGCCCTGCCGCGCCCTTCCCCATTTCGGTCTGCTTGATAAACAACGTTTTGACCGGATGCACCTTGAGGAACGCCGCCAACGGTTCGCGCTGGGGGGCTGGCAACTTGGCCAGCAGCTCACTCAAACCCTGTGCAGTGACACCTTTAACGCTAGAGAAGGCGCTATCCACCATCCGCTCTGGCAGCCTCTCGGCCAACGCTGGCTTGGCCGCTTCGCGCTTGGCCACCACCTTGGTCAGCTCTGCCGGAGTCTGGGGGCGATAATCAAAGCCGGGGTCGATACCTCTGGGGATCTTGTGCAACTCCCCGGTGGCCTTGTCCACCCACTCATATTCGCCATCATCCGGGGCCTTACCCAGCACCAAGCCGCGCCGCTTGAGATCGGCCTCGGAGAGCAAGAACTTCTTGCACTTGCAGCCATAGCCATTGCTCGGGCTGTGTGTCTCCCACCAGGGGTGATCCACCGGCAGCACCAGGTTGTTCCACTTGAGGTGCAACTCCCTGGGGTGCTCGGAGTCCCCATGACGATAGAGCGCATAGGGGCGTTTGTGCTTGATTCGCTGGATCTGCTCCTCACGCC
Source organism: Aeromonas allosaccharophila (assembly GCF_016026615.1). Classification (NCBI taxonomy): domain Bacteria; kingdom Pseudomonadati; phylum Pseudomonadota; class Gammaproteobacteria; order Aeromonadales; family Aeromonadaceae; genus Aeromonas; species Aeromonas allosaccharophila. Next base: position 357,702 of record NZ_CP065745.1, on the reverse strand, counting down.
CGGCGTTATAGCTCTGGCGCAGGTTGGTCTCGAAGATGACGCGGGAGCGCCACGACGCCGGGCCGGTATGTTCCCAACCGTGGCGGGCCACAATCTCCTTGAACGCCTTCTGAAAGGCCCCGATGGATTGCCCTTCACTGATCGCCTTGTCTACCGCCCCGCGCAAATCAGCCAGCAGATCCGTTTTGGTGGCCCCCGCCACCATAAAGGCGCGGTTATGGGCATCGCGCCACACATCGGCCCAGCGTTCGCTCGGCATATCGAGCTTCTGGCGAAAGAAGGCGATCGCCTCAGCAAAGGGCAAAGAACCATAGCGAACGGGCATCAGCGCCCCTCCTCCATCTCAAGCATGCCGAGCAGCTCGCTGGCGGCGATGGCTTGCGCCATCAGCGCCCCCAGTTCGTCATGGCTGAGCTCTGGTTCCAGTGCCAACAAGCCATCCCGGATCTCTTCCAGGGTAGTGGCTTGCATCACCAGCGCCTGGACAGCATCGCTCATCCCTGCCAGCAGAGGGGCCGCCTCGGCCTGCAGCCGGGCCAACTGGGCATCGTTGTTATCCCCCTTGTCGGCCTCACCTTTACTTGCAGCCAGCGCGGCCAGTCCCTTTGCCTTGAGCGCGGCCTCTCCCTGCCCGGCCTGTTTGTCCACAATGATCAGTACCTCTTCCCCCTCTTTGGGGGCCGGGATCTGCAACTTATCCCGCACCCACTGCGCCGGGATCTGCATTCCCATCCCCACCAGGGCCCGCAGTGGATACGCCAAATCGCGCATATCCTCCGGCTCGGTCACATCAAACTCCAACCGGGGGCAGCGGCGCGGCCCCTGGTAGCTCTTGCCGTTCAGGGCATAGAGCGGATAGACCAGATCGCGGCTCAGGGTAGCGGCCAGCTGACGCAGGTCGGCATCCCGTACCTCCTGGCGCACCTCGTTATGGACATTGCCCAGGGCATTGGTCGAGCTCTTGCCATCGGCCTGTGAGGTCAAGGTGCCCCCCAGAATAGCCTTGCTCATGGAGCGCTCGCACCAATCCATCATCACCACAAAGGGATCAGCCTGACCACTGGCGGCATTCTGGAACTCAATCTCCATCCCGCGCGGAATAATGCCCCCGGCGTTATGACCGATGGAGAGCACCGCCTGCAGCAGGGTGGCCTTCTCTTTCTCGGTCGCCCCTTCCGGGTATTTCCCCAGCCGCACCGGCAGGCCGTAGATCTCCAGAAACTCGGCGAGATCCCGCACACTGTAGTTCTTGAACAGGAACGGCCAGACCAGGGTGCGGACAAGGCCGGTGCGGGCCAGATACCCCGATTTGGACTTGGCCTTGTGCAGCAGCCAGCCAAACGGGTTGAGAGCAACCCCTTCCTGGCTGCCGTCTCGCAAGCGCAGCTGATTGCGATCGTCCGGGTGGGTCTGGAACCAGGCGGGATCACGCCAGATGATACCCTTGGGGATTTGTAGCCCCTCGACCATCTCCCAGCCGCTGAACTCCTGGGCACTGAACCCCTTGAGGATCCCGTCGGTGGCGTCAAAGATGGCATCATCCAACCAGGTGAAGTCCTCCAGCAGCTCCCGGATAAGCTCGGCATCACGCTTCTCGGCCGGGGTGGCGTTGCGGGGTGGCTCGATTGTCCAGCTCACCCCAAGCAGGGCACGGCGGCGTTTGCCGAGCTCGCTCTGCAGGTGGGCATCCTTCTCCTCCATGTCTTCGGCCAGCTCGCACTGGGCGATCAGGCCCCCTTCCTCGGCCTCTTTCAGTGCAGCAGCCGCTTTGCCTGGGGTCAGCCCGATGGTCGGATGATCGCTGTAATGACGGCGCAGCTGGGCCAACTTGGCATCGTTCTCGGTCTGCGGCTCTTTTTCCAGGCTCATGGCTTTGCCATGGATATCAATGATCCTGCCCATTACCAGGCTCCTCGCTCATATCGGTGATAGTCATCGTTGTTGTCGCTGCCATGGTCATCACGTTTACCTGGTAGTGGGGTGAACTCGATGGCGCCCCCCTCCATCCAGCTGGCCCGCACCGCCATGGCCAAAGCCACCGCAAAGTCACCGTGGCGCTGTTGGCCCCCTTGGCCGGTGTTCTTGCCCTTGTCGATCTTGGGGATGCCGTTGATGACCTGGATTTTCCCCAAGTCATCCTGCACGTCTGCATGGCGCGGGATGGTCAGGTTGCCATCCTCAAACTCTGCCTTGAGCTTGGGCATCCACTCCCGATACCAGGGGTCATTGAGCATCACGCACTCGATCATGCTGGCGCCCCAGCGCAGTCTGGCAGCCTCTGCCAGATAGCCGCCGTTACCGGTGGCATCGAAGGCCGCCGCCGTGAAACGGTGCAACCCCTGCAGCAAGTAGAACAGGATCTGGCGCTGACTCTCATAGGGGGCATTGACCAGCTCCACCACAAAGGGCACCTGTTTGCGCAAGTTGGTGGTGATGGAGAGCGGAACGAACACCGACAAGTCCCCTTTACGGGCGAAGTCCTCCCCCAGCACATGGCGACAATTGCGATCGAGCGCTTCCAGACAGGGCTTGAGGTTCTCCTCGCACCAGATATCCACCACTGCCTTGCGGGTCTCCTCGCTCTGCAGTTCGAAATCTTTGGGGGCGGTAAAGCGCAGGATGGGGATATCCGGTTGCATCGCCCGCTCGATCAGGGTGCGCTTGATATAGACGCCGCTGCTCTGCTTGGGTACGCAGAAATACTCCTCAAGGGCATCCTCTTCGGTGGCGGTGGCCTTGAGCAGCCCCGCCTTCCAGGCGTCCTCTGCTTCCAGTGTCCAAAGGCCGCCCTTGACCTGGCAGATCCGGCGATAGAGCCCTTGGCGGCAAGCATCGTCCAGGCTGATGGTATGGATGGAATACGCTTTGCGGCCCGCTCGGCTGTCGTTTATCAGCTGGTTAAACAGGTTATCGACGCCGTTATGGGTACTGATCAACCGCACCTTGGCCCCCCACATGGTCAGCGCCATGGCGGCCTTGAGCACCTCGGCCAGTCGGTCGTGGAATGCGGCCTCGTCGATGGTTACATTGCCCTGCATCCCCCGCAGGTTGGAGGGGTTGCTGGAGAGCGCCTGCACCTTGAAGCCCGAGGCGAAATAGACCACGAAGGTGAGGATCGCCTTATCCTCGTCGTCGGTGAACACCTCCTCCTGGATCTCTCCGGCAGCCTTGTTGTACGCCTTGGCCCACATCGCTACCGCATCGATAAACTCGCGGGCCATCTCCTTGTTGCTACCCACATAGAAGTGGTGGCAACCCCCGGCCGTCTTGGTCTTGGAGGCCGTCAGGGCCGCGTCAGCTGCCTCCGCCCAGGTGATACCGGTGCGGCGGCTCTTCTCGGCAATCTTGAGCGGGCTCTCGTCAGCAATCCAGATGCGCTGGTATGGCAGCAACACCTCGTCAGGGTTGTATTCGGTACCCAGGGTCTGGGCCAACTGTTGGGCGATAGGGGTCTGAGCAAGGGCGGTCATCAGGCAATCCCCAATATTTCGCGGCGTATCTCGGCGGCGGCTTCACCACTCAAGCCCGCCTGAGTCACAATGGCTTCGGTCTTGGCGGCGATCTCTTCGGCAAATGCCTGGCGGATCTCTTTCTCCCGCTTGTGACTCTGCATCGCGGTCGATTCGAGCCGCTGGGCCGCCAGCATGGCGTTTTTCAGCATGTCGATATCCACAGCCTCCTCCGGGTTCTGCACCTGAGCCAGCATCGCCTTGAACAGCTGGGAACGACCCAGCTCCAGAATGAGCTTGGTGGTCTCCCCCATCGGCTTGTCGCCAAGCTGGGAGGTCAAGGCGGCCGTGGTTTCACGCAAATCCCGCAGGTGCTGGCCAACCTGTTCAACCTGGCTGGCATGACGGCTCAACCCGGAGCGGGAGAGCTTGAGATCATCTGGCAACCCCGCGTCCTCGATCAGGCCGTTGATCTCATCCAGAATGGCGGCCTGGCTGTTGCCCTTATCCCGCAGCATCTCGTTGAGCGCGTTGCGGATAGACTCAGGCAGCAGCCACACCTTGCTGGCGCGGCCTCGGGTCGGTTTATCGGCCATGGTCAATCCTCCGCTCGGGGCTTCTTAACGCCGGGTACCGTTGCCCGGCCCTCTGCCGCGTCCTGGCCCCGACCGGTCAGGTGAGCCACCTGCACCGTGGCCAGTCGCTCGATGCGTACCAGCCCCTGCTCTTCCAGCCAGGCAAGCAAGGTCTTAACCCGATCCCGCGTCACCCGGCCGGTACCCAGCTGATCGAGGCAGTCATTGAGGATTGACTCGTTGGCGGCACCACCGATATCCAGCAGGGAGCGCAGGATCACCAGTCGCTGCTGGGCGTCCAATATTTGTTGAATGCTCATGGCTTCTCCTTCTGTACGGCGGCAAGCTCATTTTCCAACAGCAGATCGGCAAGGCGGCGGGCTTGACGCAGCTCCGGTTTGACCTCCCGCAACTCCCCCCGCAGCTCGCTGATCTCCAGCTGCAGCTTGTGCAGCTCACGCTCGCTTGGCAGATCAGCCAGTACCTGCTCCACCCGCTGCACTCTCTGCACCAGGGCTGTGAGGTCTTCGCGCTTGGCGTAGGTCTTGGAGAGCAAGATGATGACCACCAGCCCAACCAAACTGGCCAATGCATAAAGAGGCCCCCAGTTCTTAACGATGAATTCCCACACGGGTCGCCTCCTTGCGCTCATACAGGGTCTGGCACTCGATACAGCGCTCGGCACCAGGCTCGGCTGCAAGGCGGGAGGGCGGAATGGCTTCGTCACAATCGCAACAGATACCATCGCCGTGTGGCCTTGCCCTGTTCTGGTGGGCTTCGATAATGCGCCCAGTCCGATCGGCATCGGCCAGCTGGGCACGGTCTATGAGGTTTGTCACATGACCTCTCTCGTATGGCTACTAACGGACGGTATGGGTCGCCTTGATGCGGCCCCAGATGGCGAGCAGGCCACCCACCGCACTGGCCAGATCCACCAGGGTGGATGCCAAGCTGGCTTGGGTACCCGCATCGACCGGCACACCGAACAGGCCCGCAATACCGGCCCCCACGGCAATCACACCACCGATCACGGTGCGGCTTTTGAAGGCAGACTTCGCTTGAGGTAACAGGGAATCAGGCATGATGGACTTCCTTTTGTTGAGGTTGGGAATGACGGGCACGGGCCCGCAGGCGATCCAGTTCGGTCACCGAACGCCACCCTTTCTCGAACAGGGATTGACGGGTCTTGTGGTGGCTATAGAGCGGGATCGCCTTCGGGTCAGCGATCTGATTGGCCAGAGCGGCCTTGAGATGGGCTTTGCGCCCATCCTTGAAGCAAGCGAGATAACGGGGGTTCTTGAGCTCAGGAATACCAAAGCAGCCCGCAGCCTGGATCGCGGCCGCCGCCTGCTGTTGCTTGATGGTCAGCACGCTCATGCCACCACCTCGCCAACCACGTCGGAAAGGAGGTAGCTCTGCAGACGCAGCAGCCGGTTGATCCAGCCATCGGCATTGGCCCACTGGCTCGGGTCTTTGCGCACAATGCCGTGCATGAAGCTGGCCCGCTGCATCATCAGCGCCAGCAGGAACTGGCCCTCGCCCTTGGTGCCCAGTTGCTGCTTGAGCCTGCCAATCGACACCGGGCCAAGGCGACCATCTGCCATCACCCCCAAGACCTGCTGCAGCTGTTGAATGGCGCGTTTCGGCCCGTGATGCACCGCTGCATCAAACACGGCGATAGAGAGGGCCGGGCTTAAGCTCGCAATCAGGTCACAGCGGGCGGGCGCCCAGTAGTTCTGGCGGTAAAAGGGCTCGGTATGGGCCGGGGTCAAATCACCGATAGCGATATCGGGTACCCCATCCCGATCGAGGTCGGCCATGCCGTCCTTCTTGCCATCGGCGGCATCGGCGATGCCGTACTTGGTATGGCCACCACGGTCAGCGGGATGGTTGACTTCGCCCCCTTCCACATCGGGACGAAGCAGCCATTTAAGTGCGAGTGATAACATAAAGGCCCCTCGGTGAACTGCGTTATCAGCAGCGTACCGAGGGGCCTCTATGGCATGGGTTTATGGTCTATTACTACTTTAAAAACAAATTACTTAATTAAAGTAGCCAATGACATTTCGTGATGTTAGTCACGCTGACGGCTATCCGTCATTGTATAATGTTATTATTTTCGTTGAGACACATTAATGAATTTTTCTTTCAACTGGTTTTATCTAAAAGAAGCCTTAATTTCAAAGATCCGGGCGCTGAGTTCAAAAAAATACTCCGCCCGTTCACAAAATATTAACTATGTAACCCCGGAACCCCCATGCCCTGAATTCTCAGGGGCTGATGAACTGACGGAGCCCCCTATCTGGATAGAAGAAAAGTCCAGTTATGAGCTCGCTTGGGATTATGCCTTGGGAAGAAACGTCGACAAAAATTTAGATCTAGCAATGGAAAAAATGCAAGCTATTTTAAGGAATGGTTCTGGCGAGGACTGTTTCAAGGCATCTCAGGCATTTTGGATTAGTGATGTGTTCCCTAACAACCCAATTCTCTCTATCGAGTTTTTAAAAAGGGCCTATGAATTAAACTTCAACGTTGCCATGTCATCAAGAATGATAGGCAATTTTTATAGAAACAACCTCGGTGACATCGACAATGCAATAGCATGGTTCACAGCATCCTGTGAACATAACGACAGTTATTCTGCCTATGTATTAAGCAACATATACTCTTCTCTTGAGAAACATGACCTTGCCTTACAATGGATGATCAAGTCAGCGAAACTTGGTGACCATACTGCAGAGTATATGGTTGGTTTTTTCTATGAGCAGGGTCAAGGAGTAGCACAAGACTACCATGAAGCATTTCATTGGTATGAAATAGCAAGTAATTACAAGGAGAAAGAAGCAACAAAAGGTCTTGCCAGATTATACAAACATGGCAAAGGAACTGGACTTTCTATCAGCAAGGCAGAAGAGTTATACACCAGTATCAATGCTCATTGGGAATTAGCCTTGATGCACTTAGAGTTAAACAACAATGAGAAGGCCATTGAGCATTTACTTAAATTGCCTTACGATAAAGATGCTATGTCATTGTTAGGCTCTACATATTGTCACTATCCAACTAACAACCCTCAATACCATAAAGCTATTGAACCTTATGAAATTGCAGCAAAACTTGGTGATCATGGTGCCATGTATTCTCTTGGTAAATTGTATTTCAGTGGTAATGGGATACCAAAAAACTATAAAAAATCATACTTTTGGTTCAGTATTGCACAAGCCCATGGTAATTTAGCAGCAAAGGAAATGGTATTAACCCTAGAAGAAAAACTATCACAAGATGACATTTCATTAATTCAGGATAGAACCGCTAATTTTTATAAAGACCACTATTAACCATTGCTAAAAGGTAGCGTCATTTGATGGGCTAGTCTTGATAATTTTCTCTGCTCCGCCACCACCGCATAGGTCTGCGGTACCGAGAGACCATGCTTGCGGGCCAGTTGGTCGATATTGCGGCCGTTGAACTCATCCCAGATCGCCCTGTCCCGCAGTGCGGCCTTGAGATGATCCCCGGTGGGGATGTAGTAGGCACGGCCCCCCATGTAATGGGCCTGTACCAGCGCCAACTTGCGGGCCTGTGCCTTGGCCTGCTCGGGCCCCATCCCCCCTCTTACCAGTTCGCAGGCCAGCACATCTACCAGCTCGCTCAGGGCTTTGGGCCATTTGGCCGTCAGTTCGGAGGCCGGGATCTGGTCGAGGCGATCGACCAGTTGCCCCAACGAGGCATGATCGTCGGCAAAGAGATCCTGATTTTGTTCCATGACTCCCCCAGCAAAACAGAAAAAGCGGTGCGCCGATTAGAACACAGGCCATTTTATGCGCACATTTTTTAGCGCATACTGAGTCCCTCGTTATCAAAGGGAGATTGAGACGAATGAAATGGAGCGAACGATTGGTTGAATGGCTGCTGGATCTAACGGTGAAAAGCCAGCGAGACCCCAATGCTCTATGGCCTGCGGTCATTGCTTTTATCATTGCCTTTGGGTTGGCTATTTTCCCTGCGTTCTTAATCAGCAACCTTCCAGCTCAAGGCCCGATGCGAGATGGGATGATCGATATATTGCAAATCATCTGGGTCGCCTCGTCAGTAGTTGGCCTGATCATTTTAGCCAAAGGGGTAATGCTCACCATGGCTCGACTAGAAAAAGCAGGGCGTATTCCCGATTAACTCAGGTACGGCTGTTCCACTTTTTCAGCGCCTCCAGCACTTTGACGGCCAGAGGCGCATCCAGCCAGCCCACCTCGGCAACCCCTACCCCGCCGTTTAAACGGGCAGTCATCCGTTGCACCCAATGGTTTAATGCGGTTTCCGAACCATCCCTGATGATGCCAAGGCGGGCCATCTCGCACCAGATGGCCCTGATCTTGGCAATTTCATTGACCCTGAGATGACTACCGGCCGTCGGACTCAGCCGTCTGTTGGCTGCATGGCGAGCCGGTTTGGGAATAAAACCCGCCGCCTTGAAAGCAGCCAGCACCTGTTCCAGCTCCTGCTCGTTCAACAGGGCGGCGCTACGCTTGCCGGTATGGCTGGCCAGCAAGTCGCGGTAACACTCGTCATCGAGCGCCAACGCTCGGCGCCCCACCTGTACCAACCGGATCAGTCTGCTGCGTTTATCCATCACCTATCCCCTCCCCGTTCTGCCTTGCTGTAATGGTGCTGCTCGGCCACTCTCAGCTGTTGGTAGTGCTCGTTGAGGCACCCCCGACACCAGCTGGAGAGCCGGGTGGCATCGCTCGCCACACCAAAAAACTCGGTATCCCATGGCCAGAACTCGCCACAACGGGGGCAACGCTGCTCCAGCCCCAGTTCGGTGATGCAGGCCCGACCGCTTTGCAGACGGCGAGCCAGAATATGGGGGGCCAGCAGGGGGCTATAGATGGCCATGGCGATCCCCGGTTCCGTGTACCCCACCACAATCTCTGGCCGATTTGGCCTGTTGCAGCTCGGCCACCAGTTGCCAGCGCATCTGGCAGGCTTCTCCGGCCAGCGCATGAAAACCACGGGCGCGCGCCTCTTTATCAAACTGTTTGAGCTGTTTGCACACAGCCCGTTTGTCAGCAGCTACCAGTGCAATGGCTGCGCTGCTGAATATCTTGGTAAGTCGAATATCCATCTCTGTTTTGGTCATCGCCGTGCTCCTTGTATCAAGACGGTGAAGACCTGGGCCCAGATCGTTTGGTTGCTCATCAGTACCCGGCCACCACACCGGGCAGACAGGGCGGCATCGTCGCCCTGTTTCGCATCAGGCTATTACTCAAACTGCAGTGGCGTCCCCCCTTGATACTCCTCGGCATTGAGGGGTGCAGGGCCCAGACCCAACGCCCAGAGCAGGGTGGCCTTGATGCCATCCTCATAGGTGTCGTCGGGGTAGCAGGTGCCCTCGGTTTCGGTGATCTGCTCACAGAGCAGCAGTTGCTCCTCGGCCATATCCACGTTGATTTCCATCGCGCTCCTCCTTTACAACTTGGCCAGATCCAGGCTCATCTGGATGTAACGCCCCTGGGCGTCACGCTCGTAGAGCCGCAGATATTGGCTGGTGCCGGTCACCTGGATGGCATCGACAGCGGCTTGCATGGCCAGCAGCCAATCCGGGTCATCGATATTGAGCTGGCGCAGGGAGAGCACCTGATTCACGTCGATATGACCGCTTTTGGATACCCGAAAGGCATGGTCTACCAGAGCGCGGATCTCGCTGCTGGCGCCATCGCTCCAGCGTTCGATGCACTGGTCAATCAGCGCTTTGGCGGCCTGGATCCGTTCATCAAATTTGCGGTGCTCCCCCACCGCCCGAATAAGCTTGTAACGGCCATCAAAACTGAGCAGGGTCACATTGCCCTTGGTACCGCCCCATGCCACGCCGTACTGCTCGGCGGAGAGATCCACAAAGTCGGCGATCTGTTGCATGGCGCCAATCTTGAAGGCGGCCAGCTGTGCGCGTTGCTCGCGAGCAGCGGCGATAATGGCCAGCACCACTTCGTCGCGCAGCTTGTCTGCCGGGGCGATCAGGTTTTCCGGTACCCAGTGCCCCTGTGCGTTCTGGCGCATCGGGGTTGTGCTGGCGGTTTGTGCTTCTTGCATGGGCTTCTCCTTAATGGATCTTGTTGCTGCCGGGCACCGGAGGGCACATCACGGCGCTGTACTGCTCTGCTGTCGCGCTCGCCAGCTCCTCCTGATGGGTCGCGCTGCAGAATTCGAGAAACTTGGGTAACTGGCGCAGTACCACCCGCGCCAGCGCCTCGTCTTCTATCTCAAGCTGGATCTTGCTCATCTCATCCCCCTTGCTGGTTTCAGGATTTTTGGCGCCAGTGGAGCAGGCAGCCGCCAAAGCGCACCAAGGCGACTTCACGCACCACGCCCGCCAGGCATTCGCGGCTTAACACGGCGCGGGCCTGCATCTCTTTGGGCAGTGGCCCGGTAACAGCCAGCAGCGGGGTATGGCAAACCCGACTGGTGCGAACGTCATATCCCTTGGCCGTCAGCCAATGGCTGAGTTGCTCGGCGGTCTTTTGCAAATTGCTGTGCAGATGCTTTTTCATCCCGTTCTCCTTGTGATCTCGTCACCGGGCCCACCGCGAAAGAGCCCCGCCAACCCTTATTTGCCTTCTTGCTTGTCGAGCAGCCGGTTGTATTTGATCCCCATGATTTTCAGCTCTTCGGCCAGCAGCTCACTCAGAATGCGCAGGCTGCTGCTGGCATTGTCGCCATCGCTTTTAGCCTGACGGCGCAATCTGGAGAGGGTGGCCTCGGCGTCATAGCGCGCGGCTTTCTGCTGGCCACTGCCCTGCTCTACCGATAACCGCATCGGGCGGCGCAGTTGCTGCGCCTCGGTCAGCTGGCTATGGGGGCAACCGCTGCGGCATGCCTTCCAGAGCTTGATATCCATCGGACTGCTGCCCACTTCGCTCGGGCCACGGCGTTGGTGAGCGAGACACTGATGAGCCGGGATATCCCCCAAGATCGGGCACCTCACCTTGTTGCCCATCAGGGCCCCTTCCACCAATGTCCGTACCCTTGCCATATCGCCGGGATACTTTTCGTTGCAGACCTGGCTGATGGTGGTGCGAGAGAGCCCGAGCTTCTCGGCCACCAGGGCCAGCGAGCTGGCCGCCACTTCGGCCTGCAACACCTCAAGCCACGTGTCCATGCTCACCCTCCTCAACCAGGAATGGATAAAGCCGCTGCTGGTTCTGATCCCAACAACCGTTTTTGCGAACAATCGGGGCATAGCGACCGGTATCGCGCACCAAAACGTACCGACTTGGCATGTGTTTATCTGAGCAGGTTGAATTCAACCGTTTGAGATACCCCGTGTTTACCAGCGCATGGAGGTATCCGGCGACGGTGTGAACCGTAGCCCCGCTTGACATGACCAACCCCGACTTGCTGACCGTTTTGTTGATCTTCATTGAGTTCCACATCTTCTGTTGTCGGCTTTTCATCGGGGCATGCCGCTTTTCATTGGTACTCACAGGCTCGGCGCCCCACCCCGGCGGCATGCTTGAGATTGCGGTCTGATTGACTCGGTAATACCGGGTCACCCCCTGACAACCAATCAGCATTAAGTGACCGCTTTCGTGCCACTTTTTGACCAGCCTGCTGGCGTAATTTCTGGTTACACTGACCTGCTTACTTAATAAAACAGAATCAAATTCAAACCCTTGGGTAATCCATAACCAGGCTATTTCTGTTTTGTTTTTATTAGCGCGACTTCCCACCACTGGTATCCCTCCCGTGCTTTGCTATTTGGGTCGAACGCTAGCGACAGCGGCGTACGTCCTGGAACAGCTCGCTGGCGTCTACATCTTCCAGACGGATGATGCGAGCATCAGAGGCCATCGCCATTTTCTCGATCTTGTCCAACGCAGTGACAATGGTGCGCACCATGCCGTTGGAACGTTTTCGGATGAGATCCAGCAAGGCTTCGTCAATCTCCACATCGACCTCCAGCATTTCGCTGGCAAAGAGGGCTACGTCTTCCAAGTCGGCGGCCTTGAATTCAATCCACTGGGAGATGCGATTAAACAGCTGCTTGCGTTGGCTGATGCGGCGGGCAATCTCTTCCATCCCGACCAGGATCAGGGGTTGTTCGGTGGCATCGTAGATATCGCGAAGGGTCTCCATAATGCGGGCATTGCCAATCACGTGATCCACCTCGTCAACAAACAGCACCAGCTCCTGCGCCCGCACGGCCTCGACGATACCGTCGATCTGGGCGCGTAAGCTGTGACGCGGAGCCAAGCCGATCTCGCGGGTGATGCCATCCATCAAACTGGTGAGCGTATCGGCCTTGTAGCAGCGCACAAACACCCCATTCACCTCATCCTGATTGAACAGCCACTCTACGGCGGTGGTCTTGCCAAAGCCGGTAGACCCATGCACCAAACCGATTCCCGGCACCATGCTGGAACGGTTGAGCAGGTTGTCGAGCAGTTGCTCGGTCTTGAGCATGTTTTTGACTTCAACGATCTTGTGTTTCATAGTGGTTTTGTCCTTTGTTTTTGGGCCTTTTCGGGCTACTCGCTAACCTTTTGCCTGGGTGCGGCGGGTAGCCCGAACTTCATCCAGATGGCGGTTAATGCGTTTTGCCATCAGCTTGTGGCTGTAGAGGTATCGGGTCAGCCACTCCTTCTCCCGCTCTGTCAGCGGGGTATCCAGCTCCCGCTCTGCCAGATAGATGGCTTGCTCATACTCGGTCTTGAGTGCTCTCGATTCCTGCCCTGCGGTGACTTGCGCCCGCTGCGCTTTCGCTTCTCGTCTGGCTTCTATGGCGGCCAGTTCTGCCGCATTGAAACGGGCGGGTTCAGCGGGCGTTGAGACCCCTGTGAGCGCGGCCAATGCCGGGTTATCGAGGGTGAGATCGCGACTGCTGAACGCTTCAATACCCTTGCCCTGATCGACGAAGTGGCGCACCACATCCTGATGGAGCTGGTCGATGCCAAAGGTCTTGGCAAGGTTGCGCATCTCGCGGCGAAAGCTGGCCAGCGCCTTGGCATCGGCTTTTTTAGCCGCCCGGAAGGCATCGGGGCTGATGCCATTGCCCAGCAGGTCGATGTTGATGGCCTCGATCCGCTCATTCCAGTCGCCGGTGCGGTACAAGATGGCGCGGCCCACATCGCTCGGATCGAGAAAGACGCTGACCCGCTGGCTCTTCCAGTTGTGCTCCAGCAATTCGGGGGCGCTGTATTTGAGGCCACCGGCCTTGATAAAGCCTTTGGAGACGGTCGCCTCACCGATATGGTTGAGCAGCAGATCCAGCGCAGCTTCATCGGGAATGGCGCGGCGCTGATAACGGGCCAGCTGGTACTTTTCATTGGGGCTGACCCCGAGGGCACTGTGCTTGCGGTTGTGGTAACGGGCGTCGAGCCAGTTATCGAGCAGGGTTTGCAGCTCTGCAGCCGTCATGGCCAGCTCGTAGATCTCTTTTTGCGCATCCGGTTTGCGCTTCTCCTCCAGCCGCTGGGCAAAGCTCTTGCGCGCCTCGATCACCTGACGGTCTGCCACGCAGTGGCCGATATAGGAGGGCAACAGCTCGATCAGGCCGTGGCTCAAGGTGCGGAAAAAACGCTCGATATGGGGTTTCTCCCACCCCGAGTAGGCGTTGGAGCGGCTGACGTTCATACCAAGTAGAGTGCAGATGGACATGACCCGCTGGCTCACGTAATCAGAGCCGTTATCAGTGCGCATCACGCCGTTATCGTTGAGCGTGCCCCAGGCCAGCAGGGTCTTGCGCAGCAGCAGGCAGATCCCCTCGCTCGATGAGCTCTTGGCCACCAGCAGACGAACACGACGGGTATACACGTCGATCACTGCGATGATGCTGTGGCGACCATCCACCAGCATGGCATCGACCGGGGTGCTATCGAACTCCCACACGTCGTTGGGCTGGGCCATCCAGGGGTACATCTCCTCGATCGCGCTGCGGTATTTGTTGTTGTAGGCATCCGGGTTGGTGGTGTAGGTAAAGGCCACCTTGTTCTCTGCCAACCATTTCACCATCCAGCGGCGCAAGGAGGATTGGCTGGGGATCTGCCATCCCAGCTGATTCATGTCGCTGTATTGGCTGGCCAGTTCGTGCAGCGCCCCCCACTTGTTGGCCAGATGGGGCTTGGTGGTGACCAGTGCGGTGAGAAACTGGGCCAGATCCGGGCTCTGTTCGACGGTTGATGGCCGCTCCCGCTGATAGTTGCCAGCCAGGGCTGCGGGGCCTTCGTCCGCCAACGCACTTTGCCAGCGGCGCAGGGTGATCAGACTGAATGGCTTTTGCCTTTCATAAACGCTGACAGGCAGGGCGAGAGTGCGGGCACGGTATGCCTCGATAAAGGCACGGCGACCCACCTCCCCTTGCTGGCAAGCGTGATAGGGGGCCAGGAAGATATCGGCGGCCTGCAGGATCAGCAGTCTGGCATCGACCTTCTGGCGAGCCCCCTCCCCCAAAGTCAGCAATTTGCGGCCTGCCTCCGGTTTGACCGGCACCTCACGCGCCAGCAACTTGGCCATGGCCTTGCCACCCGCAGCATGGTCAGTCACCGCATGACCTTGTGCGGCCACCGCTTGTTCTGCCAGGTAACGGCGGGTTTCAATCGGCAGTGAGCCAGTGTGGTATTCGGCCCCTTTGCCTTTCTCGCGCTTGCGGCTTTGCCACTCTTCACGCTCGGCCTTTTTACGCACACCATCGGGGTAAGCGGGCATGCCGACCAATCCGGCCAGCGCCTGGGCGGTGTACCAGGTGCTCATTGGTCACCTCCCAGTAGATCGATCCCCAGCGATTCGGACAGCAGGGCCATGATGGCGCGGCTTTCCCGACGCTTGGGGCTAATCCCTCTGGCCGGAGCATAGTGTTTGATGCAACGCTGCACAGCTCGGGGATGCAACCCTTTAGCGCGGGCCCAAGCAGCTTGGGAATATCCGCATTTTATGAGCTCAGCCCTGATCCACTCTGGTGTTTTCCCTGACATACTCACCCCGTTTCGGTATCATCAAGTGTCGCAGCGCGTATCTTCGTCATTCATAAAAGAATGATTTTATGTCGCGGTGCGTCACATATGAATGATTGATCACCCCAAAAAGATTGACAAGTCTTTTTGTGCGGAATTTTTTGTCTATCGACTCACCAGCATTAGCCACTAGCCGAGAATTCCTTGTATGTCAGAGCGTTATGAAGAAAAACCACAAGCAGCACAAAAAGACGGTGAGGTATCTTTTCTGACGGCGGGAATGGATACTTTGAGTGACCGTCTGGATGAGCTGCGCGGGAGCTTGAGCTACAAGGCATTTGCCGAACTGGTGGGGATGAGTGAGTCGGGGATGCGCAAATACTTCCCCCCGTTTAATTCACTGCCCACCATCGACAAGGCGCTGCGCATCGCGCGGACGTTCAATGTGAATCTGGAGTGGCTGGCCACCGGTCAGGGCCCGAAACACCCCGATGGAATGGCCGAGCAGATGGTGCAACGTGAGGAGTTTGATGAGGAGTACGCGCTGATCGATGGCTACCATGTCACCGTCAGTACCGGCCATGGTGCGTTTAATGATGATCATGAGGTTAAACGCAAGCTGGCCTTCCGCCGCAAGTGGCTCACGTTTCGCAAGTTAAACCCGGATCACCTGGTGGTGGTCTTCGCCAAAGGCGACAGCATGGAGCCCACCATCCACTCTGGTGACTCTATCCTGGTCGATATCAGCAAGAATCAGATCGAAGATGGATCCATCTTCGTGTTGCGCTTGGGAGAAGAGCTCTACGCCAAGCGCCTGCAGAAAAACTTCGATGGCGGGATCACCATCATCAGCGACAACCGCGATGATTACCCCCTGCAGGTCGTTCCAGCCAACCAGCTGGAGAACCTGGCCGTGATCGGTAAGGTAGTCTGGGCCGGGCACGATTTCTTTTAACGAGACACTCTCACAAGTGAGGCTATCTCACTTGTGCAGCTCTTAAATCCGGATTTAAACCACCACCAGCTGTCACACAAAAGAAAAAACAGGCGCCAGCCTGTTTTTCATTTTCAGCGCATCCCAATCGGCTGAGCGTACCAACTTTTCATTTTGCGCTTAAACAGCTTGGTTTAACCGCATCACGCTACAAGCCACGCCATTCCTGAGTTTGTCCCGCCATCTCCCACTTGTTTTCACCAGCTCCCGGTTTTTCATTCTTGGTGGTGGGTTACACCATTACACCCCGTCTTCTCACCCTGAGATCAACGCTCTTTTGGCTCCGCTTTCGTTCACCTTGTCGCGACCATCATATGGCGCGGGCATGAGGTGAAAAATGTAAAAAAATGCAAATTGATGCACAATCAAGCCACACAAGGGGGGCCTAACTGCATATAATGTGCCTACTTTGCACATTACCAGGAAGGAGTTCGCCCTTGGATGCCGCTACCATCAACAGTTTCTTTTTTGTCGCTGCCCTGTTGGTGGGAGCCAGCGTACTGTTGAGCGCCCTCTCTTCCCGCCTCGGTATTCCCATTCTGGTTATCTTCCTCGCCGTCGGCATGCTGGCCGGTGAGGATGGCCCCGGTGGCATTCACTTCGCCGACTACTCCATCGCCTATCTGGTGGGCAACCTGGCACTCGCCATCATCCTGCTCGACGGCGGCATGCGCACCCGGGTCTCCTCGTTTCGGGTCGCGCTCTGGCCTGCGCTATCGCTCGCCACGGTCGGGGTGGCCATCACCACCGGCCTGACGGGTCTGGCCGCCGCCTGGCTGTTTGACCTCAGTCTGATGCAGGGGATGCTGATCGGCGCCATCGTCGGCTCCACCGATGCAGCGGCGGTCTTCTCCCTGCTCGGCGGGCGTAGCCTCAACGAGCGGGTGAGCGCCACCCTGGAGATAGAGTCAGGCAGCAACGACCCCATGGCGGTGTTTCTCACCGTCACTCTGATCGAGGTGCTCGCCACCGCCCAGCAGGGGCTGGATGCGGGCTTCCTGCTGCTGCAACTGGTCAAGCAGTTTGGCCTTGGCGCCGGGATCGGCCTTGGCGGCGGCTGGCTGCTGTGGCGCCTCATCAACAGCGCCCGCCTGGCGCCGGGGCTCTATCCGCTGCTCACCGTCAGCGGCGGCCTGCTGATCTTCGCCCTCACAACGGCGGTCGGTGGCAGCGGCATTCTCGCCATCTACCTCACCGGTCTGTTGCTCGGCAACCTCTCCCTGCGCAGCCGCAGCACCACATTGTCGGTGCTGGACGGCCTGACCTGGCTCAGCCAGATCGGCATGTTTCTGGTGCTGGGGCTGCTCGCCTCCCCCCACAAGCTGCTGCCCATCGCCCTGCCCGCACTGGCGCTGGCGGCCTGGATGATCCTGTTTGCCCGCCCGGTGTCGGTCTGGATCGGACTGCTACCGTTCAAGAACTTCGCCCCGCGCGAGCGCTGGTTTATCTCCTGGGTTGGCCTGCGCGGCGCCGTGCCGATCATTCTGGCGGTGTTCCCCATGATGGCGGGGCTACCCAACGCCCAGCTCTACTTCAACGTCGCCTTCTTCGTGGTGCTGGTCTCGCTGATTTTGCAGGGCAGCTCGCTGCCGCTGGCCTCAAAACTGGCGCGGGTGGAAGTACCGGCCCCGCCGTCTCCCATCAACCGCTCCGGGCTCGAGATCGATCTCGACAGCCAGTGGGAGACCTTCGTCTACCAGCTGGGGGAGGAGAAGTGGTGCATCGGCTCGCCACTGCGGGATCTGCAGATGCCCGCCGGCACCCGGATCTGCGCCCTGTTTCGCGGCCGCGAGCTGCTCCACCCCTCGGGCAGTACCTGCCTGCAGGCCGATGACATCCTCTGCGTGATCGGCCACGAACGTGACCTCCCCGCCCTCGGCCAGCTGTTCAGTCAGGCGCCGGAGCAGGATCTCGGCCCCCGCTTCTTCGGCGACTTCCTGCTGGAAGCGGACGCACGAGTGGTGGATCTCGCCCCTCTCTACGGACTGGATGTGAGCGAGGTGGCGGATCAGACACTGGGCGATTTTATTGCCAGCCAGTTGGGCGATAATCTGGTGGTCGGTGACAACATCGAATGGCAGGGCCTGATCTGGACCGTGGCCGAAATGGACGAGAGCGTGCCGAGCAAGATCGGGGTGCGCTTTCAGGAAGAGGACCCGGTCTGACCGACCGTCCCGTATCAAGTCCCCAGCAAGAAGGGAGAGAGTTATGCCATATCAAAGTTTGCTGTCCGGCCCCCTGCCCCCCGCTGCCAATCTGGGGGTCATTGAAGGCTTTTTTGGCAAGGGATGGAGCTGGCAGGCCCGCGCCCGCTACGCCCAGTGGCTGCCGCGCCACGGTTACGGCTTCTATATCTACGCCCCGAAAGAGGATGGCTATCTGCGCAAGCACTGGGCCCTCCCCTGGCCCGAGCAGCAGCTGACGGATCTCGCCGAGCTGGCGCGCCAGTGCCGCGCCAACGGGCTCGCCTTCGGAGTGGGCTTAAGCCCGATGGGGGCGCACCACGACTACGATCGCAAGCGCCCGGCGCTGCTCGAAAAAGTGCGCCTGATCGACGAGATGCTCCAGCCCGACATTCTGGCAGTGCTGTTTGACGACATGAAGGGGGATACCCCGGACCTGGCCCGGCACCAGCTCACCATCGCCCACGATATCGCGGCTCACAGCAAGGCGACCCGCCTCATCTTCTGCCCCAGCTATTACTCGACCGACCCGGTGCTGGAGAAGGTGTTCGGCGCTATGCCTCCCCGCTATCTGGAGGAGCTTGGCGAGCAGCTCGACCGCCGTTTCGAGATCTTCTGGACCGGCCCCAAGGTCTGCTCGACCGAGTATCCGGCGGTACACCTCAAGCAGGTGACCGAACTGCTCGGCCGCAAGCCCTTCCTGTGGGACAACTACCCGGTCAACGATGGCAGCAAGGCGAGCAGCTACCTCCATCTGCGCGCCTTCGAGAACCGCCCCGCCGAGCTGGCGGAGCTGGTCGCGGGCCACGCGGTCAACCCGATGAAGCAGGCGGCGCTGTCGGCCCTGCCGCTCGCCACCCTGCCGATGAGTTACCGACTCGGCAAGCAGTACGATCCCGACAAGGCGCTGCACGCCGCCCTCAACGCCACCTGCGGCCCACAGATCTCGGCGATGATCGAGGCCGACCTGCCGCTGTTTCAGGATCTGGGGCTGGCGCAGCTCACCCCCGAGCAGATTGCCGCCCTCAAGGCGCGCTACCTGCCGTTTCGGGATCAAGCCTGCGTCGACGAAATCGTGCGCTGGCTCGACGGGGAGTATGTGTTCGACCCCGACTGCCTGACCGACTAAACCGCCCCTGCGGGGGGCAGAAAGGAGGTTGTATGGATGCACACCTGCTTTACCAGAACCTGGCGGTGATCGCCGCTTTCTTGCTGGTCTATAGCCTGATTGCCGGGCGCTTCGAATCAAAACTGGTCAACGGCCCCCTGCTGTTTATGCTGGCGGGCTGGCTGCTGGGGCCGGGTGGTGTGGAGCTGATCGCCCTCTCCATCGACAGCGATGGCATCAAGCTGCTGGCTGAGCTCTCGCTGGTCATCGTGCTGTTCAACGATGCCGCCAACACCAACTGGCAGGTGTTGCTGGCCAACCGGCAACTGCCGATCCGGCTGCTGCTGATAGGCCTGCCCCTCACCCTGGTCTGTGGCGCCCTGTTTGGCCACTGGCTCTTCCCCGATTTGCCACTGCTGGAGATGGCCATTCTCTCCACCATACTCGCCCCCACCGATGCTGCGCTCGGCAAGGCGGTGGTCAGCAACCCGGCCGTACCGGCACCGGTGCGTGAAGGGCTCAATCAGGAGAGCGGCCTCAACGACGGTATCTGCGTGCCAGTACTGCTCCTGCTGCTGGCCCTTATCGCCCCCACCGAACAGCACGCAGGCACCGCGACGCTGGCCATTACCCTGATACTGGAGGAGATCGGCATTGGCCTGCTGGTTGCCTTCGTGCTGACCAGCCTCACCATCCGACTGCTGAAAATCTCCTATCTCAACGGTTGGCAACTGCCACTGTGGCGTCAGCTCACCATGCCGGGGCTGGCCCTGCTCTGCTTCGCGCTGGCCCAGAGCCTGGGTGGCAGCGGCTTTATCGCTGCCTTTGTCGGCGGCCTCTTTATCGGACGCAGACTCGGTGAACACAAGCACGCCTATATGGACAGCTGCGAGGGGTATGGCGACCTACTTTCTGTGGTGATCTGGATGGTGTTTGGCGCCACTCTGCTCCCCATGCTGCCGGAGCTGATGCACTGGCAATACTGGCTCTATGCCGTTGCCAGCCTCACCCTGCTGCGGATGGTGCCGGTCTGGCTGAGCCTCATCGGCACCGGCCTCAAGCCAGAGCTCAAGCTCTTTATCGGCTGGTTCGGGCCACGGGGCCTTGCCAGCATCGTCTTTGCGGTGATGGTACTGCAAAACCAGCCGGCGCTGATCGGCCAACGCCCCATCATCGCCACCGTGCTCTGCACCATCATATTGAGCGTGTTGCTCCACGGCCTCACCGCCAACCCCTGGGTCGAGCGCTTCAAACCTCGCTGAGCCAGGCCGCGCCCATAAAAAATGCCACCGCAAGGTGGCATTTTTCTTTGGTGGCGAGGGTCACTGACGGCGCTCAACCAAGCGCCAGCCAGACCCCCACTCCCAGCATCAGGGTACCGGCGATGCGGTTCATCAGGGTAACGTTACCGCTCCTGGCGAGGAAGTGGCGCAAGGTGCGGCCACCGCTGGCGTATAGCAGCAGACAGGAGAACTCGATGACCAGGATCAGCGCCACCAGCGCGCTGATCTGCGGCGCCATCGGCTTGTCGGCAGAGATAAACGGCGGCAGCAGAGAGATCATAAAGGCCCACCCCTTGGGGTTGGCGATGGCGGTGACAAAGCCCTGCACCGCCAGCCCCATGGCGCTGGTCTGCTGACCGGCCGAGAGATCCGCCGGAATGGCCATCTTCCCCTTCGCCTGCCACATCTGGATGCCGAGCCACACCAGATAGGCGCCCCCGACATATTTGAAGGCGGCGAAGATCCCCGGATAGTTGAGCATGATGGCGGCCACCCCGATCACCGACAGTACCGAGACCAACCCTACCCCGATCAGCTCCCCCCACATCATGTGCAGGGTACGGCGCACACCCAGGCTCATCCCCAGCGTCATCGACAGGGTCATGCACATGCCGGGGGTCACCGAGACAAAGAAAAAGGTCGGGATAAACAGAGCCAGAATGGCCGGATCGATCCAGCTGGACACAACACACCTCCATGGGACGAGAGCGGGGAATAACGGAAACCGGACAATATTGAATCAATACAGCCAGTTGTACCACATATTCAGGGGATTAAGCGTTCAATCATGCCTAAACGGCTCCTTGCGCACAAGGAAAAACCTTTTCTTCAGCACATTTCAGCAATAAAAGCCTGTGACAGCTCCTGACGCTAATGTGTAATATGTCGGTTCCTCCAATTTCGGATTAGAACTATCTATGTCATTGAATAATCTATCAATAAGAGTCCAAATCCTGATACCGCTGCTGTTGGCCAGCCTACTGATGTTGGTGATGATCGCCATCAGTAAACAGGGGCTGGACGAAGCCATCCGTGACATAGATGAGACGACCCAGAGCGTGGTCCAGAACAAGGACGACATTGCCAAACTGATCCACGCCACCTACCGGCTGCGCACCAGCGCCATCTATGGCCTCTACGATGCCAAGCTGTTTGCCGCGCTGCCGGCGAACCTCAACAGCGCCGAGCAGGAGATCAACAGCATCCTCGCCCGTCTGGTGATCCCCGGTGCCGAGCAGGATAACCGTCAGGTCGCTGCCGCCCTGCAGGCCTACCTCGGCCATACTCGCGGCAACATGCTGCCGCTGCTGGCGCAAAAACATCAGGGTGGCGGCGATCCGGTCGCCTACGAGGCGGCCCGCCTCCATTTCCGCGAGCTGGGTGAACAGCTGATCAAGCAGATCGACAGCATGTCTGCCCACATCAACCAGCTGACCCAGAGCGAGCTGGCGCAGGAGCAGGCCCACTACCATGCCACCCTGCTGCGCACCCTGCTGCTCATGGCCGTCGCCCTGCTGGCGGCACTGCTGTGTGGCTGGTGGCTCTCCGGCCGTATCGTCAGCCCTATCGGCCAGCTGCAGAGCGTGATGCACGCCGTCGCGCAGGGTCGCTTCAACGTCCGCGCCAGGGTCGAGGGTAACAACGAGCTGGCCCAGCTGGCCAAGGATATCAACCTCACTCTGGGGCAGCTTGGCAGCACCATCGAAACCCTGACCGGCATCAGCAACAGCGTCGCCTCCGCTGCCACCGAACTGGCCGCCGTGATGACCCAGTCCGAGGCCAATGCAAGGCAGCAGCACAGCGAGATCGAACAGGTCGCCTCCGCCGTGACCGAGCTATCCAGCACCGCTGACAACGTCAACCACAACGCCGCCATCGCCGATGAGCTGGCGCGGGATGCCAATGGCCGGGTCGAACAGGGGCTCGCGCTCTTTACCGAAAGCATCGCTGCCAACAGCCGGATGGCGGGCAGTCTGGAAGATGCCGCCGCCATCGTGGCCCAGCTCAAATCCCAGTCCGAGCAGATCGGCAAGGTGATTGAAGTGATCCAGGGGATCTCCGAGCAGACCAACCTGCTGGCGCTCAATGCCGCCATCGAAGCGGCCCGTGCCGGTGAAACGGGGCGTGGTTTTGCGGTGGTGGCCGACGAGGTGAGAATGCTGGCGGCCCGCACCCAGGACTCCACCAAGGAGATCCAGACCATCATCGAGCGGCTGCAGAGCCAGTCCCAGTCCGCCAACAACGGCGTGCAGGAGACCCTGGAGATCCTCAGCCATAACCAGCGCCTCTCGGCTCAGGTGCAGGATCTGCTGAGTGGCATTACCGGTGCCGTGCGCCAGATCAACGACGCCAACGCCCAGGTCGCCACCGCCGCCGAGGAGCAGTCCTGCGTCACCGCCGACATCAACCGCAACATCACCAATATTCACGAGATCGTGAGCCAGAGCTCCGCCGGTATCAGCCAGAGCGCCACTGCCAGCAACGAACTCTCGCAGCTCGCCGAGCAGCAGCGCAAGCAGCTCTCCCGATTCCAGCTGTAAGCACAGGAAGTGAACCAGACAAAAAGGCCCGCGAGGGCCTTTTTGATTCACGGTGCAATCCGTTTGTCCCTGTTTTAAACGCCATTTTTTGGCCATTGGTGCCATAAGGGGCTGGGCTGCCCCGTCAAATATCGGTATGGTAGAGGCACGTTACTCCCCCTCACGTGAGCACACCATGAGCCTGAGATTCAAGAAACCCGCTTTTATCGCCCTGGGGCTCATCGCCCTCATTTCCGCCGCCTGGCTCGACTACTATCTGCCGGAGCACACCATCGCCACCATCACCGGGGTCGAGGTAAAGCGCACCGACAAGGATGGCCCCATCAGCCAGAAGAACCCGGCTGACGGCCCCACCACCGACGTCTACTACATCTATACCGAGCGGCCCGGCGAGAAGATCCGGGTGTTCCGCAATGAAGATACCGAGTGGGGCTGGCCCTTCTACTTCAAGTTCAACGCCGCCGACGTGCAGGCCAAGGCCAAATCGATGGAGTTTGAAAAACGGCTCGCCATCATCACCTCCTACGGCTGGCGCATCAACATGTTCTCCATGTTCCCCAACGTTACCAAGATTGAGAGCACCGAGCCTGATGCCTCCACCTGGAGCTTCTTCCGCTGGTTCTGGTTCGGCCTCTGGGCACTGGTGATGGGCAAAGCCGCCATCGCGACCTGGCGCTACTTCGATCGTCTCGAGGACGAGCTATGAGCGAGCCGAGCAAGACCCGCACCAGCTTCTACCGCCGCCTCTACGTGGCCTGGCTGATCAGCCAGGGCACGGATACGGTACCTGCCATCATGGAGGCAACCGGCATGCCGCGCCGCACCGCGCAGGATACCCTGACGGCGCTGGCCGAGCTCGACATCAGCTGCGCCTTCGAGCAGACCGAGGGGGCTCGCCACCTGCAGGGGCACTACCGCATCAGCGACTGGGGTCCCATCAATCCGGCGTGGATCAAGGCTCAACTGCCGCTTATCAAAGAGACGTTGAGCTATCCCTGATCCTGAGGGTGAACTCCGATATGTCCCTACCAACGGGGGATCTCCCAGTCAATCCTCGGGCGCACCAATGAAAGCTATACGCATCATTTTGCAGCTTGTGATTCTTGCCGCAGGGGGTATTACTCTTGCGGCTCTCATTGCTGTGCCTACACCAAATTTCACAGTCATTGTCGTTTTACTTGGCTTTGTAGCACTTCTCCTTGCTCTCACGCAGGCACTAAAAGAGCACACAAAAAACCGCTTAAGCCCTGACCATAAGCTCAGCTTCAAACCAATTGGAATGGTTCTGCTCCTGTCTGGTATGTTTGCCATGTTCTACGGCGCGAGCATTCTCATCGGACAGCAATCCTTACCGAATGGTAGTGGTGCATGCCGTGCCCTGTGCGGGATCATACTGTTGGCATCCGAAGCATTTGGCCAAGCAGTTGCCAAACTGTTTGCCTTCAGCTTGTGGTCAGTCGCGGGACTATTTCTTTGCTTTATTGGTTACCACTTGGTGAGGGGAAGACGATAGCCTTACTGAATGCCATCATGTAAGCCTTATTAACTCATAGTCCTAATGGAAAAAGAGGGGCCAGCCGGCAAGGCTGGCCCCTCTTTTTCAGGCCGACGGCGTGACAGGTAGCCCTACTCGGGCATGGCCGAATCCTCAAGCTCCCCGTCAGACTCGCCGCGGGTGCAGTCGATGATGGAGCGCTTGGGGTTGTTGGGATCGCGCAGCAGCAGGGGCGCCAACCCCTCGTCATGCTTCTGCTCGTCACCAAACTCGCTGCCGTAGGCGTTGTGGGTCAACCGGCGGGCATTGGCGATGGGAGTATCGACAAAGAGAGCATGCACTTCGAAGCTGGAAGCGGGCACGATAAAGCCGACCACCGGCAAGCCGTGCAGCTCCTCGTGCACCTTGTACCAGGCAAAGCCGTCGCTCACCTTGTAGGGGGTGTAGTTGGCCAGTTGTAGATTGGCGGGCCTGCCCGTCTCATCCACATAGAGATCGGTAAATTCACAGGTCGCCAGCCCCTGCCACATCCGCTCGAATGGCGTCGCACAGCCTGTCAGTTGCAACCCGGCCAGCAGCACCAAGCCTCTCTTCCACATTCCCCGCCCCTTCTTGCAAAAATGAACCGGCGCTCAGTCAAACGCCCGCAGCCGCGTCACCAGCAGATCGATAAAGCCCGGACGATCCAGCCCCAACAATACCAGCGCATTTGCTGGCTTGCCGGTCAGACCATAACGATCCACCACCGTCATCCCCACGGTATGCTCCCCGCTGGTCTCGATATCGACCCGGCACTCGACTCCATGGAACAGCTCGGGAGCCAGCAACCAGGCAATGGTACAGGGGTCGTGGAGCGGTGCACCAGCAAATCCCCACTTGGGATCCCGATGGTAGATCATGAAAAAGTCGAGCAGCCCGGCCACACACTGGGCTACCGGGTTGGTGATGGCGCGCACCCGCTCGATATCCTCGTCCATCACCTGCGCCTCATGGGTCACATCAAGGCCGCACATGGTGATGGGGATACCCGACTTGAAGACCATATCGGCCGCTTCCGGGTCCACATAAATATTGAATTCCGCCGCCGGCGTCCAGTTGCCAGCCCCAGCGGCGCCCCCCATCAATACGATGCGGGCAATATTGGGTTTGAGCTCGGGATGAGCCGCCAGCAGTAGGGCGATATTGGTGAGCGGCCCAGTCGGCACCAGAGTCACGGGCTGCGGGCTCTCGCGCAAGCACTTGGCCATCAATTCAAGCCCAGTCATGGCCTGCGGCGCAAAGGCAGGATCAGGCAGTTTGGGGCCATCGAGCCCAGATTCGCCATGGACGTTGTCGGCGATAATCAGCTCGCGGGCCAGCGGTTTCGGTGCCCCGGCCGCCACCGGAATATCGTCCCGCCCCAACAAGGTGAGGATGCGCAGGGCATTGTTGAGGGTCTTGTCCGGCGTCTGGTTGCCCGCGCTGGTGGTGACCGCCAGCACCTTAAGTTCAGGGCTGGCCAGCGCCAGAATGAGGGCGATGGCGTCGTCGTGGCCGGGATCACAATCGAGAATAACGGGCAGTGCCATGGGATGAGTCCTTACAACATAACAGGGAGCCATACCTTAACAAGCAAGCCTCGGATGAACTCGGGAAGGGGTCACAAAACGGGGCCTTGTTGCTGACCTGGGCGGTTTGCACGGCACGCCACCTCGCTCAACACGGCTCACTATCAAAAGTTTGCATGGCGTCATCCCGTTCATTTTCCGAGGCAGCGCACCGCCCATTCGCCCGGCCGCGCCGGTTCGGGTATGATCGCCCCCCGTTTCCAGCCCGTGTGCCCTATGTCCGTTATCGTCGACACCTTTATTGCCCCGCCCTGCAATGCCGCCATCGAGATCCTGTTCGATGATGAGCACCTGCTGCTCATCAACAAGCCGAGCGGCCTGCTGAGCCTCTCGGGCAAGAATCCGCAGAACCTCGACTCGGTTCACTATCGCTTGGTGCAGGATTACCCCGGCTGCACCCTGGTGCATCGCCTCGATTTTGGTACCTCAGGCATCATGGTGGTGGCCAGAAACAGGGCCATCAATGCCCTGCTCTGCCAGCAGTTCAGTCAGCGGGCGGTGAGCAAGGCCTACAGCGCCCTGCTGTGCGGTCATCTGATTGACGACGAAGGAGTTATCGACGCCCCCATCGCCAAGGATCCGGCCCTCTTTCCGCTGATGAAGATTTGCGCCGCCAGTGGCAAACCCGCCCGCTCCCGCTATCAGGTGATTGAGCTGCTGGAGTTGCAGATGCAGGGGCAGACCGTGCCTTTGACCCGGGTACGACTGCTGCCGGAGACCGGCCGAACCCATCAGCTGCGGATCCACAGCGAGCTGCTGGGCCACCCCATCCTCGGCTGCGATCTCTATGGCGGCCAGCTGCCGCCAGGCTGCGAACAGGCGCCGCGGCTGATGCTGCACGCCAGCGAGCTGGATTTTACTCATCCGGTGAGCGGCGAGCCGATGCAAGTGCGCTGTGCAGCGCCTTTTTAGGAGCAATAGGTAGAGGCAGCCAGCAGAGACAACCTGCGCGAGTGCGACGGGATCAGTGAAAGGGGGGGCGGGAGAGGAAAGGCGGTAAACGGCGGATAAAGATAGGGGCCGCGCTTTCGCAACGGCCCCCACCCCCCACTCTTTGTGGTGCTATCAGATCAGCTTGCGGGCAGCGCCCAGTACGATCTTGATGGCATCAGATTCGGTCTTCGCCATGGTCTCGGCGTTCGGGATCTCTTGCTGGGTACGGTTGACGATAACGCCAGCCACCATACCGGCACGCAGGCCCTGGCTGGAGCACATGGTCAGCAGGGTTGCAGACTCCATCTCATAGTTCAGCACGCCCATGGCTTGCCACTCTTTCATGGAACCCTGGAAACGGCTCACGACGCGGCCGGATACGGTGTCGTAACGCTCCTGACCCGGGTAGAAGGTGTCGGAGGAGGCAGTTACACCGATGTGCAGCTTGGAGCCCATCTCTTTGGCGGTGTTGACCAGCGCTGTGGTGCAGTCGAAGTCGGCTACAGCCGGGAACTCCATCGGTGCGAAGTGCAGGCTGGCACCGTCGAGGCGCACGGAGCCGGTGGTCACGATCACGTCACCCACGTTCAGGTGCGGCTGGATGGCGCCGGTGGTGCCGATACGCAGGAAGGTGCGGATACCCAGCTGGGCCAGCTCTTCCACTGCGATGGAGGTGGACGGGCCACCGATACCGGTAGAGCAGATGATCACGGCCTTGCCGTCCATCTCGCCACGCCAGGTAGTGAATTCACGATGGCTGGCCAGGTGCACCGGGTTATCCAGCATCTCTGCGATGCGCTTGACGCGCTCGGGGTCACCGGGGACGATCGCCAGGGTGGCGCCTTGCAGATCCGCTTTCTTCAAACCCAAGTGAAATACATCAGACATAGTGGACTCCTGGTTGCCCCCTGCCAGCATGGTCAGGGCGCAAGTTAAGATGATTCTTTATGATACTTTCAAGCCTTTACCCCCCTCTTCGGGGAGGCGCCAACTATGGTCGAAAGCGCTTTCCAATTCCTTGAAGCGCCTCACACTTCCACGCATTGACAGTCACAAAGATCGCGCAAAACGTTTGCTAACCCAATGAAATAATTGACAAACGTTTTTCTGAAAAAGGGTCTCGAACAGGGAAAGTCAAGCCCGGTTCAGCGCTTAATTAACGACTCGTGATCGACCCCGTAAAGTTGTAAACAAGATGCTTTTGTATCCCTTTCGAGATGATAGCCTAGCGGCCAACTACCACTTAATGGCTAACTACAGGAAGTCCATCATGGCTACATTCAAGTTCTATATTCCCGCAATCAACCTGATGGGTGCCGGCTGTCTGCAAGAGGCCGCCGCCGATATCAAGGGTTACGGCTATCGCAAGGCACTGATCGTCACCGACAAGATCCTCAACCAGATTGGCGTGGTCGCCAAGCTCACCACCCTGCTGGCTGAACATGGCATTGAGAGCGTGGTTTTCGATGAAACCAAGCCAAACCCCACCATGACCAACGTCGAAGCGGGTCTGACCATGATCAAGGCCAACGGCTGCGACTGCGTCATTTCGCTCGGTGGCGGCTCACCCCATGACTGCGCCAAGGGCATCGCCCTGGTCGCCGCCAACGGTGGCAACATCAAGGATTACGAAGGGGTGGATCGCTCCGCCAAGCCGCAACTGCCGCTCATCGCCATCAACACCACCGCCGGCACCGCCTCCGAGATGACTCGCTTCTGCATCATCACCGACGAAGCGCGCCAGGTGAAAATGGCCATCATCGACAAACACGTTACCCCGCTGATGTCGGTCAACGACCCCGAGCTGATGCTGGCCAAGCCGGCGGGTCTCACCGCCGCCACCGGCATGGATGCCCTGACCCACGCCATCGAGGCTTATGTCTCCACCATCGCCACCCCGGTGACCGATGCCAGCGCCGTGATGGCCATCGAACTGATTGCCAAGCACCTGCGCACCGCGGTCAACCAGGGCGATGATCTGCACGCCCGCGAGCAGATGGCCTATGCCCAGTTCCTGGCCGGCATGGCCTTCAACAACGCAAGCCTCGGTTACGTGCACGCCATGGCGCACCAGCTGGGCGGTTTCTACGACCTGCCCCACGGTGTCTGCAACGCCGTGCTGCTGCCCCACGTTCAGGCTTACAACGCCCAGGTGAGCGCCGCTCGCCTGAAAGATGTCGCCCGCTACATGGGTGTGGACGTGAGCGCCATGAACGACGAGCAGGGCGCCGCCGCTGCCATTGCCGCCATCAAGCAGCTGGCGCTGGATGTGAAGATCCCGGCCGGTCTGGAGCAGCTCGGCGTCAAGGCCGATGACTTCGACACTCTGGCCAGCAACGCCCTGAAAGATGCCTGCGGCTTCACCAACCCGAAACAGGCCAGCCACGAAGAGATCGTCGCCATCTTCCGCGCAGCCATGTAATCGCTGCCTGATTGCCAGAAAGGGTCGCAGTGCGACCCTTTTTATTGGCTGATGGATCAATGGCTTTTTACTTCCGTGGAGGGAGTCGGTATGATTTGCCGAGCCAAAAAGACTGTATGGATGATCTGAACTCGATATGCGGATGAAACACCTGATTGCCGCGGCTTTGACCGCCCTCACCCTCTCCGGTTGCAGCCTGGTCTATCGCATTGATATTCCCCAGGGCAACTATGTGGAACAAAAACAGGTCGACAAACTGCGCCAGGGGATGACCCGCGAGCAGGTCAGCTATGTGCTGGGGACCCCCATGCTGCGCGACGGCTTTGACCCCAACACCTGGTACTACCTCTATGAATTCCAGCCGGGCCACGGCGACAAGGAGCGCAAAGAGCTCACCGTCACCTTCGCCAATGACAGGCTGACCACAGTGACGGGTGACTTCCCGCTGCCAGCAGCCTTCAATACCCCGCTCTGATATCCCGCAAAACCGGCCTCGCGCCGGTTTTGTTTTATCCAAACCCCGCGCTATGTATCCAGCCCGGCAACACTGTGTCATCTCCCCCCATTGCAGCTGCCCGCAAATTGCCTGATGCTGATGAGCAGCCACCATGGCATCAACACCATCGAATGACACAGGGAGAATCCCCATGAGCCGGATCCTGATTGCCGGAGCCAGCGGCCTGATCGGTCACGAACTGGTGCAGCAACTGCCTGCCGAACATGAACTGACCCTGCTCTGTCGCAAGCCGGGCAAGGAGGCGCACCACTGGCTGCCGGTCAATTTTGATGATCTGGCCAGCGTCACCCTCTCCCGCCCGGTGGATATCGCCTTCTGTGCCCTCGGCACCACCCGCAAGGAGGCGGGCTCTGCCGAGGCGTTCCGCCGGGTCGATCTCGACTATGTGGTCGCCTTTGCCGAACTGGCCCGCCGCCACGGTTGCCAGCGGCTGATCGTGGTCTCGAGCATAGGAGCAAACGCATCGTCCCCGGCTCTCTATCCGCGTACCAAGGGGGAGATGGAGCAGGCCCTGCTGGCCCAATCTTGGCCACGGCTCGCCATCGTGCG
This sequence comes from Aeromonas allosaccharophila, assembly GCF_016026615.1. Classification (NCBI taxonomy): domain Bacteria; kingdom Pseudomonadati; phylum Pseudomonadota; class Gammaproteobacteria; order Aeromonadales; family Aeromonadaceae; genus Aeromonas; species Aeromonas allosaccharophila. Next base: position 327,104 of record NZ_CP065745.1, on the reverse strand, counting down.
CCCCGCCATGTTGCTGGGGGATCGCCAACCGCCGCGCCGCTCGGAGCAGATCTTTCAGGCTATCTATCCGCTGTTTCGGCCGCTGCTGGTGGGCAAGCTCGCCCGTTGGCGCGCCATCGAGGCCCAGCAGGTGGCCCGCGCCATGATCGCACTCTCGCAACTGCCCGCCGGGTGCGAGATTGTCGAAAATGAGCAACTGCTGGCCCTCTGAGCCCGGCCTTTTCCACCGCTTTCGCATACCGTCGTTAAAACAGAAGGGCAAGCCAACCGGCTTGCCCTTCGTCTATTTGTCGGCGTGATACACCCCAACCACCTCTTGCCACCATTGACCGCGCTCGACAGTCAGGGCAACCGCCATCAACCGCGAATATGGTCGATAAAGGCGTCGATCTGCTCGCGGGTGCAGGCGGGGTTCATAAAGACGGCCTTCTCCCCGGCGATGTAGGAGTATTTGCCCCGTGCGTCGTAGTCGGAGTGGGCCACCGCCTCCACCCAGTTGGTGTAGAGCCCCACCTTGCCGCGCCCCTTGAACAGGTTGCGGTGGTAATCGGTGTTGCGCTGCAGCCGCGCCTTGTAGGCGGGATCGCTGGAGCGGGCCAGCTCGAAGGCAAATTCGGCCTCCGGATCGCTCACCCACTCGGGGTTGTAGATCTTGAAGCCCACGCTCGGCCCCTGATTCTCCTGCGCCACCAGCTTGACGTTGCCGAGCTGGCTTAACCGGAAGCGGAAGTAGTTGGCATTTTGCAAGCAGTGGGCCAGCACGGTGCGATACCCCTCGACCCCCATGTAGTTGAGCGCCGCATAGGCCCCGAACAAACCGCTCGCGCCACGGGAACACTCGATGGTGGATTGCAGGTGGGTCTGGCCCTGAATGTCCCGCTCGAAGTAGGAGAAGTTCTCCGGATCGTTCTCCATCGCCTTGAGGTCATCCTGCTCCTTGATCATCACCAGACTGGAGGTGTAGGGCACATAGCCCCACTTCTGGAAGTCGACGGTGAAGGAGTCGGCATATTTCAGCTCGGCAAAGCGCGCCACGTTGCGCTCGATCCCCGCCAGAGTGGCGCTGTTGATGGCGAGCGGGTTGGCGGCAAAGTCGTAATCGAGGAAGAAGATCATCGACCAGCCGATGGCGGCATCGACGTGGATATGGGGCTTGACCGTCACCTCGAACTGCTCGCAGAGGCGATTGCGCAGCTCGAATACGGGTTTCACCTGATCCACCCCGAAGGTGTCGGTGGTGCCCATGGTGAGCATGATGGTGGGCACCACGTGTTTCAGGGCAAAACAGGCGGTCAGGGTGCGCTCGAGGTGGTCGAGATCGATGTCATTGTTCTCGCCGACCTGAATGCGGATAGTCTTGTTCTCGATATCGACCCCGAGCAGGGAGAGGTTGGTGATGTTGGAGTAGTGACCGCCCTGGGAGTTGATGATGCGGTAATCCTGATAGTGGCCGAGCCCCTTGTGCTTGGCCTCCGGCAGGCTTTTGCGAATGCCGAGCAGGTAGCCATAGAGGTTACAGAAGGTCCCCCCCTGGGTGAAGATGCCGGTGGCCCGCTCGGGATCATAACCCGCCAGCAGCGCAATCTGGCGCACCACCTTCTTCTCCAGCTCCTCGGCTACCCCGGCATATTCGGAGTAGACCAGATTGGGGTTGGCCAGAATGCCCAGCTGGGCGCCGTAGATGGCGGGATCCGCCGACATGGTGATGACGTTCTCGACGCTGGAGGGGTTCTCCCAATCCTTCGACAGGGCGGCGGCGAACAGCAGCTCGGCCATCGGCTCGCCCGGGGTGCGCATGGTGGCAGGCACCGGCATGGTCTCGCAGAGATCGGCAAGGCGGGCGCGGCCATCTGGCCAGGCGTTCAGACGGGCATCCGGGGCCAGGCCACGGGCCCGAAATTCATTGAGGGTGGCAAATCCGGGTTCGCGAAAAACCGGCCAGAGATCGGGATTGCGCGAGAAAAAGTTGGCTTTTACGGCTGCAAACCGGCTTGAGAACTCGGGGTGAACGGCGTTGACGCTTTCGTCTTTCAGATAAACTAAGTCACTCATTTTTATACCATTAGTACAGAAAACGTGCGGCCGTTATACCCCTGTGCCAGCGGGGCCGACAGCGACAATATCTAATGGCCTACCCTACTTTTTGTCATGCATCAGCCATGACAAGGGCTGGCAAAAAGGCGCCTTTGGGGCGCCTCTTTGCATTTCGTGATCTCGTTCACATGTTGGCTGACATAGTCCTTACTACCAGACCGCCATCAGCGCCACGCCACCCTCAACGCAGGGAGGCCAACAGCCACTGGGCAAACTCCGCCAGCTCGACCTGCTGCTGCGGAAAAGCTGCCAGCCAGGGCTGCAGGCGCGCGGCAACCGCCTCCGACCGATAGTCGCAACCCGCCAGCTCGGCTGCCAGCAGATCGAACGGGGCAGGTTCCAGGGTATCGCTGAACAGCTGTGCCCGGGTGATAACCCCCTTCTCCACATCAAAGTGCAGCTCCACGCCGCCCCAGCCAAAGCGCTCCTCCAGCAGATGGCTGAACGCCGGGGCATGGCCATAGTTCCACTCCCAACTGCGCTGGCGGACGAAGGTCTCGGCAAAGCCCGGCAGATCCGGCATCTGCGCCGGGGAGATATGCTCGGGTTCGACCCGCGCACCGTAATGGTGGAAAAACGCCTCCTGCAGAGCCTCGCTCACCTGCTGATGGTCGATCCCCGGCAGCAGCTCGCACAGATTGGCCACCCGGCTGCGCACCGAGCTGATCCCCTTGGCGGCCAGCTTCTTGGGGTCGGGATTGAGGTAGTTGGCGAGGCGGCCAAGATCGGCATCCAGCAACAGGGTGCCGTGGTGGAAACCGCGATCCAGGGTCTCACGATAGGCCGAGCCAGAGATCTTGCGCTCTCCGTCCGCAGTGGCGACCAGCAGATCGTTGCGACCGGAGGCAAAGGCCTCGATCCCCAACCGCTTGAGCCCGTCCAGCACGATGGCGGTGGAGATGCTCTTGTCATACTCCGGCTTGCCCGCCATAAAGGTGAAGCAGCTGTTGCCAAGGTCGTGGAACACGGCGCCGCCGCCACTGCTGCGGCGCGCCAGGGTCACACCATCCTCCTCCATCCGGCGGGTATTGCACTCCTTCCACGGGTTCTGGGCCCGGCCGATCACCACGGTATTGGCGTTGCGCCAGAGGAACAGCACCCGCTGGCCGGGGTCCATCTGGCGGAAGATGCACTCCTCGACGGCCAGATTGAACAGGGGATCGTGAGAGTCGGAGAGAAGCAGACGCAAGCGGGACATAACAGGACCTTATCCGGAACAGGGGGCAACATGATAACACTGGCGGGGCCATCACTGACCCGTTTCACCTTAACCGACGCGCAGCAGCATGGATACATTGGCTTCACACCCGACCGCCCCGTAAAAGTATCTTTTGATATAACGACACAACTTGACGTGAAACCGCGAAAAAAATGCAGTCAAGCCACAATGGCAACGATAAAAACGGGAAAAAATGGCTAGAATGCGACCACTTTAATTGGCCATATGGCTCTCTTCTTCGTCACATAACTCGCCAAAAAACAGTATGCGCATATCAAGTGTGATGAATGACACAAAAATGACTTTTAATGTCCCGGACACCCCATTGCAAACGCCTTCACCCCCCTTGCAGGTTACAACGAATTGCTTGAATCTAGCTTAGACACCGCCTCCCGAGAGAACGCTGTATGACGGAGAACGCCGACCCCCGCCAGCGCCCCAGCTGGTTCCTGCCGATGCTGGTCAGTCTGGTCATCGCCACCCTGATCTCTCCCCCCTTGCGGGCCGAGGAGCAGGTCATCGTGCAACTGCCCTGGCAACATCAATTCCAGTTTGCCGGTTACTACGCGGCCATCGCCAAGGGCTTCTATAAGGATGCCGGTCTACGGGTCACCCTGCGCGAGGCGAACGACCGGACCGATGTGGTCAGCGAGGTGATCTCGGGAAAGGCCCATTTTGGCATCAGCGGCAGTGACCTGCTGCTGGACCGGGCCGCCGGCCGACCCGTGGTGGTGCTCGCCGCCCTGCTGCAACACTCGCCACTGGTGCTGCTGACGCTGGAGCGGCCCGATATCCGCAACCCGGCGGATCTGGCCAACAAGCGGCTGATGCTGGAGCCTGGCTCCAACGAGCTGTTGACCTATCTGACCCGGCATAACGAGCGCCGTGACTGGGTCACCGTTCCCTATGAGAGAGGACTGCAGGCACTGCTGGCGGGCGAGGTGGATGCCATCAGCGCCTACAGCTCCACCGAACCCTTCTATCTGCAGCAAAAAGGGATCCCCTATCGGGTCTTCAGACCGCGTACCGTCGGCTTCGATTTCTACGGTGACAACCTGTTTACCTCCGAGCGGGAGCTGATCACCCGACAGGATCGGGTATACGCCTTCCAGCAGGCCAGCCTCAAGGGGTGGCGCTATGCGATGGACAACCCCGAAGAGATGATCAACCTGATCATGGAGCAGTACCCGAGCGGCGCGGGTCGTGACCAGCTGGCGTTCGAGGCCCGCGAAACCAGAGCACTGATGCAGCCGGATCTTGTCGAACCGGGTTACATGCAGCAGGAGCGCTGGCTGCAGATCGCCAAAACCTATCTGGAGGCGGGCCTGCTCCAAGTGCTGCCCAACCTCGACCACTTTATCTACGACCCGGCGCAAGAGCGGCTGCGCCAGCAGCGCAAGTTGCTCGACAAGAGCGTGGCGGTGGCCATGCTCGTCACCTTTACCCTGATGACCCTGCTCGGCATCTTTTTGCACCTCTATCTGCGGCTGCGTCAGGAGGCGCGGGATCGCCAGCGGCTGACCCGTGAACTGGCCCAGAGCGAACAGCACTACCGCTTCGTGGCGGAGAACAGCGCCGATGTGATCTGGACCATGGATGCCACCAGCTTGCGCTTTCGCTATGTCAGTCCGGCCATCGCTGCCCTGAGCGGCTACGAGGCTCCCGAGCTGTTCGCCATGCCGCTCAAGCAACTGCTGCCGGATGCCTCGCGGCAACTGCTGCGCGAGGAGATCTCCGCCACCCTCACCGCCTGGCAACAGGGGGAACACGACCAGACCCGCCGGGTCATCCGCACCCAGTTGCGTCACAAGCATGGCCATCTGGTGGCGACCGAGACCATCACCACGCTCCATGGCAGTGGCACGGCCCAACCCGAGGCGATCCTGGGCGTCACAAGGGATATCACCGAGCGAGCGGCGCGGGAGGCCATGATGCACCGCCTCGCCTTCTACGACCCCCTCACCGGCCTGCCCAATCGCCGCCTGCTGCAACAACGGCTCAAGGAGCTGCTGGATCAGGAGGCGCCCCGTCCGCTGGCGCTGATGTTTATCGATCTCGATCACTTCAAGCCGATCAACGACACCTTCGGCCATGAGACCGGGGATATCCTGCTCAATCTGGTGGCCGAACGAATGCGTCACTGTGTGCGGGAACAGGATCTGGTGGCGCGGCTGGGGGGCGACGAGTTCGTCATCTTGCTGCCCGATACCGGCGATGAAGTGCTGGCGGTGGCCGACAAGCTGCACCGCCAGTTGCGCGATCCGTTCCAGCTGGAGGGGCAGGAGCTGCTTATCTCCAGCAGTATCGGGCTGGCGCTCTATCCGGAGCACGGGGAGGATGCCAAGACCCTGATGCACCAGGCCGATCAGGCGATGTATCAGGCGAAGCATCGCGGCCGTGGCCGGGTCTGCCTCTTTAGCGCAGGGCTTGATCCGGAGCAGGGCGCCCTGCTGTGGCAGCCCGGCCACGAGTGCGGTCACCCGCGCATCGATGCCGAGCATCGCCAGCTGTTCGTGCTGACCAACCGGCTGCTGGAGCGGGTCAAGGATCAACACGAACACCCGGCCCCGTTTCTGGAGAGTCTGGAGAGCCTGTTCGAGATGGCCCGTCACCACTTCGCTTTTGAAGAGCAGATGCTGGCGGAGATCGACTATCGGGAGCTGGCCAGCCACCGTCAGGATCACCAGCGCCTGCTCAACAAGGCAGGCCAGCTGCTGCACGCCGCCAAAGCGGGGACGCTGGGCAACGACGAGCTGCTCAACTTCATCATTCAGGAGCTGGTGGTCGGCCACATGAGTCAGGCGGATCGCCGCTACTTCCCCCTGTTCAGATCTGAGCGCAACCTGCCGGTCGCGGAGGTGGTCGCCTAGTTCCCCCCTGTTCAGATCCGAGCGCAGCGTGCCGGTTGCGGAGGTGGTCGCCTAGTCCCCCCTGTTCAGATCAGAGCGCAGCGTGCCGGTTGCGGAAGGGGTCGCCTAGTCACCTCGCAGGGCAACCACGGGGTCGAGGCGCACCGCCCGCAGCGCAGGGGCGACCCCGGCCAGCAGGCCGACCAGGGCGCTGCAACCGAGCGCCAGCAGCAGATAGAGAGGATGGAGGGTGAGCGGCAACCCGGCCGCCAGCAAGGTGAGCAGCAGCTTGAGTCCGCCGAGCAGGGCCAGCCCCATGGCCCCGCCCAGCAGCGCCAGCACCACGGCTTCGAGCAGGAACAGCAGCAGGATACGGCGCCGCGGGCAGCCCAGCGCCATCAGCAAGCCCACTTCGGGGATCCGCTCCTGCTGGGCGATGCTCATGATGCTGAAGATACCGACCGCCCCGATCAGCAGCGAGATAATGCCGAGCCCACCGACCGCCAGCTTGATGATGGAGAGGATCTTGTCGAGGCTGGTCAACATGTCCTGCTGGGAGGTGAGGGTAAAATCCTCGGCGCCGTGGCGGGCGATCAGCAGCCGCCTGATCTGGGCGGTGATCTCGGCCTCCCTCTGCCCGGCGCGATAGATAACGTCGATCTCCTGCAGTCCCTCCTTGTTGAACAGCGCCTGGGCGTGGGCGGCGGGCAGATAGATCATGTCGTCCAGATCAAAGCCGAGAAATTGCCCTTTGGGGGCCAGCACCCCGGCCACCCGAAAACGGCGATCACCGGCCCGCAGCAGACTCCCCGGCCCATCGCCACCGGGGAACAGCTCCGCCGCCACCTTGGAGCCCAGCACTGCATAGGCGCGGGGCATGGCACTGTCGTCCGCGGGCAGAAAACGCCCCTGCATCAGGGTGAGTCGCCAACCGGAGAGCGCCGCCGGACCTGTGCCCAGAATGGCGGTGCTGCGGGTCAGTCCGCGGCTGCGCACCTCCCCCTGCCCCTGCACCACAGGGAGCGCAGCCTCTACACCTGCCAATCTGGCGAGGGCATCGGCATCCTCCAACAACAAGGGACGGCTGCTGGAAAGGATGCCGGGCGGGCCTCCGGCGGTTTCGGTCTTGCCTGGGGTGACGGCGATCAGCCGGGTGCCAAACTGGGAGAAGCTGTCGAGCAGATAGAGCCTGAGCCCCTCACCGAGGCCGGTGAGCAGGGTCACCGAGGCGATCCCGATAGCAATGCCAAGCGCCGACAGCAGGCTGCGACTGCGCCCCGCCAACAAGGCGCGCCAGAGCCAGAACAGCAGATCGGCGAGGCGCATCAGCCACCGCTCCACTGCCCGCTGCGCAAGCTGCTGACCGGATCTTGTCTTGCCGCCCGGGAGGCGGGCAGCCAGCTAAAGAAGAGCCCGGTCAGCAGGGCCGCCGGTATAGAGCAGAGAGTCGCGAGCAAAGGGACCGCCACCGGAAAACTGGGCCAGATCAGCGCGGCAAGGGCAACCAGGGCATAGCCCAACGCCGTGCCAAACAGCGCGCCACTGCCGCTCAGCAGCAGCGCCTCCCACAAAAACAGTTGGCGGATCTGGCGACTGTCGGCCCCCAGCGCCTTGAGCAGGCCGATCTCGCCGGTGCGCTGGCGGGTGCTGATCAGCGCCAGATTCATCATCATGATGCCACAGACCAGCAGACTGATGGCGCCGATACCGGCGACCGCCAGCGTAAGGGTCGAGAGAATGGTAGAGAAGGTGGCCAGCATGGCGTCACGGCGTACCACGGTCACATCGAGCACCCCGTGGCGCGCCTGCATCAGTTGCTCCAGTCGCTTGACCAGCGGGGACACCGCTTGCCCCGCCAGCGGCTGGATCAGCAAGCGAAACAGCCCCTCGGTATTGAACAACCGCATTGCGCTGCCCACCGGGATCAGCGCCGCCTCGGCCATATCCATCCCCAGATTGCTGCTCTGGCTGGTGAAGACCCCCACCACCCGAAAGCGGCGATTGTCAAAACGCAGCCACTGGCCGACCGGATCGGCCTGACCGAACAGCTCGCGGGCCACCACGGCCCCGAGCAGGGCGACCGGTCGATCCTCTGCGGCATCCCCCGGCAACCAACGGCCGGAGAGCAGTTCCAGCCCGTGGGTATCACGCAGCCCGTTGCTGCTGCCAAGCAGCATGGTCTGGCGCAGCCGCGCCCCCTGCTTGGCCTCGGCAAAGCCCATCACCAGCGGCACCAGCCGCACCTTGGGCTGATGCTGGCCTAGGTAGTGCAGGTCATCGAGGGTGATCTGCCGCAGGCTGTTGCCGGTGACCGGCGGCAGCCCGCCGGTGGTCTCCTTGCGGCCCGGGAACATCACCAGCAGATCCTTGCCAAGGGAGCTGAACTGATCGGCCACATAGCGTCTCGCCCCCTCCCCCAACGCGGTGAGCAGCAGCACTGAGGTGACGCTCAGACTCACCGCCAAAATCAATACCAACGCCCGTGAGCGCTGGCGCAGCAGGGCCACGGCGGCAAAGCGAATAACATCGGGCCGCCGCATTCAGCCCCCGCCACTATCGGTATTGATATGGCCATCGTTCATCAGGATCCGCCTGCCCGCCCGTTCACCGAGGCGCGGATCGTGGGTCACCACCACCAGCGTGATCCCCTGCTCCCGGTTGAGCCCCTCCAGCAGGGTAATCACCTCCTCCCCGGAATGGGAGTCGAGATTGCCGGTGGGCTCGTCGGCCAGGATCAGCCGCGGCGCCATCGCCATGGCCCGAGCGATAGCTACCCGTTGGCGCTGACCGCCGGAGAGTTCGGCAGGGCGATGCCCGGCCCGGTTCTCCAGCCCCAGCTCTCCCAGCAACCGCTGGCTGCGGCGATGGCGCTCGGTGGGGGCAATCCCGCACAGCATCAGCGGCAGCTCGACGTTTTCACGGGCGGTGAGGCGGGAGATGAGGTGAAACGACTGGAACACGAAACCGATGCGGTGGCCGCGCAGCTGGGCCAACGCAGGTTCTGACAGGGTGGCGGTGTCTTCCCCTCCCAGCCAGTAGCGCCCCTCGTCGGGCCGATCCAGCAGCCCCAGTACATTGAGCAGGGTCGATTTGCCGGAACCAGAAGGGCCCATCACCGCCAGATATTCCCCCTCGGCAACGCGCAGAGAGACGCGATCGAGGGCTGCCACCTCGCTGCCGCCCAGAGTGAAACGACGGCTGACGGCATCGAGGCGAATGAGATCACTCATCCGGCTGCTCCGTGGCGGCGCTGAAGGGGCCCTCTCCGACAATCTGACCGGGCTGGGCCGCCAGCTGCTCACCAGCGGCAAGCCCCTCGGCCACCTCAATCCAGTTCCAGTTCTCCACACCCCAGCGGGGCACCACCCGCACCAGCTTATCCCCATCCAGCCGCAGCGCGCTGCCATCGTCGGCACGACTGCTGGCGGCCACCCGCAGCACATCGGTGGCGCGGGTCACCTCGACCTCAAGATCGGCGCTGTAGCCGATAAGCAGGGGCACATCGGTGGGCAGGGCGGTGAGCGATGCCTCCACCTCCACGGTGCGAGCCTGCTTCTCCAGCTCCTTCACATAGGGGGCGATGCGGGTCACGGTGGCGGCAAAATCGCGCCCGGGCATGGCGTCGAGCAGTACCCGGGCAGACTGACCCACCTTGAGACGGGCGGCGTCCACTTCATCGATGGGAGCAGAAATATAAAGGCAGCGATCGTCGATAAGATCGATAACGGGAGGCATGGCCACTCCGGGCGGTGAGGGAGTCATGTATTCGCCCAGCTTGCTGTTGACCTCCGCCACCACACCGGCAAACGGCGCCAGCAGGCGGCGCTCGCTCAAGCGGGCTTCCACCTGGGCGACCTGCGCCTCGTCGACCCGCTCCTGCTGACGGGATGCGCGGCAGATATAGCGACGGGTATCGGCCAGATTCTGGGCCTGCTCGGCCAGGGTGCGGGAGGTGAGGTTTTTGGCCAGCAAGGTGGCCAGCCGGTTGGCCTCCCGCTCGTAATAGGCCGCCTCGCTGCAGCGCTCCTCGCGCTGGGTCTTGCCAAGGGCCTGCTGGGCGCGGACACGGGCGAGATCGGCGCGAATATCGTCACTCCAGAGGGTCAGCAGCAAATCCCCCTGCGCCACCCGCTCCCCTGGCTTGACGGCGATCTGCTCCACCACGCCGCCACCGGGCAGACTGAGCCCGGCCCGCTGACAGGACTTGATGGTGCCGGCCCGGGTGTTGACCACGGTGACCAGCACGTCCCCCCGCCCGACCTCAACCAGCCTGATCGGCGTCGCCTGCGGTCGCCACCACCATGCCACAGCAGCCACCGCCACCACGGCGCCACTTCCCCACCACAACCAGCCTCTCTTCATCGCACATCCTTTCGCTAGTGACTCCCGTCATGAACGTCGGGAGAGCAGGGCATAATAGAGCAAGGGTATCACCACCAGGGTGAGCAAGGTGGAGACCAGGATCCCGAAAATCAGGCTGATGGCCAGCCCGTTGAAGATGGGATCATCGAGGATAAACAGGGCCCCGATCATCGCCGCCAGCGCGGTGAGCATGATGGGTTTGGCCCGCACCTGCGCCGCGTCGATCACCGCCAGCTCGAACGCCACTCCACTCGCCCGCTGCTGTTCGATAAAGTCCACCAGCAGGATGCTGTTGCGTACGATGATCCCGGCCAGCGCGATCATCCCGATCATCGAGGTGGCGGTAAACTGGGCCCCCAGCAGGGCGTGGCCCGGCATCACCCCGATGAGGGTGAGCGGAATGGGAGCCATGATGATAAGCGGCACCAGATAGGAGCGGAACTGGGCCACCACCAGCAGGTAGATAAGGATCATCCCCACGGCGTAGGCTAGCCCCATGTCGCGGAAGGTCTCGTAAGTAATCTTCCACTCCCCGTCCCACAACAGGGCCACCTCCCCCAGTTTGTCGGGCTGCTGCACGTAATATTGGGGCAGATCGATGTCGGCACCGGCGGCAAACATGCCGTAGAGCGGGCTGTCGGTATGACCGCCCATGTCGGACACCACCATCACCATGGGCTGCATGTTCTTGTGCATGATATAGCTGGGGGCCGCCTCATCACGACGACTCACCAGCTCGGAGACCCGCACCAGCTGGCCGCTCTGGCTGCGTACCTTGAGCGCCAGCACACCCGCCAGATCCCGCTTGTCACCGGGAGCCAGTTCGATGCGGATCGGCACCGGATACTTGGCGCCGTGCCCCTGCAGCCAGCTGGCATCCTGATAACCCACCCCGCCATTGAGGGTGCTCACCAGAACCCCGAGATCGATCCCGAGCAGGGCCGCCTTGCTGCGATCCACCACCAGCCGCCACTTGGGCTGCGGGTCGGTCAGATAGATATCGACATCCACCAGATCCGCGGTGACCACAAAGCGGGCCTGAACGGCGCGTGCCGCTGCTTCGCGGGCAGCAGGGGTTGGGCCATAGATCTCGGCAACGATGGGTGACCAGACCGGCGGGCCGGGCGGCACCTCCACCACCTTGAGGTTGCCCCCCGCCGCACCGGCAATGGCCTGCAACGGTGCCCGAACCGACTGGGCAATCTGGTGACTGCTGCGATCCCGTTCATGCTTGTCCACCAGATTGACCTGAATATCCCCCACGTTGGCGCCGCTGCGGATAAAGTAGTGGCGCACCAGGCCGTTGAAGTTGATGGGGGCGGCAGTACCGGCGTAGATCTGGTAATCCTTCACCTCGGGCACCTTGGCAAGCTCCCGCCCGACCGCCAGCAGGGTGCGCTCTGTCTGCTCCAGCGTTGCCCCCTCCGGCATGTCGAGCACCAGCTGAAATTCCGATTTGTTGTCAAAGGGGAGCATCTTGAGCACCACCCACTGCACCACCGGCATGGCGGTAGCCGCCCCGACCAGCAGCAACACCGCCAGCCAGAGCTTGCGTCTGGCGCGCTTGGCGCCATCACCGATCAGGAAAGGGGTCATCAGCCGGTGAAAAAGACCCGCCTTGGCCTCGCCGTGGGCTGCATGCACCTCACCCTTGAGCAAATGGCTCGCCAGCCAGGGTGAGAAGATAAAGGCCACCAGCAGGGAGATGAGCATCCCCATGCTGGCATTGATGGGGATGGGGCTCATGTAGGGGCCCATCAGGCCACTGACAAAGGCCATCGGCAGCAGAGCCGCGATGACGGTCAGGGTAGCCAGTATGGTCGGCCCCCCCACCTCGTCCACCGCCCCCGGAATAAGATCCTTGAGCGACCCCTTGCCCAAACCGCGATGGCGGTGAATGTTCTCCACCACCACGATGGCGTCATCCACCAGAATGCCGATGGAGAAGATCAGCGCAAACAGCGACACCCGATTGAGGGTAAAACCCCAGGCCCAGCTGGCAAACAGGGTCAGCGCCAGGGTGATGACGATGGCCACCCCCACTACCAGCGCCTCGCGCCAGCCCATACTCACCAGTACCAGCAGCACCACCGCCGTGGTAGCAAAAATCAGCTTGCCGATGAGGGTGTTGGATTTGGTCTCGGCGGTGACGCCGTAGTCCCGGGTCACCGTCACCTCGACGCCAGACGGGATCAGCCGATTTTTGAGACTCTCGACCCGCGCCTCCACCTGCTTGGCCACATCGACCGCGTTCTGGCCCGGCTGCTTGCCGATAGCGAGCGTCACCGCCGGATAACTGGCTTGCCCCTGCCCCATCCAGCTGCGCTTGGTCGGGGTCTCCTGACCCAGAGAGACCCTGGCCACATCCCCCAGATAGACCGGCTTGCCGTCGTGCAGCCCCACCACCAGTTCTCTAGCCTCCTGCTCACTTTGCAGGAACTGCCCCACCTGCACCTTAATCTCACTGTTGTCCTGCTCGATGGCCTGTGTCGGGCCTACCTGATTGGCGGCGGCAAGTCGCTGGCTCAGCTCGCCCCAGCTGATGCCGTGGGCGCTGAGAGCCACCGGATCCGGCATCACCCGCAACACGGCGCTCTGGCTGCCCAAACTGTAAATATCGCGGGTACCGGGAATGCGCTTGAGTTCGGTCTCCAGCTCATGGGCAACCCGGGTCAGTTCGGCGGCACCCAGCTGCTTGCTCCCCTCTTTGTTCCACTCTTTGCTCCATAAGGTCAAACTGACGATAGGGACATCATCGATCCCCCGGGGTTTTACCAGTGGCTGACCGACTCCGATCCCCTGTGGCAACCAGTCACGGTTGGAGTCGAGCTGGTTGTTGAGATCGACAATGGCCTGCTCGCGGCTCACCCCCACCTTGAACACCACCACCAGCAGGGCACCATCGGGTTGGGAAAAAGAGTAGAGGGTATCAATCCCCTTTATCTGGGAGACCACCTGCTCGGCAGGGGTAGTAACGAGAGAGGCCACTTCAGCCGGAGTGGCTCCCGGGAAGGGGATATAGACATCGGCGAAGGTAACATCGATCTGCGGCTCCTCCTCCTTGGGGGTCACCAGCACCGCAAACAGACCAAGCAGCAACCCCACCAGCGCCAGCAGGGGGGTGATGGCCGAGCCCTGAAACAGCGCCGCCAGCCGACCGGCAGGTCCCAGCCTCTCCTTGTTGCCGTTCAGCTCGCTACTCATGGGCCACCTCCTGCTGCTGCGCCCTGGCATCGGGGGCCAGCTGGTCACCGGCTTGCAGCCCGGCCAGGATCTCGCACTGCCCCGCCAAGCAGTGGCCGACCCGTACCGGCATCAGGGCCCAGCCAGCGGGCTGCTGCAGATAGACGCCGTTGAACTCCCCTTGCCGCAGCAGGGCGCGATCCGGCACTTGCAGCACCTGACGTTCACCCTGCTTGAGCTGCACCTTGAGCCACATGCCGGGCAATACTCCGGCAGTTTGCGGCGGCAAGTCGAGGCGCAGCCTGAAGGCGTGGCTCTGGCTGTCGGCATAGTTGAAGCGGGTCAGTTTGACCGGGGTAACGGCCCTGCCATCCGGCAGCAGCACCTGCACATCCGCAGGCTCACGAGCCAGCGTCAGGGCGGATTGGGGCAACTCCACCTCCACCCGCAAGGTGTCGAGGGAGAAGCCGGAGAGCAGCGGGGTACCGGGGGCCACCGTCTCCCCCAACTCCACCAGCCGTTTGGTCACCACCCCGGCGTAAGGAGCCAGAATGCGGGTATAACCGTAAGCCTCGCGTGCCTGAGTGAGAGCCGCATCGGCCGCATTGACCTCGGCGCGGGCGGCGCGATCGGAGGCCTCGGCATTATCAAGTTGAGCGCGGGTGATCACCCCCTTGGCAATCAGCGCCTGAAAACGGGCGAGCTGACGCTCGGCTTCCACCTGTTGGGCCTGCGCCCGGGCCAGCCGCGCCTCGGCCCCCGTGACGACGGCAAACTGCTCCTTGCCGCTGATCTCCAGCAGCGGTTGCCCCGCCTGCACCTGATCGTTCACATCCACCAGCATGCGGGAGACCCGGCCGCTGGTCTGGGCCGCCACCGTCCCCTGATTGATGGCACTGACGGTGCCATCCAGCGTCAGCCAGTCGGTCACCGGCTGTGGCGCCACTGTCAGCAAGGGCTCTGGCTCCCCTTCTGCGGCCAGGGCCTGAGTGAATGTCATGGCCTGCGATGTCATCACCAGCAAGGTGATCCCCAGCAACCGGATCTTTTCCATCATTACTATCCTTCCCTGGCATCATCAGTCACTGCACGGGATCAGCCGGTATGGGACTGGCGCACCTTATCCTTTCCCCGAGCTGGCGCCTTGGTCAGCACCCTGGCCAGCCCTCTATCAAACAGCAAGATCCCGGCCACCATGGCCGCGATAAACAACATTATCATGGGCTGCCCGCTGGAAATGAGACTCAGAGCAGGCCCCGGGCAGATGCCCACCAGCCCCCAGCCGATGCCAAACAGCGCGGCCCCGCCGACCAGCCGGCGATCCAGCCTTGGGGCTGGTACAGCAACGATGGGCTCCCCCAGCACGCTCTGGCGACGGGGTTTCACCAGCAGAAAATAACCCGGCATAAAGACCAGCAGGGCGCCCCCCATCACGAAGGCAAGGCTGGGATCCCAAGTGCCTGCCAGATCGAGAAAACCGGTGACCCGGGCGGGATCCATCATGCCGGAGATGGCCATCCCCAGTCCGAACAACACACCCGCAAACAGACTAGTCAGCAACTTCATGGCAATCAGCCCCTTACAGCAGATGATGAGTGACGAAGACGGTGATAAAGCCTGCCGCCATAAAGGTGAGGGTGGCGACGATGGAGCGCAGGGAGAGCCGCCCCATGCCACAGATGCCGTGGCCGCTGGTGCAGCCATTGCCAAGACGGGTACCGATGCCGACCAGCAGACCGGCCAGCAGCACTACAGGCCAGCCGGGCAAGGTGGTGAATGCGGGCATGCTGGCCCAACCCAGAGTCAGCGCCAGCCAGGCCCCCGCCCCGAGCCCCAGCAGAAACAGCACACGCCACGGCGCGCGGTGTTGCAAGGCACCGGCCAGAATGCCGCTGATCCCGGCCACCCGGCCGTTGAACAACATCAGGATCAGGGCCGCGAGCCCCGCCAGCATGCCGCCGCCCAAAGAGAGCAGCCATTGGCTTTCCATCATCAAGATTCCTTATTTTCTGAGTGACAAAAATGGGTTTGCAGCGCCCCCAGCACATCGGCGGCCGCCTCGCTCACCAGCGAGTAGTAGATCTGCTGGGAGACTTTGCGCGAACGGATCAGGCCATGGCGCTTCAATACCGAAAGTTGCTGGGAGAAGGCCGACTGGCCGAGTTGGCTGTGAGCCAGCAACTCCCCGACTCCCTTCTCCCCCTCCACCAGCTGGCAGAGCACCATCAGGCGTTCGGGATGAGCCAACGCCTTGAGCAGGGAGGCGGCGGCTGTCGCATGTCTGTTCATCTCGTCGAATTGGCTCATAAGAGTAAATTAGCAATTGCTGATATTTGTTCTATTGTATAAAACAACACTAAATTAGCAATATCTAAAGTAGATAGGGAGAAAGACCATGACAGTAGATAACGGCGTCAGAATCGTCGCGGGTTGCATGTTGCTGCTCTCGCTGATCCTTACCAACTGGGTCCATCCGGGTTTTGTCTGGTTGAGTGCCTTTGTCGGGGTCAACCTGATCCAGAGCGCCTTCACCGGTTTCTGCCCGGCCGCCATGATCCTCAAACGGCTGGGGTTGAAATAGGGTCACGGTGGGGAGAGCAGAAGATGGAGCGAGGGCGGTGATGGTACTCAACGCTCTTTCATCGTCCTTGTAGTAGCCAGCCGACCCCGATTATTGACAAACTTGTATCTAAATGTTGCTGAAAGGGAGTTGAGGCTTTACCTCACCGCTCTGGATGAGTACCATTTCGCCGTTCTTAACACAGCGGAGACCATCAGTGGGCAACTCATCAAGTGACAGATGTCTGCCGACCCTTATCGTCGGCACCCCGGTCGCGAGCTAGCCGCAGATTTCCTCTGCCGCAACTCGCAACCCTGCGAGAAGCGGAAATCCACTCCCCTCTTCTCCCTTTTTACACTTGACGTCCGGCAACCAGTGGCCAACCGCCACGGTCGCTATGCCTGCATAGTTTCTGCTTCCCACAAGGAGGCTGCTATGCGTTTTATCTCAATCAAACCGGCTGCGGATCGCGCGGTCGCAACAGGTTCTGTTGCAACCCGGGCTCACCCCCGGCTGAGCAAGTTTGGCCGTGGCATGCTGCCACGCTGGCTGGGCGGCAAACAGCGCCAGCACCACTACCGGCTGCAGATCCGCTGCGAGGATCGCGCCGATATGGAGCAGGTGCTGGATATGGTGAACCACACCCTGCAACCGGCCGGGCTGCAACCGATGCAATCGATGAAGCCGGGTCGCGGCGGCGGGCGTGAGCTGGTGCTCAACCTGCAGTGCACCCCGCCCCAGCGACGCTATCTGGTGCAGTTTGTTCATCAGGTCGGAGTAGCACATCCGGTGCGCTGGCAACTGCGCCCGCGCATCGACTGCGATCCCGAACTCAACTGACCGCACACCTGCGTTAACCACAGTGAAAGGGGCCAGCCACGCTGGCCCCCTTGTCGTGAGCAACAGCTTGCTCTGCGGCGGATCGGATAGCCGATACGCCGACCATGCTCGCACCTATGTTCGAACCTATGCTCACGCCTATGCTCGGCTCGCACCCCGAGCGCCCGAAGGCGGGCGCGCTGTGTTGTTTTTCTGCTGGCTATCCGCGCAATCATCCCCTGATCCATCCGCCACCCGGCGTTTCATCATGGATTGCGCCAAGCCAGCACTCATCAGAAGGAGTACGCCATGAAGATGTGGCAACAAATTGACATGATCTCCCTGCTCGACACCCTGGCCAGCCTGCTGCTCGCCTTTGTGCTTGGCAGTCTGGTCGGGCTGGAGCGCCAGTACCGCCAACGTACCGCGGGCCTTCGCACCAACGTGCTGGTCGCCGTGGGGGCCGCCCTGTTCGTCAGTCTGGCCCAGCGCATCTATGACCTGCACGGCGGCAACTACAACGTGGTCCATGTGGTGGCCTATATCGTCTCCGGTATCGGCTTTCTCGGTGCCGGCGTCATCATGCGCGAGTCAGGCAATATCCGCGGCATCAACACCGCCGCCACCCTCTGGGGCGTGGCAGCGGTCGGCGCCGCCTGTGGCGCCGGACTGGCCATGGAGGCAATTCTGGGCGCCCTCTTTGTGCTGGCCGCCAATACCCTGCTGCGCCCGCTGGTCAATCAGATCAACCGCCGCCCGGTGGACAATACCGACACCGAAGTGACCTACAAGGTGACGGCGCTGACCCAGCGTGAACATCAAAAAGAGGTGCTGCACTGGCTGGAAGAGATGCTGGAGCAGGCAAACTACCCCTTGAGCGAACTCGATATCGAGCCGTTCGGAGTGCGGGATCTGGAGATCTCGGCGGTGCTGCTCGCCACCTCCATCGATGGCGACGAGCTGGATGCCCTGATGCAAAAACTGGCCATCCATCCCCATATCAAGCAGGTATTCTGGCGCGCCAGCACCACGGATTGAGCTGCCAGTCAGAGGAATGGCTCCATCCACCAACAGCAAAAAGCCCCGCCAGCAATGGCGGGGCTTTCTCATATGGGATGGACGAATCGGCGTGGCTAGCGGCGACTGCGCCAGCATACCTTGGGGGTGATCACCTGGGCAGTCTGCGCCGGGGGATTGCCCGCAATCAGCTGCTGCATCAGCTCGAAGGCGGCACGGGCCAGCGCCGGGCAATCCTGCGCCACCGAGTCGATGCGCATCGGAATGCAGTCGAGCAGGTCGTGATCATCGAAGGTACAGAGCCGCATCCCCGTCTCCATCAGCCCCGCCTCGTTGAGGTAGCGCAGCACCCCTTCCAGCAGGGTAAAGGAGGCGGTAAAGAGCCCCCTGGGGAGTGCCCCCAACTCGGCCACCAGCTCGGCCATCAGCTGATAACCGGAGCTCGGCTGGTAGTCACGATGGCGCACCCGGGCTGCATCGGCCTCGAAACCGGCGCGATGGAGCCCCAGCTCGTAGCCCGCCAGCCGGTGACGGCTGGGGGAGAGATCCAGCAGGCCGCCGAAGTAGTAGATCTCCTCGCCGCACTCGCTGGTCATGTCCCGCACCAGCTCGGCGGTGGCCTTGCAGGCATCGGAGATCACCATGGGCAGGCGCGACTCGCCGATGTGACGGTCTAGCTGCACCACCGGCAGACGATCGTGAATGCGGGCATAGATGTCATCGCTGTGGCCGCTGGAGGCGACAATCAGCCCATCCACCTGACGGCTGATGAGGTTGTCCACCACCCGCTGCTCGAGGGCGGGATCATCCTCGGAACAGGCGATCAGCAGCTGGATGCCCGCCTCCCGGCAGTGGGCTTCGAGGGCGCGGGCGATGCGGGCGAAACCGAAGTTGGTGAGATCGGGGATCACCAATCCCCAGGTGTAACTGCGGGTCTCGCGCAGGGAGCGGGCGTGAAAGCTCGGCAGGTAGTGACACTCATCCGCCACCGCCTGAATGCGCTTGCGGGTATCGTCGGCAATCCGGTACTCCGCACTCTTCCCGTTGAGCACCAGACTGGCGGTCGCCTTGGACACCCCCGCCAGTTCGGCGATCTGGGCAATCGTGATCCGTTTCTTCTTCTCCACCTGGCCTCCCGGCTGACTAGAACCGGGCTATTGTACTAGGCACGCCGACAGCGGCCAGTGATTGAGGCAAATTTTGCAGCCATCATCGCCGTTACCTGATGAAAGTTGCGGCTTTTCCCCGGGGAAGTAGCGCGCCGACAGGCTGTGGCGACCCTCATCGATGAAACACTCCAGACTGGAGCGATCACACAGCACGGTGATCCGCCCGCCAGACCATGGGCTGCTGCGGGTCTCCCACGCTCCACTCTGCCAGTTCTGGCGCCGCAGGGTGATGCGCCCCGGCTGCCACACCAGCTCGGCCACAGCGCCGAACCAGAGGCTCCCCTCGCCACAGAGATCCAGATCGAGCCAGGCCGAGTCGATGGCCAGCCCCGGAAATTCGCCAAGCGTCCCCTCGAAACGGGTCTGCTCTCCCTTCAATGCCGCCAGCTCCGCCACCGGTCGCTGGCAGAGCCACTCATCCTGCCAGAACAGCTCCCGCGGGCAGCTCATCTGGTGGATCCAGCCGTGAGCGACAGTCGGTTGGCTCATCTCGTTCTCCTCCGGCAGCCCCAGCCAGCCAAACAAGAGGCGACGACCCTGACTGTCTCGGGTGGTTTGCGGCGCATAGAACTCGAAGCCACGGTCCAGCTCGTGGAAAGCCCCGTGCTCGAAGCGCTCGCCGTCAAAATCGCCCGCCAGCCAGCCGCACTGGTAGAGGTTGCGATAATCCTCCCCTTGGGGCGCTATGCCTTGGGGGCAGCTGATCAGCACATGGCGATCCCCTAGCGGGAAGAGATCAGGGCACTCCCACATATAGCCAAACTCCCCCAGCCCCCCGCGCCCGCTGCCAGCGATGGGGCCTACCGGCTGCCAACTTTGCAGGGTGTCGCCGCGATAGAGCAGCACCTCACCCCGATCGTCCAGGGTGCGGGCCCCCAGCACCATCAGCCACTGCTGGCCGTCGTGCCACACCTTTGGGTCCCGCACATGGCCGCTGTAGCCTTGCGGCAGATCCAGCACAGGGCCCAGCTTCTCGAAACCGCCCTCACCGTCGGCGCGGGCCAGACACTGATAGGCGGTGCGGCTGCCGTCCGGGTATTTGACATTGCCGGTGTAGATAAGGGTCAGGCGCCCCTGCTCGTCGCTCACCGCCGAGCCCGAATAGCAGCCGTGGCTCTCATAGGCTTCGGTGGGCAACAGCGCCACCGGCTCGTGCTGCCAATGCAGCAGATCGGTGGAGGTGACATGGCCCCAGCCCTTGTTGCGGTGTTCGCAGCCGAGCGGATTCCACTGGTAGAAGAGGTGGTAGCGCCCGTCGTGTTCGATAAAACCGTTGGGATCGTTAAGCAGCCCCACCGGGGCCGCCAGGTGCCAGCGGGGCCGATGGGGATCGGCCGCCGCCTTGAGCTGTCCGGCCAGCAACGACCGGACAATCTGGTTGAGAAGATCGCTTTCCTTCATCACTCCACCTTGTACTTGAGCAGGTAGGAAGCGGCGAAGGCGGCGACAAAGGCGATCACCAGCCCGATGACGTAGTGGATGAGGCTCATGGGCTGGACGATTGCCATGCCTGGAATACCTGTCAGCCCCACCGCCGTCATCCCCACCTTGGCCGCCACCACGTAGGCACCGCCGCAGGCACCGCCAAACAGACCGGCCAGGAAGGGCTTGATGTAGCGCAGGTTGACGCCAAAGATCGCCGCCTCTGTGATGCCAAGCAGGCAGGACATGGCCGCCGGCACCGTAATGGCCTTTATCTTGACGTCCCGGGTCTTGAAGTAGACCGCGAGGCAGGCACCGCCCTGGGCCACGTTGGCCATGGCCCAGATCGGCAGCAGGAAGTTGACGCCAATTTGCGGGTTGGTCAGCAGCCCCGCCTCGATGGCGTGGAAGCTGTGATGGATGCCGGTGATGACGATCAGCGAATAGGTGCCGCCAAACACCAGCCCCGCCAGCCAGCCCGCCTGCTCATAGAGGGCGCTCAGGCCGAACGAGATGCCATCCCCCAGCACGCGTCCCGCCGGGCCGATAAAGAGCAGCGCCACGAAACCGGTGATGATGACGGTGAGAAACGGCGTGAGGATCAGATCCAGTGCATCCGGAATGCGCTTGCGCAGCTGTTTCTCCAGATGGGACATAAACCAGACCGCCAGCAGCACCGGGAAGACGGTGCCCTGATAGCCGATCATGGCCACATCCAGCCCGAAGAAGTCCATGGTCTTGAAGCCACCGGCCACGCCCCAGGCGTTGGTCAGCGCCGGGTGGGTGAGAATGCCGCCGAGGGTCGCACCGAGGTACGGATTGCCGCCAAACTCCCGCGCCGCCGTAAAGCCGATGAGGATCGGCAATATGATAAATGCCGCCGAACTGAACATGTCGAGCATCACAAACGGGGCGCTGTCGGCATTGACCCAACCGTAGGTGCGCACCATGCCGAGCAGCCCCATCAGTAGGCCCGAGGCGACGATGGCCGGAATGATCGGCACAAAGATGTTGGAGAGGGTTCGCGCCAACCGCTGGGCCACGTTGAGCTTGGCCGCCGCCAGGTCGGTCAGCTCCGCCTTGCTGGCGGTGCCGGTACCGGTCAGCGCCACGAACTCGGCATAGACCTTGTTGACCAAGCCGGTGCCGAAGATCACCTGAATTTGACCCGCGTTGCTAAAGCACCCCTTGACCCCCTCCAGCTTGTCGATGGCGGCCTTGTTCACCTTGCTGTCATCGGCCAGCACCAGCCGCAGCCGGGTGGCGCAGTGGGCGGCGCTGACGATGTTCTCCTTGCCCCCGAGCAGGGGCACCAGATCCTTGGCTATCGCACTGATATTCATATTCTTCCTCTTATGACCCGCCACTCTGGCGGGCCCTTGTCACATGAGAGTAGGGGCTGTCGAGCCGGGCTTCTAGCCGCAGATCAACAGCCGCTTGTGTCTGATCGCAAAAATTTATCCAGTTCGCTGCGGGTCGGCAGCGCCGTCATCGCCCCCTTGGCAGTGGTGGCGAGCGCCCCGCAGCCGTGGGCCTGCGCCAGGATGGCGGGCAGTTCGGCCAGCGTCGGCAGCGACGAACGCCCGGCCAGCGCCGCCAGCAGCCCGGCGACGAAGGCATCCCCCGCCCCCGTGGTGTCGAGCGGAGTCACTTTCTGCCCCACCCACTCCAGCAGCTCGCCATCGAGGCGAGCCACCACACCGGCCGCCCCCCGGGTCACCAGCACCAGCACTGGGCCAGAGAGCGTCGCGAGTCCGGCGGCCAGCTCATCCTCGCCGCTCAGCAGTTGCAGCTCCTCCACCGAGAGCTTGACCACATCCGCCTGCGCAATAGCCTGACGTACTAGCGGCAGCATCTCGGCGGGGTTGCCCCACACCTCTGGGCGCAGGTTGGGGTCAAAACAGACCCGCCCGCCTGCAGCCTTGATGGCGGCCATGGCCTGCAGGCAGCTGGTGCGCACCGGCTCGTTGGCGAGCGCGATGGAGCAGGTGAGCAACCACTGACTGGCATCAAAGCGGGGCAACTCATCCGGGGTGAGGAACTGGTCGGCACTGGGGCGCACCATGAAGGTGAAGCTGCGCTCCCCCTCATCATCCAGTGCCACCAGCACGGTAGAGGTGCGATGGTCAGGATCGAGCCGCAGCGCACCGATATCCACCCCCTCCCCGCTCAGGGTGTCGGCCATAAAGCGGCCAAACGGATCGGCACCGACCCGGCCGATAAAGGCCGCATCGCCACCCAGCCGTGCCACGCCAACGGCCACATTGGCGGGCGCGCCACCCGGACACTTGAGGTAGTGCCTCTCCCCTTCCGGGATCAAGTCCACCACCGCATCCCCCATTACCCATACACGATTCGTCACCTTGCTACTCCACTGCTGCATCGGATCCACGGTCAAACCCGAACTCTGTTCTGTTGGCTGGCATTATTAGCTAAACCGTTTTAGCCAACCAACAGATCTCGGCACCGGCTGCCATTTTTGTGATCGGGATAACGAACTAGAACCAGGTTTCCATCTGTACGCCAAAGTTCCACTCGCCACCGGCGGTGAAGTTGCTCTGACCCATGGCATCGTCGCTGGCGTAGTTGTCGAGCTCGGAGGACCAGTCCATCCAGCTGGCAAATACCCGCAGCTCGGGCCGCTCGAAGAAACCGGCGGTCTGCGCCTTGAAGGTGGGGGCGAAGGTGAGCTTGGTGAAGTTGCCGTTGACCGCCTGGCGTCCCTTGTAGCCCTTGGGATCGAGATCCATGTACTGCCAGGCTGCCTCGTAGACCAGCTCGACGTTCTGGCTCAGCACCTGCGCCACCCGGGTATTGAAGGTAAGCCAGCGGTACTCGTCCCCTTTCACATAGCGATCCTGACTCTGCTCGGCCAGCAGGGCCGGGGCAAAACGCCAGCGCGAGTTGAGATCGATGGCACCAAACACGGCGACCCGCACCGCATCGGCGTCCGGCAGCAGCTCGCTATCAGAGCCCAGCCCCTTGACCTCGGCCCCCAGCCCATGACCATACAACACCGCCGCCTTGGCAAAACCGGGGTTGATGCCGAAGAAGCTCTCGCCGTGGTAGGCCAGCAGGGTGTGTGCCCCCTTGTCCGCCGCCTCGCTGCCCGCCCCCTTGTCATTGATGCGGGCGTCATTGTCCTTGGCCGAGAGACCGTTCACCATCCATTGCCAGTTGCCGACGCGGTTGTTCATGGTGAGGATGTAGCTCTCGATATCGGAGAGGCCGCTGGCGCTGATGTCGCCGTAATCGCGGCCGTAGAGGGAAAAGTTGGCCTTCCAGCTGTCGGCCAGCTGCACGTCGTAGACGCCGCCGCCGGTACCGGCCAGGAACACCACGTCGGAATCGAGCCAGTGGATGTCGAAGTTGTCGCGGTCAAAGCGCTTGCCCGCCCACAGCACTGCATTCTTGAAGGGGCCGTCGAAGCTCGCCAGATTGCCGATCTCGGCAAACACCTGACGGGTATTGAGGCTCGAATCGCTGGCGGTCCAGTCGTTGCTGGTCTCCACCCCGTCTGCCAGCATCAGCTTGTAGCGGGCCCAGCTGCCATCCTCGAAGGTCTGGGTTTTCAGCAGGTTGGCCTCCA
This sequence comes from Aeromonas allosaccharophila, assembly GCF_016026615.1. Taxonomy (NCBI): domain Bacteria; kingdom Pseudomonadati; phylum Pseudomonadota; class Gammaproteobacteria; order Aeromonadales; family Aeromonadaceae; genus Aeromonas; species Aeromonas allosaccharophila. The sequence goes on along the minus strand of NZ_CP065745.1, from coordinate 302,821 downwards.
TGTAGGTGTCATCCTCGTTGCCAAGGCGGCCGACAGCCCCGCCCACCGAACCGGCTGGCGTGAGGTAGGGGCCACCGCGGCCACCATTGCCATTGCCGTTGACCAAGAGGCCCGAGCGGGCATAGCCGTGAAACTCGAAGCCCTGGGCACCGGCGGTCTTCTCATCCACCTTCTGGCTACGGCTGTCGGCCACCTGCGCCTGCTCGCTGGCGGCGCTCGCCTTCACCTCGGCCTGATCGGCACGGATCTCTGCCGCCTCGGCTCTCGCTTCGGCCGCCTGTACCCGCGCCTCCAGCGCCGCCAGACGGGCCTCGATACCGCCATCCGCCGCCCATAGCGGGTTGCTCATCCCCAATCCCAGCGCTACCGCCAGCGCCAACTTGCTCTTGAACATCATCATCTTCCTCACCTGTCATCTGTAGCCCGAACGGGCGCTGTTGTTATCGACAGCCAGAGCATAGCTAAACCGCTTTAGCTAACTCAATATGACACCTAAACCGTTTCAGCAACAGTGTGAGCGGGATAACATTTGTACAGCAGGAATTGGCGGGAGTTGTGAGGAGGATCCCTCATCAGGATCCACTCAATAAGGCGGATCCGGGCTAAACGGCGGGCAAAAAAAGAGCCGGCACAAGGCCGTAATGCCGATCAGTTAAGGATCCATTGACCGATCCTCCTGATGTGTAAAAATCCGAAACCTGTTGATTGGTTTCGGATTTTTTATGCGTATCGTACAGGCTCTCGACTTCCTCCACGCCAGCAATCCCGCTCAGTTTGAGTCACTCTCCGACCTCATTTCCCCCGAGCTCATCACAACTCTGCTCGCCGAAGAGGATGTCGTGACCCTGCGCCGTCGCCGCATGCCCATGGAGCGCCTGGTCTGGGCCATCATCGGCATGGCCATGTTCCGCCATGTCCCCATGACCCAGCTGGTCAATCAGCTCGATATCCTGTTGCCCGGTGACCGTCCCTTTGTTGCCCCCAGCGCCTTCCTGCAAGCCCGCCAAAAGCTCGGGGACAAGAGCATCGAGCGGTTGTTTCACGAGACAGCCTCGCTCTGGCACCAGCAGGCCAATCACCCCGGCTGGGCCGGGCTGCAACTGCTCGCCGTCGATGGCGTGATGTGGCGCACGCCCGATACCCTGGACAATACCGCCGCGTTTGCCAAGCCCGGCACCCAGCATGGCGAGACAGCCTATCCGCAGGTACGCATGCTCTGCCAGATGGAGCTGACCAGTCACCTGCTTGTTCAGGCTGTCATGGAGAGCTGCGCCGTCAACGAGATGGTGCTGGCCGAACAGCTTGTCGCGCGCACGCCGGACCACTCGCTGACCCTGTTCGACAAGGGGTTTTACTCCCTCGGTCTGCTACATGCCTGGCAAACTGCGGGTAGCGAGCGGCACTGGCTGCTGCCGCTCAAAAAGGGCACGCAATACGAGGTGGTACGCAAGCTGGGGCGCCAGGATGTGCTGGTGCGCCTGACGACCAGTCCACAGGCACGCAAGAAGTGGCCACAACTGCCGGATACGGTGGAAGCCCGCTTGCTGACTCGCAACATCAACGGCAAGGAGCGCCAAGTGTTAACCTCGATGGTCGACCCGATGCGCTTCCCGGGGACTGACATCGCTGAACTCTACAGCCATCGCTGGGAAATCGAGTTGGGCTATCGGGAGATGAAGCACAGCCTGCAACAACATCGACTGACCCTGCGTAGCAAGAAGGCGACGGGGATACGGCAAGAGCTGTGGGGCGTGCTGCTGGCGTACAACCTGCTGCGCAGCCAGATGGTGAAGATGACGGCGAGCCTGAAGGGATACACGGCGAGCCAGCTGAGTTTTCACATGGCGTCGATCTATCTTATCCATGAACTGAGCTGCATGCCCTACCTGTCAGCGGGGACTATCCCGAAGCGGGTAGCTGACCTGGAGAAACAGGCGGGGCAGTTTGTGCTGCCGGCACGAAGGGAGCGAAGTTACCCCCGCTGCGTGAAGCCAAGGCCACAGAGGTATAGTGTGAAAAAAGCCAATAAAAACAATGCCAGTCAGGCTTAACTGACTGGCATTAGGCACAAGGCCGGCTCTTTTTATTCGGGTGGCTGAAATCAGCTGGTCAGATCGTCGAAGAAGCGTTTCACCCCTTCGAAGAAGCCTTCCGATTTCGGCTTGTGGGTCTTGGCAGCGGCACCGCTGAACGACTCGTCCAGCTGGCGCAGCAGCTCTTTCTGCTGCTCGGTGAGGTTGACCGGCGTCTCGATCACCACCTTGCACATCAGATCCCCTACCTGACCGGAGCGCACGGACTTGACGCCCTTGCCACGCATGCGGAACATCTTGCCGGTCTGGGTCTCCGGAGTGACCTTGAGCTTGACGCGGCCATCCAGGGTCGGCACTTCAATCTCGCCACCGAGGGCAGCTGCGGTGAAGCTGATGGGCACTTCGCAGTAGAGGTTGTTGCCGTCACGCACGAAGATCTCGTGCTCTTTGACGTGCACCTGTACGTAGAGATCCCCTGCCGGAGCCCCCGCTTCCCCCGCTTCCCCTTCGCCGGAGAGACGGATGCGATCGCCGGTATCGACGCCCGCCGGAATTTTCACCGACAGGGTCTTGGTGCGCTGGTAGCGACCTTCACCGTGGCACTTGCGGCACGGATCCTTGATGATCTTGCCGCGACCGTGACAGTGCGGGCACGCCTGCTGCACCGCGAAGAAGCCCTGACGCATCTGCACCTGGCCGGAGCCGTGGCAGGTCGGGCAAGTCTGGGCACTGCTGCCGGTGTGGGCACCGGAGCCGTTACAGACTTCGCAGTGAACCAGGGTAGGCACCTTGATCTCCTTGGAGACCCCGCGTACCGCCTCTTCCAGCGTCAGCTCCATGGTGTAACGCAGGTCGGAGCCACGGGCCGGGCCACGACGGGCACCACCACGGCCACCGCCGAAGATGTCACCGAATACGTCACCAAACATGTCGGCGAAGTCGGCATTGCCGCCAAAGCCACCGTGGCCACCGCCACCCTGGCTCGGGTCAACACCGGCATGGCCATACTGGTCGTATCGGGCACGCAGGTTGGCATCGGTCAGGACCTCGTAGGCTTCCTTGACCTCTTTGAACTTCTCTTCGGATGCGGCATCACCTTGGTTACGGTCCGGGTGATACTTCATGGCCAGGCGCTTGTACGCCTTCTTGATCTCGCGATCGTCGGCATCTTTCGCCACACCCAGTACTTCGTAGAAATCGCGCTTCGACATACTCATCCTGTGGTTACGCAGACGGGCGTTGGTTACCCAACGCCCGTGAATTCATTGACCAAGCCGATGGGCGAAGCGGACTTCGCCCATCTGGGTAGGGCTTACTTCTTGTCGTCTTTCACTTCTTCGAACTCGGCGTCGACGACATCGTCGTCAGCCTTGGCAGAAGAGGAGGACTGACCGGCATCAGCACCGGCTGCGCCCTGGGCCTGAGCCTGCTGCTGGGCAATTTCCATCAGCTTCTGGGACGCTTCCAGCAGAGCCTGCTGTTTGGCTTCGATGGCAGCCTTGTCGTCACCCTTGAGGGCCGCTTCCAGCTCGCTCACCGCGGCTTCGATCTTGCTCTTCTCGTCGGCAGGCAGGGCTTCACCGGCTTCGGTGATCTGCTTGCGGACGGAGTGGACCAGACCGTCAGCCTGGTTGCGGGCATGCACCAGCTCTTCAAACTTCTTGTCCTCGGCCGCGTTGGCTTCGGCTTCGCGTACCATGCGCTCGATCTCGTCATCGGACAGACCAGAGGAGGCCTGGATGGTGATCTTCTGCTCTTTGTTGGTCTCTTTGTCTTTCGCAGAGACGTGCAGGATACCGTTGGCATCGATGTCGAAGGTCACTTCGATCTGCGGCAGACCGCGCGGTGCCGGACGGATGCCTTCCAGGTTGAACTGGCCCAGAGACTTGTTGTCGCTGGCGCGCTTGCGCTCACCCTGCAGCACGTGAATGGTCACGGCAGACTGGTTGTCTTCGGCAGTGGAGAACACCTGGGACTTCTTGGTCGGGATGGTGGTGTTCTTCTCGATCAGCGCAGTCATCACGCTACCCATGGTTTCGATACCCAGGGAGAGCGGGGTGACGTCCAGCAGCAGTACGTCGGTCTTGTCACCGGACAGTACGGCACCCTGGATGGCAGCACCCATGGCCACGGCTTCGTCCGGGTTGACGTCTTTACGCGGCTCTTTGCCAAAGAACTCGGCAACGGTCTTCTGAACCAGCGGCATACGGGTCTGACCACCAACCAGAATCACGTCGTCGATCTCGCCAACTGCCAGACCGGAGTCTTTCAGGGCGACACGAACCGGCTCCAGAGAGTCTTTCACCATGTCTTCTACCAGGGACTCCAGCTTGGCGCGGGTCACCTTGATGTTCATGTGCTTCGGACCGGTGGCATCTGCAGTGATGTACGGCAGGTTGACGTCGGTCTGCTGGGCAGAAGAGAGCTCGATCTTGGCTTTCTCGGCGGCATCTTTCAGACGCTGCAGCGCCAGCTGGTCGTTGCGCAGGTCGATGCCCTGCTCACGCTTGAACTCGTCTACCAGATAGTTGATGACGCGGTTATCGAAGTCTTCACCACCTAGGTGGGTGTTACCGTTGGTCGCCAGTACTTCGAAGGTGGTTTCGCCTTCAACTTCGTCGATCTCGATGATGGAGATATCGAAAGTACCGCCACCCAGGTCATATACGGCAACCTTGCGCTCGCCCTTGACCTTGTTCACGCCGTAAGCGAAAGCAGCTGCAGTCGGTTCGTTGATGATGCGTTTTACATCCAGACCGGCGATGCGACCGGCATCCTTGGTAGCCTGACGCTGGGCGTCGTTGAAGTAGGCCGGAACAGTGATGACTGCTTCGGTTACCGGCTCGCCCAGGTAATCTTCGGCGGTCTTCTTCATCTTTTTCAGCACTTCGGCAGAGATCTGCGGCGGTGCCATTTTCTTGCCCTTCACTTCAACCCAGGCATCGCCGTTGTCAGCTTTGGCGATGGCGTACGGCATGATTTTCAGGTCACGCTGCACTTCTTCATCTTCAAAACGACGACCGATCAGACGCTTGATGGCGAACAGGGTGTTTTTCGGGTTGGTGATGGCCTGACGCTTGGCCGGCTGACCAACCAGGATCTCGCCATCATCGGCATAGGCAATGATGGACGGAGTAGTACGATCGCCTTCTGCGTTCTCGATCACGCGAGCAGTGTCGCCATCCAGAATAGCGACGCAGGAGTTGGTAGTACCCAGGTCAATACCGATGATTTTACCCATTTGACGAATCTCCAAATACTTTGAATAAACTGGCGAGGAACTCGCCTTAATGCGTTAACGGCTAGGTGGGGGCTGCCAATCTGGCTTTCAAGCTCCCGGCATCAAATTTTTTGTGCCGCCGCGGCCTTGTACCCTATATGGGGTCGCCAGACGCAGCTTCAAGCCCCAACCCTAAAAAACCACACCCTTTGTCATGGTTGCGCGGTCACGTTGAGCAGTGAAACCGGGCACCATGAGCGGGTGCTGCACTGCGAAACAAAAAGCCCGCCACGAGGCGGGCTCGGGTACCCACAACCAATCAGTCGACCGCTTTGGCGATCATCACCATGGCCGGACGGATCACCCGACCGTTGAGGTCGTAGCCCTTCTGCATCACGGCAATGACGGTGTTCGGGGCCACATCGGCACTCGGCACCATGCTCATCGCCTGATGAGCGTTGGGGTCAAACGGCTGATTGAGCGGGTCGAGCGCCACCAGACCGAACTTGGCCACGCCGCTCTGCATGGATTTCAGGGTCAGCTCGACACCTTCGATCATCGGCTTGAGGGCTTCGTTCTCCTTGTCGGCCAGTTCGATGGCACGCTCAAGGTTGTCCAGCACCGGCAGCAGTTCGCCTGCGAACTTCTCCAGGGCGAATTTGTGCGCCTTCTCGACATCCAGTTCGGTACGACGGCGCAGGTTCTCCATTTCGGCGGCGGTACGCAGGGCGCGTTCACGCTCTTCCGCCGCCTTCTGGATGGCGGTTTCCAGCTGCGCTTCCAGTTCGGCAATGCGGGCCTGCTCGGCTGTCACTTCACTGTCTACATCGGTCGGCTCGACTGGCTGGACTTCCACTTGCTCCATCGCTTCAACCTTTTGCTCTTCGTGGTTCATGACATCTCCAATTCCGGGGTTACTTATGAGGGCCCTGACGTCAGGTTGAGCGACCGGACGACAACAGACCGACTATGTTGGCGCTATTATGGGGATGCATCCCCGGCTTTCAAGGGGTAAAAGGCCAATCAGGGTGGATGATCTGCCGCAAGCTGCTGTTTCTTGGCGTTGCCGCTCACCCTTTAGCCAGCTGACTCAAGGGGATAGCTGCCCCCGTGACACAGGAGAGCGTCACAAGCGGGGCAAAGCACTGTATACTGGCCCGCAATACTCATCCCAGACCCGACAGACTATGGATTCTCCGTTCAAAACCATCGCCCTGATTGGCAAACCCCACCATGAAGGGGCCAACCAGACGCTGACCGGCCTGCATCAATACCTGACCGCCCGCGGCTTTCGGGTACTGGTCGAGAGCCGGGTCGCCCAGACCCTGAGCATCCTCGATGAAAACGTGATGGATCTGGTGCAACTGGGCCAGCAGGCCGATCTCGCCATCGTGGTCGGCGGTGACGGCAACATGCTGGGGGCGGCGCGAGTGCTGTCGCGCTTCGATGTGGCGGTGATCGGGGTCAACCGGGGTAACCTCGGCTTTCTGACCGATCTCTCGCCACAGGATTATCTGCTGCCGCTGGAGCAGGTGCTCTCCGGTCACTACAAGAGCGAACACCGCTTCCTGCTGGAGGCTTCGGTCTATCGCCACGGCGAGCGCAAGTCGAGCAATCTGGCGGTCAACGAGGCAGTGCTGCACCCCGGCAAGATCGCCCACATGATCGAGTTCGAGGTCTATATCGATGGCAGCTTTATGTATAGCCAGCGCTCGGATGGCATCATAGTGGCCACCCCGACCGGTTCCACCGCTTACTCCCTGTCAGCGGGCGGCCCCATCCTCACCCCCAAACTCAACGCCATCACGCTGGTGCCCATGTTCCCGCACACTCTGAGCAGTCGCCCCATCGTGCTGGATGCCGACAGCGAAGTGCGGCTGCTGGTCTCGCCAGACAATCAGGACGATGCCATGCAGGTGAGCTGTGATGGCCAGGTGACCCTGGCGGTCCACCCGGGGGACGAGATCCTCATCAAGAAGAGCCACCACCAGCTTCATCTGGTGCATCCCCTCGACTACAGCTACTTCCACGTACTGCGCAACAAGCTCGGCTGGGGCAGCAAGCTGTTTTAACCTGTGTGAGCCGACAACGGCATTGCCAGAGAGGGCGCCTGATTGGCGCCCTTCTCTTTTCTTTCGTGACAACATTTCCCTCTGCACTCCATATCAGTACCGCGCGTCAATGCTCAGTACCGCATTCTCATAGCCATACCACACTGGCGCACCTTTCCTGTGGTAAAAATGGCGGTGCCCTCTTTACTGTATATAAGACCAGTATATACTGGATGCATAAACAGTAATGTTGACCTATACAGGATGAGACCATGCTGACCCAGCTGACCGTCAACAACTTCGCCATCGTCAAGTTTCTCGAACTCGATCTGCAACCCGGGATGACCTGCATCACAGGTGAGACCGGCGCCGGTAAATCCATCGCCATCGATGCCCTCGGTCTCTGCCTCGGAGAGCGGGCCGAAGCGGGCATGGTGCGACCCGATAGCGACAAAAGCGAGGTCAGCGCCCGCTTCCTGCTGGACAACAACCCGGCCGCCCGCGCCTGGCTCGCCACCAACGAGCTGGAAAACGAAGGTGAGTGTATCGTGCGGCGAGTCATCTCCGCCGAGGGGCGCTCACGCAGCTATATCAACGGCGTGCCCGTCCCCCTCACCCAGCTCAAGAATCTGGGCCAGCTACTGGTCAACGTACACGGTCAACATGCCCACCAAATGCTGCTCAAACCCGACTACCAGCTCGCCCTGCTCGATGGCTATGCCGGTCACCATCTGCTGCTCGACGAGGTGCGCCAGCACTATCAGCAGTGGCGCCAACTGCAAAACGAACTCAACCGGCTCAAGGCCGAACAGCAGCAGCGGGAGGCCCGTCGCCAGCTGATCGAGTATCAGGTGCAGGAGCTGGACGAATTTGCCCTGCAGCCGGGGGAGTTTGAAGAGATAGAGGAGGAGCACCAGCGTCTCGCTAACGGCACCGAGTTGATGCAGGAGTGCGGCGCCTGCCTCGATCTGCTCTATGACAACGAAGAGACCACTATCGCTGGCCTGCTGCAATCGGCCGTCGATCGCGCCGAGGGGCTGGTCAGCATGGACAGCCGCCTCACTCCGGTACTGGAGATGCTGAACGAAGCCCTGATCGGAGTGCAGGAGAGCCACAGCGAGCTGCGCAGCTACCTCGATCGGCTGGAACTGGATCCCGAACGTTTCAACGAGCTGGAAGCCCGCCTTTCCAAGGCGATCAATCTGGCCCGCAAGCACCATGTCAAACCGGCAGATCTGGCCCAGCATCATCAGGAGCTGGCCTCGGATCTCGCCCGCCTCAATTCCGACGAAGAGCGGTTAGAGGGGATGGAAGACGAGCTGGCCGACGCCCGTCAGGCGTTTGTCCAGGCCGCCGAAGCCCTGAGCCAGAGCCGTCAGCGTTACGCTCAGGAGCTGGGCGCCAAGGTGACCAGTAGCATGCACGAACTGGCGATGCCTGATGGCCGTTTCGCCATCGAGGTGCGCCCCGACGCCCAGAGCAGCCTGTCACCGCTTGGTATCGATCGGGTGGAGTTCATGGTCACCACCAACCCGGGCCAACCCATTCAGCCACTTGGCAAGGTGGCGTCAGGCGGTGAACTATCGCGTATCAGCCTCGCCATCGTAGTGATCAGCGCCCGTAAAGTATCTACCCCGACGCTGATCTTCGACGAAGTGGATGTGGGGATCAGCGGCCCGACTGCCGCCGTGGTGGGTCGCCTGCTGCGCCAGCTCGGGGAGTCCACCCAGGTGATGGTAGTCACTCACTTGCCTCAGGTGGCAGGCAACGGCCACCAGCATATGGTGGTGAGCAAGCATACCGATGGCAAAACCACCGAAACCCAAATGAGAGCCCTTGATGAGACCGCCCGTCTCAATGAATTGGCACGTTTGCTCGGCGGCGATCAGATCACCGACAATACCCTGGCTAATGCTCGCGAGCTGCTGCGCTGCTGAATCAGGCGATAACGCGATTTGCAGCGATGGCGACTGACAGGGCGCTGACTGCGCAGGTACAGGCGAGAGCCATGGCCTGCGCAATCAGTAATAGCCAATAGCCAATAGCCAATAGCCAATAGCCAATAGCCAACTGTGAGAACTGAACTCGCGTCAGGATTACCGACCCAGATCAATAAAATGGCGAGTTAGGCGAAGCTGGCAGCAACATGGGCGTGGATCCGGTTGCCTTCATGCAGCGGATTTCGCATAGTGTTGCCCCCCTTTATGGGTATCCAATTGTGAGGCTTTGTCTATGATCCACGTTTTTGGTCACAAGAATCCTGATAGCGACAGTATCTGCAGTGCGCTGGTTATCACCGACTGGCTCAATGGCCAAGGCCGTCAGGCCACCCCATGGCGTCTGGGTGACCTGCGCACCGAAACCCGTTTTATTCTGGAACAGGCTGGCGTCAGCGAACCCGAGTTGCTGACCAAAGATCTGACCGGTGAAGATGTCTGGCTGGTGGATTTCAGTGATCTGGAACAGGGCCCCGCCACACTGGCACAAGCCAATGTACTGGGTCTGGTGGATCACCACCGTCTCGGCACTCTGGTCACCCAGTCTCCGCTGGATGCGTGGATCCGGGCCGTCGGCTGCACCTGCACCATCGCCTTCGATCTGCTGAGTCAGCAAGGCACCGTGACCCGCAGCCAGGCTCGCCTGATGCTGGGTGCCATCATGAGCGACACACTCTGTCTCACCTCGCCGACCACCACCGAGCAGGACAAGATCGCTTGTGAGCGTCTGGCGCCGCTGGCCGAAGTATCACTGGCCGAGTTTGGCCAACAGCTGCTGATGGCGAAAACCGACCTGAGCGGCCTGACCCCAGCTCAACTGCTACAGCAGGATGAGAAAGCGTTCCAGGCGGAAGGTTGCAACTTCATCATGAGCCAGATCGAAGTAGGCTGTGAGCAGCAGCTGGCCGAGCACCTGCCGGCACTGCAGCAGGAGATGGCCCAGCGTGTGGCGAGCGAAGGGCTCGACTTCTTCGTGCTGATGGTGACTGACCTGACGGCTGCCGCCAGCCGCATCTACTTTACCAAGCATCCGAAAGTACCGGCAGAGTCCAGCTACCACCCGGGCTTTGTCAGCCGCAAGAAGCAGGGCCTGCCCTGGGTGATGGATCTGCTGGCCAAGGCCTGATCCTCACTCGCCATAACCTATTCCCAAGCCCTGTCTCTGCGCAGGGCTTTTTTCATCCCCATCGTCAGCCGCACTCTCGCCCTCTCTTGCTGACCATCATGCTCACCCCTCCGCTCTCGCGCGTGTTCCTTCCGCTGCTTATTGACAGTTAACGCCATAACTTTGCTTACATATTTGCGGCTGTTATTTATCAGGGCTTTGCTGCAGGATAATCGCCGCGCACAACCTTCCCGTTTCCATTCAGGTGATCGATGAACATAACCCCCAAGCAGAGAACCCTGGCTATCACCATGCTGATCGCCGTGGTGCTCCTCGGCTGGCTGCTCTGGCCCAGTCAACCACCCAAGGCGATGTTGACCGCTCAGGTGACCCGCGAGGATATTGCCCAGACCGTACTGGCCAGTGGCGTGCTGCAGGCTGTTGAGCAGGTGGATGTGGGGGCCCAGGTCTCCGGTCAAGTTACCAAGCTGGCCGTCGAGGCCGGTGATCAGGTCAAACAGGGAGACCTGCTGGCCGAGATCGATCCCCTGATTGCCCAGAACAATCTCAAGACGGCCGAGGCGGAGCTCGCCAGCAACCGCGCCCAGCTCAAGATCAAGCAGGCGCAGCTGAAGCAGAACGAGCTCGCCTGGCGGCGCCAACAGCAGATGTTCAAACAGGAGGCAAGCTCCCGGGCCGATCTGGAGAGCGCCGAGGCACTGCTGGCGGTCACCCGCGCCGAACTGCAAAACAGTCAGGCCAATATCGACAGCGCCCTGATCAAGGTTGATCGGGCCAGAACCGAGCTGGGCTACACCAAGATCCTGGCGCCGATGGATGGCACCGTCATCAGCATTGTGACCCGTCAGGGCCAGACCCTGGCTGCCAGCCAGACGGTGCCGACCGTGCTCAAGCTGGCCAACCTAGAGACCATGACGGTCAAGGCGCAGATCTCCGAAGCCGATGTCACCAAGGTAAAAGCCGGTATGCCGGTCTACTTCACCCTGATCGGCGATCCGGATACCCGCTATCAGGGCACGCTTCGCGCCGTGGAGTTAGCGCCTACCAACATCAACGAGCAGGCCACCACCGGCACCACCACCAGCAATGCGGCCGTCTACTACTACGCCCTGTTCGATGTGCCCAATCCCGAGCATACCTTGCGGGTTGCAATGACCACCCAGGTGACCATAGTGCTCGGCGAGCGCAAGCAGGTGCTCACTGTGCCGCAAACTGCCCTCGGCAAGTCGCTGGGTGATAACGAGTATGAAGTCACCGTGGTCAAGGACGATGAAACAACCGAAACCCGCCATATCAAGACCGGCATGAAGGACGAGATCCGTATTGAGGTGATCAGCGGGCTGGCCGAGAAGGAGGAGGTGCAGCTCAATCACGGTACCCCCGCCGCCAATGATGAGATGGCGGTGATGCTATGAGTGAGCCCCTGAACCAGCTGCCGTTGATCCAGCTGAAAGGGGTCGAGCGACGCTACCAGAGCGGCGACAGCGAAGTCACCGTGCTCCACCCTCTTGACCTCACCATCACGGCAGGAGAGATGATCGCCATTGTCGGCGCGTCCGGCTCTGGCAAGTCGACCCTGATGAACCTGCTGGGTTGTCTCGATAGCCCGAGCGGCGGCCAGTACCTGTTTCGCGGTCAGGACACCGCCACCATGGATGCGTTGGCGTTGGCCAGACTGCGCTGCCACCACTTCGGTTTTATCTTTCAGCGCTACCACCTGCTGCCCCATCTCGATGCCGCCGCCAACGTGGAGATCCCCGCCGTCTATGCCGGCACCAGCCGCTCGGATCGCCAGGCGCGTGCGCGTCAGCTGCTGGGCAGACTGGGGCTGGCCGATCGCAGCCACCATACACCGGGCCAACTCTCCGGCGGTCAGCAGCAGCGGGTCAGTATCGCCCGGGCGCTGGCCAATGGCGGCGAAGTGATCCTCGCCGATGAACCGACCGGCGCACTGGATAGCCAGAGCGGCAAGGAGGTGATGGCGATCCTCAAGGAGCTGCACGCTCAGGGCCATACCATCATTCTGGTCACCCACGATATGAACGTGGCCAGCCATGCCGACCGGATCATCACTCTCAAGGATGGTCGAATTGAGCAAGATAGCGGCCCACGCCAAACGGCCACGCTGGCCCCAACCACCGTCGTAGACCCTCAAAAAATAGTGCCCACTACTAAAGGTGCCATGGGCCACGATTGGGATCGTTATCGGGAAGCGGGACGGATGGCGATGCATGCCATGCTCGCCCACCGGATGCGCACCTTCCTCACCATGCTCGGCATCATCATCGGCATCGCTGCCGTAGTGAGCGTGGTGGCGCTGGGGCAAGGGGCGCGCGCCAAGGTGATCGACCAGATCAATGCGATGGGCACCAACACCATCGAAATCTTCCCGGGCAAGGGATGGGGCGATGAGAAGATGGCCAGCATCCAGACCCTCAACAAGGGGGATCTCGATGCCCTGTTGGGGCAACCCTATCTTGCAGGCGCCAGCCCCGAGATCGGCAACTCAGGCCAGTTGCGCTATCGCAACAAGACCAACAGCGGCAACGTGACAGGGGTCGGCAACGACTATTTCAAGGTAAAGGGGATGACGCTGGTCAGTGGTCGCTTACTGGAGTGGCAAGATATCCAGCAACGTGCCGCCGTTGCCGTGGTGGACAAGAAGAGCATCACCAGCCTGCTTGGCCAGGAGGATCCGGTCGGCAAGGTGGTACTGGTCGGCACCTTGCCGGTGCGGATTGTCGGTGTGGTTTCGCAGGAGACCGGCTTCGGCCCCACCAGCCAGTCGGTCAATATCTGGCTCCCCTACAGCGCGGTGATGAGTCGCCTCATCTCGCAACACCACTTCAGCCAGATCACCATCCGGGTCAAAGACGGGGTACAACCGGCACTGGCCGAACAGGCGGTGATCGAGCTGATCACCAAGCGCCACGGGGTGAAGGATTTCTTCACCTTCAGCAGCGACAGCATCATCAAATCGGTGGAAAAAACCACCGCCACCATGACCCTGATGGTCTCGGCCATCGCGGTGATCTCGCTGATCGTCGGCGGGGTGGGCGTGATGAACATCATGCTGGTGTCAGTGGTCGAGCGCACCCGCGAGATCGGCATTCGCATAGCCGTGGGCGCCCGCCAGTCGGATATTCTGCAGCAATTCCTGATTGAGGCTGTGATGGTCAGCCTGCTGGGGGGGATCTTCGGCGTCGGCCTCTCGCTAGGCATTGGCGCGATCTTTTCACTGCTGGTGGACTCCATCAAGATGCAGTTCTCGCTCTTCTCCATCCTGATGGCCTTTGGCTGCTCGTCACTCATCGGGATCCTGTTTGGTTACCTGCCGGCACGCAATGCGGCGCGGCTCGACCCTGTTGTCGCACTGGCGAGGGAATAACAATGCACAAACTCTCCTGGCTGGCTCTCTGCATGGCCCTCAGCGGCTGTAGTCAGCACAGCACCTATCAAAGACCCGAGCTGGCGATTGCCCCCACATGGCAACAAGCAGAGGGCGCCCAACTGGCTGCGCAGGCAGGCCCATGGTGGCGGGAATTTCATGATCCCCGGCTCGACAAGCTGGTCGATGCGGTACTGGCCGCCAACCCCGACATGCGTGTGGCGGCCCTCAAGCTCAAAAGCGCCCGACTGGGCACCGAGCTGGCCGATACCAACCTCACCCCCTCGGTCAATGGCTCTATAGGCGCAACTGGCAACAAGGATCTGAAAAGTGGCAAGGCCACCAACAGCCTTGGCCCCTCGCTGAGCCTCAGTTACGAAGTGGATTTATGGGGCAAGCTCGCCTCGGTACGGGATCAGGCAAGCTGGGAAGCGGCTGCGAGCGAGCAGGATCTCGCCAGTACCCGACTGCTGCTGATCGGCAATACCCTGGAGCAGTATTGGCAGCTCGGCTATCTCGGCTCTGCCATCTCGCTCGGAGAACAGCAGCTGGCCAACCTGACACGAACCGAGCAACTGACCCTGACCAAATACCAGGCAGGCGCCATCACCCGGCTCGATCTGGCGCAGGCACGCCAGCAACTGGCAGGCAAACAGGCTGAGCTGGCCTCCCTCAAGGCGCTGCAGGAGCAGGCCCGCAATGCCTTGCGTCTGCTGCTGGGCCGCAGCAGCGGGCCACTGGAGTATGCACCCGCTTCCCTTGCAAAGCAGACCATTCCTGAACTTGCGGTGGGTATCCCGGCCGATGTGCTGGCTCGCCGCCCCGATGTCAAAGCGGCCGAATTGCGGCTGCGCAAGACGCTGGCAAAAGGAGACGAGATCCGTACCAGCTTCTATCCCAGCCTGACCCTGACCGGCAGTGCCAGCACCGCATCCGATCGACTGGCGCAGGTGCTGCAAAATCCGGTCGGTACGCTGGGAGCCAGCCTCGCCCTCCCCTTCCTTGAATACAACCGCACCCAGCTCGCCATCGAAAGCTCAGAGCTGGATTACCAGATTGCCGAAACCGAGTTTCGCAAACAGCTCTACACCGCACTGGTAGAAGTGGAGGACAATCTGGCCGCCCGCCACTATGGCCAGCAGCGACTCGATTATCTGCAGGAACAACTGAGTTATGCCCAAGAGGCCGAGCGGCTGGCCAAGGCTCGCTTCCAGGCGGGGGCAACCGGTGTGCAGGCCTGGCTTGATGAGCAGAACCGGTTGTGGGATGCCCAGCAGAGCCTGCTGGTCCAGCAAAAAGAGCAGCTCACCACCACCGCCAAAATCTATCGCGCCCTGGGTGGCAGCGATAGCATGACGCCCCGATAATGGTTCACCCAGCTATTCCCCACTCTGGCCAGCAGGGTGGGGAATGCTACCCCCATAGACCGTACCGAATTCCCTCTCCCACACTGCAGCCGAACTCCATTGCCCATCATCAAGGGACTGTCATGGCAACTCAGCCAATTCCGTACGTCGATCGCCCTGAATATCCTAGCCATCCCTTACAGCACTCTTGATACGAAAAGCACCCTGCGGAGATAACGGTTACCGGATATTCCATCAGCAGAGGAGTTTCTCTTGCCGAACGGTGCCCCGTGAATCGTGAGAGGCATTTCCGAAACACGTATCTGCACGACCTATACAAATAGCGATATCGCGCTGGTGAGCCGCAGGGCAAAATTAATCGCAAACAACGCGTGATATTGAGAAAAGTAACAGTGAGGTGAAACGCAGTAAAAAGGATACAAGCGAGGATGTTGATAACTGTGGGGCAAAGGGTCGGATAGGATAACCACGAGTAAAACGGAAAAAATAATGCCGCCCAAGGGCGGCATTATTCAATCTCTGAACCTGACGAATTAGATCAGGAAATCGTTCAGGTCTTTACCCAGAGCGACTTGAGCAGCAATGGCTTTCGGCATACGGCCTTGACCGGTCCAGGTTTTTTCCTGGCCATCTTCTTCGTACTTGTATTTAGCCGGACGCGGAGCGCGCTTGCTCTTGGCAGCGCCAGTCGCAGCAGCCGGAGCAGCGGCAGTAGCCAGCAGCTCGCGAGGATCAATACCAGCCTGCTGCAGCATTTCGGTGAATTCATTCAGCTTGCGCTGACGCTCTTCCTGTTCAGCACGCTCCTGTTCAACAGAATCGGCGCGCTCTTGGTAAACCAGGTCAAACTTCTCTTTAGCTTCCAGCAGTTGCTCAAACGGCAGCTCACGAATAGCGGCACGCAGACTGCGAATGTTCAGCAGAACTTTCAGAAACTCGTTCATTATTTCCTCACAAAAAAGTCGGTTACAGGGATACCGTTTCAGAATAGCATGGACAATTCCCGACAACATACAGTTTTTCTATATTAGCATTCTTTTTTCTTAATTTTCACCAGCAAGATCGAATGCCGGTCACTATCAATAACAAACAAGCTCGAATGCCGATCATTTGGGTAGTGAGGCGATTACCGTCTTGTGTTCAAGAAAAGTCGGTATTTCAAGACTCATTAATTTCCAGTTCAGTATCCAATAGACTAACGCTGAGATCCGCTATATAAACCTTGATCGCACATCTCTACCATACGCTCAACATCATATGACAAGCCTGTTCCTATCCGTTTAGCAATGAACAAGCCTAGATGTAGTGGTCAACTAAATCCGGACACTTGGTTAGGCCGATCCTCGGCTTTTGCTGGCGGTATCCCGTCATTGTGTTGATGTGGACGCCGCCAGTTGTAGTAATCCATCAGGTAATAACTGATATCCCGCTTTGCTTCCCGCAGACCCATGTACCCCGTTGCCGGGAGCCACTCTGACTTCAGGCTTCTGAACAATCGCTCCATCGGTGCGTTATCCCAGCAATTACCACGGCGACTCATGCTCTGGGTCATTCGATAACGCCACAGTCGTTGCCGAAATGCCCGGCTGCCGTATTGGCTGCCCTGGTCAGAGTGAAACAGCACGCCAGATGGGCAACCCCGTTGCTGATAGGCCATCTCAAGTGCTTTGATGGCCAGCTCGGCATCTGCTTTATCTGACATCGCCCACCCCACAACCCGCCGGGCATGCAGGTCGAGCACTGCGGCCAGGTAATGCCAACGTAACCGTTCACCGGGACGGTGTTGACAGCACCAACTCCTCCGGGAACGGGTAGTCGGTTTTCTCGATGCAGGACCTGACAACTGCCCTCAGCCACTCCTGCGGGCAGCGGCCCAATCGCTTGGCCGTCTCCACCAACGATAGGATACGCTGCCTGAACTGCTCGCCTCGATGCGACCAGACGCCATAGCTTCCCTTGCGCCACAGCACATAGCCACGCAGCGCCCGCTCCGCTTCATTGTTGGTCAGCGCTATCTCGTCGTTTTCCATAAAACGCCATAGCATCTCATCGTCCTTGAGCAGTAACTGGCAGCGCCCACGGTAGCGCTTGGAACACAGTACACTGCCCCGCTCCAGCTGCCTTCGCCAGCTTTGCCGACATCGCTGCAACCTTCGCTGGTACTGCTCCCGGCTTAAGCAGCCTTGTTCATAGCCATGCCGGGTTCTGAACACCGTGTCAGCCAGCAGTACCAGCCGGGCTCCGATAGGCTGGTTGACGGCGTCGCTACTCTCGGCAATCGCCGCCACGTTGCGCAGCACATGCGCCCAGCACAGTTGGCGCTGGGCGCTGTCGATGAAGCGGTATCCCGCATACTGGTCGGTCACCAGCACCCCATCAAGCTCACTGCCCAGCAACCGCTTCGCTGCCTCCTGACCGCGGCCAAACGCCGTCATGAAGCAGACCGCGACCTTGCTCAGGGCCAGCCACATCCAGCGTCGCTCACCGCCCCGCTGGTGCCGGGTTTCATCGGCATGGATGATGGCGGCAGACTGCACTTGCTGTTTGATGGCTTGGTGGGTCGGGGTGAGCATGGCGCTGACCCGGCCTTGCGCTTCACTGATGGCGCCTCGGCTAAAGCTCAAACCGAAGTGCTGCTTGAGCTGCTGCTGTATCTTGCTGATGCTCTGGTGGAACTGACCACTCTGCAAAGCGATATAGCTCAGCAGATTAGCCCCCATCTGGCTGTGGCTCACCGTATCGGGCAGGGCTGCTTCACTGGTGGTGACGCACCCACGGCAGGTGCCCCGATACAGCTGATGCTCTGTCACCACATAGCTGACCTCGGGCAGGTCAAACACCTGATGAACCCGGTAGGGCTTGTCATGGGACACCACCTGCTCACCACAGCAGGCGCACTGCCGGGCAGGATAGTGTGGTATTGCCGTCAGTCGGTCGTCCTCAGGATGACGTTCACGCCGCTGCCCCTTGTGGCCAGGCTGGGCACCACGAGCCTTGCCGGAAGCGGGGCGCTTGCGCGCAGGCGGGGTCCCCGAGCCATCAGTGGAGGGGGGCTTGGAGGAGTTATTGCTGTTTTGGTTGAGGCGGTCTTCAAGCTCGGCGATGCGCGCCATCAGCTTGTAAATCAGCTCGTTGGCTTGCTCGAGGGTCAGCGGCAGGCCGGGTGGTGGCGTAATGGGTTTGCTCATGACGTGATGGTGCCAAGCTGGCGGGATCAGGCAAGGGGCAACAGTGGATCAAGGGATGATCGTCTCACTTTTTCCTGTCAATGCCATCTGGGTGAACAGTTACATGCCAACGACCACCGGCCCAGACGTAAGTGATATCGCCACACCACACCTGATTGGGTTGCGGGACATCAAATTCGCGGGCCAGCAGATTGGGAATGTCCGGTCGTTCAGACTGTGCCACCTTATAATGGTGTGCGCCCGGCTGTTTGGATGCCAGCCCGGCTTCCTTCATCAGGTTACGTACTTTGAATCGACCAATCTGATACCCCAACTCCAGCATCATCGACATCAAGGCGCGGCTGCCTGCAGAGCCTCGGCTCTCTTTGAACAACCGGCGCAACTCGCTGCGTTGCTGTATCCGCTCACGGTTAATCGTCCGCTTGCGAGCCAGATAGTCGTAAAAACAGGACGTGGGAACATCGAAAGCGCAGCAGACCAGGGTGATGGGGGCTTACTCTCTTAATTGGTCTATCAGCGCGTACGTGTGAACTCGTCCGTCATCAAGAGAGCCGTAGCCTTTTTTAGAATGTCCTTTTCGCGCTCGAGCCGATGGATGCGGGCTTCCAGCTCCTGGATTTTCTGCTGCTCAGGAGTCAGTGCTTTGCTGATAGGCGTGGTGCCGGTTCGTTCGGATTGCAGTTGCTGAACCCAGCGGCGAAGCACGGTTTCACCGACATCTAGTGAACGGCTTGCTTCGGGGACAGAATATCCCTGGTCGAGCACCAGGGATGCGGCTTCGAGTTTGAATTCGGCAGTAAATGAGCGACGTAATCTTGTCATTGAACACCTCAGGTCATGGTGGCGACTGTACCACCTAAAATGGTGTCCGGGATGATTAGACCACTACACTTCCTCCAGTGATCTACTATTCGGAACAGCTATTTAGCAATTCAGAAGATAGACTATAAAAAGCCAGCCATTGTTAATGGGCTGGCTTTCTACGTAGCCAAATAGCACTATTTATTTTTGGTTATATTCTTTCCTGATTGATCAACACTAGTAATCACTGCCTGTGAAACCGCTCCAGTTAAAAGGGGCTCGGTTGGATAGAGCTTAAGTGCTTCTGCCCGCATCGCATTGGCTTCCTCTGTACGACCCAATGCGTTAAGCGCGATCACCATATTGGCGCAGATGTTGGCACGTGGTGTATGGCGTACGAATGCCTGCCCCCACTCCAGATAAGCTTCCAGTTCGCTCTTGTTGTTTGTCTGCAGACCCACCATCAGACGAACCGAGTTCACATCAAACTCAACTCGGGTCAACCAAGCCATGGGGTTAATAATATCAAGTAGCAAGGTCGGCTCTTTATACCCACCCCGTTCATACTTGGTGACTACCCACGCGGTATGAATGGCCGTGAGCATAAAGGGGACAACCAGCAGCGGAATAGCAATCGCCATAAATCGCAGTAACAACCAAGGGCGGCACTCCATATCCCACCATGATGAGCGACCATAACTCGCCAGGTTGGTCTCTTCAATTTCGGTATCGATGATATAAATCAGCGTCAGCAACAACCACCACAACACGATTGCATGGTAGAGAGGATATTCCGTTTGGGTGTGGAGCAATATCGGGGTAACCAGGGCAAGCAGCCCCATGGCATTAACCCAACGCACACTCGCCAGACGCCATAATAATGCGCCTCCCATGATCACCATACCTACCATGGGTGCAATGCCCCCCTCAACAGCCCAATAGAGAAACTCGTTGTGAGGGTGGTCGAGATTGTACTCAATCTGCACCATCGAAGGATTCAGCATTTTATCAGCCATGTAGTGATGGAGAAAAACAGATTCAAAACTGCCGTATCCCCAACCACTCCAGGGAGCCTGCGCAATCAGTTTTGCAGCATAGGGCCAATAAATAGACCGCATTCCACCAGACTGATAGATCTCCAGCCCACGCTTTGCTCCAGCCATCCAATATTGTGATAACAGGCCGATGGCAACAGCCAGGATAACCAGACCCAATATCCGCCATAGCAACCGTTGTCGATAAAGCTGAGGCATCAATAAAAACAGGGCTAACAGGCCGCCTAATTGCCCCACTCGGGATTGTAAAACCACCAGTAACAGTGATGCAGATAGAATGACGCCATAGCGCAGTACCATCAGCAAGCGACCACCCTCTCTACGCAGTTCCAGCCAGATGGCAAGGGCAATACCGGTCGCCATAAACGTCGCCATCACGTTTGACTGTTGAAAGATCCCGTAAGGGCGATTGGCTTTGGTGTCATAGCCAATCCAGTTACCTGGCGTCAGCAGATAGAACTGCACCAACCCCAGAACAGCTTCGATCGCGATCGCAATCAGGATCAGATAGAGCAAGCGATCACGCTGCAACTTATCAAAGCGCCATTGATAGAGCCCAAACAAAAACAGCAAACCAGCAAAAAGCCCCAGTAATCTGGGAATGGCATAATCCTTGAGTGCAAACCCAGGATAGAGCATGGGAAGCAGCAGCAAGAGTGCCCCTATCCATAAACCAGCTTGCAATGAAGAAAAGACCAGACGCTGGCGTAACGTCACTTGCCACAACCCCAACCCTATAGCTAGGCTAGCAAAAAACCATCCCCATGCATTAAAGGGCAGATACAGCCCGGCACCACCTGGGTTGTGCATAAAAAAGTGCATACCCAACACCCAATAAAATACACTTAAACCAATCATAATTCGTCTTAAAGTCATAGTTGTGATTCATCATGTAGTGGTCTGGTTTGCACTAGTCTAATCATCCCAAACACCATTGTACGAGGTACATTCACCAGCATGACCAGAGGAGTTCAATGACGAGGTTACATCGCTTATACACAGCTAGGGCCGTCATGCTTGCTTCTCCATTCAAGGATATTCTGTCACCAAAGCAAGTCATTTATGAAGCCATACTTTATCACCGGACTCAGTAGCTTCAATCCTAACCCAGTGGCACAACACCAAAAAGCACAGCACTGACTCCGAAACAGCAGAAAATCCAAGGGCTGGAACCCATGTCAACACAATGACGGGATACTGCCAGTCACATCCGAGACATCCGAGGCTCAACCTAACCAAGTACCCGAATTTAATGGACCACTATACAGCATTGACATTGAGCTCGGCATCACCCCTAAAAATGAATTTTAGGTTGCGAATCTTGAAGCTAAATTGAAGGTAATTTAATAACATAAATATCTTAGCCATTAATTATTTCTCAACCAAGAAATAATTTTCCATATGTAGCTCAACATTACATAATACAACAATGAAACAAACAAAAAAATTATCATAACCATAAAATCTGACATGCCACTATACTCCATAAATATACCAAGAATGGCGAGGGATGCGGCCATAAAAGAGATTAAGGCTAAAGATTTTCGTGATGAAAATCCAGCTCTCAAACAAATATGATGCAAATGTTCCCTATCAGCTTTAAATGGAGATTGCTTCTTTTTTATTCTCCTTGTCATTGTCGAAATCATGTCAATAAGAGGAATGGCAATCAACCATAAGGCCGTTACCGGTTTCATCTGAGAAGTGGCACCTTGTGTGCCCTGCAATAATATCCATACTATTGTGAAGCCAAGCAGCATACTTCCTGCATCACCCATAAATATTTTGCATTTGTCTTTTAGTATAACACCAAGATTTAATAGTAAATACGGCAAGGTAACTATAATGAAAAGCAAACAGAACCATGCGATATTAAACTGTTCGTCTTCATAGTGTATATAAAAAAGCCCTGAAAATGCGACTAGTGATAATGCCCCCAATAAACCATCGATACCATCAACCATGTTAAACGCGTTTATTGCTCCTAAAACAGCAAGTATAGTAACAATATACCCAAGAGGCCCTAAAACCAATTCCGAACCAAAGAGTATATATCCAAGACTTTTCAATGAAAGACCAGCACCAAAAATCATGAGACAAGAAACAATTATTTGAACGATTAATCTTATTCTATAATCAACGTCATACTTATCATCAATCACACCGATCATAACAAGTATTGAAGCGCATAGTACATAAATATCAGAGTGCACTAATAACTCTTGTTTCCACCAAAGGGCTAGCATCACTGATGTATATATTGATAAACCACCGACTAACGGGACATTACCTATGTGCTGTTTTCTCTGTGTGGGTTTATCAACCAAGCCAAATATATGTGCTAGCTTGCTAAACAAAAGAGAGAATATAAATGATGCCACGCCAATAAAAATAAAGAAAAATAATATGTTTGAATTCATGCTATTACCGTCACTTTACACTTTATATTTCATTATGACTTTTTTATAAAAATCAAAAACTATCTCATTTGCGTACTTGTTGGTTACATAGTTTCTTCCATTACGTCCGATCAACAATAATTCAGAAGGCTTCAATCCAAGCACATAGGTACATGTATCGACTAAACTATCTACATTTTTTGGTTCACAAAGGAAGCCGGTTTCCCCATTTATCACGACATCCTTACACCCTGGGACATTTGATGCAATCACTACTTTCGACATAGCTGAAGCTTCAAGTAAGGTCCGAGGAATCCCCTCTCTATATGATGGTAATACAACACAGTTTGCTTTATTTATGAACGGTCTAACGTCATGCTCAAATGGTAAATAATCAATCACCCCTTCTTTTTTCCATGCCTCCAGTTGTTCTTTCTTTATCGAATTAGGATTACCAGTATCAATATCTCCCATCAATATGAATTTACACCCTGGAAAACAATTTTTAATTCGTCTTCCTGCTTCAACAAATTCAAAAATACCTTTATCTGAAAGCATTCTGGCAATCAAAAGAAATGAAAAACTCTCACTAAAAAATGGTTTAAAATGATGGTTCGAAAAATAATCAACATCAATGCCCTCACCTGGGAGGATTCGAGCTTTATTATTATCTACCAGCCTTAATGAAATAAAATAGCTCTGATCATCATCATTCAAGAACCAAACTTCATTTGAAAAAATCAATGATAATTTATATAAATAACGAGATATTGTTGATACTAAATTTTTATTTATAGCTATATAACCTAAGCCAGTTGTAACAGCTATATTTTTAACCCCAGCTAACCATGAAGCAATTGAGCCATAAATTATTGGCTTTATAGTATAGTTGAAGATAAGGTCTGGTTTAACCTCTTTTATTTTTGAATAAATTTTAAAAAGAAGTAATATTTCGTAGATTGGATTTATTCCTTTTCTTGAAATATTTATATCTAACAACTTGCACCCAGGTATATTTTTTAGATTATTGACAGAACTATCCATTGGCGCCAAAATGTAAACCTGATGCCCCAGACCAATAATGTTTTTAATCAAATCCACTCTGAAGTTATAGAATGACCACATTGTATTACCAATTAATAATATTTTCACATTTAAATACTCAAGATGTTTTTATATGGAAGCCAAAACAAATTTGCGAATGGAGAGAGGTATAACCAAATAAGTAACACAGAAAAATATAGCAACAAAAAAAATGCCACGACGTGACGAAAATATTTAGAATCATGAATCCTATCTAAAACCAGCATCAATAAAAGTGGTTGAAAATATATAAAGTACAAGTAAAATCTATCCACTAGTGTTGGATAGTAAAAAACTAGAATCATAGATATGCATGTAACTATAACTCCACTTCTTAGTAAATCAGACTGTCTATCCGCAAACAAAAAAAATGATGGAGATGGATTCACCATAAAATATAGACATAAGATAAAAACCCCTAGACCGACACGTAAAACTGCACCCTGCGAATAGACTAAATTTTTTATATATAGTTCTGATATATGACCCCAATAAAAAAGATATATATAAGTCATCATTGCAATAAAAAATAACAACATAGAAAAAATAACTTTTCTATTATTAAGTCCTAATATAAACACAGGAATAAATGATAGTGAAGACTTATGAAAAAGCACAGATAGCATAATAACCAGAAGTGATCTGTATACTTTACCATCCAAGAAGAATGAAACTGCTAATAAGGACAATCCAATTGCTACAGACTGTCTAGTGTAACCCATTCCCACAACAACAATTAAGTATGGATATAAAACAGCTAAACACAACCATGGATATGGCTGCTTGGAGCAAAAAATGAATATACAACTAAAAAAAATAAGCGCACAGATAAAATTAACTATATATATAGTCCCGAATGTTCTTCCAACAATCCAGTTTATAGCCGCATATGCTGGGTCTGTATACCTGATCGCATCAAAAAATGAAAGCTTTGATATCTCAATAAAGAATTTATTATATAGCAGCCAGTCCCCGCCAATAGACTCTCTAAACCCAATGAATAAACATAAAAAAACATAAAAAAGTATCCACGGGAACTTACCTCGTAATATTCCATTATGCCTAATTGCAAACAATGATAAAATAATATAAGGAAATATATATGCAATATAAGAACCCATGAAATAACGCTCAGTTGATTATTAATGACTCTTTTATCGACTTGTATTGTTGTTGAACACAATATATATTTTCGACCGCTGCACGTCCATTTTTTCCATACATTTCACGGAGAGCACTTGACGATATGAGCGTAGAACATGCAGAAATCCACTCATCTTGTGTAGATGCTAGCAATCCTGATTTCGAGTCATTTACAATATCAACATTAACTCCTATTGGGGAAGCAATTACTGGAATGCCGACGGCCATATACTGAATTATTTTATATCCACACTTACCCTTTTCCCACTCATTGTCTATTAATGGCATGATCCCAATGTCCATTTTTTTAATTAGCTCCACTTCACTATCTGCAGACCATGAAACCAATTCAATATGATTATTCTTAAAATGACTTAAAATCTTATCACTAGCACCAACAACCAAGAGTTTTACAGAAAATTTTTCACAGATAGATGACAGAGCATCTTTCATTTCAATTAGATATTTCTCCGTTGATGGAGAGCCGATCCATCCGATGTAAGAGACTTTATCTCTGTAATTGTAATTTGGATCTTGAGGATAACGACGGATGTCAATCACTGTAGGTATAATCAAAACGTTTTCAGCACCGGATAACTTTGCCTTATCCGCCAAATTTCTATTTCCTGCAATAACTAGTGATGCATGCTTCATCACCTTTTCAATTTTATTTCCCAATAGAAACTTTTTTAAATTACCATTTTTATATTGTAGATACACCGCATCATCATAGTCAACAACAACTCTTTTCCCTACAAGGACAAAAAAACGCTCAAACCAACTAGGTAAATAGGGAAAGATCTCTTTTTCTACCCATATCGTGTCAAAAAAAACACATGATAAACAATGAAAAAAACGCCTTATATAACACCAAATAATATTGAGATATGGTAGTTTTCTCTTTCCATTAAGAAATAGCATATACTTTTCGTTAAAGAACGATGCTACATAAAAATCATCATGGCCAGTAGTGATAAAAGGTAAGTATTGTAACAATCGTAGTCTTGAGCTAGCGCCTTCAGCAGGGTAACGACTCATAACCATAATTCTTTTTCTCATTCTCGCCCCTAAAGATTAATCTCAAAAAATAAATATACTCGATAGTAAAACACAATAAAATCTATTTATTACTAAATAGCTGTTCCGAATAGTAGATCACTGGAGGAAGGGAACTCAGTCCAGTTTGTGCGATCTCATTAGTCGCCAAACAAAACAAGTCACACCCAAAGGACTGAGTTGATGCCTATCCTACCACCCCTGCCACGACCACAACGGCGCCGCATTCACAAAATCATCCATGCCACGCGTGATAAAGGGCATGCTCGTCGCTTGATGGCCATCTTGCTGTTACATGAAGGTCGCACGATCACTGATGTTCATCACCTTACCGGCGCGGCTCGCTCGACCATCGGCCGTTGGCTTCGGTGGTATCGGGATGAAGGTGTGGGTGCGTTAGAAGCCTTACCGGCTGGCCGTGCCGTAACCGTTCACCGGGACGGTGTTGACAGCACCAACTCCTCCGGGAACGGGTAGTCGGTTTTCTCGATGCAGGACCTGACAACTGCCCTCAGCCACTCCTGCGGGCAGCGGCCCAATCGCTTGGCCGTCTCCACCAACGATAGGATACGCTGCCTGAACTGCTCGCCTCGATGCGACCAGACGCCATAGCTTCCCTTGCGCCACAGCACATAGCCACGCAGCGCCCGCTCCGCTTCATTGTTGGTCAGCGCTATCTCGTCGTTTTCCATAAAACGCCATAGCATCTCATCGTCCTTGAGCAGTAACTGGCAGCGCCCACGGTAGCGCTTGGAACACAGTACACTGCCCCGCTCCAGCTGCCTTCGCCAGCTTTGCCGACATCGCTGCAACCTTCGCTGGTACTGCTCCCGGCTTAAGCAGCCTTGTTCATAGCCATGCCGGGTTCTGAACACCGTGTCAGCCAGCAGTACCAGCCGGGCTCCGATAGGCTGGTTGACGGCGTCGCTACTCTCGGCAATCGCCGCCACGTTGCGCAGCACATGCGCCCAGCACAGTTGGCGCTGGGCGCTGTCGATGAAGCGGTATCCCGCATACTGGTCGGTCACCAGCACCCCATCAAGCTCACTGCCCAGCAACCGCTTCGCTGCCTCCTGACCGCGGCCAAACGCCGTCATGAAGCAGACCGCGACCTTGCTCAGGGCCAGCCACATCCAGCGTCGCTCACCGCCCCGCTGGTGCCGGGTTTCATCGGCATGGATGATGGCGGCAGACTGCACTTGCTGTTTGATGGCTTGGTGGGTCGGGGTGAGCATGGCGCTGACCCGGCCTTGCGCTTCACTGATGGCGCCTCGGCTAAAGCTCAAACCGAAGTGCTGCTTGAGCTGCTGCTGTATCTTGCTGATGCTCTGGTGGAACTGACCACTCTGCAAAGCGATATAGCTCAGCAGATTAGCCCCCATCTGGCTGTGGCTCACCGTATCGGGCAGGGCTGCTTCACTGGTGGTGACGCACCCACGGCAGGTGCCCCGATACAGCTGATGCTCTGTCACCACATAGCTGACCTCGGGCAGGTCAAACACCTGATGAACCCGGTAGGGCTTGTCATGGGACACCACCTGCTCACCACAGCAGGCGCACTGCCGGGCAGGATAGTGTGGTATTGCCGTCAGTCGGTCGTCCTCAGGATGACGTTCACGCCGCTGCCCCTTGTGGCCAGGCTGGGCACCACGAGCCTTGCCGGAAGCGGGGCGCTTGCGCGCAGGCGGGGTCCCCGAGCCATCAGTGGAGGGGGGCTTGGAGGAGTTATTGCTGTTTTGGTTGAGGCGGTCTTCAAGCTCGGCGATGCGCGCCATCAGCTTGTAAATCAGCTCGTTGGCTTGCTCGAGGGTCAGCGGCAGGCCGGGTGGTGGCGTAATGGGTTTGCTCATGACGTGATGGTGCCAAGCTGGCGGGATCAGGCAAGGGGCAACAGTGGATCAAGGGATGATCGTCTCACTTTTTCCTGTCAATGCCATCTGGGTGAACAGTTACGCCGTGCCCCGGTCTTACCTGTCGCCAAGATTGTCACCTTACTGGTGCTGCTCATGCAGTTTTCTCCGCAAGATTTTGGTTATCAGCGCAGCCGCTGGTGTACTGAGCTATTGGCTATCAAAATCAATCGGTTAACAGGCCTCAATATGGCAGCCTCCACGCTCCGTCGATGGTTACCGCGTATGGGCATTGTCTGGCGAAGGCCCGTGCCGACCTTGCGGATAAAAGACCCTTCCTATCAGGAAAAAATGGCGGATATCGACGCTGCGCTGGCCCGCTGTGATGCCGATAATCCGGTGTTTTATGAGGATGAAGTCGATATAGACCTCAATCCCAAATTAGGGGCCGACTGGATGTTCAGAGCGCAGCAAAAGCGGGTTGTCACACCGGGACAGAACGCGAAACATTACATGGCAGGCGTTCTCCATGCAGGCAACGGAAGAGTGCTTTACGTCAGTGGGATAAAGAAAAACTCATCCCTGTTTATCGCCATGCTGGGAAAGCTGCGTCGCCACTACCGACGAGCTAAAACCATCACGCTGATCCTCGATAACTACATCATTCACAAAAGCAAACAGACCGAGCGATGGTTGAAGAAAAACCCCAAGTTCTGCTTGGTGTTCCAGCCAGTTTACAGTCCTTGGGTTAATCACATAGAACGGCTGTGGCACCAGTTACATGAAACCATCACGCGCAATCATCAATGCAGAGGAATGGCCAGCCTGCTGGCCCGAAAACACTTCATGGATACCGTGTCTCCTTTCCCGAGTAATGGCTATGGCACAGCGAAGGTGTAGCACTATTGGGATCAGTTATTTAGCCTCCTCAAATTATGGGCCCTGAAAGATAGAAGTAGAACAATAAAAAAGTCATTACCAACATATGGTTAATATTGATTACCGGCCCAATAAATCTGACCAAACGAATTTCACTATGAAAAATAGGCAAAATAGAAGTTCAAGGATAGCCGTATAGATGGGGAACTGGGTCTATTTATCAGTATAGAATTTCATTCGTTGATTTAACTATGAAAATTATGTTTATTGTCGAAAAATCTTTTTATAAGAAATGAAACAAAAGTACAGCAATGACTTAACAAACCCCATTCTCAAATATTTAGAGAATTTTAGTGATTCATAAAGAATTCCTTCTGTATGCAAAAATGTCTCTAGCTCAGAGTTAACACTTTTATTCTCCCCTAACATAAATCGCTCATAAATAACTCGATTTTGCATTTTAATACTGAGATAGTGCTTTTCTAACAAGCTTAAATTATCCATTATACTTCTTGCCTTGAAAGCAGAAAGAAGAGAGCTCTGCTTTGCACCTATACAATTAGAATCATGTTGTCGATATAACATTGTTGGTTGTAAACAATAAGATGTTTGTCCAATAAGAGAGGCCACCGATATTAACCACCAATCATGCATAATGGCCTCTTCGGGGATAGGCAGCGCAATATCCAATAGTTTTCTATTGAAGATCATCGAGCATCCTGGAAATATGTTACGATACAAAATATTATTAGATCGTGCATCTTGCGGTAGCTTTACACCTTTATAATTTAAAAATGATTCATGTATTACAGATAACTCACTATCAACGACCATTACATCCGTTGAAACTAAACAGGGGTAGTTTCCATCCAATTTCATTATAGTATCAAGGCTAAGCTCAACTTTATGTGGTAGCCACACATCATCCTGATCACAGGTCATAACAAAAGCAGCGGATGTTAAAGAAAGCCCATAAGAAAAGTTATTTTTTGCGCCATTTCTACCAGAGTCATTGTTATAAAACTCTATGCGAGAATCCTTTTTAATCGCCAACTTCAAATATTTTGTATCTACTGAGCTGTCATCGACGATTATAATCCTAGAAACCTTATGTATAGCTTCTTGAGATAGAATTGAGTCTATTTGTTCTAGTAGATACACGCTAGGATTATATGTAGCGATAACAATATCTATCATATTGCACCTATTATTAATAATAGTTTTAGTTTAAAATATTTACAATTCTAATTTTTTACAATTTTCAACACAAGGCTTATCATATAAGATAGTTATCTGTTCATTACTCAATAAATTTATATCTAGACAACCGACATCAACATTCATCATAATTTCATATTCGGGAATTTCAAAACGACGTTTAATTAATTTGGCTGGATTTCCACCTATTATAGAATAAGGCTCGAAGGACTTAGTAACTACGCTTCCCGCAGCGACAACAGATCCCCTACCTATTGTTACACCAGATAATATTATAACGCCAAATCCAATCCATACGTCATTCTCTATGATAATTGGTCCTTTTGATTTTGCATCAAGAAATTTATCTAATCCTCGTTTTGCCATTACTGGGTATGTCATGTAGCCTCGAACTTCATGATTTCCGCCGAGAATAAAATAGACATTATCAGCAATAGATACATATGAGCCAATTTTTAATAGCTCATTATTATGCCCCCATGACATGACATTTAAATTGCCATATGTATATTCTCCAACACTTACTCTTGTAGTGTCAAATATACTATTTGCACATGTATAATTATGTCGATTGTGCTTACGCCAACGAAGTTCAAAAATAAAGGAATATACAGCACCTTTTATTTTATCTAGGATTAGATTGAGTGGCTTATATTCAGATTGCATGCAGAATTCTCTTCATTATTTTTTTTATAACCAGCTTTGACGTAATCAAATACAAGGCTATTTGTATAAAAAAAGTCATGTCATTTTTAATTAAAATCTTATAAATAGAGATGAATGACATCCGATAATCCAAGCATTGCTCAATTTCTGACTCATTGTATATTTCTTGGATTTTTACAGTGTTTATTTTATATTCAATAGGTTCATTATTAAAGCTAGCGCATGAAGGATTATCCAACAACACCCTCACTCTCTCATCAAAGTCTTTTATAGAAATTAGCGTGTTTTTAATTGACAATGATCTATTCTGTCTATATTCAGAATTTTCTATCAGGCGCGACACTTCATTAAAAAAGTCGCTTTCGTTAAAAAAAGTAATTTTATTATCTGGTGAGATATTAGGTAATAGAGCTTCAACAATATTTAATGGCAAGTCTTCTCTTGAATATTGAACTACAGGAACACCTGATGACGCAGCTATTTGTGACATCAATCCACCAGAAATAGGGTATGAGCCCACGTAAATATCTACGTGATTAAATATAGCATTTAAGTCTTGACGATTACCAAGTAAATATACTCTGTCAGAGAAATTATTAGATGATATAAACTCATTAAATGGTGATCTTTGCCCATCACCGGCAATAATAAGTATCGTGTTTGGATATCTATCCAACACTCTCTTCATGACCCTAAAATATAACCCACCATCACCATAAAACTTATACAGGGAACCACCTGAAAATATTTTTATATTTCCCGTAAAATCCTTAAATGGAAAACCATCAAAATTGGAGTCACTTTTAATGATTGGATAGTAAGGCATATATATTAATTTTTTTTCTGAAATGTGCCTTTGATACTTTGATAATTGACGTCCATATGGCCTAAACTCAAGACAATAATCAAGACAAGAGACTCCCAACCAAAATGCATGATCAGTGAGATTAATTTGAAACTTCGTTACAGACTCAAACTGTGACCAAGCAGAAACGCCTACAGCATCATTCGGCGCCATGTGAAGGAATGCTTTACTGGGACTGATTTGATTGACTATTGAACATATCACTTCTATTTTATTAATCAACGATATATTTTTTTCTATCTCTATAACCCTCACTAGAGGATTTCCATCTAGCTCTAGAAATATATCTTTACTATTGCAAAGCGATTTCCCGCTATTTAAAATGAAAACCAATGGCACTTTACATTTCAAAAGAGCTCTAATATATTGTTGAGTTAACCCGCGTGAATCATAAGCGAAACAATCATAAAATATAATTGCGTTATTAAATTTTACAAGGTCTGTGTAAGTAAGTTCTTTTTGTGATAATTTAAACTCCGCCCCTATTTTGACACACAGATTCTCTAATTCATCATCTGCATATCTAAAGTTAAATCTATAAGCTAATTCCGCTGCCAAGGTAATACATTTAAGCGCATTCTCATAATTCCCAGACTGATATTCCTTACTGGCAATATACTTTATTTTTTCAAAATCAGATAATTTATTATCTCTCATCCCCCCCCCCATAAAAAACATATATCTTATTATGAAACACGTCGAAGCTTTCAACTCAACCACTTAAGAAATAAAGAACTATGATGAATATTTATTAAATCCAAAGCAAACAAATAAAAAATAAATAAGATAATTACTTAAATATGCCAAACAAGCACCAATCGTTCCATATAACGTGACCATAATATATGTTATAACGACAAGGGAAAATGAAAAAAACACTTCTGAAAAAACAAACCACTTAGTGGCACCACGAGATACCATTGGATATGCATAAAGCCACGCAAAAATTTTTATCACATCACCAGCTAGTTGGATAGCAAACAAGTCACGAGCACTACGAAACGCTTCAGTAAAAAGCAGTGAAATAGCCACATCACGTAATAGATAAATACCTATAGCCATAACGATAACTATAGGGATAACGACTTTCGCTGTCTTATTTATCTCTATTGTTATAGCATCAATTCCCTTTAAAGAGGATAATCTAGGCAGATAGTAGGTACTTAATGCCATAGTAATCACGCTTAAATAAACTTCAGATATCTTCCAAACCGCTTGCCACTGACCTGCTGCATCCCATCCGACTATGTCAATAATTATGTTCCTGACAAATATAATAGATATTGGAACAGTTAATGCTGAAGTTATAGCCATTAACATGTAACTACCAATGTCTCTACGAACTCTTACATCAGCATGTCCCCACCAATAGCGAACATTAGCCCAAGGTTCACGGAAGTTGAAACATAACATGACAATACCGATTAATGCAGACTGAACGGCTACAGCTAATAATGCCCCCTGAATATTATACAAAGCTATCATACCCAGCATAACACCACCAGATACCATTGCAGAGAGCATGCCAAGCCATACATAACGGCGGTATTGTTGTTTACCATTAATGATAGAATTAAATAGTGTACCAATAGCTGACAATGGTAAGACAATAATAGTCATTACAACAACCCAATAAAATCCACTTTCTTGAAATAACCAGAAAGCGATTCTTTCAGATAAAAGCAAGCCTATTGGGATTATTATAGAAGAGAGAAGTAATACCCATTGCCATGCAGCACGCCACCATGGTGAGCAGGCTTCTATACCTTGTGCCTGATGCTCAGCTGTGTAACGAACAACCCCATTTCCTACCGGTGCATTAATAATACCATTCAAGCTTGCTACCATGCTCTGCACCTGCCCAAGCATGGCCAAACCAGTTGGGCCAGTATATATAGCCATCACCTTAGCAATGACAAATCCCATCGCCATTCTAAGCAGGGTCAATAACCCTGTCATCGCGGTGACTTTGAGCAAACGCTTCATGCATTAAATCCATTAACAGCCGCAATGACTTGTGCAACCGTCGCTTCACTCATCGTAGGATCAAGCGGAAGAGAAAGAACTTGCTGATGGATCTCTTCCGTCAATGGCAGGGATATAGTGTTCCACTGGCTATATGCCTGCTGTTTATGTGGCGAAACCGGATAGTGGATCAGGGTCTGAATACCTTGCTCGGCTAGATAAGCTTGTAATGCTTCACGCTTTTCACAGCGCACAACAAACAGGTGCCAAACATGTGCCAGCTCATCGATAACATCAGGCAATGTTATCCGTGGATTTGTGATCCCCGAACGATAAGCTTGAGCAATTTGCTGGCGACGAATGGTCTCTCCTTCCAGATACGGCAACTTTACACGTAACATTGCCGCCTGAATCTCATCAAGGCGGCTATTCACCCCCTGATACAGGTTTTCATACTTCTTATGAGAACCATAATTGCGCAAGGCCTTCAGTGTCTGCGCAAGTTGATGGTCATTGGTCGTGATCGCACCAGCATCACCAAGGGCACCGAGATTTTTACCTGGATAGAAGCTAAATCCAGCCGCATCGCCCCAGTTACCAGCTCGTTGGCCATTAATCTCGGCGCCATGTGCCTGAGCACAATCTTCCAGCACCAATAAATTATGCTGTTTGGCTATGGCCATAATTTCTTGCATCGGACACAGCTGACCATATAAATGCACCGGCAGAATGGCTTTGGTTTTGGGGCTAATGGCGGCGGCCAGCGTGTCGGGGTCGAGGTTATAGCTTGCAGGGTTTGGCTCAACCAATACCGGCACCAAGTCATTTTCAGTGATGGCCAGCACAGAAGCAATATAGGTATTAGCCTGGACAATCACCTCGTCACCGGCTTGCAGTTTGCCCAGTTCTTTCCACGCGCGTAGGGTAAGGATTAACGCATCAAGCCCATTGGCCACACCAATGGCGTGCTTGGTTCCGCAGTAAGCGGCAAATTCGACTTCAAATTGGCTTAACTCATTACCCATGATATACCAACCGGAATCAATAACGCGTGCACAGGCATCTTTTAGTTCTTGTTGGTATTGGTTGTTGATAGCTTTTAAATCGAGGAAGTTAATCATTTGCTTTAATCTCATAAAAATCATGCACGATAGCCCTAGCGCCAAAACGCTCCTTTTGAGAAATCAATCCCTCATTGAGGTAACGACCTTGATTTTCGTTAGAGATTCCAAAGTCGAAATACTCTTTATCAAAGAATACCGTTTTAACCAAATGATCAATCAACCCATCTAAAGCACCTATGTTTCTTCCTATATCGGTGTTATAGAGATACTGAGTATGCGCAGCATTATCAGCTAAAAATATTACCACACCTGCAACTTGCATCTCATTAATATATGCGGCATAAACTTTTATTTGCTCTGGAAACATTTTCTTAAGAGAAACTATTTCATCATATGAATGAACTGGTTTGGCCCCATGCCCCGACATAAGTACATTCGTTAAATTATCCCAAAAGCCGAGCAAGTCATCCGACTCTTGATAAGAAATGCCACTTGCATTTGCTTTCTTTATAATCCTTTTCCTTCCTTCCGAATATTTTATCGGATTACTCATCTTTATGGTTGATGATACATCTCGGCGAATGAGAGTCGCGTTTACCATAAAAAGAGAGTACAAATCTTCATCACAGGGGAAAGAATGATAAATATACGGCATTTTTTTGTATATCAGGCTAGAAAAGCCATTCATCTTAAGATACGGAGGTATTGCATTAAATATTTCATTGACTTCGTTTTGCTTGGCTGACGCTTTGATTACAAGCCCACCAAATGTCAACCCTTGATGGGAAAACAATACCCCCTCGGCACTATTGGCAGGTAAAATAGCTAGTAATTTTTGACTATCATCAAAGAACATTAAAGAATGATCATTGAATCTATCGGAATGATACTCCATAAAATCTCTAAAAAATAAAAAGTGCTTATTTTTAGCAAGAGAGACAAACTCATCCCATATTTTTTTATCTGAGTCGTTGTACTTCTTTATTTTCATTTAAGCAGCCTTTTTCCAATTTTAAACATTCGATGAAATTCAACCTCGTTACCTTGATAAAGCTTTGCTTTCTTTACTTTTAATATGCATTGATTAAAACTAATATATGTGCACCCACCTTGTATATTAACTACGCGACCGAGGTGCATTTTTATTGGATGATGTAAAACTTCAGACTCCACTATTTCATATAAGTTATTTTCTATAGATAACATTGGCAATGGGTAAGGTTCAACAAGAGTTCTTATTGTTGCATTCAAACTATCAAAATCTAATGTGTAGTCTAGTATGCAATCATTTATATTTCTTTTACAACACCACGTTGCTTTAGAAAAATCTTGCTTAACTGGAATTAAGTTACCAGCCAAAAAATCACAAACAACGCCACCCAAATTATCAAGAACATACAAATCAAACAAATCCATTATTTGTTTAGATGTCTTACTATCAACAGAAACTTTATACTGTGCTAAAATATCACCATCATCAATATTTTCATTCATAATATGAATGGTAAACCCAACTTCTGGCTCATTATTTAGCATTGCCCATGCTAGGCTATGAAACCCTCTATACGTTGGAAGTAATGATGGGTGCGTATTTATAACAATTCTATCTTTCAACACATCACTTGGTATTATTTTAACGTAAGCAGCACAAACTACGATATTAACATCTACATCATTAAAATTGTTAATCTTTTCATCTTGACTCCTGAGAAGTCCAACTAAATCATCATCATCAGATATCAAATATATTTTATAGAAAAATTTCGCCAATGACGTAAATGCAACAATTCCACCATGGCCATTTGCGGCCAAAATTATTTCATTTTTTCTCATTGATTCTAACCGCTTCAATAAATTTTATATAGTCTCGTATATAGTCTGACTCATCATAAAGTTGATCAGCCAATACCATTAGTACACAATCCTCAGAAAAATCGTACATTTCATGCCATTGCATTGCATCAATGAACAGCCCTTTATCTGGTGTTGATAATACTACCTCTTGCTTATTAGTTCCATCATCCATAACAAAGCGGCATGACCCTTTAATGCAAACAGCAAGTTGTTTTAACTTTTTATGGGCATGAAAACCGCGAGCAACGCTAGGCTTGGTACCGTATAAATAATACACTCTCTGGATATCGAAAGGTATTTGATTATTGGATTCTAGAGCAATCAACGATCCTCTTTCATCCCCAAGCACCCTGAAATCAACCAATTTAATTAACATCTATCAACCCTTTTTATATGCTGCAAAGCTCAGGGCAGTCTTATCTTTTTCCGAAAGCAATACCCTTTCCACAGGCCATTCAATGCTAATATCAGGGTCATTCCAGCCGATAGCGCCTTCACTCTCACGATGATAATAGTCAGTTGTTTTATATAAAAATTCAGCACTCTCACTCAGTGTTACGAAACCATGTGCAAATCCTTCCGGGATCCACAATTGACGTTTATTTTCTGCTGAAAGATGAACACCCACCCATTGACCGAAGGTCGGTGAGCTTTTGCGGATATCTACCGCCACATCAAATACTTCACCGGCTACACAACGCACCAGCTTGCCTTGGGCATGGGGCGGCAACTGATAGTGCAACCCACGCAATACCCCTTTCGACGATTTGGAGTGATTATCCTGCACAAAGTTAACCGGATATCCTACCGCCTCTTCAAACAATTTTTGGTTGAAACTCTCGAAGAAAAAACCACGCTCATCACCAAATACTTTTGGCTCAAAAATAAGCACATCAGGGATTGCTGTTTTGATTACATTCATCTGTCTATCCGCATTCAATTCAATCTTTCTGGAGAGACTATCTTCCCTCCCCCCATATCACATCAGGCTTTGGCAACCATTTTTAGCAAATATTGGCCATACGCATTCTTTGCCAACGGAGCTGCAAGTTCACGGATCTGGTCGGCAGTAATAAACTTCTGACGATAGGCAATCTCTTCCGGACAAGCCACTTTCAACCCCTGACGGGTCTCGATGGTCTGAATAAAGTTACTCGCTTCAATCAGGCTTTCATGGGTACCAGTATCAAGCCAGGCATATCCTCGGCCCATCATCGCCACCGACAGATTGCCTTGCTCCAGATAGATGCGGTTCACATCGGTGATTTCCAGCTCACCACGGGGAGATGGCTTCAGGCGCTTGGCAATCTCTACCACGCTGTTATCGTAGAAATAGAGGCCGGTCACCGCATAGTTGCTCTTGGGCACCAGTGGCTTCTCTTCGAGAGAAATAGCGGTGCCCTCTTTATCAAATTCCACCACCCCATAACGCTCGGGGTCATGCACGTGGTAGGCAAAGACGGTAGCACCGCTCTCCTTGGCCGCTGCCGCCTGCAGCTGTTTCTGCAGATCGTGGCCGTAGAAGATATTGTCGCCCAGCACCAGTGCACAGGAGTCTGACCCGATAAACTCTTCACCCAGAATAAAGGCTTGTGCCAACCCGTCCGGACTTGGCTGCACCTTGTATTGCAAATTCAGGCCCCACTGGCTGCCGTCACCCAGCAATTGCTCAAAACGGGGGGTATCTTGCGGCGTACTGATGATCAAAATATCGCGAATACCGGCCAGCATCAGGGTGCTGAGCGGATAGTAGATCATCGGCTTGTCATAGATTGGCAGCAGCTGCTTGCTCACTGCCATGGTGACTGGATAGAGACGGGTGCCTGAGCCACCGGCCAGAATAATGCCTTTACGTTTGGTCATGATGCTTGTTTCTTATTTTTAAATTGCAAAAGAAAAGGGTGGCTTGCGGCCACACCTTTTACGTTTTATCCCTGCCAGCCAGGGAGGGAGGCAGTCACTACATCCCTGGCCAGTAATTTACTTGCCGAGGATCTCGGTCAACATCCGCTCCACGCCGACGGTCCAGTCCGGCAGCACCAGATCGAAGGTGCGCTGGAATTTTCCGGTATCAAGGCGGGAGTTATGGGGGCGTTTGGCCGGGGTCGGGAAGGCGCTGGTCGGCACCGCATTGAGCTGCGTCACCGCCAGTTCAACACCGGCTTTTCTGGCTTTGGCAAACACCAGCTGGGCGTAGTCAAACCAGGTGGTAGTACCGGAGGCTATCAGATGATACAGCCCGGAAACCTCGGGTTTGCTCTGCGCCACACGGATCGCATGGGCGGTGCAATCGGCCAGCAACTCGGCCCCGGTCGGGGCGCCGAACTGGTCATTGATGACTGACATCTCGCTACGCTCTTTGCCAAAGCGCAGCATGGTCTTGGCAAAGTTGGCGCCCCGGGCGGCATAGACCCAGCTGGTGCGGAAGATCAGGTGACGGGGACAAAGCGCGGCCCCTTGCTCACCCGCCAGCTTGGTTTCGCCATAGACGTTGAGCGGGGCGGTTGCATCAGTTTCCACCCAGGGGCGCTCACCGCTGCCATCGAACACATAGTCGGTGGAGTAATGCACCAACCAGGCACCCAATGCTTCCGCTTCTTTGGCGATAGCAGCCACGCTGGTCGCATTGAGCAGCTCGGCAAACTCCCGCTCACTTTCGGCCTTGTCGACTGCGGTGTGGGCAGCGGCGTTGACAATCACGTCCGGCTTGACCAGTCGTACCGTGTCGGCCACACCGGTCGGGTTGCTGAAATCACCACAATAGTCGGTGGAGTCAAAATCAACGGCCGTGATGCGTCCCAGCGGCGCCAGTGCTCGTTGCAGCTCCCAGCCTACCTGACCGTTTTTGCCAAACAGCAAAATATGCATCAGGCACGCTCCCCGTAATTCTGCTCAATCCAGGATTGGTAGGCACCGCTCTTGACGTTGCCGACCCACTGCTGGTTATCCAGATACCACTGCACGGTTTTGCGAATGCCCGACTCGAAAGTTTCTTGCGGTTGCCAGGCGAGCTCAGCGCTCATCTTGCTGGCATCGATGGCATAACGGCGATCGTGGCCAGGGCGATCCGCCACATAGGTGATTTGCTCACGATAAGAGTCAGCCTTCGGCACCATCTCGTCCAGCAGATCGCAGATGGTGTGTACCACCTCCAGATTCTGTTTCTCATTATGACCGCCGATGTTGTAGGTCTCCCCGACCAAGCCGGTGGTCACCACCTTGTAGAGCGCGCGCGCGTGGTCCTCCACATAGAGCCAGTCACGGATCTGGTCGCCCTTGCCATAGACCGGCAGCGGCTTGCCATCCAGCGCGTTGAGGATCACCAACGGGATCAGCTTCTCGGGGAAGTGATATGGCCCGTAGTTGTTGGAGCAGTTGGTGACGATGGTTGGCAAGCCGTAGGTACGGCGCCAGGCACGCACCAGATGGTCGCTGGAGGCTTTGGAGGCCGAATAGGGGCTGCTGGGGGCGTAAGGGGTGGTTTCAGTAAAGAGCGGCAATGGCTCACCGGCGGCGACTTCATCGGGATGGGGCAGATCACCATATACCTCGTCGGTGGAGATATGGTGGAAGCGGAAGGCCGCCTTGCGCACCTCATCCAGACCGTTCCAGTAAGCGCGAGCCGCTTCCAGCAACATATAGGTGCCGACGATATTTGTCTCGATAAAGTCAGCCGGCCCTGTGATGGAGCGGTCAACGTGGCTCTCGGCGGCCAGGTGCATCACGGCATCCGGCTGGTGCAGGGCAAACACCCGATCCAGTTCGGCACGATTGCAGATATCCACCTGTTCAAAGGCATAACGATCGCTTGTCGATACATCGGCCAAGGATTCCAGATTGCCAGCATAGGTAAGTTTATCGAGATTGATAACGGAATCTTGGGTATCACGAATGATATGGCGTACCACGGCAGAGCCGATAAAGCCTGCGCCACCGGTAACGAGAATTTTCATATAAATTATACTCTTGCGAGAGATTGGAGTTCAATTAAATCGGACTGAACTAATCAGGGGAGAATACAACTTGGAACTTAATGAGAAGCATCAATATTAGCAATATCACAGACATATCGATACGCTCATATTTTATACAGAAATTTGTAAAGGCTAAGGCTACCGCATTGAGTTACAGCCCCCAGCTTGCTGCTTTTCACCATATTGCTCACGCTGTTGGCCATCATGTCCTCCAGCTCTATTATGTTTTTGGTAATGAATATCACAATACGCAATCACAGCATGGTCGTGACATAACTCATCATATAGACCCGATTTTATCATCGAATTCTATCCCGTATCCCCCCAAAATGAACAGCTAAAACTACCCCATAGAGGGGGTAACTTGAGGCTGAACACGAGGCTGATCACAGCCACACTGCACCGGTTGCTGTTTCTTTAAACATCTAGTGAAGCGCGCTGAGTGTCAATTTCAGTAAAAAACAGGGCAACCCATAGGGTTGCCCTGTTTGATTGTCTGCCGGATCAAAGCAGACTGGCGATTTATTGAACTCTGTTCAAATTAGCTCAACCTGCATGCCATCAGTCATGTTTTGACTCATGGGCATGGGTCAGACGTTCTTCTTTGCTGCTGTGTTTGGTGAAGTAGCGCATCACCAGCACGAAGAAGAGCGGCACGAAGAAGATGGCCAGCACGGTGGCGCTGATCATCCCCCCCATCACGCCGGTACCGATGGCGTTACGGCTACTGGCACCGGCGCCGGAGCTGATCACCAGCGGCAGCACCCCGAGGATAAAGGCAAGCGAGGTCATCAGGATCGGCCGCAGACGCAGCCGCGCCGCCTCCACCACAGCCTCGCCCAGCCCCATCCCCTTGTCATAGAGCTCTTTGGCAAACTCCACGATCAGAATCGCGTTCTTCGCCGACAAGCCGATGGTGGTGAGCAGACCCACCTGGAAGTAGACATCGTTCTCCAGCCCGCGCAGGGTAGCGGCCAGAATGGCCCCCAGTACCCCGAGCGGCACCACCAGCATCACCGAGAACGGAATGCTCCAGCTCTCATAGAGGGCCGCCAGACAGAGGAACACCACCAGCAAGGAGATGGCGTAGAGCGCAGGAGCCTGTGAACCGGCCTGACGTTCCTGGAAGGAGAGCCCGGTCCACTCGATGCCCACCCCTTCAGGCAGCTGTTTCACCATCTGCTCGATGGCGGCCATGGCATCACCGGTACTCTTGCCGGGCGCCGCTTCCCCGACGATCTCCATCGCCGGTACGCCGTTGTAACGCTCCAGGCGCGGCGAGCCAAAGCTCCACTCGGTGCTGGCAAAGGCGGAGAAGGGCACCATCTGGCCAGCAGCGTTGCGCACATACCAGAGCTTGAGATCTTCCGGGTTCATCCGGAAGGGGGCATCCGCCTGCAGGTAGACCTTCTTGATCCGGCCCCGGTCGACGAAATCATTGACGTAGGACGAGCCCCAGGCTGCGGCCAGGGTGTTGTTGATATCCGCGATGGAGAGCCCCTGCGCCAGCGCCTTCTCGTAGTCGATCTTGATATCGAGCTGCGGCGTATCTTCCATCCCGTTCGGGCGCACCCGCACCAGATTGGGATCCTGCGCCGCCATGCCGAGCAGCTGGTTGCGCGCCGCCATCAGCTTGTCGTGACCGATGCCGGCGCGATCCTGCAGGAAGAAGTCAAAACCGGTCGCCGTACCCAGCTCCGGGATCGGAGGCAGGTTGAAGGCGAACACTTGCGCCTCCTTGATGCTGAACAGATAGCCCATGGCGCGGCCGATGATGGCATTTGCGCTGCGATCCGGGCTCTTGCGCTCGCTCCAGTCCTTGAGCTTGATAAAGGCCATGCCCGCATTCTGGCCACTACCGGCGAAGCTGAAGCCCGACACGGTCAGTACGGAGTCGACATTATCCTTCTCGTTTTTCAGGAAGTAGTCGCGCATGTCCGCCAGCACCACCTCGGTGCGCTGCTTGGTCGCCCCCACCGGCAGTTGCACCATGGACATGATGACCCCCTGATCCTCTTCCGGCAGGAAAGAGGTAGGCATCCGCATAAACAGCACTGCCAGTACCGCCAGCATGGCGCCGTAGATCAGGCTGTAACGCACACCCTGCTTGATCACCTTGCGCACGCCGCGCTGATAGCGGTTGGTACCGGCATCAAAGGCGCGGTTGAACCAGCCAAAGAAACCACGCTTGGCACCGAACTCGCCATGTTTCATCGGCTTGAGCAGGGTGGCACAGAGCGCCGGGGTCAGGATCAACGCCACCAGCACCGACAGCACCATGGCCGAGACGATGGTCAGCGAGAACTGGCGATAGATGGCACCGGTCGAGCCACCGAAGAAGGCCATCGGCACGAACACGGCGGAGAGCACCAGGGCGATCCCCACCAGTGCGCCGGTGATCTGGGTCATCGACTTGCGGGTCGCTTCCAGCGGGGAGAGATCCTCCTCGCTCATCAGCCGCTCCACGTTCTCCACCACCACGATGGCGTCATCCACCAACAGGCCGATGGCCAGCACCATACCGAACATGGTGAGGGTGTTGATGGAGAAGCCAAACGCCGCCATCACCCCG
Organism: Aeromonas allosaccharophila; assembly: GCF_016026615.1. Lineage (NCBI taxonomy): Bacteria > Pseudomonadati > Pseudomonadota > Gammaproteobacteria > Aeromonadales > Aeromonadaceae > Aeromonas > Aeromonas allosaccharophila. The sequence goes on along the minus strand of NZ_CP065745.1, from coordinate 260,007 downwards.
AAGGTACCGAGCAGCACCACCGGCACCGCAATGGTCGGGATCAGGGTGGCGCGGAAGTTCTGCAGGAACAGATACATGACGCAGAACACCAGGAAGATCGCCTCGATCAGGGTCTGCACCACCTCCTCGATGGAGATCTTCACAAACGGCGTGGTGTCGTAGGGGTAGACGATCTTCATGTTGGCCGGGAAGTAGTCCGACAGCTCGTCGAGCTTGGCGCGCACCTTCTCGGCGGTATCCAGCGCGTTGGCACCGGTGGCCAGCTTGATGGCGACTGCCGCGGTGGACTGGCCATTGTAGAGCGCCTCGGCGTCATAGCTTTCGCCCGCCAGCTCGACCCGGGCCACGTCTTTGAGCCGGACCTTGGAGCCATCCTGATTCACCCGCAGCAGGATGTCGTTGAACTGCTCCACGGTGGAGAGTCGGGTCTGCCCCATGATGGTGGCGGTGAACTGCTGATCTTCCACCGACGGGGTGCCACCCAGCTTGCCGAAGGCCACCTGGGCGTTCTGCGCCTTGATGGCCGCCTGCACATCACCCGGGGTCATCTGCACCCGGTTGAGCTTGTTGGGATCGAGCCACACCCGCATGGAGTACTGGCTGCCGAACAAGGTGATATCCCCTACCCCGTCCAGACGGCTCAGGGGCTCCTTGATGTTGGAGACCACATAATCCGCCAGATCGTCGTTGTTCATGCTGCCATCACTGGAGATGAAGGCCGCGACCATCAGGAAGCTGCTGGAGGTCTTCTGGACCCGGATCCCCTGCTGTTGCACCTCTTGCGGCAGCAGCGACATGGCTTGCTGCAGCTTGTTCTGCACCTGCACCTGGGCGATATCGGGATCGGTCCCCGGCTGGAAGGTGAGGGTCACCGACACCCGACCCGCGGAGTCAGACTGGGAGGACATGTAGAGCAGGTGATCCAGCCCGGTCATGTTCTGTTCGATGATCTGGGTCACCGAGTCTTCCACCGTTTTGGCAGAGGCACCCGGATAGCTGGCGGAAATGCCGACAGCGGGCGGCGCAATGCTCGGATACTGGGCGACCGGCAATTTGATGATGGCCAGGCTACCCGCCAGCATGATCACCAGCGCGATCACCCAGGCAAAAATGGGTCTGTCTATAAAAAATCGAGCCATGAGGCGATTACTCCATCCTACTTGTTGGCCGGGGTGCTGGACGCAGCCTGGGCAGACGGCGCATCGGCGCCCTGCTCAGCGGGATTGACCACGGCGCCCGGTCGTACTTTCTGCAAGCCAGCCACAATTACCCGCTCGCCGGAGGTGAGGCCGGTCTCCACCACCCAGTTGCTGCCGACGACCCGGCTCAGCTGCACGTTGCGCAGCTCCACCTTGTTGTCAGCCGTCACCACCATCACGGTCGCGCCACCATTGGGGGTGCGAGTCACGGCAGTTTGCGGCACCAGCAGCCCTTGCGCCCGCTCACCCTCTTGCAGGGTGGCGCGCATGAACATGCCGGGCAGCAGCAACTGATGAGGGTTGGGCACAATCACCCGCAGGGTCACCATGCCGGAGGTCTCGTCCACGGTCACATCGGAGAACTGCAACGAGCCCTCTTCGCCATAAGTGGAGCCATCTTCCAGCTGGAAGGTCACCTTGGCCCCCTTCTGCTCGTCCTGGGTCAGCTTGCCCTCGGCGACCAGTCGCTTGAGGCGCAACAGATCGGCGGTGGACTGACGCACATCCACATACATGGGATCTAGCTGCTGAATGGCGGTCAGGCTGTCAGCCTGCTGGGCAGTCACCAGCGCCCCCTCGGTCACCGCGGATTTACCGATGCGGCCACTGATGGGGGCGGTGATGCGGGTGTAACCGAGATTGATCTCGGCAGTGCGCAGGGCCGCCTTGCTCGCCATGATCTCCGCCTTGGCCTGCTTCCAGCTGGCGTCGGCGTCGTCATAGTCCTGACGGCTGATGGATTTGACCTTGAGCAACTCCTGATAGCGCTGCGCCTTGAGGCGGGCACTCTGCTCGTTGGCCTCGGCCTTGGCCACATTGGCTTTGGCGCTGGCAACCGCCGCCTGATAGACAGCCGGATCGATCTGATAGAGCAGATCACCCGCCTTCACATCGCTCCCCTCGGTAAAGAGGCGCTTGAGGATGATGCCGCTCACCTGCGGACGCACTTCGGCCACTCGCAGCGGGGCGCTGCGGCCGGTCAATTCGGAGGTCAACATCAGCGGGCTGCTCTGCAGGGTCACCACGTTGACCGCCGCGGGGGGCATGCCGCCCTGTCCCTGGGGCGCACCGCCCTTGTCACCACAACCTGCCAGCAAGCCTGTTGCCAGCAAGGCAAGACCAACTGAACGAGCAAGAATATGTTTATGCATGAAACACCTGAGCCTTTGCCAGTCAATGAACAATCAGGGCCACATGGGCCCTGTTGGTAAATATTCGCAAGATGAGGCAATATACATACATTCATAAATGTATGTAAGTGACTTTTTGCTTGCATGAGGCACTAATTTCGATGGCCAGACGAACCAAAGAAGAGGCGCAGCAAACCCGCTGCCACATCATGAGCACGGCGCTGGATCTGTTCTGCTCTCAGGGCCTGGCCAAGACCAGCCTGACCGACATCGCCAGGGCGGCAGACCTGACGCGCGGGGCCATCTATTGGCACTTCAAGAACAAGGACGAACTCTTCATTTCGCTCTGGAAAGAGCTCTGCAGCCCCCTCGCCCACCAGCTCGATGCCTGCCTCAATACCGACGAGCCGGATCCGCTGGGGCAACTGCGTATCTTCTTCGAAGGGGTGCTCCACAGCTTCATTCACAATCCGGCGCAACGGCAGATGTTCACCCTATTGTTCAATCTCGAATCGCTGGAGGGAGAAGCCATCTCATTGCGCGAGCATATCCGCAGCGAGTCAGCCCACTTTTTTCAGGATCTGGAGACGACCCTGGCCAATGCGGTACGCCGGGGCCAGCTGCCGGCTGACCTTAACTTGCAGCGTGCCGCCACCCTGCTCCACTGCACCCTGGATGGCTACATCATCAACTGGCTGCACTTTCCGGGACGGATCGACCTGCAGAGTGAATCAGCCTTCCTGATAGAGAGCATGTTCACCATGCTGGCCCAGCCCCACGGGCCCGCCTGTGGCCGCTAACCGGCTCCGGCAACTCCCACACATCTAAACAACCGGGGTCTGACCGCTCGCTTTGGTAGTCAGGCCCCGATTTGTTAAAATGTGCGCCCCCTGCTTGAGGTAACCCCTGTGCCACACTCCGACGCCATCCCCGCTCCCCAGCCTTTGAACGATCAGCACGCCCGCATCCGGGTCGCCTTTGTGGCGCGCCTCAAACCCGGTGCCCATCTGCTCAATGGTCAGTGCGGTACAGGGGAGGATCTGTGCTGGCTTCGTGCCAAAGGGTATGTGGTCACCGCCTGTGACGCTGTGCTGGCCGACGCCAAAGTCGCCTCGCAGCAATCCGGACAAGCGGTACGGGTCTGCCCGCTGGCGCGGATGCACTCGGTGCTCCCTTACGATGGCATCTGGCTGAGTCGCCCGCTTGATAGCGATGCAGCCACTCTTGTCCCCCTGTTGCAACAGCTGGCTGCCCTGCTCAAAGCAGGCGCTCCGCTCTGCTTCTCCCTGCAGCCAAGCGGCGAGATGAGCCACGCTCAGTTACAGCAACTGGTCACCACATCCGGGATAGCGCTGCAACTGGCGCCGATCAAAACCATACCAACCAACACGCCACAATCCGCAAGCCAAAACGCCAGCCAATACGTCATCTTGCTGCGTGGCGATCATCGGGCCTCCTAACGGGCTAATTCATCACGGATTTTCCAGTTCAACGCCAAACAGACTACCAGTCGGCGATCTTGACTATCGACAAAATTTAACTCGGCGTTAACGCGGCAAAGGCAGACATAACACGGTTTATGTGTTAGAAAGTGTGATTAATATCAAAATTTAATAACAAAACAGACAATACAACCAACTCCGGATTTCCTTATGAAACTTGTCCTGAAACTCATTGCTGGCATCCTTGCCGGTCTCTTGCTCGGTCTCTACGCCCCTGAGTGGGTGGCGCGCGTGCTGTTTACGGCCAAGACAGTGATAGGTCAGCTGATCACCTTCACCATTCCGCTCATCATTCTGTTCTTCATCATGAGCGGCATCGCCAGCCTGCCGAAAAACTCCGGCAAGCTGCTGGGCAAAACCGTGGCCCTCTCCTACTGCTCCACCATTCTGGCGGGGCTGTTCGCCTTTACCGTGGCAAGCCACCTGATCCCGCAGCTCACCACCGCCGCCGAACCCACCACGGCCACGGCCATCAAGCTCGCCTCTTACGTCAATCTGGAGATCCCGCCGCTGTTTGGCGTGATGTCGGCACTGGCCGCCGCCTTTGTGTTCGGCATCGGCATCAGCGCGACCCAGGCCACCGATCTGCGCCGGGTCGCCGATCAGGGCCGTGACATCATCGACCGCCTGCTGGCCAAGGTGATCATTCCGCTGCTGCCGTTCTATATCGCCGGGGTCTTTGTCGAGATGACGGTGGAAGGCACCGTATTCGCCACTCTGAAAACCTTCGGCGTGGTGCTGGTGATGGCGATCCTGATGCACTGGATCTGGCTCTCCGTGCTGTTTATCGGCACCGGTCTGGCCCTTGGCCGCTCACCGGCCCAGCTTATCAAGAACATGCTGCCCGCCTACTTCACCGCACTGGGGACCATGTCGAGCGCCGCCACCATTCCGGTCGCCCTGCAGTCGAGCAAGAACAACGGGGTGAGCGACGGCATCGCCAACTTCACCGTGCCGCTGTGCGCCACCATTCACCTCTGTGGCTCCACCATTACGCTGGTGACCTGCGCCACCGCGGTGATGTTCCTCTCCGAGCATCTGGCCATTCCGGGCATCGAGACCATGCTCCCCTTCATCATGATGCTGGGGGTGATCATGATAGCCGCCCCGGGCGCGCCGGGTGGTGGCGTGATGTCGGCACTGGGCCTGCTCACCTCCATGCTGGGCTTCGGTGAAGCCTCCATCGCCCTGATGATCGCCCTCTATCTGGCGCAGGACAGCTTCGGCACCGCCTGCAACGTCACCGGTGACGGCGTGATCGCCCTGTGGGCCGATCGCTTCGCCAACGGCAGCGAGAGCACAGAAGGTGCAGCCCCTGTGGCCGAGGCCGAACAGGCGTAAGCGCGCTGGGAAGGCAACCGCCATCCGCTGTAAAAAACCGCAGGCCTGAACCATGTTCGGGCCTGCGTCGTTTCTGCCACCTTTTCTCCTCTTCCCTGTTCTTCTCTGTTTTTCTCTTTCCCCCTTTACCTCTCTCTACCGTAAACCGCACTGGCGCTGCCCGCTGCACCCGACAAAATTATTGGCATATGCCACATACAAGCGTATAAGTGGCGTATGCCAATTAGGAGCCACCATGCCAAGACCCAAGATTGCCCGCCAGATCTGTGGCCGCCCCGCCAACAGCTGCTTCAAACCCAATGGCCGCCCCATGCAACAGCTGGAGCAGGTCACCCTGGCCCCTGACGAGTTCGAGGCGCTGCGCCTCGTCGACCTTCAAGGAATGCAGCAGCAGGAGGCCGCTCTGGTGATGGGGGTCTCCCGTCAGACCCTGGCCAATATCCTGAAAAAAGGGCGCTACAAGGTGGTGGAGTGTCTGAGTCTGGGCAAGGCATTGATGATGCAACCCGCCGAGCCCGACCACCAAACCAGTGGAGAAGATCCGAAATGAATGCTGTCACAAACATCCCCTGTAACAGCGCCCTGATGCTGAGTCAGGGCCTGCTGGCCGGCCACTTTACCCGTGCCGAGCAGTTGCAGATCCTCAGCCCCGAAGGGAGCGTCATCGCCACCCTGGCCAACCCGGCCGCAGCCGAAGGCTGCCACGGCAAGCAGGGGCTGCTCGACGCCCTCGCCCATCATCAGGTGGGTCAGGTGGTGGTGCGCAATATCGGCGAGCGGATGCTGGGCCGCCTGCTGGCAGCCAATATCCGGGTACTGCAGTGCCGCTCTACCCGCCTGCCGCTACCCGCGCTGCTGGCCCCTGCCAATCTGCAACCTCTCACCGAGGCCAGTCAGGGCCGCCCGTCTCGCCGTCATCAGAGCAAGGCGGCGATCCGTGCCATCCAGCCTGTTGGCGCTGGCCACAGCCATGCCCATTGTCATGGTGGTTGCAACAGCAGCTCAGGTCACTGTTGCGCCAGTGGTGGCCATCAGGCAGATAGCCCACGGCAAGGCCATACTTGTTGTCACGACAGTGAGGGCGCAGGCCAACAGGGCGGTTGCTGCCATCATCACTGATGCCATCGCCGTGCATGTCATCACCATCAAGGAGAAGAGATCATGTCCATCTGGTTGTTGAGCCTGCTCGCCTCGTTCGTGCTGATCCTGGCCATGGGCACCATCATCTGGTGGCGCCAATACCAGCTTGCCCAGAAGCGAGAGGATAAAGAGGTGCGCCCCTGTGGCTGCTCCAGCGCCTGCGCCGATCACCTCCACCAGATCAGCGAGCCGACGCCCAAAAAGTAACCTGGCCGCGGCCGCCATAGCCGCAGATACAAGGTCGGCAAAATGAAGGCGCATGGAATAGAAAGGCGCCTAAAAGAGAGGGGGCACCTGCTGGTGCCCCCTCTCTTGTTGTTCCTCGCCATGCTTGAACCGCCGCTTGCCCCCGCACTCACCACGACCGCTCAACCCGGCTCAGCACCGCTGGCCGCCTCTCCCGCCGAACGGGCTGGATCCTGATACTGCTGATAGATGGCATAAAATTCGGCCTTGTTGTGCAGGGCCGCGGCAACACAGGCGGGATCAAACTGGCTGCCGGCATGCTCTTCCAGATAGGCAAACGCCGTCTCGAACGGCCAGGCCTGCTTGTAGGGGCGCTCGCTGGTCAGGGCATCAAACACATCGGCCACCGTCACGATGCGGGCTGCCAGCGGAATTGCCTCCCCCGCCAATCCTTGCGGGTAACCAGTGCCGTCAAAACGCTCGTGATGATAGGCAATAATATTGGTCAGCATGTCAGTGTGGTGAATGCCATCGAGACCAAACTCGTTGATCATCAGGTTGATCATCTCCTGCCCCTTGCCGGGGTGGCTCTTCATCACCTCAAACTCTTCCGGCGCCAACTTGCCCGGCTTGAGCAAAATGGCATCCGGCACCGCGATCTTGCCGATGTCGTGCAGCTCCGAGAAGAGATAGATAAACTCCACCTCCTCATCGCTCAAGCCGCAACTCGGTGCCAGTGTCCTGGCGATCAGCCGGGAGTAGGCCGACATCCGGTGCAGGTGGTTGGCGGTCTCCTCATCCCGATAACGGCTGAACTCCCGCGCCGTAGTTAGCGCACCGCCGAGGGTCTGGATGGAGAAAAACTCCACCGCAATGATGGCCGACAACACCTGGGCATAGGCCGACAGCTCGCTGCGGATCGGCTCGTTGAAGTAGCCCGGCTCCATGGCATCGCAAAACAGAAAACCAAACAGCTTGCTATTGAACAACAGCGGCTCGGTATAGCTGGAGGCATAGCCCGCCTCCAGCAGCTTGCGGCTGTGCTCCGACGCCGAGCCACGCAGGGCGTCGAGATTGCCGAGCACCCGGGGCTGCTTGTGCTCCGCCAGATAGCGCAGGGAGGGAACATCGCTCAGCTTCACCTCATACTGCACCAGCGGCGAGTGCCCCTCGGTGCTGTGAGCGAAGGTCTTGAGCTGATCCGTATGGGGATCATAAATCGCGATGGCCACCCGGCTCAGCTTGTCAAAACGCTCGCGCAGCGTGGCATGCACGCTCTGCATTCTCTCGCCAAATGAACTTTCCATCGTCTTCTCCACCGTATCCCCGTGGTGGGAGTATAGTGACTCCCGTTGCAACCCTCCCTGCCATTGAGCCGAAAATGACAGGAAAGCCAACAAAGCGGGATCCCCGTAACAGGCCCGCGCGACAGGGGCAATAGCCTCATCAAGGACGCGTCACTTCCGGCCATTGGTACGACCCAATCCTGCCTGCCCGGAGATATTGTTCGGTTCTGCCATGCTGGCTGTATAGTTTTTGGTTAACCATTCCGGTAAAATCCGCGCCCTTGAATAAGAGCCACCTAAGAGTGATTGAGCGATGTCCAACACAAAACAGGCCCCCAAAGTAGGATTCGTCTCCTTGGGTTGCCCCAAAAACCTGGTCGATTCAGAACGCATCCTGACCCAGCTGCGTACCGAAGGGTACGATGTGGTGCCCAGCTATGACGATGCCGAGCTGGTCGTCGTCAACACCTGCGGCTTTATCGACAGCGCGGTGCAAGAGTCGCTGGAAGCGATCGGCGAAGCGCTGGCCGAGAACGGCAAGGTGATCGTCACCGGTTGCCTCGGCGCCAAAGAGAACCAGATCCGCGAGATCCACCCCAAGGTGCTCGAGATCACCGGCCCCCACGCCTACGAAGAGGTGCTGGGTCACGTCCACAAATATGTGGCCAAACCGGAACACAACCCCTTCACCAGCCTGGTGCCGGCCCACGGCGTCAAACTGACCCCGCGCCACTACGCCTATCTGAAGATTTCCGAAGGCTGCAACCACCGCTGCACCTTCTGCATCATCCCCTCCATGCGCGGGGATCTGGTGAGCCGCCCCATCGGCGAAGTGCTGGCGGAAGCCAAGCGCCTGAAAGAAGCCGGCGTGAAGGAGATCCTGGTGATCTCTCAGGACACCTCCGCCTACGGCGTCGATGTGAAGCACCGCACCGGTTTCTACGACGGCATGCCAGTCAAGACCAGCATGGTCGCCCTGTGCGAAGAGCTGGCCAAGCTCGATATCTGGGTACGTCTGCACTACGTCTACCCTTATCCGCACGTGGATGACGTCATCCCGCTGATGCGCGACGGCAAGGTGCTGCCCTACCTCGACATTCCGTTGCAGCACGCCAGCCCGCGCATCCTGAAACTGATGAAGCGCCCGGGTACGGTCGAGCGTACCCTGGAGCGGATCCAGAAGTGGCGCGAGATCTGCCCGCAGATCACCCTGCGCTCCACCTTTATCGTCGGCTTCCCGGGCGAGACCGAGGAAGAGTTCCAGATGCTGCTGGACTTCATCGACAAGGCGGAGCTGGATCGCGTCGGCTGCTTCAAATACAGCCCGGTCGAAGGGGCGCTGGCCAACGAGCTGCCGGATCCAGTGCCAGAAGAGGTACAGGAAGAGCGCTTCCAGCGCTTTATGGAGCTGCAACAGCAGGTCTCAATCCGCAAGCTGGCCCGCAAAGTGGGTCAGGAGATGACTGTCATCATCGACGAAGTGGACGAAGAGGGCGCAACTGGCCGCGCCTTCGCCGATGCGCCGGAGATCGACGGTCTGGTCTACCTCAACGGCGAAACCGGCCTCAAGCCGGGCGACATGGTCAAGGTACGGATCGACGAATCCGACGAATATGACCTGTGGGCCAGCCTGATCGGCTAAGCCTGTTTGGCCAACCCAGGCTGAAACAGCCAAATGAAAGCGCCTGCGGGCGCTTTTTTTATGTCTCACTTTTGCTCTCTATGTGACCTCCCGATATCGGGGCGCGCCACTGCGCAGTGCAGGGCTGGCATATCCCGATGCAAGGGTGTGTAATAGCCGTTTGTTTTCAGCAGGTGCGCACACTCCATGCAACTAAAACCCCTTCTCAAGGGGCGCTTTCAGCCCCACTGGCAGGCCAGCCACGATCTTATCGTGCAAGTAGTAGAATCCTGCATCACGGAGCGGCGCCTTATCCCGGAAGGGGAACCCCTGATGCGTCAGGGGGAGCTATTGCGGGATCTGGTGCTGGTGCCAAGCGGCCGCATCGCCATGGGCCACACCGCCATGAATGGCCGCCGCTTTCAGCTCGGCACGCTGGAGTGCGATAACCAGCTGTTTGGCGAGATGGAGTTCTTCACCGGCTATCGCTGCCAGCTCGACATCATCGCCGAGGAGCACCTTGAGGTGGCCCGCATCGACGGCGAGCAGCTGGAGCAGGCGCTGGTCGCCCACCCCAAGGTGGCGCTCTTCTTTGCCACCGCCATTGCCATCGACTATCAGGATACGGTAGATATCTTCACCTGCCGCATGCTCTACCCCATCAGCTACAACATTGCCCTCGACCTCTATCACAGCCACTGTCATGACAATCCGGTGAGCGGCTTTCGCAAGGGGTATCAGGAGGCAGAGCGTTTCGGCACCACGGACCGGGTCTACCGGCGGGCGGTGAAGGAGCTGATGGAAAAGGGACTGGTGGAGCGCGGCGAAGAGGGGTTGCGGATCCGCGATCTGGCGGGGCTCAAGGCGTTTCTGGAGCAGCCATAAGTCGCAGGCATCAGTTGCCGGTTAAAGACAAAAAAGAGGGGTGGTCGATACCGCCCCTCTTGCTGTTTATTCTCCCGCTCAGGCGAGACAGGGCTGAGGACGAGCCATGCGCAGCGACGCCACCAGCATGGCGAGGATCACGCCATAGATCATCGGGATGGCGTACATCACAGCCTGCAAGCCGATCACCTGCTCGAACATGGCGCTGATGGCCGGGCTGAACATGGCCCCCGCGCTGCCGCTGATCAGGATGTAGGAGACGTTCTTGCTCGATGCCTGGCGCACAAATGACACCCCGTAGGCGATAAAAGCGTTGTAGAGCGCCGCGCAGACAAAGCCGTAACCGTAGGTGAGGTAAGGCAGCTGGCTCAGGTTGTCGGTGGTGACGATAAACGCCGTCATCCCCATCGCCAGGGTGATGATCACCAGCAGGAAGGTGCGGATCGCAATGCGGGTCACGATGGCGGTGGAGACCAGCGCGCCGAGCAGGGCCGCCGTCCAGTACTGGGTGATGATGTTACCCGCCTCCTCGAAGGGGATGCCGAACTTGTTCTTCACGAACATGGGCGCCCAGGTGAGGAAGGTGTAGAGCGCCAGCATGCCGAGAAAGAGCCCCAGCCCGCCGCTGATGATGCCAAGGTTCCACTCGGAGTGCTCGTTACCGGCGCTCTCGCCGCCCGCCTCGCAACTGCGGAAGTTGGTCAGCACAGCCACCAGCATGGTGGCCAGCGCAACCACGCCCACCGCCAGATAGCTCCAGCTCCACGCCATGGCGTGGGTCAGGGTGTAGGTGGTGATGAGCGGGAAAACCACCCCGGCCACGTTGAAGGTGGCATCCTGCACCACCAGCATGGTGCTTTGCATCCGCGCCTTCCAGACACTGACCACCAGGGTTCCCGCAATACAGAGCCCCACCCCGCCGCACAGGCCAATCACCGTCATGGCCGCCATCACCACATAGAGCGAGCCGGTCAGATGGAGCGATGCCGCCGCCAGCGCGATCAGGCCATAGCAGAGCAGCGTCATCCGCTTGAGACCCACCTTCTCGATGAGGAAGAAGGCGGCAATGGTGCCCGCCAGCGCCCCGCCATTGAGCAGGGAGAAGATGGAGGCCACCTGATTGACGTCGGCACCAAACTTGGCGGCGATGGGTTCGATCAGCATGCCGAACTGGGTCGCAAAACCGGCCATCACAAAGTTGGCCAGGAAGCTGATGGCAGTGAGGGAGAGCTTATTGTTCATATTGGATCTCTCATAGGGGTCAGGGTGCGTGCAGGGTTGGGCGGGCTGCGGCGCTTACAGCGCGGTGTGCAGCGCCAGCTCGATCATCTGGTTGAAGGAGAGTTGTCGCTCTTCGGCAGTGGTCTCTTCACCGGTCAGGCAGTGGTCGGAGACAGTCAGGATGGCGAGCGCCTCGATCCCCTGCTGATGGGCCAGCCCATAGAGACCTGCCACCTCCATGTCGATGCCGAGCACGCCGAACTTCTCCAGCGCCGGAATGAGGTTGTCGTCCGGATCGTAATAGAGATCGCCGGTGAAGATATTGCCCACCTTGACCGGAATGGCCTTCTCCTGCGCCTTGGTAAACGCCTTGTGCAACAGGGCGAAGTTGGCCGAGGTAGCCATCTGGTAACCGGCGCTGCGCTTGGCGTTGGTCGGGGAGTCGGTGCCCGCCGCCTGGGCCAGGATCACGTCGCGCATCTGCACGTGGCGCTGGGTCGCCCCCAGACTGCCGATGCGGATGATGCGCTTGACCCCGAAGTCGTTCACCAGCTCGTGGGCGTAGAGCACCATGGAGGGGATCCCCATGCCGTGGCCCATCACCGAGATACGCTGGCCGTTGTAGTAGCCGGTGTAGCCCAGCATGTTGCGCACATTGGTCACCTCGCGCGCGTCGGTCAGAAAGGTCTCGGCGATATAGCGGGCCCGCAGCGGATCCCCCGGCATGATGACGGTCTCGGCGAAATCGCCCGGGTTGGCATTGATATGAGCGGTCATTATTGTTGTGCTCCAGTTTGACTCGTGTGGATGAGCGCATCCTAGCCCCCGCCTAGCCTCCCCTTGCAGGACAAAAGTCCTGTTGCCCCGATCGAGATCCCAGTTCCGGCAACTTGTTGTCTGCCACATCTCGTACCGCATGCTTTTCAACGTGGCTTGTTACGGCTTGCCCATCACAGTCACCCGCCACTCCTGACCTACCGGACAACCGGCATAAAAAAGCAGGAGGGCGACTGCCCTCCCGCTCGATAGACCCTGCCACTGGCGCAACGGGCCGATGACATTGTTGGTTCTGCCGGTTAACGCTTTCACTGCGCCAACAAACGCTGGCCTAGCTCAAATCATGGAGCGCCTTGCCAAGGGGCGGCGTGAGGCGCAAGTCAGAGAAGCGCACCGCCAGCCCCTGCCGCTCCGGCGTGCAGCACATCACCCCGATAAAGCAGCGCTCGCTTGGCGGGAACGGGGCGAGGCGCAACAGCGGCCACACCTTGCCATCGGTGGAGTATTGCAGGCGCAGACAGTCTGCCAGCCGGGTCAGCCGCAGCCAGAAGCGGCGCGGATTGCCGCTGAAAATGCCGGTGGCCCAGTCAGAGCGCGGATTGGTCAGCACGCTGCCGATCATCGGCTGGGCATCGTTATATTCGATCCCCGCCTTGAGCCAGTGCACCTCGTCTTGCAGCAGCATCAATCCCGCCTGATCGTAGAGGGTGGTGAATTCCCCCTCGACGCAGACCTGAAAAGTAAACTCCCCCGCCACCTCACAACCATAGAGATGCCCGCTGTGGCGCTCGAAGCCATACCAGGTGCTGCGCCAAAAATCGGTCTGCTTGTCCGTTACCACCTGCAAACCGCCGTCTGTCTGGTGCCATTCGGCCGGTTCATTGAGCCAGCGCCATTCCGTCCCTTCCATCATTCCTGCTTTACTCCTCTTATCCCGCGAATGATCCCGCCATCGCCAGCATGCACCGGGTCGGTCACGCCCACCTTGTCTCTGGCCGTGCTGTCACGAACCGCTGCGACCAGCCTGTTTATCAAAGGGAGTCAATAGTGTCGCCATCATGGCTCACGGGCAAGCCGTTTACGCCAGCCTTGCGATCGGCTTGGCAATCGGACAAGAAAAAAGGGAGCCATGCTCCCCCGTTGCCAACCTTGCTACGATTACTTGCCCTGCTTGAATAGCATGGCGCTGTATTTGCTCTCTTTGGTGCGCGGAAAGTAGCGATCCTTGTAACACTGCTTTTCGCTGCTCTCGCAGTGCACACCATTGCTCAGGGTGTAGCTGCCCATATCAACCCCGTCGGCCGAGCCGAACACTTTCAGCAGTTTGGCCTGCGCCTTGTCGCCCAGATGGACCTGGGTCAACCCCATGGAGATCCCCTGACTGTCGGCACAAAACCCCGCCTTCTTGTCGCACAACACACCCGCCTCGGGGGAGAAGATCGCGGGCGCAGCCTGAGCCAGCCCGGAAAAAAACAGCACAGCAAACACAACTGACATCTTTTGCATTTCATAGCCCCAGATGATTAGACAATTCCATCACCGGTTTTCGTTTCCGAATATACGAGGTGACATCACTGCTGATATCTCAGTAAATTAATATCCCCAGATAAGGGGAGGAATGATACACCCATCTCTATTTACGATCCCATGCAGAAGTCATATCCACACATCACCCACCCACTATCGCCAGCGCCAGAATATGCGGTCAATAAAACCGCTGTCACGGCTTGGATACATCCTCTTGAACCGCCAGGGCCCCATGTATGCCCCACTCGGCGCATGGCAAGAATTAATCGGGCAATATTTTATGTGGCTTAGATAAACATTTCGCTCTTCAATCCAGACTCGATAGTAACGCCCTCCCTGAAATAGACCGAGGGTAATACTTCATATATCACATCAATAAACAGTGATAACGCTGCAGAAGGTACCGCATTTTTTCTGGAGAAAAGATAAAGCTCTCTGCGTAGACGAGTGGAATCAATCAACTTGTATACCAGATCTTCTGACAAGGGATGAGATGCGGCAAGGGCCGACAAGATACAGGCCCCCACCCCGGCTTTTACCATGGCGAATTGACTGATCAAGTCTGTCACGACCAGTTGGTAATTGTGGGCGGCCCACAAATTAGGACTCCCTTGGTGCAATACCGACATAATACTGGTGTCGCCCTCGTCACGCAGTAGCGGGATTTTTTTCAGATCGTTTTCAGCGATGAGGGCATCATCGACAGGATAGCCAGGGGGAAACAGCACCCCCAAGCGGGCACTCAGCAAATAGCGGGCAGCAACATCATGAGCCGCCGCACTCCCCGTGTAAGAACCGATACCGAGATCGACTTCACCAGCCCCCACCCGACGCATAACGCCACCACTGGTGTCATTGAACAGATGGATGGTGATATTGGGGTAACGGCGTGCAAACGTAGAGATAACGACGGGCAACAATGTCGTGGAGATGGCGGCACCAGCGGCCACCCTGATGGTGCCTCTTAAACCATTGGCCTGCTCCTGCAGGTTTTTCAGTGCCAGATCCAGCTTGTTAAGCAACTGCTGGGCGCTGGGCAAAAAGGCCATCCCGTAGGGGGTCAACAACACCTTTCTGGTCGTGCGTTCAAACAGCGAGAGCCCCAACTCCTCTTCCAGCTCCCTGATCGCCTTGGTCAAACTTGGTTGGGTCAGATGAAGGATCCCCGCCGCAGCAGTGAAACTCTCGGTTTTTGCGACAGCAACAAACGCCCTCAGATGCCTCAGTGATACATTCATGCCCACTTGCTCCGGTCAGATGCCAATTCTTGTGACAGATAGATGCCCGGCGAATATAGCCCCCTGGCAAGGCTGCGGTTTTAGATATGACGCTCTGTATTTTTATATTCTGGTCAAGCAATAGGAAAGAAGTGGCATTAAAGCAACCCGGCTGACATCGGCAACCGACAAGGTGCGCTGTTGTGTGGCGTGGGTTCCTCTTGTCGTGGAGGGGTTATGCGCTTTCAGTGCGACCATTCACGTTGAAAGCCGGAAGCACGGCATTACCGTGGGGATGAACAATATTGTTCATCACAGATCGGGCTCATTCGTTCAAAACCCTGCAACGACACCACACAAAGACTCCATCTCGGGTGTGATGCAGCCTGAAGAGAGGCTCAAAACATACCGGTTTTCACCACAATGACAGTGCATCGCCAGCAAGAACAACCGGAAGCTGGGCAACCATCGCCCGCACTATAGCGCCGATTGGCAGAGCGGGGTTGCCCCCGGCCAACCCTTCCCTAACGGCAAACCAACCACCCTCTTCCCCGTCCCACCCGCCAACCCCAATAAAATCAAGGGCCATGGGAATCCGGTGCCCGGTCAGGGCGATTTGTTGAGCCAGCGCAAAAAACCAATCATTACTGACAGTTACGCCACTTTCTGACTGGTGCGGCCAGATTCGATTGGCTTATCATAGCCATCCGGTGCCTATTGCTGCGATGGGTTGCTGCCCCCGCTGGTTAATGGAGCATTTTGGAAGCTTTAATCCACGGGTAGTACCGTGGTCTTTGCACAGTAATTAATGCAATTCGTAGGTTGGTGCTGAGCACAGCCCAACATACGTAATGGATAAAACACGCCTTGTTTAGGAGGATGTTGCATCATCAATTTTTTCATAGCACCTGTTTTATTTCAGGGGATTAATTCCTCTTTAGCTCGACAGGCTAATTCCCACCATTAACAGCCACGTAACTTATGAACATATTAAATAGAAAAGATAAAAACGATGATGAGTATTATTTTTTAAACGAACTAAAACTAATCCCTGGTGATATAATCCTTGAACGCGGGCTAGGTATTCACTCAAAGTTAATCATGGAAAAAACACAGGGTAGTTTTTCTCATGCAATGATATATGTAGGGGGCACCCTCATTGAAGCTACCGTACAAGGAGGCGTCTACAGTCGAGTCCCAAATAGAATTGTAGTGCCTAATGAAAATTATCTACGAGTTCTCCGCCCAAAAGCATACTTAGATGATGAATCTAAAAAGAATTTATGTACATATGCCAGAAATATGTGTGGGAGCGCATATAGCATCCGAGAAGCATTGATTGTTACGAATGACAATAAACCTCAATATTCTCTGACACGAGGTCAATTTTGTTCTCGATTGGTTGCGCAGGCGTATGCATCTATTGGTATAAATTTATCCTCAAACATAGATTTCTGCTCACCTGCCGATATAGAAAAAAGCTCTTTTTTAGAGGAGATTACAGGCCTTATCTATAAAGGCACAAAGGAGCAAGCTGACTTTGCTTATGAGAACAGCACCCATGAACAACATCAAAAAAGAGCGGTGAAATGGGTTAGAAAATCTAAAAAAATCCTCTCAAAAGAAAAAATTAAAACAGTTTTTGATCAAAAATCAAATAAAAATAGCGACATAGCCACAATCAATGATATATTAATGGCTGTTTATCAAAATAAAGCAAATAGAACTATAGATGAACAAATAGCAGCCGCCATGATATCTACGGGGTATAATCTTGGGCCATTTGATGATATCGAAAGGAACCCTTATAGATATTCAATTCCAAAATTCCATTCTGTTTATAACGACATACCATTAGACGAGCGTGAGTTCAATTTAAATAAAGAATATACCAGAGAGAAACATGAGCTTAAACACAGACCTCATAATTATTTTGCCTCATATAATAATCTAAAGGATAACTTGAATAGTCCAACATTCAAAGTTTGCTTTGAAATAGACCTAAACATGATAAAAGCACTCAATGAAAGACTAAAGGTTTTGATTGAGTACTGCATCTATGCGAGTGTAAAACTACCAATGACATCCGATGAAATGATCATGATTCAGTCACTTGATCGTGTCATACAGTGTGGAGACAACCTTTTTTCACAAACTCCACCATTTTCGTGAAAAAATCTGGAATATCCATTTTTCTGAGCCAGCAATTACTTGGCTGGCTCAAGTTTAATCCCCACCTCAGTCGAAAAAACCGTACGGGTCCATTCCATTATTCCGAATAGTATGTCATTGCGTTCGTGAAGCTTTTACATGTGACATGGAGTACGCATCATGCGCTGAAGCCCTTTCACTTCAGGCTTTGTCACCAGATAGCACAAATGCCTGACACCACAGAGCGTCCGGCAAGATATAGCTCTATTAAGATCAGTCACTTAGCAGCTAATGTGAGGGGTAACCCAGATAGTTATCCGCCTTATTGCACAGCAGACCGAACGTGAATCAACTTTACCCATACAATAATCCCCCGCTAACGGGGGATTTTTATTTCTATCGGTTATCTCAGCTCAGCAGCTTAACCCACCAAAAACGCCCTTAACCGGGCAAACTCTGCTGGCAGGTTATGAGAGAGCAGCGGCAGCTCGGCGTGTTTGGCAAGCGGGCCGGGCAGCGGCACATCCAGATTCAGGATCTCGTCCACCGACTCCTTGAACTTGGCGGGATGGGCGGTGCAGAGGAACACCCCTACCTCGTCCTCGGCCAGCTGCTCGCCCAGCAGATCCCAGGCGATGGCGCCGTGGGGTTCGCAGAGGTAATCCAGCTGGTGCAGGCGTTTAAGGGCAGCGCGGGTCTGGGCGTCGTCACGCATGCCGGAGCCCAAGGTCTCCAGCGCCCAGCCGTTGCGGCGACACAGCTCCTCTACCCTAGGCCAGTTGTTGGGGCGGCTGACATCCATGGCGTTAGAGAGGGTTGCCACAGTCTGGAACAGCAAATCGAGGACACCCACCTCACTTGACGCGCCGTTGCTGGTTCACAGGTTAGCTCCCCTCCCCCACCAACCAATACTCCCGCTCAATCCCCACACCCGCAACAAAGTCGGGATCGTGGGAGACCAACAGCAGAGTGCCCGGGTAGTCGGCCAGTACCTGTGTGAGCAGCTGACGCGAGGCATGATCCAGATGGTTGTCCGGTTCATCGAGCAACAACAGGTCGGGCTGTTGCGCCAACACCATCAGCAAACCCAGTTTTAGCCGCTCGCCACCGCTCAGACCATGACAGGGCTTTAAGGCGCGATCGCCACGCAGGGCAATCCCTGCCAACCGGGTTCTTGCGTCGCTTTCGGCCAGCTTGGGCGCCACTGCCAGCAGGTTGGCAAGCGGGCTGAGATCACGCGCAATAAGGCCGAGCCCCTGATCGAGGCAGGCCATCCGGCCATTGATACGAAAAGTACCGAAATCGGGCACCAGCTCCCCGCGCAGCATCTGCAGCAGACTCGATTTGCCGCTGCCGCTGCAACCGCTCAGCAGGCAGCGTTCACCCCGTTGCAGTACCAGCGTGACTGGCTGACCATGCCAACGCGGGTGACAGGCATCCGTGATCACCAGCGGCTGGGCCGCCCCCTTGCTCTCGCTCCCCGCAGGCCACTGCATAACCAGTGGTTGCACCGCAGCCAACGCAGCGGTCGCCTCGGCTCTGGCATCCGCCTGCGCACTGTGGCCCCGCTCGTGGCGCTCCAGCACCTTGCCAAGGGATTTGCCTGCCTGATCCTTTTTAAAATCAAGCACCACCTTGGCCTGGGAGCCGCGCTCGCGCCGCCCCTGACCGGCCCGTCTGGCCGCTTGCTCGCGCACCTTTTGCAAGCTGCGCGCCGCAGCCTTTTCATTGCGCACGGCCTGTGTCAACCGGGCCGAGCGGGCCGCCTGCTCGTGGGCCTGCTGGGCGAGATAATCCGCAAACGACAGTTCGGCACGTTGCAGCCCCGCCTCACCGAGCTCAAAGATCTGGCTCGCCTGATTAAGCAGACGCCGATCGTGGCTCACCAGCAGATAGCCACCGCGATGGCTGGCCAATTGCTGGCTCAGCCAGTCGATGCCAGCGGCATCAAGGTGGTTGTCCGGCTCATCGAGCAACAGAAAGTGATCCGGATTAGCGAACAGGGCCAACAAGCGCAAACGACCAAGCTGGCCCCCGCTTAACCGGTCGAGCGGCTGGTGAGCATCCAGCGCCAGACCGGCCTGAGCCAACAGGGCGGCAAGATCACTGCGCAAGGACCAGCGCTCCGCCAGCAGATCGAAATCACGCTCATCCGTGCTGCCCTGCTCAATCCGCTCAAGGGCGCGTAGCGGCTCTCCCCAACCGATAAAGTCGCCAACGCTGCGCTCCCCTTCTGGCACAAACTGGGACAACCAGCCGATGGGCCGGTGCCACTCAATCTTGCCTGCGACCGGACGGCGCTGGCCCGCCAGCAGTTCAAGCAGCAGGCTCTTGCCGATGCCGTTGCGACCAAGCAGGATTGCACCCGCAGTGGGCAGAGAAAAGGTAAGGGGCTGAGTACATCCACCGAAGGGCAGCTGCAACTGTTTGATATGACATGCAATATGGGTCATCTGAACTCCTTTGGGCCGATGCCGGAGCAACAGACCAAGAGCCATAGCCAAATGACAGGGACACGTGTCCACGGATTGGAAAAACAAAGAGGAATCAGCATCAACCTGTCACGGTAAGACGCACCCGATCTCCCGAGCGGGAGAGGAATCAAAAGCGGGGTGCGGACAGGTTAAATGCGCATCGGAGGAGGTACTCTCTAAACAAACGAGCCATGACGGTAATCCAGCGCACGAGGCGCTGTCAACTTGTCCGCAGATGGGCAAGGCTGACTTCCTGAATAAAAAATCCCCCGATATCGGGGGATTTCATTCACATCTGTTATCTCACCGCCGCAGCTTAACCCACCAAAAACGCCCTTAACCGGGCAAACTCGGCTGGCAGGTTATGAGAGAGCAGCGGTAGCTCGGCGTGCTTGGCCAGCGGGCCGGGCAGCGGCACATCGAGATGCAAGATCTCATCCACCGACTCCTTGAACTTGGCGGGATGGGCGGTGCAGAGGAACACTCCCACTTCATCCTCTGCCAGCTGTTCCCCCAGCAGATCCCAGGCAATCGCCCCGTGGGGCTCACAGAGGTAATCCAGCTGGTGCAGGCGTTTGAGCGCATCGCGAGTCTGGGCATCGTCACGCATGCCGGAACCCAGAGTTTCCAGTGCCCAGCCCTTGCGACAACAGAGCTCTTCTACCCGTGGCCAGTTGTTGGGGCGGCTCACGTCCATGGCGTTGGAGAGGGTCGCGACCGTCTGGTGCGGCTCCCACTGACCGGTCTTGAGATAGCGCGGCACGGTGTCGTTGGCGTTGGTGGCGGCGATAAAGCGCTTCACCGGCAGCCCCAGCGCCTTGGCAATCAGACCTGCGGTCAGGTTGCCGAAGTTGCCGGACGGCACGCTGATCACCGCCTTGGCGCGGTCGGCTTTGGGCAGCTGGGCCAGCGCCTCGAAGTAGTAGCAAACCTGCGCCAGCAGACGGCTGATATTGATGGAGTTGGCGGAGTTGAGGCCAATGGCCTTTTTCAGCGCCTCGTCGTCAAAGGCCTGTTTCACCAGTGCCTGACAGGCATCGAAGTCGCCGTCGATGGCGATGGTGCGGATATTGCCGCCGAGGGTGCAGAAGAGCTTCTCCTGCAAGGGGCTGATCTTGCCCTTGGGATAGAGGATCACCACTTCAATCCCCTCCAGCCCGTAGAAGGCGTGGGCCACGGCGGCGCCGGTGTCGCCGGAGGTGGCGGTGAGGATAGTGATCTTGTCATTTGTTCTAAAGGTGGCGAGGCACTGGGCCATAAAGCGGCCGCCGAAATCCTTGAACGCCAGAGTCGGGCCGTGGAAAAGCTCGAGGGCATAAGTGCCATCCTTGAGCTTCACTAGCGGCGCCGGGAAGGTGAAAGCGGCATTGATCAGCTCGCTGACCTTGGCGGCGGGCACTTCATCCCCCAACAGGTGGCTGATGATGCGGGCAGAGCGTTCGGCCAGCGGCAGATCGAGCAGGGCATCCACATCGGCGAGCGGTTCGAGTTGTTCGGGGAAGAAGAGCCCCTGTTCGCGACCCAAGCCCTGACGCACCGCCTGCGCGAAGCTCACCTGTTCGCTGTTGTCCTTGATGTTGTAGAGATTCATAGCTCGCTTCCTGTTACCCGTGCCCCGGCCATGTCCAGTTTGCAGACCCGGGCAAATCCATCTTCGTTCTGCACGAAATGTGCTTCCATCCAATCCTTCATCCGCTCGGCCTGCGCCAGCTCCTTCATCACCACAAACACGGTGGGACCGGAGCCGGAGATGCCGGTGGCGAGCGCCCCGTTCTGGGCCGCCTGCGCCCGCACCTCGGCAAAGCCTTCGATCAGCGCCGCGCGGTAGGGTTCGGCAATCACGTCTTTCAGCACGCTGGCGGCCAGCCCCTCCTGCCCGGTGTAGCTGGCGTGGACAAAGGCAGCCAGCCGACGACCGTAGGTGAGGCAATCCTGACGGCGATATTGGGCGGGCAGGATGGCGCGGGCGGCAGCGGTCGAGACCACTGTGCCCGGATAGCAGACCACCCAGTACCATTCGTCGAACACCGGAATGCCCTGGCTGATGACGCCGTGCTCTTCCAGCACCAGCTGCATGCCACCGAGATAACAGGGGGCGACGTTGTCGTAGTGGACGGAGCCGGAGATCTTGCCTTCCATCTCCCCCATCAGCAGCAGCATGTCGTGCTCATTGAGCGGCTCGCCGTGGAAGGCGTTGAGCCCTTCCAGCGCCGCCACCACGCTACAGGCGCTGGAACCCAGACCCGAGCCGACCGGCAGGTTCTTCTCCAGCACCATTTCGAGCGGCTTGAGTGTCAGGCCGCGCTTCTCCAGCGCCTCGCCATAGGCAACCCAGCAGTCGAACAAGATATTCTTTTTCGGATCATCCGGCAGCTTGTGGGCGTAGCGGCCCACGGATGAGAGGGCGAACGGTACGTCAGCCGCTTTCACCTGCACCCGATCGCCCAAGAGGGAGCCATCCACGGGGGCGAGCGCCGCCCCCAGTACATCGAATCCCACGCTCAGGTTGGCGCTGGAGGCGGGCGCGTAGGCGACCACGCTGCCGCCTTCCGTCATATAAGAGGGGTACATCTCTGAACTCATGCTTATAGCTCCTGCTTCCAGTTCTGGGTGCGCAGCACGTCGGCAAAGACGCCCGCCGCGGTCACTTCGGTACCGGCGCCGTAACCGCGCAGCACCAGCGGGATCGGCTGGTAGTAGGTGGAGAAGAAGGCGAGCGCGTTCTCCCCGTCTTTCACCTTGAACAGCGGCTCGTCGCCACCGACCGCCTTGATGGCGACCTTACACTTGCCACCTTCGATGGAGCCCACATAGCGCAGCACCTTGCCCTGAGCTTGCGCCGCGGCAAACTGGTCGCGGAACCAGCCGTCGGCTTCGGGCAGACGGGCCATAAAGGCTTCCACGTCGCCACTGACGTCAAAGCCCGGCGGCAGCGCCTGCTCGACCTCGACATCGGCGAGCTCCAGCGCCATGCCGGCTTCGCGGGCCAGAATGAGCAGCTTGCGCGCCACATCCATGCCGTTGAGATCGTCGCGGGGATCCGGCTCGGTAAAGCCGTTGCTGCGGGCGATTTGGGTCGCCTCGGAGAAGGCCATCCCCTCGTCCAGCTTGCCGAAGATAAAGGAGAGCGACCCCGACAGGATGCCGTCGAAGGCGCGCAGCTTGTCACCGGCTTTGATCAGGTTTTGCAGGTTCTCGATAACCGGCAGACCGGCGCCGACGTTGGTTTCATAGAGGAACTTGCGGCGAGTCTGGCGGGCGGTGCGGCGCAGCGCCTTGTAGTAATCAAGCGAGCCGGTGTTGGCCTTCTTGTTCGGGGTAACCACGTGGAAACCGGCGGCGAGGAAGTCGGCATACTGGACGGCCACCGCCTCGGAGGAGGTGCAGTCGACGATCACCGGGTTGATGATGTGGCTGTCTTCCACCAGCTTTTTCACCCCTTCCAGCGAGAAGCTGTCGCGGGCTTCGACCAGCTGTTCGCGCCAGTTGGCGAGGTTCAGACCATCCTTGTTGACCGCCATCTGGCGGCTGTTGGCGATGGCAACGACCCGCAGGCCAGTGCCCTGCTCGGCCAGCACCGGTTGCTGGCGGGCGATCTGATCCACCAGCGCAGCACCGACGCCACCGACCCCGACCACGAACAGATCGATAAAGTGCTGGCTGCCAAAGAAGTTCTGGTGGCACGCCTTGATGGCTTCCGCCACCTTGCGATCCCGCACCACCGCCGAGATGGAGCGTTCGCTCGACCCCTGCGCAATGGCGACGATATTGATGGAGGCTTGTGCCAGCGAGGTGAAGAAGCGGGCGGCCATCCCCTTGCTGGTGCGCATGCCGTCACCGATCAGGGAGATGATGGCCAGATCGCTGATGATATCCAGCGGCTCCAGCAGCTGGTTTTTGAACTCCAGCTCGAACTCGCGCTCCAGCACCTTGCGGGTCTTCTCGCTGTCGTAGCTGTGGATACAGAAGCTGACGCTGTACTCGGAGGATGACTGGGTGATCAGCACGATGCTGACCCCTGCGCGGGAGACGGCGGAGAAGATGCGACCAGCCATGCCGACCATCCCCTTCATGCCGGGGCCGGAGACGTTGAACATGCACATGCCGGACAAGTCGGAGATGGCCTTCACTTTCAGGTCATCGTTGCCGCTCTCGGGGCCGATCAGGGTGCCCGGCCCCTGCGGGTTGAAGCTGTTCTTGATCAGGCAGGGAATATGGAACTGGGCCACCGGCGCGATGGTTTTCGGGTGCAGCACCTTGGCGCCGAAGTAGGAGAGCTCCATCGCCTCCTTGTAGGAGAGGGTTTTCAGCAGGTAAGCATCCGGCACCAGACGGGGGTCACAGCTGTAGCAGCCCTCGACATCAGTCCAGATCTCGCAGCACTCGGCATCGACACAGGCGGCCAGCACGGCAGCAGAGTAGTCGGAGCCATTGCGGCCCAGCAGCACGGTTTCGCCCTTGTCGCTGCCACCGGTAAAGCCCGGCATCAGGTAGAGGCAATCGCTACGCAGCCCCTTGGCGGCAAAGCGCAGGCGGGAGGCTTCGATGTCGACATGGGCTTCCAGATAACCGCCGTCGGTGACCAGCAACTCTTCCGGTACGATCAGCTCCAGATCCAGACCGCGCACCCGCAGCAGCTCGTGCATAAAGGCGATGGAGAGGTTCTCGCCACGGCTCAGAATGCGCGCTTGCACGTTGTCCGGGCAGAGGCCCAGCAGACGGATGCCCTGCATCAGCCGCTCCACCTGATCCAGCTCGGCGGTGAGACGGGCCAGCAGCGCCTTGTCATCGAGCGCCGGATAGGCCGCCTTCAACCCGGCCAAGAGGCGGGAGAAGATGCCGTTGACTTCAAACAGGGTGGAACTGGCATCCATGCCACGGCTGGTCTGTTCCACCAGCGCCACCAGATGATTGGTCACCTTGGCAGGTGCAGAGAGCACCAGGGCTACCTGAGATTGGCCGTGGGTGTTGACCGCGATATCGGCCACCCGTAAAAAACGCATCGCATCGGCCAGTGAAGACCCGCCAAATTTCAACACTCTCATCGCTTTCTCTCCCTGTAAATCTATGAAATTCAATCTAAAAACCAATCCAACAAAAAGGCCCGTACTGGGTGGGTACGGGCCTTTTTTGATTTCTGTGCTTGTTCGTCAGCGCATCAACCGGCCCCAGTGCCACCTGTGGTGGTACCGGTAATAATGGTGGTGGTGATGACGTTGGTGAATAACTGCATGACGAACACTCGTTGACGAAGCTGGCTTTTAGCAATACCGCGGCGGGCAGCGGGCTGTCAACTTAAACCTCTTTGCTACTTGCGCCCAAAGCGGCGTGCAAGGTCTTTGCAGAGCAGGTGAAGCATGTTCAAATCCCGCTGCGGCAGCATGGGCACCCGGTCCATCACCCATTGGTGCAGTTTTTCATCCTGCGAAACCCCGAGTTCACCCAGCAATTCGGCTGTTTTGCTTTTCAGCACCCGAACCTGCCCGGCGTTATCAAAATTTTCTGCTACCGCGGCGGCGCCGTCGGCGTTCAGCTCATCCACCAGCTGACTCATCTCGTAGGCGTAGAGCATGATCGCCTGCCCCAGATTGAGGGACGGGTAGCTCACCTTGAGCGGCAGATAGCTGATGAGATCGACCTCGGCCAACTGCTCGTTGGAGAGCCCCGACTCCTCGCAGCCAAAGACGATGGCGACCTTGCCGAGCGATGGCTTGGCGCGGATCTGCTCGCGGATCTCCCCCGGCGTGAGGTAGTGCTGGTAGCGACCGCGCTCACGGGCGGTGGTGGCGATCACCAGATCCATGTCCGCCAGCGCCTCGGGCAGGGTGTCGAACGCCTCGGCCTGAGTCAGGATCTCCTGCGCGCCGTGGGCCACCCAGCTCGCCTCCTCCTCTTCGTGTACCCGGCTCGCTACCAGTCGCATGGCATCGAATCCCATGGTTTTCATGGCGCGGGCAGCCGCCCCCACATTCGCAGGACGGGCAGGTGCCACCAGGACAAAATAGAGCTTCATCGGGTTTCCTCACAGGCCGGACGGCCTCTTGAACAGTCGCAAAAACAGGGGCGCAATCTACCGTTTATCCCCGAAAATTGCCACTTGAACAGACGTTTCAATGTTGCGATAGTGGCCTGACGTGTGAACAAATTACACCCAATCCTTCGCGCTATCGGCCCGACAGATCACAAGGAAGAGAGAGATGCAGCAGCCATTGGAACAGGCCGTCGCCGAGACGATTCTGCAACGCTTCGAGTCGTTTTACAGCCGGTTTCTCGAAATCACCCAGGGCAGCAAGAGCCGCTTCGAGAACAGTGACTGGCTGGGGGTGCAACTTGCCGGACGGGAACGGATTCGCCTCTATGACCACCATGTGGGGGCCACCGCCAGCTCCATCCGCCAGATGATGGGGGAGCACCACGCCACCCAGGCGCTGCTCAAACAGGTCAAGAGTGCCTTCAGTGATCTGCTGCCAAAATGCGAAAACTTCGAGGTGGCGGAGTCCTTCTTCAACTCCGTCTATCGCCGGATCTTTCGTCATCGCAATATCCGCGACGAGAACCTCTATATCCACCCCTTTGTCAGCCGTGGCGAAAAACCGGATTTAAGCGCCCTGCTGCGGGTCTATCGCACCGATCTGGCCCATTTGCCACAGACCCTGAGCCAGCTGCTGGGGGATTACAGCTTCACCCTTCCCTACGAGGACAAGCAGCGGGATATTGTCGACATCCACCGACATCTTGCCGAGAACGGCCCGCAAATCCTCCATGACGAGCCCTTTGCCATCGAGCTGCTCAAAGAGGTGTTTTACCGCAACAAGGGGGCCTATCTGGTGGGGCTGATCCGGGCCCGAGATCAGGTCTTCCCCTTTATCCTGCCCCTGCTCAGCACCGGTCACAGCATCTATGTGGACACCGTAATCTTCGAGCCGGATCTCGCCTCCATCGTGTTTGGCTTCGCCCGCGCCTACTTTATGGTTTATGCCCGTGAACCGGCGCTGTTTGTCGCCTTCCTGCGCCAGATCATGCCCCACAAGCCCGATTACGAGATCTACAACGCCATCGGCTGCCAGAAGCACGGCAAGACCGAGCTCTATCGCCACTACCGCCACCATCTGGCCCAGAGTCGGGATCAGTTCATCATCGCCCCCGGCATCAAGGGGATGGTGATGAGTGTGTTCACCCTCCCCTCCTACGATGTGGTGTTCAAGGTGATCAAGGACGAGTTCACCCCGCCCAAGGATGTGAGCCACGAGCAGGTGAAGGCCAAGTACCGGCTGGTTAAACAGCACGATCGGGTGGGCCGCATGGCCGATACCCAGGAGTTCACCAACTTCGAGTTTCCGCTGGATCGCATCTCACCCGAGCTCCTTGCCGAACTCAAAACGGTGGCGCCCTCGGCCCTCACCATCAGCGACGACAAGCTGGTGATCAAGCACCTCTATACCGAGCGCAAGATGATCCCGCTCAACCTCTATCTGGACAAGGCGGACGAGCAGCAGACACGGCTCGCGCTGGAGGAGTACGGCAACGCCATCAAGCAGCTGGCGGCGGCCAACATCTTCCCGGGGGACATGCTGTTCAAGAACTTCGGTGTCACCCGTCACGGCCGGGTGGTGTTCTACGACTACGACGAGATCTGCTACATGACGGAGTGCAACTTCCGCCAGATCCCGCCGCCGCGCTACCCCGAGGATGAGTGGAGCGCAGAGCCCTGGTACTCGGTGGCCCCCAACGACATCTTCCCCGAGGAGTTCGCCACCTTCCTGCTGCAAAAGCCGCAGGTACGGGAGATCATGTTGCAACTTCACAAAGAGATGTTCGACGCCAACTACTGGAAGATGCTGCAGAGCAACATCAAGGTGGGGGTGTTCGAGGATGTCTATCCCTACCGGCGCAAGAAGCGCTTCAAGTACCAGCGTGGCGGCTGATCCCGCAGAGCCCGCACAAAGAGCCCGTGCACATCGCAGCAACGAAAACGGGGTGGCCCAAGCCACCCCGTTTTGACTCCGCTGCGCAACTTAACTGCCGCGACGGCGGATCACCCCCTCCTGCATGGTGCTCGCCACCAGCATGCCATCACGGGTAAAGAATTGGCCACGCACCAGACCGCGACCGCCGCTGGCGCTCGGGCTGTCTACCACGTAGAGCAGCCAGTCATCGAAGCGGAAATCCCGGTGGAACCACATGGAGTGGTCGATGGTGGCCACCTGCATATCCGGCTCCCAGTACGACACCCCGTGGGGCTGCAGCGAGGTGAGCAGGAAGTTGAAGTCGGAGGCGTAAGCCAGCAGGTATTTGTGGATCCGCAGATCGTCCGGCATCTGGCCGTTGGCCTTGAACCAGACGTGACGCACCGGATCCTGCACCGTCGGGCGAATGGGATCGACCAGGGTCACCGGATGCATCTCGATGGGCTGCTCGCAGAGGATCTTGTCGCGCAAGGATGCCGGGATCAGGTTCTCGTAGGGGCGCACCAGCTCCAGCTCGCTCTTGAGCTCTTCCGGCGGGGTGATGCCGGTGGGCATCTGTGCCTGATGCTCGAAGCCGTCGGCCGGCACCTGAAACGAGGCGTTGAGATAGAAGATCGGCTTGCCACCCTGAATCGCCTTGACCCGACGGGTGGAGACGGTCTGGCCGTCGCGGATATTCTCCACGTCATAGACGATGGGACGGGTCACATCCCCCGGACGCAGGAAGTAGGAGTGAAAACTGTGAACCTGACGGCCGGTCTCGACCGTCTGCTTGGCGGCTGACAAGGCCTGCCCCATTACCTGTCCGCCAAACACGGCCCGCAGACCGAGATCCTGGCTCTGGCCCCGAAACAGGCCCTCCTCGATTTTTTCCAGCGCCAGCAACGCCAGCAGCTCATCAAGTACCTTGCTCATTGTTCACTCCTCTGTCAGAGCCGCACAGGCTAACAAGAGCTCATCCAGGGCGCAATCTTTTGGCTGGTACGAAAATCTGCGTCGAATGTAAAAAGGAGGCTCAATGGCCTCCCCTGTTTATCTACAACTCACTCAAACGTAATCGGTATCAGTTATTGTTGAAAAGTGCCTTGGTGATGCCCATTTCCAACCCTCTCACTTCCGCCAGTCCTTTCAGTCGACCGATACATGAATATCCAGGATTGGTTTTCTTTTGCAGGTCATCAATCATCTGATGACCATGATCTGGTCGCATGGGGATCAACCGATGATCGCCATGCTTCAACCGACGCTGCTCTTCACGCACAATTTCCAATACCACATTATACATGTCTACATCACCATCAAGGTGAGCGGCCTCGTGGAATGTTTTGGGATTGTCCTCACGTTTGGTGGAGCGTAGATGAGTGAAATAGATACGATCCCCGTAACGCTTAATCATATCAACCAGATCATTATCGCCACGAACACCATAAGAGCCGGTGCACATGGTGATGCCATTAGTTTGACTAGGGACCCGGTTAACCAGCCATTCGATATCTTCAATGGTGGAAACAATACGCGGCAATCCCAGGATCGGACGGGGAGGATCATCAGGGTGAACAGCCAAACGTACTCCGGACTCTTCGCACACCGGCACGAGTTCATCGAGAAAATAGGCCATGTGTTCCCGCAAACACTCCTTGTCAATATCCTTGTATTTGTCCAACTGCGCCTGGAATGCTTCTAGGGTATAACCCTCTTCGGCACCAGGTAAGCCTGCAATGATATTCCGGGTAAGTGTCTCTATTTGCTCCTGGCTCATTTCATTAAAATAGTTGAGTGCCTGTTGCTGCTCTTCCTGTGAATATTCCTGCAAGGCACCCGGACGCTTGAGGATGTAGAGCTCAAAGGCAGCAAACGCAATATGGTCAAAACGCAGGGCGCGGGAACCATCCGGCATCTCGTATTCAAGATCGGTTCGGGTCCAATCCAGCACCGGCATAAAGTTATAGCATATCGTGTCAATGCCACATGCAGCCAGATTACGGATCGACTCTTTATAGTTATCTATCCATTGCTGATACTGGCCAGAATGTGTCTTAATCTCTTCATGTACTGGTACACTTTCAACTACCGACCAAGTTAAACCCTTTTCTTCAATTAATGCTTTGCGAGCCAGGATCTCGCCTTTACTCCAGATTTGACCATTTGGTATATGATGCAGGGCAGTCACAATGCCTGTTGCCCCCGCCTGTTTTATATCATTCAAGGTTACCGGGTCATTAGGCCCATACCAGCGCCATGTTTGTTCCATACACTCACCTATAATTTATATGTGGCGACTCGAGTTACTTTTAATAAAAAACTAGATATATCATCAAAAATTTAAAAAATTCATTTACTGTGAAATGTCATATCTTCTTGATGGAAATACTGGATAAGAGCTGAATAGATACCCATCAAAGTTTGGGTCATCACTATCAGAAAGCTCCATCAATCTGTTTTTTACATTCTCAAGATGCTGCCACATTGCTTTT
This sequence comes from Aeromonas allosaccharophila, assembly GCF_016026615.1. NCBI lineage: Bacteria > Pseudomonadati > Pseudomonadota > Gammaproteobacteria > Aeromonadales > Aeromonadaceae > Aeromonas > Aeromonas allosaccharophila. Next base: position 229,909 of record NZ_CP065745.1, on the reverse strand, counting down.
TTAGCTGCTTCCGGATCTTTTTTTATCATAGCCGATAGGATTGCTTGATGATCGACAAACCACTCTTGTCGATATGTCAAATCGGTAATTCTTGCATGCAGTTTTTGCCACATGGAATTGGTTTCACGAATATCCCACGACTGTTTAAATAACTCAACCAACACACTATTTTGAGTAGCCTCGGCGATAGCTAGATGAAATATATGATCACCTTCTTCACCTTCCCCTGAAATCAAATCTTGCCGCTCTATTTCCAACGCTTTTCGCATTTTAGATATGTCATGAGGTGTAGCCTGCAAAGCAGCAAACTCAGCGATATTACTTTCCAATAATTGTCTTGCTTGTAACATCTCAAATGGACCAGCGATACTTTGAGGCACATTTAGAGATTCATTGTTTTTTGGCTGCGGCAACTGGATAACATAGACGCCAGAACCTTTACGGACCTCAACCAAATTTTCCAACTCCAGCATGATCAATGCTTCTCTAACCACCGTTCTACCAACGCCAAGTTGCTCAGCAATGTCACGTTCTGGTGGTAGACGATCACCAACCTGGTATTGTTCATCCAACAATTGGTTACGGAGAAACTGTCCAACCTCTTGATATGGTCGTTTGATTTCAATAGTCATTAGAATAAAGCCCAGCAATAATAGATGTGATAGTAGCTATCATAGCAACCGTAACAAACTGGTCAACCAATTGTTCGAGGAAGGGATGGCTGGAACGTACCCATCCCTACTCATAATCATTTAAAGTTTTTGATTCGCTCCACCATGACATTTAATTCAGGGTCGTTTTTCTGTATTTCAGTATATATTGGCTGAACAGCCTGCACGAAAGGTGCTTTATCCACATTGTTAAAAATAACCCCGGATTTTTCTGCAACAGCTCGTTCCTTTTCCTCTGACTGTACCCACAGTTTTTTCATCAACTCAGAAGAGTTAGCAGCAGCCTTATATAAAACTTGTTGCTGCTCTGGAGTCAATTTATCTAGTGTCTTTGTCGAAACAACCAGCACATCTGGTACCATGGTGTGTTCATCAAGGCTGAAAAATTTTGCAACTTCACTGTGACGGCTCAAGCTAAATGATGGGATGTTGTTTTCTGCCGCATCAACAACACCTTGCTGCAATGCAGTGTACAACTCACCATACGCCAAGGGGGTTGGATTTCCGCCCAAGGCCTTTACCATAGCAATGGCTGATGGACTAGGTTGAACCCTTATCTTCATGCCCTTCAGATCGCTTGGCGAAGTGATCGGTTTCTTGGCATATAGGCTACGAGCACCAGCATCATAATATGTCAAGCCAACGAAACCTGATCCCTTGGTAGAATTCAGTATTTCACGACCAATATCTCCCTCTTCGACCTTGAATAGATGTTCTTTATCTCGAAACAGATATGGCAGATTAAATACCGAATAAGCAGCCCCGAAAGACTCAAGCTCAGCGGCATTGCTCTTGACCATGTCAAGGGCACCATTTTGCATCAGCTCCATCGATTCACGTTGCGACCCTAACTGAGCATCTGGATAAATTCGGATCACCACCTCTCCACTGGTCTTTTCGCGAACCTCTTTTGCCATATCAGACATTGCCTTGTGCACAGCATGATCACGGTTATGGTTGTGACTCAATTTCAAAGTGGTCACAGCCATAGCTTGTGATGGCCCAAACAAGAGCAGAGTTCCAATCACAGTACCGAGCAACGTTTTAGCAGCATTCATAGGTGACTCTCCCATTAGCCAGAGAGCAAACCTGTGTTTGCTCGCATCCCTGACTGGTTGACCAAATAGTGGGTTTCAGGTTTATCGGAAGCGATGATGTCCCCTCCCCTCGTGCCAAGTCAAAGAAAAAAGTCAAATTGGTCGACCGCGATCACAATATTAGCAGGTGATTTGGTCGACCAGTTCATATGTGACCGCTATCACTAGTATGTAAATACTCGCTTCCCTATACTTACACCGACTTAATGGAATATCTGGTCAACCAATTCTGGAGATTCCCACCCAAAAAGGACTGATAAGTAATGAAAAAATTTATCTTTCATCTAAATCAGACGCTCGCAATATTTACAATTTGCTTGTCTGTCTTTTTAGTTGTGTGTGTCGTGTGGCAAGTGTTATCACGCTACATCTTCGCCGCCCCTAGTACCATAACAGATGAGCTATCTCGCTATTTGTTCATGTGGGTCGCAATGATAGGGGCGGCCTATACCACAGGACAAAAAAGACATCTAGCAATTGACTTGCTTGTCATGAAGCTAAGTGGTAAACGAAAGATTTTGGCAGAGCTCTTCATTCAAATAGCGATCACTGCCTTTGCGGTTATCGTACTTATCTATGGCGGTTCAGTTCTAACTATCCAAACCTTAGCCGCTGGCCAGTTGACACCAGCTCTCGGTATCGAAATGGGGTATGTATATTTCTGCCTCCCCATCACCGGCATCTTAATGGTGATTTACTCAATACACTTCATGCTTTTACTTGTGACAAAAAAGCAAAATAGTTTCGATGTTGTTCCCGAACAATGTTAATCAGGATTAAGGTGTAATTTATGGACTGGCAAGTCATTCTCACTTTGTTTGGAAGTTTTGGCATATTATTGTTTATTGGTCTTCCGGTTTCATTTGCAATCGGATTGTCTTCATTACTTACCATCGCAATGGCATTACCACTTGATACGGCAATCACAGTCGTTGCACAACGAATGGCTGTGGGAATGGATAACTTTGCTCTATTAGCGATCCCTTTCTTTATTTTAGCTGGCAACATCATGAATCAGGGAGGTATCGCTGCACGACTAATCAACCTAGCGAAAGTTCTAGGGGGTCGTTTACCAGGTTCACTGGCACATGTGAACATAATGGCCAATATGCTTTTTGGTGCTATTTCAGGTTCTGCTGTTGCTTCTGCTGCCGCCGTTGGTGGCACTATGGCACCAATGCAGAAAAAAGAGGGATATGACCCTGCATTTTCTGCAGCCGCCAATATAAGCTCTTGTCCAAGCGGTTTACTCATTCCTCCCAGTAACACCCTAATTGTTTTTTCTTTAGTATCTGGAGGGACATCTATTGCAGCATTATTCTTGGCTGGCTATATCCCTGGAATATTAATGGGATTAAGCCTGATGATCGTTGCAGGGATTATCGCCAAGCGTAGAGGCTATCCAGTTTCCCCAAAACCAAGTTGTGCCCAAATATGGGATACTACAGTTAAAGCACTGCCTTCGTTACTACTCGTCATCCTTATTATGGGGGGGATTATTGGTGGGATATTTACTGCGACAGAGGCATCCGCCATCGCAGTTATATACACGTTAGTCTTGGCTGTATTAATATACCGAGAGGTATCATTCAAACAGTTACCAAAAATAGTGCTCGAGTCTGCGATTACAACCTCGATTGTACTATTGCTAGTCGGTGCGTCCATGGGAATGTCTTGGGCAATGGCTAATGCTGACATCCCCTATATGATTTCGGATGCTTTATTGGCAGTATCTGATAACCCCTTGGTACTTTTATTGATAATAAATATCATCTTGCTGATTGTGGGGATTTTTATGGATATGACTCCCGCAGTCCTCATCTTTACACCAATATTCCTACCTATTGCACTAGATCTAGGAATTGATCCCGTCCACTTTGGCGTAATGATGACCTTTAATCTGGCGATAGGGATCTGTACCCCTCCAGTCGGTAGTGCACTTTTCGTAGGCTGCTCGGTTGCAAATATATCTATTGACCGAGTAATCAAACCATTACTGCCTTTTTACGCGGCCATGTTCATCTCTCTGATGTTGGTCACATATATCCCGCAACTTAGCTTGTGGCTCCCTCAGATCTTGCTTGGCTACTGAGCAACAAGGATAACATACCAATGAATATCGCTAACTGTGAGCTTCACACCAAAAAATTAAACACTATGTATCTACGTGGTGAACTAAAAAGCCGGATCGTCCACCTTGGCTTCGGCGCATTCCATCGCGCGCATCAGGCACTGATCACGCACGAAATGCTGGCTCAACATGGCGGAGACTGGGGGATCTGCGAGGTCAACCTGTTCGGTGGTGAGGAGCTGATCCGTTCGCTCAGAGCACAGGACCACCTCTACACCGTTCTGGAGAAGGGTGCCGAGAGCGTACAACCCAAAGTGATTGGTTCTGTGGTGGAGTCACTGCATCCCACTTTTGACGGCATGTCCGCCATCCTCGAAAAGATGGCTGAACCGCAAGTCGCCATTGTATCCATGACGATCACTGAAAAAGGCTATTGCGCAGACCCAGCCACCGGGCAGTTCAACCCGCAGAATCCGTTGACCCAGCACGACTTGCAGCACCCTGATGCCCCCACTTCCGCCATCGGCTGCATCGTTGCCGCCCTGCGCCTGCGCAAAGAGCGTGGCCTCCCTCCCTTTACAGTCATGTCTTGCGACAACGTGCAGGAAAATGGTCATGTTGCACGTCAGTCCATTCTGGGATTTGCCGAACTGCTCGATGGAGAGCTGGCATCCTGGATCCGTGAGCAGGTCACCTTCCCTTGCACCATGGTCGACCGAATCGTACCTGCTGCCACCCCGGAGACGCTGGCAGAGATTGAGCAAGCCATCGGTGTTTATGACCCCTGTGGCATCGCCTGCGAGCCGTTCCGGCAATGGGTAATTGAAGATAATTTCGTCAATGGCCGCCCCGACTGGGATCTGGCTGGTGCCGAATTTGTCAGCAATGTCGTGCCCTTTGAAGAGATGAAATTGCGCATGCTGAACGGCAGCCACTCATTTCTCGCCTATCTCGGCTACCTAGGCGGCTATGCCCATATCGCAGACACCATGACGAACTCGGCCTATCGCCAAGCTGCGCTTGACCTGATGCTCAATGAACAGGCGCCGACCCTGAACATGCCTGTTGGTACGGATCTCGATGGTTATGCCCAACAACTGATCGCCCGTTTCACCAACCCCTCGCTCAAACACCAGACCTGGCAAATTGCCATGGATGGCAGTCAAAAGCTGCCACAGCGTATGGTCGACTCCGTCCTCTTCCATCTGAAGAACGGCAGTGATTACCGGCATCTGGCATTGGGTATTGCCGGATGGATGCGTTATGTCAGCGGTGAAGGAGAAAACGGTGAGGTGATCGATGTCCGTGATCCCCTGCTCAACCGCTTCCAGGCGATCTATGCAGAACACGGTCTCAGCTGCAACGTGGTCAAACCGTTGCTGGCCATTGAAGCCATCTTTGGCCCGGAACTGCCGCAACAGGGTGCTTTTGTCGATGCGGTCACTCGAGCCTATCAAGGGCTGCTTGACCACGGCGCCCGTCACTGCGTCGCTGCGCTCTAATCACCATATCTGGCAACGACCGGGCCAAGGGAGAAATGAATAAATGAAGTCTTTCCTGTGTAAGGATTTTCTGTTGAACAGCGAGGCAGCACGTTATCTCTATCATGACTATGCCGCCGATATGCCTATCTATGACTACCACTGCCATCTCAATCCACGGGAGATTGCCGAAGATCGCCGATTCGATGATCTTGGCCAGATCTGGCTGGAAGGCGACCATTACAAATGGCGAGCCATGCGCAGCGCCGGTATCCCGGAAGCACTGATCACCGGCAAAAACAGCAGCAGTCGTGACAAGTTCAATGCGTGGGCACAGACAGTCCCGCAAACGCTGGGTAACCCTCTCTATCACTGGACCCATCTCGAACTGCGCCGCCCCTTCGGTCTGGAGGGTATCGCCCTGGCGCCAAACACCGCCGACAAGGTATGGGATCACTGCAACGAACTGCTCGCCACCCCGGCCTTCTCCGCACGCGGTTTGATGCAGCAGATGAATGTCCGCATGGTCGGTACCACCGATGATCCGGTGGATTCACTTATCTATCATCGCCAGATTGCCGAGGACCCCGGTTTTGCTATCGAGGTGCTCCCCAGCTGGCGCCCCGACAAGGTATTCAAGATCGAGCAAGCCGGTTTTGCTGACTACATTGGGGCATTGGGAGCCGCCGCGGATGTCGACATTGCTACCTTTGCCGACTTGCTGACCGCGCTGGAACGGCGCCTTGAACACTTCGCCCAACATGGCTGCCGCGCAGCGGATCACGGTATCGAAGTGGTTCGGTATGCACCTGTTCCCTCCGACGCGACCCTGACTCAGCTGCTCCAGCGCCGACTGGCCGGAGAGGTGCTGGACGAATCACAGATTGCCGCCTTCTCCACAGCCGTTCAGGTATGGCTCGGCCGTCAATACGCCAAGCGAGGCTGGGTGATGCAGTTGCATCTGGGCGCACAGCGTAATAACAACAGCCGCATGTTCACCCTGCTTGGCGCAGACCGTGGCTTTGATTCTATCGGAGACAAGCCGTTTGCCTGGGAGCTTGCTCATCTGCTGGATGAGATGGATCAAACCGATGAACTGCCCAAAACCATCCTCTATTGCCTCAACCCTCGTGATAACGAGGTGCTGGCAACCATGGCGGGCAACTTCCAGGGGGGAGGCATTGCAGGCAAGATCCAGTTCGGCTCAGGCTGGTGGTTCAACGATCAGAAAGATGGCATGCAGCGCCAGCTGGAGCAGCTCTCTCAACTCGGCCTGCTCAGCCAGTTTGTCGGCATGTTGACCGACTCCCGCAGCTTCCTCTCCTACACTCGCCACGAATATTTCCGCCGCATTTTGTGCGACATGGTGGGGCGCTGGATCGAACAGGGCGAGATCCCCACTTATCTGCAGCTGTCTGGGAAAATGATCCAGGATATCTGCTATCACAATGCCGCCCGCTACTTTCAACTGCCAGGAGCACAGGGATGAAACGGATTGCCCTGCTCGGGGAGTGCATGATTGAGCTCAATGGCATGCCTTTTGGCGACATGCAGCAGGCATTTGGGGGCGATACCCTCAATACCGCCATCTATCTCGCGCGTGCCTCCCAACCCACCGATATTCAGGTGAGCTATCTGACCGCCATGGGCCAAGACCCTCTCAGCCAGCAAATCATCGCGCGCTGGCAACAGGCCGGGATTGACACCAGCACGGTGCTCATCGATCAACAGCGCCATCCCGGCCTCTATCTTATCCAGCTTGATGAACACGGCGAACGCACCTTCCTCTACTGGCGCAACGATTCGGCTGCCCGTTACCTGATGCAGCACCCGCAGTTGCCACAGCTCAAGCAGGCCGTCAGCGACGTGGATGCGCTCTATCTCAGCGGCATTTCGCTGGCGATCCTGCCAGCGGCAGATCGGCAGGTGCTGCTGCAGTGGCTGGGTGAACTGCACCGGGCGGGTGTGGCGATCATCTTTGACAGCAACTATCGCCCCGCCCTGTGGCAGACTCCGGCCGACGCCCGGGCCTGTTATCAGCAACTGCTGGCCATCACCGAGCTGGCCCTGGTCACCGACGACGATGAGCAGGCCCTGTGGGGGGACGAGGATGTGGCCCAGACCCTGCAGCGCCTCAAAGCGGCCGGGGTGCAGCAGGCGGTGGTCAAACAGGGGGCGGCTGGTTGCTGTTACCAGGCCCTGCAAACCGGGGATCCCGCCATCACTATCCCTACCCAAGCAGTCAGCAAAGTGGTGGATACCACCTCGGCCGGTGACTCCTTCAATGCCGGCTTTCTGGCTGGCTACCTGCAAGGATGTGCGATCGACGAGTGCGCCCGCATGGGCCACCGACTGGCGGGGATCGTCATTCAGCACAAGGGGGCAATTATTCCGGAAAGTGCCACCCGCAATGTCACCGACAGCTTCATCAAACCGGCATCACACTAAACGAGGTCAACCGAATGTCATCCATTACTGAACAACTGCAAGCCCTGAAAGTGATCCCGGTGATCGCCATCGAGCAGGCTGAAGATATCATTCCACTGGGGGCGGCACTGGCCAATAATGGCCTGCCGGTTGCCGAGATCACCTTCCGCTCCGCTGCCGCTGTCGAGGCGATCCGGCTGCTGCGCCAGAGCCAGCCAGAGATGCTGATTGGCGCGGGCACCGTGCTTAACCGCGAGCAGGTGATCGCAGCCAAAGAGGCGGGCGCCACCTTTATCGTCTCCCCCGGTTTTAACCCCAATACAGTCAAGGCCTGTCAGGAGCTGAACATCCCGATCATCCCGGGGGTCAATAACCCCAGCACTATTGAAGCGGCGCTGGAGATGGGGCTGACAACGCTGAAGTTCTTCCCGGCCGAAGCATCAGGTGGTAGCGCGATGATCAAGGCGCTGCTGGCGCCTTATACCCAGATCACGCTGATGCCCACCGGCGGGATCTCGACTCACAATATCGGTGAATATCTGGCGATCCCGCGGGTCATTGCGTGTGGTGGCTCCTGGATGGTCGACAAGAAACTGATCGCAGAGAAACAGTGGGAAGAGATTGGCCGACTCACTCGTGAAGCGGTGGCACAGGTCCAATAATATTGCCGCCAGGCAACACGCTGACAAAAAAGGCCCGCACCAGATGGTGCGGGCCTTTCTATTGGCGACTGCTTGGCCGACTGCGCGCTATTTGACGACGCGCAGTACGCAACGGGTTGTCGGCTACTTGCTGCCGGTACCGGAGTTGCGGGTAGAGGCTTGCGGCTTGCGACGGGCGGTGGTGGCGCGAGCGCGGGGCTCTTTGCCCTGCATCTCTTTGTGACGCTGCACGGCACGACGGATCTGGGCGGCCTGCTTGTGACGGCTGGTTTTGCCATCCTGCTGCAGATCGACCTTGGATTCGGTCTCGTTGGGCAGATGGACCAGGCCACGCAGGTAGTTCACCTCGGGGAGTTTGAGCTCCTGCCAGCCACCACGCGGGATACCGCGGTCAAGGGTCACGTCGCCGTAGCGAATACGCATCAGGCGGCTGACCTGCACTTCCTGGGATTCCCACAGGCGGCGCACTTCACGGTTGCGACCTTCGGTCAGGGTGACGTTGAACCACTGGTTCAGCCCCTCACCGCCAGCCGGTTTGATCTTGGTGAATCTGGCGGTGCCATCTTCCAGCTGTACGCCCTTGCGCAGACGCTGCAACATGGCTTCGGTGATCTCGCCAAAGACGCGCACCGCGTATTCCCGCTCTACCTGATGGCTCGGGTGCATCAGACGGTTAGCCAATTCACCATCGGTGGTGAACAAGAGCAGACCGGAGGTGTTGACGTCGAGACGGCCGACCGCGATCCAGCGGGCACCGTCCATCTTGGGCAGACGATCAAACACGGTGGGACGACCTTCCGGATCGTGACGGGTACACATCTCCCCTTCCGGCTTGTGGTAAGCCAGTACGCGGCAGATCACTTCCTCTGCCCCGCGGGTCTTGACCTGGTGACCATCCACCCGGATCACGGCGTTCACTTCGACGCGATCCCCCAGTGTGGCGACCTTGCCATCCACACTGACCCGACCTGCGGTGATCAGGGCCTCCATCTCACGACGGGAGCCGTGACCCGCGCGGGCCAACACTTTTTGCAGTTTTTCACTCATCGGGGTTACCTGATTGTTGATCGCTGCCCACGAATAAAGGGGCAACGGGGTTAACTGTAACAAACGCCGGTTGGAGCGTTCGCCACAGTTGAAAAATGTACATCTCGGTGACATCGGCACGATTGGGCGCCATTCACCGGGCATCGCTCTCCCCGTCCACCGCCGAGGGCAACAGGGGTTGCAGCTCCGGATCCAGCTCGGGGAGCTGCTCCAGACTCTGCAGATTAAAGTAATCCAGAAACTCTCTGGTGGTGGCGAGCAGCTCGGGACGACCCGCGACCTCTTTGTGGCCAATGCTGCGCACCCAGCCACGCTCTTTCAGGGTATTCACTATCTGGCTCGACACCGCCACCCCGCGGATCGCTTCGATCTCGGCCCGGGTGATGGGTTGGCGATAGGCGATCAGGGTCAGCGTCTCCATCACTGCGCGCGAATAGCGCGGCGCCCGCTCGCTCCAGAGCCTTGAAAGCTCTTCGGCATACTCCTGACGCGTCTGAAAGCGCCAGCCGGAGGCGACCTCTTTGAGCTCGACGCCCCGTTCGCTGTAATCTTGCCTGATCTCTGCCAACAGCAGCTGAACATAGCGACTGGTCACCGGATAATCGGCCAGCACGCTGCTTTTCAGCTCGCTGACATTGAGCGGACGACCGGCCACGAACAGCGCGGCCTCGATCAAGGTCTTTAATCGTTCAGTGGGCAGCGCCACGGTTGCCCTCCTCGCTCTGCTCGGCCAATGCGAAATGCACTGTGACCCAGGGGGCCTGGCTGCAACGCAACAGACGGGATGCACGCTCAATGGGTCTGTTCACGTTTCTCATTCTCTTCTGCAGCCAATGCAAAATGGATTGGACCCAAGGGTTCTGCCTGCAGGATCCAGATCAGTTGCTCCTTGCACAGCTCCAGCAGGGCCAGAAACGTCACCAGTACCCCCATGCGCCCCTCTTCGGCGCGCAGCACCTGCTCAAGGCGCAAGGTCTGCCCCAACGTGAGCATGGCGAGGATCTCCGCCATGCGCACCCGGGTCGGGATCTGTTCGCGGCGGATCTGGTGATGTTCGAAATGAGTCGCGCGTTTTACCACACTTTGCATGTAAAGGGCGAGCTCAACCAGCGAAACATCGGGCGCCAGTGGCTTGAGAGCGCCAAAATCGGGGGGCAGGGCGGCGGCGATAAAGATCTCCCGCTCCACCCGTGGCAGCTCGTTGAGGCGCTCGCCTCCCACCTTGTAGCGTTCGTACTCCTGCAGGCGGCGGATCAGGGTCACCCGCGGGTCTTCCCCCTCCTCTTCATCCTCCAGCTCCGGTGCCTTGGGCAGCAGCAGGCGGGATTTGATCTCCGCGAGCCAGGCCGCCATCAACAGATATTCCGCAGCCAGCTCAAGGTTGAGCCCCTGCATCAACTCCACGTACTCCATGTACTGGGCAGTGATCTGCAGGATCGGCAAATTGAGGATATCAAGCTGCTGGCGCCGGATCAGGTAGAGCAGCAGATCGAGCGGCCCCTCGAAGGTATCGAGGAACACCTCCAGCGCATCGGGCGGGATGAACAAGTCCTGGGGCAGCTCGTGATAGGGCTGCCCCAGTACCCGCGCGATGGGGGACGGGATGGCGTGGGGGAGAACGGACTCCCCCGCTGATTCCGCGACCGGTGCGCCCGCCTGGGGCGTGGCCGTCACGGAAACAGGGTCGGCAGACTCACTCAAACGGGGTCGGATCCCCGGCGCCGCGACGACGCAATACCGGCTCATCGTCAGAGAAATCGACTACCGTGGTGGGCTGCTCGCCCAGATAACCACCGTTGACCACCAGATCGATCTGCTTGCCCAGCTTGTCGAAGATCTCTTCCGGGTCGAACTCGGCCATCTCGGAGTCCGGCAGGATCAGGGTCGTGGAAAGCAGCGGCTCGCCGAGGGCTTCCAGCAGCGCCTGGGCGATCTTGTTGTCCGGGATACGGATGCCGATGGTCTTCTTCTTCTCGTTCATCAGACGGCGCGGCACTTCCTTGGTCGCCTTGAAAATGAAGGTGTAGGCACCCGGAGTGTTGTGCTTGATCAGGCGAAACGCACCGTTGTCGACCTTGGCGTAGGTCGCGATCTCGGAGAGATCGCGGCACACCAGGGTGAAGTCGTGGGTCGCATCGAGGCGACGGATGCGGCAGATGCGCTCCAGCGCCCCCTTGTCACCCATCTGGCAACCCAGCGCATAGCCGGAGTCTGTCGGATAGACGATGACGCCGCCGTTCTGGATGATCTGTACCGCCTGACCGATCAGACGGGCCTGGGGGTTTTCCGGATGTACGTAAAAATGCTGACTCATAGCTTGTTCTCGCAATGGGGGCAGCAATACCTGCCCGCTCGTATGGTCACGGATCAAAGACCCATGACACTACCTTAACCTGTTTGTGACCACTTCGCTGGTGCCGTTAGCGGCTCGCCAGCAGCTCTGCATGTTGCTCGGTGGTGAGCCCAAAGTGACCGGGATAGGCCAGCCAGACCGGCATGCCTTCCTTTGGCAACCAGAGGTGGCGGCCCAGCTCGGTCCAGTTGGACGGAAAGTGGAAATCCGATCCCACCGAGATGTACAGATCGTGTTCTTTCGCCCACTGACCCAGATTGGCCCGCTCCTGCGGGCTCTGCTGGGGAAGTGACACCTCCATGGCATCGCCACCGGCCGCCTTGAAGGCCACCAGCAGCCGCTTGATCCACTTGGCGGTGAGATCGTAACGGCTGGGGTGAGCCAGCACCGCCAGCCCGCCCGCGGCGTGAATGGCTGTGATGGCTTCGCTCATCTCGGGCCACTCGGCCGGGGCATACCCTTTATTGCCACGACTCAGGTATTTTTTGAATACCTTCTGCATGTTGTCGGCTACCCCGCGCGCCACCAGCACCCGGGCAAAGTGGGCACGGGTCACGGCGGCATCACCGGCAAGCGCCTTGGCCTCTTCATAGGTGCCGGGGATCAGACACTTCTCCAGACGGCGCCCGATTTCCAGTGCGCGAGCCTCGCGGCGAGCCCGTTGCCCCGCCAAAAACGCCACCAGCTGCGGATTTTTTTCATCCACCCCCAGCGCCACGATATGAATTTCGTGATGCTCCCAGCCGGTGGAGATCTCGACCCCGCTCACCAGTCGCAGCGGCAACTGCTCGGCTTCGATGGTGCGGCGCACCTCATCAAGCCCGTCAAGGGTGTCGTGGTCGGTAACCGCTAACACCTCAACCTGTTTTTCAGCGGCGCGGCGCACCAGTTCGGCCGGGTTCAGCACCCCGTCGGAGGCAGTGGTATGGCAGTGAAGATCGAATCTCATCGGCTTGTTTCGCTCTTGTCTTGGGGCCCGCTTGAAAAAAAGAAGGCTAAAAAGCGACTTGACTTGGCCGCGGCTTTATCGTTTTCTGTAGGCACTTCATTGCAAACATCTTTTTACAGGACTTTATCATGCAAACGACTTCCATCCTGACCATCTGGTGGTGGCACACTCCCTGACATGCGGGCGTGTGGTCGTTGCTGTACCTGTAATCTGACAGCAAATTAAGAACCCAAAGAAAAAGCCCGCTGACCCCAGCGGGCTTTTTTATTATCCGGCAAATGGACCTGTGATGAAACCGAGAATTCAGACAAGCGCAATGACCTGGCGATGGCGACCCTACTGAAACCGCCCGAACCGACCCAATTTCCAAGGCATTTTTACGGGATTAGACGCATGAACATCGGTAAACCACATCACACGCAAGGGAACGCACTATGACAGCCACACATCGCCTTCCTCTGGGTGAATTCGATACCCTCAAACTCAACGCCCCCTATGTGGCCGATCCGCTGGCGCTTTATACCCGCCTCTGTCAGGGTCGCCCCAACAACCTGCTGCTGGAATCGGTGGAGATCGACTCCAAGGCGGGCAAGCAGAGCCTGCTGCTGGTGGATGCCTGCCTGCGCATCGAGTGCCATGGTCGGACCGTACGGGTTCGCACCCTGAACGATAACGGCGCCCAGTTGCAGAGCCTGCTGGCCGAGCGGCTGTCTGCTGTGGTGGCTCGTTCGCTGGTAGATGGCGAGCTGCAACTCGACTTCCCGGCCTCCGATCGGGAGCTGGACGAAGATTCCCGCCTCAAGGGGAGCAGCGTGCTGGACGTGCTGCGCACCCTGCAGCGGGAGCTCGATTGCCAGCTGGGTAAAGAAGCGCTCTTTATGGCGGGCAGCTTCGCCTATGACCTGATCGCCTCTTTTGAAGATCTGCCTGAAGTGCCGGAGGGGAGCAACGACTGCCCCGACTACTGCTTCTATGTGGCCGAGACCCTGATCACCATCGACCATATCGAACGCAGCACTCAACTGCTGGCCTGCATTTTTGGCGGCGACAGCGACGAGAGCCATGTGGATGACAGATACACTCGCCTGACCGAACGACTCACCGACTTCAAACAGATTTGCCAGCAACCCCTTGGCGCCGAGCTGACCACCCAGCCCCTGAGCGGTGGCATGAGCGTGGACAAGAGCGACAAGCAGTTCTGCGCAGAAGTGGAGAAGCTCAAGGGCTTTATCCGCCGTGGCGACATCTTTCAGGTGGTGCCGTCTCGCTGCTTCTCCCTGCCCTGCCCGAGCCCCTTGGCCGCCTATCGCCGCCTCAAGCAGACCAACCCCAGCCCCTACATGTTCTACGTGCAGGATGAGGGCTTCACCCTGTTTGGCGCCTCGCCAGAGAGTGCGGTGAAATTCTGCGCCGCCAGCCGCGACGTAGAGATGTACCCCATCGCCGGTACCCGCCGCCGCGGCTTCAACCCCGATGGCAGCATCAACCGGGATCTCGATGGCCGCATCGAACTGGAATTGCGTCAAGACGAAAAAGAGGTGGCCGAACACCTGATGCTGGTAGATCTGGGTCGCAACGACATCGCCCGTATCTCCGAGCCCGGTACCCGCTACGTCAAGGAGCTGCTGAAAGTGGATCGCTACAGCCACGTGATGCATCTGGTCTCCAAGGTGGTGGGCACCTTGCGCTCAGACCTTGACGCCCTGCACGCCTATCAGGCCTGCATGAACATGGGCACCCTCACCGGCGCCCCCAAGATCCGCGCCAGCGAGCTGATTCGCATGGTGGAAGGCAAACGCCGCGGCAGCTACGGCGGCGCCGTCGGCTACATCAACGGTGCAGGCGAGATGGATACCTGCATCGTCATCCGCTCGGCGTTTGTCAAAGAGGGCGTGGCCCATGTGCAGGCCGGTGCCGGGGTAGTCTATGACTCCAAACCCCAGGCCGAGGCGGACGAGACCCGCGCCAAGGCGGCCGCCGTGCTGGCCGCCATCGCAGCCAGCCATGGCACCTCCCTGCAAGCCCTGAGCGCCCAGCAGGAGCAACATAAGGACGTGAGCCATGACTAACATCTTCCTGCTCGACAACTTCGACTCCTTTACCTACAACCTCGTCGACCAGTTCCGCTCCCTCGGCTATCCGGTGAGGATCTATCGCAACAGCCTGCCGGCCAGCCGCATCATGAGCGAAATCGCCGCCTGTGAAGGGGACGCCGTGCTGGTGCTCTCGCCGGGGCCGGGCGCCCCCCATGAAGCGGGTTGCCTGATTGACCTGATCAAGCTGGCACGCGGTCAGGTGCCCATCCTCGGTATCTGTCTCGGTCATCAGGCCCTGTGCGAAGCCTACGGTGGCACCGTCGGGGCGGCGGGCGAGATCGTCCACGGCAAGCGCTCCCTGATTGAGCACAACGGCCACGGCGCCTTCGCCGGTCTGCCGAGCCCGCTGCCGGTGGCCCGCTACCACTCGCTGGTCGCCACCTATGTACCGGAAGAGCTGACGGTGATTGCCCACTATCAGGGCATGCCCATGGCCATTGAGCAGCAGGATGAGCGGGTGCTGGGATTCCAGTTCCACCCGGAATCCATCATGACCTCGGAAGGGGCCCGTCTGCTGACTCAGGCGCTCGCCCACATCACCCGCCCAGAAAGCAGCGTGCGTTAAGGTAAGGAGACCAACATGCATCAACATCTCAACACCCTCTATCAGGGTCAGTCTCTGAGCCGTGAAAGTACCCGCGACGCCTTCGGCCAGGTGGTACGTGGCGAAGTGGATCCCATCGTACTCGCAAGCCTTTTGACCGCCCTCAAGATCAAGGGGGAGACACCGGAGGAGATCGCCGGTGCCGCCGAGGCTCTCTTGGCGGAAGCGCGCGACTTCCCGCGTCCGGATTACGAGTTCTGCGACATCGTCGGCACCGGTGGCGATGGCCTCAACACCATCAACGTCTCCACCACCTCGGCGCTGGTCGCTGCCGCCTGCGGCCTGAAAGTGGCCAAACACGGCAACCGCTCGGTCTCGAGCAAGTCGGGCTCCAGCGATCTGCTGGACAAGATGGGCATCAAGCTCGACATGAGCCCGGCGCAGGCGCGCCACTGTCTGGATGAGCTCGGCATCTGCTTCCTGTTCGCCCCCCAGTACCACGCTGGCGTGCGCCACGCTATGCCGGTGCGTCAGGCCCTCAAAACCCGCACCCTGTTCAATGTGCTGGGGCCGCTTATCAACCCCGCTCGCCCCACCTATCAGCTGATGGGGGTCTATGCCCCCGAGCTGGTGCGCCCCATCGCAGAAACCCTGCTGGCACTGGGGCTGAAAACCGGTATGGTGGTTCACGGCGCCGGCCTTGACGAGATTGCCATCCACGGCCCGACCCAGGTGGCCCAGATCCGTGACGGCGAGATCCGCGAATTTATGATCACCCCGGCTGACTTTGGCCTCGAGACCTACCCGGTCAGCGCCATTCAGGGTGGGGAACCGGAAGAGAACCGCGCCATCACCGCCGCCATTCTGGCAGGGCGTGGCACCCCGGCTCACAACGCCGCCATTGCCGCCAACGTGGCACCGCTACTGCTGATGGCGGGCAAGGCAAAAGATCTTAAGAGCGCGGCCGCCGAGGTGCTGGCGGTGCTGGCAAGCGGCAAGACAGCGGAGCTCGCCGCTCGGCTGGCTACCTTGAGTCATCAGGAGGCATGATGTCAGCCACCACGTCGCACAGCAGTCATTCAGTACGCCCGCAGGGCAAGAGCCAGTTTCGCAAGGATAACGAGATGTCAGACCTTATTGCCCCCCATGCTTTTCTGAACATGGCCTCCATCCGCCAGACCATTCTCGGCAAAATCGTGGCGGCCAAGCAGGAGTGGGTTGCCGCCCGCAAGCTGGCCCAGCCACTGGAGAGCTTCCAGAGCGCACTGACCCAAAGCGATCGGGATTTCGTCGGGGCGCTCAAGGCGGGCTCCACTCGCTTTATTCTGGAGTGCAAGAAGGCTTCCCCCTCCAAGGGGCTGATCCGCGATGATTTCAGCCCGGAGACCATCGCCGACATCTATGGCAAATACGCCACCGCCATCTCGGTGCTGACCGACGAGAAGTTCTTTCAGGGGGATTTCGCCTTCCTGCCGCGGGTACGAGGTCGCGTCAGCCAACCGGTGCTCTGCAAGGATTTCATGATTGACCCCTACCAGGTCTATCTGGCCCGCCACTATCAGGCGGACGCCATCCTGCTGATGCTCTCGGTGCTCACCGACGAGGGGTATCGCGCCCTGTTCGCAGTCGCCAAAGAGCTGGGCCTTGGCGTGCTCACCGAGGTGAGCAACGAGGAGGAGCTGACCCGCGCCATCGCACTGGGGGCGCCGGTGATTGGCATCAACAACCGGAACCTGCGCGACTTGAGCGTCGATCTCAACCGCACCAAACAGCTGGCTAAAGATATCCCGAGCGATCGGGTGGTGATCAGCGAATCCGGCATCAACCACCGCGCCCAGGTGGCGGATCTGCGCCACCACGCCAAGGGCTTTTTGGTAGGCTCATCCCTGATGGCCGAGCCGGATCTGGAGGCTGCTGTGCGCAAGCTCACTCTGGGCCAGAACAAGGTGTGCGGCCTGACCCGAGCCGAGGATGCCGCCGCCGCCCATCAGGCGGGCGCGGTGTTTGGCGGCCTTATCTTTGTTGCCAACAGCCCGCGCTATGTGGACATCCCCGCAGCCCGCGCCGTGATGGCGGGCGCGCCGCTCTCTTACGTCGGGGTATTTCGCAACGCCCAGCCCGCTACCATCGCCAAGACGGTGGATGCGCTGGGGCTAGCCGCAGTCCAGCTGCATGGGGATGAGGATGCTGCCTATATCGAGGAACTGCGCCCACTGCTGCCCGCGGGCTGCCAGATCTGGAAAGCGGTCGGCATCTCTCTTGGCAAGGAAAGTGGCGAGCCGCTGCCCGACCTCGACTATCCGGCCGATCGCCTGCTGCTGGATACGAAAGTCGGCAGCCAGAGCGGCGGCACCGGTCAGGCGTTCGACTGGACCATGCTGGCCACGCTCGACAAGAGCAAGCTGATGCTGGCGGGGGGGCTCAATCCCGACAACGCCCTGCAGGCGGCGCAAGTGGGCTGCCTCGGCCTTGATTTCAACTCCGGGGTGGAGAGTGCCCCGGGCCAGAAGGATGCACACAAGCTGGCGGCCGCGTTTGCCGCCCTGCGCACTCTGTAACGCAACCCTTTTTGATGTTTCGATTTAGCTAATACAAGGAAGAAGCCATGACCCTGCTTAACCCGTTTTTTAGTGAATTTCGCCGATGACATGTATGTGCCCCAGACATACATCCCAGACCATCACTGTGCATCCCTGATTTAACAGCAGAAACAAGGAATTTAATCATGACCCTGCTCAACCCGTTTTTTGGTGAATTTGGCGGTATGTATGTGCCCCAAATCCTTATCCCCGCCCTGCTCCAGCTGGAGAAAGCCTTTGTCGATGCCAAGGATGATCCAGCCTTTATCGCCGAATTTCAGGAGCTGCTGACCGAGTATGCCGGTCGCCCGACTCCGCTCACCCTGACCCGCAATCTGACCAAGGGCACCAAAACCCGCCTCTATCTCAAGCGTGAAGATCTGCTGCACGGCGGCGCCCACAAGACCAACCAGGTGCTGGGTCAGGCGCTGCTGGCCAAGCGGATGGGCAAGAAAGAGATCATCGCCGAGACCGGCGCCGGTCAGCATGGCGTCGCCACTGCACTGGCCTGTGCCCTGCTCGGCCTCAAGTGCCGGGTCTATATGGGCGCCAAGGATTGCGAGCGCCAGAAACCGAACGTATTTCGCATGAAGCTGATGGGCGCCACCGTCATTCCGGTGCACTCCGGCTCCAGCACCCTGAAAGATGCCTGCAACGAGGCGCTGCGTGACTGGGCTGCCAACTACGAGTCGGCCCACTACCTGCTCGGCACAGCCGCCGGCCCGCACCCCTTCCCCACCATCGTGCGGGAGTTCCAGAAGATGATCGGCGAAGAGGCCAAGGCTCAGTGCTTCGAGAAGGAGGAGCGACTGCCCGATGCCGTGATCGCCTGCGTCGGCGGCGGGTCGAACGCCATCGGCATGTTTGCCGACTTTATCGATGAGCCTTCAGTGCGCCTTATCGGCGTCGAGCCGGGTGGTCACGGTATCGAGAGTGGCGAGCACGGTGCGCCGCTCGGTCACGGCAGCAAGGGGGTCTTCTTTGGCATGCACTCCTACCTGATGCAGGACAATCAGGGCCAGATCCAGGAGTCCTACTCCGTCTCGGCGGGGCTGGATTTCCCCTCCGTCGGCCCGCAGCACGCCCATCTGGCCGCCATCGGCCGCGCCGAGTACCCCTCGGTAACCGACAAGGAGGCGCTGGACGCCTTCCAGGAGCTGGCCAAATCCGAAGGCATTATCCCGGCGCTGGAGTCCTCCCACGCGCTGGCCCACGCCCTCAAGATGGCCCGCAGTGAACCGGAAAAAGAGCAGGTGCTCATCGTCAACCTCTCCGGCCGTGGCGACAAAGATATCTTCACCGTGGCAGACATTTTTGAAAAAGAAGGAACCTTGTCATGAACCGTTACGCACAACTCTTCTCCCGTCTGGACGCGGCCAATCAGGGCGCCTTTGTGCCGTTCGTGATGCTGGGTGACCCCACCCCCGAATTGTCACTGGCCATCGTCGATGCGCTGGTCGCAGGGGGCGCCGATGCCCTCGAGCTCGGCATTCCCTTCTCCGATCCGGTGGCGGACGGCCCCACCATTCAGGGCGCCGCCCTGCGGGCATTTGCCAGCCACACCACACCAGATGACTGCTTCGAGCTGCTAGGCCGTATCCGCGCCAAGTACCCGCAGCTGCCCATTGGCCTCTTGGTCTACGCCAACCTGGTCTATGTGCGCAAAATCGATGGCTTCTACGAGAAGTGCCAGCAGGCTGGCGTGGATTCGGTGCTGGTCGCCGACGTGCCGGTGCAGATGTGCGCCCCCTACAAGGCGGCCGCCGACAAGTTCGGCATCGACAGCATCTTTATCGCCCCGCCCAATGGCGACACCGAGACCCTGAAACAGGTGGCGGAGCTCGGCAATGGTTACACCTATCTGGTGAGCCGCGCGGGCGTCACCGGTGCCGAGACCAAGGCCGGCATGCCGGTGGAAGGTCTCATCAATACCCTGCGCGAGTTCAAGGCGCCCCCCGCCCTGCTCGGCTTTGGCATCAGCGAACCAGCTCAGGTGCGTGAAGCCATCGCCGCTGGCGCCGCCGGTGCCATCTCCGGCTCCGCCGTGGTGAAGATCATCGAGACCCACCACCAGAACCCGGAACATATGCTCACTCGTCTGAAGGAGTTTGTGGAAGGGATGAAGGCAGCGACCAATCGATAAGAGGCGGCATTGGCCAAATGCCATTGGCCGTAGTGATCCGGCTGCGTGTCCACCTTACACATAGCAGCCATCGTTGCATCACCGCATCAAAGGGAGCCTGACCGGCTCCCTTTCTTTTTATCTCGCTCGCACCCGCTTGCAGCTCTCGGCGTCTTGCCCCCTCTCCCTCCGGGAGAGAGCTGGGGTGAGGGAGGCTTTGCATTCCCTGCCAAATGAGTTGTTCACACAGCCACGCCTCAATGACTAATTTATTGATCCAACACAGATTCCCGCCAAAACACGCTTCTCAACGCTCCCCCCTCGCCCTTAAGATAGCCAAACGACAATCCCTCTCTCGGGAGCACACCATGGCTGCGATTGTTGCTATCTCACAGGTTAAAAGCAGCGGACTGGGGGCTGTAACTCAGGGGCGGTAGCGTGGTTTTTGTAGGTTGACGCAGCGTGTGGCAAAGCCCAACAGTCAAGATTTATACTTATAGGAGATTAAGTTGAACTCTAAAGAAATAATTGACGAATTGAGAATTAGATATAAGTCCCCCAATAATAAACATCTGTCTGAATTATTGGGCCTGTCTTATTCAACCGTTCAAAAGTGGACTAATGAACCAAAAGTGCTTACGGCTAAACAAGTCGTGAGCTTAATTGATAAAATTAGTAGTCAATCTGTTTTTTACGCACACTCCTATTCAATTCAACCAATAGTTGAGTATTACCCAATTGATGTGGCAGAATCACAACAAGGTAAACACAGGGAGCTTTTCGACTCTAACCTAAGTGGAAACAAGCGACAAGAAGACATTAAAACGTATCTAAAAAACTGTTGCGGAATATATATTTTTTATGATTCAAGAGGTGAAGCGTTATATATTGGCAAAGCTAAAGAACAAAATCTCTGGGATGAGATGAAGAATGCTTTCAATCGAGATAGACAGACACAAAAAATTAAATCCGTGTCTCATCCATATACTGGCACAGGTTTCAAACCAGCTTTCGAGTCACCTAGGAAAATTGAAAAAACAAACTTACAGTTAGCCGACATGGCATCATACTTCTCAGCTTATGAAGTCGAGGAAGATATGATTAATAACGTAGAAGCTTTGCTAGTAAGGGTGTTCGCAAACAATATCTTGAATGTCAAAATGGAAAAATTTGTGGAATAGCCAATAACATGCATAATAAAAATCAGAACACTTATATTTCTGAGTGTTGCTATCTCGCAGGTAAAAAGCATCGACTGTGGGCTGCTACTCAGGGGCGGCAATGTGGTTTTATCGGTTGGTGCAGCGTGTAGCAAAGCCGAACTAGCGAGCCTTATTGCTCCCATCAGAGCAGGATAAACATGGATGTGGCAGATCCGTAAAACAGATTTTCAGATATATTTGCGGTAAACTTGGCGCTTCACTTCGTGAAACACCAACCTACTATTTTTAGTCCAACATACAAGATAACACGTTCAGATGTCAGAGGCTGGCAGGTAGTTTTATCACTTAGTTTTTCCTGTGGCAACTATCAGGGCTCGGCGGATTTATATGGGAGAGTCTGTTATAAGATTAGTGCTACCTGCTAATCACTATTAAATATTAAATTTCGAGTACATATGACAGAATCAAAACCTATCGACAAGAAACTTGCTCAATCTGATGCATTCCATTCTATTAAAGCTGAACATACAGCATTAAATATATTAAATACTCATGGATGGAAACCAATCCACAGTCCTTATTACAAAGACATGATTAGTGGGAAATTAAGAGAGCTTGATCTGGCTGGAAGACAAATTTGGTGTAAAAACATTGGAAAACATGAGTTAATAGCTCGCATCCACATTTATGTTGAAATTAAATCAGCACCGGCATTTCATATCCTTTGTGCTGGCGAGACGTAACTGTTCACCCAGATGGCATTGACAGGAAAAAGTGAGACGATCATCCCTTGATCCACTGTTGCCCCTTGCCTGATCCCGCCAGCTTGGCACCATCACGTCATGAGCAAACCCATTACGCCACCACCCGGCCTGCCGCTGACCCTCGAGCAAGCCAACGAGCTGATTTACAAGCTGATGGCGCGCATCGCCGAGCTTGAAGACCGCCTCAACCAAAACAGCAATAACTCCTCCAAGCCCCCCTCCACTGATGGCTCGGGGACCCCGCCTGCGCGCAAGCGCCCCGCTTCCGGCAAGGCTCGTGGTGCCCAGCCTGGCCACAAGGGGCAGCGGCGTGAACGTCATCCTGAGGACGACCGACTGACGGCAATACCACACTATCCTGCCCGGCAGTGCGCCTGCTGTGGTGAGCAGGTGGTGTCCCATGACAAGCCCTACCGGGTTCATCAGGTGTTTGACCTGCCCGAGGTCAGCTATGTGGTGACAGAGCATCAGCTGTATCGGGGCACCTGCCGTGGGTGCGTCACCACCAGTGAAGCAGCCCTGCCCGATACGGTGAGCCACAGCCAGATGGGGGCTAATCTGCTGAGCTATATCGCTTTGCAGAGTGGTCAGTTCCACCAGAGCATCAGCAAGATACAGCAGCAGCTCAAGCAGCACTTCGGTTTGAGCTTTAGCCGAGGCGCCATCAGTGAAGCGCAAGGCCGGGTCAGCGCCATGCTCACCCCGACCCACCAAGCCATCAAACAGCAAGTGCAGTCTGCCGCCATCATCCATGCCGATGAAACCCGGCACCAGCGGGGCGGTGAGCGACGCTGGATGTGGCTGGCCCTGAGCAAGGTCGCGGTCTGCTTCATGACGGCGTTTGGCCGCGGTCAGGAGGCAGCGAAGCGGTTGCTGGGCAGTGAGCTTGATGGGGTGCTGGTGACCGACCAGTATGCGGGATACCGCTTCATCGACAGCGCCCAGCGCCAACTGTGCTGGGCGCATGTGCTGCGCAACGTGGCGGCGATTGCCGAGAGTAGCGACGCCGTCAACCAGCCTATCGGAGCCCGGCTGGTACTGCTGGCTGACACGGTGTTCAGAACCCGGCATGGCTATGAACAAGGCTGCTTAAGCCGGGAGCAGTACCAGCGAAGGTTGCAGCGATGTCGGCAAAGCTGGCGAAGGCAGCTGGAGCGGGGCAGTGTACTGTGTTCCAAGCGCTACCGTGGGCGCTGCCAGTTACTGCTCAAGGACGATGAGATGCTATGGCGTTTTATGGAAAACGACGAGATAGCGCT
Organism: Aeromonas allosaccharophila; assembly: GCF_016026615.1. Classification (NCBI taxonomy): domain Bacteria; kingdom Pseudomonadati; phylum Pseudomonadota; class Gammaproteobacteria; order Aeromonadales; family Aeromonadaceae; genus Aeromonas; species Aeromonas allosaccharophila. Next base: position 206,624 of record NZ_CP065745.1, on the reverse strand, counting down.
GACCAACAATGAAGCGGAGCGGGCGCTGCGTGGCTATGTGCTGTGGCGCAAGGGAAGCTATGGCGTCTGGTCGCATCGAGGCGAGCAGTTCAGGCAGCGTATCCTATCGTTGGTGGAGACGGCCAAGCGATTGGGCCGCTGCCCGCAGGAGTGGCTGAGGGCAGTTGTCAGGTCCTGCATCGAGAAAACCGACTACCCGTTCCCGGAGGAGTTGGTGCTGTCAACACCGTCCCGGTGAACGGTTACGATAACACGTTCAGATGTCAGAGGCTGGCAGGTAGTTTTATCACTTAGTTTTTCCTGTGGCAACTATCAGGGCTCGGCGGATTTATATGGGAGAGTCTGTTATAAGATTAGTGCTACCTGCTAATCACTATTAAATATTAAATTTCGAGTACATATGACAGAATCAAAACCTATCGACAAGAAACTTGCTCAATCTGATGCATTCCATTCTATTAAAGCTGAACATACAGCATTAAATATATTAAATACTCATGGATGGAAACCAATCCACAGTCCTTATTACAAAGACATGATTAGTGGGAAATTAAGAGAGCTTGATCTGGCTGGAAGACAAATTTGGTGTAAAAACATTGGAAAACATGAGTTAATAGCTCGCATCCACATTTATGTTGAAATTAAATCAGCACCGGCATTTCATATCCAGGGCGAGATCGTGAACATTTTGTTAAAAATTAAAAATAGTTTTTTGCCTACAAAACAAATACTTATAGGCCTGTGATATGCAGTTAACTTTATAGTCAGGATCGCCTTCACACTTTTTAATCGTCACTGCACGTCATTTCAGCTCAAAAAATGCGCATGAAATCCAAAAAATGATAATTTCCATGATTTCCATAGTTAACAATTTGCTCACATCCTCACCCTGAAATTTGACCTGGTGATCCGGCTGTGATCTCATGCTCCTTTTCAGGAGTGCTCTCATGTCTATTGATGCCGTTTTCGCTCAGTTCTTCGACAATATTCACGACCCTCGCCAGCATGCCAAGATTTATTATCCCTTCTACGATGTCCTGTTTCTCACCGTCTGTGCCGTGATCGGCGGGGCTGAGGGCTGGGAAGATATTGAGGATTTCGGCGAGGTTCATCTTCCCTGGTTTCAATCCAAGGGACTGTTTAAAAACGGCATTCCTGTCCATGACACCATTGCCAGGATCATCTCCGGCATCAAACCAGAGCCGTTTCAGGCCGCCTTTGTGCGGTGGACTCAAGCCATTAACCAGCACACCGATGGCGCCCTGGTCGCTATCGATGGCAAAACCCTGCGCAGTTCCTATGACCGTGAGGATCGAACGTCGACCATTCACATGGTCAGTGCCTATGCCGCCGCCAATAAGCTGGTGCTCGGACAGATAAAAACCGACGCCAAGTCCAATGAAATTACCGCTATTCCCGAGTTGCTGGCGCTGCTCGACATCAAAGGCTGCCTGGTATCCATCGATGCGATGGGGTGCCAGACCGAGATCGCCGAGACCATCCTTCAGCAAGGTGGCGATTACTTATTGGCCGTCAAAGGCAACCAACCCAAGTTGTTCGAGGCGGTTCGACAGGCCCTCGCCCCGCTGGCGGCCACCCCGTTATGCGCAGAGACGATGACGCTTGAGAAGGCTCATGGCCGCATCGATGGTCGTGAGTACCATGTCATGGCGGCGGGCGAGTTGGCCGCCCAGTTTCCTCATTGGAAACAGTTGCACAGCATTGGCGTGGCCATCTCCTATCGCGTTGAAAATATGCAAAAAATTACCATAGAGCAGCGTTATTTCATCAGTTCCAAAGCGTTGGTGCAGGATGAGTTTGCGCGAGCGGTGCGTGGGCACTGGGCCATCGAAAATAGCCTGCACTGGGTGCTGGACGTCACGATGGGCGAGGATGATTGCCCGATTTATCGCGGTGATGCCGCAGAGATTTTGGCGTGCATCCGGCACATGGGGCTGAACATGCTCAGGGCCGAGACTTCACGCAAGGCGAGCGTAAGACGGAAGCAAAAAATCGCAGGAATGAGCAGTGAATATCTGGAAACGGTACTCAATGCGGGTCTCAAAAAACTGGGTGAAATTTAACAAAATGTTCACGCTCTCACCCTGATTTCATATCCTTTGTGCTGGCGAGACAGCACAACATTCATTTGGCAATAATGAATATTGGCCAGGTTACTGTGATGAAACAAAGTTGAAAATTCAATCTGTTCTCGATAGCTATGGAATATCATTATCTAAATCCAGAGATTACTTACATAAACTTGATAAATTGATATTTCCCAAAAGTACAATGCTAACAGCGCCGATTAGAATTCAACCTATGCCAGCGGATGAATGCTATTCTGCATTTAGAGAAACAGATACAAACAAAGAAAAAGACCTAGACAACTCAGTATTATGGCGTGCAATATCGACCCTTAACTCTGCCATTAATAGCGCAAAAAATGAATCAATCAATAAACTACTGAGTAATTTTACGCTAGAACTAGAAATGTGTAGAAGAAAAAAAGCAGACCTCACCCTATCATTAGACGCAGTTGAATCCCACTCAAGAATAATTGACTTTTACATCCCATTAGTTTTGATCGAGAGTCGATTGTGGTCTGCGTTAAACCATGACCCAGAGGAAATTCCATGGTTCCGATTTGTCCAAAACAATACTTATGGCGCTTCTGGTAATTGGACTGATGTAATAAATTTAAAATACTTAGATACTTATCTTTCAGATCTTGCTAAATACCTTGAGGAAACACTCTACCAAAGGGATATGACACAGTTATAATAAAATTCAACTAAATTTAGAACTCCCATCTCTCTAGGCAAGACGTTACATAGCCAGAAGAGATGGGCGTCCAAGTTTTTATTTATGCCCGATATTTGCCAACGTACGATATAACCAACATATCTTCCATCACAAGCCTACCTGCCCCACACCCGCCATCCCATCAACACCAGCATCAATACAACCCCCGGCAGCCAGACCCAGCAGAGCTCGGAGAGGATCACCGCTTCACCTCGGGCGGTGAGATAGGCCTCCAGCTTGAAGGGGGCAACCCGGATCACCTGCCAGGGGGCGAAGAAACGCTCGTCACGCCACGGCCAGAGCCAGCCAACCCCCTTGCCGCCGGTAGTGAGGGAATCGAGCAGGCTGTGGGAGAGTAGCGAGACCAGCAGAAACGACCAGACGGTGGCGGCGCTGGCCCGTAACTGGCGGTGAAACAGCATGGCAAGGGTGGGCAGGGCAAAGGCAAACAGCAGTGAGTGGGTAAAGCCGCGGTGGCCAAAGACATGGCCGTAGGCAACCCCCAGTTTAAAGGCGAGCACATCGGCATCGGGCAGCATGGCGATGGCAACACCGGCCAGCAGCAGGCGTGGCGGGATAATCCGGCTACCAAACCCGAGCCCAAGGCAGAGGGGCACGGCGGCGTGAGTGACTATGGTGGGCATAGAATGAAGCTCCAACTGAAAACGTGGGCCTACCTTATCCCCGCTCGGTGAAGTGAAGGTGAAGTGCGCCCACTGTATTGGCTCGCGGTTTGCTGAACGCAGCTCCCATAGCCTTGGTGCGTTAACTTGAAATGTTCATTTAACTGCGGCTGACATGCAGAACGGGATCGTGATAAGTAGTCTCTTCGATTCACATCACAGGGATAGTGGCAGCGATGAATGTACCAAAAAGCGTCGTGCAGATTGCGAGCGTTATCAGCCTTTGGTTAATGACAGGATGCATGGCAGAGGCCGCCTCTGCGCAGCCGCATCAAGAGCCGTACGCGCTGATCTATAACGGGCCGGTTTCTGATGGGGATAGCACGAAGGCGATTGCTGATGTGGTCAGGCAGGTGGGGTTGCCGGTCAGGTATCTCTCCAATATTGGGGCGCTGCCTGCAGAGCTCGATAATGCCAGGGTATTTATCGTTGGCGGCACAGAGGACGATGTGGAGCCGCTCCTCAATGCCTTCACCGCAGACGCGCGCTCGGCATTAAAAACCTATTTGCTAAGCGGTGGCCGCTACCTCGGGATCTGTGGGGGTGCATTTGTGGCATCCAACGGCTGGTCTGAGGACGAAGGCTTTGTGCCGGCGCTGGGCCTTGTCCCTGCCACATCCGATGATTATGACGGCGACTTTAGCGCCAGGATCTTCCCGATCACCTGGCTTGGTGAAGAGCGCCAGATGTATTACCAGGCCGGCCCGCAATTTACGCCGGTGCCAAGCCCAGAGCAGGTCAAGGTTATCGCCCATTTTCAAAACCATCATATAGCCGCGCTGATCAGCTCATACGGCAAAGGCAAGGTGGCCGCTTCCGGGCCACATCCGGAAGCCCCTGAATCGTGGAAAGCGAACGCGGTGGACGGCGACAAGATGGAGTCGAATATTCATTTAGCCGTTGGACTCGTCAACGAGTTGCTCTCCGAAGAGCCCGTCACCCATTCGAAATAGTCGCATCCCTACGCCCCTGGAAATGCTGCGCCGTTGCCAAGTGAGGCATACCGGCAGATTTCCGGCGCGCTGCTGTGCCCATGATCACACAGTCACAACTCTCACCCTCCTCTCACCGCGCCCCCGCTTTTTATCATCTAGAGTTACCGGGCAGTCCAAAAGCTGCTGATTTATATACATTCGCCGCCAAGAGGGATCTTTTTTCATGACCGAGCATATCGATCTGCTACCTATCAGCACGGATGATGAGCAGGACGCAGGCAACCGTTACCTCTACTACACCGAAGGGGATCTGGCCCGCATTCTCGCCAATCTGGAACAGCTGCGCCACGCGGTGTTTCCCGCCGCCATCGGAGAGAGTGAAACGGGCGCCGCCGTGCCCCACAACTTTCCGTCCGTCTGTCTGGTGGGGCTAGGCTGTGTTCTCAAAATGCTGGTTTTCTGTCCACTAATAGTTCCCGTAAGTAACGAAGGCAGAAAGCCAGCTTGATAAAAGCAGCAAAACTTCCCGCCAGCTTTTCATACCTCGTTGAGAATCGGCGAAACTTCTTCAGCCATCCGAAGCACCGTTCGACCACATTTCTCCTACGATAACGAGCTTTGTCTAACACCAGTGGACGTCCCTTATGGTGCCGTTGCTGGTCGCTGCGTTGCGGGATTACCGCTTTTATCTTTCTGCGCCGGAGTTCTGCCCGCAGAGCCCTGCTGCTATAGGCCTTATCTGCGGCAAGATGCGTTGGCCGCGTGCGATAATGGCCTGATGAAGTCGGGATCCTTGCCATGGCCAACGCACTTGTCGCATATCTGATTTCCGCTGATTGCCCCGGCGAAAGGCAGAACCCCAGCGGTAAACCATTACCATCAGTGACCAAGTGAATTTTGCTGCCAAAACCACCACGAGAGCGACCAAGGGCTTGATTCACCGGAGTGTTTTTTTACGCGCTCCGGCAGCATCTTTGGATGCCCTGACATTGGAGCCGTCAATGCACCACAGGTCGAAGTCGATAAGCCCTTCTTCATTGAGATGCAGTTGCAACGCAGCAAGGATGGCATCGATACGACCTGTACTCAGCCAACGTCGAAAGGTGTTGTAGACCGAGCTCCATGGGCCGAAACGTTCTGGCAGATCTCGCCAAGGTGCGCCGGTATGAAGAATCCAGAGAATGCCATCAAGCACTTGGCGTGGCTCACGAGTAGGGCGTCCGCTTATGCGGCGGCATAGAAAAAGGGGCTCGATAAGCCCCCATTGTGCATCGGTCAACTGGTAACGACGGGACACTGCATAGGTCTTAAGCTGTTGAGAAGATTTGAGATTATATATTCATCACTTTAAGAACACAGCCTAGGGCGCTGCGGCTCCAACATCGCGCAGGATGTTGCCTCGCTGGTCTACAACGCCCGCAGTTTTTATCTCAATGAATTCAACAGTGAAGAGCAACGCAAACGGGAGAAGGAGTTTGGTCCGGTGAGCTGGATCCGGCGCAACCTGCGACTGCCAAACAACGGGGCCCGGCCGGTCTTTCTGATCGAGCCCATGGTGATGCTGGGGGATCTGGACAAGGACATCGATGGCCGCATCCGCCACTCCAATCGCAGCGGCGAAGGTGGCTCCTTGCGTGACTACGCCAAGATGCGGGTGATGGACTTGTCGGAGATCCACGCGGGAGGCGCGGGTAACGCCCCCATCCTGGGCCAGTATCTGGCCAAGATCATCCTCAACAAGAGCCCCCACTACTTCGCCAACTCGGAGTGGCAGGCCATTCATACCTATCTGGTGGACTCCTGCGGCATCAAGGCCAACCAGTCCCGCCTCTATTTCTACATCTTCAGTGCCGGGGGCGGAACCGGCTCCGGCATGGCCTCCGAGTTCGGGCTGGCCCAACAGTACTCCTACATGAGCAAGACCTTTTCGCCCCCGTCAGAAGAGGAGGAGCATCTCTCCCTCGGGGAGCACTTCATGTTCGATCCCATCTTCACCAGCGGCATCTGCATCCTGCCCAATATCTGTGATCGGGGTATCGAGATCTCGGAAGCGCTGCACATCAATGCCGGGCGTTTGCTGTGCAAATACCTAGCCGAGGAGTGGGACTTCTCCTATCACTTCGACAACGAGCAGGCGTGCGATGCCAGCATGCTCAAGCGGATCAGGCCCTGGAATGCCATGATGCTGATCTCCAACGACATCATGCGCTACGCCGAAGAGAGCGACGATGGAGAGATCCAGCATGTTGACGTCAACACCATGGAGAAGTACGCCAACCAGTACATCTCCCAGCAGATCTTCAACATTCTTACCGCCCAGGCCGTCACCACCGACTACGACGAGAACTACTTTCGCCGGGCGGGCATCGATATCAGCGAGACCATTCGGCTCGATGCCAACGACCTCTTTATGAGTCTGGCGGGGCCGGTGGCGGTGGCGTATGCCGAGTCCATCTCGCCCCCCGGCGGCCTGTTTGACAAGGAGGACGGGCTCAATGTGGACGATCTCTTCACCCGTTCCATCGAGCTACCCCACTTCAACAAGATGACCCAGGCCATCGAGGGGATCAGTCTGCTGCCCATCGAGGCGGGCAACTATCGGGAGTATCTGGACGACTATGTGAAAAGTGGCCATGACCCGGCCCATCTAAACGAGCTGCACTTCTTCAAGAACTGCTCCTCTGTGGTGTCGATCATCTCCCTGCCCAAGGAGTACAAGCTCTCCTATATGGATCTCAACCGGCTCAAGTCTCACCTCAACGGGCTCTTCCCCAATACCACCCTCAAGCGCTATGCGCTGGTCATCGGGGCGTCGGGGCGTCGGGGCGTCGGGGCGTCGGGGCGTCGGGGCGTCGGGGCGTCGGGGCGTCGGGGCGTCGGGGCGTCGGCCAACATCTCCCTCACCACCCTGATCGTCAAGAGCCCCTGCCTGAGCGATGACTTCCTGACCCTGATCGTGGCCTTTATCAAGCGCTGTTTTGCCAAGGACCACTATCGCTTCGATGAGCATCTGGACAAGGCGGTGATCGAGATGATCAGCAATGAGGAGTGGAACGACACACTGCTCGACAGCATGCTCAACGAGTTCGAGAACCCGGCCAAGATCCTCGATACCAACTGGTACGCCATCAAGCCCATGTATGAGAAGAAATATCGGGAGCTTATCCGCGAGAAAGAGAAGTTCGTCTCCATCAACGATATTCGCCTCAGCCGCGAATCGGTGAAAAAGGCACTGCTCTATCTCCGGGAGATCTATCGCCACCGGGTCAGCAAGACCCGCATTCTCTCCCTCAACCCACGGCTGGGGGAAGCGAGCGCTCGCTAGCACCCTGCCCATAAAGCAAAGCGCCCGCCCCACATGGGGCGGGCGCTTTTTTACTGGCGCAGCCTGGCTTTATCTCATCAGAGGGAGACAAAGATCCCGGCCAGGGTGGCACTCATCAGGTTGGCCAGGGTCGCCGCCAGCACCGCCTTGAAGCCCATATTGGCCACATCGTGGCGGCGCTCCGGCGCCATGGTGCCGATGGAGCCAAGCTGCACCGCAATGGAACCCAGATTGGCAAAACCACACAGCGCGAAGGTGATGATGATCTGGGTGTGGGCGCTCAGATCGGCCTTGATATTGGCAAAGTCCAGATAGGCGACAAACTCGTTCATGATCACCTTCTGACCAATCAGGGAGCCTGCCGCCATCATCTCGCTGGCGGGCACGCCAATCAGCCAGGCCACCGGGGCAAACAAATAACCCAGCACTTGTTGCAGGGAGAGATCAGCCCAGCCGAACCACTCACCGACGGTGGTGAGGCCAGCGTTGATCATGGTAATGACGCTGACAAAGGCGAGCAGGATGGTGCCGATGGCCACCGCGATCTTCATGCCGTTCATGGCGCCGCCAGCCAGCGCGTCGATGGCGTTGCTATAGTCGCTCTTGTCGAGGGTGATCTCGGCCTGTTCGCTCACCTGCTGCTGCTCCGGCACCAGCAGTTTGGCCATCAGGAGGCCACCGGGCGCCGCCATAAAGGAGGCGGCGATCAGGTATTTCAAATCCACTCCCAGACCGGCGTAACCGCCCAGCACCGAGCCTGCCACCGAGGCCATGCCGCAGGTCATCACCGCAAAGAGTTCGGAGCGGGTCATGCCGGCGAGGAAGGGGCGAATAAGCAGCGGCGACTCCCCTTGCGACAGGAAGATATTGCCGGTGGCCACCAGAGATTCGGCGCGGCTGGTACCGAGCAGGCGATGGATGGCGCCGCCCAGTACCCGGATCACCCACTGCATGATGCCGAAGTGGTAGAGCACGGCGATCAGCGCGCTGATAAAGATCACCAGCGGCAGCACCCGCACGGCAAAGATAAAGCCGTTGCTGGCCAGATCGCCAAACACGAAGCGGATGCCGCTGTCGGCAAAGCCAAGCAGGGCGGAGACGCCATTGCTCATGGCACCGAGCATGATTTGTCCGGGGGGGAAATAGAGCACCAGGGCGGCAAAACCGGTTTGCAGGGCGAGCGCCCCCAGCACGGTTCGCCAGCGGATGGCTCGGCGGTTTTCACTGGCCAGCCAGGCGATAAACATCAGGGCCAGCATACCGACCAGACTCAATAACAGTGTCATCTTGCACCTATGAAGAGAGGAGTTTCATATGGCAAGTCTGCAGACAGGCGTCGCGGGTGATCCGGCGGGAGAGGTGCCGACCCACGCGACACGCAGACCACAAACCTACAGGTTAGTGGCGGGTCCCATCCTGGGGTCATTCACGTTCCGGGTGACAGCATGTATCGGGTGACGCCAGCGCCGTCGCAGGGGGAGATGCGGCCGGGTGGCAGGTCGGGCGGCGATGCTACAGTGATCATCGTCACAGAAAAAGCGGTAAAACGATTGGCCGGAGTAACTTTTCATGTCATTGACCGAAATGGTCAAACAAGCAGCGAGCGGCCGGGTTTGCTCAGGCAGATGATGATTGTCGTTTGCAGCCCATTTGACCAGCAGATTAAATATGCAACAGCGAGCGACAGAAAAACCGCTTTAAGGATACAGATCACAGTGTTACCAGCACATATTCCACTGGACACCCTATTAACATTCACCCTGCTGACTACTTATTCATATCATCAACACCATCGTCATTGGGTTTGAAAACTTATTTTCTCGCGCATGTTAATAATCGGTATATAAATAACAAAAAATCCCCATCGAGCTGTCATTTTTGGCCAGTGACTTTCCCCACCGCCCCAGCTAAAAACGACGATTCTTTATAAGCCAGCCCTATAAAACTGATATCTCAACGAATTTACTCTCGCTACCATAAAAGCAAGGATGAGATAAAAACGTTTTTCACATTAAACGCCTTTAAATTTCTTTATTCTCATCAAGAAATATAAAGTAGCTCATATAATGAGCGCCCTTGATGCGCTGACTTCAGCGCGATAAGGACCATGCGCAATACAATTAAAATAATCAGAAAAAAATAATAAACGCAATTAAATCAAAGCGATACACTGATTCCATCAGCGAATTAGTTAATAGAAACATATCATCAATAAGTCGTTTGATTATTTAATGCACTCTCCTTAGCCTTGGACGGCACAATCAGTTTAAAAACTATAAATTTATCAGTTCAGACTATTAGGAACACACGCAACATGCACAAAATCCTGCTCGATCAAGCTATGGAACTCACTAAGGCTCAAGGAGAGTGCTGGATCGTTTTAAAAGATGGCTCAATCAAAGCCGTTAATGTCGGCGATATGCTTCCTAAGGGTGTGCTACTGGTATCCCCTGCAGAGGTAGAATTGACACCGCCAGCAATGGCGAGTGTGGATAACCCTATTCCAGACGACACCATTCCCTCCGATGTGGGGGAAATTGACCCCGCCGTTGAGCAAGAACTCGCCGCCATCCAGCAAGCTATTCAGGATGGGCAGGATCCGACCGAAATCGCCCAGGCAACCGCCAGCGGCGGTGATACCGCAGGAGGCCTCGCAGGCTCCGGTAATGCGGGCGTCATCGTCACCGAACGTACCGCCAGAGCGACCATTTCCGAAGCGGGTTTTGATACGACCCATAACAGCCGTGACCCGCAGCGCCTGGATGCGCTGCCGGGTGACGAGATCGCCGGCAAGATAGCGCATCCGCCGGTTGCCTTTGATCAGCAGCAGATCATTTCGGAAGACACGCCAACCCTGTTCGCTCAGGTTCCGACTGCGCAAGATCCCGATAGCGACGGCATCAATCCGCAGGGTTACACCCTGGTGAGCGGCGTACAGAGCGGTCAACTGACCCTCAATGCCGATGGCAGCTACCAATATATTCCCTCCCCCGAGTTTCAATCCCTGCGAGAGGGTGAGACGCGGCAGGTCTCCTTTACCTATATTGCAACCGATCCGAGTGGCAACCAGAGTGCCCCGGCCACGGTGACCATTACCATCACCGGTACCAACGACATCGCCACCATCGGCGTCGCGACGCCGGGCGCTGACCAGGGCGCCGTCAAAGAGGATGTGATCCTCACCACCAACGGCAAGCTGGTCGCCACCGATGTCGATCACGGCGAAGCGGTGTTCCAGCCCCAGACCCTGGTCAAGGGTGACCACGGCTCCTTCACCATCGACCAAGATGGCAACTGGACTTACACACTCAACAACGATGACCCGCAGGTGCAAGCCCTCAAAGAAGGGGAATCCCTGCCCAGCGAAACCTTCGTGGTCAAGAGTGCCGACGGCTCTGCCCAGCACACCGTCACCGTCACCATCACCGGCACCAACGACATCGCCACCATCGGCGTTGTGACGCCGGGCGCTGACCTGGGTGCGGTCAAAGAGGACGTGACCCTAACCACCAACGGTAAGCTGGTCGCCACCGATGTCGACAACGGCGAAGCGGTGTTCCAGCCCCAGACTCAGGTCAAGGGTGACCACGGCACCTTTACCATCGATAAAGATGGCAACTGGAGCTACCAGCTCGACTACAGTGACCCGCAGGTGCAAGCCCTCAAAGAAGGGGAATCCTTGCCCAGCGAAACCTTCGTGGTCAAGAGTGCCGATGGCTCCGCCCAGCACACCGTGACCGTCGCCATCACCGGCACCAACGACATCGCCACCATCGGCGTTGCCACGCCGGGCGCAGACCAGGGCGCCGTCAAAGAGGATGTGACCCTCACCACCAACGGCAAGCTGGTCGCCACCGATGTCGATCACGGCGAAGCGGTGTTCCAGCCCCAGACGCTGGTCAAGGGTGACCACGGCACCTTCACCATCGACCAAGATGGCAACTGGACTTACACACTCAACAATGATGACCCGCAGGTGCAGGCCCTCAAAGAGGGGGAATCCCTGCCCAGCGAAAACTTCGTGGTCAAGAGTGCTGACGGCTCTGCCCAGCACACCGTCACCGTCACCATCACCGGCACCAACGAGGCCCCTGATGCGCAGGATGACGGCCTTGTCAGCGACAAGATCGTCACTCTCGATGAACAGAACTGGGATACCAGTGGCGATATCAAGGTCGATTACTATGTCATCGATGCCACAACCGGGCAGAAAGTGGCCGATGCCGAGAAGTCCGATTACACCGGCGATGGCGACCACCGTTTCGGGGTGAAATCCGGTATCGAGCAACCTGGCGCTGACAGCGTTCAGGCAGGACAGATCGGCTACCTCGACAGTGCGAACCAGAGCGAAGCCATGCGCTTCACCTTCCAGCAGGGTCAGGTCGCCGACCATGCCACCATCGAGGTCAAAAACCTGTGGCACGACCAGGCGCATGGCGGCTGGGAGCCCGGTGTCGAGCGGGGTGTCTGGAAAGCCTTCTACAAGGGTGAGCTGGTGGCGACCGGTATCTTTGAAGGCAACGCTGGCGGTAAACAGAATGTGCAGATCGATGCCGGTGGCCGCTACTTTGACACCATCGAAATGTCAGCCCTCGGCTATAAGGACGGCATCGTCGATCCGCAAGGCTCGGAGTACTTTATTACCAAGGTCACCGCGGATCTGACTCGCTTCGATCAGTCTTATCAGACCAATGAGACCGGCGTGCTCTCCCTCGACGTATTGAGCAACGACTCCGATCCCAACGGGGATGTCATCGCTATCGTGCCGGGGAGCTACCCGGACTATGTCACCCTGGTCAATGGCAAGCTGCAGTTCGATGCCACCAAATACCTGCTGACGTTGCCGGAGGCTGAACGGAACTTGGTCTCGGGCGAGGCCAAAGAAATCACGTTTGAGTACGCGATTCGCGACATTCACGGTGCCACCGATCACGCCAATGTCACCATCACCTTGATCGGTGAGAGCTTGCCCGCACCGGCTCCCCTGCATGTGACTGTGCAAGAGGATGGACTGGCAGGCGGCGCGCATGCCCACAGCCAAGGCTCACTGCCGGGCGCTCAGGATGCCACACCCCACGACTACCAGTTTGCAACCCGGCAGACAGGTACGGCAGTCAACAGTGGTGGCAAGCCACTGAGCTACGAGGTGAGCAACGATGGTCTGACCCTGACCGGCTTTATCACGGAGGCGGGCCAGAAGGTCAATGTGCTGACAGCACAGCTGAACTCGCAGAACGGCACTTATGAGCTGGATCTGTTCCGCCCGCTCGATCATGGTGCTGCCGGCAAGGACACCCTCTCTCTGCCGTTCGAGCTCGATATCAAGGTTGGCAACCAGCACACCAAGGGAGAACTGGTGATCGATGTGATCGACAGCGCCCCTGCGCCTGCCCACCTGACCCTCACCACCGGGGATATGGCACCGCAATCCAACTCCGTCATCATTGCGCTGGATATGTCCGACTCTATGAATGACCCCGTCCAGAACGCAAATGGACAGTGGACAACCCGCTGGTCACTTTCGCAACAGGCTATCAAGGCGATGTTCGATCAGTACGACAAGCTGGGGGATGTGCAGTTCAAGATTGCCACCCACGCAGGCAACCCGGATGGGCAGATTTCTGGCTGGCTGCACTCCCTGGCCGACATCCAGCAGTTCTTCAGCAAGCTGAGCCCGGGAGGCTGGACCCCCTACACTCAGGCACTTAACCAGCTCGATACGATTCTGTCAGATAGTCAGAATCAGCAGGAGATGGCGGGAAGCAGCAAGCAGTTCTACTTCCTCTCCGATGGCGCCCCCTCGGATTTCAGCTACTGGATGAACGGTACATACAAATCAGACATGTTCCGCGAGCGCCTGATGAAGGGCATCAGCCCGGATGAAGTGGGTGGTGAGCAGCACTATCAGGACCTGCTCACTGGCTGGGTCGCACCGACCCATGCCGAGCAGTTGCTGATCCTGGGCGAGTCCATGGAGCACATTCTGGATCAGCATGGCAACCCCTTTGACAACGTCAATATGCTTGCCATCGGCCAGAGCTCCTCGCTGGAGTATCTGGCGCCCATGGCGGGTCAGGATGGCACCGCCATCAAGGTGGAGAAGGATGCCGACATTATCAGCACGCTGACCGAGTCGGTCCCGGGCCAGCTGCACGGGGATCTCACCGGATCGTCGATCGAAGGGGAGTGGGTCGAGAGCCTGACCCATGATGGCCAGACCTATTTCTACGATCAGCAGAAAAACGGCATCTTCGCCCACCACAGCGATAGCGACATCAAGGTGACCGATGGCAGCAAGCTGACGCTGGATACCGCCAATGGCAAGCTGGCGCTGAACTTTGAAACAGGGCAGTACGACTATCAGGCCAAGGATGTGCATGGCGATGGAGAAGACAAGTTCCTCCTTACCCTGCGCGATGGTGATGGCGATACCGCCGAAACCAACCTGGATATCGCCGTTCAGGATCTGGCTGGCGGGGTTGCAGCCCCAATCAGTCTGCGCATGGCGGCAGCGCCGACAATGACCAGCGAGATAGTCAGCGATGAGGATACGAGCAGCCAGGCCACCCACGACGAGATGCAGGATGAGCTGATTGATTTCAGTGCACTCAGCCTCGCGGCGCCCCAGAGCAGCGAACTGCAGAGTCAGCCCGGTGCGACGCTGGCGTTCAGTGAGCTGCTCGATAGCGGCGATAACGAACTGGATGACCTGCTGGCACAACTGGACTCGGCAGTGCAAGGTGTCGCAGCGAACAACGGGAGCGATCCTTACAGCTCATTTGCGGATCACAGCATGCCCAATCTGAATGGCGCGTCCATTCAGGATCAGCTGTTTGATGAACTGGCGCTGCATCAGCAGTTCGTACAGTAATCCCTCGTCATCGCGAGATAGTCAAAACCCGCTCCGGCTGATACCGGAGTGGGGTTTTCTTTTCTCTGCGGGTTCAGATAACACATATGACCATATGGCACGCAGTGCCAGATACACAGACGCCCTCCACAGGGAGGGCGTATCAGAGCGGTTGATCTGCCGAAGCGATCAGAACGGTCAATGCAATCAGACGAACGACGTGCCTTATTTGGCTGCAGGCACGGCGTTGAAGGTGAGCAAGGCTGCCTTGTTGGCATCGCTCAGGGTCAGCTGGTTGCCGTTGATGGAGTAGGTGGCCACCTTCTCCAGCTTTTGCAGGTACTCGGTCTCTTTGTTCATCTCATCGCCGATGCACATCATGCGAGTGGAGCCCATGGCGCCTAGCGTCAAGACACCGTCACCCTGCTGGGTGATACCGCCAAAATAGCGGTTGCAGCCGCCCTTGCCCGCCACCTTGCCATCGACCACTTGCAGGGTGAAGGTATCGCCGGTGGCGCCTTGCAGCTGCCAGCTGGATGCTTGCAGTTGAGCCATGCTGGAACCTGTTGCCATTGCGCAGCCTCCCAGTGCCAGCGCGGCCAGCAGAGTCAGTTTCTTGTTCATGGATTCACCTCTTAATGATTAGAGCCATCAATACGGCAGCCTGTTTATCATGGCTGGCGCCCACGCCAAAGGATTTTATTGTGATCTCGCTTCACTTTACTACCAGCTGGCATGTGCCATGCTTGTGCCATGCTTAAGCTCAGTTCCGGACCCAGGGAGGGGAAAAGAATGACCAAGGCGCTTCTCATCACACTGCTTGCATCCTGCGCCAGCATGGCCGTACAGGCCGCTGACTGGGCAGTTGTTCAGCCGCAATCCAACCCGTCTCTCTATGTCAAAAGTTACTCGGGTGTGCTGCTCAATGGCCATAGCCATCACAGCGACAGTTTTGATCTCTGGCTGGTCAATAGCGGCTATCAATATCCGGTGGTGGATGATGTGACCCTCTTTATGGAAGCGGGCCCGGCAGTGGCGGATCAAAATCGCACATCCGGTTTCAATATGAGCTCGGGGGTACGCTACCAGCTCTCTCCGGCATTCCATATCAGCAGCCAGATCAAGCATCTCGATCTCAACAAGGCCAGCACCCTGCTGGAGCTCAACTCCAGCCTGCTGCTGACTCCCAGACTCTCCCTTACCGCCAACTACGGCGTCAGCGCCATCACCGCCGATCAGGCGCTGAGTCTGGGCGTCGGCTTCAACTTCTGATGATCACAGCAGCGGCGTGGCGCTCACCACCACGCCGTTGCGATCCGCATAGACGTAATCCCCTTCGTGGATGGTCACGCCGGCAAAGCTGACCACCGCCCCCAGCTCACCCAATCCCCGCTTCTCGGTCTTGACCGGACAGGCTGCCAGCGCCTTGACCCCGAGCGCCAGCGTGGCCAGGGTGCCCACATCCCGCGCCGCGCCGTGGATCAGGATCCCCTCCCACCCCTGTTCCACCGCCTTGACCGCCAGCTGATCACCCAGCAGCGCCCGGCGCAACGAGCCGCCGCCGTCGATCACCATCACCTTGCCGTGGCCGGGACGGGTCACCAAATCCCGCACCAGACTGTTGTCTTCGTAACAGGAGAGCGTCACGGCGCGACCATAAAAGAGGGGCTTGCCGCCAAAATCCTGAAACACCGGGTCAGCCACTTGCAGCAAGTCGCCGTGTTGATCGCAGAGGTCGGGCAGGAGATCCAGCATGATTTGATTCCTTTCAGATACATGAAGGTGTTCATTCTTTCATCAGGTGAGGCTTCTGGCAATCCAGAAGGATTCAATATTGCCCAGACAAACTGCTGATTTATCAGTCAATACTGGCACCAACCAGAGCCTGCCATCCTCCACCCAGTAGAGGGCATTCTGGCCAAAACGCGCGGCCAGCTGACGGGCTTGCGGCAGGGAGAACGCCACCGCCAGCGATGACTCCTGCCAGCGCTCGTTGGGGTCAGATCCCCAAAACGGCCCCACCACGGGCACCTGCAAATCCCCAGTCAGATGGCGCCACAATGCCCGCTCCCGCCGCCGATTGCGCCGTTCGCCGACCCACTGGCTGGCCGGGTTCCAGGCGGTAATGATGGCAAAGGCAGACCAATCAGGTGGCTCAAATGGCGCGATAAAGCAGATTTTCTTGTAGTTTTCCCACAAAATCATGTCAATCACATGTTACATTCCATTACATTTTATAGGGGCAAAAACCCGGTTAAGGCCAAGTATGATGCAGCTGTGCCAGGGTTTGACCTATATCAAAACAGAGTTAAAAAGTTGCTATCTGACGGCAAAGAGTGTTGTTATGCTCCTGTTAACTGATAAAATGCGGCAACTTTCGTAATGGACGACCTTTCCAGGCTCTGCTCGACCAGACTTGTCGGGAACCTATAAGTGGCACAGGGATACTTGCCGGTACTGATGCCTAATTCGCGATATTCCGACCTGACTCTCATACCCAGGATGACGTAATAAATTTTCAGGATCAGTCAGGAAATCGGTTTGTAACGCCAAAGAGTGTTAAATTTAAGATAATTAACTGATAAGAATCTGGGAATACTCATGCAAACACCACACATTCTGATCGTCGAAGACGAGCTGGTCACACGCAATACCCTGAAAAGCATTTTTGAAGCGGAAGGCTACATCGTGCTCGAAGCCAACAACGGCGACGAGATGCATCAAGCCCTCACTTCCCACACCATCAATCTGGTGATCATGGACATCAACCTGCCGGGCAAAAACGGCCTGCTGCTGGCCCGTGAACTGCGTGAGAACGATAACATCGCCCTGATGTTCCTGACCGGTCGTGACAACGAAGTGGACAAGATCCTGGGTCTGGAGATCGGCGCCGATGATTACATCACCAAGCCGTTCAACCCGCGCGAACTGACCATCCGTGCCCGCAACCTGCTGAGCCGCACCATGAACGTGGCTGCCGGTGGCGAAGAGAAGAAGCTGGTTGAGCGCTACCTGTTCAACGGCTGGGCGCTGGATATCAACAGCCGCGCACTGGTCAGCCCGACTGGCGACATGTTCAAGCTGCCGCGCTCCGAGTTCCGCGCCATGCTGCACTTCTGCGAAAACCCGGGCCAGATCCAGACCCGTGCCGAGCTGCTGAAAAAGATGACTGGCCGTGAGCTGAAACCCCACGACCGCACCGTCGATGTGACCATCCGTCGCATTCGCAAGCACTTCGAAAGCGTCAACGACACCCCGGAGATCATCGCCACCATCCACGGCGAAGGCTACCGTTTCTGTGGTGAGCTGGAGCAGGAATAAGCTCTTGCTACGCTGTTGATCTGAAAAGGCGCCTTGGGCGCCTTTTCTGTCTCTGCGGTTTGCCTTATTAAGGCAGAGATAATACAAAAACACGGTGATCGTTGCGTCACACGCTGAACAAGATGCAAAACAAAAAGCCCACTCGCAGGAGTGGGCTTTTTGTTTTGAAGCTGGAGCGGGCAGCGGGAATCGAACCCGCATCATCAGCTTGGAAGGCTGAGGTAATAGCCATTATACGATGCCCGCCTGGCATCTGAAATTTGGAGCGGGTGATGGGAATCGAACCCACGTATGCAGCTTGGGAAGCTACCGTTCTACCATTGAACTACACCCGCGTCAGGGCTCCTACTATATGCATTTTGCCGCCGAGCGCAATGGCGCCTTTGCCACTTTTTTCAATAAATCAATCTGTTCGGACAAGGATTGAGCAGACGGTTGCTTTTTCAATCAAACATTTTCAACACAGATAATTTACAAGGTTGCCAAGGCCAAACGGCAAGGATAGTCTTGCGCCACTCGACGCGAGGATGGTGGTAATGGATAAAAAAACGCAAAAACGTCTCTATGGCTGGTTGCGCAAGCAATCGAGTCACGGTCGCCGCTGGATCACGATATCCATCGCTTTTGGCCTTGGCCAGGGCATTCTTATGGTGGCGCAAGCCTGGCTGCTGGCGACCCTGTTGCACGGCTTTATCATCGAAGGCTCAACCCCCGAGCAGTCCATCACGCTCTTTATTACCCTGCTGCTGGTGACGCTTGGCAAAGCGGCGCTGGCCTACGGCCGCGAAGTGGCCAGTTTCAAGGCGGGCAGCGCGGTGCGCCAGACCATCCGCCAGCTGGTGCTCACGCGCTTGAGCCGCCTTGGCCCCGCCTATATCCAGCGCCGTCCGGCAGGTAGTTGGGCCAGTCTGTTGCTGGAACAGATTGAAAATATGCAGGATTTCTTCTCCCGCTATCTGCCACAGATGGCCATCGCCGTCTTTATTCCGGTGGTCATTCTGGTGGCCGTGTTCCCGGTCAACTGGGCGGCGGGTCTGATCCTGCTGGGCACTGCGCCCCTCATCCCCATCTTTATGATCCTGGTGGGTGTGGGCGCCGCCGATGCCAACCGCCGCAATTTTCAGGCGCTGGCTCGCCTCTCCGGCCACTTCCTCGATCGCCTGAAGGGGCTGCGTACCCTGCAACTCTTTATGCGGACCCAGGCAGAAGGTGACGCCATTCGCGATGCCTCGGAAGATTTTCGCGAGCGCACCATGGAAGTGCTGCGCCTGGCGTTTTTGAGCACCGCCGTGCTGGAGTTCTTCGCCGCTATTTCAGTGGCGCTGGTCGCCGTCTACTTCGGCTTCTCTTATATCGACCATCTGAACTTTGGTAGCTATGGGGTCAAGGTCACCCTCTTTACCGGCCTGTTCGTGCTGTTTCTCGCCCCCGAGTTCTACGCTCCGCTGCGGGAACTGGGTGCCCACTACCACGCCAAGGCGCAGGCTATCGGCGCTGCCGAGCAGCTGCTTGAATTCCTAGAAGCCGAGGTGAGCGAACCGGCCGCAGGCACGGCGCCGTTCCATGCCGACAGCCCGGTCAAGGTAGAAGCAAAAGGCCTTGAAGTGCTGAGCGCCGAAGGCAAGGTGCTGGTCGGCCCCATCGACTTCACCCTGGAAGCCGGTTCGCGTACCGCCCTCATCGGCGTCAGCGGCGCAGGCAAGAGCTCGCTGGTCAACGCCCTGCTCGGCTTTGCCCCCTATCGCGGCGAGCTCAAGGTCAACGGGCAGGAGCTTGCCACCCTCGACATGAGTCAGTGGCGCCTGCAGTTAGGCTGGCTCTCGCAAAACCCGCAGCTGTTCCACGCCTCCTTGCGCGACAACCTGCTGCTGGCCAAGCCAACGGCCAGCGATGCCGAGCTGGAAGATGCCCTGAAACGGGCACAAGCGTGGGAATTTGCCATGGAGAAGGGGCTCGACTATCCGGTCGGCGATCAGGCGGGCGGCCTCTCGGTCGGTCAGGCCCAGCGCCTCGCACTGGCGCGAACCCTGCTCAACTCGACCCAGCTGATGGTGCTCGACGAACCGACCGCCAGTCTGGATCGCCACTCCGAACGCGCCATCATGACCACCCTCGAGCAGGCGATGGCTGGCCAGACCCTGCTGATGATCACCCACCGCCTCGACCAGCTTACCAAGATGGACAATATCCTGGTGCTGGCCCGCGGCCAGCTGGTGGAGCAAGGCAACTTCCAGCAACTTAGTTCTGGGCAGGGGCCTTTTGCCCGCCTGCTCTCCCAACGTTCCGGAGGTTCTCTCGATGAGTGATCTGTTGCCGTTTCTGCGCCTCTATCGCCAACACTGGCTCAGCCTCACCATTGGTTTGCTGCTGGCGCTGGTGACCCTGGCCGCCGGCATGGGGCTGCTCTCCCTCTCCGGCTGGTTCCTCTCTGCCGCCGCCGTGGCGGGGATGACCGTTGCGACGACCCATGCCTTTAACTACATGACCCCCGCGGGTGGCGTGCGCTTCTTCTCCATCGTCCGTACCGCCGGTCGCTGGGGTGAGCGGGTCGTGAGCCACGATGCCACCTTCCGGGTACTGACCCGACTGCGGGTCTGGTTCTGGCAGAAACTCTCGCCGCTCTCCACCGGTACCCTGGCCGGTTTCCGTCAGGCGGATCTGCTCAATCGACTGGTGGCCGACATCGATGCGATGGACCACGTCTACCTGCGGCTGATCACCCCCATAGGCGCGGCCCTGCTCAGCACCGCCGGACTGGTCTTCTTCCTGTCGTTTTTCGACAGTCGCCTCGCCCTCACCCTGGGCGCCATTCTGCTATTTGGCATGATCGCCCTGCCGCTGGTGTTCTACTTCCTCGGCCGTCGCCCCGGCCAGGCGCTGATTGCCGAAAAATCGACCCTGCGTACCCGGATGGTGGATTATCTGGATGGTCAGGCTGAACTGCAGATGTTTGCCGCCGCTCCCAAGGCGCTGGTTGAGCTGCAACAGGCCGAGCAGGCGCTGCTAACCGCACAGGCCCGCATGGCCAAGGTGAGCGGGCTGGCCAACTTCTCGGTGCAACTGCTGAGCGGCTGGACCCTGACCCTGATGCTCTGGCTGGCCGGTCATGGAGTAGCGGGCGCAGCGCCCGACCCCATCACAGCACTGATGGTCTTTGCCACGCTGGCCAGCTTCGAGGCACTGATGCCGCTGGCGGGGGCTTTCCAGCACCTCTCCACCAGCCTCACCTCGGCACGCCGCCTGAACGAGATCCTGCAAGAGGCAAAAGCCCCCGTGTGGGGCGACGAGCAGACCCACGCTACCGCTGGTGCGCTGCAGATCAATGACCTCTATTTTGGCTACCCCGGCAACCCCCAGCCGGTGCTGCGTGGCTGCACCCTGCAACTGCACGCCGGTGAGAAGCTGGCGCTGCTGGGCCAGACCGGCTGCGGCAAATCGACCCTGATGGGGCTGCTGACCCGGGAGTGGAGCCCGCAGGCGGGCAAGATCCTGCTCGATGGCAAGCCGCTCACCGACTACAGCGAAGGGGCGCTGCGGGCCTCCATCTCGGTGGTGAGCCAGCGGGTGCATCTGTTTGCCGATACCCTGCGGGGCAACCTCAAGCTGGCCGCCCCGACCGCCACTGACGAGCAGCTGATTGCGGTACTGACCCAGGTCGGGCTGGCCAATCTGCTGGAAGATGAGGCGGGCCTCGACGCCTGGCTGGGTGACGGCGGCCGCCCCCTCTCCGGTGGTGAGCGTCGCCGTATCGGCATCGCCCGCGCCCTGCTGCACGATGCGCCGCTCTGGCTGCTGGACGAACCGACCGAAGGGCTCGACAGCCAGACCGAGCGGGAGATCATGGATCTGTTGTTCCGGCTCGGGGCAGATCGCACCTTGCTGCTTATCTCCCACCGCCTGCTGGGGATGGAGCAGATGGACCGGATTGCCCTGATGGAAGAGGGACAGATCCGCCTCTGCGCCCCTCATGACGAGCTGCTGGCGGATGATTACTACCGCAGCCTTTACCAACGGCTGGCTCCTGTTTGATATCAGCCTGATATCAGGCTGATGGGGGTCACACCCTGACACCCGGGCGCAAAACGGGGCTGGTCGCCGCAGGTGGCTGGCCCCTATAATGTCCCCCTCATTATTCAACAAGATGCCGACATGGAGCGCCTGCGCCTTTCTACTGTCCTCATCACCGACACAAGATACGAGACGATGAAACGCCTGATCCTGATGATGCCCCTGATTGCCTCCGGCTGTGCCAACTACGCCTTCAACAGCAATCTGGATAAAGAGAACTTCGACGAATATTTCAAACCCGGTAGCGTGCGCATCTACGAACAGGATGAGCTGGCTGACCTTAACTACCTCTACCTCGGCACCATCGAGGGTGAATCCTGCCAGGCCGATGCCAACCAGCCGGTGCCCAACGCCGGTGATGCACGCACCCTGGCGCGCCGCCGCGCCGCCGACATGGGTGGCAACGCTGTCACCATCGACAAGTGCGCCGAATTCAGCGACACCCCGGGCTGCCTGAAACAGGTGATCTGCTACGGGCAGGCGCTGAAAGTGGCCGAAGAGAAGTAAGCCGCGACCATGGCCCTCGCCATCGTTCGCCTTGGCAGCCCGCGCCTGCCCGATGAGGGGCTGCGGATCGGCACGGTGCGCCGCCCGCCTCGCGGCGTCCCCAAGAGCGAATTTGCCAGCCAGCATTGGTACGACGTCTGGTTTCCCAACCTCGCCCCCAGCAGCGAGACCATGAAGCTGGGTCAGGCCGCCGAGACACCCGCCCAGTGGGCGGCGTTTGGCAAACAGTACAAGGCCGAGATGGCGCAACCTGCTGCCAGGCATGATTTGGCGCTGCTGGCCGCCCTCTCCCATACCACCAACCTCTCGGTGGGCTGTTACTGCGAGCAGGAGTCCCGCTGCCATCGCGCCATGTTGCGCGAATTGCTGGTAGCCGCTGGCGCCGCCATTCGCTAGGACGGCGAGCAAAGACGGCCCCATGGGAAATCGCGTCAGCCGGTATTTGGCAGCCATCAGGCATGGATAGACAGAGAGGGCATCCCGCGGGATGCCCTCTCTCGTTATGTTCACACCACTGCATTCTCGGCAGCAACACGATGATCCCGCCACTCTTTCCTATTGCAGAGTGGGTACCAGCAACTGCTGGCGCAGCGCAGCCTCCCGGGCCAGAGTCATGGCATCCGCCGCCACTGCAGCGACGGGTTCGATGGCCAGCCAGTGGGCAAGGTCGGCGGCGGTCTCCTCCAGCGGCCGAAAGTTCAATCCCTTCACGATGGCCGCCTCGGCGCTGACCGAGCCATAACCGGCAAACTCCGCCTGCGCGCAGGGCAAGAGGGTGGGATAGCTCTGCCAAGGCTCGATACCGGCTGCAATCAGGGTCGGCCAAGGCAGCCACTCGGGCTGGATGGGGCTGGCTGGCAGCAAGCGGGCACTCAGCCGCTCCAGCCAGTCACTCAGGGTAATGCCGGGTTTGAGCAGGTTGAATATGCCCGACAACTGCTGCTCGGCCGCGCGCAGCACAAACTCGGCGCAGTCGCGCACATCGAGATACTGCAAGCGATCCTCGCCACTGCCCGGCAGCAACCAGGGCCCGCCCTGCTGTACCCGCTTAATCCACCAGGCCATACGTCCGGTGGGATCATGGGGGCCGCACAGCACGCCCGGGCGCAGGATGCAGAGCCGCTCGCCCCAGCGGGCGTGGTACTCCGCCTCGCACAATACCTTGAGGGGGCCATAGTCAGTGGGCATTTCGCCTGCGGGGATAGAGTGCAGCGGCGCCGACTCATCCATTCCGGGCATTGAGAAATCGCGATAGACGCTGATAGTGGAGATAAAGATCAGCCGCTCGCAGCGCCCGAGCAAGGCTGCCGAGAGGCTCGCCGCCTGCTCGGGGCGATAGCAGCAGGTGTCGATGGCGAGATCCCACTGCAACCCGTCCCCTTGCAGGGCGCTCAGGCTCTTGTCCCTGTCACCGGTGAGCTGTACCAGATCGCGCCAGTCCGGATGCTGGTGCAGACCGCGGTTGAACAGGGTCACTTCATGGCCCCAATCCAGCGCCAGCGCGGTGAGGTGGCGCCCCAAAAAACCGGTGCCACCGATAATCAGCAGTTTCATCCCTCTCCCTCCCCTTCGGCGCGAGTGCGCACATTTCATCCTGATGCGCCCGTTGCCTCCACCCTACGCAACTTGATGCGCGGGCACAGCCTCCGACTGGCCGGGATGGGACAGGGATCACGGCAGCGCAGCAGAAATGGGCGTAGTGAGGCCAAGCCTGCGTTTTGGGGCCGCCTGTGCTAAATTGCCGAGGTTTTCAGACAGGATCCGCTATGAAGTTCGAAATCGACACCCTCGGGATCATCCGCTCTCCCTACAAGGAGAAGTTCGCCATCCCCCGCCAGCCCGGTCTGGTCAAATCTGCTCGCGCCCGCCTCGAGCTGCTCCCCCCTTACGATCAGCCGGATGTGCTGCGCGGCATCGAGCAATTCTCCCATCTGTGGCTCAGCTTCGTCTTTCACCAGACCATGGCGCAGGGCTGGCACCCGACAGTGCGCCCGCCGCGCCTTGGCGGCAACGAGCGGGTCGGCGTCTTTGCCACTCGCTCCACCTTCCGCCCCAATCCACTCGGCCTCTCGGTGGTCGAACTGCACGGGGTCGGCCGCGAGCGGGGCAAACTGTGGCTGGAGCTGGGGGCGGTGGATCTGCTCGATGGCACCCCCATCGTCGATATCAAACCCTACATTCCCTATGCCGACAGCCTGCCGGATGCCCGTGGCGGCTTTGCCCCCGATGCGCCCACCCCGCCGCTGGCGGTGAGTTTCAGTGCCGAGGCCGAGCAGCAGTTGCAACCCTGGCTCAAGGCCCATCCCGAGCTGCGCCAGCTGGTGAGCGAAGTGCTGGCGCAAGATCCTCGCCCCGCCTACAAGAAGGGCAAGCCGGATGAGAAGGAGTACGGGGTGCGGCTGTTTGACTGCAATGTCCGTTTTCGCATCAACGAACCGGATTGCATGGTACTGGCCATCGAGCCCGCGTGAAGCCGTCATTGGCCCCACTGACGCAATTTCACACCTTTATTTCACGCCTTCTTCACGTCACAAGGGGCTTAATAAGCCTGTTAATTGTGTGGCATTGATCAGACTATCAACCCGGTTGCCAGTGATACCATGCAGAGAGTAGAGGGAATTTGCCCTCCGACTGCCGCCCGTTTAAGGCTGCTGGCCACAGGCAAGTGGTGGCAGCACGGCAGTTACCGCCAAGGGATCCGGCCTCGCTTCGATATGCTGTTCAGCGGGGATGCCACACGGATGTGACAACCAATCTGAAGGAACAAACCTATGCTGATGAACAGTGAACAACGTTACGGCACCCTGAATATCGGGCTGCACTGGCTGACCCTGTGGGCCATGATCGCCGTCTACGCCCTGATCGAATTTCGCGATATCTTCCCCAAAGGGGACCCTGGCCGGGATCTGATGAAGGAGTGGCACTTTATGCTGGGGCTGCTCATCTTCGCTCTGGTATTTGTCAGACTGGCGCTGCGCTGGATGAGCCCAACACCCCGTATCGTGCCCGAGCTTTCCCCGGTCATGCACAAGCTGGCAAAACTGGCCCACCTCGCCCTCTACGGTTTTCTCATTCTCACCCCGCTGTTTGGCTGGCTGCTGCTGAGCGCCGCGGGCAAGCCCATCCCCTTCTTCGGGCTTGAGCTGCCGGCCCTGCTATCCCCCAGTCCGGACCTCAAGGGGCTGATCAAGGAGGTACACGAGACCCTGGGTAATATCGGTTACGCGCTGATCGGCCTGCACACGGTGGCGGCCCTCTATCACCACCATATTCTCAAAGACAACACCCTCACCAATATGCTGCCGCCGCACCGCAGCTAACGGGTAACGGGGAAACAGAGAGGGGGCCATCGTGGCCCCCTCTCTGTTTCCCTGAACAACCGTCATCTGCACGGCTGGCAAACGGCATCACGCCTGCTTGGCCAGCTCCTCGGTCGCCTTGCCTTTCGGCTCATGCGGCAGCTTCTTCACATTGTTCTTGTTCTCTGGCTGCTTGTTCTCGGGCGATCGGTTTTCAGACAAGGCTTGCAACACGGGATCAGCCTTGCCGGCCACGGTGGGCTGGGACTGACCGACAAAGTTGCCGCCCTTGCAGATGGAGAGACTGCCACCCTTGAAGATCCCCTGCATCTTGCCACTCTCTAGGATCTCCACCTCGGCGGAGGTACAGGTGCCTTCAAGCAGACCATTGATGAGCACGTGGGGCGCACTCACATCACCCTCGACAGTGCCGCCCTGCATGATGCGCAGCACACCGCCGGTGAGCTGGATGGTGCCATTGACGTGACCGCGCACCTCCAGATCCCCCTCGACCTGCAACTCGCCCTTGAAGCGGGCGCCGGCAGCAATGACCGTTGCCCCGGCTGACACACTGGCCGCCCCATCACGTTTTTTTCCAAACATCCCGACTCTCTCCATCAACCAGACAAGCAGAACCAGCGGCATCGGCGCCACTGGCCACAGAAAACAGGGTGACCCCAGCACATAGAGCAGCAGAGCTGCTCCCCAGCAGAGCCAGACAATATAGAGGAAGTCGCTGCGCTCCCGACCCTTCAGCCGCGCCAGCCACGTTCCGGCTACCTTTCTCATTTCGTCAAACCTTTCGCAGCATGGCGATCAGCAATGAACTGACCAAAGCGCCATCGACAACAACGGACAATGGATAAACGACCAGTTGCTGCAAACTCTGAAGCCCCCTGATTCAGTCCCGATACAGGAGTGGCAAGATAGGATTCGAATTGACTCGAAGCGACATTCACTTTCTAATTGACAGCCTGGATCCCTATGACCGTTCACATCATGAAAATTCTGTTGGTCGAAGACGACAAGCTGCTCAATCACCACCTCTCCTCCCTGCTGACCGAAGCCGACAATCAGGTCTACAGCACCGACAAGGCCGAGATTGCTCTGCACTATGCCGTTGACTACCCCATTGATGTGGCGATCATCGACCTCGGTCTGCCCGATATGGATGGCCTGCAACTGATCCGGCGACTGCGTGAACGGCAGATCCCCTTCCCCATCATTGTGCTGACCGCCCGTGGCAACTGGCAGGACAAGGTCGAAGGACTGGAAGCCGGTGCTGATGACTATCTGGTCAAACCGTTCCAGAAAGATGAGCTGCTGGCCCGCCTCAATGCGCTGGTGCGCCGCAGCGCCGGTTTTATCTCGCCCAAGGTGAAGGCCGGTGATTACGAGCTGGATCTCTCCCGCAAGGAGCTGACCATCGCCGGTGAAGTGGCGGTGCTCACCAGCTTTGAATACCTCATTCTGGAGTACCTGATGCGCAACGCCCGTCAGGTGGTCTCCAAGCAGCAACTGCTCGACCAGCTCTACGGCGACGGCGAAGGGGACCCCAACACCATCGAGGTGATGGTGAGCCGCCTGCGCAAGAAGCTGGATCCGGAAGGGACGATTCAACCCATCTCCACCATCCGGCGCCAGGGCTACATCTTCAACCTGTCGTGTAACTGATGCAGTTTCATCTGCCGCGCCCCATCAGGATGATCCGCAGCTCCCTGCACATCAAACTGCTGCTCAGCTCGCTGCTGGTCATCGCGCTGATCATGGGGTTTGCCGTCTACGCCCTCTACCTCGGCCATATCGAGGAGCAGAGCCAGAAGGCCAGTGCCCGGATGCAGGAGAACCTGGCCAAGCTGTTCTCCTCCACCGAGCCGGACGACAAGGGCCCCACCGTCGAACTGGGGCGGATGTCCCGCGATGCCAGTGACAGCAACCTCGACACCCTGATCTGCCGCGCCGATGGCGAGCTGGTCTGGTCGAGCCTCCATATGCCGGAGGTGATCAAGGCCAAACATACCATTTGCCGCGATCTGATGAAGTATCTGGGGGGGATGGATCTCGACTACTTCTTCAAGAAACACACCATCAAGAACGGCGAGAGCTACTACGTCTACAGCCTGCGTTTTATCCGCAATCCCGGCAGTGGCACCACCGCCTACTACGTAGTGATGATCGACTCGGCCAAACGCTATCACGAAGAGTCGCGCACCTACCTCTATCAGACCGCCCGTCAGGCGCTGCTCGCCTACCTGCTGCTGGCCGGACTGCTGCTGCTCACCACCTTCTGGAGCCTCAGCTCCCTGCGCACCATCGCCCGCCAGATCGACGATATCCGGGCTGGCAAGCGCGATGCGCTGTCAAACGAATTCGAACGGGAACTGGCCCCGCTGACCGACTCGGTCAACCAGCTGCTGGAAAACGAACGCCAGCAAACCCAGCGCTACCAGCACGCCCTCAACGATCTCGCCCACAGCCTGAAAACCCGGCTGGCGCTGATCCAGATCACCACCCGCGAAGTGCAACTGGGGCGGGAGATCCACGACAACATCAACGAGCAGATCCTCACCATGGATCAGATGATCCAGTATCAGCTCAGACGCGCCGTTACCGGCCGCCAGCGCCTTGCCAGCAAGGGCACCGAGCCGGTGCCGCTGATTGAAAAACTGCTGGCCAGCCTGACCAAGGTTTATCGCCACAAGAAGCTGCAAACCCATTTCAAGTTCGATGATGATGCCCTCTTTCACGGCGAACAGGGCGACCTGATGGAACTGATGGGCAACCTGCTCGACAACGCCTGCAAGTTTGCCATCAGCGAAGTGAACGTAACGGTGCGCCGCCATCTCGAACGGCTGCGCATCGAAGTGGAAGATGATGGCCCGGGTATCGACCCGGCCAAATCGGAGCAGATCTTCCAGCGTGGCGTTCGCGCCGACAGCTCGCCGGGTCAGGGCATCGGTCTGGCGGTGGTCACCGAGATCGTCCACAGCTACGGCGGCCAGATCCGGGTCGATGAATCCCCCCTCGGCGGCGCCCGCTTTACCCTAGACTTGCCCTGATCGGCATTGCCCAGTGCAGCCTCGCCAGTGATGGCCCTATCACAAGGCCCCCGACCTCGGGGGCCTTGTCGTTTCTGCCACCCAAGTTGTTTTAATTTATTGATCCGGCACTGATTATCGCCCCCCAGCCCTTCCACCACCGGCTTCAATCGGTATCATGGTAGTGCGGCATAAAACCGCTTCCGGAGCCACACCATGAGCATTCGCTGTCAGAAGGGTGTTATCCGCAGAACATGGGTTAAAAGCAGCAAGTCAGGGGCTGTAACTTGAGTGCGGTAGCGAACACTTTATTTATATATACAAAACACCCGGTTGATACATTTTGTGTTTTGGGGGGTATTCAATGAGAGCGCCTTTTCAAGTTTTAATTATTCCATATAAACATGAAGGTGTTGAAACTCGTTTTCTACTCGGACGCAGGAACGACAATGATGTGTGGCAAGCTATTTCTGGTGGCGGTGAGGAACGGGAGTCTTTACTCGAATCAGCCAAACGAGAATTACTCGAAGAAACATCTTTAGTTGGGACAAATTGGCAGCAGTTGGATTCGATGTGCATGCTACCAAAGGTCTACTACACCGGCCATAAACATTGGATAAACCATCGTTATGTAATCCCTGAGTATTCATTCTCCGTACAAGTGACTGGCGATCCTAAGTTATCACCTGAACATTCCGAGTTTCGTTGGTGTGGGGCTCTTGAGGCAAGCAATCTTCTTGATTATGACTCAAACAAAATAGCGTTATGGGAGTTATGTGAGCGACTTGAGATACATCTTGGCTAGTTTCATAAAAATGGTTAAAGAGGATGTTTCAAAGCGTCGATTTTACAGCTCGCCGCACCAAAGTGGTTATGGCTATTTGCAATAGTCCAACACAAACCAAGTAGTTCGATATCAATCTCACGATAATTATATTTAAGGATGATTTATGAGCAGAGTGATATTAAAGGGATTTATTATCGTGTCCTCCAACGATTTGACTGCGGTCAAGGATGAACTTGATAACCATATCCAGTTAACCCGATCTGAAACCGGCTGTCTGATCTTTAAGGTGAACCAAGATCCTCTCAATCCCTGCCGATTCGATGTCTATGAAGAGTTTGTTGATCAGGCGGCTTTTCAAGCGCATCAGGCCAGAGTCAAATCCTCCCGCTGGGGGGAAATAACCGTCAATGTCGAGCGACACTATACGGTGACAGGTATTACGGCGACACGAATTACATAAATCACAGCCTTGCCGTTTTGGCCAAGGTGGCGAACCGTAACTGTTCACCCAGATGGCATTGACAGGAAAAAGTGAGACGATCATCCCTTGATCCACTGTTGCCCCTTGCCTGATCCCGCCAGCTTGGCACCATCACGTCATGAGCAAACCCATTACGCCACCACCCGGCCTGCCGCTGACCCTCGAGCAAGCCAACGAGCTGATTTACAAGCTGATGGCGCGCATCGCCGAGCTTGAAGACCGCCTCAACCAAAACAGCAATAACTCCTCCAAGCCCCCCTCCACTGATGGCTCGGGGACCCCGCCTGCGCGCAAGCGCCCCGCTTCCGGCAAGGCTCGTGGTGCCCAGCCTGGCCACAAGGGGCAGCGGCGTGAACGTCATCCTGAGGACGACCGACTGACGGCAATACCACACTATCCTGCCCGGCAGTGCGCCTGCTGTGGTGAGCAGGTGGTGTCCCATGACAAGCCCTACCGGGTTCATCAGGTGTTTGACCTGCCCGAGGTCAGCTATGTGGTGACAGAGCATCAGCTGTATCGGGGCACCTGCCGTGGGTGCGTCACCACCAGTGAAGCAGCCCTGCCCGATACGGTGAGCCACAGCCAGATGGGGGCTAATCTGCTGAGCTATATCGCTTTGCAGAGTGGTCAGTTCCACCAGAGCATCAGCAAGATACAGCAGCAGCTCAAGCAGCACTTCGGTTTGAGCTTTAGCCGAGGCGCCATCAGTGAAGCGCAAGGCCGGGTCAGCGCCATGCTCACCCCGACCCACCAAGCCATCAAACAGCAAGTGCAGTCTGCCGCCATCATCCATGCCGATGAAACCCGGCACCAGCGGGGCGGTGAGCGACGCTGGATGTGGCTGGCCCTGAGCAAGGTCGCGGTCTGCTTCATGACGGCGTTTGGCCGCGGTCAGGAGGCAGCGAAGCGGTTGCTGGGCAGTGAGCTTGATGGGGTGCTGGTGACCGACCAGTATGCGGGATACCGCTTCATCGACAGCGCCCAGCGCCAACTGTGCTGGGCGCATGTGCTGCGCAACGTGGCGGCGATTGCCGAGAGTAGCGACGCCGTCAACCAGCCTATCGGAGCCCGGCTGGTACTGCTGGCTGACACGGTGTTCAGAACCCGGCATGGCTATGAACAAGGCTGCTTAAGCCGGGAGCAGTACCAGCGAAGGTTGCAGCGATGTCGGCAAAGCTGGCGAAGGCAGCTGGAGCGGGGCAGTGTACTGTGTTCCAAGCGCTACCGTGGGCGCTGCCAGTTACTGCTCAAGGACGATGAGATGCTATGGCGTTTTATGGAAAACGACGAGATAGCGCTGACCAACAATGAAGCGGAGCGGGCGCTGCGTGGCTATGTGCTGTGGCGCAAGGGAAGCTATGGCGTCTGGTCGCATCGAGGCGAGCAGTTCAGGCAGCGTATCCTATCGTTGGTGGAGACGGCCAAGCGATTGGGCCGCTGCCCGCAGGAGTGGCTGAGGGCAGTTGTCAGGTCCTGCATCGAGAAAACCGACTACCCGTTCCCGGAGGAGTTGGTGCTGTCAACACCGTCCCGGTGAACGGTTACGGCGAACCGGGTGTCAGGCAGGACTCTCCCCCCCCCCTCTCGCTACCGCGAATGCCCGATTACGCTGCGCTCATCGAGCCTGCATTACTCCCACTCTTTGTTATTAAGGCCACTATGATCCGCCCATTATTAACAACCGATCTGGATGCCGCCGTCGAGCTCTGGTATCAGGCATCGCTGCAAGCCCACGACTTTATTTCCACCGCCTTTTGGCAAGCGCAACGGGCGGCGATGAGGGATAGTTACTTGCCCGCCAGCAAGAGCTGGGTCTATGAGGAGGATGGTCAGCTGCTGGGCTTTATCTCCTGGTATCAGGGGTCTGTCGCCGCACTGTTTATCTCCCCAACTCACCAATCACTCGGGTTGGGTCGCCAACTGCTCGATCACCTCAAAGCCCAATATGACCAGCTCGAGTTGACGGTCTACGCCGAAAATAAGCAGGCGCGGCGCTTCTATTGCCGCAACGGTTTCAAAGAGGGTGAGCAGCAGTTGTGCGAGCATAGCGGCCGCCCCGAGCTGGTGATGCATTGGCAACGGGGATAAGCGGGTCGCCCATAGCGATGGCGGGCATCCTCTGCCTGTTTTTTGGCCGCCTTGAATGCCATGGCGGCATTCTCTACAATGACCCACTTTTTATTCATTTCGGGTTATATCGATGAGCGATACCAGCACCAAACCGGCTCTGCCGGATCACCTCTCCTGCAATCCCCGCAGCCCTCACTATGTGGCCGCCTGCTTCGAGCACCCGATCGGTATTCGCCTGAACGGCAAAGAGCGCACCGATGTCGAGGAGTACTGCATCAGCGAAGGTTGGGTGAAGATCCCCTCCCCCAAAGCGCTGGATCGCCGTGGTCAGCCCATTCTGATCAAGCTCAAGGGCACCGTTGAAGCCTTCTACAGCTAAACAGCGCGCTGCAGTTTGATAAACAACAAGGCCACCCTCGCGGTGGCCTCGTTGTTTCCGGCATGGGAGCTGGCATCTGCGCTCGCAGAGCGGCAAGCACCAACCCGCATCTCTCGCTGGGCGGCCCTTATACCCCCAACCGGTCGCGCAGGGTATACCAGGCAGCGCCCGCGGCAGTGAAGGGGATACGGAACAGCCGACCACCGGGGAAGGGGTAGTGCGGCAGTTTGGCAAAGGCATCGAAGCGCTCCGCCTGACCGCTCAGCACCTCTGAGAGCAGCTTGCCCGCCAGATGGGTGCAGGTGACACCGTGACCGCTGTAGCCCTGCATGTAGTAGATGTTGGGGCCGATGCGACCAAATTGCGGCAGGCGCGACAGGGTGAGCAGGAAGTTGCCGGTCCAGGTGTACTCCACCTTGACCCCTGCCAGTTGCGGGAAAGTTTTCAGCATCTTGGGGATGATCAGCCGCTCGATATCCGCCGGATCCCGCGCGCCATAGACCACGCCGCCGCCATAGAGCAGCCGATGATCGCCGGAGGTGCGGTAGTAGTCGAGCAGGTAGTTGCAATCCTCCAGACAGTAGTTTTGCGGCAACAGGGAGCGAGCCCGCTCCTCCCCCAGCACTTCGGTGGCGATCACCTGGGTGCCGCAGGGCATGCTCTTGCCCGCCAGTTCCGGCACCAGATTACCGAGGTAGGCGTTGCCCGCCACCACCACAAAGCGCGCCTTCACCGCCCCCTTGGCGGTCTTGACCAGTGCTGGCTGCCCCGGGGTGATGCTGGTGACGGCAGACTGCTCGAAGATCTGTCCCCCCTGCATGCGGATCGCTTCGGCCTCCCCCAACGCCAGATTGAGCGGGTGGATATGGCCGCCGCTCTTGTCGAGCAGGGCGCCGACGTAGCGATCGCTCGCCACCACCTCGCGCACCCCCTTGGCATCGAGCAACTCCAGCTGGTCGTTGCCCCACTTCTGCCAGCGGGCATACTGGGATTTGAGCTCATGCAGCTGCTTCTCGGTCTCGGCGGCAAAGACGCCCCCCTGCTGCAGATCGCACTGGATGTTGTAGCGCTTGATCCGCTCGCGGATGATCTGGCCCCCCTCAAACAGCATGGAACCGAGCAGCCTGGCCTGATCCGGCGGGCAGTTCGCTTCTATGGTGTCGATGTCGCGGCTGTAGGAGTTGACGATCTGGCCGCCGTTGCGGCCGCTGGCGCCAAAACCGACCCGGGCCGCCTCCAGCACCACAACCTTGTAGCCCTTCTCCACCAGATGCAGGGCGCTGGAGAGGCCGGTATAGCCCGCGCCGATGACGCAGACATCGCACTCCAACTGCTCGGTCAATGTCGGGTAGGGCGCATGTTTATTGGCGCTGGCTGCGTAGTAACTGTTTACATGTTCGGTCATGATCCCTGTTTCCTTACCGGTTCGGTTGCCAAACTACTGCCTAGATTAAAAACTGGCCGGGGTGTGGGCGCTGACGATGCGACAGGTCTGCCCCGACGGATTGCTGAAGCTGTGGGGCTCGCCGGTGTCGATCACGTAGCTGTCGCCCGCCTCCAGCGGATAACTCTGGCCCGCCACCGTCAGGACCACGGATCCCTCCAGCACGGTGCCAACCTCCTCCCCCTGATGGGTCACCTGACCGCCGGTGTCGGTGCCGGGGGGATAGGTTTCCAGCATAAAGCCGAGCTGGCGGCGGTTGTTGCCGTTATGCACCAGCTTGAGGGAGACCCCCTGACTGCCCAGCTCGATAAGCTGATCAGCCTTGATCACCACCTCCGGGGTGCGGCTCTCCTCCTCGGCGAAGAAGCGCGACAACGGCAGGCCATAGACGGTGAGCAGCTTTTGCAGGGAGGCAACCGACGGGCTCACCTTGTCCTGCTCGATCATGCAGATGGCGCCGTGGGTCAAGCCGCTCAGCTCGGCCGCCCGCCGCTGGGAGAGCCCCAGCTGATGGCGCACCGCCGCCAATCGTTCCCCCATGGTATGCGCCCCTGCGTCTGCCGCACCCAGCCCACGGGCCACGCTCTCCCTGCTCTGTGGCCCGCTCATGGCAAGCCCCCTCTTGCTGCGCTCTCTCTGCATCCTTGCATCATCAGCCTCCCCTGCTCGCGCGTGATCGCATCGGATCACGCGTGGCCTGTTTACCCTACTGGTTAAAATAGCCGACCAGCTTTCCCTTGCCGTTCACTATGTTACACAGCGCAACCGTTCATTATTTTGCACACCTGATTTACCATCTCCCGATCGCTTGCCCACTTGCAGCCAGCAAGCGAACGGGGAAAAACGCGCTACACAGCCCATTTTCTAGCATGACGCCCCCCAGCAATTCAAATATATTTAACACTTGAAAAACATTTCAGCTCAAATTATGGTCTTCCTGTGCTTATTATTTTATACGGCAGCGGCGCAGGAAGGGTCGGCTCACTCCGGCAACCAGCTGCTCTGACCCACACTCGAGGCTTCTCATGTCAGGAACAACATCTCACTCCAGCTTGATCACATCCCGCGCCTATATAGATGGACAGTGGTGCCACGCCGCCAGCGGCCGCACCTTCGAGGTCACCAACCCCGCCAGCGGCGCCGTCATTACCCAGGTGCCCGACATGGATGCCGAGGATACCCGCCGCGCCATCGCCGCCGCCCACGCAGCGCAACCCGCCTGGGCGGCGCTGACTGCCAAGGAGCGCAGCAACAAGCTCTACGCCTGGTTTGCCGCCATCACCGCCCACAGCGACGAGCTGGCGCGCATCATGACTTGCGAGCAGGGCAAGCCGCTGGCGGAAGCCAAGGGCGAGGTGGCCTACGGCGCCAGCTTTATCCAGTGGTTCGCCGAGGAGGGCAAGCGCGCCTATGGCCGCACCATCCCGGGCTTTAGCGGCGATCGCCGGTTGGCCACCATCAAGCAGCCGGTGGGGGTGGTCGCAGCCATCACTCCGTGGAACTTCCCGATTGCCATGATCACCCGCAAGGCGGGCCCGGCGCTGGCCGCCGGTTGCACCATCGTCATCAAGCCCGCCGCCGAGACGCCGCTCTGCGCGCTGGCGCTGGCGCTGCTTGCCGAGCAGGCGGGCATCCCCGCCGGGGTCATCAACATCGTCACCAGCCATCAGGCGAGCGCGGTAGGCAACGAGTTGTGCAGCAATCCGGTGGTGCGCAAGCTCTCCTTCACCGGCTCCACCCGCATCGGCAAGCTGCTGATGCGCCAATGCGCCGACACCATGAAAAAGCTGTCGCTGGAGCTGGGTGGCAACGCCCCCTTTATCGTCTTTGACGATGCCGACCTCGATGCCGCGGTGGCCGGGGCGCTCGCCTCCAAATACCGCAACGCCGGGCAGACCTGCGTCTGCGCCAACCGCATTCTGGTGCAGTCGAGCGTCTATGACGCCTTCGCCGAGAAGCTGACCGCCGCCGTCAAGGCCTTCAAGGTAGGAGATGGCATGGCAGAGGGCACCCAAATTGGCCCGCTGATCAACCCCGCCGCCGCCAGCAAGGTGGCCGAACTGGTGCAGCAATCGGTCGCCGCCGGTGCCGAACTGCTGCTGGGGGGCGAAGCCCACCCCGCTGGGCCCCTTTTCTACCGCCCCACCATTCTGGGCAAGGTGGCTAAAACCAACCCCATCCTGCAGGAGGAGATCTTCGGCCCGGTCGCGCCGCTGGTACGCTTCGAGAGCGAAGCCGAGGCCATCGCCATTGCCAACGACACCCCTTATGGCCTGGCCGCCTACTTCTATGGCCGTGACATCGCACGGGTCTGGCGGGTGGCCGAACAGCTCGAATACGGCATGGTCGGCATCAACGAGGGGATCATCTCAACCGAATTGGCCCCCTTTGGCGGCATCAAGGAGTCGGGTCTGGGCCGCGAAGGAGCCGCCGAGGGGCTGGAGGAGTATCTGGAGACCAAATACCTCTGCTTTGGCGCCATTCGCTAGGGCAGCAGAGGGCCAAGGCATCCCGTTCACAGATGCCTTGGCCACTCCATCCATCGCTTTGATAGATAGATGCAGAAGCTCACCCTAGGCGGCACGAGGTCTAAACAGGCCAGCCGCCTCACCCAAGAGGGCTGCTGCAGAGCAAACCACAGGCCGTCGATCTGAACCGATCGGCGGTGATGGGCGACAGATCGCCCGCCACATGTTCAGGGAATATCGGGGCTGCGGCCCCTCAGGGAGGAAAGATGAGTCAGTCAGAATCAAACAAGGCGTGGCAAGCGCGCCGCGAAGCGGCCGTGGTCAACGGCGTCGGCACCCTGCTGCCGGTCTTTATCGACCGGGCGCAAAATGCCGAGCTGTGGGATGTGGAGGGCAACCGCTATATCGACTTTGCCTCCGGCATCGCCGTGCTCAACACCGGCCACAACCACCCCAAAGTGGTGGCGGCAGTGCGTGAACAGCTGGAAAAATTCAGCCACACCTGCTTCCAGGTCACCCCCTATCCCGGCTATATCGAGCTGGCAGAAAAGCTCAACGCCCTGGTGCCCGGCCCGACGCCGAAGCGCACCCTGTTTCTCTCCACTGGCGCCGAGGCGGTCGAGAACGCCATCAAGATTGCCCGCGCCCACACCGGCCGCAGCGGCACCATCGCCTTCAAGGGGGGCTTTCACGGCCGCACCATGATGGGCATGGCGCTCACCGGCAAGGTGGTGCCCTACAAGACCGGCTTTGGCCCCTTCCCGGGTGAGGTCTACCACATCCCCTTCCCCGCCGATTATCTCGGGGTGAGTGAAGAGGATGCCCTGCTCGCCCTCGAGCTCTGCTTCAGTGCCGATATCGAGCCGAGTCGCGTCGCCGCCATCATCATCGAACCGGTTCAGGGTGAAGGGGGCTTCTATCCCGCCTCCCCGAGCTTTATGCAAAAACTGCGCAGCGTCTGCGACCAGCACGGCATTCTGCTGATTTGCGACGAGATCCAGAGCGGTTTCTGCCGCACCGGCAAGACCTTCGCCACCGAGTATTCGGGGGTTGAACCCGACATCATGA
This sequence comes from Aeromonas allosaccharophila, assembly GCF_016026615.1. Classification (NCBI taxonomy): domain Bacteria; kingdom Pseudomonadati; phylum Pseudomonadota; class Gammaproteobacteria; order Aeromonadales; family Aeromonadaceae; genus Aeromonas; species Aeromonas allosaccharophila. The sequence goes on along the minus strand of NZ_CP065745.1, from coordinate 169,096 downwards.
CCCTGGCCAAGAGTCTGGCGGGGGGTTTCCCGCTGTCTGCCGTGGTGGGCAAGGCAGAGATCATGAACTCGGCCAAGCCGGGCGGTCTGGGTGGCACCTATGCGGGATCTCCCATCGCCTGCGCCGCGGCACTGGCGGTATTGCAGGTGATCGATGAGGAAAAACTCAACCAGAAAGCGCTGGATCAGGGCGAACAGATCAAGGCGGGGCTGGAACGCATAGCCGAGCGTTTTGACTGCATAGGTCAAATTCGCGGCCCCGGTGCCATGGTGGCCATGGAGCTGGTGAAACGGCGTGATGCCAGCCAGCCCGATCCCGACCTCACCAAACGGCTGGTGGCCGAGGCGGGCAAGCGCGGTCTGGTCCTGCTCTCATGCGGGGTGCGCGCAAATGTCATCCGTTTTCTCGCCCCCCTGACGGCCCCTGCGGCAGTGATTGACGAGGGGCTGCAACTCCTTGAAAAATCACTGGAGGCCGTGCTGGCCTGACCAGCAGGAAAGTGACCGCTCACCTGTGCAAATAAATGCAATTTTGCCCCCTTTTTTTCTTGTCAAGGGGGCCCTGCAAATGCACAATGCGCCGCCACTGAAAGAACCGATGTAAAACAATGGCATCGGTTCTTTTTTAACCAGTGAACAAACCCATAAACGAGGCCGGATCACCCCCGGAAAAGATAGCGAGATTGGCAGCAATCTCCCGACACCACATTCTGTGAGGAACAACATGGGGCATCTCAATGCTTTCCAACCGGCCATGGCCGGTGTGCGCCGCCCTGGCGCCCTTGATTCCCGGGCCTCTCTCCCGGTTTCGTTGATGGACCGTGCCACTCTGGCACTGCATGAGGAACATGCATAATGGCGGCCCAACAGGTTGGTCTGAAAAAGACCCTCAAGCTGTGGCAAGTCGTGGTTATGGGACTGGCGTACCTCACCCCCATGGCGGTGTTCGACACCTTCGGCATCGTCACCGAGATCACCGAAGGCCATGTGCCGACCGCCTACCTGTTTGCCCTGATCGGCATGCTGTTCACTGCCCTGAGCTACGGCCATCTGGTGCGCAAGTTCCCGTCAGCCGGCTCCGCCTATACCTATGCCCAGAAGGTGTTTCACCCCTATGTCGGCTTTATGGTGGGCTGGACCTCCCTGCTCGACTACATGTTCATGCCGATGATCAACATGCTGCTGGCCAAGATCTATCTGGGCGCCCTGTTCCCTGAGGTAGAGCCCTGGACCTATATCTTCGGTCTGGCGGTGGTAATGACCGCTCTCAACCTGCGCGGCATCAAGCTGGTAGCCAACTTCAACAGCCTGATCGTGGTGATGCAGTTCAGCATCATCGCCATCTTCATCGGACTGATCGCCTGGGGCGTTCACAACGGTGAGGGGCTGGGCACCGTGGCCAGCAGCCGTCCCTTCTTCTCGGAGCAGATCCAGGTGTCGCCGCTGCTGATGGGGGCCTCCATCCTCTGTCTGTCGTTCCTCGGCTTTGACGCCATCAGTACCCTGTCGGAAGAGACCCCGGACGCGGATCGGGTGATCCCGCGCGCCATCGTGCTGACGGCGCTGATTGGCGGTGTGCTGTTTGTCACCACCTCCTACTTCCTGCAGCTCTACTTCCCGGACATCTCCCGCTTCCAGCATCCGGATGCAGTGCTGCCGGAGATCGCCCTCTATGTCGGCGGCAAGCTGTTCCAGGCGGTGGTGCTGGTCTGCACTACGGTGGCAGTGCTGGCCTCGGGGCTCGCCTCCCACGCCGGTGTATCGCGCCTGCTCTACGTGATGGGTCGTGATCGCGCCCTGCCCGCCCGCTTCTTCGGTTACATCCATCCGAAGTGGCAGACCCCGGCGTTCAACGTGCTGCTGGTCGGCCTGCTGGCCCTCTCTGCGGTGTCGCTGGATCTGGAGATGGCGCTGGCGCTGATCAACTTCGGCGCCCTGGTGGCCTTCACCTTCGTCAATCTGGCGGTGATTGCCCACTTCTATGTGAAGCTCGGTCGCAACAAGTGTCTCAAGGATCACCTGATGTATCTGCTGCTGCCGCTCTGTGGCGCCGCCTGCATCGGGGTACTGTGGCTCAACCTCGAGCCCTCCTCCTTCGAGCTGGGGCTGATCTGGGCCGCGCTGGGGGCCATCTACCTGTTCCTGCGCCTCACCGTGTTCCGCATCCCGCTGCATACCGCCGACAAGGTGGAGATCGCCCAGTAATCGCTGGCACCCTCCTCCGATAAACAACCAAGGAGCCTGCGGGCTCCTTGTTGTTTCTGCGGTGCGCGGGTTGCCAGCAGCACTGGTTGCCAGAAGTGCAGTTTTTGCGAGAAGTGTGACTGATTTCAAATAACTACCCACCCGCACCGCTCGCCATGCCACTGCCGTGGCCAAGCTGCCCCATGTTCACAGTCATTAAAGTGAATGGATATGCAGAAAACTTTTCCTCTACGTCCCCCTCCATCTCACCCGTCAGCCGATAACATGGCATGACCCGCTCACGGGCAGGTCATGGCAAATATGATCAGGATCAATGTTGAGGCTTTATGCACCCTGCAGCGCAGATTTGCCGTTTTTTCATACGCAACGGAAGGGGACGTTTACCCCCCCGAAAAAGGGGGGGAGGCCCGGGACGAGCCGCAGGGGGCGAGTGACCACTTACCTGCCACCCGGTTATGCAAAAAAATGCGGTTTTTCGGCCATTATTGCTTGTCAAGGGGGCTGACCGAATGCACAATACGCCGCCAATAAAGGACCGATGTTCACTGCGACATCGGTTTTTCTATTTTGAAGTGCAGTACAAACCCACCACAAGAGGCCGGAACGTTTCCGGAAGTGATATTCGAGATTGCCAAACAATCTCCCGACGTTGAGAGGATAACAATGGGGCGTTTTAATGCTTTCCTGCCGGTACAGCCCGGTATGCGCCTCCCCGGCGCCCTTGATGTACAGGCTTGCGAATCCATCGTATCCCTGCGCTCGTTGCAAGCACGTGCTGCGGCACTGATTGAGGAGAAAGCGTAATGGCATCGCAAAACGCCAAGCTGCTCAAGACCCTTACCCTGACACAAGTGATTGTGATGGGTCTGGCCTATCTGACCCCCATGGCTGTCTTCGACACCTTCGCCATCGTCGGTGACATCACCGAAGGCCGGGTCGCCACCGCCTATCTGCTGGCTCTGGGTGGCATCCTGCTCACCGCCTTCAGCTACGGTCATCTGGTACGCAAGTTCCCCTCTGCGGGCTCCGCCTATACCTACGCCCAGAAGGTGTTCAACCCCTACGTCGGTTTCATGGTCGGCTGGTCATCCCTGCTCGACTACATGTTCATGCCGATGATCAATATCCTCTTGGCCAAGATCTACCTGACCGCCATGTTCCCGGGTGTCGAGCCCTGGGTGTTCATCTTCGGTCTGGTGACCGTGATGACCTTCCTGAACCTGCGCGGCATCAATCTGGTGGCCAACTTCAACGGTCTGATCGTGGTGATCCAGCTCGCCATCATCACCCTCTTTATCGGCCTGATGGCGTGGGGCATCTACCACGGTGAAGGCGCGGGCACCCTGATGAGCAGCCGTCCGTTCCACTTCGACTCTGCCCAGATGGTGCCGCTCTTTACCGGTGCGACCATCCTCTGCTTCTCGTTCCTGGGCTTTGACGGTCTGAGCTCCCTCTCCGAAGAGACCCCGAACGCCGGCAAGGTGATCCCCAAGGCGATCGTGCTGACGGCCCTCATCGGTGGCGTCATCTTCGTGGTGGTCTCCTACTGCCTGCAGCTCTACTTTCCGAGCCTCTCCCGCTTCCAGCATCCGGATGCGGTACTGCCGGAGATCGCGCTCTACGTTGGCGGCACCTTCTTCCAGTCCGTGGTACTGGTCTGCACCACGGTCGCGGTACTGGCCTCCGGCATGGCGGCTCACGCCGGTGTCTCGCGCATCCTCTACGTGATGGGACGTGACCGTATGATCCCGGAGCGGGTGTTTGGCTACATCCATCCGAAATACCGCACCCCGGCCATCAACGTGCTGATGGTGGGCGGTCTGGCCCTCTCCGCCGTGTCGTTTGATCTGGATACCGCGCTGGCGCTGGTCAACTTCGGCGCACTGGTGGCGTTCAGCTTCGTCAACCTGTCGGTGATCGGTCAGTTCTGGGTGCGCGAGAAGCGCAACAAGACCCTCAAGGATCACGTCATCTACCTGTTGATGCCGCTGCTCGGCGCTGCCACCATCGGTGCCCTGTGGATCAACCTGGAGCAAAGCTCGCTGGAGCTGGGCCTGATCTGGGCTGGCCTCGGCGTGACCTATCTGTTCCTGCGTCTGGCGGTTTTCCGCATCCCGTTCCGTCAGTACGAGGAAGCGGCTGACGCCTGATCCTCTGCGGATAACGGATACACAGAAGGGGAGCCATGGCTCCCCTTCTGTTATTTCACCGGCGCTATATCGCCGATTGTCGATGACCGACTGGCGACCCTTGTCGCCGCCCCCGGCAGCAGGCCGGAAGGCTGACTCATCAACCGTTGTTGATCACCGCAGTCGCAGCAGCCTTGAGCGGATCATTGGCCACCGCTTTGACATCCTTGTGGGCTTTTTTCAGCTGATCTTCAGCCTTGTCGGCCTTGCGCTGGGTCGCGTTGACATCATCGCGGACACCCTGCACGCTGTCGCTCGCCTTGTCGCGCAGATCGGCGGTGCCATTTTTCAGCTCGTCCTTCGCCTTCTCTTTCTGCTGACGCATCAGCATCTCGGTATCACAACGACCCTTGACCCCGACGGAGGCACCCATCGCCTCGTTCTTCAGCGCCTTGTCCAGATTGCACTCCGGCTGCAGCACTGACTTGGCCTGCACACCGACTGACAACAACCCGAGGGAAAGAGAGAGAACCCATGCTCGCATCACGATTATTACTCCACGACTCAAAAGAAACGCCGCAGCATAGCGTCCCGCCCCGGGATCACAAGCCTTATTGTGCTCCATCTCCCTTCAGCAGCAGGATAATCGGCAGGATCCGTCATTCTGTGTCAACCAGGCCAACACCCGCGCACCTCTCACTCAATCTGCAGATGCGTCAGGAGCTGCCAACATGTCGGAGCAAAGCGCCTCTAGCAGATCAGATCACCGGCAAAAGCCCGCAACGGCTGGGGAGTGCCACTCTGGATACGCTCAAGGAGCTGCAGCACCGCCTGGTGAGTCATCGCCTCCAGTGGCAACAACAGATAGGGTAACTCCATGACCTCGCTGGAGAAACGATCCACCTCCTGAAAGCAGACCACATACTTCTGCTGAGCCAGAATAAAATCCTTACCGATACCGTAGCCAAGCTTCAGAATGCACTGCGTCGCCAACATGGCCGCAGCAAATGAGTGGCAGACCAGCGCTGAAATCGAGTTGTCCGATCGCAAGGCTGACTCCAATCGTTGGCGCTGGCCAGCCAGATCCCTATCGGAGGTGATGACAAGCGCCTTTCGCTCGGGGATCCCACGCTCACGATAAGCGGCACGATACCCCTCGGCACGCCTGGTAAAAACAGGGTCCTCCTGTTCGCCACCCAAAAACAGCGTGGTGACATGGCCCATATCGAGCAGGAAGCGGGTCAGGGTCAAACCATCGCGGTATGGATCGCAAACCACGAGATCGCTCATCCCCTCCCCCTCCTGGTAACTGGCAATCATCTGATATGGCAGCTCGACGGCAGCCAGCGACTGCGCAGAGGGCTCATCGAGTGACCCCGACGCGACCAGAATCACCCCGGCTACATGCTGCGCCTTGAACTCGTTGAGAAGACCGGTTAGTTGAGGTGGTTGCAACTGACCGGTCTTGACCATGACGGTAAAACCCTTCTTATCGAGCGCCTGGATCAGGGTCTTGAGGATCTTGATGGAAAAATCGCTGTCGAGTTGCTCAAACAGCAACCCGATCAGGTTGCTCTTCTGGCTACGCAGATTGGCCGCTGACTGGTTGTAGATATAACCCAGCTCGTCAATGGCACACTGCACACGTTCTATTGTCGGCTGGGAGATGTGCCCTTTCTTGCGCAGCACCAGCGAGACGGTCGACACCGAGACACCCGCCACCCTGGCGACATCCACGATACTCACTTTGGCCACATTGACATCCCGTACAAACCTGAAGGCAGGCTACCTTAACAAAACGACACCGGGCCCTCAACGCAAGAGGACCCGGGACAAGATCAGGCGCTCAATGCCGCCATTTCCTTGGCAATGAACTGGGCCCGGGCACCAAAGACCAACTGTATTCCCTCATCCCCAACAAATACCACGCCCCGTGCGCCAAGGGATTTCAGCCCCTCCTTGTCAACCAGGTCCGCACGCTCCACTTCAAGGCGCAGACGGGTGATGCACGAGCCCACCTGACGAATGTTCGTCACGCCACCGATCAGCAGTGCGATCTCTCCAGCCAGATCCTGATCCGATTTTCCCTCGATGGTGTTGAGCACCGCCACCCGGCCGGGTGTTTTGATGTCAAAACGACGGATCACATATCGGAAGGTGAGATAGTACAAACAGGCCATCGGAATACCGATCACAAAGACCATCAGGAAATTGGTCTCGAATCCATTGAGACCGGGCAGCACACCAAAGGAAATGTAATCAATCAAACCAGCCGAGAACGATTTGGCGATGTGGGCATGCAACAGATACATGCTCATGTAGGCTAACCCTGCCATCAGGGCGTTAAAAACGTAGAGGATGGGCGCAACGAAGATAAAGGTAAACTCCACCGGCTCGGTGATCCCGGTCAGAAAACTGGTGAGGGCCGCCGAAAACAGGATACCTGCCGCAATTTTGCGGTTTTTGGTGTACGCCTCGTGGTACATCGCCAGACAGGCGGCTGGCAGTGCAAACAACATCAGCGGGAACTCACCCTGCATAAATTTGCCCGCATTGTGATAAGAATCAGTGCTGAAACTGGTCACGCCGTCTTCCAGCATCTTGAACCAGATAGTCTGATCACCGTGGATCACCTGACCTGCGCTCGAGGTGTATTGCCCGAAGGTATACCAGAACGAGGGGTACCACACGTGGTGCAAGCCAAGAGGAATGAGCGCGCGCTCGACCGTACCGAAAATAAAGGTGGATAAGGCCTGATTATCACCGTTCACCACCAGCGAGAGGGCGTCAATACCGGTCTGGACATGCCCCCACACCCAGGGCAGCACCAGGCCAAGCAGGAATGACAACAAGGCCGTAGCGATCGCCACAAACCGTTTGCCAGCAAAAAAACCCAGGAATTCAGGCAACTGCATGGTATGGAAGCGGTTGTAGCACCAGGCGGCCAGGATACCGGATATCAAGCCGCCAAAGACCCCCATCTGCAAGGTGGGAATGCCAATGACCATGGCATAGCGACCACCAGACGCGGCCATCTCGGGGGTTATCCCCAGCAGCGTGCTGATAGTGGTATTGATGATCAGCATGGAGACCGCCGCCGACAACGCAGCAATCCCCGATTCCGCCGCCAGACCTACCGCCGACCCGATAGCAAACAACAGCGGCAGGTTATCAAAAATCACGCCACCGGCTCGCATCATCAGTGGCATGTCGAACTTGGATCCAAATGCCAGCAGCAAACCCGCTGCGGGTAACAACGAGATAGGTAGCATCAGGGCGCGCCCAATCATCGAGAGTTTGGCGAGCGCCATCCTGATCCGGTTCACTACTTCCATTATTGACTCCTGATGTGCTGCCACACATCGCTGCGGGTGGGAGAGAAATCGGCAAATCTGCCAATCAAGTAAAACGTTCTACTATAACGTTGCACCTAAAGACTGCAGCACTCAAGCCAGGCACCTGACATTTGTGATTCCAGTCACAAGCAGGCCGATTTTTACCCTGATCCCCCCTTTTCACAGCGCAACTCGCTGCCTCACTCGATAAAGCGTGCAAGGCAGGCTTATCAACGCAGCTCACTCACCAGCGTGATGCCATCGCCATGTCACAAAACCATCATAAAAACGTCACCTTGTCATATTTCTGTCATTAACCACTGATTAAATGCCCCCGTCATCAACAACCCAAGACGGTCCCCCGTCTCAAGAGGCTTTATGCAACACCATCACTCCTTGTCACAGCCGCCCGCGACCCGCGCCCTGTTCAACTGGATGAGTGTCATCGTACTGGTCTACCTGATCCTGGTCGCCGTGGGCGCCATCTCCCACGGCTTCAAAGATTTCTCCGGCGGCGCCGAGGGCGCAGCCCGGATCTTCGCCTTTGCCAACAACCCCTTTGTCGCCCTGCTGCTCGGTATTCTGGCCACCGCGCTGGTGCAATCCTCCAGCACCGTCACCTCGGTGATCGTCGGTCTGGTGGCGGGTGGCCTGCCCATCGGCATGGCCATCCCCATGGTGATGGGGGCCAACCTCGGCACCACCATCACCAACACCATCGTCTCCATGGGTCATATCCGTGACAGATCCGAGTTCCGCCGCGCCTTCGCCGCCGCCACCGTGCACGACTTCTTCAACCTGCTGGCGGTGTTTATCTTCCTGCCGCTGGAGCTGATGTTCGGCCTGCTGCAACACAGCGCCGAGTGGCTGGCCAACCTGCTGGTGGGCTCCGCCGACATGTCGATGAAGGGCATGGATTTCATGAAGCCGCTGACCGCACCGGCCCAGCAGCTGATCGACAGCGCTGTGGCCTTCCTGCCGGGCAAGGGTGCCGCCATCGCCACCATCGTCATCGGTATCCTGCTGATCCTCGCCTGCGTCACTTATCTTGGCAAAGTGCTGCAACAGGTACTGGTTGGCCGCGCCAAAGAGCTGCTGCACAAGGCGCTGGGCCGTGGCCCGCTGACCGGCATCACCTCGGGCGCGCTGGTGACCATCATGGTGCAGTCCTCCTCCACCACCACCAGCCTGATGATCCCGCTGGCCGGTGGTGGCGTATTCAGCACCCGTCAGCTCTACCCCTTCACCCTGGGGGCAAATATCGGCACCACCATTACCGCCCTGCTGGCTGCCACCGCCATCAGCGGAGCCGGTGCCCAGCTGGCCATGACCATTGCGCTGGTCCACGTGCTGTTCAACGTCTTCGCCGTGGTGCTCATCTATGGCATCCCCTTGCTGCGTGACCTGCCGGTGCGCGCCGCCGAGGGGCTGGCCCGGGTCGGCAGCGAGAACAAGCTGCTGGCACTGGGTTATGTGGCGGGTCTCTTCTTCGCTCTGCCCGCCCTGATGATGGTGGCCGCCAAGTAAGCGCCGCCGCCATGACAAGGGGCGAGTCACCGACTCGCCCCTTTTTGCACCTGCGTCACCGAGCTTTGCCTGCCCGCTCACATCCTCCAGTCCTGTGGCTCGCCATCAGGAGCGGTGCGCGATAAGATGGCGCCCTCATTGCACTTTTTACATTTCATGGAACAGGAAAAACCGATGAAATTCATACTGATCGCGCTGCTCATCGCCGGTGTGGCCTACTACTTCTACTCCAGCAGCAACAACAAAAAGCTGGCGGCCGACAACGTGCGGATTGGCGCCGAGTTCCTCGCCAGCAACAAGGACAAACCGCTGGTGACCACCACCGCCTCCGGCCTGCAGTACGAAGTGCTGACCCCGGGCACCGGCACCGTTCACCCCACCGCCACCAGCAAGGTGAAGGTGCACTACGAGGGCAAGCTGCTGGACGGTACCGTCTTTGACAGCTCGGTCGCCCGTGGCGAGCCCATCGAGTTTGGTCTCAATCAGGTGATCGCAGGCTGGACCGAAGGGGTACAGCTGATGGTGGAAGGTGAGAAGACCCGTTTCTACATCCCCGCCAACCTCGCCTACGGCGACCGTGCCGCGGGCAAAATCCCGCCGGGATCTGTGCTGATCTTCGACGTAGAGTTGTTGGGTATCCAGTAACCGCGCAGAACGCCCCTGTGGCAATGTCCCACTAAGCCTTCGTGCTGATTTTTGCTGTGGAGCTGCCGGGCATTCAGTAACAGCGCGTGGCTCATTTCAAAACAGCCTGACTAAACCTGAGAGGGCCGACAAATCACTTGTCGGCCCTCTCTTTTTGCAGCCCTCCTTGCCCTCATCCCGCTCTGCATAACAGTCCCCCGCCCACCTGTTGCCCACAAAAAAACCGCCCGAAGGCGGTTTTTACGATGGGATGGCAGAGGCCAAACAGGCGCAAGTCCGGTTAGATGGACTGCTCCTCGCCACCCAGGGCGGCAAACAGCGCCGGGATAAACTGGGCCAGCTCGGAGGTGACCAGTGCGAAGTCGGCATCCAGACGGGCGGCCGGATCTTCGCTGGTGACGTCGTCGTTCTGCTCGCGCAGCTCTTCGCTGAACTTCAGCCGCTTGATGGAGAGATCATCCCCCAGCACGAAGCTGACGGTCTCGCCCCAGTTGAGGGCCAGCTTGGTCACCAGCTTGTCGTTGGCCAGATGGTTCTTGATTTCATCCGTCATCAGATCCTGCTGCTTGCAGCGGATAATGCCGCCGTGCTCCATGGCACTGCGCAGCTCGGCTTCGTCTTCCAGAGTGAAGGAGGCCGGCAGATTGCCCTCGTTCAGCCACTCGGTCATGGTGATCTCGGGCGGGTTCTTGAGAGCCACCGGCACCACCGGCAGGGAGCCGATGGATTTGCGCAACAGCGCCAGCAGATCGTCCGCCTTCTTGGCAGAACCTGCGTCCACCACCATTAAATTGTCGGCCGGATTGATCCAGGCGAAGGTCTGGCTGGTACGACTAAAGGCACGGGGCAGCAGGGTGTGGAGGATCTCCTCTTTCAGCGCTTCTTTCTCTTTCTTCTTGAGGGCGCGTCCCTGTTCGAACTCGATCGCCTCTACCTTCTCGGCCAGCATCTCCTTGACCACGCTACCGGGCAGCATCTTCTCCTCTTTGCGGGCGCAGATGAGGATGTGGCCGGAGGCAGAGTGGGTCAGGGTTGAGCCGAATTTGCCAAGGGGCTTGACCCACCCGAAACGGGAGATGTCCTGACTGCCGCAAGGGGTGAAGGCACAGGCTTCCAGCTGGGTTTCCAGCTGATCCACGGTCAGGTCAAAGGGGCGGGTAAAGCGATAAATCTGCAGGTTTTTAAACCACATGGCGTCCTCGGTCTCTAGATTGTCCGGCGGGCATTGTACTAGAGAGGCGCTTTGTGATCAGCCAATCATTCTCGCTAAATAAAGGGCGATCGACCTCACAGGGTCTCATTTATAACACCTGAGCCCTTGCCAAGTTCCCCTAGACTGCGAGAGTGCCAGTTGTTAACAAGGATGAAATTATGTTACGGCCAAGTCGCCCGGAAGACATGGAAGAGGTCGTTGAAATCTGGCTGCTGGCCTCCCTGCAGGCCCACGATTTCGTCGATGCCTCCTGCTGGTGGCAGGCCCAGGAGGATCTGCGTACCCGCTATCTCGATCGCGCCGCCATCTGGGTGTTCGAGGAGCGCGGCGATCTGCTCGGCTTTATGGCGCTGGTAGACAACTATCTCGCCGCCCTCTTTGTGCGCCCCGACCGTCAGGGCCGCGGCGTTGGCCACGCCCTGCTGCAGGAGGCGAAGCGTCAGGGGGCGTCGCTCCACGCCCGGGTCTTTGTCGAGAACGATCAGGCGGTGCGTTTCTATCGCCGCCACGGTTTTGTCATCGAGGCCGAGGAGTCCGATCCCCTTACCGGCCACCCCCAATACCGGATGTGCTGCGAACCGGCCTGAATCCAAAGCCAGCCCCCTGTTTTACTTGAAAAAAGCACGGGGCATCCTCATCTTGTCTCCATCGGGTGCCGCAGGCACCATCCCTGCAACCGGGCTGCTTTCCAATGAAAATCCTCCATACCGCCGACTGGCACCTTGGCCATCAACTTCATGGCCATGACCGCCGTTTTGAACACGATGCCTTCCTCGACTGGCTGAGCGACACCCTCAAGGCGCGCGAGATCGACGCCCTGCTGGTGGCGGGCGATCTGTTTGATACCGCCAATCCGCCCGCCAGCGCCTGGCAACAGCTCTACCGTTTTCTGGCGCGGCTGCGCGCCGAGATGCCCCACCTCAACATGGTGCTGATCGGCGGCAACCACGACTCCCCTTCCAAGCTGGATGCCCCCCACGAACTGCTGCGGGCCTTCGATCTGCATCTGGTGGGCAGCATCAGCCGCGACAGTGAAGGCAAGCTCGAAACCGACCGCCTGCTGGTACCGCTGCAAGACCGGGAGGGCAACATTGCCGCCTGGTGTGCCGCCGTGCCGTTCCTGCGCAGCAGCGACTTGCGGGTGGAGCCGTTGGCAGAGGGGCAGGACAGGCTGATCGAAGGGGTTCGGCAAGTCTACGCAGAAGTGTTGGCCGAGGGGCGCGACCGCTGCGGGGCGGATCTGCCGCTAATCGCCATGGGCCACGCCTATCTGGCGGCAGGCCAGCTCTCGGAGCTGTCGGAGCGGCGGGTGCTTGGCGGCAACCAGCACGCCCTGCCTGCCGATCTCTTCGCCGCGGCTGATTACACGGCGCTCGGTCACCTCCATCTGGCCCAGAGTCCGGCCGACGGGGTGCACTACAGCGGCTCACCGCTGCCGCTTTCGCTGGCCGAGGCCAACTACAACCATCAGGTGCTGGAAGTGACCTTTGCGGGGGGCAAACTGGCCGGGCTGGAGCGGATCCCGGTGCCGCGCGCGGTGGAGATGATCCGCCTGCCCCAGAGCAGCCTCGACGATGCATTGAAAGCTATCGCATCACTCGAGCTGCCTGCTTGTCCACAAGAGGCACAACCTTTCCTCGAAGTGCGGCTGCTGCTGCCCAAGCCCGAGGCCCGCATCCGCGAGCGGATTCTCGCCGCCATCGCCGACAAACCGGTGCGTCTGGCCCGCATCAGCACCCAGTATCAGGGCTCGGGCGAAGGGCTGGCCGATGGTCGCGAGCGGCGCAGGCTCGATGAGCTATCCCCCACCGAGGTGTTTCGCCTCTGCTATCAGCGCCAGTTTGAAGGGGAGCCCGAAGCACAACTGGTCGCCTCGTTTGAAGAGATCCTGGAGCAGGTGAAGGAGTCTAACCAATGAAAATCTTGTCTCTGTCAGGTGAGAATCTGGCCAGTCTGACCGGCCCCTTCACCATCGACTTTACCAGGGGAGCGCTCGGCGCCGCCGGCCTGTTTGCAATCACCGGCAACACCGGCGCAGGCAAGAGCACCCTGCTAGATGCCATTTGTCTCGCCCTCTACGACGAGATGCCGCGCTTTATCGCCAATCGTAAGAACGTGGCCGAAGTGGGCCGCATGGATGACGAAGAGAAGCTCAAGGCCAACGACGTGCGCGGCATCCTCAGTCGCGGCCACGCCAGCGGCTTTGCCGAGGTGCAGTTTCGCGGCTGCGATGGCCGCATCTGGCTGGCCCGCTGGGCGGTGCGCCGGGCGCGCAACCGCTCCGAGGGGCGTTTTCAGGCGCAAGAGCGCACCCTGACCGATGTCGAGTCGGGGCAGGTCTTCTCCGGCAGCAAGCGGGAGCTGCAGGATCGCATCGACGAGCTGGTGGGCCTCTCCTGGGAGCAGTTCCGCCGCGCGGTGATCCTGCCGCAGGGGGAATTTGCCGCCTTTCTCAAATCGGATGCCAACGAGCGCTCCGCCCTGCTAGAACGGATGACCGGCACCGAGCTCTACTCCGCCATCTCCATCCAGACCTATGAGCGGGCGCGGGAAGAGCAGCAGAAGCTGGCCACCATTGCCCAGCGCCTCGGCGACGTGGCGCTGATGGACGAAGCGACCCGCGAACAGTGGGTGAGCCAGCAGATAAGCCTCTCCACCACCCTCAAGCACGAGCAGCAACAGCAGCAGCTGATGCAGGACTTGCGCGACCTCAACAGCCGCATTGCCGCCCAGCTGCAGGGCTGCGCCGAGGGACAGGCGGCGCTCGATGCCGCCCTGCAGGCTCACGGCGCCGCGGCCCCCGAGCGCGAGGAGTTTGCCCGTGCCGAACAGGCCCAGGTGGCCCGTGCCGATCACGACGAGCTGGCCCGCCTCATCCTTGAAGTGCAGCAGCAGGAGAAGGTGATCGCCGAGCTGGGGCCAGAGCTGGCCAAGCTCGAGGAGCAGACCCAGCAGAGCGCCCTCACCGAACAGCAACTGCTGGCGGAGAAGATCGCCGCCGAGCGGGAATGGGGTGCCCTGCAACCCGAACTCAAGCGGGCGCAGGAGCTCGATACCCGCATCCGGGAAAAAGTGCAGCAGTTGCAGAAGATCCAGCAGGAGGGAGCGCAGGAGCGGGAAGTCCAGCTCACCCTCGAGCAGGGCTGGCGCGAGCAGAGCCGACAGGTAGAGCTGCTCAAGCAGCAGCACCAGCAGTGGGGCCTTTGGCTCGAAGAGCACAAGGAGCTGGCACCGGTTGCCCGCCAGTGGCAGCCGCTGCTCACCGCCATGCAGGATTGGGCCGACGATGCCGACAAGCTGCAACAGCTGCTCACCCTGCGGGATCACAAGCTGCGCGCCCTGCAACAGTTGCAGCGCCAGCTGGAGCAAGGCCAGCAGGAGCGCGACTACTGGCAACAGGAGCAGGCGCGGCTACAACAGCAACAAAATGAGTTGCAGGAGCAGCAGTGGGAGAGCCGCCTCGCCAAGGCGCAGGAGCAATGGCAACAGCAGACCGAGCAACTGAGTCAACTGCGCCAGCTGCTGGAGCTGGCCGACTATGGCCGCAACCACGGCGAGCAGCATGGCCGCCTGCAGCAGGAGATTGCCCAGCTGGAGCAGGCGCTGAGCAAGCTGGCCACCCTCGGCGAAGAGCTGGCCCCCGCCCGCGAGCGGCTCGCCCTGCAGCGGGATGAGGCGCGCCACGCGCTGGAGCAGTCCCGCGCCATCGCCAGCTTCGAGCAGTATCGCCATATTCTGAGCGATGGTGAACCTTGCCCGCTGTGCGGTGCCGAGGAGCATCCCTACAGCCAGAGCCAGCCGCAGGTGGCGGGCATTCTCGGTCAACTGGCGGAGCGTGCCCGCAGTCTGGAGCTCGAATGGGAGCGACTCAACCATCAATACATTCAGTGCGAGAGCGAGCGTCAGGAGCTGGCCCGTCAGCTGGCAGTGCGTCAGCAACATCTGCCGGAGCTGGAAGCGCGCGCCGAGCAGCTGACCCAGCGCTGGCAACAGCTGGGGGGCGATACCCTGCTCGGCCATCCACTGCCACTGCGCCAGAGCCCCATTGAGTGGAACGAGCTGATGAGCACCCTGCTCGGTCGTGGCCAGGCGCTGGAGCTGGGATTGGCCCACAGCCAGCAGCAGCTGCGTCAGGCCCAGCTCGGTCAGCAACAGTTGCAAGGGGTGCGTCAGCAACTGAGCCAGCTGGCGGCCCAACACCAGCAGTTTGACCAGCAGTGGCAGGAGGCCGACCGCCAGCGCATCGCGCTGGAAGGAGAGGTAAAGGGGATGGGCGAGCAGGAAGCGACCCTGCGCCAGCGCCTCGAACAGGGTGCCCAGCGCCTCGACGAACAGATGGGCGGCCAACCGTGGCGCCAGTGGCTCGGCAGCCAGCAGTGGCACGAATGGCAACGGGCCTGCGAAGCCTGGCTGCACGGCCAGAGTGAGTGGGAGCGGCTGGCCAGCGAGATCGCCAGCCTGACCCCGGCCCTGAGCGCACAAGAGGCGCGCCTGCAGACCCAGCGCGAGCTGCTGCACAAGCTGGAGCGCGACTATAAGGAGCACGAGCAGCAGCGGCAGGGGCTGCTCACCAGCCGCGCCGCCTGTCTGAATGGCGAGGAGATCCCGCTGGTCGAGAACCGCTGGCAACAGCGACTGCAACAACTCGCCAGCGAACTGGAGGCGATGCAACAGAGCGCCCGCTCCCTGCGCGAGCGGCAGACCGAGCTCAAGACCCGCCTCAGCCATGTGGAGCAGGAGAAGCAGGTGAGCAGCCGCCGCAAACGGGAGGTGCTGGGGCGCTGGGCTGCCCACGCCAGTACCCTCGGCATCGCCGAATATGACCTGCGCCGCCTGCTCGCCATCAGCCCCGATGAACTCAAGGCGCGCCGTGCAGCTCTGCAAGGGCTGGAGGATGCGGTTGGCGAGGCGCGAACCCGCCTTGCCGAGCGGCAGCGGGCGCTGGCGCTGGAGGAGAGCAAGCGGGAGCGCTATCGCGAGCATCACCCCGAGCTGGCCGCCCTGCCGCAGGAGGAGCTGCTGCTGCGGCTCACGGCGCTGGAAACCCACTGCCGCGAGCTCGACGAGCAACTGTTCGAGTGCAAGAGCACGCTGGCGCAAGCCGAAGCGGCCGCCCTCAAGGCGGGCAGCCTGCAACAGGAGCTGACCGCCCAGCAGGCGGTGGCCGATCACTGGCAGCAGCTGTGCGATCTGATCGGGCAAGCCAACGGCGCCAAGTTCCGCACCTTTGCCCAGAGCCTCACCCTCGAGCGCCTGCTGCTGGAGGCCAACGCCCAGCTCGCCGAGCTCTCGCCGCGTTATCGGCTGGAGCGGGTACCTGGCACCGATCTGGCGCTGCAGGTGGTGGATCTCGACATGGGGGACGAGGTGCGCTCGGTGGACTCCCTCTCCGGCGGCGAGAGTTTTCTGGTGTCGCTGGCGCTGGCACTGGCCCTCTCCAGCCTCTCGTCACGGCAGACCCAGGTCGAATCGCTCTTTATCGACGAAGGGTTCGGCACCCTGGATCCGGACAGCCTGGATCTGGCGCTCGCCAGCCTCGACTCCCTGCAGGCCGCCGGCCGCCAGATCGGGGTCATCTCCCACGTCCAGACCCTGGTTGAGCGGATTGGCGTGCAGATCAGGGTCGAAGCCCTCGGCGGCGGCGAGAGCCGGGTGCTGGTCCCCTGAGTTCCATCGGGTCAATCACCAGCACCATTGGCTCAATCACCACGCCGTAAACGACAAGACCCCGCCAATTGGCGGGTCTTGCTGAGAGGCTATCAGCCGAAGCGGTAGGCGCCCATATAGAGGCTGCCGCCATCCCAGCTTTCGTGCAGCCGGGTCGGTGCCACACCATCGGCCGCCCCCAGCGCCACAAAGAGCGGGCGCAGGTGATCGTCGTGGGGATGGGACTCCACCGCTCCGGGAGCCAGCCGACGATAGTCGAGTAGCGCCAGCCGATCCTCGTTGGCCATCTTCTGCTCCAGCCAGTCGACAAACTGGCTGGCCCACTCAGGTACTGGCGAGCCTTCCGGTGCCAGCGCCCGCAGGTTGTGGGTGATGGCGCCGGAGGCGAGGATGCCAATCCCCTGACTGCGCAGCGCCCCCAGCACCTCCCCCAGCTGCCACAACTGGGCAGGGGTGAAGCTCGCGGGGATGGAGATCTGCACCAGCGGGAGCTCGCTCTCGGGGTCGATCAGGGAGAGCGGCGACCAGACCCCGTGATCCAGCTCGCGCCGCACCGGGGTGGCGGTCAGTCCCGCCAGCGCCAGCTGGTCGCTCACCCCTTGCTGCAGCCACTCGGGGCTGATGGCAGGCCAACGCATCCGGTAGAGGGGTTCGGGAAAGCCGTAAAAGTCATACATCAGCGCCGGTTTTGGCTCGACGTTGATCTGCAGCTCGCGGCTGAACCAGTGGGCGGAGATGACCACCAGCCCCTTGAGCGCACCCAGACGCAGGGTTCGCAGAAAGCGGGTGGCGGGTTGCTCACGCAGCACCAGATCCGGTGCGCCGTGAGAGATAAACCAGACGGGGGCGAGGGACATAAAGCGGACTCCAACAAAGTATCAGGGGGCGATACCGGAGGGGATATCGCTGTTGGAATCGATTATCACCCCACGATTTCAGGTGAACAATCCAGCAAGATAGATAAGCACTATCAACCGATGGTTGATAATTTCACTCCTTCACTCCTTCACTCCTTCCTTCACGACCGAGAAGCGGCAATAGATATCAAGGCTGCGGCGCATCCGGCAGCGATCGGGGAGCGCGAAGCGCCATCCGGGTCGCTGCACTGTGATCCTGCCACTCTCGCCACGCCAATCCCTCGGCGGCCGCCTCCCCTTTTACCGGGTGGAAAATGAGTGCGAGCAGACCAGCGTTGTCAGGCCAGTCGCGGGCTGGCAGCGCCTGAACCAGGAGCAGAGTGATGCCCAGCAAGAGCAGTGTCCATCCGGTTTCATGGCTGTTTTTCATCCCGACCGCCTTCACCCGTGCGCCAATGAACTAACATTTTTGCGCAAGACGGTGACAAGACGGTGACAGCGGGCGGGTGGTCATTTTACAACATCTGAACCTCAACCCGGCCAAACAACCACAGATGGCAACATTTGTATCCCTTCAGCCCTAACCTGTGGCCGTATGCTCTAAAATGTGACTCACAGGAAAACGTTATCCCTGAAAAGAAAACGTTATCTGGTCAAAACGTTGTTTCTGGATCATAAAAAGATTCCAAAAACTGGTGTATATTGCTCGGCGGAAATTCCTTAACCATGAAGATTGACATGAAAAAGACCAAAATTGTCTGCACCATCGGTCCGAAGACCGAATCCAAAGAAATGCTGGCCAAAATGCTGGACGCCGGCATGAACGTCATGCGCCTGAACTTCTCCCACGGTGACTACGCCGAACACGGCAGCCGCATCAGCAACCTGCGCGCTGTGATGGCCGAGACCGGCAAGCACGCAGCTATCCTGCTGGACACCAAGGGTCCGGAAATCCGTACCATGAAGCTGGAAGGCGGCAACGATGTCGCGCTGGTCGCTGGCCAGACTTTCACCTTCACCACCGACCAGACCGTGGTTGGCAACAAAGACAAAGTGGCTGTGACCTATGCCGGTTTCGCCAACGACCTGCGCGTCGGCAACCGCATCCTGGTTGATGACGGCCTGATCGGTCTGGACGTTATCGAAATCACCGAGCGCGAAGTTATCTGTAAAGTGCTGAACAACGGTGACCTGGGCGAGAACAAAGGCGTTAACCTGCCGGGCGTCTCCATCAAGCTGCCGGCCCTGGCCGAGAAAGACAAGCGCGACCTGATCTTCGGTTGCGAGCAAGGCGTTGATTTCGTTGCTGCTTCTTTCATCCGTAAGAAAGAAGACGTTCTGGAAATCCGTGAGCACCTGAAAGCCCACGGTGGCGAGAACATCCAGATCATCTCCAAGATCGAAAACCAGGAAGGTCTGGACAACTTCGACGAGATCCTGGCTGTTTCCGACGGCATCATGGTTGCTCGTGGCGACATGGGCGTAGAAATCCCGGTTGAAGAAGTTATCTTCGCCCAGAAGATGATCATCGCCAAGTGCAACAAAGCCCGCAAAGTGGTTATCACTGCCACCCAGATGCTGGACTCCATGATCAAGAACCCGCGTCCGACCCGCGCCGAAGCTGGCGACGTGGCCAACGCCATCCTGGACGGTACCGACGCAGTCATGCTGTCCGGTGAATCCGCCAAGGGTAAGTACCCGCTGGAAGCCGTGACCATCATGGCCACCATCTGCGAGCGTACCGATGCCGTGATGCCGTCCAACCTGTCTGCTGCCAACGACAGCAACAAGCTGCGCATCACCGAAGCCGTATGTAAAGGCGCCGTAGAGACCTCCGAGAAGCTGGACGCCCCGCTGATCGTGGTCGCTACCGAAGGCGGCAAATCTGCCAAGGCCATTCGCAAGTACTTCCCGAAAGCCTGGATCCTGGCTATCACCACCAACAAGAAGACTGCTGCCCAGCTGGTACTGACCAAGGGTGTGGTTGCTCACGTGGTTGACAGCATCGCCTCTACCGACGATTTCTATCGCATCGGTAAAGAAGCCGCGCTGGAAATCGGCATGGGTCTGAAAGGTGACGTGGTTGTCATGGTCTCCGGTGCTCTGGTACCGAGCGGCACCACCAACACCGCTTCTGTTCACGTTCTTTAATCAGAGCTGAACAACATGAAAACGGCGCCTGCGGGCGCCGTTTTTTTTATCCCTCCCCCCTGCTTACCTGACAAGCCCGGTGTTAGAATCCACGCGAATTTAATCTATGCGGGAAATCTCCCGAATATCGCGTAATAACCCGGAAGTTATATGCCCTCAATACGTTTTAAAAGAGTCTCGGCCACCCTGTTGCCGCTGCTCTGTTTAATCGCCAGCCTCTGCGTCCCGCAAGCCATGGCGCAAGATGCCCCCTCTCGCAATTCCGTTCAGCGAGCACTGGATGGTCTGGGTAAATCAGAGACCCTGACCGTCAGTCAGCAAGCGGATCAGAAGTTGCTGACCGAGACCCTTGCCTTGCTCGACAGCATCGACAAGGAAGAGGCGAAGGCCAAGACCCAGGCACAGCGGATCCGCAACCTGCCCACCGAACTCAAAGAGATCAGCGCCAGGCTCGATGCCCTGACCAAGGGCAAGAGTGTCGAGCAGATCAAGAGCGAATACGCCAGCATGAGTCTGGCGGAGCTCGACAGCCGTCAGCCGGAAGTGCTGGCCAACATGCAGGAGGCCCAGGAGGCCCTCGGCACCATCGGCAGCCAGCTCACCAGCCTGCAGACACTGCCGGAGCGGGCTCAGGCCAGAATGAGCCATGCCTATCAGCGCAGTCAGGAGATCCGCAGCCGTCTCAACGCCGGTGAAAGCGTCTCCAGCGCCGAGAAGATGAAGCTCAATGCCGAGCTGGCGCTGATCGATCTGCAACTGGCCCAGTTGCAAAAGGATCTGGATAACCGTACCAGCATGCAGGATCTGGCGGTCAAGCAGCGCGACTATCAGAGTGCCCGTCTCGCCATCGAAGAGCAGAAACTGCAGTTGCTGCAGGAGCAGAGCAGCGCCAAGCGTCTCGGCGACACCGAAAAGACCGCCGAGCAGACCGGTGAGCTGGTGGCGACCGAAGACAGCCCGCTGGTGCAAAAAGAGCAGGAACTCAACCACCAGCTCAGCCAGCAACTCATCACCGCCACCACCAGCCTCAACTCGCTGGTACAAAAAAACCTGCAAGCCAAGAGCTGGCTGGAGCGCGGTACCCAGACCGAGCGCAACCTGAACGAACAGGTGCAGATGCTCAAGGGCAACCTGCTGCTGTCACGCATCCTCTATCAGCTCTACCAGCAGCTGGAAGCGGCACCCTCTATCGCCGTCAAGAATCTGGAAGAGCAGATCGCCGACCTCCACCTGGCCCAGTTCGAACTGAGCCAGCAACGTGACCAGCTGTTCCAGAAGAACCTCTATCTGGACAACCTGATCGCCGGCAGCAAGGAGCCGGTCAGCGAAGAGGACAAGGCCAACCTTGCCAAGCTGCTCGACACCCGCATCAATCTGCTCGATCAGCTCAACCGCCAGCTCGACAGCCAGCTCACCAACGCCATCAGCCTGCAGCTGACCCAGCAGCAGCTGGCGCGGATCTACAAGTCCATCGAATTTACCCTGCAACAACATATCTTCTGGGTAAGCAGCAACAAGCCCATCGACAGCAAGTGGTTTATCAGCTGGCCCGCCCAGGCCTACAAACAGGCCTCCGACTGGGTACTGAAACCGGACTGGAAACGCTGGCGCGAAGAGTTGCTGGGGATCTCCCTGCTCGCCTTCCCGCTGCTGCTGATCGGCGGCCTGCTGGTCTGGAAGCGCCCGACACTGGTTGAACGACAGAAGAAGATTGCCAAGGACCTTGGCCGTTTCCGTCAGGACAACCAATGGCACACCCCTGTCGCGCTCTTCTACACCGTGCTGCACCGCCTGCCGGGCAGCCTGTTCATTCTGGCTGGCGGCTTGCTGCTCACCTATTGTGGTCTGCTCAGCCCCAAGCTGATGTTCCAGATCACCCTGAACCTCGCCCTCGGTTACCTGGTATTCAGCGTCTACCTCGCGGTCATGCGTCCGGGTGGCATCGCCGAAACCCACTTCCGCATTCCGAAAGCGGAGCTGCAAGCCAAACGATCCAGCATGCGCTACCTCTGGTTGCCACTGCTGCCGCTTATCATGCTCGCAACCAAAGCAGTGGTTGAACCCTCCACCCTGGGCAATGACGTGATCGGTCAGGCCATGACCCTGCTCCTGTTGGGACTGGCCGCCTATCTGGTGTTCCCCATCTCCCGCGCCCGCATCAAGGGCGAGGTGAGCATACAGAAGTCGCTGATTGCCATCGCCCTGGCGCTGGCACCGGTGGCACTGATCGTGCTGGCGATGCTCGGTTACTACTACACCGCGCTGAAGCTGACCGGTCGCCTGATAGAATCCTTCTACCTCATCATCATCTGGAGCCTGGTCTACCGCACCGCCCTGCGTGGTCTGGAGCTGGCCGCCCGTCGTCTGGCCTACCGCCGCGCGGTGGCCAAGCGCGAGCACAAGTCTTCGGAAGATGCGGAAGGTGGCGAGTCCGTCGAAGAGCAACCCATGGATCTGGAGGATGTCAGCCAGCAATCCCTGCGTCTGACCCGTACCGTGCTGCTGCTGATCTTCGGTGTCGCCTTCTACTGGCTCTGGTCCGATCTGGTCGCGGTATTCTCCTACCTCGACAGCATGGTGCTGTGGCACCGCAGTGAAGGGACCGGCGCCAACGCCGTACTGTTCCCCATCAGCCTGAGTGACGTGCTGATCGGCTTCCTGTTGCTCGGCGGCGCCTGGTCACTGGCGCGCAACCTGCCCGGTTTGCTGGAAGTGCTGATACTCTCCAAGCTCAATCTGGCCCAGGGTACCGCCTACGCCATCACCACCATGCTCAACTACGTGCTGATCGGCTTCGGCTCCCTCACCGCCCTCTCCATGATGGGCGTACAGTGGGACAAGCTGCAGTGGGTAGCGGGTGGTCTGTCGGTCGGTATCGGTTTCGGTATGAAGGAGATCCTCTCCAACTTCGTCTCCGGCATCATCATCCTGTTCGAGCGTCCGGTGCGGATCGGTGACACCGTCACCATCGGATCCTTCTCCGGTACCGTCTCCAAAATCCGTATCCGCGCCACCACCCTGACCGACTTCGACCGCAAAGAGGTGATCATCCCCAACCAGCAGCTGATGACCGAACGGCTGATCAACTGGTCGCTGAGTGACACCGTCACCCGGGTGATCGTGCGGGTCGGCGTGGCGTACGGCTCGGATCTGGAGCTGACCCGCACCCTGCTCAAACAGGCGGCCGACGAAAACAGCCGGGTACTGAAAGACCCGGCCCCCATCGTCTACTTCCTCACCTTCGGCGCCAGCACTCTGGATCACGAGCTGCGCTTCTTCGTGAGCGAGCTCGGCGATCGCAACCCGGCAGTGGACGAGTTGAACCGCAAGATCGACCAGCTGTTCCGCGAGAACGGCATCGAGATCGCCTTCAACCAGATGGATGTCTACATCAAGAACATGCAAGGTGAAGAGCAGAAGGTGGAGTCCAACTCCGCCGCTCTGCCGCCACCCGCTGAAGATGGCAAGCAGCCAGCCTGATAGCGAACGGCACTGATCTGATGGCAACAGCCGCTCACCCTGGTGAGCGGCTTTTTTATATGACTCAGGTCAACGAGGCGGTGGGTGGGTAACAGGTCTGCGGGAAACGGATGACCAGAATGACTCGCATGGAGACCGTTATCATCGAGTAGCAAAGGATTGTTCATGACATCGCGTCAGCAGACACCATAAAGCGGTTTACCACCACACGGCTCTCACCTATGGTAAAGCATGCAAAAGATGCATCGAGGAGTCGCTTTTCCCATGAATGACCGAGAACTGCAACAGATCCTGTTTCGCTCCTTCGATGTGATCCCGCTGCCTATTCTGGTGTCAGAATCCATTGCCCGTCACGATGGCCGCTCGCCCGACATGATCCCGCAGCGGCGCCACCGCTTCCTGAACAAAGCCTTCCTTGAGCAGCTCGGCTACGACCTTGCCGAGCTGCCGGACATGGCCTCCTGGTTTCGACTCGCCTACCCGGATGAAGGGTATCGCCGCACTATCATCGACTCCTGGCACTCGCAGGTGGAACAGAGCTTGTCGCAAGGGCTGGAGGTCGCCGAGATGCCTGCGCTGATCCGCTGCAAGGGCGGCCAGTCACGCTGGTTTATCGTCACCGCCCAGCTGGGGGCCGATGCCATCCCGGATGGCCATATCGTCACCTTTCGCGATATCCACGACCTGCAGTGCATGGTGGAAGAGGTGAGCCGCCTCTCCTGCACCGATCCGCTCACCGAGCTGACCAACCGGCGCGGTGCCCAACAACAGCTGCAGACCCTCTGGTTGCAGGGCGAGCCCCTCTCGGTGGTACTGGGGGATATCGACCATTTCAAGCAGGTCAACGACCGCTACGGCCATCCTGCGGGCGATGCCGCGCTCTGCACCGTCGCCCACGCCATGGCGAGTCAGCTGTTGCCGGGTGAGAGTCTGGCCCGCTGGGGCGGGGAGGAATTTCTGCTGATCCTGCCGGGTTGCGACATTGAACAGGCGGCGCGGCGCGCCGAACAGCTGCGCCAGCATGTCAGTACCACCCGCGTGCCGTGGCAGGGGGATCAGCTCTCCCTCACCATCAGCCTGGGATGTGCCAGCATGAAGGGGCAAGAGGGCATCGACTACCTGCTGATGATGGCCGATCGGGCCCTTTATCAGGCCAAGGAACAGGGCCGAAACCGGGTTGTCATCTCGGCACAATAGCCTGGTGACCAGAAGGGGAAGCCGACACGCGACCATAAAAAAACCGAAGCACCAGGCTTCGGTTTTTTACTGCAGCAACTGGCGTGAGCCAGCCGGGCATTACTTCTTGATACGGATAACCGGGGTCTCGCCCACAGTCACGGCACCAGTCATTTTGATCAGCTCTTTGATCTCGTCCATGTTGGAGATGACAACCGGAGTCAGGGTAGACTTGGCTTTCGCTTCCAGAACGGCCAGATCGAACTCGATGATGGTGTCGCCACGCTTGACCTGTTGGCCTTCCTGAGCGATACGGGTGAAGCCTTCGCCTTTCAGTTCAACGGTGTCGATACCGAAGTGAACGAACAGCTCGATACCGGAGTCGGATTCCAGAGAGAACGCGTGGTTGGTCTCGAAAATCTTGCCGATGGTACCATCGCACGGCGCAACCATCTTGTTGCCAGCCGGCTTGATAGCGATACCGTCGCCAACAATCTTCTCGGCGAAGACAACGTCAGGCACATCTTCGATCGGCACGATTTCGCCAGACAGCGGAGCAAAGATTTCGATGCCGCCGGTGTCAGAGCTATCGTCGGAAACCAGTTTCTTCAGTTTGTCGAACAGACCCATATAAAGCTCCTAGAGATGATTTGTCGCTGTTTGCAGCCGATCTTAGCAGACTGCCTTCTGCTTAATAAAGTTATCTACGCATGCTTCGATTTCAGCGGCGGTAGCAAAGCTCAGTGCTTGATCAGCCATGGCCTTCACATCTTCGAAGTTGGTGTTGCGGATAAGCTTCTTGATACGCGGTACAGAGATGGCGCTCATTGAGAACTCATCCAGACCCATACCCAGCAGCAGCAGGGTGGCGCGCTCGTCACCAGCCAGTTCACCACACATACCGGTCCACTTGCCTTCGGCGTGGGACGCATCGATAACCATCTTGATCAGCGTCAGGACGGAGGGTGACAGCGGGTTGTACATGGCGGAGATCATCTCGTTACCACGATCGACAGCCAGGGTGTACTGGGTCAGGTCGTTGGTACCGATACTGAAGAAATCCACTTCCTTGGCCAGATGATGAGCCATCACGGCAGCGGCCGGGGTCTCGATCATGATACCCACTTCGATGGATTCATCAAAGGCTTTGCCTTCGGCACGCAGTTCGGCTTTCAGCGTCTCTACGGTAGCTTTCAGGCTACGGAACTCTTCGACAGAGATGATCATCGGGAACATGATGCGCAGTTTGCCGAAGGCAGACGCACGCAGAATGGCCCGCAGCTGAGCGTGCATGATGTCTTCGCGGTCGAAGAAAATACGCACGGCACGCCAGCCCAGGAAGGGGTTCATCTCTTTCGGGAAATTCATGTACGGCAGCTCTTTGTCGCCGCCAATGTCCATGGTACGCACGATGATCGGCTGATCCGGCATCGCTTCGGCCACTTCTTTGTAGGCTTTGAACTGCTCGTCTTCGGTCGGCAGCGCGTCACGGTCCATGAACAGGAACTCGGTACGGTACAGACCCACGCCTTCGGCGCCATTGCGGATGGCACCTTCGGTATCCTTGACGGTACCGATGTTGGCGCACACTTCGACCTGATGACCATCCAGAGTGATGGCAGGCAGGTCTTTCAGCTTGGCCAGCTCATCTTTCTCGGCCTGGAACTGAGCCTGGAACTTCTTGGCTTCGGTCAGCTGTTCAGCGGTCGGATTGATGATGATCTGGTTGTTGATCGCATCCAGCACCAGCATGTCACCGTTCTTGACGCGCTCGGTGATGTCGTTGGTACCCACGATGGCCGGCAGCTCCAGAGAGCGGGCCATGATGGAGGTGTGAGAGGTACGGCCACCGATATCGGTAACGAAACCCAGCACATATTTCAGGTTGATCTGAGCGGTTTCAGACGGGGTCAGGTCTTTGGCGACCAGGATGACCTCTTCGTCGATGGTGCTCAGGTTGACAACGGCGATGCCCAGTACGTTCTTGACCAGACGGGTACCGATGTCACGGAAGTCGGTTGCGCGCTCGCGCAGATAAGGGTCATCCAGTTCGGCCATCATCTTGGCGTACTGTTCGATCACCTCATAGATGGCTTTGTCAGCGGAAGCCTTGTTCTCTTTGATGAAGGATCTGATATCCCCTTCCAGCTCCTCATCTTCGAGCAGCATGATGTGGCCTTCGAAGATGGCCTCTTTTTCCTCACCGAAGGTACGACCGGCCATCTCTTTGATGGCTTCCAGCTGAGCAGCTGACTTGGTACGAGCTTCGAGGAAACGGTTGATCTCGGCATCAATCTGCTCGGCGGGAATCTTGCCCTGATTGATAACGATTTCATCTTCTTTAAGAAGAAGCGCCTTGCCGAATGCGATACCGGGGGACGCAAGAATGCCAGATATCATAATCCTTCCTATTAAAACGACTGTGGGGGAGGAATAAAGCTGGATTACTCCAGCTCGTCCATCAGGGCAACCAGCTTCTCAACAGCTTGTTGAGCATCCGGGCCATCAGCCTGGATAGTCACGTTGGTACCCTTGGTCAGGCCCAGGGTCTGCAGCTTGAACAGGCTCTTGGCGCTGGCGGACTTGCCACCGGAGACCACAGTGATCTCGCTTTGGAATTCTTTGGCTTCTTTCACGAACTGAGCTGCCGGACGGGTGTGCAGGCCGTTTTCAGCAGTAATAACAACAGACTTCTCGTACATGGTTTCACCCCATATTATTGATATTTTTTGGTGGATTGGTCGTTTTTGAAGCGACCTGACCCACCGTGTCAGTATGGATATGTTGTAAAGTAACGAAAGCAGACCCGCAATGGTTTAATCCAGGTCAAGTTTCTGTGCAGTAATCGGCGCGCTGGTTGGCAATTTTCAGTTATTGGGCTACAAGCCGCATCAGGACTGGCCTGAAATTATTTTATAACGAAAAATAACACTTTGTTACTTTGTGATACCCAGCCAGCAAACACCGCGTGACGCCGCACAGGATATGAGATTTACAGCGGAATGTCTGCTTTTTTTCTCACTCCGGAACTTGTTATTTTACCCCAAAAAATAAGGATCAAGTGACACTAACAGGGGTTGAGTCTAGCCCATAAAGAAGCGGCGCTCCTGGGAGCGCCGCTGTTTTGAAAGATTCCGATCAGTTACTGCTGCAGTTCCTGCTCGCTGAACACCCCGGCAAACAGGGCGCTGGAGAGGTAACGCTCCGCCGCGCTCGGCAGGATGACCACAATGGTTTTACCCGCAAATTCCGGCAGATCGGCCAGACGGCTGGCAGCCACCACCGCAGCACCGGAGCTGATACCGGCCAGGATCCCCTCCTCCTCCATCAGACGGCGGGCCATTTCGATGGCTTCGTCACTGGTCACCTTCTCCACCCGATCGATGAGGGAGAGGTCGAGGTTGCCCGGGATAAAGCCGGCGCCGATCCCCTGGATCTTGTGGGGACCCGGTTTGATCTCTTCGCCAGCCAGCTTCTGGCTGATGACCGGCGACTCGGCCGGTTCGACCGCGACAGAGACCACGGCCTTGCCTTTAGTCTGCTTCAGATAACGGGAGACACCGGTAATGGTGCCGCCGGTGCCGACCCCGGCCACGAACACATCCACCTCACCGTCAGTGGCATCCCAGATCTCGGGGCCGGTGGTCTTTTCGTGGATCTCCGGGTTGGCCGGGTTTTCAAACTGTTGCAGCAACACATACTTGCCCGGCTCGGATTCGAGGATCTCGTTGGCCTTGGCAATGGCGCCCTTCATGCCGAGCGGCCCTTCGGTCAGCACCAGATTGGCGCCAAGCGCCTTGAGCAGCTTGCGGCGCTCCAGGCTCATTGTTGCGGGCATGGTCAGGGTAATGGGATAGCCGCGAGCTGCCGCGACAAAAGCCAGAGCAATACCCGTGTTGCCGCTGGTAGGCTCGATGATCTCCTTACCCTTGGTCAGGATGCCGCGCTTCTCGGCATCCCAGATCAGGTTGGCACCGATCCGGCACTTGACACTGAAGCTGGGGTTACGGCTCTCGATCTTGGCCAGCACGCGGCCTTTGGTAACACGGTTGAGACGAACCAGCGGGGTGTGACCGATAGTCTGGCTGTTGTCCTCAAAAATTTTGCTCATGGTGCTATCCCTGTGTTTGTTACGACGATGAAACAAGATTACCCTGTGGTTTCTGAATGAGAAGTGACTATTCGTTATAACCATATGGTATTACAACATATAGAGCTTATTCTCTCTGGCCCCTGACTCCGGGCGCCAATCGTCAAAGGAACCGACGTTATGGGATTTTCAGGAAGCAGCGATTATCTCGCCTCCGATGCATTGAGGATGGCGGTCAATGCCGCCATCACCCTCGAAAAACCGCTGCTGATCAAAGGGGAACCGGGCACCGGCAAGACGGTGCTGGCCGAAGCAGTCGCCGACCATCTCGGCACCGATCTCATTGCCTGGCATATCAAGTCCACCACCAAAGCCCAGCAGGGACTCTACGAATATGATGCTGTGGCCCGGCTGCGGGACTCCCAGCTCGGTGACCCCAGAGTGGCCGATATCAGCCACTACATTCGTCAGGGCAAACTGTGGCAGGCCTTCAGCGCCGAGCAGCGACCGGTGCTGCTGATCGACGAGATCGACAAGGCCGACATCGAATTCCCCAACGATCTGCTGCTGGAGCTGGATCGGATGGAGTTCGACGTCTACGAGACTGGCGAACGCATCAAGGCGCGCCAGCGACCGGTGGTCATCATCACCTCCAACAACGAAAAAGAGCTGCCGGACGCCTTCCTGCGCCGCTGTTTCTTCCACTACATCCGCTTCCCCGACAAGGCCGAGATGCAGGCCATCGTCAAACTCCACTACCCCGACCTCAAGGAGAGCCTGCTTGGCGAGGCGATGGAGCTCTTCTTCGAGCTGCGCGAGGTAGAGGGGCTGCGCAAGAAGCCCTCCACCTCGGAGCTGCTGGACTGGATCCGCCTGCTCTTGGCCGATGATATCGCCCCCGAAGCGATGCGCGCCCGCGAGCCGGGCAAGCTGGTGCCCGCGCTATACGGTGCTCTGCTCAAGACCGAGCAGGACCTGCATCTCTTCGAGAAGCTCGCCTTTCTGGCCCGGCGCGGCAGCTGACTCATGCTGATCGACTTTTTTACCCACCTGCGCCGCCACAAGCTCCCGTGCAGCCTGCGCGAGCTACTGGATTTGCACGCCGCGCTGGCCGCTCGGCTGGTCACCATCGATATGGACGAGTTCTACCAGCTCTCGCGCTGCCTGCTGGTGAAAGACGAGGCCCACTACGATCGCTTCGATCGCGCCTTCGCCGAGTACTACGAAGGACTGGACGCAATTCCCCTGCTGCCGGAGAGCCTGCCCGAGGAGTGGCTACGCAAGGAATTCGAACGGCTGCTGAGCCCAGAGGAGAAGGCATTGCTCAAATCCCTCGGCGGACTCGACAAGCTGCTGGAGACCCTCAACCAGCGATTAAGCGAGCAGAAAGAGCGCCACGCCGGTGGCAACAAGTGGGTAGGGACCGGTGGCAGCAGCCCGTTTGGCCACGGCGGTTTTCACCCCGAGGGCGTCCGCATGGGTGGAGAGGGGCAGCACGGCAAGGCGGCCAAGGTGTGGGAAGCCAGACTTTATCGCAACTTCAGCGACGACTCACCGCTCGGCCAGCGCGCCATCCAGCTCGCGCTGCGCAAACTCAGACGCTGGGTGCGCAAAGGTAATCCCGACGAGCTGGATCTCGACGACACCATAAAAAGTTCGGCCCGCCAGGGTTGGCTCGATGTGAAGCTGCGACCCGAGCGCCACAACGGGGTCAAGCTGCTGGTTTTTTTCGATGTGGGAGGCTCCATGGATGCCCACGTGGCCGAGGTGCAGCGCCTATTCTCTGCCCTGCGCCACGAGTTCAAGCATCTGGAGTACTTCTATTTTCACAACTGCCTCTACGACTTCGTCTGGAAGGATAACGAGCGCCGCGTTGAGGAACGATTCGATACCCTGCGGCTACTGCGCACCTACGGCAGCGACTATCGGGTGATCTTGGTGGGGGATGCCACCATGGGCCCCTATGAGATCACCTGGCCGGGCGGCAGTGTCGAGCAATGGAACGAGGAGTCGGGTCAGGTGTGGCTCACCCGCTTGCAGCAACACTTTCCCAAACTGGTGTGGATCAACCCCACCCCGCGGCGGGAGTGGCTCTGGCACCCTTCTATCAAGCTGATGAATGACGTGGTTGGCGGGCGGATGCATCCGCTGACTCTGGCGGGTCTCGCTGCGGCGATCGACCAGCTGTAACCCTCTCACCCCTATAAACCGACAAGCCGGGAATGCACCCGGCGAGGAGCAAAGATGACCTCTATCGTGATCAGTGGCTCAGGCCTCTATACCCCACCCTTTGCCGTCAGCAATGAAGCGCTGGTGGCCGCCTTCAACCAGTATGTGGATCTCTACAACGAGGAGAACGCCTCCGCCATCGACGCCGGCCAGCTCCCCGCCAAGCAGCATTCCAGCTGTGAGTTCATCGAGAAGGCCTCCGGCATCAAGAGCCGTTATCTGGTGAGCCGCGAAGGGGTGCTCAACCCCGACATCATGCAACCACTGCTGGCGGAGCGGCCCGATGAGATGCCCTCCATCATGGTGGAGATGGCAGTGGCCGCCGCCGAACAGGCGCTGATCGCCGCCGGTCGCGAGCCGGGGGAGATCGATCTGGTCATCGTCGCGGCGTCCAACATGCCGCGTCCCTATCCGGCGCTGGCCATCGAGCTGCAGCACTATCTGGGGGCGAGCGGCATGGCCTTTGACATGAACGTGGCCTGCTCGTCCGCCACCTTCGGCATCAAGACAGCCGCAGACATGCTGGCGGCAGGCACAGCCCGACTGGCGCTGGTGGTCAATCCGGAGATCTGCTCGGGGCACCTCAATTTTCGCGATCGGGATAGCCACTTTATCTTCGGCGACGCCTGCACCGCGGTGCTGCTGGAGCGGGAAGCCGATTGCAAGGTGGCCAGTCCGTGGCAACTGGTGGCCAGCAAGCTGGTGACCCAGTACTCCAACAACATCCGCAACAACTTCGGCTTTCTGAACCGGCTGAGCCCGCGTACCCGCTACAGCGACGACAAGCTGTTTCGCCAGCAGGGGCGCAAGGTGTTCAAGGAGGTGTTGCCGCTGGTGTGCGACCAGATAACCAACCAGCTCGATGAGCAGGGCTGGCCCGCCGAGAGCCTGAACCGGCTCTGGCTCCATCAGGCCAACCTCACCATGAACCAGTTCATCGGCCGCAAGCTGCTGGGCCACGATGCCAGCCAGCAGGAGGCGCCGGTCATTCTTGATAGCTATGGTAATACCAGCTCGGCGGGTTCCATCATCGCGTTTCATCTGTACAATCGCGACCTTCCTGCGGGGGCCCGCGGCGTACTTTGCTCATTTGGCGCTGGCTACTCCATCGGTAGCCTGCTGCTGCGGCGCCTGTAATGGCGGGCCTCCCGCCGACATAACAATAACCAGCAACATGGGTGGGAATATGCAGAAGATCACCGGGCGCAGCGCCCTGCACTACGGGGTAACCCTGTCACTATTTTGTCTCTATGGCTGGCAGGTTTGCCCGTTTCTCGAGAGTCTCACCCTGCCCCAGTTGCTGGGGCCAACCCTGGTGACGTTCGCCATCATGTTCGCCGTGCGCAACCGGCTGCTCTCAAGGCGGCCCCTGCCGCGCAACGAGCTGAACGGGTTCGGCCTGGAGGTCGGTTTCTACCTGCTGGGGGCGCTGCTGCTCTCGTGCTACAACGCCCTAGCCCACGACTTTCCGCTGGAGAGCCACCTCAAGGTGCTGCTGGGGATGACTACCCTTGGCTTTCTGGTGGCCGCCGATCTGACCCTGGAGCGGGGCTGGCATCGGGCCAGAGCGCGACAAGCCGAGCAGAGCCTGGCGCTGAGCCACCCGCTGGCCATGCCGCTGCCACGCAAGTTCACTCTCTTTACCCTGGCGACCCTCACCCTGCTGGGGGGCGTCTTCTTCTTGCTGTTCAACAAGGATCTGGAGTGGCTGGTGACGGTAGAGCGCAGCCTGCCGAGGGCCGATGCCCAGCACTACATCCTGTGGGAGATCGCCTTCGTGATGACGGTGACCTTCTGCTATCTCGCCCTCATCATCCACGGTTATGGTCGCAATCTCGGCCTCTCCCTGCGCCAGCAGACCCGCACCATGGCCAGAGTGCAGTGCGGTGACTTCGACGCCCGGGTGCCGGTCACCCGGGATGACGAGTTCGGCCTGATTGCCGCCAGCACCAATCAGATGATCGGCGAGCTGAAATCCCGCAGCGACGAGCTCAACCTGACCCGTGATGTGGCCATACTCGGCCTCGCCTCGCTAGCGGAGACCCGAGACAACGAGACCGGCGCCCATATCATCCGCACCCAGCACTACGTGAAGGCGCTGGCGCAATATCTCAGTCGCAACGACCGGGATCGCTACCCGCTCGATGACGCCACCATCGACCTGCTGTTCAAGTCGGCTCCCCTGCACGATGTCGGCAAGGTGGGCATTCCCGACGCCATCCTGCTCAAACCGGGCAAGCTGACCGACGAGGAGTTCGCCATCATGAAGCGCCACCCGCAGATAGGCGCCGATGCGCTGGCCAGTGCCGAGGCGCAGCTGGGCTCCAACTCCTTCCTGCGGCTGGCCCGGGAGATCTCCCTCACCCATCACGAGAAGTGGGATGGCAGCGGCTATCCGGCAGGGCTGGCGGCAGAGGATATTCCTCTCTCCGGGCGCTTGATGGCGGTGGCGGATGTCTACGATGCCCTCATCTCGAAGCGGGTCTACAAACCCGCCTTCAGCCATGAGGAAGCAAAGGAGATCATCGTGAAAGGGAGCGGCAGCCATTTTGATCCCGGCATCGTCGCTGCCTTTCTCGCCTGCGAGACGCAGTTCAGGGAGATTGCCGCGCAGTTTCAGGATCACCACTGAGCAGGCGCATCCCGACCCGTTGCCGTGATCGCTGACAGGGCACACGTGTCATGAAATGCGCACAAGCGGCATGTGTCACGCCGGGCCGATATTGATATTTCCCTTTATTTACAGATGTTTTTTGTCATTTTGTGATCCGGGTTCGTACCGATGACGCAACCGGGATCACAAGATGGCAGGAAAAGGCCGCAATTTGCCCTCCTGCGCCAATGATGGCTTCCAATGAAAGCGAGGTTTGCTATCATCCGGAGACATTTTTCATCTGTCGCCGGCTACAAAAGAATACCCTCATGTACACACAGTTCTTCGGCCTCTCGGAACATCCGTTTTCCATCTCGCCCAATCCCAAATACCTCTATATGAGCGAGCGCCACGGCGAAGCCCTTGCTCATCTCAACTATGGATTGCAGGATGGCGGCGGCTTTGTGCTGCTGACCGGCGAAGTGGGCACCGGCAAGACCACCGTCTCCCGCTGCCTGCTGCAACAGCTGCCCGCCGAGACCGAGATCGCCTACATCCTCAACCCTTCCCTGACCGAACGGGATCTGCTGGCCGCCATCTGCGACGAGTTTCAACTCCCCTATCCCGAAGATGCCGGGATCAAGCGGCTGTTCGACCTTATTCGCGATCACCTGCTGGCCAACCTGGCGGCAGGCAAGCGCAGCGTGGTACTGGTGGATGAGGCGCAGCACCTGCTGCCCGGCGTACTGGAGCAGCTGCGTCTGCTCACCAACCTCGAAACCGACGAGAGAAAACTGCTGCAAGTGGTGCTGATCGGTCAGCCCGAGCTGCAGCAGATGCTGCGCCAACCCCTGCTGCGTCAGCTGGCCCAACGCATTACCGCCCGCTATCACCTGCTGCCGCTCTCCCACAGCGATGTGGATGCCTACGTTCGTTTCCGGCTGCAGGTCGCAGGCTGCGTGCAACCCATCTTTACCCCTCGCGCCATCAAGACGCTCCATCGCCTGAGCGGCGGCATCCCCCGTTTCATCAACCTCATCTGCGACCGCGCTCTGATCGCCGCCTTCGCCCGTGGCAGCTACAAGGTTGTCCACGGCGATATCAGCCAGGCCGCCTTCGAGGTCAATGGCGTTCGTGACGAAGGGAGCTGGGTCTCCGGTCTGGTGGTGACGCTGGCAGGCGCCCTGCTGGTGGCTGCTGGCTGGTGGGGCTGGCAATTTTTCGGCGTGTTCCCCACCCGCCCGGTGGTCAAGGTTGAGGTGCCGGTCACCATCGACGAAACCGACGAACAGAAAGAGCAACTGACCGAGGCGATCAATCAGGCCCTCGACCCCGACAGCGCCATGCAGAATCTCTACAAGGTATGGGGCTACGAGGCCGAACCGTTCGAGGCAACCTGCGACAACGCGCCCCGCGCCGGCCTGCGCTGTCAGGAGGGAGAGGCGAGCCTCGACGAGCTGCGCGCCCTGCAGCATCCTGCCATGATCACCCTAACCGACGACACCGGCGGCCTCTACTACGCGACCCTGGTCAATCTGGGGCCGGGCAAGGCCAGCCTGATGATCGGTGACCAGAGCTGGCAGGTGGATCGTCAGTGGCTCAGCGACAACTGGGGTGGCAGCTATACCCTACTCTGGCGCATGCCAAAAGGGGGCGTCAGCCTGATCGCCAGCAATGCCGGTCAGACCCAGATCCAGTGGCTCGACAACGCCCTGAGCCGCGCGCTGCAACAACCTGAGCGTAAGGTGCGCCGTTTCGATGACGAGCTCAAACACAAGCTGCGCCAGTTCCAGCAAGATCAGGGGCTGACCCCTGATGGCATCGCTGGCAGCAACACACTGCTGCGTCTCAACGCCCTCTCCGGTGAACCCATGCCCAGACTGGAGGAGGCCTCCTGATGTCTACCCTGCTAAAAGCGCTGCACCGAGCGCAGCAACCGCAACAGAGCGCCCATATCCCGGCCATGGGCTTGCCCATGCCCCGGGAAGAGGCGCGTACCTCCCGTCGCATCGGTTGGCTGCTGGCCCCCCTTGCCCTGCTGCTGGGGGCGGGCGCCAACTATGGCTGGCACCTGATCCACCTGCGCCCCATCGAAGAGAAGGTGGAAGTAAAAGAGGTGATCACCCCGCCCTTCGTGCGGGTCGAACCCAGGGCGATGGTGACCCGTCCGCTGCCCCCGCCCCTGCCGGAGCCGGTGGTACAACCCAGAGCCGTGACCAGAAACGAAGGGACCAGTCAGGGGAATCCCCCCGCGCTGAGTCTGGCCGAGCAGCTGATGCGGGCGCTCAATGAAACGCCATTGCAGGAGACGCCGAACACCGCCAGCCAGAATGTGCAACCGGCCCAGTTGATGGCGCTGGGTGCCGCTCCGCAGTCGGTGCGCCAACAGGTGCCGCAGCTGAGCTACGGTTCTCATGTTTTCTCTTCCAACCCCGCCAAGCGGGTCGTGGTGCTCAATGGCCGCGAATACCGGGAGGGTAGCGAGATCGCCCCCGGGGTGTGGCTCACCAGCATCGAGCAGCAATCTATCGTGCTGCAGGTCGCCGGGCAGAGTGTGGCCCTCAAGGCATTGCAGGATTGGACCCCGTGAGCCATCACCGGCAAGGTAGCCCTGTCGGATGCCGCATAAACAATCACCACACAGTGCGGTTATGACCAGTGCCGCAACTGAGGGTTGCTACTTTTGTCAGCACTCATTCAGTCCAGATGTGATGAAATATGCATTTTTGCGCATTGGAGTGCCCGGAGCCGTTGTATCGCGGCAAACCGCCGTACACAATACGCAGCCGCACCAGAACCTGGAATTTGTTGATTAATATGACATTACGATTCAGGGATGAGATTTTGACCACGCTGCTGGCCCAGTTCCGGCGGCTACCCATGACCAGAGTGACTCAGGTGCTCTTTCTGGCGCTGCTGATCATGCTGGCGCAGCAGAGCGCCGCGCTCACCTGGCGTCTGCTCACCCTGGCAAGCCCGCCAACCAGCCAACCGTGGCAACCGTCCGCCGTGGCGGCCAACAGCCAAGGCAACCCGCGCCTTGAACTGGGCGAGGTGAGCCGACTGGCGCTGTTTGGCAAGGCGATCCCCAAGGCACAGGCCAAAGCCGCCGTGGCTGCCAATGCGCCGCGTACCCAGCTCAATGCCCAGCTCAACGGGGTGTTGGCCAGCTCGGATCCCGCTAAATCCATCGCCATCATCGCCATGTCCGGCATCCAGAACTCCTATGGGGTCGGTGACATGATTGACGGCACCCAGGCGCGGATCCGGCAGGTCTATCCGGATCGGGTGATCATCGAGCGGGATGGCCGCGACGAGACCCTGATGCTGGATGGCGAGGAGTATGGCAAGCCGCTGCCGCAGACCGGCAACGCCGCCCCCCTTGGCTCCCTGCGCAGCGAGCTGATGGCCGATCCGGGCAAGATCACCGATTACCTCAATATTTCACCGGTTCAGATGGATGGCCGCATGACCGGCTATCGCCTCAACCCGGGCAGCAATCCTGAGTTTTTCAACCAGAGCGGGCTGCAGGCCAATGACCTGGCCATCAGCATCAACGGGCTGGATTTACGGGACAACATGCAAGCCATGCAGGCGATGCAGCAGATGGCTGGCGCAACGGAAATGACAGTGACCGTCGAGCGACAGGGCGAACAGTTCGACATCTATGTGCGCTTGTCAGAATAATGATTTGGAGTCGTACCAATAATGACCACTAAAGGGAAAGGCTGGCGTCTGGCCACTGTCGCAGCGGCACTGATGATGGCGGGCTCTGCCTGGGCCACCGAATATTCAGCCAGTTTCAAGAACGCCGACATTGAAGAGTTCATCAATACGGTGGGCAAGAACCTCAATAAAACCATCATCATAGAGCCATCGGTGCGCGGCAAGATCAACGTGCGCAGCTACGACCTGCTCAATGAGGAGCAGTACTATCAGTTCTTCCTGAGCGTGCTCGACGTCTACGGCTTTGCCGTGGTACCGATGGACAACGGGGTGCTCAAGGTGTTGCGCTCGCGGGATGCCAAGACCTCGGCCATTCCGGTGGTGGATGGCAGCAACCCGGGCATCGGCGACGAGATGGTGACCCGGGTCGTTCCGGTGCGCAACGTCTCGGTCCGTGAACTGGCGCCGCTGCTGCGCCAGCTCAACGACAACGCCGGTGGTGGCAACGTGGTGCACTACGAGCCCTCCAACGTGCTGCTGATCACCGGCCGCGCCGCAGTGGTCAACCGTCTGGTGGAAGTGGTGAACCGGGTCGACCGCGCCGGCGATCAGGATGTGGACATCATCAAGCTGAAGTTCGCCTCGGCAGGCGAAATGGTACGGCTGGTCACCAACCTCAACAAGGATGGCAACCCGCAGGGCGGCACTGCCTCCCTGCTGCTTTCCCCCAAGGTGGTGGCCGACGAGCGCACCAATTCTGTGGTGGTGAGTGGTGAGCCGAAAGCGCGCGCCCGCATCATCCAGATGGTGCGTCAGCTCGACCGCGACCTGCAAAGCCAGGGCAATACCCGGGTCTTCTACCTCAAATATGGCAAGGCCAAAGACATGGTCGAGGTGCTCAAGGGGGTCAGCTCCAGCATCGAGGCCGACAAGAAGGGCGGCGGCGCAACCACGGGTGGTGCCAGCATCGGCGGTGGCAAGCTGGCCATCTCCGCCGACGAGACCACCAATGCGCTGGTCATCACCGCCCAGCCGGACGTGATGTCCGAACTGGAGCAGGTGGTGGCCAAGCTCGATATCCGCCGCGCTCAGGTGCTGGTAGAAGCGATCATCGTCGAAATGATGGACGGCGACGGCCTCACCCTTGGCGTCCAGTGGGGCAATGCCAACGGCGGCGGCACCCAGTTCACCAACTCCGGTCTGCCCATCGGTGGCGCCATCGCCGCCGGCAAGGATTATCAGAACGGCAAGACCGACACCGCGGCCAATCTGCTGAAAGAGTTCAACGGCATGGCCGCCGGTTTCTATCACGGCGACTGGGCCATGCTGGCCACGGCGCTGGCCTCCAACACCAAGAACGATATTCTCTCCACCCCGAGTATCGTCACCATGGACAACAAGGAGGCCTCCTTCAACGTCGGTCAGGAGGTCCCGGTCCAGAGCGGTTCGCAAAGCTCCACCACCAGCGATCAGGTGTTCAACACCATCGAGCGCAAGACGGTGGGCACCAAGCTGACCGTGACACCGCAGATCAACGAAGGGGATTCGGTGCTGCTCAATATCGAGCAGGAGGTCTCCAGCGTCGCCCAGACCCAGGCGACCGGTACCGCCAACCTCGGCCCCACCTTCGATACCCGTACCGTCAAGAACGCGGTGCTGGTCAAAAGCGGCGAAACCGTGGTGCTGGGCGGTTTGATGGACGAACAGACCAAGGAGCAGGTCTCCAAGGTGCCGCTGCTTGGCGATATTCCGGTGCTGGGCTATCTGTTCCGCTCCACCTCCAACACCACCTCCAAGCGCAATCTGATGGTCTTTATCCGGCCGACCATCTTGCGTGATGCCGATGTTTATACCGGCGTCTCCAACAGCAAATACACCCTGTTCCGCGCCGAGCAGCTCAATGCCGCCTCGCAGGAGGGGTATCTCACCTCCCCCGCCCGTCAGGTATTGCCCGCCTACGGTCAGGATGTGATGGTGTCGCCCGAGCTGCAAAAAGAGATCCAGAAGCAGATCAACGAGATGCAGAGCAGACAGCAGAACACTGTCGAGACCACCACCCCGTTTGTACAGAGTAAGCCCTGATGAGTGCCTACCATCTGGATGGAAGCGTCGGGCCTGCACCACTGCCCGAGCTCCCCTTTGTCTTTGCCCGCAACTTCGGGGTGATCCTGATTGAGCGGGACGGCGCCCCCGTGCTGCAGTGTCGCCCCGGCGTCACCCCGCAAGCCCTGCTGGAAGTGCGGCGGGTGGTGGGTTGCAGCTTTGCGGTTGAGCAGCTCGACAACGATGCTTTCGAAGAGCTGCTGATGGCCCACTACCAGCGTGACTCCTCCGAGGCACGCCAGCTGATGGAAGATCTCGGCAACGAGATGGACTTCTTCGCCCTGGCCGAAGAGCTGCCGCAAAGCGAAGATCTGCTGGACGCCGATGACGACGCCCCCATCATTCGTCTCATCAACGCCATGTTGAGCGAGGCGATCAAGGAGGAGGCCTCCGATATCCATATCGAGACCTTCGAGCGGGCACTG
This sequence comes from Aeromonas allosaccharophila, assembly GCF_016026615.1. NCBI lineage: Bacteria > Pseudomonadati > Pseudomonadota > Gammaproteobacteria > Aeromonadales > Aeromonadaceae > Aeromonas > Aeromonas allosaccharophila. Next base: position 129,606 of record NZ_CP065745.1, on the reverse strand, counting down.
GTGATCCGCTTTCGCATCGATGGGGTGCTGCGGGAGATCCTGCGCCCCCATCGCAAGCTCGCCTCGCTCTTGGTCTCGCGGATCAAGGTCATGTCGCGGATGGACATTGCCGAGAAGCGGGTGCCGCAGGATGGCCGTATCTCATTGCGTATCGGCGGCCGCGCCGTCGACGTGCGGGTCTCCACCATGCCGTCCAGCTACGGCGAGCGAGTAGTATTGCGTCTGCTCGACAAGAACAACGTGCGCCTCGAGCTCAAGCAGCTCGGCATGACCAAAGCCAACCGCACCATCATCAGCGAGCTCATTCGCAAGCCCCACGGTATTATTCTGGTGACCGGCCCGACCGGTTCCGGTAAATCCACCACCCTCTATGCGGCGCTCTCCGAGATCAACTCGCGGGATCGCAACATCCTGACCGTCGAAGACCCCATCGAATATGACCTCGAAGGGGTGGGCCAGACCCAGGTCAACAGCAAGGTGGACATGACCTTCGCCCGCGGCCTGCGCGCCATCCTGCGTCAGGATCCGGATGTGGTGATGGTGGGGGAAATTCGTGACCTCGAGACCGCCCAGATCGCGGTGCAGGCCTCCCTCACCGGTCACCTGGTGATGTCGACTCTGCACACCAACACCGCCATCGGCGCCATCACCCGGATGCGGGACATGGGGATCGAACCCTTCCTGCTCTCCTCGTCGCTGCTGGCGGTGCTGGCCCAGCGGCTGGTGCGCACACTCTGCCCCGATTGCCGCGCCCCACGCCCCATTACCGAGCAGGAGCGCCTGGCCATGGGCATCGAGCTGGCCCCCGATCAGCAGGTGTGGCGCCCGGTCGGGTGCGAACTGTGCAACCACACCGGCTACCGTGGCCGGACCGGCATCCACGAGCTGGTGGTGATCGACGAAGCGGTGCGTGAAGCCATTCACAGTGCCAGCGGCGAGCTCGCCATCGAGCGGCTGATCCGCGGCCACACCCCCAGCATCCGCCGTGACGGCATCGACAAGGTCCTCAAGGGGCAGACCAGCCTCGAAGAGGTACTGCGCGTGACCCGGGAAGATTGAGATGGCGGCATTCGAATACAAGGCCCTCGACAACAAGGGGCGCAGCAAGAGCGGCGTGATGGAGGGCGACTCGGCCCGTCAGGTGCGCCAGCTGCTGCGCGAACAGGGGCTCACCCCCCTCGAGGTGAACGAGACCACCGAGAAGGCGAAACGGGAGGCGACCCGCTTCGCCCTGTTTCGTCGCGGCGCCAGCACCGCCGAGCTGGCCCTGATCACTCGCCAGCTGGCCACTCTGGTGGGCGCCGGTCTCACCATCGAAGAGGCGCTCAAGGCGGTGGCCGAGCAGTGCGAAAAGGCCCATTTGCGCAGTCTGGTGGCGACCGTGCGCAGCAAGGTGGTGGAAGGTTATTCGCTGGCCGACTCGCTGGGTGCCTTCCCCCACGTGTTCGACCAGCTGTTTCGCTCCATGGTGGCGGCCGGTGAAAAATCGGGCCATCTGGAGAAGGTGCTCAACCGCCTCGCCGACTACACCGAGCAGCGCCAGCATATGCGCACCAAGCTGCTGCAGGCGATGATCTACCCCATAGTGCTCACCTGCGTCGCCATCGGGGTTATCTCAATCCTGCTCACCGCCGTGGTGCCCAAGGTAGTGGCCCAGTTTGAACACATGGGCCAGCAGTTGCCGGGCACCACCCGTTTTCTCATCGGCACCAGCGAGTTGATGCAGGCCTATGGCCTCTGGTTCCTGCTGCTGATCTTCCTTGGCAGCTTTGTCTGGCGTTGGTGGCTCACCGATGAAAAACGCCGCAGACGCTGGCATCAGGTGCTGCTCGGCCTGCCGGTAATTGGCCGGGTCAGTCGCGGCCTCAACACTGCCCGTTTCGCCCGAACTCTAAGCATCCTCAACGCCAGTGCGGTACCGCTGCTGGAGGGGATGAAGATCTCCGGCGAAGTGCTCTCCAACGACTTTGCCAGAATGCGCATTCTCGAGGCCGCCGAACGGGTGCGCGAGGGAACCAGTCTGCGCAAGTCGCTGACCGAGACCAAAATTTTCCCGCCCATGATGCTGCACATGATCGCCTCCGGCGAGCAGAGCGGCGAGCTCGACAGCATGCTGGAGCGGGCGGCAGACAACCAGGATCGGGAGTTTGAATCCCAGGTCAACATCGCCCTCGGGGTGTTCGAACCCATGCTGGTGGTCTCCATGGCCGGGGTGGTGCTGTTTATCGTGATGTCGATCCTGCAGCCGATCCTTGAGCTCAACAATATGGTGAATATGTAAGTTTCCGGTGTTCGGTGGCGCCGCTGACGGCCCGTCGAACCCATCCAGTGATCACTCTCTGATGGGTCATCCCATCTCATTCGTTACGGAGCAACTCATGAACAAACGTCGTCAATCCGGTTTTACCCTGCTGGAAGTCATGGTGGTCATCGTGATCCTCGGCATTCTGGCCAGTCTGGTGGTGCCCAACCTGATGGGCAACAAGGAGAAGGCTGACCAGCAGAAAGCGGTCTCCGATATCGTGGCGCTGGAAAACGCCCTCGACATGTACAAGCTGGACAACAACCGCTACCCGACCACCGAACAGGGTCTGGACGCACTGGTGACCAAGCCCTCCATCGATCCGGCGCCGCGCAGCTACCGCGATGGCGGCTACATCAAACGCCTGCCGCAAGATCCCTGGGGCAACCCGTACCAGCTGCTGAGCCCGGGCCAGTTCGGCAAGATCGACATCTTCTCCATGGGTCTGGATGGTGAAGCCGGTACCGATGACGACATCGGCAACTGGAATCTGAAGGATTTCCAATAAGTGATGTGCCACCACCGCACGCCTTGTGAGCTGACTGCATGAAGCGGTCTATCTCCTTTCATCGCCAATCCGGCTTTACCCTGCTGGAAGTGTTGCTAGTTGCCATGCTGATGGGGCTGGTGGCCACCGCCGTCACCCTCAGCATGGGGGGCGCCAGAGGGGATCGGGAGCTGGACAAGCAGGCGCGCCGCCTGATGGCGACCCTGCAGCTGGCGCAGGAGTATGCGGTGATGGATGGTCGGCTGGTGGGCATTCGCATCGAGGATAACGGCTGGCAGTTTATGCAGCGCCAAGCCAAGGATCGTAAGTGGCTGGCCCTGACTGGCGACAAGCAGCTGGGGCCGGTGCAACTGGCCGAGAACATGACGCTGGCACTGGAGCTGGAAGGCTTTGGCTGGCAGCCCGACCCCGACGAGAAAACCGAGCAGAAGCGCGACGAGAAGGAGCGCACACCACAGCTGCTCATCTTCCCGGGCGGCGAGCTGAGCCCGTTCGTGCTCACCTTCACCCAGCAGGATGACGATGCCCGCTACACCCGTATCGTCAAAGGGGACGAGTTTGGCCGCCTCACCCTGCTCACCGGCGATGAAGATGAAGAGGTGAGCCAATGAATGCGCGGGGCATGACCTTGCTCGAAGTCATGGTGGCGCTGGCGGTCTTTGCCATCGCGGGTCTCGCGGTAATGAAAACCGCCAGCGAACACCTCTCGGCCCTCAACTATCTGGAGCAGAAGACCCTGGCCACCTGGGTGGTGGAGAATCAGCTGGTGCAACAGAAGCTTGAAAACAAGTGGCCCGGCGACAGCTGGGTGGAAGGGGATGAGCAGATGGCGGGCAGCACCTGGTACTGGCGCTATCGCGGCGTCGCCACCGCCGACAACAACTTCCGGGCACTCGATATGGAAGTGCGTACCGAAGCCAAGGCCGAGAACCCGGTCGCCATGATGCGGACCTATATCAGCCGATGACCCAGCTCTCCGTCCGCACGCCTCGCCCTGTCCGTCACGCAGGTTTCACCCTGCTCGAAATGCTGGTGGCGATCGCTATTTTCGCCAGCCTCAGCATGGGTGCCTATCAGGTGCTGCAGGGGGTGCTCACCAGCGACGAGGTGGCCAAGCGCAAGGAGGCCCGCCTCAACGAACTGCAGCTCGCTTTCACCCTGCTGGAGCGAGACATCACCCAGATGGTGCCGCGCAGCGGTCGCATCGAGGGGGAGAACAACAAGGTGCTGCTGGCGGCCTCCCGTTTCGGCCAGCAGAGCGATGACTGGGGCATGGCCTTTATGCGCAGCGGCTGGCTTAACCCGGACGGCATGCTGCCCCGCTCCCATCTGCAGCGGGTCGGCTGGCGCCTCAAGGATCAGAAACTGGAGCGCCTGAGCTACCTCTATCCGGATCCGGTGATCGGCACCGAACCGCGGATCCAGCCGGTGCTGACGGGGATCACGGCGTTTCGCCTCTACTTCTTCGACAAGGGCAACTGGAAGGAGGTGTGGACCCAGCGCAGCGTGCTGCCCCACGGACTGGCAGTGGAGCTGGATCTGGACGATTACGGCACCATTCGCCGTCAGTTCCTGATTGGTGCCGGTGGCCAGCGCGCCGAAGAGAACAGCCAGAGCAGCAACCCCGACCAAGGGGGCGGCAACGACAGCAATAACGGGAACAACGGCGACAACAACAACGGCGGTAATGGTGACAGCCAGAACGGCGGGGGCGCCAATGCGGGCTAATCTCGCCGCTCCCGGTCGCCAGCGCGGCATGGCGCTGCTGGTGGTGCTGCTGATCCTCTCGGTGATGGTGATCATCGCCAGCAACATGAGCGGCCGCCTGCAGCTTGAGCTGCGCCGCACCGCCAACATCACCACCGGCAAACAGGCGTGGTGGTATGCCCTCTCGGCGGAAGCACTGGTGAGCAAGGTGCTGACACAGGATTTCAAGGACAACCCCGAGGTGGTCAACCTCAGCCAGAACTGGGCCCGCAAGAACACTGTGTTTCCGGTGGACGATGGCCAGCTCAAGGGCGAGGTGACCGACCTGCAATCCTGCTTCAACCTCAACAGCCTGAGCGTGGCCTCCAAGGCGGGGAGCGGCGAGGAGCTGGAACAGCAACCCTATCCGGTGCAGGTGTTTCGCGAACTGCTCAAGCAGCTGGCGATGGATGATTACGAGGCGGCCCAGCTCACCGATGCCATCCGGGACTGGACCGACAAGGATACGGTGCTGGTCTCCAGCCTTGGTGCAGAGGACGCCTATTACGAGGGGCTCAAGCCACCCTACCTCACCGCCAACCAGTGGATGCTGGGCAAGGATGAGCTGCGGGCGGTGCGCGGGGTGACGGCCAGGGTCTATGCCAGACTGGCCCCCTACGTCTGCGCCCTGCCCAACGACAAGTTGAAGATCAATATCAATACTCTGGCGCCCGAGCGCCCCGAGCTGCTGGTCGCCCTCTATCTGGGCAAAATAGGGCTGGATGATGCCAAACGGGTATTGAACGAGCGACCACAGAAGGGGTGGAAAGAGAGCAAGCTGATGACGGACTTGCTCGCCCCGCCCGATACGGTCAAAGGACTGAAAGAGGCGCTGGTGGTGAAAAGCGACTTCTTCGAAGCCCGCATGGTGGCGGAAGTGGGCGATAACCGGGCCTGGCTCGAGACCCTGTTCCAGCGGGGCAAGGACAATAAACTGGTCATGCTGCGCCGCCTCAGTAGCGGCGCCGAATAAACAGCGCACCTGCAGGCCATCGCCTGCGAGTACGAGAAATGTTGGCTGCAGCCTGCGGGCTGCGCACCGGTTGCCAAGGCGTACAACGCCCTGCGCAAACCGGTATCGCAGGAGAGAGATGCGTGAGCGAAAGTCTGGTCATCCGACTGGGGACCAATAAACAACAACCCGTGGCCTGGCTGGTCTGGTCCGGTCAGGAGCAGGAGATCATCGCCTCCGGCACCCTGCCCTCGGCCGATGCCTTGGTCGAGCTGCAGGAGCGGGCCGGTGGCCGCCCCGTGGTCACGCTGGTGCCGGGCAGCGATCTGATCTTCCGGCGCGTCACCCTGCCGGGGCGCTACAACCGCCAGTCGGCGGCGGCCCTCCCCTACCTGCTGGAGGAGCAGATCGCCTCCGATGTGGACGAGCTCCATCTGGTGGTGCTGGCCCACGAGGGTCAGCAGGTGGATCTGATGGCGGTGGATCAGCAGAAGATGGCCGAGTGGCTCGGCTGGCTCGATGCCGCTGGCCTCAAGAGCCTGCAACTGCTGCCCGATGTGCTGGCACTGCCACAGGCCGCTGATGGCTGGTCTGCCCTGCAACTCGGCAGCGAGTGGCTGGTACGCCAAGGCCCCTGTCAGGGGATCGTCGCCGACGAACCGCTGCTGGCCATGTTGCTGGCAACCGAAGCCGAGCCGGTCACCATCCACAGCCACACTCCGGTGCCCGCCATTGCAGCCGCCAACTGGCAGGCGGCGGAGCCCGAGCTGCCCATGCTGCTGCTGGCCAAGGGGGCCCTCACCTGCCGCGCCAACCTGCTGACCGGCCCCTACCGGCCGCAGACCGAATATGCCCGCTACTGGTTGCAGTGGCGCAAGGTGGCCATCACCGCCGGCCTGTTGCTGCTGGTGGCCCTCGGCCAGCGAGGGGTGCAGCTCTATCAGCTCACCGAGCAGGACAAGGCGCTGAAAGCGGAGATCCGTGCCGTCTATACCCGCATCTTCCCGGGCGAGAGCCGCATCGTGAACGTGCGCAGCCAGATGACCCAGCATCTGCAACAGATGGGACAGGCCCCGCAAAACGGCGTACTGCTGATGCTCACCGAGCTGGCCCCCACCTTTGCCGAAGTACCCGGTCTGAAACCACAGGTGATGCGCTTTGATGCCAGTCGCCGCGAGCTGCGGCTGCAGGTGACCGCTCCCGGCTTTGCCGAGATCGAGCGGTTCCGCGAGCTGGCAGGCAAGCAATTCGAGGTGCAACAGGGCGAGGTGCGCAGCACCGAGGGCAAGGTAGAGGGCGCACTGGTGCTCAAGGGTAAATCATCATGATGGAAAAATTGCAGAACTGGTGGCACGGCATCACCGCACGGGAACAGCGGCTGGTGGTCGCGGGTGGTGCCCTGTTGCTGGTCGGTCTCTTCTACTGGAGCGTCTGGCAACCGATCAATAATCGCATTGCCGAGCGGGAGCGGCAGGTGCAGAACCAGCAGCAGACCCTCGCCTGGCTCAAGGAGAAGGGTGAAGAGGTGCTGGCCATGCAGGGTGGCTCGGGTCGCCAGATCGACACCAGCGGCACCCTGGAAGGGGTGGTCAACCGCACCGCCTTCAACCACAAGATCAAGATTGCCCGGCTGCAACCCCAGGCGCAGGAGCTGCAAGTGTGGATCGACACGGTCCAGTTCGATGACTTGCTGCTCTGGCTCTCCACTCTGGTGGAGCAGCACGGCATTCAGGTTCAAATCATCGAGATCGCCCGCGAGGATCTGGCCCCGGGTCTGGTCAAGGTCAGACGTTTGCAGTTGAGTCGTCCTCAATGAAACATCCCATGGTCACACCCCGCCGGTTGCTGCTCTCTCACCGCCATGTAGCCAGTGCGCCGGGCCGGGTTTCTCTCTTGCAGTTGAGTCGTTTCCTATGAAAAAACGCATCCTGATTGCCAGCCTGTTTCTGGCCGCCTATCTGGTCTTCCTGTTGGCCACCCTGCCTGCGGCGCTGGTGGCACGCTATCTGCCGCTGCCTGCCAACGTCACCAATCTGCTGAAACTGGAAGGGGTGAGCGGCACGCTCTGGAGCGGCCAGATCGCCCGGCTGCAATATGCCAGCGAATCGGTGAGCCAGCTGCGCTGGGATCTCAACGGCTGGTCGCTGCTGCGCTTCGCCCCCGAAGTGGCCATTCGCTTTGGCGATCGCAACGGCCTCAACGGTCAGGGCGTTGTCGGCTGGAATGGCGCCGCCTTCGGCCGGGATCTGACCCTCAACGCCCCCGCCCCCTGGTTGCTAAGCCGGGTGCCGATGCGCCTGCCGATCCCGCTCACCGTCACCGGCCAGCTGCAGCTCAAAGTGGAGCAATTTGCCCAGGGTAGCCCCTGGTGTGACAACCTCTACGGCAACCTCGACTGGTACAACGCCAGCGCCGATACCCCGGCGGGCAAGCTGGATCTGGCCGACCCCGAGCTGAAGCTCACCTGCCTCGACTCCAGACTGGTGGCCGAACTCAAGCAGGGCTCAGATGCGGTGCAGACCATGGGTCGCCTCGAGCTGCAAGCCAATGGCCAGTACCTGTTCCAGGGCACCCTGAAACCGGGCCCCGAACTGCCGCCACAGATGCAGCAAGGGCTCCCCTTCCTCGGCCAGCCCGACAGTCAGGGCCGCTTCCCCCTGCGCTATCAGGGGCGGATCTGACGCCATCCCCCACCGACCCCGGAGCCACTCCGGGGTCGGTTTTTCCCCCTTTGTGCGCTCTCCTCTCACTGCACTGACTCCCTTGGAGCAGAGCCGCTCACCTTTGCCACAAGCCCGGTCAGTACGGCAATGGGTTGCATTGGAGATGCAATGTGAGCTGATACTCGTTATTGATTGTTTATATCCTGGCTACGCTGACTTCACCATCCAGCCCATGGCCGATATGTCAGATACCGTTTATTACGATATAATCTCACCTCTTTTCGCCCGGCCCGCACGGTTAGTCCAAGAGTACGCAAGATGGAAATAAAGCTGCACCAGAACGCAACCACAACGCCCCGGACCCGCAAGTATATCCAGACGTCTACCAAGTCGGATGCAGCGCTAGCCGAAGAGCTGAACATCTCGATTGATACAGTAAGACGTTGGCGCAATCGTGAGGATTGTTATGACAAATCCCATCGACCACGAACTATCCATCGCAAGCTGCAGCCGGAGCAGGAGTGGCTGATATTGTTTCTCCGCCATCGGCTGCACCTGTCTCTTGATGAACTTCTGGAAGTCACGCGTTTACTGATCCGCGCCGATGTCTCACGGGCAGGCCTGAGTCGCTGCCTACAAAAGCATCAACAAGACCGGTTAAAAAAGCCTGATCCGGCATCGGGATTAGGGCGAATGTGGCTGGATGCTGTCTACCTCCCAGCTGGGCTGGCCGCCAATCAGTCTTTGCTGCTGATGCTCACAGAACAATTAACCGGCCATCTTTCATTTGCCCTCTGTGCGCCAGACGAGCAAGAGCAGACCCTGAATGGTTTCGTCAACTATTTGCAAGCAGAACTGCCCTACACGATCAAAAGCATTGAGGTCACCAGTCCACTCCCCGACGTTCAGGCTATTGCCAACACGCTATGCACATCGGTGACGTCAGCCTCTTTGCCAATATCAAATGAGTTGTTCGACTCGACTACATGCTCTAAATCACTGGCAGACATTCTAGCTGGTGAGCGTTTTGACAGACGCCTTAGTCTAGGAGCCGTGTTACTTGAGTACGAAGATATTCTCAACCACAGGGTATTGCGAAATCGCTTGAAGAACCTTACGCCGAGCACCTACATCCGCCAACTGCAGCCACAAGACTAGGCATGGCTGATAGACCAAACTCCTCAGCGTTGTATGTCACGGTAATAAGAAGAGGGAGGCCTGATGCCTCCCTCTTTTGACCTTCAGTGTGGCAGCAGAAATACCGTTAGCAGGCCATTGCCGCGGATGGACTTCAGCTTGTCGCCACAGGGGGTAAACGACGATGGATCGCAATCATCTCCTGAGTCAAATCCATCAGCAGGACCGCATTCATCACATGGTCCTGAGCATGTACCATCACGATCTGGACGGGCAGTTTTCCTTCCCCTGCATCGGCTTCAATCAGTTGTGTTTGCACTGCGTGAGCGGCGTGCAGCGCGCCCCGCGCCTGTTCGAGCAACTGCTCCGCTTGTTCAAACTCACCGTTACGTGAATGCCTCATGGCCTCCATCAACATGCTGCGGCAACTACCTGCACTGACAATCAGGGTCATGACCTGTTCTTCTAGCTCCATGATTGCTCCTTAGATCAGCGTCAACGCATGGTCGAGGATCTTTTCCCCATCCAGCATCCCGTAGTGCATCATATTGATAGACTCGACTTTTTTACCATATTGAGCGGCCTGTTCCTTGCAAGCGGCCAATTTATAGCTAATTTGCGGGCCCAGCAGTGCACAGTCAAACGACTGTATGGCTTCTTTGAACTCCTGCATGCCTTTGGCCTGAATGTCGATCTCAAGTTGACGGCGGGCCGCTACATCCTGCATTTTTTTCACTACCAGACTGGTAGACATGCCCATATCACATACCAATAAAATCTTTTTCATTTTTAACTCCTTCTGCTCACCCATTCATGGCGGGCGCGATTTGCTGGATTAGAAATTCCGTCAACAAGGGGATAGGGCGACCACTGGCCTGGGTATAGTCACCACGGCGCAGTGCGGTACCACTCACATCCAGATGAGCCCATGGACGGTCGCCACAGAATTTACTCAGAAAATAGCCCGCAGAGACAGCAATGGCCGCGTTATTAGGGGGAGTATTAGTGAAATCTGCTATATAGCTCTTGATTTGCGGTTCAAAACTGTCGTCAAACGGCAATGCCCATAGACGATCCCGACTCGACTCAGCCGCCCGGGTCAAGGCAGAGCCCAACGCAGGATCATTACTCATCAAGCCGCTGATGTCATAACCCAACGCCTTGACGACGGCACCGGTCAGCGTGGCCACATCGATAATGCAGCGAGGAGAGAGCTGACGATCCGCAAAGGCAATCCCGTCCGCCAATACCAGCCGCCCCTCGGCATCGGTGTTGATGATTTCGACCGTGTGACCAGCATAGGTGGTGACGACATCGCCAGGCCGCATGGCGCGATCCGTTGGCATGTTTTCAGCCAATACCAGTACGGCATCCAGATTGAGCGGCAGCGCCAAACGTCGCACGGTATCAATCAGTCCGAATACCACGGCTGCACCGCACATATCGTACTTCATGGTACGCATGCCTTCGCCCTCTTTGAGCCAGAGGCCGCCGCTGTCAAAGGTAACCCCCTTGCCCACTACCGCGTAAGGTTGGGCATCACCGCCCCCCCGATAACGCAGCAAGATCAGGCGGGGAGGATTCAAGCTCCCCTTGCCAACCGCATGCAATGCCCCCAATCCCAAGGTACGGATCGCCTCCTCATCGAGAATCTCACAGCTGACCTCGTCATGCTGAGCGGCATAGCTCGCTAACTCATCGGCCACACTCACAGGTGTACAATCCTGGCTTGGCCGATCAGCCATACGACGCGCAAGTCGCATCCCGCAGCTGATGGCACAACACTCCTTCAGCAGCGCCTCGGCCAATGGATACTGCTCTGGCGCAGCCAGTAGCCGCAGTGCCGGCTCTGCACGGCTTGGGGCGGATCGATAACCGAGCAGAGGCAGTTGGTAGAACTGGTTTTGCAACGTGACGATGCAGTGGCGCAGCGCAGCCCGTTGCGCCGGGTTTTCCAGCGAAAAGGGGGTGATGTCGAGGGCAACGCACCCGGTTCCGTCAGCGGGTACTGCACGGATCAATACATCGGTCATCTCGCGCAATCCCGCCTGCTCCAGCAGCGTCTGATGGTCGGCCGCCAGCCAGGTCAGACGCTGGCACAGCCCCGCCAACCCGACATCGAGCGTGGTGCTCTGACGACCGTTCAACTCAGCCAATAGTGTCGCGATGGGCTGCAAGACAGCTTGCTCCCGATAGCCATGAGCCCCCCCCTGCCACAGCAGCAAATGCGCCGTCGCAGGCAAAGGGGTAGACCAGAGCGTGACTGATGCATCAAGCATGATGGGGTTCCTCCACGGGGGCGCTGATACGGGCGAGATAGGCATTCAGCCAAGTCTCATCCGCCTCGCTGTAGAGGGTATGATCGCCTTCACGCCGAGCCAGAAAAACCGTTGGTGCAAGGGTGTGGTTGGCCACGACAAAAGAGAAGCTGTCGATATTGGTTGCCGCACCAAACTCGCCTTCACGATTCATGCAGACAACCGACAGGTCACCGGCACGCCCATAACGGGCCAACAGACGGGCTTCCAGCTCATAGACGGCAGACTCAGCCGCCATCTGCGGCGTCATCCCCCGTCCCATGCGTTGAACAATCTCGTAACTGATGCATCCCTTCATCAAGTCTTCACCCAGGCCAGTGGCCGTCGCGGCCCCCATGGTGCTGTCGGCATAAAAACCACTACCGGAGACCGGGGAGTCTCCCACCCGTCCTGGCCGCTTCATAAAGAGACCGCTGGTTGAAGTTGCTACACAAATCTTGCTGTTTTGGTCCAGGGTAATCATCCCGACTGTGTCATGCCCTGTATAAGGGTTGAGGCCACGAGCAAGTGTTTCTCGGCAACGCTTGCGATAGTGCTGCAAAGCCCGTTCGGTCAACATCTGTTTTTGCTCGAATCCCTTGTGGATAGCCCACTGTTCCGCACCGCCACCCACCATGAAACTGTTGAATCGCTCTTCGCTCAACGCCGCAGCGATCAAGACCGGATTGGCCAGATTGCGTACGCCAGCTACAGCGCCCATGGCCAATGAGTCGCCATCCATGAAGGCGGCATCCAGCTCCACTTCACCATCCTGATTTGGCAAGCCACCGTACCCGACTGACTTGTAGAGTGGGTAATCCTCTACCTGTTTGACTGCTTGCAATACGGCAGAGCGGGCATCCCCTTTGTCAGCCAGCAGTTTTGCACTGGCACTCAGGCCTTCGTAAGCCATCCGCCAGGTGGCGATAATGCCCCATTGATGATTAACCATTGCTTACCTTCTTATGCGATTGAAGTGAATGTGACGACTCCCCATGATGTTCGGCCGGGTGCTCTGCCGCCTGATACTGGCGATCCAGAACCTTGAGGAAAGGCAGATAAATCATGGCGCCAATCACCAGATTGAATAACTGGATGAGGGCTCCACTCAGATGGCCAGTGACAATAAAACCACTGATGACAGGGGGCAGCGTCCAGGGGATATAAACCCCGGTTGTCGTTGAGACCACACCCGATGCCATCGAGATGTACTGAATAGTCACCAGTACCACAGGAACCAGATTGAACGGGATCAGCATGATGGGGTTCATGATGACCGGAAGGCCAAACAGGATGGGTTCGTTGATATTGAAGATGGAGGAACCAGCGGCCAGTCGGGTCATTTTCTTGATGTGCTGGCTACGGGCAAAAATGAGCATTGCCAGCACCAACGACAAGGTCGCCCCTGATCCCCCCATCCAGATCATGTCGTAAAACTGCTCTGTGACAACGTGAGGGGGCATCAAGCCGGCATGGGTAGCTGCCAAGTTTTCTGCCTGATTGTCCATCCAGAAGGGACGCAAGATCCCGTTAATCATGGAACCGGAATTAATCCCGACCGACCAGAGCGAGCTGATGCTGAGCACCGTCAAAATCGCACCAAAATAGGACGTCCCAAAATGGCGAACCGGCATTGCAATAACGGAGTAGATAAACTCATGAATGGTGTTGTAAGAGGTAGCTGCAAAGAAGACCCGGATGGCCAGAGCCATGGAAAGAATGATCAACGCAGGGATAAGCGCAGCAAATGACTTCTGTACCGCTGGTGGCACCCCCTCCGGCATTTTGATCACAATGTTGCGACGCAAGAATAAGGTGAAGGTCTCAGTCCAGACAATGGCCCCCAACATGGCAACAAACAGTCCTTTGGAACCGATCCACTCCATCGGAATCACTGCTGCCCCATGCGCATCCACGCTAAATGGTGTCAGGATGAGAAAACAGGAGAGAGACAGGATCCCGGCAGAACTCTTGTCGATATCATTACGCTCAGCCAGACGATAGGCCACCAGATAAGAGATAAACAGAGCCATCGTCGAGAAGATGGCATTGAACGGGATCTCAATCGTGCTCCCCCACTGTTCACCAAATATGGATGCCATGAAGGCTTTATAACTGTCGCTGGGGAACGATGAGATAACCAACAATATCGAACCAACGATGATGAATGGCATAAACGAGATATAGCCATCCCGAATTGCCCCCAAATGACGCTGTTGAGCAAGGCGCCCTGCCAGCGGCATCAATTTGCTTTCTATCAATCCGACCACGCTTTTCATCTGCGTTCCCCAAGCCACTAAAAAAAAGTAATCATCCGATACAATGCGTCATACGTGATTATGCTAATCCATAAAGACGGTTTTTTTCGTGATTTAAATCACGACACCGACACCAAAGTATCACTTGATTGCTGAAAAATTATTGAGCTCCTTATACAGGAGTAAACGGGCTAAATAGCGGGCTCTCGTCGCTCGAAAGTGGTCTGTTGACCGGGTATCTGTGTTGTTACTTCTTGCGGGGTATGCAGGAGGACGCCCCGCCCCGACCTCATCACCACCCAGTTTGAAGTGGCATGAAGTGAAACTCTGCGCCATCGACACATCACAGAAGCGGCTGGTTTTGGTCACCACAACTTCAGCTGCGAATAAAATTGTCAATTAGCACACACTTCATTACTGGTAGCGAACCTCTGAGCCAAAAAAGCAAAATATCAACCACGTTGCACATTTCTAAAAATGTGATCTCTCGCCAGTTATGAGTGTTTTATATAAAAAGTAGAATGCCACATCTCATGAAAAACTTTAATTACATGAAAAATAACAACTTATTTATTTACTGCATCATCTAGGCCTGCTGTTTTTTGTGTACTCACTCTGATCCCCACCCTCAAAAATGTGAGCAACGGCAAAACAGATGGTCAACCAAAGACTATTGATATAAATATCGAAATACCAAGTGAAAACTAGGGATCGATACAATGAGGTCAACTGAAGATGATTGATTTGTCTTGCTAGTGCGACAAACAAGCATCTCGACCGATCTGTTCATTTGGTTTTCAAGCGTTGAGGGAAGAGTTATGGAAAAGAAGCGTATCTACCTGTTTTGCTCTGCCGGGATGTCCACGTCACTGCTGGTCTCAAAGATGAAAGCGCAGGCGGAAAAATATGATGTGCCGGTGCTGATCGATGCCTACCCGGAGACCCTGGCCGGTGAGAAGGGGCAGGATGCCGACCTGGTACTGCTGGGCCCGCAAATCGCCTACATGCTGCCTGACATCCAGCAACAGCTGCCGGGCAAGCCGGTTGAGGTGATCGACACCCTGCTCTACGGCAAGGTCGACGGGCTGGGTGTGCTGAAGGCTGCCGTCGCCTCCATCAAGAAGAGCCTCGCATAGGTTAAGGAGATCCCTGTGAGCAACATCATCGCATCGTTGGAAAAAGTCGTTCTGCCCATCGCCGTCAAGATGGGTAAGCAGCCTCATGTCAACGCCATCAAGAACGGCTTTATCAAAATGATGCCCCTCTCTCTGGTCGGGGCAATGTTTATCCTCATCAATAGTGTTTTTCTGAGCTTTGGCGAAGGTTCCTTCTTCTACTCCATCGGGATACGGCTCGATCCCGCCACCATTGCCATTCTGGACGGGCTCAAAGGAATTGGTGGTAACGTCTATAACGGCACCATGGGGATCATGTCCCTGATGACCCCCTTCTTTATCGGTATGGCGATGGCGGAAGAGCGCAAGGCCGATCCCTTGGCCGCCGGCCTGCTCGCGGTGGCAGCCTTTATGACAGTCACACCGTTCAGCGTGGGCGACGCCTATGCGGTTGGCGCCAACTGGCTGGGTGGTACCAATGTCATCTCCGGCATGTTGCTCGGTATTGGTGTTGCCGAAGTGTTTGCTTTTATCGTCCGTCGCAACTGGGTCATCACCCTGCCAGACAGCGTACCGGCCTCGGTCTCCCGCTCCTTCTCTGCGCTGATCCCGGGCTTTATCATCCTCTCCATCATGGGGGTAATTGCCTATCTGCTGAACGGCGTCGGTACCAACTTCCACCAGCTGATCATGGACAATATTTCCAAACCTTTGTCCAACATGAGTGACTTGGTAGGCTGGATCTACGTGGTCTTCTCCTCCTTCCTCTGGTTCTTCGGTGTGCACGGTATGTTGGCACTCACCGCGCTGGAGTCCGGCGTACTGGGCCCCTTCACACTCGAAAACATCGATCTATTCAACCGTTACGGTTCAGTTGACGCAGCAATCGCAGCTGGTCATCAGTTCCATTTCTGGGCCAAGCCGATCACCGACTCCTTCGTCTTCCTTGGCGGTACCGGTGCCACATTGGGCCTCATCATCGCCATCTTTATGGTCTCCCGCCGCGATGACTACCGTCAGGTCGCCAAACTGGGTCTGCCAGCAGGCATGTTCCAGATCAACGAGCCCATCCTGTTTGGCTTGCCAGTCATCATGAACCCCGTCTTGATGGTGCCATTCCTGCTGGTGCACCCGGTACTGATGGGGATCACCATGGCGGCCTACTCCGCCGGGATCATCCCGCCCATCACCAACACAGCGCCATGGACCATGCCAACCGGCCTGATGGCTTTTTTCACCACCAACGGCAGCGTGGCCGCCTTCTGTCTGGCGATATTCAACCTGGGGGTCGCCACCCTGATGTATATGCCTTTCGTGCTGATTGCCAACAAGGCGCAGAACGTCATCGATGAAGAAGAGGAGAGCGAGGAGGATATCGCTCTGGCCCTGAAGTTCTGATAACAGCCATTCAAATGACAGCAAGGGAGGAGCAAGCCTCCTCCCCTAACAGCCTGGAGAAATCACCCATGCAGTATCGTTTTCCGGATAACTTCTGGTGGGGCAGCGCCAGCTCGGCCCCGCAGATGGAAGGCGCCGCCAACCGCGGCGGCAAATCCGCCAATATCTTTGACTACTGGTTCTCTATCGAGCCCGAGCGTTTCCACAACGGGGTCGGTCCGACCGATGCCTCTACCTTCTATGACAACTTCGAGAGTGACATCAAGCTGCTCAAACAGGTTGGACACAACAGCTTTCGCACCTCCATCTCCTGGTCACGGCTGATCCCGGACGGCGTGGGCGAAGTTAATCAGGAGGCGGTCAGCTTCTACCACGCCGTCTTCGATCGGCTGCTGGCCGAGGGGATCACCCCGCTGATCAACCTCTACCACTTCGACATGCCGATGTGCATGCAAGAGCGTGGCGGCTGGGAGAGTCGGGAAGTGGTGGCCGCCTATGTGCGCTATGCCACCCGCTGCTTCGACCTGTTTGGCGGCCGAGTCAAACACTGGTTCACCTTCAACGAACCGATCGTGCCGGTCGAGTGTGGCTATCTTGGCCACTATCACTACCCCTGCGTGGTCGATTTTGGCCGGGCGGCCACCGTTGCCTACCACACCGCGCTGGCCCATGCCGGTGCCGTACAGGCCTATCGCGCCTGTCAGCATGATGGCGAGATCGGCATCATCCTCAACCTGAGCCCGACCTATCCCCGTTCGCAGGATCCGGCAGATCTCGCCGCCTCCCGCATCGCGGATCTGCTGCTCAACAAGAGCTTCCTCGATCCGGCCATGAAGGGGAGCTATGACCCCGAGCTGGTCGCCCTGCTGGCGCAGTATGACTTGCTGCCGCAGATCGAAGAGGGTGACAAGGCACTGCTCGCCGCCGGTAAGGTGGATATCCTCGGCATCAACTACTACCAGCCACGCCGGATCAAGGCCAAAGAGGAACCCTGTCAGGGGGTGCCCCGCACCCCTGACGACCTGTTCGACTACTACAAGATGCCGGGTCGCAAGATGAACCCCCACCGCGGCTGGGAGATTTACGAAAAAGGGATCTACGACATCCTCACCGAGTTGCGAGTCAACTATGGCAACCTGCCCTGCTACATCTCGGAGAACGGCATGGGGGTAGAAGGGGAAGATCGCTTTATCGGCCCCGAGGGTCGGGTGGAGGATGACTACCGCATCCAGTTCATTCGCGAACACCTCGAGTGGCTGCATCTCGCCCTGGAAGAGGGCAGCGCCTGCCGCGGCTACCACCTGTGGACCTTTATCGACAACTGGTCGTGGCTCAACGCCTACAAGAACCGTTACGGCCTGATCCGCCTCGATCTGGAGAGCCAGCAGCGCACCATCAAGAAGAGCGGCTACTGGTTTGCCGAGGTAGCGCGCAACCATGGTTTTAATTAACGGTTTCAATTGACGCATTCACGTAAGGAACGACACATGTTCGATCTGGACAACATCACTGAAGAGGCCGCCACCTGCAACGATCTGGAAGAGGTGGTGATGGGGCTCATCATCAACTCCGGGCAGGCCCGCAGTCTCGCCTACACCGCGCTGAAAAAAGCCAAGGAGGGGGATCTGGCCGCAGCTCATCAGCTGATGGCCCAATCCCGCGAGGCACTCAATGCCGCCCATCTGGTGCAGACCCAGCTGATCGAGGATGATCAGGGCGAAGGCAAGATCCCGGTCACCCTGGTGCTGGTCCATGCCCAGGATCACCTGATGACCTCCATGCTGGCCCGTGAGCTAATCAGCGAGCTGATCGAGCTGCACGAAAAGCTGCAGAATAAATGACCTCCGGACGGGGCGCTAAGCCCCGTCATCGGCCCGCAGATCAGGAAATAACTCATGAGCGTCAAAACAATCCGGGAAACCGAACTGTTTAACAACAAACCGTTCCAGATGTTCATCTACAACAAGCAGGTGAGCGGAACCGGTTTGCACCAGCACGACTATTACGAGTTCACCCTGGTACTGACCGGTCGTTACTATCAGGAGGTCAACGGCAAGCGGGTGCTGCTGGAGCGGGGGGACGTGGTGTTTATTCCGCTCGGCTCCCGCCATCAAAGCTTCTACGAGTTCGGCACCACCCGCATCTTCAACGTCGGGATCACCCGCACCTATTTCGACGAGCACTTCAAATACCTGCTGCCGGAGCACTTCGTCGCCTCTCAGGCCTATGCGCTCAAGAGCGAGTTCCTCAGCTACATCGAGTCGGTGCTGGTCTCGCCGGGCTTTCGGGAAGAGGCGCTGACCGAATTTCTCGAAGTGGTGACCTACGCGGTGATGAACCGGCTGCGTCACTACAAAGACAATTCCGCCAGCGATGATCTTCCGCTCTGGCTGCACGAAACCGTGGAGCGGATGCACGATCGCCCCCTCTTTGCCGAGGATGCGCTGGCCAACATGGTCTCCCTCTGTGGCAAGAGCCAGGAGTATCTGACCCGGGCCACCCGGCGCTACTACAACAAGACGCCGATGCAGATCATCAACGAGATCCGGATCAACTACGCCAAGATGCAGCTGGAGGTGACCAACAACTCGGTGGCCGATATCGCCTTCGAGACCGGCTACAACGACGTCAGCCTCTTTATCAAAAACTTCAAGAAGCTCACCTCGTTTACCCCGGGCAGTTACCGCAAATATCTCTACCCGAAATTTGAAAGCCCGGCCTGATGCCGGCCCTTAACTCCATGTAAATAGAACCGATTGCAATACAAAGCACCGAACATGACCAGCCCCTGCCACAGGTGGCTGCGGCCCCTCTCACCCTGACGATAGAGCGGCCACCATCAAACCGATAGAGATCGATGAAAGAGGGATTTATGAGCGAGAAGATCAAGGTAGTCACCATTGGCGGCGGCAGCAGCTACACCCCCGAGCTGGTCGATGGTTTCATCAAGCGCTATGCCGAGCTGCCCATCAGCGAGCTGTGGCTGGTGGATATCCCCGCAGGCGAAGAGAAACTGAACATCATCTTCGACCTCTGCCAGCGGATGATCCGGCAGGCGGGCATCCCCATGACACTGCACAAGACGCTGGATCGCCGCGAGGCACTGGTGGGCGCCCACTTCGTCACCACCCAGCTGCGGGTCGGCCAGCTGCAGGCGCGGGAGAAGGATGAGCGTATCCCCTTGAGCCACGGCATGTTGGGGCAGGAGACCAACGGCGCAGGCGGCCTGTTCAAGGGGCTGCGCACCATTCCGGTCATCTTCGACATCATCCGCGACGTGGAGGAGCTTTGCCCGGATGCCTGGCTGATTAACTTCACCAATCCGGCCGGCATGGTGACCGAAGCAGTGCGCCGTCATACCAACTTCCGCCGCTTTATCGGGGTGTGCAACATTCCGGTCGGCATGCAGATGTTTGTGCGCGATGCCCTCCAGCTCACCGAGCGGGATCACCTCTCGATGGACTTGTTCGGCCTCAACCATCTGGTCTTTATCGGCGATGTATTGGTCAACGGCGAATCCCGCTTTGACGAGCTACTGGAAGGGGTCGCCGATGGCAGCCTCACCCGCGCCAGCTCGGTCAAAAACATCTTCGATCTGCCGTTCGACCCCGGTTTTATCCGCGGTCTGCGCCTGCTCCCCTGCTCCTACCTGCGTTACTACTTCAAGGAGAAAGAGATGCTGGGGATCGAGATGGGCGAGTTCTACAAGGGCGGCGCCCGGGCTCAAGTCGTGCAGCAGGTCGAGAAGAAGCTGTTCGAGCTCTACCAGAACCCCGCGCTGTGCGAAAAGCCCAAGGAGCTGGAGCTGCGTGGCGGCGCCTACTACTCCGATGCGGCCTGCGAGGTGATCAGCGCCATCTACAACGACAAGCAGAGCGAGCACTACGTCATCGTGCCCCATCAGGGCCATGTCACCAATATTCCGGCCGACTGGACGGTGGAGATGAGCTGCCTGATCGGGCGTGATGGCGCCATTCCCCATCCGCGCCTCACCCGCTTTGACGACAAGGTGAACGGGCTGGTACACCTCATCAAGAGCTTCGAGATCGCCGCCGCCAAGGCCGCCATCAGCGGCGACTTCGACGACCTGCTGTTGGCGATGAACCTCAACCCGCTGATCCACTCCGACAACGATGCCCGCATCGTCGCCCGCGAGCTGCTGCTGGCCCACCGCGAACACCTGCCCAACTTCGCCGCCGCCATCGACGCCCTCGCCTGAGGCCAGCACGCCCCGCCCGAACCGGCGGGGCGCTTAACCGCAAGGGAATCCTCATGAGCAAGAGATTGATCATCAACGCCGACGACTTCGGCCTCTGCCGCGCCCAGAACTACGGCATCGTAGAGGCGTTCGAACACGGGGTCGTCAGCTCCACCACTGCGATTGTCACCTCCCCCGCCATTGAACACGCCGCCTGGCTGGCCGAACGCTTCCCCAAACTGCCAGTCGGGCTGCACTTTATGCTCAGCTGGGGAAAACCGCTTACCCCGCTCACCTCTCTGGTGAACGAGCTGGGCGAGCTCAACAAGGGGATCTGGCACAAGAGCGAGGTGGGAGAGCTGGATCTGGCCGAGATATCCGGCGAGCTGGCGAGTCAGTATCAGCGCTTTGTCGCGATCTTCGGCCAGCAGCCGACCCATATCGACAGCCACCACCATGTTCATATGTTGCCGACACTCTACCCGCTGGTGGAGGCTTTCGCCAAGGCGCATGGCCTGCCCCTTCGCATCGACCGGGGCGAAATAGCCCGCCACTGCCTGACCGTCACCCACCCGCAGAGCTGCGATCGGTTCGACGACCGCTTCTATAGCGCATATGGCGCGCAACTGACCCAAAACAGCCTGCTGCAACTGCTCGATGAGGCCAGTGAACAGGGGGCCCATTCGCTTGAGATCATGTGCCACCCCTCCTTTATCGATCTCGAGATGCAGGGCAGCTCCTACTGCCAGCCCCGCCTCAACGAACTGGCGATCCTGACCGACCCGTCCCTGCCCGCCCTTATCGCCGAACGCGGCTACCGTCTGACCAGCTATCGGGAGTGGCAACTGTAATAGTGATGACAAGGGGAGCCGGTACGGGGCCAGGGAGTGGCCTGTGCTTTTGTGACGGGGCCGGTAAATTTACTGCTGCGTCACATTTGAGTGGGGTATATCCTTGTATAATCTGCACATTTCCTTCACAACCTGCCTGATTGGGCAAATGCCGTGATCCTTCCCCCCAGTGACCTTTCAGCATGGAGCATGTCACATGAAAATCACCCCTATCGCCCTCGCCTTGCTGGCGGCCAGTTCGGCCAATGCCGCAAGCCCGGCAAAACCCACCGCCCAGACCATTTATCTCGGTGGCGATATCGTTACCGTCAATGATGCGGCTCCGACGGCGCAGGCGCTGGCCATCAAAGATGGCCGGATCCTGGCGCTGGGCAGCGAAGCCGACATTCTCACGCTGCGTGATGAAGGAACCCGAGTGGTCAACCTGCAGGGCAAGACCCTGATCCCGGGCTTTATCGATGCCCATGGTCATGTGTTCAATACCGGGATCCAGGCGCTCTCCGCCAATCTGCTGGCACCACCGGATGGGGCGGTAAACAGCATTGCGGCCCTGCAACAATCGCTGCGAAATTGGGTCGCCAAGCCGCAAAACAAGGCGCACGGGATCATACTGGGTTTCGGTTATGACGACTCACAGCTCAAGGAGGGACGCCATCCTACTCGTCAGGAGCTGGATGCCGTATCACAAGATCTCCCTGTGCTCATCATTCACCAGTCGGGTCACCTCGCAACCCTCAATAGCAAGGCGCTGGCGCTGGCCGGATTCGGGCCTGACAGCAAGGATCCGGAAGGGGGCAAGATCCGCCGTGAAGCGGACGGCAAAACGCCCAATGGGGTACTGGAGGAGACGGCCTTCTTTGGCACCTTGATGTCGATGTTCGCCAACTTGAATGACAGAGAAAACGAGGCAATTTTCAAGGCAGGCATGACACTCTATGCCAGCTTCGGTTACACCACGGCTCAGGAGGGACGCGCCTCTACCTCCGCGGTCAAGACCATGTACCAGCTGGCCCAGAAAGCCAAGCTGCCCCTCGATGTCGCGGCCTATCCCGATATCCAGATTGCGCGGGATGTCATCGCCCCGCCCTACTACTCCAGCAGCTATATGAACGGGTTCCGCGTCGCGGGAGCCAAGCTCAACCTCGATGGATCCCCTCAGGGCAAGACTGCCTGGCTGACCCAGCCCTATTTTGTTCCACCAGCCGGGCAAAAGGCCGATTACAAGGGCTATCCCAGCATGAGCGACGAACAGGCCGCCAGCTATATCGAACTGGCGCAGCGCAATGGTTGGCAACTGCTCACCCACGTCAACGGTGATGCAGCCATCGATCAGCTGATCAAGGGGATTGAGGCCAGCGAGAAGCAACATGGCAAGCCGGATCGTGGCTTCGTCGCCATCCATGCCCAGACCGCCCGCAAGGATCAGGTCGCCTCATTCCAGCGACTCGGTATCTTCCCCTCCTTCTTTCCGATGCATACCTTCTACTGGGGGGATTGGCACAGTGACTCTGTGCTTGGCAAAGAGCGGGCACAACACATCTCTCCCACCGGATGGGCTCGTGAACTGGGGATGATCTTCACCTCCCACCACGACTCTCCGGTGGCGCTGCCTGACGCCATGCGGGTCTATTATGCGACCGTCAACCGGATCAGTCGTACCGGGCGCCTTATCGGGCCGGATCAACGGGTCTCCGCTCTGGATGGACTGAAGGCACAGACACTGTGGGCGGCAACCCAATACAAGGAGGAACACGACAAAGGTTCTCTGGAGGTCGGCAAGCTGGCAGACCTGGTGGTGCTCTCGGCAAACCCGCTCAAGGTCAAACCCGAAACTTTGGCCGATATCCGGATCGAAGAGACGATAAAGGAGGGGGTCTCCATCTACCAACGTGACGGACAGACAGCTCAGGAGTCCACAGGCTGTACGGACTCTGCACGCTGCAGTGCGGTGGCCACCACCGCGATGGTGGCAGCAGGCCTATTGCATCATCAACCACACTAGGCCCCATGGCCTGACGCCTTCCAGCGTTGGGCCATGCCTTTACCACCAAAACCGCAGATACGAAAAAACCCAAGCGATTGAATCGCTTGGGCTTTCTCTTAATATGGCGGAGGAGGTGGGATTTGAACCCACGGATGGTCGCCCATCGCCGGTTTTCAAGACCGGTGCATTCAGCCGCTCTGCCACCCCTCCGAACGGCGTGCATACTACGCTAAGCCCTTGTTCATATGCAATACATATTTCCTGTGGGATAGTATGCGGGAGCAAAATGGCAGGTGGCTTGAAATTGTTCCTCGTCATCCCTATTTGTTCTACATACAATGCCTATTACATGCAGTAACAAACAGCGATCACGAGGCGGCCGCTCGCCGTCTCACCCGGACATCAAGAGGACACCCAAGATGGATACCCGTTCTATCTACACTGGCACCCAAAGTGCCGTACGCGATACCAACAAGGTGCTGCGTAACACCTATATGCTGCTCTCCCTCACTCTGGGCTTCTCTGCCGTGGTGGCGGGCATCGCTACCGTGATGAACATGCCGCCGCTGCACTGGGCCGTGTTCCTGATCGGCGTCTACGGTCTGATGTTCCTGACCGAGAAGAATCGCAACAACGGCATGGGGCTGGTATTCACCTTCGCCCTGACCGGTCTGCTGGGCTATAGCCTGGGCCCCATCATCAACATGTACATGAACAATGGTGGTGGCGAGATCGTGATGACCGCCCTTGGCGGCACCGCGCTCACCTTCTTCGGTCTGTCGGCCTATGCCCTGACCACCAAGCGTGACCTCTCCTTCATCGGCGGCATGCTGTTCGTCGGTTTCTGGGTATTGCTGGTGGCCATGGTGGCCAACATCTTCCTGCAGATGAGCGCCCTGAGCCTGGCCCTGTCCGCCATGTTCATGCTGTTCTCTTCCGGCGCCATCCTGCTGACGACCCAGCAGATCGTGCGCGGCGGCGAGACCAACTACATCTCTGCGACCGTCACCCTGTATGTTTCCATCTACAACATCTTCCTGAGCTTGCTGAGCCTGCTTGGCGGCAACCGCAACTAATCAGAAACCCCGCTTCGGCGGGGTTTTTATTGGCTCCTCTTTCTGTCAGGATAAGTTGTAAATCAAGGATATGAAGCGAAGTGGCCCTGATTTGGATCAGGGCCACTTCGCGCTTGGCGGGTTACTATCTCGCTCTCGTTTCGATCAAGGGTTTCACCTGTCTCATGCCGATGGATCTCTCTGGCCTGCTGCGCCGACTGCTGACTGATAGTCACATCGATTTTGCTTCGCTCAAGGGTGGTGCCTAGCATGCCCATGGACTTCTCCGGTTTGTTACGCCGACTGCTGACCGATAGTCACATCTATTTCGCCCTCAAGGTGCTGCTGGCCATTCTCGGTCTGCTCGCCTTCACCCTGGCCACCGGCAATATCCAGCTCACCGTGCTGCTCTCCCTCGGGGTAGTGGCGGGCGCCATCGCCGAAACCGACGACAGTCTGTGGGGACGCCTCAAAAACCTCGCCATGACGCTGATTTGCTTCATGTTCGCGTCGCTGTGCGTACAGTATCTCTACCCCACCCCCTGGCTGTTTGCCATCGGGCTGGCCAGCTCCACCTTTATCTTCGTGATGGTGGGGGCGCTCGGCGCCCGCTATGCCACCATCAGCTTCGGCTCGCTGCTGATCGCCATCTACACCATGCTGGGTGCCGCCAAGGCGCCGGATCTCTTCTATCAACCGCTGGCGCTCGGCGCTGGCGCCCTCTGGTACGGACTGGTCTCGTTTATCTGGCTCTGGCTGCTGCCCTACAAAACCCTGCACGAGCAACTGGCCCAGAGCTACTTCGCCCTTGGCCGCTACCTGCTGGAAAAATCCCGTTTCTTCCCGGCGGACGAGCACGGCGCCCAGGCCATTCGCCACAATCTGGCCCAGCTCAACATCAATCTGGTGAGTGCGCTGACCCTCACCAAGTCGGCCCTCAATGCCCGTCTGAGCCACCGCCATCCGGCCAGCCCCGAACTTGCCAGCCTGCTGCGCCTCTATCTGCTGGCGCTGGAAATTCACGAGCGCGCCACCTCCAGCCACTACCCCTACAGCCGACTGGAAGCGGAGCTCAAACAGGGCATCGTACTGGAAGGATTTCAGGAGCTGTTCCTGCAACTCTCCGAGGCGTGCCAGAGCTTGGGCTACGCCATTCTGGTGCACAAGCCCTACAGCCATAACAAGCGCATTCACTGGACACTTCAGGCCCTTGGCGATCAGCTGGAGTTTACCAATCTCAAGCAGCACTACCCGAAAACCCTGCTGACGCCGATGAAGTTCCTGCGCCGCAATCTGGCCAGCATCAACCAGCTGCTGGGCAGCGCCGAAGTGCTGCAAAACCCCGAGCAGCCGCAGCAAGAGCTGCCCGCGCTGGCCAAGCCGCCCCGCCTGCCACTGCTGACCCAGCTGAAACAGCACCTCACCTTGCACTCCATGGTGTTTCGCCATGCGCTGCGCCTCTCCCTTGGGCTGGTGATTGGCTACGGCATATTGCAAGCCTTTGATATGGATAAGGGCTACTGGATTTTGCTCACCGTGCTGTTTGTCTGCCAGCCCAGCTACAGCGCCACCCGTCGTCGACTGGTGCAGCGGATGCTAGGCACCTTCGCCGGTATTCTGGTGGGCATTCCGGTGCTCTGGCTGTTCCCCGAGCTGCACATCCAGCTGGTGGTGATGGGGCTGGCCGCCTTCCTCTTCTTCACCCAGGTGCGCAACAACTACAGCGCCGCAGTCTGCTTTATCACCCTCTACGTGCTGATGGCGTTCAACCTGCTCGATGGCATCGGCTTTGCCATTCTGGGGCCGCGGCTGCTCGATACCCTGCTCGGCTGCCTGATCTCCTACGGGCTGGTAGCCTGGCTCTGGCCGGACTGGCAGTACAAGCGGCTGCCGACCCTGATCGCCAACTCGCTCTCGGCCAACGCCCGCTACCTCTCGGCGGTGCTGGCGAGCCTCACCCAACAGCGGGACGAGTCCATCGACTATCGGGTAGCGCGCAAGAGCGCCCATCTGGCTGACAGCGAGCTGGCCACCGCCTGGCAGAGCATGCTGGTGGAGCCGCAAAAGCGCCGCCGCTTCCTCGATCTCTGCTTTACCCTCACCTGGCGCAACCACGCCCTGCTCTCCTACATCTCGGCGCTGGGGGCCCATCGCGACAAGCTGGAGGCCGTCAACGGGCTGGATGAGATGCGCCACCATATCTGCCACACCCTGGAGCAGGCGGCCGGTCATCTGGCGGGCACCCCCTCCAGCTCCATCGGCAGCAAGAACCTGCTGCTCACCACGGATGGCGATAATGAGTGCAGCGAGGAGCAGCTGATGCTGACCCAGCAGCTCAACCTCATCAGCGAGCTGGCGGATCAGTTGCTGCATCTGGCCAACGAGAGCCGGTTGCTCACCGGGGATCAAGGCGCTACCATGCCCGCCCAATCCTGATAGCCCCATTAGCGAGGAGCCCCATGTCTGCGTCCGAACAACATCAGCTGGAATTCAACGGCCAACTCATAAAGACCGATGCCAAGGGCTACCTGCTCAACAGCAGCGACTGGAGCGAGGAGCTGGCGCTGGTGCTGGCTGCGCAGGAGGGGATCGAGCTGGAGGAGTCGCACTGGGAAGTGGTGCGCTTTGTGCGCGCTTTCTATCTGGAGTTCAACACCTCCCCCGCCATCCGCGCGCTGGTCAAGGCGATGGAGAAGCAGTACGGCCCCGAGAAGGGCAACAGCCGCTACCTCTACAAGCTGTTCCCGGAAGGGCCCGCCAAACAGGCGACCAAGATTGGTGGCCTGCCCAAACCGGTGAAGTGCATCTGATCCCATGCATCTCATCCCATAACAACGGGGGCCGCAACTGCGGCCCCCGTTGTGTTTGGTGCGCTACCTTCGCGCACCTCCCATTCATATATCTCAGGCTTCCAGCCAGCCTTATCCCCGCTTGTAAGCCAGCGCCACCAGCTGCTCCGCCAGCCGGTGACCGTGCAGGTAGGAGGTAATCAGCTCGCTATCAGCTTTGCCGATTTCAATCTGCTGATACCAGTGCTCCAGCATGGCGGCAAAGCCGCGCTGGGCCAGCACCGGCTGCCAGTCGTTGGGGGCAAGCGCCTGCGCTGTTTTGTCGCGGGCGATGATGCCGCGGGTGCAGTTCTCAAGGTGCAGGGAGAGGTTGTCGCCATAGGCATCGATGCGCTCCTCGGTGATCCCGGCGCTGCGGTTCATGCTGCCGCTGATGGCGCGATTGCCGCTCTGCCAGCTGACGCTCACCCCGGCCAGCAGGCTGTTGTCTTTCGTATCCGGTCGCAATACCGCATGGAAGTCCCCCTGCGGCAAGCCGCCATAGAAGCAGAGGCTGTCTAGCACATGGATAAAGTCGTCGAACAGAAAATCCCGCGCCTTGCCCGGCAGGGTGAAGCGGTGTTTCTGCCAGTTGAGCTCGGTGAGCGGCTGGGCACGGGCGGCATCCATGGCGGGCAGATAACGGCGGTTAAAGCCGGTAAAGAGGGCGCAATTCTGCGCCACGGCGAGATTGGCCAGCGCCTCGGCCTCGGCCAGATTGTCACACAGCGGCTTGTCGACAAAGGTGGGGATACCGGCACGCAGGCACTGCTCGGCAATCTGGCTATGCACCGCAGTGGCGGCATGGATCATCACGGCGTCGGGGCGGCTGGCCAGCATGGCCGCCACATCGGTAAAGCACTCGGCGACCCGATACTGGCGGGCGAGCTTCTCCAGCACCGATGGACTGCGGGTGCAGAGCAGCGGGGTGACCCGCTCGTCGCTCGCCAGCAGCGGCAGATAGGCTTTCTGGGCAATATCCCCCAGACCAATCATGGCAATGCGCATCTCAACTCCTTTTTACTCGATAACGGGACAAGCGGATAACTGCCCGCACCATCGCAGGATTTTCCCCGCAGATCCAGCCTGCCGTTAGCGCACTGGCTGGTAACGGCTTGTCTCTGCAATCCAAAGGGCAGATATCCCGTAAAAGAGGTTTCCCCGAAAGCGCTCTGCTCTCGGGGCTTTTGGTATGGCGGGAACCAGAGTAGCGACAGATTGTGATTTCATTTCGAAGGCGGCCCACAGATTTATGCCATCTGGGTCACTGTCACAGCAGCTTCGTTTGGCTTACTATTGCCCTCTTAACCCTATTGCAAAGCATGGGGTTGTCTATTTCAAACTATTCGCCGGGCTTTATTGCTGCTGTCTAAAGCCATAGCCACAACCATATTTGGCAGCTGCCATTTATTGGCGGCGACCATGATTGCCTGTGCACTATCGGCGCTTATAAAACGCGTTATTTATGGATGTATAACGATGAAATCATCAATTGCAGTCAGAGCCCTGTCGCCCTATATATTCGTCATTTTGTCAGTTGGGCTGATATCCAGCGGATACCATGCGCTGCCGATTTATTGCGGCCTGGCCATTGTTGTCTATCCGGTGCTGGTTGCCATGCTGGCAAACGATTGGGAAAAACAGGGGCTGGTCTATCGCGAATCGACCCAGGTCGAGGTTGATGTCAATGTGCGCGGGATCCTTATCAAGGAGCAGAGGCGGCATCTGGAGAACCTCTATTTTGTCTCGCCGGAAGTGATGCAGACCAAACTCACCCGCCTCGCCCGCCTCAAACTGCTGCTCTGCGGCGCCATGTTTGCCGTGTCACTCTATGAATTTGCGCAGCAGGCCGAGGCACAATTTGCCCTGCCCGCCGTCAATCTGATGGATATCAATCTGTTGGATATATGCGGCCTGATGATCGGCCTTGGCGGCGTGCTGTTTCTCGGCCACTGTGCGAGAAAAAGCCTGTCCCTCTATGAAGCCTGTCGCCATAAAAACTATCTGGTGCAGTGTCATGATGAACCCAGCTCCCAGCTCTATAGCGCTGCCATTGCACTCAAGGCGGACAATCTGCAGGTGACCCATACCCGCATGTTTGATGCTCTGCTGGCGTGGTATTGAGCGAGGCGTCAGGGCGGGATCAGGCACCGGATGGCATGGGACGACAAGGCCGACGGGCACAACAGATCAATAAATCGGATCCGGCAAACAGAGTGAGAGGGAGGTTTGGCATGATGATATTCAGCGTCTTTGGCCGACTGGTCGGGGTGAAACGGGAGGGGGAGCAGTGGCTGCTATTTAACGTCAGCCTGCCCGAGCGCAAATACTCGCGCATCCGCGATGTGATTATTCCCGACTTTCTGACCGAAGATGAGATCCCGCGCTGGCTTGACGATATCTATCACGAAGCCGCCAGCGCCACCCATCCCGATGTGGTGCGTATCGAGTAAACCGCCTGCTTGCGGCCTTGTCAGTCATGTCGTAGCGCCGGATCGGAGGGCAGCCTTCAATTAGCAGCCTTCAATGATTCAATTAGGACACCCACCTTTTGGAGCAAGCCACTATAGGGCAGTTGCAGGCACCATAAGGGTATATGCATCCGAACTGATGCCGATTCAGCCTGTAAAAGTCGGCTGGTGGGAGAGATTTTCAGGTTTAGAAAGCAACAGCTCCTGAGCTCAAATTGGGACACCCACCTTTTGGAACAACCCACTATCGGGCCGCAGCAGGCACCATAAGGGTCTATGCATTCGAACTGATGCCTGCAAAAGTTGGCTAGTGAGAGAAATTTTCAGGTTTAGAAAGCAGCAGCCCCTGCACAGCCATTCACTGAACTGTGTGCAATACCCGGAGCTATCGGCAGGGTGGACGCGAAGCAATCAAAGCAGTGGTTGATGGCATCGCCGCTGGCCACAGTGGCGGGCAAACTGCTGGCATTGATCTCTGTCTCCCACAACTCGAATCCCTTGTCGCCTGAACAGCGCCACCTGTTTCAACCAGCGAACACCATCAAGTCCCAATCGTTCCAGAATGGGTCCAAGTTGGGCCGGAATATGACCCCGCTTGTCGGGCCGAATAGCACGGCCTGTCCAATCAACCAGCATCAGGTAGTCGGTGAAGGCATAGGGCAACTCTTCAGGCTCCCCCTGGCTGGCAAACGGCAGCAACAGTGGTGGCAAAACCTCAGGGGTAGCAGGCTCGTCAAGGCGCTGTTTGATACTGGTGTAGTCACTCTGCTCTGGCCGATCGGTCAACGCGGCTCGTATCGGATTGAGGTCAACATACGCCATACAGGCCAACAAGGCTGATTCGGTGAGCAACGCCTGACTCTTGAAGCGGCCCTCCCAGAAATGGCCCTTGCAACCATCTTCCTGATTGGCCTGACGGGCCAGATTTTCATTGAGTAGCCGAATAAACCAGCTGATGGAGTGAAGCCGCTCCCGCCATTGGGCCAACAATTGCAGCACAACAGCCAGTTCAGGCTCGATCAACATCTCCCCTTGATACCAACGCCTGACCAACAGCGGCAACTGGAAAAGCGCCGCCCAGCGCTCAACCACTTCCCGCTCACTCCAGTTGGCCGCGGTATCGGGCTCCACCTTGAGCACCAGATGATAGTGATTGCTCATCACCGCATAAGCACAAATGCCGATTGCAAACAGCCGCGACAGTTGCCCCAACTTGTCGACCACCCACTGACGCCGATGCTCGTAACTCTGGCCAGAATGGGCATCATCACCACACAGAAAGGCTCGCCGCACACAGCGACTGACCACGTGGTAGTAAGGCGTATCCTGCAAACTGATTTGACGTGAACGGGCAATGGTCATGGCGCATCCCTCAACGGTGACCTCTCAAGTCAAGACCAGCACTACGCCTCTGTCAAAAAGGTGGGTGTCCCAGAATCTATGACCCCGCTTGTCGGGCCGAATAGCACGGCCTGTCCAATCAACCAGCATCAGGTAATCGGTGAAGGTATAGGGTAATTCTTCAGGCTTCCCCTGGCTGGCAAACGGCAGTAAAAGTGGTGGCAAAACCTCAGTAGTAGCAGGCTCGTCAAGGCGCTGTTTGATACTGGTGTAGTCACTCTGCTCTGGCCGATCGGTCAACGCGGCTCGTATCGGATTGAGGTCAACATACGCCATACAGGCCAGCAAGGCTGATTCGGTGAGCAAAGCCTGACTCTTGAAGCGGCCCTCCCAGAAATGGCCCTTGCAACCATCTTCCTGGTTGGCCTGACGGGCCAGATTTTCATTGAGTAGCCGAATAAACCAACTGATGGAATGAAGCCGCTCCCGCCATTGGGCCAGCAATTGCTGCACGACAGCCAGTTCAGGCTCGATCAATATCTCCCCCTGATACCAGCGCCTGACCAACAGCGGCCACTGGAAAAGCGCCGCCCAGCGCTCAGCCACTTCTCGCTCACTCCAGTTGGCCGCAGCATCAGGCTCCACCTTGAGCACCAGATGATAGTGATTGCTCATCACCGCATAGGCACAAATGCCGATCGCAAACAGCCGCGATAGTTGCCCCAACTTGTCGACCACCCACTGACGCCGATGCTCGTAACTCTGGCCTGAATGGGCATCGTCACCACACAGAAAGGCTCGCCGCACACAGCGACTGACCACGTGGTAGTAAGGCGTATCCTGCAAACTGATTTGACGTGAACGGGCAATGGTCATGACGCATCCCTCAACGGTGACCTCTCAAGTCAAGACCAGCACTACACCTCTGTCAAAAAGGTGGGTGTCCCAGATTTCCTTGCTACACCTCTGTCAAAAAGGTGGGTGTCCCAGATTTCCTTGGTCAATTACGAAAGAAGGCGACCAACCGGTCGCCTTCTTTATTTCTATCGCTTTGCTAATCAGCAAATATCACCGAGCCGGTCGCTTGGCACCATTGCCTTTGGCCGCAGGCTTGCCGCCTTGAGTGGCGGGTTTGGCACCCGGCTTGGCGGAACCTGCGCGGGTCGGGGTTTTACCCTTATGGGCGAGTTTGCCAGCAGGTTTGCCTTTGCCTTCGCCATGTCCAGAACCCGGCGCGGCCGGTTTGCCATTACCAGCCCCTTTCTGCAACTGGGAACCCACCGGTTTGCCGCCCGTAGGCTTGTTGCCTGTGCCATTGCCTCGCTGATGGGCAATGTTACTGTGGCGAGTCAGGGCCGGTTTCAGCCCCTTGCCGCTGGCGGCGCGTTCGTTCCGGCCTTCCGCTGGCACCAGACAACCGGGGCCGTTGCCAATCAGGTGGCCCTTGCCCATGGCGAGCAGGGCTTCGCGGATCATCGGCCAGCCTGCGGGGTCGTGGTAGCGCAGCAGCGCCTTGTGCAGACGACGACGGCGCTCGCCCTTGGCGACAAACACATCGCCCCCCTCGCGGCTCACCTTGTTTAACGGGTTTTTCTCCGTGTAATACATGGTGGTGGCGTTGGCGAGCGGCGACGGGTAGAAGTTCTGCACCTGATCGAGCTTGAAGCGGTTCTCTTTGACCCAGAGCGCCAGATTGACCATGTCTTCATCCGTGGTGCCCGGGTGGGCAGAGATGAAGTAGGGGATCAGGTACTGCTGCTTGCCCGCCTCTTTGGAGTATTTGTCGAACAGCTCCTTGAACTGGTAGTAGCTGCCCATGCCCGGCTTCATCATCTTGGAGAGCGGCCCCTCCTCGGTGTGTTCCGGCGCGATCTTGAGGTAGCCGCCGACGTGGTACTTGGCCAGCTCCTTGATATAGCGGGGATCTTCCACCGCGATGTCGTAACGCACGCCGGAGGCGATGAGGATCTTCTTGATCCCCTTGAGGTCGCGCGCCTTGCGATAGAGGTTGATGGTCGGGCTGTGGTCGGTGTCCATGTGCGGGCAGATGGTGGGCCAGACACAGGAGGCTCGACGGCAGGTCTGCTCGGCTTTGGGGCTCTTGCAGCGCAGCTTGTACATGTTGGCGGTGGGGCCGCCGAGATCCGAGATGACACCGGTAAAGCCCGGCACCTTGTCGCGGATATCTTCAATTTCTTTCAAGATCGACTCTTCCGAGCGGCTCTGGATGATGCGCCCTTCGTGCTCGGTGATGGAGCAGAAGGAGCAGCCGCCAAAGCAGCCGCGCATGATGTTGACCGAGGTCTTGATCATCTCGAATGCCGGGATCTTCTCGTTGCCATAGGCCGGGTGCGGCACCCGCTGGTAGGGCAGGCCGAATACGCCGTCCATCTCCTCGGTTTCCAGCGGGAAGGCGGGCGGGTTGACCCAGACGATGCGATCGCCGTGGGCCTGCGACAGGGCGCGGGCACAGCCGGGGTTGGTCTCGTGGTGCAGAATGCGCGAGGCGTGGGCGTAGAGCACCTTGTCCTCTTTCACCCGCTCGAACGCCGGCAGCTTCACATAGGTTTTTTCCCACGGCTTGGGCTTGGGCGGCTGCACCAGCACCGGCTGGGCCTCTTGGGCGGCCGGGGCCGCTTCGGTGGCGTCATCCGAGCATGGAGCCCCTTCCATATAGGGATTCATGATGGGATCGATGCGGCCAATCTGGTCGAGCTTGCTCGAATCCACCCCTTTCCAACCCGGCAGCGGCTCCTTGCGGATGACTGCGGTGCCGCGAATATCCTGCATGGTCTCGATGCTCTCCCCCGCTGCGATGCGGTGGGCCACCTCGATCAGCGGCCGCTCGGCGTTGCCGTAGATGAGGATATCGGCCTTGGCATCGAGCAGGATGGAGCGGCGGATGGTCTCGGACCAGTAGTCGTAGTGGGCGATACGGCGCAGGGACGCCTCGATGCCGCCGATCAGCACCGGCACCTCTTTGAACGCCTCTTTGCAGCGCTGGGTATAGACCAGGGTGGCGCGGTCCGGCCGCTTGCCACCCACATCCCCCGGGGTGTAGGCGTCATCGTGGCGCAGCTTTTTATCAGAGGTGTAGCGGTTGATCATGGAGTCCATGTTGCCCGCGGTGACCCCGAAGAAGAGGTTCGGTTTGCCCAGACGCATAAAGTCATCCTTCGATGACCAGTCCGGCTGGGCGATGATGCCGACCCGAAAGCCCTGGGATTCGAGCATGCGGCCGATGACCGCCATGCCGAAGCTCGGGTGATCCACATAGGCATCTCCCGTCACCAGAATGACGTCGCAGCTGTCCCAACCCAGCTTGTCCATCTCTTTGCGGGACATGGGCAGGAAGGGCGCCGTGCCGTAGCACTCGGCCCAATAGCGGGGATAGGAGAAAAGGTTGGGTACCGGCTGCATTTTGAACACCTGGAAAAATTCGGGTCGCGCATTATACCGGTTGCGGCCAAGGGGAGCGATGGCTTTTTGTCCCTATAGATCCCACGGAATAGGCCGCCGCCAGCAATAGCAAGGGCGCCCGCAGGCGCCCTTGTGATGAGGGAGGCTGATAACTGGCCCCCGCTTGGGTTCAAGTCAGGATGCTGGTCAGAGCGCCGGAGGGTGCGACTCCCCTGCCCCCTTGGCGGCCAGCGCTTCGTCTACCTGTTGATCCCGCGCCCCTGTCATGCCAGCGTGACGCGCCAGCAGATGGTAGATGGCGGGCACCACCAGCAGGGTGACCAGGGTCGCCAGCGACAACCCGAAGAACACCACGGTCCCCACCGCCATCCGGCTCTCGTAGCCCGCCCCCATGGAGAGCATCAGCGGCACAGCGCCGATAATGGCAGTGAGCGAGGTCATCAGGATGGGGCGCAGACGGCGCACCGAGCCTGCGATGATCGCCTCCTCGAACCCTTCCCCGCGCTGACGCAGCTGGTTGATGAACTCGACGATAAGGATGCCGTTCTTGGTCACCATGCCGATCAGCATGATCATCCCGATCTGGCTGTAGATGCTCATCTCCTGCCCCGTCAGCCAGAGGCCGAGCAGGCCACCGAAGATGCCGAGCGGCACCGTCACCATCACCACCGCCGGGGTCAGGGTGCTCTCGAACTGGGCCACCAGCACCAGATAGACCACCAGCAGGGCGAGGCCGAACACCAGCACCATCTCCCCCTGATTGTCGCGGTAATCCTTGGAATCACCGGCGTAATCCACCGTCATGCCGGTGGGCAGGTTGGCGTTGGCCCAGCCATCAAGGAAATCGAGGGCTTCGCCGAGGGTATGGTCGGGGTGCACGTCGGCAGTCAGGGTGATCGCCTTTTGCCGCTGGTAGTGGTTGAGGCGGTTGGCAGTCGCCACCTGTTTGACGGTGGCCAGGGTCGAGAGACTGACCATCTCGCCGTTGGCCGCCTTCAGGTAGATGCGGCCGAGATCCGAGATACCGTTGAACTCGGTCTGGTTGCCACGCAGGTAGACATCATACTCCTCGCCCCTGTCCACATAGGTGGTCTTGCTCGCCCCGCCCAGCAGGGTCTGCAAGCTGTTGGCGACGGTGGAGACCGGAATGCCGAGCTGGCTGGCGCTGTCACGATTGATGGTCACCTGCAGCTCGGGGGTCTTCTCGGCGTAGTCGAGATCCGGGCTCAGCATCAGGCCGCTACCCTGCGCCGCCTGTTGCAACGCCAACCCCTGCTGGTAGAGCTCGGCATAGTCGTTACCCTGCAGCACGAACTGCACCGGCGCGGTGGAGCCACCCCGGAAGCCGGGCTGGAAGGTGCGGATCATCACATCGGGAATGCCGGAGAGCTTGGCACCCAGCGAGCGGGAGAACTCGGTGGCAGTGACGTCGCGATCGGCCCAGTCGGTGAGCTGGATGATCACCATACCGGTCTGATCGCCGCCACGGCCAAAGGCGGGAGTGCTGAAGCTCAGCGCCTGCACCACCCCTTTGCCCAGCATCGGCATAATGGCGGACTCCACCTGCTGCATGTTGCGCTTCATCCGCTCGATACTGGTCCCCTCTGCGCCCTTGACGAAGACATAGATGACGCCGCGATCCTCGGTCGGGGTGAGGCTGGTCGGCAGCTGGGTAAACAGGGCCCCGATACCGCCCAGACAGAGCAGCAGCACCAGCGGCGTCCAGCGGGAGCGACGCAGCACCCACGCCAGCAGGTGGCGATAGTGCCCCTCCAGCCAGCCCAGCCCGCGATCGAGCCCGGCGGTGAGTCGGTTCGGTTTATCGAGCGGGCGCATCAGCCAGGAGCCCATGGCCGGGGTCAGGGTCAGCGCCACCAGCGAGGAGCAGAGCACCGCAAGCGAGAGCAGGATGGCAAACTCGGTAAAGAGCCGCCCCACCATGCCATCCATAAAGGCGATGGGGACAAACACCATCACCAGCACGGCGGTGGTGGCGATCACCGCAAAGCCCACCTCGCGGGTGCCGTGCCAGGCGGCCAGCAGCGGCGGTTCGCCCCGCTGCAGATGGTGGTGGATGTTCTCCACCACCACGATGGCGTCATCCACCACCAGACCGATGGCGAGTATAAGGGCCAGCAAGGTGATGAGGTTGATGGAAAAGCCGAAATACCAGGCGCCGATAAAGGCAGAGATCAGCGACACCGGCACCGTAATGGCCGGAATAAGCGTGGTGCGCCCCTGCCCGAGGAACAGATAGAGCACAGCCACCACCAGCACGGCGCAGATGGCCAGGGTCTCGTACACCTCGTCGATGGCCTGCTTGATAAAGATGGTGGAGTCGTAATCCACCTCGAGCTTGGCCCCCTCCGGCAGGAAGCGCTGCATCTCGCCAAGTTTCTTCTCGATCCCTTGCGCCACCGCCAGCGGGTTGGCGGTGGACTGGGCGACGATGCCGATACCCAGACTCTCTTTGCCGTTGCGCTGATAGGCGCTGTCTTCGTTCTTGGCCCCCACCTCCACGTCGGCGATATCGGCCAGATAGACGCTCTGGCCGTTGGCGGCTGTGGTGACTTGCAGTTGCTGGAAATCTTCCGCGGTGTGGTAAAGCCGGGCGATCTGCACCGCCATGGTCATGGAGTTGTTGCGGATCTCGCCCCCCGGCAGCTCGATGTTCTCCCGCTTGAGGGCATCTTCCACATCGCTCACCGTGATGCCACGGGCCGCCATGTCGGCAGGGCGCAGCCGCACATACATCACCTGGGTCAGATCGCCGGAGAGCGCCACTTCGCTCACCCCGTCCACCAGACTCAGGGGGTCGACCAGCACGCGGTTGGCGTAGTCTGTCATGGCGGTGCGATCCATCTGGCTGCTGCTGAAGTTGAGCCAGATCGCCACATCGCCGTTGCCGCTGTCCTTGGTCACCAGCGGCTCGTCCACATCATCGGGCAGCCGTGGTCGGGCGCGAGAAAGAGCATCGCGCACATCGGAGATCCCCTCCACCATGTTCCAGCCGAGCTTGAACTCGACGGTGATCATCGAGCGCCCCTTGCGGGTCATGGAGTTGATGTTCTTGATGCCGCTGATGCCGGAGAGCTGATCCTCGATGGGCTTGGTGACCTGACTCTCCATCACCGAGGGGGCCGCCCCCTCATAGGTGGTGCTGATGGAAACCGACGGGATCTGCACATCGGGCATCTCCCGCACCGTCAATTTGCTGAACGCGACCAGACCAAACACGGTGAGCAGGGCGCTGAGCACCACCGCCACCAGCGGGCGGCGTACTGAGATATCGGAGAGCCACATCAGCCGTTCACCTCGGCCAGATCGCGCACCTGCACCCCATCACGCAGATTGACCAGCCCCTCGACCACGATGCGATCGCCGACCTTCAGCCCCTCGGTGACCCAGACGGTCTCCCCTTCGGTCTCGCCGAGCACCACAGGCACCCGCTTGACCCGACCATCGGCCTCGAGACGGTAAACAAAGCGCTGCTCACCGGCGTACTCCACCGACTGGGCGGGGATCAGGGTGAGCTGCTGGGCAGGCAGCGCCAGCTCTACATTGAGCAGCATGCCCGGGCGCAACTGGCCGTTGCCATTGGGGATCATCACCCGCGCCTTGATGTTCTGGGTATCGTTGGAGACGCGGCTGTCGAGGGTGGTGAGGGTGCCGTTAAATTGCTGATCCGGCCAGGCAGTACTGGTGGCGGTGACCGCCATGCCCGGGCGCAGCAGGGAGAGGTAACGCTCCGGCACCGCCAGATCGAGGCGCAGTTTGTCGAGTTCATCGAGATGCAGCAGGGTATCGCCGCTGTTGACCAGCGCCCCTTCGCTCAGATCAATCAGGCTCACGGTACCGGCAAAGGGTGCCTGCAAGGTACGCAGGGAGAGCTCGTAGCGGGCAGCATCGAGGCGCGCCTGCACCTGGGCCACGGTGGCCTCCTGCCCTTCCAGCTCGGATTGGGTCACGGCGCCACGGGCCACCAGCTTGCGCATATCACTCAGCTTGCGGTTCTCGTCGCGCAGACTGGCGCTCTGCTCGGCCAGCTCCGCCTGCTGCTTGCCCGCATCCAGCGCGATCAGGGTCTCCCCCTTCGTCACGCTCTGGCCCGACTGCACCGCAATCTTGACGATGCGGCCGGTCACTTCGGGGCTGATGATAACGGAGCGATTGGCCGCCAGCTTGCCCACCAGCTTGAGGGTCGGCTCGGCCAGACTCTGTTTGACGGTTTGAGTGCGGATATTGACCTGTCTGGTCGGTGCTTTGGCGGCGGGTTCGCTGTGACGCAGCGCCCAGACGCCGGCAACCACGATTAGAAGAAGGCCCAAGCCGAGCCAGATACGCATTTTCATCGAACAGTCCATGAAGAGTGAGAGGGTAAATCCAGATTGGGGCCATTTTAGCCCCAGACTATGCCGTGACTATGTATAAATGTGACAAAACGTAACAGGAAGGGGGCAAGATCACTCCATTTGGCACGGTTCGATTCTTTTCCCACCCTCTTCGCTTACACTCACGACACTCTCTTTTCCATGTCCGATCGTTGCCTATGCCCAATGTGTCAGCCACCCCTTTTCTCACCCGCCTGACCTGGCTGCTGTTTGCTCTGGTCATCCTGCTGGTTGGTCTGACCCTGCGGCAAAGCCTGAAACAGATAGAACGCCTCTACCAGAGCGATACCCTCAACAGCGCCATCTACCTGCGGGATCAGTTCAAGCAGATTGAGGTCTTTCTGGAGGCGATGCGCGGTCAGGCCGAGGAGCGACTGCGCAGCGACCCCCAGTCGGTGCTGACCCGCCAACTCTATGGCCACATCGAGGCACTGCCGGATGGGCTGGCGCTGGACACGCTCCCCGCAAACCTGCCCGCAGGGCTGGCAGGCAACCTCACCGGTACGGGGCCACTGCCGCCACCGGGCAGCGAGCGGGAGGCGCGCATACATCTGGCCCTGAGCCTCTCCCCGCTGCTGGCCACCGCCAGCGAACACCTGGCCAAAGAGATCGCCTGGGTCTACTTCATCGGGGTGGACAACTTTATCTACCTCTACCCCTGGCAGCCCTCCAGCCGGTTTCGCTTCTACCCTGCCCTTTACCAGAAGTACTTCTGGCAAGATGCGCTGACGACCCGCACGCCGGACAAGGGAACGGTTCTCTCCCGCCCTTACGAAGACTTTCTCGGACTCGGCACCATGA
Organism: Aeromonas allosaccharophila; assembly: GCF_016026615.1. Lineage (NCBI taxonomy): Bacteria > Pseudomonadati > Pseudomonadota > Gammaproteobacteria > Aeromonadales > Aeromonadaceae > Aeromonas > Aeromonas allosaccharophila. The sequence goes on along the minus strand of NZ_CP065745.1, from coordinate 89,890 downwards.
TCACCATGTCGCAACCCCTCTACAAGGACGGCACCCTGGTAGGGATGATCAGCATGGATGTGCTGCTCGCCCGCCTGCAACAGCAGCTCAATCAGCTGACGCCGGCGTTGGGGGAGTATCTGCTGCTCAATCAGTATCATCAGGTGCTGGCCAGCAGTGCGCGCCAACCGGTGATCCCGCAGGACCCCGCGCCCACCGGTGAGTACCGCTGGCGACAGGGGCGATTGCAACTGACGATGGCGATCCCCGATACCCCGTTGCGACTGGTACACAACGTCACCCTGCTACCGCTGGCGTGGGCCATGCTCTGCCAATCCGCACCGACCCTGCTCGCTATCCTCTTTATGCTGCTGGCGGCCCTCTCAAACCTGAGGTCCCACCGTCTCAACCTGCGACTCAACTACCTCTCCTGTCACGATGCCCTCACCGGTGCCTTCAATCGCCACTATCTGGAGCGTCTGGATCAGGGGGGCGAGCTGGCGCGACTGCAAGCCGGGATCCTGATGTTCGATGCGGATCACTTCAAACGGGTCAACGACACCTTCGGCCATGCCGTCGGCGATATGGTGCTGACCCGGCTGGTGCAGCTCTGCCAGCAGCAGCTCGGCCCGTCGGACAAATTGATCCGCTGGGGTGGCGAGGAGTTTCTGCTGCTGATTGGCCACAGTGATGCCTCCCGCCTCGGCGAGCTGGCGGAGCAAATCCGACTCGCCGTAGCCGATCATCACTGGGCCGCCATCGAGCCCGGGCTGGTGGTCACCATCAGTCTCGGCTATCACCCCCACGAGGCGGGGATCCCGCTCCATGAAGCGGTGCGCCGTGCCGATGTGGCGCTCTATCAGGCCAAAGCCAACGGGCGCAACCGCAGCGAAAGATGGCAGGGTGACGCATCCTGACTTGCGGAGTAAGCTGGTCGCTCCAACCCCTTTTTGGAGGAACGTCGTGCCACGTAAACCCCGCGTAGGGCTCGCTCTCGGGAGCGGTGCCGCCAGAGGATGGGCCCATATCGGCGTCATCCGCGCCCTTGAACGACTGGGCATCAAGCCCGACCTCATCGCAGGCTGCTCCATCGGCAGCTTTGTTGGCGCCGCCTATGCCGCCGGTGAGCTGGACCGGCTGGAAACCTGGGTGCGCGGCTTTACCCGTCTGCAGGTGGTCAGCCTGCTCGACCCGGCCCTCTCCGGCGGTCTGTTTCGTGGCGAGAAGGTGTTTGGCCTCGCCGCCAACCACCTGGGCAATCCTGAGCTGGAGAGCCTGCCCATCCCCTTCGCCTGTGTCGCCACCGAACTCGATACCGGCCGCGAAATCTGGCTGCAACAGGGGCCGCTACGCCAGTCGGTACGCGCCTCCTGTGGCATGCCGGGGATCCTCACGCCGACCCTGGTCAACGACCGCTGGCTGGTCGATGGCGCCGTGGTCAATCCGGTGCCCATCTCGCTGGCCCGCGCCATGGGAGCCGAGGTGGTGATCGCCGTCAACCTCAACACCGACTTGCACCAGCCCTGGACCGACGAGCCGGATCAACCGGGCAGCATGGGCCTGCTCAGCCAGTGGCTCAATCGCGGTGAATCCGCGCCAGCCACCCCGGGTCTGTGGAGCGTGATGAGCGGCTCCATCAACATCATGCAGGAGCGCATTACCCGCGCCCGGATGGCGGGCGACCCGCCGGAGATCCAGCTCTGCCCGCGCCTTGGCAGCTTCTCCATCATGGATTTTCATCGCGCCAGCGACGCCATCAACGAGGGGGAAGCCTGCGTCGAGCGCAACCTCGATCAACTCAAGGATGAACTGTCTCGTCTTGGCTTGTTGTAACTCCGCCATCTTTGCCGACACCAACAAAAAGAGCGCCTTGCGGCGCTCTTTTGCTATGACAAAACCCTCGGCTTAGAACAGCCCCAGCCCTTTGAGCATCACGATCAGGATCAGCAGCGGTGAGACATAGCGGATGATGAAGAACAGTGGCTTGAGAATGGGCAGAACCAGCTCGCCGCCATTGGTCAGGGCATCGCGCATCTTCTCCTCGCCCCATACCCAGCCCACAAACAGGCAGAGGAAGATACCGCCGAGCGGCATCAGGATGTTGGAGGAGAGGTAGTCGAACAGATCGAAGAAGGTCTTGCCCGCAATCTGCACATCCGCCATGGCGCTGTTGGAGAGCGCGCAGGTGGAGCCCACCACACCCAGCACCAGCAGGTTGATCAGGGTCGCCTTGGGGCGGCTCATCTTGAAGCGCTCGGAGAGCACCGAGACCGGCACTTCCAGAATGGAGAGCATGGCGCCGGTGGCCGCGATGGCCGACAGCACGAAGAAGAGCACCATGAAAACATGGCCAAACGGGATGCTGGCAAACACCGCCGGAATGGTGATGAACAGCAGCGACGGGCCGGCGGTCGGCTCGAACCCGAAGGCAAACACCGCCGGGAAGATGGCGATACCGGCCAGCATGGAGACGAACAGGTCGGCGCACATCACCCGAAAAGCGGTGAGCGGAATGTTCTGGTCATCACGGAAGTAGCTGCCGTAGGTCATCATGCAGCCCATGCCGATGGAGAGCTTAAAGAAGGCCAGCCCCATGGCGGTCAGCACCACGGCCCCGGTGATCTTGGAGAAATCTGGCGAGAAGAGGAAGGAGAGACCTTCGCTCGCCCCCGGCAGCGTCAGACTGCGAATACCGATCACCAGCAGCAGGATAAAGAGCACCGGCATCAGCTTCTTGGTAACCGCTTCGATCCCCTTGGAGACCCCCATCAGCAGGATGCCCCCCATCAGGGCCAGCACCAGCCACTGCCACAGCAGGCTCTGCAGCGGGTTGCTGATCAGCGCGCCAAATGCCGCACCGGTCACCTCGGGATCGGTGGAGAGAATGGAGCCGTCGATCGCCTTGAAGATGTAGGCAAACACCCAGGCCGCCACTTCCGAGTAGAAGGACATGATCAGGAAGGCCGCCAGCACCCCCATCACCGCAATCAGCCACCAGGGTTGCCCTTTCGGAGCGAGATTGCTCAGGGTGGTGACCGCATCGGTTTTGCTTTTGCGGCCCAGCATGATCTCGGAAATCATCACCGGTAAACCGACCAGCAGGGTGGCGATCACATAGACCAGCAGAAAGCCGGCACCACCGTTTTCACCGGTCAGGTAGGGGAATTTCCAGATATTGCCGAGGCCGACGGCTGAACCAAGGGTGGCGGCAAGGACGCCGAACTTACTGGTAAAGCCGTCGCGGGCCTTGGGGGAGGTTTGACTCATGCTTGTCTCACTTATTTCGCATCATGCGAGATGAACCGGGTTTTGAGGGTCGGAATTTTCTGAGGTTTATGGTGGTTTGCCAAGATGTTTTGAGCAAAAGCCCTATATAGAGCACAGATAAGAAAAAAGCGGCAACCAGGGCTCTGATTTGCAGGCAAAAAAATACCGCCCGAAGGCGGCATTTCTATTCACATCGATGATCACACCTTGGCGAGATCATCCGGTCCAATCTGACCGATTTCGGCGACTTTTTTGTCTGCCAGCAGCCAGAGGGTGAACTTGTGCAGATCCGGGTGGTGCGCCAGGGCAACCAGGAAGGCGCCCCCGACTTCACGGTAACCCAGCTCGTAGTTTTTCAGTGTGGTGGGAGGAACACCGAGCAAATCTGCAAACTTCGGACGGCTCAAACCGACCGCTTCACGGATCTGACGGATCTTCTTGCCAACAGTGACGATATTTGAATTCATAATGTTCCATACTCCGTTCGGCGGATTTACTCCGCCTTTATTTTTCGCGACGACTCGTAGTCAAGTGTATCAGTTTTGTACGGACTCGTTATGGTCGAGCCTCTATCTTTATGAGCGCCTTTCGGCGACAACCCTTACTTTCATCGGGGATGGTAATCGCTCAGCCGTCTCAGGTAAACAGTCTCGAAAAGAAACCTTTATTGTTGCCGCCAGAATAACTCGTATAATTCGCCGGCTACCCAATAAGAGGAATAAGTATGGCGTTTCCCGGCATTATCTCTCGCCTGCACCCCGTTTCCAGCCCTGCAGAACTGGCGCAACAGCGCCTGCAAGGTGAACAATATCGCGCCGAAGCATTCTGGCTTCCGGCATCGATGCACAGCCATGCCAGCGAGATCCTGGCCGCCCTGCCGGACAGCTGCAGCCTGTTTCTTGAACAGGAAGCCGCGGGTCTGGCCCTGCGCAGCCACGACGGCACCCTGCATAACAATACGCAGCTCATCACGGTAAACGGGCAGACCATTACCCTGGCCACGACACTGGGCGATGGCGGTCTGGTACCCGAATCCGGCTTGTGCAAGATGGCTGACTGGCTGGACGCCGGACACCGCCATTTCATCTGTTCAGCTGCGGTTCAGCCTGTGGCGCGGGCCATCCTCAATATCTGGCCCCTTGACCCCTATCTGGCCCGACATTTCTTGATGACATTTACCCCCCTGTTGGAGCATGCAACCGAGGCAGATTACCTCGCGGTCTTTGCTGCCAGAGCAAATCCTGCCAACCCGCATTCCGACTGGGTTCAGGCCTATATGAAACTTGAAAAGAAACTGCACAGGGCCTATCTGGATCACTAATTAATCTGGATAAACAGCCATTTAACGACACGACACAATTTGCCATAAGGCTCATTTGTGAGCTTGATCATGTTTTAAAATCGGCATAGAGTGCGCCTCGTCATCGGAATGACATCAGTTGCCTGGCAGTGGTTTCTCACGCATTGCGTGCCATGCCAGCGCACTCGACACACCAGGAGAGTGTGCAACCCGGTTTTGCCGGGTCATCTGCCAGACTCGACGCCAGCCGTACGGCGGAGCCTGCAGCTTACATAAATTAAAAAGTGTGAAGCACGTGAATAACGTGCGATCTCAACGAGGATTTTTTTATGATGAAAATGGCTCCTTCCATGATCGCCATCGCCATGGCTGCTCTGGGTGCTACCGCTGCTCACGCCGCTGACGACATCTACTTCGGTGCCGGTGTCGGTGCTGCTCACTTCAACGGTCTGAACAAGATCGATGGCGGCGGTTACGAAGGTACTGAAGATGCTGCTGCAGCCAACGCCTTCGTAGGTTACAACTTCACCGAAAACTTCGGTACCGAGTTTGGCTACCAGTATGCCGGTCGTGGCAACATCGAAGGTGAGCGTTACGAGAACCAGGGTGCCACCCTGTCCGGTATCGCTCGTCTGCCGGTTGGCAACGACTTCTCCCTGTTCGCTGAAGGCGGCGCCTACTGGGCTCACACCGACGGTCTGGGCATCAGCGACACTAAAGTTTCCCCGCTGGTCGGTGCCGGTGTGACTTACAAAGTAAGTGACGCGCTGGATCTGCAAGCTCGCTACCGCTACATGTGGGACGTGGCTGACCTGAATGACGATGGTTTCCACTACAAGTCCAACCAGAGTGTTGCGACTCTGGAAGCGGTATACCACCCGTTCCGTACTTCCTACGTAGCTCCGGTAGCTGCTCCGGTTGTTGAAGAAGCCCCGGCTCCGGCTCCGCAAGTGGTAGAGAAGAACTTCGCCCTGAACTCAGACGTGCTGTTTGCCTTCGGCAAAGACACCCTGAAGCCGGAAGGCGTTGCAGCCCTGAACGGCCTCTATCAGCAAATCGTTGAATTCCAGCCGAAAGATGGCAACGCTGTTGTTGTTGGTTACACCGACCGTATCGGTTCCGACGCTTACAACCAGAAGCTGTCTGAAGCCCGTGCCCGTACCGTTGCCAACTTCCTGGTAAGCAAAGGTATGGCTGCCAGCAAGGTTGCCATCGAAGGTCGTGGCGAAGCCAACCCGGTTACCGGCACCAAGTGCAACGGCGTAACCGCTAAAGCTCAACTGATCTCCTGCCTGGCTCCGGATCGTCGCGTAGAAGTTCGCGTATCTGGCGTACAAGAAGTTCAGCAATAATCTGACCCTGTTCAGATAGTGCGAAAAAGAAAGGGATGCTGCGGCATCCCTTTTTGTTTGTCTCATTCTCGCTTGTATCCCTCAGTTCCCCCTCCCTGCGCTTGCCTGCCCCGCCCCGAAAGCATAAAGTAGTTGCGCCTGTAAGGTATTGGATAAGCACTAAAAAGCGCTTCTTGTCCGGTCTGTTGTCCATGACGCCACTGCATCATGAGAGTCCAAAGCCTTCGCTATCCACTTTGCTGGCGATTTTTCGCAGCAATAAAAACAAGTGCATTGCCCGACCCGGGCTAACACAACGAGGATAAACCGATGAAACTCAAAATGGCTCCGACCCTGATTGCACTGGCGCTGGCCGCCGCAGGCACCACGGCACAGGCGGCCGATGACTGGTATACCGGTATCGGTGCAGGTTGGGCCTATGCCCACAATCTGGATGATGTTCATGGTCTGGATACAGATAAAGACGCCACCGCGCTGAGTCTGTTCGGCGGCTACAACTTCAACGACTACTATGCGGCGGAACTGGGCTATCTCTATGCCGGTCAAGCGGGCGTTGAAGGAACCGACTTCAAAACCCAGGGCGCGACCCTCTCCGGCATTGCACGCCTGCCACTGAACGACATCTTCTCGGTGTTTGCTGAAGGTGGTGCCTACTTCAATCACGTCAACGGCAATGGCAACAGCGACAACGGTACCGCGCCGCTAGCCGGTCTGGGCCTGACTGCCAAGATCTCCGACCTTATTGATGTGCAAGCCCGCTACCGCTATCTGTGGAATCTGGGTGACGAGCAGAAAACCTGGGAGAGCGACATGAGCGTCGCCACCCTGGAGCTGGTGATGCACCCGAACCGCACCTCTTATGTTGCCCCGGTTGCCGCCCCCGCACCTGAGCCGATTCCCGAGCCGGTGCTGGTCGACAAGAACTTCGCCCTGAGCTCTGACGTGCTGTTTGCCTTTGGCAAATCCACCCTCAAGCCAGAAGGTGTCGCAGCGCTCAACACCCTGTATCAGCAGATCGTTGATGTGCAGCCGAAAGATGGCAGCGCCGTGGTCGTCGGTTACACCGACCGTATCGGCTCTGACGCCTACAACCAGAAACTCTCCGAAGCCCGTGCTCGTACCGTGGCCGACTTCCTGGTTGGTAAAGGTCTGCCGGCAGGCAAAGTTGCCATCGAAGGTCGCGGTGAAGCCAATCCGGTCACCGGCACCCAGTGCAACAGCGTCAAGGGCAAGGCTCAGCAGATCTCCTGCCTGGCGCCGGATCGCCGTGTAGAAGTACGCGTCACCGGCGTGCAGCAAGTACAACAGTAACCCTGCAGTCCGACATAACAAGGAGGCCACCTGGCCTCCTTTTTTTGGCTCTTTTGTCACTCACCGCAGACCACCTTCCTCCCTCCCGCATCGTTTCAGTGACATGGGTTCACTTATTGCCACTATCCATACCTCCCGAGTGGTTAAAAACAGCCCGCCACCTATAAATAAGTGTGGGGTTTTACTAACAAAAATCCCCACTACACCAAACATCGACGAGGATACGCGATGAACATAAGAGTAAAACCTGTGTGGATTGCACTGGCATTGGCGAGCACAGGCGCACAAGCGGTACCGGTTCACGACTGGTATGCCGGGGTCGGCGGTGGCTGGGCCATTGCGCACGATTTGAATGACTTCAGTCAGGATGTCAGCAAGGATGCGACTGCGCTCTCCCTGTTTGGCGGCTACAACTTCACGGAAAATCTGGGAGCCGAGATTGGCTATCTCTCCACCGGAGACTGGGATATCAGCGGCCATGATTTCAACAGCAAGGGGGCAACTCTGTCAGTGATTGGCCGCTTGCCGCTCAGCGAGATGTTCTCGGTCTTTGCCGAGGGCGGTGGCTATATCTATCACGTCGAATCAGTCAACGGCGGGGACGACAACCTGGCACCGCTGGCAGGCTTGGGCCTGACGGCGCGGCTCCATGACTGGGTCGATCTGCAGGCTCGCTACCGCTACATAGTGCGCGTTGGCGATGATCCGGATAACGGCAAAGCCAACAGCGGTACCCAGCGCTGGGTCAGCGATGTCAGCACCGCGACGCTGGAGCTGGTGATCCACCCGAACCGCAGCCAACCCGCAGAAGCGGCCCCCACCCCGGCGCCGGTCGTGGTCCCCCCGCCACCGGCCGAACCGGAAGTGGTGGATAAAACCTTCAACCTCAGCTCCGATGTGTTGTTCGCCTTTGGCAAAGCAGATCTCAAGCAGGAGGGGATGAGCGCGCTGGACGATCTCTACCAGCAGATCGTCGATGTGCAGCCCAAGGATGGCAGTGCGGTCGTGATGGGGTATACCGACCGTATCGGCTCGGATGCCAACAACCAGACGCTGTCCGAGGCGCGGGCAAAAACAGTCGCCGACTTCCTGATCGGCAAGGGGCTGCCTGCCGACAAGGTGAGCATTCAGGGCAATGGCGAGAGCAACCCGGTCACCGGCAACCAGTGTGATGCCATCAAGGCCAAAGCCGCGCTGATCGACTGCCTTGGACCTGATCGCCGGGTAGAAGTGCGAGTCACCGGTGTACAGGGCACCAGCGAGTAGTTCATCTTGAGGCGATAACCATGTCAGACGTGCAGTAAAAAGGGATGCCGAGGCATCCCTTTTGCTTTGCGTCTTCCCGCAGAAATCAGAACGAAGTGCGGCGGTAGCGACGATATTCCGGATGCCAGAAGTTCGCTTCGATGGCCTGATCGATCACCTCGTCCGGGGTCTGCACCGCCTTGCCCTGCAGCATGGCGGTCTTGGCCACCATCTTGGCGATGTAGCGGGAGACCTGATGGATATCCGCCAGATCCGGCAGCAGAGAACCCTCCTCCCCTTTCACCAGCGGCGAACACTCCGCCAGCGCGCGGCTGGCCGACATCAGCATGGCGTCGGTCACCCGGGTGGCGCCGGAGGCGATGACGCCAAGGCCGATCCCCGGGAAGATGAAGGAGTTGTTGCACTGGGCGATGACGTAGCGCTTGCCCTTGTGCTCCACCGGTGCAAACGGACTGCCGGTGGCCACCAGCGCCTGACCGTCGGTCCAGCGGATCAAATCCGCAGGTGTCGCCTCGACCCGGGAGGTGGGGTTGGAGAGCGGGAAGATGATAGGGCGGGCACAGTGCTTGTGCATGGTCTTGACCACCTCTTCGGTGAACAGACCCGGCTGGCCGGAGACCCCGATCAGGATGTCCGGACGACCGTGCTCCATCACCTCCAGCAGGGAGATATTGTCCCCCACCGGCCAGTCTTTGATCCGCTCCACCGGCTGGGAGAGACGGCGCTGGAAGTCGAGCTGGTTGGGGATCTTGTCGGTGATAAGACCGAAACGGTCCACCATAAAGACCCGGCCACGAGCCTGTGCATCGGTCAGCCCTTCGGCCTTCATTTGCGCAACGATCTGCTCGGCAATACCGCAGCCCGCGCTACCTGCCCCGAGGAAAGCCACCCGCTTCTCGGAGAGTTTGGCGCCGGAGGCCTTGCAGGCTGCAATCAGGCTGCCCAGCGTCACCGCCGCAGTGCCCTGAATATCGTCGTTGAAGCAGCAGAGCTCATTCTTGTAGCGGTTGAGCAGCGGCATGGCGTTGTTTTGGGCAAAATCCTCGAACTGCAGCAGGATATCTGGCCAGCGGCGCTTGACCGCCTGAATGAAGGCATCGACGAACTCCGCATACTCTTCACCGGAGATGCGCGGATTGCGCCACCCCATATAGAAGGGGTCGTTCAGCAGCTGCTGGTTGTTGGTGCCGACATCCAGTACCACCGGCAGGCAGTAGGCGGGCGAGATGCCGCCACAGGCGGTATAGAGCGACAGCTTACCGATGGGGATACCCATGCCGCCGATCCCCTGATCGCCCAGACCCAGAATGCGCTCGCCATCGGTCACCACGATCACCTTGACGTTCTGCTTGGTGGCGTTTTGCAGCATGTCATCGATCCTGTCCTTGTCCGGATAGGAGATAAACAGGCCACGGGCACGGCGATAGATGTTGGAGAACTCTTCGCACGCCTTGCCTACGGTCGGGGTATAGATGACCGGCAGCATCTCGGTCAGGTGGTTGTGCAGCAGACGGTAGAACAGCGTCTCGTTGGTATCCTGGATGTTGCGCAGATAGATGTGCTTGTCCATGTCGTTGCCAAACGCCATGAACTGGCGATAGGCGCGCTCGGCCTGCTCCTCGATGGTCTCGATATTCTGGGGCAGCAAGCCTTCGAGGTTGAAGTTGCTGCGCTCCTCGCTGGTGAAGGCGCTGCCCTTGTTGAGCAAGGGGGTCTCCAGCAGGGCGGGACCGGCATAGGGAATGTAGAGGGGACGTTTCTGGTTATTATCTTCAAACATGGATCTTGGTACCTAAACGGTTAGCTAGACGCAGGAACCCGCCGATCCTAGGGGCTTGTGTCATTAATTTCAAAGAGTTTGCATATCCGTTGCAAAAGGTTTGCGACCGAGTCGACGAAATGCCCCCGGGGTCTGACCAGTCAGACGACGAAAGCGGTTGGCAAAGTTGGCCCCATCGCTGTAACCGACCCGTGCCGCCAGCTCGCCAAGTGGCCAGTTGGTATAGAGCAGCAGCTGGCGCGCCTTGTTCATTCTGAGCTCGGTTACCTTGGCCATGGGGCCCATGCCAAACGCCTGCTGACAAAGCCGGTGCAGATGGGGCACGGAGCAGGCCATTTGTTCGGCCAGCAGGGCGACACTCCAAGGTTCGTCCAGGCGCGCCTCCACCCGGCGAAAGAGCGCCTGCAGCCGCAGCTCCGGGGTGCCGCGCACCTCCCCTTGCAGGGTGCGCTCCAGCAGCGCCAGCAACAGGCTGAGCAGTTGGGGCTGCAGCGGGGAGCGAACCCCCTCCCCCTGCATCAGGCTGAGCAGGTGGTAGAGCTGATCGCCACCATCCCCTTGCCAGATACGGTGACCGAGGCGGTGCAGATGCTGCCAGCGCGGCACATCATCGAGCAAAATCCAGCTGATCTGCCAGCGCTCACCAATCAGCTTGAGACCGCCGGGCACGGCGGCGGGCAGGAAAATCAGCGACCCGGCCGGAATGGCTTGCTCCCCCTCGTCAGTGAGCAGCGCTCCCCCTTCGTCATGACTAACCATCAGGATGTGAAACTCGGGGCGATTGCGGCGGATCAGGTAGTGATCGCGGATCTTCGAAAGCCCGCTAAGGAAGATCCCCGCCTCGCCGAGCAGGGGCAGCCCTTCACGTCCCAGCATCTGCTCTTCACAGGCTGGCGCTATCTCCAGACACTCGCTGGTAAATGGCATAACACCTCAACAGGATAGTTTTGCACAAGAAAACCGAGAGGCACTCACAGTGAGAACGCCCCGACATTCCCCTATCATACCCATGACAAACCTTGCTTTTCTCAAACCCGGTTAACACTAATGAATTATTGGCAAGCGATTTTAAAACAAACCACCGATCGCGAGTTCATGACCCGACTGTGGCGGCTGGCCCTGCCTGTCTCGCTGCAGTCCATGATGTTCTCCCTGCTCGGCCTCATCGATATCATGATGGTGAGCCAGCTTGGCACCACGGCAGTGGCGGCGGTCGGCTTGGGTAACCGGGTCTTCTTTTTCAATCTGCTGGTGATAGCAGGCCTCGCGGGCGGGGTCTCGGTATTGGCAGCACAATACTTCGGGCGCGGCGAGATGGCCGGGGTGCGCCGCTCCCTGGCACTGGCAATAGTGGGCGCCCTGCTGGTCACCCTGCCCTTTGCCTTCATCTATGTGTTATCGCCGGGTAGCGTGCTGGGCTTTGCCAGCGAGGATCCGGCACTGCGCGCCCTCGCCGACCAGTTTTTGATGATCACCGGCGCCACCATCCTCTGCACCGCCATCGTGGTGCCGCTGGAGTCAGCCCTGCGCTCGGTCGGCAATGCCGCCGCACCAACCCGCATCGGCATTATCGCCATCATCGCCAACGTCATCCTCAACTACGCCCTCATCTTCGGTCACTTCGGCTTCGAGGCGATGGGCGTAGCCGGCTCGGCCTGGGGCACCACCCTTTCCCGCCTGCTGCAAACGACCCTGCTGCTGATCTACGTGAGACGCTACGAGGCGCGCCTGATCCCGCGAAAAAATGACTGGCTGGCCGCCTTCAAACGCAAGGAAGTGGTGCGCTTTACCCTGATCGCCCTGCCGCTACTGTTCCATGACGGGCTCTGGGCGTTTGGCATGCTGATTTACGGCTTTCTCTACGCCCATCTGGGCACCGATTCGCTGGCCATCATGACCACCCTCGGCACTCTGGAGAGCATCCTTATCTCCCTCTTCTTCGGGCTGGCGGTGGCCTGCTCCACCCTGCTCGGCCACCGACTCGGGGCCGAGGAGTACGAGGTAGCCTGGCAACACTCCCAGCTGTTTCTGCTGCTGGCACCGATTGGCGCGCTACTGGTGGGGATCGCGGTCTGGCTGCTGCAAGCCAACCTGCTGCAATGGGTCGGCAACCTGCCCCCCGAGCTGATGACAGAGGCGGGACAAGTGCTCGGCATCATGTGCCTGGGGATGCTGCTCAAGGTGTTCAACATGGTGGGGATCATCGGGGTGCTGCGCTCCGGCGGCGATGTGAACTACAGCATCTTCATCGATATCGTCGGCATGTGGTGCATCGGCATCCCGCTCGCCTGGGTGGCCGTCACTGTGCTCGGCTGGCCCCTCTCCTGGGTGGTGGCGGTGGTGTTGCTGGAGGAGTTCAGCAAGGTGCTGCTGGTGCAGCGCCGCATTCGCCAGCGCCGCTGGCTGAAGAATCTGGTGATCGGATAAACAGCCACAAATCGGGGTCATATCAATGACAGAAAAACCCTGTTTGCAGTATGCTGGGCGCCTCTTCAATCAGAGGCAGGGATCCACGGTTTCCCTGTCCAGTAGTCGTTTAAGGAGACGAGCATGCAACCACAAAAAGAGCTGATCACCGAGACTGCCCTGCTTGAGATGGCCAACAAGATCATCAAGAGCCACGAAGACTTCATCCACGGTATGCGCGCCGATTCGGTGGAGCAGAAGGGGGATATTCTGGTGTTCAAGGGGGAGTATTTCCTGGCCGAAGATGGCACCCCGACCGGCAAGACCATGGCGGTCTTCAACATGTTCAAGTTGCTGGCCCAGCAGCTCTCCGGCAAGTACAAGCTGGCCTGATTTTACCAGCACCTTGCCAACACGATGCCGCCCTCAGGCGGCATCTGTTTTTGCGCTGTTCTGCCCCTCGACCACCACGCAGTTGCGTCCCGCCATCTTGGCCTGATAGAGACACTCGTCGGCGCGGTTGATCAGAATATCGATGGTGTCTCCGGCACGGGCCATGGCAATGCCGATACTCACCGTCACCTCCAGCAGTTCATCCGAGGTAGGGCTCTTCACCAGCCGCGCCTCGACCGCAATGCGCAGCCGCTCCGCCACCCGGCTCACCTGCACCGGATCACCGCAGTTGTGCATCAGGATGGCAAACTCTTCGCCGCCATAACGCCCCAGCACCATGTCAGGCTCCAGCTGTTCGCCCAGGGTGGTGGCCACCTCCTTGAGCACCGCATCCCCCGCCAGATGGCCGTAGATATCGTTGATCCGCTTGAAGCGATCGAGATCGAGCAGCATCACCGCAAAGGGCTTCTTTTTGGCTTTCAGCTTCTCTCTGGCCTGCTCCAGCTGCTTCATCAGCAAGCGGCGGTTCATCATGCCGGTCAGCTCGTCGGTAGTGGATTCCCGATAGAGCCGCAGCAGCATGTTGAGCTGGCCGCACTGCACCCAGCAGCTGGCCATGGTAAACATGCCGAGCACCCACACCTGATTCAGGGTGGCCTGACTCCAGATACTCTGGCCCACCAACAGCCAGTGTCCCAGCAGCATGGTCACCAGCACCACACCCGCCAGTTGCAAACCGAGAGAGAGGGGAATGGGGAAGATGGCAAACAGGGTGATCAGCAGATAGGGAAAGGCCACGTAACCCGCCTGCAGCTCCTGCTCTGCGCCAAAGCTGTGCAGGCAGAAGAGGGAGAAGAGCATCATCACGGCCATCAGGTAGCCCAGGGCCAGCTTCATCCGTTCCCGTTTGAAATGAATAAGATAAGAGAGCGGAATGAGCGGCGATAACGCCAGGGTGCAGAAGATCCTGGCCTGGAACAGCTGCTCGAAATGGATGGCGGGCAAGGTGACCCAATCCACCACCGCCCAGGCCGGCAAACCGATCATCAACAGACAGGTAAGCAGGCGCAAACGCACCGTCATAAATCCCATGCGGGTACGAGTAAAGTCTTCGGAGTGAACCTTGGCACTCCAGAACTCCGCCAATTTCAGCACCAGAATCTCCACACAACTACAGAGGGCTCATTCTACACCGAGGCGGGGGGGGGCAAGGGGAAATTAAACCGTGAGACAGGTCACACAAACCGACAGATGATAATCGCCGCGCGCAAACGTTTCAACCCATCAAAAAATAAACCTTTTTTCGCATAATTAGCGCTGGTCAGCGTCATTTCAATCACTACAATAGCGCCCAATTTTCTCCCCCCTCCCCACACAATTCGAGGTACTTATGGAACAGGCTGCTGCCACACGCATCACCCCAGAGGCACATCCCCCCAGGCGAGCCCATAGCGAACTGGTCTACGGCATAGACGATGTCCCGCCCCTGCCCCAGACCCTGTTCGCCGCCTTGCAGCATATGCTTGCCATGTTTGTCGCCATCATTACCCCGCCCCTGATTATCGCCAATGCCCTCGGCCTCCCTGCCGCCGACACCCGTTATATCGTCTCCATGTCGCTGGTCATGTCCGGCATCGCCTCCTTCATTCAAACCCGCCGCTTCGGCCCCATCGGCTCCGGCCTGCTCTCGGTGCAAGGCACCAGCTTCAACTTCCTCGGCCCCATCATTGCCTCCGGTCTCGCCCTCAAACAGGCGGCCATGCCCACCGAAGATCTGCTGGGCACATTGTTCGGCACCATGCTGGCCGCCGCTCTGACCATCGTTGTGATGAGCCGCTTCCTCCATCTGGTGAAACGGATCATCACCCCGCTGGTCACCGGTATCGTGGTACTGCTGATCGGCCTGACCCTGATCAAGGTGGGGCTGATCAGCATGGGCGGCGGCTATGCGGCCCTCTCTGATGGCAGCTTCGCCAGCCACACCAACCTGTTCCTCTCCCTGCTGGTGCTTGGCCTCATCGTGTTGCTGCAACGCAGCCGCAACCCCTGGCTGCGCCTCTCCGCCATCATGATCGCCATGCTGGCAGGCTATGCCGCGGCGCTGCTGCTGGGCAAAGTGAGCCCCCCCACCTTCGATGGTCCGCTGGTGATGGTGCCCATTCCGCTCCACTACGGCCTCGGCTTTGACTGGCAGCTGTTCGTGCCGCTTGCCATCATCTTCGTGGTGACGGCGCTCGAAGCAATCGGCGACATGACCGCCACCTCGGATATCTCCGGCGAGCCGCTGGAAGGGCCTGTCTATATGGCGCGGATCAAGGGCGGCGTGCTGGCCGATGGTGCCAACTCCATGCTGGCAGCGGTCTTCTCCACCTTCCCCATGTCCACCTTCGCCCAGAATAACGGCGTTATTCAGCTGACCGGGGTGGCCAGCCGCCATGTCGGGCTCTTTATCGCCGCCATGCTGGCGCTGCTCGGCCTGTTCCCGGCGGTCGCCAGTCTGGTACAGCAGATCCCCGAGCCCGTGCTGGGCGGCGCCACTATCGTGATGTTCGGCACCATCGCCGCAGCCGGGGTGCGCATCATCGCCCGCGAGGAGCTGGATCGCCGTGCCCTGATGATCCTGGCGGTATCGCTCGCCATGGGACTGGGGGTCGCGCAGGTGCCAGAGGTACTGCAACACCTGCCGGAACTGGCCAGAAGCGTGCTCTCCTACGGCGTCGCCACCGGTGGCATCACCGCCATCGTGATGAACCTGCTGCTACCAAAGCGCGAAGCGCGTCACTCCTGAGACATCGCCCACCGCCAGTATACCCAAGCCCCGCACTGCGGGGCTTTACCTTGCCAGCCGCTACGGGTAGTGTGCTGGGCAGCCTTTTTTGAGGATGCCGCCATGCCCTATCGCCTGCTATCTCCCCTCCCCGATACCGCTTCACCCGCACAGATACTGGCGCAAGAGCAGCACTGGCTGCGCGACTGTGCCCGTGATGGCCAGCCCCGAGCTCACCTCTGGCAGGCGCCCCAATGCCTGATTGTCACCCGCAAGGATACTCGCCTCCCCCATTACGAAGCCGCCTGCCAGCAACTTGCAGTTGAAGGTTGGCCGGTACATGTGCGCGACAGCGGCGGCACCGCCGTGCCCCACGGAGCGGGTATTCTCAACCTCTCCTTGCTATTGCCCCGCACCACCACAGATCTGGCCCACTACTACCGGCTGCTGGGCGCGCCGCTGCTGACCCTGTTGGCGGAGTACGGCCTTGCGGGAAGCTATGACTTCGTGCCCGGCTCCTTTTGCGATGGCCAGTACAATCTGGTGATCGGGGGACGCAAGATCACCGGCACCGCCCAGCGCTGGCTGGCGCCGGGGCAGGATCACCAGGGCGCCGTGCTGGCACAAGCCATGCTGCTGGTGGCCGGTGATGTGGATGAGGGAACCAGGATGGCGAGCCGCTTCTACGAACTGGCGGGCGGCGAACTGCGCTTTATGACGGGAACCTCCACCACACTGGCAAGCTGCATTGATTGGCGCGGTAGCAATCAGGCACTGGTGGAGAAGGTGCGAGCACGTCTGGAGAGCCTGCTGAGCGAGGGGCAGTCCCCCTCACCCTGACCCTCTCCCGGAGGGAGAGGGAACACGCCCGTCCATGGAAATAGTGCCGCGCACAAAAAAGCCACGACATCAGGTCGTGGCTTGTTCTTTTCAAGGCGAACGTGGAACGAACGGAGGCGTTCAGGCCGTCTGCGGCTCGGGCTCTGACTCCGTATCGCAATCGCGGCCAAAGTAGGCGCGAGTCTCGGCGATCACCACATGACGCAGACCAATCAGGCCGATGAGGTTGGGCACCGCCATCAGACCGTTGACGATATCCGCCAGCAACCAAATCATATCCAGATGGAGGAAGGCGCCGCTCGCCACCAGAGCCAGATAGATGAGGCGGTAGGGCTTGATCGCCTTCACCCCGAACAGGTACTCGGTACAGCGCTCGCCATAGTAGTTCCAGCCAAGGATGGTGGTAAAGGCGAAGAACAGCAGACCAATGCTCACCAGATACTGGCCAATATGGGCATCCAGTCCTTGCGCAAAGGCGGCACTGGTCATGGCCGCACCACTCAAGTCGCCACCCCATACCCCGGTCACCACCAGAGTCAGGCCGGTCATGGTGCAGATGATGATGGTGTCGATGAAGGTGCCGGTCATGGAGACCAGCCCCTGCTCCACGCAGGAGTCGGTCTTGGCCGCCGCCGCCGCGATGGGCGCGGAGCCCAGCCCCGACTCGTTGGAGAAGACCCCGCGCGCCACCCCGGACTGAATGGCCAGCATGATGCTGGCACCGACAAAGCCGCCGGTCGCCGCATGGCCGGTGAAGGCACTCTCGATCACCAGCATGACGGCATCGGGCAGAGCGCTGGCGTTGTTCACCAGCACGCCGAGACAGGCGACGATGTAGAAGATGGCCATGAAGGGCACTACCTTGCTCGACACGCTGGAGATGGACTGGATCCCCCCCAGGGTCACCAGCGCTACGATCAGGGTCAACACCACGGCAGTCGCTTCACGGGGCACCGAGAAGGAGAGGCTCATGGCGTCGGAGATGGCGTTGACCTGCGGGAAGGTACCGATGCCGAAGAAGGCCACGCCGATGCCGAACAGGGCAAACAGCTTGGCCAGCGGTTTGGAACCCAGCCCCTTCTCCAGATAGTACATGGGGCCGCCAGCCATCTGGCCGTTGGCATCCTGCTCGCGGTATTTGACCGCCAGCAAGCACTCGGCGTACTTGGTGGCCATGCCGAACAGCGCCGCCATCCACATCCAGAACAGGGCACCGGGGCCGCCCAGCTTGATGGCAGTGGCGACGCCGACGATGTTGCCGGTACCAATGGTGGCAGAGAGGGCGGTGCAGAGGGCGCCGAAGCTGGAGACATCCCCCTGCTTGCCCTGCCCCTGATCGCGACCAAAGACCAGACGCAGAGCGAGCGGCAAGCGCACAACTTGAAGCAGACCCAGACGCAGGGTGAGATAGATACCGGTCCCGACCAGCAGGATCAGCAGGGGCGGGCCCCAGATAAAACTATCGATGGCGGTTAACGCCGATTGAATTGATGACATGCATCCTCCTTAAAAAACAAAGATTAAGGAGGAGAAGGATGATCTTCCCATAGGTGTCGCGATCCCCAGAGGCGATCGGATGCAGGCCAAGAACGTGTTCACACTCTTACTGCGAGGCCGTGATCAAGGCTCATGCGCTGCTCGGAAGCCTCATGTATTCACATACACTCCGGTTCCTGCGCTGCTCTTTACCTTGCTGACGACCTCTCGTTACAGATCGTGAACAGTTCCAAGCTCAGGTACAACCATCCCATCCCCTCTGTCCTTTTGCCTGAGAGTTTCCGGCGCCTGCCTGCCCTTGCGGGTAGTCATGGTGCCTTGCTCCTTCGGCGCCCGATTTAACGGGTCTCTCCAGAGTATCGTCCAGTAGCAGTCCACACCGGTTGCCCGGTACCTGAAAGATTCACTTCTTCGGTGGATGGTCCCCCATCGCTCTCCTGCTACCTTCATCCGAACTAGTTTGGATTAGGAAGCTGGCATGTTAATCCAAAAAATGTGAGCTGTCTCGCAATTGGCCATCCCCGTTTGTACTTTTTTTGTTGCCACCGGAACATTGGCAAGGATGTTAAATGTTAGTTAACTATCAACAAGTTAGACGCTCGCAGATGACATGCGGCCCAAACGGAAAAAGTGCCGGATAGAGAACAGTGCTCCCTCTCGTTTCGCCAAGAAAATCTTGCCAACATATTCAATCAAAATGCTTGCACACAGAATCAATAAGCCGATAATCCGGCGCATAACCAAGCACTTTGCCATCAATTTATGCACTGCGTTTGGTTGGTCCCACCGGACCGCTCGCCTGACCCGGCCGTCGCCGGTTCAATCGCATATGGCTTGGGCATATCACGCCCCCTAAGGATGACCAAAAGAGAATGAACGAGACCCTGGTTGCAAAAGATGTGGTCGCACAAGATTACCGTCAGCTGGTTGAACAATTCGGCTCCCCCCTGCTGCTGCTCGACAAGGCAGCCGTCCGCAAACAGTATCGGGCGCTGGCCGCCGCCCTGCCCGATGTACGATTGCACTATGCACTCAAGCCCCTGCCCCATGAAGCTGTGGTCTCTGTCTTGAAGGAAGAGGGGGCCTGTTTCGATCTGGCCACCAATGGCGAAGTGGATCTGGTGCGCAGTCAGGGGGTTCGCCCGGGACGTTGCATTCATACCCATCCCATCAAGCGCGACAGCGATATCCGCTATGCGCTGGAGTTCGGCTGCACCGTGTTTGTCTACGACAACCCGCTGGAGCTGGAGAAGTTCATTCCCTACAAGGACGAAGTGAAACTGCTGCTGCGGGTCAGCTTCCCGAACCCCGAGACCAAGGTCGATCTCTCCAAGAAATTCGGCTGCACCCCGGAGCAGGCGCTGCCGCTGCTGCAACTGGCGCACGCCAAGGGGATCAAGGTGATGGGGCTGTCGTTCCACGTCGGCTCCCAGGTGCCTCACGCCCGTCGCCATGTGCAGGCCATCGACGCCTGCCGCGAGATCATGGAGCAGGCCTGGGCGCTCGGGCTCAAGCCCTGGGTGCTGGATATCGGCGGCGGTTTCCCGGTCGACTATGAGGGCGGCGAGTTCGACATCGACGGCTTCTGCGCCCCGATCCGCGAAGCGTTGGCCAAGCTGCCCGCCACCGTGCAGAAAATTGCCGAACCGGGCCGCTTTATCAGCGCGCCAGCCATGACCTCGGTCGCCAGCGTGATGGGCAAGGCCCACCGTGGCGACAAGATCTGGTACTACCTGGATGACGGCCTCTACGGCAGCTACAACGGCCAGCTCTATGACCATGTCACCTATCCGGTGAGCACGCCCTATGCCAGTGGCGAGCAGCACAACTCGGTGCTCTCCGGCCCCACCTGCGACAGCGTGGACGTGATCCGCGAAGGGATCATGCTGCCGGATCTGGCTATCGGCGAGCTGGTGGTAGGCAAGGTAATGGGTGCCTACACCTGGGCCTCGGCCTCCACCTTCAACTTCTTCCCCAAGGCGAGCATCCTCATTCTGGACAGCAGCCAGAAGGGGCAAAAGCTGGTGGCAGTAGCCTGACGGCCAACAGGCTCACCGAGCAAAAACAAGAGGGGGAAGCTTAAGCTTCCCCCTCTCTCATTTCACCAACGCCAATCAGATAAACTGGCTGGTCAGCAACCAACCGGTATAGGCAACGAAGCAGGCCAGCAGCACCCCCCCCTCCAGCCGGTTGATCCGCCCCTGCCCCTTGCGACCCAGACACATTACCAGCAGCAACAGGGTGAGCCCCATCATGATGCTCCAGTCACGGGTAAGCACCTCGGACGCCACGTCAAGCGGGTGAATCGCTGCCGCAATCCCCACCACTGCCAGAGTATTGAACAGGTTGGAGCCGATCACGTTGCCGAGCGCCAGATCATGCTCGTTCTTGCGAATGGCGATCAGCGATGACGCCAGCTCAGGCAACGAGGTCCCGACCGCCACTATGGTGAGGCCAATCACCAGATCGCTGATGCCGAGCGCCTGAGCGATGGTCACCGCCCCCCACACCAGCAAGCGGGATGCACCGATCAGCAACACCAGCCCGACAACCAACCAGATAATGGCGCTCTTGAGGGACATCCCCTCGCTTTCGATATCCTCGGCGGTCTCGCTATCCAGCGCATCTCCCTTGCCATTCATGCCAGCCCGGATGGACCAGCCCATCAGGGCAACGAAGACGACGCCGAGAATAGCCGCATCCATCCGACCCAGATGACCATCCATCAGCAGGGCGCCGGAGAGCAGGGTAATGCCGAGCAGGATCGGGATCTCCTTGCGCACCACCTGAGAGGCCACCGCGATGGGACTGATCAGGGCGGTCAGACCCAGGATCAGCGCAATGTTGGTGATGTTGGAGCCATAGGCATTGCCGAGCGCCAAGCCGGGATTGCCCTGAGAGGCAGCCAGCGCCGAGACCACCATCTCCGGTGCCGACGTGCCAAAACCGATGATCACCATGCCGATCAGCAGCGGCGGCATCCCCGCATAACGGGCGGTGGCGGCAGCGCCATCGACAAACTTGTCAGCACTCCAGACCAGCAGCGCCAGTCCGGCAATCAGGGCAACAAAAGCCAGGGTCATAGGATCTTCATCTCTTCATCAGCAAACAGGAGCGCCAGCAAACCCTGCCGGCACCATGGGAAAGTGGCGCCCAGTGTAGCGATGCCATTTCCCAATTCAAGGGGAAATCAAACCGTGATTAACATTTCACAGCGCGGCCAGCAGGCTCGCGGCATCGGAGAGCTCGAACTTGCCAGGCGCCTCCACAAACAGCTGCTCGACCACACCATCGTTGGCGATCAAGGCAAAGCGCTGGGCGCGGATGCCGCCAAAGGCGCCGGTATCCTTGGCAAGGCCCAGCGCCCGAGTCCAGCTGCCATCGCCATCCGCCAGCATGGTGATGGCCTCGGCATTCTGGGCCGTCTGCCAGGCCCGCATCACGAAGGCGTCGTTGACCGACAGACAACAGATGGCATCCACCCCTTTGGCCATAAACTGATCGGCCAGCACCACATAACCGGGCAGATGGGCATTAGAGCAGGTAGGGGTAAAGGCGCCGGGCACCGCAAACAGCACCACTTTTTTACCGGCGAACAGCGTGTGGCTATCCCGCTGCTGCTTGCCCTCCGGGGTAATAAAGGTAAATTCGCCCGCAGGCAGGGGTTGTCCGACAGCAATCATGGCTTCTCATCCTGAGTCGTGGTGGAAAGTCGCCAGTTTAACCCGATGTGATGAGCCATCCCAACCGGAACCGTGAGCCGGATCACCGATGGCGGACGGGCATTTTCCGCTCGGGCAGACTACTCTTGAGCAGGTTTCACGGCGCCAGGAGGCCCCATGCAACACTACTACGATGGTCTGGAAATTCGTCCCCCCGCCCTGCGCGAACAGCAGCAACTGGACCAGCTCAATCATCAGCTTACCCATGTCAGTCAGTACTGCGCCGGTTACTCCAGCGCCTATCGTCAGTGTCACCTCGAGGATCTGTCAGAGCTGGCCACCCTGCCGCTGCTCGACACCACAGAGCTGTTTGCCGCCCAGCAGGCTCACCCCCCCTTTGCCGGTCTCACCGGCCGTCCGGCCAGTCAGGCGCTACGGGTCTTCTCCTGTCCGGGCCAGCTGGCCATCCCCGAGTATGCCGGGGCAGACTGGTGGGGCGCCGCCCGGGCGCTGTTTGCCGCCGGTTTCAAGGCGGGGGAAGTGATGCTCAACGGCCACGACTATCACGCCGGCCCCACCGCCTTTATCTTCGATAACGGCGCCCGCCAGCTGGGCGCCCCCGTGGTGCCCTGCGGGCCACACGATACCCAACGCCAGCTGGAGGCGCTGCTGCGCTATCAACCTACCGGCTACGTCGGTCCGCTGGTAACCCTGCTCGACCTGCTGGAAGCGGCCGAGGCGGCGGAGATCCCCACCGACTCGCTGCGCCGCGCCCTGCTGTGCGAAGCCACCCATCCTGAAACCGCACCACTGCGCGCCGTTCACGGCATTGCGGCCCTCAACTGTCTGGTGTGGCAGGATGTGGGGGTGGTGGCCTACGAGAGTCAGCCCGGTCAGGGTTTTATCGTCAACGAGAGCTGCATCGTCGAAATCATCGATCCCGCCAGCGGCAACCCCGTGAGCGGCGATGAAACGGGCCAGCTGGTGGTGACCCGGCTCGATCTGGAGTATCCACTGCTGCGGCTGGTCACCGACTGGCAAGGTCACTGGCTCGCCAAGCACAGCGCGTGCGGGCGCACCAACCGGCGCCTCAAGCTGGTGTAGCCACCTAGACAGACGCACAAATGCAAACGGGCAGCCATCAGGCTGCCCGTTTTGTCTCTGGCAAGAAAAATGTCTGACGCTTGTCAGCGTCTCGCCTGCCAGGTGGCGATGGCGAGCAGGGAGTCGGGGGTAAATTCGTTGGCGCGCTCGGCAATTTCGGCCAGGCTCATCCAGTGTACCGCGCTCACCTCTTCGGCCTGCAGTTGCAGCGGCCCCTGATAGCGGCAACTGAAGAGACCGCCCCAGACCCGATAGCCATCCCCTTCGGCATAAAAGCTGCCAAAGCCCTGCAGGGGGACATCGGCAATGCCCAACTCCTCGGCCAGCTCGCGGCGGGCGGAGGGTTCCATCTCCTCACCGGTCGTGACCACACCACCGGCGCAGGCATCCAGCATGCCAGGGCAGAAATCCTTGCTGAGGGTGCGTCGCTGCACCAGGATCCGGTCCGCGTCGTCGAGCACCAGAATATAGCTGGCGCGATGGCAGAGATTCTCCCGCCGCACCTTGGCTCGCTCGGCCACGCCAATCACCCGGTTATTCCCGTCCACCACATCAACCCATTCCACGCCCAGGCCCTTTCGTTTGTTCCATTCAAGCCCGCAGTATATCGGTGCTGCTCGTTGTCATGGCACTACTTTTTCTGCCGTGGCGGCCCTTTTTATGGTGCCCTTCGCCAGAATGAGGATTCATGCAAATCTTTATAAACCGTCATCTCGGTGTCATCGACCGACACCATAGTGTGCCCTGTCCCGGCAATCAGGAAACCATGTGATGAAGGTGTTCAAGCAGTTATCCCCACGACAGATCGCTCGCTACATCAAGAGCTTTCACCGAGGCTATTTTGCCATCGAGTCGCTGGGGACATTTGAATTCAACGCAGGCAGGATCAGCCTCCATGGCTTGACCTGCCGCCAACGGCTACGACTGGCTCGCCAGATCAATCAGGCCGTCAGCCAGCTTCGTCACAACGAGCCCTTGCCGGACATGTGAGTCAAAGGGTCTTGCCCTACTGTCTGTTGTGCATCCATGCTTTGCCCGCCGGCTAGTCGCCGCGCGGGCCGTTTTCGATGTCGGTAATGATGCCGTTGCGCACCGTCACGAAGCGCATGAACTCGTTCTTGCCGAAGTTGTAGGTCCAGCGTTCGCCATATTTGACCTGCACCAGGTTGCCAAACTGGTTCTCCTCGTTGCGGTTGAGCTCTTCTCGCAGCATGGGCTCACCGCACTTGAGCAGCATCTCGGCGGTGGTGTCGCCCTCGGTAATAAGCGCATTCTTGCAGCGCATGGCATCGGCACTGGCCGGAATGCTCAGCAGCAACAGGGCCAGCCCCGCTACCTTATTCATCTTCTTGCTCATCGGGTTCTCCTTCTTCGGTCGCATGAGTCGCAGTATGCCTGTTCCCGTTGCTGAAAAAACCAGTCAATGGCGCAAAAGAGTCGCCATTTTCTGCTCCACAGCCCGCTGGCTGCGACACATGCTGGCTATCGCATCGCACCAAAAACAAACGGCGACCCGAGGGTCGCCGTTTGCATCAAGCCAGCAGGATCACAGGATGTCCAGCAGCTCGACTTCAAATACCAGTGCAGAGTAAGGCGGGATAGAGCCCGCGCCACGGGCACCGTAGGCCAGATCGTGGGGGATGTAGAGCTTCCACTTGGAACCAACCGGCATCATCTGCAGTGCTTCAACCCAACCAGCGATCACGCCGGTCACCGGGAACTCGGCCGGCTGGCCGCGAGCGACTGAGCTGTCGAATACACCACCGTGGGTGAAGGTACCGTGGTAGTGAACGCGAACGGACTGACCGGCTACCGGAACGGCACCGTTGCCTTCGACCAGCACTTCGTACTGCAGACCGGAGTCGGTCACCTTCACGTCGTCGCGCTTGGCGTTGTCAGCCAGGAAGGCTTCGCCGTCAGCAGCTGCGGCCTTGGCAACGGCTTCCTGCTCTTCTTGCATACGCGCAGTGATCACCTGGAAGGCATCATTGATATCGTCACGGCTGACCGCGAACTCCAGACCATTCAGGGCATCTGCCAGGCCTTGTTGCAGGGCCGGGATATCCAGACCGGCGAAAGCTTGCTGCGCCAGCTGATCACCCATGTTGCGGCCGATGCCATAGCTGGCCTTCTGTTCGATAGAGTCGTATTGGGACATTGAGATGTTGCTCCAGATCCATGTAGTAAAGAGGCGGGATAATATCAGACTTTTGGCCGGGGTGCTGCCGGGGGCGCCCCTGATTTCCCCGTCAGTGGGAGGAACTTCACACAAGAAGCGGATGAACGCCGCCCAACGGCGGCGAACTGCTTAACCGCGATCCAGCAAGGCTCTGACCGCCGCGAACTTAGAGAAGCACCATGCCACCGCGCTGCGTTCCTCACACCTTGTCGAGCAAGGCTCTGACTGCAGCCACCTTGGCGCCATCGGTGATATTAACCCGACCGTCGTCCGAGGTGCCCATGTTGACGCCATGGGGCACCATGCCACCGCGCCAACCCATGCCGGACATATGCACTTCGCTCACTCCGGTGAACTCGATGATGGTGCGCACGTTGTCGGCATTGACCCCGGCGCCCGGCATCAGGCTGGCACGGCCCGCCAACACCTGATGCATCTCCTGCAGGGTTTCCAGCCCGGCCAACGCAGTGGCCGCATGACCGGAACTCAGAATGCGCTCGCAACCGGCGGCGACTATGGTCTCCAGATCGAGGCGCCAGTCGGAGGAGAGATCGATGGCGCGATGGAAGGTGACCCCCAACGGGCCGGCAGCATCCACCAGCTGTTTGAGCTTGGCGGCAGGCACCCGCCCCTCCTCATCCAGCAAACCGACCACCACCCCTTGCAGGCCCGCAGCGCGCGCAGCGGCGATATCCAGCAGCATCATCTCGAACTCGCCGTCGTTGAAGCAAAAATCTCCGGCCCGTGGACGGATCATGGCGTACACCGGCACAGTGGCGTGGCGGGCAGCCAGCTGCATAAAGCCATAGGAGGGAGTCAGGCCACCCAGACCCAGCGCAGAGCAGAGCTCGATGCGATCCGCCCCGGATTGCTGGGCGGTGAAGAGGGATTCCAGGTTGTCGATACAGATTTCAAGACGGGTCATGAGGACTCCTTTATCGGGGAGATCAGACCCCACATCTGATCTCATAGATTGAGCAAGGCTGCGCCGCGCACACCACCGGCGCCGCCGAAGCGGGCCTGACGGATCTCGGGCAGGGCGACCCCGGGCAGCAAGTGACCGGGCAGACGCAGCGGCAACTGTTCATAGAGGGCGGGCAATTCACTCAGGCCCCCCCCCAACACCACCACCTCGGGATCAATCACCGAAATGGCGGTAGCAAGCCCGGCGGCCATGATCTCCAGCCAGCAGTCGACGGTCTCGACTGCGTGGGGCTCATGGGCCTCGAAGCGTCCCACAATCTGGTGACCCGTGGCGCGCTGGCCATGGAAATGGTGATAGAGACGCTCCAGACCGGTGCCGGAGGCATAGGTTTCAAAACAGACCAGACGGCCGCAGCCGCAACGGGGACGGGGCAACTCGGGGTACTTCATCAGCATGGTCGCGGGCAAGGGGTAGTGACCAATCTCGCCAGCCAGCCAGTTACGCCCCTGAATAAGCTTGCCCGCCAGATAGACGGCGCCGCCGATACCGGTGCCGATGGTGACACCGAGCGCACTGCCTGCGCCGTCGGCGGCGCCCTGATGCACTTCGGACCAGAGGAAGCAGTTGGCGTCGTTATCCACCTTGACCGGCCGTTCCAGCAACTCGGCCAGATCGGCGCCCAGATGGCGACCATTGATGGAGGGCAGGTTGGCCGCCACTATGCTGTGATCGTGGCTGTTGATGACGCCGGGGAAACCGATGCCGACCGAGCCCCGAGCGCCGAAGCGGGCATCTGCCTGCTCGACCCGGGCACGGATCAACTGCTGCAACCCCTCGTAATCGTTGCCGGGGGTGCTCATGCGCTCCTCATGGCAGAGGTTCAATGCACCGTCATAGACCGCGAAGGCGATCTTGGTACCACCGATATCAAAGCCGTAATACATGCCCGCACTCCCTTGTCAGCCCGTGTTTATTCCACTCTGTTCTGGGAGGACATTGTATTAATTCGCAAAAAAAATAAAGTGACCGGAGGCGAAAAACGGGAGAGTGATCAGAGCAAACGGCTCATTTGTCGCTGCAGGCAGGGCTGACCGAGGCTAATCAGGGTGCGCTCCTCGCCGTCAAAGACGAAGCCGCGGCGCAGGTAGAACCCCTCGCCAATGTGGTTGCCATCGAGCAGCCACAATTTGACGCTATGGCAACCGGCGCGGCGCATCTGCATCGCCACCGCCTGCCACAGCCGTTTGCCATAGCCTTGTCGCCAGTGATCGGGATGGAGGTAAAACGCGCGGATCAGGGCGCTGCTCTGCCCCGCTTCCTGCTGTGGTTGCCAGTAGAGCAGGCCGATCACCACCTCATCGAGACAGAGCAGCATGGGCCTTGGGCCTGGCTCGGCCAGACGGCTCTGCCAGATCTGCAGATGGGCGGTGACATCGAGCTGCTCCAGCATGTCGGCGCCGAGCACCTGGCCATAGGCAGCGAGCCAGCTGGCTCGCTGCATCACCGTCATGGCGGCGGCATCGTCGCTGCGCGCCATGCGCAGGCTTATGCCTTGCATTGGGGCACCAGACCGTTGGCGCGGGCCTGCTCATAGAGCGGCAGCACTTGCGCCTGCTGCGCCTGCAACTCGGCGATCCGGTTCTCGTTGCTCGGGTGGGTGGAGAGCAACTGCGGCGGGGTGTTGCCACCGGCGGCGGCACTCATGTTCTGCCACAGGGGAACGGCTTCGGCCGGATTGAAACCGGCGCGCGCCATCAGCTCCAGTCCCAGTCTGTCCGCTTCGCTCTCCTGGGTGCGGCCATAGGGCAGCATCACCCCGACCTCGACCCCGAGGCCAAGGGCCGCCATGGTGGCGCCGCGATACTCGCTGGTACCCATGGCGATGTCGGCGGCCGCCAGACCGAGTCCGGCCAGCTGGCTGCGAGAGAGTCGCTCGTTGGAGTGCTGGGCCAGCACGTGAGTCAGCTCGTGGCCGATGACGGTCGCCAGCTGATCCTGATTCTTGGCCACCTTGAGCAGACCGCTGTAGACCCCGATCTTGCCACCAGGCAGCGCGAAGGCGTTGACCTGTTTGGAGTCAAACACCACCACTTCCCAACTGGTGATGCCATAGCTGGCCGGCACCTGGGCGGTTACCGCCTTAGCGACACAGGAGACATAGCCGTTGAGTTTGGCATCCTTGCTCACCTTCTCCTGCTTCTTCATCTGCTCGAAGGAGTCGGCGCCCAGCTGACTCATCTGCTGGGGAGAGTAGAGCAGCATCTGGCTGCGGCCGGTCGGTGACTGGGCGCAGGCGACCAGCAGGGAACTGCAGAGGGCTACCAGGCCAAACTTGGTGAGAGACGCAATCATGAAGGGATCCTTTGCCGTGACGTTGCCCTATTCTCGGAAATGCCGCCCTGCGACGCAAGGGAGCCAGCGCCCGGCTGGCGGAAAAATATCCATCCTGCGCTATTAACAAAACGGACAGCCGCCAAAAACAAAACGAGCCCGCTTGGGCTCGTTTTATCAGGGCATACTGACTGCAGGCAGTTATATGATACCCAGCTTTTTCAGGTCAGCCTGTACTACCTTGGCCGGCACCGGCACGTAGCCATCTTTGGCAACGATGCTTTGACCCGCTTTGGAGAGCATCATCTTGACGAACTCTTGCTCCATCGGGGAGAGCGGCTTGTTCGGATGCTTGTTCACGTAAACGTACAGGAAGCGCGACAGCGGATACTTGCCGGTGATGGCGTTGTCGGCATTGGCTTCGATGAAGGTCTTGCCATCCTTGGAGAGCGGAACGGCACGCACGCCGGAGGTGACATAACCGATACCGGAGTAGCCGATGCCGTTCAGGGAGGCAGAGACAGACTGCACCACAGAGGCAGAACCCGGCTGCTCGTTCACGCCGCTCTTGAAGTCGCCGTTACACAGGGCGTGCTCCTTGAAGTAACCGTAGGTGCCGGATACCGAGTTGCGACCGAACAGTTGCAGATCCTTAGCGGACCAGTTGCCGTCCAGACCCAGATCAGACCACTTGGTGGCCGCCTTGGCCTCGCCGCACTTGAGGGTGCTGGAGAAGATGGCGTCGATCTGCGGCATGGTCAGCCCCTTGATGGGGTTGTCCTTGTTGACGAACACCGCCAGGGCATCGACTGCAACGCGAATGGCAGTCGGCTTGTAGCCGTAACGCTTCTCGAATGCTTCCTCTTCACCGGCCTTCATGGCGCGGCTCATCGGACCAAACTGGGCAACACCTTCGGTCAGGGCAGTCGGCGCGGTAGAAGAACCGGCGGCCTGGATCTGCACGTTGACGTTGGGGTACATGCGCTTAAATTCTTCGGCCCACAAGGTCATCATGTTGGCCAGGGTGTCCGAGCCGACAGAGGACAGGTTGCCCGAAATGCCGCTGGTCGGGGTGTAATCCGGCAGATCTTTATCCACACCGGCAGCCAGGGCGCTGACAGAAAACAGGGTTGCTGCGGTGAATCCGATTACACCAGCCAGTTTGTTGAGTTTCATCCAATCTCTCCAAGGTTGCAGAACGCAGTCCATAAACACGGTGTTAACTTTGCTCAACGCCGATCTCGCCGACCAGTTTGTTGAGTTACATTCCATGCCCTCACCACTGTGGCAAAAGGTCATCGTCAATTGGCAGTCCGTTACTTTGGCCGTCGCTCGGTGGCGTTATCTGGTCAAAGTTACCGAAGGTCCGTTCTTAAGACGGCGCCAGTATCTGACCTGGCAGTGACAAATTTATGGATTTAATGTGACACTTTAATGACATGGCGAGGCGATGGACCAAATGAAAAGAGGGCCGCTGTCGCCGCCCTCTCTCCTTCGCTAACCTATTGCCATAAAAGACTATTTAATCACCACCATGCGGGCTGGAATGAGAAAGCTGAAGCGGCTGCCAAGGCCGACCCGACTCTCGATATCGAGCTGGCAGTCATGATGACTGAGGGCGTGCTTGACGATGGCAAGGCCGAGCCCTGAGCCGCCGGTATGGCGGGAACGGGCCTTGTCGACCCGATAGAACCGCTCGGTCAGCCGCGCCAGATGCTCGGGGGCAATCCCTTCCCCCTCGTCGCTCACCGCAAACAGCGCCATCGCCCCCTGCTTGCGCCACTCCACGGTAATTTTGCGCCCCGCCGGGGTGTAGTGGATGGCGTTATAGACCAGGTTGGAGACGGCACTGCGCAGCTGCTCCTGATCCCCGCGCACCAGCAAATTGGGCTGCACCATAAATTCGATCTGGTGGGCCCGCTCGCCCGAGAGCGCCCGCGCCTCCTGCTCCAGCAGCCCCAGCATGGCGGGCATGTCCACCAGATGGGAAAGATCCACCGAGGGGGCCGCCTCGATACGGGACAGGGTGAGCAGCTGATTGACCAGATTGTCCATCCGGATGGTCTGCTCCATCATCACCTTGTGCGCCTTGGCCCACATGGCGGGCGGGGGCGGCTCTTCGGTCATCTCCAGATAACCTTTGAGCACGGTCAGCGGGGTGCGCAGCTCGTGGGAGACGTTGGAGACGAAGTGTTTGCGGGTCTTCTCGAGACTGCGCAGGCGGGTGACGTCCCGCACCACCAGCATCGCCTGATCCGAGGCGTAGGGCATGATGCGAAACTCGAGAAACTTCTCCTCGTTGACCGGGGAGTTCATCTCCAGCGGCTCGTCATACGCCCCCTTGTCCAGATAGGCGTTAAAGGCCGGATTGCGAATGAGGTTGCCAATATGCTGACCGGCATCTTCCGGCCAGCGAAAACCGAGCAGTTGCTCCGCCAGCCGGTTGCACCAGAGGATACTGCCGTCGGTGCGAAACACCACGGCGGCATCGGGCAGCGCCTCGGCCCCCTCCCGAAAGCGGCGGATCAGCCCCGCCAGCTCGCGGCGTCGGGCCCGGTGACGCTGCTGCAACTTGTAGATACCGTTGAAGATGTACTCCCAGCTGCCACTGCCGCTGGGGGGCACCAGACTGCGATCGTGCCACAGCCAGTCCGACAGCCGCTTCTGGAAGCGATAGTGCCAGCCCAGATGACACACGGCCGCCACCAACAGGCAGAGGGGGAGATGATCAATCAGCCAACCGAACAGAGCGAAAGGCAAATAGAAAAACGCCATCCGCCATAACTGTCGCCGCCAGGCGTAAGGTTGCAACATAACTGCCTCTAGAGACGGGTTGAGAAGCGGTATCCGGCTCCACGCACCGTCTGGATCAATCTGTCGTGCCCGGTCTCTTCAATCGCCTTGCGCAGGCGACGAATATGCACATCCACGGTTCTGTCCTCGACGTACACATTGGTACCCCAGACATTATTGAGCAGCTGTTCACGGCTGTAGACCCGCTCGGGGTGGGTCATAAAGAAGTGCAGCAGCTTGAATTCGGTCGGCCCCATGTCGAGCGCCTTCTCTTCGGCACTGACCCTGTGAGAGACCGGATCGAGTTTCAGCCCCTGCACCTCGATCACCTCGTCCACCGAGGTGGGCGACACGCGGCGCATCACCGCATGGAGGCGAGCGGTCAGCTCCTTGGGCGAGAACGGCTTGGTGATGTAGTCGTCGGCACCGGCCTCCAGACCACGTACCTTGTCCTCCTCTTCACCACGGGCGGTGAGCATCACCACCGGGATCTGGCGCGTCACCTCATCCTGCTTGAGCTGCTTGATAAACTGGATGCCACTGCCGCCCGGCATCATCCAGTCCAGCACGATGAGTTCGGGGTAGGGTTCGCGCACCTTCGCCAGTCCATCGGCGTAATCTTCCGCTTCAATCGTCTCATATCCCTTCTGCTCCAGCACGAAGCAGAGCATTTCGCGGATCGGTGCTTCGTCCTCGACCACCAGAATTCGCTTAGCCATTCCCTTCTCTCTCCTCTGTGAAGATGGGTGCGCCAATTATTAGAACTTTCTGTGACACTTTTATGACTTTATGACAGGCGGGATGATAAACGTTTTCAGATTCAGTTGGCAGCAGCGCGTTGCAGCAAGTCCCAGCGGTTGCCACTGATGTCCTCGAACACCACAACGGTGCCGTAAGGCTCGTCGCGGGGCTGTTCACAAAAATGCACACCGTACGCCTGCATGCGCTGGTAATCCCCCCAGAAGTCATCGGTCTCGAGAAACAGGAACACCCGACCGCCGCCCTGCTGACCAATGGCGGCCTGCTGCTGCGCATTGGCCGCTTGTGCCAACAGCAACGCGGAACCGGGGGCGCCTTTGGGGGCAACCCGCACCCAGCGCTTGCCCGGTTTGCCCGGTTCATCGAGCCGGGTATCTTCCAAGAGCGCAAAGCCAAGTCCCTCGGTAAAAAAACGGATGGCCTGATCGTAATCGGCGACCAGCAGGGTCAATGCACCTATGTGTTGTGACATGGCAGAAAACTCCTCAATTGTTGGATCAACAGGGAGCCTGCGGGCGCCCTCATCATTTTGAATCACAGCCCCCTTTTACTCCCGAGCTGCTGGCGGTAACGCTGGGGGGAACAGCCCAGCTCCCGGTTGAACATGGCGATAAAGGCCGAAGTGGAGCCATAACCGAGCCGCCAGCTAATCTCCTGAATGGGCAGGTCGCCCTTGAGCCAGGCCAGCGCCTTGAGTAGCCGCAACCGCGCCCGCCACTGACCAAAGTTCATCCCCAGCTCCCGCAGGCAGCGGCGTGCCAGGGTGCGTTCGGTGGTATGAAGTTGCCCGGCCCACTGGGCCAGGGTGCGGGGATCGGCCGGATCATGATGCAGCACCGCCAGCATGGGGGCCAGCAGCTTGTCCTGACTCATCGGCAGGTAGCTCTCCTGACAGCGGGTACGCGCCAGTCGCGCCAACAGTAGTTCAGCCTGCCGTTGATCCCACTCATCCATCATATGGCCTACCCGCCGTTCGCAAAAATCGCTCAGCAGGGCACGGATCAGCGGGGTCATCAGCAGCAATCTCGGCTCTGGCGGCAATCTGGCCGACCATTCGTGACTGACGTAGATCGAGGTGTAGTCGAGGGCCTGTTCGTTGTAGGCGGTGTGGTCGAGATCCGCCGGCACCCAGATCAGGTAGTCGGCGGGCGCCACCAGCCGCTGCGCCCCCAGCTCCACCTCCATCACCCCCAGGCTGATCATGCTGAGTTGCCCCCAGGGATGGGAGTGAAGCGAGGTGATGCTGTCGGCTCGCAACTGCTGATAACGAAAATAGAGCGGATTGGGGGCTGGCAGCTCGCTATCGGTGGAATGGTAGTGGTGAGCCACCATGACAGGTTGTCCTTTCTGCGGGATCATCTGTCTTTTTTACGCTACTTGCCAATAGAAAGACAAGGGTAGACTTGCCAGCCTGACAATAAGGAGCCTCTGATGCGAATCTTTTCCCCCCTGCTCTTTCCGCTGATGGCGGTGCTGATCTGGGCCACCAATACCGTGGTCTCCAAGGCAGCGGCCAGCGTACTCGACCCGGCGGCCATCTCCTTCTATCGCTGGGTCATTGCCGCGCTGGCACTGACTCCCTTCTGCCTGCCCCAGTTGTGGCGCCGCCGCAGCGAGATCCGCCCCTGGTTTGGCAAGCTGCTGGTGCTGGCGGCACTGGGCATGGTGCTGTTCCAGTGTCTGGCCTATTACGCCGCCCACAGTACCTCGGCCACCAACATGGGGGTGATCGGCTCGCTGATCCCGATGCTGACCCTGCTGCTCGGCGCCATCTTCTTCGCTCAGCGTCCCGGCAAACAGGCGCTGGCGGGCATGAGCATCTCGCTGTTCGGGGTGTTCTGGCTGCTGAGCAAGGGCCAACCGCTGGCGCTGTTGCAAAACGGCATCAACCCCGGTGATGGCATGATGCTGCTGGGCTCTGTCAGCTATGCCCTCTACGGGCTGCTGATCCGCCGCTGGCAACTGCCGTTCGGCCCCTGGCTCAACCTCTACATGCAGATCCTACTGGCAGTCTTGCTGCTGGTGCCAGTTGCGCTGAGTGCCGATTCGCTGGCGGTGCCCGCCGAAGGGTGGGGGCTGGTGCTGTTCGCCGGGCTGGCGTCGTCCCTGCTGGCGGCCTACTGCTGGATGCGCGGCCTCGCCTGCATGGGGGCCGAGCGCACCTCGGTCTTTATGAACCTGCTGCCACTCTGCACGGCGCTGATCGCCGTCATCAGTCTGGGGGAGCCGATCCACGGCTATCACCTGCTGGGCGGGGGTCTCATCCTGGGCGGGGTGATGGCCTCCCAACTGAAGAGGCGTGCGCCGGTGGTCGAACGGGAAGCCGCGTGAGAACGAACAACGTCCAGAAACAACAAGGGAGCCGCTGGCTCCCTTGTTGTTTCTGCAATGCACTTCTGTGACCGTCTTAACCGGCCCTACGCCAACGATAGCGCCGCTCAGGTCGCCCCCGCTGACCGTAGTTGAGATCCACATCGACCCTGTCTTCCGACTCCAGATACTCCAGATAGCGGCGCGCCGTGGTACGACTGAGGGACAAGCGCAGTGCCACCGTATCGGTGGAGAAGACGTTCTCCGGCTCACCCGCCAGCAGATCCAGCACCTGACGCAGGGTAATGCTGTCGATCCCCTTGGGGGTGACGCGCATCTCCTTGATCTGGGACCGCCCCCCCTTGCCCAGCAGCTTGTCGAGATCGTCCTGCTCCAGCCGTCCCCGCTCGCACAGCCTGCTGTGCAGTTGCAGGATCTCGTCCAGACTCTGCTGGATGCGAAACAACCGCAATGGCTTGATGACATAGTCATGGACCCCCAGATTGAGGGCCTGCTGGATGGTCTCCACATCGCGCGAGGCGGTCACCATGATGACGTAGGCCTCGCGATTGTGACTGCGCAGGCGGCTCACCCACTCGAGGCCCGAGCCATCGGGCAGAGAGACATCCACCAGCAGCAGTTGGGGCACCACACCGGCCATCATGGCATCGGCCTGGGCCAGGGTGCCGGCCCGCCCCAGCAGGGAGAAACCGGATGTTGCCGCCACCAGCTCAGACAAGATGGCACCGATCCGATCGTCATCTTCAATAACAAGCGTGATTATTGGGTCCATGGCTCACATTAATTGTTTTTTATTCAAGTAGATACCAAACAGTGTGGTCTGCTCGGCAGTTCGCCGCCATTCTATCACACCCTCGCGCCGCGCCACGGTCTCCTTGACCAGGAACAGGCCAACCCCGTGATCGCCGCTCTGGCGACTCACCCCGTAATCGAACAGGTGATCGGCCAGCGCCTCGTCGACCCCCTCGCCGCTATCCTCCACCTCGATCACCAGTCGCCGCCCCACATCACACAGAGAGAGCAACACCCGGGGCGGCCGCTGCTGGCGGTTGCGCCAGGCCGCCTGCAAACCGTTATCCAGCAGGTTGCCAATGAGCGTGATGAGATCGGCAGAGACCGAGGCCGGATACTCTGCCAGCGCCGAGTCAGGATCGAGCTCCAGGGTCACCCCCAGCTCGCGGGCCCGGCTGAACTTGCCGAGGATCAGCCCCGCCACCGGCTTGTTGTCGATCAGCCGCAGCAGCTCCTGCAGCATGGTCTGGCACGCTTCGTTCTCCTGCTGGATCAACTCCACCGCCTGATCCACATGACCCAGCTGCAACAGGCCGGAGAGGCTGCTCAGCTTGTTGGCAAACTCGTGGCTCTGCATCCGCAGCATCTCGGCGTACTGGCGCAGATGAGTCACCTGTACCCCCAGACTGGCGGCCACCTCCGGACGGCTGAAGATCAGCAGCCGCCCCGGCGCCTTGCCCTGCACCGCCTGCCAGCGGCCGACGAAGGACTCCCCCTGAATGGTGAAGCTCACCTCCCCCGCCTCCTGCTCCAGACAGGGGCGCAGCGGCGGCACCAGCTCCGCCAGCGACTGCCCCAGCAGGGCGTGACGCCCGGTACCTGGCAGCCGCAGCTGATAACTGGCGGTGCTGTTGATCATGTTGATGTTGCCGCTGCTATCGAGCGCGATCACCCCCTCGGTGATGTGCTCCAGCACCAGATCCTGCAGGGTGAAGCGGCGCACGATCGCCTCCGGCTCCAGATCGAGCAGGGTCTTGCGCAGCAGATATTGCACCCAGAGCGCCAGCAGCAAGCCGCATCCCAGCACCGCCACGATGGCGCAGACGAGCAGGGCTACCCGCTCCATGTAGATGCCCTCCACCTGCTGCATCAGGTAGCCCACCACCACGGCCCCCATGACGCGCCCGTCACCGCCCACCACCGGGGAAAAGCAGCGGATCGCTGGCCCCATGGTACCCCGATCCTTGGAGCAGTAGCTGCGCCGCTCCTGCAGCGCGGGCCAGATATCCTCGCCACGGAACTTCTGTCCCACCAGCTCGGGGTTGGGGTGGCTGAGACGGCGGCCATGTTCGTCGGTCACCACCATATAGGTGGCATCGGTGCGATTGCAGACCGCCTCCATGTAGTCGCGCAGGGTAGGGTCACTGCCCTGACGCAGGGCCTCGACCACCCGGGTATCGGCCGCCATGACCCGAGCCAGATCACTCCCCTTATCCTGCAGATTGCTCTCCAGCAGATGCCGGATAAAGAGGGCCAGCAGACTGCCCAGAATGAGGATCAGCAGCAAGGAGAGCCCGAGAGAGAGGGTGACCAGCTGATGGCGAAGTTTCATGCACATACCTTAAATCGTCAGGACGCAGCCCAATAGTGCGGATGCCACCAGGTCTGGTCAATCAAAGGTGCCGGATCACCGGCAAAATCGGCCAGGCCCTCCTCGCGGGCACAGAGCGCCACCGCTCTGGCCACGGCGCGAGCTACCTCTCCCACCTGTTCAATCGGGGGCAGCAGTCGGCCCGCCACCAGCGGATAGGCGCCGACCGCCCGCACCGCGGCCAGCAACATGCCGTCGCTGATGCGGCGCGCCTTGACCGCGCAGGCCCCGAGGCCAATGCCCGGGAAGACATAGACGTTGTTGCACTGGGAGACCACCCGCCGCTCACCGGCCACCGTCACCGGCGCAAACGGGCTGCCGGTCGCCAACAGGGCGCGGCCACCCGTGGCCGCCCACACCTGCTCGGGCGTCGCTTCGGCGCTGCGGGTCGGGTTGGAGAGCGGCAGGATCACCGGCTGCTCGCACACTTCCCCCATCGCCTGCAGCACCTCGCCAGTAAAGAGGCCACCCTGACCGCTCACCCCGATCAGCACCGCCGGGCGCACCTGGCGGATGGTCTCCAGCAGCGAACTGTTGCCCTCGTTCACCGTGCGGGCAAACGGCTGCTGGGCGCGAGTCAGCGTGGAGCGATCGCTGCAGACCACCCCGTCCTGATCAAACAGCCAGACCCCCTCACTGCCGCCCGCCAGCTGGGCCAGCATGGCGGCGATGCCGCAACCGGCCGAACCCGCGCCGACGATCAGCACGGGAGCATCGCACAGGGCGGTGCCCGCCTGTTGCAACCCGGCCAGCACACAGGCGGAGGCGACCGCCGCCGTGCCCTGAATATCGTCGTTGAACATGCAGAGCTCATCCCGATAGCGGGTCAGCAGGTTGGCCGCGTGCTTGCCGGCAAAGTCTTCAAACTGCAGCACCACCTGCGGCCAGCGCTTGCGAATGGCCGCCACCACCTTGTCCATGAAGTGGTAGTAGCTCTCGCCATCGATCCGCTGGGCCTGCCAGCCAAGGTAGGAGTCATCCTCCAGCAGCTCGGGGTTGTTGGTGCCCACATCGACACAGAGCGGCAGGGTGCGCGCCGGGTTGATGCCGCCCGCGGCTGAATAGAGCGCCAGCTTGCCGATGCAGATCCCCATGCCGCCGATGCCGAGATCGCCGAGCCCCAGCACCCGCTCGCCATCGGAGATGACGATCACGTCCACCTCCTGCTCCACCGACTCGAGGATATCGTCGAGATCGTCCCTGTCGTGCCAGGAGAGATAAAGCCCGTGGCTGCGCAAATAGAGATCGCTGTGGCGCTGGCATGCCTCCCCCACCACCGGGGTGTAGATGATCGGCAGCAGCTCCGGCAGGTGGTGGCGCACCAGATCGTAGAACAGCACCGGGTTGTCCTCCTGCAACTGGCGCAGCAGCAGATGCTGATCAAACGGGCTCTGCATGGCGCTGACCAACCGGTAGATCCGGCGCCGCTGTTGGGAGAGTGACTCCTCCTTGTGGGGCATGCGGCCTCGTACGCCCTGGCGCTTGCGTTCTGCATAGGGCAGGCTGGTGCCCATCATGATGTCGTTCATCTTATGTGTTCCTCAATCCGGTATCAGGCAAGCAGGGAGATAAGGGCGGTGGCCAGGATCAGCATCACGGCGCCGCCGAGGCGAGAGGAGATCTGGGCAAAGGGCATCAGCTTCATCCGCTGGGCCGCCGAGAGCACGGCCACGTCGCCGGTGCCACCCATGTTGGCCATGCAGAGTCCGCCGGTGATAGCCGCCTCGATGGGATAGAAACCGATCATCCGGCCCACCAGCGCCGCGCCGAGGGCACCACCGATCACGGTGACCATGACCAGCACGAAGTAGCTGATGGAGAAGGCGCTGATCAGCTCGGGAATACTGGTGTAGGCGACACCGATCCCCACCAGCAGCGAGGGGGTCAGGTTGCTCACCACAAACTGATACCAGTCGGCCGCCGCCTGCTCATAACGGCGCGGCAGCAGGCCGCTCACCTTGATAAAGGCGACCGCCAGAATCATCAGGGCGAAGGGGTGCATGGGGATAAAGTTGCCGAGCAGGGAGCCCAGCACAAACATGCTGGAGCTGATAAAGAGCCCCATGCCCAGACTCTGCAGGGTCGGTGCTTCAACCTGCTCCTCGGCGATGCTCTGGCTACTTTCCTTGACCATCAACTTGCCGTTGCCGGTCAGGGAGGGGTAACGGCGGCCGAGGCGTGCCAGCAGGGAGCCCACCAGAATGGCCAGGGTATTGGCGATCACCACTGCCGGCACCATGCGCGACAGCAGGTCGGCGCTGGACATCTGCATCGGGCCGGAGAGGATCTCCACCAGGGGCACGGCACCTGCACCCATACCACCGCCCATGATCGGCAGGCCGATCAGCAGCACCGCATTCTTGAAGCCATAACCCATCAGGGAGCCGACGAAGCCGACGCTCAGCAGTGCCAGCGCCACGCCGCCGAGGATCACCGGCAAATAGCGCATGGCGGCATTTTTCAGCAACGCGCTGCTCATGCCAAACACCGAACCGGTCACCAGACTGGCGATAAAGAAGTTGAGAAATCCCCCCTCCTTCATGAAATTGGTGATGACCTGTCCCGCCTGCACCGGCAGCAGCTGGTATTCGAACAGGGCGGCGCCGCCAAAGATGGCAAGGATGGTACCGCCCCCCAGATATTCGCGGATCGGCATGATCCGCTCCCCCAGCTCGGTCAGCAGGGTGCCCAGCACAAACATCAGCGCCAGCGCACCGACCATGCCGAGCGGCAGCGAACCGTTCCAGCCGGAAAAGAGAACACAGGTCGCCAGCCCCAGAAATATAAAGAGCGGCATACCGGCAATTTGTTGGCCGCCCATCAAGGCGGCCTTTTCTTGTGTGGTTTGTAGGGTAGAGAGGTTTTTCATTGTTATGTACTCTGCGTGTGATTGTGGCCGCTACTTTATTGATCCCCCTCGCCCCTGTCGGTTAGCCAGACTGCAAAGCCATATAAAAACATTAAAAACTTAAACATCATGGTGTCGCCAAACTGCGTGACTCAATAGATCACCACGCCATCGATACCCGGCCCGACAAGGAAACAAGAAGATAAAACAAGCGACACGCATGGCGCGTTATTTGGGTGATCAGCATTAATAGCAATCTGATGATCGCTCGCCTTTGGGGAAATAACAGAGCCAGATGACAAACCCTGCGACCATTTATCGCCACAGATCCTGTGAGTGATAATCAGCGGGCAATGTCATCCCGATGACACGGTCGTCACGGCAGGCGGTATCAGGGATTGCGCGCACATTCGTGCAGCCGGCGAGATGAGAAATGGCGAGAGAAGCGGCGCAAGGAAGAGCGTTGAAATTGTGATGAGTCAAGCCAGCGAATACCAGGGCACTGGCTTGAACTCACAAGGATCACACACGGTCAGGTCTATTCTGCCAACAATAATGGAATATTGGCGGGGTCAAAATCATGACTGATATCGGCACTTCTGACAGCACCATCCCGATTCACGCCATGATGTGACTCTGCACCATATTCCCCGTCACTCAACAGAGTTTCAATTGCCAGATACACACATCCACTGTCATATCCATCCACAACCCGTTTCCCCCTTGTTTTATAACCCCATCAATATTAGCGGATAAAAAAAGCGCCGCTCGCCGGACCTGAAAATTTCATGAAAATATCCGCCTAATATCCTCCATTCACGGCCTCCTATCCGGAGCGGTAAAAGAGCCCCGAGTGGATCAGCACTGCAAACAATATCAGCGGCCCGAATACTACTCATCCGACCCCGACGAAAGATCCGACCAGAAACACGATCGCCATCACACTATTTACTTAGCCTGCTAAATAAGTAAAATACTTAGCAGGCTAAGTACATTGAGGATGAGAAGATGACGGATCTGGAAAGGTTGCGCGAGCTGTCGCTCGCCGAGCAGATAGCGCGGATGCACCGGCTATGGCGTACTGCCGCCGATCTGGAGTTGGCTCCCCTTGGTCTCACCCATCCCCGCTGGACCGCGCTGTGGAAACTCTCCCGCATGGGGAACCATGTCAGCCAGAAGACCCTGGCCGAAGCCCTCGAGATAGAGCTCGCCTCCCTGATGCGCACCCTGGGCCAGCTGGAAGAGCAGGGGCTGATTGAGCGCCACTGCTGCAGTCAGGACAAGCGGGCCCGTATTGTCTGCGTGACCCCGGCTGGCCAGACCCTGCTCGATCAGATCGCCGACCGCATCATGAATATCCGCCGCGAGCTGCTGGGGGGCATCGACGAGCAGACCCTGCAACTGTTTGAAGCCACGGTGCAGCGGATCTCGGCCAACGCCCTCAGCAAGATTGAACAGCACCACGACCGACAGGCAGGAGGCGATACAAGCCCTCCCGATGCCAGCACAGAGAGAGAATAAGATGACACCGGATCAACAATTTACCCGCTGGATCAAATGGTCCATGGCAGGCTTTGCCGCCCTCTTCGCCTATTTTCTGGTAGCCGATCTGCTGATGCCCCTCACGCCGCAGGCGATGGCGACCCGGGTGGTCACCAAGCTTGCCCCGCAAGTGAGCGGCAAGGTGGTCGAGGTTGCCGTTCACAACAACCAGCAAGTCAAGAAAGGGGACCTGCTGTTTACCCTGGATCCCGAGCCCTTCGCTCTGGCGGTAGAGCAGGCCCGTTTGGCCTTGGCGCAGGCCGAACAACAGAACCGTGAACTGGACGCCGAACTGACCGCTGCCGCCGCCGATATCAGCGCCAAAGAGACGCTGGCCAGCCAGAAATGGCGGGACGCGGAGCGGACCGATGCGCTGTTCCAGCGCCACATGGTCTCAGTGCAACAAAAAGATGAGGCGGACAGCGCCCTGCGCAGCGCTCAGGCCAACCTGCGCGCCAGTCAGGCCAAACTGGCCCAGATCAAGGCCAGCCGTGGCGTGACCGGTGAGGACAATCTGTTGCTGCGCCAGGCCCGCAACAAGCTGGCGCAAGCGGAGCTGGCGCTCGCCTATAGCCGGGTTCATGCGGATCAGGATGGCACCATCACCAACCTGCAGCTCAAACCGGGCAGTATCGCCAGCGCGGGTAGCCCGCTGCTGGCGCTGGTGTCGGAGCAGGTCGATGTGATCGCCGATTTTCGCGAGAAGAGCCTGCGCCATGTCGGCGAGCAAACCCGCGCACTGGTCGCCTTTGATGGCGAACCGGGCCAACTCTATCCTGCCCGGGTGAGCAGTCTGGATGCCGGGGTGAGTGCCGGTCAGTTTGATGCCAACGGTCGGCTGGCGGCGCCGGTGGAGTCGGATCGCTGGGTACGGGATGCCCAGCGGATGCGGCTGCACCTCGAGCTGGAGCAGTTACCCGACCATCTGCCAGCCGGTGCGCGGGCCACGGTGCAACTGCTGCCGGACAATGCCCTGACCGCCATGCTGGCACGGGGCCAGATCCACCTGCTCAGCCTGCTGCATTATGTCTATTAATCAGGTATCTAGTAATCCCGTGGCGACCTCCGTAGCTACCAATACCGTGCCTGCTCATCACGCCGCGCACCTCTGGCATCGGCCCCTTACCGGCAACGAGCTGCGTCAGTGTTTGCGTATCGCCTTTGGCTGCACCACGGGCTTTCTGCTCTGCAAGCTGTTTGGCTGGGGTTACGGGGTCTTCTACACGGTCACCCCGGTGCTGCTGCTGGGGATGGTGCCGGTGATGAATGGCCATGCCGCCCGCCAGCTTATCGCGTCGGCGGTGGTCTGTGGTGTGGAGGTCGGGTTGCTGGGGGGGCTGTTTGGCAGCCATCCGGTGCTGATGACCCCCATCGCCTTTCTGCTGTTTCTCTACCGCTTCGCTGCCATGTCGCGCGGCAGTCTGTTTCTGTTCGGGGCCAACGGGGTGCTGAGCCTCAGCATCATGCTGCACTTTGCCAGCTATCCGCAGACAGATCTTAACGATCTGATTTTCAATAATATCTGGGCAAACATCCTGTCGGTGCTGATCGCCTATCTGATGACGGCGCTGATCCCCGACCTGGAGGCACGACCGAAACCGGCACCCGCCCCCAAGGCGCCGCACCGGATGCGCCACGAGGCGCTGCTGGGCGCCACAGTGGCCACACTGTCGTTCCTGACCTTTCAGCTGTTTGATCTGCGTGACTCCATGTCGGCCCAGGCCACCACCCTGCTGGTGCTGTTCCCCATGCACTGGAACGGCGCCCTCAGTTATGCCCGCAAACGGGCGATGGGCACCTTGCTGGGGGTCACCTTTGGCCTGCTCGGCCAACTGGTGCTCTATGACTGGTCAGGGCAACTGCTGCTGGTCGCCCCGCTGCTGTGGCTCGGCGCCATGCTGTTCAGTCATGCCCACGTCAAGGAGGCAGGCGGCTCGGGGGTCGGCTTCGGCGCCCTCACCACCCTCGGTATCCTGTTTGGCCAAT
This sequence comes from Aeromonas allosaccharophila, assembly GCF_016026615.1. Taxonomy (NCBI): domain Bacteria; kingdom Pseudomonadati; phylum Pseudomonadota; class Gammaproteobacteria; order Aeromonadales; family Aeromonadaceae; genus Aeromonas; species Aeromonas allosaccharophila. Next base: position 46,889 of record NZ_CP065745.1, on the reverse strand, counting down.
ACCTCACCCCGGGCAACGATCTGGTGTTCAGCGCCCTCTACCGGGTCAGCAGCATCCTGTTTGCCATCGTGGTCACCCTGCTGGCCTGCTACCTCATCCACCGGTTGCTCAACCGCTTCGAGGCAACCCGCTTCGGTTACTGAGTTCCTGTTGTAAACACTGTTGTCAGCCCATGGATGAGCTCTCTTTCGCCCCGTCGCCTGCCGGGGCGTTTTTTTGTCTCTCTTGTTTGCCTCCTTCCTGCCGCCACGGATCAGCGCAGAAGTGTGGCTATGCTTGTAAGGCTGCTGTCGATGAGGTGTACCTATGGTTCCGTGGTTTAAAAAATGGCTGGTTTGTCTGGTGCTGCTGGCCACCAGTTCGCTCGGGGCCGCCCCGCTGATCATTGGTGCCGAGGATGACTGGGCTCCCTATTGCGAGCGCGACAAGGAGGATGGCCAGCCTCGCGGGCTGGCGCCGGAGCTGGTCAAGGCAGTGTTCGCCGCCGAAGGGATCGAGATTGTGTTTCGCACCCTCCCCTTTGCCCGCTGCATGCACGATGCGAAAAGCGGCAAACTTGCGGGGTGCTTCAACGCCACCATCACCGAAGAGAACCGCTACCAGTATCATTGGCACGATACCCCCATGTTCGAGGAGGATCTCGCCATCTTCGCCCTCGCCAGCGAACCACAACGGGATCTCAAGCTCACTTCGCTGGAGGGCAAGCGAGTGGGCATCACGCTCGGTTACACTTATCCCACCGATTTTATGGAAAACCCCAGGATCACCCGCTTTCAGGCCAAATCTGATGCGCAGATCCTCGAGATGCTGGTGCGCGGTCGGGTTGACTACATCCTGATGAACGGCATGCCGGGCTACCTGAAGATCCAGCAGAAGCAGCTGACCGGCAAGGTGGTCAAGGTTGGCAAACTCTCCACCGATGGCTTCTGGCTCGCCTTCTCCCGCCACCATCCGCAAGGGGAGGCGCTGGCCAAACAGTTCGAGCAGGGACTGCAGAAGATCAAGAACAACGGCACCTATGAGACTCTGATCCGCCAGTTTGAAACCCGACTCGGCTTGCACTGATGGCGGATGCCTTTCTAACACCGAGCCCCTCCCACCGCTACGGTATGCCGGACAGCCAGCGACGCACCGAATGGCCACGCTGATTGCACAATAGCGGCAACCTGTTAGGCTCACACCCGTATGACACCAATGGAGCTGTAATCATGAATAAAGTACATATGATGGCCGCTGGTGCGCTGGCCCTCGGCCTGCTCGCTGGCTGCAATCAGGGCAATACCCTCTCCGTCACCGGTGGCGAGCCGGTCAGTTACCAGTGCGAGCAGGGCAAGAAGGTGCAGGTGCGCTACTTCTCTCTCTCCGACGAGAGCCTCAGCTTTATCAAGCTGTCGCTGCCGGATGGCAAGGATTACACCCTGCCACAGGCCATTTCGGCCTCCGGTGCCCGCTATACGGACGAGCACGAGGCTGTCTGGTGGAACAAGGGGAACGAGGGTTTTGTCGAGCTGCGGGATCAGGCTGGCGAGTGGCAGACCGCCTACAACGACTGCAAACAGCAATAAACGTGACCCCGGCCTGGCCGGGGTCTCTGTTTCTCTGGCATCAGAGTGGTGGGGGATCAGTTGATCTCTATCTCGAAGCGGTTGATCACCTCGACCGGAATGGCATCCGGGTTGCCCTCTGCCGGGCTGTAGCGGATCCGCGAAAGGGTCGCCAGCGCGCTCTGTTCCAGCTCGCCGGGGGGCTCGGCCGCCACCACTTCCGGCTTGACCGGCGTGCCGCTGGCGTCGATTTGATAGCGAACTTCCACATACCCCTTGACCGGTTTGGCCGGCAGGGCGGGCTCGTCATAGCCAAGCCATGACCACTGCTTCTCCTGAACCCAGTAGCTGGACAACTGCTCGAGAGGGATAGCGATCGGTGTGCGCTCGTGCGCCACCTCCTGGCGGGATGAGCACCCCAGCAACAGTGTCACTGCCAGACCTGACCATACTGCGACTTTCCACTTCATGTAACGCTCCTTGTTCTCTGCCGGTGCTTGTTGCCGGACTACGGGGCACTCAACACGCGCCCCCTTGGTCAGTCACCCATCCTAACGAAAAAGTATTCGTATGAACATGAACAAAAGGGCCAACCCCGAGAGGTTGGCCCTTTTATCGTCAATGAGCTCACTAACCAGCCGATGGGATCAGCCGCGCTTGTCGCTCACCACCAGCCAGAGCGCATGCACCATGCCCGGCAGACCGCCCAGCAAGGTCAGAACTATGTTGATTAGAAAATGCAGGCTAAAACCCACCTGGATAAAAGCGCACACCGGGGGCAGGAAAATGGCCAGCAGGATCTTGAGCAGATTGTTCATCTCGGCTCTCCTCTTCAAAAATGTCGTCAGGATTGGAATGGGCTAACCATAAACATCCCGGACTTCAACTGCAAACCAGACAGGGGATCCGCTCCCCCGTGTCACGCCAGGCGTTGAGGTCGTGGATCTGCTGATTGCTGCTGCCACGCCAGAGCAGGCCCGGATCTGCCAGCTCCTTTTCAAACTTGCCATCCACCAGCACATCCAGCAAGGCAACCAGCTCGCGCTGGGCATCCGAGAGCTCGCCGAGCAGGTAACCGGTCCAGCACCAGATATCCTTGCCGGGGCACTCGGCCCGTACCCGTTTCACCAGTGCCAGCACGTGAGGCACGTTGGCCGGGTGGAGCGGATCGCCGCCGGAGAGCGACAGACCTCGCCGTTTGATGCGGCTGTCGTTGAGGTCGCTAATGACGCGATCGCTCATCGCCTGATCGAACGGCTTGCCGCCATCGAGCCGCCAGGTGCTCTGGTTGTAGCAACCCGGGCACTGGTGCTCACAACCGGAGACAAACAGGGTGGCACGGGTGCCGGGGCCATTGATCACATCGACCGGATAGTATTGGTGGTAGTGCATTGCTTGTTTCCTGCCTCGTTCACGGGAATGCGGCATGACTGCCGCCCTCCAATGAAAATGGCCCCTTGAGTCAGGGGCCAGCTCTTCATCGCTTGTGCGCTTACATATGTTTGACGCGGCGCTTCACTTCTTCCTGCTTGCCCGCATTGAAAGGGCGCGCATCCGGGCTGCCGAGGTAGCCGCAGACACGGCGGGTCACCGACACCTTGGCGGGGTCGTGGTTGCCGCAGCGCGGGCAGGTGAAGCCCTTGGAGGTACACTCGAACTCGCCGGTGAAGCCGCAGTCGTAGCACTCGTCGATGGGTGTGTTGGTGCCGTAGTAGGGCACCTTGTCATAGCTGTAATCCCAGACGTTCTCCAGCGCTTCCAGGTTGTGCTGGATGTTGGGGTACTCGCCGTAGCAGATGAAGCCGCCGCTGGCGATGGGCGGATAGGGCGCCTCGAAGTCCAGCTTGTCGTACGGGTTGACCTGCTTCTCCACGTCGAGGTGGAAACTGTTGGTGTAGTACCCCTTGTCGGTCACGCCGGATACCACGCCAAACTCCTTGGCATCGATGCGGCAGAAACGGGTGCAGAGGTTCTCGCTCGGGGTGGAGTAGAGGCTGAAACCGTAGCCAGTCTCATCCTTCCACTCGTCGATGGCCGCCTTGAGACGGGCAATGATGGCGATGGCCTTCTGTTGCAGCTCAGCGCTGTCAAACAGGTGCACCTTGTCACCAAACAGGGCGTTGATGGTCTCGTGAACCCCGATATAACCGAGCGAAATGGAGGCGCGGCCGTTCTTGAAGATCTCGCTGACGTTGTCGTCCGCCTTCAGCCGCACGCCGCAGGCCCCTTCCATATAGAGGATCGGCGCAACCCGCGCTTTCACCCCGTCCAGACGGCTGATGCGGTACATCAGCGCCTTCTTGGCGACCCGCAGGGAGGCATCCAGACGATCCCAGAAATCCGCTTCATCACGGGATTTCAGGGCGATGCGCGGCAGGTTGAGGCTCACGACACCCAGGTTGTTGCGACCTTCATGGATCAGCTCGCCATTCTCCTCGTAGGCACCGAGGAAGGAGCGGCAACCCATAGGGGTCTTGAAGGAGCCGGTCACCTTCACTACCTGGTCGTAGTTGAGGATGTCCGGATACATCCGCTTGGAGGCACACTCCAGCGCCAGCTGCTTGATGTCGTAGTTGGGATCGCCCTGCTTGTGGTTGAGGCCATCCTTGATGGCGAACACCAGTTTCGGGAACACGGCGGTCTTCTTGTTCTTGCCAAGGCCAGCGATGCGATTGCTGAGGATGGCACGCTGGATCATCCGCGACTCCCAGCTATCCCCCAAACCAAAGCCGAAGGTGACAAACGGCGTCTGACCGTTGGCGGTGTGCAGGGTATTGACTTCGTACTCCAGCGACTGGAAGGCGTCGTAGCACTCTTTCTCGGTGCGGGCCATGGCGTAGGCTTCCACATCGGCAATGCCCCACTCTTCGGCCACTTCACGATGTTTCTGCCAGCTGATGGTCACATAGGGGGCCAGCACTTCGTCGATGCGGTTGATGGTGGTGCCGCCATAGATGTGGCTCGCCACCTGGGCGATGATCTGGGCGGTTACGGCGGTGGCAGTGCTGATCGATTTCGGGGTGTCGATCTCCGCATTGCCCATCTTGAAGCCGTGGGTCAGCATCCCTTTCAGGTCGATCAACATGCAGTTGAACATCGGGAAGAAAGGCGAGTAGTCGAGATCGTGGAAGTGCAGATCACCGCTCTCGTGAGCCTGAACCACATCACGGGGCAGCATGTGGCTGGTGGCATAGTGCTTGGCGACGATACCGGCCAGCAGGTCGCGCTGGGTCGGGATCACCTTGGAATCTTTATTAGCGTTCTCGTTGAGCAGGGCGGCGTTGGTTTGCTCAACCAGACCGCGGATCTCCTGCGCCAGACGACCGCGCGCCTCTCGGGCCTGATCCCGATCGTGGCGATATTCGATATAGGCACGGGCGATGGCCTTGTCGTCGGAAGCCATCAGGTGGTTTTCGACCCGGTTCTGGATCTCGTGGATATCAACTTCACCACGCCCTTCCAGCTCCTGGCTCACTGCATTGGCAATGCGGGAGGCGAGTGCCGGATTGGCCTGATTGACCGCTTCCGCCGCTCGGCTGACCGCCTCTGCAATCAGCTGGGCATTGAATGGTGCGCGACATCCGTCACGTTTGATCACAACCGGTTTCATGGATTTTCCCCGTTAAAAGGCCAGGCATTTGCCTCTGGCTCACCCTTGTTGGGCCCCCCTCCCGGCATCTCGTCCTGGACGCAAATAAATTCAGCCGAGGCTTGACAAGCCTGGGCTGAAGATAGGAAGGGAACAGCTTATACACAGCTTAATAACACAACATATAGGGATTAAAAACGAATGCATCCCTATATGTGGTGTCTATTAGGCACCAAAGCGCAGCCTCATTTCTTGATCCAGAACAGGTTTTTCAGCGAGCGGGACAGTTCACGACCAACCACAAAAAGCCCCAATCAAATCCAATCTCAAGCGTGGTGCGGGCTGGCGTCCGATCCGCCCAACCGAAAAAAAATCGCCCCCCACCACACCGGTTTCGAGATGACAGCGTCAACCAAAACCACCCATACTGAGTAAGTACACTCTTCCGCTCGACAAGGGATAACCCATGCGCACCTCCCTGCTGTTGCTACTGCTTGCCACCCTCGCCCTGCCGCTCCGGGCCGCCCACATTCTGGTGATCAGCAGCTACCATCCCGAATACCTGTGGGACCAAAGCTACAACGAAGGGCTGCTCAATGGTTTGCAGGGGGAACATAAGATCTCCCACTTCTATATGGATACCAAGCGTCACCCGCGGGAGGAGTTTGACGACATTGCCCAGCAGGCCATCGCCTTCTATCTCAAGAGCAAACCGGATCTGGTGGTGCTGGGCGATGACAATGCCATCAACTATCTGGCCAACGAGATCGCTTCGCTGGGCACCCCGGTGGTGTTTCTCGGCATGAACGAGAACCCCCGCCTCAAGGGCTTTGTCGGCCACCCCAAGATCACCGGCGTGCTGGAGCGGCCACTGCTCAAACGCAACATCAGCGAAATGAGCCAGCTGATGGGGAGGCTCGACAAAGCGCTGGTACTGTTTGATTCCAGCAACGTGGCGCTCACCGCCATCGAGGATGAATTCAAAACCCAGACCGAACTGCGGGTCGGCAAGACCCGGGTCAACAGCCAGTTGCTTGGTGACTACGGCCTGTGGCAGGAGGCGGTGCTCAACGCCAGGAAGAGTGGCTATCAGGCGATCTTCCTCGGCCTCTACCACACGCTCATCGACGAGCAGGGCAAGCATGTGAGCGAACAGACGGTGCTGGAGTGGACCAGTGCCAACAGTCCGGTACCCGTTTTCTGCTTTTGGGAGTTTACCGTCGGCAAGGGTATGGCCATCGGCGGGCTGGTGCTGGACGGCCACGATCAGGGGCTGCAAGCCGCTTCCCTGATCAACACCATACTGGCGGGCACCCTGCCCCGTACCCTCTCCCCGCGCGCGGCCCTGCGCGGCGAGTATGTCTTCAGCAAGAGCGAGCTGGCCCGCTGGCAGCTCACCGTGCCCGACAAATGGCGTCACAAAATCCTCTGGCGTGAGTGAGTGACTGCCCTACAACAAAAAGAGAACCCGGCCATGCCGGGTTCTCTTTTATCGGGTGCTGCGCTTAGCAGGCCTCACGAGGGCTACTCAGCCCTGCAACGCCTGTTGCAGTTCCTCTTCGGTCCAGATGGTGATGCCGAGCTCCTGCGCCTTGGTCAGCTTGGAACCCGCCGCTTCCCCCGCGACCAGCACATCGGTCTTGGCAGATACCGACCCTGCCACCTTGGCTCCCAACGCCTGCAGCGCCGCCTTGGCATCGTTGCGCGACAAGGTGGTCAGCGTACCAGTCAGCACGAAGGTCTTGCCGGCAAAGGGCTGATCGCTTGCTTCCTTCTTCTCGATGGCTGGCCAGTGGATACCGGCGGCCAGCAGGGCTTCCAGCACCTCCACGTTGTGCGGCTGACGCAGGAAGTAGTAAACATGCTTGGCCACCACCTCGCCCACATCGGCGACTGTCAGCAGTTGCTCCACCGAGGCGGCGCGCAGGGCATCCAGGGTGAGGAAGTGGTTGGCGAGGTTCAATGCGGTTGCCTCCCCGACTTCGCGGATCCCCAAGGCAAACAGGAAGCGCGGCAGGGTGGTGCTGCGGGCCGCATCGATGGCAGCCACCAGATTGAGGGCCGATTTTTGCCCCATCCGCTCAAGACCGGCCAGCTGGATGGCGTTGAGGCTGAACAGATCGGCGGGGGTCTTCACCAGTCCCTTGTCCACCAGTTGTTCGACAATCTTGTCGCCAAGGCCATCCACATCCATGGCGCGACGGGCAGCGAAGTGCTTGATCGCCTCCTTGCGCTGCGCCTCGCAGAACAGGCCACCGGAGCAGCGGGCAACCGCTTCCCCTTCCAGCCGCTCCACCGCAGAGCCACAGACCGGACACTCAGTCGGGAAGAGGATCGCACGGGCGTCGCTTGGGCGCTGCGCCTCCACCACGGCAACGATCTGCGGGATCACATCACCGGCCCGGCGCACGATCACGGTATCGCCGATCATCACACCAAGGCGCTCAATCTCGTCGGCATTGTGCAAAGTGGCGTTGGAGACGGTGACGCCGCCGACAAACACCGGTTTGAGCTTGGCTACCGGGGTCACGGCGCCGGTGCGGCCGACCTGAAACTCGACGTTCTCAAGCTCCGTCATCTCCTCCTGCGCCGGGAACTTGTGAGCGGTCGCCCAGCGCGGCGCGCGGGCCACAAAACCCAGCTCCTCTTGCAGGGGGATGGCATCGACCTTGTAGACCACGCCATCGATCTCGTAAGGGAGCTCGCCACGACGGGCCAGAATGTCGTCGTGGAACGCCTGACAACCGGCAGCCCCCTCTTTGAGCTTCACTTCGGGACTGAGTGGCAGACCCCACTCCTTGAGCTGATGAAGACGACCAAAGTGGGAGTCGCCCAGTTGCTCGCCGCCCACTCCCACGCCATAGGCATAAAAGCTCAGGGGACGGCTGGCGGTGATGCGTGAATCTAGCTGACGCAGGCTGCCTGCAGCGGCGTTACGCGGGTTGACGAACACCTTCTCGCCCGCGGCCAGCGCCCTGGCGTTCATCGCCTCAAAACCCGCTTTGGGCATAAATACTTCGCCACGCACTTCCAGCCGGGAAGGCCAGCCGGTACCACGCAGAGCGAGCGGAATGGCCTTGATGGTGCGCACGTTCTCGGTGATCTCCTCACCGGTGGCGCCATCGCCCCTGGTGGCTGCCTGCACCAGCTGGCCATCCACATAGAGCAGGCTCACCGCCAGACCATCGAGCTTGGGCTCGCAGCAGAAGGTGAAACGCACCTCACGCTTGAGGCGATCGCTCATCCGTTGTTCGAACGCCTGCAGCTCTTCGCTGCTAAAGACGTTATCCAGACTGAGCATGGGGATCTCGTGGCGCACCTGACTGAACGCCGTCAGCGGCTGGCCGCCGACCCGCACGCTGGGGGACGCCGGCGTTTTCAGCTCGGGGTGCTCGGCTTCCAGCGCAATCAGCTCGCGCATCAGGCGATCGTATTCGGCATCCGGCACTGTGGGGTTATCCAGCACATAGTACTGATGACCATATTCGGTAAGCAGTTCACACAATTGACGGTGGCGGGAGAGGGTGTCGCTCATGAAAAAGTCTCGAAGTGTGATTGAACATCCGGCCGGGGTAGAAACAAAAATGCGGTACCAGGGTACCGCACTTTTTATTCACTCGACCCGCATGGCGTATTAGTCGCGACTGGCCTCGTAGGCAGCCAGCTCGTGACGGTAACGGGCAATGGTCTCGTCGCTCAGCGGGCTGCGATCCATATCTGTCAGCATCGCATCGAGATCGCTGGCCAACTGATCGGCAGCCTGCAGCATGTCCTCGAAGGCAAACGCGGCATTGCTGCGCAGCGGCAACTGCATGAACAGGGAGACACCCGGCGTGGTGAACTGCTCCATCCGGTACGGGTTGAAGGTGCCCGGCTTGACCATGTTGATCATGGAGAAGAGCACTTCACCCTTGCCATTGGGATCTTCGTGACGGTGGAAAATATCCATCTCGCCAAACTTGAAGCCCAGCGCCATCAGGGACGAGAGCAGGGTTGCACCTTGCAAGTCGTGACCCGGACGGCCCATCAGGTTGATGACATAGACATCCTGCCAGATCTTCTCGACCGGTTGGGGCGCCATGCGCGGCTCTTCAACCACCGGAGCAGGTGCCACATAGACCGGCTCTTCATAAACAGGCTCGGGGGCCACATGACGGGGCTGCGGCTGATATTCCGGCTCGGGAGCGCGCACCGGCTCGGCACGAACGGTGTCAGCGGTACGGACTGTCTCGGCACGGGCACCGAAGGTCGGGGCGGTCGCGTAGGCGGGCTCGACCAGCGGCTCGTCGTCCAGCGACTGCATCATCGGCTCGCGCTGGGCACGGGAACGGTAGACCGGGGTACGACGATTGACCTGTGCAGGCTTGCGCACCGGTGCGGCAGGTGCCTCGTCGATCTCCTCGGGCTGCGGTTCGTCGAACGCTTCCTCTTCTTCATAGACAGGAGGCGGCGGAACCGGGCGGGCAGCAGGCTTGCGCACTACGGGCGGCGGCAGATCGTCCTCGTCATCTTCATCATCAAAGGCGGGTACGGCGGGGCGACGAGCGAGTTCCGGCTGGCGGCTCTCTTCGCTACGCAGCTTGGGCTCGGCACGACGGCCACCACTGACCACGCGCACCTGGCCGATGCCATCGCTGTCGAAGGCGTCATTATCACGATCCCGCGACTTGGAGTCCATCCGTCCAATCGGTTTCTCTTTGATCGGTGCCTGACGATTTTTTCTGTTGCTCCACAACCCGTGAATGAGCAATGCCGCAATAGCAATACCGCCCAGGGCAACCAAGATGTAACGCAATTCCTGCATTAGCTGCTTCTCTTTCTAGTTTTGCTCAGCCAAAGCGACGGCTTCACCGATATCGACCGACACAATGCGAGAAACCCCGGGCTCTTGCATCGTGACGCCAACCAGCTGCTCAGCCATCTCCATGGAGACCTTATTATGACTGATGTAAACGAACTGTACTGTGCTCGACATCTCTTTGACAAGAGAACAGAAGCGACCGACGTTCACTTCATCGAGCGGTGCATCCACCTCATCCAGCAGACAAAAAGGTGCTGGGTTGAGTCTGAAGATGGCAAAAACCAGCGCAAGCGCGGTTAACGCCTTCTCCCCCCCGGAAAGCAGGGCAATGGTAGCATTCTTCTTACCCGGAGGTCTCGCCATGATGCTCACTCCGGCCTCCAAAAGATCATCGGAGGTCAACTCAAGCCAGGCACTGCCCCCACCGAACACTTTTGGAAACAGGGATTTTAAATCTTCGTTGACCTTATCGAAAGTGTCCCGGAACCGTATTTGTGTCTCTTTATCAATTCTTTTAATGGCTTGGCTCAAGGTTTCCAGTGCTTGCTCGAGATCCTGACACTGATTTTCGAGATAGGTTGACCGGGTTTTCGCCTCTTCATACTCCTCCAGCGCCGCCAGGTTGATGGCGCCGAGCGCCTCCACTTGCGCTTCCAGAGTCTGGATCTCCTGCCGCAGCTTGCTGCGATCTGCGGCGATCAGCACCGCCTGATCGAGATCCACCAGCCTCACCCCCAGCTCCTCGAACTGTTCGTGCAACCCCTGTCGACGGGTGAGGTTGCGTTCGCGCTCAAGGCGCAGGGTTGCCAGCTTCTCCTGCAATACGACCAGCTGCTTGTGATCGGCACTTCTGGCCTGATCCAGCTCGCTCAATTGGCGCTCCAGCTCGGTCAATCGTTGATGGCAGGCGAGTTGCTGCGCCTCCAGATTGCGCTGCTCGGCCAGCAGGGGTGCCAGATCCGGCACCACCTCGCTATCCGGCCCTTTCAGCCCGGCCAGCTCCAGCCCGAGTCTCGCCAGCTCCTCTTCACCCAGGGTAATGAGTTGGCGCAGATTGCCCAGCTCCAGTTGCAAACGCTGGCAGGCTGCTTGCTGCTGCTCGCGGCGCACACGCGCCTCCTCGACAGCCCGCTCACAGCGGGTCAGCCGATCCTGAGCGACCTGCAGCGCTTGTGTCAGCGGCTCACCCTGCTCCTGCAACTCGGCAAGGCGCGCCTCATCGAGTTCCAGTTGCTCACGGGCGCTGGCCAGCCGCTCAGCCTCTTCGGCCTGCTCCTGATCGAGCCGGATCAGCTCTTCACCGAGCTGACCGAGCCGCTGCAACCGCTCCTGCCGCTGACCCTGTTGCAGGCTCCAGGCTTCGCGCAGTTGTTGCCATTTCTGCTCCTGCTCGCGCAAGGTTCGCTGCGACAACTCCTGTGCGCTGGCAAGCTGGGCGCGCCGGGCATCGGCTGCAACAAGTTGCTCGTTCAGCTGTGCCAGCCCCGCGGCAACCTTCTCCTGTTCGGTATACAACCGCTCACGCTCACCCAGCAGCGCCATGGTGCCGAGCGCCGCGCCCCGCCCCAGATCTGCCCAGTTTGGCCCCAGCCAGTCGCCAGCAGGAGTCAGTACCGACTCACCGGCCGCAAGGCTTGGCTGGCGGGCCAATGCCGCCTCCCGGCTCTCCACCAGCCAGATGGCATTGAGGAAGGCGGGAATGTGTTCGCCGCCCAGTTGCGCCGCCAGCGTACCGGCAATCGCCGGTTGCGCCGGGCCGATCCAGAGTCCCTCTTGCGCCAGATTGCACTCGTCTGCCGGGGTCGCGGTGAGCCAGCGGCCGAGCACTTTATCGAGCGCCGTTGCCCACTCGGGGGCAACCTGCAGCCGATCGGCCAGGGTCGCCCCTTCCATCTGCTCCCCGAGGATCTGATCCAGGGTCGCCAGCCGCGCCTCCAGCTCCCGTTGCAGGCTCAGCTGCTGGCCATGCTGCTGCTTGAGTTGTTCATGGGCCTCGACCGCTTGCGCCAGCTGCTCGGTCAGCTCGCCGGTGGCGGCCCGCGTCAGCTCCAGCTGGCCACTCAAATCATCGAGGGCCGGTTGCAGATCGTCAGCCTCTGCGCCGAGGGGGCCCGCGCGCTCATCTTCCAGTTTGAGACGGGCCAGCCGGGTCTTGGCTTGCAGCTCCTGCAAGCCACCCAAGCGGGTGCGGGTCTGGTTGAGCTGCCCCTGCAGCCCGGCCAATTGTTGTTGCCACTGTTGCTGGCGCAAGCGGGCCTGCTCCAGCCCCTCGCTGGCCTGCTGGCGGGCCTCCTGCTGCTCGGTGAGCAACTGCTCACACTGCTCCAGCCGTGCGCTCTCCTGCTCGGCGCGCAATACCCCTTCGGTCAGCTGATCCTGCTGGCTGGCAAGCTGCGCCTTGCGGGTAGCAATCCGCTCACCGAGCGCCTGTGCGCGGGCCTGCCAGTCACGCCCCAGTTCACTCTGGTGCAGCTGTTGCTGTTCGAGGCGGGCGATGGCCTGGCCACCGAGAAAAATCTGTTGCTGACGGCTCGCCTGTTCGGCTTGCGCCTCTTGTCTGGCGACCGACAGGGTGACGTGGCGCCCCTCATCGGCGGTGCGTTTGGCATCGAGCGCCGCCAGCGCCTGCTCGGCCTGCGCCAGATCGGTTTTGGCCTCGCCAAGGCGCGTCTCCAGCGCCCACAACTCGGAGCCAATCAGCTCGGCGCGAGCGGCGCGCGAACGACTCTTTAGCTGTTTGTAACGCTCGGCGGTCTCGGCCTGGGCTTTGAGGTGGTCGAGGCGCGAGCCCAGCTCGCCGCGAATATCGCCGAGGCGCTCCAGGTTCTCCTGGGTATGGCGAATGCGCTGCTCGGTCTCGCGGCGCCGCTCCTTGTAGCGGGAGACCCCGGCGGCCTCTTCCATAAAGAGTTTGAGATCGGCCGGGCGCGACTCCACCAGTCGGCTGACAGTGCCCTGCTCGATGATGGCGTAGCTGCGGGGGCCCAGACCGGTGCCGAGGAAGAGGTCGGTGACATCCTTGCGGCGGCACTTCTGGCCATTGATCTGATAGTGGTTGGAACCGTCACGCAGCACTTCGCGACGCACCGAGATCTCGGTAAAGCGGCCGAACTCGCCGGGCACCCGGTTGTGGGGATTGTCGAACACCAGCTCGACCGAGGCGCGCCCGTGCGCACTGCGGTTGATGGATCCGTTGAAGATGACATCGGTCATGTTTTCGCCGCGCAGATGGCGGGCGGAGCTCTCCCCCAGCACCCAGCGCACCGCGTCGATGACGTTGGATTTGCCACAGCCATTGGGGCCCACCACGGCGGTCATGTCTGCCGACAGTTCTATGCGGGTCGGCTCGACGAACGACTTGAAGCCGGCGAGTTTGATCAGTTTCAGACGCATGGCGACCTGTATCAGTGGCTAAATAAAAGAGGAGGCGGGCAGGTGACTTTACCAAATCCAGACCCGGCTTTGTTTGTAATATGCAGGCATCATCCCCATCCATGCCCGATTTTCAGTCGCCACGGCACGAAATAAGGAATAGTCGGCGACTTTACCAAATCAAAGGCTTGTTTGTAATATGCTGGCAGTTCTCCCATGCATAGATGGAGCTCACATGAGCCAATCACCCCATATGGTCAAAGATTCAATCAGCGGTGCAGACTACTTCCTGCGCGGGTTTTCCCTTATTCGCCAACCGGGCATCCGCACCTTTGTGCTGATCCCCCTGCTGGTCAACTTCGTGCTGTTCGCCGGGGCCTTCTATGCCCTGCTGCTGCAGCTCGACGGCCTGTTCGCATGGCTCCATCAGCAGATCCCCGCCTGGCTCGACTGGCTGGATTATCTGCTGTGGCCCATCGCCCTCATCACCATCCTGGTGGTCTTCTCCTTTATCTTCAGCTCGGTCGCCAACTGGGTAGCCGCCCCCTTCAACGGTCTGCTGGCGGAGAAAGTGGAGCAGATCCTCACCGGCCAACCCGCCAATGACAGCGGCATGCTGGATATCGTCAAGGATGTGCCGCGCACCTTCGGCCGCGAATGGACCAAGCTGAAGTATTACCTGCCCAAGGCCATCGGCTGCCTGATCCTGTTCCTGATCCCGGTGGTGGGCCAGACCCTGGCGCCGGTGCTCTGGTTCCTGTTCAGCGCCTGGATGATGGCGATCCAGTACATCGACTATCCGTTCGACAATAACAAGATAAGCTTCATCACCATGCGCGATGCCTTGAAGCAGCGCCGTGGCAAGTGCCTGAGCTTCGGCGCCCTGGTCACCCTCTTCTCCGCCATTCCGGTGGTAAACCTCTTTGTGATGCCGGTCGCCATCTGTGGCGCCACCGCCATGTGGGTCGATCACTACCGGCAGCAGCAGTTAGGCCGCTAATCCTTGATCATTGATTAGAAAAAGGCACCCGAAACGGTGCCTTTTTCGCATTTAGCATGAATTAAATTAATGCATGTATTCGAACGCTTGTCCCATATGACACGAGTTGGTAGGATGCGGGCCTTTCTCGTTCCCTGGGATATCTCATGTTACATGCACTCTTCTTGGTGGGCCTGGTGGCCGAAGGGATGACCGGCGCGCTGGCCGCGGGTCGGCGACGGATGGATCTGTTTGGGGTGGTGATCATCGCCTCGGCGACGGCCATCGGTGGCGGTACCATTCGCGATGTGTTGCTGGGCCACTATCCGCTGCTCTGGATTGAGCATCCGGAATATGTGCTGCTGGTTGCCGCCGCTGCGATGGCGGGGGTGGTTTCCGCCCCCCTGATGCGCTATCTCGGCAAGCTGTTCATGGCGCTCGATGCGCTGGGGCTGGTGGTCTTCTCCATCTTCGGCGCGGCCCGTGCGCTGGATATGGGCCACGGTGCCGGTATTGCCTGCATCATGGCAGTGGTGACGGGGGCCTTCGGCGGCGTCCTGCGGGATCTGCTCTGCCAGCGCATTCCGCTGGTGTTTCGCCGCGAGCTCTATGCCGCCATTTCGCTGATCACTGCCGCGCTCTACTGTCTGGCACTGGATCAGGGCCTGCCTAACGACTGGGCGGCTTTCGGCGCCATCGGCATCGGCTTTGTCCTGCGGCTGCTGGCGGTACGCTTCAAGTGGGGATTGCCCACCTTCAACTACCAGTACGCGACCCACTGAGTACGCCAGCTTCTGGCGAGACGGGTTGGATTGCGAGCAACAAAAAAGCGCCCGAGCGGCGCTTTTTTCATGGACGGTCTGCGACTCAGTTAATCCCTTCCGAGCTGAAAAAGGTCGCCTTGTCGGCGATAAAGCGGATCTTGATGTTCTTCCCTTCCCCGCCCCAGAGGCAGCTGGTAGTGCCCAAGGCATCATCACAACGCTCCGCCTTGCCCAGAATGGTGCTGGCCTCGGCGTAACTCATCCCCATCTTCAACTGGTCGTAATTTTCACGGTTGAGCTTGCTGCAACCGGTCAACAACAGGGCGATCAGGCCGCCAATCACAATCTTTTTCATCGCTATCTCCTCACTGGTGGGAAGAGCTTGGCAGCTTGCCAACCCCTTTACCAGCTGCGAACCGGGCCAGTATCGAGGTGAACGAAGTTGTCACGGGGATAGTAGCCGACGCCACCCACCTTGAGATTGAGGGCCGCCTTGCGCAGATGGGCCAGCTGTACGCCGGGGATCCGCACATCCACCGCCTGCCCCAGAGTGTGGTAGCTGTGCTTGGCCACGCCGCGGCTCTTGTGGCGCTTTTGGCGATTGGTCGCCGGTGCGCGATAACCGGATATCAGCTGAATTTCGCTGCGCCGACCCAGCTTGTGCTGCAACAGGAACAGCTGATCAAACAGCTTCTTGTCGATGTTGAACACTTCATTGCGCCGGTAATCGCGGAAGATGTGGTTGAGCTCGGCCAATCCGTCGCTCAGATAGTGGCCGTTCTCCCAATAGCTGGCGCGCACCCGCTCGCCGGTATTGAGATTGAAGAAACTGAGTTCACGCCCGGTGGTACTGCGGCTTGCCAGTGCAGGGAAGGAGATCAGCGAGCTGCCCAGCAGGCAACCGGCTCCCAGCAACAGGCGACGTCGACTTATCTCTTGTTCCAGCATAAGGGGTTCGTCCATCGCAGATTCAAGCGAAAATAGGTGAATAAGCTCACTGAGTGAATGTCATACAGGCGCTTGAAACTACCCTCCGGCGGGGGGCCCTGTCAAACCGCAATCGCCCATAGAAAAGCCCGGCACAGGCCGTAATGCCAGTCAGTTAAGCCTGACTGGTATTGTTTTTATTGGCTTTTTTCACACTATACCTCTGGGGCCTTGGCTTCACGCAGCGGGGGTAACTTCGCTCCCTTCGTTCCGGCAATACAAACTGCCCCGCCTGTTTCTCCAGCTCAGCCACCCGCTTCGGGATAGTACCCGGTGACAGGTACGGCATGCAGCTCAGTTCATGGATGAGATACACCGACGCCATGTGAAAACTCAGCTGACTCGCCGTGTACCCCTTCAGGCTCGCCGCCATCTTCACCATCTGGCTGCGCAGCAGGTTGTACGCCAGCAACACGCCCCACAGCTCTTGCCGTATCCCCGTCGCCTTCTTGCTACGCAGGGTCAGTCGATGTTGTTGCAGGCTGTGCTTCATCTCCCGATAGCCCAACTCGATTTCCCAGCGATGGCTGTAGAGTTCAGCGATGTCAGTCCCCGGGAAGCGCATCGGGTCGACCATCGAGGTTAACACTTGGCGCTCCTTGCCGTTGATGTTGCGAGTCAGCAAGCGGGCTTCCACCGTATCCGGCAGTTGTGGCCACTTCTTGCGTGCCTGTGGACTGGTCGTCAGGCGCACCAGCACATCCTGGCGCCCCAGCTTGCGTACCACCTCGTATTGCGTGCCCTTTTTGAGCGGCAGCAGCCAGTGCCGCTCGCTACCCGCAGTTTGCCAGGCATGTAGCAGACCGAGGGAGTAAAACCCCTTGTCGAACAGGGTCAGCGAGTGGTCCGGCGTGCGCGCGACAAGCTGTTCGGCCAGCACCATCTCGTTGACGGCGCAGCTCTCCATGACAGCCTGAACAAGCAGGTGACTGGTCAGCTCCATCTGGCAGAGCATGCGTACCTGCGGATAGGCTGTCTCGCCATGCTGGGTGCCGGGCTTGGCAAACGCGGCGGTATTGTCCAGGGTATCGGGCGTGCGCCACATCACGCCATCGACGGCGAGCAGTTGCAGCCCGGCCCAGCCGGGGTGATTGGCCTGCTGGTGCCAGAGCGAGGCTGTCTCGTGAAACAACCGCTCGATGCTCTTGTCCCCGAGCTTTTGGCGGGCTTGCAGGAAGGCGCTGGGGGCAACAAAGGGACGGTCACCGGGCAACAGGATATCGAGCTGATTGACCAGCTGGGTCATGGGGACATGGCGGAACATGGCCATGCCGATGATGGCCCAGACCAGGCGCTCCATGGGCATGCGGCGACGGCGCAGGGTCACGACATCCTCTTCGGCGAGCAGAGTTGTGATGAGCTCGGGGGAAATGAGGTCGGAGAGTGACTCAAACTGAGCGGGATTGCTGGCGTGGAGGAAGTCGAGAGCCTGTACGATACGCATAAAAAATCCGAAACCAATCAACAGGTTTCGGATTTTTACACATCAGCAGGATCGGTCAATGGATCCTTAACTGATCGGCATTACGGCACAGGCCGGGCTTTTCACTCTGTGGCAGGGATCACAGCAGGCGGCTCTGGAAGCTGACCCGATCAAATCCGTAGATGTCGTTACGCAGTTGCTGGCGACCATTTTCGTCGATCCAGCTGCTCCAGTAGACGGTAAAGACCGGAATGGGCGTGGTGAGCGGCAACCATTTGGTCTGGCTCTCCTTGAGGATATTGGCCACCTTGTCCGGCTGATAGCGGGAATCGGCCAGCAACAGCTCGGCCAGATCGTCCGCATGCTCGACCCGGATGCAGCCCGAACTGAAGGCGCGCGCCCCCTGCTCGAACAGCGCCTTGCGCGGGGTGGAGTGCAGATAGATGGCGTCATTGTTGGGCAGATAGAACTTGTAGCGCCCCAGAGCATTGTGATCACCCGGCTTTTGCCGCAGGCGATAGGGGAAACCGGCAGCCAGCGCCTGATGCCACCCCTCTTCGGTGAACTGCACCGGGTTGCCCTCGCTGTCGATCACCTCGAACTGCTCGCGACTGAGATAGGCAGGATCACGGCCGAGCTTGGGCAGAATGTCCTTGCTCAGGATGGAGCGCGGCACATGCCAGGAGGGGTTGAGCACGATGGAGCGAATTTCGCTGGCCAGAATGGGGGTAGCCCGCTGCTCCTTGCCGACGATGACCCGGCTGGTGAACACCTCGTTGCCGGACTCCACCACGCTCAGGCGGTAGTCGGGAATATTGACCAGCACGTAGCGGCCAGCGGCGAGCTGATCCACCAGATCACGACGCCACAGGTTGCGCAGCAGCAGGCTGGCGCGCACTTGCGGGCCGGTATTGAGCCAGGAGCGGGTCTGACGGCCTATGATGCCGTCAGCGGTGAGGCCATGACGACGCTGGAACTGTTTGATGGCCTGCTCGGTATCGCCATCGTAAATCAGATCACCATGGCTAGGGGCTCTGTCGCCCAGCTCGTTGAGCATGGCGCGGATCTGGCCAAGTTCGGCGGAGCTCTCTCCGGCCCGCAGGGTCGGCATATCGAGGGTCGGCCACTTGCTGGCCATCGGCATCGCCAGCAGTTTGTGCACTTTGGCTCGCACCGCCTCGTATTCCGCCACCTGGGGGCGCAGGGATTTCACCTGGGTGAGCAGGTCATCACTGCCGGGCCTGGTCACCACAGGGCGATTCAAATCGAGCTTGAGGGTCTTCATCTGCTCGCGAGAGACCAGATCCATCCCCCGCCAGGCATGCTGGAAACGGCTCAGCTTGGCAAAAATGTCATCATAGATGGCGCCACGCTTGGCGGCAGGGGCGGCCTGCAGGCGCTTCCACAAGGTGAAAAAATCGGGGTGCAGCTGAGCCAGCACAGCCTCTTGCAACTGCTGCTCCAGCTCGACACGGGCCTGTTCGGCCTGACGGACCTGATACCAGTCATGCCCGGTTTCACTGGCCGCCACCACTACTTGTGCTTCGGTCGCATGTACCGCGCCGGCGGGCAAACATCCCAGCCACACCAGATTGGCAAGGGCCAGCCAATACTTCATCCCCATGAATACCTCAAAACGGTTTGTTCACTCAGTCAGGCCTGACCGGCAGACCCGATGCTCAGGCCGCTCATGATGCGTGAACGGCCAATACTTTGCTAGCGCCCGGGGCCATAACGTTGCCAGATAATGTCATAGGCATCCGTCTCCTTGAACCGCGCCAACGCCTGATTGAATTGTTGCAAGAACTGCGGCGAAAAACTGCGCTTGCTAAACATGAAAAAGCTCGGCGATTCATACACCACCATGGGATGAGCAACAAACTGACTACTCAGCCCCTCCTTGTTAAGGGCGCTGGGCGTCGCCAGCATGTCGCCGAGGAAACCGTCGATGCGCCCTCGGGCCAGCTTCTCGTAATTCTGCTTGTCGCTCACCGCGCTCACCTGTTTGGCATAACGGCCGAGCAGCGACATCACCTCATCCCCATAAAAGTACTCTTTGGTAACGCCGAGGGAGTAACCCTTGGCCAGCCAGCTCGCCAGATCCTGCTCGGGGTAGTGGCTGCCCTTGCTGACCCACAGCAAGGTGCGTCCCGGGTTGTAGGAGTCGGAAAACCAGGCATAACGGGCGCGCTCATCGTTGATGTTCGCCTCCATCGCCATGTCTATCTCGCCGAACTCCATCTCGTGCAGTACCCGCTTCCAGGGCAGCTCCACATAGTTGACCTTGCAGTGCATGGCGGTGAGCACGGCCGTCAGCACCTCGACGGCATAACCGCGCACCTGTTGCGGTGAGTCGGGCTCATAGTAATGGTAGGGGGGCCAGTTATCGTAACCGACCTGAATGGGCTCGGGGCAAAGCGCCTTGGCAAAGGCCATTGGCGCCCATAATCCAAACAACAGAGAGAGGGAGAGCCACTTCATAGGTCATCCTTGACGAAAAGGTGAGTCATCATAAATCGCCCCCTGCAAAATGGCGATAGAGGCCAGCTGACTATCGCATCCGCTAGAAAATGACGCAGCAAAGCATCTCTATCTGCCAAACCGCCTGCCGGAGCGCCCCTTGCCACTGGCGACTTGCGCCCCGGCAGCCTTGTTTGACCAGCAAACAGCAACGTTTGGAACAGGGGGAAAAAAGGGTTAATATGTGACCAAATATTTTTTTGTGATCCACTATGCTTTTTTTGCAATTGGATTAGCATATGCGCGACATCGGCCTACCAATTCTGTCAGGCGTAGAGAGTGATATGACGTACAAAAAGTTCGGTTTTTTGACTGCCATTCTGGCGTTAAGCGGTTTTTATCTTTACACCCTCTATCTGGCTGCTCACCCCAACGTGAGCCTGGCCTACAAACTCTATTATCTGGAAGGTAAGACCCGCTTCTGGGAACACAACTCCAGCATGACCTATCAGCCGGGTAACGAGCTCAATCTGACCAAGCCTAGCCGCTTCCTCTCCAGCGAAGGCTGGGCCAAGAAGCCGAGCGATGAAGGCACCCTGCTCAGCGGTCAGGGCGGTCTCTACTTCGTGCTGCCCAAACAGGCGGCCAATCCGGATCAGCTCACCGTACACGCCCGCATCAACAGCCCGCAAGCCGGAGCCCTGTTGAAGGTGGCGCTCGGTCACGACTTCACCACCACGGTGAAACTGGCCAAGGCGGGTATCAACGAAATCCGTCTCAGTCTGCCCGGTGACTCGCTCACGGCAGACCCCAAGCACCCCAATTTTCTGGCGCTATCGGCACCGACCCCCATCAATGTGCAGTCGGTACGTTTGACCGTAGCCCAGTGATCCTTGCCCCGAATACCATTTTATAAAAACAACTATCCCAAATAAGGACGTTCTTATGTCGCATCCAGATTTTCGACTCTCTCTGGTCGTTCCCGTTTACAACGAGGAAGAGAGCATCGATGCCTTCATCAACGCGATAGACAACGAACTGGCCCCGCTGAAAGACCAGCTTGAGATTGTATTTGTCAACGATGGCAGCCGTGACCGTACCCGTGAAGTGGTCGAGCAGGCCATCGCCCGCGACCCGCGTGTGACCCTAGTCAACCTGGCACGCAACTTCGGTAAAGAAGCTGCCCTGACAGCCGGTCTGCACCAGGCCAAAGGGGATGCCATCGTGCCGATGGACGTGGATCTGCAAGATCCCCCCGCACTGATCCTGGAATTCGTCAAACTGTGGCAGACCGGTGACTATGACACCGTCTACGGCATCCGCGTCGATCGCAGTGCCGATACCCCGATGAAACGCGTGACGGCCGGTGGCTTCTACCGCTTCTTCAACGCCCTCTCCACCAGCACCAAGCTGCCGGAAAACGCCGGTGACTTCCGCCTGATCGACCGTCGCGTGGTCGAAGCGATCAAACTGCTGCCGGAACGCAACCGCTTCATGAAGGGTCTGTTTGCCTGGGCTGGTTTCCGTGCGGTTGGCGTCCCCTACGAGCGCCCTGCCCGTCACGCCGGTGAAACCAAGTTCAACTACTGGAAACTGTGGAACTTCGCCCTCGACGGTCTGCTCAGCTTCTCCAGCTGGCCGCTGCGGGTCTGGAGCTATGTCGGTGTCGGCGTCTCCTTCGTCGCCTTCCTGTACATCCTCAAGATCGTGACCCAGGTGGTCTTCTTCGGCATCGATGTGCCCGGTTACGCCTCCCTGATGTCCGTGGTGCTGTTCCTCGGCGGTATCCAGCTGTTGTCGCTCGGCATCATCGGCGAGTACATCGGCCGCATGTTCGTGGAAGTGAAACAGCGCCCGGTCTACCTCATTGAAGGGATCTATGGCCAGTATGCCAAGCAGGATGCGGCCAAACCGCAGAGCGCTGAGAGCAATCCGCAAGAGCAGCAGGAGCAAGCGCCTCAATGATCTCCCGCGAGGAATTCTGGCGGCTGGTACGTTTCGGTTTTGTCGGCGGGGGGGCTACCCTCGTCGACCTTGGCACCTCCATCGCACTGTTTCATACCTGGCCAACCATCTCGGAGCACCTGGTTACCACGCTGGCCTTTGCCATCGCGTTCTGGTTCTCCTTCTTTGGTCACCGCTACATCACCTTCCAGAAGCAGGGAGCCGCCAGCAAGTTTCTGCTGGTCGCCCTCTTCTCGCTGGCGGTGCGTAACCTGATCCTGAGCGGCCTGCTGTTTGCGGGGCTCTCCGGTCTGCTGCCGGTGGTCATCGCCACCCTGACCGTTACTGTCCTCACTTACGTTCTCTCTCGCGTCTGGGTTTTTGCCTGATGAATGATATGACCAATACTGCCCCGCTCACCGGGGCTGCACAGCCCTATCGCCCGTCACTGCGCATCAGTGGCCGTGACTGGCTGATGATCATCGCCGCCTTCATGTTGAGTCGGATAGCGCTATATGGCATGGGCTACTTCGGTGTCCAGCTCTATGGCTCCCCCGACATCGGCCCGCTGCAGGCCTATTGTCAGTTCGACTGCGTCTGGTTCCAGCGCATCATCGAGAACGGCTACGACCTCTACCCGCGCTGGCTGAGCAAGGGCAATGCGGCCAACTGGGCTTTTATGCCGCTCTATCCGATGGTCTCCGGTGCCATCTCCAACCTGTTCAATGTCGAGAGCCTGATCGGCCTCATCATTGTGGCCAACGCCTCCTTCTTCGCCAGCCTGCCGCTGATGCTGCTGGTGCTGCGTCAGCTCAAGCTGGGTGACGATACCGCCCGCTTCGGCGTCTGGCTGCTCGCCTTCTCCCCCTTCTCCGCCTACTTCGTCTCCGGTTATACCGAGTCGACCTTTATGGCGCTGATGCTGGGGATGTTCCTGTTCGCCTATCGTGAACAGTGGCTGATGGTGGCCGTGCTGGGGGTCTGTATCTCCGGTACCCGCAACCAGGGTGTGATGATGGTGTTCCCGGTGCTGATCCTGGCGCTGCAAGCCTACGGCTGGCGGGAATTTTTCCGCTTCACCGAGCGCGCCTTCAAGGTGGTATTCACCCTCTGGATGATCCCGTTCGGCCTGTTTGCCTACATGCTCTACCTCTATCACCTGACCGGTGATGCGATGGCCTTCAAGCACATTCAGGTGGCGTGGGGTCGCTATATGGATAGCCCGCTGGACTGGTGGCTGAGCGGTTTCGAGCTGGGCGGCCGCAAGGCTTACCTCTCCATCATGGTGATCTTCGGCTGGTGCCTGAACGGCTACCTGTTCAGCCAGAAGCGCTGGGCCGAGGCGACCTTGATGTTCATCTGCTGCACCATTCCGCTGATGACCGGCCTCAACGCCATGCCGCGCTACATGTTCGGGCTCTACCCGACCCTGCTGGCCATCATTCTGCTGACCCATCGCTGGCCCGCCATCCGCCCGGCTGTGCTCTGCCTCAGCG
Source organism: Aeromonas allosaccharophila (assembly GCF_016026615.1). Classification (NCBI taxonomy): domain Bacteria; kingdom Pseudomonadati; phylum Pseudomonadota; class Gammaproteobacteria; order Aeromonadales; family Aeromonadaceae; genus Aeromonas; species Aeromonas allosaccharophila. The sequence goes on along the minus strand of NZ_CP065745.1, from coordinate 23,530 downwards.
GCATGGTTGCCTCCTTCATCGCGGTGGCCTTCGTCAACTTCAAGTTCTTCACCGTCTGATGTGACGACGATGCCTGACACACCAAATGCCGGTCACCTGACCGGCATTTTTTATGGCCGCTATTTTTATCGCCAGAGCGTCCCACCGCCTCCCCGTCACACTTTCCACGGCTTGAAAACGTAACCATTTGAACTGATGTCACAAATCAGCATTTTGCCGATCCAAGGCGCGCTTTGCTGCTCCTAGAATGGGCCCTTGTCCGAACTGCCCTGCTCAAGGAATGGCTTATGCGTCGCGCTCCCAACTTATCCTCTCTCTGGCTTGCCCTGCTGGCTGCCCCTCTGTTCACCCCACAGGCGATGGCCGCCCCCGAGGTTCACCTCTATGTGGATGGGCAACCGGTCGCGACCCCGATCGCGCTGGACAAGGGCACGGTGGAGCTGACCTATCCCCTTGCCAAGGGGAGCCACCAGATCCGCATCAGCGATGCAGGCAACAGTTGCGACACCAGCTTTGGCCCGAGCGAGAGCAAGCCGCTTCCCTTCGGCACCGCCCAGCCGATGGACAAATGCAGCAAGGAGCAGAGCTTTACCCTGCGGGTGATGCTGGCAGGGGAGTATCAGTTCACCTTCAACCCGGATACCCCCAGCCTCAAGGTGTTGCGGGCGACCAAGAAGAGCGAGTTCAAGCGCCAGCCACCACAAGAGCCCTGCATCAGCTGGGATGGCGGCCCGGTCACGGTATCCCTGAAAGGGATCTGGCCCGACGGCACCCGGCTGAGGGATGCCTACTCGAAACAGGAGGCCGTGGTCAAACAGGGCAAGCTGACCCTGACCCCGAGCAAGGAGAGCGGCGGCCTGCTGCTACTCGAGCCGGTCAAGGCAGCCAAACCAGCGCCGTTCAGCTGGGATCAGGCGAGCGTCTATTTCCTGCTGACCGACCGTTTCCACAATGGCGACCCGACCAATGACCACAGTTTCGGCCGCCAGAAGGATGGTCAGGACGAGGTGGCCACCTGGCACGGCGGCGACTTCAAGGGGCTGACCGCCAAGCTCGACTACATCAAGAGCCTCGGCATGAACGCCATCTGGATCACCCCCATGGTGGAGCAGGTGCACGGCTTTATCGGCGGTGGCGAGCAAGGTAACTTCCCCTTCTACGCCTACCACGGCTACTGGGCGCTCGACTTCACCAAAATCGACCCCAACTACGGCGATGAGGAGAGCCTGAAAACCCTGGTGGACGAGGCCCACAAGCGCGGCATGCGGATCATCCTCGATGTGGTGATGAACCACGCCGGTTACGCCACCCTCGCCGACTTGCAGGATCTAGGGCTCACAGAGCTGACCCAGAACAGCGGCAAACTTCCGGCCGTCTGGAACCAGTGGCGCCCGAGCGGCGGCCTCAACTGGCATGGCTACAACCAATTCATCGACTATCAATCGCCAGCGTGGAACAAGTGGTGGAGCGGTGACTGGGTGCGCGCCGGTCTGCCCGGCTACCCGCAGCCCGGCACCGACGATGTCACCGGCTCGGTGGCAGGGCTGCCGGACTTCTTGACCGAATCGACCAAACCGGTAGGGCTGCCGCCGCTGCTGGCGGCGAAAAAAGATACCAAGGCCAAGGCGTTGCCCGACGCTACCGTGAGCGACTACCTGATCGCCTGGCACACCGACTGGGTGCGCCGCTTTGGCATCGACGGTTTTCGAGCCGACACAGTCAAACATCTGGAGCCCGAGGTATGGGCCAAGCTCAAACAGGCGGGCACCACTGCGCTTAAGGAGTGGAAGGCCGCCAACCCGGACAAGGCCCTCGACGCTCTGCCCTTCTACATGGTGGGCGAGGTGTGGGATCACGGGGTCGCCAAGGATTTCTGGTATCAGAACGGTTTCGATTCGCTGATCAACTTCGACTATCAGCGCGAGTTTGCCCTGCCCCAGGCCCAGTGCATGGCGGGCGCTGAGCCCACCTATGCCAGCTACGCCAGCCGCATCAATCAGGATCCCGAGTTCAACGTGCTGAGCTATATCAGCTCCCACGACACCAAGCTGTTCTTTGGTGACTATCAGGATGTACCGCTACAGCGCCGGGTCGCCAACAGCTTTATGCTGCTGCCGGGCGGCATCCAGCTCTACTACGGCGATGAGTCCGGCCGCGGGCTGGCCAAGGATGGCGGGGTATTCGATCAGGCGTTGCGCTCGGACATGAACTGGCAGGAGCTGGCCAGCGGAGACAAGGCTGAGCTGGTCAAGCACTGGCAGCAACTGGGCCAGTTCCGCGCAGCCCATCCGGCCATTGCGGCAGGCAGTCACCAGAAACTCTCGGATGCTCCCTACGCCTTCGTGCGGGAGAAGGGGGATGACAAGGTGGTCGTGGTCTTTGCCGGTCGGCAGAAGTAACTCTTGAGCCATATTTACCAGCAACAGAGAGGGGAGCCACTGGCTCCCCTCTCTCGTTTATCCATCTGTAGCGGCTCACTGTAACTGACGCGCCGCCACCGGCCACTGCAAGCGCGCCTTGACCAACAACTCTTGCCACAGGGGCCAAGCCAGCAGCGCCTGCTGATAGACTCCGGCCTGACCGGGCAACAGGATGCCGTAGCTGGCCAGCCGATAGGCCATCACGGCATAGAAGGCGTCGATAATGCCCGCCTCGCCAAAGTAGAAGGGGCCCCGCGCCTGCGACCAGATCTCCTGCAAACGGGCCAGCTCGCCGACCGCCTCCACCGGGGGATCGATACGGGTTGGCGCCCCAAGGAAGAAGGGGAGCAGAGAACGGATCTGCCGAAATCCCGCGTGCAGCTCGGCGCAGAGGCTGCGGGCCAGTGCCCGCTCGGCCAGCGAAACGGGATAGAGCTGACGGTCGGGACAGCGCTCGTGAACATATTCGGCGATGGCCAGCGAGTCGTGAACCCGCACGCCATCATGTTCGAGCCAGGGCACCAGACCGGCCGGTGCCAACCGCTTGAGTCGCTCCAGCGACCTGGCATCCTCCAGATCGAACACCTGCTCCTGCCACGTCAGCCCGCTCATGGCGAGCACCAGTGCCGCCCGCATTGCCCAGGTGGAGCCGGTGCCCACCGTCAATACCAAGGATCCCATCTCTTGCCTCCTGCATGAGTTGCCTGCCACCGGTCGGTCTGCCCTGATGGCAACACATCCGATGGTCGCTTCACATTTGCGCACCGGCGGGTTTGACCCCCTTGGTGAGCGATGCTAGTTTGATTTTTCAAAACAATCAGTTAGCCACAATGTGAGCCATTAACCGAAATATGGACAGCCAATTTACCATCGTCATCGCAGATGACCACCCCCTGTTTCGGGGCGCCCTTTACCAAGCGGTGCACATGGCCATCAACGACGCTCAATTGCTGGAAGCGGACTCCATCGACAGCCTGACCAGCCTGCTGGGGGAGCACCCCGAGGTTGACCTGTTGCTGCTCGATCTCAAGATGCCTGGGGCCAATGGCTTCGAGGGGCTGGCCCACCTGCGCGGCCAGTACCCCGACCTGCCCATCGTGGTGGTCTCCGCCTCGGAAGATGCGGCCATCATCCAGCAGGTGTTGCGGCTCGGCGCGCTCGGCTTCATTCCCAAGTCGGTGCCGATGAAGGAGCTGGTCAACGCCCTCAATACGGTGATCGGGGGGGATAACTGGGTGCCGGAAGGCATCTCGCTCCATCCCGAATCGGAAGATGGCCCCGATTTCGCCAGCAAGCTGGCCAGCCTCACCCCCCAGCAGTACAAGGTGCTAATCATGCTGCGCGACGGCAGCCTCAACAAGCAGATCGCCTGGGAGCTCAACGTCTCCGAGGCCACCATCAAGGCGCACATCACCGCCATCTTTCGCAAGCTCGGGGTCAAAAACCGCACTCAGGCGGTTATCGCCCTGCAGCAGCTCGATATCAGGGAGAGCTGAGACCCGCGCGCAGCGACACTCGCAATGCAATATAGCCAGCCATGCTGGCTATTTGTTGCTCGACAATTAGCACGATCGTACTTTATGCTGCCAACGCCAACGAGGAGAGAAAGATGAGCAAGGGGCGCCTGACCCGGGAAAACATTTTGCAGACCGCCTTCGAGCAAGCGAGCCAGCAAGGGCTGGAGAGCCTGACCATCGGCTCGCTGGCCAGCGCCTGCGAGATGTCGAAAAGCGGCCTGTTTGCACACTTTCAATCCCGCGACAATCTGCAGATCGCCGTGCTGGAGTACGCCGCCGAGGTGTTCCGACTGCGGGTGATCCAGCCGGTGCGCCAGCAGGAGCACCAGAGCCAGCATAACAAGCTGATCGCCCTGCTGCGCGCCTGGCAGGCGTGGAACCACTGTTTCGCCGGTCGCTGCATGTTCCTCGACGCCTGGACTTCGGCGCAGGAGGGTGAGGTGCAGCAGGCCGCCCGTCAGCTGGTGCGCTTCTGGCTCGACTATCTGGCCCGTCAGGTGGTGCAGGGTCAGGCCGCTGGCGAGTGGCGACAGGAGATGGATCCCTGGCGCGCCGTTTACCGCCTCTATGGCCTCTATCTGGCGGATCAGGTGTTCAACGACCTCGAACTGTGTCAGGATCCGGCCCGCCACTTCTGGCCCGAAGTGGACGCTCTGCTGAGCAGCTGGCGCTGATGTTTTGGCATCCGTTCAATACGACTTTTTAAAAACCGATAAAAAAGCACGAGCGTTCGCACATAAAAACCACAGGATGACCATGAGCAGCAAGATCTACTTCAACACCCGCCGCTTCAGCCCGAGCAAATGGCTGCTGGGGATCGGCACCCTGTTGCACCACAGACTCGCCCCCAGCCATGCCAAGCGCACCGCCAGCAAGTTGCTGCTCACCCCCCAGCGCAACCAGCGGGATGGCAGCGAACCTGCCGGTCTGGTGAAACAGGCCGTCCATACCAGCGAAGGGGTACTGATGAGCTATCGGCTCGGTCAGGGGCCACTGTGGCTGCTGATGCACGGCTGGTCCGGCAGCGCCAGCCAGTTCTATCCGCTGATGAGCCATATCGCCGCGCAGGGTTTCACCGCCATTGCCTACGATCATCCGGCCCACGGCCAGAGCGCAGGCAACACTGGCCACCTGCCCCGCTTCGTGCGTGCCTTCGACGAGCTGGCGACCAGGTTGGCCAGCGAAGTGGGCCCGCTGCACGGGGTCATCGCCCACAGCATGGGGGGCGCCGTCACCCTCTCCAGCCGTCAGCCGGGTATCGACAGCCTGCCGCTGCTGTTGATTTCGCCGGTGCTCGACTATGTGCCCCAGCTCTACGGCATGGTGGCGCGCTCCGGCTACTCCATCCGGTTGTTCGATGCGGTGGTCAAGGAGATTGAGCAGGAATACCAGCACCCCTTGAGCACGGTCGATCCGCTGGGTCGGCTCGCCAGCCGCAACGGCGCGGCGATAATCGTGCACGACGAGGAGGACAGGTTTGCCCCCCACGGCGATTCCTTGCGGGCCAGTCAGGATGGTCATACCCGGCTGGTGAGCACCCGGGGTCTGGGCCACGGTCGCATCCTCGCCTGTGCCCCGGTATTCGCCGCCTTCGATCAGCTGGCGCGGCCGGATAATCCTCATTGGGCTCTTTGACCGGGGGCCATGAAAAAAACGGGCGAGCGCCCGTTTTTATATTTGATACAGCGCCTTATAGTTAACTTGTCAGTGGGAACGCCCCTCTCGGGCAAACAATAAGGCGCCAGCATATGGCCAGACCCAATACAGCGTTGTTGCTCACCGGTGGCGGTGCTCGCGCCGCCTATCAGGTCGGCGCCCTCAAGGCGATTGCGGAGCTCTACCCGCGCAATCTCGGCATCCCTTTTCCCATCCTGTGCGGCACCTCGGCGGGGGCCATCAATGTCACCGCGCTGGCCTGCTACGCCTCCTGCTTTCATCTGGGGGTGCGCAAGCTGGAGTGGGTCTGGCGCCGTTTCGAGACCCACCACATCTTCGATTTTCACCCCGGTCGGCTGCTGTGGCGGCTGATGTACGAAGGCTCGGCGGGGCTGATCAATCCCCACACCAACCACGCCTTTCACCTGTTTGACAACGCGCCGCTGCACCGCCTGCTGGATCAGCTCATCGACTATCACCGCATCGATGACAACATCCTCTACGGCAGTCTGGAGGCTCTAGCCATCACGGCATCGGATTACGATGACGGTCTCTCCACCACCTTCTTTCAGGGGCGGGCCGAGCACCATCCGTGGGAGCGGGCCAGACGGCGCGGGGTACGCACCGTGCTTACATCGGAGCATCTGCTCGCCTCCTCGGCACTGCCCTTTGTCTTTCCTGCCACCCGGATCGGCGAGAAGTTCTACGGCGATGGCTCCATCCACCAGCTGAGCCCGCTCAGCCCCGCCATCCATCTGGGGGCGGAGCGGATCCTGCTGATCACTCTCGATCCACCCGAGCACTCGGCACCGACCCATCATCACGGCCATCTCACCAGCTCCAATATCGCCAGCCATCTGCTCGATACGGTCTTTACCGACACCCTCAACTCCGATCTGGAACGACTGTGGCGCATCAACCAGACCCTGGACCTGATCCCGGAGCGGGAGCGCAATCGCCTGAAGCTGAAGCGGGTGGAGACCTGCGTGCTGAAACCGAGTCAGGATCTCGACACCATGGCGCTGGCCTATCTGCGCAAGCTGCCACTGCAGCTGCGCCGCCTGCTGCGGGTGCTGGGCGTGAAGGGGGATGAGACCAGCAGTCTGGCCAGCTTTTTGATGTTCTATCCGGGTTATTGCCAGCAGCTGATCAAGCTGGGCTATCGGGATACCCTCCAGGAGCGGGAGCGGGTCGCCGCCTTTCTCGATATCGAGGGGCTGCCAACAGAGCGGGAGTAAAGGGGGGCGTGATCGATGAGCGCGAGGGAACTCAGTGCCCCTCCAGCAGACGCTGCTCCGCCTGCTCCATCGCCACCACAGTACCAAACAGGATCAGCCGATCACCGGCCGCCAGCACCAGCTCGGGTCTGGGCTCCAGACTCAGATCCCCGCGCTGCACCTCCTTGATCCGCACCTCATCGAGCGGCAACTCGCGCACTTCACGGCCTACTGCCCACGCCTGATCGTGCAGCAACAGCGGATGGAGACGTTCGAACAGCTGGTCTGCCTCCAGATTGCTGGCGCTCTGATCCCCCCAGTAGAAGCCGTGCAGGAAGCGATACTGACTGCTGCGCTCGTGCTCCATCCGGCGGATCACCCGCCCGAGAGGAATATCGCAGTTGAGCAGCAGGTGAGAGACCAGCATCAGGGCCCCCTCCTGGGATTCGGGGATCACCTCAAACGCCCCTGCCTGCTTGTACTGCTCCAGAAAACTGTCGTCCCGGGTACGCACCAGCACCTTGAGCTCCCCCGCCAATACGCGGATCAGCGCCAGCATCGCCTCCACCCGCTTGCGATCATCGAAGGTGATGATCACCAGCCGCGCCCGCAACAACCCGGCGGCCAGCAGAATATCGCGGCGGCTGGCATCGCCGAAGGCCACCTGCTCTCCTGCCTGCTTGGCCTCACTCACCCGCTCGGGGTCCAGATCGAGGGCCAGAAAGGGGATCTCTTCGATCTTGAGGAAACGGGCACAGGTCTGCCCGGCCCGGCCAAACCCGGCGATGATGACGTGCTGGCTCTTGCTCAGGCCCGACTGGGCAACCTCGGAGCGGGTCAGCAGCGCCGGATCGGTGAGACTGCGAGCCAGCGAATGGGCCTGGGTCACCAGCCAGGGGGTCATGGCGATGGAGATGATGCCGATGCCGATGAGCAGGGAGACCAACTGTTGATCCAGCAGGCCGTGGTGGAGCGCCAGCGCCAGCAGCACGAAGCCAAACTCCCCCACCTGACTCAGCATGATGCCGGCGGCCATGCTGTCGCGCTTGCGCTCCCCCATCAACCGCCCGGCCAGCAGCACCAACAGGGATTTGCACAGCACCAGCAACAGCACGCAGATCAGCACCTGCCACCATGCCCGCGCCACCAGCTGCCAATCCATGGCCATGCCGATGGTGATAAAAAAGAGCCCCATCAGCACGTCGCGAAAGGGCTTGATGTCCACCTCCAGCTGATGACGGTAGTGGGACTCCCCCAGCATCATCCCCGCAAGAAACGCCCCCAACGCCATCGACAGCCCCAGCGAATGGGTCATGAAGGCGGCGAGCAGCGCCACCAACAGGGCGCTCAGCACGAACAGTTCATCGGAGCGGGCCCGCGCCACCTCGTGAAACAGCAGCGGTAGCAACCATTTGCCGACCGCCAACAGGGTGAGCAAGGCAAACAACCCCTTGAGGGTGGCCCAGGCGATCTCGGCGGCCAGGGCGCTCCCCTGCACTTCCGGCTGGGCGAGGATCGGGATCATCACCAGCAGGGGCACCACCGCCAGATCCTGAAACAGCAGCACGCTCACCCCGAGCTGAGCACGGCGGGTATGGAGCTGCTTCTGCTCGCCGAGCTGCTTGATCACCACCGCCGTCGAGGAGAGTGCCAACGTTCCCGCTACCACCAGCGACTGGGCAAGGCCCAGCCCCCACCACCAGCCGATGGCAAAGAAGAGCAGCGAGGTGAGCAGCACCTGCAGCCCCCCCACCCCCAACACCAGTCGGCGCATCGCCAGCAATTTCGGCAGGGAGAACTCCAGTCCCAGCGAGAACATCAGAAAGACGATCCCGAGTTCGGCAATGGTCTGCATGATCGACTGGCCGGTGATCACCGCCAGCCCGTGGGGGCCGAGCAACACGCCGGCAATCAGGTAGGCGAGGATCACCGGCAAGCCGAGGCGCCGGAAAGTTGCCACCAGCAGCACGGCGGCAAGCAGCAGAATCAGCAGATCTGTGTACAAATTTCCCTCTCCTTTTATCGACTTAAGTCTAGTCAGCCGAACTGGCGGTCAGGAAAGATATATTGGGCATGCCAATTGCAGGGAGGAGACAGTAGTCAGGTGTTACAGGTGGAAGACCATGGAAAATACGTCGTCACTTAATGGCTTTAGCCATGGCATCGAGCAGTGGGTTCGCCAGATGGAGCGGCTCACGCCGTTGCCCAGCGTTGAACGCAACCAGTTGCTCGAGCAGTTGTTGGGGCAGAGCGATCTCGGCGGTTTGCTGACAACTTTTGCCGATCGTGCGGCAAGAATTGTCAGGATCCACGGTCTCTACCTCGATTGTGGCCAGCCCCATGTGCTGATCCAGCACCCGCCGCTGGCTACCCTCAACCTGCACAACTATCCGTTCGAGCTGCGCGGCCAGCACGGCCAGTTGCTCGGCCAGCTCCAATACGATCTGGAACATCCGCTGAGCGGCAGCCAGCAACGGGTACTGATGCAATACCATCAGCTGCTCTGCCTGCTGCTGCCCCTCTATCTGCGGCTGGAAAAACTGGATCAGCTGGTCCGGCTCGATCACCTGACCGGCCTTGGCAACCGCTCCTACTTTGACGAGGCCATCGGCCGCGCCATCGAGCAGCATAGCCGCGAGCCCCACGGTCTGGTGCTGGTGCTGCTGGATCTCGATCGCTTCAAGCAGATCAATGACACCTGGGGCCATCCGGTGGGGGATCTGGTGCTGAGCCGCTTCGCCCAGCTGCTCAAGGGGTGTATCCGCAGTACCGATCAAGCCTTCCGACTCGGGGGAGATGAATTTGCCCTGCTGTTGCAACCGGCCGAACCCGAGGCGTGGCGCCCGGTCTGGCTGCGACTGCAGCATATGTTGATGACCAACAAGGAGCTCAGCACCTTCTCGGTCGGCTGCAGCCTTGGCGCCGCCAGCTGGCAATCCGGGGTCGATGTGCAGAGCCTCTATGAGGCGGCCGACAGCCACCTCTACGCCCGTAAAAAAGCCGGCAAGGCCGGCCTTCTCGAATAATCCCGAACTCTTCTTTGCTCCGGCACATGCGCGTCATGTGACCGGAGCTTCTTTTTTGGGCCGCTCACACCGATCAAGTCAGGCAAGATCCTGCTCGGGCAGAACCGGGGCGGCACTGCACTCCTGCCAGTGGCACACCAGCCCGGCCCCCTGCGCCATAAAACCGTCGCAGACAAAGAGCCCCACCACCGCCGCCACCTGCTCACCATAGTAGAGGATAGGGATACGCCCCCGCTGCCACGAAGGCATGCCATACTCCTGCAACAACTTTTTCATCCGCCGACTGCCGCTTCGACCCACCGGTTTAAGGGGGATCCCGGGCGCCACCTGAAAGCGCACCGAGAGGGGCTCGTCCGGCCGGGGGGCGCGCAGCAGCCCCTCCCCCGCCTCCTTCCAGCGCACCACCAGCGCACCCAGCCCGTCCGGCAGGGTCAGCGGCTCACCCACGGTCAGCGGCAATACCTGATGGCAAGGTTGCAGGTCAGGGCTCACCAGATAGAGCCGCTCCTGAAAACGGCGGCAGCTCTGGCGCCCCCAGTTGAGCTGGGGATTGGCATCGCCGCGCGCCAGCGCTACCTCCTGCCACAGCCGGGCAAGCTGCTCACGGGATGGCATCTCCCCCCCCTGACGGCGGATCCAGTAGCGCAGCAGGTTGTTGCGCCGGGTCGGTGAGAGGGCGTGCAGCGGGCCGATATGGAGCGCCTCCCCCTCGCCCGCCAGCTGCCAGTCACTCTCTGCCAGCTCGTCCAGCAGCGCCTCCTGCTCGGCGCACAGGGCCATGCTGCGCGCCGCAGTCTGGGCCATGGCGGGCCAGCGCGCCTTGAGCTGGGGGATAAGCGTCTGGCGCAGAAAGTTGCGATCATAGCTCACGTCCTGATTGCTCTCATCCTCTACCCAACCAAAGGGGAGGCTCACCGCCGCCTCGGCCAGCTCGGCGCGACTGATATCGAGCAGCGGACGCAGCAACAGGCCGCCGGCAAAGGGCTGACTTGGCAGGATCCCCGCCAGCCCGCGCAGACCGGCGCCGCGCTTGAGGGCCAGCAGCAGGGTCTCCAGCTGATCGTCCTGATGATGGGCGGTGAGCAGCCACTCCCCCTCCCGCATCCGGGCGGTCAGCCGCTGGTAACGGGCGGTGCGGGCCTGCGCCTCCAGACTCTCGCCATTGCCGCGGGCCAGGGTCACCCGCTCGACCAGCAGCTCCACCGCCAATTGCTGACACACGGCTTCACAATGCGCGACCCACTCATCGGCATGGGGACTGAGGCCGTGGTGCACGTGCAGGGCGCGAAGTGGCAGGCCGTGCTCGCGGGCATACTGCGCCGCCAGCACCAGCAGCAGGGTGGAGTCGAGACCGCCACTGAAGGCCACCAGCAAACCGGTGGAACCTTCCGGCGCTGGCATAGTCAGACAAAAGCGAGAATAAAGATGAGAAATCATAGGCTTCCCCAGAACGGACCGGCCGATCTTAGCAGAGTCGGGCTTATCAAGCTGCAACCCTGCTGCTAGAGTGAGGCTCGCCCGCCCTCTCCACCAGGCTGGCCGCAAGGCGGTCGCACAACCGGGTGGAGCAAGGAAGATGGGCAGGGAAGCAAACAACCCGAATTGGAATCAAACAAGATGAACAATAAGAAAAGCTTACTGGCCGGCCTGATTGGACTGGCCCTGCTGGCTGGCTGCAGTCAGGCACCGCAAGAATCCGCCAAACACTCCGGGCTGGCTCTGGCCAATATGGACACCCGGGTCAAACCCGGCGATGACTTTTTCCGCTACGTCAATGGCAAGTGGCTCGCCACCGCCAAGATCCCCGACGATCGACCCGCCGATGGCGCTTTCTACATGCTGCGGGACAAATCTCTCGCCGATGTGCGGGTGCTGGTCGAGGGGCTGGCCAAGCAGGAGGCCGCCACCGGCACGCCGACCCAGCAGATCCGCGATCTCTACGCCAGCTATCTGGATCAGGCTGGCCGTGACGCCAGGGGGCTCACTCCGCTGGCACCGGCGCTGGCCGATATCGACCGGATCGGTGATCAGGCCGCGCTGGCCCGCGCCTTTGCCCAGTCGGGCCGCATGGGCGGCGGCGCACCGTTCGGTATCTGGATCGACGCCGATGCCAAGTCCCCCGACCGCTATGCGGTCTACCTCTATCAGGGGGGATTGGGGCTGCCGGATCGGGACTACTACCTCAAGCAGGATCCCGACAGTCAGGCGCTGCGCCAGAAGTACCAGCAGCATATCGCCGCCATGCTGAGTCGCCTCGGTGAGTCTGACCCGAGCGGCAAGGCCAAGCGGATTCTGGCTCTCGAAACCCGGCTCGCCACCATCCAGTGGGACAACGTGTCCCTGCGGGATCGGGAGAAGAACTACAACAAGCGCCCCGCCAGCGATTTGGCGCACCTCGCCCCCCACCTCGACTGGCAGGCCTATCTGAACGCCGCGGGCATTGCTGCCCAGCCAGAGCTCATCATCGGCCAGCCAACCTATCTGAGCGCGCTGGATCAGGTGATGGCCCAGACCCCCATCGCCGACTGGCAGGCCTACCTCAAGTGGCAACTGCTGACCGACTACGCCCCCTATCTCGACAGCGAGACCGACCGCGCCAACTTCGCCTTCTACGGCACCACGTTGAGCGGCACGCCCAAACAGCGCGCCAGCTGGGAGCGGGCGCTCGGGGTGCTGAACGATCATCTGGGTGAAGCGGTCGGCCAGCTCTATGTGGCCCGCTACTTCCCGCCAGCGGCCAAGGAGCGGATGGAGCAGCTGGTGGAGAACCTGCGCACCGCCTACGGCCAGAGCATCAAGGAGCTGGACTGGATGTCGCCGGAAACCAAGGCGCAAGCCCTCGAGAAGCTGGCCAAGTTCCGCCCCAAGATCGGCTACCCCGACAAGTGGAAGGATTACAGCGCCATCGCCATCAAACCGGATGATCTGGTCGGCAACCTGCAACGCTCGCAAGCCTTTGAATACGCAGACAGTCTGGCGCGCCTCGGCAAGCCGGTGGACCGGGACGAGTGGCACATGTCGCCGCAAACGGTGAACGCCTACTACAACCCGAGCAACAACGAGATCGTCTTCCCGGCGGCCATCTTGCAGCCCCCTTTCTTCGACATGACGGCGGATGATGCGGTCAACTACGGCGCCATCGGCGGGGTGATCGGCCACGAGATGGGCCACGGTTTTGATGATCAGGGGGCCAAATCCGACGGTGACGGCATGATGCGCGACTGGTGGACACCGCAGGATCTCAAGGAGTTTCGCTTCCGCACCAGCCGTCTGGTGGCCCAGTACAACCGCTTCGAGCCCATCAACGGCCAGTTCGTCAACGGCCAGTTTACCCTGGGGGAGAACATCGGTGATCTGGGTGGTCTCACCATCGCCCACAAGGCCTACGAGCTGTCACTGGATGGCAAGGAGGCGCCGGTGCTGGATGGCTTCACCGGCGAACAGCGCTTCTTCCTCGGCTGGGCGCAGGTGTGGAAGGGGATGTATCGCCCCGAGCTGATGCAGATGCTGCTGCGCTCCGACCCCCACTCTCCCCCCGAATACCGGGTCAATGGCGTGGTGCCGAACATTCCCGCCTTCTATGAGGCATTCAACATCCAGCCGGGGGACAAGCTCTATCTGCCGCCCCAGAAGCGGGTGAAGATCTGGTAACAGCATCAGTGCGGGCTCCCCGGGAGCCCGCACTCAAGAGACAGCAAGAGGTTGCAAGATGAACAGAGCATTAATGATGGCAGGGCTGCTGACCCTGCCGCTGGCGGCACAAGCCGAAGAGGGATTTAGCAAGCAACTGACCCTCCCCTCCGGGCAGGTGATCCGGGTGGTGCAGGGGGCCGGTGAGCCCGCCTCCATCGGCAGCTATGACGTGCGGCTCTATTCGGGCCAGAACGCCCAATTTCCACTGGATGAGTTTCAGGATGGCAAGGTGATGGCTCGCAACGGCTTTATCCGGGAGCTGAAACTGGTCGATTTGAATGGCGACAAGAAGCCCGAGCTGGTGGTCATCATCGAGAGCGCGGGCAGCGGCAGCTATCAGGATGCCGATGCCTACACCGTCAGTCCGCAAGGGGAGCTGGAGATCTTCAATCAGGTAAAGGAGCTGGAACCCAAAGAGGATGTGGTCAAGGCGCTCAAAAGCCCGCAGGACTAAGCCCTCTCCCCGAATCTGAAATGTAAAAAGCCCTGATGATCAGGGCTTTGTTGTTTCTGCTGTTGGTACAAACAGCTCAGAGGCGGGTCGCCCGAATGGAGACCTGCGGCAGCGCCATCTCGTGCTGGGCCGCCACCAGTTGCAGCTCGTAGGCCCCAGCCAGCCAGGTGCGAGCCAGCACGGCATCAACACTGGCGTTGGTAAGCTCGAACGCCGCTACCGGGGTACAACCGGCCAGCAGATTGGCCAGCATGGTGGCGCTCAGCAGATCCCCCACCCCGATAGGATGGCGGGCAAAAGGGTAAAGCGGGCGGGAGAGGTGAAAGGTCCCCTCCTCGCACACCAACAGCATTTCGAAGCGGTCCATGGCAAAGCCGGCCTTGCCCAAGTGTTTCACCATCACCAGCTTGGCCCCTTGCGCGCGCAGCTGCTGGCACGCCTCAATGGCCTCCGGCACATTGCGGATATCGCGGCCGGTGAGCTGTTCCAGCTCCAGCAGATTGGGGGCCAGCATATCGGCGCAGGCCAGTGCCCGGTTTTTCAGAAAATCGGCGACGCCGGGTGCCACTATGCACCCCTTGTCGGGGTGACCCATCACGGGGTCACAAAAGTAGAGGGCGGCCGGATTGAGCGCCTTGAGTCTGGCCACTGCCGCCAGGATCTCCTCCCCCTGTTCGGCCGAGCCGAGGTAGCCGCTCAAGATCGCATCGCACTCGGCCAGCACGCCGATCTCCGCCAGGCCGTTTACCAGCTGACGGATATGGCCGCCGGGCATCACCATCCCCTGCCAGCCTTCGCGGTATTGGGTGTGGTTGGAGAACTGCACCGTGTTCATCGGCCACACCTCGATACCGAGGCGACGCATGGGAAAAACGGCGGCGCTGTTGCCGGCACAGCCAAAGACTACGTGGGATTGAATGGAGAGCACTCGCTTCATGGTTGGCGACTCACGCAATTAAGAACAGGAATTCCGGAGGGAAAAACGGGCCTTGCGGCCCGTTGTTGTCACTTTCGACTGTTGTCACTGTCGATTAACGCAGCACCTTGACGGTGTAGCTGCCATCGGCCTGACGATAGAGGCCGTGGATGTCGGTCTCGAAGCCCGGGTAGTGGGCACCGATCTCGCACAGCATCTCGAGGAACTCGAGCACCGGCAGAGAATCCTGGGTCACCATCTCGCCCGGCAGTACCAACGGAACTCCCGGCGGGTACGGCAGGATCATGTTGGCGCTGATGCGGTCAACCATGTCACGCAACGGCACCTCTTCCAGATTGCCCGCCAGCTCTTGCTGCCATGCAGCGTGCGGGGTCATTTTCATCTCCGGCAGCACGTCGAACGCCTTGAACATCAGCTCCGGCAGACGGTATTTGCAGGTCAGATCGTGGATGCTCTTGGCCAGCTCCTGAATGCGCATCCCTTCGTAGAAGCTCGGGTCTTCACGATAGAGGCTCGGCAGTATGTTCTTGATGGTCAGGTTCAGGTCATAACCACGCTTGAACTCGGTCAGGGCGCGCAGCAGCTGCATCGCCTTGGACTGATCGATACCGATGGAGAAGAGGAACAGCATGTTGTAGGGGCCGGTCTTCTCGACCACGATGCCGCGCTCGTCCAGGAACTTGGAGACCAGTGAAGCAGGAATGCCCTTCTCCAGCAGCTGGCCGTCACGACCCATACCCGGAGTCAGCAGGGTGACCTTGATCGGATCCAGGTACATGTGGTTGTCATCGATGTCCTTGAAGCCGTGCCAGTCATCTTTCGGATCCAGCTTCCAGCACTCAACAGTGTCAATGTTGTCCGGCTGCCATACGTCGAAGAACCAGCCTTCGCTCTGATCACGCAGACGCTTGATCTCTTTGCGGAAGGAGATGGCGCGATCGATGGAGTCCTTGATCAGACGCTTGCCGGTGTTGCCACGCATCATGGCAGCGGAGATCTCGGTCGATGCCACGATGCCGTACTGCGGCGAGGTGGAGGTGTGCATCATGAAGGCTTCGTTGAAGGTCTCTTCCTCCACATCACCCTTGATGTGGATCATCGAAGCCTGGGAGAAGGCCGCCAGCAGCTTGTGGGTAGACTGGGTTTCATAGAACACCTTGCCCGGCATGGCTTCGCCGCTCATGCCGCACTTGCCTTCATAGATCGGGCTGAAGTTGGTGTAAGGCACCCAGGCACTGTCGAAGTGGATGTAAGGGGTATCCAGACTCTCCTTGATGAAGCCGGTGTTGTAGAGCAGGCCATCATAGGTGGAGTTGGTGATCACCGCGTAACGGGGAGCCTGGGCACCCGGGGTGGCGGCAACCTTGGCTGCGATGGTGTCGCGGCTGAATTCGCTCTGCGGGATACCGCCCAGAATGCCGTAGGCGTTGCGGGTCGGACGGAAGTAGATCGGAGTCACGTCGTTCATCATCATCAGGTGAGTGAGCGACTTGTGGCAGTTACGGTCAACCAGCACTGTGCTGCCCGCCGGGGCGGAGAACATGCCGACGATCTTGTTGGCGGTGGAGGTGCCGTTGGTAACGATATAGGAGCGATCGGCGTTGAAAGTACGGGCGATGTACTCTTCGGCTTCCTTGTGCGGGCCGGAGTGATCCAGCAGGGAGCCCAGCTCCGGCATGGAGATGGAGACGTCAGCCTTGAACGCGTTCGGGCCATAGAAGTCATAGAAGATGCTGCCGGCCGGGCTCATCTGGAAGGCGGTGCCGCCCATGTGACCCGGGGTACAGAAGGTGTATTTACCCTCTTCCACGTACTTGAACAGCGCCTTGGTGAACGGCGGCAGGATGGCGTCCTGATACTCCTGAGTGGCCTGACCCATCTTGAGGGCGATGTCGTCGGCCATGCCGAGACGGTACTCGAAGAAGTGGACGTTCAGACGCAGGTCGGTCAGGTGAATGTCCAGGGTGGACTGGTCGTTGGCGAAGGCGAAGATCGGCAGCTTCTCGTTGCGATCGTGGATCTCCTTGCACAGGCCCAGCGAATATTTGTCCCAGTCGAAGATGGCGCCGCAAACGCGGGGGTTCTTCTCGATCAGTTTCAGCAGGTCGGCCACGTCGACCGGATAAACAACCTCGAAACCCTTGCGCTCGAGGGAGGCTTGCAGCTGGCGAATGGGTTCTTCTTTAAAGAAAACGCCCAGGTGGTTGAGGATGGCAATGATATTCATCGTAATGCTCCACACGTAAAGGGGCGCTCTCCATCAGGGATGGTGAGTGAAGAGCGCTCGGAAGATAAAAGGGGGAATCAGTTGCTGGGCTGTTCGCTCAGCAGGGCGTCGTGCTGACGCAGACCCTGTTTTTTGGCGTAGAACATCAGGATGATGAGCGACACCACGAAGGTAGCGGTGAGGTTGGACCCCTTGGCACCCATCAGGGCCACCAGACAGAAGACACAGGCCACACCGGAGAAGATCATCGCGCCGATGCTGCGGGAGGTCATGCCCTCGAAGCGAATGAGGTTAATGCTGGAGTAGAAGTAGGGCAGCATGGTCAGCAGCACCGCATCGGTAGTCAGCACGTTGAAGAGATCGGCAGCGTGAGCGGACCGGGAGGTGAAGGCTGTCAGGCCAATCATCAGCGCAGTCATCTTGAGGGATCCGAGGATCAGACCCTTCTTGGCTACGCCGTTCTTGTCCACTTCGCCGTAGATTTTCGGGAAGTTGCCGTCATTGGCAGCACGCTTGCCCGCCTCGCCCACCAGCATCATCCAGGAGCCCAGCGAGGTGAAGCAGGCCAGGGCGGTGAAGGCAGAGACGAACGGCGCAGACCAGCTACCGAAGATTGCGGAAGAGGCCATGGCAAACGGGGCGCCGGAGGCGGCTACTTCACCGGCCGGGAACATGCCGCTGATCACCTGGGTAGAGAGGATGTAGATAACACCCGCGATACCGGTACCCAGCATGGTAGCGAGCGGTACGGTGCGCTTGGGGTTCTTCACCATGCCGGAAGAGACGGCGGCAGATTCAACACCGACGAAGGACCAGAGGCAGATCAGCACCGCGCTGATGACCGCATGCAGGTCGCTGCCGCTGGTGGTGTTCCAGTTCTGGCTGTAGACGGTGGCATCAAAATGACCCCAACCCATCACCGCAGTACCCACAACCGGCAGCAGGATCAGCACCAGACCCAGAGTACAGAGTCGGCTCACCCAACTACCGCCCAGCAGGTTGACGAAGGTGAAGATCCAGACGGCAGCGATGGTGGCTGCGGCGGCCGGAATTGGGCTGTTGAGAATGGGGAAGAACACCGAGAGGTAGGAGACGCCGGTAATGGCGATGGCCAGGTTACCGATCCAGTTGGCGTGGTAGTAGAGCACACCGGTCTGGAAACCGAACACCGGAGAGATCTCGCCAGCGTAAGCAATGGGGCCACCCTCTTGCGGGTTCTTGGTTGCAAGGCGGGCGAAGACAAAGGCGAGGCCCATGGCGCCTACCAGACAGATTGCCCAGCTAAAGACAGAGATGGAGCCGATGGTGGCCAGTGCCGAAGGCAGCAGCGCGATGCCACTCCCCATCATGTTGCCGGCCACCACACCTGTACAGGCGATAAGGCCAATCTTCTTGCTCGTATCTAGGGACATAAGATCTCCGGTTCTATAAAAGGTCGGGTCGTCACATACACATTTGGCGGAACGCCCCGCCAAAGAATGGGCACAGACTAGGCCTCTCATCCCCGGAAAACATAAAGACCAGCTAACGGATAAAAATATGAGCCAACTTTTTTCACCGCCTCGGCATTTTTTCTAAAAACCATTTAAAAACAGTTGGTTGACGTCCACCCATGCCGCCATCTTGATAAAATATTGATATCCAACCATCCCGTTTTTGCCCCTTGATAACCCCCTTATCTCGCCGCCTTGATATTTTTGGCCAGATAAACCCGGGATAAAGCGGCTCCCATTGCGCCCCCTGCCCTTGCGGCCATCTGGAAGCCCTGCTGATCATCACCCTGAGTGGCCGCTCACCCCAGTTCGATCTTTCATTTCTCTCATCCCCAGCGGCTTTGAGGCACACATCAACGGCGATAACCGGTAAGTGGTAAGTGGTGACTGACACCTTATCCCGCCGCCAACAATATGCAGACGTCACGAGCAGTGCGCGAGGCACAAAGCCGGGCAAACGGTGAACTCCGCCCATGCCGCATGCAAGGCTAATGAGGATGGAAGTGAACAGCAGGAGATAAATCGGGCCGCACCAAAGCGGCTATCCCCGGTTGCAAACAAGCAGGATTGAGACAGACAGAAACAGCACAGGCCGCCCGAAGGCAGCCTGTGGATAGGGTCGGCAACCGCGCCGACCGAAGAAAAACAATAGCCGCAGTGTTAGAAGAGCTTCACCTTGCTCTGACCCAGCGCATTGAACAGGGCGGGAGTGAGGGTCTCCATATTGCTGTAGAAACCGAGCTGCTGGCAGAGCAGATAGGTCTGCTCGGTCGCCTCCATCAGGAAGGCCTGACTGTAGGCATCACCCGCCGCCTCGGGGCGACCGTCCAACTCCGCCAGCTTGCCCTGCAGTATGTAGTAGAGCACCGAGCGGCCGCGACTCGCCGCCTTCTCCAGCAGATAGTTGGCCTGCTGTTGCTGGCCGTTGAGGATTGCCTGCAGGGTCAAGGCCTCCCACACCCGGGCAGGCAGGGCGCCGCTGTTTTGCACCACGCTGGCGAGATGGGTGCCAATCCCCTGCAGCCGCTCGCTCTCGGATTTGCCCGCCAGGGTCGCCAGCGCCTCGCCCGCCAGATAGCGCTCCGCCAGCAGCAGCGGCTGATCCGGATGGGCAATCAGCGCCTGCTCCAGCAGATCGATGCCGCGCTTGAGGGCGACCGGATCCCGGCTGTTGATGTAGTACTGCGCCTCCATCATCGCCATCAGTGAGGCATCATCGGTGGGCCAGCCCATCCCCGGCTCGGCATCGGGCTGGTCGAGGGCGCGCAGCAGATCCTGACTGCTCGCCTGCAACACCCCGTGCACATTGTGGCGACTGAGCTGGTATTGATGGCTGAACAGCACCCGGTTGGTGTTGATATTGCGGTACTCCAGATCGAGATAGGTGCCGCGCGGCTGGCGGGTGACCCGCACGCTCAGCTCTTTGCCGGGCATGATGCCCCCCATCAGATTGGTGGCGCCATACTGCACCCGCAGCGGCGTGGCTACCGCCACCTCCCCCATCAGGGCGCGGGTGATACCATCGGCAAGGCGCACGTTCTCATTGTTGTCATCCATGCCGGAGTGGAAGCGAAAAACCAGCAGATTGGGATCCAGCATGGTGTGTACCTGAGGGCTGGTGTGCTGGTAGCTGAGCATGCTGACAATGGCGATCAGCACGATGGCCACGAAGATATCGAAACTCACCATCTTCCAGCGGCTGCGGGCATCCTTGGCATGGGTGGAGATGGCGCGGGTCAGCGGCCCGGCGGGAAAAGGGGCGACATTGGGCTGTGCATCATCATCCTGATCAGCCGCGGGCGGGCTCAGATCGGAGAGGGTCGGGTTGTCGGAGAGCGCGGTATTGACCGCGGCCGCGGGCTGCTCATCCGCCATCACCACGGAAACCACCTGCAGCGGCCGCACCGGCGCCACCAGCTTGTAGCCGCGCTTGGGCACGGTGACGATATAGTCGGTCGCATCGGTGCGACCATCTTTGAGGATCTTGCGCAGTTCGAAGATGGACTGGGTCACCACCTGATCGGTCACCTCGGCGCCGTCCCACACCTCGTTGATCAGGGTATCGCGGCCAAACACGGTGCCAGCATTGTGGGCCAGAAACCGCAACAGATTGACCAGTCTGGGTTCGAGGTAGACCTCGCGGTCGGGACGACACAACATGTTGTCGTCAACGCTCAGGGTCCAGTCGTGGATCTCAAAAACCGATTCGCTCATGATTCACTCGCTGCAGATGGAGACAATGCACGATGAGAGTGACGCAAGACCCGGACTGACTGAACGGAACAGGGCGCTGCCAGCAGGGACGCGGCAGATAAGGGAACCGGAACAGTGAATATCGCTGTGAGTCAGTCTGGCCAGGCCATCCTGTTTACGTCTGAAGGGCATCCTTGCGGGCATTCCGACCACCGGGATCGGAAAGGAGCACTTTAAGCAAAACGGGAGCTGGATCCCACTTTTTTTGGCTATAAATCGCCGCTGAGTTGATCCGACCCCGCACTTTTCGGCAAATAGCGTGCCAACGGGTGTTCATATGAATATCCCATATGCCTGAATCAAAAAAGCCCTGAACATCAGGGCTTTCTCATCTTTCCGGCAATCGGGGAAACGTTACTTCGCCACCGGGAACGCATCCTGCTGACGACTACGGCGCAGATGACGCCGCCACAACGAGAAGCCGCCATAAGCCAGACTAAGCACGACGGCATAGAGCACCTGGGAGGCGAGCGCCACCAGCACCAGAGCGCAGAGCAGCACGCTTATCCCCGCCAGCCCCTTGCCTACCCCGCCGAGCAGGCGCCAGCCTGCCGCCATGCAGAGCAGATAGACCAGCACGAAGTTGCCGTTGGCGTAGCGGATCAGCTCATCGAGCGGCAGTCGCAGCCAGATAATGAGGGTGATGCAGAGTAGACAGATGGCGAGCACCAGACCGAGCGCCCGCAGCGGCGCGCCGCGCGCGGTGAGCACGGCTAGCGAGGGGGGCAGCTTGCCTTCCCGCGCCATGCTCCAGATCAGCCGGGCAAAGCCCTGAATGTAGATATTGATGCTGGCAAAACAGGAGAGGTAGCCGAGCACCGCCACCAGCCACTTGGCGGTGGGGCCGAACAGCAGCGCCAGCAGGGAGGGGATGGCGGTGGCATTCTTCGCCTCATCGCCGTAGAGGCCATATTTGAGCACCACCAGCGAGTGTACCCAGTAGATAAGCCCCGCCAGCAACACCCCGCCGAGCAGGGCGATGGGATAGTCCCGCTCCGGCCGCTTGAACTCCTCCCCCATATGGGCGAAAGCCTCGAGCCCGACAAAACACCAGAACATCACCGCCAGCGCAGTGGCCATGGCAGGCCACTCGTCCGCGCTCGGCAGCGGCCGCGCTGCGTCGCGCCAGCTCACCTCCCCCTTGAACCAGATGAGCAGGGTGAGCCCCAGAATGGCGAGCGCAATCAACAGTTGCAGGTTGCCGGAGGATCGCGCCCCGCGCAGCCCCAGCAGAAAGACCCCGAGCAGGGTGAACAGCTGGATGGCCCACAGGGCCCACTCCCCCATCTCGAACAGGGCATGCCAGAAACCGGCGGCAATCATCAGGGCGGCGGGCAAGCCCACCGGCAGCACAGCCAGAAAGAGGAAGGCGGAAAAGCGCTCGGCGCCGTTGCCAAAGGCGAGGCCAATCAGATGCGGCGCACCGCCCGCATGGGGATAGCGGCGGCCGAGGCGGGCGAAGGTAAAGGCGATGGGCAGCACCAGCGCAATCAGCAGCAACCAGGCCCACAGCGACGCCCCGCCCGCCAGTGAGGCCGCAGTCGCCGGTACCACGAAGATCCCGGTGCCGAGCAGCGAGGTGGCGAGCAGCCCCATCCCCTGCCAGAGCCCGAGATCCTTTTTCAACGCAGACATATTCCTTTTGTCCCGATTCATAAACAGATGTCGGGCCATGTTAGGCCTCCCCCGCCACTTTGTTAAGCAGAGTGCAGAGAATATGCTCGGGTTTATGCAAGTCTGCCGCTGTTGAGCAGGCAATAAAAAAGCCGCCTCGAACGAGGCGGCTTTTCACAAGGATTAACCGGAGTTATCAGGCAATCAGCTTGTAGATGATACCGGACATGGCGATCAGGCCAATCAGGGTCACGAAGCCGTTGCTGATGTTGCCAGCGTATTTGCGCATGGCCGGCACCTTGGCGATGGCGTACATCGGCATCAGGAACAGCAGCATTGCGATGATCGGGCCGCCCAGGTCTTCGATCATGCCGAGGATGCTCGGGTTGATGGTGGCGATGGCCCAGGTGGTCAGGATCATGAACACGGCAGTGATTTTGTTCAGTTGCTTGGTGTCAACGTTCTTGCCCTTTTCACGCAGCGCCTTGGCCATCAGGCCGTTCATGCCTTCTTGCGCACCCAGGTAGTGACCCAGGAAGGATTTGCTGATGGCAACCATGGCGATCAACGGAGCCACAGTGGCGATAACCGCGTTGTCGAAGTGGTTGGCCAGGTAGGACAGGATGGAGATGTTCTGTTCTTTGGCAGCAGCCAGGTCAGCCGGGGAGAGGCTCAGTACGCAGCTGAATACGAAGAACATAACGGTCATTACCATCATGACGTGGGCGCCCAGCAGGATGTTGCTGCACTTCTTCTCGGCACCTTCACCGTAACGACCTTTGTTATCCACCGCGAAGGAGGAGATGATCGGGGAATGGTTGAAGGAGAACACCATAACCGGGATAGCCAGCCACAGGGTCTTGATGAAGTCACCGTTGAAGGCGTCGGACAGCGCCGGAGCTTCAGTGATGATGGCACCATTCCAATGCGGGATCAGGTAGAACGCCAGGCCCATCAGGGTGATCACGAACGGGAATACCAGCACGCTCATCGCTTTAACGATAACCTGGCCGCCCAGACGAA